>NC_015684.1:0-2400000 GCF_000218565.1 Afipia carboxidovorans OM5 | reverse complement strand
CTCGGCACCTGCGACGGCGACATGGAGAAGGGTAACCTGCGCGCGGACGTCAACGTCTCGGTGCGCCACCCCGGCGAGCCGTTCGGCACCCGCTGCGAGATCAAGAACGTCAACTCGATCCGCTTCATCGGTCAGGCGATCGACTACGAGGCGCGCCGCCAGATCGGTATTCTCGAAGATGGCGGCACCATCGATCAGGAAACCCGCCTCTACGACCCTAACAAGGGCGAGACGCGCTCGATGCGCTCCAAGGAAGAGGCGCATGATTACCGCTACTTCCCCGATCCCGACCTGTTGCCGCTGGAATTCACCGCAGGCTACGTCGAGGAACTGAAAGCGAAGCTGCCGGAGCTGCCGGACGAGAAGCGCGCGCGCTTCATCGCTGATTTCGGCCTCACGCCTTACGACGCGGGCGTTCTCGTCTCCGAGCGCGAGAGCGCCGACTTCTACGAAGCGGTGCTGGCGAAGCTTGCGGACGGCACGCGCGACGGCAAGCAGGCCGCCAACTGGGTGATTAACGAACTGTTCGGGCGCCTCAACAAGGAAGGCGTCGCCATCGACGCGTCGCCGGTGTCGGCGGATCAGCTGGCCGCGATCGTCGATCTGATCGGTGAGGGAACGATTTCCGGCAAGATCGGCAAGGATCTGTTCGAGATCGTCTGGACCAAGGGCGGCGATCCGAAGGCGCTGGTGGAAAGCCTTGGGCTGAAGCAGGTCACCGATCTCGGCGCGATCGAGAAGATGGTCGACGATATCGTCGCCGCCAATCCCGACAAGGTGGCGCAGGCGCGCGCCAAGCCGCAACTGATCGGCTGGTTCGTTGGTCAGGTGATGAAATTGTCGGGCGGCAAGGTCAATCCGCAGGCGGTGAACGACCTGCTCAAGTCCAAACTTGGCATCTGAACGCGTCACGCGACGTGCGAAACGGCGTCACGCACCAGGCGGCGTGACGCCATTTTCGTATCGGGCGGCGCGCGCTGCGATTCGCGAATCGGCGGAGTGAAATGTCGAAACGCCTGCAAAGGCGAGCGCGGATCGCCTCCAAAGCGAAAATCCACGAAAATAATTTCGTTGCCAAAAAACCCGACTCAGAGTTAGGCGCGGCGTTTTTTTCTGCACAGCGACGGCGCGCGCGATGTTGTGCGCATCAATTCGCGATGTTTTGCGCAGTGAAAGAAGTGCGCATCTATCAATGGCTTTTTTCATTTCTGATAACAGAGATGTTTTTCGCCTCGTGCATGAAGGCGTTGTGTCCGTGCGATGCGATTGAATCTCTCGTGCCGTTGCGGCTGACGCATCGCGCGCGTTGCGTCAACACTTCCTTAAGCGGGACACTGTTTTTTTTAATGCGTTGGTGTAATCCAAATGCAGTGCATTTCGATTCCCGGGTGCACGACAGCGACACAGCCATCTCACTTTAACGGAGGGCAACATGGCTAAGAAAGCTAAGAAGGCGAAGAAGACTGCGAAGAAGGCAACGAAGAAGGTTGCCAAGAAGGCGAAGTCCGCCGTGAAGAAGACTGCGAAGAAGACCCGCAAGGTTGCCAAGAAGAAGGCTGCCAAGAAGAAGTAAGGCTTCGCCTTACGAATTGTCGGCAGGTTCAAGCCGGCAACGTCATCAGGGGCCGGTATCGGCTTTGGCGGATAGAACGCCCCGGATCGACGACAGAGGGTGTCGGCGAGACATCAGGAGAGACGGTCGGACAGGCAGCGGAATTCAGTTCTGCAGCCGACCCGGCAGAAGGGCGTCAGCGCTCTTCGTACGTTGCGGATTTCGTTTCCGCAGTTCACCGGGCAACCGGATGAATCTCAATCCTGACGTGTTCACCGACGCCCTCGTTTCTTTTTTGGGGAGGGGCATCCCCAAAACGAATCCCGCGGATATCCCGGCGCGCATACGATCTTTCTCCACGAGCGCTTTGGTCGCTGATCGGCTCCGCCATTCCCACCATCCGCCGCGTATAATTAGAGACCACCTGAGGCGATGGTTAGCAGCCTCCCAAGCGGCAGCCTGAATCGTCTCTGAACGCCGCGCGAAGCCTTTGAAAATTCACGCCTTCTGCGCCCGCGCTTTGAAGCGGGCGTTGCGCGTTGAGATTCGATTCATCGCGATACTTAAACCACCATTCAAATTTTAGCGGTCAGATCGCCTCATAAGCCGGTCAACCGGCAAGGGGACGTGACAGACGGAAATTTGGACAGGAGCCGCGGCCAACCAGCGCCGCGGCACAGGTGAAGGAGGGTGGCATGTTTCAGATGGCGATCGATCAGACGGGTGCCCTGCCGGTGGAGGCAAGCGCGAGCGGCGACGTGCTGTTCGATCTCGGGCTGATGTTTTCAACCGGCCGCGATGGCATCGTCGATTTCGTGGCCGCGCATAAGTGGTTCAACCTGGCGGCGCTCAAGGGGCGTGTGGATGCAATCCAGCTTCGCCGCGAACTCGCCGAGCAGATGTCGGCGGATGAGATTGCGCTCGCCCAGCGCGAGGCTCGCGCCTGGATGACCGCGCACTAATCTTATTTTGGCGCGTTTCTTCATGCCAACCGGTTTTCATTGGCGGGTGGAGCCCGAGAGCATACCTCGCTTGAAAGCGTTCTAAGTATTTTTGCGTGGTGGGTGCCCGCTGACCCGGGGGCAGTTATTGCTTGTTGCGACCAGACACGGGTGAAACACACGCCGCCGCATACCGGATCTCGCGTGAGCGCTCGTGCGCGCCAGCTCTTTCCGACCGTCAGTGCTTTTTGAGTTTCCCGGCCGCCTGCTGACGCTGGGTGACGCACTCGCTTGCGAGAAAATCGAGAAACGCCCGCACCGACGGCAGCAGACCTCTCCGCGACGGAAATACCGCGTGGATGATGCCGGCGCGCGGACGCCATTGCGGCAGCACAGGCACAAGCCGGCCGGCCTCGATATCCTGCCAGATCATCATGGTCGGCAGTTGCACGATGCCGACGCCTTCGATCGCCGCCTGTCGCAGCACAGCCATATCGTCGGTGACGAGGCGAGGGCGATGCGGCACCGATGCGGTCTGCCCGTCTGCTGCCTCGAGTTGCCAGTGATGTCCCTCATAGGCCGGGCCGAGATCGAGGCTCGGCAGGCCGTGAAGATCGGCGGGGGATTGCAGCGAAGCGGAGATCAGACCCGGGCTTGCGACGAGGCACTGGGTGCTTTCATCGAGTTTGCGCATCACGAGATCGGTCGGGTTCAGCGGCGGAAAGCGCACCCGGATCGCGATGTCGAAACCTTCGGCGATCACATCGACATGGCGGTTGGTGCTTTCCAGATGCACTTCAACCGCGGGGTGCTTCGCCATGAAGCGCGCGATCAGATCACCGAACTGAAAGGAGAGCAGAGCGACCGGACAACTCACACGGATCACACCGCGCGGTTCGGCGCGAACTTCCGCCACGACCTGTTCGGCGGCTTCCGCCTCGACCAGTATGGCGACGCAGCGGTTGTAGAATTCGCGACCGATCTCCGTCACCGAGAAGCGGCGGGATGAGCGGTTGAGAAGGCGCACGCCGAGCCGCTCCTCGAGCAGCAGAATGCGCCGGCTTAGCCGCGACTTCTGCAGGCCGAGCGCCCGGCCGGCCGGAGCAAAGCCGCCGTGATCGACGACTTGCACGAAATAATAGAGGTCGTTCAGATCCTGCATCGTCCTATTGATAGGACGAAGCGTCGGATATGGCAATCTCCTTGCCCGGACGTTGCGGTGCTACCTGTCACTCCAACGGCGATCGCTTCACAGACGGATCGCCCAAGGAGAATGACCATGACCAAGAAAGTTCTCGGCCGTTACGGCAACAATCAGCGTCACTGGGTCGGCGACGGCTTCCCGGTTCGCTCGCTGTTTTCCTACAACACGCTCGGCCAGCACATCAGCCCGTTCCTGCTGCTCGACTATGCCGGCCCGCATTACTTCGAGCCGACGGAGACGCGCCGCGGCGTCGGTCAGCATCCGCATCGCGGGTTCGAGACCGTCACCATCGTTTACGACGGCGAGGTCGAGCACAAGGATTCCACCGGCCATGGCGGCGTCATCGGCCCCGGCGACGTGCAGTGGATGACGGCGGCGGGCGGCATTCTCCACGAGGAGTATCATTCGCCGGGCTTCGCCAAGAGCGGCGGCCCGTTCCGCATGGTGCAGCTCTGGGTGAATCTGCCGGCGAAGGACAAGACCGCGCCCGGAGGTTATCAGAGCATCGTCTCGGCCGATATTCCGGTCGTGGAGTTGCCGAATGCAGCCGGCAGTGCGCGCATCATCGCGGGCGAGCTTCTTGGCGCGAAAGGGCCCGCGCGGACCTTTACGCCGATCAACGTCTGGGACGTGCGTCTGAATAGCGATGCGGACCTGACGCTCGACCTGCCCGAAGGCCACACGGCGATGCTCGTGGTGCTGAGCGGCCATGTCACCGTCAACGACAGCCAGCAGGCTGGCGAGGCAGAAGTCGTTCTGCTCGATCGCGACGGCAGCGGTGCCGCCGTCCACGCCGACGGCGACGCCACCTTGCTGGTGCTGACCGGCGAGCCGATCGATGAGCCGATCGCAGGCTACGGCCCGTTCGTGATGAACAGCGAGGCCGAGATCAAGCAGGCGATCGACGACTTCAACAACGGCAGGTTCGCGCAGACGGCCGCCTGATCGGATGTCCCGGCTCCCCTTGGGGGCCGGGACTTTCTTTTGAAGACATCGTTTTGAATCGGAGTGGCGGGAGCCCGTGCCGCCGTCCGCCGCGCGATCGTGCGCGGAAACCACCGCGGGCCAATCTAGCGATAAAGGAGACCTCTCATGTCCAGCGAACCGATCCGCGACCCGAAGGCTGATCATCTGCTGACGCCGCGGAACGCTGCTTTCATCATCATCGACTATCAGCCGATCCAGATCAGTTCGATCCGCTCGATGAGTCAGCAGGAACTGGTGTTCAACATCGTCAGTACCGTGAAGGCTGCGGTGAACTACAAGCTGCCTATCATCCACTCGACAGTGAATGTCGCGACCGGCCGCAACAAGCCGCCGATCCAGCCGCTGATGGATGTGATCGGTAGCTATCCCACCTATGATCGCACCACGATCAACAGTTGGGAGGATGTCGAGTTCAAACGCGCCGTCGAGGCGACCGGCCGCCGCAAGCTGGTGATGACCGCGCTGTGGACCGAGGCGTGTCTTGCCTTTCCCGCGCTTGATGCCTTGAGGGAAGGCTATGAAGTCTATGTGCCGGTCGATGCGGTTGGCGGCACGTCGGTCGCCGCGCATGAAGCGGCCCTGCGTCGCATCGAGCAGGCGGGCGGCAAGCTCATCAGCAAGACCCAGCTTTACTGCGAACTGCAGCGCGACTGGGCGCGCGAGGAAACCGTCCCCGGATTCATGAATGTGTTTCAGAACGCCGACGGCTCCAACCCGGAGAAGGACTTCAAGGGTGAGGCGATCTCAGCCGCCTTGCTTGAAGGGCTCGGCACTGGAGCAGGGCGGCGGTAGGCGTGGAAACCCGTGTGATTGATTCGTGGTCTGTAAGTTCGCCGGCAAATGTCGGTGTGCGACATTCTGTGCCGTGCGTGGTGCGACGTTCTGACTCGGGAGCGGATTATGTTGCCGGCGAGACCGCACCGCTTCGGCCTACCGTGCATCTCTCTCCTGGAGGGAGACTCAAGTCCTTGTTTGAAAACGGGTGATTGGCGCGCAGGGCCTGTAAAAATAGGCCGTTGCGTGACTCTCTATATATAATCGTGAGCCGATACGAATGAGGCGCCTCGGCCGCTTTCGGGCCGTAATGGTTAATTTAAAATACACGTTTTTACCTAATTATGCAGATCACAACCTATTTTCGCCGTCCCGAATTGAAATCCAAGGATGTTGCCGATGCGCCCGTTGCTCAGAATGACTCCGATTGCGCTGGCTGGTTTCATTGCCGCTCTTTCCATGGCCTACGCCGAAGATGGCGTTTCATCGGAGAAGATCCTGCTCGGCCAGTCGGCGGCGTTGACCGGCCCTTCGGCAGCGCTCGGCGAAGGCATGAAGGTCGGCCTCGAAGCCGCGATTGCCGAAGTCAACAAGGCAGGCGGCATCAAGGGGCGCAAGCTTGAACTCAAGAGCGTCGATGACGGTTACGAGCCGACGCGCTCGATCGGCGTGGTGAAGAAGCTTCTGAACGAAGACAAGGTCTTTTCCATCATCGGCACCGTCGGCACGCCGACGGCCGCAGCCATTCAGCCGATTGCAAGCAATGCCGGTGTGCCGCTGATCGGCGCGTTCTCCGGCGCTGAATTCCTTCGCGAGCCTCATAAGCCGTTGGTGATGAACATCCGCGCCTCCTACTTTCAGGAGACCGAGGCGATGGTTGAGCATCTCACCAAGGATCTCGGCTATACCCGTATCGGCATCATGTATCAGGACGATGCTTACGGGCAGGCGGGTCTCGCCGGACTGCAGCGCGCGCTGGAGAAGCGCAAGATGAAGCTTTTCGGCGAGGGCACTTATGAGCGTAACACGGTTGCGATCAAGGGCGCGCTGCTCTCCGTGCGCAAGGCGAAGCCTGAAGCCGTGGTGATGATCGCCTCCTACAAGTCGGCGGCCGAGTTCATCAAGTTGGCGCGCCAGATCAAGTTCGATCCCACCTTCGTCAACGTCTCGTTTGTCGGCTCCGATGCACTCGCCAAGGAGCTTGGCTCGGGCGGGGAAGGCGTCGTCGTGACGCAAGTGGTGCCGTTCCCGCTGGACAGCAAGATTCCGGTGGTCGGCCGCTATCAGGCCGCGCTCAAGGCCGTGGCGCCGGATGCGAAGCCGGGCTTTGTCTCGCTGGAAGGCTATGTGGTTGGCCGCACGCTCATTGCCTCGCTCGAGAAGATCGATGGCGAACCGACGCGCAAGGGGTTGATCGAGGCGGCGCAGAAGGCGAGCCCGATCGATCTCGGCGGCCTGAAGCTTTCCTACAGCGCCATCAGCAACCGCGGCTCCGGCCAGGTGTTCCTGACGGTCATTCAGGCCGACGGCAGCATGAAGGCCGTCGACAAGCTGCAGAAGGCCGGAATGTAACGGCCGAGACTTCACGCGATAAGGCTTCACTCAATACTGCAACAACGGATCAAGCGAACATTCGGGGGACATGATGAAGGCCGCACTGTCGAAACTGAATCTTGGGTTGCGGGGCCGCCTGTTCCTGGCGTTCGGATTGGTCGCGGCGCTGACCGTCGTTGCAAGCCTGAACGCGATCATCTCCTATGTCAGCCTCGATAACTCGCTTGGTGTGATCGCCGAGCAGAGCCTCCCCGAACTGACGCGATCCTCCAAGGTCATCAAGGCGGCGGGCGATGTCAGCGCAGCAGCGCCGACGCTGCTGGCCGCGGCCAACAACGCCGAGCGCAGCGATGCTCTCAAGGCGCTCGAGACGGCGCGCACGGAAATGAAGCAGGCGTTGAGCCTTCTCAGTGCGAAAGACGCCGCCAAGCTCAACGAAACCACCGGCCGCATTTTCGAAAACCTGACGCTGCTGGAAAAATCCGTCACTGAGCGTCAGTCGATTGCGGAAAGCCGTCAGGCGCTGATCGGTGAACTGCGCAAAGCGCACCAGAAGCTTGCCGAGAAGCTGATTCCGATTGCGGACGATGTTGCCTTTGATCTCACCATGGCGCTGGAGAGCGCGGCGGACGGCAACGACACCGCGAACATCCATAAGACCCTGCTGGGTCTCGCCGACAACGAGCTCGGCGCACTGCAGGCTGTGCTGGCGCTGCGGGCCGAGTCCAACCTGATGCTTGGTGTTCTCGTCGAGGCCGCGGATCTGGCATCGGCCGATCTGCTGCCACCGGTCAAAGACCGCTTCATGGCGGCAGCCAACCACGCCAACAAGGCGGCTGTGATCCTCAATAATGCGGATACCACGAAGCTCGTCGGCCAACTCGTTGCTATTGGTAAGGGTCAGAACAACATTTTCGATCTGAAGCAGAAGGAAATCGCGGCGACCCGGACCGGCGTCGACGTGGTGGCGAAGAACCGCGTGTTCGCTGCCGAGTTCGCGAGGGAAGTGGCCGGGCTCGGCCAGCGCAGCGAAGCTGCCGCTGCCGAGGTGGTGCAGACTTCGCAGGCGGAAATCGGCCAGGGCCGGGTGGTCCTGATTGCGATTGCCGTGGCGAGCCTGCTTGCAGCGCTGGTGATCGGCTGGTTCTACGTCGGCCGTGGTGTCGTGCGCCGCCTGGTCGGGTTGCAGACCAACATGAAGGCGATTGCGGCCGGCAACCTTGCGGTGGATGTCGCCACCAATGGCTCGGATGAAATCGCCGCGATGGGCGAAGCGCTGCAGGTGTTCAAGGACAATATGGCGGAATCGAACCGTCTGCGGGCCGAGCGCATCGAGAACGAAAAGCAGGCGGCCGCCCAGCGCCGTGCCGAAATGGGCCGGCTTGCCGACGAATTCCATGCGGCGGTCGGCGAGATCGTGCAGACGGTGTCCTCGGCTTCGACCCAGCTTGAAGCCTCGGCAAGGACGCTGACGGACACCGCCGCGGAGACGCAGCAATTGTCGGCGATGGTGGAGACCGCATCGAGCGATGCCTCGCGGAACGTGGATTCGGTTGCCGCTGCGACCGAGGAGATGACCGCCTCGATCGCCGAGATCAATCGTCAGGTGCAGGAATCCAACCGCATCGCCTCCGACGCCGTGCGTCAGGCCGAAATCACCGACGGTCGCATCAACGAATTGTCCCAGGCGGCGATGCGTATCGGCGACGTCATTAATCTCATCACCACCATCGCCGAGCAGACCAACCTGCTGGCGCTGAACGCGACCATCGAGGCGGCGCGCGCCGGTGAATCCGGCAAGGGGTTTGCGGTCGTCGCGCAGGAGGTGAAGACGCTCGCGACCCAGACCAGCAAGGCGACCAACGAGATTAGCTCGCAAATCGCCGGCATGCAGGTTGCGACACAGGAGTCGGTCGGCGCCATCAAGCAGATCAGCGCCACCATCGCCCGCATCTCGGAGATCGCCACGGTGATCGCGGATTCGGTCGGCCAGCAGAGCAGTGCGATCCAGGAGATCGTCAGCAGCGTGCAGGGCGCGGCGGAATCGACCGGTCAGGTCGCGACCAGCATCACCGAGGTGAATAAGGGCGCCAACGAGACGAGCTCGGCTTCCTCGCAGGTGCTGTCGTCGGCGCAGTCGCTGTCCGGCGAGAGCAATCGCCTCAAGCTCGAAGTCGACCGCTTCCTCGAAACCGTCCGCGCCGCTTAAGGGCCGGCTTTGAAGCGTGGCTTCAGGCCTTGGCCGGAAGCGCCTCGACCAAGAAAGAGGCTGGCGGCTCGCCTCGTTGCACGCGCGCGTGCATCGTGTGGTAGGCCGCCTCCAGATGCCGGGCGAAGCGCGCGGTATCGAACAGAGGCGCTGTAGAGCGGTTTTCCGCGAGCCTGGTCTTGATCGAAGCAAGTAAAGCCGGATCGCGCGCGAGCTTGAGCGCCAGCGCCTCATAGTCCTCCAGCGATGTGGTGACGAGCTCCGGCAACCCGATGGCGCGGAGCAGGGAGGCGGCAACACGGCTGGCGAAACTGCCGCCCTCGCATGTCACGATCGGAACGCCGCAGCGCAGCGCATCGCTCGCGGTGCTCCGGCGGAGTCACCGTTGGGGTCGGCGATGAGGAGGACCATATATAATTATCGCAGGTGCCGAAGACGAAACGAAGGAACTCTCGCTGCCGGCCTTCGTCGCCTTAATCTGAAGGATCGGCTTTCGGCCCTGGCAACAATCTCTCGAAGCTCATGGAGATCTCTCATGAGATTCTTCATCTGGACGGAAACATCAGCCAAACGCTGGGTCGCATCCGTAATACGCGCAAATGATTTCACGGTCGCCACCGATGTAAAAAGTCTGCTTGTCGATCAATAAGTTAGAAGTATATTAAACGGTCTTTTTTGAACGACAAACTGTTGCGCTACAGACTAAAACTACTAAATTTTTATAAAAATATAAATGGGAATTTTTGGTATCTTTTACTTATGATAGTCTGCTGTCGATCTGGCTTAACTGCCTCTCTATGAGGCTCCGTTGCTCATTCTTAAATCTTGCCGGTACGATATTTGTGCGACAAGGATATCAGAAAATACAGGGTGCTTAGCTTTGGAAAATAGCGCCGATCCCGCTCATCTGGCGCGGGCAATCCGGCTCGGGCGCGATGGTGGCGATAGTCAAGGAATCCCATCGGGAGAAGAAAATATCGGATCAGCGGAATGCGAGCCTGCAGCAATTGCCGCCAGACTTGCAGCCTTGGCACCAGCCGTTTTGGATGGTGGGTAGGCCACTGAATATCGAATAGTGTAGTGAGGAGCAGCAATCGCGTCTCCACCGCATTTCGCGCCAGCGTCCCAGATACCATTGCCATTAGTTTGTCCCATTGCATGCCATTAGGCGCGGTGAGGAGATCCCGCAGATCTAGCAAGTGTCTGAGATCGATGCTTCCGGTCCAGTAATCGTAGTCCTGGAATTGATCGTGCCCCAAGAGGACCAGCGCCCGTAGCTCCAGCGAGGGCACAAGGGCGTTGGCTGTACCTATACGGATCGGGTGCAAGTGAGATCGAAGATCATCCGGCGTCTGGTTAAAACAAGAGCGGTCGGGAAATCCTTGGTGCAAGTCGATCATGCCAACGTCGCAAGGACGCTTGAGGTCCGCGTACCATTTCGCTTGCTGTCCATCCGACTCGTGATCAACATGGTATCCGATCGATGCCAGTGCCTGCTTGGCAGCGTCCATCTCATCAGGATAAACGATGAGGTCCAGATCGCACATAAGCCTGAGTGCGCGAGCCGATGGCGGGCTGGTTGCCAGCATCGCTGCGCCTTTGATCAGGAGCGGGGTTATTCCGGCGTCATTAAGCGTAAGAATGGCTTCCTCGAGCTGAGTGTTCAGGCGTTCATTCCGGATCGCGTTTCGATCGTGCAGCTCCTCGACATAGGAAACGACGTCCTTTGGTAGGGCGGCACGATGCGAGCGGACACATGCGATCAGGGATGGTGTCGTCAATGTGTGGTTTGCAAGGGCAATAATGGCCTTCCAATCGCCACGGTGAGGAGGCCTGCCACAGAGGCACTCGCAGAGCGGCAGCAACGTGTGGCTATAGCTTGCCATTGCAAAGCTCGATCAACTTGTTTGTCGCGCCCTCGGCTTCCGCATAACGAAGTACGAAAGAGCGTGCCTCGGACGCCACCTTTTTGAGCGTATGAAAGCTTTCCGTGGTCAGTTTGCCATGGGTTGCGAACGAAGCGCCAACGATCCGTCTGATAGTGTCGAGCTCACTCAACGCCCTGAGTGTCGGAGGTGTTCCGCCGGACGTGCGTTCAAGAAAGACAATCCAGTTAACCCGGATAGGTCCTTTGTAGACATCGGCTTCAACGTTCAGGTACCGGACCGCTTGACCATCCAGCCGATTATGAATGGTAACGCTGTACACGTCGGGGCGAAAACCGCTCACCAGCGACCAGGAAGCAGATTTCAGAGTTGGTGCAAATGGCGCACCTTGGATCGCGCCGTCCGGGCCGATGATCACGATGTCGTCCGCGGCATATCCGAAGTCGGCATTCAACAGATGCATCGTCAGGGTGCTTTTCCCCGTGCCAGGAGGAGCGCTGATCAGCAGTGCCCGGTCTCCCGACACGACGGCGGCGGCGTGGAAGACAACGTTACGTGTATCCCCGGTCAGCAATAGCTGCTCGGTGATATAGGCTTTGAATGTGGGCGCAAGCTCGTTTGTCCCGCAACTCAGGACCTTGCGGCCTTCATGGATCACTATGGATGTACTGCCGGCCCGATGAACCGCGAAAATTGTCTCCGCATCGGCTTTCGGAGCAGTCGTTGCAATGAAGATGGACCGAAGGTGATCAAGAACCCGAGCATCCGACGCGCGGATCTGAACCAATCGTTGCCCGACCACCGTACAGAAAGCGAAGTCCAAGGTGTCGATGTGGGGGACGATTAAGCCGGCGCCAAGCCATTGGTTGAGGGCGTCTCTGAGACTTTCGCGGGCACCGGTCGAACTCAGGCCACGATTGACCAGTTGATCTGAGATGGTTTCGAGCGGAACAGCATTCTGCATGCTGCACCAAATGAAAGCTGCGACGTCATTGAGTTCAAACAGTTTCTGCTCATCATCACTGAACAGCACAGGTATCTGGTTGATCAGCGCGAACGAAGTCCCGGCTGCCGGACGAAGGGAGCCGAAAGACGGCTGAAACCGTGAAGGCACGACTATGTTCATCGTGAACGGGAGGTTTGAGCGTGAGCGTCTCACAGATCTGGCGCAAGTCGGAAGTCCGCTTGACATTTAAATATTAATGATATTTAATTTTAAACAAATAGCAAATTATAAATTAAATGCAGGAGTTCACGATGACAGCCGAAAACGACCCAAAAGTCGAAGGTCAGGATTCGATGGACGAAGATCGGCGCAAGTTTTTGGCCGTATGCGGAAAATTCGCAGTGGTCACTCCGCCGACCCTGACTGTCTTGTTATCGACTTCGCTAAATTCGACGGCCGTAGCGAAGTCTGGCGGTGGAGATGGTGGATCCTCGCCCGGTCGTCGAGATCACGGACACCGAAATGGCGGCCGGGATTTTGACTTCTTCGTATGGCTGGAACGACTGTTTGGCAAATTCCTCTGACAAAGGAACTTGCGTTGCTTTCGAAGGTTCAATGCGGTGGTTTAGCGGCGCAGGATATACGGAGGGGTCCGGTATTTTCGCGCATCTTCCCGAGTTATGGTGTGAGCGGCGAACTCATCTTCCATTATCAGTATAGCCCGATTCCTCATCACGAGTTGGCGTTTGCGTGAGTTACACAGACAGACACAGTGAGTGCTGCCGACCTCGAGATTTGGCATTTTGAGTATGTCCATGTTGGACATTGTCGGCGTGGTCGCGTCTTGATCGGTTGACGGTTCATATAAATGTTGATCGACCGAAACTGGGAATTGGAGCGCCAATTAATGCCGACCCATGAAACGCCGGTCGATAGAATTGTCGTGTCGATTGTCTGTTTGCGGAATGCCAGAGCTGGGCTAGCTCATGTGTCGCGGCCGTGCGACCAATCGTCTCTCAAAGCGCAAATCCATATCTACGATGAGCTAATTAATAGGGTCGTGGAGATTGATCAGAATCTTCGACAGTTATTATCTGATGCGAGTCGCACAAAAGGGAGTGAGGCTGATTAGTTCATCAGCGCTCATCATCATGGGAACCCTTCGGGGCCCCGATCATGATCTATCCTCGTCTGCTTTCTTGATCTCGAAATCTTCCAGGGCCCGCCCTTCTTGCAAGGCGAGGGTGAGCCAGCGGGGCTTTTTGCCTCGTCCCGACCACGTTTCACTGGGCTCCGAGGGGTTGAAGTACTTTGGCAACACCTTGGGGTACTTGCGGCGTGGAGGAGGTTTTCGAAGATTGTTACCGTGCCCTTCGACAACGGAGGTCTGATTAAGTTTTGCGAGCCGCTTCTCGAGCTCGCGCTTTTCCCCGAGAATTCGATCAGACAGAATCTTCGTGAGCTCCTCGTGGATAGTCCAGAGTTCATCGAGGTTCATGGCGTCTAAATCTGGCAAATCTCGTTTTTGCATTTAATTCTCCGCGCCTTTGTCGAAATGAATTATCCAAAATCGTTAGGCCGCGAGGAAAAGCTCTATATCTTCGGCGCTTTGGTAACTCCCATGATCGAGATGACTTAAGTCGTTTTATAATAGCACTTTATAATTAAAGAGTTTTAATTATTTCGGTGCTGGTGATTATATATTTTACGTCCAGACGACTGGACAATAACCGGAAAAACAAACAGTCCGCGTCAGCGGGGACGCGAAGGCGCCCCATGAGGTGTCATTTGTGAAGGTGGCGCAGTTATACACATTGCGCGATGAATGAGTTTTATTGTCTCTTCAAAGAAAATTCAATGATTCCAGATGATTGGCTTAATTCAGATTTATTTTAGATAACTTCGCCACAATTATCGTCGATTAAGACTTGTTCGACTCAATGAATAGTCTTATTTGGAAACTAAGAATTGTGGGGTGGGGTGGTTTGTTGAATTGAATTGGGGCAAGCCTGATGTCGATCAAGAAACTTGAACTAGAATCTATGCCGATTGACGACCTGTGGTCGTTTCATGAAAGGATCAGCAAGATCCTGGCCGAGCGAATTACTTCCGAAAAACAGGAGTTGGAGGAGCGCTTGGCGGTTCTGAACCGCGGACGAAATGCGTTCGGCGGCGATTTGGCTCACTCGCTGGATTCGAATAACAAGGTTCGGCGGAAATATCCCAGAGTATTTCCGAAGTACCGTAATCCGGCTGCACCGTCCGAGACTTGGTCTGGTCGCGGCAAGCAGCCGCGATGGCTGGTCGCTGCGATCAAGTCTGGTCGCAAGATCGATGATTTCCGTATTCGTGACCAGGCCAGTGCAAAGGGACGGCGCCAGCGCGCTTGAGCTGATCCGCCGTTCTCTATGTTGCTCTGGCGTCGAGGGCGCCGGTTTGTCTTCCTGGAACGTCTTCGCTTCGGTGCTACAAGCTGCCGGAGCTTCACAGGGCATTTCGTCCCCGAAACAGCTCGATCGGGGTCTGCATGAGGATCATCAGGTCCAGTGCGAGGCTCCAGTTATCGATATAAAGCAGGTCATGTTGCACGCGCCGCTCAATGGCAGCGGGCGTTGGTGTAGGGCCGCGGAAGCCTTTGATCTGTGCGAGGCCGGTCAGTCCAGGCTTAACCCGGCGCCGATAGGCATAATTGCTCACTGCTTTGTTGAATTCATTGTCGTGGGCGATGGCATGCGGCCGGGGCCCGACGATGGACATACTGCCCTCCAGCACATTGAGGAGTTGCGGAATTTCGTCGATGCTCGTCTTGCGGAGCCATCCGCCAAGTCGGGTCACCCGCGCGTCGTTGGTCTGCGCTTGCACGATCGTTGGTCCATCTTCAAGGACCGACATTGTCCGGAACTTGTAGATCGTGAAACGGCGGCCATTAAATCCACAACGTTGCTGTTTGAAGATCGCCGGGCCGCGTGAATCCAGCTTGATAGCGATAGCCACGAACAGAAGCAGGGGCGATAAAATCGCGAGCACGGTAGTCGCTAGACCGATGTCGAGAGCGCGCTTTGCGAACAACGCCACCGGTGATAACGGCCCGTGCTGAAGTTCGACGCACCGTGCGCTGCCAAGCTCCGTGGAGGGGCGGTAAAAGAGGTCCGAGCTTGCTCCGGTCGGGATCAGCCTGACGGGCAAGGGTAGCACCCGAAGAGCAGCCACGACGTGTTTGGTGCGAGACCAATGATCGGGGCTGACGCCAAAGAAGATCTCTCGGATTTCAGTTTCGCGGGTGCGGTCGATGATCTTGCCGATCAGTTCCGCCTGTCGGCGCTGGGACGAGCGAGACACGGGCAACGTGAAGTGCTTTTCCACGAAGAAACCGAGATCGCTCAGCGTATTGACCAGGTCGCGACCGGCTCCATCGGTGATCAGGATAATCTTGCGACCCGAGAAGCGCCGCTCTACAAGGCCCTTTCGCAGCGTGTCACGAAGGAAAACGCGTTGGGCCGACAAGGCCGCTAACCCGACGACTCCAAAGATGAGGGCAAAATCGAGGGGAATAGCGCCCTTCATCTGCAGGGTCAGTGTGGTGGCTACGAGGAGGCCGAAAACGCCGAACCAGATTATGCATACGCTACGAACTTGGCTGCGGAGTTCGAGCAGCGCTTTGGGCTGATACATATTGCAGGATTTCGCCACTGCAGCGAATACCACCGAGGTCGGCAGCGCAACGCCAGCCAGCCTTGCCATCCCTTCTGGCGTGCCAAGCAACAACACATAGAAAAATGCGGCAATAAGGCTCGCGGCAAAGATCGTGGAGATATCCGCAAGCAATGCCAAAAACTCTACGGAATCGTATTGAACCGGCCATCTCTTGTCGCGGGTTATGCTATTGGCTGCGCCCGAAATCGACGCGGTACCGAACTTGAACCGGCTCCTGAGGAAACGCATGACCGCGGCCGATTATTATAAAATTAACTATTTAATATTCTACGCGAGAAATTAATTTGCAAATTAATTATTAAATAATTTGACAAAAATTAAATAATTTTCGGGAGCGGCTCTGGAGGTTATTGCGTCAAGCGGGTGCGAGCGGCATCGAGGTACTGTCTATCGATCGGAGCAACAGTCTGTTCGACCAGCTGTTTGCCCGCAGAAGAGGCGGCTCGGTAGGCTGCGATCAAGGCGGGTCGCAGATCGGCGGACTTCGTGAGCACAAACCGGATATCCCGGCGCACCATATCGGCAAGCTCGTCGTCGCTGGAAACGTCTTGCGAGCGCAACGCCTGCGCCAGCCGTAACGGTAGCAACCCGATCTGATTAGGGGCCGTGTAGTACGACATTTTCAGCAGCGCGCCGATATTGCAGACGGGCAGCTTCAGCTGTTCGCAGGTCGAAGCCAACATCAGCCACGCGTCTCCGCGGTGCGGCGCATAGCGCAAGGTCTTGAGCAGGCTTTGCGAGGCGAGGGCGGTTTGATCTCGATCTACTTTGATCTCGAATGCCTGATCGGTCGACAGTAGGCCCGCATAGGAGAACGCGCTCTCCGCCCACAGGTCGCCTCGCACACCAGCCAAGGCAGCAGCTCTGGTTGCTCTCTCCTGATCCTGTCGTGAGATGGTGGCGTGTCGCTGGTCATTGGCGAAACCGATCGGGTCTGGGCGGAAAAGCTCGGGCAGAAGAATCCAGGCTCCTTGTGCTATCAGGAGCAATCCAAGAGCTGCCCAAGCGCCGTACAAGTATCGTTTCGACGAACGGGATTTGGACGCTGCGGCAGATGATTGCTGCCGGGCGGAGATCGCGGGCTCCACGGACGGCTCGCCCTTGCTCTGCGCAATAGCAAGCCCGAGCGTGGCGCTCAGGATGATGCACGGCGCAAGTGAGAGGCCGCCTCCGGTCAACGGCGCGGAGATCAGCAGCGCGGCAAGACAACCGGCGCCGGCCGCCGGGTAAACGTAATCCCGTCCGCGCTGAAGTGAATCTCGCAGCAGGATGACGGCCCACGCAACGGTGATCAGAAAGATCGACCACAAGAATGGCCGGCCCATCTCGATGGTCACCGCTGTGACCGTCGAAATGTCCGAGGCTGCTGATGAATTGCCATAGATAGGCGCCAGCGCCAAAAGCGTTCCGGCGCCGGCGCCCAGTAGTCTGGCATCCTCGATCATGCCTGTGATCAGTTCGTTTTCGGTGTGGCCGGGCATGAAGGCAATGAATGTTGCGAGCGCTAGCCCAAACACTGCGGCAGTTCCGGCGTAGCCCCATCCGCCAAGGCGGCCCTTGCGAATGACCAGAATGGCGATCAGCACGCCCGCACCGAACAATGCAGCGAACGACAGGCCGGGAATTTCGCCCAAGGCTATCGCGGTCAGATTGACGAACAGTGCCGAGAGGGCCGCCAGGATTTCGATGGTGACGGGCGCCGTGGGCTTATGGCCGTGCGATCGGTTGGAGTAGGAGCGGTCGTGTCCACGAATGGCCACTGCAGCCGTGAGTATGACACCGTACATGCTGATGATTTCTGCGGTCCCCCGCGCGGCTAGCGGCACGAGTTGAAACGAGTCCGGCAGTAAAAAGAGACTTGTGATCCGACCCAGCGAGACCAGCGTCGCAGTCCCGGCCAACACCAACAGGAGTCTTTCCGCGTGCTGGCGAAGCTGTCCGATCAGGGCAACCAGCAGGGCAATCGCGACCATGCAGGTGAGGCGGCAAACAACCAGCAAGGTCATTCCGGTATCAATCGTAATGGAGCCGGTCGGCTTTTCTCCGATAGCTGCCGCGGCGCTGTTCCAGATCGGATTGATTAGCGGGCCGCCCGGCATAGGGACGATCTGAAGCAGCATGATGAGGAAAATGCCTGCCAGCCCGACGAGGACGACGGGGTTCACAAGGCGCGGGAGTCGGGATTGCTCCCGGGAGAGGGATGCGGCGGCGGCGATGGAAATCGCGGTGATGAGTGAGACAATGCCGCCAGCAACAGCGTTCTGGATAAACAGGTACGCTGGAATGGAGGCGATCAAGCCGCAATACACCCACAGCACAACGGTTGCGTTCATGCCGACACCCGAATGAAAGCCGATGGCGGGATCGCTCGCCATGATATTTAATAATTAAATAAATATAATATAATTAGGCGCGCGCAAATCCGGACAGATGACATATCTGTCCGGATGGCAAAATGATCAGGGGATCGGTCGCGGGACCTAGGGTGCGGTGCCGGTGATCGGTGTCGGCGTGGTGATGATCGTCGACGTCGCGCCGTTGATTGCAGCCTTCAGGGCATAGGCGTTGGTCGCGTAGAGGACCGGGTCGTTTGCCGTGGCCATGATCGTGCGCAGGAAGTTCAGGAACTTGGTGGTTTCGACCGAGGTCGCATTCGAAACGAAAACCACGTCCTTGTTACGCATCTCAAAGGACTGCGTGAGGAAATATCCTCCAGGATCTCGCAGATTCACGAGATAGATTACCGGTATGATCGGGCCTTCGAAAGGCGTGACATCGATGCCGAGCTGGCGGGCGACCTCTCTGGTTTCTCCCCGATAGAGGAAGACGGAGCCCGGATCGGCCTGACCGTCTGACAGTCCACCAACCTTGCCGATCGCCTCGGCGAGCGAAATACGCCACGCATCGAACTTGAATTGCCCCTGATTTCCGGCCGCGCCGAAAGCGACGTGATCTGCCCCCTTTGAAGTGGTCCTCCCTGAAGTATGATTTTCGGATGGAGGATAAGATCGATGGCAAGGAAGAGGCATACGGCTGAAGAGATTGTTGCGAAGCTGCGGCAGGTTGATGTGCTGATGGCACAGGGCCGGCAGGTAGCAGACGCAGTCCGAGCGATAGGCGTGACGGAAGTCACGTACTATCGATGGCGGAATGAGTATGGCGGCCTGAAGGGCGACCAGGTGAAGCGACTGAAGGAGTTGGAGACCGAGAACACCCGGCTCCGGCGAGCGGTGTCGGATCTGACGCTGGACAAGCTGATCCTGGCGGAGGCCGCAAAGGGAAACTTCTAAGCCCCTCCCGACGCCGTGCGTGCGTGGATCATGTGATAACCGAGCTTTGCATATCTGAGAGACGGGCGTGCCGGGCATTAGGTCAGCATCGATCGACGCAGCGCAAGATTCCAACGACACCCGATGACGAGGTAGCATTGACTGCCGACATCATCGAGCTTGCCCGCCAATATGGCCGCTACGGGTATCGCCGGATTACGGCGTTGCTCCGCAGAGCCGGCTGGACGGTGAACAAGAAGCGTGTCGAGCGGATCTGGCGATGTGAGGGGCTGAAGGTCCCTGCTAAACAGCCTAAACGCGGGCGTCTGTGGCTCAACGACGGCTCGTGCATCCGCCTGCGGCCGGAGCGCCCCAACCATGTCTGGTCCTATGACTTCGTCGCTGACCGCACCCACGATGGCAAGGCGTTCCGGATGTTGTGCATCATCGACGAGTTCAGTCGTGAGAGCCTGGCCATCCGTGTCGCACGGAAGCTCAAAGCGACGGATGTCATCGAGGCGCTATGCGAGCTGTTCGTCTCGCGGGGCATTCCTGCGCACATACGGTCGGACAATGGGCCCGAGTTTGTCGCCCAGGCTCTGCGCGATTGGATCGTCGCCGTCGGCGCCAAGACGGCCTACATCGAACCCGGAAGTCCGTGGGAGAACGGCTACTGCGAAAGCTTCAACGGCAAACTGCGCGATGAACTACTCAACGGCGAGATCTTCTACACATTGAAGGAGGCGCAGATCGTGATCGAAAACTGGCGCCGTCACTACAACACGGTCCGTCCACACTCATCGCTGGGATATCAACCACCCGCACCCGAGGCTCTCGTCTGGCCAGCACCAAAGGAGATAGGCAAAATGCAATCCCTAAACTAACATTCTGACCGGACCACTCCGTGGGGGCCAGTCATAATCAGGAAAAGGTATTTAATTCTTCAGCGTCGAGTCTAACTATGAACGCGTGCCGGCGTGCCAAACACCCTGAGCCCGGTGCCAACATCGCGATTTACGAATGAGTTCGCCCCAACAACCACTCGATCTCCGATCGTAACACCCATCTGTACAATAGCGTTCGGCCCGAGATAAACACCGTCTCCGATAATCGTTGGTGCATACTCGATGGGCTCCACTCCCATCGAGAGAGATCTTTTTACCGTATGATGTGTATAGATCTGGACTCCTGCCGATATGGCGCAGTGGTCGCCGATCCGAAGGCCGCCCCCCGAGCCATCCAATATGCATCCAGGCCCAATCCATGTGTGGCGACCCACGTAGACCTCGCCAAGGACGAGGACGTTATCATACATAGTGGTTCCTTCACCGAAGCCATAGGCTGCGGCATTATCTGCCCGCTCCGTCAATAGATCTCCGATAGAAACACGGCGATCGAAGTGTTGCCGTTTTCGTAACGTCAGCACACGCAGATGTCGACGCACACGCGTCAACCATGCGTCGGCTTCTCTCTCTTCGCTTAAATCGCGCGTGGTCGTAAGGGAATCGGCCATCAACACAATTCCTTCGCGTAAATCACGACGGCATTGAACTCACGCGCCAACAAGGCAGCGGTTTTCGAATTCAAACGATCTCGGATTTTACTCGAGCAAATAACCCGGACCGCGATCGCCGATTTATCGGAGTCATCGCTGTTCTCGATAGATCATACAAAATACAGCCTCGTTGTCAGTTAGTGCGAGGACTCCGGCGGGCGCTCCAATGCATCGGCAATATGTGCCAGCGTGTCCTGATCCGTCACAGGTGGCTCAGGGGTCGGTTGTGGCGCTGCTGGTTCGAGCGGTTCATTCGATGTTTTCGCATGATCCAGTGCAGCGTCGGCTTCTCTGATCGCGTCGATCATTTGCGACTTTGGGTGAGTCTGCGCAACAATCAGCCCCTTGAAATAGATGAGGCGCAGGTCGGATTGCTTTGCATCGCGCAGACTTTCTGCTCGTGAGATCGCACTCAGCGCGACTGGATAGAATTCGACGATAGCGCTTGCCAAAAGCTGCTGCGACCTTGGTAATAATGTTCTCTGGTGCAAGAGCCACATGATCGCAATCTCGGTTACGCTGAGATTCAGGAGTTCATTTATGCTGCTTGAGGGCGGCGGCGCCTCTGGGGTGGCATCAGGTCGCAAAAAATCTGTCCTGCGAGGCAAGGCAACGCTGCCTCCGGTGTGGTTTCGATCTTCTCCTTGCTGGTCCGACGGCATATCAACATCGGCTTTCGCGCATAGTCGGCGGTTCAAGCGGCAGCCGACTGCTTCCGATCCTTTCCATCGTCGAGCGCATCTCGCCTTCGAACGGCGTATCGCTGCCTATCCGATCGCCTGCCAGGAGGCTCTGTCCGCAATTAATCGAAATCTTGACATTTAATATTCAATTATTTAAATATAAACAAGTCAAGAAATATACTGGCTACGATTAATTCCTGCGTTGTTTCCTGACTGACGCTCCCGTCCTTGGCTGGCGCCTTTTGGCTGCGGAAATTGCCGACGAAATTGATCCTTGAGGAGTTTCATTGTGAATCTCCAAAGAGTCGTGACCAAGGTTTTCAATGGTGACATTCACTATGCGCTTGGCCGATTTCGCACCGTACGTCTGGCCTATGGCGGCGTCAGGCGATTGACGGACAGGCGTGTTTCGGTGGGGCAGGGTGGGAGCCCAACTCTTTTCCCGAACGCGGATATAGAGCATATTGTTAGGACCATCTCGGCCGAAGCGGTTTTCCTCGGTTTGAATCTTCCTGCGAAGATAGTCGCCGATATTGATGCCTTTGCGCGCTCAGAACCGCTTCATGCCAATTATGATCCGCATGGTCCCACCTTCTTATATGCGGAAGTCCACCGCGGAACGGCGGCTGACGGAAGATTCGTCTCGATAGGCGGCGTGCGCGAGCCAACTCGCTGTTCTGCTGTGCAGGCTATCGTGAATGACCCGGTCTTGCGGTCCATCGTGCGAACTTACTTGGGGCACGAACCGCACGAAGTGATGACCATCCTCAACTGGAGTTTCGCGTCAGACTTTTCTGATGACCAGCGTCGGCGCCTTAAGCATCACGTGATCGATTATCATTACGATGTTGGCGGATATAATTTCGTTTATGCCAACTTCTACATAACTGATACGGACCGCTACTCTGGCGCGCATGTCATGATGAAGCGATCACACAATCGGAAGCCGCTTCGGATGCTTCTCGGTTCGGCGTCTGCAAGCGAAGAGAGTGTGCGGAAGCAATTTGGAATTGAGAATGAAATCACCATCGAGGGTCCTGCAGGTACCGGCTTCGTTCAGGATACATCATGTTATCACCGTGCGACGCCACCAACCCGCGGGGACCGGCTCATGCTTGCTGTGCGTTTCATCAATTGAGTAGTTTAGAAAATCACCCACCCCAGCAAGTCTGTTGAACCGGAATTTCTCGATTGGTTCTCTTGAGAGACCAATCATATTTGTCCTGAAGCAGATTGCGGTCGGCTGGGCATTTGCAGAGGCCTGATCGAAGCCATTTGGGAAGCCGCTGCGATAGAAATTCGAAACCGGGATACAGAGGGCGTCAGTCTCATCAAGAGCAGCACGACCAGCGCGTCTGGCACCGGATATCCTCCAGCGTGAGTTCTGCCGGCACTTAAATCAGGGTGGGCAGTAGGGAGTTCTCGGATTCCTTAAAGAATCCGGAAGGCAGCTTCGCATTACCCTTGATTGTGCCCGTACAGATCAGTGGCTCTCAGCGAGCCGCGCCAATCATCGGCGCAGAGTATCGGGCGCAAATACGGAGCCGATACATTTCCCCGCCCGAAAGCTTCATGAGTACCCCCTGGCTGTAACGAAATCCTGTGACAGAGGGGGGCGCTGGACGGTAATTTGAATTAAATCAATAAAAACAAATTCTTACATCGATTCCAAAGATGGCGGAGACGATGGGATTCGAACCCATGATACCCTTTTCAAGGTATGCTCATTTAGCAAACGAGTGCCTTCAGCCGCTCGGCCACGTCTCCATGCGCCCGATATGCCTGACGAAATCTCCGCCCGCAAGTCAGTGATTATTCCGGTGCACGGGAAGGCGGTTCCTTTACATAATCGGGAAGGCGGTTCCTTTACATAATATAGGGTCTATCGCTCACATTTGCAGGTAATAAGAAACCGTTTTTTGGCCTCCTGCAGACACCGTTTTCGATAGAAAAGTGTGGGGACGGGGAATCGTTTGATTCGTCGGAAAAGCCTGATCAAGGGGCGATCCGAGGCGGTGATGCAGAAATGCAACGCAGCAATTCAAAGCTTGGGATATTCTGAATATCACTTATAAATCAATGTATTGCTCCATTTCCTCACAAAATGGTAAGTGATTTTTGTGCAACAGTTATTTGGAAACGATCCAATCCACCTCGGGATCGGGCTGGTCTTTGTTGCTTGTGCAGGAACGTTAGGTAATTCTGCCCATGCGACGGAGGGGGGCATCCCGAGGTCGTCCCGTTTGGAAGTTTCGCTTAAGTCGCTCGCGTTTGTGCGGGAGTGTCCGAAAGCGCGAGGCGACCAGGCGGTCACGGGGATAAGGGGACCAAACGTCAGGTGTGACTTACACCAGCGGGCCGGAACCTTCCCTACACATCATATTGGAGGTTTTATGACCAAGATTAAGAGCCTTGTCCTCGGATCGGCAGCGGCAATCGTTGCGATCGGTGGCGCACAGGCGGCTGATCTTCCCGTCAAGGCCAAAGCGGTCGAGTACGTGAAGGTTTGTTCGCTGTACGGAGCCGGCTTCTACTACATCCCCGGCACCGACACCTGCATTCGTATCGGCGGCTATGTCCGTGCGGAAGTGAACATTGGCGGCGCTTCGACCGACGCGACCTACATCTCCGGCACCGCCGGCAACAACGATGTTTACGCGAACTACTACACCCGTTCGCGCATCATGATGAACATCGACACCCGTACCGCAACTGAGTACGGCGTGGTCCGCACCTTCGGTGCGTTCGGCCCGCAGTTCAACAGCGGCAACGTCGACGGCCCCGATACGCAGGCCGCTGGCTCCATGCGCGTTGAGGCGGCGTTCATCCAGTTCGCCGGCTTCACCTTCGGTCGTTCGGCTTCGGCTTACGCCCTGCCGTGGAACGGCGCTCCGGGCAACCTCAACTCGACCCTCATGGGTGGACCGAACTACGACGCCGGTGTGAACAATATCCAGTACACCTGGCAGTTCGGCAATGGCGTTTCGGCCAGCATCGGTGTTGATGCGCAGGAGCAGGCTAATCGCGTTGGCGTTTACAACGCCAATGGCACGATCAATGCGGTCGGCGCTTATAACAACGCCTATCAGGCGGGAACGGCTGTGGACGTGGTCGGTAACATCCGCCTCGACCAGGCTTGGGGTCTGATCCAGTTGTCGGCTGCTGCCCATCAGGTCACCGGCAACTACTACAATGGCGGCGCCACGGGTAACAGCGGTACCATCATCAATGGCCATCCGGGCGACAAGTGGGGCTTCGCTGTGACCGGTGCGTTGCAGCTCAAGAACCTGCCAACCGGACCCGGCGACGACATCAAGATCAGCGGTACCTACACCGAGGGTGCGCTGCGTTACGTGCTCGGCCAGTCCGGTGCGACGCCGCGTAACTTTGTCCGCTACGATGGTGGTGGTCTCACGTTTGCTGGTGTGCCGGTTGCTGATGGCGTGTTCGATGTCGGTACTGGCATCGAGCTGACCAAGGCCTATGGCTTCAACGGCGCCTTCAACCACAACTGGAACAAGAACTGGTCGTCCAGCGTGTTCGGTTCGTGGTCGCATGTTGATTACAATGGCAACGCCACGACGATCATCTGCAACGCTGGGTATGCTGCCAACGCTACGACCTGCAACCCGGACTTCAACATCAGCCAGTTGGGCGTGAGCACGACCTGGAAGCCGGTGAAGAACCTCGCGTTCATCGCCGAAGCGACCTGGGTCAACATCAAGCAGAACAACGTTGGTGTGGAGAACGGCGTCGGCACGCGTGCTGGCCAGGGCTACGCCTACGGCGATCAGGACGCTTACTCCGGCGTTCTCCGCGTTCAGCGCAACTTCTGATCGCATCACCTTCGGGTGAAGCCATCGAACGAACCCCGGCAGGCGACTGCCGGGGTTTTGTTTTTGGGAAGGGCACTCCCTCTCTCCGCCTTGACGAAACTACTCCCTCTCCCCGTTCTTACTGGGTGAGGGACGAAGGTGAACATGGACGCAGGGAGTGAGTGAGGGCGAGGGAGTCTCCGTCATTGCGAGGAGCGCTCGCTTTCTTCACCTCCCCCCAGCGGGGAGAGGTCGGCGAGCCATCAGCGCGTTTACGCGCGTCTTCAACGCGCTATGGTGAGCGGGTGAGGGGGCTCCTGAGTCTACTTGAGAGATTGTACGCCCTCACCCGGAGGCGTTCACTATCGTTTTCGCCTCCACCTCTCCACACGGGAGAGGTGGACCTCAAACATCGCTGGCGATTAAAAGGTGCGCTCTAAAAACCACCTGCCCCATCGCATCTTTTGCAAAACGCCTTGATCCGCGCGATGGTCGGTTCATCCGCCAGCAAAGGCGCATGGCCCTGCAGCGGCACGTCCCATGTCTCCATATCCGGTCGCCGCCGCTGCATTTCGCTGACGCAAGCGGCTGACAGCAAATCCGAGAGTGCGCCGCGAATCGATAACAGCGGCAGCTTTGCCATCGAATCGAACAGCTCCCACAGCGCCGGTGGTGGCGTGTCCGGCGTGATCGCATCGAAGGCGCGCGCGAGCGCTACATCATGCGTCCGGATCAGTTGGCCGTCGCTATCCTCGCGGAAGGCGCGATGCGCCCATGCGCTCCACTCCGCATCGGTGAGCGCGGGAAACACGTTCGCGAACAGCCGCCGCATGCCGTCTTCCGCCTCGCGCCAGGTGCGCGGCGTCGCCCCCACGCCGAGATAGCCCTTGATCTTCATCAGTCCCCTCATCTTGAGCACAGGGCCGACGTCGTTGAGGATGACACCCGCGACGAGATCCGGCTGCGTCGCCGCGAGTCCCATTGAGATCAGCCCGCCGCGCGAAGTGCCGAGCAGGATCGCGCGTGAGACGCCCGCAGCGGCAGCGAGCGTCAGGACGTCGGTCGCCTCGATCGGCACGGTGTAATGGGCAGGGTCAGGATCGAAATCGGACTGGCCGCGGCCGCGATAGTCGATTGCCACCAGGCGGCGCGGCTGCCGCGGATCGGTGGCGAGTGCCTGTGCGACCGCGTCGAAATCCTCCGTCGTCCGCGTCAGGCCGGGTAGGGCCAGCACCGGCAGTGCCGCCGCATCTTGAGGACCGATGGTGCTCGCGTGCAGCCGCAGGCCATCAGCGGAGGTGGTGAAGATGTGTTGGAGGGCGGGCATAGCTGGTGCTTTCGACAAGTCGTCTCCGCGCAGGCGGGGATTCATTGTAAGCAGAGTAAGCATTTTAAGAGAGGCGAGAATGCTGGGCTCCCGCTTTCGCGGGAGCGACGACAACGCTTACTGCACCGCGCCACGGCGCAGGTCGGCTTCGATCAGCAATTGGTGGCTGCCGCCGAAGCGGGCGCGATAGACCTGCAGGTTCTCCATCACCCGCTGCACATAGTTGCGGGTTTCCGAGAACGGGATCAGCTCCACCCAGTCCACCGCATCGATGCTTGCATCGCGCGGGTCGCCGTAGCGCGCGACCCATTTGCGCACGCTGCCGCGTCCCGCGTTGTAGCCAGCGAACGTCATGATGTAGGAGCCGCGATAATCCTCGATCAGCCCGCCGAGTTCGGCCGCGCCGAGCATTGCGTTGTAGGGCGGGTCGCCCTTCAGCCGCGCGAGATCATAGGTGCCGCCGTACTTCTTGGTGACGTATTTGGCCGCGCCCGGCGTCACCTGCATCAGGCCGTAGGCGTTGGCGGGCGACACGACGGTGGGGTTGAAGGCGCTTTCCTGCCGCGCGATGGCGAAGACGATGGCCTTCTCCACCTGCGGGCCGAGGTTGCGATAGGGCGGGATGCCATTCACCGGATAGGCATAGTGGTCGAACGGCAGGCCGCGGTTTAGTGCCGCCTTGCCGGCGATCAGCATGCCGCGCGGATCGTTGTTGCGCTCGGCGAGGTCGCACAGCGCAGCGAGCGCGTCGGGATCGGCGTTCTCGCCCATGTCCGACATGATCGGGATGATGTAGTTGCCCTCATCCAGCGCGTAGAGAAGCTCGACCGCGCGCACCACCTCGAGCCGCGACGCGCCGCGCGGGGTCGCGGGTTTTCCGGCGAGGCTCAATTGCGGCAAATGCAGCTTGGCGCGTGCAAGCTGGCCGTAATAGCTGGTGGAATGCACGGCCGCCGCCTGATAGGCGGTGCGTGCCTCCTGCGAACGTCCGGCGGCCTCCGCTGCGCGACCCTGCCAGTAGCCCGCGCGCGCCTGCGCGGTCGGGTTGGTGGTGTTGATGCCGATGCGGGCGAAGTGCTGGGCGGCGGTGGCGGGGTCCTTCAGGAAACGCAGAGCAATCCAGCCCGCAGTGAACTCCCGCTCGGTCTTGTAGATGCCGCGTTCGGGGATCGCCGCGTCGCGCGCCACGCGATAGGCGGTGCGGTGCTCGCCGATGTCGATCAGCTTGCGCGCCAGCAGCCGCCGCTCGATCCACCATTCGTTGGTGTTGACGAGGCGTGCCGGGTCGCGCGGCGCGTCCAGCATCAGCCGCGCGGCCTCGGTGATCTTGTCCTCGCGCCGCAGATATTGAATCCGGCTCAGGACGTAGAGCGGGTCGCCGCGCAGGTTGGCCGGCACGGCGTTGAGCAGCGCGCGCGGGTTGCCGGTCCTGCGGTTGAGGCCGATCCGCGCCTTGGTGAGTGCGACATAGCCGCCGCCGAGATGCTTTGCCGCGCGCAACGCGCCGTCGGTGTCGCTGCCGTAGGCAAGCTCTTCCATCCGCCGCTTGTAATCGCCGCCGCTGAGGAGTGCGGAAAATTGCGAGAGGGCTGCGTCCTCCACGGCCGAGGTGAAGAAATCCTCATGCCAGGCCGTGCGAACGAGCCGCGCGGCGCGTGCCTGATCGCCGCGGTTGAGCAGCGCGCGGGCGAGCGCGAAACGTCCCTTCGCCGAAAGCGGCTGCTCGTTGCCGAAGAAGGCGAGGATGGTGCTGTCGTCACGGCGGTCGTCCCACAGCGCGGCCTCGCCGCGGCGGCGGAAGAAGGTCTGGCTCGGCCAGCTCGGGTTCTCGGTGATGAAGGCGAGGTAGCGGTCGGAGGAGGCGCCATTGTCCTCGCTGCGCAGGATGATCCATTCCGACAGCTTGCGCGCCAGCGGATCGCTGATCGAGCTCTGCATCTGCGTCGCGTCCTGCTGACGCTTGGCGCGGACGAGGTCGATGATCTGTTGCAGCGTCTGCAGGTCGGCGCGCGAGGTGGTCGAGGTCGGGGCGACCGCAAGCGGCGCACGCGACTTCGAGGCCAGCGGGCGCGGCGGCGGTGCGGCCTGCACCGGCGGCTTCGCGGCCAGGGGGGCGGGCGGCGGCGCGCCGTTGAGCTTCGGCTGGGCGGGAAGCTGCGACAGCGACTTTGCGGTCTGCGGGATCACGTTGCGCGGGATCGGGCGCGGCCGCGGCAGGGGCACCGCTTCGACAGGAGCGGGCGCGAGCGTCACGATCATCAGGGCCCCGCCTGCGAGCGCGGCCGTTTTGAAGAGAAGAGATGCCACGGCCATCCTTCGCTGCGAATCACCCCGTTGCCGTTTCAGACGGGTCTAATCTATTGGATTCAGGCCCCAAACAGGAATTTGCAGGGAACCGGCACCATTCCCGCAAAGGGCGGCGGATTCGAGGCCGCAGCAGCCACACATGCCTGCAAATCGGGCCGGAATGCTTGCTGCGCCCTTTCATCGCGGCGCGGGAGCCGGTATCTAGTCAGCCTTGCCCGCGCGTTCGGGCGAGGCGCAATTGCGCGCGATACAATGGATCTGCGGAGAAAGACGATGACGGCCAAGAGCAAGTTTCGGGGTTCCTTTACGGCCTTGGTCACGCCTTTCAAAAACGGCGGCCTCGACGAGGCGGCGTTCCGTGGCCTTGTGAGTTGGCAGATCGCCGAGGGCACCCATGGCCTCGTGCCGGTGGGGACGACGGGTGAGAGCCCGACGGTCACGCATGACGAGCACAAGCAGCTTGTCGAGTGGTGCGTGGACGAGGCGAAGGCCCGGGTGCCGGTGATTGCCGGTGCCGGTTCAAACTCGACCGCGGAAGCGATCGGGCTGGCCAAGCATGCCGAGAAGGTCGGTGCCGCGGCGGTGCTCGTCGTCACGCCCTATTACAACAAGCCGACGCAGGAAGGGCTCTACCAGCACTTCAAGGCGGTCAACGATGCGATCGGAAT
Source organism: Afipia carboxidovorans OM5 (assembly GCF_000218565.1). Classification (NCBI taxonomy): domain Bacteria; kingdom Pseudomonadati; phylum Pseudomonadota; class Alphaproteobacteria; order Hyphomicrobiales; family Nitrobacteraceae; genus Afipia; species Afipia carboxidovorans. The sequence continues at coordinate 2,370,609 of NC_015684.1, read as the reverse complement.
TCCGATCATTATCTACAACATCCCCGGCCGCTCGGTCGTCGACATGTCGACCGACACCATGAAGCGCCTGTTCGAGCTGAAGAACATCTCCGGCGTGAAGGATGCGACGGCGAACATCGCGCGTGTCTCGGCGCAGCGCGCCGCGATGGGCGAGGACTTCAACCAGCTCTCCGGCGAGGACATCACCGCGCTCGGCTATATGGCCCATGGCGGCCATGGCTGCATCTCGGTGACATCGAACGTCGCGCCGCGGCTGTGCTCGGAATTCCAGACTGCGTGTCTGAAGGGCGACTATGCGACGGCCCTGAAGATTCAGGACAAGCTGGTGCCGCTGCACACCAACCTGTTCATCGAGGCCAACCCGGCGCCGGTGAAGTACGCGCTGTCGCTGCTCGGCAAGATGTCGAATACGCTGCGGCTGCCGATGGTGGAATTGTCGGAGGCGAACAGGGAGATCGTGCGCCAGTCGATGGTGCACGCCGGTCTGCTCAACTGACGTCGACGGAATTGCGAAGGCCACAGGCCAGAGAGGGGAGGGCTCGATGCTCAAGGAGTTTCGCGAGTTTGCAATGAAGGGCAATGTCGTCGACCTCGCGGTCGGCGTCATCATCGGCGCGGCATTCGGCGCGATCGTGTCCTCTCTCGTCGGCGACGTCATTATGCCTGTGATCGGCGCGATCACCGGCGGCCTCGACTTCTCGAACTACTTCATCGGCCTCTCGAAGGAAGTCACCGCGACTAATCTCGTCGACGCCAAGAAACAGGGCGCGGTGCTCGCCTATGGCAGCTTCCTCACGGTGACGCTCAACTTCCTCATCATCGCCTTCGTGCTGTTCATCGTGATCCGCCTCATCAATCGGATCAAGCGCAGCGAGGAAGCAAAGCCCGCCGAAGCGCCGGCGCCGACCAAGGATCAGGTATTGCTCACGGAAATTCGCGATATCCTGAAGACCAAGTAAGGAGTGCCGCCAGGCGGCAGCGATGACTGAGAAAAAGGCGCGCCCGATCAAGGTCGTTGCGGAAAACCGCAAGGCGCGGTTCAACTATTCCATCGAGGACACCTTCGAGGCCGGCGTGATGCTGACCGGCACCGAAGTGAAATCCGCGCGCAATGGCAAAAGCACGATCTCGGAATCCTATGCCGATTCCAAGAACGGCGAAATCTGGCTCGTCAACGCCAACATCCCCGAATACCTTCAGGCCAACCGTTTCAATCACGAGCCGCGCCGACCGCGAAAGCTGTTGCTCCACAAGCGGCAGATCAACAAGCTGATCGGCGCGATCGAGCGCGAAGGCATGACACTCATTCCGTTGAAGATGTACTTCAACGAACAGGGGCGGCTTAAGCTCGAACTCGCGCTCGCCAAGGGCAAGAAGCTGCACGACAAGCGCGAGACCGAAAAGAAGCGCGACTGGTCGCGCGAGAAGAGCCGGCTGTTGCGGGCGAGGGGATAAAGGCGCCGATCGTCGTCGCCTTGGGAATAACGAGACCTGAACGGGACGATGGACGATGAACCAGCCAAACCTGATGGGAGTCGATTGGAGCGCGATCCCGGCGCCGGAAGATGACGGCGCGGCTGCGCACCTCAAAGGAAAGCCGCTCCCGGACATTGCCATGGAGGGCACCGACGGCACGGCCTGGACACTGGCCAGGCAGAAGGGCCGGATCGTCGTCTTCGCCTATCCGCGCACCGGCAAGCCCGGCGAGATCAGCCTCGTCGCGGACTGGGACATGATCCCCGGCGCGCGCGGCTGCACCCCGCAGACCTGCGCGTTCCGCGATCTTGCGCACGATATGAGGGCCGCCGGCGCGAGTGCCGTGTTCGGATTGTCGACCCAAGACCCGGCCTATCAGCGCGAGATGGTGGAGCGGCTGCATGTGCCGTTTCCGGTGCTCTCAGACCACAAGCTCGAACTGACACGCGCCTTGAAGCTGCCGACCATGGAGGTCGCGGACATGACGCTGCTGAAGCGGCTTGCGTTCATCGCCGACAACGGCGTCATCACCCACGTTTTCTATCCGGTGTTTCCGCCGGACCGGAACGCGGGCGATGTGCTGGAATGGCTGAAGGCGAATCCGGTGCGCTGAGGGGCGCGGTTCTTCACCTCTCCCCGGCGGGGAGAGGTCGCGCCCTCTCACCCGGAGGCGTTCGCTATCGCTCCGCCTCCGACCTCTCCCCACGGGAGAGGTGAATGAGATCGCTCTACCGATCCAGATAATCCCGCACGCTGGCAAACACCGCGCGAAACATCGCGGGCGTCAGCACGCCGGTGTTGGTGTTGTAACGCGAGCAGTGATAGCTGCTGAACACGCGCAGCGCGCCGTGCTGGAATTCGCCGCCATGCTTGAACGGCGCGGCGCGCAGCGGCAGGCCGAGCGCCTTCAGCGTCGAGTCGTGCGAGATGCGCCCGAGCGTGACGATCGCCTTCAGGCGCGGCATGTCCTTGATCGTCGAGACCAGAAACTGCCGGCAGGTGTTGATCTCGGCCGGTGTCGGCTTGTTCTGCGGCGGCACGCAATGCACGGCGTTGCCGATCCGGCAATCGACGAGCTTCAACGTATCGTCCGGTCGCGCCTCGTACCGGCCGCTGGCAAATCCGAATTCGAGCAGCGTCGCGTACAGAAGGTCACCCGCATAGTCGCCGGTGAACGGCCGCCCGGTGCGGTTCGCGCCTTGCAGCCCCGGCGCGAGGCCGACGATGAGCACCGCCGCATCACGCCCGCCGAGCGGCGGCACGGGGCCATTGAACCAGTCGGGATGCGCGGCGCGGTTCGCTTCGCGGAATTCGACAAGCCGCGGGCAGAGCGGGCAGTCGTGGCCGGGATGCGATGTGTCGGAAAGGGAAGGGGAGGAAGCGCGGCGCGAGGCGGTTCGCCGCCCCGCGCCGGATCTGGCTTCAGTCGTCGAAATCTTCGTCATCGCCCCGCGGTGCAATCGTGCTGGCGCTGCGCTGCAGGAATTGCGGCGTGTGCTGGCGCTCGCGGGGTTCGCGCACCTGCGTGCGCTCGCCGGGGTCGCGGCCGATCTTCGATTGCAACTGAACGAGATCAGTAAAGACATCCGCCTGGCGGCGCAACTCGTCCGCGATCATCGGCGGCTGACTCGCAATGGTGGAAACCACGGTGACACGCACGCCGCGGCGCTGCACGGCCTCGACCAGCGAGCGGAAATCGCCGTCGCCCGAGAACAGCACCATCTGGTCGATATGTTCGGCCAACTCCATGGCATCGACCGCGAGTTCGATGTCCATATTGCCTTTCACCTTGCGGCGGCCGCTTGCGTCGATGAATTCCTTCGTCGCCTTGGTGACGACGGTATAGCCGTTGTAGTCCAGCCAGTCGATCAACGGGCGGATCGAGGAGTACTCCTGATCCTCGATGATCGCGGTGTAATAGAAAGCGCGCACCAGCGAGCCACGGCTCTGAAACTCAAGCAGGAGGCGTTTGTAGTCGATATCAAACCCCAGAGTTTTCGCAGTTGCGTAAAGATTGGCCCCATCAATGAAAAGAGCGATTTTGTTCGAAGACGATGGTGTCATCAAAAGGTTTCTCGTTCGCTTGTTTTGACGTTATTGGCGCGAATTCTTCGCACGGGTGGTTCGTCACGATATATTGAGTTCGCATTGAAGCAAAAGCTTGTCCGTCAATGGAAAGAGTGGGGCAAAACGACCCTGGGTCGAAAATGTGAACCACATTGGGACGCATTGCCTCCTGGAACCCCTCTCGAGCCGCAAAAAGGCCCGTAAATACGGGCAAATTTGATGGTTGCGATTCTCGCGCATTCCTTGTATTCAGTGCGGCATCGCAACAATTTTTTCATCAGTTTACGGAGCGGCTTTATGGCGCGCGTGACCGTCGAAGACTGCATCGACAAAGTCGACAATCGGTTTGATCTGGTGCTCCTGGCCGCGCATCGTGCGCGCATGATTTCGTCTGGCTCGCCGATTACCGTTGATCGCGACAACGACAAGAATCCCGTCGTCTCGCTGCGTGAGATTGCCGACCAGACCATTGCACCGGAAGACCTCAAGGAAGAGCTCGTGCACTCGCTCCAGAAGTTCGTCGAAGTCGACGAGCCGGAGCCGGATACGATTCCGTTGATCGGTTCGGCCGGTGCGAGCGTCGATGCCGACGACACCGAGGTCGCCGTCGAGCGGATGACCGAGGAGGAGCTTCTGAAGGGTCTCGAAGGCCTCGCCCCTCCGGAAGAGCAGCCCGAAGAGGAGGAGTGATCCTCCCGCCGAGGTCGCCTTGCGAGGCGACCAGGCCGAGTGCGCGACAGGGATCGTGCAAGACGAGGTCCGGGGCTTGCTCCGGGCCTTTTGTTTTTGATCCCATTAAAGATTTCACAACAACCTTGCTTGCGAATGGAACCGGGGGCAGCGATATTCCTGTGGAGGGATGATCCCGAATCCCGGAGGTGAAACGAAGATGGCGGTCGGTGGGCGCAGCGCAGGTCAGACGCAGGCAGATGCCGGCGTGGCCGGGGCCGCGGTTGCGCCGCGGCGCCCCGCGAAGGCCAATCGTGCGGGTATGATGCGCCAGTACGACCTCGTCGACCGGGTGCGGGCCTATAACCCCAACACCGACGAGGACCTGCTCAACCGCGCTTACGTCTATGCCATGAAGGCGCATGGGGAGCAGAAGCGCGCCTCGGGTGACCCGTATTTCTCCCATCCGCTCGAAGTCGCGGCGATCCTCACTGACCTCAAGCTCGACGACGCGACCATTGTCGCGGCGCTGCTGCACGACACAATCGAGGACACCGAATCCACCCGCGCCGAGATCGATCAGTTGTTCGGCACCAAGATCGGTGCGCTGGTCGAGGGCCTGACCAAGCTGAAACGGCTTGAACTCGTCTCGCGCGAGGCGAAGCAGGCGGAGAATCTGCGCAAGCTCCTACTCGCAATCTCGAGCGACGTGCGCGTGTTGCTGGTCAAGCTCGCGGACCGGCTGCACAACATGCGCACGATGGAGTTCATGCCGCCGGCCTCGCGCAAGCGCATTGCCGAAGAGACGCTCGACATCTACGCGCCGCTCGCCGCCCGCATGGGCATGCAGGAAATGCGCGAGGAGCTCGAAGACCTCTCATTCCGCGTGCTCGATTCCGACGCGCATGAGGTGGTGACGCAGCGGCTCGATGCGCTGACCGACCTCAACCGCAATCTGATCGGCGAGATCGAGACGCAACTGTTCGCGAGCCTCGAAAAGCACGGCATCAAGGCGCTGGTGAAGGGACGGCGTAAGCAGCCGTATTCGATCTGGACCAAGATGGAGCGCAAGTCGGTCAATTTCGAGCAATTGTCCGACGTGTTCGGTTTCCGCATCATCGTTGAGACGCCGGAGGAGTGCTACCGCGCGCTCGGCGTCGTGCACACCTGCTGGCCGGTCGTGCCCGGCCGCTTCAAGGATTACATCTCGACGCCGAAGCAGAACGACTATCGCTCGATCCACACTACGGTGATCGGGCCCGGCAACCAGCGCGTCGAACTGCAGATCCGTACCGCAGAGATGGACCGGATCGACGAATACGGCATCGCCGCGCACGCCTTCTACAAAGAGGGCGCAGATTCTCCGGCCGAGATGCTCAAGCGTGAATCGAATGCGTTCGCCTGGCTGCGCCACACCATCGAGATGCTCGCGGAAAGCGCCAATCCGGAAGAGTTTCTCGAACACACCAAGATGGAGCTGTTCCACGATCAGGTGTTCTGCTTCACGCCGAAGGGCAAGCTGATTGCGCTGCCGCGCCATGCCAACGTGATCGACTTTGCCTATGCGGTGCATACCGATGTCGGCAACAGCACGGTGGGCTGCAAGATCAACGGCCAGTTCTCGCCGTTGTCGTCGGAATTGCACAATGGTGATGAGGTCATGGTGTTGACCTCGCGCGCGCAGTCGGCGCCGCCATCGGCGTGGGAGCAGCTCGCCGTCACCGGCAAGGCCAAGGCCGCGATCCGCCGTGCGACGCGCGCCGCGGTGCGCGATCAGTATGCTGCGCTTGGGCGGCGCATCGTCGAACGCCTGTTTACGCGCGCGAAGATCGTCTACGCCGACGACAAGCTGACGGGCGCGCTGCCGCGCCTTGCGCGCAGCTCTATTGAAGAGGTGATGGCGGCGGTGGGTCGGGGCGAGATCAAGGCCGCCGACGTCGCGCGTGCGATGTATCCTGATTACAAGGAGGAGGCGCGCCAGAGCGGCCTCAAAGCTGCCAAGGCCAAGGCGCCGGTCGAGCCAGCGAAGACCGCGATCCCGATCCGCGGCCTCAATTCCGATTTGCCGGTGAAGTTCGCGCCGAACGGCGGCGCGGTGCCGGGCGATCGCATCGTCGGCATCGTCATGCCGGGCGAGGGCATCACCATTTATCCGATCCAGGCGCCTGCGCTGAAGGACTTCGAGGAAGAGCCGGAGCGCTGGGTCGACGTGCGCTGGGACATCGACGAGAGCGCGCCGCCGCGGCGCTTCCCGGCGCGGCTGCACGTTCAGAACGTCAACGAGCCCGGCAGCCTCGCACAGATCGCGGGCGTCATCGCCGAGCATGACGGCAATATCGACAATATCGGCATGAGCCGCCGCTCGCCGGATTTCACCGATCTCATCATCGATCTCGAGGTCTATGACCTCAAGCATCTCAACGGGATCATCAACCAGTTGCGCGCGAAAGCCGTGGTCGCGAGCGTCGAACGGGTCAACGGCTAACCTTTCGGATCATCGCGATGTCTGTTCCGCCGCTCCGCCTTGGGGTCAATGTCGATCATGTTGCCACGCTGCGTAACGCGCGCGGCGGCCTTCTGCCCGATCCGGTGCGCGCGGCGCTGCTCGCGATCGAAGCCGGAGCCGATGGCATCACCGCGCATCTGCGCGAGGATCGCCGTCATATCCGCGACGACGATATGGCGCGGCTGAAGCGCGAGATTTCCAAGCCGCTGAATTTCGAGATGGGCGCGACCGGGGAGATGATCGGGATCGCGCTCGCCACCAAGCCGCATGCGGTATGCCTCGTGCCGGAGCGGCGACTGGAGATCACCACGGAAGGCGGTCTCGATGTCGTCGGTCAGCAGGGGACGCTTGCGCCCGCGATCGCGCAATTCAATGCCGCCGGCATCCGCACTTCGCTGTTCATCTCGCCTGATCGTGAGCAGATCGAAATGGCGGCGCAGTTGAAAGCGCCGGTGATCGAACTGCACACCGGCACGTGGTGCGATGCGCTCATAGCGGGAAGCAGCAAGGCGGACGCCGAGTGGAAGCGCATCGTCGAAGGCGCGAAGCTTGCGCATTCGCTCGGGCTCGAAGTCCATGCGGGCCACGGTCTCGACTATGCGAGCGCCGAGACGATTGCGGCGCTGCCGCAGATCGTCGAACTCAACATCGGTCACTTCCTGATGGGGGAGGCGCTGTTCGTCGGCCTGAAGCAGGCGATCGGAACCATGCGCGCGGCGATGGCACGCGGCCGGGCCAAAGCGGAATCCAACGTGGGGCAGGCATGATTCTCGGAATCGGGTCCGACACCATCGATATCCGCCGGGTCCAGGAGGTGATCGAGCGTCACGGCGCGCGCTTCATCGACCGCATTTTCACGGAGGCCGAGCAGGCCAAGGCGGAGCGCAGGGCGAAAGCGCCTCGCGCGTGGGTTGCAACCTATGCCAAGCGCTTCGCCGCCAAGGAGGCCTGCGCCAAGGCGCTCGGCACCGGCATCCGTCAGGGGGTCTGGTGGCGCGACATGGGGGTGGTGAACCTGCCCGGCGGCCGGCCGACCATGCAGCTCACCGGGGGCGCGCTGGTGCGACTCGAATCACTGCTGCCGCCCGGCCATGAAGCCCGGATCGACCTCACGATTACCGATGATTGGCCCACGGCACAGGCCTTTGTCATCATTTCCGCGCTTCCCAGGGGGTAGCGGCGGAACCGCCGGGGAAATTTCTCTCTGGCTCTATTTCCAAAGAGATATCAACTATTTGCCAGATTGTCAGGCGGCACTTGATTGCGCCCGATGCGGCAAGCGTCTAAAACCCGCGCAGGTGCTTCGATCGATCGCCGCGCCTGTTTTTCGAGGGACTTGAGACAGTATGAGCGCGACATCCGGCACCAAATCCGAGGGTGGAATCGGCGAGGCCATCCGCGTCGTCATCCATGCGCTCATCATCGCGGCGGTAATCCGCACCTTTCTGTTCCAGCCCTTCAACATCCCGTCGGGCTCGATGGAGTCGACGCTGCTCGTCGGCGACTATCTGTTCGTCTCGAAATACTCGTACGGCTACAGCCATTACTCGCTGCCGTTCTCGCCGCCGCTGTTCTCCGGCCGTATCTTCGGCTCTGCACCCGAGCGCGGCGATATCGTCGTGTTCCGTTTCCCGCGTGAAGACAACATCGACTACATCAAGCGCGTGATCGGACTACCGGGCGACCGCATCCAGTTGAAGGAAGGCCAGGTCTTCATCAACGACGCCGCGGTGAAGCGCGAGCGGGTTGCCGATTATGTCGGCGAGGATCCCTGCGGCTCGGGCGATGCGACTGCGCGCGTCAAGCAGTGGCAGGAAACGCTGCCGAACGGCGTGAGCTACAAGACGCTCGATTGCGTCGATAACGGCTTCTACGACAACACCGCGGTTTATGTCGTGCCGGACGGGCACTACTTCATGATGGGCGACAACCGCGACAATTCGAGCGACAGCCGCGTGATGTCCGGCGTCGGCTATGTGCCCGAGCAGAATCTGATCGGGCGCGCGCAACTCATCTTCTTCTCCGTCGATAGAGGCGAGCAGGCATGGCAGTTCTGGCGCTGGCCCGTCAGCGTGCGCTGGGGCCGCCTGTTCTCGGTCGTGAGATGACAGACGAAGTCGTGAGCATCGCGCAGGTGCAGGACGACAAGCCGCCCGAAACAAAGCCCGCGGCGACGAAGGCGGCTGAGCGCAAGGCTGTGCCGGAGCAGCCGGTTGTCGCGGAGCAGCCTGCCGCGGAAGCCTCGCCGAAGAAGGTGCGGCGGCCGAGCGCCAAGGCGCTCTTGCGCGAGATCGAACAGCGCATCGGCCACACCTTCAAGAATCCAAATCTTCTCAAGACCGCGCTGACGCATGTTTCGGCGCTCAAGCCGTCGCAGAATCGCACCGACAGCTATCAGCGGCTCGAATTCCTCGGCGACCATGTGCTGGGCCTCATCGTCTCGGACATGCTCTACGGCGCCTTCCCGAAGGCCGACGAGGGCGAGATGTCGAAGCGCCTTGCCGATCTCGTACGCAAGGAAGCCTGCGTCGATGTCGCGAAGTCGCTCGGCCTGCACGAGAACATCAAGCTCGGCACGGTGGGCGCGGGTGTCGGTGCGCGGCTACGCAACTCCATCGTCGGCGATATCTGCGAAGCGGTGATCGGCGCGATCTTCCTCGACGGCGGCTATGACGCAGCCGAGCAGTTCGTGCTGAGCAACTGGACCGAGCGCATGCGCCGCCCGGTGCGGCCGTTGCGCGATCCGAAAACCATTTTGCAGGAATGGGCGCAGGGCAAGGGTCTGCCGACGCCGGTCTATCGCGAGGTCGAGCGTACCGGCCCGCATCATGATCCGCGTTTCCGCGTCGCGGTCGATCTGCCGGGGCTTGCCTCGGCGGAGGGCATCGGCTCCAGCAAACGCGCGGCGGAAAAGGCGGCGGCGTCTGCCTTGTTGAACCGCGAAGGCGTGACCGGCGGCAAGGACGCCTGAACAAAGGATGCCTGACAATATGCCTGAGGAACAGGCGCACCCCACCCGTTGCGGCTTTGTCGCGCTGATCGGCGCGCCCAATGTCGGCAAGTCGACGCTCGTCAACGCCCTCGTCGGCTCGAAGGTCACGATCGTCTCGCGCAAGGTGCAGACGACGCGCGCGCTGATCCGCGGCATCGTCGTCGAGGGCAATGCGCAGATCGTGCTGGTCGATACACCCGGCATCTTTACACCGAAGCGCAGGCTCGACCGCGCGATGGTCTCGACCGCCTGGAGCGGCGCGCATGATGCCGACATGGTCTGCGTGCTGCTCGATGCGCGCGCGGGTCTGGACGAGGAAGCCGAGGCGATCTTCACCAAGCTCGAAGCCGTGAAGCATCCGAAATTTCTCGTCATCAACAAGATCGACCTTGTCGCGCGCGAGAAACTGCTGGCACTCGCGCAGCGCGCCAACGAGCGGATCGCGTTCCGCGAAACCTTCATGGTCGCGGCGCTGTCGGGTGACGGTGTCGACGATCTGCGCCGTGCGCTTGCGGCCGCGATGCCGGAGGGGCCGTATCTCTATCCCGAAGATCAGATGTCGGATGCGCCGCTGCGTCATCTCGCGGCGGAAATCACCCGCGAGAAAATCTATCGCAACCTGCATCAGGAATTGCCCTACCAGTCGACGGTGGAAACCGAGAGCTGGAAGGAAATGCGCAACGGGTCGGTCCGCATCGAGCAGACGATTTTTGTCGAGCGCGACAGCCAGCGCAAGATCGTGCTGGGCAAGGGCGGGGCCACCATCAAAGCGATCGGCGCCGATGCGCGCAAGGAGATCGCCGAGATTGTCGGCCAGCCCGTGCATCTGTTTCTGTTCGTCAAGGTGCGCGACAATTGGGGCGACGACCCGGAGCGTTATCGCGAAATGGGACTGGAGTTTCCGAAGGAATGAGGGGCGATGAGATCGTGGTGCCGGAGAACGTGCGGCGGTTCGAGATCTGTCTCTACGCCTCGCTTCTCGTCGACACGTTGTCGTTTCCATTCCGGACCATTCCGGAGGATGTGCCGGAGTCGGTGATCGCAATGTCGGCGCTGATGTCGGCAAGCCTGATCCTGCTGCTCTGCCATCTGGTGTGGCTCGCCGCGCGCCAGCGCCGCAACTGGGCGCGCTGGCTTCTGGTGATGGCGCTCGGCCTCTCGGTGCTCACCCTGATCGGCATCCTCAATCAGGAAGGCTGGTCGCTTGTCACCGTGATCGATGCCGCATCGGCCGCGCTCACCATGGTCGGGCTGCGGCTGTCGTTCACCGGCGATGCGCGCGGCTGGTTCGTCTAGCCGCCGCAGAAACTGCCGTGCTGGCAAAATCTGCCGCCCGAGCGGCGACCGATCCATACCGCCATCATTGAAGCCGCAGGCGTTTTTCGCTGGCGCTGGACTTGCTTGAAAGCCCTGATACGGGACGGAGAGGGCGGGAATGCAGGTTCAGTCGGCGATAGCGGCTTTCGGTGCGCGGCTCGTGTCGGGAACGAATGCCTCGCCGCGGCAGGAGGGGCAGGACACGGCCACGTCCACAGCCTCACCAGAAGCGTCCGGCACGCGCCGCTACGATTTCTCCAATATCTCGCCGGGCGAGCTGCGCGAGGCGGTGAACCGGCTGATCCGCAGCGGCGATCTCGATCTGCACGAGACCAGCAGCCTCCTTGGCATCATGGCGCCGCCGGAGGCGCGCCTGCGGGTCGATGGAACACCGCTCTCCAAAGCTGAAGGTGAGCAGATCGACGCGACGCCGATTGATGTGTTCGCCAAACTGCGCGAAGGCGTTGCCGGGGCGCGCTGGCGGCACGACGACGCCGGCGAGGCGGCGCTGGCGCAGGCCATGGCGGCGCTTCAGCGCGTGCAGGGCATGGTGTCCGCGGTCGATCTGCGGGCGTAACGCACGGCGGCATCACCCGGACGGAACGGGCCGGATCGTGTAAGATTGATTCATGGAGTGGACGGACGACGGCATTATTCTCGGCACGCGGCGGCATGGCGAAGCAAACGCCATCGTCGAGTTGCTGACGCGCAGCCACGGCCGTCACCTCGGTCTCGTGCGCGGGGGGGCGGGCACGCGGATGCGGCCGCTGTTGCAGCCGGGCAATTCGGTCGGCGCGGTCTGGCGTGCGCGGCTCGACGAACATCTCGGCTATTACGCCTTGGAAGGCACGCGGCTGCGCGCGGCAACCATGCTCAGCTATTCGCATGCCGCTTACGGCATCACCCATCTGGCGGCGCTGGCGCGGCTGTTGCCCGAGCGCGCGCCCCATGACGGCATCTACGAGCAGTTCGAGGCGATCCTCGAGGATTTCGACGATCCCGTTATTGCCGCGACCCATGTCGTACGCTTCGAGATGGCGATGCTGGAAGAGTTGGGTTTCGGCCTCGATCTCTCCTGCTGCGCGGCGACGGGCACGCACACCGATCTCATCTACGTCTCGCCGAAATCCGGTTGCGCGGTGTCGCGCTCGGCGGGCGAGCCCTGGCGCGAACGGCTGCTGCCGCTCCCGGCGTTTCTGCGCGCCGGGAATGAGGAGAGCAGCCCCGACGGCGAGGCCGACATCATGGAAGGCTTCCGCCTCACTGGGATGTTTTTGTTGCGCAATGTGCTGGAGCCACGCGGACAGGCGCATTCCGACGCGCGGGCCGGCTTCATCGCGGCGGTGGCGCGCTCGCGGGTGACGCTCGCCGCGGAGTGAAGTTTCAGTTTTCTACCGCCCATAAAAACGGGCCGGCGAACCGGCCCGTTTCGGATGCTCGACAGGCGAGCGATCAGTAAAACCGATGGCGGTAGTAATGCGGCCGGTACGGCCGATAATGGGGCCGGTAGTAGGGGCGCGGCGCGTAGTAGCGCGGGCCGGTGCGGTAGCAGCTTCGCACCCAGCGGTAGCCGTTCCAGACCCGGCGGCAGACCAGCGCCACGTCTTGGGCCTGGCTGGCCGGAGCGTGGGTGATGCCGGGCAGGGTCATGGCCTCGGCACGGGGGGTGCCAAGGGTCGCGGCGCCCGCGATAGCAACGGCGGCGATGACCGCCAGAGCAAGACGATGCATTCTCTTCCTCCTCAAAGTGTCACGCGGCAACCCGTCCGCGCCGCTGATTGTTCCATGGAACCCAAACCCTGTGACGATATCAGGGCGATTCGCCACAGAAAATTCAGCGGTGGGGCGCTTCCGGGTGAGGAGCGGCCCGCGGTTCGTCCTTGTCCCGCCCCGGATGAGGCGTTAACCCCTGCGGCATGGGCAAGACACTGATTCCTCCTGAGCCGCAGGACGTGCAGGAAGTCGCGCTACGCGAGGCGCTGGAAGAGCGCTACCTCGCTTATGCGCTCTCCACCATCATGCACCGGGCGCTGCCGGATGCACGCGACGGGCTGAAGCCGGTTCACCGGCGCATCCTCTACGGCATGCGGCTGTTGCGGCTCGATCCGAGTTCGCCGTTCAAGAAGTCCGCCAAGATCGTCGGCGACGTGATGGGCGGATTCCATCCCCACGGCGATCAGGCGATCTATGACGCGCTGGTGCGCCTCGCCCAGGATTTCTCCTCGCGCTATCCGCTGGTCGACGGACAGGGCAATTTCGGCAACATCGACGGCGATAACCCCGCCGCCATGCGCTACACCGAATCGCGCCTGACCGACGTCGCGCGCCTGCTGCTCGAAGGGCTCGACGAGGACGCGGTCGAGTTTCGTCCGAGCTACGACGGCAGCGACAAGGAGCCGACCGTCCTGCCGGGCGGCTTCCCGAATCTGCTCGCCAACGGTGCGCAGGGCATCGCGGTCGGCATGGCAACGGCGATCCCGCCGCACAATGCAGCCGAGCTTTGCGACGCCGCGCTGCATCTCATTGCCAAGCCCGCGACCAAGACGCAGGGCCTCCTACGTTACGTCAAGGGACCGGACTTCCCGACCGGCGGCATCGTCGTGGACGGGCAGGAGTCGATTGCCGAGGCCTATAATACGGGCCGTGGTGCCTTCCGCGTGCGCGCGAAGTGGCATCAGGAAGATGGCGCGCGCGGCACCTGGCACATCGTCGTCACCGAAATTCCGTGGCTGGTGCAGAAGTCGCGGCTGATCGAGCGCATCGCCGAACTGCTCAACGAGAAGAAGTTGCACCTCGTCGGCGACATCCGCGATGAATCGGCGGAAGACATTCGCATCGTCATCGAGCCGAAGTCGAAGAACGTCGATCCCGAAGTGCTGATGGAGACGTTGTTCAAGCAGACCGACCTCGAGAGCCGGATTCCGCTGAATCTCAACGTGCTGGTGAAGGGCCGGGTGCCCAAGGTGCTCGGCCTTGCCGAGTGTCTGCGCGAATGGCTCGATCATCTGCGCGACGTGCTGGTGCGCCGCTCCAACCATCGCAAGAACCAGATCGAGCACCGGCTCGAAGTGCTGGGCGGTTACCTGATCGCCTATCTCAACCTCGACAAGGTCATCAAGATCATCCGCACCGAGGACGAGCCGAAGCCGGTGCTGATCCGCACCTTCAAGCTCACCGACCTGCAGGCCGACTCCATTCTCAACATGCGGCTGCGCAATTTGCGCAAGCTCGAGGAAATGGAGATCCGTGGGGAGGACAAGAACCTCCGCACGGAGCTGAAAGGCATCAAGGCAGTGCTGGCCTCCGAGGAGGAGCAGTGGAAGAAGGTCTCCGAGCAGGTCAAAAAGGTCCGCGACCTGTTCGGGCCGAAGACCCCGCTCGGCAAACGCCGCACCCAGTTCGCCAATGCGCCTGAACACGATCTTGCCACATTAGAGGAAGCCTTCGTCGAGCGGGAGCCGATTACCGTTGTGGTGTCGGACAAGGGCTGGGTCCGCACCTTGAAGGGGCATGTTGAGGACCTCTCGAACCTCACGTTCAAGACCGACGACCGCCTGGGCATTTCGTTCTTCGCCGAAACCACCTCGAAACTGTTGCTGCTTGGCACACATGGCCGCTTTTACACGCTGGATGCACAGAAGCTGCCCGGCGGCCGCGGCCATGGCGACCCAATCCGCAGCTTCATCGACCTTGAAGGCGATGCCAACATCGTATCGCTGTTCGTCAATACCGGTGGTCGCAAGTTCCTGATCGCGAGCCATGACGGGCAGGGCTTTGTCGTCAACGAGGACGATTGCGTCGGCAATACCCGCAAGGGCAAGCAGGTGATGAACGTCACCATGCCGAACGAAGTCGCTGCGATTGCGACTGTCGAAGGCGATACCGTTGCGGTGATCGGTGAGAATCGCAAGATGCTGATTTTCCCGCTCGAGCAGGTGCCGGAGATGGCGCGCGGTCGCGGCGTGCGGCTGCAGCGTTACAAGGACGGCGGCCTGTCGGACGTCACCACCTTCACTGCGAAGGAAGGCCTGACGTGGAGGGATTCCGCGGGCCGCGAGTTCTCCGCGTCCTGGAAGGAATTGTCGGACTGGCGCGGCAACCGCGCCGATGCCGGACGCCTGCCGCCCAAGGGTTTCCCGAAGTCGAACAAGTTCGGCAAGACCATCGGCTAAAGCGTTTTCAAGCGAAGTGGAAACCGGTTCGCGTGAAGAAAACGCGTCAGATAAAAATCTAAAAACGTTGCACCTCTCCCTGCTGACGGGGAGAGGCCACTTGCCATCAGTGCACATCTGCGACGCGCAGTGATGATCGGGCAAGGGCGTTGCGCTTTCTCAATGCCTGGCACCACGCTTCCTGTTTATGATTGCCTCTCCCCGCGGGCGGCGCGAGGGAGTAAGGTTCTGCTGTGCTTGAAGTCTGGGGGATGCCGCATGGTTCGTCTGAATGAAATCCGCGAAGGTGAGGTGGCCATTACGCCGCCGCCGCCGACCGATGCCGGGTTGACCTTCATCGGTCGTATCCACACCCCGTGGACCGATCGGATGATGACCCCGCGGCAGGGGCGGCAGAACGGCCCCGAATGCCAGCTTGAGATTTTCGAGCCGTGGGTCGCGGCGCTGAGGGGGCTCGAGAAATATTCCAACGTCGAGGTGCTGTACTG
The DNA here is from genome assembly GCF_000218565.1 of Afipia carboxidovorans OM5. Lineage (NCBI taxonomy): Bacteria > Pseudomonadati > Pseudomonadota > Alphaproteobacteria > Hyphomicrobiales > Nitrobacteraceae > Afipia > Afipia carboxidovorans. The sequence goes on along the minus strand of NC_015684.1, from coordinate 2,354,922 downwards.
GCTGCACCAGTCGCGGCGCGACCTCGTGCTGCAAAGCCCGGCAAGCGACAAGAACGTACACGGCACCTTCTCGCTGCGCTCGCCGGTGCGGCCCAATCCGATCGGTACCTCGGTCGCCAGGCTCGTGAAGGTCGAAGGCAACATCGTCACGGTGCAGGGGCTCGACTGCCTCGACGGGACGCCCCTGATCGACCTCAAGCCCGACCGCTGCCAGTTCACGCCGATTGCTCCGAAACAGCCGGGTGACGACCAGAAAGCAAGCTAACGCTTCTGCAAATCACTTGCATATGGTAACAGGGTCATGCATCCTATGGGCATGGATGCGCGGATTCCCCAAAAAACGGACCCTGCGGTGGCAGGGCGCGGCTGGCGCTTGGCGAACAGCGAGCCGTCGCTGTCCGACGTCTTCGGCTCGATCCGCGTGCGCCGGAGCGGCACGTTCTGGGGCAAGCTGCTGGCGTTCCTCGGGCCGGGCTACCTTGTCGCCGTCGGCTACATGGACCCGGGCAATTGGGCGACCTCGCTCGCCGGTGGCTCGAAATTCGGCTACGCGCTGCTGTCTGTCGCGCTGATCTCCAACATCATGGCGATCATCCTGCAATCGCTGTGCGCACGGCTTGGCGTCGGCGCGGGCCGGGATCTGGCGCAGGCCTGCCGCGACGCGTTCCCGAAATGGGTGAGCTGGCCGCTATGGCTGTTCGCGGAGATTGCGATCAGCGCCACCGACCTTGCGGAGATCATCGGTACCGCCATCGGATTGAACTTGTTATTCGGCATTCCGCTCGAGATCGGCGTTCTGATCACCGCGCTCGACGTGTTTCTCATCCTTGCATTGCAGGCGCTGGGCTTCCGCTGGGTGGAAGCGTTCGTCGTCGCGCTGCTCGGCGTCATCGCGGCGTGCTTTGCGATCCAGATTGCGCTGGCAAATCCTGATTGGGGCGCGGTGATCCGGGGCTTTGCGCCGACGACCGAGATCGTGCGCAATCCCGACATGCTCTATCTCGCGCTCGGTATTCTCGGCGCCACCGTGATGCCGCATAACCTTTATCTGCACTCGGGTCTCGTGCAGACGCGTGGTTACGGCTCGAGCGAAGCGGAGAAACGCGAGGCGATCAAGCTTTCAACCATCGACTCGACGTTCGCGCTGTGCCTTGCGCTCACCATCAATGCCTCGATCCTGATCCTCGCGGCGGCAACCTTCAATGCGGCAGGTAATCATGACGTGGCGGAGCTCGATCGCGCCCACGCGTTGCTTGCGCCGATGCTGGGCTCAGCGGGGGCGCCGACCTTGTTCGGCATCGCGCTGTTGTGCTGCGGACTGAACTCGACGGTGACGGCCACGCTCTCTGGCCAGATTGTGATGGAAGGCTTCATCAATATCCGCATCGCGCCGTGGATGAGACGGCTGATCACGCGTGCCATCGCCATCGTGCCGGCGGCATTGGTGACGATCTGGTACGGGCCGAAAGGCTCGGGCGAACTCCTGATCCTCAGTCAGGTGATCCTGAGCCTGCAATTGCCGTTCGCAATCGTGCCGCTTGTGATGTTCACCGGCAGCCGTGCCAAGATGGGCGTGTTCGTCGCACCGCGCTGGCTTACATTGGCGGCCGCGGTGACGGCGGCGGTGGTGATTATCCTGAACGCGAAGCTGGTCCTCGATTTCATCGCCGGTGGCTGACGAAATCGAGGAGCAGGCTTGGTTGATGTGAGCGATGCTGACGCAAGCGCGTTTTTAGTTTGAGAACACCGCTGGTACGCCGAGCACCTTGGTCGGATCCTCGCCATCCTTGAGGCCTGTGAGCTTCACAAGGGCAGGGGCGATCTGATTCCATCGTTCGCGCGCCATCTTCTTGCCGGATGGAGTCTTGGCTTCGTCAAACAGACGCTGAAAGACGTAATAGACGATGTGGCCTTCCTCCTGAGGCGTCTTGGCGCCCCAGCGCTTCTTGGCGAGCTCGCGCCACTTGCTGCCATCCGGCACCACGGATTCAGGCACGAACTGCGAGATCAGGTCGGCATCGTGCGTAAATTTTGCGATGTCGTTTTCCGGCTCGGGGTAGACGCTTTCCCAGGCGCCTTGCTTGCCAGCCGCTTTGTCAATCGAGGCACGGAAGTACCAGTAACCGGTCGAATGCTCGACGATCGCAGCCTGAATGGCTTCGATGTCGGCCTTCTGGAAACTGCCGATCTCCTTCAGCATCTCGCCGGCCATGACGGCACCGGTGATGTGGTGGATCAGCGCGCGGTTGCCGCCGATCTTGGGATTGGTCAGAACCTGCTCGTCACTCCAGAAGCGCGGCGAGTTTTTCAGATAGCCGGCCTGCTTCAGGGCGGTGACCATGTCGCGTGCCTTCGTCAGTTGCGCCGTGTCGGTCAGCACGGCTTCCTTCTCCTCCTTGGCGATGTTGTGCAAGAGGTCGCCGGCAAGGGCCTTCTTGCGGTCGGCATCCGGCATCTTCTGGTCCATCGCCATCTTGTAGACGAAGGCCGCGCACAGCCGGTTGTGCAGGATGTCCTGCGTCGGATCCTTCACCTGCCGTTCTTCGGTCGCGATCATGACGTCCATGACCTTCTGAAGATCGGGCATTTCCGTGAGGTAGGCCTTTTCCATGCCGAGATAGGGCTCAGGTAGCGTGTATTTGTCCTGCGAGGCTGCGAAGGCGGGAATGGCAGCCGTCAAACTCAGCGCAAGGGTTGCGAGGGAAATATATCGTCTGATCATGATTTCTCCCGTGAAAAGCCTGTGTGATCCGAACGGCGAATTGTTCACGAGCGGACGCCGCGTGACAAGACGCCGCCCAAGGCAATGGATGCGCGGCGAAAAGACGCTTGACGTTGGGGGAGAAGCTGCGGGCGATTGATCGGGAGACGTGCGGCTCAGTCCTGAGTGGCAATGCCGGTGGCGTCGACGCGCAGCCATCCGTTCGGCGACAGCCGCTGCTGGGGCAGAAAGCGGGCCTTGTAGCTCATCTTGCTGGAACCCTCGATCCAGTAGCCGAGATAGACGTACGGCAGGCCCATGCTGCGCGCCCGCGCGATGTGATCGAGGATCATGAAAGTGCCGAGCGAGCGGTCGTCCACGTCGGGATCGAAGAACGAATAGACCATCGACAGCCCGTCGCCGAGAACATCGGTGAGCGCAGCAGCGACAAGCTCGCCACCTTGTTTGCCACTATCTGTTCGCCTGCGATATTCGACGATACGAGTGGTGACGTGGGTATCCTCCACCATCATCGCGTAGTCGAGCACGGTCATGTCCGCCATGCCGCCATCGTGGTGGCGGGCATCGAGGTAGGCGCGGAAGATCGAATATTGTTCGGAGGTCGGAACCGCGTTGCGCATCTCGCCGACGAGGTCGGCGTTGCGGTGGAGCACCTTGCGCAGGTTCCGTGACGGTTCGAACTCACCGGCGATGACGCGAACCGAGACGCAGGCGCGGCAGAGATCGCAGGCGGGGCGATAGGCGATCGACTGGCTGCGACGGAACCCGCCATGGGTCAGAAGGTCGTTCAGCTCGCCGGCCTTGTCGCCAACGAGGTGCGTGAAAACCTTACGTTCCTGAAACCCTTCAAGATACGGGCAGGGTGTCGGCGCCGTCAGATAGAATTGCGGCGTATTGCGCGAGTGCTGCGTCACGTCAGGCCGTCAACTCCGGACCGGAGGCGGCGCGCTCTCGCGCCGCCAGATTTGATTCACGAGACAAGCATCGCTCGCGCGCTTTCACCCGTCAATCAGAACGAACGGGGAGGCTGGGTTGCCGCCGTGTTCACGAGCACCGTGCCGAGCACGAGGTCGTGCAGCAACTGGCCGCGCCGGTTGAAGAACCCGACCAGCACGATCAGCGGCGTCAGGAACGACACCGAGAACCAGTAGGCGAGCGCGTGGATCACGCCGAGCAGGAAATAGGGCGGTTCGCCGGACAGGGTTTCCATATGGATTCCCAGCATCCGCATGCCAACTGTGGCCGAGTGCGCTCCACCGAGCGAAAGGCCGTAATAGAGCAATGCCCAGACGATCGAGAATGGCGACACCAGCCAGAACAGCGCCCAGCCGAGCCCGAGCGTCACCACGCCGAACAGCGCGATGAAGATCGTGGCGAGGATGATCGGAACCGACAGCACCAGAAGGTCGATCAGGAAGGCGACGAAACGCTTGGTCAGCACGCCGCTGTAAAGCGCGAGGTTGCTTTGCGTTTCGGCTTCGTAAGCACGCGAGCCATAGGGCTCGTTCCGCCACGACGCACCACCATTCGAGTCTTGCGTATTCGACATCATCGCCTCCTTGCCCCAAGAGGGGCTTCCTGCGACATGGCGATGCATTTCCGCAGCGCAAGATGGCCTGGGACGGCGCGACAAAAATTTTGAGTGTGGCCGGCGCTTGGGAGTTAGCCCCTGGTGCGCAGCTTCTCGGCCGCTCGCGGCGCGAAGTAGGTGAGAACGCCGTCAGCACCGGCGCGCTTGAACGCGAGCAGGCTTTCCATCATCGCGCGTTCGCCGTCGAGCCAGCCATTGTTCGCCGCCGCCATCAGCATCGCGTACTCGCCGGACACCTGATAGGCGAAGGTCGGCATCGCGAAGGTGTCCTTCACTCGCCGCAGGATATCGAGATAGGGGAGGCCCGGCTTCACCATCACCATGTCCGCGCCCTCGGCGATATCGAGTTCGACCTCGCGCAGCGCTTCGTCGGAATTGGCCGGGTCCATCTGATAGGTGCGCTTGTCGCCGGTGAGCGCCTTCGCGGAGCCGACCGCATCGCGGAACGGGCCGTAGAAGGCGGAGGCGTATTTCGCCGCATAGGCCATGATCTGCACATCGCCGAATCCCGCAGCGTCGAGCGCATCGCGGATCGCGCCGATACGGCCGTCCATCATGTCGGAAGGTGCGATGACGTCGCAGCCGGCTTCCGCCTGCACCAGCGCCTGACGCGCAAGCACGGCGACCGTCTCGTCGTTCATGATGACGCCATCGTCGCGCAACAAACCGTCATGGCCATGGCTGGTGAACGGATCGAGTGCCACGTCGCACAGCACGCCGAGATCGGGAAACTCTTTCTTGACGGCGCGAACAGTCCGGCACACCAGATTGTCCGCGTTCAGCGCCTCGGAACCCTGCGGATCGCGCAAGGCAGGATCAGTGTAGGGGAACAGGGCAATGCACGGGATGTCGAGCTTGGCCGCGCGCTCCGCATCGCGGACGCATTGATCGACGCTGAGCCGTTCCACGCCCGGCATCGAGGCAACCGCCTCGCGCCTGTTGTCGCCATCTGCGGCAAACAGCGGCCAGATCAGATCGTCCGTCGTCAGCACATTTTCGCGCACGAGCCGGCGCGCCCATTCGCTCTTGCGGTTGCGGCGCATCCGCGTGGTGAGATGCAGCGCTGCGGGCGAGGCGTCTGTGCCGGAGGTGAAAGAGGGCGCAGTGTCGCGGGCTTCGATCGGTCGTCCGAATTTGATTGCCATGAAGTCGGTCTCCTGACGTGAGCTTTATCATTCCGTCCCGCCCGCGTCACCGCGAGGCGGCCGAATATCTGGATTGATTTTATGGCGGCGACCGACCAAAGCTGTGGCCCATGAACGACGATTTCGAGCCTTCGCGGAAAGTGCACAGGGTGCGCGTCAACGATCCCGTCCAGCAGACGGCGAAGCGTGGCCGGCTGGCCTCGCTCACCGGTGAGGTCGAGACCGGCGAGACGACATGGACGACGCGCCTCGTCATGTTCCTGCGCGCGATGGCCGTGATCGCGATGATCATGGGTCTCTACAACTGGGCGCAGATCACCGGGTTCCTCGGCGGACAGGACGGCGCGTTCGAAGTGCAGACGATGCAGTGGCAGGCAGCCACCGTTTATTTTGCGGTGATCGAACCTGTCGCTGCTGTCGGGCTGTGGCTCGCAACGCCATGGGGCGCAGTGGTGTGGCTCACCACGATTGTATCGCTTGCCGTTGTCGAGATCATGTTTCCGTCGATTTACGGCGGACACTTTCTCGTCGTTGTGTTCGCGGCGGTGTTGCTCGCCGCTTATCTCGCGCTCGCATGGATGGCGGCGCGCGAACGGCCGCCATAGCGCGTGCCTTGATCCTTGACGAAACCTTTCAGCGTTGTGCCGCTTTCGGTTCAGAATGCGACAGAGTCCGGAGCGAAGCGTGAACAGCGGCTTTCGTTCCTGAATCAAATGTTACGAAAACCCCTGAAAACGCTGGCTAAATCAAATGTTTACGCAATCAAATAAACCTTCTCTTTATTGTGTTATTTAAGCTCATCTTCAAATGCACCCCCTAATTTGCGGTCATCAGGCGGGACAAAAGTTTCGTCGAATAAGTCGTAAAAAACGACAGGGGAAGTGTCATGATGAAATCCGCAGCCAAAGCTGTGATGCCTGCCGCCAATGAAACGTCGGCGCCGATCCAGCCGCTTTATCTCGAAGCTCTCACGCTCGTCGAACGTCTGCATCGTCGTCTGCTCGACGTCATCAAGGACGAATTCGATCGTCGTGGCCGCTCCGATATCAACTCGGTGCAGGCGCTCCTCCTCTACAACATCGGCGACAAGGAGCTCACGGCTGGCGAACTGCGCACGCGCGGTTACTATCTCGGCTCGAACGTCTCCTACAATCTGAAGAAGCTTGTCGAGATGGGCTTCCTCGATCATCAGCGTTCACGCGTTGATCGCCGTTCGGTGCGCATCAGCCTGACCGAGCAGGGTCAGGAGATTCGCCGCATCGTCGACGCGCTCTACCAGAAGCACGTCAAGACGGTGGAGCAGGTCGGCGGCATCTCGAACGACGAGTTCGCCACGCTGAACAAGTCGCTGCATCGGCTCGAGCGTTTCTGGACCGACCAGATCCTCTATCGGCTCTGATTGCCTTGAATTGCAGGATGGCGTGAAGGCGCACGGAAGGGCTGCAAAGCTCCTCACGTGCTCCGGCGGAAAAGCCGGTCATGCGCCGCCTGTTTAAAACTGGATGACCTCCAAGGAAACGGCCTCCTCGCATGAGGAGGCCGTTTGCTTTTTCGGCAGGCCATAGTAGCCCTAGCCTGCGGAGGGACCATGAACAGAGTTCAAATCGGCGTCCTTGGGACGGCCGCGTTTCTTGGGGTGGCGATATTCGGACTGACGCGCCAGGCCTACGACAAGCACGACCTGCTCGGGGTCATTCCCGGCATGACGTACAAGCAGGCCGAGTCGCTCAGCCGCTCGCGGAAGTGGACCTGTCAGGATCAGCCGGCGGCGCATGAAGCTGTCTGCAGCACATCCCGTGGTAATTTTACGCTTCAATATCTGCCGGACGGCGATCAGCCGATTTCGCGTGCCACGCTCGAACTGACGAAGCTCACCGATACGGCGCAGGTGCTGGCCGACGATCTGTCCGGCCAGTACCGGAAGCAGCCGGCCCGTGTCGAAGGGCAGGAGCCGGTCATGACGTTCACCTGGGATCTCGGTGGCGGGATCACCTTGCAATTGCAAAAGACCGCGGCGGATAAGGCCGATCTCGTCATCGGGAACGAGAGCCTGCAAAAGCGCCGGGATAGCGCGGGGCAGGGTGCCCCAAAGTAGCGGCGAGGGCCTCCGAGGGGAGAATCGACTGGTAAACGAGTCCTGAATCCGGGGGCGCACCTTTCAAAAATAAAGCGCGGGACTCTGGCCGGGACTCTTTCCATCATCATGGCCATGAGACAGCCGATTCTGAAAACCGACCGTGAGCGTGTGGGCGTCGTTCTGACGCTTGTGCTGCTTGCGGCCTGTTCGCTGAACCTGATCGTCTTCTGCGCCCGCCTGTAGGCGCCCCGGCTGCCCGGGCGGGTATGCCCGTTGAATGTCCCTGAAGACGCCTTTTGGGGCCGGGGGACCGCGGGTGGGGGACAGGCCGCTATCCCCTTACCATATAGGGCGTTACGGCCCCGAAACTTGGCCCCGGGGGCCATATATGGTATGTCCCGCAGCGTTTCTTCCGACTTTGTCCTCACCTGACCGCGCCGATCGATCGGCCGCGGTGGAGATCATTCTTCAATGCCGTCTTCCGCGCAGAACGCCTCGACCCCCAATACGTTTTTCACCGCCTCGCTGGCCGCGGCCGATCCCGAGATCGCCGATGCGATCAAGGGCGAGCTGGGTCGCCAGCAGCACGAGATCGAGCTGATCGCCTCCGAGAACATCGTGAGCCGCGCCGTGCTCGAGGCGCAGGGCTCGGTGATGACCAACAAGTACGCGGAGGGTTATCCCGGCAAGCGCTACTACGGCGGTTGCGAGTGGGTCGACGTCGCTGAGACGCTCGCGATCGAGCGCGCCAAAAAGCTGTTCGGCGCGCAGTTCGCCAACGTGCAGCCGAACTCCGGCAGCCAGATGAATCAGGCGGTGTTTCTCGCGCTGCTGCAACCCGGCGATACCTTCATGGGTCTCGATCTTGCTGCGGGCGGCCATCTCACCCACGGCTCGCCAGTCAACATGTCCGGCAAGTGGTTCAAGGCCGCGCACTACACCGTGCGCCGTGACGATCAGTTGATCGACATGGACGAAGTGGCGAAGCAGGCCGAGCAGGTGAAGCCGAAGCTTATCATCGCCGGTGGCTCCGCTTATTCACGTCCGTGGGACTTCAAGCGCTTCCGCGAGATCGCCGACAGCGTCGGCGCCTATTTCATGGTGGACATGGCGCACTTCGCCGGTCTCGTTGCGGGCGGCGTGCATGCTTCGCCGGTGCCCCATGCTCACGTCACGACGACAACGACGCACAAGTCGCTGCGCGGTCCGCGCGGCGGCCTGATCCTCACCAATGATGAGGACATCGCCAAGAAGATCAACTCGGCGATCTTCCCCGGCCTACAGGGCGGGCCGCTGATGCACGTCATCGCCGCCAAGGCAGTTGCCTTCAAGGAAGCGCTGCAGCCCGACTTCAAGGTCTACGCGAAGAACATCGTCGAAAATGCCCGGGCACTTGCGGAAACGCTGCGCGGCCATGGTTTCGAGATCGTCTCCGGCGGCACCGACAATCACCTGATGCTGGTCGACCTTCGTCCCAAGGGGCTGAAGGGCAACATCTCGGAGCGGGCGCTGGTGCGCTCGGGTCTCACCTGCAACAAGAACGGCATTCCGTTCGACCCCGAAAAGCCGTTCGTGACCTCGGGCCTGCGCCTCGGCACGCCGGCAACGACGACGCGCGGTTTTGGCGTTGCAGAGTTCAAGCAGGTCGGCGCGCTGATCGCCGAAGTGCTGAACGCAGTTGCGCAGTCGCCGGATGGTGCCGCGCCGGGCGTCGAGGAATCGGTGAAGAAGCGGGTACGCGAACTCACCGATCGGTTCCCGATCTATTCGTAGGAGTGTTTCGTCGTTGCGAGCAAAACGTGCGCGCAATGACGGCCACATAGGATGACACAATGCGTTGCCCAAGCTGCGGCAGTCTCGATACCCAGGTGAAGGACTCCCGACCCACGGAGGACTCCTCCGTGATCCGCCGCCGCCGCGTGTGCCTGACGTGCAACTTCCGCTTCACGACCTTTGAGCGGGTGCAGTTGCGCGAGCTGACCGTGATCAAGCGCAACGGCCGCCGGGTGCCGTTCGATCGCGATAAGCTCGTGCGCTCGCTGCAGATCTCGCTTCGCAAGCGGCCGGTGGAAACCGAGCGGCTGGAGAAAATGGTCTCCACCATCGTGCGAGAGCTTGAAAGCAGCGGCGAGGCGGAAATCTCGTCCGAGATGATCGGTGAGATCGTGATGGAGAATCTGCGCCAGCTCGATGACGTCGCCTATGTGCGCTTTGCCTCCGTCTATCGCAATTTTCGCGAGGCCAAGGACTTCGAGACGGTGTTGGGCGAACTCTCCGACGAGGGTCTGCCGACCAACGTGCGCAAATGATGGCGCAGGCCAGCGCTTCGGCGGCCGTTTCTTCTGAAGACCATCGCTTCATGCAACTCGCGCTCGCGCTCGGCCGGCGCGGGCAGGGTGCGACTTGGCCGAACCCCGCTGTCGGCGCGGTGGTGGTGAAGGATGGCGTCATTCTCGGGCGTGGCTGGACACAGCCCGGTGGCCGCCCGCATGCCGAGCCGCAGGCTTTGCAACGAGCGGGCGAAGCAGCGCGAGGTGCAACGCTCTATGTGACGCTCGAGCCGTGCTCGCATTACGGTAAGTCGCCGCCTTGCGTGGATGCGATCATCGTATCCGGCATCGCGCGCGTGGTGTCGGCGATCGAGGATCCCAATCCGCAGGTGGCGGGACAGGGCCATGTGCGATTGCGGGATGCAGGGATTACGGTAGATGTCGGGCTGTGCCGGGACGAAGCGGCTCAGGCGCATTCGGGGCATTTCCTGCGGGTGCGCGAGGGCCGGCCGCACGTCACACTTAAGCTCGCGGTCTCGGCCGATGGCAAGATCGCAGCCGCGGGCGGCAAGCCGGTACGGATCACTGGCGAGGCCGCGAATGCGCGGGTTCACCTTTTGCGCGCGGAAAGCGATGCGATCCTGATCGGCATCGGCACAGCGCTGGCCGACGATCCGCTGCTGACCTGTCGTTTGCCCGGCATGGAGCATCGCTCGCCAGTGCGTGTGGTGCTTGATCGCGCGCTGCGATTGCCGGGCGCGAGCCGCCTTGTGCATTCCGCGCGGCAAACGCCGCTGTGGATCATTGCCGCTGAGACGGCGGAGGCCGCGGCTGCGGCCAGACTCGGCGTCGCCGGGGCGCATCTGTTCCGTCTGCCGGTGGAAGATCGCGCGGCCGGTCTCGATCTGAACGCTGTGTTGCGGACCTTGTCGGAGCAGGACATCACGCGACTGCTGGTCGAGGGTGGCGCAAAGGTGGCGTCGTCGTTTCTAGCCGCCCGGCTCGTCGATGAGTTTTGGCTGCTGCAAGGCGCGAAAAGCATCGGTGACGATGGTTTGCCGGCGCTGGAAGGGCAGGACCTTGATGCCGTCACCGCATCGTCCGGCTGGCGCATCGACGCAACGCAAATGTTGGGCGATGATCGGCTGACAATCTCCCGGCGCGTCGAATCCATCTGAGAGACTATTTCATGTTCACAGGAATCATCACCGACGTCGGCGAAATCCTCTCGATCACGCCCACCGCGCAGGGGCAACTGCATCGTCTGCACATCGGCTGCCATTACGATCAGACAACCATCGCCGATGGCGCATCGATTGCCTGCAATGGCGTCTGCCTCACCGTGGTGCGTTCCGGCGTGGAGGCGGGCCGTACCTGGTTCGAGGCAGATGCGGCGGCTGAGACGCTGCGCCTGACGACTGCGAGAGACTGGACGCAGGGCTCCCACCTCAATCTCGAGCGCGCGCTGAAGATTGGTGACGAGCTTGGTGGCCATATCGTATCCGGCCACGTCGACGGCATCGCCACAGTCACGCTGCGCGAGGACCTGCCGGATATGGCACGGTTCGAGCTGCGCGCGCCCCGTGACCTTGCGAAGTTTATCGCCGCCAAGGGCTCGGTGACGCTCGATGGCGCCTCGCTGACGGTCAATACGGCAGTTAATGACACTTTTTCGGTGCTCATCATCCCGCACACGCTGCAAGTGACGACGCTGCAGAGCTGGCAGGTGGGCAGCGAGGTGAATATCGAGATCGACGTTATGGCCCGTTACGCCGCCCGACTTTCGGAGATGGCCTAAAGTCGTCGCGAGGAGGCCTGACAAGACTCGATATTTGCAGCCTTTCCGGCTTGGAATTGCCCGGCGTTGCGACTACAACCCGCCCGGACATTCAATAAAAACTGACTGACGGATTTTGCGATGGCGACCCCCCGCCGGGCCCAACTGGACGACAAGACCGACATCACCGGCGCCCGCGTCGTGATCGTCGAGGCGCGCTTTTACGACGATATTCAGGACGCTCTCCTGGAAGGCGCGAAGACTGAACTCGATGCGGCAGGCGTCGCTTACGATATTCTGAGTGTGCCGGGCGCGCTGGAAATTCCGGCTGCGATCGCGATTGCGCTCGATGCGGCGAAGAAGAACGGTCGCCCCTATGAAGGCGCGGTGGCGCTGGGTTGCGTCATTCGCGGCGACACCATCCACTTCGAGATCGTTTCAGCGGAATCCGCGCGTGGGCTGATGGATTTGTCGGTGTCGCGCAGCCTTGCGCTCGGCAACGGCATCATCACCGTCAACAACACGGAGCAGGCGTGGGAACGCGCCCGTGCCGACGACCTCAACAAGGGCGGAGATGCGGCGCGCGCTGCGATCCAGATGATCCGGATCAAGCGCAAGCTGGCGAAGCCGTGATGGCCGACACTCCTAAAACTGTGGCTTCCAAGACCGAAGGCAAGGCGAACCGGCGTGGCGCGGCGCGGCTTGCGGCCGTGCAGGCGCTGTACCAGATGGACATCGCCGGCGCAGGCATCAACGACATCTTCGCGGAGTTCGAGAGCCATTGGCTCGGTAACGAGGTCGAAGGCGACGAATATCTTCCGGCGGAGGCCGCGTTCTTTCGCGACATCGTCTCCGGTGTCGTGCGCGATCAGGGCCGGATCGACCCGATGCTCGACGAGGCACTGAGCCGAGGCTGGCCGCTGAAGCGGATCGAGGCGATTCTCCGCGCGACGTTGCGCGCCGGTGCCTATGAGCTCGGTCATCGCAAGGACGTTCCCGCACGCGTCGTCATCAAGGAATATGTCGATGTTGCCCATGCCTTTTTTGAGGCCGATGAGGCTGGGATGGTGAATGCCGTGCTCGATCAGATCGCGCGGCAGACGCGGGCCGGGGAATTCCACTAGAAGTCGTCATGCCCGGTCTTGTGCCGGGCATCCACGCCTTGGATAGTCTGTCGAGACGTCGATGGCCGGGACAAGCCCGGCCATGACAACGAACGGTATGGCTGGACGTAACAATGGCCTCTGCCGAAGACGATCTGATTGCGCGTTATTTTCGCCCGGTCGCCACGCATGCGGGCGCGCTCGGGTTGATCGATGACGCCGCGATTCTGGCCGCATCGGGCGAGGATGTGGTTATCACCACGGACGCCGTTATCGAAGGCGTGCATTTCCTGCCCGACGATCCGCCGGAGACGGTGGCGCGCAAGGCGCTGCGGGTAAACCTGTCCGATCTCGCGGCCAAGGGGGCGAAGCCCGCAGGCTTCGTGCTGACGCTTGCGCTACGCGGTGTCAGCGAAGCGTGGCTTGCGCCGTTCACTGCCGCGCTGGCGGAGGACGCTAAAGCGTTCGGGTGTCCGTTGCTCGGTGGCGATACGGTCTCGACGCCGGGACCGCTCATGATCTCGGTGACGATCTTCGGCAAGCTGCCAGCCGGCACCATGGTGCGGCGAAGCACCGCCCGGCCGGGTGACATCGTCGCCGTGACCGGCACGATCGGCGATGCGGCACTTGGCCTTGCCTGCTTGAAAGGGCACGCGCCGCTCGACAATGTGGAGGCCCGTGATGAGCTGATCGCGCGCTATCAGGTCCCGCAGCCACGCAACGCGTTGGCGGAAGCCGTTCGTACCCATGCGAGTGCGGCGATGGATGTCTCGGATGGTCTTGCCGGTGACCTCGCCAAACTTTGCGCTGCCTCAAATGTTTCGGCGACGGTGGAAACTTCGGACCTGCCGTTTTCCGACACCGCGCGTCAGATTCTATCGCTTGGCGCAATCGGGCCGGAAACGCTGATCGCTGGCGGGGACGACTACGAGATTCTCTGCACCGTTCCGCAAGGGCGCTGGGCGTCCTTTATGGACTCGGCAGAACGCGCGGGCGTAGCGGTCACGGCGATCGGGCGGATCACAAATGGACCGTCCGCACCGGTATTTCTCGATGCAGCGGGCGCTCCGATGCATTTGAAACGATTGTCCTACAGCCATTTCTAGGATTGCTGCGTCGCACGCAGGCGTATTGAACTTTGGCCTCATTCTAGCGATTGGCCGCGGCTTCAATCGTTGCGTCTCGAAAGTGGATTTGGCAGAGTTCGCGCGGACTTGAAGCGGGTCGATCATTCGGCATCTGTCTTCATTTCTACGTGCCGTCCGCGTCCTGCGGAGAGCCGGCCGTTTCGGGGAACATCAGGGGCCATTCATGACAGCTTTGTGGTTGATCGTGCTCTGTGGAGCACTTTCCGTCGTTTATGCGGCGTGGGCAACGTCGTCGGTACTGGGGGCCGACGCAGGCACTGCGCGCATGCAGGAAATTGCGGCAGCGGTCCGCGAAGGCGCGCAGGCTTATCTGCGTCGTCAGTATCTGACGATCGCCATCGTCGGCGTCGTTATCTTCGTGCTGCTTGCGTACTTCCTTGGCATCCTGGTTGCGGTCGGCTTCCTGATCGGCGCCATACTCTCGGGCGCAGCGGGCTTCATCGGCATGAACGTCTCGGTGCGAGCCAACGTCCGCACCGCGCAGGCGGCGACCAAGTCGCTCGCCGGCGGCCTCGAGCTTGCTTTCAAGGCAGGTGCGATCACCGGTCTTCTCGTGGCTGGCCTCGCGCTGCTCGGTGTCACGCTCTACTTCATCTATCTCACTCAGTTCCACGGCTTGAAGCCGAATGACCGCGTCGTCATCGACGCGCTGGTCGCGCTCGGCTTCGGCGCTTCGCTGATCTCGATCTTCGCCCGTCTCGGCGGCGGCATCTTCACCAAGGGTGCGGACGTCGGCGGTGATCTCGTCGGCAAGGTCGAAGCAGGCATTCCGGAAGACGATCCGCGCAACCCGGCGACCATCGCAGACAACGTCGGCGACAATGTCGGCGACTGCGCCGGTATGGCGGCCGACCTGTTTGAGACCTATGCCGTGACCGCGGTCGCGACCATGGTGCTCGCGGCGATCTTCTTCGGCGCCACGCCGGTCGTGAAGGAGGTGATGACGCTGCCGCTCGCCATTGGCGGCATCTGCATCATCACCTCGATTATCGGCACGTTCTTCGTGAAGCTTGGTGCAAGCCAGTCGATCATGGGCGCGCTTTACAAGGGCCTGATCGCAACCGGCGTGCTTTCGCTCGCGGGTGTTGCGATCGCCGTGCACTACCTCGTCGGCTTCGGCCAGCTCGCGGGCGTGAGCTACTCCGGCATGTCGCTGTTCCTGTGCGGCGTCGCGGGCCTCGCGGTGACGGGTCTCATCATCTGGATCACCGAGTACTACACCGGCACCGACTATCGCCCGGTGAAATCGATCGCGCAGTCCTCGGTCACGGGTCACGGCACCAACGTGATTCAGGGCCTCGCGATTTCGATGGAAGCGACGGCGCTGCCCGCCATCGTCATCATCGCGGGCATCCTCATCACCTATAGCCTCGCCGGTCTGTTCGGCATCGCGATTGCGACCACCACCATGCTGGCGCTCGCCGGCATGATCGTCGCGCTCGACGCCTTCGGTCCGGTGACGGACAACGCGGGCGGCATCGCGGAAATGGCGGGCCTTCCCAAGGAAGTCCGCAAGGCGACCGACGCACTCGATGCGGTCGGCAACACCACCAAGGCAGTCACCAAGGGCTACGCGATTGGTTCTGCCGGTCTTGGCGCGCTGGTGCTGTTTGCCGCCTACAATCAGGACCTGAAGTTCTTCATCGCCGACTCTGCGAACCATCCTTACTTCGCGGGCGTCTCGCCAGACTTCTCGCTCAACAGCCCATATGTCGTGGTGGGCCTCCTGTTCGGCGGTCTGCTGCCCTATCTGTTCGGCGCGATGGGCATGACCGCGGTTGGCCGTGCAGCCGGTGCGATCGTCGAGGAGGTGCGTCGCCAGTTCCGCGAGAAGCCCGGCATCATGCAGGGCACCGACAAGCCTGACTACGGCAAGGCGGTCGATCTTCTGACCAAGGCGGCGATCAAGGAAATGATTATTCCGTCGCTGCTGCCGGTGCTGTCGCCGATCGTCGTCTACTTCGCGATCTATGCAATCGCGGGTGGTGGCGCAGAGGGCAAGTCGGCTGCATTCTCCGCGGTCGGCGCGATGCTGCTCGGCGTTATTGTCACCGGCTTGTTCGTCGCGATCTCGATGACCTCGGGCGGCGGTGCCTGGGACAACGCCAAGAAGTACATCGAGGATGGCCATTACGGCGGCAAGGGTTCCGACGCTCACAAGGCGGCGGTGACCGGCGACACCGTCGGCGATCCCTACAAGGATACGGCTGGCCCCGCAGTGAACCCGATGATCAAGATCACGAACATCGTGGCACTCCTGCTGCTTGCAGTCCTCGCGCATTGATCGCGATACGATACGAGAGCCCCGCTTTGATAGAATCAAAGCGGGGCTCTCGCTCATTGTTTTGACGCGTTTTCTTCACGCAAACCGGTTTCCACTTCGCTTGAAAATGCTCTTATGAAAAGCCCGCGGCTTGCCGCGGGCTTTTTTGTTGAAGCGAATTGCTGGCGTTACCTGCCTGGGTTTGCAAATGAATTTTTGATTTCCGCAGACGCGTTATCAGCGAGAAAAGAAAACTCAAAAAAATGTGCAAGGGAGATGAAACCGGACCGTGCCTTGCGCGTTGTTGCTCAGGGCCGGACTACACCGGTGTTCAGGGAGCGATGTCATGGCAGCAGACGACAACGACCCGTTTGAACAGGGCAAACTTGCGCGTTTCAATCAAGAGCCGCGGAAAAATCCCTATCCCAAGGACAGTGAGCAATATGCGCGCTGGGAACAGGGATATGACTTTGTCGCGCGGGGGTTCGTTGCAGTCTAACTGAGCCGGCGCGATATCGTTCACGTCTTATTCGAACTGGGCTTTGAGTGGCCCGTCAGACAGGTGCATAAGGGCGCCCGGCGGAGCTTTGCCGAGCGCCCTTGATGCGTTTATCGGTCGATGTCTATCGATCGACGATCCGCGGCACGCGCGTCGCGAGAAGCGCTGCGATCAAGACGGCTGCAGCTATGACATAGAGTGCGGGGCTTGTGCTGTGCGTGGCGTCCTTGATGAGCCCGACCATGTAGGGGCTGAGGAAGCCGGCGAGGTTGCCGACCGAGTTGATCATCGCGATGCCGCCAGCCGCGGCGAATCCGCCGAGGAAGGCAGACGGTAGCGACCAGAACAGCGCCAGTGCGGTGATGCATCCCATCGTCGCTAGCGTCAGGCACGTCACTGCGATGTAGACGTTGCTTGCGAAGATGCCGGACCCGACAAGACCGAGCACGCCGAGAACAGCCGGAAGTGCGACATGGAGGCGCCGTTTCCCTGTCGCGTCTGCCGAGCGCCCCATGATGATCATGAAAATTGTCGCAGCGAGATAGGGGATCGCCGTCACGAAGCCGACGACGGTGTCGGACGTGAAGCCCGAGCTTTTGACGATGGTCGGAAGCCAGAAGCCTATGCCGTAGACCCCCATCTGGATGCCGAAATAGACGAGCGACAGCAGCCACACCCGCCAGTCCGTCATCGCGGCTCCCACCGAGTGGGAGTCATGCTGCTTGGCTTCGGCAGCAAGGTCGGCCTCGATGCGGTTGATCTCAGGCGCCGTCAGCCAACGGGCCTGTGCCGGCCGATCCGTCAGGAAGAAAAACAGGATCACGCCAAGAATGCATGAGGGCAGGGCTTCGATGATGAACAGCCATTGCCATCCGGCAAGGCCGTGCGTGCCGTGCGACATGTCGAGGATTATGCCGGAGATCGGGCTCCCGATCAGACCGGACACCGGAATGGCGGCCATGAACAGCGAGATGATGCGGCCACGCCGCTCTGCCGGATACCAGTAGGTCAGGTAGAGAATGATGCCCGGAAAGAACCCGGCTTCGGCCACACCGAGCAGAAAGCGCAGGATGTAAAACATCGTGGGCGATGTGATGAAGGCCATCGCCGCCGAGATGATGCCCCACGTCACCATGATCCGCGCGATCCACAGTCGCGCGCCGACGCGATGGAGGATCAGGTTACTCGGGACTTCGAAGATGAAATAGCCGATGAAGAATATGCCGGCCCCAAGTCCGTAAACAGCTTCGCTGAGCTGCAGGTCGGAGAGCATATGAAGCTTTGCAAATCCGACATTGACGCGATCGAGAAACGCAAAAAAGTAACATACGAATAAGAAAGGAACGATGCGTAGCGTGGCTTTGCGGTATCCGCTGGTCGTGGTCGCTATCTGACTATCCATGTTGATATCCTCCCCGAGCTTGCTTGGTAGTCTCTCTCCTCGTTGACCGTTGCTTCCCAAGACTCGCGCGGTGCTTTCTCGTGAGCGCGCAGGCGATCGCTATGCCTGCGCGAAGCTCGCGCAGGACATTGGGAAGCTCTCTCTTGGTCGGCGTGATCCGTTAGAGGTCAGGCCCGGATCGCGCCGGCCAGTCTTCAGTGCAGCTTGTGTTAGATGCGGGCGTGCGGGCGCGTGCCGGATGCCATTCCGACCGCAACGACGATCTCGTCCGGATGAGGCGCGTCGGGAATGGAGAGGGAAATGGTGTGGTAATAGTTCTGGTTCTTGGCGTCGACCTTGTGCGCCATTGGCAATTCCAGCGTCAGGCCGACAGGTGAAATCTTCTGGTTGCCGACCATCCACGCCGAACCGTTGATCGATTTGCGGCAGGGGTCGCCAAACAGCGTGGTGTGAATGAGGGCGTTGGCGTGCTCGTATTCGCCGGCGGTGCCGACGGCGGCGGCTTTGCCGAAGGCTTCGACCTTGTCGGCGCCGCCCATGATGGCTACCGCGCGCGAGGCGAGAAGCTCGCCGAGCGGTGCCGCGGTCTCTTCGATCAGCGGCTTGAGGTCTTCGACATACCCGCGTCCGGCCCAAGGATTCTTGATGACGGCGGCCACGATGACGTGCCGGAACGGCTTGGAGAGGGGACGTTGGTCGTAGTTAACTTCTTCCTGAAATGCGCAGATCTTGCGGATCGATATAGCCATGGCGACGCTCCTCCTTAGTTATGTTTAGTGGTATTTGTCCTCTATGGTGGACATTATGTCCACTTTTGTCAACGATTCTCGAATTTTGACGTTGGGAGAATGCTGGTCGTAGGCGCGGAGGAGGCGATAAGTAGAGACGTTGCTGCAGATTGGTGATGAGGCCTTTGAAATGACTGCTGTTCTCGCGACCAGGTTCAAGGAATTACGAGAAGGCAGGCGCTGGTCGCTCCGCGAGGCTGCGGACAAGACTGGTGTGAGCAAGTCGATGCTGTCGAAGATCGAGCGCGGGTTGACCTCGCCGACCGCGACGGTGCTCGGCAAGCTTGCGGAGGGCTTCGGGATCAGCATCTCGCAACTGGTGGGTGGAGAAGAACTCAGCGGCGATGTGGTGGTCATGCCCCGTGCCGAGCAGGCCGTCTTTCGGGTCCCGACCACTGGTTTTGAGCGGCGGTCGCTGTCTCCGCTTGCATCTCAGAACTCGGGCGTCGATTTCGTCGTCAACGTGCTGCCGCCTTTGCAAAGCTCCGGTACGTTTCCGCCACATCGCGCAGGGGTGGAGGAGACGCTCACGGTGGCCTCGGGCCGATTGGGCTTACAGCTCGGAGATGAGAAATACGATTTGAAAGCAGGTGACGCGATCTTCTATCGCGCCCATGTGTCTCATCGGTTCGACAATCCCTCGGATAGCGAGCCTGCCGTCTTCTTCATCGTCATCAACAATGTTGGCGGACGCAGCTGAGTTTTCGCTGAGACTTCCGCTTCACGCGGGAACCGAAACGGCGCGCCAGATTGCTGGGCGCGCCGTTTTTAGAAACTAGTCTGCCTGCCGGGTTTAGTCGCGGAAGCTCAAGAGCTTGAAGAGCGGCGTGAGATAGCTGATCTCCTGACCGCTCGTCGGTGTGGTGCGGCTGATGAAGTCGAAGATCTTGCCGTCCTTCAGGCCGTAATTCGCCACGCGCCGTACCATGCGGTTCTTGTCGAAATAAACGGCGATCACGCGCTGGTCGATCACCTGCTGGTGCATGAAGGCGACCTTACGCTCCGTGCGCTGGGAGATGTAGTAGAACACGTCGCCGTCGAGCGTCGCGACTGTCGATGGCGTGCCGAGCACCACCAGCACCTGATCCTGGCTCGCGCCGATCTGGATTTGCTCCAGAGCGCCCGGCGGCAGGATGTAGCCCCGCTGGAACTGCTCGCCGGTGCATCCGGCGAGTACGATGCCGAAAGCGAGCGCGGTGAGCGCGCCGCGGACGGCGCCTGCCTTCAGGCGGGGGGTGCGGAAAGACGGGAAGGGGACACGAAACGTCATGTCAGGCGGAGGCCTTTATCTCGTGAGGTTCTTGCATCGCCGGAGCGGTTGACGTACCCGGCGGCACGCCCCAATGCAACCATGGAACGCGGGCCCGGCCCGATGGGCTGATAACGGATCGAACGATGTTCTCATTCCTCAGGAAATCGACCTCATCGCAACGCACCATCGAAGCCATCTATGGCATGATCGTGACGCAGGCCCGCCAACCCGTATTCTATGCCGGGTATGGTGTCCCGGACACCGTCAGTGGCCGCTTCGACATGGTCCTGCTGCATCTCTGGATGGTGCTGCGGCTGCTTCGGAGCGTGCCGGGCGGAGAGGGGGCGTCTCAGGCACTGTTCGACCGTTTCTGCGGCGATATGGATGACAATCTGCGGGAAATGGGGGTCGGCGACCTCACGGTCCCGAAACGGATGCGCAAGTTCGGCGAGGCCTTCTATGGCCGCTCGGCAGCCTATGATGCCGCGGTCGAGGCCGGGGAAGCGCAACTCGCCATCGCGCTCGATCGTAATATCTTCAACGAGGCCAACGCCGCAGGGGCGGAGCGGCTGGCTGCCTATGTGGCGCAGACGCTGACCGGGCTCGCCGGCGTCGCGCCCGCAGCCTTCGCCGCCGGCAAATGGAAATTTCCGGCCCCCAATGCGCCAGACAGTAAGGTGACGGCATGAGCGAGAGGCACGAATCCTTTCGGAATACCCCTTCTTCTCGCAATAACCCCTGGAGCCATCCGGTGGTGGTGGCACAGATTCCGGCGGCCGGCATGCATGTGACGTTTGCGGCCGATGTGGGGGAGCGCGCGGCGCTCGCCGAGGTTGCGGGGCTGCGGGAGGTTCTGGAGGCTAAGGCGGACTTCCACCTCACCCACGTCCGGGGCGGAGGCATCGAGACGCGGGGCCATGTCAGTGGGCTCGTCGGGCAGGAATGTGTGGTCACGCTGGAACCGCTCGAAAGCCGGATCGATGAGGACGTCGAGGTGATCTTTGCCGAGCCGGATACGGCTGCTGCGGCGAAGCCACGGGTCGATATCGACGGCGAGGAGCCGGATCCGCCGGAACTCATCGTCAATGGCACGATCGATCTCGGCCGCCTTGCGACCGACATCCTGTTTCTCGGGATCGACCCTTATCCGCGCAAGCCGGGGGTAGCGTTTGAGCCGGCCGCGGAGGCCGCCAGCCCCGAGGATCACCCCTTTGCGGCTCTCAAGGCCCTGCAGGAGCCGCCGGGCAGGGGACCGAAAAAATCCAAAAAGGGCTGATTCACGCCGTTCGAGAAACGAGACAGGCCGGGCAAGATATTGTATCGGCTTCTGAACCGGCTATTGTTGAGGGACGGCGGTATGATCACCCTCACCGGCCGTTTCGCATTGCCAATCATAGCTTGCGTCCCGATCCGCTGAAGGCTCATCGGGGTCGCTGCCCAATCAGGTTCTGACATCGGCCATGGCCCAGAAGGTTCGTATTGCGCTCGATGCCATGGGCGGTGATTTCGGTCCTTCCGTGGTGGTTCCGGGTGCAGGGATTTCGTTGACCCGCCATCCCGACACGGAATTCATCCTGTTCGGCGACAGCGCCGCGATCAATCGCCAGCTCGACAAACACCCGGCGATGAAGGCGGTCTCGCGCGTAGTCCATACCGATGTCGCGATCACCATGGAGGAGAAGCCGAGCCAGGCGCTGCGGCGTGGCCGCAAGACCTCCTCGATGTGGCTGGCGCTCGATGCCGTCCGCAAAGGCGAGGCGGACGTTGCGGTTTCAGCCGGCAACACCGGCGCTCTGATGGCGATGTCGCGCTTCAATCTGCGGATGCTGCCGGGGATCGATCGCCCGGCGATCGCCTGCGTCTGGCCGACCATCCGCAGCGAGTCGGTGGTGCTCGACGTCGGCGCCTCGATCGGAGCTGATGCCCGCCATCTCGCCTCGCTCGCGATCATGGGCAGCGCGATGGCCCGGGTGCTGTTCGATATCGAACGGCCGACGGTGGGGCTCCTCAATATCGGGGTCGAGGAGGTCAAGGGCGTCGAGGAGGTGAAGGAGGCGGCCGAGCTGCTGCGTTCCATGGACCTGCCGGAGCTCGAATTCATCGGCTTCGTGGAGGGCGACGGCATCGGCAAGGGAGCGGCGGACGTCATCGTCACCGAGGGCTTCTCCGGCAACATTGCGCTCAAGACCGCTGAGGGGACCGCTCGTCAGATTGCGGAATATCTGCGCAGCGCGATGAGCCGGACCTGGCGCTCTAAGATCGGTTACCTGTTCGCCAAAAGCGCCTTCAAGGCGCTGCGGGACAAGATGGATCCCCGCAAGGTCAATGGTGGGGTGTTTCTCGGCCTCAATGGCGTGGTCATCAAAAGCCATGGCGGCACCGACGCCGAGGGCTTTGCGTCGGCCGTGGATGTTGGCTATGAGATGGTCCGCTACGATCTCCTGACAAAGATCAATCAAACTTTCAACCGTGACGGCGGATCGCTCACTCGCATGCCGACCGCGCAGGAGGCTGTTTCGTGAGTGTGATGCGTTCGGTTGTGATCGGCTACGGTGCATACCTGCCCGAGCGCGTGATGACCAATGCCGAATTGGCAGGCATGGTCGATACCTCGGACGAATGGATCGTTCAGCGCACCGGCATTCGCCAGCGCCATATCGCGGCGGAAGGCGAGTTCACCTCGCATCTCGGCCTCAAGGCGGCGCAGGCGGCGATTGCCAATGCCAAGATCGATGCCCAATCGATCGACTTGATCGTGCTTGCGACCTCGACGCCGGACCATACCTTTCCGGCGACGGCGGTGCAGGTTCAGAACGGCCTCGGCATTCATCATGGCGCGGCGTTCGATATTCAGGCCGTATGCAGCGGCTTTATTTTTGCGCTCGCAGCGGCGGACAATTTTCTCAAAAGCGGTGCTTACAAGCGTGCGCTGGTGATCGGCGCGGAGACCTTCTCCCGCATTCTCGACTGGACCGATCGCGGCACCTGCGTGCTGTTTGGCGATGGCGCCGGCGCGGTGGTGCTTGAAGCACAACAACAGCCCGGAACCAGCGCGGACAGGGGGATTCTCACCACACATCTGCGCTCAGATGGTCGTCATAAAGACAAGCTCTATGTCGACGGTGGGCCTTCGACGACCCAGACCGTTGGCCATCTGCGCATGGAAGGCCGCGAAGTATTCAAGCATGCCGTTGGCATGATTACGGACGTGATCGTCGATGCTTTCGCGGCCACGGGAACGACCGCGCAGGACATCGACTGGCTGGTTCCGCATCAGGCCAACAAGCGGATCATTGATGCCTCCGCGAGAAAGCTCGATATCGCGCCGGAAAAGGTGGTGCTGACGGTCGACCAGCACGGCAATACGTCGGCGGCGTCCATTCCGCTCGCGCTTGCGACAGCGGCTGGCGACGGACGCATCAAGAAAAATGATCTCGTGATGCTGGAAGCGATGGGCGGGGGGTTCACCTGGGGCTCGGCGCTGCTGCGCTGGTAAAAATTAGCTCGAATGCCGGCTTTTCGGGCATCGCAATATCACGCGGTTACACGTATGAGCATGGTTGACCCGTTGCAACTAACCTCTTATTTTTAAGGATAATTTGCACGCTGGAGCTGGGGTCGGATCATGAGCGAGAGCGGAAAAACAGTCACGCGAGTCGATTTGTGCGAGGCGGTTTACCAAAAGGTGGGCCTGTCGCGGACGGAGTCGGCAGCTTTTGTCGAGCTCGTTCTGAAAGAGATTACCGACTGCCTGGAGAAGGGCGAAACGGTGAAGCTTTCGTCGTTCGGCTCCTTCATGGTTCGCAAGAAGGGCGAGCGGATCGGACGTAATCCCAAGACCGGGACCGAAGTCCCGATCTCTCCGCGCCGGGTGATGGTGTTCAAGCCCTCGGCCATCCTGAAGCAGCGAATCAATAACGGCGCCGCTGCCAAGACGAATGGCGACGTCGCCAAGGTCGCTGCCGGTTAGCCTGCCTGTTACGGGCGGCCGCACGCAGCACCGCCAAATCGATTTCCGGGAATCACAAAAACACGTTACCCTTGCGGGGAACGGTGATTCATCGCGGGACTTCGACAGGGGGCTTGCCTTTTGGAAAAGGCACCGGACGCATTTCGGACCATCAGCGAAGTGGCTGACGATCTCGATATCCCGGCTCATGTGCTGCGGTTTTGGGAAACGCGCTTCGTTCAGATCAAGCCGATGAAACGCAGCGGCGGTCGCCGGTACTACCGGCCTGACGACGTCGAACTGCTGCGCGGAATCCGTCGTCTTCTGTACGGCGAGGGCTACACCATCCGTGGCGTGCAACGCATCCTGCGCGAGCATGGCGTGAAGGCCGTTCAGAACCTCGACGAAACCGCGCTCGCACCGGCCGCGCTGTCGAGTCCCTCATTCGAGCCCACCGCGCGCCGTACCTCCGAAGATCATGTCGATGATCACGAGGATGAGGAGGTGCTCGAGGCCGAAGAGGATGAGGCCGAGGACAGCCTCGACGAAGCGGACGAGGAAGACGAGGCAGAGGACATCGAGATCGAGACCGAAAGCCCACCGCTCGGCCCGTCGATGGACTTCGTGCCGTCGATGTCGGAGCGGATCGGCCCATTATCGCCGCGCGCTGTGCGGCCCGCGCCGGAGATTCCCGTCGCAACGGTGACGGCCCCGGCCGGCATGCGTGCTTCCACGCATCACAGCAATGGGGCGGACGCTTACGCGCCGCCCGGCGTGCGTCAGGAACTGCGCCGCAAGAGTCTGCATACGGACGATCAGGCGAAGTTGCGTTCTGTGCTCGACGATCTCGTAGGAGCCCGCGCGCTGCTTGACCGCGCGATGAACACTTGACCGGGCAACTGACGCTATCGTTGCTCGGTTAAGCCTTGCGGGATTGATCAACGTGTCATTGCCTTATCGACGAGACGTTGACGGCCTGCGCGCCATTGCCGTCCTGTTCGTCATCGGCTTTCACTATTTTCCATCGGCGTTTCCCGGCGGCTTCGTCGGCGTCGATGTTTTCTTCGTCATCTCCGGCTTTCTGATTACCGGCCTGATCCGTCAGGACATCGCTGCCGACAGGTTCAGCATCGCCCAATTCTATGGGCGCCGGATCAGGCGCATCTTTCCGGCGCTCATTCTCGTCCTGCTCGTCGCGTTGGGGATGGGCTTTCTGTTCATGCTGCCCGATGCCTTCCGGACACTGGGCCTCAACGTTGCGGCATCGGCGGGCTTCGTCGCCAACATCGCATTATGGCTGCAGCAGGATTATTTCGCGCAGAGCGCGGAGTTCAATCCGCTGCTGCACATCTGGTCGCTCGGTGTGGAGGAGCAGTTCTATCTGGTCTGGCCGCTAATCCTGATGATGCTGGCGGTGCGTCGTTCAGCAATCCCGGTAGCGGTTGGGCTCGCTGGTCTGTCGTTCGTCGTCAATGTCGTGCAAAGCGGAAATGATCCTGTCTCCGCATTCTTCCTGCCGTTCAGCCGCTTCTGGGAATTGGGAGCGGGCGCTGTTCTCGCGCTGCTTCATGCCCGTGCCGGACGTCCTGTTCTCGAGCGGGAATGGGCCGGTTGGGTCGGGCTGCTGCTGCTCGCGGTGGCGATGGTCGTGATCGATCGCGACCGGGCCTTTCCCGGCTGGTGGGCGCTGTTGCCGGTGGCGGGTGCGACGCTCCTGATTGCAGCAGGTGAGAATGCGCGGCCGAACCGCGTTTTCCTGAGCCAGCCTGCGCTCGTTTATATCGGGTTGATTAGTTACCCGCTCTATCTGTGGCACTGGCTGCTTCTCGTTTTCGCACGCATCATCCGCTTCCAGAAAGAGCCGACGTTCATCATGTCGATCGGCTTGATCCTTGCCGCCGGCGTTCTTGCGCATCTCACCTACAGATTTGTTGAGCGTCCGATTCGCTCGGCAGGGCGTCTGTCGCCGAAAGCTGTTTCTCTCGCTGCAGTTCTCGCTGTTGGCGGCGGCCTTGGCCTCGTGGTGTACGCGAAGGAGGGGCTGCTGGATCGTTTTCCGCACGAGATCCAGAAACGCATGATGACGACGGAGAAGGAGTCCGAGGACGCCCATGTATGCCGTTATGACGTCGATGTCCGGCCATCTCCGCAATGCGAAGGTGAGGGACCAGCAGGTGCGCCGCTCGCTCTGGTCTGGGGCGA
Source organism: Afipia carboxidovorans OM5 (assembly GCF_000218565.1). Classification (NCBI taxonomy): domain Bacteria; kingdom Pseudomonadati; phylum Pseudomonadota; class Alphaproteobacteria; order Hyphomicrobiales; family Nitrobacteraceae; genus Afipia; species Afipia carboxidovorans. The sequence continues at coordinate 2,328,734 of NC_015684.1, read as the reverse complement.
TTCACATGCATTTCATCTGATCGCTGGCCTGCGCGCTCTGCAGCAGGAAAGGCAGGACTTCCGGCTCGCGCGCTACATTTCATTCGCCTGCGCCCCGATGGTGGATGCCGTGGCGTCGCGTCCGCGCTACTGCAACGATGCGAATGCATTCGCGCGGCAGAAGATCGAACTGTTGCGTCCGGATACAGTAATCCTTGCGGCGCGCTGGTCGGCCTATGACGGTACGCGCGGTTATGCGTTGCTGAACGAGGAGAGGCTGACACGAACTCTCGAATGGCTGAAGACGATCGGCGTGCAGCACATCGTTGTTATCGGGCAGTTTCCGCACTGGAAGCTCGCGCCGTCGGTTATCCCGTTGCGGGATTTCCAGTTCAGCATCTTCAACCGTCCCGCTTTGACGGAGAAAATGCCTGAATGGGATTCGGCCTATCTCGATGTGCCTGCGTTTGCGGCGGAGAAGATGGTCCGGCATGTTGCGACAGCGGAAGGGGCGACGTTCATTTCACCGGCCGCAACACTATGTGACGGCGACCGCTGCCTGATCACCGTTCCCGACAGCGGTGGATTGCCGATTTCCCGCGACGATGGCCATCTGACGCCGGCGGCGTCGACATTCTTCATCGCGCGAAACGCGAGCGTTATCAGGCCGGAGTATCGGAAGGAGACACCGCCTCGCTGAGGGCGGCGGTGGGTTGCCAAAGCGGGGTTTTGCAAAAAAAATGGTCGGAGCGGCGGGATTTGAACCCACGACCCCTAGTCCCCCAGACTAGTGCGCTAACCGGGCTGCGCCACGCTCCGACAATGGCGACTGATTAGGGAAATTGGCGGCATAAGGCAAGGCAAGAACTGAGCAAAATGGCTCGGGGCCACCGTTCCCATAGGGCCGTATTCGCCTTCTTGGCCCCGACCCGGGCACGGCGTGGCGGTTGCCCCGAATCTGCGGCGGGCCTTATCCTTCACCATCAGCGGCGATTGATTCTCCGCGCAAATGAAAGGTGGAGGCGATGTTTTCCGTCCGGATGCCGAAATGGATACTTGTGTTGGCCGTCGCCTTGATGGCCGGGCTCAGCTCCGCAGCCTATGCGGATAGCGGCACCATCCGCATTTCCGTGCTGAAGGGCGGCTGGTTCATCGGCGCGTCGGGCGGAAGCGGCACGCTGACCTTCCACGGCCGGCGCTATCCGCTGTCGATCGGAGGCCTGAGCGCGGGCTTCGTCTTTGGTGCCTCGAAAACCGATCTCGTCGGCACGGTCAGCAACATTCGCCGTCCGTCGGACGTCGCGGGGGTCTATGGCGCAGCCGGAGCCGGTGCGGCCGTGGGGCCGGGCGTCAGCGCCATCGTTCTCACCAACGAGAAGGGCGCGGTGCTGACCATGCAGGGTCGCCAAGCCGGCTTGATGGTGAATGCCGACCTCAGCGGGCTTGCGATCTCGCTACGTTAAACAGCTTTACGAACACCGGCCGAACGGCGGCGTGCCGTTCGCGCCGGAGAGCATGAGCGCACGGTAGCTGCGCTGCGAACGCGGGCCTGTCGACACCGTGATATCGGGCAGCGCTTCGACGGCGTCGTAACTGTTGCGATAGCGCGCAGGTGAGCCACACTCCACCACGGCAAGCACCGGCTGCGGCGCGGACGGCGTCAACGGAATATCCATGTCGTATTGATCGCTTGCCGCCGCCTGCGAACGCCAAGCGTAGATCGGCAGGTTCGCGTCGCGCAGATAGTAGAGAAGCTCGGCGGTGGCCGCGCGCTGGTCCGTCACGATGCTTTTCGCGCCGGTCTTTTGTGTAACCTCCTTCACCGCTTCGGCGAGGTTTTTCCAGCCGAGGGTGCGGCTGTAGACATCGCCGCGCGCGAGGAAGGGCAGGCTGACTTTCGGGGCGTAAGCATCCGCGATGATGAAGAGCGTCTGCGCGGACAGGCCGAGTGCGATGGTTGTCGTGACGAGTTTCCAGCGCGCCTCGCGGATCAGAATCGCAGTCGCAAAGATCGTCACCGAGATCGCAGCGGTGGCGGCCCAGTTGGCGTTGTAATGCGTGATCATTGCGGTGCCCGCGATCAGCACGAGCGGCGGGATCGCAAATGCAATCAGCAGACGGTCCTCATGCGTGAAGGTGTTGCGCCATAACTTTGCAAGCCCCACGAGGAAGACGCCGAAGGTGATCGGCCCGATGACAGCAAATTGACTCGCGAGGAACGATAACGCCTGTCCGGGACGGAAGCTTGCGCCGCTGCCCTGGACGTTGTCGGACGTGTGCTTGAAGGTGACGAAATCGTGCTGCGCGATCCAGATCACATTCGGGATCAGGCAGGCGAACGCGATGAGAACGCTCACCCAGAACATCGGCTGGCGCAGCAGCGTGCGGGTATGCGGGGCGAGCCACGCGCTGAGCACGATCCCGAGATAGAAATAGACCATCGCGTATTTGGCAAGCATGCCGAGGCCGACGGCGAGGCCGAGCACGATCGCAAAACTCCAGCGCGGCTTCTCAAGCAGTTCGACATAGGCCAACAAGGCAAGCGACCAGAACAGCAGAAGCGGCACATCCGTGGAGATGATCCGCGTCGAGAAGATGACGCCGGTCGCGAGCACAATTGACAGCGCACTCCAGAACGCGGTGCGGGCGTCGTAAAGCCTGTGCGCGATGAGATAGACGACGATTGCGATGAGCGCGTAGATGATCGGCGAGGGCGCGCGTACGCACGCCTCTCCGCTGCCACAGACAGATTGCGCGAGCGCGATCACCCAGGCGAGCAGCGGTGGCTTGGAAAAATAGCCGAAGGCCGGCGCCTGCGCCCACGACCAGTATTGTGCCTCATCGAAAAAGAGATCGACCTGGGAGAGGTTGAGCCCGACCAGCCGCACGGCGGTGAGCGCGAGCAGGATCGCTATCAGCACGGGAACGGCAGCCGTATCCGCCGACGGCCGGGTCGGGTTCCTCGATGCGTCGTGCGATTGATCGGTCATGCGGTGGGTCCGGTGGGCTTGCCGCCCTCTATGGCCGCAGCGCGGTGGGGCCTGTCAAGGAGCGCGGCTTGAGGCTTTCGCCATGTGCACGGTTTCATTATCGACAGGGGCCCTGTCCCGGAGACGATATTGATTAGACTTGTATTTTAATCTCAGAGCCTTATAGGCAGGACGGTCGTCGGATAACACGGTTCATGGCGCTCTCAACCTTTGATCGCGGAGTCTGGCGATCGACCAAACGGCTCTATTCGTTGGCCCGCCGCGTACGCTTTGCGTTCACGCGAACGCAACGTGCGACGCCTGAGACGATCGGGCAGGTCGACCGGATTCTGCTGATCCGCACCGACAAGATCGGTGATGCCATCATCTCGACCGCCTTCTTCAAGGCGTTGCGCGATCACTTTCCAAACGCCCAGATCGATATCGTGCTCGGCCGCAAGAACGCCGCGGCGGCATCGCTGCTGCCGCATCTCGACGGCGTCTTCATCGCCAGAAAAAATCTGATCGAGCAGGCGCGCCTCATCCGCCAACTGCGCGAGCGCAACTACGACGTCGTCATCGATATGTTGACGGGCGACTCCATGACGGCCGCGGCCTATGCGGTGTTGGCTGGTGCGAGGCTGAAGATCGGATTCGATGATGATGGGACCGGGCTTTACGATGTGCCGGTGCCGCGTGCGAGAGAGCCGGAGCATCAGGCGGTGCAGATGCTGCGCTTGATCGCGCCGCTCAAGCTGATGCTCGAGCCCGAGGATATTCACCCGGCCATCGTCTTTTCTCAATCGGCTGCCAGGGCAGTCCGCGAAAGGCTTTTCCCGGAGGAGAAGGATGAACGGAAGCTGATCGTCGTCAATCTGTCGGTCGATCCGGCCCGGTATTGGGACGATGAAAAGTTCATCCGTCTGGTGAGTGATCTTAAATCGCCGTCGGTGCGCGTCGTGCTGATCTCCGCGCCGTGGGACCTGGCGCGACTGGAGGCGATCGGCAAAGCCTCTGAGGCTGAATGGCTGCCGCCTTCGGCCGATATTTCGGAGACGGTCGCGACGGTGTCCTGCGCCGATCTCGTCATCAGTCCCGATACCTCGATCGTGCATATCGCTGCGGCGCGGGGCAAGCCGGTAGTAGCGCTCATGCCCAACACGACCATAAAGGAGTGGTATCCTTTCGGCGTACCCCATCGGGCATTGCATTGCGCGACGAGGGTGGCCGATATTCCCTATGACGAGGTGCTGGCGGCGGTCCGGGAGCTTCTGGCGGGTCTCGACAGCGCGCAACCGGTGCCTTCAACGGACAAGGTGGTCTCCTGACGGCTCTCTCGCTCATATCGCCGCGACGATTGCTCGGCTCGATCGACGCTTATGTCGTCCGGTCGACCCTGCTGTCGTTCCTGATCGTGCTGATTTCCCTGACCGGCGTGATCTGGGTGACGCAGGCGCTGCGCGGCATTGATCTGATGACGGCACAGGGGCAGACCGTGCTGGTGTTCCTCGGCATCACCGGTCTTGCGATCCCGGTGCTTGCGCTGATCATTGCGCCGCTCGCGATCCTGCTTGCGGTGACGCATACGCTGAACCGTCTGGCGACCGATTCTGAAATCATCGTCATGAACGCGGCGGGGCTGTCGCCATGGCGGTTTCTGCGCCCGTTCATGTATTCGACCGTGATTGTGGCGTGCCTGATCTCGTTTCTTGCTGTGTTCCTTGCGCCGGAGTGTCTGCGGGCGCTGCGCCGCTGGCACACCGAGATCGGCGCCGATGTGCTCGCCAATGTGCTTCAGCCGGGGCAGTTCATCCGGCTCGACAAGCTGGTGCTGCGGGTGCAGGAGCGCCGGCCGGGCGGCGTGCTGGTCGGCGTCTTCATCGACGACCAGCGCAACCCGGCGGAGCGCATCAACATCACCGCACAAAACGGCGTGGTGCAGAAGACCGACAAAGGGTCGTTCCTGGTGCTGAGCGACGGCAATCTGCAGCGCTTCCAGGCCGACAAGAAGGATCCCTTGATCGTCGCTTTCAAGAGCTACGCTTTCGACATGTCGCAGTTCTCGCAGGCACCACAGACTTATAATTACAACGCGCGCGAACGCTTCATCAGCGAATTGATCTCGCCGCCGAAGGACGATCAGGTCGCGCAGCGCAGTCTCGGTCAGTTCCGCGCCGAGTTGCATGATCGTCTGCTCGCAGGACTCTATCCGTTCGTGTTCGTGATACTGGCATTCGCATTTCTCGGCCCGCCGCGGACGACCCGGCAGGGACGGAATTTCGCAATCTCCATGCTTATCCTGGTCGTTCTCGTGGTGCGCATCGGCGGCTATGCGTGCTCGACGATCGCCGTGTCGCAACCGGCGGCGATCGCCGTTCAATACGCGATGCTGCTTGCAGTTGCGGCGCTCAGCGGATGGATGATCGTGAAGGGGGTCATCGTCGACCCGCCCGCCAATATTGTGGGTCAGATCACGCGGTTGTGGGCGCGTCTGCCGCGGTTCGGTCGACGATAAAGCTCAAGGCTTCAGCAGGTAGGGGTGAGCTTAATAAGCGTTTTCGCCCTTGATCAAGGCCCACGGTGTTTTGAAGAGAATGTAGAGGTCGAACAGCAGCGACCAGTTCTCGATGTAATAGAGATCGAACTCGACGCGCTTCTGAATCTTCTCCTCGTTGTCGATCTCGCCGCGCCAACCATTGATCTGTGCCCAGCCAGTAATGCCGGGTTTGACGCGATGACGCGCGAAATAGCCGTCCACCGTCTCGTCGAACAGGCGGCTGTGAAGTTTGCCTTGCACGGCGTGCGGCCGGGGGCCGACGATCGACAAATTACCCTTGAACACCACGTTGAAGAGCTGCGGCAGTTCATCGAGGCTCGTCTTGCGAATGATGCGCCCGACGCGCGTCACGCGCGGGTCGTTCTTCGTCACCACTTTGGCCGCAAGCGGGTCGGCCTGGTGGTGATAGAGCGAGCGGAATTTCAGAACGTCGATGCGCTCGTTGTTGAAGCCGAAGCGCTTCTGGCGAAACAGCACCGGGCCGGGGCTGTCGAGTTTGATCGCAAGCGCCGTGAGCGCCATCACCGGTGCCAGCAGGATCAGCAGAATGGCGCCGACACCACGGTCGAATGCCCATTTCAACACCATGTCCCAGTCGGTAATCGGCTGCTCGAACATGCCGAGCGTCGGTACCGAGCCGATGTAGGAGTAGGAGCGCGGACGGAAGCGCAGCTTGTTGGTGTGGGCGGAGAGGCGGATATCAACCGGCAGCACCCACAGTTTCTTCAGCATCGCGAGGATGCGGCTCTCGGCCGAGATCGGCAGGGCGAACAGCACGAGATCGACGCGGGTGCGTCGCGCGAATTCGACAATGTCGTTGATCTTGCCGAGCTTGGGCAGGCCGGCGCAGGTATCGAGCGCGCGGCCGTCGTTGCGGTCGTCGAAGACGCCAAGCAGCTTGAGGTCGGAGTCGTGCTGCTGACGCAGCGCCTTGATGAGCTTCTCGCCGTTCTCATCGGAGCCGACGATGACGGTGCGCCGGCCGAGCCGGCCTTCGCGTGCCCATCGCCGCACCAGTGAGCGCAGCACCATGCGCTCAACAACGAGCGTGACGAAGCCGCTGACGAAAAATGTCGCAAGCCAGACGCGGGAGACGCTGTCGCCGAGCTTGGCGAAGAACGACGCGCCGATGAACAACAGAAACACCAGCGTCCAGCACGAAATCAGGCGCGTGAACTGTCGCAGCCGTCCGCGATAGATCTGGATATCGTACATCTCCGCTGCCTGGAAACTGATGATGGCAACGAGCGACATCGCCAGCACGGCGAGAATTGCGTACCAGGAGAATCCATCGATCGGGACCACATAGCCGAGATAGGAAGCAATGCCGACGATGCTGAGGAGAGTGAAGTCGAGGGCGCGCACGACGCCGTTGATGACGACGGTCGAGTAGGCGGGAAGGACCTTTTCGTTGGTGACGGCGAGCGCGGCGGGCGAAAGGCGGCGCCTGCGCTCGAACGGATAGGGCCGGCCCGTGGTGACAGATACGGCAGCCGCTGCAGATCCTTCCATTTTGGCTTGAATGCTCCTCGTTTCCACGCCCGAATCCCGTTCGATTATCGTTGCGCGCGCTCGCGCGTTCTCGTTCGGATACCGAAGAAAACAGAACAATCCGTTATTGGATTCGGACGAGGTTAACGAAGGCTGAAGGCGTCCCGATAGGCGTCGAGCACGCCGTCGACCATCGCCTTCTGCGAGAAGTTTGCGAAGATGCGTTCGCGCAGCGATTTTGCTCGTTCCCGCGCACCGTCGAGATTGTCGAGCGCGTTCGCGATGGCATCGGCCATCGCGCCGGGATCGTTCGGCTGGAACAGCGCATCGCCGAACGGCCCGAAGATTTCCGGAATGCCGCCGACATTGGCCGCGAGCATCGGCACGCCGGCGGCTGCGGCTTCGATCGCCACATATGGCATCGAATCCCCGCGCGAGGGCACGATAAGCAGGCGGCCTTTGGCAAAGCCGGTACGCGCCTTGACGTGACCGATGAAGCGCGCAGCGTCTGTGAGTTGCAGGCGCTGAACCAGTGCCTTGAGAGTTGCCGTTTCCTCGCCGTCGCCGGCAAGCGTCAGCGTCACTGGCCTGTCGTTCGCACGCAGCCGGGCCAGCGCTTCGATGAGAATATCCGCGCCCTTGATGTGGCGGAATTCACCGACGTACGCGAGATCGGTGGCGTCCGTTGCGAGCGGCACCGGATCGAATTCATTGGCGCTGACGCCATTGAAAACACAGCGCACGAGGCCCGCGGGCTTGCCGACGACGCGCTGATAAGTGTCTCGTGCAAAGCCGCTTTCAAACAGGAACAGGTCGGTGCGGTTCATCAGCGCGCGCTCGAGGCGAGCATAGAACGTGCCTTTCAGCGTCTCCGGGCGGTAGTGCAGCGATCCGCCGTGCGGCGTGTAGACGCGGATGGTTGTCTGTGAGGCACCCTTGAGCCGCACGAAGGCGCCGGCTTTCGCGCCATGCCCATGCAACACATCCGGTTTCAGCGCGCGCACAAGCTTCAAGAGGCGTAGGGCGGTTGCAGGATCGGCAGGGTGCGGCTCGCGGCGGATGGCGATGCGGTGGATGCCGAGCTTCATCTTCGGCGCGATCTCGCTCAACGCGGCATCGGCACGCTCACCACCGGTCAGGCTGTCGGCGAGAATGCCGACCTCGTGCCCGCGCTCGGCCTGGCCATCGGCGAGGTCAAGAATATGGCGGATGATGCCGCCAACGGGGGCGCGGACGGCGTGCAGAATGCGAAGGGGGCGATCAGGTAAGGGCATGGCTCTGGCTTAAAATCATCCCTTCATTAGGGCCCGCGCGTTTACAAAGCATGACGCCGCGACGTTAACCGCACAGCAACCTTAATGGATTGTAATCGCCGCAGTGCCAGTTGTGTGAGCGTGGCGGGAGCTGTTGATGCGTGTGGCGTATGTGCGTGACCGGCTGAAAGAGGCCGCTAGCGCTGTTTGGCGGTTCATGGCTCCCGCAACACCGCCTGCACCTCGGCAGGCGGCCAAGTCGCAGCATGGCGATCTCGATCTGCGGGTGATCTGGCAGGCGCTCGTCGACAAGCGCAAATGGATTCTGGTGCCGACGGCTGCGGTGTTTGTGCTGGCGATGGTCGGCGTGAACACGGTGACGCCACGCTATAAGTCCGAGGCGCGCATCCTGATCGACGGGCGGGACAACATCTTCCTGCGCCCGACCGGCGAGCGCAGCGAAGAGCGTGGCGCGCTCGACGATGCCGCCATCGCAAGCCAGGTGCAGCTTCTGCTGTCACGCGAACTTGCGCTTGAAGTCATCAGGAAGAACAAGCTCGACAAGCTGCCGGAGTTCGATCCGGTCTTGAACGGTATCTCACCGCTGAAATCACTGCTGCTGCTGGTCGGCATCGGCCGTGACCCGCTCCGTCTGACGCCGGAGGAGCGAGTGCTCGGCGCCTATTACGATCGTCTGACCGCCTATGCGGTCGATAAGTCGCGCGTCATGGTGGTCGAGTTTCTGTCAAGCGATCCGAAGCTTTCGGCGAAGGTCACGAACTCCATCGCCGACGGCTATCTGGTGATGCAGCAGGCTGCCCGGCAGGAGCAGGCCAAAACGGCGGGGCAGTGGCTGTCGGGCGAAATCGATAGCCTCCGCAAGAAAGTCTCGGAAGCGGAAGATCGCGTCGAGGCATTCCGCTCCAAGTCGAACCTGTTCGTCGGCACCAACAACACCACGCTGTCCAATCAGCAACTTGGCGAGCTGAACACGCAGCTCAACAATGCCCGCGCGCAGAAGTCGGATGCGGAGACGCGTGCGCACGCGATCCGCACCATGCTGCAAAGCGGGCGGCCGATCGAAGCGTCCGAGGTCCTGAATTCGGATTTGGTGCGGCGGCTCAGCGAGCAGCGCGTCACGCTCCGCGCGCAGCTGGCTGAACAATCCTCGACGTTGATGGATCGCCATCCCCGCATCAAGGAATTGAAGGCGCAGATTGCAGATCTCGATCGGCAGATTCGCGAGGAAGCCGGCAAATTGTCCCGCGCCTTCGAGAACGACGCCCGCATCGCGGGTGCGCGCATGGACGGACTGAACGCAAGTCTCGATCAGTTGAAGTCGCGCGCAACGTCCACCAACAGCGAAGAAGTGCAGTTGCGCGCGCTTGAACGTGAGGCCAAGGCGCAGCGCGACCTTCTGGAAACCTATCTCGCCAAGTATCGTGAAGCGACGACGCGCGAGACCATCGATTCCGCACCGGCTGATGGCCGCATTATCTCGCGCGCTATTGTTTCCAATACGCCTGCTTATCCGAAGAAGTTGCCGATCGTGCTGATCGCGACTCTGGTGACGCTGCTGCTGACCAGCGGCTATATCGCAACGGCCGAGCTTCTGAAGATGACAACCCCATGGGGAACGTCGGATGATGGCGTCGCGGTCAGCGATATTGTCAGAGGCTCTCCTGCGATGCCGTTCACGTTGCAGATCGAGCAGCTTGCCGCGGCGCTGCGCCAAAGCGGCGAGCGGGCGCGCAAGATCACATTGATCGGCGCAGGTGAGGGGAGTGATGTTTCCAACACTGCGCTTACGCTGGCGCGACAGCTTGCGCGGGATTCGAGGGCCTTGCTGATCGGTCTGTCGCCTTCAGGGATGGACGGTGCGGCGCATGTGCCCGGTCTCAGTGATCTTGCACGAGGCGTTGCCTCATTCGGGCAGATCATCAACCGCGATACGCGCTCCTCGCTCCACGTCATCAGTGCGGGCGTTCAGCCGGAGCGCGCGCTTCTGACATCGCCCCGTGTCGTGATGGCGCTCGATGCGCTGTTGCACACCTATGACCATGTGGTGCTCGATGCCGGGACGGCTGCCGATCTTCCGTCGTCCCTGATTGCCAGCCACGCTCATGCAGTGATCCTGCCAGCACCCGGTTTGTCGGAGGCCGCGAAGGCGACCATGCGGTCGCAGTTGCTGGCGTCGGGATTTGTTGGAGTGAGCATTCTCGAGCCGGCCGCAAGCGAAGCTCCGCAGGCGGAAGTCGCCGCTGCTTGAGATGAATTTCCAGACGAGTGTGGGTGTTCGCTGAGCGTCAGCGTGTCAGCGATGAATTGCGGCGCGCAGCCGATTCGCCATGCTTACAAGTGTCGGATTCTGCTTCACGATCCGCTTGGCATGGTTGAGCGACGACATGCCGAGCGCCGCCAGTCGACCGCGGGCGGTAAACGGAATGAAGCAATCGAAAATCTGCTGCTCACCCTTGCAGAAGTGAAGCTTGTAGCCCGCCGCGCCGATACCGAGATCGAAGCCGGTGAAGCCCCGCGCAACGTCATGATCGATGACATTGCGCAGCAGCACCATGCCCGGGCTGTGCCTTGCATTCTCGGACATGGTGTAGGTGTTGAACATCATCGAGTAGCGATGACCATCGGCGACACCGCCGAACATTGCGAGTATCTCGTCGCGGCATTCGATGGCGTGAACATCGATGGCGCGATAGCCGCCCGCGATCTCGGTGAGGCAGGCAGCACGAACGAACGCTTCGATATGCGGTGCCGCAAAGACGTTCGGCAGGTTCTGTGCCGCCATGCGCAGCGGCTTGGTGGCGAAGAAGTAGTCGAGCGCACGGGTGATGTCTTCGTCAGTGCGGGCCACGAAATAGCGATAGCCGGGCAGGACACTGAGCTTGCGCTCCTTCTGACGGATGCGATAGCGCATGCCGCTGCTGATAACTTCTTCGCGGGTGGCGCCAGGCCGGACCTGCAATAGCGGGCAGGCGTTCGCGGAAGGTTGGCCCGGGAGCTGCGCGAACGGATTGGCGTTGCCGTGCCATTCTTTCGGCTGCTGGGTCAGAGCCAGAATGTCGATGCCATGTGCGGCGACGGATTGGAACACGAGATCGAGATCGGCCTTGGTCGCGCGGGCAGCGAAGTCGCGCCGCCAGATCGGCATGTTGAAGGTCGAATGCTTGCCGCCAAGGAAGCGGGCGACATGGACGCCGTTGTCCCGCACCGTCGCAAGCGGCATCAACATCAGCGGGCGGTTGTCGGCGTCAAGCGCGACGACAATGAGCGGCGTCGTGTGTTCGAACGGGCCGGTATGGATCTGCCAGACGTTCAGGAAATCGAAGCGCTGGAACGGCGTATAGAAATGGTCGCGCGTCTCCATGCCGCGCCAGATCACTTCAGCTTCGGCAAAGCTCTGATAGAGGCGGACATGGGCGATGGCGCCGCCGTTCCCAACGCCCGCACTGGCGGATGGGTAGTCGTGCTCGGCGGCCATTGCCATTGCGGACCCTGTTTTGAGAACGTGAGACGGGCGGCGCCCAGGCCGCCTTCCGGCCGACCTTTCCAAACAAACGTCAATAAAAAGTAATGCCCGGTGGCCGTTGGCGGAATCGCCTTGAAATCACAACAGGATTAAATGTGACGGGGGCTCAGGCCGAAGGGGCGTCGGGCCGCGACATCCATGAAATCAGCGGCATGGCGGGCAGAACCCAGCCAAGACCCGCCACCACATAGAAAATGCCCTGCGCGAGCTTGGAGGAAGCAAGCCACGGCGTCTGGGCGATCGTCATGCCGAGCAGCGACCACACCACGACGAGAATGAGCAGGCCTATGGTTCCAATGAACTTTCGGGTCCGGATCTTCATGGAGAACTGAATGGCTGCGGGGTTGTGCGCTTTGCGCCGGAAAGCGGGGGCGACTATAAGGGCCGCGCCCGGCCGATCAAGCCTCCCTCCATATAACCACGCATGGCAATGACCCATTCTCCTGACATCCCCGCCAAGACCACGAAATCGCATAAGGCGATCCGTATCTGGCTTGGATTTGTCGCAGCGATGATCGTTTGTACGCTTCTGGTGGGCGGTGCGACGCGACTCACCGAATCCGGCCTGTCGATCACGGAGTGGAAGCCGGTTTCGGGCATGATGCCGCCGCTGAGTGCGCAGGCGTGGGACGCCGAGTTCGAGGCCTACAAAAAGATCCCGCAATATCGCGAGATGAATTCGGGCATGAGCCTGTCGGAATTCAAGACGATCTTCTGGTGGGAGTGGGCGCACCGGTTGCTCGCACGCAGCATCGGCGTGGTGTTCTTTCTGCCGTTCCTGTTCTTCCTGATCCGCGGCGGCCTCGATGCCGCGCTGAAGCGGCGGCTATGGGTTCTGTTCGCGCTCGGCGGCCTGCAAGGCGCGGTCGGGTGGTGGATGGTGAAGTCGGGCCTGTCGGAGCGTGTTTCGGTTTCGCAGTACAGGCTTGCGATTCATTTCCTCCTCGCGCTCCTGATTTTCTCCGCGACGGTGTGGACCATGCGTGGTCTGGCGCCGCGCGTCTCCAGGGTCGCCGCGACGGCAAGGGCAGCGCTGACCAGCCGGATCTTGCTCGGGCTTATCTTCCTGCAACTTTATTTCGGCGCGCTCGTCGCGGGCCTGCGGGCCGGCAAGATCTACAACACCTGGCCGGAGATCGATGGCGGGTTCATTCCGCCGCTCGATCAATTGTTCTTCGAGAAGCCATGGTGGCGGAATTTCTTCGACAGCACACTGACGGTGCAGTTCACCCACCGCATGATCGCTTATACGCTGTTCGCAGTGGCACTCTATCATCTCGTCGACGTGATCCGGACCAAGGCTGCGCCTGCAGCCGTGCGGGGTGCGGTCTGGCTGATGGCGGCGATGAGCCTCCAGCTCGTCATCGGCATCTTCACGCTGCTGCATCAGGTGCCGATCTCGCTCGGTCTTCTGCATCAGGCGACAGCGATCGTGGTGTTAACGCTTGCGCTGTTGCAGACGCATCGTCTGCAGCCCGGCGAGCCGACGATGGCGCAGGGACTCGTTCCCACGTTCCGGTAGGCGTTGTCTCGACGAATTCTAAATCGCCGACGTGCCGGGAAGGCCCGCTTCATGCGGCCTTCCGCGCTCGCATGACAGCCTCTCCGTTTCGTGGGGAGAGGTCCGCTTTACATCCGAAGACCCGGGGCTAATACAATCGGCGTCGTTGCTTTGGGATCGCGATGTCGAACGCATTCATTCAGGCGGCCGTCATTCTACTCCGCGAGGGGCTCGAGGCGATGCTCGTCATCGCAGCGCTGGCGGCGTACTTGCGCAAGGTGGGCGGCGAGCATCGCGTCAGCGCGCTCTATAGCGGTGCGCTTGCGGCGATTGGTGCGAGCCTGATCGCGGCCTGGCTGTTTGCAACGCTCAATTCCGGTGAGCATAGCGACCTTCTGGAGGGCTGCGTCATTCTCCTTGCGGCCGTGCTGATGCTCTATGTCAGTGGCTGGCTGCTCAACAAGCAGGATCCGAAGGACTGGAAAGAGTATCTCGCCGAGAAGGCTAACCACGCTCTCGCACACGATACCGGCTGGGCGGTGGGGCTGCTCGCGTTCTTTGCGGTGTTCCGCGAAGGCGCGGAGACGGTGCTGTTCATCACCGCGCTGGCTGCGACCGAAGGTGGCTGGAGTCTCGGCTTGTTCGGTGGCTTGCTTGCTGCGACGCTTGCGCTCGCCGTGTTGTTTTATTTCATCAATCTGGTGGCGCGGCGTATTCCGCTGCGGCCTCTGTTCATTGTGACGTCGGCGTTTCTGTTCCTGATGGGCATCAAATTTATCGGCGAGGCGATGCTTGAGTTCCAGGAGCAGAACATTGTGTCGTTCACCGAACTCAAGGGGTTCGGCTGGATGGAGACGATCGGTCTTAACCCGACGCTGGAGGCCGTGTCCGCGCAGCTTCTGCTGATCCTGACTTCGATTGCGACCTTTGCAGTGGTCCAGCGCAACAATCGCCTTTTGCGCGCGCATAAGGCGGCGGTGCCGCGAACCTGAACCACGAGAACAAGGCCTGCAAAAAAAGGCGGCGCCATGCCCGGCGCCGCCTTTCCATAATTGCGTTTTGCGAACGAAGGATCAGGCGTTCATCGCCTGATCGAGATCGGCAATCAGGTCTTCCTTGTCCTCGATGCCGATCGACAGCCGCACCACGTCCGGGCCTGCACCGGCCATGATCTTCTGCTCGTCGGTGAGCTGGCTGTGCGTAGTCGAAGCCGGATGGATGATGAGCGAGCGCGTATCGCCGATGTTGGCGAGGTGAGAAAACAGCTTGACGTTCGAGACGAGACTGACGCCCGCGTCGTAGCCGCCCTTGAGGCCGAAGGTGAACACGGCGCCTGCACCCTTCGGCGTGTATTTGCGCGCGAGGTTGTAATAGCGGTCGCCCGGCAGGCTCGCATAGTTCACCCACGACACAGCCGGATGCTTCGACAGCCATTCGGCGATGGCCTTGGTGTTGTCGACATGACGCTGCATGCGCAACGCCAGCGTCTCGATGCCGGTCAGGATCATGAAGGAGTTGAACGGCGAGATCGCGGGGCCGAGGTCGCGCAATGCCAGCACGCGGACGGCGATGGCGAAAGCGAAGTTGCCGAACGTCTCGTGCATGCGGATGCCGTGATATTCCGGCCGCGGCTCGGTGAGCAGGGGATAGCGGTTGTCCTGCGACCAATCGAAGGTGCCAGCATCGACGATGATGCCGCCGAGCGAGTTGCCGTGGCCGCAGAGGAACTTGGTCAGCGAGTGCACCACGATATCGGCGCCGTGGTCGATCGGTTTCAGCAGGTACGGCGAGGCGAGCGTGTTGTCGACGATGAAGGGCACCTTGGCCTGACGCGCGACGTTCGCGACAGCTTCGAGATCGGTGATCGCGCCGCCGGGGTTCGCAACCGACTCCGCGAAGATCGCCTTGGTCTTCGGCGACACCGCGCGCTCGAACGTGCTGATGTCGTCGGCGTCTGCCCACACGACCTTCCAGCCGAAATTCTTGTAGGCGTGCGTGAACTGGTTGATCGAGCCGCCGTAGAGACGGCGAGAGGCGATGAATTCGTCACCGGGCTGCAGCAGCGTGTGGAACGCCATCACCTGTGCAGCGTGGCCGGAGGCAGCGGCAACCGCGGCCGTGCCGCCTTCAAGCGCCGCGACGCGCTCTTCCAGCACTGCCGTCGTCGGGTTGCCGAGACGCGTATAAATGTTGCCGAAGGTCTGCAGGCCGAACAGCGAGGCGGCGTGGTCGGCGTCGTTAAAGACGAAAGAGGCAGTCTGGTAGATCGGCGTGACACGCGCGCCGGTGGTCGGATCAGGCGCCGCGCCGGCATGAATGGCGAGGGTTGAAAATCCGGGCTGCTGGTCGGTCATGGAATGTCCTTATGGGAAGACGTCGGGAATTGTCGGAAGCGGAAAGGAAGGTCAGGAGCTCGCGTTGCCGTCTTTCTCGGCTTTCTCGCGTGCGGCGCGTTCACGCGCAACGCGATCGGCGGCCGCGGTCGATCCACCGATCACGCTCGGGCGGTTGAGCGACAGCCGCATGCCTGTCGTCGGGATAGGCGCACGCTTGGCGCTGATGGTGCGGGAATTCACGCCGACCCACTGGATCTCCGAGGTGAGGCGGCCGTATTCGATTTTCGGGCAGCGGTTCATCACGACCTGAATGCCGGCAGCTTCCGCCTTGGCGGCAGCAGCATCGTCGCGCACGCCAAGTTGCATCCAGATCACTTTCGGCAGAACCGGCAACGACAATGCTTCCTCGACGATCGGCATCGCGTGCGATGAGCCGCGAAAGATATCGACCATGTCGACAGGGCGGCCAATCTCTCTCAGCGAGCCGACGAACGGTTTGCCCGAGATCGTCTTGCCGAGCTGGCCGGGGTTCACGGGAATCATGTCGTAGCCGCGCTGGTCGAGGTATTTGAATGCGAAATAGCTCGGCCGTACGTTCACCGGCGAGGCACCGACCATGGCGATGGATTTGATGTTGGTGAGAATGCCGCGGATGTAACTATCGGGGTAAGTATTATGATCCATCAGCAACAATCCTCATGTGGATATTCGTCTTTAGTCCGAGAGCGCACGCGCGTCGCGGTTTTTATTGTCACGGCGCGGTGATACAGGCGTCATATATGGGATCGGGACGGAACGGGCCACATGGCAAATGCAAAAATGACGGTGGCAGAGCTCGAAGCGTTTCTGCACCGCGAGTTTCCGCAGGCGTTTTCGGCTGGCCACATCATGATCGAAAGCGCTGACGGCACGAGCAGCCTGCTGCGTCAGCCTTATAGCGAACAGATGTTACGGCCCGGTGGCACGATATCGGGCCCCACGCTGATGGCACTCGCCGATTTCGCGATGTATGTCGCGCTTCTGTCCGCGATCGGCCCGATCGGACTCGCATTGACGACCAATCTCACCATCAATTTTCTCCGCAGAGGCCAGCCGGGGCAGGACATCGTTGCGGCGGCGCGCCTGTTGAAGATCGGCAAGCGGCTGGCGTTCAGCGAAGTGCATCTGCTCTCGGGGACCTCGCCCGATCCAATTGCGATCGCAAGCGCGACCTATTCCATTCCAAATACATAGTGATTTTTCAGGTATTATAACACCATAATTTTAAATCATTGAAATATATGATGTTATTTCGCCGTGAGAACGTTGACGGGAGAAGGGCGGTTCTCTAGAAACGCGCCCAGTCCGGCATCTCCGCCGCACGCCATTTTCACGGATATCTCACATGAAGACGTTTTCGGCGAAACCGGCCGAGGTCAACAAGAAGTGGGTGATTATCGACGCCAAGGGTCTGGTCGTCGGCCGTCTCGCCACCTTGGTCGCGATGCGTTTGCGCGGCAAGCACCTGCCGACCTACACCCCTCACGTCGATTGCGGTGACAACGTCATCGTCATCAACGCCGCGCAGGTCGTCCTCACCGGGCGCAAGCGCGACAACAAGATGTATTACAACCACACCGGTTTCATCGGTGGCATCAAGGAGCGTTCCGCGAAGTCGATCCTCGAAGGTCGCTTCCCCGAGCGCGTTCTCGAGAAGGCCATCGAGCGCATGATTCCGCGCGGGCCGCTCGGCCGCATTCAGATGGGTAACCTGCGCGTCTACGCTGGCGCGGAGCATCCGCATGAGGCGCAGAATCCGGAAGTCGTCGATATCGCTTCACTGAACCGCAAGAACACGAGGGCCGCGTAATGTCCGATACCATGCAGTCCCTCGATCAGTTGTCGGCGCTGAAGACGGCCGCGCCGGACGCTCCGAAGCGCGAGAAGAAGGTCGACAAGCAGGGCCGCGCCTACGCGACCGGCAAGCGCAAGGACGCGGTCGCCCGCGTCTGGATCAAGCCGGGCTCCGGCAAGATCGTCGTCAATACCCGCGACGTCGAAGTGTATTTCGCCCGTCCGGTGCTGCGCATGCTGATCCAGCAGCCGATCGTCGCTGCCGCCCGCCAGGGCCAGTACGACGTCGTTGCCACCGTCGCCGGTGGTGGCCTCTCCGGTCAGGCCGGTGCGGTTCGTCACGGCATCTCGAAGGCGCTGACGCACTTTGAGCCCGATCTGCGTGGCGTGCTGAAGAAGGGTGGTTTCCTCACCCGTGACTCGCGCGTCGTCGAGCGCAAGAAGTACGGTAAGGCGAAGGCCCGCCGCTCCTTCCAGTTCTCGAAGCGTTAATATCTGGTTTTGTTTGCCCTCCGGGGCGGGACACGAAAGGGCGCCTTTTGGGCGCCCTTTTTGTTTTTGACCGCTATTTGCGGCGGCGTGGGCGCTACATATCGACCGGTTCCGGATGGCGCAAAATCTCGATAATTTTCGAGAAACTTTCCATTGCATGCAAATAAACCACCAAGATTCGGATGGTAATCGTGTGAGCGCTGAGTGAGCTATTTCGGCTCCTTGCAGCGGAGAGCTGACGTCTTTTTATGCCCGGCAACAGCTTGTCTCTCGATATCTCGACGCTCTACCTCGTGGCGACGCTCGTTGCCGCGATGCTCGGCGGTCTGCTGATCTATTTCTGGCGACAGGAAAAGATCGCAGCGCTCGGCTGGTGGGGTGCGGCCTATCTTCTGGGCGCAGCCTCGATTGCCTTGTGGATCGCTGGCGGCGACGACCTCGGATTCGGTCTTTTGCTCGCGGTGAATGCGGTCGGCTTCATCGCCTGTGGGCTTGTCTGGGATGCGGCGCGCGTCTTTCACGGTCGTACGCCAAGCATCGTCGGCGTCGTCGCTGGCGCGATGGTGTGGCTCGGTGCCGTGCTGGTGGCCGATCCGCTCTCGGAACATGTGCGGCTGTTTCTTGGAGCAGGCATCGTTGCGGCCTATGCGGCGCTCACGGCGTCCGAACTGTGGCGCGAGCGGCGCAAGGCGATGCGCTCGCGCTGGCCCGCGATCTTCGTGCCGATCCTTCATGGCGCCGTGCTGATGCTGCCGATCGTGCTCGGCGATATTTTGAGCCCGGCGGGCACCGGCCCCTATAATGCGATCTGGGTGGCTGCCTTTGCGGCCGAACTCGTTTTCTACGCCATCGGCACGGTGTTCATCATCTTCATGCTGGTGTCGGAGCGCACACTTGCGATCCATAAGACCGCGGCTTCGATCGATCCGCTGACCGGGCTGTTGAACCGCCGCGGCTTCCGCGAGGCAACGACGCGCATGATTGAACGCGAGGCGAAAGCCGGGCGGCCGATCACGGCGATGATCTTCGACATCGACCACTTCAAGGCCGTCAACGACACTTATGGCCACGCGACGGGTGACGATGTGTTGCGTGTGTTCGCAAATGTCGCCGTCGGCGCGCTGCGTGTCACTGATCTTCTCGGCCGTGTTGGCGGCGAAGAGTTCGCAGCGCTTCTGCCGTGCGGAATGGAGGAGGCGCTCGTTGCCGCCGAACGTGTTCGCGACGCGTTCGAGCAGGCGGGGATTGCGGTGGACGGCGCACCGCTGGCGACAACCGTCAGCATCGGCGTTGCAGGCGGTCCGGCTTCCACGGAGCTCGATGTGCTGCTCGCCTCCGCCGACACAGCGCTCTATCGCGCCAAACGCGGCGGCCGCAATCGCGTCGAGGCCGTGCTTGAGGAGCCGCTTGAGCTCGACCATGCCCGCCGTCTTGCGCAGGCGGCGCGGGGAGACAACACCAAGGTCGACGCTGTCTCGGAAGCGTACGTCTGAGCCGAAAAACCGCGCAACCCTCTAACGGTCTGTTTACCAAGCACGGCCTACGATACCGTCATGGCTGATCGTGTTCACACCGATATCTCCGCTCTTGAATCCGCCGCTGCATCGGCGCGTGCGGGCTTCGCCTGCATGTTCTCGACATCGGACGAATACGAGCGGGCGTTGATCGCGGAGCGCCGCCTGCAGGGCCGCTACCATCAGACGCGCGACTGGCAGCCGATCCTTCTCGTCGGTTGTGTGTTCGTCCTCACCGGCGTTCTTCTTCTCACGCTCTGACGCCTTCCCTGCATTTTGACTTGATCGGGCGGCTTCTTGTCCGCTACAGCCCGTGAAACAGGGGAGGTAGCCGATGATTACCGAAGTCGTGCAGGTCGATATCAAGCCCGGCCAGGAGAAGGATTTCGAGCAGGCGGTCGAGATGGCGCAATCCATCTTCAAGCGCAGCAAGGGCTGGAAGAGCCTCGAAATCCACCGCTCGATCGAGAAGCCGTCGCGCTACCGGCTCTTCATCAAGTGGGAAACGCTTGAGAGCCACACGGTCGACTTCCGCGAAGGACCGAACTTCACCGAGTGGCGCGCGCTTGTCGGGCCGTATTTTGCGGCCCCGCCGGAGGTCGAGCACATGACCGCCATCGGAAAATTCTGACCACGGGCTCTCGATGAGTTCTGCTCGCGCCCTCGCGGCGCGGGCTCAAGCCTGGATGGTGGTGGTTTGCGGTGAATCCTCGCGCAGATAGACGAGGATGACCTTCACGATCGCCATCACCGGCAGGGCGAGCGCAAGCCCCCAGACGCCGAACACCACGCCGAGCAGGATCTGGAACGCAAACAGCGTCGCCGGAGGAATGTCGATCGCCTCGCGCTGGATGATCGGTGTGAGGATGTAGCTCTCAAGCGCATGCACCGCCATCAGCAGCACGAAGGCAGAGCCCACCGCGACCCAGCCTGATGAGATGCTCGCGAGCAGGATGACGATGCCGGCGACGAGCGCGCCGACCGTCGGGATAAACGTGAGCAGCCCGGCCTGGACGCCGAGAATGAACGCGCCGGGAATGCCGATCGCGAGCAGGCCGAGCCAGGTGACGACGAACACCACCGACATGGTGATCATCTGCGCGATCAGCCAGCGCTCGAGCGTCGAGCTGATGCGATCGATGAGAGCCTCCATCTGCGGGCGCACCGCGGCGGGCGACATCGCGATCAGCCCTTTGCGATAGACCCCGGGCTGCGCCGCAAAGGCGAGGCCTAGAAACAGTACGATGAAGAAGTTGCCGACGGCGCCAACCGTGCCGAGGATGATTTTCAGCGTCTGGCTGACGATCGCGCCACCGCCCGAGGCAATTGCGCCTGCGCTCGGCAGGTTATGTGACACGTTTGGCGAGGTTGGCGTGGTGGTCGCGGCGGTGCCGTTCGGACTTGCGGCGATGGCGCTGAGATCGAGATAGCTCGCGTCGAAGCCGTGAGATTCGAGGAACGTCTTGAGATTGACGACCTGTGCCTTGAGGGTGCCGCTGAGCACCGCCGCCTGACTTGCGATGGTTGAGCCGCCGAGCGTGAAGATGCCGGCCAGCATTGCGGCAAGTACGACGCAGATGACGAGAAGCCGGCCTGCGTGCGGCCCCGGCATCACCCGCTTAAGGAGCTTGGTCATGGCGGTGAGCGCCACGCCGAGCAGAATGCCGGAGAAAATGAGGAACAGCGTTGCCGCGAATTCCCACGCAAAGATCAGCAGGGCGGCGAAGCTGACGGCCAGAATGCCGCCGACGGCAATCGCCCAGGCGAGGTCCTGACGCTGGTGTTTCCGCTCGGTCGATACGGTCACTGGCGATTCTCTGAAACGACTGTCGTGTCGCACTCTTTCCGAATCCGGGCGGGCGATCAAGTGGAGCCAGGGCGGGGAAGGCGGCCCGCGTACCCGATAACCGGCGTCTCCATTTGGGTGCTGACAGCCGTGGCACAGGTGCGTCCGCTCGCCGCAGCGAACGGGCACTATGAAATGAAAAGGGCGCCCCGAGGGGCGCCCTTTGTTTGTATCGGAAATCTGCCGCTTACAGCGAGTAGTAAAGCTCGAACTCGACCGGATGAGGGGTCATCTCGTAGCGCTCGACCTCGGTCATCTTGAGTTCGATGAAGCTGTTGATGAAGTCGTCGTCGAACACGCCGCCGGCCTTCAGGAATGCGCGGTCCTTGTCGAGGTTCTCAAGCGCCTCGCGGAGCGAGCCGCACACGGTCGGGATCTGCTTCAGCTCTTCCTTCGGCAGATCGTAAAGGTCCTTGTCCATCGCCGGGCCCGGATCGATCTTGTTCTTGATGCCATCGAGGCCGGCCATCAGCATCGCCGCGAAAGCGAGATACGGATTGGCGGTCGGATCGGGGAAGCGCACCTCGACGCGCTTTGCCTTCGGCGACGTCGTGTAGGGGATGCGGCAGGACGCCGAGCGGTTGCGCGCCGAATAGGCGAGCAGCACGGGAGCCTCATAGCCCGGCACCAGACGCTTGTAGGAGTTGGTGGACGGGTTGGTGAAGGCGTTGATCGCCTTGGCGTGCTTGATGATGCCGCCGATGTAGTGGAGGCAGGTGTCCGACAGGTCGGCATACTTGTTGCCGGCGAAGGTAGGCTTGCCGTCCTTCCAGATCGACAGGTGCACATGCATGCCCGAGCCGTTGTCGCCATAGACCGGCTTCGGCATGAAGGTGGCGGTCTTGCCGTAGATGTGCGCGACCTGATGGATGCAGTACTTGTAGATCTGCATCTGGTCGGCCATGTGGGTCAGCGTGTCGAACTTCATGCCGAGCTCGTGCTGGGCGGAAGCGACCTCGTGGTGATGCTTCTCCACCTTCACGCCCATGCGGGCCATGGCGCCGAGCATCTCGGAGCGCATGTCCTGGATCGAATCCTGCGGTGGCACCGGGAAGTAGCCGCCCTTGGTGCGGATGCGGTGGCCGAGGTTGCCGCCCTCATATTCGGTGTCGGAATTGGTCGGAAGCTCCGAGGAGTCGAGCTTGAAGCCGGTGTTGTAGGGCGTGGTCTGGAAGCGCACGTCGTCGAACACGAAAAACTCGGCTTCGGGGCCGACATAGACGGTGTCGCCGATGCCCATCGACTTCACCATCGCCTCGGCCTTCCGGGCGATGCCGCGCGGATCGCGGTTGTAGGGCTGGCCGGTCGACGGCTCGAGAATGTCGCAGGTGATGACCATCGTGGTCTCGGCGAAGAACGGGTCGATTGTCGCGGTCACCGGGTCGGGCATCAGCGTCATGTCGGACTCGTTGATGGCCTTCCAGCCGGCGATCGAGGAGCCGTCGAACATCGTGCCTTCGGTGAAGATTTCCTCGTCGATCATCGAGACGTCGAAGGTGACGTGCTGCCACTTGCCCCGCGGATCGGTGAAACGCAGGTCGACGTACTTCACGTCGTTGTCCTTGATGGCCTTCAGGACGTCTTGGGCGGTCTTCATGTAAACCCCTTGTGCTACTTGGATTGGG
The DNA here is from genome assembly GCF_000218565.1 of Afipia carboxidovorans OM5. Classification (NCBI taxonomy): domain Bacteria; kingdom Pseudomonadati; phylum Pseudomonadota; class Alphaproteobacteria; order Hyphomicrobiales; family Nitrobacteraceae; genus Afipia; species Afipia carboxidovorans. Next base: position 2,305,794 of record NC_015684.1, on the reverse strand, counting down.
TTGGTCGTTTCATTGTTTCGCTCGGTGGCGGCGCCGGCCGAGCGAGGAGGTGGCGGTGTCAGATCGCGTCGAGGCCGGTTTCTCCGGTACGGATGCGGATCGCTTCTTCGATGTTGGAGACGAAAATCTTGCCGTCGCCGATGCGCCCGGTCTGTGCCGCGCGGCGGATGGCATCGATCGCCTTGTCGACGAGATCATCGCCGATCACGATCTCGATTTTAACTTTCGGCAGAAAGTCCACGACGTATTCGGCCCCGCGATAGAGCTCGGCATGGCCCTTCTGCCGGCCGAAGCCCTTGGCCTCGGTCACGGTGATGCCCTGAAGGCCGACCTCCTGAAGCGCTTCCTTCACCTCGTCGAGCTTGAACGGCTTGATGATCGCCTCGATTTTCTTCACCTGCACGCCTCCGGCATTTCGAAACTTCTGTTGGCCGCATGGACGGATGCGGCGCGGCCGATCGAGGGGCTTCCCGGCCGCCTTCGATCGCGGCCCTCTTAAAGCAGAGTCCGTGCCAGTTCGCGCGGCTATCGATTGTATTGGATTATCAAGATGTTAAAGTCGGACTTGCATCAAGGCTCGTAATTCCTTCCGACTGGATGGCGTTGAAATATGCAGATGCACAATTTTGAGGCAGTCAAGCTGCCGCTGCTTTGGGCGGCTTTGCCTGCGCCGCGTGCGAACGGAGATCGGCAATGGAACTCCTGAGCGTCGCGGAGATGGCGCGGGCCGACACGCTTGCGGTCGAGGCGGGGGTCGTAAGCTTTGCGCTGATGCGAAGCGCGGGCGAAGCGGTGGCGGAGGCTGCGCAGGCGCTCGCGCCGACCGGCGATATCGTGGTCGTGGCCGGGCGAGGTAACAATGGCGGCGACGGTTTTGTCGCCGCCACCGATCTCGCCGCACGCGGCCGCAAGGTGTCCGTGATGCTGCTGTGCAAGCCGGATACGCTGAAGGGCGATGCCGCGCGTGCGGCCCAGCAATGGCGCGGGCCGGTTCTATCGTTCTCGCCAGTTGCGCTCGGCAAGCCCGCGCTCATCATCGATGCGTTGTTCGGCGCGGGGCTCGATCGCGACGTGAAAGGCGAGCCGCACGCGATGATCGAGGCGATCAACGCCAGCGGTGCCCCGGTGCTCGCGGTCGATCTGCCGAGCGGCATCAACGGTTCGACCGGCGAGGTGATGGGCGTTGCCGTACGCGCTGTCCGCACCGTGACCTTCTTCCGTAAGAAGTCTGGCCATCTGTTGTTGCCTGGCCGCCTGCATTGCGGCGACGTGAGCTTTGCCGATATCGGAATTCCGCCGAGCGTGCTGGAGACGATCCGGCCGCAGACCTTCGAGAACATCCCCGAATGGTGGCGCGGCCATTTTCCAGTTCCAGACGCCGCCGGTCATAAATACGGGCGCGGTCATGTCGTCGTCACGTCCGGTGGTCTCGCGCATACGGGCGCGGCGCGGCTTGCCGCGCGTGCGGCGTTGCGCGGCGGCGCAGGGCTCGTCACGCTGGCCTCGCCACGCGATGCGCTGGCGGTCAATGCGGCTGCGCTGACCGCCGTGATGGTGCGCGAGGTCGAAACGCCTGTCGATTTTGCCGCATACTTGCAGGACCTGCGGCTCAATGTCTGCATTCTCGGTCCCGGCGCGGGCGTCGGTGCACGCACGCGCGACATGGTGCTCACCGCGCTATCGGGTCCGCGCGCCGTGGTGCTTGATGCCGATGCGCTGACGAGCTTTGCGGCGGAGCCGCAGACCTTGTTCAAGGCCATCGCAACGCAGGCGAATGGGCAAGCTGTTCTCACGCCGCATGAAGGTGAGTTCGCGCGGCTGTTTGCCTCACTCGCCGGCAAGGATCATGCGCTCTCGAAGCTGGAGCGTGCGCGTCTCGCTGCGAAGGAGTCAGGCGCGGTGGTGCTGATCAAGGGTGCCGATACGGTGGTGGCCGCGCCGGATGGGCGTGCGTCGATCGCATCGAATGCGCCGCCATGGCTCGCAACCGCAGGCGCAGGTGATGTGCTTTCGGGCATGATCGGCGGGCTTCTTGCGCAGCATGTGCCGGCGTTCGAGGCGGCATCCATCGCGGTGTGGATGCATGGCGAAGCCGCGCGCCATTTCGGCCCCGGCCTCATCGCCGAGGATTTGTCCGAGGCGCTGCCCGCAGTCGTTTCCGATCTCTATCGGCGTTTCGACGTTCGCCTTTAGCTGACCTCGTACCAGCGCAAATGCCGCGGCGAACTCCACGCCGTGGTGATGAACTGCATCAGCCAGCGGCCGGAATGCGCGGCGTGGAAGGCGATGCGTTGCGTCTGGCTGGAATTGAACGCGAGCGTATCGAGCGAGTAGGGCTTCCAGCCGTCGTCGAGACGATCGAGCAACCGGAAGTGGTGACCGTGCAGGTGGAACGTCGCCACGGACGGCGTGCGGTTGGTGATCGCGAGCACCACGGTGCGCCCGGCACTGCTGCGGAAGGCGGGTGCCGACGTCGTGTCGAACGCAGCCGCTGCCGCCCATTGCGCCGGATCGAGCGACAACTCGATGCGCTGTGCGTTCTTGAGATCGATGCGCGGGGCGGGCGTCTCGGCTGCACGCGGCAGTGGGAGCGGCGTGGCCCGCTCTGGCGCCGCGAAGGAGGTGATGACCCGGCCGACCAGAATCGGCTGCACGCCGTCATGCAGCAGGATCGGCGCATGGGTGCCGACGTCCCGGGTCGCATCCAGCAATGCATCGATCCGCGTGCCGGGCGCGAGGATGATCTGGCTGTCGCGCGCGACGAAGGGTTCGGCCGGCTGCCCGTCGATGGCCACGACGCTCAACTGGCAGTCAGAGAATTTCAACGCGATCACGAGGCGCTGGCAGCCGTTGGCGATCCGCAGCCGCACGCGCTCGTTGGGGCGCACCGTAATGTCGTGGGTGCTCTTGCGGTTGACGGTGTAGAGCGAGGCAATGCCCCCGTCGGCGCGGCCCGCAAGCCGCGCAGCACCGTCCGGGCCGATCTTCCAGTCCTCGATCAGCAACACGTCTTCGCGGTCGGCCTGATACGTCTCGCCGCCGTCGATCACCAGCACGCGCGGCAGGGCCGGGCGATCTTCCTCGCCGTGCATGAAGCGCGGATCGATCAGGAAGGTGCCGGGTTGGTTTGGCAGGTCGAACGTCATGGCTGCGCCGGGCGCGAGCGGGCGTTGGGCGAGCAGCGGCTCCGCGCTTGCCGCGGCGTCGAGGCCGTGAAGGCAGATCAGGGCCGGATGGGAGGTCTCATTGGTCACCGCGATCTTGGCCGGTGCGCTGGCGCGGGTGATCGGCGTGAAGGTGGTGTCGCCCAGTTGCCAGACCGGAGTGGCCGGACCCTCGGCGCGTAGCCGCAGTGTCTGCGGGCCCAGTTTCAGCGCCGCCTCCGACGACGACTCGGTCGCTGCCTTCGCAAGGCTCGGCCGGATCAGGGCAGGGCCAATGGCCGAGCCCGCAAGGGCCTGCAGAGCGCGCCGGCGCGGTGCCGAAAAGGACAAAGGTTTCATAGGGGATGCGGACCATTTTCCCGTGGCGGAGTAAAGGCGGCAGGCTGCGACCGAAAGCGCTTTTTTTCTTGCCGCGATTGGCCGGCACCATGTTATAAGCCCGCCGCTCGCGGCTGTGCCGCTAACACTCGAGGATGTGCGCTGCGCGGGCGTGGCGGAATTGGTAGACGCGCTGGATTTAGGTTCCAGTGACGAAAGTTGTGGGGGTTCGAGTCCCTCCGCCCGCACCATCCGTGGTCGCTCCGCCGGTTTCGGCCAAGACGTGCTCACGCCGCCATGACTGGAATTTGGGCTGAGATTTTGGAGCTTTGGACTTTCACGATGCGGCCTTGCGCGGCATCCCAACAACGATAACAGCCGACGATGGGTCGGCAAGCCGGAAGAAGATTGACGCTATGCAGGTGAATGAAACCCTTTCCGAGGGACTTAAGCACGAATTCCAGATCAGCATTCCCGCCGCGGAAATCGATGCCAAGGTGAATGAGCGCCTCGCTGGCATGAAGGACAAGGTCCGTCTCAACGGCTTCCGCCCCGGCAAGGTGCCGGTGGCGCACCTCAAGAAGGTCTACGGCAAGTCGGTGGCGGCCGAGACTCTCGAGGAGACGATCCGCGAGACCAACCAGAAGATTTTCACCGATCGCGGCTTCCGCCTGGCCAACGAGGCCAAGGTGACGATGCCGACCGATCAGGCCGAGATCGAGGGCATTCTCGACGGCAAGAAGGATCTCACCTATTCGGTCGCGATCGAAGTCGTGCCGCCGATCACGCTGGCTGATTTCAAGACCTTCAAGGTTGAGAAGCTGGTGGCCGACGTCACCGACGCTGAGGTTGACGATGCGATCAAGCGGATCGCCGATCAGAACCGTCCCTATGCGCCGAAGAGCGAAGGCGCGAAGGCCGAGAACGGTGATCGCGTCACGCTCGCGTTCAAGGGAACGATCGACGGCGAAGCCTTCGAGGGCGGCTCCGGCGAGAACATCCCGCTGGTGCTGGGTTCCAACAGCTTCATTCCGGGCTTCGAGGATCAGCTGACCGGCATCGGCGTCGGCGAGACCCGTGTGATCAAGGTACCGTTCCCGAAGAACTATGGCGCGGCGCATCTGGCCGGCAAGGATGCCGAGTTCGAGACCACCGCGACCCTGATCGAGGCGCCGCAGGACGCCACGATCGACGACGAGTTCGCCAAGACGCTTGGCGTGGAATCGCTCGACAAGCTCAAGGAAGCGATGCGCGAGCGCCTCACTCAGGAATACGCCGGCGCGACCCGTCAGAAGCTGAAGCGCGAACTGCTCGACCGCCTCGACGAAACCCACAAGTTCGATCCGCCGGAATCGCTCGTCAACGACGAGTTCGATCTGATGTGGAAGTCGATCCACGCCGAGATGGAGTCGGCCGGCAAGACGTTTGCCGATGAAGACACCACCGAGGACGAGGCGAAGACGGAGTATCGCAAGATCGCCGACCGCCGCGTGCGTCTCGGCCTCGTGCTCTCCGAGATCGGCGACAAGAACAAGATCACCGTCACTGACGACGAAGTGAGCCGCGCCGTGATCGAGCGCGCCCGCCAGATGCCGGGCCGCGAGAAGGAAGTCTGGGATTACTATCGCAGCAATCCCGGCGCCGTCGCCCAGCTCCGCGCCCCGATCTTCGAGGACAAGGTTGTCGACTTCATCCTCGAACTCGCCGAAGTGAGCGAGAAGAAGGTTTCCCGCGAGGAACTGTTCAAGGAAGAGGACGACAAGGCCGCCGCCTGATCGCGGCGCCTGGCCGAACCGGATTTCTGACCGTCCCCGCTGGTGCGGGGACGGCTATATTTGCGCGAGGGACGGCGTTATGGCGTTAACCTCGCCGTGCGAGAGCGCTTGGGAAGCGGCTCCGAATCGGCTTGAACATCCTCTTGCCGGGGAGCAATCCTCGCTTATCTTGGCCGGTACGGGCGTGCCGGCCCTGTCTGATTTTCCCGAGAACCCTAGGTGACCTATGCGCGATCCGGTTGAGACTTACATGAACCTTGTGCCGATGGTGGTCGAGCAGACCAACCGCGGCGAGCGGGCTTACGACATCTTCTCGCGCCTGCTGAAAGAGCGCATCATTTTTGTCACCGGGCCGGTCGAGGACGGCATGTCGACGCTGATCGTGGCGCAGCTTCTGTTCCTTGAAGCCGAGAATCCGAAGAAGGAAATCTCGATGTACATCAACTCGCCGGGCGGCGTGGTGACGTCGGGCCTTGCGATCTACGACACCATGCAGTTCATCCGCCCACCGGTCTCCACGCTCTGCACCGGGCAGGCGGCCTCGATGGGTTCGCTGCTGCTGGCCGCAGGCGAAAAGGATATGCGTTTCTCGCTGCCGAACTCGCGCATCATGGTCCACCAGCCCTCCGGCGGTTTCCAGGGCCAGGCGACCGACATCATGCTGCACGCGCAGGAAATTCTGAATCTGAAGAAGCGGTTGAACGAGATTTACGTCAAGCATACCGGCCAGAGCTATCAGGCGATCGAGGACGCGCTTGAGCGCGACAACTTCCTCACCGCTGAGAAGGCGCGTGATTTTGGCATCGTCGACAAGGTAATCGACAAGCGGCCGGAAGATCCGGTGGCAAAAGCTGCGTAATTGACGTCGCCAGCGGCAGATTTTGCCTGCCACCGGCAACTGGAAGGCGAGTGGAGGCGCAGGTGCGCCTCATTCTCGTGTCATTCCCGCAACGCCGGGGTGGAATTGCGGTTTAGCTGTCGTGAAACCGCGGCAAATCGGTCTAGTGTGGTGGTTCGGCCCGTCCGGGGTTAGCGAATTCTTGATCCTCGGGTGCCAGCATGGTTCGCTGGTTGGGTTGAGTCAGTTCGGGTCGAGGATTCGTCGAAGGCCTCGATTCGGGCATATCTCGAATGCAACGTCTTTCTGGTACGAATTTTGCTCATATCTTGATCAGATGGAAGCAAGCCGGACGGAAAGCGGAAGACGGAGACAGGAATGAGCAAAGTCGGAACAGGCGACTCCAAGAACACTCTTTATTGCTCATTCTGCGGAAAGAGCCAGCACGAGGTCCGCAAGCTGATTGCCGGACCGACCGTGTTCATCTGCGACGAGTGCGTCGAACTCTGCATGGACATCATCCGCGAGGAGAACAAGTCCTCGCTCGTGAAGTCGCGTGACGGCATCCCGACGCCGAAGGAAATCTGCAAGGTGCTCGACGACTACGTCATCGGGCAGGCGCATGCCAAGAAGGTGCTCTCGGTCGCGGTGCACAACCACTACAAGCGGCTGAACCACCAGACCAAGCACAACGACGTCGAGCTTGCGAAGTCGAACATCCTGCTGATCGGCCCGACCGGTTCGGGCAAGACGCTGCTCGCGCAGACGCTCGCGCGCATCCTCGACGTGCCGTTCACGATGGCGGATGCGACGACGCTGACCGAAGCAGGTTACGTCGGTGAGGATGTCGAGAACATCATCCTGAAGCTTCTGCAGGCGGCCGACTACAACGTCGAGCGCGCACAGCGCGGCATTGTCTACATCGATGAGATCGACAAGATTTCGCGCAAGTCGGACAATCCCTCGATCACCCGCGATGTGTCGGGCGAGGGCGTGCAGCAGGCGCTTCTGAAGATCATGGAGGGCACCGTCGCTTCGGTGCCGCCGCAGGGTGGCCGCAAGCATCCGCAGCAGGAATTCCTGCAGGTGGATACGACGAACATCCTGTTCATCTGTGGTGGCGCGTTTGCGGGCCTTGAGAAGATCATCTCCTCGCGTGGCCGCACCACCTCGATCGGCTTTGCCGCCAGCGTGCTGGCGCCGGAAGATCGCCGCACCGGCGAAATCTTCCGCGAGGTCGAGCCGGAGGACCTTCTAAAGTACGGCCTCATCCCCGAGTTCGTCGGCCGTCTGCCTGTGGTGGCGACGCTCGAGGATCTCGACGAGGCCTCGCTGAAGAAGATCCTGGTCGAGCCGAAGAACGCGCTGGTGAAGCAGTACCAGCGGCTGTTCGAGATGGAGAATGTCGAGCTCACCTTCGCCGACGAAGCCTTGGGTGCGGTCGCGCGTAAGGCGATCGAGCGCAAGACCGGCGCGCGTGGGTTGCGTTCGATCCTTGAAAGCATCCTGCTCGAGACCATGTTCGACCTTCCGGGTCTGGAAGGCGTCGAGGAGGTGGTGATCTCCCGCGAGGTGGTGGAAGCGACCGCGCGGCCGCTCTACATCTACGCCGATCGCACCGACCGCGCCGGCGAGAGCAGCGCAAGCGCCTGACGCCTCGCTCTGGAACTCAAAACAGCACAACGGCCGTTGGGATTACCGGCGGCCGTTTTGATTCGTCTCAACCCTGAAAACACCTGCGTTTGTCAGAGTTTGACAGCCGCTTGACACCCCCTGCGGGGATAGCCACCTAATGGGCTGCGGCGAAGCCTGTCGGAAGGCAGATTCGCCGCAAGTGGAGCGGATTTAATGTTCATCTCCCCGCGCAGCACTTGCTGCAACGGGATGTGAATGTTGGAATTGAGCCACTAGCACGATCCGGAGGGAAAGACCGTCCCTGCGGCGGATGGTTCACCCGAACCCTTTGCTCTCCGGCTGTTCTGCACCTTGCTGCGGTTGCATCGTACGATGGACTGCGCGCAGGGGGGCGCAAAGAAAAGGAAGTAGGGCATGACTGCCTCCACTAAGCCTCGTCCCACGATTGTCGCTGGCGAAAGCCATCAGTACCCCGTTTTGCCGCTGCGCGACATCGTCGTTTTCCCGCACATGATCGTGCCGCTGTTCGTTGGCCGCGAGAAATCCATTCGCGCGCTCGAAGACGTGATGAAGAACGACGCGCTGATCCTGCTCGCGACGCAGAAGAATGCATCGGATGATGATCCGGCCGCGGATGCGATCTATGAGATCGGCACGCTCGCCAGTGTACTGCAGCTCCTCAAGCTGCCCGACGGCACCGTGAAGGTGCTGGTCGAGGGCCTGGAGCGCGCGCGCGTCACCAAATATTCCGACCGCACCGATTACTACGAAGCCGAAGCGGTTGCGCTCGCCGACACTGGCGCCGAGAGCGTCGAGGCGGAAGCGCTCGGCCGCTCGGTCGTGTCCGACTTCGAGAGCTATGTGAAGCTGAACAAGAAGATCTCCGCCGAAGTCGTTGGCGTCGTTCAGCAGATCACTGATTACGCGAAGCTCGCCGACACGGTGGCCTCGCATCTCGCGGTCAAGATCGCCGACCGGCAGGACATTCTGGAAACGTTGTCCGTCTCGCAGCGCCTTGAGAAGGTGCTGGGGCTGATGGAGAGCGAGATCTCTGTGCTGCAGGTCGAGAAGAAGATCCGTTCGCGCGTCAAGCGCCAGATGGAGAAGACCCAGCGCGAATACTACCTGAACGAGCAGATGAAGGCGATCCAGAAGGAGCTCGGCGACGACGAAGGTCGCGACGAGCTGGCCGATCTGGAAGAGAAGATCGCCAAGACCAAGCTCTCGAAGGAAGCTCGCGAGAAGGCGCAGCACGAGTTGAAGAAGCTGCGGCAGATGTCTCCGATGTCGGCCGAAGCGACCGTCGTGCGCAACTATCTCGACTGGCTGTTGTCGATTCCGTGGGGCAAGAAGTCGAAGGTCAAGAAGGACCTTGCTGCCGCGCAGGACATCCTCGACGCCGATCACTACGGGCTTGAGAAGGTCAAGGACCGCATCGTCGAGTATCTCGCGGTGCAGTCGCGCGCCAACAAGCTGACAGGTCCGATCCTGTGCCTTGTCGGCCCTCCGGGCGTCGGCAAGACCTCGCTCGGCAAGTCGATCGCCAAGGCAACGGGGCGTGAGTTCGTGCGCGTCTCGCTCGGCGGCGTGCGCGATGAAGCGGAAATCCGCGGTCACCGCCGCACCTATATCGGCTCGATGCCCGGCAAGATCATCCAGTCGATGCGCAAGGCGAAGACCTCGAACCCGCTGTTCCTGCTCGATGAGATCGACAAGATGGGCGCCGATTTCCGCGGCGATCCGTCCTCGGCCTTGCTCGAAGTGCTCGACCCCGAGCAGAACGGCACGTTCAACGATCACTACCTCGAGGTCGACTACGATCTCTCCAACGTGATGTTCATCACGACCGCGAATACGCTGAATATTCCCGGCCCGCTGATGGACCGCATGGAGATCATCCGGATCGCCGGCTACACCGAGAACGAGAAGATCGAGATCGCGCGCAAGCACCTGATCCCGGCTGCGGTGAGCAAGCACGGCCTGTCGTCGAAGGAGTTCTCCATCGACGATGAGGCGCTGCTGCTGGTGATCCGCCGCTACACCCGCGAGGCGGGCGTGCGTAATCTCGAGCGCGAGCTCTCGACACTGGCCCGCAAGGCGGTGAAGGAGCTCACGATCTCGAAGAAGACGTCGGTCAAGGTGACGGAAGCGGTGGTCGAGGAGATGCTCGGCGTACCGAAGTTCCGTTACGGCGAGATCGAGAGCGACGACCAGGTTGGCGTCGTGACCGGCCTTGCGTGGACGGATGTTGGCGGCGAGTTGCTCACCATCGAAAGCGTCATGATGCCCGGCAAGGGCCGCATGACAGTGACGGGCAACCTGCGCGACGTGATGAAGGAATCGATCTCGGCGGCGGCGTCCTACGTCCGCTCGCGGGCGATCAATTACGGCATCGAGCCGCCTCTGTTCGAGCGGCGCGATATCCACGTCCACGTGCCCGAGGGCGCAACGCCGAAGGACGGCCCGTCCGCTGGCGTGGCGATGGCGACCACCATCGTCTCGGTGCTGACCGGCATTCCGATCCGGCACGATGTCGCCATGACCGGCGAGATCACACTGCGCGGGCGGGTGCTGCCGATCGGCGGCCTGAAGGAGAAGCTGCTTGCGGCCGCGCGTGGCGGCATCAAGACGGTCTTCATTCCGGAAGATAACGCCAAGGATCTCACCGAGATTTCCGACGCCATCAAGGGCGGACTGGAGATCATCCCGGTGAGCCGGATGGACGAGGTGCTGAGCAAAGCTCTGGTGCGCGCCCCGACGCCGATCGTCTGGGAGGAGGACACCGCGGTTCCGCCTCCGGCAGAGCCCTCCGATGAAGCGGGCCTCACCGCTCATTAACGGCCTTAGGCAATATGAAATGGCGCCCTTCGGGGCGCCATTTTCATTGCGGACGTTGCATTCTTCCGCGGAATATGAGACGCCTCGCGCGTTTTCGGGCGGCTAGCTCAGCTGGTTAGAGCATCTCGTTTACACCGAGAGGGTCGGGAGTTCGAATCTCTCGCCGCCCACCATCACTTAAGCGGTGCTCAACGATTCATTCCGCCAGCTTCCCCGACAGAAACGTGACGTTTCCAAAGCCTGCGCAGGATAATCCAGGCGCCGCGTAACTGCTCCGTCTTTGCAGGCGATGCTTTCTTGAAATATCCGAAGCGACGTTTTGAGGGGACACTTTGCCCCATTCAATTCGCGCCGTGCCATGGCCAGATGTGCCGAAACATGGAGCGAGGTGAAATGTCGAAAAGTGCAAAGACAAATCTCCGCCCCTTCGTTGTGGGCTGGGCATTGGTTCTGGCGGTCCTTTGCGGTGTCCTTGTCTGGAAGGTGGCAAGTTAAGCCACCTCGCAAAAATCCTTTCCGACTCGTCTGAGATATCTCTGCGCCGCGGCTACGCTGTCTGGGCTAGCGGCGTGGCGTTCGCTTAGTTTCGCAGCAGATCGACAAGCATCGGTTGTGCGCGCGTGATGGCGTAGCGAGAGCCCACGACGTTGAAGTGGCCCACATCGAGATAAAGCCAGGTGCCGTCCTTTACTGTCGCGCATGTCTCGCCGCAGAAGATATCTGCGGGGATGAGAAGTTGGGCGCGGTCGGGGAATTTTGCCACCACACGCGCCAGTGCGGCGTTGATCTTGGCGCCCTCGCGCAAGGCCTGCTCACGTGGTTTCGGCGGGCACGATGGAGGCGGTGCATGCGGCAGCGGCGCGGGTGCGAGGCGCTCGTTGCTGAAGGTGCATTGGTTTGCCGTGACCTGCGCACCGATCACGACAAAAGACCGGCCTGCACGTTGGCGTACTCCAAGCCAGTCGGCTATAAATGCGAACAATCCGGAATCTGTCGCGTTCGTACGATATTGGAGCTGATCCAGCTGTGGTGCTGACGCCAGAGTAGTTGCTATTTGTGACCAGTTACCATGAATCTTTGAAAGTCATGTCGCGGAAAATAGCTGTCGTTTATGCCCTTGAATCCTGCGGATTCAAGGGCACGTAGAACCTCATCCTTATACGGCCAGAAAGACCGCGTATTTCCCCATGAATTCCAATGCGCATTATCGTTTCTGTTGTCTTTTCCGTCTTCGTACTCTCGGTACCACCGACCTGATAAGCCTTCGTGCGTTGCAACTTCATCGAGCTTGAGCGTCTCGTGGTCATTCTCAACTGTAGCGTAGTGAGTATCGAGAATGAGATGGTTGCAAGAATCCGCCAACATGCCGATGAACTTCCTCGGCTCTGATAGATGATACAGAAGTCCGGAGCAAAAAATTACATCGAAGGAATTTCCGTACTGCTTGAAATTCCAGCAATCGTCCTGAACAAAATTGAGGTTCGGAAGACCTAGTTTTGATTTGAGATAGAAGCATTTTTTTACATTGCTTGTACGCACTTCGAGGCCTGTTGCGCGCATCCCGAGGCGGGCAAATTCGACACTGAAGCCCCCTTCTAGGCAGCCGAGGTCGAGAATCGATTTACCCTCTAGCTGATCGCCAAATGTGTCCGTAAGAAAGCTCTTTGCTCCTAGAAATACGGGGTGGGCTGACATCTCCCAATCAGCGCCAGGCATTGTCAGTGATCCATCCGGAAGGCGCACCGAGTAGTAGGCAAAAGCGTTTTTCTGCGCTGCACGGCTGTTTCGGTATTTTCTAACAAGTTGGGTAAGTCTGCTCATAACATTTCTGCCTTTGTACGCTCTCGCGTCTCATCTGGCGTTGTCGTGGATCGTACTGCTGACCGCGAGAAGCCAAGTACTACTCAATATTCTCGCAGCCGACACGCCGCGTCATGCAGCTTCGCTCTGGAGCATATTTTGTCTTTCGCTCAACCTCGATAGGGGCAGGACAAACTTCACGCTTTGGTCGATTTGTTGATAGAGCCAATTGGACCGCAGCCGATAACATGACAAATGCCCCGCTTCAACGAAGCGGGGCATCGAACAGGGAATTGAAAAGCTCTGGGTGCCGCTAAGGCGGGCTACTCAGCCGTGGGCTAAAGGCTGATGATCGAGGCTGCGATGATGGTGGCCACGGCGAAAGGCACGCCGATCACTGTGATCGCAACTGCCGCCAGCGCGGTCTGGAGAGACGGTTTCATCCTCTTCTTTCCTTCGTATTTGCGCCAAGATTTAGCCTGATTTTGTGGCGCTGCAAGCAACGCCGCACGTCAAGCTAACCGGATGGCGACGTGCGGGTTCGCAATTGCAGGGACGGAATTAACGCCCGATTCACGCTATCGTGTCGGAACGCCGGAAGACGTCTGCTCAGGGGGGCGAATCGCGCGTGACGCTGCGGGTGCAAGCTGATGCTTCAGTGTCATAGGGCCGCGCTTTGCAGGCTGGTGGCGCCACGCCGTTTCGCTCAAATTTTCAGAGAATGATTCGTGGCGATTTCCGATGGGACGGGGCGTGGTCTTTAAAACAAAAACAGCGTTGGCTTGTCTCGCAGTCTCTGCGCTTGCCTTCACGAACGTAGAGGCGCGGGAGGCGCGCGTCGTGCCGGTGAGCGCGAGCCCTGTGCTGTGGAATTGGACCGGATTTTATCTTGGGGCGCATCTCGGTGCGGGCTTCGGCACCTCGAAGGTCGATAATCCATATGGCCCTTCGATCTACGGCGATACGATCCGGCTGCCGGGCGGATTTGCAGGCCTGCAGGGCGGCTATAACTGGCAGGGCGCGGGTTCGCCCTGGGTGTTCGGCGTGGAGGCCGATGTCTCGGCCGTGAATGCCGATGGCACCAATACGTGCCTCGCTTATTCCGGCCAGTTCGTCTCCGCGAACTGCCGTGCGCGCCAGCAGGCGATGGGCAGCATCACCGGGCGCATCGGCCGCACGATCTCGCCGGATGGGCGCACGCTCGCCTATATCAAGGGCGGTACCGCGTTCATGAGCGGTGACCTGTCGCTCACGACAAATGCTCCTGACTACATTTTACAACCCTCAAGCGAGCGGCGGGATACGCGCTGGGGTTGGATGCTCGGTGCCGGTCTTGAGCATGCCATCACAGGTGCATGGTCGGTAAAGGCCGAATACGCCTATGCCAATTTCGGCCATCGCGACGTGATGGCGCCGGGCGGTGGGTTTCTCATGACGCCCTTTGACCCGGGCTCGTTGGTGAACACCACAGGCCTGCCGACGCGTGCGAGCCTCGACAGCCATCTCGTCAGGCTCGGATTGAACTATCATCTCGGGCGTGGTGCAGGGCCGGGAGAGGGGATGGTTTTCTCCGCTCCAGCGCGGCCGCAACCCGCCGCCTGGCACGTCGAGGTCGGCGCCCGCTATTGGTACAGCCATGGCCGCTACCAGAACGACCTCGCGATGAACACAAACATGGCGCAGCAGAACCATCTGATCTCGCGCCTGACTTATGAGAGCACCGGCCATTCCGGTGAAATTTTCTGGCGGGCGGATGGTCCACGCGGCTTTTTCCTGAAGGGATTTGCCGGGGGTGGCGGGCTCACCTCCGGACACATGAACGATGAGGACTGGTTTCCGACCGATCCGAGCGGTGCCATGGCCTATTCGAATACGTATCACGGCAAGGTCACCGGCAAGATCGCCTATGTAACGTTCGATGCGGGTGTGGATCTGCTCGGCGATGCCGCCAATAAGATCGGTGTGTTCGCGGGCTACAATTTCTATCGCGACCGGAAGGATTCGTTCGGTTGTGCACAGATTGCGTTGCCGGATGCCCGCTCGATTTGCGGCGTACACATGCCTTTGACCTCGATTGCAATCTCGCAATACGAGGACTGGCACTCGCTTCGCGTCGGCGTGAACGGCACGCTCACGATTGCGCCGGGCCTGAAGTTGAACGTCGATGCCGCGTATCTGCCTTATGCGCATGTCACTGCGCTCGACATCCATCACCACCGCACCGAGATGCCGTCGCCTAAATCACCGGCATGGGGTGTCGGGCAGGGCGTCCAGCTCGAGGCGATCCTCGGATACGATATTACGCCACGCTGGACCGTCGGCATCGGCGGGCGCTATTGGGCGATGTGGTCGAGCAAGATACTGACCGCAGGTTTCGGCAGCGCGACGGCGACGGAGGCGTTGCCGATCCGTGTGGAGCGTTACGGTACCTTCCTGCAGGCATCGTACAAGTTCGGCACGCCGTAGTTCGACGATCCAGGGATTCCGTTAGAACGGGAAGTCTTTAGGCCCGCTCCTCCCAGATCGCGGCAAGGTGCACGATGGTGCGGACCGCCGCTTCCATGTCTTGCACGCTCACCCATTCGAGCCGCGAATGGAAGGCGTGTTCGCCGGCAAAGATGTTCGGGCAGGGAAGCCCCATGAACGACAGGCGCGACCCGTCGGTGCCGCCGCGAATGCTGCCGCGTACGGGCTTGAGGCCCGCGCGACGGATCGCTTCCATGGCGTGATCGACGATGTCCGGTTGCCGGTCGACGATTTCCTTCATGTTGCGATATTGCTCGCGGATATCGATACGATAGGTCGAGCGCGGAAAGTCTTTCATCACTTCGGCGACGGTGCGCTCCAGTAGCGCTTCCTTCTCTTTTAGCCCCGCTACGGTGAAATCGCGCACGATGTAATGCAGCGTCGCTTCCTCAAGCGCACCGGTGATGCCGACCGGGTGGAGAAAACCCTCGCGTCCTTCGGTCGTCTCAGGTGTCAGCGTATCCTGCGGCAACCGTTCGACAATGCGCGCGGCGATTTTAATCGCGTGCTCCATCTTGCCCTTGGCCATGCCGGGATGGGCGCTGACGCCCTGAATGTGAATGGTTGCCGCATCGGCGGAAAAGCTTTCGTCCTCGATCGAGCCCGCGCGCTCGCCATCGATCGTATAGGCGACATCGGCGCCGAGCTTCTTCAAGTCGACCTTGTCGACGCCGCGGCCGATCTCTTCATCGGGCGTGAACAGGATCTTGATCGGACCGTGCTTGATCTGCGGATTGGCGAGCAGAACCTGCACCGCGTCCATGATCTCGGCTACGCCTGATTTGTTGTCGGCGCCAAGTAATGTGGTGCCATCGGTGGTGACGATGTCGTGGCCGATCTGATCGGCGAGGGCAGGGTGTTCAGCGAAGCGGATGACTTGTGAGGAATCCGCCGGCAACACGATGTCGCCGCCCTGATAGTTCTTGACGATCTGCGGCTTCACATCCTTGCCGCTGCAATCCGGCGAGGTGTCCATGTGCGAACAGAAGCACACCACCGGCACGGTCTTGTCGGTGTTGGCGGGCAACGTCGCATAGACGTAGCCGTGTTCGTCGAGATGGGCGTCGGCAAGACCGAGCGCGCGCAATTCCTCCGCGAGTATCCGGCCGAGGTTTTTCTGCTTGTCGGTCGACGGCGTCGTTGGCGATTCCGGATCGGACTGTGTGTCGATCTGCACATAGCGCAGGAATCGCTCGAGAACGGTGTGATTGAACTTTGGGGTATTCGTCATGGCGCCGGGGCTTTGTGTTGATGGCACGGCATTGATCCGCGCGTGTCGATTCCGAAAAGACTAATCACAAAATCAAAAGCACAAGCGAGATGATTCGAGGGTGGCGACTGCCTGCAAACCTCGACTTCGGAGGCTGTGAAGGGTGCCGTGTTCCTTTCAGTCATCGGGAGGGGAGCTGCTCCAGCAAAACAGGCCAGCCAAACGCCCACAATGGCTCATAGCCATGGGCGGCGTCTTTTTTAGATTTCTGCTAAGTCATTGAAAAGAATGGCGCGAGAGACGGGGCTCGAACCCGCGACCTCCGGCGTGACAGGCCGGCGCTCTAACCAACTGAGCTACTCCCGCGCGGGCCGATCAGGTCGATCCGCGAGAGCCCGGGACTTAAAGGGGCGGACCCTACAAGTCAAGGACATTGCAAATGTCCTTATCCACCGGCCATTTGTCCCCCAGCGATGCAAAATATCGCCTATTTACGGGCTAAACATCATAGTCAGATCCATGCCGAATCAACTAATCCCTGTCGGATAGTCAGTTCTCAAGCCAGTACCAACGAGGAGGGTAATCATGGCGAAGAAAGCAGCGACTCCAGCGACTGTTACGCTCAAGCACCTTGCCGCCGCACTCGCGGAAGAACACGAACTCTCCAAGAAGACCGCGGAAGCGATTCTGACCGACCTCGTCACCAAGGTCACCAAGCACCTCAAGAAGGGCGACCGCATCCGTATCGTGGGTCTCGGCATCCTCCAGGTCCGCAAGCGCGCCGCCCGCATGGGCCGCAATCCAGCCACTGGCGAAGCGATCCACATCAAGGCCAGCAAGAAGGTTGCCTTCCGCGCCTCCAAGGAGCTGAAGGAAGCGATCTAAGCGCCTTCCGGATTTTCCGAACGCCATCCCGAAGCCGCTTGAGCGGTTTCGGGGTGGCGTTTTCTTTTTGTTTGCTGAATTTTTCTATGATCGAGTTTCGCGAAATGCGTCTGCAGTGAGCGCAGCTCCAGCGCCCCATGAATGATCCGATACGATACTCAGCCGGGAACCGTTCGGGGCCTTCTGCGTTAACGGTTGCTTCTCATCCGGAAATTATTGTGCAGTCCTCGAGAAGCAGCAGCTTCGCTGCAGCTTTGCATCGCACCCCTTCGACGCAATCATGACATGGTTGCAGGGTGCTATTCCCGCCGCCGATTCCCGCGCCACGACGGGATTGGAAATCCACCAGAAGGAAACAGCATGAAAATCATGAAATGCCTTGCTCCCGCACTTTTTCTTTCGTTTTTTGCCATGACGCCGGCGTCCGCTCTGCCGGCTTCCCCTGCTGCGGGGCTCGACACTGTAACGGCTTCGAACCTCGTTCAGGTTCAGCATCGTGGCCGTCATCATGCGCGCCCTCCGGTGCGTCACCATCGGCCGCCGGCCTATCGTCCGGGTGGCCGCTACTCCACCGCGCCGCGTGGCTATCGCCGCTATGGTGCACGTCCGCATGATTGGCGCGCCCGCCGCTGCGTGATGGTGGGTCCGGTCTGGTTCTGCCCATAAGACGTTCGAAGCCCCGGCCGAAAGCCGGGGCTTCTTTTTAAGTGGTCCCTGCTTTTGAGCAGTCTCCGGCGGTAGCCAGGGACTGTTTTTTTATGTCCAGTCGGCCTCCGCGAGAAACACCGGCCTTGCCTGCCGCTGAAGGAGGGGAATAATCCGGATTACCCTCCATCCATTCTTTTCAGGAATTTCCCATGGCCAGCCACGCTTCCGCGAACCGCTCATATCGTCTTGCCGTCATTCCGGGAGACGGGATCGGAAAGGAGGTCGTGCCTGAGGGCCTGCGCGTGCTCGAAGCCGCAGGGTGCAAGTTCGGGTTCGATCTGCGTCAGGATCATTTCGATTTCGCCTCCTGCGACTACTACCAGAAGCACGGCCAGATGATGCCGGACAACTGGAAGGATTTGGTCGGCGGTCACGATGCGATCTATTTCGGCGCGGTTGGTATGCCGGCGATCGTGCCGGATCACATTTCGCTGTGGGGCTCGCTCATCAAGTTTCGCCGCGAGTTCGATCAGTATGCGAACGTCCGGCCGGTGCGATTGATGCCGGGCGTGCCGTCGCCGCTCGTTGGCCGCAAGCCGGGCGATATCGATTTCTTCGTCGTGCGCGAGAACACCGAGGGCGAGTATTCCTCGATCGGCGGGCGGATGTATCCCGACACCGACCGCGAGATCGTGATGCAGGAAACGGTGATGTCACGTGCGGGCGTCGATCGCATTTTGAAATATGCCTTCGAGCTTGCCCGCAAGCGCCCTCGCAAGCACGTTACCTCGGCGACGAAATCCAACGGCATCTCGATCACGATGCCGTATTGGGACGAACGCGTGGAGGCGATGGCGAAAGCTTATCCGGACATCAAATGCGACAAGTATCATATCGATATTCTGGCCGCGCATTTCGTGCTGAACCCGGACCGCTTCGATGTCGTCGTTGCCTCGAACCTGTTCGGTGACATTCTCTCCGATCTCGGGCCGGCCTGCACCGGCACCATCGGCATTGCGCCTTCGGGAAGCCTCAATCCGGATCGCCGGTTCCCCTCACTGTTCGAGCCAGTTCATGGCTCAGCTCCCGACATTGCGGGGCAGGGCATTGCCAACCCGATCGCGCAGATCTGGTCCGGTGCCTTGATGCTCGATCACCTCGGCGAGACGGAGGCGAGCAAGGCCGTGATTGCTGCCATCGAAAGTGTGCTGTCGGAGGAGAAACTGCGGACCCGTGACCTCGGCGGCAGCGCTGGAACGGAGGCTTGCGGCAAGGCTGTTGCGGCTGCTCTCGGTTAAACGAGAGCGCCTCAATGGTGCCTGTCTATGAGGCAGGTCAAAGGAACATGAACCCGAGTTCTTCTTTCCACCGCGTCTCGCGGTGGGAGAGCGTCTGGTAGACGGTATGCCTGTCTTGCCCTTACCGGTGGGCTGCGCTATTCCCCCCTCGAATTATTCCAATGTTCGCGAATCCGCGGACATGGCCACCGGACCGGGGAGTCCCTATGAACGGGATTTTGCAGAACTATCTGCCACTTGTGGTGTTTATTGGAGTGGCTGCCGTTATCGGTCTGGCGTTGCTGATCGCGCCGTTTCTGGTCGCCTACCAGCAGCCCGATCCGGAAAAGCTGTCGGCCTACGAATGCGGTTTCAACGCCTTCGACGACGCCCGCATGAAATTCGACGTCCGGTTCTACCTGGTGGCGATCCTGTTCATCATCTTCGATCTGGAAGTCGCGTTCCTGTTTCCGTGGGCGGTGGCGTTTGGAAAGCTCGGTGCAGCCGGTTTCTGGTCGATGATGGTGTTTCTGGGCGTCCTCACGATCGGCTTCGCCTATGAGTGGAAGAAGGGTGCGCTCGAATGGGATTGAACCCGACCCAGGTTTCTACATCCGGATCACCGCAGGTCTCGCAGCCGGCGACGGGTGTACTCGACCCGCGGACCGGCCAGCCGGTCGGCGCGGATGACCGCTATTTCCTCGAGATCAACCACGAGTTGTCCGACAAGGGGTTCTTTGTTGCGGCGGCGGATGATCTCATCACCTGGGCGCGCACCGGCTCGCTGATGTGGATGACGTTCGGCCTCGCCTGCTGCGCGGTCGAGATGATGCAGGTGTCGATGCCGCGCTACGACGTCGAGCGTTTCGGCTTTGCGCCGCGTGCTTCGCCGCGCCAGTCCGACGTCATGATCGTCGCCGGCACGCTGACCAACAAAATGGCCCCGGCTTTGCGCAAGGTCTACGACCAGATGCCAGAGCCGCGTTATGTGATCTCGATGGGATCGTGCGCGAACGGTGGCGGCTATTATCACTATTCATATTCGGTCGTGCGCGGGTGCGACCGCATTGTACCAGTGGATATTTACGTGCCGGGCTGTCCGCCGACCGCGGAAGCGCTGCTCTACGGCGTATTGCTCCTGCAGAAGAAGATCCGGCGGATCGGAACGATTGAACGCTAAGGCTGAATGATGGACGACGCCAGACTCGACGCTCTCGGTCAGACGATTGTTGGTGCGCTGCCAGGCGCAGCCCTCGGCCATGCGGTCGAGGTCGGCGAGCTCAATATCGCGGTCGATCTTGAGCGGATCGTCGAGGTGGTGCGCTTCCTCAAGACTGATCCGCGCTGCCGCTTCGTCAACATCATCGACGTAACGGCGGTGGACTATCCCGGCCGCGAGAACCGCTTCGACGTGGTCTATCATTTCATGTCGCCGACGCTGAACGCGCGGCTGCGGCTGCGCGGGCAGGCCAACGAGGACACTCAGGTGCCCTCGATTATCAGGGTCTTCCCGGGTGCCGACTGGTTCGAGCGCGAGACCTACGATCTCTATGGCGTGATCTTCACCGGCCATCCCGACATGCGCCGGATTCTCACCGATTACGGTTTTGAGGGTCATCCGCTGCGCAAGGATTTCCCGCTGACGGGCTTCGTCGAGGTACGCTACGACGACCAGGAAAAGCGCGTCGTTTACGATCCGGTCCGTCTCAATCAGGAATTCCGTCAGTTCGATTTCCTCTCGCCGTGGGAAGGCGCGGAATATCTGCTGCCGGGCGACGAGAAAGCATCGGGCGTGCCGAAGCCTCCGGGCGAAGAGAAGAAGGCGTCCACGCCATGAAGCCGACGCTGGTTGCCGGAGCGACGCATCGCTTCACCTATCGCGTGCCGGAGAACAAGACCGTGCCGGATCTCTTTCCGGAAGCGCACGACTTTCAGATCATGCCGCACGTCTTCGCCACGGGTTACATGGTCGGCCTGATGGAGTGGGCGTGCATGGACCTGATCCGTCCTCATCTTGAGGATGGCGAGGGCACGCTCGGCACGCTGATCGACGTCAACCACACCGCGGCAACGCCGCCCGGCCTCACCATCAATGTCGATGTCGAATGCCTCGAAGTGAAGGGCAAGTGGTCGCGCTTCAAGGTCAAGGCCCATGACGGCATCGACGTGATCGGCGAGGGTTTCCACGAGCGCTATGCCGTGATGTGGGACAAGTTCAAGGCGCGGGTTTCCGAGAAGGCCGTGAAAGCGGGAGTAGCCGCATGAGCATCACCGAAGCCAACGCTCTCGCAGACGCGCCCGGCACGCGCAATTTCACCATCAATTTCGGCCCGCAGCATCCGGCCGCGCACGGCGTGCTGCGCCTCGTGCTCGAACTCGATGGCGAAGTCGTCGAACGCGTCGATCCGCATATCGGCCTCCTGCATCGCGGCACCGAAAAGCTGATCGAGCAGAAGACCTATCTGCAGGCGATCCCGTATTTCGATCGCCTCGACTACGTCGCGCCGATGAATCAGGAGCACGCCTTTTGCCTCGCGGCGGAGAAGCTGCTCGGCATCACCGTGCCGCGCCGTGGGCAGTTGATCCGCGTGCTTTACAGCGAGATCGGCCGCATTCTTTCGCATCTCCTCAACATCACCACGCAGGCGCTTGACGTCGGCGCGCTGACGCCGCCGCTGTGGGGCTTCGAGGAGCGCGAGAAGCTGATGATGTTTTATGAGCGCGCCTCCGGCTCGCGCATGCATGCCGCGTTCTTCCGTATCGGCGGCGTGCATCAGGACCTGCCGCCGAAGCTCATCGGCGATATCGACATCTGGTGCGATGCCTTCCCCGAGAAGCTCGACGATCTTGAGATTCTGCTGACCGACAACCGCATCTTCAAGCAGCGCAACGTCGATATCGGCGTGGTGACGCTCGATCAGGCGTGGGAGTGGGGCTTCTCCGGCGTCATGGTGCGCGGCTCCGGTGCTGCGTGGGACTTGCGCCGGGCGCAGCCCTACGAGTGCTACGACGAGATGGAATTCGATATTCCAATCGGAAAGAACGGCGACTGCTACGACCGTTACTGCATCCGCGTCGAGGAGATGCGGCAGTCGGTGCGGATCATGAAGCAGTGTATCGCGAAGATGCGCGCGCCGGACGGGCAGGGGCCTGTCGTGATCGAAGACAACAAGATCACCCCGCCGCGCCGTGGCGAGATGAAGCGCTCGATGGAGGCGCTGATCCATCACTTCAAGCTGTACACCGAAGGCGTCCACGTTCCGCCCGGCGAAGTCTACGCCGCGGTCGAGGCGCCGAAGGGCGAGTTCGGCGTCTATCTCGTCGCTGACGGCACCAACAAGCCTTACAAGTGCAAGATCCGCGCTCCCGGGTTTGCGCACCTGCAGGCGATGGACTTCATCTGCAAAGGCCACCTCTTGGCCGACGTCTCCGCCATTCTCGGCTCCCTCGATATCGTGTTCGGCGAGGTGGACCGGTGATGGCTGCGCATATCCGTAGTTTGGGCAAGAGCCGGGCGGCACATGCCGGCTTCCCGATGATCGAGAGAACGTAAACGATGGCCGTTCGGCGTTTGGCACCGAAAGAGCTGCAGCCCGAGAGCTTCGTCTTCACCGACGAAAACCTCGCCTGGGCGAAGCAGCAGATCGAGAAATTCCCGCCGGGCCGGCAGCAGTCGGCGGTGATCCCGATCCTGTGGCGTGTGCAGGAACAGAATGAAGGCTGGGTCTCGGAAGCCGCGATCCGCGCTGTCGCCGATCTGCTCGGGATGGCGCACATTCGCGTTCTCGAAATCGCGACCTTCTACACCATGTTCCAGCTCTCGCCGGTCGGTAAGAAGGCCCACGTGCAGGTTTGCGGCACCACGCCGTGCATGCTGCGCGGCGCCAAGGATTTGGTCGAGGTCTGCAAGCATCGTATCCATCACGATCCGGGCCATGTCTCGGAGGACGGCGACTTTTCGTGGGAGGAGGTCGAGTGCCTCGGAGCCTGCGTCAACGCGCCGATGGTGATGATCTGGAAGGACACCTACGAGGATCTCACGCCGGAGACCCTGAACAAGGTGCTCGATGGCTTCGCCTCCGGCAATCCGCCGAAGCCCGGCCCGCAGATCGACCGTCAGTTCGCAGCGCCGGTGGGCGGCCCGCGCGTTCTCAAGGACATCACTGCATCCGGTGACGGCCGGGGCCCGGTCAAGGAACCGGTGCTCGCCGATGCCGAATCCAAGAAGCCGGGTGCTGCTGCCAATGTGCAAGAGCGGCCTTCACCGAAGCCGCCGGCCGATGACGCGACCAAGAAGGGCAATATGTGATGCTCGAGGACAAGGATCGCATCTTCAAGAATCTGTACGGCCTCGATGACTGGGGTCTCGCGGGCGCGCGGCGTCGCGGCGCCTGGGATGGCACTAAGTCGATCATCGAAAAGGGCCGCGACTGGATCGTCAGCGAGATGAAGGCCTCTGGCCTGCGCGGGCGCGGTGGCGCGGGATTCCCGACCGGCATGAAATGGTCGTTCATGCCCAAGGAATCGACCGATGGCCGCCCGAGCTATCTCGTGGTCAACGCCGACGAGTCCGAGCCCGGCACCTGCAAGGATCGCGAGATCATGCGGCACGATCCGCATCTTCTCGTTGAGGGCTGCCTGCTCGCAAGCTTCGCGATGGGCGCGCATGCCGCCTACATTTATGTCCGCGGCGAGTTCATCCGCGAGCGCGAGCATCTGCAGGCCGCGGTTGATCAAGCCTATGAGGCGAAGCTGATCGGCAAGGACAATGTCCACGGTTGGCCGTTCGACCTCTATGTCACCCACGGCGCCGGCGCTTACATCTGCGGCGAAGAGACTGCGTTGCTCGAAAGCCTCGAAGGCAAGAAGGGCCAGCCGCGCCTGAAGCCGCCGTTCCCCGCGAATGTCGGCCTCTACGGCTGCCCGACCACGGTGAACAATGTGGAGTCGATCGCGGTTGCGCCCGATATTCTGCGGCGCGGCGCGGCATGGTTCTCCTCGATCGGCCGTCCGAACAATGTCGGCACCAAGCTGTTCGGCATCTCCGGCCACGTCAACACGCCTTGTGTGGTGGAAGATGCGCTCGGCATTACCTTCCGCGAGTTGATCGACAAGCACGCCGGCGGCGTCCGCGGCGGCTGGGACAATCTGCTTGCGGTGATCCCGGGCGGTGCATCGTGCCCGTTGATCCCGGCGGCCGATTGTCAGGACCTCATCATGGATTTCGACGGCACCCGCGCCGTGAAGTCGAGCCTCGGCACCGCCGGTGCGATCGTGATGGACAAGTCCACCGACGTGATCGCCGCGATTGCGCGCATCTCCTACTTCTTCAAGCACGAGAGTTGCGGCCAGTGCACGCCGTGCCGCGAAGGCACCGGCTGGATGTGGCGCGTGCTCACCCGCATGGTTGAGGGCCGCGCCCACAAGCGCGAGATCGACATGCTGCTCGAAGTGACGAAGCAGGTCGAAGGCCACACCATCTGCGCGCTCGGCGACGCGGCGGCCTGGCCGATCCAGGGTCTGATCCGCGCCTTCCGGCCGGAGATCGAACGGCGCATCGATGATTTTACGCGCAAGGCAAGCCTTGATGATCAGGGTGTGCTTGATCCCGCTCACATGATTGCGGCGGAGTGAGGCGGATGACCAAGATTCTCGTCGACGGAAAAGAAATCGATGTGCCGCCCGAGTACACGCTGTTGCAGGCGTGTGAGGCCGCGGGCGCCGAGATTCCGCGCTTCTGCTATCACGAGCGGCTTTCGATCGCGGGCAACTGCCGCATGTGCCTCGTCGAACTCGCAGGCTCGCCGAAGCCGGTCGCAAGCTGCGCATGGGGCGTGCGTGACTGCCGTCCGGGCCCGAATGGCGAACTGCCGTCGGTCAAGACCAAGTCGCCGATGGTGAAGAAGGCGCGCGAAGGCGTGATGGAGTTCCTGCTCATCAACCATCCGCTTGATTGCCCGATCTGCGACCAGGGCGGCGAGTGTGACCTGCAGGACCAGGCGATGGGCTACGGCGTCGACACCAGCCGCTTTGCTGAGAACAAGCGTGCGGTCGAAGACAAGTATATGGGCGCCCTCATCAAGACCGTGATGACGCGCTGCATCCAGTGCACGCGCTGCGTTCGCTTCGCCAACGAGGTTTGCGGCGTGCCGGAGATGGGCCTGATCGGTCGCGGCGAGGACGTCGAGATCACGACGTATCTTGAAAGCGCGCTGACCTCCGAGTTGCAGGGCAACCTTGTCGATATCTGCCCGGTCGGCGCTCTGACCTCTAAGCCGTACGCCTTCACGGCGCGCCCGTGGGAGCTCGGCAAGACGCAGTCGATCGACGTGATGGATGCAGTCGGCTCCGCGATCCGCGTCGATACCCGTGGCCGCGAAGTGATGCGCATCCTGCCGCGCGTCAACGAGGCGGTGAACGAGGAATGGATTTCGGACAAGACGCGGCATGTCGTCGACGGCCTGCGCACGCAGCGTCTCGACCGGCCTTATCTGCGCGAGAACGGCCGGCTGCGCCCGGCCTCGTGGAACGAGGCGTTTGCCGCCATCGCCGCGAAGAATGCGCGCGGCAATCGCGTCGGCGCTATCGCAGGCGACTTGGCTTGCGCCGAGGACCTGTTCGCGCTGAAGGATCTGCTGGGCCGGCTCGGCTCCGCCAATCTTGCGGCTGCAAACGTTGCGGCGTTCGATCCGAAGCTTGGCCGTGCCTCCTATCTGTTCAATCCGACGATTGCGGGCATCGAGGAAGCGGATGCGCTGCTGATTGTCGGCGCGAACCCGCGCAAGGAAGCCGCGATCATCAATGCGCGCATCCGCAAGCGCTGGCGCACCGGCGAGCTCAAGATCGGGGTGATCGGCGAGAAGCCGGATCTCACCTATAAATATGAGCATCTCGGCGCAGGCGCCGATACGCTCGCGGAAGTCGCTGCGGGCAAGCATTCGTTCGCCGAGGTGCTGAAGGGCGCGAAGCGTCCGATCGTGTTGGTCGGCGCGGGCGTGTTCGGCCGCAAGGACGGCGCGGCGCTGCTGGCGCAGGCGGCTTCGCTCGCGACCGCCATCGGCGCGGTGAAGGACGGCTGGAACGGCTTCGGCGTGCTGCACACGGCAGCGTCCGCAGCCGGTGCGCTTGATCTCGGCTTCGTGCCGGGAGAGGGCGGGCTTGGCCTCGAGCAGATGCTGGCACCCCAGGCGCTCGACGTGTTGTTCCTGCTCGGCGCCGACGAGGTCGAAGTGCCCGCGGGCACCTTCGTCGTCTACATCGGCACCCATGGTGATCGCGGCGCGCATCGTGCTGACGTCATCCTGCCGGGCGCCGCCTACACCGAGAAGAGCAGCATCTACGTCAACACCGAGGGACGGGCGCAGATGGCGAACCGCGCCGGCTTCCCGCCGGGCGAGGCGCGCGAAGACTGGGCGATCCTGCGTGCGCTGTCGGAGGTGATCGGTGCGCGGCTGCCTTACGACTCGCTGCAGCAGTTGCGGCAGGCGATGTTCAAGGCCGTGCCGCATCTGATGCGGATCGACCAGATCGAGGCCTCGGATGATGCGGCTGCCTTGAAGGCACTGGCTGCGCGTGGCGGTACTGCCGATAAGGCGGCATTCAAGAGCCCGATCGCGGATTTCTATCTGACCAACCCGATTGCCCGTGCCTCTGCGGTGATGGCCGAATGCTCGCGGCTTGCCTCCGGGCAGGTCTTGAGCGCAGCGGAGTGAAAGTGAGCTGATGTCCGAATTCTTCGCAAGCTCTGTCTGGACCGGGCTCCTCTGGCCGCTCATCGTGATGCTGGCGCAGAGCCTTCTGTTGCTCGTCCTGCTGCTGGTCGCGATTGCCTACATCCTGCTCGCCGACCGCAAAATCTGGGCAGCAGTGCAGATCCGGCGCGGCCCGAACGTAGTCGGCCCGTGGGGATTGTTCCAATCCTTCGCCGACCTTCTGAAGTTCGTGTTCAAGGAGCCGACCATCCCGGCGGGCGCGAACAAGGGCATCTTCCTGCTTGCGCCGCTCGTCACCTGCACGCTCTCCCTTGCCGCGTGGGCGGTGATCCCGGTCGATCTCAACTGGGTGATCGCCGATATCAATGTCGGCATCCTCTACATTCTCGCGATCTCCTCGCTGTCGATCTACGGCATCATCATGGCGGGGTGGTCGTCGAACTCGAAATACCCGTTTATGGCAGCGCTGCGCTCGGCCGCGCAGATGGTGTCCTATGAAGTCTCGATCGGCTTCGTTGTCATCACCGTGCTGCTCTGCGTTGGTTCGCTGAACCTCACCGCCATCGTCGAGGCGCAGCATCATCGCGGCCTTGCAGCCGCCATCGGCCTGCCGTGGCTTACGATCCTGAACTGGTACTGGCTGCCGCTGCTGCCGATGTTCGTGGTGTTCTATGTCTCGGCGCTGGCTGAGACCAATCGTCCGCCGTTCGATCTTGTTGAAGCGGAATCCGAACTCGTCGCCGGCTTCATGGTCGAGTACGGCTCGACCCCGTACCTCCTGTTCATGCTGGGTGAGTACGTCGCGATCTGCACCATGTGCGCGATGGGCGCGATCCTGTTCATGGGTGGCTGGCTGCCGCCGGTCGATCTGCCGCCGTTCACCTGGGTGCCGGGCGTGATCTGGTTCACGCTGAAGGCATTCTTCTTCTTCTTCCTGATCGCGATGGCGAAGGCGATCGTGCCGCGCTACCGCTACGACCAGTTGATGCGCCTGGGCTGGAAGGTGTTCCTGCCGCTGTCGCTCGCGATGGTCGTTATCGTTGCGGGCGTCCTGCAATTTGCCCAGTGGGCGCCGAAGTGAGGGCATCATGGGAATAGCATCCGCCGTCAACTCGCTTCTGCTCAAGGAATTCGCCGCGGCTTTCGTCGTGACGATGCGTTATTTCTTCAAGCCGAAGCCGACCGTGAACTATCCGTTCGAAAAGAACCCGATCTCGCCGCGCTTCCGCGGCGAGCATGCGCTGCGCCGTTACCCGAATGGCGAGGAGCGCTGCATCGCCTGCAAGCTGTGCGAGGCGATCTGCCCGGCGCAGGCCATCACCATCGAGGCGGGGCCGCGCCGCAACGACGGCACGCGCCGCACGGTGCGCTACGACATCGATATGGTGAAGTGCATCTATTGCGGGCTGTGCCAGGAGGCCTGCCCGGTGGATGCGATCGTCGAGGGACCGAATTTCGAATTCGCCACTGAGACGCGCGAAGAACTCTATTACGACAAGGCTCGATTGCTCGCGAACGGCGACCGCTGGGAGCGCGAAATCGCCAGGAACATCGAACAAGACGCGCCTTACAGGTAACCCCCTCATGATCCTTCCCGCGCTGTTCTTTTATCTGTTTGCCGGCGTCTGCGTCGCTTCGGCCGTGATGGTCGTCACCGCACGCAACCCTGTGCACTCGGTGCTGTTCCTGATCCTCACCTTCGTCAATGCGGCGGGGCTGTTCGTGCTGCTCAACGCCGAATTCCTCGCGATGATCCTGATCGTCGTCTATGTCGGCGCGGTCGCGGTGCTGTTCCTGTTCGTCATCATGATGCTCGATGTCGACTTTGCAGCGCTCCGCCAGGGCTTCATCGAATACCTGCCGGTGGGGCTTTTGGTGGGCGCGATCTTCCTCGTCGAACTTCTGCTTGTCGTCGGCGGCTGGGTACTGAGCCCGGATGTCGCGCATTCGATCACGGCGCCGATCCCGACCACCGTGACCAACACCGAGGCGATCGGCCTCGTGCTGTACACGCGCTACATCCATTACTTCCAGTTGGCGGGCCTCGTGCTGCTGGTGGCGATGATCGGCGCGATCGTGCTGACGCTGCGTCACAAGCCGAACGTCAAACGGCAGAACATCAGCGTCCAGAATGCGCGCGGCAAGGCAACCGCGATCGCAATGCGCAAGGTCGCGCCGGGGCAGGGGCTGCAGGACGCCGATGCCGGGGAGTGGGTGAAATGACGATCGGTCTCGGACATTATCTCGCGGTCGCCGCGATCCTGTTCACGGTCGGGATGCTCGGCATCTTCCTCAACCGCAAGAACGTCATCATCATCCTGATGTCGGTCGAACTCATCCTGCTGTCGGTCAACATCAATCTCGTATCGTTCTCGAGCTTCCTCAACGACATCGTCGGCCAGGTGTTCGCGCTGCTCGTTCTGACGGTGGCGGCGGCTGAGGCCGCGATCGGGCTTGCGATCCTGGTCGTCTACTTCCGCAACCGCGGCTCCATCGCAGTCGAAGACATCAACCTGATGAAGGGCTGATAGGGTTATGATTCAGGCGATTGTTTTCCTGCCTCTGATCGGTGCGCTGATCGCGGGCCTCATCACGCTCATCGGTGCGCGCGGCCGTCACCCCGGCGGCGACGAGATGGAGCATGCCCACGGCGATGCGCATGGGCATGCCGTTTCCGCGCCAATCGGCGGCGATGCGGCGGTGATCCACGAGACCCACCACGAGCCGGGCGATGGCCATGACGATCACGGCCCGGTCGAGCCGCCTGCGGCAGGCTCGCGCCTTGCCGAAGTTATCACCACCGCGCTGTTGCTCACGTCGGCGGCGCTGTCATGGGTGATGTTCGTCGATGTCGCGCTGATGCATCACGACCTGCGGGTGGTGCTCGCGAGCTGGATCAACTCCGGCGACCTCAAGATCGCCTGGGCGCTGCGTGTCGATACGCTGACGGCAGTGATGCTGGTCGTGGTGACGACGGTGTCCTCGCTCGTGCATCTCTATTCCATCGGCTACATGCACGAGGACCCGCATCGCCCGCGCTTCATGGCGTATCTGTCGCTGTTCACCTTCGCGATGCTGATGCTGGTGACCTCCGACAATCTCGTACAGCTCTTCTTCGGCTGGGAAGGCGTCGGTCTCGCGAGTTATCTCCTGATCGGCTTCTGGTACCAGAAGCCATCCGCCAACGCGGCCGCGATCAAGGCGTTCGTCGTCAACCGCGTTGGCGACTTCGGCTTCGCGCTCGGCATCTTCGCGATCTTCGCGCTGGTCAACTCGACCGATTTCGAGACGATCTTCGCCGCTGCGCCGAGCCTCGTCGGCAAGACGATCAACCTGTTCGGCTGGAACGTTGATGCGCTGACGCTGACCTGCCTCCTGCTGTTCATGGGCGCGATGGGCAAGTCCGCGCAGTTCCTGCTGCACACCTGGTTGCCGGACGCGATGGAAGGCCCGACGCCGGTCTCCGCGCTGATCCACGCCGCGACCATGGTGACGGCAGGCGTATTCATGGTGGCGCGGCTGTCGCCGTTGTTCGAACTCGCACCCGACGCCAAGGCGTTCGTGATGCTGATCGGCGCGACCACGGCGCTGTTCGCGGCGACCGTCGGCCTCGTGCAGAACGACATCAAGCGCGTGATCGCTTACTCGACCTGTTCGCAGCTCGGCTACATGTTCGTGGCGATGGGGGCGGGGGCTTATTCGGTCGGCATCTTCCATCTGTTCACGCACGCCTTCTTCAAGGCGCTGCTGTTCCTGGGCTCGGGCTCGGTCATCCTCGCGATGCATCACGAGCAGGACATGCGCGCGATGGGCGGGCTGTGGCGCAAGATTCCCGTCACCTACGCGACGATGGTGATCGGCACGCTGGCGCTGACCGGCTTTCCGCTCACCGCCGGCTACTTCTCGAAGGACGCGATCATCGAGGCCGCCTTTGCCGCGAACAGCAACCCGTTCGCGTTCTACGGCTTCCTCTGCACCGTGTTCGCTGCAGGTCTGACGTCATTCTACTCATGGCGTCTCATTTTCATGACCTTCCACGGCAAGCCGCATGATGAGCATCATTATGAAGCGGCGCATGAAAGCCCGCTGGTGATGCTGATCCCGCTCGCGGTGCTTGCGGTCGGCTCGTTTGCCGCCGGCTTCCCCTTCAAGGAATTGTTCGCGGGCCACGGCATCGCGGAATTCTTCCAGGGCGCGTTGAAGGTCGACGGCCATGTGATGGAAGAGATGCACCACATCCCGCACTGGATCGCGCTGTTGCCGACGGTGATGATGTTCGGCGGTCTCGCGATGGCGTACCTGTTCTACATCGCCAAGCCATATCTGCCGGTCGAGCTCGCCCACCAGCAGCCGCTGCTCTACAAGTTCCTGCTCAACAAGTGGTACTTCGACGAATTGTACGACATCATTTTCGTGCGGCCCGCAAAGTGGCTCGGCTACACGCTCTGGAAGAAGGGCGACGGCATGCTGATCGACGGGCTCGGGCCTGACGGTGTCTCCAAGCGCGTGCTTGACATCACGCGCGGCGCGGTCCGGCTGCAGAGCGGATACCTTTATCACTATGCCTTCGCGATGCTGGTCGGCGCCGCAGGGCTCGTCACCTGGTTCATGTTCGGCGTCGGGGGCCAGCAATAATGACCACCTGGCCTGTTCTTTCCGTCATCACCTTCCTGCCGGCGGTCGGCGCGCTGCTCGTCTATCTGGTGCGCGGCGACGACGAAGCGGGGAAGCGCAACGCGCGCTGGATCGCGTTGTGGACGACGCTGATCAACTTCGCGATCTCGCTGGTGCCGCTGCTGCGCTTCGATGCCTCGCAGCCGGGCTTCCAGTTCGAGGAACACGCGCAGTGGCTCGGCGCGGCGATGAACTATCACATGGGCGTTGACGGCATTTCGCTGCCGTTCGTCATCCTCACCACTGCGCTGATGCCGTTCGCCATTCTGGCGAGCTGGAAATCGATCCAGGTCCGCGTGCGCGAATACATGATGGCGTTCCTTGTTCTGGAAACGCTGATGGTCGGCACCTTCTCGGCGCTTGATCTCGTGCTGTTCTACCTGTTCTTCGAAGGCGGCCTGATCCCGATGTTCCTCATCATCGGTGTGTGGGGCGGTCCGCGTCGCGTCTATGCGAGCTTCAAGTTTTTCCTCTACACGCTGCTCGGTTCGGTGCTGATGCTGCTCGCCATCATGGCGCTCTATGCGCAGGCGGGCACCACCGACATCCCGACGCTGATGACGACCAAGCTGCCGCACAATCTGCAGATCTGGGCGTGGCTCGCGTTCTTCGCGTCCTTTGCGGTGAAGATGCCAATGTGGCCGGTCCACACCTGGCTGCCGGATGCGCACGTCGAGGCACCGACTGCTGGCTCGGTGATCCTGGCCGCGATCCTGCTGAAGATGGGCGGCTACGGCTTCCTGCGCTTCTCGCTGCCGATGTTCCCGCTGGCCTCGCATGACTTTGCGCCGCTCGTCTGGACGTTGTCGGTGATCGCGATCATCTACACCTCGCTGGTCGCGCTGATGCAGGAGGACATGAAGAAGCTGATTGCGTACTCGTCAGTGGCGCATATGGGCTTCGTCACCATGGGCATCTTCGCGGGCACTATGCAGGGAGTCGCCGGCGGTGTGTTCCAGATGATCTCGCACGGCATCGTCTCGGGCGCGCTGTTCCTTTGCGTCGGCGTCATCTACGACCGCATGCATACCCGCGAGATCGCGGCCTATGGCGGCCTCGTCAATCGCATGCCGCTGTATGCCTTCACGTTCCTTCTGTTCACCATGGCGAACGTCGGCCTGCCGGGCACCTCGGGCTTCGTCGGCGAGTTCATGACGCTGCTCGGCACCTTCAAGGTCTCGGTCGCGACCGCCTTCCTTGCCACCATCGGCGTCATTCTGTCGGCGGGCTACGCGCTGTGGCTCTACCGCAAGATCGTGTTCGGCGAGCTGACCAAGCCGTCGCTTGCCAGCATCAAGGACATGACGGGGCGCGAGATCACGCTGTTCGTGCCGCTCATCATCCTCACCATTCTGTTTGGCGTCTATCCGAAGCCGGTGCTGGATCTGTCGGCGGCGTCGGTTCACCAACTCGTCGAGAATTACGGTGCGGCGATCAGTGCCGTTAAAGCCGCGGCATTACCTTAAGAGCAGGGCGCAGGAATGAACTTCAACCTCGCAGATTATTCGCTGCTTCCGGTTCTGCCCGAGATCGTGCTCGCGGTTGGCGCGATGGCGCTTCTCATGCTCGGCGCGTTTCGCGGTGAGCGTTCGGTCACCATCGTCACGGGGCTTGCGGTCGTCCTTCTTGCTGTGACGATCGTGCTCGAATGGTGCCTGCCGGCCGGCAAGCTTGTCACCTTCGGCGGCAGCTTCGTCGTCGACGATTACGCACGTTTTCTCAAGACGGTGATGCTGATCGCCTCGGCTGCGACGCTGATCATTTCACGTGGCTTCCTCACCAATCAGGCACGGATTTTCGAATATTCGATCCTCGTTCTGCTCTCGAGCGTCGGCATGATGGTGCTGATCTCGGCAGCGGATCTGATTTCGCTCTATCTCGGCTATGAACTGATGAGCCTTCCGCTCTACGTCGTCGCCGCAAGCCATCGTGATAATCTGAAGTCGACGGAAGCAGGCCTGAAGTATTTCGTTCTCGGCGCGCTGTCCTCGGGCATGATGCTGTACGGCGCCTCGCTGATCTATGGCTTCACCGGCACCGTAGACTTCGCCGGCATTGCCGCCGTGGCGAAGACCGGCAGCATCGGCGTGATGTTCGGCATCGTGTTCCTGCTGGTCGGGCTCTGCTTCAAGATTTCGGTCGTGCCGTTCCATATGTGGACGCCCGACGTTTACGAAGGCGCGCCGACGCCGGTCACGGCCTTCTTTGCGTCCGCCCCGAAGGTCGCCGCTCTCGCGATGCTGGTGCGCGTGTTGCTCACCGCGTTCCCGAACGTCACGCACGACTGGCAGCAGATCATCACCTTCGTTTCGATCGCCTCGATGGGGCTCGGCTCTTTTGCTGCGATCGGCCAGAAGAACATCAAGCGCCTGATGGCCTATTCCTCGATCGGCCACATGGGTTTCGCATTGGTGGGCCTTGCCGCCGGCACGGCGCAGGGCGCGCAGGGTGTTCTCATCTATCTTGCGATCTATGTGGTGATGACCTTCGGCAGCTTCGCGTTCATTCTGTCGCTGAAGCGTAACGGCCAGTCGTTCGAGCAGATCAGCGATTTTGCCGGCCTGTCGCGGACCAATCCGTATCTCGCCTTCATGTTCGCGATGCTGTTGTTCTCGCTCGCGGGCATTCCGCCGCTCGCAGGCTTCTTCGCGAAGTTCTACGTTTTCCTCGCGGCCATTCAGGCCGGGCTCTATCCGCTCGCGGTGATCGGCGTGCTGACGAGCGTGGTGGGCGCCTTCTACTATCTCGCCATCATCAAGACGATGTACTTCGACGACTCGCGCGGCGCAGTCGATCCGATGGCCGGCGAGCTCCGTACGGTGCTGACGGTCGCGGGTGTCTTCAACCTTCTGTACTTCGCTTATCCGGGTCCGCTTGTCAGCGCGGCCACGGCGGCTGCGAAGTCGCTGTTCTGATGGTCTTCGCGCTCGGACCCCGGGCACGATCAGCACAATACCGCCTTGCCAGCTTCGAGAGCGCAGGCTCGACCAATGCCGAGGCGCGCGCGCGCGTGCGGGACGGCGAGCGCGGGCCGCTCTGGCTTGCGACCGCGCATCAGACGGCGGGGCATGGGCGGCGGCAGCGGGCATGGATCTCGCCGCCGGGCAATCTGGCTTGCAGCGTCATCGAGACAATCGAGACGGATCAGGCCCACGCAGCCACGCTTGGTTTTGCGGCCGGGCTTGCGCTCGAGACTGCGCTGCGGCGCGTCTGCGGAGAGGCGGCATCCTTCCAACTGAAGTGGCCGAACGATGTGCTTGCGGGTGAAGCGAAGCTCGCTGGCATCCTGATCGAGGCTGAGCAGAGCCCCGACGGCCTTGCGGCCGTAGTCGGGATGGGCGTCAACATCGTGGTCGCACCGGACGATACGCCTTATCCGGCGACGTCGCTGGCCGCGCTTGGCATCACCGCGGATGCGCCGGCGCTGTTCGCGGCGCTCTCCGATGCCTGGGCCGAATGGTTCGCGCTGTGGGATCACGGCCGTGGCTTTGCGGCAATCCGCGCGCAGTGGCTGACACGCGCCGCCGGACTCGGCGCGCCGCTCAAGGTGCGGCAGGGCGAGCGGCTGGTGGAAGGTTATTTCGAGACCATCGACGAGGGCGGCCATCTGGTGCTGTCGCGCGACGGGCAGCAGACACGGATCGCCGCGGGCGATGTTTATTTCGGTGCGGCGGCGTCCGCGGGGGCAGCGTAATGGCGCGTGCTGATGAATTGAGTTTTGTGCCGCTCGGTGGCATCGGCGAGATCGGCATGAACCTGTCGCTCTACGGCCTCGGCAAGGGCCGGCAGCGTTCGTGGCTCGCGGTCGATCTCGGCGTCTCCTTCGGTAATGAGGAGCATCTGCCCGGCATCGAGATCGTGATGCCGGATATTCGCTTTCTGGAATCCGAACGTAAGAATCTGGTCGGCCTCGTCCTGACCCACGCTCATGAGGACCATTTCGGCGCGATCATCGATCTGTGGCCGCGCTTGCAATGCCCGATCTACGCCACGAAATTCTCTGCGTCGCTGTTCGAGGCGAAGTGCGCAGCCGAACGCACCCCGACGAACATTCCTGTCACGGTGGTCGAATCCGGCGCACGGATCGATGTCGGGCCGTTCAACGTCGAATTCATCGCCGTGCAGCACTCGATCCCGGAATCGCATGCGCTGGCGATCCGCACCTCCGAAGGTGTCGTGCTGCATACCGGCGACTGGAAGCTCGATCCGACGCCGCTGATTGGCGAGCCGACCAATGAAAAGCGGCTGCGCGAGATCGGCGACGAGGGCGTGCTGGCGCTGGTCGGCGATTCCACCAATGCCGTGAGGGAAGGCCGCTCGCCCTCGGAGCGGGAGGTCGCTCGCAGTCTCACCGAGATCATCAAGGCCGCGAAGGGCCGCGTGGCGGTGACGACGTTCGCCTCCAACGTCTCGCGGCTGCGCGCCGTGGCGGAGGCCGCCCGCGAGGCCGAGCGTGAAGTGGTGCTGATCGGCCGGGCGATGGAGCGCGTGGCGCAGGTCGCGCGCGAGACCGGCTATCTCGATGGCGTCGCGCCGTTCCGCGGGGCGGACTATTACGGCCATTTCCCGCCGGACAAGGTGCTCGCGTTGTGCACCGGCAGCCAGGGCGAGCCGCGCGCGGCACTGGCGCGCATTGCGAACGACGATCATCCCGACGTGACGCTCAACAAGGGCGACACCGTGATCTTCTCCTCGCGCACCATTCCCGGCAACGAACGAGCGGTCGGCGGCATCATCAACAATCTCGTCACCCGCGGTATCAAAGTGATCACCGACCGGACGCATCTCGTGCATGTCTCCGGCCATCCGCGCCGCGAGGAACTGCGCGAGTTGATCTCATGGGTGCGGCCGCAGCTTCTCATTCCGGCGCATGGCGAGGCGCTGCATCTGTCCGAGCACGCCGACCTCGCGCGCGCCTGCGGCGTGCCCAAGGTGATGATCTGCAAGAACGGCGATCTGGTGCGGCTTGGGCCGGGCGAACCGGCGATTGTCGAAGAGGTGCCGGCAGGGCGGCTCTACAAGGACGGCAAGATTCTGGAGGACCAGAATTCTCGCGCCGTGGTTGCACGTCGCCGTTTGGCTTTCGCGGGAAGTGCCTTTGTCGCGTTGGCGCTGACCGAGAAGGGCGAGCTTGCCGACGACCCGCAGGTCGACCTGATCGGTATTCCGGAACGCAACACCGCCGGTGAATTGATCGACGAACTGGTGTACGACGTCGCGGTTTCGACCTTCGAGAACCTGCCGCGTGCCAAGCGGGGCGATCCCGATGCGGTCGGCGAGGCGGTGCGGCGTGCCGTCCGGTCGGCGATTGCCGAGCAGTGGGGTAAGAA
Organism: Afipia carboxidovorans OM5; assembly: GCF_000218565.1. Lineage (NCBI taxonomy): Bacteria > Pseudomonadati > Pseudomonadota > Alphaproteobacteria > Hyphomicrobiales > Nitrobacteraceae > Afipia > Afipia carboxidovorans. Next base: position 2,269,164 of record NC_015684.1, on the reverse strand, counting down.
GGTCGTCTGCGTCGTTCACGTTCTTGAGGTCTGAAAGGCGAGGGATGCTCGGCCGGCTTAACCATGTGGCGATTGCCGTGCGTGATCTGCAGCAGGCGGCGGCGATCTACGTTGCCGCCGGTGCGGACGTCTCCGCGCCGGAGCCGTTGCCCGCGCATGGCGTGACCACCGTGTTCGTGACCCTGCCCAACACCAAGATCGAACTGCTTGCGCCGCTCGGCGAGGCCTCGCCGATCGCCAGGTTCCTTGAACGGAATCCCGATGGCGGCATCCATCACCTTTGCTTTGAGGTTGATGATATCATTGCCGCGCGGGACACGCTGGCGGCGCAGGGCGCGCGGGTGCTGGGTGACGGCGAGCCGCGCACCGGCGCTCACGGCAAGCCGGTGTTGTTTTTCCACCCGAAGGACTTTTCGGGAACGCTGATCGAGATCGAGGAGGCATAGATGGTCCAGACCATCGGGTCGGCATTCGCGATCTATTTCATTGTTTGGTGGCTCGTGCTGTTCACCGTGCTGCCGTTCGGCGTGCGTGGCCAGCACGAGGGCGAGGGGATGGCGGCGGGGACCGATCCCGGTGCACCGATCATGGCCCGGATGGGCCGCAAGCTGATCTGGACCACGCTGATCTCGTCGGCCCTCTTTGCCTGCCTGCTCTATGCCTATTACGCGGGCTTCCTCAATATCGACCGCGTGAGCAAGGCGGTCGGCATTCCCTTCTGATCGTCGCACGGTTCCCTCGCGGAATTAGCTCGTGGCACGAGATGTGTTCGCGAGTCGCAAACGCATGGCCGCTCCGCAAGCCATGCCGATCGAGACGCATTTGATCCAAAGCAAGGTGGGTGAGGGGCTGCAGGCGCAGGATTGCTTTATGAAACGAGCAGACAAAAAAAAGAGCAGGGCCCGATGCCCTGCTGCTTAAACGTCACGACCCTGAGTCCCCGATGCGATTGAGATCTATCGTTGTTTAGACGGGGATGACGCTGCGTTGTGCGCGTCGGGCCTCCTCCCAAGACTTAGACCACAGCAGGAGCGGCTTGTTGCCGTCTGCCCGTCTGTCGAACCTGTCTAGCGCAAGATTATCGGCTTGTCATCTTTTTTGGAAACAAAATTCATATTGGAGTCAGGCTTTGAATTTTTATTTCGCGATGAGAATTTTCCTAGCCAGAGAGCGGGATATCGACATTTCGAGATCGCCGTGCTTAGTCAGGACGTCCGGTTTTCTCGCCGGGTAGGGAATGCCATGCGCAAGCGGCTGGGACGTCTCGCTCCCATCGTCATGATCGCGGTGTTGGTGCAGCTTCTTGCGCCGATCGCGATGATGCGTGTCGCAAGCGCCGCGATGCAGGACCCGTTTGGCGGCGCGATCATCTGCGCCGGCACGCATGGTGATATGGCTGGCGATACGGCCGCTGACGTTGCACCGAATGCCGTCCACCAGACCTGCTGCCCGCTCTGCGTGCTCGCGCATGTTGCGACGCCGCTCGATCATCCCGAAGCTCCCTATGTCGTCATTCAGCGCGACTATCAGCGTGTCGTCTGGCTCGAAAGCCTGACGCCGGACTCTGATAATGGCCTGCATGACCGGCCGCATGCGCGCGGCCCGCCTCTCTTTTCCTGATCGTTGACCTCTCCGTGCGAACGGCGGTGCAAGCCTGCTGTTCGTTGTTCGACGCGGCCGCTGAGCGGCCATCAGGAATTATTCCGTGTCCAGACTTCATTCCTTTGGGAGCGTCACGCTCCTTGCCACCTGCGGCGCTATCTTGGCCGCTCCATCATCCGTTCTCGCTGACCACGAGGCGGGGCATGTTCTGCCCGAGCTGACGGTCGAGGCTCCGCGTGCCGCGCGGGCCAAGCCCAAAAAGCCGCGCGTGCGAGCCGCGACCGCGCCACGCGCGTCGCGCTCCGCCGCCGACGCGTCAACAACGCCTCCGCGAGTCATTGTCACGGGTGGCAGCGTCACCCCGGCGGGAGCGCTTGCCGGTCTTACGCAGTCGCCCTCCGGGCAGACCGCGACGACTATCGATCATCGCCAGTTCGACAATCGTCCATCGTTTTCGGTAAGCGACGTGTTGCGCGACAGCCCCGGTATCTCCGTGAAGCAGGGCAACGGTCCGCGCGATTTCGGCATCTCGATTCGCGGCTCGAATGCGCGCAACGGCTTCGCCATCCGCAACATGGTGATCTTCGATGACGGCTTTCCCGTCACGCAGCCCGATGGCCTCTCCCGAAGCGATCTGATCGATCCGCACGCCTATGGTGCGATCGATGTGATCCGCGGTCCATCCTCGGCGCTCTACGGCAATTACGCCACCGGCGGCGCGATCAATTTCCGCACCCGGCCGGGGCGGGAGATCGACGGCGTCGAATACGGTGTCGATGGCGGCAGCTTCGGTTATCTCAACAACTATCTCGCCGTCGGCAAGAAGGTTGGCAACTTCGAGGCCTCTTTGTTTGCCAGCGATGCACGCGGTGACGGCTTCATCGGCAATAGCTGGTTCAACACCCAGACTGTGAACTTCCTCGGCACCTATCAGGCGACGCCGGATGACCGCTTCACGCTGAAGATCATCAACAACAACCTGGATGCGCGGCTGCCGATCCGGCTGTCGCTCAATCAGTTCGGGGTGAATCCGTTCCAGCGCGGCTGTTCTGCGGCTGTAGGCGGCGTCGCGCCGCAGGGTTGCGCGACGGTGTCGCTGTTCGACAACGGCTTCAATGGCTCCCGTACCAACCAGACGGCGGAGCAGGCGGGTCTTGGCCGCACCGACCGCCGCACCATCATCGGCGCACGCTGGGAGCATGACTTCGACAACCAGACGACCTGGCGCAACCAGCTCGTGTTCGACGATCGCAACATCAACCAGCCCACCGGAGCAACGAGCGCGATCGGCGATTATCCGTCCTACAATTTCATCAGCGACATCACCCGCCGCGGCGAATTGTTCGGATTCGAGACGACAAGTTATTTCGGCGGCTTCTACAACACGCTGAACTGGTCCGGGAACACCTTCAACGTGATGCCCGGCGGCGATGCGACGCTGGGGCTATTGTCTTCCAACGTCACCGGCACCCACAGCAATTTCGGCTTGCGTGCGCGCGAGGAGGTCAAGCTCACCGACGCGCTGACCGCAATCGGCGGGCTCGGCTGGGAGGTCACGCATCTCAAGGGCGTGAACACCGCGCTGAGATATCCGGTCGCCGGCGATCCGACAGCGGTGCCCGCGCTCACGAGCGTCGACCGGCAGTTCACCAATCTCGCACCGGAGCTAGCGCTGCTCTACAAATTCAACAATGAGTGGCAGGGCCGTGCGCGTGTCGGCACCGGCTACGGCACGCCGCAGGTCGGCAATCTGTTCGTGCTGGCGGACGGCAGTAACGGCAACAACACCGGCCTGATGCCGCAGCGGAATGTCGGCTACGACCTCGGCCTCGACTGGACGCCGAACAAGACGTTCAAGGTCAGTCTCACCGGCTTCTACGAGTTCTTCCGCAACGAGCTTGTCTCGCAGGCAACACCGGTCGGTGCGGCGAATGCGAGTTACATGTTCAACGCGCCGCGCTCGGAGCATCGCGGCATCGAGCTTGCCGCCGACTGGCGTTTCCATCCCGGCTGGCGCGCGACGCTCGCCTATACCTATCTCGATCAGATCTATACCGAGTACACGGAGGTCATTCGCGGTGGCGTCACCGCCTATAGCTTCGATCGTGCCGGTAACAAGATTCCCGGTATCTCGCCGAACGAACTCACAGCGCGTCTCGGCTATGACGAGACGGCGGGCATCTATGCCGGGCTCGGCGCGTTCGTCGAAGTCCAGTGGAAGGACGCCTTCTACATGGACAACGCCAACATCCTGAAAGCGCCGGGCTACGAACTCGTCAATCTCAACGTGCACTACAAGACAGACGTGAAGTCGGACGTCTTCAAGACACTCAATGTTTACTTTGAGGTCCGCAACCTGTTCGATAAGACCTATATCGCCTCGGCCAACAACATCGGCAACAGCGTGACGAGCGCTGGCGTTCAGGACCCCGCGAACATTCTGGCGAACCGGACAGGCTCGATCTACGCGGGATCGCCGCGTACGTTCGTTGCCGGCATGAAGGTGGCGTTCCGATGAAACAGATTCTCAGAAATGGATGGATCGTATGTGCTGCGGCCGTGCTTGGCCTCGGTGCGGTTCAGGCGCACGGCCACAAGAGCGGGTCGCATGGTGATGCGGCGGCTTGTGCGGAAGTGGCGTTGCGTTGCGCGACCAAGGTGACGCCGGCGTTCGGGCCGGACGGCAAGCTCTGGGTCGTGATGATGGCGGGTGGGCGGATTGCAGTCGCGCATTCCGCCGATGCTGGCAAGACATTCAGCGCGCCGATTGCCGTGACGAACAAGACCCTCGATCTCGACTGGGGGCCGGATGCCCGGCCGAAGATCGTCGTCGACAAGCAGGGCGAACTCATCGTGGCGTTCGCGGCGTTTCGTGACAAGGCGTTCAACGGCGAGGTGTTCACCACACGCTCGATCGACGGCGGCGCGAGCTTTGAACCAATGAAGCCGATCACCTCCGACAAGACGAGCCAGCGCTTCGCCGCGCTGGCGCTCGATTCCGACGGCTCGGTGTTTGCCGCGTGGCTCGACAAACGCAACCGTGCGCCGGCGAAGAAGAAAGGCGAGGCCTATGACGGCGCGGCGTTGTTCTTCGCCACCTCGAAGGACGGCGCGGTTTACTCCAAGGCGAACCTTGCCAAAGACAACACCTGCGAATGCTGTCGCATCGGCGTTGCCTTCGCGGGGCCGGGACAACCGGTCGTGATCTTCCGCAATATCTTTGACGGCAGCGTGCGCGATCATGCCGTCATCACCTTCAAGGATGCGGCGACGCCTGGGCCGCTCCATCGTGTCAGCAACGACAACTGGAAGATTTCGGCCTGTCCGCATCAGGGGCCGAGCCTGTCGATTGCATCGACCGGCACCTATCACGCGACGTGGTACACCAACGGCAAGGCGCGGCAGGGGCTGTTCTACGCCCGCTCGACTGATGGCGGAGCGACCTTCTCCGAACCCGTCGCGCTGGGCGATCCCGCGCGCAATCCTTCGCGTGGCATCGTGCTGGCGACCGCCAAGGGCACTTATGTCGCGTGGAAGGAGTTCGACGGCGAGAAGACCACGGTGAAGGCGATGCAGTCAGCCGACGACGGCAAGACATGGTCGCCGCCGCAGGTGATCGCCACCACGGCGGACACCTCGGATCATCCCTTGCTCGTGAGCTATGGCCGCAACGTCTTCCTGTCGTGGATGACGAAAGCGGACGGCTACCGCTTCCAGCAGATCGGGCAGGGCTCATGACACAGATGATGCGATATGCGTTTGTGGCTCTCCTTGGGCTGCTCGTTCTCGCGAGCAACGCCACGTCTGCCTCGGCCACGGAGATCAAGCCGTTCGAGCGGGGAAGCTGGCAGGCGATCCGCGCCGCGCATGCGGGCCGCCCGACACTGGTGCATTTCTGGGGCGTCACCTGCGGGCCCTGCAAGGTCGAGTTGCCTGAGCTCGGCAAATTCGCGAAAGCGCATCCCGGCATCGATGTCGTGATGATCGATGCCGATCTGGTTCCGAACAGCATCCAGGCCGTAACGGCGATGCTCGACAAGGCAGGGCTCGACAAGACCGAGCGCTGGATGTTCGGGGATTCCTATGCCGAGCGGCTGCGCTACGAGATCGATCCGAAATGGCAGGGCGACATCCCCCGTACGCTCCTGATCACCGCTGATGGCACGATCACCACGATCGAGGGATCGGCGGACATTTCAAATCTGGAAAAATGGGCAGCAAGCGAAGGAAAGAAGTGATGCAGAAGATGATGCGCATCTTTGGAGGCGCAATGATGGTTCTCGCGGTTGGTGTGGTGACACCGGCCTCCGCGCGCGACGTCAAGGCTGGCGATTTGACCGTTGTCCAGCCCTGGGCACGGGCGACACCGGCCGGTGCCAAGGTCGGCGGCGCGTATCTCTCGATCACCAACAACGGGAAGACCGCCGACCGGCTGACGGGCGTCTCCATGTCGAGTGCGGATCACGTCGAAATCCATGAGATGAAAATGGATGGCGGCGTCATGAAGATGCGCCCATTGCCGAATGGCGTCGAGGTCAAGCCGGGCCAGACCGTGAAGCTCAACCCCGAAGGCAATCATCTGATGCTGATGGGGCTGAAGGCACCTCTCAAGCAGGGCAGCATTATCGAGGGTACGCTGCACTTTGAAAAAGCGGGAGCGGTCGATGTCGGGTTCACGGTCGAATCCATCGGGGCCAAGGCGCCGGGTGCCGGAGATCACGGCAGCGGCGCGATAAAGGGAGACAGCACCCACAAGGGGCATTGATCCGGTCTGAAAGGAACGTCGGCCTGCGGGCCGGCGCTTCGGCCGGCTGCGCTGGTAAAAGCCTTGTCTTTTGCCCGCCAATCCGGTTTCAGTGACGGCTCTCCGTCCCTCGATTCCAGAGTGCTTTCCCATGCGGCTCACGCGCTATTTCCTCCCCATCCTCAAGGAGACGCCCAAGGAGGCGGAGATTGCTTCCCACCGCCTGATGCTGCGCGCCGGCATGCTACGGCAGGAGGCGGCGGGTATCTATGCCTGGCTGCCGCTCGGCTTCCGGGTGCTGAAGAAGATCGAGCGGATCGTGCGGGAGGAGCAGAACCGGGCGGGCGCGATCGAGCTTCTGATGCCGACGCTGCAACTGGCCGACCTGTGGCGCGAGAGCGGGCGCTACGATGCCTACGGCCCGGAGATGCTGCGCATCGCCGACCGCCACAAGCGCGAACTCCTCTACGGGCCGACCAACGAGGAGATGATTACGGAAATCTTCCGCAGCTATGTGAAGTCCTATCGCAACCTGCCGCTCAATCTCTATCACATCCAGTGGAAGTTCCGCGACGAGCAGCGCCCGCGTTTCGGCGTCATGCGTGGCCGCGAATTCCTGATGAAGGACGCATACTCGTTCGACCTCGACGAGGCGGCGGCACGTCTGTCTTACAACAAGATGTTCGTCGCTTATCTGCGGACTTTCGCGCGTATGGGGCTGAAGGCCATTCCGATGCGTGCTGAAACGGGTCCGATCGGTGGCGACCTGTCGCACGAGTTCATCGTGCTGGCGGAGACGGGTGAGTCCGGCGTGTTCTGCAACAAGGACGTGCTCGATCTGCCGGTGCCGGGCGAGGATGTCGATTACGACAGCGACCTCACGCCGATCATCAAGCAGTGGACCGAGCTTTATGCCGCGACCGAGGACGTGCATGACGCCGCGCGCTATGAGACGGAGGTCCCGGCCGAGAAGCGCGTCAACACCCGCGGCATTGAAGTCGGCCAGATCTTCTATTTCGGCACCAAATATTCCGACTCGATGAAGGCCCTCGTGGTGGGTCCGGACGGCGTTGAGAAGCCGGTGCACAGCGGCTCCTACGGCGTCGGCGTGTCGCGTCTCGTCGGCGCGATCATCGAGGCCTGCCATGACGAGAACGGCATCAAGTGGCCGGAGGCGGTGGCGCCGTTCACGGTGGCGATCCTCAACCTCAAGCAGGGCGCCTCGGATACCGATGCCGCCTGTGAGAAACTCTATCGGGCACTCACGGCAAACGGCGTCGATGTTCTCTATGACGACACCGACCAGCGCCCCGGCGGTAAATTCGCGACCGCCGATCTGATCGGCATTCCGTGGCAGATCCTGATCGGGCCGAAGGGTCTCGCCGAAGGCAAGGTCGAGATCAAGTGCCGCGCCGATGGCAGCCGCGAACTGATGAGCCCTGAGGACGCGCTCGCGCGGTTTGGCGCGAAAGCTTGAGCTTGCGGTAAAGCCGCAGCCCGAACGACGCGAAGCAATTGAGCGGTGAATCATTGTGCCGCGGGGGCGGCGCAATGAGGCGCGTGGACTACAATTTGCCTGATTCGCATGAAATCCGGGGCGATGGACAGATTTGATGAGTGAGCCGGTTCGGACTGCGCCCTTTGCCGCCTTCGAGTGGCTGATCTCCGCCCGCTATCTGCGGGCGCGGCGCAAGGAAGGATTCATCTCCGTCATCGCCGGCTTCTCTTTTCTCGGCATCATGCTGGGCGTCGCGACGCTCATCATCGTGATGGCGGTGATGAACGGCTTCCGCAAGGAACTGCTCGACAAGATCCTCGGCCTCAACGGCCACCTTCTGGTCCAGCCGCTGGAATCGCCGCTCACCGACTGGAAGGATGTCGCCGACCGCATCAACGGCGTCACCGGCGTTCGCCTCGCCGCGCCCATCGTCGAGGGGCAGGCGCTGGCGTCCTCGCCGTTCAATGCCTCGGGCGTGCTGGTGCGCGGCATTCGCTCCGCCGACCTCGACAAGCTCACCTCGATTGCGAAGAACATCAAGCAGGGCACGCTTGAAGGTTTCGATGAGGGGCAGGGTGTCGCCATCGGCCGCCGCCTCGCCGACCAGCTCTCGCTGCGCGCCGGCGATACCGTGACGCTGGTGGCCCCGCGCGGCGCGGTGACGCCAATGGGCACCACGCCGCGGATCAAGCCTTACAAGGTCGCCGCCGTGTTCGAGATCGGCATGTCCGAATACGATTCCTCGTTCGTGTTCATGCCGCTTGTCGAAGCGCAGGCCTATTTCAACCGGCCGAGCGACGTCACCGCGATCGAGATTTATACCGATAACCCCGACAAGGTGGATGCCTATCGCAAATCTGTGGCGGAGGCAGCCGAGCGGCCGATCTTCATGGTCGACTGGCGGCAGCGTAACTCGACGTTCTTCAACGCGCTGCAGGTCGAGCGCAACGTCATGTTTCTGATTCTCACCTTGATCGTGCTGGTGGCGGCGCTCAACATCATCTCCGGCCTCATCATGCTGGTGAAGGACAAGGGCAGCGACATTGCGATCCTGCGCACCATGGGGGCGACGCAGGGCTCCATCATGCGCATCTTCCTGATTACGGGCGCGGCCATCGGTGTCGTCGGCACGCTGGTCGGCTTCCTGCTCGGCGTCGTGGTCTGCCTCAACATCGAGACGATCCGCCAGTTCATCTCGTGGCTGACCAACACCGAGCTTTTCTCGCCCGAACTCTATTTTCTGTCGAAGCTGCCCGCCGAGATCAGCGCCGGTGAAACCGCCGCGGTGGTCATCATGGCGCTGACGCTGTCGTTCCTCGCCACGCTCTATCCCTCATGGCGCGCGGCGCGGCTCGATCCCATCGAAGCCCTAAGGTACGAGTGAGCGCGCCGATGCAAGTGGATCACGATGCGCCGGTGGTGTTCCTCCACGACATCCATCGCCAGTACCGCCAGGGCGAGACGACGCTCACCATCCTGTCGGGTGCAAAGCTTGCGCTGTGGGCCGGGCAGTCGGTGGCGCTGGTGGCGCCGTCTGGCACCGGCAAGTCGACGCTGCTGCACATCGCGGGGCTTCTCGAGCAGCCGGATTCCGGCGAGGTCTATGTCAACGGCGCACCGACCTCGACGCTGTCGGATGCCGAGCGCACGCAGATTCGCCGCACCGATATCGGCTTCGTCTATCAGTCGCACCGCTTGCTGCCGGAATTCTCGGCGCTTGAGAACGTGATGCTGCCGCAGATGATCCGCGGTCTCTCGCGCAAGGAGACGGTGCAGCGCTCCCGAGAGATTCTGGCCTATCTCGGATTGTCCGAGCGCGTTACCCATCGCCCGGCAGAGTTGTCGGGCGGCGAGCAGCAGCGCGTCGCGATTGCTCGCGCGGTTGCAAATGCGCCGCGGGTGCTGTTTGCGGACGAGCCGACCGGTAACCTCGACCCGCACACGGCCGCTCACGTCTTCAACGCGCTGATGCAGCTTGTGCGGGCGACGCAGGTCGCGATGCTGATCGCGACCCATAACATGGAGCTCGCCAACATGATGGACCGCCGCGTCTCGCTGGCGGACGGTCAGGTGGTCGAGCTCGATTGATCTTCGATTGCGGTTAGGGATGACGATCGCGCGTCACTGCGCGCGATGCGTTTTGCGCTTCGGCTTGCGGTGGATATGCCGCGACGGCGGAGGAGCGACCGTGGCGCGGTAGGGATTGTAATAGGGATCGATATTGCCGAACGGCGAGTAGGGCACGCGCGGCTCGCGCACCACGTAAGCCGTACCGGGCGCGCCGCGATAGAATGGGTCGCGGTAGCACATCGCCGAGCGGCCGGAGGCGCTGAGCTGGCACTGCGCGAGCGTCGAGTAGCTGCAATCCTCATACTGATCACGCGTATAGACCCTCATGCAGTACGGGTACTCGATCAAGGCTTGTGCCGGGACCGGCGCCAAAACCGAGCCCCCGCAGGCAAGCACCACCACCGCCACCGCGTGGCGAGCGCTCAACCCAAAAGGCAGCTTGCTCATGCTCAATAGACCTCGCGATAGATGCGGCGGTGAGGCCGGCGAACCTCCGGCGAGCGATTGTAGAACGGGTTGATGTCGCAATAGGCGAAGCGCCCGGATGCCGCCGCCTGGCAGGCCGCGTAGCTCGGAAAGCTGCACTCTCCATAACCCGTATAGTCGCGGCCCCGGATGCAATAAGGATATTCCTGCGCGGCAGCGGGCGTCGTGTCGATGCTGGTGATCGCGGCCACGGCAGCGAGGGCGAGGAAAAGGTGACGCATGGAGCTCTCCTGAACGTCCGGAATCGCGAAACTGCCTGTTCGTGAACGGGTTCCGCAGGTTGGTCAATACAGATCGACCGACTTGGTTCGATGCTGGCGGGGCCTGTCCTGTCAAACCTTCGTTAAGACTGTTTGCCACCTTCCGGCTGGTCTGTCGGCCTGTGCTTGACGATAGAACAAATATCGAACATTGTTCTGTATATGTTCTTTGGCAGAAAACGCCTCGAAACGTGTCAGGAGAAGGAGCCGGTCATGTTGAAGACGTTCGTTGAGGAAGCCGCCGCTTTGGCCTCTCTCGTGCTGTTCGTTGGGACTGTAGCGGTGTGGGCGCACCTCATTCCGCAGCTCTGAGGGCGGCCTGGCCAGAAGGCTGGGGAAAGGGATGATAGCTCCGCCCGATGTGCGGTTGCACATGGACAGGGCGGGGCGCGGGCGGCACCGTGAGGTGAGTTGAGTCGCCCGTGTGAGCGGGGTTCGGAAGCTCGCTTCTGACCGCCACACGGGGGTGCGGCTCCCAAAAATCTCCCAGCGCGAAAGTCTGCCCGGATGGCGTCTCCCGGATTTATCCATCTTCACGTTCACTCGGCCTATTCGCTGCTGCAGGGCTCGATGAAGACCGAGAAGCTCGCGGCTCTCGCCAAGGCCGACAACCAGCCCGCGTTGGCGCTGACCGACCGCGACAATATGTTCGGCGCGCTGGAATTCTCCGAGAAGCTTGCGGGCCTCGGCATCCAGCCGATCATCGGCTGCGCGCTTGCGGTCGATTTCGGCGACGTCGATCCCGCCGCGCGCAATGCGGCCGCCCTCGCGCCCGCCCGGATCGTCCTGCTCGCGCCGACCGAGGACAGCTATCGCAGCCTGATGCGGCTCAACTCGCGCGCGTTCCTCGAAATGCCTGCCCAGCAGACGCCTCACATCAAGGCCGAGTGGCTGGAGCAGGAAAGGACCGGCCTGATCGCGCTGACCGGCGGACCGGAGGGGCCGATCTCGCAGGCGCTCATGGCCGAGCATCCCGAACTTGCTCTCCAGCGGGTGGAAAAGCTCGCGGACCTGTTCGGCGACCGGCTTTATCTCGAACTGCAGCGCCACGGCCTCGACAGCGAACGGCGGATCGAGAGCGCGCTGATCGACATCGCCTATGGCAAGGGGCTGCCGCTCGTTGCGACCAACGAGCCGTATTTCGCGACCGTCGAGGATTACGAATCCCACGACGCGCTGCTGTGCATCGCGGGCGGGCGGCTTCTCGCGGAGACCGAGCGCGCGCACCTCACGCCCGATCATCGCTTCAAGACTCGCGCCGAGATGGCGGTGCTGTTCGCCGACCTGCCGGAAGCGCTCGCCTCGACGGTCGAGATCGCGCAGCGCTGCGCCTTCCGTCCGCGTAAGCGCAAACCGATCCTGCCGCACTTCACCGTCGACAGCGATCACATGGCCGATGCGGTCAGCAAGGAAAACGCCGAGCTTCAGAAGCAGGCGGAGGAAGGTCTCGCACGGCGGCTCAAGGCGCACGGCCTCGCCGAGGGCAAGACTGAAGAAGACTACCGCACGCGCCTTGCCTACGAGATGAGCGTCATCACCCGCATGAATTATTCGGGTTACTTCCTCATCGTGTCCGACTTCATCAAGTGGGCGAAGTCGCAAGGCATTCCGGTGGGGCCGGGGCGCGGCTCGGGCGCAGGCTCGCTCGTGGCCTACGCGCTCACCATCACCGATCTCGATCCGCTGCGGTTCGCGCTTCTGTTCGAACGCTTCCTCAATCCCGAGCGCGTGTCGATGCCGGACTTCGACATCGATTTCTGTCAGGACCGCCGCGGCGAGGTGATCGATTACGTGCAGCGCCGCTACGGCGCCGACCATGTCGCGCAGATCATTACCTTCGGTACGCTGCAGGCGCGCGGCGTGTTGCGCGACGTCGGCCGTGTGCTGCAGATGCCTTACGGCCAGGTCGACAAGCTGACCAAGCTCGTGCCGCAGAATCCGGCGGCCCCCGTGACGCTCGCCAAGGCGATCGAGGGCGAACCGAAGCTGCAGGCCTTCCGCGACGAAGACCCGGTGGTCGCGCGTGCCTTCGACATTGCCCAGCGTCTCGAGGGACTGACGCGCCACGCCTCGACCCACGCCGCGGGCATCGTGATCGGTGACCGGCCGCTCTCCGAACTCGTGCCGCTCTATCGCGATCCGAAATCGGACATGCCGGTCACCCAGTTCAACATGAAATGGGTTGAGCCCGCGGGCCTCGTAAAATTCGACTTCCTCGGCCTCAAGACGCTGACGGTTCTCGACGTCGCGGTGAAGCTCTTGAAACAGAGCAACATCCACGTCGATCTTGCGCACCTGCCGCTCGACGACAAACAAACCTACGACATGCTGACCCGGGGCGATGTGGTCGGCGTGTTCCAGGTTGAAAGTCAGGGCATGCGGCGCGCGCTCGTCGATATGCGGCCCGACCGCTTCGAGGACATCATCGCGCTCGTCGCGCTCTATCGTCCGGGCCCGATGGCGAACATCCCGACCTATTGCGCGCGCAAGCACGGCGACGAGGAGCCCGAATATCTGCACCCGGTGCTGGAGCCGATCCTGAAAGAGACGTTCGGCGTCATCATCTATCAGGAGCAGGTGATGCAGATCGCGCAGGTGATGGCGGGCTATTCGCTCGGAGAAGCCGACCTGCTGCGCCGCGCGATGGGCAAGAAGATCCGTGCCGAGATGGAAAAGCAGCGCGTGCGCTTTGTTTCGGGCTCGGTCGAGCACAGCATCTCCAAGTCGCAGGCTGACCAGATTTTCGAACTGCTCGCGAAGTTCGCCGACTACGGCTTCAACAAGAGCCATGCTGCGGCTTATGCGCTCGTGTCCTACCAGACCGCCTACATGAAGGCGCATTATCCGGTGGAGTTCATCGCCGCGTCGATGACACTCGATACCGGCAACACCGACAAGCTCTCTGAATTCCGCGCCGAAGCGCAGCGCCTCGGTATCAAGGTCGAGCCGCCGTCGATCAATCGCTCGGAAGGCACCTTCACTGTCGGTGAGAACACGATCTTTTATTCGCTCGCCGCGCTGAAGGGGGTGGGAACGCATGCCGTCGACATGATCGTCGAGGCGCGCAAGAACGGCGGGCCATTCACCTCGCTGTCGGATTTTGCCGCGCGCGTGCCGCCGCGCGCGATCAACAAGCGCGTGCTGGAAAGCCTTGCCGCCGCCGGCGCGTTCGACACGATCGAGCCGAACCGTGCTGCGGTGTTCGCGGGCGCCGATGCGATCCTCGCTGCCTGTCAGCGCAGCCACGAGGAGGCAGTGCTCGGCCAGAGCGATATGTTCGGCGGACAGACCGGCGGGCCGGTCATCACGCTGCCGCATGTCGAGCCGTGGCTGCCGGCCGAGCGGCTGCAGCGCGAATACGGCGCGGTCGGCTTCTTCCTCTCCGGCCATCCGCTCGATGATTACAAGGTCGTGCTGCAGCGGCTCAACGTGCAGTCGTGGGCGGAGTTTGCGAGCGCCGTGAAGAATGGCCGCACCGCGGGCAAGGTTGCCGCGACGGTGGTCTCGCGCATGGAGCGGCGCACCAAGACCGGTAACAAGATGGGGATCATCGGGCTCTCCGATCCCACCGGACACTTCGAGGCTGTGCTGTTCTCCGAAGGACTCGGCCAATTCCGCGAATTGCTGGAGCCGGGGCTGGCGGTGCTTCTGCAGCTCAGCGCGGAGTTGCAGGGCGAGGACGTGCGCGCGCGCATCGCCAATGTTGAGCTGCTCGATCAGGCGGCGGCGAAGACCTCGATGGCGCTGAAGATTTTTCTGCGCGACGACAAGCCGCTGGAATCGATCCGCCGCCGTCTCGAGGATCATGCGCGCGGAGGCGGCGCGGGATCGTCCGCACGCGCGGGCGAAGTCACGCTGGTGATGATGCTTGATCTTGAAACCGAGGTCGAAATGAGGCTGCGCGACCGCTACAAAGTGTCGCCGCAGATTGCGGGCGCGCTGAAGGCGATTACCGGCGTCGTCGATGTACAGACGCTTTAGAGGCCGTTCAAACAATATTCAGACAGCACGCTGCGGAATATGCCATGATCGCGAAGTATCGGATCGGAGATCGCTATGGCGTTTCGCACCTTGGGACTGTTCGCTGCCGCTGCGCTGCTGGCTGTGACGGCGTTGCCGGGGTTGGGACAGGCTCAACAGCCTGAGCAATCCAACGGCCCGCAGGAGAAGCGCATCGCGCTCGTCGTCGGCAACGGTGCCTATGCCAAGGCGCCGCTTGCGACCGCGGCGAACGACGCGGGCCTCATCGCACAGACGTTGGAAGCGGCAGGCTTCGAAGTTGTCGGTGCGCGCGATCTCGACGGCGATACGCTGCGTGGCAGCTTCCGCGATTTCATCCAGAAGGCGCAAACCTCCGGCCCCGATACGGTGGCGATGGTTTATCTCGCGGGCTACGGCCTGCAGCTTGCGGGCGAGAATTATTTCATCCCTGTCGATTCCAAGATCGAGCGTGACACCGACATTCCGACCGAAGGACTGCGCCTCGGTGATTACATGCGCCAACTGGCGGCGCTGCCGTTGAAGACCAGCATTATCGTGCTCGACGCCGCGCGCCAGCAGCCTTTCATCGATGGCGATGTGCAGATCGCGAGCGGTCTTGCGCTGATCGAGCCTGAGCCGAAGATGCTCGTTGCCTTCAATGCGGCGCCGGGCACCGTCGCGCCGGAAGAGCAGGGTGCTTATGGTGCTTACGCGCAGGCGCTCGCCGAGATGATCCGCGCGGGCGGCTTGCCGCTGCCGGAATTGTTCGATCGCGTGCGGCTGCGCGTCAACGAGACGACCAAGGGTGCGCAGGTGCCGTGGGATGCCGCGAAGGTGGAAACGCCGTTCGTGTTCTTTGATCGTGCACCCGATGCGCCGCCCCAGCCGACGGCTGAGCAGGCAGAAGCCGCGCGCAAAAAGCCGATCAAGGAGATGGGGCCGCAGGACGCTTATGCCGCGGTGCTCGAGCGCGACACGCTGCAGGGTTATGAGGATTTCCTCGGTGCCTATCCGGACGATCCGATGGCGAAGCGCGTGCGTGTGATCACGGCTGCGCGGCGTGAGGCGATCACCTGGCGGCGGACGTATCGGACCGATACGCCGGATGCCTACTGGTCGTATCTGCGCCGCTATCCGCACGGTCCGCACGCGGCCGACGCTCGCCGCCGTTTGGCCATATTATCTGCAGCGCTGGAACCGCCGCAGTCGTTCGCGATGATCGACTACGACGTGCCGCCGCCACCGCCGGATGAGATCGTCTATGTCGATCGGCCGGTGCTGATGTTCTCTGATCCGGATTTCGATTTCGCACCGCCGCCACCGCCGCCGGTCTATTACCTGCCGCCGCCGCCGGAAGATTTCATCGATCTGCCGCCGCCGTATTATTCGGATGACCTGTTCATCCTGCCGCGGCCGATTTTCATTCCGATCCCGATCTTCGTGCGTCCGCCGGTCTATGTGCGGCCGCCGCAGCACAACTTCCTCTTCACCAACATCCATAACCGCGCGGTGATCGATCGCGATATCAACCGCCGCGGTCCGGGTGGCTTCAACCGGCCGGGTGGGCCGGGTGGTGCGATCGTCCCGCCGGGTGCGAAGGGGCCTGCGATCCAGCGTCCGTTCGGGCCGATGCTGCCGGGTGCTGCGCAGCGCCGTGCTACGCTCATTTCGGAAGGCAAGGCGCAACGGCCCGCGAGCTCGCTCATCAACCCGCGCGCCAATATCGGCAATGTCGATCGCCGTGCACCGCTGCCGGGTCCGCGCAAGTTTGGCCCGTCGGCGACCTCGCCGCGGCCGGCTCCGGGCGCGCGTCCCGCTCCAACGACCATGCCCAACCGCAATGCGTTGCCGGTGCCGGGCAGGGGCAACGTGCCGAGCGCGCCGCTCGATGCGCGTGGACCGGGGAATGGTCAGAGGGGGGCTGGTCAAACGCCCGGTCCACGTCCTGGCCAGCCGCCGGTGCCCGGTCAGCCCGGCCCGCAGGTTCGTCCGGGTCAGCCCGGTGGCCCCGGTGCGTCCGGCCGTATGGGACCGGGCCCGGGCCAGCGTGGACCTGATGCAACCCGGCCCGGCATGACCCGGCCTGACGTCAGTCGCCCCGGTATCAACCGGCCGGACGTCAACCGTCCGGGCATGAACAGGCCGGGAATGAGTGGGCCGAGGCCGGATGCGGTGAGGCCGCCGCCGTCGGCACGCCCGTCCGCGCCGCCTGCTGCCGCGCGTCCTGCGCCGCAGATCCGGCGGCCTGCGGCACCGCCGCGCCCCGCGCCGCAGATGCGTCCGCAGGCGCAGCCGCAGCCTCGGGTAGCTCCGCCGCCGCGGATGGCACCTCAGCCGAATCGGGCGATGCCTCAGCCGCAACGGATGGCTCCGCCGCCACAGCGCATGGCGCCGCCACCACAACGGATGGCTCCACCGCCTCGGATGTCTGCACCTCCGCGGGCGGCTCCGCCGGTGGCCCGCCCGGCACCCCCGCCGCGCATGGCCGCGCCCCCGCCGAGAATGGCGGCGCCGCCCCGGCCAGCGCCTCCGCCACGGGCAGCTCCAGCCCCCAAGCGGTGCCCGCCGAACGTGCCGAGGTGCTGACAGATAAGGTGCTGATAGAAATGAGGCCGGCGGACGCTCCGCCGGCCTTTTCCTTGGGGTGCGGGAACCGGGCAGGGCGGGCGCGAAAAGGACCGCCCAATCCTTGCCGAATCTTTCCGCCAATCCTTCGCCTGATCGGTCGCTGAATCCTTGGCCGAATCCTTGCGTTATGGCCCTTTTGTGGGTATAAGCCGCGCCATCTCACACGGAAACATGGCTGTTACAGGCCGTCCGGTGGCAGCCGGGCCGCACGATCCGTCCATTCGGATATCGCGCCAAGCTCGTCTGCTCACACGTTTCCGGAGGCACAACCGGAGAATACATCATGGCGCTACCCGACTTCACCATGCGTCAGCTCTTGGAAGCTGGCGTGCACTTTGGCCATCAGGCCCACCGCTGGAATCCGAAGATGGCCGATTTCATCTTCGGGGCTCGCAACAACATTCACATCATCGACCTCGCGCAGACCGTGCCGCTGATGCACCGCGCGCTGCAGGCGGTGAGCGACACCGTCGCCAAGGGCGGCCGCATCCTGTTCGTCGGCACCAAGCGCCAGGCGCAGGACGGCGTTGCCGACGCGGCGAAGCGTTCGGCGCAGTATTTCGTCAATTCCCGCTGGCTCGGCGGCACGCTCACCAACTGGAAGACGGTGTCGGGTTCGATCCGCCGTCTGCGCCAGCTTGAAGAGATGCTCGGCTCGGCCGAAGGTAGCCAGTACACCAAGAAGGAGCGCCTGACGCTCCAGCGCGAGCGCGACAAGCTCGACCGCTCGCTCGGCGGCATCAAGGACATGGGCGGCTTGCCCGACCTGATCTTCGTGATCGACACCAACAAGGAAGACATCGCGATTCAGGAAGCCCAGCGTCTGGGCATTCCGGTTGCGGCGATCGTCGACACCAACTGCGACCCGAAGGGCATCACTTACGTCGTTCCGGGCAATGATGACGCGGGCCGCGCGATTGCGCTCTACTGCGACCTCATCGCGCGTGCGGCAATCGACGGCATTTCGCGCGCCCAGGGCGATGCGGGCATCGACGTCGGTGCGCTCGCTGCGCCGCCGCAGGAAGATGCGGTCGAGGCTTCCAAGACCGAAGGGTTCCAGGGCTTGGCGGGTCCGCGCGGCGTTGCCGACGACCTCAAGAAGCTCTCCGGCGTCTCCGGCGCGATCGAGAAGAAGCTCAACGATCTCGGCATCTTTCACTACTGGCAGATCGCCGAACTCGACTCCGCCACCGCGCACAAGATCGGCGAAGAGGTCGGTCTTCCGGCCCGCGTCGACGGCTGGGTCTCCCAGTCGAAGTCGCTCACCGCAGACGCGGAATAATTCGTATCAAATCTGCGGCCGGCTCTGCCGGCCGCGTCATTTTAGACAGGAACGCCCTGTAAGGACGATGGCATGCGGCACCGCGGCCGCGGCATTGCAGGCGAGAGGATATTGACGATGGCAACGATCACGGCAGCGATGGTCAAGGAACTGCGCGAAAAGACCGGCGCAGGCATGATGGATTGCAAGCAGGCGCTCACCGAAAACGATGGCAACATCGATGCCGCGGTGGATTGGTTGCGCAAGAAAGGCCTGTCGAAGGCTGCGAAGAAGGCCGGCCGCGTTGCCGCTGAAGGCCTGATCGGCGCGCTCGTCTCCGGCAACAAGGGCGTTCTCGTCGAGGTCAACTCCGAGACCGACTTCGTCGCCCGCAATGAACAGTTCCAGGGCCTCGTCAAGATGATCGCGCAGGTCGCGCTCGATGCCGGCACCGACGTCGAGGCGATCAAGGCCGCGAAGGTCGGCGGTGTTACCGTCGAGACGGCGATCTCGGATGCGATCGCGACCATCGGCGAGAACATGACGCTGCGCCGCGCTGCCGCGCTCTCGGTCAGCAACGGCGTCGTTGCAAGCTATATCCACAATGCGGTCACCGACGGCCTCGGCAAGATGGGCGTGATCGTCGCGCTGGAATCGACCGGCAAGGCTGACGAACTCGCTGCACTCGGCCGCCAGATTGCGATGCATGTCGCCGCCGCGAATCCGCAGGCGCTCGATGCCGCAGGGCTCGACCCGCAGGTCGTCGCCCGCGAGACCGACGTGCTCGCCGACAAGTATCGCCAGCAGGGCAAACCGGATAACGTGATCGCCAAGATCGTCGAATCCGGCCTCAAAACCTACTACAAGGAAGTGACCCTTCTTGAGCAGGCCTTCATTCACGACAGCGGCAAGAGTGTCGCGCAGGCTGTGAAGGAAGCAGAGGGCAAGGTTGGTGCGCCTATCAAGGTTGCCGGCTTTGTGCGCTATGCTCTCGGTGAGGGAATTGAGAAAGAAGAAGCCGATTTCGCCGCCGAAGTCGCTGCTGCTGCCGGACAGGGCTAAGCGGAGACTCCGCAACAGCCGATCTGGAAGGGACAACGCGTCATGGGTGAGCCGCTCTATCGTCGCGTCGTGGTGAAGATTTCCGGCGAGTATCTCGCCGGGGCCCAGCCTTTCGGGATCGATCAGTCCGTGCTCGACCGCGTTGCGTCCGATGTCATCGACGCCACCGCACGCGGCATCGAAATCGCCCTCGTCGTCGGTGGCGGCAACATCTTCCGTGGTGTCGATGTCTCCTCGCGCGGCGTGTCGCGGCCGACCGGCGATTCCATGGGCATGCTCGCCACCGTGATGAATTGCCTCGCGCTCGAATCCGCGATCGAGCGCAAGGGCAAGTCGGCGCGTACGCTGTGCGCGCTGGTGATGCCGCAGGTTTGCGAACTCTTTACCCGCAAGACGGCGCTGCGATACCTTTCCGAGGGCCGCGTCGTGCTGCTCGCGGGCGGCACCGGCAATCCGTTCTTCACGACCGACACCACCGCCGTGCTGCGCGCAAGCGAGATCGGCGCACAGGCGGTGCTGAAAGCCACCAATGTCGATGGCGTCTACAGCGCCGATCCGAAGGTGGACAAGAACGCCAAGCGCTTCGAGCGGCTGACGCATTCGCAGGCAATCGAGGGCGGCTACAAGGTGATGGACGCGACAGCGTTCGCGCTTGCCCGTGAAACCTCATTGCCTATCATCGTGTTTTCAATCGCCGAATCCGGATCGATCGGTGCGATTCTGGATGGCACCGGCCGCGGCACCATCGTAGCCGGCTGACAGGGAGCGGGAGTTCATGACGACGAACGGTTTCGACATCAACGATCTGAAGCGCCGCATGGATGGTGCCAAGGAATCGCTGAGGTATGAGCTCGGCGGGTTGCGCACGGGCCGGGCCGCGATCTCCATGCTGGAGCCGGTGCAGGTCGAGGCCTATGGCAGCCATATGCCGCTCAATCAGGTTGCAACCGTGAGCGTGCCGGAGCCGCGGCTTCTGTCGGTGCAGGTCTGGGACAAGAGCATGGTGAAGGCGGTCGAGACCGCGATCGTCAACTCGAACCTCGGCCTCAACCCTGCGACCGAAGGGCAGGTGATCCGCCTGCGGATTCCCGAACTCAACGAAGAGCGCCGCAAGGAACTCGTGAAGGTCGCGCATAAATATGCGGAAGCCGCGCGGGTTGCGGTCCGCCATGTCCGGCGCGATGGTCTCGACATCGTCAAGAAGGACAAGATGTCCGAAGACGAGCAGGAGCGCGCATCGGGTGAAATCCAGAAGGTCACCGATGCAGCTATTGCCGATATCGACAAGCTGCTCGCTACCAAGGAAAAAGAAATCCTCACTGTTTGAGAGGGCGCGATGTTAAAGGGCGATCTGCCGCAGACAGGGGCGCCGGCGAATGCCGGATCGCCGCGGCACGTCGCAATCATCATGGACGGCAACGGACGATGGGCGGCTGCGCGCGGATTGCCGCGTGCGGAAGGCCATCGCCGTGGCGTCGAGGCGTTGCGCAAGGTGCTGCGCGCCGCGCATGAACTTGGCATTTCCTATCTCACGATCTTTTCCTTCAGCTCGGAGAACTGGTCGCGCCCGGCGAGTGAAGTCGGCGACTTGTTTGCGCTGCTGCGCCGCTTCATCCGCAATGACCTTGCGAGCCTGCATGGTGACGGCGTCCGCGTCCGCGTGATCGGCGAGCGCGATGGGCTCGAGCCCGACATCAAGGCGTTGCTCGAAGAAGCCGAGGAACTGACGCGCCACAATACCAATCTCACGCTGGTCGTCGCGTTCAACTATGGCTCGCGCCAGGAGATCGCTCACGCCGCGCAGCGGCTTGCGCGGGAAGTGGCCGACGGCAAGCGCGACCCCGCGACGATCACCGCCGACACGCTCGGCAGCTATCTCGACGCACCCGACATTCCCGATCCTGATCTCATCATCCGCACGAGCGGTGAACAGCGGCTGTCCAATTTCCTGATGTGGCAGGCCGCCTATAGCGAACTCGTGTTCGTGCCGACGCTGTGGCCGGATTTCGATAAAGCCGCGCTGGAAGGAGCCATTGCCGAATATGCGACCCGTGAGCGCCGCTTCGGCGGCCTGATCGCAAAGACGGGATCGTGAACGGCACCATGCCGGATTCATCCGCGCCAGCCCCGGCGAAAAGCTCGCGCGACCTCGTGCTGCGCATTGCCGCTGCCGCGCTGCTTGCGCCGCTTGCCCTCATGTTCGTATTTGCGGGCGGCTGGCTGTGGGTGCTGCTTGTCAGCGTGATCGCGATCGGGCTGTTCTACGAATGGCACGAGATTGTCGATCCCGCGCGCAACCCGCGTACCTTTGCCGCCGGAGTTATCGCGCTCGAACTCATCGGTTTGTCGCTGTGGTTCGGCTGGGATGGCATCGCCTGGGCGGCTGCCGTGCTCGGCGTCACGCTGGTCGCCTTCATGGCGACGACGGAGCGGGCGTGGCTCACGGTGGGCTTTGTCTATGCGGCGGCAGCGCTTGCGGCCTCGGCACTGATCCGCCTCGACGGCGCGATGGGTTTTCAGGCGCTGATGTTCACGCTGCTCGTGGTGTGGGCGAGCGACATCGGCGGCTATTTCGCGGGCCGCGCCATCGGCGGGCCGAAGCTGTGGCCGCGCGTGAGCCCGAACAAGACATGGGCGGGTTCGGGCGGCGCCGTGGTTCTGAGCCTCGTGGTTGCGCTCGCCGTCGCCTGGCTCGGCTGGGGACGGCTCGTGCCGGTTCTCATTCTTGCGGTTGCGGTGTCGATCGTGGCGCAGCTTGGCGACCTGTTTGAATCGGCGTTGAAGCGCCGGTTCGGGGTCAAGGATTCGAGCCAGATCATCCCGGGCCATGGCGGGCTTCTGGACCGCCTCGACGGGTTTGTTGCCGCGATTGTTTTCGTGGCGCTGATTGGCTATTTGCGCGCCGGTGCCGATGGTATCGGTCGCGGTTTCATGATTTGGTGATGCGATGAATGCCGTGCCTTTACGTCAAAGTGAGCCGATGCCGCAGGGCGAGCGTGTCGTCACGATCCTCGGCGCCACCGGCTCGATCGGGCAGAGCACGGCCGATCTCGTGCGCCGCGGGCGCGGGCGTTACCGCGTCGAGGCGCTGACCGCGCACAGCAACGTTGCCGAGCTTGCCAAGCTTGCACGCGAGCTCGGTGCGCGGTTCGCTGCGGTCGCCAAAGAGGAATGTTACGCCGAGCTCAAGGCGGCGCTCGCAGGCTCGGGCATCGAAGTCGGTGCGGGCGAGAGCGCACTCGTCGAGGCGGCGCTGCGGCCTGCGAACTGGGTGATGGCGGCGATGAGCGGCGCGGCCGGGCTGAAGCCCGCAATGGCTGCCGCCGGTCGCGGCGAGATCGTCGCGCTTGCGAATAAAGAGTGTCTCGTCTGCGCGGGTGAAGCGTTCATGCGTCACGCGGCAGCGAACAACGCGACCGTGCTGCCGGTCGATTCCGAGCACAACGCGATCTTCCAATCGCTCGGCGCGGGCCGGCGCGAGGATCTCGTGCGCATCATCCTCACCGCATCGGGCGGACCATTCCGCACCGCGACGCGCGAGCAGATCGAAAACGCGACCGTGGAACAGGCGCTCAAGCATCCGAACTGGAGCATGGGCCGCAAGATCACCATCGATTCCGCGACCATGTTCAACAAGGCGCTCGAGATTATAGAGGCGTTCCATCTGTTCGAACTAAAGGCCGACCAGATTGACGTGCTGGTGCATCCGCAGTCGATCATTCACGGACTCGTCGAATTCGCCGACCGTTCGGTGGTGGCGCAGATGGGGGCGCCCGACATGCGCACACCGATCGCGCATTGCCTCGGCTGGCCGCACCGGATCGACGGTCCGGCGACGCAGCTCGATCTGGCGAAGCTGACTCAGCTTACCTTCGAGGCACCGGACCCGGTCCGGTTCCCGGCGTTGCGGCTGGTACGGGAAGCGCTCGTTGCTGGAGGCGCTGCGCCGACCGTGCTCAATGCGGCGAACGAGGTCGCGGTCGCATCCTTCCTCGATCGCAAGATTCCCTTCGGCGGCATCGCACGGCTTGTCGAGGCGACGCTCGAGGCGCTGGTTGCGAAGGGAACGGCGAAGGCGCCGCAAAGCGCTGACGAGGCTTTGGCTGTTGACCATACCGCGCGAAAAACCGCGGCGGCCCTCTTGCCTGAAATTGCCTTAAAGGCATCCTAGAGAGTTGGGGAGCGAGCCCTTCGAGGCTTCGCGCGCGAGGGACGGTTGTGGATTTTTTCCTGAATATCTTCAATACGCTAAGCCACGGTCTGCTCGGCTACATCATTCCCTTTCTGTTCGTCCTGACGATTGTGGTGTTCTTCCACGAGCTCGGCCATTTCATGGTCGCGCGCTGGACCGGCGTGAAGGTCCTGACCTTCTCCTTGGGCTTCGGCCCGGAACTCTTCGGCTTCTTCGATCGCCACGGCACCCGCTGGAAGCTCTCCGCGATCCCGCTCGGCGGCTATGTGAAGTTCTACGGCGACGCCAGCGAGGCGAGTACGCCGGCTTCCGAGATGCTGGCCTCGATGTCCGAGAAGGAACGCCGCGGCAGCTTCCACCACAAGAACGTTGCGCGCCGCGCCGCCATCGTGGCCGCGGGCCCGTTCGCGAATTTCATTCTGGCAATCGTGATTTTCGCTGGTCTGTTCACCTTCTACGGCAAGCCCAACACCTCGGCCCGCGTTGATGCGGTGCAAGCGGACAGCGCCGCCGCGGCCGCCGGCTTCCAGGCCGGCGACGTCGTCACGGCGATCGACGGCGAGGCCATTGCGACCTTCGTGGAGATGCAGCGTATTGTGTCCACCCGGGCCGGCGAGGCGCTCCGCTTCACGGTCAAGCGCGGCGACCGCACCGAGACGCTGACGGCGACGCCCGAACTGCGCGAGGTGAAGGACAACTTCAACAACGTGCACAAGATCGGCGTTCTCGGCATCAGCCGCTCGGCGAAGCCGGGTGAGGCGGCCATCGAGCGGGTCGATCCGGCAACCGGGCTCTGGCTCGGCGTCAAGGAAACCTGGTTCGTCACCAAGAGCACGATTCTCTACATCGGCGACGTTTTCACCCGGCGGGCAGGGGCGGATCAGCTCGGCGGCCCGATTCGAATCGCCCAGATTTCGGGGCAGGTGGCGACCATCGGTATCGCCGCACTGGTTCACCTGACGGCGGTCCTGTCGGTCTCGATCGGCTTGCTGAACCTGTTTCCGATCCCGATGCTCGATGGCGGTCACCTTTTGTTCTATGCGGTGGAGGCCATTCGGGGCCGTCCGCTGTCCGAAAGGTCGCAGGAAATGGGCTATCGGGTGGGGTTGGCGCTGGTCCTGATGCTGATGGTGTTCGCGACCTATAACGACATCCTGCATCTCGCTGGATCGTAACGGTTTTAACACCCGTGGCCGATAGGCAACGTCTTGGTGGGATTTTGGGTTTTCGGTGCTAAAGGACGTTTGCCCGGCTGTTAAAATTGGCTACAAGCGGTGCAATCTTTGGGGAATCTCCCGGCCTTTTCATGGGGTCGGCTTTGGAATGATAAGGGCGCCTGGCGCATGATGGTTGGATTGCGGGGATTGCGGGGCGGCTTGGCTGCTGCCCTGGTTATGTTTGCTGCGCCCGCCGCAACGGTAACTGCCGTCGGTCTTAGCGTGACCGTGGCATCCACGGTCGCTTCGGCCCAGACGGCCTCGTCGATTGTGGTCGAAGGGAACCGGCGAATCGAAGCCGATACGATCCGCTCCTACTTCAAGCCGGGCCCGAGCGGCCGCCTGGACAACGCCGCGATCGACGACGGCCTCAAGTCACTCGTCGGCACCGGGCTGTTCTCCGACGTCCGCGTCGACCATCGTGGTGGCCGTCTTGTGGTCGTCGTGACCGAGAACGCAGTGATCGGCCGCGTCGCCTTCGAGGGCAACAAGAAGGTCAAGGACGAGCAACTCACCGCCGAGGTGCAGTCGAAGCCGCGCGGGGCGCTGTCGCGCGCGACCGTGCAGTCCGATACCCAGCGCATCATTGAGATTTACCGCCACAGCGGCCGTTACGACGTGACGGTGACCCCGGAATACATCGAGCGGCCGAACAACCGCGTCGACCTCATCTTCGTCATCAACGAAGGCAAGAAGACCGGCGTCGAAGCGATCCGCTTCATCGGCAACAACGCGTTCTCGAGTTATCGCCTGCGCGACATCATCAAGACCCGCGAATCGAACATCCTGTCGTTCCTGACCTCGGGCGACGTCTACGATCCAGACCGCGTGGAAGCTGACCGCGATCTTATCCGCCGCTTCTACCTCAAGAACGGCTACGCCGATGTGCAGGTGATCGCCGCGCTCACCGAATACGATCCGTCGGTGAAGGGCTTCATCGTCACCTTCAAGATCGAGGAAGGCCAGAAGTACCGCGTCGGCTCGATCGAGTTCTCCTCGACCATTCCGTCTTTCGATGCCAATGCGCTGCGCGGCCTGTCCCGTGTCAGCGTCGGCTCGGTCTATAACGTCGAGGCGGTTGAAAAGTCCGTCGAGGATATGACGGTCGATGCCTCCCGCCGTGGCTACGCGTTCGCGCAGGTTCGTCCGCGCGGCGATCGCAACTTCGAGAATCACACCGTCTCCATCGTGTTCGAGGTGACGGAAGGCGCTCGCGTCTACATCGAGCGCATCAACATTCGCGGCAACACCCGCACGCGTGACTATGTGCTGCGTCGTGAGTTCGATATCGGGGAAGGCGATGCCTATAACCGTGCGCTGATCGATCGCGCCGAACGCCGCCTGAAGAACCTCGATTACTTCACCACCGTGAAGATCACGCAGGAGCCGGGCTCCTCGCCGGATCGCGTCATCGTCAATGTCGACGTGGAAGAGAAATCGACCGGCGACTTCTCAGTGTCGGGCGGCTACTCGACCGCGGACGGCTTCCTTGCCGAAGTCGGCGTGTCCGAGCGTAACCTCTTGGGCCGCGGCCTCTACGCCAAGGCGTCGGTGCAGTACGGCCAGTACGCGCGCGGCTACACGCTGTCGTTCGTCGAGCCTTACCTGCTCGGCTATCGTGTGGCGCTGGGTCTCGACCTCTATCAGCGCGAGCAGCGTGCCAACCGTTACATCTCGTACAACTCCAAGACGTTCGGCTTCAGCCCGCGCCTCGGCTTCCAGCTTCGCGAGGACCTGTCGCTGCAGGTGCGTTACACGATCTCCTCGCAGAAGATCACGCTGCCGGCTTGGTACACGAACTGTAACAATATCAATCCTGACTTTGTGAACAGCTTCCCGACGTCATTTGGCGTGGGTCCCAACCCTGCGGCAACTACTCCGCCGATTGGCTACACGGGCATGGCAAGCTGCTTTGACGATGGTGAAGCGTCTGTCCCGGTGAAGGCTGGGCTCGCTATGGGCTCGGTGCTGACATCGTCGATGGGCTATACCCTGACCTACAACACGCTCGACAATAACAAGAACCCGACCTCTGGTATTCTTGCGACCTTGGGTCAGGACTTCGCGGGTGTCGGCGGCGATACGCGTTATCTCAAGACCACCGGTGACGTGAAGCTCTATACGCCGATCGTCTCCGACATCGTCGGCTTGATCCACCTGCAGGGCGGTATCCTCAATGGTTGGGGCAATGGCGGCGCGGCAAATGCCGGCAATCCCAATGGCAGCGTCCGTATGCTCGACAACTTCCAGATGGGGCCGAACCTTGTGCGTGGTTTCCAGCCAATGGGCATTGGCCCGCGCGACATGGCTTCGACCACGCAAGATGCGCTGGGCGGCACCAAGTACTGGGGCGCGAGCGCCGAACTGCAGATGCCGTTCTGGTTCCTTCCGAAGGAAGCTGGCCTGAAGGGTGCCGTGTTCGCGGATGCTGGCTCGCTTTGGGGGTATGAGGGCATCACCTCTTACTTGGGTCAAAACGTCGATCTCCAAGGAACGGACACCATGAAAGTCCGTACCTCCGTCGGTGTCGGCCTGATCTGGGCCTCGCCGTTCGGTCCGCTGCGCTTCGACTACGCCGTGCCGATCAACAAGGTGACGGGCGACCGGATCCAGCAGTTCCGGTTCGGTGGCGGTACCTCTTTCTGATCGGGCTTGAGCCACAGCCCGTTTTCATCGAAATTGAAGCGGCCGGATCACCTCCGGCCGCTTGATTTTATGGCCGATCTGGCCCGGACTGCGCTCATTATGACATTTCAGGATAATTCACCCTCAAGGCGGCAGGCGGCATGACGCAGCCGGGCTTTTTCAAACAACCGACCCCGATGACCCTCGGCGAGGTCGCAGCCCTCACCGGTGCGGAGCTTGCCGATCCCACACGGGCTTCCCAGGTCGTCAGCGCGACGGCGACGCTCGATCGGGCCGGGCCGAAGGACCTCGCGTTCTTCGACAAGCGCAAATACGGTGACGAACTGCATCATTCGCACGCCGGCGCGTGCTTTGTGAGTGCGAGCCTGCAGGCAGAGGTGCCTCCGCGCATTGCCGTGCTGCGCGTTGCGCGTCCTTACGAGGCCTTCGTCGAAGTCGCCCGCGCGCTCTATGCGGATACGCTGCGGCCTGCCTCGACCTTCGGTAACGAAGGCATCGCGGAGAGTGCCATCGTCCACCCCGATGCCTTGCTCGAAGATGGCGTGGTGATTGATCCGCTCGCCG
Organism: Afipia carboxidovorans OM5; assembly: GCF_000218565.1. Taxonomy (NCBI): domain Bacteria; kingdom Pseudomonadati; phylum Pseudomonadota; class Alphaproteobacteria; order Hyphomicrobiales; family Nitrobacteraceae; genus Afipia; species Afipia carboxidovorans. Next base: position 2,240,953 of record NC_015684.1, on the reverse strand, counting down.
TGATCGGCCCCGATGTGGAGATCGGCACGGGCACTGTGATCGGTGCAGGCGCAGTGATCGGTGCGGGCGTCAAGATCGGCCGGAACTGCAGCATCGGGCCGGGGTGCTCGATCCTGCATTGTTACATCGGCAACGACGTCATCATTCATCCCGGCTGCCGGATCGGGCAGGACGGTTATGGCTTCGTCTCCGGGCCGAAGGGCCACCGGAAGGTGCCTCAGCATGGCCGCGTCCTGATCCAGAACGATGTCGAGATCGGCGCGGGGACCACCGTCGATCGCGGCGCGTTGCGCGATACCGTGATCGGCGAGGGCACCAAGATCGATAATCTGGTGCAGATCGGCCATAACGTCGTGATCGGGCGGCGCTGCATCATCGTCAGCCAGAGCGGCGTGGCGGGCTCATCGACGCTCGGCGACGGCGCGGTGCTCGGCGCGCGCGTTGGCGTCTCCGATCATGCCACCATCGGGGCCGGCTCGATGCTTGCCGCGCGCTCGAGCGTCGTCGGCGAGGTGCCCGCGAACGTCAAATGGGGCGGCTCGCCCGCCAAGCCGATCAAGCAGTTCTTTCGCGAGTTGTTCGAGGTCGAGCGGCTCGGCCGCGAGGGCCTCAACGGCGGCAAGTCGAAACCGCCGCGTGCGAGTGAAGAAGGATAACAACAATGGAAGCTCAAGCGCCGATACGCTTGGAGACGGTGGATATCGCCACCATCATGAAAACCCTGCCGCACCGCTATCCCTTTCTCCTGATCGACCGGGTGGTGGATATCCGGACTGATTTCTCCGGGATCGGCGTCAAGAACGTCACGGTGAACGAGCCGTGCTTCCAAGGGCACTTTCCGAACCGGCCGATCTATCCCGGCGTGCTGATGATCGAGGGCATGGCGCAGACCGCGGGCGTCATCGGCATGCTGTCGACCGAGACCGAGCGGCCGACGGCGGTTTATTTCCTCACCATCGACAATTGCAAGTTTCGCAAGCCGGCGGGACCGGGCGACGTGATCGAGTATCACCTCCGGCTCATCAACCGGAAGCGCGCGATGTGGTGGTTTCACGGCGACGCCAAGGTGAACGGCGTGACCGTCGCCGAAGCCGACGTCGGCGCCATGCTGGCGGATTGAGCGATGGCGAAGATCGATCCTTCCGCACGCGTCGAATCCGGCGCCGTTCTCGCCGCTGACGTCACCATCGGCCCGTTCTGCACGGTGGGCCCGCATGTCGTGATCGGCGCGGGCACAACGCTGATCTCGCACGTGCATGTCGCGGGTGCGACGACGATCGGCGAAAGCTGCACGGTTTATCCGTTCGTTTCGCTTGGCACCGCGCCGCAGTCGACCGGTTACAAGGGCGAGCCGACGAAGCTTGTGATCGGCAATAACTGCACGATCCGTGAAGGCGTGACGATGAATCTCGGCACCGTCTCCGGCGGTGGCGTCACCACCGTGGGCGACCGCGGCTTCTTCATGAACAACTCCCATGTTGGTCACGACTGCCATGTCGGCAACGACGTGATTTTCGCGACGTCCGCGACGCTCGGCGGCCACTGCATTGTCGGAGATTTCGTGTTTATCGGCGGGTTGTCCGCGGTGCATCAGTTCGCGCGCATCGGCTCGCAGGTGATGATCGGCGGCATGTCCGGCGTCACCTACGACATCATCCCCTATGCCATCGCCAACGGCCAGCGTGCGCATCTCGAAGGCCTGAACGTCGTCGGCATGAAGCGGCGCGGCTTCACTCATGCGCGGATGAAAGCCGTGCGCGGCTTCTATCAGAAGCTGTTCTTCGGCTCCGGTGTTTTTGCCGAGCGGCTCGCCGCGCTGCAGGGCGAGCGCGAGAGCGATCCTGCAATTGCCGATATCCTCGACTTCATCGCGGCTGATCGGCACCGCTCGCTGTCTATTCCCATGGCTCACGCCGAGCAGTCGTGATCGGACATCGCGATGACCGATCAAACCGACAATGCCAAGCCGGTCGGATTGATTGCAGGAGGGGGCACGCTTCCCTTCGCGCTGGCGGATAGCCTCCGCGCGCGCGGCCGTGTGCCGGTGCTGATCGGTCTCAAGGGATACTGCGACCCCCAGCGCATCGCAAACTATCGCCACCATTGGTATTCGGTCGGTCAGTTCGGCAGCATCATGAGCGCGCTGCGCGATGAAGGCTGCTCCGACATTACGTTTATCGGCACGCTGGTGCGGCCGGCATTGCGCGATCTGCGGTTCGATTGGACGGCGGTGCGGCTGATCCCGCGCATTCTGCGGGGCCTGCGCGGCGGCGATGACCATCTTCTGTCCGCAACTGCGCGGGTATTCGAGCAGGGCGGCTTTCGCGTGCTCGGCGTGCGTGAGCTTGCACCCGACCTTCTGATGCCGGTTGGTTGCCTCACCAGCACGCAACCTGATGCCGCGAGCCTTGCCGATGCGGTGACCGGCCGTGCACTGCTCCAGGCCATCAGCCCGTTCGATGTCGGCCAGGCTGCCGTCGTCATCGACGGCCATGTCGTCAGCATCGAGGATATTGCGGGCACGGATGCGTTGCTTGCGCGGATCAAGGAATTGCGCGCGAGCGGACGGCTACGTGCCAAGCCCGGCCGCGGTGTGCTCGTCAAGGCACCGAAGCAGGGGCAGGATCTGCGGCTCGATCTGCCCGCGCTCGGGCCCGTCACCGTCAAGGGCCTCATTGATGCTGGGCTTGCCGGTATGGCGGTGGCGGCCGGGCATTCCGTCGTCGCCGAGCCGCAGGCGATGGTGGCGGCCGCGGATGCCGCCGGGCTCTTCATCGTCGGGCTGGATTCCTGACGATGGCGCAGGCAACCGGGACGCCGCGCAAGTTCTTCCTGATCGCCACGGAATCTTCGGGCGATCATCTCGGCGCGGCACTGATGGCGGAGTTGCGGCAGCGGTTCGGTGCTGACGCGCAGTTCGTTGGCATTGGCGGTCGCGAGATGGAAGGCGAAGGCCTCGCCACGCTGTTTCCGATCGGTGATCTTGCGATCGTCGGACTTTCCGCCGTTGCGCGGCAGTTGCCGATGCTGTTGCGGCGCATTCGCGAGGCGACTGCGGCGGTGCTGCAGGCGCGGCCCGACATTCTTGTCATCATCGACAGTCCCGATTTTACCCATCGCGTCGCAAAGCGCGTGCGCAAGGCGGACCCGTCGATCCCGATTGTCGATTACGTTTCGCCGTCGGTCTGGGCGTGGCGTCCCGGCCGCGCCAAGGCGATGGCACGTTACGTCGATCATGTTCTGGCACTGCTGCCGTTCGAGCCGGAGGAGCATCGCAAGCTCGGCGGGCCTGCCTGTACCTATGTCGGCCATCCGCTGATCGAGCGGCTTGCGACGCTGTGCCCCGATGCGCAGGAGACTGAGCGACGACAGTCGCCGCCACCCGTGCTGGTGCTGCTGCCGGGCAGCCGTCGCGGCGAAATCCGCAACCACATGGCGGTGTTCGGCGAAACGCTGGCCGCGCTGAAGGAGCGGGGCGTTGTGGTGGACGCGGTGCTGCCGACCCTTCCGCATCTCGCGGACATGGTGCGCGAGGCGGCCGCGCAATGGCCGGTCGCGCCGCGCATCGTTACCGGCGAGGCGGAAAAGCGCGCGGCGTTCCGCAGCGCGCGTGCAGCACTTGCGAAGTCTGGCACCGTCACGCTCGAACTCGCGCTCGCCGGCGTGCCAATGGTCACGCTTTATCGTGGCACGGCGATCGAAGCCTGGGTGGCGCGGCGCGTGGTGCGCGTGCCGTCGATCATTCTCGCGAATCTCGTGATCGGCGAGAACGTCGTGCCTGAATTCCATCAGGAAGAGTGTACCGCCGCGAATCTTGTACCGGTGCTGCGGGATATTCTGAGTGACACGGCTGCGCGAAAGCGCCAGCTTGAGGCTTTTGCAAAGCTCGACAAGATCATGGATACCGGCGCGTGCTCACCGAGCGAGATCGCTGCCGATGTGGTGATCGACGTGCTCGGTAAGCGCAAACCGCACAGATAAGCGTTTCCACGACAAGAAATCGCAATCATCTACCGGAAACGGTTGAATTTCACCTGAACTGATTGCGCTGATGTGGTAAATGCACGCATCATTCATTCCGTACGATATATTTTCTGATCGAGCTCAAACAATCAAAGCACAAACTGATTACAGTGCGCGTGCGCGCGATCGAACGCGCGCCAACCAAAGTTGGTTAAGCAAAAATAAATACATAAAATATATCACGACAAATGCTGAGGAAGGTCGCACGCGTCATCATACATGTGATTCTGTGCGAGACTTTATGAGGGCTGGGAATGCGGAAGAACTTTCCGGTGACGACAGACGAATATCCCGTCACCGATGAAACGCTGATTGTCTCAAAGACGGATCTCAAGGGAAAACTCACTTACGTCAATGCGGATTTCATCGACGCGGCTGAGTACACGTCGGAAGAATTGCTTGGGAAGCCGCACAATATCGTTCGCCATCCGGATATGCCGGAAGAGGCGTTTGAAAATCTCTGGGACACGCTGAAGGCAGGAAAGCCCTGGCTCGGCGCGATCAAGAACCGCCGCAAGAACGGTGGATTCTATTGGGTGCTCGCCACGGCGTCGCCCGTTCACGAAAATGGACAGCTCGTCGGTTACGCATCGGTGCGGACCAGACTTCCGGCTGACCAGCGCGCGCAGGCCGAGGAGGCTTATGCCGCGATCCGCGAGAAGAAGCCGCATCGCTATCGCATCGATGCCGGCGTGATCCGCAAGCGCTCCGTCTTTGACCGCTTTTCGATCTTCACGCGCACGCTGACGGCGCGGCTCACCACGATGATTGCCATTCAGATGATCGTGCTGGGCGTCCTCGGCGTCTGGAGCGTCATCGGTCACGGCATGTCGGGATTGGTGATGGCCGGGCTCGCCGGTGTCGGTATGCTGGCCAGCGCCATTGTCGGCCGCCAGACGGTTCGCGCCATTCAGGGGCCGATGCAGCATTTGAATGACGTGCTGCGGAATCTGGTTCAGGACAAATTCGACAACCGGATCGAAATCAAGCGCGATGACGAGATCGGCGAAGCACTCCGCAATCTGCAGACGGTGCAGACCGTCATCCGCTTCAGCCGCACGGAAGTCGAGGCAACCCAGCGCCGGTCGAGTGCCGAGCGGCGTGCGGACATGGCACGGGTTGCGGATGCGTTCGAGTCCGCAATCGGCGAGATCGTTGCGGCCGTGGCTTCGTCCGCGACCGAACTCGAAGCCTCTGCCACGACGCTTGCTTCCACTGCCGATGGCGCGCAGGAGTTCGCCTCGCGCGTCGCCACCGGATCGAACGAGGCCTCATCCAGTGTCAGTTCGGTTGCTACCGCGACGGAGGAAATGACTTCGTCGGTGCAGGAGATCGGCCGGCAGATGCAAGACTCTGCCAGCATGACGAGTGCCGCCGTCGAGCAGGCTCATTCGGCAACGCAGCGCGTCAGCATGCTGTCGAGCGCAGCAGCCCGGATCGGCGACATCGTCGAGATGATCAACAACATTGCGGGTCAGACCAATCTTCTGGCGCTCAATGCGACGATCGAAGCGGCGCGTGCTGGCGACGCCGGCCGTGGATTCTCCGTGGTGGCCTCGGAGGTCAAGGCGCTGGCCGAGCAGACCGCGAAGGCGACCGGCGAGATCGGGCGGCAGATCAATGACATTCAGGGCGCCACCCACGAGTCCGTTGCAGCGATCAACGAGATCAGCAGTTCGATCGAACGGCTGTCTGAAATCTCGGCGGCAATCGCATCGGCCATCGAGGAGCAGGGCGCGACCACGCATGAAGTTGCCCGTAACGTGCAGCATGCCGCGGAAGGTGCACAGCAGGTGACCTCGAATATTGGCCATCTGCAACGCGGCGCGGTAGAGACGGGGACGGCATCGTCGCAGGTGCTGTCGGCTGCACGCGAGCTCGCGCAAGACAGCCAGCGTCTCAAGCTCGAAGTGGACAAGTTCCTGAACTCAGTCCGCGCGGCCTAGAGCGTTTTCGTTCTTAATGGAAACGAGATCTGTCCTTGCCGGGCTTGACCCGGCAATTCATCTTCTTAAGGAGATTTTTCTTTTTAGATGGATGCGCGGGTCAAGCCCGCGCATGACGGTTCCGAGTAAACCTAAAACGCTCTAAGCGGCATCCGATCGCTACGGGTACCCCTAGGCACAAGGCAAAATCTCTAAATAAAAATGGCCAGAGATTTTCTCCGGCCATTTTGCGTTCTGATGTCTGACGATTACTTGCGCTTGTCGAGCGGCACGTAATCGCGCTTGGTCGCGCCGTTGAAGAGCTGGCGCGGGCGGCCGATCTTCTGCTGCGGATCCTCGATCATCTCGCTCCACTGGCTTATCCAGCCGACGGTGCGGGCGACAGCGAACAGCACGGTGAACATCGAGGTCGGGAAGCCCATCGCCTTCAGCGTGATGCCCGAATAGAAATCGACGTTCGGATAAAGCTTGCGCTCGATGAAATACGGATCGTTCAGCGCGATCTTCTCGAGCTCCATCGCGACGTGCAGGAGCGGGTCGTCGCCGTGGCCCATCTCCTGAAGAACCTGGTGCGCGGCCTTCTGCATCAGTTTGGCGCGCGGATCGTAGTTCTTGTAGACGCGGTGGCCGAAGCCCATCAGGCGGACGTTGGAGTTCTTGTCCTTCACCTTGGCGATGAATTCCGGAATCTTGTCGACGGTGCCGATCTCGGCCAGCATCGCGAGTGCGGCCTCGTTGGCGCCGCCATGCGCGGGGCCCCACAGGCAGGCGATGCCTGCCGCGATGCAGGCGAACGGGTTGGCGCCTGAGGAGCCTGCGATGCGCACGGTCGAGGTCGAGGCATTCTGCTCGTGGTCGGCGTGCAGGATGAATATCTTGTCGAGTGCGTCGGCGAGAACCGGGTTGACCTTGTATTCCTCGCACGGCACCGCGAAGCACATGTGCAGGAAGTTCTCGGCGAAGTGCAGCCGGTTCTGCGGATAAACGAACGGCTGGCCGATCGAATACTTGTAGGCCATCGCGGCGAGCGTCGGCACCTTGGCGACCATGCGCATCGAGGCGACCATGCGCTGGTGCGGATCGTTGATGTCGGTCGAGTCGTGATAGAACGCGGCGAGGGCACCCACGGAAGCGACCATCACGGCCATCGGGTGCGCGTCGCGGCGGAAAGCCTGGAAGAAGCGCGCCATCTGCTCGTGCACCATGGTGTGACGAGTCACGCGCTTGTCGAAATCGTCCTTCTGCGCCTGGGTCGGCAGTTCGCCGTACAGAAGAAGGTAGCAGGTCTCGAGGAAGTCGCCGTGTTCGGCGAGTTGTTCAATTGGATAGCCGCGATACTGGAGAATGCCGGCGTCGCCGTCGATGTAGGTGATCTTCGACTGACAGCTCGCCGTGGAGGTGAAGCCCGGATCGTAAGTGAACATTCCGGTCTGGGCGTAGAGCTTGCTGATGTCGATGACATCCGGCCCGACGGTGCCGGCGAGGACAGGTAAGTTGACGCTTTTCTCGTCGATGGTGAGCGTCGCTGTTTTCTCGTTGGATTTTACATCCATCGTGGATCCCCCGATGTTTTTCTTGGCATTAAACGAGGGGGCGGACGAAGCCCGGCGGAACCCTCGAAAAGCTCGGCGAAAGGGGTAACGTATTGCTATGTGCACTGCAAGATGGCGGCCCTAGGCCTTGGTAGGGTCATGCCGCCTGATCTTGCAGCCGTGCCAGCGCATCGTCGCGCCCCAGAACCGCCAGAACGTCAAAAATACCGGGCGAGGTCGTGCGTCCAGTCAGCGCCGCACGCAGCGGCTGTGCGACCGCACCGAGTTTCAGGTTGTTCTTCTCTGCATAGGCGCGCATGGCGGCCTCGGTATTCGCGGCGTTCCAATCGGTGACGTTGGCGAGGCTGCTGCGAAGCTCGCCCAGCAACGCACGCACCTGCGGCGTCAGAACGGCGCTCGCTTTCGCATCCAAGGCAAGCGGCCGGTCAGCAAAGATGTAGGCAGCGCTGTCGATGAGCTCAAGCAGCGTCTTGGCGCGTTCTTTCAGGCCTGGCATGGCCTGCAGCAGTTGCGCGCGCGTGGTGTCGTTGAGTTTCGCTTGCAGAGCAGGGCCTTGCGGCAGGAACTGAAGGATGTCCTCGAAGGCCTTCACGAGTTCGGCGTCGCCCGACGCGCGCATGTAATGGCCGTTCAGGTTTTCGAGCTTGGCGAAATCGAACCGCGCGGCGGAGCGGCCGATGCCGGAGAGCTCGAACGCCTCGATCATCTCGGAAGTGGAAAATATTTCCTGATCGCCGTGGCTCCAGCCGAGCCGCACCAGATAGTTGCGCAGCGCTGCCGGGAGGTATCCCATGGTGCGGTAGGCCTCGACGCCAAGCGCACCGTGACGTTTAGAAAGCTTCGAACCGTCCGGCCCGTGGATCAGGGGGATATGCGCCATGGTCGGGACGGTCCACCCCAGCGCATCGTAGATATGCTTCTGGCGCGCGGCATTGATCAGGTGATCGTCGCCCCGGATGACATGGGTCACGCCCATGTCATGATCATCCACCACTACGGCGAGCATGTAGGTCGGCGTGCCGTCGGAGCGCAGCAACACGAGGTCGTCAAGGTTCTCGTTCTGCCAGACCACGCGACCCTGCACCTGATCCTCGATCACGGTCTCGCCGGTCTGCGGCGCCTTGAGGCGGATCACCGGCTTGACGTCGGCCGGCGCCTCGGAGGGATCGCGATCGCGCCAGCGGCCGTCATAGCGCACGGCGCGGCCCTCGGCCCGTGCCGCCTCGCGCATTTTCGTCAGCTCTTCGGGCGTCGCGTAACAGCGATAGGCCTTGCCCTCGGCCAGAAGCTGCTCGGCCACCTCGCGGTGACGCGCCGCGCGGCTGAACTGATAGATCACCTCGCCGTCCCATTCGATGCCGAGCCAGTTCAGGCCATCGAGAATGGCCTTGATCGCCGCGTCGGTGGAGCGCTCGCGGTCGGTGTCCTCGATCCGCAGCAGCATCTTGCCGCCCTGCTTGCGGGCGTAGAGCCAATTGAACAGAGCGGTGCGCGCGCCGCCGATGTGGAGGAAGCCGGTCGGAGAGGGCGCAAAGCGGGTGACGACGGGTTCGGTCATTTCGGGTGGTTCAATCGCTCTCGGAGGGGGTGGTTGGGCGGCGGTTTTAGGGCCCTCGGCGCGCCTTTATCATACTGCCAGCAGGCTGTCTCATCGTCCTGGCGAAAATGCTGGTCTGGTTGACGAAACCTCGTCGTGTCCCGGGCGCGATGCAGCGCGTCAGCGGTGCGTCGCAGAACCGGGACCGTTCGGGAGATTCCGCATGGGATGGCCCCGGCTCTGCGGAGCGTCGTTGCACGCCGCACCGCGTCCGGGGGCATGTGCCTCGACCCTCTCCCCGCATAAGAGCGTTCACGCTCATCTTCGACGAGCTATGCGGGAGAGAGAGCGCCCCCTTGGCGCGGCGGCGCGGATTTGGCACATAAGGCGCAACGTGAAAGGGCGAAAATGACTGACGAATCGACGCCGGACGTGGGCCGCGACTTCATCCGCGATATTGTGGCGGCGGACCTGGAATCCGGGAAGCACAAGGGCGTCGTGACGCGCTTTCCGCCGGAGCCCAACGGCTACCTGCATCTCGGCCATGCCAAGTCGATCTGCCTGAATTTCGGCATCGCCGAGGAGTTCGGCGGGCGCTGCCATCTGCGCTTCGACGACACCAACCCGGCCAAGGAAGAGCAGGAATTCATCGACGCCATCCAGCGCGATGTCCGCTGGCTCGGCTTCGACTGGGGCGAGCACCTGCATTTCGCGTCCGACTATTTCGAGCAGCTTTACGCTTGGGCGCAGGAGCTGATCCGCGCCGGCAAGGCCTATGTCGACGACCAGTCGGCGGAGGAGATCCGGCTGACTCGCGGCACCCTGACCGAGCCGGGACAGAACAGCCCGTTCCGCGACCGCTCCGTGGCAGAGAACCTCGACCTGTTTGCGCGGATGCGTGCAGGCGAATTCCCGGACGGCACCCGCGTGCTGCGCGCCAAGATCGACATGAGCTCGGGCAACATCAACCTGCGCGATCCAGTGCTCTACCGCATCCTGCATGCGCACCATCCGCGCACCGGCAAGGCGTGGAGTATCTATCCGAGCTACGACTTCGCGCACGGCCAGTCGGACTCAATCGAGCACATCACGCATTCGATCTGCACGCTGGAGTTCGAGGATCACCGGCCGCTCTACGACTGGTTCCTCGACAATCTCCCGGTGCCATCGCATCCGCGCCAGTACGAATTCGCGCGGCTCAACATGACCTACACGCTGCTGTCGAAGCGCGTGCTCACCGGTCTGGTCCGCGAGGGGCACGTCTCCGGCTGGGACGACCCGCGCATGCCGACGCTCGCGGGCCTGCAGCGGCGCGGCGTCCCGGCAGAGGCGCTGCGTGATTTCGTCAAACGCATCGGCGTCGCCAAGGCGAACTCGACCGTCGATATCGGCATGTTCGATTTCGCGGTTCGCGAGACGCTGAACCGCACCGCGCCGCGCCGTATGGCGGTGCTGCGACCGCTGAAGGTGGTGATCGAGAATTATCCGGAAGGCGAGGTCGAGGAGCTCGAGGCGATCAACCATCCTGACGATCCAGCACAGGGTACGCGCAAGATTCCGTTCGGTCGCGAACTCTACATCGAGCAGGACGACTTCATGGAGGAGCCGCCGAAGAAGTTCTTCCGCCTCGCGCCGGGGCGCGAGGTGCGGCTGCGCTACGCCTATTTCATCACCTGCCGCGAGGTGATCAAGAACGCGGCGGGCGAGGTGGTCGAACTGCGCTGCACGTATGATCCGGCGACACGGGGCGGCAATGCGCCGGACGGCCGCAAGGTGAAGGCGACCATTCATTGGGTCAGCGCGGCGCACGCGGTGTCGGCGGAAGTGCGGCTCTACGACAATCTGTTCGCCACGCCGCAGCCGGAGCCGGGCAATTTCGCCGCGCAGCTCAATCCGAACTCGCTTGAGATTCTGACGGACAGTAAGGTCGAGCCCGCGTTCAAGAACGATGCAGCGATTGGCGCGGTGCAGTTCGAGCGGCAGGGCTATTTCGTCCGTGATCGCGACTCGACGCCGGAGCGGCTGGTGTTCAATCGCACCGTCGGCCTGCGCGACAGCTACGCCAAGGTCGCCGCGGCAGGATAAGGGTCGCTGGGTGCATGCCCCGGATGCCGCGTAGCGCGCAGCGGTGCGCTGCTGATCCGGGGCCGTTCCGGACTTCGAATGTGGGACGGTCCCGGTTCTGCGAAGCAGCGTTGTACGCTGCATCGCGCCCGGGACATGCTTTAACTCCCGGATCGTCATGGCCGGGACAAGCTCGGCGATGATAGTGCAGGGGCCTAAGTATGCTCCGCTCTTCACCTCTCCCCGCAGGCGGGGCGCGGGAGCTCGCTCAGCCAATACAGATTCCCCATCCGTTCCCTGTCGGGGCCTAATCCCGTCCGCTAGCATGGCGGCAGGGCAGCCGACACACGAGCGGCGGTATGACGGACGGGGGCTGGGAGCAGAAGCGGTCGCGCGCGGGCAGGGCCATCGCATGGCCGCCGCGCGAGACGGAGGCGACGTCTGCCGTTTTTCCTCTCAGCCCGTGGCGCTCTTTCCTTGAGACAATCTCTGGCTGGATGCGCGCCGAGGCTGGCCCCGGACGGCTGCTGCCCTGGATTCCGATCGCGTTCGGTGCAGGCATCGCAGTCTATTTCACCGCCGCACGTGAGCCGGTGGCGGCCATCGTGGTGCCGGTCGCGGCGGGCGCCTGCGTCGTCGCATTTCTCGTGCGGCGTCACGCATTGTTTCCGATCCTCGCGCTCTTTGCAGCGATGCTTGCGGGCTTTGCCACCGCGACGCTGAAGACCGCGCGTGTCGCGCATCCCGTGCTGCTTGCGCCGGTCGGCATGGCGACGCTGGAGGGTTTCGTCGAGACGCATGAGGAACGCGAACGCACCGACCGCTTCGTGCTGCGGATCACGAAGATCGACGCGCGCGGTGCGCCGCATCTTGAGCGGGTGCGGCTCTCGGTGCGCAAGGGTACCGCACCCGCGGTCGGCCAGTATGTCGCCCTGAAGGCGCGACTGTTGCCGCCGCTGCGGCCGTTGCGCCCGGGTGGTTACGACTTCGCGCGCGATATGTATTTCCAGGGCCTGGGCGCCTCCGGCTTCGTGCTCGGCGCGATCAAGCTTACTGACGCGCCGCAAGAGGGCGACCTGATGCTGCGCTACTGGACCGCCGTGCAGGGCATGCGTGACGGCGTCGATGCTCGCATCCGCACAGTGCTGTCTGGCGACGAGCGCGCGATTGCGACCGCGCTTCTCACCGGGCGGCGGGATGCGATCTCCGCGCCGGTCAACGATGCACTGTTCGTCTCCGGGCTCGGTCATGTGCTGTCGATCTCGGGCTATCACATGGCGGTCGTTGCGGGCGTGGTGTTCTTCGCGATCCGCGCATTGCTGGCATTGAGCGTAACGCTCAACACGCGTTGTCCGATCAAGAAATGGGCGGCGGCCGCGGCGCTTGTTGCGGCGGCGTTCTATCTTCTCCTATCGGGTGCGGAAGTTGCGACCCAGCGCGCCTTTGCGATGACGGCGCTGGTGCTGATAGCCGTCATGGTGGACCGCCGCGCGATTACTTTTCGTACCCTCGCACTCGCTGCCATGCTGGTGCTGCTGATTGCGCCGGAAGCGCTGGTGCATCCGAGTTTCCAGATGTCGTTTGCCGCAACGCTCGCGCTCGTGATGCTTGCGCAGAACGGATTGCCGGGCTGGTTCACCGACAACGATGGCGCGCTTGGCCGCTTCGCCGCGTGGGGCGGGCGCGAATTGTTTGTGCTGGCCGCCGCATCCTTCGTCGCGGGCCTTGCGACCACACCGTACGCGGCTTTTCACTTCCACCGGATCGCGCCCTACGGTGTGATTGCCAACCTCGTGGCGATGCCGGTGGTGTCCGTGCTGGTGATGCCCGCGGGCCTTCTCGGTATCGTTGCGATTCCCTTCGGGCTCGATAGTCTGTTCTGGCAACTGATGGATGTCGGTATCGACTGGATGATCGCGGTGTCGCAATGGGTCGTGGCGCTGCCGGGCGCGTTCGGCCGCGTTCATGCCTTCGGCGTCGGATCGCTTCTCGTCATCAGCGCCGGCATTATCGTGTTAGGTCTGTTGCGTACGCCACTGCGCTGGGCGGGTGCAGCATTGATCGGTGGTGGTATCCTTCTCGCGGCGCAGGCGACACCGCCGGATGTTCTGATCGCGCGAGATGCCGCAAGCGTCGCGGTGCGCGGCAGGGACGGGCAATTGCGCATCATGCCCACGGCGAAGAATGCATTCGTCGCCCGCGAATGGTTGGCGGCCGATGCCGATGCGCGCGTAACGACGGACCCGAGCCTCACGCTGGGCGTATCGTGCGATGCGACGGGGTGCGTAGTCGAAGGCAAGGGCGGCGACCTCGTTGCGCTGGCGCATTGGCCTGAGGCGCTGACGGATGATTGCGCGCGGGCAAAGATCATCGTGACGTCCCACGCCGTGCCGGCCGATTGTGCTGCGCGGATCTTCGATCGCGATAGCCTGCGGCAGCTCGGCGGCATGGCGCTGGTCCGAACGGACGACGGCTACAGGATGATCGCAGGCGAGCCGCAGGGCCTCGACCGGCCATGGGCACCGGCAATTGCGGTGGAGGTCTCAGGCGTGCACCGCCGTGCGGAGCAAGCGGCGATACCTGTCGATGCAACGCCCGCGGAGGCTGACCGGCAAGCTGACGACTAGGTGGCGGTCGTCCCGCGCACGATTGCGAGCACGTCCGCACCGCTCACCGGGCGGTCGGCGGGCAGAGCAAAAAAGTCGCCCGGCAGTTGCAGCGCGCGGTCGAGCAGCGCGCGATATTTTCTCCGCGGAACTTCGGTCGCGCCGAGACTGCGCAGGTGGTCGGTGACGAATTGCGTATCGAGCAGCGTAAAGCCGCCAATGATCAGCCGTGCCGCAAGGTGGACGAGCGCGACCTTGGAGGTATCGCGGCTGCGATGGAACATGCTCTCGCCGAAGAACGCGCCGCCAAGCGAGACGCCGTAAAGTCCACCCGCGAGATCGTCGCCATCCCACGCCTCGATGCTGTGGCAATGGCCGATCTCGAAAAGCCCGCTGTAGAGTTTACGGATGCGGTTATTGATCCAGGTGTCCTCACGTCCCGGCGCTGGCGCGGCGCATTCGCCGAGAACGCGCTCGAAGGCAGTATCGATCGTGATGCGATAACGGTCGGAGCGCACGGTGCGGGCAAGGCGGGAGGAGATGCGCAAGGCTTCGAGCGGGAAGATGCCGCGCTGCTCGGGCTCGACCCAGAACAGGCCGGGGTCGTCGGCGCTTTCCGCCATCGGAAAGATGCCGCAGGCGTAGGCGCGCAGCAGCACCTCGGGCGTGATCTCGGAAGCGGCGGAGTCGCGTGAGCTCATGCCTTAGCCTAGCAAAGGATCGTGCCGCCGTCCCGTGGCGATAAAGCGGCGTCAGGCCGAGGGAGCGTGCGGGACGTTCCGCGAGGCATTGAACCGGATCACGATCCGCGTGCCCGCATGGGCGGGATCACGCTCCACGCTCGCCTCGAGCTTGGTGGCCATCGCGCTGACAATACGTTGCCCCATGCCGGTCGAGCGCGGGTTGTCCTGCTTCGCCTGCAGGCCGACGCCTTCGTCGGAAATGGCAAGCTCGATGCCTTCGCCGTTCGGGCGGCGCAGATCGACATGGATCGGTCCGGAGCCTTCGGGATAGGCGTATTTGACGGCGTTCATGACGAGTTCGTTGACGATGATGCCGATGCCGACCGCGCGGTCCGGATCGATCTCGACCGGCTCCGCCTGCAGCGTCAGGCGCGACATGCGGTTGCCCTCGGTGGAGCGCCGCAGATCCTCGAGCAGCGCTTCGAGGTACTGGTTCAGCATCACGCTCTTGAGGTCATGCGATGTGTAGAGGCGGCGGTGCACCTGCGCGACGGCGGCGACGCGCCCCATCGCGCTCGTCAGCGCGGCCTTGACGTCGTCGTCGTTCGTCGACGAGGCCTGAAGGTGAAGCAGCGAAGCGATGATCTGCAACGAATTGCCGACGCGATGGTTGACCTCGCGCAGCAGCAGCTCGCGTTCGGCCGCCAGCGCCGCATAACGGTCGCGCGAGGCGTGGACCTCGGCTTCCGCCTCATCGCGGGCCTTGCGCATGCGCGCGGTCTCCAGCGCGCCGGTAACCGCGGCGTGGAGCTGGGGGACGAAGTCGCCCTTGGTGTCCTTGACGATATAATCGATCGCGCCGGCCTTCAGGGCCGCAATGGCGACCTGGCTGTCCTCGGAGGCGGTGACGAACACGATCGGCGGTGTCGCCATCGGCAGGCGATAGATTTGTTCGAGGGTCGCTAGGCCATCGAGTCCCGGCATGTGCTGGTCGAGCGCGATGACGTCGATGCCGCCCTGCAGAAGCCGGGTGATGCCGTCTTTGCCGTCGGCGGCGTGATCGACGTCGATGCCGTGGCGTTTCAGGCCGCGTTCGACCAGCCGGGCAAGGGCCGGGTCGTCGTCGACATAAAGCAGTCTGGGATTCTGGGCTGTCATGCTTTGACCGGCGGAACCTGTATCACGGAGAAGAACAGGCCAAGCTGGCGGATCGCGTTGGCGAAGTTTTCGTAGTTTACGGGCTTCGTAATGTAGACGTTACAGCCAAGCTCGTAGCAGCGCTTGATCTCCTGCGCATCGTCGGTGGTGGTGAGGACGACGACCGGCGCGGATTTCAGCGTGGCGTTGTCCTTGACGCGCTTGAGAATATCGATGCCCGTCATGTCGGGCAGGTTGAGGTCGAGCAGGATCAGCAGCGCTTGTCCCTTGTGCTGGTTGGCAGTTCCATCAGCGCCGAACAGATAGCTCACGGCATCCGTCCCGTTGGTAAACGGCATGATCTCGTTATTCACGCCCGAGCGGCGGATGTTGCGCTCGATCAGACGCGCATGGCCTTCGTCATCTTCGATCATCACGATTTTGACAGGATTACCCATAACTTTTTCCTTGTCGTGACAAATTCCACTTTGAAGGCAGCGTTATCGTAAAGGTACTGCCTTTGTCGAGTTCGGATGAAACCGTGATGGAACCGCCGAGGCGGCGGACCAGCGCACGCACGTGCGCGAGGCCAATGCCCTGACCGGGCTTGTCCTGCGTACCCGCGCGGCGGAATAAGTCGAAAATGCGGTCATGATCGTTCGGATCGATCCCCCGGCCGTTGTCGGTGATATCGTACACCACGAAACCGAGTTTGGTGCGACCGCGAATGGTGATCTCGCCGGGGACGCCGTTGCGTAAGTATTTCAACGCATTTTCGATCAAATTGGAGAAAATCTGCTCCAGGGCGAGGCGGTCGCTGACCAGGTTGGGCAGGGGGTCGATCGAAATCTCCGCCTGCGCCTCGGTCGCCTGATGCGCCGTGGCATTGACGATCTCCTGAACCAGCGCGCGCATGTCGACCACGACGGGATTGAATTCGCGGCGGCCCTCGCGCGTCAGTTTGAGGATGGCGCTGATGAGGCGATCCATCTTGCCGATCGAGGATTTGATGAAGCCGAGCGCCTCGGAGAAGTCTTCCGAAAGCTGCTGGTCTTCGGGCGGCAGTACCGGTTCGTCGGAGGAGGTGCTGTCCGGCACGGATTCGGGCGGAGCCGCGGCGGCCGCGCGGCTGTAGCGCGCGATGCGATTGAAGATGTCGCCGCGCAGCTCTTCGAGCTCGCTCGTGAATCCCATGATGTTGACGAGTGGCGAGCGCAGGTCGTGACTCACGATATAGGCGAAGCGCTGGATTTCCTGGTTGGCCTCGCGCAGATCGGTGGTGCGTTCGTCGATCGTGGATTCGAGATTGAGGTTGATGTCGCGCAGCTCCTGCTGGGCCTCATCGCGTGCCCGCGTCGAGGCGCGCAGGAGAACGATCGACAGGATCGCAAGCAGGACGACGAGCGCGCTGCCGGAGGCCGTGACGACTGCGGAGAGAAAGCGCGTGCGCTCGGAGGCCTCGGTGCGTTGCTCGAACAGCCGGTTTTCCTCGAGACGCATATCACGCGAGATATCGCGCATGCGGTCCGTCGTGTCGCCGGCCGCCGTTTCCAGAAGCAGACTGCGGGCCTCGCCGGCCGCGCCGCTCTTGATGCGTTCGCCAACGCTGCGTAACTGCTCCAGCCGCTGGTTGGTGAGCGAGCGTAATTCGGAGACTTTCTCCTGCTCGTACGGATTGTCGCGCGTGAGCGCTTCAAGCCGGGCGAAGGAGGGCGCCATCAGAGCGTCGGCTCTGGCGAAATCGTTGAGGTAATTGTCTTCGTGCGAAAGCAGATAGCCGCGCATCGCACTTTCGGCGCGCTGAAGCTGAAGCTGAACGGTGGAGATCTGGCTTTCGACCTCCACCGTATGCGTCACCCACAGCGCATCGGTGCGGGCGCGATTGCTGAGGTAGAGGGAGCTCACGCTGACGGCGACAAGGATGATGAAGCCGGCTGTCAAAAGGCCGACCTGCCACAGCGTGCGAAGGCGCGCGCGTTCGATCGTCACGTCGGCCTCTCGATCACGTTCGTCAAGCACGCTCCGTTCGCTGGGCGGTTGGCGGTCCCGTATGCCTGTGAGGCGATACGGTCTTAGTTGGTTTTGCTGCCCCCGCTGGCAAGATACTGCTCAAGCCAGTGAATATGGTAGTCGCCGTCGATGATGCTGCCCTCGCGCGCGAGTGCGCGGAACAAAGGCAGCGTCGTCTCGACGCCGTCGATGACGATCTCGTCGAGCGCGCGCCGCAGCCGCATCAGGCATTCGCCGCGCGTCTTGCCGTGAACGATGAGCTTGCCGACGAGAGAGTCATAATAAGGCGGGATGACGTAGCCCTGATAGACGGCGGAATCGATCCGCACGCCGAGGCCGCCCGGCGGATGGAACTGGGTGATCTTGCCGGGCGAGGGCCGGAAGCTCACCGGGTTCTCGGCGTTGATGCGGCACTCGATGGCGTGGCCGTTGATCTTGATGTCGTTCTGCGCGCAGGGCAGGTCGCCGCCCGCGGCGATCCGGATCTGTTCGAGAACGAGGTCGATCCCGGTGATCATTTCCGTGATCGGATGCTCGACCTGAATGCGGGTGTTCATTTCGATGAAATAGAACTCGCCGTCCTCGTAGAGGAATTCGATGGTACCAACGCCGACATACTTCATCTCGCGCATCGCCTTGGCGCAGATCTCACCGATCCGCGCGCGGGCCTGCTTCGAAATGATCGGCGAGGGGCTTTCCTCCCAGACCTTCTGGTGGCGGCGCTGCAGCGAGCAGTCGCGCTCGCCGAGATGGATCGCGCCGCCGCGGCCGTCGCCAAGAATCTGGATTTCGATGTGGCGGGGCTTTGCGAGATACTTTTCCAGATAGACCGAGCCGTCGCCGAACGCGGCCTTGGCTTCGTTGCTCGCGGTGGTGAGCGCCATCATCAGGTCGGCCTCGGTGTGGGCGACCTTCATGCCGCGTCCGCCGCCACCGGCCGCCGCCTTCACGAGAACCGGGAAGCCGATCTTCTTGGCGATCGCCATCGCCTCGTCGTTCGGGGTGACGCTGCCGTCAGAGCCCGGCACCACGGGAATGCCGAGGCGCTTGGCGGTCTTCTTGGCTTCGATCTTGTCGCCCATGGTGCGGATGTGCTCCGCCTTGGGGCCGATGAAGTCGACGCCGTGCTCGGTGAGGATTTCGGCGAAGCGGGCGTTCTCGGAGAGAAAGCCGTAGCCGGGATGCACCGCGTCCGCGCCGGTGATCTCGCAGGCCGCAAGCAGCGCCGGAATGTTGAGGTAGCTGTCCTTCGCCGCCGGCGGGCCGATGCACACGCTCTCGTCGGCGAGGCGCACATGCATCGCGTTGGCATCGGCGGTGGAGTGGACCGCCACGGTGGCGATGCCGAGTTCCTTGCAGGCGCGCAATACGCGCAAGGCGATCTCGCCACGGTTGGCAATCAGAATCTTGTCGAACATCGTGCCTGCCTTCTCGTCACCTCAAGGTGCCCTGCGGCTGTCGCCTGGAAGGTGAGGCCGCTGCCTTCGGCGCGGACCTTGCCGCGCAACGAGGAGCGACGCCGTTGTTTATTCAATAATGACGAGAGGCTCGCCGAACTCGATCGGCTGGCCGTCCTCGACGAGAATCTGGGTGACCGTGCCGGTGCGCGGCGAGGGGATCTGGTTCATCGTCTTCATCGCCTCGATGATGAGGAGCGTGTCGCCGGCCTTCACCTTGGCGCCGACATCGATGAAGGGCTTTGCGCCGGGCTCGGCCGCGAGATAGGCGGTGCCGACCATCGGCGAGGGCACCATGCCGGGGTGCTTCGCGACATCGATCACCGGAGCGGCCGCCGGTGCTGCCGCAGCATTCGCCGCCGGAGCAGCAGACGCCACCGCGACGGGCGCCATCGGTACGCTTGCGGCGACCGTGACGTTACGCGCGATGCGCACGCGCAGGCCCGCACGCTCGACCTCGATTTCGGTCAGGTTGGATTCGTCCAGCAGCGTTGCGAGATCGCGGATGAGCTTGCGCTCATCGGTATGCTCGGTGCTGGGGCTGGCTTTGTCTTGCGGCTCACGCGCCATGTTGTCGGATTCCAGAGATGATTTGAGAACAGTCGATGTCAGGTTTTCGCGGCAAGACCGATCCGGGCTGCGAGACCCAGGATCGCGAGCCTGTAGCCCTCGATTCCGAACCCGCACAACGTCGCGAAAGCGGCTTTTGCGATAAAGGATTGGTGGCGGAAACGCTCGCGTGCATAGACGTTCGAGACGTGGACTTCAACCGTCGGAATTTGCACGCCGACGATGGCGTCGTGGATCGCGACCGAGGTGTGCGAGTAGCCGCCGCCGTTGATGATGAGGCCTGCCGCCTGCTTCTTCGCCGCCTCATGGATGAGGTCGACGATTTCGCCTTCGCGGTTGGTCTGGTGACAAACCGCTTCGAGGCCGAAGCGCGCAGCGGTTTCGCGGCACAGTGCCTCGACATCGGCGAGCGTGTGGTGGCCGTAGATGTCGGGTTCGCGTGTGCCGAGTAGATTGAGGTTCGGACCGTTGAGAACGTAAATGGTCTTGGTCATCCGAATGTCGATCCCTGAAACGGCCCTGTACGCCAAAAAAGCGAAGCGGTGTCAGGGGTTATAGGTAATAAGGGGAAGTGAGGGAAGCCCTCGATGCAGACTGTGCACCCTCTAATGCCCCTGAAAACGAGCAAAAATATGCGGGAATCCCGTGAAAACCGTTGGTTAACCAACACGGGGAATGACCTGCGGCCCGTTCGGCGGGAAAGTGCCGTCACGGGGCGGGTCGTCCCGTGACAGCGAGTCGGAAGAGGGGATGCGGCCGGGTCGGCCCGGCGGCATCGTTGAAACAGGAAGGGCTCAGCAGCTTTCCTTGCCGCAGCGGGCCATCGAGACCTTCTTGGTCAGTTCTGCCAACCCGACCGCACCGACCACGACCTCCTTGCCGATCACGTAGCTCGGCGTGCCGGTGAGGCCCATATCCTCGGCGATCTTGAAGTTTTCCTTCAGCGTCTCGTTGATCTGCGGGCTTGCCATATCCTTCTCGATCCGGGCCACGTCGAGTCCGACATCCTTGGCAGCGGCAAGCGCACGTGCCTTGTCGGCCTGACCGTGACCGCCGAGCAGCTTGCGGTGGAAGTCGAGATACTTCTTGCCCGTGGGGTCCTGCATCTTCACGGCGATCGCGACGCGCGCGGCTTCGACCGAACCGGGGCTCAGCACAGGGAAGTCCTTCAGCGTCACGCGCAGGTTCGGATCGAAGTTCATGAGATCGAGCATGTCGGTCATGGCGCGCTTGCAGTAGCCGCAGTTGTAATCGAAGAACTCGACGAAATTGACGTCGCCCTTCGGATTTCCGAGCACCACGCTGTTGGGCGAGTTGAAGAGCGCCTTGGCGTGCTTGTCGACGGCGGCCTTCTGCTTCTGCGTTTCGGCGACGGCCTGGCGCTTGCCGAGTTCGGCGGACACTTCTTCCAGCACTTCAGGGTGCGCGAGCAGGTAGTTGCGAACGATGGATTCGATGTCCTTCCGCTGGGCATCGGTGAACGACTGCGCCGAAGCGGCGACGGGAAGGCTCACGGCAAACGCGAGAGCGAGCGGTACGAGCAGACGAAGAGGGCGCATGAAAACTCCTTTGGGCCGGTGACGGACCGGCATCAGTTCTTGACCGGCTTGGTGTTGACGATGTCGTCGGCGCGCACCCAGCCGGGCGAGCCGATCGGAAAACGGGTCTTGGCGCGCGAGGCGAGGTCGCGGGCAGTCTTGTGGTCGCCGCGCAGATAGGCGGCCTGTGCGGAGGCGAGGTCGGCCTGCGCGAGGTCGCCCTTGCGGCCATAGGCCATCGCGATCTGCATGTAGCCGAGAGGAACTTCAGGCTCGCGCGCCAGCGCACCCTTGAGAATCGTAATGGCCTCGTCTGCGTAGGCCTTATTATCGGAGGCGACCAGCGCCTGACCAAGTAACATCTCAATGAGCGGCGAACGTTGCGACAATTGGACGGCCTTGCGCAGCGGCGGGATGGCCTCCGCCGGCCGGCCGCCCTCCAGCAATGCCTGACCCTTCAGTTCGTAGAAATAAGGATTGGCGGGCTCCACCTTGATCAGGCCGTCGATCTGGGGGATCGCGTTGTTCAGGTTGCCGTGGCGATAGGCGGCGATGGCACGCGCGTAGCGGGCGGGCAGGCTGTTGTCGGAGGCGGGATAGCGGCGATAGACCGTTTCCGGCCGCTCCATGAAGCCGGAGACCTTTGCCCGCATCATCTCATGGCGATGCATCAGCGCGGGCGCATCTTTCTTGTCCCAGTAGGGGCTCGACCTGGCGAGGCCCGCGAGCGCCTCGACGCGTTCGGCCGGCATCGGGTGCGACTGCATGTAGGGATCGGCGCCGTAGGCCGAGAACAGGCTGTCGCTCTGGAAGCGCTTGAAGGTCTCGTACATGCCCTTGGCCGACTGACCGGTGGCGTTGAGGAATTTGACGCCGGCCTTGTCGGCGCTTTCTTCCTGCTGGCGTTGATAGGACAGCAACGTGCGCATGATCATGCTCTGTGGGGCGGCGACAGCGGCCGCGCCACCGGCACCGATGCCGGAGCGTCCGCCCGCAACCGCGGCGCCGATGCCGAGCAGCATCGCGACGATCATCTGGGTCTGCGCGTTGGCGAGCTGCTGGCGCATTTTCGCGAGATGTCCGCCCGCGAGATGGCCGGTCTCGTGCGCGAGCACGCCGATGATCTGGTTCGGCGTCTCCGATTTTAAGAGCGCACCGTAGTTGACGAAGATGCGGCGTCCGTCGGCGACGAAGGCGTTGAAGCCCGCGTCGTTGATAATGACGACCTGGATGTTCTGCTTCTCGAGGCCTGCCGCGCGCAGGATCGGCCGCGAGTAATCGCGCAGCAACTGCTCGGTCTCGGCGTCGCGCAGCAGAGGCGGCCCCTTCTGCTTCGCCGACTGCGCGAAGGCGGGAGCTGCCGGCCAGCTCGCGAGCAGAAGCGCAGCCGACGCGAGCGTCGCGATCGTACGGCGGGTGCGGCTTGCCCGAAACGGCTCGGTGCGGAGGGAAAGGCTAAGTTCCGTCATGGCGCGGTGGCTGGCAGTCCGGTTTTAGAGGCTGTCGCGGGAGCGTTGGAGCCCGGCGGCGGCGCGTGATAAGACCCCGTTCAACGGACGGAATGCGGCGGGAGCACGGCGGGTGAAGGAACCCCTGCGCGGACCGCTTTTCCGTCTTTTCGATAATGGGCATAGCAGATTCATGCGGGATGGGAGAGTGCGGCCGGCGGCGGAGCTTTTGACGGCCTCGCGCCGTGGCGACGTTCCGCCATTCATGGTGATGGACGTGATGGCGGCGGCGGCCCGGATCGAGGCTGCGGGCGGCCATGTGATCCATATGGAAGTCGGCCAGCCGGCGTCACCGGCGCCTGCCACGGCGCGGGCGGCAGCCAGGGCGGCGATCGATGCCGGGCGGCTCGATTACACCTCTGCGCTCGGTCTGCTGTCGCTGCGCCAGCGCATCGCGCGCTACTATCGCGACAGCCATGAACTCGACGTCGACCCCGAGCGGATCGTCGTCACCACCGGCTCGTCGAACGCCTTCATCCTCGCCTTCCTCACGCTGTTCGAACCGGGTGACCGCGTGGCGGTGACGTTGCCGGGCTATCCGCCGTATCGCCATATCCTGAGCGCGCTCGGCTGCGAGGTGGTGCCGATCGAGACCACGGCCGCAACACGACACGCGCTCAGCGGTGAGATGCTGTTGGCTGCGCACCGCAAGACACCCTTGAAAGGTGTGCTGGTTGCAAGCCCCGCCAATCCGACCGGCACGATGATGAGCCGCGAAGCAATGGCCGAGCTGATGGATGCGGCGGCGAGCGAGAACATTCGCTTCATCTCCGACGAGATTTATCACGGTCTCGATTATGCATTCCCGGCAACGACCGCGGCGGCGCTGTCGGACGATGCGCTCGTCATCAATTCATTCTCGAAGTATTTCTGCATGACCGGCTGGCGCGTCGGCTGGATGGTGGTGCCCGCGCCGCTGGTGCGGGCGGTCGAGCGTCTGCAGCAGAACCTCGCGATCTCCGTGCCGACGCTGTCGCAGATCGCGGCCGAGGCGGCGTTCGACGGCACCGCCGAGATGGACGCGATCAAGCACGGCTATCAGGACAACCGCCGCCTTCTGATAGAGGGCCTGCCGCGCGCGGGTCTCGACAGTTTTCTGCCCGCCGACGGCGCGTTCTATCTTTATGCGGACGTCTCGCGTTTCACCGATGACAGCTTCGATTTCGCACGGCGCATGCTGGAAGAGGCGCATGTCGCGGCAACGCCCGGCATCGATTTCGATCCGGTGCACGGCAAGTCGTTCCTGCGCTTCTGCTACGCAGGTTCACGGGCGGAAACGGAAGAGGCGATCGCGCGCATCACGCAGTGGCTGAGGCGCTGAGTTCACCTCTCCCCGTCGGGGAGAAGTGAGGAGCAGGGCGGCTCACAAGAAAAACCCGGCTCAAGGAAGCTGTCCTTGGCCGGGTTTTATTTGTGTGATGCGGTGCGCGGTTATTCCGACCGGCGTGACCACCAGCCCCTACGGCGCGGCGCGGAGGGAGCGGGCTCCGGCTCGGCAGGCGGCATCTCGTTGCTTGAGGCTAGCTCGTTTGATGCGGACTCGCTCGGCGTAGTCTCAACCGGCGCAGGCGCTGCAGCCTGTTCTTCAGTTGCGGCAGCAGCCGGAGCAGCCTCCGTTGCAGGTGCGGTGTCGGCTACGGGCGGCTCGCCGAAGAAGAAGCTCACCTTCTCGCGCACGGTGGAGCGGCGCGGGGCCTTGTCTTCCTCATGCGCGGGGGCGTCAGCCTCCGGTGCGGCGGCTGTCGGCGCGGTGGCTGCCGGTGCGGGCGTGCTTTCGTTTTCCGTTGCGATCGGCACGGAGATGTCGGGCTGCGGCGCATCGAAGGACGGCATGCTGAGATTGTGCGGCGTGCCTTCGTCTGCGGATGCTTCACCGGCCTCTGTATCTGCCTCGCCTGCGGTAGCAGTCGCCTCGTCACCATTGCCGTTTCCATTGCCACGACGGCGGCGACCACCACGGCGGCCACGGCGGCGCGGACGGCGCTCGCCATTCTCCTCGCCGCGCGCGGAAGCGGCTTCGGAATCCTCCTCGCCATCTTCGCTGGCCTCAGCCTGCGTATCCTCGCCGGTGGATGCTTCGCCCTCGGCGGACTGCGCGGATGCCTCGCGGCCTTCACCACGTCCGCGGCCACGACGGCGACGACGCCGGCGGCGATTGCCGTCCTCGTTTTCGCCCTGAGCATCAGCCGTCTCGGTGTCGCCGTTCTCGGCGCTTTCGGTTTCAGTCTCTTCCTCGAAGAACTCTTCCTCGGCGTCGAACTCCTCGACCTCGACGGGCTGCGCGGCAACGCGCGCGGCCAGAAGTGCCTTGGCGGCTTCGACGGTGTGGACCTGCTCGCCGCGCTCGATGACGAATGCCTGCTGGCCGCCCACGGTCGGATCGGCGATCACCGCGAGCGTGACCTGGAAGGCTTCCTCGAGGTCGCGCAGGTGGCCGCGCTTGTGGTTCAGAACGTAGAGCGCGACGTCGGTGCGGGTGCGCACCGTGTAATTGTGCGTGCCGCTCTTCATCAGTTGCTCTTCGAGGCTGCGCAGCAATTGCAGCGCGACCGAAGCGACGGAGCGGACGTGGCCGATGCCGCCACAGGTCGGGCAGGGCTCGGTCGAGCTTTCCAGCACGCTGGCGCGGATGCGCTGGCGCGACATTTCCAGAAGGCCGAAATGCGAGATGCGGCCGACCTGGATGCGGGCGCGATCCTGCCGCAAGCAGTCGGAGAGCTTGCGTTCGACCGCGCGGTTGTTGCGCTTCTCGTCCATGTCGATGAAGTCGATGACGATGAGGCCCGCGAGATCGCGCAGCCGCAACTGCCGCGCGACTTCCTCGGCGGCTTCGAGATTGGTCTTGAGCGCGGTGTCCTCGATGTGATGCTCACGCGTCGAGCGGCCGGAGTTGACGTCGATCGAAACCAACGCTTCGGTCTGATTGATGACGAGGTAGCCGCCGGAGCGCAGTGTTACGACCGGCGAGAACATCGCGTCCAACTGGCTCTCGACGCCCATGCGCGAGAACAGCGGCTGGTTGTCGCGATAGAGCTTCACCGCCCGCACGTTGGAAGGCATCAGCATCTTCATGAAGTCGCGCGCTTCATGGTAGCCCTCTTCGCCGGACACCAGAACTTCGTCGATCTCCTTGTTGTAGAGATCGCGCAGCGAGCGCTTGATGAGCGAGCCTTCCTCGTAGACGAGGGTGGGGGCCTGCGACTTCAGCGTGAGGTCGCGCACCGTCTCCCACATGCGGATGAGGTATTCGAAGTCGCGCTTGATTTCCGGCTTGGTGCGCGAGGCGCCTGCCGTGCGCAGGATGATGCCCATGCCTTCCGGCACGTCGAGGTCCTGCACCACGTCCTTGAGGCGGTTGCGGTCCTGCGCCGAGGTGATCTTGCGGCTGATGCCGCCGCCACGCGCGGTGTTCGGCATCAACACGGCATAGCGGCCGGCGAGCGAAAGATAGGTCGTGAGCGCCGCGCCCTTGTTGCCGCGCTCTTCCTTGACGACCTGCACCAGCATCACCTGGCGGCGCTTGATGACTTCCTGAATCTTGTACTGGCGGCGCGGGCGGAAGGTGCGCTCCGGCACTTCCTCAAGCGCATCGTCGCCACCGACGGATTCGACCTGCTCGTCTTCCTCGCCGTCGCTGTCGTCGTCCTCGTCGCTGTCGGAGGCCGCATCCTCGCTGGCGTGCTCGGCGTCGGCGTGCTCCTCATGGGTCTCACCGGCGTGCTCGCCATTGTCGTCATCGTGATCATGATCGTCGTTGTGGTCGTGGTCATGCGCGTCGTCATGACCATGATCGTCATGACCGTGATCGTCGTGATGGTCTTCCGCCGTCGCAGGCGCGTCGTCGACCGTCTCCGGATAGTCGAAGGTGGGATCGTCGATGCCTTCGTCGGCCTGATCGCCGTAATCATTGCCCTCGATCGAGGGCAGGGGGCGGCCCGGTGCGCTCGGCACCACGGAGGGCGCAACGGTCGCGGGCGTCACCGTCTCGTCGGTGGGCTCGTCGTCGTAGCCGTAGCCGCCGAACGGCTGCGGCTCGGTGGAATCGTGCGGGAACGCCGGCGGCGCCTCGGTCGCGGGCGCGCTGTCCTCAACGATGGCGCTGCGCACGCGCTCGCCATGGCTGCGGCGGCGCGAGCTGCGGTGGCGCGAGCGGCGGCGGCTGGCGCGGTTTTCGTTTTCTTCCTCGGCCTCGCGGTGCGCGCGCTCGTCGGCCTCGATCAACGCCTGCCGGTCGGCGACGGGGATCTGGTAGTAGTCGGGATGGATTTCGCTGAAGGCGAGGAACCCGTGGCGATTGCCACCGTACTCGATGAACGCGGCCTGGAGCGAAGGCTCCACGCGCGTGACCTTGGCGAGATAGATGTTGCCGCGAAGCTGCTTGCGTTGCGCGGATTCGAAATCAAACTCTTCGACGCGGTTGCCGCGGACCACAACGACCCGGGTCTCCTCCGGGTGGGTGGCGTCGATCAACATTTTGTTCGGCATTTCGGAACTCATGACGGCGGACGCCAGGCGTGGCGGCGAGCGCTGGGCGCGCGGCCGGACGGCAGAACGGTCCACCTGATTCGGGGGTGAGGGGAAGGCCAAACCGCCTGGCGATGCCCCGCGCCGAATCCAGGGCAGACGTTTTCCGTCGCGCAAGATCGTCGCGTCGGATTGTCGGGAGACCTGGAAGGACCTCGCTGGAGGAGGTCCGGATCGGCGTAACAGTGTGGCGCATCTAAGCGGCGGCCCGTCTAAATCATGCGGCAGCGACGTGCTGCCTGTCTGCCAACGGACCCAGCAGGAGCTGGGTTCACTCAAAGCCGATAAGGCGTTGCGGGCGCCGCTGGGGCGGTTCGCGTCCTTGCGGCCGCGAGCCCGTTGCCGTCTGGCTTCCTGTTCTCCCGGGCCTCAATCGGCCGTCCCTGAAACCCGGCCGCGCGCTGCGCTGGCTGGAGAGGGGTCGATCAATACACCGAACCCTGAAGCGCTAAGCCATTATGGCCTTCAAGCTTTTCGGGGAGAGTGCCGGACCGGGAGCTGAACGCGATACAACCGGAAGTTCAAAACCGTTAGCATGCAAAACATACGGACATCGGAGCCTTCTGGCAAGGGAGCGTCAAGCGAGCGTCACGTCCCTGCAACAGAGGGCGGTAATCGTGAGGAGGCGGGTAAGGTCTGGTTAACCGTCCAGTCCTATTGGGATAGAAGGTAAGTCCGGAGGCGGGGAACTCTTTGAAACGCCGGACAAGAATCCGTGTTTTGCAGGCAATCGCCGGCCTTATGGCCGTAGCGGTCTATGCCGGTGTGCCGTCCGCCCAGGCGGTCGAGACCGTGCCGCCACGCCCGGAAGTTGCAGCCGTCCTTCCTGTCGCCTCCGACGCGCGGGTCGCGGGTGACGAGCGAGCCGCCCGGTTCATCCTCGACCTCGACCGCAAGATCGAGGCCCGCAGCTTCATCCTCACCGACCCGTATCGCGTGGTGCTCGATCTGCCCCAGGTGGCGTTCCGCCTTCCGGAGGGGACCGGCAAGAGCGGCCGCGGGCTCGTGCGGGCGTTCCGCTACGGCATGGTGATGCCCGGCGCCTCCCGCATCGTCATGGACCTCGCGGGCCCGGCCAGGATCGAAAAGGCCTATGCGCTCGATGCGGCGAACGGCCAGCCGGCGCGGTTCGTCGTCGAGGTTGCCGCCTCTGATGCGGCAACCGCCAAGCGCGAGGCGCGCGAGAACGCCGCTCCTGCGTTGCGCCCGACGATTGTTGCCAATGCAAGCCCCGATGCGCCGATCCCGCCGCAGGAGGATAAAGTCACCGACAGCCGCCCCGTGATCGTGCTCGATCCGGGCCATGGCGGCATCGACAACGGCACCGCCGCGGCGAGCGGGGAGAACGAGAAGGACATCGTCCTGTCGTTCGCCATGGCGTTGCGCGAGCGCATCGAGAAGTCCGGCAAGTATCGGGTGGTGATGACGCGCGACGACGATACCTTCGTGGCGCTCGCCGATCGGGTGAAGGTCGCCCGCAACCACACTGCCGCGCTGTTCGTCTCGATCCACGCCGACGCATTACCGAAGCGGGAAGGCGATGCGCAGGGCGCCACGATCTACACGCTCTCGGATCGCGCCTCCGACGCCGAGGCCGAGCGGCTCGCCGAATCGGAAAACAAGGCCGACGCCATTGCCGGTATCGACCTCACCGAGGAGCCGACCGAGGTCGCGGATATCCTGATCGACCTCACTCAGCGCGAAACCCGAGCCTTTTCAACGCGCTTTGCCAAAACCCTGATGCGCGAGATGAAGGCGGTGGCGCGGATGCACAAGCACCCGCTGAAGTCCGCCGGGTTCCGGGTTCTCAAGGCGCATGACGTACCTTCGGTGCTGATCGAACTCGGCTACGTCTCGAACCGGGGCGACCTGCACAATCTCGTTTCCGCAAGCTGGCGCGAGAAGATGGCCGGTTCCGTTGCCTCAGCGATTGATGCTTTCTTCGGCGAAAGCCGTGGCAAGGATACCACCCGAATCAACGCAAGTGCCTCCGCAGCCGCGAAGCGGTGAGCGAGCCCTAGTTTGGCCACAGCGTCCGCTTTATAGAGAGCGTCAGAACAATGAGGCGTGCGCGGGTGCCGTCATGATATGGTCCCGCCGCGATCCGCCCGCGGACCGACATTGCCCCGGCGCGAAGGCTTTTAACTGAAAACGGATTGAGAATGCGGTTCTTCGTGCGCTTTCTGGGGTTCCTGTTCGCCGCCGGAACGATCCTGTTTCTGGTCGGCGTCAGCGCGGTCGCGGGCCTGTTGTGGCACTATTCCAAGGACCTGCCGGACTACACCCAGCTCAAGAACTATGAGCCGCCGGTGATGACGCGCGTCCACGCGGCCGATGGCTCGCTGCTCGCCGAATACGCCAAGGAGCGCCGTCTCTATCTGCCGATCCAGGCGATCCCGAAGCGGGTCATCAATGCGTTCCTCGCGGCCGAGGACAAGAACTTCTACGAGCACGGCGGCATCGACTTCACCGGCATGGCGCGTGCAGCGATTCTCTACGCGCAGAACTACGGCTCGAACCGCCGCCCGCAGGGCGCGTCCACCATCACCCAGCAGGTCGCGAAGAACTTCCTGCTGACGAACGAGGTCTCCTTCACCCGCAAGATCAAGGAAGCCTTGCTGGCAATGCGCATCGAGCGCACCTACAGCAAGGAGAAGATCCTCGAGCTTTACCTCAACGAGATCTATCTCGGCCTTGGCGCCTATGGCATCGCCGCCGCCTCGCTCGTCTACTTCGACAAGTCGGTGAACGAGCTCACGGTGTCGGAGGCGGCCTATCTCGCCGCGCTGCCGAAGGCGCCCGCGCTGCTTCACCCGGTCCGCAACCACGATCGCGCGATTGAGCGCCGCAATTACGTGATCGACCGGTTGGTCGAGAACGGCTGGATCAAGCAGTCGGAAGCCGCCACCGCGCGCAAGGACCCGCTCGCCGTCACGAGCCGCAGCAGTGCCGCGCACATCTTCGCGGGCGAATACTTCGCCGAGGAAATCCGCCGCGACATCTTCGAGCGCTACGGCGAGAAGAAGCTGTACGAAGGCGGTCTGTCGGTGCGCGCGACGCTCGACCCCAAACTGCAGGTCGCAGCCCGTCGCGCGATGGTGAAGGGCCTCGTCAATTACGACGAGTCGGTCGGCTGGCGCGGGCCGGTGAACAAGATCGATCTGTCCGGCGATTGGGGCGTGAAGCTCGCCGAGGTGAAGGCGCTCTCCGACGTCTCGCCGTGGCGGATGGCGGTGGTGCTGGAGGCCAACGACCAGTCCGCCCGCATCGGCTTCCAGCCGGGCCGCGAATTGGGCGGCGCGATCTCCAAGGTCCGCGACACCGGCCTCATCACCATGGACGGTGTGCGTTGGGCCAAGCCCGCGACAGGCCCGAACCGCTACAAGGCGCCGACCAAGCTGACGCAGGTGCTTGCTCCGGGTGACGTCATTTATGTCGACCCGCTGCTCGCCAAGGACGGCAAGGTGGTGGAGGGGCAGTATCGACTCCGCCAGATTCCGGACGTCTCGGGCGGCCTCGTCGTCATGGATCCGAACACCGGCCGCGTGCTGGCGATGACCGGTGGCTTCTCGTTCGACCAGAGCCAGTTCAACCGCGCGACGCAGGCCTATCGTCAGCCGGGCTCGTCCTTCAAGCCGATCGTCTATTCGACCGCGCTCGACAACGGCTACACGCCGTCGAGCATCGTGGTCGACGCGCCGATCGAGATCGATCAGGGTTCGGGCAATGTCTGGCGGCCGGAGAACTATTCGACCGGCAAGTATTACGGCCCGCAGACGCTGCGCTTCGGTCTCGAGCGCTCCGTCAACAACATGACGGTACGGCTCGCGCAGGATATCGGCATGCCGATCATCGGCGAGTACGCCAAGCGCTTCGGCGTCTATGATGAACTGCCGAACTATCTTTCCTATGCGCTCGGTGCCGGCGAGACGACGGTCATGCGTATGGTCGCGGCCTATTCGATGATCGCCAACGGCGGCAAGCGCGTGAAGCCGACACTGATCGACCGCATTCAGGACCGCTTCGGCCACACCATCTACAAGCACGACCAGCGCGAATGTCGTGGCTGCGACGCGCCGGAAGGTTGGCACAACCAGCCCGAGCCGACGCTTGTCGACCGCCGCGAGCAGGTGCTCGACCCGATGACGGCCTACCAGATCACCTCGATGATGGAAGGCGTGGTCCAGCGCGGCACCGCGACCATCGTGCGTGAGGTCGGCAAGCCGATTGCGGGCAAGACCGGCACCACCAACGACGAGAAAGATGCCTGGTTCATCGGCTTCTCACCCGACATCGTGGTTGGCCTCTACATCGGTTACGACAAGCCGCGCGGCCTCGGGCGCGGCGGCACCGGCGGCCATCTCGCGGCGCCGGTCGCGAAGGATTTCCTGAAAGTCGTGCTGGCCGACAAGCCTGCCGTACCGTTCCGCGTTCCCGCCGGTATCAAGCTGATCCGCGTCGATCTCAAGAGCGGCATGCGCGCCGGACCGGGCGAGGGCGGCCGCACCATCCTCGAGGCCTTCAAGCCGGGCACCGCGCCGCCTGACAACTACGCCGCGATCGGCGTCGTCGACGGCAGCGGGCAGGTGCTCACCGTGTCGCCCGATGCAGATCGCGCCATCATGCGGCCCGGCACCGGCGGCCTCTACTGACCCCGGATTGCATCGCGAGAGCGCAGCGGTTAAGTCCTGCCCGGACTTGGCGCTGCGCGCGCCGAATCGTTGCCGTTTGAGTTTGAGAAAAGAAAACAGAGCTCCCGATGCGTCCTGAAATCGAACGCCTTGTCGAAGAGATCAAGCAGTCAGTCGGGCTGCTGAGGAGGCATCTTTGACGTCGATGCCGCAACCGCGCGCCTTGCCGAACTGAACAACCTCGCCGAGGATCCGAATCTCTGGGACGATCCGCAGAAGGCCCAGAAGCTGATGCAGGAGCGCACTTCGCTCGAAAATCAGCTTGGCGGCATCGGGCGGACCGAGCGCGAACTCGAAGACCAGATCGGGCTGATCGAACTCGGCGAAGCGGAGAACGACGCCGCCGTCGTTGCTGAAGCCGAGGCGGCGCTTGCGGCGCTCAAGAAGGACGTCGCGCGTCAGGAGCTTGAAGCGCTGCTTTCCGGCGAAGCCGACAGGTTCGACACCTATCTCGAAGTCCATGCCGGTGCGGGTGGCACCGAGAGCCAGGACTGGGCCTCGATGCTGCTGCGCATGTATACGCGCTGGGCCGAGCGCAAGGGCTTCAAGGTCGAGTTTCTCGAAGAGACCCAGGGCGAAGAAGCGGGCATCAAGTCCGCGACGATCCAGATCAGCGGCCACAACGCCTATGGCTGGCTCAAGACCGAGGCGGGCGTGCATCGTCTCGTGCGTATCTCGCCCTACGATTCAAACGCGCGGCGGCACACGTCGTTTTCGAGCATCGCGATTTTCCCGGTGGTCGATAACTCGATCAAGATCGACATCAACGAATCCGATGTGCGCGTCGACACCATGCGTTCGGGCGGCGCGGGCGGCCAGCACGTCAACAAGACCGAATCCGCGGTGCGCCTCACGCATATCCCGACCGGTGTTGCCGTGGTCTGTCAGGCTGGCCGTTCGCAGCACAAGAACCGCGCGCAGGCGTGGGACATGCTGCGTGCGCGCCTCTACGAGATCGAGCTGAAGAAGCGCGAGGAGCAGGCTGCTGCCGATCAGGCCGCCAAGACCGATATCGGCTGGGGCCACCAGATTCGCTCCTATGTGCTGCAGCCCTATCAGATGGTGAAGGACCTGCGCACCGGCGTGCAGACCTCGGACACCTCAGGCGTGCTCGACGGCGACCTCGACGAGTTCATGGCCGCGACGCTCGCGCAGAAAGCATTCGGCACCGCGCCCGGCGAGATCGAGGACGTGGACTAATCTGCGCGATGCGCGGAGCCGAGATCGAAGGCTAACGGGCGCGATGCGCGCCCGTCACATTGGCCGGTGCTCCTAATATTTGGCGCGATCCGGCATCTTGCGAAACTCCAGCCATACCTTCTGGGCTTCGGCCTGCATCATCTGCTGAGGATGCAGCGTGCGCTGGGCGTAGGGCTTCTTCATATCGATGCTGATATTTGAATCGTCGAACAGGTCCGCATAATCGGTCCACGCGGCCGCATAATAGATTTTGTCGATGCGCGCCCAGTAGGCGGTTGCGTAGCACATCGGGCAACATTCGCAGCTCGTGAAAAGCGTTGCGCCGCGCAGGTTGGGCGCACCGATCTTCTTGCACGCAATGCGGATGGCATTGACTTCGGCATGCGCCGACGGGTCGTTGTCGCGCAAGACGCTGTTGCCGCTCGCGGCAAGCACCTCTCCGTCACGGACGACGACGGCCCCGAACGGCCCGCCGGTTTTGTCGACAATGCCGGCCTGCCGCATGGTCTGGATCGCCAGCGCCATGTGCTTGCGATCCTGCTCCGTGATTTTCGATTTCGCGCGAGCCTTCGCAGGCTTGGCGATCGCCTCGTTGCCGACCATCGTTGCGGCGGCAAGGCCGGCGCCGGCGGCCAGAAAATTCCGGCGGTGAACCACGCGGGCGGACGAAAACAGCGCATCAATCGATTTGTCTACACTCATTTCCGCTCCGGTGATTCGAGATATCTCGCTCGTCGTTTCGACGACTCGAAGCATTCGCAATTTTCCAAAACGAGTCAATTGAAGGCGGCTCTTGCACTCCGCCGACACCGGCGTGCCGTAGCAACCAGACCGCCGACACCGCCAGGCATCCCCTTTTCGCGGGGTACCGTGCTCCCCAAACGCTGTTTAGCGTGATGACGAATTAGGCCCGGCGCTGCTGCCCGGGCGCCATTCATGTTGGGGGATCATTGCGATATGACGGGCAACATCCGGAAATCTCGGACGCAATCTCGGATCTGGCTACTGGCCGGTTTAATCGCCCTGTCGGCGGTCGCCGCCGCGCAGGCACAGCCCCACACCGCATCGGCCGTGGACATCACGCCGTTCAAGGCGGTCTACAAACTCGACTTCGGCCCGTCGAACGACAAGTCTCCGTTCAAGAGCGGGCAGGGCCGCCTCACCATCGAATTCACCGGCAGCCGTTGCACGGACTATCGGCTGATCCGCATCGTGAATGCCAGGCTGAATACCATCGGCGAACCGCTCACCATTCAGTCGGAGGCGACGTTTGCTGAAAACGCCGCCAGCAGCCAACTCGCCTTCAGCATGGTGGAGAGAAACAACGGCAAGGTCTCGCGGCAGTACAATTTGATCGCCCGCAAGAACGACAGTGGCGGGGCTACCGTCAGGTCCGGCAGCTTGCCCGGCGGCAAGGCCGATCTGCCGAGAGGCACGCTGTTTCCGATCGAGCATGAGCGTGCGGTGATCGCCGCGGCGTCGGCGGGCAACAAGACGCTGGCGACAACCTTCTACAATCCCGAAGAGTCGATCGGGAATATCGAGCAGATGTCCTACACGTTCGGTCCTGAAAGCAAGAACGCCCTGCCGAAGGGCCATCCCGCCGATATCGAGGCGCTGCGAAACCAGACGCGGCAGCGTGTTCAGGCGATCTTCCGGACCCAGAAGACCGGAAAAATCCGGGTCCGCGAAAGCATGACCTCGTTCAACAACGGCATTCTCACCGTCTCGGACGCACTCTTCGAGCAATTGCGGATCAAGGCCAGCCTGCAGTCGCTGACGATGCTGCCAAAGCAGGCCTGCTCATAAAGCAGTTCTGCGTAAACATCGTATCTGACCGAGTGGGCGAGGCGCCTAGCCCTGTCCGAAGCGGGCACCGGCGCGCAGGAAGCGCTGCGGGTCGACGGCTTCGCCATCGATCCGGGTCTCGTAGTGCAGATGCGGGCCTGTTGAGCGGCCGGTGGAGCCGACTTCGCCGACAACATCACCGATGCGCACCGTCTCACCGACCTTCACCTTGATCGCGGAGAGGTGTCCGTAGCGGGTCGACAGCCCGTTGCCGTGATCGATCTCGACCATGCGGCCATAGCCGCCGGACCAGCTTGCATTGATGACCTTGCCGTTCGCGGTAGCGCGGACCGGATCGCCGGTCGAGCCGCGGAAATCGAGGCCGCTGTGCATCGCGGGCCGTCCCATGAAGGGATCGTTGCGCACGCCGAAGCCGGAGGAGAGTTCGATCGCGCCGACCACCGGTTTGCGATAGGGGACCATCGCCAGCGTGTAGTTGAGCTTGTCGGCTTGCGCGCGGGACTGCGCCACACGATAAAGTTGCTTGTCGAAGTCGCTGGCGTTCGCGGCAGGCGCGCGGACCGGAATATAGGGGCCGCCGACATGGCCCCTTGGAGTGGCGGCTTCGAGCTTGGCGAGATTGAGCCCGAGGTCGGAGATCAGCCCGCGCACGCGCTTGATGCGGCCGTCGTATCGGCCCTCGGCGGCGTTGAGGCTCGCGGTCTGGCGATGCTCGATCTTGTCGAGCGAGGCTTCGAGTTTTCGCACCATCGCCTCCGGCACGCGCTGGCGGCCGTTGCGTGCATGGGCGCTGCCGAACATCGACCAGCGTGACCCGAGGCTTGCTTCACGTTCCGCTGGAACTGTCGAAGGCGGTGCGATGTCGTTGATTGGAGATGGCTTCGGCGTCCCGCGCGTGGTGCGGGACGGACGGATCGAGCCGGTCGCGGCATTGTCGGGCAGCGCCATCAGCGCATTGGTGCGGGATTCCAGCGCACTCTGCCGCTGCAGGATGCGGGCGAGCTTCTGGTCGTATTCCTCCTGATCGAGCAACTGCCGGCTGGTGGTGCGGTCGATCCGCGACCGCAGCTCGGCGATGCGATCTTCATAGGCGTATTGCATCTCGGCCTGCCGCGCGATCAGGCGCGTCAGCACGTCGTCGCGGAAGGCGAAATAGGTCGCGGTCGCGGCCGACCACGCGCCCATCAGGATGATGGAGCCGGTGATGATCCAGAACACGACCGGCCCGATGCGGACCTGCTTGCCGCCATGGACGAGCGCATAGCCGCGCGACTGGCCCCGCTGCGGAGGCGGTGGGGCATTGCGGGCAGGCGGAGGTGGCCGCCGGGGCATTCCCCGCCCATCGTCATGAGGGTGATGATGAGGGGCGTATTCGTAGGAACGGTAGGGCGGCGACATCGGAACTCCTGAGCCGGCCAAACGAGAGGCACGGCTGCCGGGAGCGATCTGACATCGTCATGGTTAAAATTCAGGAAAGCGCATCGCGAATGGTTGAAAGAACAGCCTCCGCATGGCCCGGCACTTTGACGTTGCGCCAGACCCGCACGACCCGGCCGTTCTCGTCGATCAGAACCGTTGTCCGAACAACGCCCATGAAGGTCTTTCCGTACAAGGACTTTTCAGCCCACACGCCATACGCCTCGAGCATCGCCAGCGTCTCGTCGGAGGCGAGCGCCACCTTGAGGTTGTTCTTGGCGCGGAAGCGCTGCAGCGCCGCCTGCGGATCGGCGGAGACGCCGAGGACCGCGGCGCCCTGCCGCTCGAACTGCGGCGCGAGACGGCTGAAGTCGTTGGCCTCGATGGTGCAGCCAGGCGTTCCGGCGCGCGGGTAGAAGAACAGGACAAGCTTGCGGCCGGCAAAGTCCTTCAGCGCGACGGTGCTGCCGTCATCCCGGGGAATGCGGAACGCGGGTGCGCGCTTGCCCTCGACAAGGACCGGATCGGCGGCTTTGGCGGCTGCGCCGGTGGCGCGTGCGGGTGCCTTGCGGGGTGCGACAGGGCTGCGCGCGGCAGCCTTTGTCACCCCGGTTTTGGAGGCGGCTGTCTTGCGCGACACCGTAGCCGCGGCCTTGGGTGTTTTCTTGATTGTTTTCTTGGGCATACGCCTTCCTTTCGTCGTTTTCGACCGTCAATTGAGGATGCAGGGCACGCTGCAGGATCGGACATGCCGGTCTGTGCGCGAGGCGATTTGCCGCCGGACACTGCCAGCCCATTTTGCCAGCCCAATTCCGCTGGCGCTGAGATACACTGACACGGGATTCTCCGCGCCCGCGTTGGACGGGACAGATAACACACGGGATTCGCCGCATGCCGCGCTCTGAGCCTCCCTTTCCGGTGACTCGGACCGTCGTGGCAGCCGATCGATGTTCAACGCCCAAATGTTCAACGCCTAAGTGAGGCAATGCAAGACTTCCAGCCTCAGAAAGCATCGCGATCTCAAGCGGACCAGTCGGATGCGGCTCAGGCGAAGGCAGGCCGGGCGGGCGCTCCGGGCTGGCAGGACGAGTGTTGCGATGAGGCAAGGCGGCTTCTGAAGCGCCGCCGTGTCGGCATGCGCGTCGGTGCGCCGTTCGTGAGGTTCGGGCACCGCATTCTCGATACCGTCTGGCTGCGGCGGACGCTGGCGACGTTCGGTGTGCTCGCGCTGGTGTTCGGCGTCGGCTTCTTCGGCCTGTGGCTGCGCCTCGGCGCCGGGCCGATCAACCTCGATTTTGTCACCCCGTGGCTCGCCTCTGCCATCGAGGAGAACCTCGGCCGCAATCATACCGTCGAAGTCGGCGGTACCCAGATCGAGCGCGCGGGGCGCATCCGCGTCGCGGTGCGGCTGCGCGACATCGTGGTGCGTGACGCCAACAAGGCGATCGTCGCGACCGCGCCGAAGGCTGAGGTGCGGCTCTCCGGCATGGCGCTCCTGTTCGGCACGCTGCGTGCCGAGACGCTGCGGCTCGTCGATGCCGGGCTGGCGGTACGGATTACGCCGGACGGCGAGATCATCGTCTCGACCGCGGGCACCATGCAGCCGCTCGCAACCGGCCGGGTGCCGGTGAAACCGCTGGTGATCGCACCCTCGGAGAGTACACCCGCACCAGCAAGCGCGCCGGACGAGACCGGCCAGCCGCAGGTCGCAGTGGCGTCCGCGCCCGGGCTGCTCGCGGTGATGGACTGGCTCGACACGCTTGGCTCCAAGGGGCTCGACGGCCAGAGCCTCAACGAGATCGGCCTGCGCAACGGCTCGCTGATCGTCGACGACCAGCAGAGCAAGACCGAATTTTCCTTCGAGCACATCAACCTCAGCCTGCGCCGGCCGTCGTCCGGCGGCGTAACGCTCACCGTCGGTGAGGACGGCCCGGACGCGTGGTCGCTGCGGGTCGGTGTCGGCGCGCCGGAGAATGGCGTGCGGCCGGTCCACTTCGTCGCCAACAAGGTGCCGACCCAGAACCTCATTCTGGCGGCGCGGCTCAAGGACTTCACCTACACCACCGCCGGGATGCCGCTCAGCGGCGAGATCAAGGGCGAGGTCGGCCGCGACGGCCTGCCGACCTATCTCGCCGGCACGCTCTCGATCGGCAAGGGCGACATCATCGACCGCAGCACGCCCGACTATCCGATGCCGATCGACCGTTTCGACGTGCGGCTTGATTGGGACGCGAGCCGCCGCGTTATGGTCGCGCCATTCCAGGTCACCTCGGGCGCGAACCGCGTTACCTCGCTGGCGCATCTCGAAGCGCCGAACGGCCACACACCGAACTGGCAGCTCGGCCTGTCAGGCGGCACCATCGTGCTGGCCGGGCCGAAGGGCGAGAACCCGGTGATCTTCAATCGCATCGCGGTCAGGCTGCGCTTCGACACCGAGCATCGCCGCGTGCTGATGACCCAATGCGATATCAGCAACGGCGAGGTCGGCGTCGCGGGCTCCGGTGCGGTCGATTATTCGATGCCGGCTGCGCAGGTGCAGCTTGGCCTTGCGACCACGGCCATGCCAGCCTCGACGCTGAAGAACATCTGGCCGATCCTGATCGCGCCGGAGGTGCGCGAATGGCTGATCGACCGCGTCAACAACGGCACACTTCAGCATCTCGACATCGCGGTGAATGCGCCGATCCGAACGCTCGCGCGTGGCGGTCCGCCGATCCCGGACGAGGGGCTGTCGGTCGATTTCTCCGCATCAGGTGTCGAACTCTATCCGCTCGATGAATTGCCTGTGGTCCACAACGCCGATCTGAAGGGCCATGTCAGCGGCCGCACAGTGAAGGTGACGATCGGGCAGGGCAGCGTCGATACGCCCGCGGGCCGCAAGCTCGCCGTCTCCGATGTTCTGTTCCAGGTCCCGGATCTGGTGCCGAAGCCCGCACCTGCGAGCGTGCGCTTCCGCCTCGACGGCCCGGTGCCGGCGGCCGCCGAGATCCTGCAGTCGGATCGGCTGAAGGACGTCAGCGGCGATGCGATCGATCCCGCCACCAGCAAGGGCAACATCGCGGCGGTGATCACGCTCAACATGCCGTTGAAGACCGCGCTCACCAAGGAGGAGACGAAATACTCCGTCAGCGTCGATCTCGGCGGCGTATCGATCGACAAGCTCGCGATGAACCAGAAGCTCGAGGCGAATGCGCTGAAGCTTGTCGCCGACAATCAGGGCTATCGCGTCAAGGGCGACGTCAAGATCGCGGGCCAGCCCGCTTCGCTCGACTATCACAAGAGCACCGAGGGCGACGCGGACATCCGCCTTGCGGCGACGCTCGATGACAATGCACGCGCGCGGCTCGGCATCGATCTCGGCGCCAGCGTGTCGGGGCCGATCCCGGTGAAGATCATCGGCAAGATCGGCGGCGACAACAACAGCAAGCTCGGTGTCGAGGCCGACCTCACGCCCGCCAAGATCGACAACATCCTGCCGGGCTGGACCAAACTCGCGGGCAAGACGACCCGCATGACCTTTAACGTGGTGCAGAAGCCGCAAGGCACGCGCTTCGAGGACGTGGTGGTCGAGGGCAGCGGCACCTCGATCAAGGGCACGGTTGAGGTCGATCAGAACAACGATCTCGTCAGCGCGGTCTTTCCGACCTTCTCGCCGTCTGAGGGCGACAAGGCCTCGCTCAGGGCCGAGCGCGGCAACGACGGCGTGTTGAAGGTCACTTTCCGCGGCGAGGTGTTCGATGGCCGCAGTTTCATCAAGAGCGCGCTGTCGGGCAGTTCCAGCAGCAGCAAGAGCAAGTCGAGCGTGAAGCTCGACGATTTCGATGTCGACGCCAGGCTCGGTGCGATTGCAGGCTTCTACGGCGAGGCGCTGCGCAGCGTCGATCTCAAGCTCTCGCGCCGTGGCGGCACGATCCGCACTTTCGCACTGTCCGGTAAGCTCGGACGCGACACGGCGCTCAGCGGCAGTCTGCGCTCGCGCGGGCAGGGGCGTGACGTGCTCTATGTCGAGACCAAGGACGCAGGCGCGCTGTTCCGCTTCTCCGACACCTATTCCAAGATGGTCGGCGGTCAGATGTGGGTTGCGATGGACACGCCTTCGGCCGACTCCGCGCCGCAGGAAGGCCTCCTCAACGTCACAGACTTTGTAGTGAAAGGTGAGGCCGCGTTGGACCGCGTCGTCAACAATGGCGGCGCTGCCAACTCGCGGGGCATTCAGTTTTCGCGCATGCGCACCGAGTTCACCCGCCAGACCGGCCAGCTTCGGATCAAGGATGGTGTGGTGCGCGGGCCCGCGGTGGGCGCGACCATCGAGGGCGATATCAACTACGCCGCGAACCAGGTGCGCATGAGCGGCACCTTTGTGCCGATGTACGGGCTCAACAATATGTTCGGGCAGATTCCGATCGTCGGCCTCGTGCTCGGCGGCGGCAGCAACGAAGGCCTGATCGGCGTGACCTATGAAGTCGTGGGCACGCCGGGCGCGCCGGTGCTGCGCGTCAACCCGATCTCGGCGCTGGCGCCGGGCCTCACGCGCAAGATCTTCGAGTTCGGCACCGGGCGGCAGAATGGCCCGCCCGATTTCCCGGAATAAATCTCAGACTGATTTCGTATTAATCCCGTCACTGCTGTGCGAATTGATTTATCCGCTGATTGATCCCGCAGCGGGGACCTCCTTCACCTCTCCCCAACGGGGAGAGGGAGCGCGGTGCGTTCCCATCGCAACACGAGCGGCTTCAAAGACTAATTTCAGACCGGCTTCAGCAGAATATGACGCTTCTTGCCGAGCGAGAGCTTGATGACGCCCTCCGGTGTCAGCGCAGCCGGGGTGAGAGCCATCTTGTCATCGGTCACCGGCTTGTCGTTGACGCGCAGGCCGCCGCCCTTGATCTGACGCCGCGCCTCGCCGTTGGAGGCGACAAGGCCGGCCTTCACGAACAGAGCAACCACGCCCGCGCCAGCCTCGAGTTCGGCTTGCGGAATCTCGAACGTCGGCAGGTTCTCCGCAATCGCGCCTTCCTCGAACGTGCGCCGCGCGGTTTCGGCCGCTTCCTCGGCCGCTTCGCGGCCGTGCACGACGGCGGTCGCCTCCGTGGCGAGGATCTTCTTCGCCTCGTTGATTTCGGCTCCGCCGAGCTTTTCCAGCTTGGCGATTTCGTCGAGCGGCAGGCGCGTGAACACCTTGAGGAAGCGGCCGACATCGGCGTCCTCGGTGTTGCGGAAGTACTGCCAGAAATCATACGGGCTGAAGAGTTCGCCGTTGAGCCACACCGCACCCTTCGCGCTCTTGCCCATCTTCGCGCCGGAGGCGGTGGTGAGAAGCGGCGTGGTCAGCGCGTAAAGCTGCGGGCCGCCCATGCGGTGACTGAGGTCGACACCGTTGATGATGTTGCCCCACTGATCGGAGCCGCCCATCTGCAGGATGCAACCGTAACGGCGGTTGATCTCGACGAAGTCGTAGCCCTGCATGATCATGTAGTTGAATTCCAGAAACGACAGCGACTGCTCGCGGTCGAGCCGCAGCTTCACGCTGTCGAACGAGAGCATGCGATTGACGGAGAAGTAGCGG
Organism: Afipia carboxidovorans OM5; assembly: GCF_000218565.1. NCBI lineage: Bacteria > Pseudomonadati > Pseudomonadota > Alphaproteobacteria > Hyphomicrobiales > Nitrobacteraceae > Afipia > Afipia carboxidovorans. Next base: position 2,199,115 of record NC_015684.1, on the reverse strand, counting down.
CCGACGTCGCGCAGGAACGAGACGTAGTTGAGCTTCAGCAGCCAGTCGGCGTTGTTGATCATCAGGGCGTCGGTCGGCCCGTCGCCATACCGCAGGATGCGGCCGAAGATTTTCTTGATGCCCTCGATGTTGGAGGCAATGGTCGCCTCGTCGAGCAGTTTGCGCTGGTCGTCGCGGAACGAAGGATCGCCCACCATCGAGGTGCCGCCGCCCATCAGCGTGATCGGCCGGTGCCCGGTCTGCTGCAGCCAGTAGAGCATCGTCACCGAGATCAGGTTGCCGATGTGCAGACTGGTCGCGGTGGCGTCATAGCCGACATAGGCGGTGATCGGCCCCTTGGTGCAGGCGTCGTCGAGGCCCTCGGCATCGGAAATCTGGTGAATCAGCCCGCGCTGTTCCAGGACATTGAGAAAATCGGACTTGTAGACGGTCATGCGCGGCTCTTCGACGATTGGCGAGTTGGGGATTTAGCGATTTTTAGCGGCTCCGTGGTGTATCAGGTCCGGGACTCAATTCAACCGGAGGCGCGCCATGCAGAACGCGATCGGCCTGATGAGCGGCACCTCGCTCGACGGCGTCGATGTTGCCTGGCTGCGGACCGACGGCGAGCGGATCGGCGAGTTCGGCCCCACCGGCTATCGGCCTTATACCGAGGCGGAGCGGGCGGTGTTACGCGCGGCACTCGACGATGCGCCGCGGATCAGGGAGCGGCATGAGCGGCCCGACGCGGTGGCTGAGGCCGATGATCTCGTCACCCGCGCCCATGCCGAGGCGGTGGAGGCTTTTCTCACCGAGCATGGAATCGACCGCGGCAGCGTCGATGTCGTCGGCTTTCACGGCCAGACCGTTCTGCATCGTCCGCACGAGTGCCTTACGGTTCAGATCGGCGATGGCCGGGCACTTGCGAAGGCGTTGAGGCTGCCGGTGGTGTATGACTTCCGCGCGGCCGACGTGGCTTCCGGCGGGCAGGGGGCGCCGCTGGTGCCGGTCTATCATCGCGCGCTGCTACGGCTTGCCGATTGCGCGATGCCGGCCGCCATCGTCAATATCGGCGGCGTCGCCAACATCACCTATGACGACGGTGAAAACCTCGTCGCCTGCGACACCGGCCCCGGCAATGCGCTGCTCGACGATTACCTGTTGCGGCACACCGGACAGGCGATGGACCGTGACGGCGCGCTCGCCGCGCAAGGTGAGGTCGATGCCGTCTGGATTGCGCGGGCGCTGACGCGGCCATTCTTTGCGGCGTCGTTGCCGAAGTCGCTCGACCGCAACGACTTCGCTGCGTTGAATGTCGAAGGCATGACACTTGAGGATGGCGCAGCGACGCTCACCGCTTTCACCGCGGCTGCGATCGCGCGGATCGTGCCGCTGCTGCCGGGGAGGCCAGTGACATGGATCGTGGTCGGCGGCGGTGCCAACAATCCGACCCTGATGCGGATGCTCGCGGAGCAGATCGCACCGAGTCCGGTGATGACCGGGCACGATCTCGGCTGGCAGAACGATGCGATCGAGGCGCAGGCTTTCGCTTACCTCGCGGTGCGCAGCCTCAAGAAATTGCCGCTGACTTATCCCGGAACGACGGGCATTTCCTCGCCGCTGTCAGGTGGCGTACTGGCGCTGCCTTCGTGAATTCGACGAGACTGGATTTTACCGGACGTTCGCAAGCCGCATGTCGAGATAGGACGTGATCGTCTCCATCAGCGGCTCGAGCCGATCCTGGAAGAAGTGGTTGGCGCCGGGGATGACCTGCTGCTCGATCACGATGCCCTTCTGGGTCTTCAGCTTCTCGACCAGCGTGTTGACGTCCTTCGCGGGCGCGACGATGTCCTTGTCGCCGTGCACGATCAGGCCCGACGAGGGACAGGGCGCGAGGAACGAGAAGTCGTAGCGGTTCGGCTCCGGTGCGATCGAGATGAAGCCTTCGACCTCTGGTCGGCGCATCAGGAGTTGCATGCCGATCCACGCGCCGAACGAGAAGCCCGCGACCCAGCAGGCGCGTGCTTCGGGATTGATGGTCTGTGCCCAGTCGAGCGCCGCCGCCGCATCGGAGAGTTCGCCGGTGCCGTGATCGAACGAGCCCTGGCTGCGGCCGACGCCGCGGAAGTTGAATCGCAGAACCGAGAAGCCGCGCGCGACGAAAGAGTAATACACCTGATAAACGATCGGGTGATTCATGTTACCCTGGAACTGCGGATGCGGATGCAGCACCATCGCGATCGGAGCGTTCTTCTGCTTCGCGGGATGGTAGCGTCCCTCAAGGCGGCCTGCGGGGCCGGTGAAAATAACTTCAGGCATCTTTGTCCCTAGATATGCTCGTTCAGCGCTGTACCCGCCAAACCCCTCATCGCAGCCCGATGACACAATGCTGCCATGCTAACGGAAGCCACTCGATTGCGAGGCCGACTTCTAACATGGGTGGCAGGTGAAAAAGCAAGCAGATTGCGCCGCGCCCGGCTGCGTCGGGCCGGAAAATGACGACAGAGCAATGAGTTGATGTGATGGTTGGTGCGGCTGGACGACAAATGGCAAAAACACGCGTCTATCTCGACTGGAACGCCACAGCGCCGATGCGTCCGCAGGCCAAGGCAGCGATGCTGCAGGCCATGGACCTGCAGGGGAATCCATCCTCGGTTCACGCCGAAGGCCGCGCTGCGCGGAAGATCATCGAAGATGCCCGCGCCAACATTGCCAAAGCAGTTGGCGCACGCAGTGCCGATGTGGTCTTCACCTCCGGGGGAACCGAGGCCAATGCGCTTGCGCTGGTGCCCGGCCTGCGCCGCAATGGCGATGTGGCGACGCGACTTATTGTCTCCGCCATCGAGCATTCGTCCGTGCGATCCGGCGGCCGATTCCCGGTCGAGGATGTCCAAACCGCTCCGGTGACGTCTTCCGGTGTAGTCGATCTTGAGCGGCTGAGGACTTTGCTCGCGGACGGCGCGCCGGCGCTGGTCTCGGTGATGCTTGCTAATAACGAGACCGGAGCGATCCAGCCGATCGCGGAGATCGCGGAACTCGTCCATGCCGCCCATGGCATCCTGCATGTCGATGCGGTTCAGGGATTTGGGAAGATCGATATTGATATCAATGCATTGAACATCGATCTTCTATCGATTTCTGCACATAAAATCGGTGGTTCCAAGGGCACCGGAGCGCTGATCCTGACCGAGCGCCTTGCCGGTTATGAGCCGTTGATCGCCGCCGGAGGTCAGGAGAAGGGTCGCAGGGGCGGAACCGAGAATCTGCCTGGGATTGCAGCGTTTGGCGCCGCTGTGGCCGCTCATCTTGACGCTGGCGCCGCCGCAATGGCGCGAATGCAGAAGCTCCGGGCGAAGCTCGAAACGGGCCTTCAGGCGGTAACGCCTGAAATGACTGTCTTTTCCAGCGATGTTCCGCGGCTGCCGAACACCACCTTGTTCTCGGCCCCCGGCATGAAGGCGGAAACCGCTGTGATCGCCTTCGATCTGGAGGGCATGGCGGTGTCCTCCGGTTCGGCTTGTTCCTCCGGAAAGGTCCATGCCTCGCCCGTTCTGACGGCAATGGGCGTGGCGCCCGAGACAGCGCAGGGAGCCGTGCGTCTTAGTCTGGGCTGGGACACCACGGAAGCAGAGATTCAATACCTTCTGGAGGCTTGGAGATCGCTCTCGAACGTATTAGTTAGAAGTTCAGATGTGGTTGGTTGAACCGTTCTAAAAAATGGGTAATAACAGGAACGGAAGATATTAGCGACATCAAGTCGTCCACTGCGGTCCTTGAAACCGCGAGCGGAGAAGTAAAATGCCAGCCGTTCAGGAGACGGTCGATCGGGTTCGCCAGATCGACGTCGACCAGTACCGTTATGGGTTTGAGACCCAGATCGAATCGGAAAAGGCCGCTCGAGGCCTGACTGAAGACACTATCCGGTTCATCTCAGCGAAAAAGGACGAACCCGATTGGATGCTGCAGTGGCGGCTGGATGCGTTCCGCCGCTGGCAGACCATGGAAGAGCCGACCTGGGCGCGTGTCGACTACCCGAAGATCGACTACCAATCGCTCTACTACTACGCCGCGCCGAAGCAGAAGAAGGCGATCGCCTCGCTCGACGAGATCGATCCGGAGATTCTCAAGACCTATGAGAAGCTCGGTATTCCGCTGCGCGAAGTCGAAATCCTCGAAGGCGTGGTGCGCAAGGATGAAGAGGGCAACGAGGTTGCCGAGCGTCGCGTCGCGGTCGACGCGGTGTTCGACTCGGTCTCGGTTGCGACCACTTTCCAGGCCGAGCTGAAGAAGGCCGGCGTGATCTTCATGCCGATCTCGCACGCGATCCGCGAGCACCCTGAATTGGTGAAGAAATATCTCGGCAGTGTGGTGCCGACCTCCGACAACTACTTCGCGACGCTGAACTCGGCCGTGTTCTCCGACGGCTCGTTCGTGTACGTGCCGCCGGGCGTGCGTTGCCCGATGGAGCTGTCGACCTATTTCCGCATCAACGAGAAGAACACCGGCCAGTTCGAGCGCACGCTGATCATTGCCGACAAGGGTTCTTACGTCAGCTACCTCGAAGGCTGCACCGCGCCGCAGCGCGACGAGAACCAGTTGCATGCCGCGGTCGTTGAATTGATCGCGCATGATGACGCCGAGATCAAATACTCGACGGTGCAGAACTGGTATCCGGGCGACTCGGAAGGCAAGGGCGGCATCTACAACTTCGTCACCAAGCGTGGCGACTGCCGCGGCAAGAACTCCAAGATTTCGTGGACGCAGGTGGAGACCGGCTCCGCGATCACCTGGAAGTATCCGAGCTGCATCCTGCGTGGCGACAACTCGCGCGGCGAGTTCTATTCGATCGCGATTTCCAACGGATATCAGCAGGTCGACTCCGGCACCAAGATGATCCATCTCGGCAAGAACACCACGAGCCGGATCATCTCGAAGGGCATCGCGGCGGGCGTGTCGCAGAACACCTACCGTGGCCTCGTCACCGCACATCGCAAGGCGACGGGTGCGCGCAACTTCACCGCCTGTGACTCGCTTCTGATCGGCGATCGATGTGGTGCGCACACCGTGCCGTATATCGAGTCGAAGAATTCATCGACGCAGTTCGAGCATGAGGCGACCACCTCGAAGATCTCCGAGGACATGCTGTTCTATTGCGTGCAGCGCGGCCTCTCTCAGGAGGAGGCGGTGGCACTCGTCGTCAACGGCTTCGTACGCGACGTGCTGCAGCAGTTGCCGATGGAATTCGCCGTGGAAGCACAGAAACTGATTTCGATCTCGCTGGAAGGAAGTGTGGGATGACCGCGTTGTTGCAAGTCAAGGGCCTCAAGGTTCAGGTCGAGGACAACGAGATTCTGCATGGTCTCGATCTCACGGTGAACGCGGGCGAAGTCCACGCGATCATGGGGCCGAATGGCTCGGGCAAATCGACGCTCTCCCACGTCATCGCCGGCAAGCCGGGCTATGAAGTGACGGGCGGCGAAATCCTGTTCAAGGGCGAAGATCTTCTCGCGATGGAGCCGGACGAGCGCGCCGCCAAGGGCGTGTTTCTCGCGTTCCAGTATCCGATGGAAATTCCGGGCGTCGCCACCATGACGTTCCTGCGCACGGCGCTGAATGCGCAGCGCAAGGCGCGCGGCGAGGCCGAGCTTTCAACGCCGGAATTTCTGAAGAAGGTGCGTGAGGTGTCGGCGCGGCTCAACGTGCCGCAGGACATGCTCAAGCGCGGCGTCAATGTCGGCTTCTCCGGCGGTGAGAAGAAGCGCAACGAAGTGCTGCAGATGGCGCTGTTTGAGCCGAGCCTGTGCATCCTCGACGAGATGGATTCGGGTCTCGATATCGACGCGCTGCGTGTTGCGGCCGATGGCGTTAACGCGCTGCGCTCGAAAGACCGCGCCATGGTCGTCATCACCCACTATCAGCGGCTACTCAATTACATCGTCCCCGACTTTGTGCACGTGATGTCGAAGGGGCGCGTCGTGAAGAGCGGCAGCAAGGATCTCGCCCTGGAGCTTGAGAAGTCTGGCTATGCGCAGTTCGAAGAGAAGGCGGCATAAGTGAGCATCATGATGAACATTGCAGCGACGGCGGCGGCGGGAACACCGCCGGCTGACGTGTTTGCTGCCGCACGCGATCGCTTGCCGGGCGAGGGCCCGGTCGCGACCGCGCGGAAGGCGGCCTTCGAGGATTTCACCTCGCGCGGCCTGCCGCATCGCCGGATCGAAGAGTGGAAGTATACAGACCTGCGTGCACTGCTGCGCGCCGTCGCGCCGCTTGCACCGGTGCCCGGTGATGCAGCTTTGGCGCTTGCTGCAAAGGCGCAGGCGGCGATCGGCATCGAGAATGCCACCCGGCTGACGCTGGTTGATGGTGTGCTCGCGCCGAAGCTCTCCGACCTCGCATTGCTTCCCAAGGGTGTTCGCGTTCGCTCGCTGCGTGAGTCGCTTGCGGCCGGTGCCGTCGATCTTCTCAAGACGACGTTCGCGGCTGACGCAATGATTTCGTTCAACGGCGCGATGGCCACGGATGGCGTGCTCGTCGAGGTTGACGATGGTGTCATCCTCGAACGGCCGCTTTATATCGCGCATGTCGCGACTGCATCGTCTGCATCGTCTGTGACTCGCTCAAAGATTGCGATCGGCAAGAAGGCGTGCGTCACGCTCGTCGAGAGTTTTGTCGCGGCCGGCGCTACCGCCTATCAGGTCCACGATCAGGTCGACATCTCGGTCGGCGATGATTCCGAGCTGCAGCACATCCGCCTGATGGAGGATGCGCGCGACGCGGCGAATATCACGACGGCGGCCTTCACGCTCGGTGCTCGCGTCAAGCTCAACACCTTCGGTCTCAATCAGGGCGCTGCAGTAAGCCGCTATCAGGGCTTCATCAGCTTCCTCGGGGAAGACAGCGAGCTCTCGACCAACGGCGTCAACCTTCTCGGGGGCCGCCGTCACGCCGACACGACTCTCGTCGTCAACCACGCTGTGCCGAATTGCACCAGCCGCGAGATTTTCCGCGCTGTGCTCGACGATCAGTCCCGCTCCGTGTTTCAAGGGCGGATCATCGTGCAGCAGGACGCACAGAAGACCGACGGCAAGATGATGACGCGGGCGCTTCTCCTGTCCGACGAGGCCGAAGCCGACAACAAGCCGGAACTGGAGATTTTCGCTGACGACGTGGCCTGCGGCCATGGTGCGACGGCGGGCGCGCTCGACGAGGAACTGTTGTTCTATCTGCGCGCGCGCGGTCTGCCTGAGAACGAGGCGCAGTCGCTGTTGATCTCCGCCTTCGTTGGCGAGGCGATTGAATCCATTGTCGACGACGGTTTGCGAGAGCTTGCGATCACAACCGCCGAGCGTTGGCTCGCGGCGCGAGGCTGATGATGCATCCGGCGGTGACCAACGGCTCCTACGACGTCGACCGGATTCGCGCGGACTTCCCGGCGCTCGCGACCAAAGTGTACGGCAAGCCGCTCATCTATCTCGACAACGCGGCCTCCGCGCAGAAGCCGAATGCCGTTCTGGACCGGATGACGCAGGCGTATCATTCTGAGTACGCCAACGTGCATCGCGGGCTGCACTATCTCGCCAATGCTGCGACGGATGCTTATGAGGGCGGCCGCACCAAGGTTGCTGCCTTCCTCAACGCCGCGCGTCGGGAAGAGATCATCTTTACCCGCAACGCGACCGAGGCGATCAACCTCGTTGCGTCCTCGTGGGGCGAGCCGAATATCAAGGAGGGCGATGAAATCGTCCTCTCGATCATGGAGCATCACTCCAACATCATCCCGTGGCATTTCCTGCGCGAGCGCCAGGGTGCGGTGCTGAAGTGGGCGCCGGTCGATGACGAAGGTAACTTCCTGATCGAGGAGTTCGAGAAGCTTCTCACAGCGAAGACCAAGCTTGTCGCCATCACCCAGATGTCGAACGCGCTCGGCACCGTGGTGCCGGTGAAAGAGGTCGTGCGGATCGCGCATGCGCGCGGCATTCCGGTGCTGGTCGATGGCAGCCAGGCCGCGGTGCACATGACGGTCGACGTGCAGGACATCGATTGCGACTTCTACGTCTGCACAGGCCACAAGATTTACGGCCCCACCGGGATCGGCGCGCTCTACGCCAAATACGATCACCTCGTTGCGATGCGCCCCTATAACGGCGGCGGCGAAATGATCCGTGAGGTGGCGCAGGATTGGGTCACCTATGGTGATCCGCCTCACAAGTTCGAGGCCGGCACGCCGGCGATCGTCGAGGCGATCGGGTTTGGCGCCGCCATCGACTACGTCAACTCCATCGGCAAGGAGCGGATCGCCGCGCACGAGCACGACCTTCTGACCTATGCAACCGGGCGGCTGCGGGAGATCAACTCGCTGCGGCTGATCGGGACTGCGAGGAACAAGGGGCCGGTGATCTCGTTCGAGATGAAGGGCGCGCACCCGCATGATGTCGCGACCGTGATCGACCGCTCGGGCATTGCCGTGCGGGCCGGCACGCATTGCGTGATGCCGCTTCTGGAGCGATTCAACGTGACGGCGACCTGCCGCGCCTCGTTCGGGATGTATAATACCCGGGCAGAGGTCGACCAATTGGCGCAGGCGCTGGTCAAGGCAGGAGAGCTATTCTCATGAGCGAAGCGGATTCAACGGAGAAGCCGGCTCAGGACACGACGGATGTCCGCGTCGACACCACCTCGGCCTTGTCGCCGGAGGAAACTGAGCGACTCGGCGCCGATATCGTGGCGGCGCTGAAGACGGTGTATGACCCGGAAATTCCGGCCGACATCTATGAGCTCGGCCTCATCTACAAGGTCGACATCAAGGATGACCGCGCCGTCTCCGTGCAGATGACGCTGACGACGCCGAATTGCCCTGCGGCGGGCGAACTGCCGACCTTTGTAGAGAACGCGTTGGCGAGCGTGCCGGGTGTCGGCGCCGTCAACGTCAGCGTGATCTGGGAGCCGCCGTGGACGCCTGACCGGATGTCGGACGAGGCACGCCTCGTCCTCAACATGTGGTGAATTGGACGAATCGGGAATTTCTGGCGTGATCACCAGGTCACGCTTGGTATCGTGAGCATTGAAATGCGGAGGGACGTCGCCAAATGACGGGTATGAGCCCTGACACTCCCGCAACGGGCGCCAAGCCGATCCGGCCGCGCCCACAAGTGATGCGCCTCACCGAGGCTGCTGCGAGCCGCGTTCGCGAACTTGCCTCGCGTGCGGACTCGGAGATCATCGGCCTGCGGGTCGGTATCAAGAACGGTGGCTGCGCCGGGATGGAATACACCGTCGAGTACGCTCACGACGTTCGCCCGACCGACGAAGTGGTCGAGGACAAGGGCGTGAAGATCCTCGTCGATCCGAAGGCCGTGCTGTTCCTGCTCGGCACCGAGATGGACTTCAAGGTCGACAAGATGGCGGCGCAGTTCGTGTTCAACAACCCGAACCAGACGGGCGCCTGCGGCTGCGGGGAATCCGTGCAGCTTACGCCAGCGAAGGCCGACGGCTAGAGCATTCCACTAGACGGCTCGACGCATTATCTCGTCAGGCCACCTGAATCCGGACATTCGGTGTGAATTCGGGGTCTGCTTCGCAGATCACGCGATTGCGGCCGTGCCGCTTGGCGGCATAGAGGCAGGCGTCGGCGCGGTCGATCAGAGCGGGGGCGTCGTCGCCGGGCCGGAAGGTCGAAACGCCGGCGGAGATTGTGACGCGACCGAGGATTTCGCCGGTCGACTTCTTCTTGAGCTGCTTTGACATCACGGCGCGGCGGATGTTGTCGGCAACAGCCAAAGCCTGACGCATCGAGGTGTTCGGTAAGATGACCACGAACTCCTCGCCGCCATAGCGCGCGGTCAGGTCCTGACCCTTGATGTTGGCTTTCAATGCGAGCGCCACCAGGCGAAGCACCTGGTCGCCGGTGAGGTGGCCGTAATTGTCGTTGAACGACTTGAAGTGATCGATGTCGACCATCAGCAGCGACAGCGGCTCGTCATGATGGCTTGCGTGCTCCACCGCGGATTCCAGCGCGCGATCGAAATATTTGCGATTGCCGAGAGACGTGAGAGGGTCGGTCAGGCTCTCGGTGCGGATCGCTTCAAGGCTGTCCTGCAGGCTGGCGATCTCGAGGCGTGACGTGGCGAGCCGCGCCTCCAGCGCCTTGTTGGTGAGGCTCATCTCCCGCGTCGATTGAAGAAGCGCGTGAACGATCAGATTGATCTGCGCCTTGTCCTTCGCCTTGACGAGACGCTTGCTTGCGCTGTCGAGGTCCTCGCTGAAAGAACCCGTCATACCGACCGCGTCGGTGATGAGACTCATCACGTCGTCGATCTCGTTGATGACGCGTGATCCGACCTTGTCGATGCGGTCGGTCATTCGGGTCGGCGACAGATAGGTTTCGTGGATCTGTTCGAGATCGGCCTCGGTCAGCCGGCCGTTGTGCTGCAACGTCTCGTTGATGACCTTGTTGAGCTCGATGTTGTAGCCGGTCGCGTAGACGTACCAGATTTCGTAATTGCGAGGGATCGCACTCTGGCGCAGGGACTTGATCTGGCCCAACGCCACTTCGGCGAACGCGAGGGTGCGCTCGTGTTCTTCAAGAAGACTGATCACGCGTCCGCATCCCTCGGCAGCTTTCTGCAGCCGGCAAAGTCATAAAAGAATGCCGGCACGATAGGGGACGTTCGTGAAGGAGGCGTAAACACGCCTCGTAACTTATCTTGCGCGGGCGCGGATAGGGCGGAGCAGAAATGCCGGAAGGTGCGAGTGATCGGCTGGCTCCGACTGATGATCTTGCACTGCAGCAGCCATGGGGATGCGTCCGAGCGAGGGAGGCTGCGCCGCAGGTGCCTTGGCAGCGGGCCGCGGCGAACCATTGGCAGGCTTGGAAGCGGTCTTCTCGCGCTGCCGCGTACGCTGGCCGCCGCGCCGTGATTTGCGCGGAGCGGAGCGGGACTCGCTCGCCTGTTCACCATCCTCGTGCGATGAGGCTGACGACGGGGCACTGCCTTCCGCGTGCGGGATCGACTGGCCGATCAGCTTCTCGATCGCGAGGATCGATTTCTGGTCGGTGGGCGATACGATCGAGATCGCGGTGCCGAGCCGGCCGGCGCGGCCGGTGCGGCCGATGCGGTGAACGTAGTCGTCGGGATGATAGGGGACGTCGAAGTTGAAGACGTGGCTCACTTCCGGAATGTCGAGGCCGCGGGCGGCAACGTCGGAAGCGACAAGAAGCGGCAACTCACCTTTGCGGAACTGATCGAGCGCAGTCATGCGCGCGCTCTGGTCCATGTCGCCGTGCAGCGCGGCGGCGCCGAAGCCGTGCTTCTGCAGCGACTTGTGCAGGATCGCGACGTCGCGCTTGCGGTTGCAGAAGATGATGGCGTTCTTCAAATCCTTGGCATCGCGCAGAAGCTGGCGAAGGAGTTCGCGCTTTGCATGCGCGTCGCTGCCGATGCCGATCTGGGACTGGGTGACCGTGGTTGCGGTCGAAGCGGGGCGCGAAATCTCGACCTTCTCGGGATTGTGCAGGAAGGTCTCGGTGATGCGGCGGATTTCCGGCGGCATCGTCGCGGTGAAGAACAGGGTCTGGCGGGTGAACGGGACGAGCTTGCAGATGCGCTCGATGTCCGGGATGAAGCCCATGTCGAGCATGCGGTCGGCTTCGTCGATCACCAGCATTTCGACGCCGGTCAGCAACAGCTTGCCGCGCTCGGTATGGTCGAGCAGGCGGCCCGGCGTCGCGATCAGGATATCGACGCCGCGCATCAGCTTGGCATCCTGGTCGCCGAACGACATGCCGCCGATCAGGAGCGCGATGTTGAGTTTCTGGCCGGCGCAATAGTGATCGATGTTCTCCTGCACCTGTGCGGCGAGTTCGCGCGTGGGCTCGAGAATGAGCGTGCGGGGCATGCGGGCGCGGGCGCGGCCCTTTTCCAGCATCGTCAGCATCGGCAGCACGAACGCCGCCGTCTTGCCGGTGCCGGTCTGGGCGATGCCGAGAACGTCGCGCCGGGCGAGGACGTGGGGAATAGCTTGTTCTTGAATGGGGGTGGGGGTGGTGTAGCCGGTGGCGGCAACCGCAGCGAGGACCTTTTCGGAAAGGCCGAGATGAGAAAAGGACATTGAGCCTCTACACGAGATCGCCGTTCGGACTTCTCGGGGATACTGCCGCGCTCAACCCCGGAACGGCATGCAGTCATGCACGGGGATGATCGTCTCGCGGACAAGCGGCAAATCAGGTCGCGTTTTCGACTCTGGCCGCATGCCCGGAACATAGGGGGGAATCGTTCAAAGTCAATAAATTTGGCGGGAAACAGCCTGAAACCCTTAATATTTATTGTTTTTGGGCCATTCTGGCGCCTCTTGCGTTGTCCGGGATGACCGGTTCCTGAGGGAGAAACCAGGCTATGAGCGAGGAACTTCCCCAAGTGTCCGAAGGGCTATCATCCCCTGTAACCGAACAGCATGTGCAGTGCTGCGTCGTAGGCGGCGGCCCGGCCGGGATGATGCTCGGCTATCTCCTCGGCCGCGCCGGCATCAAAACCCTCGTTTTGGAGAAACATGCCGATTTCTTCCGCGATTTTCGCGGTGACACCGTGCATCCGTCGACGCTGGAGGTGATGGACGAACTCGGGCTGCTGGATGACTTTCTCAAGGTCCCGCATGACGAGGTGAGGCAGCTCGAAGCGCAGGTTGGGACAACGTCTATCCGCATGGCGGACCTGACGCGGATCGAGACGCGTTGCCCGTTCATCGCCTTCATGCCGCAATGGGATTTTCTGAATTTCATCGACACGCAGGGCCGGCGCTATCCCGCGCTTGAGGTGCGCAAGAATGCTGAGGCGACTGACCTGCTGTTTGATGGCGATCGCGTGAGTGGTGTCGTCGCGCGGACGCCGCAGGGCGATCTGCGCCTTACGGCTGACCTTACGGTTGCTTGCGACGGGCGGCATTCGCGCATGCGCGAGCAGGCCGGGATGACGGTCGAGAACATCGGCGCGCCGATGGACGTGCTCTGGTTCAAGGCAGGCAAGGCCGAGCGGGCTGGCGGGAGTGTCTTCGCCCGCATTCAGGCCGGCCAGATGATGGTGATGCTCGACCGCGGCGATTACTGGCAGTGTGCCTATGTGATCGCCAAGAACGGCTATGAGGCGGTGAAGGCGAAAGGGCTCGATGCGTTTCGTGGGAATATCGTGCGCCTCGCGCCGATCCTGCGCGAGAGCGTCGGCGACGTCAGGAGTTGGGACGACGTCAAGCTTCTGTCGGTGAGGATCGATCGCCTGACCCAGTGGGCTCGGAACGGTTTTCTATGCATCGGCGATGCCGCGCATGCGATGTCGCCGGTCGGCGGTGTCGGCGTTAATCTTGCCGTGCAGGATGCGGTCGCCGCGGCGAACCTGTTGCACGATAAGTTCGGCGCCAGTGGTCCATCGCTCGACGATCTCAACAGTGTGCAGGCGCGACGCTCGTTCCCGGTGAAGGTGACGCAGGCGGTTCAGGTGATGGTGCAGAACCGGTTGATTGATCGCGCCATCTCCGAGCAGGATTTCTCGCCGCCTTTGATGATGCGGATCATCGGCCGTTCACCCTGGCTTCAGAGACTCATTGCGCGTGGCGTCGGCATCGGCGTCCGGCCTGAGCATGTTCACTCGCCGGAAAGAGCGCCCGCGTCGTCGGTTTCTGATTAGACGTCGAGCAGTTCTTCTGGCGCGAACTCTGCACGTTCGGTGATGAACTCGAAGCGTGCTTCAGCCTTGCTGCCCATCAGCCGCTCCACCGATTTGGCGGTGCTGTCGCGCTCTTCGGTGGCAAGCACGACGCGCAAGAGCGTGCGCTTGGCGGGCGCCATCGTCGTTTCCTTGAGCTGATTGGGCATCATCTCGCCAAGGCCTTTAAATCGGCCGATCTCGACCTTGGCGTTGGCGTGGAATTCCTTTTTCAGAAGTTCATCGCGATGCGCTTCATCGCGTGCGTAGAGCGTCTTGCTGCCGTGCGTCAGGCGATAGAGCGGCGGCACGGCGAGATAAAGGTGTCCGTTGTCGATTAGTTTCGGCATCTGCCGGTAGAAGAAGGTGATGAGCAGCGATGCGATGTGCGCGCCGTCGACGTCGGCGTCGGTCATGATGATGATGCGCGAATAGCGCAAATCCTCTTCGCGATAGTTCGCACCGGTGCCGGCGCCGATCGCCTGGATCAGATCGGAGAGCTGTGCGTTGGCAGCCATCTTGTCGCGCGTGGCCGAGGCGACGTTGAGGATCTTGCCGCGCAACGGCAGGATGGCCTGCGTTTTGCGATCACGCGCCTGCTTGGCGCTGCCGCCTGCGGAATCGCCCTCGACGATGAAGAGCTCCGAGCCTTCGGCTGCTGTGTTGGTGCAGTCGGCGAGCTTGCCCGGCAGGCGCAGCTTCTTCACCGCGGTCTTGCGCGAGATTTCCTTCTCGGCGCGACGGCGCAGCCGCTCATCGGCGCGCTCGATGATGAATTCGAGAAGCTTGTTGGCCTGCGTCGGATTGCCGGACAGCCAGTGGTCGAACGGGTCCTTCACCGCCTGCTCGACGATGCGCTGCGCTTCGGCGGTCGCGAGGCGGTCCTTGGTCTGTCCCTGAAATTCCGGCTCGCGCACGAATACCGACAGCATCACGGCCGCGCCGACCATCACGTCTTCCGAGGTGATGGAGGAGGCTTTCTTGCCTTGGCCGGTGCGCTCGGCGTGATCGCGAATGCCACGCAGCAGTGCGCTGCGCATGCCGGTTTCATGCGTGCCGCCGTCGGGCGTCGGCACGGTGTTGGTGTAGGACGACATGAAGCCGTCGGCGTCGGCGGTCCATGCCACCGCCCATTCGCAGGCGCCATGCGCGCCGTTGCGACCTGTCTTGCCGGCGAAAATGTCGGGATGCACCAGCGTGTCGGCATGAACGGCGGCGGCGAGATAATCCTTCAGGCCGCCGGGGAAGTGGAACGTGTCCTCAGCCGGCACGCTGTCGAGGCCCTTGAGAAGTTCGGGTGCGCAGCGCCAGCGGATTTCGACGCCACCGAACAGATAGGCTTTCGAGCGTGCCATCTGGAATAGGCGCTGTGGCTTGAAGACCGCCTTGTTGCCGAAGATCTCCGTGTCGGGCTTGAAGCGCACCGACGTGCCACGGCGGTTATGGACCTTGCCAAGCTCCTCGAGCTTGCCCTTCGGCTTGCCGCGCTCGAAAGTCATCCGATAAAGCTTCTGATTGCGCGCGACCTCGACGATGAGTTCGGAGGAGAGTGCGTTCACCACCGACACACCGACGCCGTGCAGGCCCCCCGAGGTCTCGTAGACCTTGGAGTCGAACTTGCCGCCCGCGTGGAGCGTGCACATGATGATTTCGAGTGCCGACTTGTTCTTGAACTTTGGATGCGGATCGACCGGAATGCCGCGACCGTTGTCGACGACGGTGAGATAGCCGTCCGCGCCGAGCGAAACCTCGATGAAGCTCGCATGGCCAGCGAGCGCTTCGTCCATCGAGTTGTCGATCACCTCTGCAAAGAGATGGTGAAGCGCCTTCTCATCGGTTCCACCGATGTACATTCCGGGCCGGCGACGGACCGGTTCCAGCCCTTCCAAGACTTCGATATCGGCTGCGGTGTAACCGCCCTCAGCACTCGTTGTGCGCGCGGGGGGTGCGGCGGAGCCGCGCGGCGCGCGGCCGCCCGAGCCAAACAGATCACTGTCAGGTTTCGCGGAGGATGAAGATTTTTCGTTTTTTTTCAGAGGCTTCGACATTGGTGACAAGTTGGATGGCGTGCAGGGGCACGAATCATTGATACGCACTATGACATGAAGGACGTGACAATGTGGCGGGCAACCCTCATCTAGGCAGAGGTGCGCCGCATAGGGCAGAGGTCCCCGGTGTCGGGCCCCAGCTATATCCATTGGCGCGGGGCGCGCGAAAGAGGGACGTGAATGGCACTGGAAGCGATGGTTCGGGACGTCGTCGAATTCGTCCGCGAACATCAGGTCTGGGCTGCGCCGATCGTCGGCGCGCTGGCATTCGGTGAATCGCTCGCCTTCGTTTCTCTCGTCATTCCCGCCTGGAGCGCGCTGATCGGTATCGGCGCGATGGTCGGCGCAAGCGACATCAAATTCTGGCCGGTCTGGGTCGCGGCCGCGCTCGGGGCGGCGCTTGGTGACTGGCTGTCATATTGGTTCGGCTATACCTTCAAAGGCAGCGTCAAGCGGATGTGGCCGCTGTCGCGCTATCCGGAGATGCTGCCGCGCGCCGAGCGGTTCGTCAGCAAATGGGGCGTGCCGGGAATTTTCATCGGCAGGTTCTTCGGGCCGCTGCGCGCCGCCGTGCCGCTAGTCGCCGGTATCTTCGAGATGCCGTATTGGCATTTCCAGATTGCGAACTTCTCGTCCGCCTTCGTCTGGTCGGCGACGCTGCTCCTGTTCGGGGATGCGCTCTCGCGCATTGCCGCCTGGTTCTTTGCGATGATCTGAGCGGCAGGCGCGCCTGCCGGATCCGGCGAAGGGCGGGCGCCCACTTGACCCTGTACCACGGGGGTTTTATATGCGCGGCCATGATCAACGTTGCCACCAGAACCATCCGTCGTCGCCGCTTCGCAATCTAGCGGCGGGTCGCGTTTGTTGATCCTCATGCCGCAGGAAATGTTCGCGGCGTCTTGTCTCTTTCCTCAAATCGCCGTACCGCCTTTCCCGCGCACTGTCGGATAAGGACTATCGTCATGGCTGAAAAGAAGAAGATCGGCATTCTCGGTGCTTCCGGTTACACCGGTGCGGAGCTCGTGCGCCTCCTGCTGCGCCACCCGCGTGTCGAAATCGTCCTTCTGACGGCCGACCGTCGCGCCGGGCACAAGATGGGCGACGTGTTTCCGCAATTCGCACCCTATGATCTGCCGCAGCTCGTCTCGATCGACAGCGTCGATTGGGCGGCGGCGAAGCTCGACCTCGTGTTCTGCGCACTTCCGCACGCGACGACGCAGACGGTCCTGAAAGATCTGCTCTCCAAGGCACCGGAGACGAAAGTGGTGGACCTGTCCGCCGACTTCCGCCTGCAGGACCCTGCCGTCTATGCGAAGTGGTACGGGCACGAGCATCACGCGCTCGATCTCCAGCAGGAGGCGGTCTACGGCCTTACTGAGATTTATCGGCGCGACGTGAAGAAGGCGCGGCTCGTCGCCAACCCCGGCTGCTATACGACCTGTGCGCAGTTGCCGCTCATTCCGCTTCTCAAGGCCAAGGCGATCGAGAGCGACGAGATCGTGATCGACGCGAAGTCCGGCATGACCGGAGCCGGGCGCTCGGCCAAGGAAGAGATGCTGTTCTCGGAAGTCTCGGAGGGCTTTCACGCCTATGGCGTTGGTCACCATCGCCATATGTCTGAGCTCGATCAGGAGTTCTCCAAGGCGGCTGGCAAGGACGTACTGGTGACGTTCACGCCGCACCTCACGCCAATGAACCGCGGCATCTATTCGACGATCTATGTGCGCGGTCGGCGCGGCAAGACCGCGCGAGACCTTCATGAGACGCTGTCCAAGCAGTACGAGAAGGACCCGTTCGTCTACGTGCTGCCGTTCGGCAAGACACCGAATTCCCGCCATGTGCGCGGCTCGAACATGACGTTCATCGGCGTGGCCGAGGATCGCAAGCCGGGCCGCGCGATCATCGTCTCGACCCTCGACAACCTCACCAAGGGCGCGTCGGGGCAGGCGGTGCAGAACATGAATGTCATGCTCGGCTTTGCCGAGACACTCGGTCTCGACCAGCCGGCACTATCGTCGTGATGTGAAAAGAGCCGCTTAAGCGGCTCTTTTTTATTCTCAGAAGATGCGGAAGATCGCGAGCGCGAGAACCGCCTGCGCAAGGAAGCCGACCACGAAGGTCAGCGTCCGCAGCACCGGCACGCCGAGCGCGTAGATGATGGCGTGGGCAAGCCGCGACCAGAAATAGACTGCACAGGCGAGCACCGTCCATTTGCTCGAATAATCGATCGCGTTCAGGATCAGCACCAGCGGCGCGAAGATCGCCAGATTTTCGACTGCGTTGTCGTGGGCGAAGATCAGGCGGTTCGCCCATTCGGCGTGTGGCTTGTCGTTGCGTGCGGGGTTGGCCATCGCGCCGCCGAGGCCGCGTATCTGGCAGCGGTTGATGATGTAGGGGACCCACAACAGGCCGGTCAAAATCACCGTCAGTGTCAGCCAGAACAGCTCGCGCGTCATCGCTTCATCCTTTCCTGCCGTTGCGGAGGGTCTCCGCCGGCGCCGATCCTAGCTGAGCGGCTGGGCCGGGCAACTAAACGACAGGTGAGGGTGATCGGCGGGATGGTCAGATCCGCATGCGGACGTAGCTGCCGGGCGCATCTTCGAGGACGGGAAGGGACTCACCAGGGACGCGGGCCGGCGCGGTTTCCGCGTCCAGGCTTTCGATCCAGGCGCGCCAGTCTGGCCACCACGATCCCGAATGTTCGGTCGCGCCCTTGAGCCAGTCGTCGACCGTCTCGGTGTCGATCCTGTCATTGGTCCAGTACTGATACTTGCCGGAGGCGGGTGGATTGACGACGCCGGCGATGTGGCCCGAGCCGCTGAGCACGAAGCGGACCGGGCCGCCGAAGAACTGCGAGCCGTACAGCACTGATTGCGCCGGGGCGATATGATCGTCCTTCGTCGCGAGATTGTAGATCGGCGTCTTGATCTTCGACAAATCGAGCCGGGTATTGTCGAGCACCATGGTGCCGGCCGACAGCCGGTTTTCCAGATAGCAGTTGCGCAAATAGAACGAATGGTTCGCGGCCGGCATGCGCGTCGCGTCGGAATTCCAGAACAGAAGGTCGAAGCTCGAAGGCTCCTTGCCCTTCAGGTAATTGGAAATGACGTAGGGCCAGATCAGGTCGTTTGAGCGCAGCATGTTGAAGGCCATCGCCATGCGCGTACCGTGCAGGACACCGGTCTGCTGCATGTCGCGGTCGAGCGCGGCCAACTGACTCTCGTCGATATAGACCATGAGGTCGCCGGCATGGGTGAAGTCGACCTGCGCCGCCATGAAGGTCGCGGATGCGGTGCGCACCCGCCGCTTCTCCGCAAGCCAGGCGAGCGTCGAGGCGAGCAGGGTGCCGCCGATGCAATAGCCGATGGCATGGACCTTCATCTCGCCGGTCGCTTTCTCGATCACGTCCATTGCGGCGAGTGGGCCCTCCCGCATGTAGTCCTCGAAGGTCTTGCCGCCGAGCGATCGGTCCGGGTTGATCCAGGAGATCACGAACACGGTGAGCCCCTGCTCGACCAGCCACTTGATCATCGACTTCTGTGGCGTGAGATCGAGGATGTAGTACTTGTTGATCCACGGTGGCACGATCAGCACCGGCGTGCGCAACACCTGCTCGGTTGCAGGCTCATACTGGATGAGCTGCATCACCTCGTTCTGAAAGATCACCTTGCCGGGCGTCCGCGCGAGATCCTTGCCGATTTCGAATGTGCCGCCCGATTGCCGGATCTTCAGCGTGCCGCCGCCGGCCTCGATGTCCTCGGCGAGCATTCGCATGCCGCGGAATAGATTGTCGCCGCTGCTTGCAATGGTTTCCCGCAACACTTCCGGGTTGGTCAGCACGAAGTTCGACGGTGCAAAGGCATTGGTGAGCACCTGAACGTAGAACTCTGCCTTCTTGCGGGTATGCGGGTCGAGGCCCTCAGCATCCTCGACGAGTTCGTTCGCCCATTTCGTGGTGAGCAGATAAAGCTGCAGGATGAAATCGAAGAAGTGATTCGATTTCCATTCCGGGTCCTGAAAGCGCTTGTCTTTTGGGGCTGGCGTAATCGCCGGCTCTTCCTCGGCGCCAGCGAGCCTGCGGGAAAATTGCCCCCACAGTTCGAGATAGGATTTGCCGAGCCGCATCTGCATGTCGCCGGCGCGCTCGGCATCCGCGAGCCAATACTCCGCGACCTCGGCGAAGGTCTTGATGACCTCGCCCATCTCGCCCGGTGCGCGATTGTTGATGTCGCCGCTCTCGCGCGGTTTCAGGAAGGCCGCGAGGGCCTTGCCGCCGCTTTCCATGGCGCGGGCGACATTGAAGGCAAAGGCGTCAGCGTCGAAGGGCTTCGTCGTCGGGGCGTCGGGGAGTTGCTCGCTCATTCGCGCGACATATCCGTTTGGCGAAGCAGAAGGGCCTGCTTCGTTGTCAGTTAATCGGGCTTTCTTTCCAATAGCTATATGCGTTGCAACACGTCTTGGTTCGGACATATTCGCGCGGCATTGCGCCCTCTCAAGGCCGCCGGAAATTTAACGTTTTTTCGGGGAGAGTGTTCGCTGGTTAGTAGCGGGACTTATGCCTTGCGCAGATAACGAGGTTGGAGCGAGTGCGATTGCAGCGACGCCATGGAAGGCGCCTTGGGGTAGGCGCAACCCTCGCGCTGGGCCTGTTGCTCGGAGCCTGCGCGGGCCATGTGGGTGACATGCCTGTGGTCGGCCTGCCGGCCAACACGCCCGCACGGCCGGCTGTCGCGCCGGACTATCTGCCGGTCAACGATACGCCGCCGCCGCGCGAGCAGGGCGTGCTGTCGGTGGAGGAGCGGGCGCAGCTCACGCGGGACCTGACGGCGGCGCGAGAGCGGCAGCATGGGACGCGGGCGACCCCTTCGAAGGCCCGCCCTTCAAAATTGCCATCAGATTGAATTTCCGGGCCTTCGGGCGGTGGCGTGGGGCATGGTTCGTGTTAGAAGATGTGATCGCGTCCTCAGCTGATTTGCCGCCTGGGGGCCCTTAACCGGGGCTCGGAGCCTTGAATCCATGGAAGAATTCTACCGCATTCGCCGTTTGCCACCCTACGTCTTCGAGCAGGTGAATCGGGCCAAGGCCGCCGCGCGCAACGCAGGCGCCGACATCATCGATCTGGGTATGGGGAACCCGGATCTTTCAGCTCCGCCGCATGTGCTGGAGAAGCTGAAGGAAACGCTCGGCAAGCCCCGGACCGACCGCTATTCCGCCTCGAAGGGCATCCCCGGCCTGCGCCGCGCTCAGGCCGCCTATTACGAGCGCCGCTTCGGGGTGAAGCTCAATCCCGAGACCCAGATCGTTGCGACGCTGGGCTCGAAAGAGGGCTTTGCCAACATGGCGCAGGCGATCACCTCGCCGGGCGACGTGGTGCTGGTGCCAAACCCCAGCTATCCGATTCATGCCTTCGGCTTCCTGATGGCGGGCGGGGTGATCCGCTCGGTCCCGGCCGAGCCGACGCCGGAGCTTTTCCGTCACCTCGAGCGCGCCATCATCCATTCGATCCCGAAGCCGATCGCGATGGTGGTCTGCTATCCGTCGAACCCGACGGCCTATGTCGCCTCGCTCGATTTCTATCGTGACCTCGTTGCGTTCGCGAAGAAGCACGAGGTCTTCATCCTCTCCGACCTCGCTTACTCGGAATTGTATTACGACGGCGAGCCGCCGCCCTCGGTGCTGCAGGTGCCGGGTGCGATCGACATCACCGTCGAATTCACCTCGATGTCGAAGACGTTCTCTATGGCCGGCTGGCGCATGGGTTTTGCGGTCGGCAACGATCGCCTGATCGCGGCGCTGACGCGGGTGAAGTCATATCTCGACTACGGGGCGTTCACGCCGATTCAGGTCGCGGCGGTCGCGGCGCTGAACGGCCCGCAGGACTGCATCCAGGAGATGCGTGACACCTATCATCGGCGACGCGATGCGATGGTCGAAGCCTTCGGCCGCGCCGGCTGGGACATCCCGCCACCGGCGGCGTCGATGTTCGCCTGGGCGCCGCTGCCGGAGAAATTCCGCAACATCGGCAGCATGGATTTTGCCACCCTGATGGTCGAGAAGTCGGGCGTCGTGGTCTCGCCCGGCGTCGCCTTCGGCGAGCATGGCGAAGGCTATGTCCGCATCGCCATGGTCGAGAATGAGCAGCGCATCCGGCAGGCAGCGCGGAATATCCGCCGCTTTCTTGAAGCCGGCGTTGAAACATTGCACAACGTGGTTCCTCTCGCCAACCGGCGCTAACTCATCCGGCAGGTTTTATAGATATGGTCGCTCCGCTTAGAGTGGGGATTGCGGGGCTCGGCACTGTGGGCGCCGAGGTCGTGGGTCTGATCGAACGGCAGAAACGCACGTTGTCGCTGCGTTGCGGGCGCTCGGTGCGCGTCGTTGCCGTCTCCGCCCGCTCGAAAGCGAAGAAGCGCAACGTCGATCTTTCCGGCATTGCCTGGGCGAAGAACGCGCTTGCGATCGCGACTGATCCGAAGGTTGATGTGTTTGTCGAACTGATGGGCGGGGTGGGCGATCCCGCGCTGTCCGCAATCGAGGCGGCGCTGCGAAGCGGCAAGTCGGTCGTGACCGCCAACAAGGCGCTGATTGCGAAACATGGCTCGCGCCTTGCCATGCTTGCGGAAAAGCATGGCGGCGCACTGAACTATGAGGCGGCCGTCGGCGCCGCCATTCCCATCGTCAAGACATTGCGCGAAGGCCTTGCCGGCACCGGCATCGATCGCGTCTACGGCATCCTCAACGGCACCTGCAATTACATCCTGACGCGGATGGAGCAGGAGGGGCTGTCGTTTGCAGAATGTTTGAAGGATGCGCAGCGGCTCGGCTACGCCGAAGCCAATCCGTCGTTCGACGTCGATGGTCACGATACGGCGCAGAAGCTTGCGATCCTTGCGAGCCTCGCGTTCGGCACCAAGGTCAACCAGAGCGCGGTGTATGTCGAAGGCATCTCGTCGATTGCGCCGGAAGATCTACGGGCCGCGCAAGAACTCGGCTATCGTGTCAAGCTGCTCGGCGTTGCGGTCAAGACCGAAACCGGCATCGAACAGCGCGTGCATCCGACCATGGTGCCGCGCATCTCTTCTATCGCGCAGGTAATGGACGTCACCAATGCTGTCACAATTGACGGCGAAGGTATTCCGCCGATCACGCTGGTAGGTCCCGGCGCAGGTGGCGCTGCGACCGCTTCGGCGGTGGTGGCCGATATCGCCGACATCGCGCGCGGTGTGCGGGCGTTGCCGTTCGGCCGTCCGGTTGCAAAGCTGAAGGCGACGGCGAAGGCGCCGATGCGGCGGCACGAGGGCGGCTACTACATCCGTCTGATGGCGCGCGACTTGACCGGAACCGCGGCAACGATCGCCAAGCGGCTTGCCGAGCAGAAGATTTCGATCGAGTCGATCGTGCAGCGGCACCCCAATGGTGGCGCGGCGTCGGTAAACGGCAAGTCGCAGCCGGTACCGGTGATCCTGATCACCTATGCGACGACGGAAGACGCCGTGCGCCGCGCCTTGCAGGCTGTGAAGCAGGACCGCGTCATCACTGGCCGGCCGCAGGTGATCCGGATCGAGAAGAATTGAGATTTGAGAGTATCAGAGACATGCTGCCGTGAAGCGGCATACGATTGAGGAGCTTAACTGATGTCGACCATTTCCGTTCCGCCGCAGCTCTTGCTTGAACGCATCCTGACGCTGGAAATCGTGCGTGTGACGGAGCGCGCGGCGGTGTCGGCGGCGCGCCTGCGCGGCCACGGCAACGAGAAGGGCGCCGATCAGGCCGCGGTTGACGCGATGCGGCGCGAACTCAACAAGATTCCGATCAAGGGCACTGTGGTGATCGGCGAGGGCGAGCGCGACGAGGCGCCGATGCTGTTCATCGGCGAGAAGGTCGGCGCGGAATTCGGACCCGATGTCGATATCGCCGTCGACCCGCTGGAAGGCACCACGCTGTGCGCCAAGAACATGCCGGGCTCGATCGCCACGATGGCGATGGCCGAGGGCGGCACGCTTCTCAACGCGCCTGATGTCTACATGCAGAAGATTGCGATCGGCCCCGGCTACGCCAAGAACGTGATCGATATCGACGCACCGCCAGCCGAAAACATTCGCCGCCTCGCGCGCGCCAAGGACGTGCATCCCTCCGCGATCACCGCGCTGGTGCTGGACCGCCCGCGCCATGCCGAAATCATCAATGCGATCCGCTCGACCGGCGCTGCCGTGCGCCTCATCACCGACGGTGACGTCGCAGGCGTGATCCACACCGCAGACCCGGAGAACACCGGGGTCGATATTTATATCGGTACCGGTGGCGCGCCGGAGGGCGTGCTTGCGGCCTCGGCGCTGCGTTGCATCGGCGGCCAGATGCAGTGCCGCCTCATCCTCGACACCGACGAGAAGCGCGAACGCGCCGCCAAGATGGGGATCAAGGACCCGTCCATGATCTACGGTATCGAAGACATGGTGAAGGGCGACTGCCTGTTCTCGGCAACCGGCGTAACCGACGGTTCGCTGCTGTCGGGTGTCAAATTCCGCAAGAACACCATCGAGACCGAAACCGTGGTGATGCGCTCCGTCACCGGCACGGTGCGCTACATCAAGGCCGAGCACCGCCAACTCGAGAAATTCCACCTCGACTGATCGTGAAGGGACACAGCGATGCCTGACGTGAAAGCTCTGCTGTTCGACACGTTCGGCACGCTCGTTGATTGGCGTGGCAGCCTGATCGCCGACTTCACGGCGTGGGGTAAAGAACGGGGCATCAATGCCGACTGGGCGGCGTTGGTTGATGGCTGGCGCGGCGCTTACCGCCCGTCGATGGACGAGGTGCGCCGCCATCCCGAGCGCGGCTTTCTCACCCTCGATGAGTTGCAGCGCCGCTCCATTGAGCCGCTTGCTGCAAGCCTTGGCATCACAGGCTTGACCGCTGCCGACTACGATCATCTCACGCTCGGCTGGCATCGCTTGAAGCCGTGGCCGGACAGTGTGTCCGGGCTTACACGGCTGAAGACCAAGTTCATCATTTCACCGTTGTCGAACGGCAACGTCGCGCTGATGACGAATTTGTCCAAGCACGCCGGTCTGCCATGGGACGTGATCCTGTGCGCCGAAATCTTCCAGCGCTACAAGCCGGACCCGGAGGTTTATCGTGGTGCGGTGAAGCTGCTCGGGCTGGAGCCGCAACAGGTCATGCTGGTCGCGGCGCACAACTACGATCTGATTGCCGCACGCGCCTGCGGGCTCAAAACCGGCTTCGTGCCGCGCGTCACCGAATACGGCCCGCACCAGAAAGAGGATTTCGAGGCCGCCAGTGACTGGGACTATGTGGTCACGGATATCAACGATCTTGCGGGCAGACTGGGTTGCTGACGAGGCAATTTTCGCGAATCATTGCATCGCCTTCGCGTGGTTCCTATCTGCCTTCAACACATGACACCTCCCGCCACCGCATTGCCCATTGAGACGCCGCACGCCTTTCTCGGCGTGAAGCGCTCGGCCACGGGTAAGCTGTGGCGTGACCGGTTAGACGTGCGCGGTGCCGCGCAGGCATTGGCTATCGCGCAACGTCATCAGTTGCCGGAGATGCTGGCGCGGATCATTGCGGGCCGCGGCATCGACATCGATGCGGTGGAGGATTTTCTCGATCCGACCATTCGCAAGCTGTTGCCCGATCCCTCGACCGTCACGCAGATGGAAGCTGCGGCCAAGCGCCTCGCAGACGCGGTGATGCGCGGCGAGATGGTCGCGATCTTCGGCGACTACGACGTTGATGGCGCAACGTCGTCGGCGCTGCTCGCCTGGCATCTGCGCCATTGCGGGCTCGATCCGTTAATCCACATTCCGGATCGCATTTTCGAAGGCTACGGCCCGAACGTCGACGCGATCCGTATGCTGTCGTCACGCGGCGCGAAGCTTCTCGTCACGGTCGATTGCGGCACCACGAGCCTTGAGCCGCTCGCGGAAGCACGCAAGCTCGGCATGGACGTGGTGGTGATCGATCATCATCAATGCAACGATGAATTGCCGACCGTCAACGCGATCGTCAATCCGAACCGGCCGGATGATTTGTCCGGGCTCGGTCATCTTGCGGCGGTCGGCCTTGTCTTCGTCACGCTCGTTGCCGTGAACCGCGAATTGCGTGTGCGTAATTTCTGGACGGCGGAGCGGCCGGAGCCGAACCTTCTCGACATGCTGCATCATGTGGCGCTTGGTACCGTGGCCGACGTGGCGCCGCTGGTTGGGCTCAACCGCGCCTTCGTCGCCAAGGGGCTGATCGCGATGCGGCGGCGTGACCATGTCGGCCACACCGCCTTGATGGATGTGGCGCGGCTGAACGGGCCGCCGGAAGCCTGGCATCTCGGCTTCATGCTCGGCCCGCGCATCAATGCCGGCGGGCGTATCGGCCGGGCCGATCTCGGCGTGCAACTGCTTCTCGAAGGCGACGTATCGGAGGCGGCGCGGATCGCGGCGGAACTCGATCGCCTCAATGTCGAGCGGCGTTTGATCGAACAGGCGGCGGAGCAGCAGGCGGAAGCGGAGGCGCTTGCCGCTCTCGGGCTGGAGGACAAAGGCGCGGTGATTGTCACTGCCGCCGAAGGGTGGCACCCGGGCGTCGTAGGCCTCGTCGCCTCGCGTCTGAAGGAGAAGTTTTCGCGCCCTGCGTTTGCCGTGGCGCTGGAGCCGGGGGGGATCGGCACCGGCTCGGGCCGTTCGATTGCAGGCGTCGATCTCGGCAAGGCGGTGCGTGGTGCCGTCTCTGAAGGCTTGCTGATGAAGGGCGGAGGTCACGCCATGGCGGCGGGCGTCACGCTGAAGAAAGACCGGCTTGCGGAATTCCGCGCCTATCTCGAGGGCGTGCTGGCAGAGGATGTCGCGCGGGCGCGGCATCTCGATGAGTTATTTGTCGACGGCGCTGTGAGTGCGCGCGCTGTTACCACCGATTTTGTCGCAACACTCAATCGTGCGGGGCCGTTCGGCACCGGCAATCCGGAACCGATGATGGCGCTGCCGTCACATCAGTTGGTCTATGCCGACGAGGTTGGCGGCGCACATCTGCGGGTGCGGCTGAAGTCCGGCGACGGTGCGTTCGTCAACGGCATCGCGTTTCGCGCGGTCGGCCAGAAGCTCGGCAACGCGCTCACCGACAATCGCGGACAGGTCGTCCACGTTGCGGGCTCGCTCAGCATCGATCGCTGGCAGGGCGCCGAGCGCGTGCAGTTTCGGATTTGCGATGTCGCCGTGCCAGAGCGCGAGCCAGTCGCGATCCGCTGACGTTGTCATTGCGAGGAGCGTTAGCGAAGCAATCCAGCTCTTTCTAGCGGTTCTGGATTGCTTCGCTCCGCTCGCAATGACGGAATCTTTGCGGTTACAGCCCCTGCCGCAGCCGCGCCAGCACTTTCAGTCCGGCATAGCCGTCGGGCGTAAGACCGGCACGGGTCTGAAAATCCTTCACCGCCTTCATGGTGTCGTTGCCGACACGGCCATCGGTGCCGCCGGTGTCGAACCCGGCTTTGGTCAGGCGTGTCTGTACTTCCTGGATTTCGGCAAGTGTCAGCGCGCGCTCCGAACCAGGGAAGGGTTGCCGGAACGGGCCTGCGCCCAATATGCGGTCGCCGAGATGGACGATGGCGAGCGCGTAGTTCATCGACGGATTGTAGCTTCTCACCGCAAAGAAATTCGGCCCGATCAGAAATGACGGGCCACCCGCGACCGGTGTCCACAGCCGCGCCTTGTCGTTCGGGCGCTGAAACGGCAGACCATCGGCGCGCGTCACGCCTGCGGCCGCCCACTGCGCATAGCTGCGGTTTTCCTGTCCGGAGCCACCGTTGCTGCCGGTGACCTCATAACCCCAATGCTCGTTGCGGTGATACTTGCCGCGCTTGACGAGGTAGCGTGCGGTCGAGCCCAGCGCATCGTCCGGTCTGCCAAACGGTGAGACGCGGCCGTCGCCATCATAATCGAAGCCGACATTGAGCCAGACTTCCGGCATCCATTGCGTGTGACCCATCGCGCCAGCCCACGAGCCGCGCATTTCCTCCGGCGTGCTCCAGCCACGCTCGACGATGCGCAGCGCGTTGATGAGCTCGGTCTCCCAATAGGCCTTGCGGCGTGGCTCTCGCCATGCGAGCGCGGCGAGCGAAGGAAAAATCGGCCGCATGTGGTTCTTCTGCACGAGCGGATCGCCATAGGCACTCTCGACGCCCCAGAGCGCGAGCAATGTGCCGCGCTCGACGCCGAAGTCGCGTTCGATGCGAGAGAACAGCGCACCATGCTGGCGCAGCGCGTCCTTGCCGTTCGTCACGCGCCAGTCGGAGACACGGCGGTTGATGTATTGCCAGAGCTGCTCCTTGAACTCGGGTTGATTGCGCAGCTTGGCGAACACGCTCATGTCGGGCTCGATCCGGCCCATGACGCGTGAATAGGTCGTGTTCGAGACGCCCTTGGCTGCAGCCTTGGCGTGGAACGCATCCCGCCACTGCTCGAAACCTTGCGGCGCGGCGCGGCCGGGCAAAGGCGTGAATGCGACTGCTCCCGCGCCAAGCAGCAAGCTGCGGCGGGTCAGTGCAAGTGGCAACAGGGAATCGTCATCAGCCATCTACCCAGTCTAACCGAGCAATGCCCAAGCCCAAACCGTATCAGGTGAGGCGGTGGGACGGGGGAACCTTGGTCGCCTCACTGAGCATTGTCTGCTGTGACGCTCTTCCGGAGCGCCGGAGCGAGCGTGAAGGCCGCATGATGAACCTGCGGCGAATAATATCGCAGCCTGCTGTTGATGGGCGCAAACCGCTCATCGAGCGTTGCCAGCGGCGGGCACAGGGCAGCAGCCGATGGGCCTGCGGCAATCAGCGCGAGTTGGCCGTGGGCGTAGGTCGGGACCGGGGCGAGGAAAGGCTTTGCCGCACCGAAATGCACGCCGAGCCGCCGGCAAATTTGATCGAGGTCGGCGGGCCGGAAAAACGGCGTGCCGCTTTGCAGAACCACCAGCCCACCCGCGCGCAGCAAGGCGCGGCAGTTGGCATAGAACGCATCGGAGAACAGCGCCTCACCGGGGCCCACCGGGTCGGTTGAATCGATGATCACCACATCGAATTGCCGGTCGGCATTGGCGACGTATTTGAGTCCGTCCTCGATCCGCACCGAGACGCGCGGATCATCGAATGCGCCTGCCGACACGGCGGGAAAATAGCGCTTCGACAATTCGATGACCTGCGGGTCGATCTCGACCAGCACCGCATTGTCGACCGGTTGCTTGAGAACCTCCTTCAACGTTCCGCCGTCGCCGCCGCCGATGACCAGCACGTCTTTCGCGGCACCATGTGCGGTCAGCGGCACATGAGCCATCATCTCGTGATAGACGTGATTGTCGAGATCGGTCAGTTGCACGACGCCATCGAGCGCCATGACATTGCCGAACGTCTCGTTCCTGAAGATCAGAACGTCCTGATAGTCGGTGCGGCCCTGATACAAGGTCTCCTCGACGGTGAGAGCCTGCGCATGACCTTGATACATCGTCTCCTGAAAAATGGTCACGGCATCAGTCCTCGTTTGTGCTCGGCCAGAACCAGCTTGCCCGGCGTGAAGGCGAGGCGCAGCACATCGATCGCCTTGTGGGGACTCGCCTTGCCGCACATGAAGATATCGAGTGCGGCATAGGCGTGTTCCGGCCATGTGTGGATCGAGATGTGGCTTTCCGCGAGGATCCCAACACCTGTGATGCCGCCGGTCGGTGTGAAGCTATGGAGATCGATGCTCAGGAGCGTGGCGCCGGCGGCTTCGGTTGCTTGCCGCAGCGCGTTTTCGACGATCTCGAGATTGTCGAGGTTCGATGCCTGCCAAAGATCGAGAATGAGGTGGGTGCCTGCAAAGCGTAGACCCTCGCGCTCGACGAAACCGTCGTAATCGGCGTTGTCGTTGAACGCGATGCTGGTCTTCGCGGTAGGGTGTGCCTCGCTCTTGTCCACGCAAGGCTTGTGCTCCACGCTGGACTCGCGCGCATGCGTCCATCCGTTCGGATGGGTTTCGGTGCCATGAGAATGGCTATTCCGGCGCGCGTCCGAGTTGCGCAGAGCGATTTTCTTCATTCAGTTCTCCATTTTTGACAGAACGGAGCCGGCTTGCGCCGGCGCAATAGGCGATAAAGCGGCTCGCCGCGCTGAGCACGGCGCCACCACTGAAAGGGATTGCGGGAATTCGGGCTGCATGGCCGCAAGCGCGCCGTTGCACGAACGCGCGCTTTAACGCGGGGATTTCAGCCTGGCGTGGTTGCTGGCTTTAGCCGCCGCAACCAACTTGCCGTGTCAGGCAGCGCTCGGCCCGGGATCGTCGCCGCCACTGAAATCCTCCCGTCCGTGTATCGGCGGTTTTTTCGGCACGGCCGGAGATTTCGTCGGAGGTGTTTGCGAAGTGCGCGGAAATAGCCGATGGACATTGTCCTTTTGAACCTTGCCGTTCGAGGTGGCGTTTGCGGTCAAAGGATCTTTGCCGGGATGAACTGACATGGCTCGTACCTCCTTGAGCGGGTGAAGGGACCTCAACTGTCCATGGGGGCACGCGAAGTAGGGTGATGCGGTGCATCCTCCGCGTAGTGAAGCGGTGCAGCGCTGGCGCTGCGTTCGCTTTTCAACCCTAGCCTGTAAAGGCAGGCACATCGGCCTATCGGGCGATTTTGGGTCCGGCGTAACGTGTTGCCTGACCCGCGCGCATAGGTTCGCGATCCCGCGAATGTCTGCGCAAGTCAAAGCTATGCATTTTATCGGTGATGTCAAACACCTGCGCGGCCGCCGCGAGACATGCGCGCCGGCCGTGTTTTTATCAGGCGAATTTAGTCCTTCGCGCGCTCGACGTAGGAGCCGTCTTCCGTCATCACCACGATACGGGTGCCGACGCCGATATGCGGCGGCACAGCGGAGCGCACGCCATTCGACAGCACGGCGGGCTTGTAGGACGACGATGCAGTCTGTCCCTTCGTCACCGGCTCGGTTTCCACAACCTCAAGCGTAATGCGCTGGGGCAGGGTGATCGCCACCGCGACGCCCTCGTGAATTGCGAGCTTCACGGTGAGATTTTCGGAGAGATACGGCGCGGCAGTGCCGACGACGTCCTTCGGCACCATGAGCTGCTCGTAGCTCTCGTTGTTCATGAAGTGGAAGCCGTCATCGTCCGCGTAGAGGAAGTTGTAATCGTGATCCTCGACATGAGCGCGCTCGACCTGATCGGTGGTCTTGTAGCGCTCCGAGATCTTCACACCGTCGCTGATTCGACGCATTTCGATCTGGCTCACCGGCGTGCCCTTACCGGGATGGATATTCTCCGCGCTCAGGACCACGTATAGCTTGCCGTCCTGGTCGATGATATTGCCTTTGCGGATTGAGCTTGCGATGACTCTCACGGATCGGTTCCCTAATGTCAGAAGGCGGCGCCGGGCCCGTTGCGGGCTGCGGCCGGCCAAAAAGGCCATTTCGGGCCGCAACATACTGATTTGGACCGCTGATACCAGCCCCAAGAGCCCCATAGGCGCCCTCAGGGGCCAATTTTGCTGATGATGGTTCCCTCAAAAGCCTCGCCCTGGTGGGACCGGGAGCGCCACCAGGATCGCCAGCCGTTCCTGCGCCAGCGTGCGGCCATCACCCGCACGGTACGGGATTGGTTTGCGGCGGAGGGCTTTGTCGAGGTCGAGACCGGGATTCTGCAGGTCTCACCGGGGAACGAGACCCACCTTCACGCTTTGCGCGCCGAGGGGCTGGGCGGCAGCGGGCAGACCTCGCTCTACATGCGGACGTCGCCCGAATTCGCCTGCAAGAAGCTGCTCGCGGCCGGCGAGGAGAGAATCGTCGAGTTTGCCAAAGTCTTCCGTGGCCGCGAGGATAGTCCTCTGCATTTGACCGAATTCACGATGCTCGAATGGTACCGGGCGGGTGCGCCGTATGCGACGATCACGGACGATTGCGCGGCTGTGGTTGCACGCGCTGCAGAGGCGGCTTGCACGCGGCGCTTTGCGTTTCGCGGCAAGACGCTCGACCCGTTCGCGCCGCCCGAGCGGCTGACGGTTGCGGAGGCGTTCCAGCGCTTCGCCAGCCTTGATCTTCTCGCCACCGTCGAGGGCAATCGCGGTAATCGCGATGCGCTGGCGGCGATGGCTGCCTCCATCACGCGGGTCAGCAATGACGACGACTGGTCGGATATTTTCAGCAAGGTGCTGACCGAGCATGTCGAGCCGAAGCTAGGCGAGGGGCGGCTGACGATCCTGTTTGATTATCCCTCGCCCGAGGCCGCGCTGGCGCGAACCTCGCCGCAGGATGCACGCGTCGCGGAGCGGTTCGAGGTCTATGGCTGCGGCGTCGAACTCGCGAATGGATTCGGTGAGCTGAACGATGCCGCTGAGCAGCGCCGCCGTTTTGCGGGCGCGATGGACGAGAAGGAGCGCCGCTATGGCGAACGCTATCCGCTCGATGAGGATTTTCTCGCAGCGCTTGCACAGATGCCGGAAGCTTCCGGCGTCGCGCTTGGTTTCGACCGGCTGGTGATGCTGGCGAGCGGCGCAACGCGGCTCGATCAGGTCGTATGGGCGCCGCTGTCGTGAAGCCTGCAACCACATTGCGCCAGCCGGCCGAACTCGCCGCGCATAACCTCGTGTCACAGGACGCGTTACAGGGCCTCGAAGCGGTCGCAAAGCGCTATGCGATTGCGATTACGCCTGCGGTTGCGGAATTGATAGACCCCAACGATCCGAACGATCCGATCGCGCGGCAGTATGTGCCAAGTCCGCAGGAATTGCAGTCCGAGACGATCGAGCGCGTCGATCCGATCGGCGACCGCGCGCATTCGCCGGTCGAAGGCATTGTGCATCGCTATCCCGACCGTGTGCTGCTCAAGCTCGTGCATGTCTGCGCGGTCTATTGCCGTTTCTGCTTCCGCCGCGAAATGGTGGGTCCGGGGAAAGAGACGGCATTGTCGGATGCCGCTTACACCAAGGCGATCGATTACATCCGCACGCATCCGGAAATCTGGGAGGTGATCCTCACCGGCGGCGATCCACTGATGCTCTCCGCGCGGCGGCTGAAAGAGATCACGGCCGACCTCGCAGCAATCCCGCATGTGCGGATCGTGCGCTTTCATACCCGCGTGCCGATCGCGGACCCAGAGCGCGTGACGGATGAGGTGGCGGACGCCTTGCGTCACCCCGATGTCACGACATGGGTCGCGGTCCATGCCAATCATCCGCGCGAACTGACGCCGACGGCTCGCGCGGCCTGCGCGCGGTTGATCGATCGCGGCATTCCTCTGGTCAGCCAGTCGGTGTTGCTGCGAGGCGTCAACGATACGGTCGAGACGCTGACGGCGCTGATGCGCGCCTTCGTCGAGTGCCGGATCAAGCCTTATTACCTGCATCATGGCGATCTCGCGCCCGGCACCGCGCACCTGCGCACGTCTCTGGAGGAGGGCGAGGCGCTGATGCGAAAATTGCGAGGATACGTCTCTGGCCTGTGCCAGCCGGACTATGTGCTCGATATTCCGGGCGGCTTTGGCAAGATTCCGGTCGGGCCGGTCTATCTATCGCCCGAGGGTGCTGGACCTACGCAGCGAAGGCGGCTGCTGGATTATTGCGGTGAGGTCCATGTCTACCCGCCGGAATAGCTTTGCTAATTCTCAGCTATGGCGAGGCTACCGCCAAGCCCGTCCATCTGTCGCACCAGTGTGAAGTAAGTGGCTGCAACCCGAGCGGCTTGTGGACTATTGTAGAAGTGTGCACTTTTTCTATCTGTCGGCGTAATCTGGCCGGCGGAGGAAAGAAAGGAGTCGCCATGCGGACATCGATGATAACGGCTGGGTCGTTCTCTGCGGTGGTGATGGCTCTCGCTTTAGCCACGGCGCCCGGCTCGTTTGCGCAAAGCAACGCGGCGGGAGGGGGAGCCGGTTCGGGCCTCAATGCGCCCGCCAACCCCACGGTTCCACCCTCGCTCGGCAGTGGCGTCATGCAGGCGCCGGTCGGCCATCTGCAGCCGCGGCGCGATCCCAACGCCGTCGAGGCGCCTTATCAGGCGACCGCCGAGGAAAAGGCGCTCGATCGCAAGATCAAGAGCATCTGCCGGGGCTGCTGAACGGCCTTTCAGAACGAAGCTGAGCAGGGTGCTTGCCGCTGCGGCGAAACGCCATTATACGTTCCGAGCCTCGCGCCGGGCCGCTACTCCGGTCTTGGCAAAAGCGCACGGATCGGCCTGCCTAACCTGTTGATCCTGTAAGAGTTTCCAGCGAACCCGGCCGCATCTGCCTTGCGGACAAGGACCGCGGGATTCGCTCCCTTCGTCTATCGGTTAGGACGCCACCCTTTCACGGTGGAGAGAGCGGTTCGATTCCGCTAGGGAGCGCCACTTTTCCATTTCCAGATCATGAACGTTTGGCCGACGGCTCGCGCGTAGGCGATCCTGACTGTGCGAGGTGCGTGATTGCCTTGCGACGGAATTTAAGCACCGCCGCCGTGGCGTGATCACGATCAAATCCGGACTGATGCGATCTGGTTATCATGAAAGCTGTCGTGGCGGCTCATGTAGAGCCGCTCACGCATTTTCGAATGCGCTGCTCAAGGCAGAGAAACTATGCGCCGTGCATCGTGAAAGCGAGCAACGTTTTGATCGTGCGGTCAGCAGAAAAACAAAATGGCCTTGAACTCAGCAATGTCTGATCGCAAACGGCCGAGGCTCGTTGTCGGCATCACAGGCGCGTCGGGTGCAATTTACGGCGTGCGTCTTCTCGAATTGCTGAAAGACAACGGGATTGAGACGCATCTCATTATCTCCAGGGCCGCCACGATCACGATCCCCTATGAGACCAATTTGAAGATCTCCGAGATTGAATCGCTCGCCACGGTTGTTCATCCGATCGACGATGTTGGGGCTACCTGTTCGAGCGGTTCATTCCGTACTTTGGGCATGATCGTTGCGCCGTGCTCGATCAAGACGATGTCCGAAATCGCCACGGGCACGACCGGCAATCTGATTGCCCGCGCCGCGGATGTTGCGTTGAAGGAGCGGCGGCGCGTGGTCTTGCTGTTGCGGGAAACGCCGCTACACCTTGGCCACATCCGCTCGATGGCGGCTGTGACGGAAGCCGGTGCGATCGTCTATCCGCCGGTGCCCGCATTCTATGCCCGGCCTCGAACGCTCGAGGAGATGGTCGACCACACCCTCGGCCGGGTGCTCGATCTCTTCGATCTCGATGTGGGGGCCGTCAAGGCGTGGGCCGGCGGAAAATCCCGGCCGGATGCCTCATCACCCTGACGCCTCATCGGCCTGACGCGGCTCTTATTCATCGAACGGCTGGTTTCGGAGGAGTTGCCTTTTTGGTCGCCGCTTTGATAAGCGAAAAGGCATGTCGCAGCCTGTCGCTTTCAGAAAGTCTCTTTGCCTCGCGTTGCTCGTGCCGGCCATCCTTTTGGCGGCAGTCAGCCTGTCACGGGCCGAGCCGGCGACGGTGCGTTGTGTGATGGCGCCCGATGCCACCTCGGCTCGTATCGTGGTCACCAACCCGCTCGCGACGGAAGCCTCGTGTCAGGCGACATGCACCTTCGAGACAGCGATCCACGACGACAAGCCGCGGATCGTTTGCACCGGCCCGGTCGCGGCGAAGCAGGAGACCGAGCTTTGCGTCATGCGGGCAAAAACGAACCCGCTTTTGCGGCTCATCGAAAGCTCGGCCGACTGCCGCAAGCTGTAACGAAAAGCCCCGCCAAAGCGGGGCTTTTGTTTACCGTCCGAAGAACAGCCATAAAAGAATGATAATCGGAATCGGCACTCCCAAGAGCCATAGCAATAGTCCGCGAGCCATACTGTCCTCCTCGTTGCTGTTTGCTGGCAGACGAACGTGGAGGTGAAGTGCAAGTTCCGGCGTCGGTGCGTTGCGCTTACCAGTGACCGATATTTTTCATCGACGCCCACGGCTCCTGAGGCGGCAATGGATCGCCCTTCTGCAGCAGCTCGATCGACTGCAGATCGGGTGAGCGGATAAAGGCCATCTGGCCGTCACGCGGCGGGCGGTTGATGACAATGCCGAGCTTGGAGATGCGCTCGCAGGTCGCGTAGATATCATCGACCTCGTAGGCGAGATGCCCGAAGAAGCGATCCTCGCCATAGGTTTCCTCATCCCAGTTGTAAGTGAGCTCGATCGTCGGCGCGACGCGTCCCTTCGACTGCTTCACGAGATCTTCATCTTCGGGTGCGCAGAGGAAGACGAGGGTGAAGCGGCCGGCTTCGTTCTCCGTGCGGCGGACTTCCTTCATGTCCAGCGCGCCGCAGAAGAACTTCAGCGCGGTGTCGAGATTGCGGACACGAAGCATGGTGTGCAGATAGCGCATCTTGAATATTCCGGTTGAGGTCGGGAGGAAGCGAAGAACGCCTGATGTATAGCCTCGGCGCGTCCGATTGAAGAGCGCCGGCGGCGGGGCGACGATGAAAAGCCCTGCCAGCGGGGGGACTGGGCAGGGCTCTTCTGAGAACGAAGCCTGGGGGAGCTTCTGGCACAACAACACGCGTATCGCGGGTTGGTTCCGCCAGTTTCGCCTAAAGTGATAAAATTATGTTCTTCGCAAATGGAGCGGATTTACCGGCGGGATGACCGGGCGTGTGCCCGGTGCAGCCGGGCCGGTCGCGCATCGTCCTGGTGGACAGGCTTGCGGGTGGGGGCGCTGCCTTCGGCGGGCTGATCGGGCGGGCACGGCTCGATGCGGTAGTCTTCATCGAGAACCTGCTTCGGCTCGTCCTTTTCCTCGTCCGCGGGCAACTCGATCACAAGGCCCGCTTCTTCGGCTTCCTTCCAGACCTCCTGTGGGGTGCTGTAGGCTTTGCTGATCTGTTCTCCGTTGGTGAATAACGCATAAGGCATGATCGGTCCTCCGCGGGCACTAACGCAGTCGCTTTTTCGCAGTTCCGCCAGCAAGGCTGTCGTGCCTGCGCTGCATGCGGGGCACCTCTGATATCCGCGAAGATCTGAGTTCGATGCAGGCAAGCTGTTCACAGCTTCGGCCGAACCGGTTTTTGGGCTTTCCCGCATAAGCTGGAATGTTATCGTTCCAACACACGAATCGCTGCGCTTTGTCGGTGAATCACATCGATCGGCGCAATCCAGCCGGGTCTGTCACGCAGGGCCGGTAGAGTGGGGCCCGGGGTCATGGGGACGGACAATTTCGAGTCCAAACGGCTTGCCGAGCAACAGCTCGGAGTCGGGTCGAATTCTAAACCCACCTCGAACGAATTTGCCATGCCGCATAGTCGGGATGCAGCCGATGCGTTCGCTGCACTCGGCGATGGCGTCGGTGCCAATCTCGTTGAGCTGAGCGGCGTCATCAAATGGTTCGACGCCTCGAAGGGCTACGGCTTCATCGTCCCGGACAACGGCCTGCCGGACATCCTTCTGCACGTCACCGTCCTGCGGCGCGACGGCTACCAGACCGCCTATGAGGGCGCGCGCCTCATCTGCGAGTGCGTGCAGCGGCAGAAGGGCTATCAGGCCTTCCGCATTCTCTCGATGGACGAGTCGACGGCCATCCACCCGGCGCAGATGCTGCCGCCGCGTACCCATGTCAGCGTCACGCCGACGAGCGGGCTCGAGCGGGCCCAGGTGAAGTGGTTCAACCGGCTGCGCGGGTTCGGCTTCGTCTCCTGCGGCGAGGGGACACCGGACATCTTCGTCCACATGGAAACGCTGCGCCGCTACGGCATGACCGAGCTTCGCCCCGGCCAGTATGTGCTGGTCCGCTATGGGCCGGGCTCCAAGGGCCTGATGGCGGCGGAGATTCAGCCTGAGCTTGGCGCGGGCGGTCTGTCGTCCCACTGACGTATCCTCGATCTGACTTTCGGGCAGGCTGGCGTGCCGTGAGCTGGCGCGAGGTGATGGCGTGACACGCTGCTGTCGCGCGCCGGCAACTTATCCCTTCGATTTCGCCCCCAAGCTACGCCACGCCAACGTGATGGCGAGACGGCTGACGTTCGGCTGCCGATTTGCTATGGCCCCGCGGGACTGGAAGCGAGGCAGGCGATGGCGTTTGGATTGTCGAAGGCACGGGCAGGGCGGACGGCTACGGTTCTAGTTGCGGTCTCGGCCGCCTTCGGTCTTGTGCTTGGCCTAGGCCTGGACTTTGGGCCCACCCTCGATCGCGGCTCGGTGCCCGGCATGAGGACCGCTGAGGCCGCCGGCACCGAGACGCTCGAGATCGTCACCAAATCGGGGGTGAAGGTCTACAGCGTCGAGGTCGCAAGGACCGTGGCCGAGCGGGAGAAGGGCCTCATGTTCCGCAAGGAACTGCCGCAGGGCCGGGGCATGCTGTTTGATTTTTCGCCGCAACAGCACGTTTCGATGTGGATGAAGAACACCTATGTCTCGCTGGACATGATCTTCATTCAGGAGGATGGCCGGATCCTGCGGATCGCCGAGAACACCGAGCCGTTATCGGAGCGGATTATTTCGTCCGGCGGGCCGGTGAAGGCCGTGCTGGAATTGGTGGCGGGAACCGCCCGGAAGGACGGGCTCGCACCGGGCGACCGGGTTGCAGGCCCCTTGTTCGGGCGGCGTTAAGCGGTCGGCACGAGAGTATTTCAGGCCATCACGCCCGGCTTGCTGGGGTGTTGCGAACAGTGTAACCACGGGCCTTTCGGGGTATAGCGTAGCCTGGTAGCGCGGCGGTTTTGGGTACCGCAGGTCGGAGGTTCGAATCCTCCTGCCCCGACCACTTCATCCTAAGCCTGAAGTTTTCGTGCTTTGCCGTTGAGGCAACAGCATTTCCAGAATGCGGTCGTGTGTCTCCGCCGTCGTGCGGATATCGAACTGCGCGAGAGCTCGTGCGTGACCCTCAGCGGCCAGTCGGTCGCGCTCGGCTTCATTGCCGATCAGCCGCTCAACGGCATCCGAGATTTCAGGCGCGCCGACCCGGGGCAGAGAGAGCGCGTGTTCGCCGCTGACCTCCCGCAAGCCTCCATTCCCTGACGAGATCACGGCAGCACCTCCGGCGTGCGCCTCGAGCGCGGTGCGGCCGAAGGTTTCGCGGAGGCGGGAGGAAATCACGGCAATCGCCGCCCGCTCGTTCCAGGCCTTCACCGTTGCGAAGGGGGCACCGATCAGAAACTCGGCCTGCGGCCCGAGCGGAGCGAGCACGCGTCGGACGTGTTCGGCATAGGCGCGCTGGTCCTCGGCGGCGCTCAGAATGAATACGGCTCTCCAGCCCGGATGCCGGGGCAAGGTCGCGGCGAGGGCGTTCGCGGCTTCGAGAATGCCTTTCTCCGGGATCGCACGCCCGACCACCAGTACGACCTTTTCGCGGGTCGGTGCCGGATGCCATTCCGCCAGGTCGAGGCCGTTCGGCACCACATGGCGCGGCGTCGTCACGAGCGGCCAGGTATCGCGGAAGGCGCGTTCGTGGTCGTGGCTGACGAAGATGAGGCCGCGCAACTCTGCAAACGCGGTGCGGCGGCGGATGCGCTCGACGGCGCTCCTCGGCTGGCGGATCGGATTATGCAGATGCAGCACCACGGGCGCGCTGAGGCGGCGGGCGAGGAAGGCGGCTGTACCGAGATGCTCCTGCACGGAAATGACGTCCGGCGCGATCCTGTTGATGGCCTGTATCAGGCGGGGCAGCCGGAATAGCGAATGGTCGAACGAACCCATCGGTCGCGCCACATAGGCGATCCCCTCGAAGGGGTGATCAATCGGATCGCCGATCACGGTCGTCCCGGCGCGGAAGCGGCTATGCCAGATCAGGTCGCGCACGCTGAGGTCGATCGACGTCGCGCGCCGGTCGCCGAAATACATCGCGCGTGGATTGACGACCAGAACCTTCGCCATCCGGAAGGACGTGCTCCGCCTTGAACGTAGCGCCCAACCCGGGCGGGGGGCCTGATCAGCCCTTCGTGTACAAGACGGCAGGTGCGGCCGGG
The DNA here is from genome assembly GCF_000218565.1 of Afipia carboxidovorans OM5. NCBI lineage: Bacteria > Pseudomonadati > Pseudomonadota > Alphaproteobacteria > Hyphomicrobiales > Nitrobacteraceae > Afipia > Afipia carboxidovorans. Next base: position 2,159,486 of record NC_015684.1, on the reverse strand, counting down.
TCGACCGCGCGCCGATTGACCGTGCAGGCGATCGCCGCGTCCTTGCGCAGGAAAAGCTGGGCTTCGTTTTGCAGGCCATCGAACCAGACGCCGTGCCCGGCATAGCGATAGCCGATCCCCATCGGGATCAACCGCATCCGGACGTTGTTACGGGGCGCGAGCGTCAGCGTCCCGGTCACGACGTCCCCGTCGGAGCTGATCGCCCGCGGGCAGAATGGGTAATCGCGGCCGTTGTCGCAGCTCAGGACGAAGTCGGCGCATCCGGCCTGGGCCGGAGACGTGGTGCAAGCAATTGAAAAGCCGAGAGCAAACAGGGCGGACGTTGCAATAAAAAGGCGATGAATAGACATCGTAAAATCCCCCACCTACACGTCCTTTAGCCGAACCTCGAGCCGGCAACAAGCAGGCGTTAACGAAGCTTAACAGCCGGATCGCGTTTGGGTTGTGGGCGCCACTTAACCTAAACACCCACAAAAAGCTGGCGTTTTGTCTGCGATTCCTTGACGCCACTCTGTTAGAAAGGGAGTATTCAGCTTAATGATTTCTTAATTTTTTGGGCGGCCGGCCCCCATGGCCGCGGGAGGCATTGATGAACGAGCGCGTTTGGATCGCACAGGCGAATAGTGTCCCCGTTCAGACTGACACTCCTCTCAAAGTTGTAACGGTCGTGAAGCCTGGCAGCGAGCAGGCGATCACCATCGATCTCGGCTTCGGTCAAAAAACCAAGCTCGATCTGTCTTCGATTGCGAACGAGAAGATGACGATGGTGCATGTCGGCACCAAGCTCATCATTCTCTTCGACAACCATTCGACAGTGACGATTGAGCCGTTCTTCGATTTAACGGGCAAGCCGCTCGCCGATCTCGATGTCGCACTCGGTGCGCGCGACATCACCGGTCAGGAATTCGCCTCGCTGTTTCCGATCACTGACGATCAGTCGGTGCTGCCTGCAGCCGGCAACGGTGCTGGCCCCGCAAGCGGTGCGGATTTTCACACGGTGTCGGTCGAGGCGTTCACCACGAACTCGCCGCTCGCGCTGCTGGGGCAGGAGAACCTCGGCACATTCCAGACAACGTCGCCGCTCGGCCCTCAGATTCAGCAGGACTTCGCCCCGACACTGACCGGTGCGTTTTCGCCGATCACTATTCTCGAAGCCAATCTCGATACGCATCAGGACGGAAGCGATCTCGCATCAGGTGCGCGGACAGGTACGCGCCCGAATGAAAGCGGTGAAACGGCGACGGCCAGCGGTGTCACCTTCACCGCCGGAAGTCAGCCGATCGACATCGTGTTCGGAGATATGGCCGCGGCCGTCGTCAAGGACGAAGCCGGCAACACGCTGACGATCACATGGGTTCTTTCGCCGAACGGCACGCACGTTGAAGGCTTCCTGCCCGGAGGCAATCAACCGGCGATCATCATTCAGCTTGGCGACGGCACCACCGCCGCGAACCACACCGATGCTAACGGCACGATTTCGCCCATCATCACCGTCACGTTGACGGATGCGTTTCCGCATGTTGGCGGCGCGGCGGACAACAGCATCACCATCACCGGGATTTCCGTTGTCGGCATCGACAGCGTGCCTGCGTCGGACGGCACGCGCCAGAGCGTTTCGACAACGCTCGAGATCCACATTACGGACGACGCGCCGGTGCTGCTGCCGGGCCAGGGCGGCGACCCAACGCCTCACGTTGACGATCAGATCGTCGGCGAGGATGGCCTCACGGGCGCGAACAAGAGCAACGGCAGCTTCGATGCGCAGGATAATGCCGGCTCCGGCAACGTCGCACTGAACGTGGACTGGGGCGCGGACGACAGCATCCGCACCGGCGTGGATGACGGCCGGACTTTGTCTTTCAACATGGCTAACGGCAAGCCGCTCGACGGATCGGGCCATGAGCTCGCGCTGACGTCGGACGGTGTTGATCTGCAGTACGTCGTGACCGACCTCGTAAACGGTGGCCAGCAACTCGATGCCTATCGTGGCGACGTGCACGATGCCTCCACGCTGATCTTCACGGTCACGCTGGACCCGACCTCGCAGCATGGCTCCTACAGCTTCACGCTGAGCGGCAATCTCGATCACGCCTCGAGCGGAGACGGCAACGATGCGCTGCCGCTCGACTTCGGACTGACGGCGACCGACAGCGACGGCGACCCCGTCGGCACGCACTTCACGGTGAAGGTGCAGGACGACACGCCGACGGCGGGCACGGCGGAAAATACGCACGTCAACGAGGACGATCTTTTTGACGGCACCGACCTTATCAAGGAGCCGCGCACGGTTCACGGCGATCTCGAAGTGCACTGGGGCGCGGATGACGGCGCTGCACGCCACATCCTGATGGCGACAGACGGATTGCCGAGCGGCCTGACCTCGGATGGCGTGGCGATCGATTACCAGACGACGGTGGATGCGGCCGGCTACGCCGTCGTGATGGCGTACAAGCACGGTGGCTCGCCGAATGCGGCGTCGGATCAGGTGTTCAGCCTGACCTTCAGCGAGGACGGTTCGGGCACCTATACGTTCAGGTTGCTGGGCAACCTCGACCACGCCGAGAACTCGAACAGCCAGGAACTGGTGTTCAAGGTGGACGCCTACGACAGCGACGGCGATCCCGTGACGCAGACCTTTACGGTCGATGTCGCGGACGATCAGCCGTTTGCGATCGGCACGATCCTGACGCGCACGGTGGAGGAAGAAGAGCTTCAAGGCGGCAACGAAGATACGCGCGGTGCGGGCGACGGCGACTTTGACGTGCTCGGATTCCCGGTCGATGTGACGACAGCGCATGCCGACGGCCTGCTGAATATCGTGTGGGGCGCGGACAGCGCCAATGTGAACAGCAACGGCGGCTTCGACGGGACGCAGGTTGCAGGCGACCGCTCTGTGGTGTTCGGCCGTGCGGGTGGCGATCATTACGTTGCGGACGGCGTGCTCGACGCAGCAGGGGCCTCGCAGTTCCTGAGCGTCAGCGGCGGCGGTGCGAGCCTTGCGACGCTGACCTCGGGCGGCGTTGCACTTCAGTATGTGCTATCGGACAATGGCACGGTGCTGACCGCCTATGCCGGCGCGACGCACGATGCGGCTCATGCCGTGTTCCAGGTGACGCTGTCGGATACCGGCGTCGGATCGTATGACTTCCAGCTTCTCGGTGTACTGGATCATCCGACCCACGGCACCAGCGCCAGCCAGGAAGACACGCTGTCGTTCAACTTCACCTTCACCGCGCGTGACGGCGACGGCGACGTGGCGCAGAACAATTTCATCGTCAACATCATCGACGACAGCCCGGTCGCGGCGACCGGCACGGCGTCGAAGGTGGAGGACGAATCCCTGCACGGCGGCAACAACGAGAACGAGACGCCGAACCTCGCGGCATCCGTCACCGGTGTTTCGCTGAACATCGCCTGGGGCGCCGACAACGCCAATCCGACCGATCACGGTGGTCTCGGCGATCGCTCGGTTGCGTTCAGCAACAGCAACGTCGCGGTGAGCGGCGCCTTCAACGGCACGACGCTGACCTCGCTCGGCCAGACTGTGTCCTACACCGTTCTCTCCGACGGCCAACTGGTCGGCTATACCGGCTCGTCGGCGCCGACTTCGGTCACCGGCAGCAATGTCGTGTTTTATGTCTCGCTGTCGGACCAGAACAACGGCGAGTACAACTTCACGCTGGTGAAGCCGCTCGATCAGTCCGCGGGCGGCGGCGAAAATAGCCTCACCCTGACATTCAACTACACCGCGACGGATTCCGACGGGGATACGTCGAACAGCCAGTTCAAGGTGACGGTGGTTGACGACGTTCCCACGCTCGATTCCACGCCGATTCCGACGCGCACGGTTGAGGAGGAGCAGTGGGTCGTTGTCGGAGCCGGCAACGAGGACAACAATGGCGCGGGCGATGCCGACCACGTCGATTTGAATTTTCCCTTCATTCACGACGATACCACCGAGAAGGCGACCGGATCGCTCGGTATCAACTGGGGCGCGGACAACGCCAACGACAACAACGGCGAACCGGGCGACCGCTCGGTGCAGTTCGTCAATGTCGCCGACCCGGCAGGCCTGACCTCGCGCGGCGAGGCCGTGCATTACAAGGTATTCACGGTCAACGGCGAGCAGACGCTGGTCGCCTATACCGGTACCGCTCCGACAACGCTGCCGACATCGATCCAGGCGGCGATCGCCGCGGGTGTCGTGTTCACGGTCGCGCTCTCGGATATGAGCGCGCACGGCAGCTACACGTTCACGCTGATCGATGTGCTGGATCAGCACGGCGCCGGCGAAGACACGCTGGAGCTGAACTTCAAGTTCACGGCGACCGACAGCGACGGCGACACCACGGCGCCGGGCTCGTTCCAGATCAATGTGATCGACGACACGCCGCTTGCGGCGGGCACGATTGCACCGCGCTTTGTCGAGGAAGAGGAGCTTGGCAACGGCAACGAGGACACGAAGGGGGCCGGTGACAGCGATATCAGCGTGCTCGGCCACCTTGTGGATGTGACGACGGCGCATGCCGATGGTCTGTTGAACATCGCGTGGGGCGGCGACGATTCCAACAAGCTCGGCAATGTGGGCTTCAATGGCACGCAGGCCTATGGCGACCGCTCCGTGGTGTTCGGCGGCGATGGTGGCGCGTATATCGCGGACGGCACCATCAGCGCGGCGACCGCGTCGCAGTTCGTGAACGTTGGCGGGATGGCGCTTGCCGACCTGACGTCGGGCGGGGTTGCGCTCTCCTATGTCCTGTCGGGCAGTGGTACGGTGCTGACCGCCTATGCGGGCGATCCGGCACTCGGTCACAAGGTGTTCACCGTGACACTGTCGGATGCCGGCAGCGGATCGTATGACTTCCAGCTTCAGGGCGTGTTGGACCATCCGGTGACGGGCAGCAGCGCGAACCAGGAAGATGTACTGAAGTTCGACTTCACCTTCACGGCGCGCGACAGCGATGGCGACATCGTGCAAAACAACTTTGTCGTCAACGTCATCGACGACAGCCCGACCATCACCATCGCCAACGTCCAGAAGGGCGCCGTCGACGAGGATGCGCTGGGCGGCAATGCAGGCGATTCCTATCCGATGGGCTCGGTGCCCGGCGAACTGTCCGGCGTGTTGCCCGTGCTGCCCGGCAACAAGCTCGGCATTGCCGGTGACATCGACGCGACGGATACGGCTCACGGCACGCTCGGCGTCAACTGGGGCGCCGACGATGGTGCCGCGCGGACTCTCACGTTCGATCAGTCGAGTTTGCCGACCGGGCTCATGTCCGGCCACGCGGACGTGCACATCTGGATTTCCGATGATGGCGCGACGCTGAAGGGTTATACTGGCCCGGTCAGTTCGTCGGAGCCGGCCGATCCGGTCTTCACCGTCACGCTCGATGCGAGCGCGCCCAATGGCGCCTACACCTTCGTTCTCCATCACCCGCTGGATGAGGACGTTGCCAATCAGGAAGACAGCATCGATCTGACGTTCGGCTTCATCGCCACGGATTCGGACGGCGATACCGCATCGAGCCATTTCAGCGTCACGGTCAACGACGACGCGCCGACCGCGAGCTATCTCGGCCTGCAGGCGATCCAGGAAAGCGTCGACGCGAACGGTGACTTCAATGCCATCGTCCGCACCGGCACGCTGCCGTTCCATGCGGGTGCCGATGGGGCGACCGTGACCGACTTGCTCTATCGGTTCTCCGGTTCTCCCAACAAGGTCGCCGACGCCGATGCAGCAACGTTCACTTCGCTGCCGATGACCTCGGGCGGCCTGCCGGTCACGATTACCCATACCGTTGTTGGCGGCGTCATCACGCTGACCGGTGAAACGACCGAAGGACCGGTCTTTACCTTCGAAGTCACGGCGGACGGTCATTACACCTACACGCAGTCCGGGCCGATCGATCATCCCGATCATGGCATCGACGGCAGCGAAGCCGGCACGTCCGACGGCGTCGTCCTGACGTTCGACTACATCGTCACGGATCGCGATGGCGATCACGCCACCAATGCGATCAACATCAGGATCAACGACAGCGGCCCGACGTTGAACGGGGCGGATACGGATCATTATGTCGAGGAGGAGCAACAGATCGTTGTCGGCCCCGGCAACGAGGACAGCAACGGCACGGGCGATGCCGACCACATCGATTTCATCTTCCCGTTCATCCATGACGACACGACGCAGACGACGAGCGGGCACCTGCACATCGGCTGGGGCGCTGACGATGCCAACAGCAATGCGGGCAGCGGCCCCAATGGCACACAGGTCAATGGCGACCGCTCGGTCGATTTCGCCAATGTGGTGGCGGACCCTGCCGATCTGACCTCGCGTGGCGAGGCGGTGCATTACAAGGTCTACGAGGTCGCCGGGGGCGAGGTGCTGGTGGCCTATACCGGCGCCACCGCGCCTTCGGGCGTGCCGGGTTCGACCAACGCTGCGATCGCGGCGCATGTGGTGTTCATGGTGGGGCTGTCGGATGCGGGTGACGGCGCCTACACCTTCACGCTGATCGACGTGCTGGATCAGCACGGCGCAGGCGAGGACGCGCTGCCGCTGACCTTCCAGTACACGGCAACCGACAGCGACGGCGACACCACGGCGCCGGGTTCGTTCACGGTGAATGTGATCGACGACATGCCGGTTGCGGCGGGCACGATCGTGCCGCGCTTTGTCGAGGAAGAGGAGCTTGGCAACGGCAACGAGGATACTAAGGGCACCGGTGACGGCGACTTCAGCGTGCTTGGCCATCTTGTGGATGTGACGACCGCGCATGCCGGTGGCCTGTTGAACATCGCCTGGGGCGGCGACGATTCCAACGATGTCACCAAGGTGGGATTCAACGGCACGCAGGCCTATGGCGACCGCTCCGTGGTGTTCGGCGGCACGGGCGGCGCGCACATTCTCGATGGCGCGATCACCGCCGCAACGGCGTCGCAGTTCATGAGCGTCAGCGGGATGGCGCTTGCCGACCTGACCTCGGGCGGCGTTGCACTCGAATATGCGCTCGCAGACCACGGCACGAAACTCGTTGCGTATGCGGGCGACCCCGCAAATGTGGTGTTCACGGTGACGCTGTCGGATACCGGCAGCGGCTCATACAACTTCGTGCTGAACGGTACGCTGGATCACCCTGTCAAAGGCACCAACGCAAGCCAGGAAGACGTCCTGTCGTTCGACTTCACCTTCACGGCGCGCGACAGTGACGGCGACATCGTCCAGAACAACTTCGTCGTCAACGTGATCGACGACAGCCCGACCATCGGAGACGCGGTGCCGATGGCCGTGGTCGACGAGGACGGTCTGCTGAAAACGCGCGGCGATCAGGTCAACGGGAACGGTGATACCCAGTTGGGCGATGCCGACGTGCCGGATAGCGATGGCGACGGCAACGAGGCGACGGCGACCGGCTACCTCAATATCAAGTGGGGTGCCGACAGCTATGATGTCAACGACACGAGCGATACGTCCGGCTTCACGCAGGATGGCGTCGGCCGCAGCGTCACCTTCACGAATACCAACGTCGGTATCACCGGCGGATTGCTGAAATCGCATGGCGACGATGTCGTGTTCTCGCTGGAGAACAACGGCACCAAGCTCGTCGGCAAGGCGACGCATGAGGGTGTCGAGCGCACGGTGATCGAGGTCACGCTGTCGGATGATGGCGCCGGCGCGTTCCGTGTCGTCCTGCAGGATGCGCTCGATCACGCAAAGGGCGCCAACGAGAACGACATCACCCTTACGTTCAACTACACCGCGGCGGATGCCGACGGCGATGTCGCGCGCGGCTCGTTCAAGGTGCTGGTGGACGACGATGTGCCGGTGCTCACCGGTCAGACCGCGACAAGCTCGGTGAACGAAGCCGATATGTTCACGTTGACGACGGTGTCCTCCCACTCCCTCGACTTCTCCTCGACGGGGCTGGGCGCGGCCCATCTTCAAGCTGGCGGCGGCGCGGGTGTTGGAGTCATCTCCCATGACGGGAATTCCAACCTGCAGGGACCGGATTCGGCGACCGGCGCAAAAGAACTGATCCTGGAGGCGGACAGCGGCACGACGTTCACACTCGGCAGCGTCGCGATCGGCCTGTACGGGGCGGCCAGCCCGTGGGTCAGCGAGCCCACGACCGTCACCCTTATTGGTTACGACGCGGACGGCCACATCGTCGCGACCGCGACGTTCGACGCACAAAGCGTCGGCGGCAATCCGGCGGCGGTGATCACGAGCATCTTCGATAGCGCGTCATCGGACCCGGACCAGAAGTTTGTGGACGTCGAAATTTCGAAGCTCGTGATCCAGGCGCCGGAGGGCTTTGCCGGGCGCGTAGTGATCGACGATCTTGCGATCATCGAAACCACGACGACGATCACCACGACACCGCACGCCGTGGACACGGTTGTCGACCTGACGCAGCTTGTCGATATGGGGGCGGATGCGCCTGGAACGTGGAGCCTGGCGACCTTCACCGAGCAGGCAGTGACCTTCACCCAGGGGAATTCCGTCGACCCCGCAGCTTATGGCGGCGTGTCGATCACCATATCGTCGGATGGCCATGTCATTACTGCCATGGCTGGTGCAGAGGTGATTTTCACCTTGACGCTGTCAACGGACGGGCAGGCGACCTTCAAGCTGTTGCAGCCAATCGATGGCGGCACGCTGCGCTCGATCGATTTCTCCCAGTTCATCACCGTGACGGATTCCGACGGAGACCCGCTGACGCTGGGAAGCGGTGATTTCGTCATTGATGTCAAATCGACGAACCATGAACCTGCGGTGTCGGCGGAGATGATCTCCGTGGACGAAGCAGGACTGCCTGCCGGCTCAAGCCACGATGGCAGCAACATCAATACCGGTACGATCGCCCTCAATCCGGGCGATGGACCCTCGCATGTCACGATCGACGGCGTGCTCGTCACGCACGCAGGTCAGGAATTTCTAAGCTCAGGTGGCCTCGGCACCCTGACGATCATCAGCATTACGGCGACCGCAATCGGCTACAGCTATGAGCTGAATACAAATACGTCAGGCGACGATACATCTGACAGCTTTAGTGTCGTTATCACAGATGCCGACCACAACGCAGATGCAGCCACGCTGACGATCGATATCGTCGACGATACGCCGAGCGCATCTCCCGATTTTGCATCGGTTGGCGTTGGCGTGGAGGCGACTGGCAACGTCATAACCGGCGATACCAGCCCGGCGCATGTGGGTGTGGATACGTTGGGTGCGGACGGTGCGCATGTCACCCAGGTGATGGGATACAACGGGTTGATCGATGCGACGCTCGATCCCGTCACCAATGTGTTCGAGGTGCAGGGTCAGTACGGCACGCTCGTCATCGATAAAGATGGGAACTACACCTACACCCGCAACTCATCCGCCACCGGTGCCGGAACGGATACGTTCACTTACACCCTGACAGATGGCGACACCGACCACTCTTCGGCGGTTCTGACGATCAGTCTCGATGCGAACAATCAGGCACCGTCTCATAACACGACCAATATCATTGTTGACCAACACGACGCATCGGCATTTCTGATTCCCGTGGCTGCCCTGTTGTGGAATCAAACCGATCCTGAAGGGGATACGCTAAGTGTGACGGGCGTGTCTGGATCTCATGTTTCGCTATCGAGCGATGGTCAAACGATAAGCTTTCAGCTGACCGGCAATGCGCCCCAGTCGGGAGATTTCACTTACACGATCTCCGATGGACATAACTCGGTTACCGCTACAGCTCATGTGACCAGGGTCGACACCTGGAAGGATGGTCCGAACGCGCTGGTCAGCACGGACGATGCACAGATCATTATTGAAAATAATGACCATCTGTCGGGAGTGAATCTTTACGGTTATGGCGGCGCTGACGTTCTCATCAACAACATCGGAGGCAGTAATCTACATGCAGACTCTGCCTATTATCCCGATCTCGGGTCCGACACCTCGCCGAATCTTTTGATTGGCGGGGCTGCGTCAGACCAGCTCTTTGGCGGCAAGGGTGACGACACGCTTATTGGCGGGGGAAGTGGCGATAACCTTTTCGGTGATCTCGGCAATGACACGCTTATTGGAGGTCTCGGAAAAGACAATCTGTACGGCGGCCGTGGCGCTGATACGTTTGTGTTTGCCGAATTCGGCTCGTCCAATGTCGATACCATTCACGATTATAATCGTGGTTCAGGCTCGTTTGATGCGAGCGAGGGTGACAGAATCGACTTGTCCGGCCTTCTCGATAGCGTGTTCAGCGCGCCTGGGTCTCACAATGCGAGCGACTACGTTCGGGTTACGGATGTGAGCGGAAGCGCAATGCTTCAGGTTGATGTCCACGGTAGTGGTAGCAATTGGCAGAATGTCGCCACACTGACCGGTGTTAGCGCGGGAGAATCCATCAAGGTTATCCTGGACGACCATGCCATCCATCAGGCAACCATCTCCGCTATGGTGTAAGAGCACTCCATGTGAAAGAAAGAACGGCCGCCTGATGGGCGGCCGTTCTGCTTTGAGGCAACGAAGGTTGCTCACATCAACAGGGGTCGTTCGCCGATCGCGCCGCCCGCGGGTGTGGCGGCGGTGTCCGAGCCGGTCCATGCCATCGTCCCCAGCGCATCGGTTGCGGGTGATGCATCGGAAGCGCCATCCGTGTCGCGGTTTGCATAGGGCACGGCAAAAAGCTGCACACCGCGTTCGTTGATCGCGAACAACGGCGTGAACGACGAGATTTCGCTGTCTTCACGCAGCCGCGCGCTACGGTTGTCCATGATGAGCCACTTGTCCTCGTGGCGAACGGCAAGCACGGCGTGGTCCTGCCGCACCGCGCGGTCACGCACCAGAACGAGGCGCAGTGTCTCCGCGGCGTATCCGGCCTCGCGCAAGGCGGCGTATTTGGCGATGGCATAATCCTCGCAGTCGCCTGCGCCGGTCGTGAATGACGCCAGCGCCGAACTCCAGCGGTCGGGCACGCCGTGCTGCATGGTGTCGTTGACGTAACGGATCGAGAGATTGACGCCCTGATTGATATCCTCGAGCTGCGCGCGGCCGCTCTTTGCCTTGGCCGATGTCACGAGGCGCGCAAACCGCGCGGCGGCGGGAGAGCAGGTGGCCGCGTCATAGCTGCAGCGGGCAAGACTGTCATGGTCCTTTGCCATATCGGCGGCAACGCCGCGCCATTTGCGCCACAGCGTGCCTTCCGGCGCGCGGAAGACGAAGAGGCCGAACGGCTCAGGGCCGACTGTCGGCGTGATCTGGATCGGCGGTGTATCGGTTGCAATGCCGTCCGGCGTGAGTGCTGCGAGTTCGACGTCGCCGACGGTGTCACGACTGGTGTTAGTCGTCGGCTTGCCGTTGCGCTGGGCGTCGAGCTTGGCGAGCACACCGTTGATGGTGAAGAATTTGGCCTGCGGCGCGGCAAGGGGCGCTTCGTCGAAGCGCAGGACATGATCGCTTGCGCGCACATCGCGCGCGCCGGCCTTCGTTTCCGTGACCGTACCCGCGAGCCACAGCACGCTGCCCAGCAAGACCGCGCCGGCGGCGAGCGGCTTCGACGCTTTCAAAGTCGACGACATTCTGACGTCCCGTGTTGCGGGACTTGCGGTCGTCGTTGTTGCGGCGATCCTGCATCCCGTCTTTTCGGGACCAGTGATACGGGCGTGCCGCTTCGCAGCGGTTAAATCGGCTTAACCTGCGCGGCTATTGTCGCAAGCGCGGTCAATCGCGGCTTTGCAAAGCCGCTCGGATTTAACCGAACAATTTCCTTAAAATTTGAACGAAGTTGGGTTCACGGGGCTGGCGTCAGTGTTCGCGTAATGCCTCGTCGCGCAACATGCGCGCGGGCTTGAGCATGTAGTCGAGCACCGACTTCTCGCCGGTCTGCACTTCCACCGTTGCGACCATGCCGGGAATGATCGGGAGCGGGTTTTCCGTGCTGCCGAGGTGGTTCTTCTCGGTGCGGATGATGACGCGATAGAAGCTCTCGCCCTTCTCGCCGCGTTGATCGGATTTCTCGTCAACGATGGAATCGGCGCTGATGCGCTCGACCTTGCCCTTCAGAGAACCGTAGACCGAGGAATCATAAGCGGTGATCTTCACCACCGCATTCTGCTGCGGACGGATGAAGGCGATATCCTGCGGGCGGATGCGTCCCTCGACCAGAAGCGTGTCGTCGAGCGGCACGATATCCATCAGGTTGGCGCCGGGCTGCACCACGGCACCGACCGTGGTGACGTTGAGCTTGTTGATGATGCCATTGACGGGCGATTTGAGATCGGCGCGCCGCACACGGTCTTGTGCTGACTTGGTGGTTTCCTCCAGCACGGCGAGGTCGGCGCGCGATTTTGCCAGATCTTCCTCGGCCTGAGAGCGGAAAGCGGCGCGCGCATTGGCGATGCGCGATTGCGTCTCCGCCAACTGCCCGCGCATGTCGGACGCCTGACGCTGCAGCCGGAGCATCTCGATCTCGGGCACGACCTTCTGCGTATACAGGTGACGGGTGAGTTCGACCTCACGGCTCAGTAGTTTTAAAGACTCCGTCAGCCGCGTCTCCTGCTGGGCGAGCACGTCGATATCCTGCGCGAGCTTCTGGGCCCGGGCGTCGAATACATTCTGTTCGGTCTGCACGATCTGCGGCGCGCGCTCGGCGAGCGCTTCCGGGAAGGAAGGTTTCGGCAGGCCCTGCACCTCGGCTTCGAGGCGAGCGACGCGCGCGGCATTGGCAAGGCGACGCTCACGCACCTCGCCGAGATCGGCAAGGAACTTGGTGTCGTCGATCCGCATCAGCACCTGGCCCTGTTTGACGATATCGCCTTCCTGCACCAGGATTTCCTGCACGATGCCGCCTTCGAGGCTCTGCACCACCTGCAATTGCCGCGAGGGAATGACGCGGGCGTTGCCGCGCTTCACTTCGTCGAGCACCGCGAAGTGCGCCCAGATCACGCCGACGACCAGAAGCGCAATGCTGGTGGCGAGCAGGATCAAGGAGGCACGCGGCGTCTTGAGCTCCGCCGCCGCGCGAACATCGTTGGCGAACGAGAAGTCAGAGCTTTGCATGGGGCGCCGGTTGCGGATGCGGTTTGGCGGCGGGGTGCGCCTTGGTGTTCTGCAGGCGCGCGATGACAAGATCGCGCGGGCCGTCGAGAACGAGCTTGCCCTGTTCGAACACCAGAAGGCGATCGACCAGCGAGAGCAGGGAGAAGCGGTGCGTGGACACGATGATGGTGATGTCGCGCTGCTTCAGCGTCTTCAGCCGCTCGAGGAATTCAGCTTCGCTGCGGGTGTCAAAATGCGCGGTTGGCTCGTCGAGGAACAGCACCTTCGGCTTGCGGATCAGCGCACGCGCCAGCCCGATTGCTTGCTTCTGGCCGCCTGAGAGGCTGCGGCCGCCCTCGGCAATCGGCAGGTCGTAGCCGAGCGGATGGTGTGCGGCGAACTGCTCGACGCCGGCTAACTGTGCGGCTTCGATGATCTCCGCATCTGTCGCCGCCGGGTAACCGAGTGCGATGTTGTCACGGAGCTTGCCGAAGAACAGGTCGGTATCCTGCAGCACGAAGCCGACGCCGCGCCGCAGATCGGCCGGATCGAACTGCCGCAGATCGACGCCGTCCATCAGCACGCGGCCTTCATCGGGCTGATAGAAGCCGGAGATCAGGCGGCCGACCGTGGTCTTGCCGGAGCCGATGCGGCCGATGATACCGACGCGTTCGCCCGGATTGATCCGGAAGGACACGCCGTCGAGCGCGTTCACCGAGGCGTTCGGATACTTGAAGCGCACGCCGTCGAAGGTGATGGATTCACCCTTCACCTCGCGCGCAATGAAGGTGCGCCCGATCGGCCGTTCGCGTTCCAGCGCCATCAGCGTGTCGATGGCGCGCATCGACACGATGGTCTGCGTCGCGCGGGTGATGACGGTCGCGATCCCTGCGATCGGCGCGAGCACGCGGCCGCCCAGCATATTGGCGGCGATCAGCGCGCCCATCGACAGCTTGCCGTCGAGGATGAGGAAGACGCCGACCACGATCATCATCATGCTGGTGAGCTGCTGCGCCGTGCTCGCGGCGGTGAGTGACAGCGTCGACCAGAAGTGCACGTCCTCGCCCGAGCGTGCGGTCGCGGCGACCGAGCGCTCCCATGCGTTCTGCATCTTGGCCTCGGCGCCGGAAGCGCGGACGGTTTCGATGTAGGACAGGCTTTCGACCAGCACGCCGTGGCGGGCGGAGGATTCAGCCTGCAGACGATTGACGGCGTCGTTGAGCGGGCGCTGCAGGATGACGCCGACCAGGATCATGATCGGCAGCACGATCAGCGGAATCCAGGCGAGCGGCCCGGCGATGAGGAAGAGAACGATAATGAAAAGCAGCGCGAACAGCAGGTCCGTCGCTGAGACCACGGTGCCGGATGTGAAGAAGTCACGCACCGCCTCGAAGTCGCGCATCTGGTTGGCGAGAATGCCGACCGATTGCGGGCGCTGCGCCATCTTGATCGACAGGATGTGCTCGAAGATCTCGGCGGCAAGCACCACGTCGATCTTCTTGCCGGTGATGTCGATGATGCGCGCGCGCACCGTACGCAGCACGAAGTCGAACACGATTGCGAGGCCGAGGCCGATCGCGAGCGCGATCAGCGAGGGAATGGCGCCGTTCGGCACCACGCGGTCGTAGACGTTCATCACGAATAGGGGTGCTGCGAGCGCCAGCATGTTGACGATGAAGGCGGCGAGAGCGACATGGCGATAGTTCGCGCCGAAGCGGCGCACCACCGACCAGAACCAGTGCGTGCCCGGCACGCCGCCCGCCGCGGCGACGCGGTCCGTCGTCATCGTGGAGGGCCGGAGCAGGAATGCGTAGCCGAGGTAGTCGCGCTCGATCTCCTGGATCGAATGCCGTTCGCGCTTGCGGGTCGATGGATCGACGATCTCGACGGACGTGCCGTCGGTTGCCGTCAGCACGCGTGTGGTGCGGTTGTTGAACACGAGCACCGCGGGCAAGACCAGCGAGGGAATGTCGCCGAGCGCACGCTTGACCGCTTCGACCTCGAGGCCCGCGCGGCCTGCGGCGCGCGCAAACAGGTTCGGCGTGAGGGCGTTGTTTTCGATCGGGAGGCCGGCGATCAACGCATCGCGGGTGATGGCGCGGCCATGATGAGCGGCGATGTAGAGCAGCGCGTCGGAAAAGGAATCGTGCTCCGGCGGCATGTCGACAAGCGGCGACTGGACCGGTTGCCCGGACTGGATCGTTTCGCGCGCCTGCAGATTCACAGTTGTGGTCCTTCGAAAGGGCCTGTCTTGGCAGTCAAATGTTCTGCCGCTTTTGGCGATGACGCTCCGGCCTCATTCACGGGGTCCGGACTAAAAAGCTCTGGCTGCACGAACCGCTGGCGATCCGATTATCCGAGTATTTAAATAGTATTTTAGCTTTTCTGCGGCCGAAGGAGTTAACCGAATCTGCGTTTCTACGGTTAGCCTTACGGATTAGTCTTAATGCGCCGGATTAGTATTAACGCACACTTCGCGTGGCCATGTTGAACCAGTCGGGCGTCACGATGTGATTGTCGCTGAACTCCACCGTGGCGAAGGACAGCGCCCGTCCTGAAGTTCCCTCGATTGAGGAACGCGTGTCCACCGGCCGGGGAGCCTGGCGGTTTGGCTGCAGCCAGGTCGGATTGCCCTGGATCGTCGGGGTCGTGGACCAGGTTTGCCAGCGTTCGCCGGAGTTCACGATCGCGCCTGCCTCTGGCGTATAGGGAACCGCCGTGGGCGCACCAGCGGCGTTGATCGGGTTCGATCCCGTCGGCGGCAGCTTGAAGACGAACGGCGTGAGCTTGATCGGGAACGGGCCGAAGGCGAGGTGGTCGAGCGGCGCTGCCTCAACCGGCGGTGGCGCCTTCAGATAGTCGAGGAGGGTGCCCATCGCCGCGAGGAGCTGGTAGTCGGCGAAGACGATGACGCCGCGCGCCGAGGTGAGCGACACCGCAGCGTTGAAGTACTGGTTCTCGGCATTGAGCAGGTCGATCAGCGAGCGCTGGCCGAGCTCATATTCCTTGCGATAGGCGTCGATCGCCTTGCGGTCGGCGGCGAGCTGACGGGTCAGGGCGGCGGCGCGGGACACGGTGATGGTGCGCGCGGACCAGGCCTTGTCGATCGATTCAAGAGCGTCGCGCTGCAGCCTTGCGTGGCGCATGGTCTGCTCGTTGTAGCGCTCCGCCATTTCGGTGCGCCGCCAGGTATCCTGACCGCCACGGAAGATGTCCCACGACATCACGACCTTGCCGGAGACGTCGTCGCGACGGCCGACATAGGTGTTGGAGTTGATGCCGCGCGAGGCACGGCCTTCGAGCGACACGGTCGGCACGAACGCGCCGGCGGTCGAATGGAACGCATGGCGCGCGGCGTCGGTGTCGGCCTGCGCGGCCTGCAGCGTTGCGTTGTGGCGAACGGCAACGGCGAGCGAGGCATCCTTGCTCGGCGGCATGCCCCGCAGCGGGCCGGGGAAGCGCAGGTTGAAGGCTTCGAGGCCCACGACCTTGCGATACTTTGCGCGAGCGTCTTCCTGGCTGCGTTCGAATTCGGCAAGCGCAGCCTTGGCCGATTCCACGCGCTCCAGCGCCTGCTGCAGATCGCCCTCGCCGGAGCGGCCGCCTTCGTAGCGGGAGCGGACGTTGCTGAAGATGCTCTGGTGGTTGGCGACGTTCTGCCGTGCGAGCTCGACGAGGCGGGCGTAGCGGACGACATCGATATAGGCTTCGGCGGCGTCGAGCGCGATCAGCTCGGTGCGCTCACGCACACGATAGGCGGAGGCGTTGACGCGCGCGGTCTGGCGCCAGACGTCGTTGATCGAGGCGAAGCCATCGAACAGCAACTGGCGGATGACGACGGAACCTTCGCGGCCGTGCATCCATGTGCCGCTGCCGGTCGGTGCGGGCACGACGTTTTGCGTAAACCGCTCCGGGCCTGCGTTAGCCTCGAGACGGATCTGGGGAAGCAGCGTGCCTTGCGTCTGCCGCAGCTCGCTTTCCGTCGCGCGGCGATTCGCTGACGCTTCGCCAACACCGGGATTCGTTTGAATGGCCTGTCGCAGCGCATCGTTGATCGAGAAAGGTTCCGCATGAGCAGCGGACAAGCCAAGCGCAAGCGCAAGCAATGACGTCGTGAAAATAAATTTCATAAAAAAAATCCCCAGGTAACTAAATCTTAACCTGCGGCCAAAAGGGGCACAATCGGAATTAAAGACGAGACTTTGTCGAAAATCGAGTTGCACCAAAGGAAACAACAGTAATATCAATGTATTATATGTATAAATAGGACGAAATATCTTGGTCATATAAGAATATCGTCGATTTATGTTTGTTGATCGTAGTAAATACCGGAAATTCCCTTCAAGATAGACCTCTTAAGAGCCGATAAGAGCAGCCATCACGCCGCGAGTAGTGTGGTTCTGCGGTGACAGCCGATACGAATCGGTTGCAAACGAGGTCTGTGACAACCGCGGCCGTTTTTCACCGCGTGGGCGCGGCCGAATTAGATATCCCGGCCTTTGAGATTCGCAGGCCCCACCGTGATGGTGATCTCCTGCTTCTCGGTGCGGCCGTTGGGATAGGTGACGCTCAACGTCAGACGGTCGTTGCCGGCGAAGTGCGGCTTGGAGCGATAGATGCCGATAAAGGCCGGCACCTCGAGCGCCATGCAGTTCTTGTAGTTGGTGAGCGAGATGCGGGCGCGTTTCACCGTCGCGGTGCCGTTCTCGGGCCGCACCAGCATCTGGATCGAGGGCAGCGCGCCCGAACTGCAGTTTGCCTGCACGTTGACGTAGATGCCGATGCGGATGTCCTTGCCGCTGTCGCCCTTGGCCGTTCGCTGAACGGTCGAGCTCTGCGCTGCGGCGGGCAGGGCGAACGCTAACGAGAGAAGCGAAAGGCAGGCGAACCATCGCGCGAGTCGCGATGCCGTTGAGCCTGATGTTATGCGCCTTCGCATGGATGCGTCCCGTAGGGGGCTTCCTATAGCGCAGCCAAGCAAAGTCCGTCCATCAATTTGCCGTTGGTGGCCGCGGCTGTGCGGGCTGTGGCGGCAGCAGCGGCTTGTCCTGCCGCTTCGACCAGTTTCCGTAATAGGCAACCGCCGTCATGATTGCGAGACCCGCGACGCTGACGCCGATCTGGCTCCAGATGGTGCCGGCGCTCATCATCAGAACGAAGTGTGCAGCGAACGACAGGAAGATGCCGACGCAGAACACTTGCAGCGATTGCTGGCCGCTCTTGATGAGAGGATCGAAGCCGATCCATTTCAGGCCCGCCCAGTCCTTGCGGATGAAGCGTGTCACCAGAAACGCTAGCGCCATGAAATGCAGGAAGCGGTAGGGCGCGAGGTTCGTCTTGTCGTTCGGATTGAACGTCTCGACGAGCCATGCCGGAAACAGCGCGCCGACGGCCGGGAAGCGGCCGGCAAGCGTCATCGGCAGCGCGAAGATAAGATAGAGCGCCGCGAGCCACAGGAGCGGTGTCAGGCGCGCGGCGACACGCACTTCGCGGATTCCCGCAAGCGCGATCCATGCGCCGAACACGAACAATAGTTGCCAGCAGAACGGATTGAAGTACCAGACGCCGGTCGGATAGGCCGACAGGTTCCAGCCGTGTTGCCGGGCCATGACGTAGAGCGCGAGCGAGCCCGTCATGGTGAGGTTCGGCCAGCGCAGCAACAGCCAGAGCACCGGCCCGAAGCAGGCCATCAGCACGATATAAAGCGGCAGCACATCGAGATTGAGCGGCTTGAAACGCAGCAGAAGCCCCTGCGTCATGGTCTCGATCGGGTTCTCGACGATGCCCGCGATGTTGAATTCGTGGATGATGTCGGGGTCGGAATAGCGCAGCGCCACCCAGCCGATTGCGGCGACGTAGATCACGAACAGCAGAACGTGCGCGACGTAGAGCTGCCACACTCGTTTGAACAGCCGCGTCACGCCGACGATGAAGCCGCGCTGGATCATCATCCGCGCGTAGACGAAGGAGGCGGTGTAGCCCGAGATGAAAACGAACAGATCGGCGGCGTCGCTGAAGCCGTAATTGCGCGTGGTGATCCAGTTCACCGCGTTGTTCGGAATGTGGTCGAGGTAGATCGCCCAGTTGGCGACACCCCGAAACAGGTCGAGGCGAAGGTCGCGGCCTTTCGGGATATTTCTGATGGTTTTCATCGGGATGGCGTCTCGAAGCCGTCAGGGCCGGGGGACGGAAGGGCGGGCCGGCACGGATTGTTACGCAACCGGAGTGCGGTTATATAGGGAGCCGCGCGGCCGCAAAAACAGCCGCGATCACCTGAATTTGCAAAGCCCCGATTTCAAGACCCAACTCAAGGCTCCGTGCGACCATGACAGCCCGTATCTTCAAGCCCGCCAAGAATGCCATGCAGTCCGGCAAGGCGCGGACCAAGGAATGGCAGCTCGATTTCGAGCCGGAAGTGCCGCGCGTGGTCGAGCCGCTGATGGGCTGGACGAGTTCGTCCGACATGAAGCAGCAGGTGAGCCTGCACTTTGTGACCAAGGAAGAGGCCATCGCCTATTGCGAGGCGAATGGCATCGCCTATGAGGTGGCCGAGCCGAAGGACTCGATCCGCCGCCGTGTCGCCTATGCGGACAACTTCGCCTTCCGCCGCAGCGAGCCCTGGACGCATTAAAGCAGGGACGGCCGACGCTAGCCGTCGACGCTGACGATGCTTTCGTTGGCGTGCGGACGCATCTGCAAGCGGAACAGGAGCGGATGTGATCGCCGCCGATAAATACGATGCATTGCGCGATTACCTGAAAGAGCGGACCGACGCCGAGTTCGTGCTTTCCTTCGAGGAGATCGAGGAGATCCTCGGTTTTGCGCTGTCGCGCAGTTCGCAGCGTGCGCGCTGGTGGGAGAAGGAACGCAATCCGCAGGATGCCATGCCGCAGCGGAATGCCATTCGCGACGGCGGCTATGAGGCGACGCGCCTTCCGGACGGCACCGGGGTGCGTTTCCGGCGGCTTGGCATCAAGCGAACCTACCGGCGGTAGCGGCGCGGGCGAGGCCGCTCCGGAGCCGGGTGCCGAAGGCTTCGCGGTGAGGAAAAAATCGTTCAAAGCAGACCGGCGGTTACTGGCGGTTCAGCCCCCGGATGGTATGAAACCAGCACGGTCCCGTAGCTCAACTGGATAGAGTAGCGGATTTCTACTCCGCGGGTTGCAGGTTCGAATCCTGCCGGGATCGCCATCAAAAATGCCCGTTAATACGGACTTCTTCCATTTTCTGCTTTGTGTTTGTGTTGCGGGTTGGCGTTACGTAATCCTTGTAAATCAAGGGCTTCGCGATTAGTCCTGACGTTGCCCGCAACATGGGTGCAACATTAAGATTCCAGTTCCGTTCTGGTGTCGGGACATGAAACAGCCCGCCGGCGAGCGTCACGCGGAGCACCGGTGCTACCATTTGGTAGGATATCTTTGCCGCGCAGTAAACGCGGCCTTATTTCATTGGGTATTTTATGACCAACGCACGTGATGCAGCCATCGTGTATGGCGTTTACATCAACCCAACAGCAAATTGGCGCAGCCTTATTGAGGCACAGCTTAAAGACGTTTCCCAGTTTGGCGTTCTCTCGGCGTGCGACCTATATGTGAGCGTAACAAACCCTTCCAGTACAGAAGGTGTGATGGAGTTTTTCAAAGGACTTCATCTACCGATTAAAAACCTAGAAATTTATACTGAGAACAGATTTGAATATCCTGCAATTGCTCGCGTATGGGATATTGCGGTCAGCTCGTCAAACTACAAATACATTGGATATTTGCATACTAAGGGAATGAGCTACGCCAAAAAGGAGCGAGACAGGCTCGAAGCAGCACTAACGTTCCACACTTTTTCACAATGGCAGAAAATCTTTCGGCTCTTTGAGAGCAATCCCTCAATAGAGAAAATTGGAGTATTTCCTGCGTACGATGGCGAGCTTAGGGGCTGGATATGGTTCAATTTTTGGTGGTCACGGGCGAAGTATATACGCAACTTACCAAAGCCAGCCGTTGATCCGAACAGGTACTATTACGAGGGATGGTTGTCTCGCCAAGCTCAAACGGACAATAACACATACTCACTTTTATCAGATGATTTCTCGTCATACACTGCCTATGAAGCGGTGGAACATCTGCGCGACCTTCGATGGAAAGCTCGATACGGTGTGCTTTATAGACTTCGGAAGTCCGCTCAATATTTACGCGACATTCGAAGGTTGTGGTAGAGGCGCGTGACTTCGAAACTTCTAAAAATAATCAGAGCTGTTACCGGGCGCGATTTCTCATCGAAGTATTGCAAGACTGCGAGTCTAGGATTGGAAGTCTTTTCCTCACCTGATGACACGCGCTTCGCTCAGATTTTTTCTCAACACTCAGGCCGCTTTGTTGCGAAGTGGGATCAGTACCTGCCGGTCTATGACGATTATATCGGTGGGGCCCTTGAGATATTCGGACCATCACTCAAGCTTCTCGAGATCGGAGTTTTCGACGGAGGCTCGTTAGAACTTTGACGGAAGTATCTCGGCAATGACGCTACAATTTTCGGGATTGATATTGATCCGAGATGCGCTTCGTTATTCGATCCGCCCAACCAAGTCAGGATTGGGTCGCAGGAAGATCCCGCTTTCTTGGATGCGATTGTAGATGAAATGGGTGGTATACAAGTCGTTCTTGATGACGGTTCCCACTTTGGACGTCACCAAGAGGCAAGCTTTAAACATCTATTCCCCAAGCTTCCTGACGGCGGACTTTATATCATTGAGGACCTACACGCAGCATACTGGCCTTCGTTCGAAGGAGGCTATCGGAAGGCAGGAACTGGGATTGAGATGATAAAGTCTCTCATCGGCGACATGCATCACAATTATCATGATGAGAAGATTGGGTTCTCACGCTCGATAGCAAGCCTGCATGTTTTCGACAGCATTACAGTTATTCAAAAACGACGACCTCTGAGGTTCAGGTCGTGTAACGCTGGTAAGAAAGAGTAATTTTTATACGATGCGCCATGATGTGATTGGGCGCGCAAAGGCAGTTTAATTATGAGCAGACTCAGCCAGCCTTCGTTAGGCTGACGTTGATTTCTATGCCAAGCAGCTAAGTTTGTCACAAAGCGCTGACGCCGACCGGCTTGGCAAACTCAATACCTCCAGGAATGGAAGCTGGTTTGTCCGAGCGAGACACCGGTAAAAAGTCCCGCTCATGGCGAGCCGATCAAGATTCCTAACTTTATTTTTCCAAGTGGTTCGAGCCAGGTCGAAAGCCATTCAAACTTGGTCGTCATAATCTCGGCCCGATCTTGATTCTGGCTGGCCTGTCCGGAATCGGACCCCTCGAATCCTGCCGGGATCGCCATTTCCCTGAAAAATCGATTTAAGATCAAGCAGACAGAGCAATAAAACTCATCTTCCTGCAAAACTTGAATTGTCTCGCTGCATACCGCCGTATCGGGGCGTGACCGATCGGCTTTTACCTCGCCTTTCGTGCGCCCGCGCGATGGCTCTGCTGAAAACGATCTATTTTCGCGAGCTGTTCTGTTCCCGAAACGGGACAAACCATGGTGCGAGCGGGCACCAATGAGGGGCCGTTTGGCAACACTTGCGGCCTTTGTGCAACGCCCAGTCCCCGGGCGATTGTCGCCTAAGTGGTTTCATCGTATGCGAAACTCATGATCGATATGGTGCAGCGCCGCGGATTTGGTCGCCCGCCGGCCCCCGAGAACGAGGGCGGCAGGCTCACGCCGGTGCTCGACGCCGTTTCGCGGACGCATACCCGCGCGATCGCCTTTCTCGTGGCCTGCGGCTTCCTGTTTTTCCTGCCGGGCCTGTTCAACATCGGTCCGATCGATCGCGACGAGGCGCGCTTTGCGCAGGCCTCGAAGCAGATGGTCGAAACGGGTGATCTGGTCGACATCCGCTTCCAGGACGAGGTCCGCTACAAGAAGCCGGTCGGGATTTACTGGCTGCAGTCGGCCGCCGTTCAGACGGCATCGAAGCTCGGCCTGCCGAATTCGCAGATCCGCATCTGGCTCTATCGCGTGCCGTCGCTGTTCGGTGCGATCGGCGCCGTGCTCCTGACCTACTGGACGGCGCTCGCCTTCGTCACGCGGCGTGGTGCGGTGCTCGCGGGGCTTGCGATGTGCAGTTCGGTGCTGCTCGGCATCGAGGCGCGGCTTGCAACGACCGATGCCGTTTTGCTTCTCACCACGACGGCCGTGATGGGCGCGCTCGCGCGTGTCTATCTCTCGTGGCAGCGCGGCGAGGCGTTCGTGCGCGGCGCGTGGGCCATGCCCGCTATCTTCTGGACCGCGGTGGCGGCGAGCGTTCTGGTAAAAGGCCCACTGATCTTTCTGATTGTCGGCCTCACCATCGTGACGCTCGGCGTCTTCGACCGCTCGGTGCAGTGGCTGCGGCGGCTTCGTCCGGTGCCGGGACTGATCTGGATGCTGATCCTGATCGTGCCGTGGTTCGTCGCGATCTATCTGAAGTCCGGCGGCTCGTTCTTCACCAATTCCGTCGGCGGCGACATGCTGAGCAAGGTGGCGGCGGCGCAGGAGTCTCACGGCGCGCCGCCCGGCCTCTATTTCATTTTGTTCTGGGTGACGTTCTGGCCGGCCTCGACGCTCGCGGGCGTGGCCGCGCCCGCGGTGTGGCGGGCGAGGCGCGAGCCCGGCGCGCAATTCCTGCTCGCCTGGCTGGTGCCGACCTGGATCGTTTTCGAACTCATCATCACCAAGCTGCCGCACTATGTGTTGCCGCTTTATCCCGCCATCGCAATCCTGATCGTCGGCGCGCTGCAAAGCCATGCGCTGTCGCGCTGGTCGTGGATCGTGCGCGGTGCTGCGTGGTGGTTCGTGTTTCCGGCCATCGTTGCGGTCGGCGCGATCGTGCTGAGCATCTCGGTGCTGAAGCAGCCGGTGTTTGCGGCGTGGCCGTTCGGCGCGGCCGCGATGGTGTTCGGGCTGTTCGCCTGGTGGATGTATGACGACGCCAATGCGGAGCGCTCGGTGCTCAACGGCGCGTTGGCCTCGCTTGCGCTAAGTGCCTGCGTGTTCGGCATCGTGTTGCCGGCGCTGACGCCGCTGTTTCCGAGCGTGCAGATTGCGCGCGCGCTCCGCAATGTCGAGTGCAAGGGCCCGCTTGCCGCCGCCGCGGGCTATCAGGAGCCGAGCCTTGTCTTCATGGTCGGCACCCAGACGCTGCTGACCAACGGTAGCGGCGCGGCTGACTTCCTGCAGCAGGGAAGCTGCCGGTTTGCACTTGTGGAGTCGCGCGACGAGAGGGCGTTCGCCCAGCGTGCCGAGGCGATCGGCTTGCGCTACTCCATCGTGAAACGGATCGAGGGTTACAACATCTCGCAAGGCCGCGATGTGTCGATTGCCGTGTTCACCTCTGAGTGGGATCACTGACGTGACGGCGCGCCGCCTTCGCTCATGAACCTCTCGCACACCATGGCGACTGCCTCGCGTGGCGTGGCGCGGCTGTTCGGGCCGCCCGCGCATGAGCATCGCTTTGCGGCCCGGCGCAGGCTTGCACGTCATACACTGTGGGCGGTGACGCTTGGCGGGATCGCGCTGCTGGCGCTGATGGCCGTCATCGATGTGCCGGAAATCCGCCTGATGCCGCCGCGCGGCACCTCCTCGCTATGGCCGGTCCGCATCATCACCGACTTCGGCAAGACGCGTTATGTCCTGACGGTGCTCGGCGCCGGCACCTGCGCTGCAGTTCTTGTAAGCATGGTCCTGAAAGGGCAGGCGGCAGCCCGGATGCTCGGCCTTTCCGGGCGGCTGGCCTTTCTGTTCCTCGCGGGCGCGGTCCCTGCAATGATCGGCGAAATCCTGAAAGGCGTGATCGGGCGCGGGCGGCCGTTCGTCGGCGGCGCACCTGACGCGTTTCATTATAATCCGTTCGCCTGGACCGAGGCCTATGCAAGCCTGCCGTCCGGCCACGCGATCACGGCGTTCGCGTTGGCTTTCGCGGTGTCGGCGCTGGCGCCACGATGGGCGGTGCTGATGTGGGTCTATGCGGGGCTGATTGCGGTGAGCCGCCTCGTTCTGCTCGCGCATCACCCAAGCGACGTACTTGCCGGTGCCATTGTCGGCATCATCGGCGCAATGGCGGTGCGTTACTGGTTTGCCGCCCGCAATCTCATCTTCACAATCGGCCCGGATGGTGCCGTCAAGCCGGTATCCGAAGGGCAGGCCGTCGCTTGAAGGGGGTTGCCCGCGGGCGTTACGGCTCATAAAAGCGCCGGACATGCGGGCCGCCCGGCGTAGGCGGTGCCGGAGCAAGGAACGATGATCGAAACATTGCCATCCGTGAGCAGCGTCGAACCGGCGGTATCGGTTGTCGTCCCTGTCCGTAACGAGGAAAACAATATCGGGCCGCTGATCGACGAGATCGACACCGCGCTCGGCAAGCAGTGGCCCTACGAGATCATCTACGTCAACGACGGCTCCACTGATGGCACAGGCGATCGGTTGGCGCAGCGTGCGCAGGGGCGGAACAACCTTCGCCAGATCCGCCATGAGAAATCGGCCGGTCAGTCGGCTGCGGTGCGGACCGGCGTGCGCGCGGCGCGTGGCGCGATCGTCGTGACGCTCGACGGCGACGGGCAGAACAATCCCGCATTTCTTCCCGCGCTGATCCTCGCGATCGAGCAGGGCGAGGGCAAAGTCGGGCTTGCGGCCGGGCAAAGGGTCGGCCGGCAGGACACGACGTTCAAGAAATGGCAGTCGCGTGTCGCCAACGCCGTGCGCAACGCCATCCTCAAGGACGGCACCCGCGACACCGGTTGCGGGCTGAAAGGCTTTCGCCGCGAGGTGTTTCTGGCGCTGCCTTATTTCGACGGGCTGCATCGGTTTCTCCCGGCGCTGGTGCGCCGCGAGGGCTATGACATCGTCTATGTCGATGTGATCGACCGGCCGCGCCGCTCGGGCGTGTCCAATTACGGCTTCTTTGACCGGCTATGGGTCGGCGTGATGGACCTCGCCGGGGTATGGTGGCTGATCCATCGCAAGAAGTCAAAACCGGTGGCGACCGAGGTTCGCTGATGCTGATCCAGTTCGGCCAGGCGTTTCACGATTATCTGTACGATGTGTTCGTCGCCAAGTTTGATTTCTGGCTGGCGTTCGGGCTCATCGCGCAGCTTCTGTTCACCGCGCGTTTCCTCGTGCAGTGGATTTCGAGCGAACGCGCCGGGCAGAGCGTGGTGCCGATGGCGTTCTGGTTCTTCTCGATGGGCGGCGGCGTGATGACGCTGATCTACGGCATCGCCAAGCGTGAGCCGATCATCATCCTCGGCCAGTCGCTCGCGACCGTGATCTACATCCGCAACATCATGCTGATTTTGAAGAATCGCGCGCGCGCCTCGAAGACGCTCGATAATTAGAGCTTTGACGCGTTTTCTTCACGCGAACCGGTTTCCACTTCGCTTGAAAACGCTTTAGACCTGACGCGCGGCGTTGAAGGCGGCAAAGCCGTTCTCGAGATCGGCCTTGAGGTCGTCGAGATCTTCAAGCCCGATATGCAGGCGCAGCGTCGGTCCGCCCGGCGCCCATGCTGTTGCCGTACGATATTCGCTGCAGTCGAACGGCACGACGAGGCTTTCAAACCCGCCCCACGAATAGCCCATGCCGAACAGCGTGAGCGTATCGAGGAACGCATCGACCGCTTTCGCCGTCGTCGGTTTCAGTACGACACTGAAAAGGCCGCTCGCGCCGGTGAAGTCGCGTTTCCAGATCGCATGACCGGGATCGCTCTCAAGCGCGGGATAGAGCACACGATCCACTTCCGGCCGTGCCGCGAACCATTTCGCCATTGCGAGCGCGGACGCCTGATGTTGCGCGAGTCGCACCTTGAGTGTGCGCAGACCCCGCAGTGCAAGAAACACATCGTCGGGTCCGCAGCAGACGCCGAGCAGGCGGATCGAGTCCAGCACCAGTGGCCATCCGACCTTGTTGGCGGCGATGGTGCCGAACATGATGTCGGAGTGGCCTCCGATATATTTCGTCGCGGCTTGAATCGAAATGTCCACGCCCTGATCGAGCGAGCGATGATAGAGTGGCGTCGCCCAGGTGTTGTCGTCGATCACCAGCGCGCCCTTGCTGTGGGCGATCCCGGCAATCGCGGGAATGTCGCTCATCTCGAAGGACTGCGAACCCGGGGCCTCGACGAGCACGGCGCGGGTGTTGGGCTTGAACAGCGTCGCAATGCCGCTGCCGATCAAGGGATCGAAATAGGTCGTCTCGACGCCGTAGCGCGCCAGCATGCCGTCGCAGAACGAGCGCGTCGGGCGATAGGCATTGTCGGTCACCAGAAGGTGATCGCCTGCCTTCAAAACGGCAAGCAGCGCGGTGGTGATGGCGGCGACGCCGGAAGGCGCAAGACCGACGCCGGCGCAATTGTCGCCTTCGAGCGCCATCAGCGCCTCGCGCAGCGCCTTGGTGGTCGGTGTTCCGTGGCGGCCATATTGATATTCGCCGCGATGGGCATGGATATCCGCGGCGGTCGGATAGAGCACCGTCGAGCCACGCACCACGGGCGGATTGATAAAGCCGCGCTGCGCTGCCGTGTCGCGCCCCGCGGTCACGAGGGTCGTTGCGGTGCGGTGGCGGGGAGGTTTTGTGCCGGACGGGGTTTTCATCGCATGCAATAAGGCGTCCGCCGCAACAAAGGTCAACCCCCGCATGAACCTGCGGAAATTCGCGCCGGGATGCCCCGTGGACGGGCAGGGGCCGGATATTGGCCAGCCGTGCGGAGACGTGTATCAGGGACGGGCGCGTTTCACAGCCGGAAAGGTCTTTTCATGAAATATGGATGGTTCGGTATCGTGATGACCTCGCTGATCGTCGGAGGTCTTGCGCCGGCAAGTGCGCAGACGCTGAAGACGATCAAGGACCGCGGCGTGCTGAGCTGCGGCGTCAGCCAGGGCTTGCCCGGCTTTTCCGCGCCCGACGACACCGGCAAATGGAGCGGCCTCGATGTCGACTTCTGCCGGGCGCTGTCTGCTGCAATTTTCAACGACCCGCTCAAGGTGAAATTCGTTCCGCTCTCCGCCAAGGATCGCTTCACGGCGCTGCAGTCGGGCGAGATCGATGTGCTGTCGCGCAACACGACATGGAGCATGTCGCGCGATACCTCGCTCGGGCTGAACTTCACTGCGGTGATGTATTACGACGGGCAGGGCTTTCTGGTCCGCAAGTCGCTGAAGGTGAACTCGGCGCTCGAACTCAACGGCGCATCGGTCTGTGTGCAGACCGGCACCACCAACGAGCAGAACCTTGCAGATTACTTCCGCGCCAACGGAATGAAATATGAAGTGGTGGCGTTCGCGACCGCCGACGAAACCATGAAGGCTTATGAATCCGGCCGCTGCGATGCATTCACCTCCGACGTCTCGCAGCTTTATGCCGAACGCCTGAAGCTCACCGTGCCGGACGATCATGCGGTGCTGCCGGACATCATCTCCAAGGAACCGCTCGGGCCGGTGGTTCGTCACGGCGACGACCAGTGGTTCGACATCGTGAAGTGGACGCTGTTCGCGCTTCTCAACGCCGAGGAGCTTGCGGTGACGCAGAAGAACGTCGGCGACATGGTGAAGTCCAACAAGCCGGAGATTGCGCGGCTGCTTGGCTCCGACGGCAATTTCGGCGAGCAACTCGGCCTCACCAAGGATTGGGTGGTGCGGATCGTGAAGGCGGTCGGCAATTACGGCGAGTCGTTCGATCGGAACGTCGGTGCCGGCTCCAAGCTGCGGATCTCGCGCGGACTGAACAAGCTCTGGAATCAGGGCGGCATCCAGTACGCGCCGCCAGTCCGCTGATCTGCGGACGGTGACGATGGCAGCCGCGCCGCGTCCGCCTCCGTTCCGGCCACTCGCGCGCCTCTCGCGCATCCTGTCCGGTGGCACCGGCTGGAAGGGCATGGTCGGGCAGGTCGTGTTCGCGGCGCTGCTCGCGTGGCTCGCTTACGACATCGTCACCAACGCGCAGGCGAACCTGCAGGCGCAGCGCGTCGCATCGGGCTTCGGCTTCCTGTCGAGTTCGGCAGGCTTCGGCGTCAGTCAGGCGCTGATTTCCTACTCGGAAGCCGACAGCTACTTTCGGGTGTTTGAGGTCGGCCTGCTCAACACGCTGCTCGTCTCCGCAATCGGCATCGTGTTTGCGACCGTGATCGGCTTTGCGGTCGCGATCGCGCGGCTGTCGCCGAACTGGCTGCTGGCGCGGCTTGCCGCCGGTTATGTCGAAGTGATCCGCAACCTGCCGCTCTTGTTTCAACTGCTGTTCTGGTATCTCGCTGTGCTGGCTGCGCTGCCAAACCCGCGCCAGAGTCTGTCGGTGTTCGGCGTCGCATTCCTCAACAATCGCGGCTTCGTGGTGCCGCAGATGCTGGCTGAGCCCGGCGCTCGTGTTTTCATGGTGGCGATTGTCGTTGCGATCATCGCCTCGCTGGCGATGGTGATTGTCGCGCGGCGGCGGCTTTATCGCCGAGGTGAGCGGCTGCGCATCTGGCCGTTCGTGCTGGTGCTTCTCATCGGGCTGCCGCTTCTCAGCATCGTGCTGTTCGGCGCACCAGTGCGGTTCGATATGCCCGTGCTGCGCGGCTTCAACTTTGCGGGCGGCATGCGGATCACGACGGAGCTTGTTGCGCTTGCGATTTCGCTGTCGACCTACACCGCAGCCTTCATTGCGGAAGTGGTGCGCGGCGGTCTCTTGGCGGTGCCGAAGGGGCAGACGGAGGCGGGCGCCTCGCTCGGCCTGTCGCGCGGGGCGATCCTGCGGCTCGTCATTATTCCGCAGGCGATGCGGGTCATCCTGCCGCCACTGACCAATCAGTATCTCAACCTCATCAAGAACTCCTCGCTCGCGGTCGCGATCGGCTATCCCGACCTGTTCTCGGTGTTCGCAGGCACGGCGCTGAGCCAGACCGGGCAGGCGGTCGAGATCATTGCCATGACGATGGCGGTCTATCTCGCGATCTCGCTGGTGACGAGCGCGATCATGAATTTCTACGGCTGGCGTATCGACCGGAGCCTGCGCGCATGAGCAATGGCACCGACACGAACTTCGTGCGTGGCGCGCTCGCTCCCGAGCGGCAGCCGCCGGTCGTCACCACCGGCATCATCGGCTTGATGCGCACGCGGCTGTTCAATTCGCCGACCAACATTCTTCTGACGTTGATCAGCGCGGTGGTGTTGTGGTTGTTGCTGGTACCGACCATCCGCTTTCTGTTTATCGATGCGGTGTGGCAGGGCAGCGACCGCACTGCTTGCCTCGCGGAAAACGCAGGCCATCCGGTCGGCGCGTGCTGGCCGTTCATCCAGGCGAAGTTCACGCAGCTGATCTACGGCTTCTATCCCGAGGATCAGCGCTGGCGCGCCAATCTGACATTTGCGCTGGCCGTGCTGTTGCTCGCGCCGCTACTGGTGCCGAAAATCCCGCACAAGGCGCTCAACGCCGCATTGTTCTTCATCGCGTTCCCGTTCCTCGCCTTCTTCCTGCTCCATGGCGGCGGGCTCGACGGCTTCGCGTTCTACTGGATCGCCGAATTGTTCGGCGCGGCGTGGACACCCTCGCTCACGCGCTTCTGGTTCGACTTCAGCATGACGGCGGCGTTCGTCACGATGGCCATGCTGTGGTTTGGCGGCGGCTGGCCGAACGGTCGGCGCGCCGCGCTGTCATCCGCACTGACGTTCGCCGGGATTGCCGTCGTCATCGTCGCGCTGCGGCTCGATCAGGGCGGGCTGCCGATTGTCGATACGCGGCAATGGGGCGGCCTGCTGGTGACGCTCGTTGTCTCCGTCACCGGCATTGTCGCGTCGATGCCGGTCGGCATTGCGCTTGCGCTCGGGCGTACCTCGCGCATTCCGCTGCTGCGCGCCTTCTCGGTGATGTTCATCGAATTCTGGCGCGGCGTGCCGCTGATTACCGTGCTGTTCTTCGCGACCTACATGCTGCCGCTGTTTCTGCCGGGCGATTTCACCATCGACGCGCTGGTGCGCGTGCTGGTCGGCATTGCGCTGTTCGCGGGCGCCTACAACGCCGAAGTCATTCGCGGCGGGCTGCTCGCGATCCCGCGCGGACAACGCGAGGCGGCGAATGCGCTTGGCCTGTCTTACTGGAAGACGACCGGCCTTATCGTGCTGCCGCAGGCGCTGCGGCATGTCATTCCAAGCCTCGTCAACAGTTTCATCGCGCTGTTCAAGGACACCACGCTCGTTCTCATCGTCGCGCTGTTCGATTTGCTCGGCCAGTTGCGTGCGACATTTGCCGATCCCGTCTGGGCGACGCCGACGACGCTGTTCACCGGCTTTGCTTTCACCGGCATCATCTACTGGATAGGCTGCTTTGCGATGTCGCGTTATTCGTTGTTCGTCGAGCGCCGCCTCGATCCGCACCGCCGCTAACCGGAGTTTGTATGGCCGCCGATCCGATCATCCGCATCGAGAAGCTGAACAAATGGTTCGGCGCTTTCCACGTTCTGCGCGATATCGATCTGTCCGTCGCGCGGCGGGAGCGGATCGTGATCTGCGGGCCGTCGGGTTCGGGCAAATCGACGTTGATCCGCTGCATCAATGCGCTGGAAGAATTTCAGGAAGGAACCGTTACCGTCGACGGCATCGAGCTTGGCCCCAACCTCAAGCGTGTCGACGAAGTCCGCCGCGAGATCGGCATGGTGTTCCAGAGCTTCAATCTGTTTCCGCATCTGACCGTGCTGGAGAACTGCACGCTGGCGCCGATCTGGGTTCGCAATATGCCGCAGAAAGAGGCCGAGGCGGCGGCGATGCGTTATCTCGAACGGGTACGGATTCCCGAACAGGCGCACAAATATCCGGGGCAGATTTCCGGCGGCCAGCAGCAGCGCGTGGCGATTGCGCGTGCGCTGACGATGAATCCGAAGGTGATGCTGTTCGACGAGCCGACCTCGGCGCTCGATCCGGAAATGGTCAAGGAGGTGCTCGACACCATCGTCGACCTCGCCAATGACGGCATGACCATGCTGGTCGTCACGCATGAAATGGGGTTTGCCCGCGAGGTCGCCGACCGCGTGGTGTTCATGGATATGGGGCAGGTGATCGAAGTCAACGCGCCGGACGAGTTTTTCAGCCACCCGCGCCATGAGCGGACGAAGCTGTTCTTGAGTCAGATTTTGCGGTGAGTATCCGCGACACGGTCATTCCGGACAGGTCGCGCAGCGGGCTGATCCGGAATCTCGAAGGATTTGTCCGAAGCCATTCGGAGATTCCGGGTTCGCGCGCAAATGCGCGCGTCCCGGAATGACGTAAAATCAGACCTTCTCGTAAGGCACGCTGATCGCGCTGGTCTTCTCCAGCCACTCCGGCACCGGCAAATTCTTCGAGCGCATGAAGTCCGGGTTGAACAGCTTCGACTGGTAGCGCGTGCCGTAGTCGCATAGCACCGTCACGATGGTGTGGCCGGGGCCGAGCTCCTTCGCCATGCGGATCGCGCCCGCGATGTTGATGCCCGACGAGCCGCCGAGGCACAGCCCCTCATGCTCGAGGAGATCGAACACGATCTGCACCGCTTCCGCGTCCTGAATCTGATAGGCACGATCGATCGGCGCGCCTTCGAGATTGGCGGTGATGCGGCTCTGGCCGATGCCTTCGGTGATCGATGAGCCCTCGGCCTTGAGAACGCCCGTGGTGTAGTAGCTGTAGAGCGAAGCGCCCATCGGGTCGGCGAGGCCGATCTGGATTTTGGGGTTCTTCGCCTTGAGGCCCATCGCCGTGCCCGCGAGCGTGCCGCCGGTGCCGACTGCTGAGACGAAGCCGTCGACCTTGCCGTCGGTCTGCTCCCAGATTTCCGGCGCCGTCGTCTCGATATGCGCCACGCGGTTCGCGACATTATCGAACTGGTTGGCCCACACCGCGCCGTTCGGCTCGCTCTTCGCAAGCTGCTCGGCGAGGCGGCCCGACAGGCGGACGTAATTGTTCGGGTTGGAATAGGGTGCGGCCGGCACTTCGACGAGCTGTGCGCCGCATAGCCGCAGCATGTCCTTCTTTTCCTGGCTCTGCGTCTCCGGAATGACGATCACGGTGCGGAAGCCGAGCGCATTGGCGACCAGCGCCAGCCCGATCCCGGTATTGCCCGCGGTGCCTTCGACGATCAGGCCGCCGGGCTTCAACGTGCCGCGCTCCATCGCGTCGCGGATCATGAACAGCGCCGCGCGGTCTTTCACCGATTGTCCGGGGTTCATGAACTCGGCTTTGCCGAGAATGTTGCAGCCAGTCTCCTCGGACGCGCGCTTGAGCTTGATGAGCGGCGTGTTGCCGATGGCTTCGATGACGTCTTGACGGATTTGCATGGGGATCAGACAGAAAAGGAAAGGGTCAGTTCAACCTAGTCGCCGTTGCGCGGGTCGACAAGCCTGCCGGTGAGATGCTGCTCTGTGAAGAAATGGATGTGTGAACAGGCACATTCATGCCTCGCATGTCGCGCGCGGCATGCCGCAGCCTGCGAATCACTGCCCTCGCGGTAATGCGGTTAGAGGCTGATGTCCGGTGAGTGGTGGCCTGATCCGGAACCGAAAAGGGACATGCGGCGGAGAGGCCGCCGGATGGGGCCGTTGGCACGGGCTCATCGGTCACAATCCGATGAAATCTTGGTAAGAATCCCTGTTTTTGCAGGTGGCGACAGCAGACCTTCGCGCCATTTCCGGGCATAACGGACACTCAACGCATGCGTGCGGCCGATTCAGGGCCGCCGGAATGGATGATCCGGCGCCAGGGGAGCCGTTGCAGAGGATGGGTCAACTGGCGCTTGGGTTCGGATCAAGGGGTTGGGGTGACGTGCTGCCACGGCACGCGGCGCACCTCCGTGCCCTGCGCATCTCCGCCACGCGTGTCTGCGCGGCCGGTGCGGTCGCAGTCCTGCTTGCAGGCTGCATCATGAAGCAGGACCTGCCGGACCTCGCGCTCGATATTCCGGTTGCGTACCAGAAGGACGCCACGCCGCAACGGCAGGACGCGCCGCCCACGCTCGACTGGTGGCGCGGCTTCCGCTCGGCCGAACTCACGCAGTTGATGGAGGAGGCGCAACGCGTCAACCTCGATATCACTGCCGCGACCGCACGCCTTCTGCAGGCCGATGCGATGACGCGCACGGCAGGCGCGGCGCTACTGCCGACACTCGATGCCAATGCATCCGCGACGCGCTCGAAATCGTCATCCGGCTATCTCAACAATGGCACCGTTGCCGCTCGCGGGACGATCAACACCTATTCGACCTCGCTCAGCGCGAGCTACGAGATCGACCTGTGGGGCAAGAACCGCGACGCGCTGCTCGCCGCTGAAGAGAGCGCCAATGCGAGCCGCTACGATCGCGACACCGTAGCGCTGACGGCGATGGCGAGTGTTGCCAATGCCTACTTCCAGGTGCTGGCGGCCCAGGACCGGATCGCGACTGCCGAGCGCAATATCGCGAGCGCCAAGCGCATCTATGACGCGATCAAGGCGCGGGTCGATGCGGGCACGGGCTCCGACCTCGATCTTGCTCAGCAGGAAAGCCTGCTGGCCAACCAGCGTGCGGCGGTGCCGCCGTTGCGGCAGACGCTGACGCAGAACCTCAACATCCTCGCGACGCTGGTGGCGCGGCCGCCGGAGCGCGTGCACATTCGCGGCGGCTCGCTTGGGCGTGTTTCGGCGCCGCGCGTCACGCCGGGCCTGCCGTCCGAACTTTTGATCCAGCGCCCGGACATCCGCCGTCAGGAGGCGCAGTTGGCCTCGGCGACCGCGAATGTCGGCAGCGCGCGGGCGCAGTTCTTTCCGAGCATTCAGTTGACCGGGCAAGGCGGCTACCAGAGCGCGGCGCTGTCGGCCCTGTTCATGCCGCAATCGGCGTTCTTCAACCTGGCTGCGGGACTGACGCAGCCGATCTTTGACGCTGGCCGCATCCAGGCCAATTTCGATCTGACCAAGGCGCAGCAGGACGAGTTGCTGCAGACCTATCGCAAGACGGTGATCTCGGCGTTCTCGGACGTCAACACCGCGCTCGACGCGATCCGGCAGACGGCGCAACGCCTGCGGCTGCAACGCGTGGTGGTGGCCTCCTCGCGGCGGGCGTTCAAGCTGTCGGAGGATCAGTTACGGGCGGGCACGGCCGACATCATCACCGTGCTGAATACGCAGCAGACCCTGTTTCAGGCGGAGGATACCCTGCTGCAGGCGCAACTTGCGTGGCTGCAATCCTATGTCAGCCTGTTCCAGGCGCTGGGCGGCGGCTGGGAACCGAGAGTGGAGCAGAGAACGGTGACGACGATGAGGGAGCCCGGGAATGCTCTTTAAGCCAGGCGAGAATGGCAAGGTGAGCGAAAGCGTCGCGCGGGTCGCCGGCGGCGCGCGGCGGCGCACGGTCTCGCTTTTCATCGCGCTCGTGATCGTGGCGGGGCTCGGCTATCTCGGCTGGTCGCGGTTCTATGGCGGCAGCCAGGATGCCGCTCACATGCGCTTCGACATGGCGGTGCCGGTGCTCGCGGCGACGCCCAAGGTCGAGGACGTGCCGGTTTATCTCGACGGCGTCGGTCAGGTGCGCGCGCTCAACACCGTGACCGTTCGCGCGCAGGTCGATGGCAAGCTTCTGAAGGTGAATTTCGTCGAAGGACAGGACGTCAAGGCGGGCGATGTGCTGGCCGAGATCGATCCGGTGATCTACCAGGCGCAGTACGATCAGGCCGTCGCCAAGAAGGCGCAGGACGAGGCGCAGCTTGCCAATGCGCGGCTCGACCTCAAGCGCTACGAGCAGTTGGCCGCCTCCAAGGCGGGCTCCGCGCAGCAGGCCGACACCCAGAAGGCGACTGTCGCCCAGCTCGAGGCGCTGGTGAAGTCCGATCAGGCCGCGATCGACAACGCGCAGGCGACGCTCGGCTACACCAAGGTGATCGCGCCGCTGTCGGGCCGTACCGGCTTGCGGCAGGTCGATCCGGGCAACATCATCCATGCCTCCGACGCCACGGGCGTCGTGGTGTTGACGCAGTTGCAGCCGATCGCCGTACAGTTCAGCCTGCCACAGCAGGAGATCAACCGCGTCAACACGGCCTCCGCCAAGGGGCAGCTTGCCGTCGATGTGTTCGGCGAGGATGGCCGCACCGTGGTCGATACCGGTATCATGCGCACCATCGACAATCAGGTCGATCCCACGACCGGTACGGTGAAGGTGAAGGCGGAATTCCCGAATGCCGGGCACAAGCTCTGGCCGGGGCAGTTCGTCAATGTCCGCCTCAAGGTCGAAACGCTGCCGCAGGCGCTGACGGTGCCGACCGCTGCCGTGCAGCGCGGGCCATCCGGCACGTTCAGCTATGTGATCGGCGAGGACAACACGGTCACCGCCAAGCCGGTGACCGTGACGCAGCAGAGCGAGACCACCGCGGTGATCGCAAAGGGCCTTGCGCCGACCGACCGCGTGGTGACGACCGGCTTCGCCAATCTTTCCGACGGCTCCAAGGTGGTGATCGGCAGCGAGGACACCGTGCCGACGCAGGACCTTGCCCCGCGCAAACGTGAGCCGCGCGGCGGGAAGGGCGGCAAGGGTCCACGGTGAGGCGCGCATGAGCGTTTCCGAACCATTCATCCGCAGACCGATTGCCACCTCGCTCCTGGGGCTCGCGCTCTTGATCGGCGGTGCGCTCGGCTATTGGTGGATGCCGGTGTCGTCGCTGCCGCAGGTCGATTTCCCGACCGTGCAGGTAACGACGCGGCTACCCGGCGCAAGCCCGGACGTGGCAGCCTCGCTCCTCACCGCGCCGCTCGAGCGCCAACTCGGGCAAATCCCGTCGCTGTCGTCGATGACATCGACGAGTTCGTTCGGTGTCAGCCAGATTTCGCTGCAGTTCGATCTCAACCGCGACATCGACGGCGCGACGCAGGACGTGCAGGCCGCAATCAACGCCGCCGCCGGCGTGCTGCCGAAGAACCTGCCGTACCCGCCGACCTACGCCAAGGTGAACCCGGCCGATGCGCCGGTGATGACGCTCGCGCTCACCTCCGACACCATTTCGGTGCGCGCGATGAGCGACCTCGCTGACTCGCTGATGGCGCAGCGGCTGGCGCAGATCACCGGCGTTGGTCGCGTCTCGGTGCTGGGCGGTCTCAAGCCCGCGGTGCGGGTGCAGGCCGACCTCGCGCGCCTTGCCGCCTACGGCATCGGCATGGAGGATCTGCGCGCGGCGATTGCCGGGGCAAACGTCTCCGGACCGAAGGGCTCGCTCGACGGCAAGCAGCAGGCCTACACCATCGCCGCCAATGACCAGTTGATTGGCGCCGAAGCCTACAAGGACGTCATCATCGCCTATCGCAACAATGCGCCGGTGACGGTGGGCGATGTGTCCGAGCTCGTTGACGGGCTCGAGAACGACAAGACCGGCGGCTGGTACAAGAACAAGCCTGCCGTCATCATCGATATCCAGCGCCAGCCCGGCGCCAACGTCATCGACGTCGTCGAGCAGATCCGCAAGGAAATCCCCAAGCTGCAGCAGGCGATCCCGGCGGGCGTCACCCTCACCATCGTCAGCGACCGCACGGTGACGATCCGCGCCTCGGTGCACGACGTGCAGTTCACGCTGGTGCTGAGCGTCATTCTGGTAACGCTGGTGGTGTTGCTGTTCCTGCGGTCGATCCGCGCCACGATCATCGCGGGCGTCGCGCTGCCGCTATCGCTGATCACAAGCTTCGGCGTGATGTGGTTCGCGGGCTTCAGCCTAGATAACCTCTCGCTGATGGCGCTGACCGTCGGCACCGGCTTCGTGGTCGACGATGCCATCGTGATGATCGAGAACATCGTCCGTCACATGGAGAACGGCGAAACGGCGATGGAGGGCGCGCTGCGCGGCGCACGCGAGATCGGCTTCACCGTGATTTCGCTCACCGTGTCGCTGATCGCGGTGTTCATTCCGCTGCTCTTCATGTCCGGCCTTGTCGGGCGCATGTTCCGCGAATTCGCACTGACGCTGACGATCGCGGTCATCACCTCGGCCGTGGTCTCGCTGACGCTGACGCCGATGATGTGCTCGCGACTCTTGAAGCGCCACGGCGAGGAATGGGAAGTGCCGGGCCTGCGCGCGGTCAGCGACTTCATCGATCGCTCCATCGAATTCTATCACCGCACGCTGCTCGTCGTGCTCGCGCATCAGCGACTGACGCTGTTCGTGGTGTTCCTCACGGTGATCGCGACCACCGCGCTCTATGTGATCGCGCCGAAAGGATTCCTGCCACTGCAGGACACCGCCTCCATCGTCGCGGTGACGGAAGCCGGGCAGGACGTTTCCTTTGCCGAGATGCAAGTGCGCCAGACAGCGGTGTCGAACGCAATCCAGTCCGACCCCGATGTCACGGGCCTCGTGTCGAGCATCGGTGCCGGCGCGGTCAACCCCACGCCGAATGTCGGGCGTATCACCATCAATCTCACGCCGCGAAGCGAGCGCAAGGCCGATGTCACCGGCGTGATCGCACGGCTGAAGCAGCGTGTCGCCGCTGTGCCGGGCATTTCGGTCTATTTCCAGCCGGTGCAGGACATTCAGATCAGCACCAAGTCGAGCCGCTCGCAGTATCAATACACGCTGACCGGCACCGACCGTGGCGAGGTGGTGAAGTGGTCGAATGCGCTGGTGCGCGAGATGCAGCGTAATCGGATCTTCCGCGATGTCTCATCCGAGGCGCAGGAGGGCGGCCTGCGCGCCGCGCTTAGCGTCGACCGCCAGCGCGCGGGCCAGCTCGGCGTGTCGCTGCAGGCGGTCAACGACACGTTGAACGACGCCTTCAGCCAGCGGCAGATTTCCACCATCTACGGCCAGGCCAACCAGTATCGCGTGGTGCTGGAAGCAAAGCCCGAGGACCAGCGCGACCCGAACATCCTCTCGAAGCTTTATGTGCCGGGCGCGGCGAACGCCACCGGCGGCGGCACCGCGCAAGTGCCGATCTCCGCAGTCGCGACGCTGACGCGGACCACCGCGCCGCTTGCGATCTCGCATCAGGCGCAGTTTCCGGCCGTGTCGCTGAGCTTCAACCTCGCGCCCGGCGAGGCGCTGGGTGACGCGGTTGATGCCCTGCACAGAATCGAGAAGCAGATCGGTATGCCGGGCAACATCACCGGGCTTTATTCCGGCGACGCGGCCGAATTCGCCCGTTCGCTCGCCGGGCAGCCGTGGCTCATCATCGCCGCCATCGTCACGATCTATATCGTGCTCGGCGTGCTCTATGAGAGCTACATCCACCCGATCACCATTCTCTCGACGCTGCCCTCGGCCGGCGTGGGCGCGATCCTCGCGCTGATGCTGTGCGGACAGGACCTCTCGGTCATCGGCCTGATCGGCATCATTCTCTTGATGGGTATCGTCAAGAAAAACGCGATCATGATGATCGACTTCGCGCTGGAGGCGGAGCGCCATGAGGGGCTGTCCGCCTACGATGCCATCGTCAAGGCGTGCCTGTTGCGCTTCCGTCCGATCATGATGACGACGCTCGCTGCGCTGTTCGGCGCGTTGCCGCTGGCGCTCGAGACTGGCACCGGATCGGAGCTGCGCTTTCCGCTCGGCGTGTCGATTGTTGGCGGCCTGATCGTCAGCCAGATCCTCACCCTTTACACCACGCCGGTGATCTATCTCGCGCTCGACCGCATCAATCGTCGGCTGGAAAGCGCTGTGCCGCTCGCCGGGCAATACCCGTCGCCTCCGGTTGCGGGCGCGACGGAGGGCATGCAGTAGATGTCGATCTCCGAGCCCTTCATTCGCAGGCCGGTCGGCACCACGCTGCTGGCGATCGGCCTGTTTCTGGTGGGCGCCGTCGCCTATGTGAACCTGCCGGTTGCGAGCATCCCGAACGTCGATTTTCCGATGATCCGAATCTCGGCCTCGCGGCCCGGAGCCGATCCGTCGGTGATGGCGGCGACCGTGGCGGCGCCGCTGGAACGCAGGCTCGGCGAGATTGCGGGCGTCGATCAGATCACGTCGTCGAGTTCGCTCGGTTCGACGAGTATCCAGATGCAGTTCGCCATCGGCCGCAGCATCGACAAGGCGGCGCGCGACGTGCAGGCGGCGATCAATGCGTCGCTTGCTGATCTGCCGAGCGACCTGCCGTCACTGCCGAACGTGCGCAAGGCGAACACAGCGGCGACACCGGTCTTCATTATCGCGCTGACGTCGAAAACAATGTCGCCAAGCGCGATCTACGATATCGCCGATACCGTGATCGCGCAGCGGATCGCGCAGGTGCCGGGCGTGGGCGAGGTGACGGTGAGCGGTGCCGATCAGCCCGCGATCCGGGTGCAGATGAATCCGATGCTGCTCGCCAATGCGGGGATTTCCACCGAGCAGGTGCGCGCCGCCATCGTCGGCGCCAACGCCTTCGGCCCGATCGGCATGTTCGACGGCGGCCGTCAGGGCGAAACGCTCGGCCTCAATCCGCAGATGCGTACGGCTGCGGAACTGAAGAACATCGTCATCAAGGCCTCGAACGGTAATTTCATCCGCCTCTCGGACGTCGCAACCGTGATCGATGCGACGCGTTCCAGCCGCTCCATCGCCTGGTTCAACAAGCAGCCCGCGGTGCTGCTGCAGATCACCAAGCAGAGCGATGCCAACGTCATCGACACCGTGGACCGGATCAAGGACCTGCTGCCCCAGCTCAAGCAGTGGATTCCGGCAGGCGTCGAGGTTTCGACGCTGACGGACCGCACCGGCACGATTCGCGCCAGTGTCGAGGACATGCAGTGGACGCTCGGCGCGACCGCGCTTCTGGTGATGGCGGTCGTGTTCATATTCCTGCGGCGCGGCGTGCCGACCATCGCCGCCGGTGTGTCCGTGCCGCTGGCGCTGGCCGGCACCTGCGCGGGCATGTGGGCGGCCGGGTTTTCCATCGACAACCTGTCGCTGATGGCGCTCGCGATCTCGATCGGCTTCGTCGTCGACGATGCCATCGTCATGATCGAGAACATGCACCGCAATCTGGAGCAGGGCATGACGCCCGCGCGCGCGGCGCTGGAGGGCGCCAAGCAGATCGGATTCACGGTGCTGTCAATCAGCCTGTCATTGATTGCAGCGTTCACGCCGCTGATCTTCATGGAAGGCATCGTCGGGAGGCTGCTGCGCGAGTTCTCGCTGACGCTCGTGTTCGCCATCGCGGTTTCGACGGTTGTGTCGTTGACCGTGACGCCTATGATTTGCGCGCAGTACATCAAACACGCGCATAACGAGAAGGAGAACCGCTTCGATCGGCTGGTCGAGGGCGTGCTGTCGCGCGTGCTGCGGTTCTATGAACGCAGCCTGCGTGCCGTCCTGAAGATGCCGATCCTGACGATCCTTGTCTTCTTCACGAGCATCGCGCTCACCGTGGTGCTATACGCCAAGCTGCCGAAGGGCTATTTCCCGACCGACGACAGCGGCTTTATCTTCGGTTCGACGCGTGCCTCGGCGGATATTTCGTTTCAGGCGATGCTGCCGCTGCAGCAGCGCGTGGCCGATATCGTGATGGCCGACCCCGCCGTCGCCACCATCGGTTCTTCGCTCGGCGGAAGTTCATTCCTGGGTGGCTCCAACCGCGGCACGATGTTTATCGCGCTGAAGCCGCCGGAGGAACGCGGCGGCGTCAGTACCGCGCTGGTGATCGACCGGCTGCGGCGCGAGCTCGGAAAAATTCCGGGCATCCGGCTGTTCATGGTGGCGGCGCAGGACATTCGCGCGGGCGGCCGGCAGAGCGATTCCAATTACCAGTACACGCTGGCAAGTGCCGACCTCGACCTGCTGCGAAAATGGGGTCCGCTGGTTGCGAAGCGGATGGAGACGGTTGAGGGCATCACCGACATTTCGAGTGACTCTGATCCCGGCGGACTGCAGTTGAATCTTAAGATTGATCGCAAGATGGCGGCGAGCGTCGGCGCCGATATTCAGGATATCGATAACGCGCTGAACAACGCTTTTGCGCAGCGGCAGATTTCCTACGTCTACACCCAGCGCAACCAGTACCAGATCATTCTTGAAGTCGCCCCGCAGTTTCAGGGCGATCCAGCCAGCCTCGCGCATATCTATGTCGCGGGTGCCAACAACACGCAGGTGCCGCTGTCCACGCTGGTGCATATGAGCCGTGGGCTTGCGCCGCTCGCGGTGCGGCATTCGGCATCGTTCCCCTCGACGACGATCTCGTTCAACACGCTGCCCGACGTGCCGCTTGAGACCGCGACGGAAAACATCCGGCGCGCTGTCGCCGAGTTGCACATGCCGGAGGGTATTCGCGGCACGTTCGAGGGCAACGCGGCCGACAGCCAGAAGGCGGCGAGCCGCCAGCCGCTGCTCATCCTCGGCGCGCTGGTTGCGGTTTATATCGTGCTGGGCGTGCTCTACGAGAGCCTCGCGCATCCGCTGACGATCATCTCGACGCTGCCGCCCGCGGGCCTCGGCGCACTGCTTGCTCTACTCGTAACCGGATTGCCGCTGACGGTGATCGCCTTCGTCGGCATCATTTTGCTTATCGGTATCGTCAAGAAGAACGGCATCATGATCGTGGACTTCGCGCTTGAAGGCGAGCGGCAGCACGGCATGAATTCGGAGGAGGCGATCTTTGCCGCGAGCCTCGCGCGATTCCGCCCGATCATCATGACGACGATGGCGGCCTTGCTCGCGGCGGTGCCGCTCGTGCTTGCGACCGGTCCCGGCACCGAGTTGCGCCGGCCGCTCGGCGTCACCATCATCGGCGGCCTGATCGTGTCGCAGATCCTCACGCTTTACACGACGCCGGTGATCTATCTGCTGATCGATCGGGCGCGACTCTGGATACGCGGCGAGTCCCGGCTGGGGCCGGGCGCCGTTCCGGCGGAATAGGGGCGCACAATGCCGGACACAATTCTGCCATCGCAACTGGACGCCGTTCCTGAATGCCCGGACTGCGGCAAGCCGGAGCCGTTTTGCATCTGCAACGGCGTCGATCCGGTCGAGAACCGCATCGACGTTTTGATTCTGCAACACCCGCAGGAGCAGGACCGGCTTCTCGGCACCGCACGCCTCACCGCGCGGATGCTGTCGAAGGCAACGTTGAAGATCGGCCTGTCGTGGCCGAGCCTGTCGAAGGCGCTGGGGCGCGAGGTCGATCCTGCACACTGGGCAGTACTCTATCTTGGCTCCGCCAAGGTGGCCGATCTCGTGACGGATCGCGACGTCGTCGCGATCGATCGCAAGGGCGATCTGGAGCCGTCGCAAACGGCCGTGCTGCGAGGGATCGAAGGCGTGATCGTGCTCGATGGCACATGGAGCCAGGCGAAGGCGCTGTGGTGGCGCAACGCGTGGATGCTGAAGTGTCAGCGCGTCATCCTCGG
The DNA here is from genome assembly GCF_000218565.1 of Afipia carboxidovorans OM5. Lineage (NCBI taxonomy): Bacteria > Pseudomonadati > Pseudomonadota > Alphaproteobacteria > Hyphomicrobiales > Nitrobacteraceae > Afipia > Afipia carboxidovorans. The sequence goes on along the minus strand of NC_015684.1, from coordinate 2,116,162 downwards.
GCCGCAACAATTGTCGCTTTACGGAAAACTGCGCCGCGAGCCACGCCGCGATGGTCTGTCGACCATCGAGGCCACGGGGCTTCTCCTGACGCATCTCGAAAAGCGGCCGGAAATTGCGGACGCGTTGTTCGGCGCGTTCGACCGGATGCTCACGACCTACCGCGAGGCGGTGAAGGCTCACCCGGAATTTCTGCCGAAACCGCGGCCGAAGCGCGACTGGCGGCGTGGACGCAAGCCGGTGCGACGGAAATCGTAGAGTTTCCGTCTTACGAGACGGTCACGCGCGGACTTGATCCGCACATTCATCCTACAAGAAAGATGGATTGCCGGGTCAAGCCCGGCAATGACGCTCGGAGAATTAGTGTCGTTTCACCCGCGCGCGAAACGGCCGATCTGTGCCTGATAGGCGGGATCCCTGTGGCAGGTATCCGAGATGAGCCCGTGCAAGCTCGATGCAAGATGCCCATCGATCTCGTGGGCCAACGCGAGCTTGAGGTAGCGGACCGCTTCGCGCGGCCGCTCCGCGAGTTGCGTAGCAATCGCCAGCGCATCGGATAACAGCGCGTCGGCTTCCGTGACTTTCGTGATCGCACCCATCGTCAGCGCCTCACTTGCATCAAAACGGCGACCGCTCAGCATCAACTCGGCTGCGCGACCCTGACCGATCAACTTCGGCAGGCGCTGGATCGCGCCGAAAGCGGGCACGCCGCCGAGCGCGATTTCCGGTAAACCAAAAACTGTCCCGGTGCTGGCGATGCGGATGTCGCAGGCGAGCGCGAGTTCGAATCCGCCGCCCAGCACATAGCCGTGCAGGGCAACGACAGACGGGATCGGCGATCGCGCAAGCCGGTCGAGCGTCGACCATGCTTTTTCGACGAAGCGTCGCTTCTCCGCGCCGGTGAGCTTCTTCACGGTGTCGAGGTCGGCACCGGCACAGAAGGCTTTCGCACCTTCGCCGGAAATCACGATCGCGCCTTGTGTTCCGCTTTGTTCGACTCGGGCGATCTCGGCAAGGAACACATCAAACGTCGCGTCATCGAGTGCGTTGAGAACCTTCGGGCGGTTGAGCTTGAGATGCGTGACGGGGCCGATATCGGCGACGGCGAGGGACGAGGACATTCCGCTAGTTCCGCATTGCTGAAAATGGTGAGCGTGACGCGCCGACGGTAACGGCGGAACGCTGTTGCGTACGAACTACAAAAACTCAACCAACACGGATTTTTTGTTGTTTGCCGCTCCGGCTTGCGACTGAAAATCTGTTGCAGCCCGATCTCCGGTTCAGCATGGCCGTCGAGGTGCGGTGCTGGAGGACGATGATGAAACCTTTGGCAGGTTTGAAGGTTCTGGACTTGACCCGGTTCTTCGCCGGACCGTTTTGTACGATGCTTCTTGGTGATCACGGCGCCGATGTCGTGAAGGTCGAATCGCCCGGCGGTGGCGACCAGACCCGCCGTCAGGGGCCTCCGTTCAAGGCGGAGAACGGCATGACCTTCTTTGCCGGCAACCGCAACAAGCGCTCGCTCGTGCTCGATGCCAAGACCGAAGAAGGCCGCGATCTTCTGTTTCAGCTTGCCTCGCGCGCTGACGTTGTCGTCGAGAACTTCCGTCCGCCGGTGCTGAAACGCCTCGGCATCGATTACGAGCGGGTTTCCGCTGCAAACCCCGGCGTGATCTACGCATCTCTCTCCGCACTCGGGCCGGATGGTCCGCAGGGCGATCGCGGCGGGTTCGACATTACCGTTCAGGCCGAATTCGGCTTCATGAGCATCAGCGGCGAGAAGAATGGGAAGTCGATCAAGCAGGGCACTTCGGTGTTCGATCTCGTCACCGGCCTTTACGCGTATAGCGGCATCGTCACGGCTCTGTTGCAGCGCAAGGAGACCGGGCGCGGCCAGCGTGTCGAGACAAGCCTGATGGAATCTCAGGTGAGCTTCCTCGTCGATGCGGCGATGGAGTATCTGATTGCCGGTAAGGTGCGCGAGAAGTGGGGCTCCGAGCATTCGCAGATCGTGCCCTACAAGGTGTTTTCAACCCGTGACGGCGAGGTGGTGATCGGCGCCGGCTACCAGACGGTGTACGAGCCGTTCGTCCGCGCCATCGGCCGTGAGGATCTCATCACCGACCCGCGTTTCGCCACGCTTGCTGTGCGCGTCGAGAACCGTGATGAGATGTATCGCATTCTCGATGAGGAAATTGCGAAATACACCAACGCCGAGATCATCGCACTGCTCGATAAGGCGACCGTGCCGAATGCACCGGTGAACAACGTCGCGCAGGTGTTCAGCCACCCGCAGCTTCTGCATCGCAAGATGCTGCTGTCGCTCGATCACCCGCAATACGGTTCAGTGCCGACGATCGGCCCGGCAGTGAAATATTCCGGTTTCGACGTCGCAGAAGGCTGGCGTGCGCCACCGCTCCTCAATGAGGGCGCGGAAAGCGTGATCGAGGACTGGCTCGGCAACAGCGAGCCCCGCAAGGCCGCGCACGCGGTCCGATCCTGACGCAAGCCGCTTGCCTGCCTCCTGCGCGGAGACGGGCTTTTCATTTCACGAAACGCCTCAACGGACAAGAATCATGGATTTTGCAATCGCAGAAGAAGACAAGATGGCTGTCGAAAGCCTCAAGCGCTGCGTCGAAGCCGAAGTGCTGCCGCTGACCAAGGGCAAGTGCGACAAGGCGTTCTCGCCTGAACTCGCGCATCAGCTTATGAGCATTCTCAATCCGTATGGCATCGGCGCGGGTTGGCTGCCCGAAGATGGCGGCGGCATGGGCTTGAGTTATATGACGAGCGGAATGCTCTACGGCGAACTGGCGCGGCTTGCGCCGGACGTTGCTGGCCTTGCCTATGTCAGCGAAGGTGCCGCGATGAAAATCTATCGCCGCGGCACGGCGGAGCAGAAGGCTCGCTATCTGCCGGGCATGGCCGAGGGCCGCATCATCGGCTGCGGCGCGGTGACGGAGCCTGGCACCGGCTCCAACGTCCGGCAGTTGCGGACGAGAGCAGTGCGCGACGGCGAGGGCTGGCGGCTCAGCGGCGAAAAGATGTTCATCTCCAACGCGACGGTTGCCGATATCTCGACCGTGCTCGCCCGCACCGGCGAGAACGAGTTCGGAATCTTCATTCTCGATCGCTCCGTTCACAAGTTCGAATCCGGAGAGCTGGAAAAGCTTGGCCTCAACGGCTGGTCGTTCGGCTCGATCACGCTCGACAATGTCTATATCGGCGACGAATTCCGTTTGGGTGATGGCACGTCGGGACTGTCGGAGGCGATGTCGGGGTTTGAGCGCGCCCGCGCCTGGGTGGCGGTCATCAGCTCGGGCATTGCGCGCGCCGCACTCGACGATGCAATCCGCTATGCGACCGAGCGCGACCAGTTCGGTGTGCCGATCGCGACCCATCAGCTCGTGCAGCAATTGCTGGCCGATATGGCCTGTGAGACCGAGGCGATGCAGCTTCTCACCTACAAGGCGCTTGCGGCGCTTGATGCAGGCGGGCGCTGCGACCTGCCGACCTCGATGGCGAAGGTCTATGCCTCCGAGGCCGCGGTACGGGTCGCCTCCCGTGCGATTCAGGTTCATGGCGCCTGTGGGGTGACGCGCGAGTTTCCGGTTGAGCGCCACTTCCGCAATGCGCGGATGCTTACCATTCCGGACGGCACCACGCAGATCAACCAGCTCATCATCGGGCGCGAGTTGACCGAGATCCCGGCGTTTCTTGGTGCGGCGGGCCGCAAGACCAAGCCGCGGTCGGCCGCGGCATGAGCAAGCGCACGGGGCCGCTCGCCGGTGTGAAGTTCATCGAGATGCCGGCCATCGGCCCAGGGCCGATGTGCGGCATGCTGCTCGCCGACCTCGGCGCCGACGTGCTGCGCATCGAGCGGCCGGAACGTGCGGACATCGGCATCGAGCGGCCGCTCGAGACCAACTTCATCATGCGTGGGCGCACTACCATCAAGCTCGATCTCAAGAAGCCTGAAGGTGTCGCGCTTGTCTTGCGTCTCATCCGCGAGGCGGATGGCCTGATCGAAGGATTCCGGCCGGGTGTGATGGAGCGGCTTGGGCTTGGGCCCGAACCCTGCCTCGCCGCCAATCCAAAACTGGTCTACGGCCGCATCACCGGCTGGGGACAAAGTGGGCCGCTTGCGAAGACCGCGGGTCACGATCTGAATTATATCGCCCTCACGGGCGCGCTTCATGCCATGGGCCGCAAGGGCGAAGCGCCGCCGGTGCCGCTCAACTTAATTGGTGACTTTGGCGGCGGTGCGCTGTTTCTCGCGCTCGGCCTGCTGGCCGGTATTCTCGAGGCGCGGCAGTCGGGCAAGGGGCAGGTGGTCGATGCCGCGATCGTCGATGGCGTCGCCGCGATGCTCACCTCGATCAACGGCCTGATGGCTTGCGGCGTGTCCTCGCAGGAGCGCGGCACCAACATTCTGGATTCCGGCGCCTACTTCTACGACGCCTACCAATGCGCCGATGGCGGTTATGTCGCGGTCGGCCCCATCGAGAAGCGGTTTCACGCGCAGTTTCTGGAAAAGCTCGGCCTCAGCGTGGCCGAGATGCCAGCCCAGGACGATCAGGCGCGATGGCCGGAAGGGCGCGAGCGGCTGCGGGCGATATTTCTCACACGCCCGCGCGACGAATGGGCATACCTGTTTGCCGGAACCGATGCCTGCGTGACGCCGGTGTTGTCACTCCAAGAATCTTTTACCGATCCACACATGACGGCGCGCGGCTCGTATGTCGATGTCGCGGGCTATCGTCAGGCTGCGCCGGCGCCGCGCTTCAGCCGGACCGTGCCGGATCGGCCCGCGCCGCCTGCACCCGCGCGCGATGCGGATGCCTTGTCAGGCTGGCTGACTGAGGCCGAGTGCAGCGCTCTGCGGGAAGCCGGGACGATCGTTTATCCCTGAAGGCTGCAGCGCTGCGGCCTTCACCGGCTCGCGCTTGGTGTTCACTTCGCTCAACAGCCATTCGCGGAACGGCTGGAAGAACGGGTGCATCTCGGTCGAGGCCGGCCGGATCAGATGGAACGGGCAGGACGCAGGCTTGCTGTCCGGAAAGGCGATGGTGAGGCTGCCCGCGCTGAACTCACGCTGCAGCAGTTCCTCCAGGCCGATGGCAATGCCGCCGCCCGCGATCGCCGCTTCATACATCAGCTTCGAGCTTTCAAAGCGCTGGCCGCGGAATGGATCGATCCGCATATTGCCGTTCGCTTCCGCCCAGCGCCGCCAGTCGTTCGGGCGTGTTTCGGAGTGGAGCAGGCTGTGGCCCCACTCATCGTCATCGGAGGCAAGCGTGGTGGCGGGCAGATAGTTCGGGCTGCACACTGGGACCAGATTCGCCATAAACAGTTTTTCGCTCATGCGCGGCGCGTATTCGAGACGATCACTCAAAATCGCGGCATCAATTCCCGATTTCTCGAAATCTATATCGTGCGTATGCGTTGTCACAAACTTGAGTTCGAGGCCGGCAGACTCACGCGCGAATTTTGACCAGCGCGGAATCAACCAGTCGATGATGAAAGTCGGATAGGCGCAGACGACGAGCGGACGATGCGCGCGCTGCGCCGCGAGGTTTTGCGTTGCCAGCGCGATCTGATCGAAAACATTGCCGAGATGCGCGAGATAATACTGCCCGTCCTTGGTCAGTGTAATCTGGCGATGCGAGCGATGAAACAGTGCGCAGCCGAGGTGATCCTCGAGCGACTTGATGCTGCGGCTGACGGCGGCAGGCGTGACGAACAACTCCGCCGCGGCGTCGTTGAAACTGCCAACGCGAGCGGCGGTCACGAATGTACGCAACGCATTCAAAGGTGGCAGTCGCGGGTCCACGTGATAAGGCCCTCACGCAACAAAAACTCAATCGAACGATAAGTATTAGTCGTTTGTCAGTCAAGCATCGCCTTGGAAGTATCCCTGAACGGTCAGTTAAGTAGCGTCTCGTGTTAGCGGTCCGATGTATCGGCTCATCACGCGGAGGAACTTCAAGTGGCACGGCGCGACATAGCGTTCTATGCGGGCTTATCGATCGCTTTGTGCGATGCTGTGCTTCGCTTGATCTGCCGCAACGTTTTCACGTGCGGCCAATTAATCGTTTCACATATCACTGACAGGTGCGCGCACGACCAAATTGGTTGCGATATGCGCTCGCTCGCTCTCGCGCGCGGAACGATAGGCCGCTCTGGTATCGTGCATACCAGAGCGCTTCACCGGTCATCTGGAGCACATGCATGAAGCGGCCGCTCGAAGGCGTCAGGGTTCTCGATCTTTCGCGCATTCTTGCGGGGCCGAGCTGCACGCAGATTCTCGGCGACCTCGGTGCCGACGTTATCAAGATCGAGCGGCCGGGTGCGGGCGACGATACGCGAAGCTGGGGCCCGCCATTCCTGACTGACGAGAATGGTGAGCCGACCCGCGAGAGCGCGTACTTCCTGTCCATCAATCGCAACAAGCGCTCGGTGACGGTCGACATCACGACCGACGACGGCAAGGCGATCCTCTACGATCTGATCGAGAAGAGCGACGTGCTGGTCGAGAACTTCAAGGTCGGCGATCTCGATAAGCGCGGATTCGGATGGGAGCAGGTGCACGCGCGCGCGCCCTCGCTCGTTTATTGCTCGATCACGGGATACGGGCAGACCGGTCCGTATGCGCCGCAGCCCGGTTACGATTTCATCATTCAAGGCATGGGCGGCTTGATGAGCATCACCGGTGAGCCGGATGGCGAGCCGATGAAGGTCGCGGTGCCGATCGCCGACATCATGTCGGGTATGTATGCGACCGTCTCGATTCTCGCCGCGCTGCGCGAGCGGGAGAAAGAAGGCATTGGCCGCCGGATCGATATCTCGCTGCTCGATTGCCAGGTGGCGTGGCTTTACAATCAGGTCTCGAATTTTCTGGTCGATGGTCTGGAGCCGAAACGCTTCGGCAACGCGCATCCCAACATCGTGCCGTATCAGACCTTCGCCACGGCAGATGGTCACGTTAATCTCGGCGTCGGCAACGACGCGCAGTTCTTCCGCCTCTGCAGCCTGATTGAGCGGCCGGACCTGCGGCTCGACCCGCGCTTCGCTTCCAACACGCTGCGCCTCAAGCACCGCAAGGAACTCATCACCGAGATCGGCGCGGCCTTTACCCAGCGCACCTCGGCGTATTGGCTCCACATGTGCCGGCAGGAGCAGGTGCCGTGCGGCCCGATCCATTCGATCCCCGAGGTGTTTGAGGATCCGCAGGTGAAAGCACGTGGCGTGCTCGCCGAAGTTAAACACTCCGCGACGGGGGAAAAGCCCGTGCGGCTCTTGCGGTCGCCGATCCGGATGTCCGGTGTTGATCTCGGCGTTCGCCGCGCGCCGCCGATGCTGGGCGAGCACACCAATGAAGTGCTCGGCAACGATCTCGGCTACTCCGAGGCGAAGATTGCCGCCCTGCACGACAAGGGGGTGGTGTGATGCCGGTCCGCCACGACACCGTTGCCCGTTCTGCGCGCGAAGTCGACGTGCTTCGCGAGGTAGACGTCGTGGTGGCGGGCGGCGGCGCTGCGGGCGTTGCTGCCGCGGTGTGTGCGGCAAGGGCGGGCGCATCCGTCGTGTTGCTCGAGCGCAATGGTTTCCTCGGCGGCACGATGACGTCGACATCGCTCGGCGGCATTTGCGGGCTTTACTCTTTGATCGACGGCGAGCCGGTGCAGATGGTGCACGGCTTTGCCGAAGAGGTGCGGGACAGGCTCGATCGCGCGGGCGGCATCCGCGGCGCGTTGCCGTGGCTGCAGACGGCGTCGCTGCCCTACGACCTCTTCATCATGAAATCCGTGCTCGACGATCTCGCCGAGACGGAGCGCCTCACGGTGCTCTATCAGGCGCGGCTCGTTGAAGCAGGTGTCGAGGATGGACGTATCCGCCACGTCATCGTGCGCGGTCGGGGCGGGTTGTTTGCCATCCGTGCCAATGCGTTCATCGATTGCACCGGCGACGGCGAACTCGCGGCCATGGCCGGCGTCGCCACCGAATACGATCGGGCGTCGCTGCAGTTTCCAACCGCCATGTTCCGCATGGGTGGTGTCGATACCACCGTTGCGATGAAGGTACCGCGCGATGAAATGCACCGGTTGCTCGAACAGGCGGTGACGGACGGCTACGATCTGCCGCGCACGGCAGGCGGGATCTATTCGGTGCGCGATGGTATCGTTCACCTCAACATCACCAAGGTGAAGGTTGACGGCCACACGCCCGATACGTTCGATCCGATTGAGTTGAGCGAAGCCGAGCGCGAGGGGCGTCGCCAGGCACGGCTCTATCTTGAAGTATTCCGCCGTTACGTTCCGGGCTACGCCAACGCCTATATTCTCGATACCGGCGCCGAACTCGGCATCCGCGAGACCCGCCGCATCGTCGGCCCGCACGTTCTCACCTCGGACGATGTGCTCAAGGAGCGGAAGTTCGACGATGCCATTGCTGCGAATTGCTGGCCGATCGAGGATCACGGCGGCGGTCGTTCCACGCGCTGGGTCTGGCTCAGCCCCGGCGGCTACAATCATATTCCGTATCGCGCGCTGCTGCCGATGGGGGTGCGTAATCTTCTGGTCGCGGGCCGCTGTCTGTCGTCGACCCACGATGCGCAAGCCGCCATTCGCGTCACCGCAAACTGTTTCTCGACCGGACAGGCTGCCGGCCTTGCGGCCGTGATGGCCGGAAGCGGCGACATGGCTTCGGTCGATATCAAATCATTGCAAGCGGCATTGAAGGCTGGCGGCGTCAACCTGGCGCCGATGCCGGAAACCGCCAACGCATAAGAAGAAAGACAATAATAATGTCCCGGGAGAACATTCGTCTGCGCAGCAACTTCAAGCCGGGCACCACGGCGTGGGCGGTGCGGCGCGCGCAGTGGAAGGCGTTGGGGCTCTCCGACGCGGATATGGAAAAGCCGAAGATCGCGATCGTCAACACGTCGTCCGAGCTGTCGATCTGTTTCAGCCATCTCGACGGCGTGAGCGACCGGCTCAAGGCCGCGATCCGCGACAACGGCGGCATTCCTTTTGAAATCCGCACCACCGCACCGAGTGACTTCATTCACGGCGCGGCCAAGGGCGCGCGCTATATCCTGCCGAGCCGTGATCTGATCGCGAGTGATATCGAAGTGTCCGTTGAAGGGCCGATGCTGGATGGCATGGTGTGCCTTGCCTCCTGCGACAAGACCACGCCGGGCCAGTTGATGGCGGCTGGGCGGCTCGACATTCCGACAATCTTCATCCTCGGCGGCTATCAGGGGCACGGCAGCTACGGCGGCACCGAGATCGATATCGAGGATGTGTTTGAAAATGTCGGTAAGGTCGTGACCGGCGAACTGGCGCTGTCCGATCTGAGCGGCATGGCGGATCATGCGATTGCCGGTCCCGGTGTCTGCGCGGGCCTCGGCACGGCGAACTCGATGCACCTTGTGTGCGAGGCGCTTGGCCTGGCGCTGCCTGGCAGTGCGCCGGTACGGGCCAATAGCCCTGCGATGCTGCAGCAGATCGACAAGGCCGCTCGCCGCATCGTCGAGATGGTCGGCGAGGGGCTCACACCACGCAAGATCATGACGGCAGAGTCGTTTACGAACGCGGCGGCGCTGGTGCTCGCACTCAGTGGTTCGGCGAACTGCGTACGGCACTTGCAGGCCGTTGCAGACGAAGCACAGGTCGACGTCGATCTCTATGCGCTCGTCGATACGCTTGGTCCGAAGGTCCCGCTTCTCTGCGCCGTGCGGCCAAATGGCAACGCGCGGGTTGAAGATCTCGAGCGTTCCGGCGGCGGTCGCGCCGTGATGAAGCGGATCGAAAGCCTGATCCATCGTGACGCGCTGACGGTGACGGGAAAAAGTTGGGGCGAGGAGCTTGCCAATTACGAGGTGCCGGACGGTATCATCCGGACGCTCGACGATCCGGTGTCGCGCACGCCCGCACTGGTGACGCTGCGCGGTTCCCTCGCACCTGACGGCTCGCTTCTCAAGCTTGGCACTGCGGAAGGGCACAAGCTCAGCTTCCGCGGCCCGGCCCGAACCTTCAATTCGCAAGAGGCTGCAATCGACGGTCTCGGCGGCACGATCAAGGCCGGCGACGTTGTCGTGCTGCGTTACCTCGGGCCGCGCGGCGGCCCCGGCCTTGCGTCGGCCTCGTGGTTTGTCGCAGCGCTGAACGGCGCGGGATTTGGTGAGACGGTTGCCGTGGTGACGGATGGCCAGCTTTCCGGATTGAATCGCGGCATCGCCGTCAATCAGGTGGCGCCGGAAGCTTTCGAGGGCGGGCCGCTCGCGCTCGTCGAGGACGGCGACATGATCGAAATCGATGTTGCCGCGCGCTCCATCTCGCTTCTGGTGGATGAAGCCGTTCTCACGAAAAGACAGGACAAGCTTGTGAGCCCGCCGCCCGCCGGCGAGCGCGGCTGGCTGTCGGTTTTCCAGCGGCTCGCAAAGCCAATCTACAAAGGAGCAACACTGACGCCGGACTGACCAACCGCCGTCGAATAAAAATATAAAAGGTCTGTGGAGGAATGAATGAGAAAACTTTTGAAGCTATGTTTGGGGGCGGCCGTCATCATGACGCCGTCTGTTCTATCGTCTCAGGCCTGGAGCGCGCCGACCGACGTTACGATCGTGCTCGAAACCCAGCCTGACCAGCTTGACCCTTGCCAATCGTCGAAATCTCAAGTCGGCAAGGTCATCAAGCAGAACGTGGTCGAGACTCTGACCGAGATCAGCCCTGAAAACGGTAAGATCACGCCGCGTCTTGCAACCGAGTGGAAGCAGGTGGATGATCTGACATGGCGATTCAAGCTGCGTCAGGGTGTCAAGTTCCACGACGGCACGCCGTTCAACGCCGCCGCCGTGAAGTATTCGGTGGAGCGGACTCTCGACAAGGCGATCGATTGCGAGATCCGCGTCAAGTATTTCGGCGGCATCGACATCACGGCGACGCCGATCAACGATTACGAGATCGAGTTCAAGACCAAGACCCCGCAGCCGATTCTGCCGACGCTGATGGGTACGGTCGTCGCTATGTCGACCGCAACGCCGATGGGCAAGATCACACGCGAGCCGATCGGCACCGGCCCCTATAAGCTTGCCCAGTGGGTGCCAGGCCAACAGATCGTGCTTGAGCGCACCAATGATTATTGGGGATCCAAGCCGAAGGTGACGAAGGCGACCTATATCTGGCGCTCGGAGTCGGCCGTGCGCGCAGCCATGGTTGCCTCCGGCGAGGCGGATATCTCGCCGAACGTCGCCGTGCAGGATGCGACCGATCCGTCGATGGATTTCAGCTTCCTGAACTCGGAGACCTCACGTTTGCGTATCGATGCGGCCATCCCGCCACTCAACGACGTGCGGGTCCGGCTTGCGCTCAACTACGCGACCGACCGCGAGGGCATGAAGGGCACCATCTTCAGCAAGCAGGTGATCGCCTCGACCCAGCACGTTGTGCCCGGCATCAACGGTCATAACCCCGACCTCAAGCCGTATCCTTACGATCCGGCCAAGGCGAAGGCCCTCCTGAAGGAAGCCAAGGCTGCCGGCACGCCGATCGATCGCGAGATCGTGCTGGTTGGCCGCTACAACCTTTACCCCAACTCCGAGGAATCGGTGCAGGCGCTGCAGGCGATGTACGAGGCGGTGGGTCTGAAGGTGAAGCTGAGGATGACGGAAGCAGCCGAATGGTACAAGCTTCTGTTCAAGCCTTTCGCGGATAATCGTCAGCCGACCCTGTTCCAGGAACAGCACGACAACAATAATGGCGACGCGGTGTTCACCATCTATGTGAAGTACCACTCGCAGGGCGGTCAATCGACGATCAACGATCCCGAACTCGACAAGCTGATCGACGAGGCCGGAAAGTCGACGGGTGAAAAGCGCACGAAGCTGTATCAGGAAGCTTTCAAGCGGATTCACGAAGTGGACGTTCCGGATGTCTCGCTGTTCCACATGGTTGGCTTCACCCGTGTGAACAAGAGACTGGACTTCCGTCCGTCGATCGCCACCAATTCCGAACTTCAGTTGAGCCTCATCGGGTTCAAGTAAGTCCGGGGTTTAAGGGAGCGGGTGCGGCCTCCAAGGCCGCACCCGTGTCTGGAGGAAGGGGTCCTCATGACGGGTTATATTCTGCGCCGCGGCGGACAAAGTCTGCTCGCCTTTCTCTTTCTGCTGGTGCTGGTGTTTTTCCTGGCACGCATGACAGGCGATCCGACCAACCTGTTTCTGCCGATGGACGCGCCGATGGATCAGCGCATCGCCTTCGCAGAGCGCCATGGGTTCAATGCGCCCATGTATGTGCAGTTCGGTCGCTACATCTACGACATGCTGCACTTTGACTTCGGAGAATCGATTTTCCAGGGCCGTCCGGCAATGGACGCCGCTCTCAACGCGTTTCCGGTGACGCTGAGGCTTGCTTTCGTCACCATGATTCTCGCGATGTTCTTCTCCATCCTGATCGGTTCGCTGTCGGCGTTCCGGCCGGGCGGGGTGTTCGACCGCGTCGCCAGCATGATCACGATCACCAGCGCGAGCGCGCCCGACTTCTGGGTGGCGATCGTTGCGATCCTCGTCTTCGCCGTCTCGCTAGGCCTGCTGCCGACGTCGGGCATGGGATCGATCTGGCATTGGATCTTGCCTGTCGGCGTTCTCCTGATCCGGCCGCTCGGGCTGATGACGCAGGTGGTGCGCGCCTCGATGATCGGTGCGCTCGCCTCGCCCTACGTCAAGACGGCGCGTGCGAAGGGAGCCGGCAGCCGCCGCATCATTTTCCTGCATGCGTTGCGTAACTCGCTGCTGACGGTCGTCACCGTCGCCGGCGATCAGGCCGCCGCGCTCATCAACGGTGCCGTCGTGGTCGAGACGGTGTTCGGCTGGCCGGGCATCGGCAATCTGATGATCAGCGCCATCAAGCAGCGCGACTTCGCCGTGGTGCAGGCCTGCATCCTGCTGACCGCCTTCGCGATCTTTGTGATGAACATCCTGATCGATTTTGCCTACACGCGGATCGATCCGCGGGTCCGGACGAGCTGAGGTCATCATGAAAGCACGAGGCATGTTCAAGCTTCTCCTTCAGGACAAGCTCGCTTTAGCCGCCGCCATCTACATGGTGTTCATCTGTCTGGTCGCGCTGGTTGGCCCCGAGCTACTCGGCAAGGCTGCGGTTTCGATCAATCTGCGCGCACGCAATGCGCATCCGTTCCACCTCGAATCCGGCTGGCTCTATGTGCTCGGTTCGGATTCGCTCGGGCGCAGCATCCTCGCCCGCATCATCGTGGCGTCGCGCAACACGATCGGCATCGCAGCCGGATCGCTGCTCGCCTCGATGCTGGTTGGCGGTTGCATCGGGCTTGTTGCGGGCTTGAGCCGCGGCGCGCTCGGACAGATCATCATGCGCGCGATGGATATCGTCATGAGCTTCCCGTCGCTCCTGATGGCGCTGATCGTTCTTTACGTTCTCGGCCCCGATCCCATCAATATCGTGATCGTGCTCGCGATCACCCGCCTGCCGGTCTATGTGCGTACCGCGCGTGCGGAGGCACTTGAAATCCGGGAGCGGGCGTTCGTCTCGGCCGCGCGGGTGATGGGAGCAGGGCGCATGCACCTTGCGATCCGCCACATCGCGCCGCTCGTGCTGCCGACGCTTCTCGTGATTGGGGCGCTCGACTTCGCCTATCTGATGCTGGCCGAGTCCGCGCTCTCGTTCCTCGGCATGGGCGTGCAGCCGCCCGCGATCACCTGGGGCCTGATGGTCGCGGAGGGCCGCAGCTATCTCAACATCGCGTGGTGGCTCGCATTCTGGCCGGGCCTCGCCATCATGATTACGGCGCTGTGCGCCAATCTTCTTGCGGGATGGTTCCGCGTCGCCAACGATCCGGCGTTGCGCGCGAGCCTCAAGACGAAGGCGGTTATCAATGCGTGATGAATCGAAACCACTGCTCGAGGTCGAGAATCTCACCATCGATTTCGCAACCGAGAACGGCTGGTTCAAGGCTGTGCGCGATATCAGCTTCTCGATTGGTCGCAACGAATCCGTGGCGGTGATCGGGGAAAGCGGGTCGGGCAAGAGCGTTACCGCCAATGCCGTTCTCGGGCTGCTCGATTGCCCGCCGGGTCGCATCACCAAAGGCAGCATCCGCTTCAACGGCGAAGACCTGCTGACGATGCCGATCGAGAAGCGACGCAAGCTTTACGGCCGCCGCCTCGCCATGGTGTTTCAGGACCCGCTGATTCACCTTAATCCTGTCTATCCGATCGGCTGGCAGATTTCCGAGGTGTGTCGCATCCACGGCATGTCGAAGGCCGATGCTGATGCGCGGACGCTTGAACTCCTCAAGCGCGTCGATATTCCCGACCCGCAGAGCCGGGTGCTTCAATATCCGCACCAGTTTTCTGGCGGCCAGCGCCAGCGCATCATGATCGCCATGGCGATGGCGTTCGCGCCCGATCTTCTGATCGCGGACGAACCCACCACGGCGCTTGACGTTACCGTGCAGGCGCAGATCCTCGAACTGCTGCGCGATCTGCGGGCCGAAACGGGCATGTCGCTGATGATGATCACCCATGATCTCGGTGTCGCGGCCGACATCGCTGACCGCGTGCTGGTGATGAAGAAGGGGGAGATCGTCGAGCGCGGCACCACGGCAGGTGTCTTTGCCGCCCCGCAGCATCCCTATACGCGCCAGCTTCTGGCCGATCGCTCGGAGGAATATCGCTCGGCAAAGCCGGTCGCGCCGGACCCGCTTCTCAAGGTGAGTAACCTCGACATCAGCTACGGTCCGTTCCGCGCGGTCAAGAACGTCAATCTGAGTGTCGGAAAAGGCGAGATCGTCGGCGTCGTGGGCGAATCCGGCTCCGGCAAGTCCTCGCTTGCAGGCGCGGTTCTGGGCTTGCGCGATATCAGCAACGGCTCGGTGGAGTTCTACGGCAAGGATATCCGCAAGCTCGGCAAGGGCGAGTTGAAGGATTACAACCGTTCGGTGCAGGCGGTGTTTCAGGACCCGTATAGTTCGCTCAACCCGCGCATGACTGTGCTCGCCATTCTCTCCGAACCGTGGGAGCTGCATCCCGATGTCATGCCGAAGGCGAAGCGCGCCGAGCGTGCGGCCGAATTGCTCGAAATGGTCGGCCTTTCGCGCGCCGATCTGGTCAAGTATCCCAACGAGTTCTCGGGCGGCCAGCGCCAGCGCATCGCCATCGCGCGTGCGCTCGCACTCGACCCGGAGTTGATCGTGTGCGACGAGGCGGTCTCCGCGCTCGACATGACGATCCAGGCGCAGGTGATCGCGCTGCTCGCCGAATTGCGGACAAAGCTGAAGCTGTCCTATTTGTTCATCGCTCACGACCTCACGCTTGTTCGCAAATTTGCCGACCGCGTGGTGGTGATGAAGAACGGCGAGGTGGTGGAAGAGGGCGATTCCGAGACTGTTTTCGCGAACCCGTCGCATCCCTACACGCGCAGGTTGGTCGATTCGAGTCCGGTCCCCGATCCCGCTTTGCAAAAGCAGCGTCGTGCGCAGCTGATGACTGCCTGAGATCAAGCGGCTCTATTCCGCACTGCACTTCGACATCGAACGACAAGACGCCGGCGATTGCATTCATTCGCCGGCGTCTTTCGTTTAATCAGGATGCGCGTAACGCAAACCTGTCCAACAGCGATCGCGAGGGATGGCGCCTGCGAATCGCGCGGTGCCGCCGTATCGTTCATGCGACATTAACGGTGCGACGATCGGACAGCGATATCGCGGTACGATGTATGTCCGTTTTTGATTCAGATCAGTCCGCTGCATCCCGACTCACGATCATGCTCACGACGAATCAAAAAAATACGGTGTGGGAAATGCCAGTTGATATTGCTGCTCTTGTTGGTTTCCAGCCAGCCGATACGGCCAGCTTGCGCGCGTTGAAGGCCGATTTGACCAAAAGCCAGGAAGCCATCATCGGCGCGTTCTATGAACGCGTGCTCGATGTGCCGGCCTTCCGGGACATGATCGACGAGACCTGCAAGCGGGAGAAATACGATCTCAACGGCTTCATTGCGCACCTCAACGACGTGCAGTTTCGCCATTGGCAAAGATTCTTCGATGGCACACCGGACGAGACGTTCATGAAGACCGCGCGCCAGATCGGCGTCGTGCATGAAAAATGCCTCCTCACCAACGATCTGCATGTGGCGAGCTCTGCCGTCCTGCTGGAGAAGCTTCTTGCGGTCGCCGTCGATCACTACATCGCCGAATCCGAAGAGACGGCGAAGGTGAAGGATGCGCTCGCCGCGATCGTGCGCATGTTCTTCATCGATCTGGCGCAGGCGATCTCGGCCTACGACACCGCAGCGGCCGTGACGATGTACAAGCAGGTGTCCGAGCCGTTGCTCGAGGCGTTTGAGCGCGAAGTGGCGAAGGAGCTTGGGTCGATGGCTGGAGCCGCCGCCGAACTCGACGGCACGATCAAGAGTTTTGCCGACCTCAACAAGGGCAACATCCAGCGCTGTCAGGACACGGTGTCGAGCATCGGCAACCTCGCGACAAGCCTCAATGAGCTTGGGCAGATTACCCGCCATATCGAGAATTTCGTCAAAG
Organism: Afipia carboxidovorans OM5; assembly: GCF_000218565.1. Taxonomy (NCBI): domain Bacteria; kingdom Pseudomonadati; phylum Pseudomonadota; class Alphaproteobacteria; order Hyphomicrobiales; family Nitrobacteraceae; genus Afipia; species Afipia carboxidovorans. The sequence continues at coordinate 2,099,589 of NC_015684.1, read as the reverse complement.
TCATCAGCGACGTCTCGCGCAAAACCAAGCTGCTCGCGCTGAATGCCGCCATCGAAGCGGGGCGCAGCGGCGAGTACGGACGCGGCTTCAACGTGGTGGCGAGCGAGGTGAAGGCGCTTGCCAATGAGGCGGAGGAGGCGGCGCAGAAGGTCGCGGTGCAAGCCGGCGAAATCCGTGCGGCCATCGTCGCGGCGCAGGCCAATGTTGATGAATCCGAAAAGTTGGTCCTCGCCATCGACAGCGGCGTCGCCGAGGAGCAGGCGTCGCTTGAGACCCAGTGTGCGGCCGTTGGCGAAATCTCGAACAACCTGGCTGTGGTCTCCGAGAGTGCCCGCGAGCTGCGTGGCCGCTTCAAGGCCATCAACACCGCATGACGCGGGGCTAAGGCGGATTTCGGAAATCCATCAACTGCGGCAGGCGTGTCGGCCGTCGGCTATGTGCGGCATTCTCACCCGCATGGGCGAATCGGCCGTTGCAAATGGGCCGCCTACAATAAGTCATTTGCAATAAGTCTTGGGCTTGTTTAGAGAAACAGCCCTTGGGGCCACGTGGCGGAGTGGTTACGCAACGGTCTGCAAAACCGTGTACACCAGTTCAATTCTGGTCGTGGCCTCCAATCCTTCCCTTTCAGGGGTTCCATTCCGGCACAGAATCTCGCCGGTTGGCGATGTCATTGGGCGGGATAGGATTTTCTGCGGGCAAGACACTAAGCCTGCACGACTTTTAGCTTGCAGAAGCTGGAGCCTTTGTTATATCGGCCCCCGACTGCGCGGCAGTATTCCTCGGTAGCTCAGCGGTAGAGCATTCGACTGTTAATCGAATGGTCGCTGGTTCGAATCCAGCCCGGGGAGCCAGCGCATCAAAGCCCCACAATCCAGCCGACCGACAGCGCGAGCCCGCGCTGGCTTGCGGCTGTTTCGCGGAAGATTCCTATAGCGCTTCAGGTTTACTCGGAATCGTCATGCGCGGGCTTGACCCGCGCATCCATCAAAAAAAGAGTCTTTTCAAGAAGATGGATTGCCGGGTCGAGCCCGGCAATGACAAATCTCGTTTCCATCAAAAGTGCAAACACTCTAGCTGGATGCTCGCCTGAACACCGCGCCGTAATGGTAAGGCGAGACGTCGACCAGTTTGTGCAGCTTGAAACCGGCCGGCTCGACAGTCGCAACGGCCGCCTCCGGCGACATGCGCAGGGCTGTCAGTGGCCCGCGAGGCTTACCCAGAACCGTCGTGTCCTCGCGCGGCCTGTCGTGCCAGTTGATGACCGTGAACAGCCCGTCCGGTTCGAGCGCATCGTGGACAGCGCGGGCGAGGCGGGTGTGGTCCGGTGCACCATGAAAGGTGTTTGCCAGAAACACATGATCCACCGGCTTTCCGACCGCCGCTGCAATGTCGTAGGCGTCGCTCGTCACGAAATGCCCGCTCGCGACGCCGGCTTCTTTCAATCTAATCCGCGCCAGGTCGAGAAGCTGCGGATCGAGATCGATAGCGATCACGGCTGCAGCGATTCGCGCGATCTGAAGTGTGAACCAGCCGTCACCGCTGCACAGGTCGGCGACGCGCATGCCTGGCTCTATACCGACATCGGCAAGGACCTTGGCGGGATCGGGCCAAAGGACCTCCCACCAGTCCGGGTCGGGCATCCGCGCGCTTTGGAAGAATCCGGCTTGCGTCGCGCTGCTGTCAGGCACTTTTTCAGGCGCCCTTGGAGCGCTTTTCGATCCGGTCGGCCGCGTCGATCAGAGCTTGCCCGAAATCGCGGACGTCATCGGCGCTGCTGATGATGAGCTGGAGCGAGCCGCTCGGGCGGGTCTGGTCGTCGCCCTGCATCATGAAGGGCAGCCGCAGCGCGAGCGCCCGGTTTTCCACCACCCGCGTCTCGTAGCCGACCAGTGGGAACACGATGATGTTGCCCTTGTCGTCCTTGGTCCACGCGTCATCCATCGCCATCGTCCTGATTTCTGGCCGGCATCCGGCCGGGGATCTGTTCCGTGGCGGTTGTTGAGGGATTTCGGCGGTTTTCGCAAGCGCCAGAGCATTGCGCGGGGCGCTTGCGTTTCTCATTTCCTTGCCTCAAAGATGCCCCGGCGTGGCCCTGCTGGCCGCATTCTACCGTTGAGGATGACGATGCCTGATGCTCTGACTTCCCGCTGGAACATGGTCGATTCCCAGGTTCGCACCGCCGATGTCACGGATCTGCGCCTGATCGAGGCCATGCGGGCGACCCCGCGCGAGGCATTTCTTCCCGAGAGCCAGAAGGCGCTTGCCTATCTCGATCGCGACATCGCCCTCGACGGTGAGGACAATGTTTATCTCATCAAGCCGATGGTGCTCGGCCGGCTGCTGCAGGCTGCCGATATCGAGCCGACCGATCGGGTTCTGGTGACAGGCGGCGCAGCCGGTTATGCGGCAGCGCTGGCGGGTCGTCTCGGGGCTGAGGTCGTCGCGGTCTGTGCCAATGACAAGGTCGCCGCGGCAAGCCGCTCGGCGCTCGAGGCTAGCGGCCTCTCCAATATCACGGTCACGGCGGGCGAGGCCGGGCAGGGCGATGCTGCCAGGGGGCCTTACGACGTCATCGTGCTCCATGGCGCGACCGAGGTGGTTCCGCAGGCCCTCTATGACCAGATCAAGCCCGGCGGACGCCTCGTCGGCGTGTTCGCGCAATCTGTGCCCTCGCGCGCCACCCTCGTGACCCGCTCGGAGGCAGATTTTGGCGCCCGGACCCTGTTCGACGCCGCTGCACCCGTTCTTCCCGGCCTTAAGCGGTTGCCGGGCTTTACATTTTGAGTGACGGAGGATTTTGCGCCTTAGCCTTTCGGGTGTGACCTAGAAGACCCAACAAGCGAAGCTTTTGTTAGTAAACACTCACAAGTGCTTACGCAGGCCCTCCGGGACGAATATGTTGCGAGCCGAACTGGATTCGGCGAGAGTTGGGAGTCCGGTTTTCTTGCGTAAATCCAATTACGTAAGACGATGTTGGAAGGGACCTAATGCGTTTTTCAGGGAAAGCCTGGCGTCTGGCGCTGGCCGCAAGCGCGGCCCCCGTGCTGCTTTTCGCTGCGACTCCGGTTTTGGCGGAAACTATCGAAGCGGCGCTTGTGCGCGCCTATCAGGACAACCCTCAGCTTAATGCGCAGCGCGCTTCGGTGCGCGCGACTGACGAAAACGTGCCTCAAGCACTGTCCGGTTATCGTCCCAAAGTGGCGGTGACGGCGAGCGCCGGTACGCAATATCAGGACATCGTCACCAAGCAGACCGTAAACGGCGTGGTGCAGCGGCAGAACCTCTCCGGCGTGAATGCACCGCGCAGCTTCGGCGCGACCATTTCGCAAACTCTTTACAACGGCGGGCAGACAGCAAACCGCACCCGCGCCGCGGAAAGCCAGGTTTCGGCTGCGCGCGAGGGCTTGCGCGTGCTCGAGCAGAGCGTGCTGCTCGCGGCCGCCACGATCTACATGGATTACTTGCGCGACTCCGCGATTGTTGAAGTCCAGCGCAGCAACGTCAATGTGCTGGAGCAGACGCTGAAGCAGACGCAGGATCGCTTCAACGTCGGCGAAGTGACGCGCACCGACGTGGCGCAGTCGCAGGCGCAGTTGGCTGCCGGACGCACCCAGTTGCTCGCTGCGGAATCAACGCTGACGACAACGCGCGCCAACTTCCGCCGCATCATCGGCAGCGATCCGCAGAACCCGCAGCCGGGTTCGCCCGTCGACCGCTATCTGCCGAAGTCCCTCGCGCAGGCCATCAACATGGGCCTCGTCGAGAACCCGAACGTCACCGCTGCGATGTACGGCATCGACGTCAGCCACCTGCAGGTCAAGGTGGCGGAGGGCGCGCTGTTTCCGACCTTGACGCTGCAGGGCGCCGTTCAGCACTCGAACGAAACCACCGTGACGACCTACCAGCAGTTCGGCGCATCGGCGACGGCACAGCTCACGGTTCCGATCTATCAGGGCGGCTCCGAGTATTCGCTGATCCGCCAGTCGAAAGAAACGCTGGCGCAGCAGCGCCTCAACCTCGATCAGGTTCGCGACCAGACCCGCGCGACCGTCGCGCAGAGCTGGGGTCAGTTGACCGCCACCAAGTCGCAGGTCGCCTCGGCTCAGGCGCAGGTAACGGCGTCCGAGATCGCACTCAACGGTGTACGCGAAGAGGCCCGCGTCGGTCAGCGCACCACGCTCGACGTCTTGAACGCGCAGCAGGCGCTGGTGAACGCACGCATCGCGCTCGTCACCGCGCAGCATGATCGCGTGGTCGCGTCCTACACCGTGCTGAACGCGGTCGGCCGGCTCTCGCCGGTGACGCTGAAGCTCCGCGCCACGATCTATGATCCGTCCGTGCACTATCATCAGGTGCGGGATAGCTGGGCGGGCGTGCGCACACCGGACGGCCGCTGAGCCCTCACTCCGCTGTGGGAAGCGGCCGGTTTCCGGGCCGGTTGCTTGCAATCAATTACCGCCCTGACGTACCTTGGAAGGGGAGCTGCGTGACGATTCGCAGCAGTGGCGTGCGGCTTTCCTGACGGGGAAGCCGATGATGTGGGGTCGGAGATGAATCAACCGGCAAAGGCGCAAGAGCCTTCAATGGAAGAGATTCTTGCGTCGATCAGGCGCATCATCTCCGATGACGACGCCAAGCCGGCTGCTGCTCCCGCTGAAGCTGCGCCTCCGCCGCAGGCAGCAGCCAAACCCGCGACACCGGCACCGAAGCCCGAGCCTGCGCTCAAGTCCGAGCCCGCGCCCGCCGCGAAGAACAGCCAGGAAGACATCGATGCGATGCTGGCGAGCTTCGATGCGCCGGCTGCTGCTGCGCCTGCACCGGCCGAACCGGAGCCCGAAGAGGCTGAGGATGTCTTTGAGTTGACCGAGCAGATGGCGGTGCCTGCAGCCGCGCCGGAGACCTTTCAGAAGGTCGAACCGCAGGACGACGATCTCGAATTCACCGAAGCGCCGCCCGCGCCCGTCGCCGCCGCACCGGTGGCGGAGGAGCCGCAGGTCCTGAGCGGCGCCACCGCGAAGGCCGTGGAATCGGCGTTCAATTCGCTCGCGACCACCGTGCTGACCAACAACGCCCGCACGCTCGAGGATCTCGTCAAGGAAATGCTGCGGCCGATGCTCAAGTCTTGGCTCGACGACAATCTGCCAACCCTGGTCGAGCGCATCGTCAAGGCGGAAATCGAGCGGGTCGCGCGCGGCCGCTAAGGAGCCAGCCAAGGCAGCGGCCATTGCGGACTTGACGCACACAGGCAGGCCGCTAAAGCCTCATCTGCGCTATAATCGCATCCTACCTTCGTTCGACAAGCGGGCCGCTTCCTGTGCCCGCGCTCCATGATTGTACCCGTGATGATCGAGAAAAATTACCAGCCTGCCGAAATCGAGCCGCGCATCCGCGAGGCATGGGACGCCGCGGAAGCCTTCAAGGCTGGCCGCCCGGAGCGCCGCGAGGCTGAGCCGTTCACGATCGTCATTCCGCCGCCGAACGTCACCGGCTCGCTGCACATGGGGCACGCGCTCAACAACACGCTGCAGGACATCCTGTGCCGGTTCGAGCGCATGCGCGGGCGCGATGTGCTGTGGCAGCCCGGCACCGATCATGCCGGCATCGCGACGCAGATGGTGGTCGAGCGCCAGCTTGCCGCGCGCAAGGAGCCGACGCGCCGCGAGATGGGACGCGAAGCATTCCTCGATCGCGTCTGGCAGTGGAAGGCGGAATCCGGCGACACCATCGTCAACCAGTTGAAGCGGTTAGGGGCCTCCTGCGATTGGTCGCGCGAGCGCTTCACCATGGACGAGGGACTGTCGCGCGCCGTCGCCAAGGTGTTCTGCACGCTCTATGCTGAAGGCCTGATCTACAAGGACAAGCGTCTGGTCAACTGGGACCCGAAGCTGCTTACCGCGATCTCCGATCTCGAAGTGCAGCAGGTCGAGGTCAAGGGGCATCTCTGGCACCTGCGCTATCCTTACGAGGACAAGACCTTCAATCCGGACGATCCATCGACCTACATCGTGGTTGCGACGACGCGGCCGGAAACGATGCTGGGCGACAGTGCGGTCGCGGTGAACCCGGCCGACGATCGCTATCGCAACGTTGTCGGCCTGAATGTCGTGCTGCCTTTAGTCGGCCGCAGGATTCCGATTGTTGCCGATGACTATTCCGATCCGGAGAAGGGCTCTGGCGCGGTGAAGATCACGCCGGCGCACGACTTCAACGACTTCGAGGTCGGCAGGCGCCACAAGCTGCCGCAGATCAACATCCTCGATATCGAAGGACGCCTCGCGCTCGCTGATAACGACGACTATCGCAAGGACATCGAGCAGAGCGGCCTCGACCTGATCGCGGAGCTGCACGGCGTGGAGCGCTTTGCCGCACGCCGCGAGATCGTCGCGCGTCTCGAGCAACAGGGCTATCTCGAGAAGATCGAGCCCAACACGCACATGGTGCCGCATGGCGACCGTTCGGGCGTCGTGATCGAGCCGTTCCTCACCGACCAGTGGTACGTCGACGCCAAGACGCTCGCCGCGCCCGCGATTGCGGCCGTGCGCAACGGCGAAACCTCGTTCGTGCCAAAGAACTGGGAAAAGACCTATTTCGAGTGGATGGAGAACATCCAGCCCTGGTGCATCTCACGCCAGCTCTGGTGGGGCCATCAGATTCCCGCATGGTACGGCCCGGACGGAAAAGTGTTCGTCGCCGAGACGGAAGAAGAGGCGGTCGGCAAGGCGCTTGCCTATTACCTCGAGGAAGGCGTCATCGACGACGATCAGGCGCACGATATGGCGGTCGATCCCGCCAAGCGCGACGAGTTCATCACGCGCGATGAGGACGTGCTCGACACCTGGTTCTCCTCGGCGCTGTGGCCGTTCTCGACGCTCGGCTGGCCGGACACCGACAAGGAGGTGAAGCGCTATTATCCTACGAGCGTTCTCGTCACCGGCTTCGACATTATTTTCTTCTGGGTCGCCCGGATGATGATGATGGGCCTGCACTTCATGAACGATGTGCCGTTCCCGACGGTCTACATCCACGCGCTCGTCCGCGACGAGAAGGGCGCGAAGATGTCGAAGTCGAAAGGCAACGTCATCGATCCGCTGCATCTGATCGACGAATACGGCGCCGATGCGCTGCGCTTTACGCTTGCCGCGATGGCGGCGCAGGGCCGTGATATCAAGCTCGCCACCAGCCGCGTCGAGGGTTACCGCAACTTCGCGACCAAGCTGTGGAACGCCTCGCGCTTTGCCGAGATGAATGGCTGCGCACTGGCGAAAGGTTTTGATGCCACGCGCTGCAAGGAGACGTTGAACCGCTGGATCGCACACGAGACCTCGCATGCGACGCATGAAGTGACCGAGGCGATCCGCGCGTATCGCTTCAACGATGCGGCGGGCGCGATGTATCGTTTCGTCTGGAACGTCTATTGCGACTGGTATCTCGAATTGGCCAAGCCCGTGCTGCTCGGCCCGGACAGCGAGGCGAAGCGCGAGACGCAGGCAGCGGTTGCGTGGGCGCGCGACGAGATCCTCAAGCTGCTGCACCCGTTCATGCCCTACATCACCGAGGAGCTGTGGGCCGTCACCGCTCCGCGCGACAACGTGCTGGCGCTCGCCGCATGGCCAATTCAGCCCGACGACGAGATCGCGCTCGAAGCCTCGATGCAGGCGGCGATGGCGGGCGATCCGCTTGCGGTGCCGGTGATGACGTCGTCGGCCTTGAAGGCTGAGGCGTTCTCCGATCCGAAGGCGGAAGCCGAGATCGGCTGGCTGATCGATCTCGTCACCGCGATCCGCTCGGTCCGTGCCGAGATGAACATCGCCCCGGCGACGCTGTTTCCGTTGATCCTCGTCAACGCCTCGAAAGAGTTGCAGGCGCGCGCGCAACGCTGGAGCGACGTCATCAAGCGCATGGCGCGCGTTGCCGAGATTTCGTTCGATGCGGCGGCCCCACAAGGCTCGCTTCAATTGCTGGTGCGTGGCGAAGTTGCGGCGATTCCGCTCAAGGGCGTGATCGATCTCGCGGCCGAGAAAACCCGGCTCGAAAAAGAGCTGGGCAAGGCGGACGCCGATATCGCGCGCGTCGATGCCAAGCTCGGCAACGAGAAGTTCGTCGCTAACGCACCGGAAGAGGTGATCGACGAGCAGCGCGAGAAGCGCGAGGAGGCGGTCACCCGCCGCACCAAGATCGTCGAGGCGATCGAGCGGCTGAAGGCGGCGGGGTAATAAATTCACCCCCAAATGGCTTCCTTTTATTTCCGACTCCGGTCGCGGCGACTTTCACCTCTCCCCGGTGGGGAGAGGTGGACCCAAATCCCGCTTGCGATGAGCGGCTAGATTTTCGGAAACGGCTTGCTCAGAAACCGCGAGCCCTTCACGCCGTAGCGCCAGGGCAGGTCGGCCGCCTTGGTGATGCCGACGCGGACGCCGGAGGCGATCTCCGGCACCTCGGTGCGGGCATAGATCTCGATCGGCGAAGCATCGAGCGCGCAGCCGTTATGCTTGATGCTGACCGCCAGCGCCGCGCAGACTTTGCCGGGCCCCGAGCACAATGTGCGCTCGTCCCGCAGGCTGCGCCGCCGCCGCATCGCGGCCAACCCCTGCGTCGGTTCGATCGCCCGGATCAGCACCGCCGCTGCGGAGCCTTCCGCCTCGCAGACGAAATTCATGCACCAGTGGATGCCGTAGGAGCGGTAGACGTAGAGATGCCCCGGCGGGCCGAACATCACCTGCGTGCGGGGCGTCACCCCGCGATAGGAATGCGCGGCCGGTTCGGTGTGATGGTAGGCCTCGACCTCGACGATAGTCCCGCCGACGCCATCGACGAGCAGGGTTGCGCCGATCAGCTCCGGCGCAATTTCATGAACGCTGCGAGCGAAGAAACTGCGCTTTAATTGCTTGCCGAGCGGGGGACGGCTGTCAGAGGCGGGCATTTGGCAGAAAAGTCGGGGCTGGGAGACGGTCAAGCGGGCATGCGCGGCGCATGGAAACATGATAGATGTAAGCCTAACTCTCCGGGCCGGGTTGCCGCAATCACCGTGTGACCCTACCTTTGAAAAAAGCGCGTAAAGCCGCGCTTTAGCGGAAAACGCGCAAAGCCGCGCGATGCGGACACAGACGGGTTCTTGATGGTCACGTTGATCGACACGATTTCGGAGCGGCAGGTGCGGCCGCGCCACCCCGAAAAGGCCCACCGTCCCGACGCGATCTCTCCGCCGAAACCCGACTGGATTCGCGTTCGCGCGCCGACCTCGCGCGGCTATGCCAACACCCGCAACATCGTGAAAGAGAACGGCCTCGTCACCGTCTGCGAGGAGGCCGGCTGCCCGAACATCGGCGAGTGCTGGGACAAGAAGCACGCGACCTTCATGATCATGGGTGACACCTGCACGCGCGCTTGTGCGTTCTGCAATGTGCGAACCGGCCTGCCGGACGGGCTCGACCCTGATGAGCCCGCGCATGTCGCGCTCGCGGTGCAGAAGCTCGGCCTCGCGCATGTCGTCATCACCTCGGTCGATCGCGACGATCTCGCCGATGGTGGTGCTGCGCATTTCGCCGCGACCATTGCCGCGATCCGCGAGAGCTGCCCGACCACAACGATCGAAATCCTGACGCCGGATTTCCTGCGCAAGGAGGGCGCGCTCGAAGTCGTGGTCGCGGCGAAGCCCGACGTGTTCAACCACAATCTCGAAACCGTGCCGTCGCGCTACCAGAGTGTGCGGCCTGGCGCGCGCTACTTCCATTCGGTGCGGCTCCTGCAGCGGGTCAAGGAAATCGATCCCACCATCTTCACCAAGTCCGGCATCATGGTCGGCCTCGGCGAGGAGCGGCACGAGGTGCTGCAGGTGATGGACGACCTGCGCTCGGCCGATGTCGATTTTCTTACTATCGGGCAGTATCTGCAACCGACGCTGAAGCATCATGCGGTGATGCGCTACGTCACGCCGGAAGAATTCGACGGCTATGAACGCATTGCCTTCACCAAGGGTTTCCTCATGGTGTCGGCGAGCCCGCTGACGCGCTCGTCGCATCATGCGGGCGAAGACTTTGCGCGGTTGAAGGCCGCGCGTGAAGCCAAGTTGCAATCCGCAGGCTGATGCCGCAATTCGCCAACAAACGCCGCGTCCGTCACAGCGCCTCGAAGATGTTCGATCTCGTCGCCGATGTCGAACGCTATCCGCAATTCGTGCCGCTGTGCCAGTCGTTGAAGATACGTGGGCGCACTCAGAATCCGGACGGCACCGAAACCATCGTCGCCGACATGGGTGTCTCGTTTCAGCTCGTGCGCGAAAATTTTACCAGCCGCGTCACGCTCGACCGGCCGAATTTGAAGATCACGGTTGAGTATCTGAAAGGCCCGTTCAGCCGGCTGCAGAACCGCTGGACATTCGAGCCGAAGGGCGAGGACGCCTGTGACGTGAATTTCTTCATCGCCTACGAGTTCAAGAGTCGGATGCTCGCGGTTTTGATGGGCGCGATGTTTGACGCCGCTTTCCAGAAGTTCGCGTCGGCTTTCGAGAAGCGCGCGGATGCAGTCTATGGGGCGCCGCGCGCGCGCGTTTGACCGGCGTCTTCGGCCCGCGCGCCATCTCCGTCAGCATTTTCAAAGCTTCGATCACGGACTTCTGCCGGACGTTCTCGCGCCCGATGGCGCCGAAGCGCTGTTCGCGATGGATGATGCGCCCGTCGCGAGCCGCGACCGCGAAGTGCACAAGGCCGACCGGCTTACCCCGCGTCGCGCCGCCGGGCCCGGCAATGCCGGTGATGGCAACGGCGAGATCGACATCGGCATGTTCGAGCGCGCCGAACGCCATCGCGATCGCGACTTCCTTGCTGACAGCGCCGAAGGTGTCGAGCTTCGCCTTTTCGACGCCGATCATGGTGTGCTTGGCTTCGTTGGAGTAGGTGACGAAGCCGCGATCGACAACATCGGAGGAGCCGGGCACTTCGGTCAGTGCCGCGGCGACGAGACCGCCGGTGCAGGACTCGGCGGTCGCGATCTTGAGTTTGCGCATCCGGCAGAGATCGAGGAGGGAGCGGGACAACGCCCGTGTGGCGCTGTCGCTCATATCAGTTGCTCCCGGAGAGATCGTCGGCATCCGCCCACGGCAGGCGGATGGTGGCGGCGGCGGTGGCCGCGATGCCTTCCTGGCGGCCGGTGAAGCCGAGCCGCTCGCTGGTCGTCGCCTTCACCGCAATGCGTGATACCGGCAGGCCGGTGATCTCGGCAATCCTGGTGCGCATGGTCTCGCGCAAGGGGCCGACCTTCGGCGCTTCGCAGATCAGCGTGACTTCGAGATGCGCGATGCGCCCGCCGCGCTGCTTCACGAGGTCGACGGCATAGATCAGGAACTGGTCGGATGCCGCGCCCTTCCACTTCGGATCGCTCGGCGGGAAGTGCGAGCCGATATCACCATCCGCCAGCGCGCCGAGAATGGCGTCGACCAGCGCGTGCAGGCCGACGTCGCCGTCGGAGTGAGCGAGGAAGCCGCGATGGAACGGTACCTTCACGCCGCACAGCCACAGATGGTCGCCGTCGCCGAAAGCATGCACATCGTAGCCGGTGCCGGTGCGGACATCGCCAAGCGCTGCGGCAAGGCGGATTTCCTCGCGGGAGAAGTCTTCAGGTGTCGTCAATTTCATGTTGGCAGCATCGCCTTGAAAGGTTGCGACCGTCAATCCTGCCCATTCGGCAAGCGCGGAATCATCGGTGAAATCGTCGCGGCCCTCGCGTGCGGCACGGCGATGCGCCTCAAGTATCGTATCGAACGCGAACGCCTGGGGGGTCTGTGCGATGCGCAGCACTGCACGGTTCGGCGTATCTTCCACGAGCCCGGTGTCGCCCACGCGCTTCACGGTGTCGTTGACCGCGATCACGGGAATGGCTGCGCCGGTCGTAAGCGCGGTGTCGATCGCGCGCGAGATGACATCCTGGGTGATGAAAGCGCGCGCGGCGTCGTGGATCAGCACGACGTCCGGCGCATCGGCCGCGAGCGCCTCGAGCCCGGCGCGCACCGACTGCTGGCGCGTCGCGCCGCCGCTGACAGCGGGGCGAAAGGTGAGGCCGCGCGTCGCCTCGGCAAACAGCGTGGCGTCGTCAGCATGGCGCACCGGCTGAACCGCTGAGATGCCGGGATGGGTGCAGAACGGGGCCATGGCGCGGGCCAGCACGCTCTGGCCGCCCAGCGTCCGATATTGCTTGGGGCTGCCGGCTCCGGCGCGGAGCCCGCGTCCGCCGGCAACAATGATGGCGGCTGCTCGTTTGGAAGAGGGCATTGAACTCGCAACGAAAATGGAAATCCGCGCGCTCATTATCACAAGCGGAGGCGGATTCGGCAGGATTCTGGTCCCGCTGGGGATGGAGAGGCAGTTCCGCCGATTACCGTCTGAAAATGCTGCGCTGCACTTGTGCTTTTAGCGGATTTGTCTAATCTGCAGGCAGATCGGTGTTTTGCCTATTTAATATGCGGACACTCAACAGGCTTTCAGGCGGACGAGCACGACAGTGAGCGAAAACGTGTCCCAGACGGCGGGATTCCGGATCGGCGATATCGATATCGCCAATCGCGTGCTGCTTGCGCCGATGTCGGGCATCACCGATGCGCCGCTCCGGCGCGTTGCGGCCCGCCTCGGTGCGGGCCTTGTCGTCTCCGAGATGACCGCGAGCGACGATCTTGCCCGCGGCCGGCCGATGTCAGTCCTGCGCTGCGAGGCGTCGGGCGTCGGGCCGCATGTCGTGCAGCTTGCGGGCTGTGAGACGAAATGGATGGCGGAGGGTGCGCGCATTGCCGAGGGCGGCGGCGCCGATATCATCGACATCAACATGGGCTGCCCGGCGCGGCACGTCACCGGCGGGCAATCCGGCTCGGCACTGATGCGCGATCTCGATCACGCGATGGCGTTGATCGAGGCGACGATCGCAGCCGTGAAGGTGCCGGTGACGCTGAAGATGCGACTCGGCTGGGACCATGCCTCGCTGAATGCGCCGGAGCTTGCGCGCCGTTCTGAGGTCGCCGGCATCCGCATGGTGACGGTGCATGGCCGCACTCGCTGCCAGTTCTACAAGGGCGAGGCGGACTGGCAGGCTGTTCGCGCAGTACGTGAAGCAATCCGCATACCGCTTGTCGTCAACGGTGATATTGCGACTTATGACGATGCTGTCGAGGCGCTTGCGGCCTCCGGTGCCGACGCGGTGATGATTGGCCGTGGCGCGCAGGGACGACCATGGCTGCCGGGGCAGATCGGACGGCGCCTCGCGGGTGGCGCTTCCGAAACCGACCCGGCGCTCGATGTGCAGCTTGGCTATTTGCGTACGCTCTACGACGACATCCTCTCCCATTACGGCGCGCGCATCGGCCTTCGCCACGCGCGCAAGCATCTCGGCTGGGGGCTTGAGGCCGCCGAGCAGACGGCGGGAGCAGGGGCCGCTGCGCTCAAGGCGTGGCGCGGCAAGATCCTCACCAGCGAGCGGCCTGAGGAAGTGCACGGCTTGCTCGGCGAAGCGTTCGAGGCTTTCGCGGGGAGTGCTGCCGCATGACGCTCACTCCGGCGCGAAGCACCATCGAGGCGGCCAATGACGCGATCCTGAACGCGCTGCCGAATCCGGTGATGCTGATTGCGCCGGACGGCCGGGTTGCCGATGCCAATATGGCGGCGGAGGCGTTTTTCGAGACCTCGGTGCAGCACCTCAAGCGGCAGGCGCTGAAAGATTTCATCCCGTTCGGAAGCCCGCTACTCGGGTTGATCGATCAGGTCCGCCGTAGCGGCAACGCCGTCAACGAATACAAGGTCGATCTCTCGACACCACGGATCGGCGTCGACCGCCAGGTCGATATCCACGCCGCGCCCTTGCCGGAGCGGCCGGGCCATATCGTCGTCATGCTGCAGGGCCGCAGCATTGCCGACAAGATGGATCGCCAGTTGACCCACCGCAGTGCCGCGCGCTCGGTCACAGCGCTGGCCGCGATGCTGGCCCACGAAATCAAGAATCCGCTGTCGGGCATTCGCGGCGCCGCGCAATTGTTGGAGCAGGTGGCAACGCCCGAGGATCGTGCGCTGACGCGGCTGATCTGCGAGGAGGCCGACCGTATCGTCACGCTGGTCGATCGCATGGAGGTGTTCGGCGATGAGCGCCCGGTTGCGCGCGGGCCGGTCAATATCCATTCGGTGCTCGATCATGTGAAGCGGCTTGCGCAGTCGGGCTTTGCCCGCAACGTGCGCTTCGTCGAGGATTATGACCCCTCGCTGCCGCCGGTGCTCGCAAACCGTGATCAGTTGGTCCAGGTCTTCCTCAATCTGGTGAAAAACGCTGCAGAAGCGGTTGTAACTATTGATGATCCCGAGATCGTGCTGACCACCGCCTTCCGCCCCGGCGTGCGTCTGTCGGTGCCGGGTCAGGCCACACGAGTATCGCTGCCGCTCGAGTTCTGCGTGCGCGACAACGGCCCCGGCGTACCGGACGATCTTCTTCCCAATTTGTTCGATCCGTTCGTGACGACGAAGCCGACCGGCAGCGGGCTCGGCCTTGCGCTGGTTGCCAAGATCATCGGCGATCACGGCGGCATCATCGAATGTGAATCGCAGCCACGCAAAACGGTCTTTCGCGTGCTGCTGCCGATGTTCAATCCACCTCCACCCGCACACGACGGTGAAGCCGAACCGGGAACGGCCTCCACGCGCGACAGCACATGAGGACATGCCATGCCGACAGGTAGCATTCTCGTCGCCGACGACGACACCGCGATCCGCACCGTACTCAATCAGGCGCTGATCCGCGCCGGATACGAGGTCCGCCTGACCGGCAACGCCGCCACGCTGTGGCGCTGGGTCTCGCAGGGCGAGGGCGATCTCATCATCACCGACGTGGTGATGCCCGACGAAAATGCCTTCGACCTGCTGCCGCGGATCAAGAAGCTGCGGCCGAACCTGCCGGTCATCGTCATGAGCGCGCAGAACACGTTCATGACCGCGATCCGCGCCTCCGAGCGCGGCGCCTACGAATATCTGCCGAAGCCCTTCGACCTGAAGGAGCTGATTACGATCGTTGGCCGCGCGTTGGCGGAACCAAAGGAGCGCCCGGCGGGGGGCGCCGATGAGGGCGAGTTCGACGCCATTCCGCTGGTCGGCCGCTCGGCGGCGATGCAGGAGATCTACCGCGTGCTGGCGCGGCTGATGCAGACCGACCTCACCGTAATGATCACGGGCGAGTCCGGCACCGGCAAGGAGCTCGTTGCCCGTGCGCTGCACGATTACGGCAAGCGGCGGAACGGGCCGTTCGTTGCCATCAACATGGCGGCGATCCCGCGCGACCTGATCGAATCCGAACTGTTCGGCCACGAGCGCGGCGCCTTCACCGGCGCCAACACCCGCGCCACCGGCCGCTTCGAGCAGGCGGAAGGCGGCACGCTGTTTCTCGACGAGATCGGCGACATGCCGATGGAGGCGCAGACCCGGCTTCTGCGCGTGCTGCAGCAGGGCGAGTACACCACGGTCGGTGGCCGCACGCCGATCAAGACCGACGTGCGCATCGTCGCAGCCTCGAACAAGGACCTGCGGGTGCTGATCCAGCAGGGCCTGTTCCGTGAAGATTTATTCTTCCGTCTCAATGTCGTGCCGCTCAGACTTCCACCACTACGTGAACGGATCGAGGACCTTCCCGATCTCGTTCGCCACTTCTTCGCGCTGGCGGAGAAGGACGGCCTGCCGCTGAAGAAGCTCGACGCACAGGCGCTGGAGCGGCTGAAGCAGCATCGCTGGCCGGGCAACGTCCGCGAACTGGAGAACCTCGCCCGTCGTCTTGCGGCGCTGTACCCGCAGGACATCATCACCGCGTCGGTCATCGAGGGCGAACTCGCTTCCGCAACCGCGGGTGCGTCGACCGGCGGAACACCGCAGAAGGTGGAAAACCTGTCAGGCGCGGTCGAGAGCTACCTCGCATCGTATTTCGCGGGCTTTCCGAATGCGCTGCCGCCGCCCGGCCTCTATCACCGCATCCTGCGTGAGATCGAGGCGCCGCTGCTCACCGCCGCGCTGGTGGCAACCCGCGGCAACCAGATTCGGGCCGCCGACCTTCTGGGGCTGAACCGCAACACGCTTCGCAAGAAGGTCCGCGACCTCGACATCCAGGTTTATCGGTCAGGCTAGCGGTCTCTAGCGGCCAAGAGCCGCGCGAAGCAATTGCCGTTGGATAGAGGCGCGGTGGCTTTGATCGCGCCTAGGAATTGTCGCAATTCGGCAACATTGTGATATGAATGCACCAGTGATGCGGTTCTGCCGCATCTCGCCGCTTCTCTCACACCCCCAAGGCATGACCGCTTTAGAGACTTCGGCCTCGATCGAACCTCCTATCGCTGAACCGCGGGGCAAGCGGCTGCGCCGGCTCCTGATGCCGATCGCCGTTGCCCTGGCGCTGATCTCTGCCTGCCTGACCTTCGTGGTGCTGACCGGGCTCACCCCGATCGTGCCCACCCATTCGGTGGTCATCACCTTCCTGCTGATCAATGCCGGCACCATCCTGCTGTTGCTCCTGATCATCGGGCGGGAAATCTGGCTGGTGATCCAGGCACGGCGGCGGGGCCGGGCGGCCGCCCGGCTGCACGTCCAGATCGTTGCCCTGTTCTCGGTGATCGCGGTGCTGCCGGCGGTGCTGGTGTCGATCGTCGCCAACGTCACGCTCGACCGCGGCCTCGACCGGCTGTTCTCGGGCCCGACCAAGGCCGTGATCGAGAACTCGCTGACCATCGCCAATGCCTATCTCTACGAGCATGCACAACTGATCCGTGGTGATGTGCTCGGCATGGCGAACGACCTCGCCAACGCGCGCCCACTATGGGACCAGGACCGCCAGAGCTTTCGTGCGGTGCTGACGCAAAACGCCAAGGCGCGCGACCTGCCGGGCGCGATGATTATCGACAAGGACAGCAACGTCCTCGAGACGACTGCGAACGGCGTTGCCCAGAGCTTCACCACGCCGGCTCCGGACTTCCTCGCCAACGTCAATGAGGACGATCCGCAGATCGGCGTGTTCATCCAGCAGAACTACGTCGCCGCCGTGATCCGGCTGCGCGCGTTTCAGGATACATTCCTCTATGTCGCGCGGCTCCTCGATCCGCGCGTGGTGGGGCAATTGCGCCAGACCCAGGCGAGCGTCGCCGAATACAGCGAGCTGGAATCGCGCAAGCTCGGCATTCAGGTCGCGTTTGCGCTGATGTTCACCGTGATCGCGCTCTCGGTCTTGATGTCGGCGGTGCTGATCGGCCTCAATTTCTCCAACCGCCTCGTGGCGCCGATCCGGCGGCTGATGAGCGCGGCGAACCTCGTCTCGACCGGCGACCTGCACGTTCAGGTGCCGGTGATCAAGTCCGAGGGCGACCTCGCCAATCTCGGTGAGACCTTCAACAAGATGACGCAGGAGTTGCGCACCCAGCGCGACGAACTCGTCAGTGCCAGCAACATGATCGACAGCCGCCGCCGCTTCATCGAGGCGGTGTTGTCGTCGGCAAGCGCGGGCATCATCGGGGTCGATGGCAACGGCATCATCGGCATTCTCAACCGCTCGGCAGAAAAGCTGATCGGGCTCGTCGAGACGGAGGCGATCGACCATCCGCTCTCGGATGTGGTACCCGAACTCAACGAGTTGATGGAGAGCGCGAAAAGCGGCTCACACCGCCTGCTGCAGGGTGAAATCGAGATCAACCGCGCGGGCATCGCGCGCAATCTCTCCGTCCGCATCACCGGCGAGCAGTCGGGGCAGGCGCAGGAAGGCTACATCATCACGCTCGACGACATCACCGAACTTGTCTCCGCACAGCGCACCTCGGCGTGGGCCGACGTCGCGCGCCGTATCGCCCACGAGATCAAGAATCCGCTGACCCCGATCCAGCTCTCGGCCGAGCGCATCCGCCGTAAATTCGGCAAGACCATCACAGAGGATCGTGCGATTTTCGACCAGTGCACCGACACCATCGTGCGTCAGGTCGATGACATCCGCCGCATGGTGGATGAATTCTCGAAGTTCGCGCGGATGCCGAAGCCGGTGTTCGAGGGCGAGGACGTCGCCGACACCGTGCGGCAGGCGGTGTTCCTGATGCGCGTCGGCCATCCCGACATCGAGATCGAGGCCGACATCAAGCAGGACCCGATGCGGGCGAATTTCGACCGCCGGCTGATTTCGCAGGCGCTGACCAACATCATCAAGAACGCCACGGAAGCGATCGGCGCGGTGCCGCCGGACGAACTTGGCAAGGGGCGCATTGAAGTCACCGCCGCGCGGGACGGCGATGACGTGCTGATCGACGTGGTCGATAACGGCATCGGCCTGCCCAAGGAAAGCCGCGCGCGGCTTCTCGAGCCTTACGTCACGACCCGCGAAAAGGGCACCGGCCTTGGTCTCGCGATCGTCGGCCGCGTGCTCGAGGATCATGGCGGCAAGATCGAATTGAACGACGCCTCGAACATCAAGCCGGGGCAGAGGGGCGCATGGGTGCGGCTACGCTTTGCCGTCTCCGGTCGCCCGAAAGACAGCGACGTGAAGACCAGCGACACGCCACAAAATACGGAAGCGGAAGTAAGCCATGGCGAATGACATTCTGATCGTTGACGACGAAGCCGACATCCGCGACCTCGTCGCCGGTATTCTCGATGACGAGGGCTACAAGACCCGCACGGCGCGCGACAGCGACTCCGCACTTGCGGAGATCGCGACGCGCCGGCCGAACCTGATCTTCCTCGATATCTGGATGCAGGGCAGCAAGCTCGACGGGCTGCAGCTTCTTGAACAGATCAAGAAGGATCATGCCGATGTTCCGGTCGTGATGATCTCCGGCCATGGCAACATCGAAACCGCCGTCGCTGCGATCAAGCGCGGCGCCTACGACTTCATCGAGAAGCCGTTCAAGGCGGATCGTCTCGTGCTGGTTGCCACCCGCGCGCTGGAGAACTCACGGCTGAAGCGCGAGGTGCGCGAGCTAAAACAGCTTGCACCGGCTTCGAACACGCTGGTCGGAAAATCGCCGTGCATGAACCAGTTGCGCCAGACCATCGACCGCGCCGGCAAGGCCAACAGCCGCATTCTCATCGTCGGGCCGTCGGGTGCGGGTAAGGAGCTTGTCGCGCGCACGCTGCATAATCTGTCGAGCCGCGCAGGCGGGCCGTTTGTCGTCATCAACGCCGCAACGATTACGCCAGAGCGCATGGAGGTCGAACTGTTCGGCGTCGAGCTCGCCGATGGCGAGACCGGCCGCAAGGCGGGCGCGCTTGAAGAGGCGCATGGCGGCACGCTCTTTATCGATGAAATCGCCGATATGCCGCGCGAGACGCAGAACAAGATTCTGCGCGTGCTGGTCGATCAGACCTTCCAGCGCGCCGGCGGCACCAACAAGGTCAACGTCGATGTGCGGATCATTTCGTCCACCTCGCGCAATCTCGAAGCGGAGATTGCGGAAGGGCGCTTCCGCGAGGATCTCTACCATCGGCTCTCGGTGGTGCCGATCCGGGTGCCGCCGCTGTCGGAGCGGCGCGAGGATATCCCCGAACTCGTCGATTACTTCATGGACCAGATTTCGAGCACGACCGGCCTGCCGAAGCGCCGGATCGGCGAGGACGCGATGGCGGTGCTGCAATCGCATGTCTGGCCGGGCAACGTCCGCCAGTTGCGCAACAATATCGAGCGCGTGATGATTTTGGCCGGCGGCGATCCGGAAGCGACCATCACCGCGGACATGCTGCCGCAGGACGTCGGCTCGATGATCCCGGCGATGCCGACCGGCGTCAACGGCGAGCACATCATGGGGCTGTCGTTGCGCGAGGCCCGCGAGGTGTTCGAGCGCGACTATCTGATTGCGCAGATCAGCCGCTTTTCCGGTAACATCTCGCGCACGGCGGAATTCGTCGGCATGGAGCGCTCGGCGCTGCATCGCAAGCTCAAGGCGCTGGGAGTCGGCTGACACATGGCCCGTATCGCTTACGTCAACGGCCGCTATCTCGATCTGCGCGAGGCGTCCGTCAATATAGAGGATCGCGGCTATCAGTTTTCAGACGGTATCTACGAGGTCTGCGAAATCCGCGACGGCGCGCTCGTCGACTGGCCGCGTCATCGCGCACGGTTGAAGCGTTCGCTCGGCGAAGTACGGATCGCGATGCCGATGGGCGAGGCGGCGCTGACCGCCGTGCTGCATGAGGTGATGCGGCGCAATCGCGTCCATTACGGGCTGATCTATCTGCAGGTCACGCGCGGCGTGGCCCATCGCGAGCATTCCTTCCCGTCTCCGTCTGTGAAGCCGAGTCTCGTGGTCACCGCGAAGAATCTCAGCTTCGCGAAGAACGAGGCGCAGGCCGCGCACGGCATCGCCGTCATCACCCTGCCGGAGAATCGCTGGCCGCGGGTCGATATCAAATCGGTCGCGCTGCTGCCGAACGTGCTCGCCAAGCAGCAGGCCAAGGAGCAGGGGGCCTATGAGGCCTGGTTCGTCGACCGCGACGGATTCGTCACCGAAGGTTCATCCAGCAACGCCTGGATCGTGACCAAATCCGGCACCATCGTCACGCGTTCGGCCGACAGCGGCATCCTGCCCGGCATCACCCGGGCCGTGTTGCAGGAAGTGCTGGCGGCGCTGCAGATGCGATTCGAGGAACGTCCGTTCACGCCGCAGGAGGCGGAAGAAGCTGCGGAAGCATTCGTGACGGCCGCGACCCAGATCGTGATGCCGGTGGTCAAGATCGACGGCAAGCCGATTGGCAACGGCGTACCGGGGCCGATCGCCGCCAAGCTCCGCAGCCATTTTCACGGTTTTTCGACATTTTCTTGATTTTCCAGCGGATTTCCCCGGCATCACGGGTGAACTGGTCTTGCCTATCCTCCGGGGCTGTCTTTTAATGCACCGCAGCACCCGGAGGAGGTTTCGGGGGGCGCAGCTCGCTCGCGCGAATGCGGACGGGAGATAACAAGAACCAGCTACGACTGCGGAAAAAATAACAATGGCAGCCGACCGCGCACAAAATCTGCAAGACACGTTTCTCAATCATGTTCGCAAATCGAAAACCCCGCTGACGATTTTCCTCGTCAACGGCGTCAAGTTGCAGGGCATTGTCACCTGGTTTGACAATTTCTGCCTGCTGCTGCGGCGGGATGGGCACTCGCAGCTTGTCTACAAGCACGCGATTTCGACCATCATGCCCGGCGCACCGATTTCGCTGTTCGAGGGCGGCGAGGACACTCCAGCTTGAGGACCCTGATTGGACCCGCGTAGCTTCGGCGGGGCAGCCGACCGGCCGGGTTCTGGGGGACCGGCGCAGGGGCAGACGACGGGCCGCGTGCTTGTTGTCGGCCCGTATCTTCGTGCGCGCCGCGGCAGCGCCGACATTGCCACTATAGGCTCCGATGCCGTGCGCGATCCGCAAGCCCGCCTCGATGAGGCTGCCGGTCTTGCGCGTGCGATCGACCTTACGGTTGCGGAGGCGCTGATCGCGCCGCTGTCCGAAATCCGCCCGGCGACTTATCTCGGCAAGGGCAAGGTCGAAGACATTCTCGGCCTCATCAAGGCGCACGACGTCGATCTCGTGGTGATGGATTGCGCGTTGTCGCCGATCCAGCAGCGCAATCTCGAGAAGGAATGGAACGCCAAGGTGCTCGACCGCACCGGCCTCATTCTCGAAATCTTCGGCCGTCGCGCCAAGACCCGCGAAGGCACGCTGCAGGTCGAACTCGCGCATCTGATCTATCAGCGCAGCCGCCTCGTCCGCTCATGGACGCATCTGGAGCGTCAGCGTGGCGGCTTCGGATTCATGGGCGGCCCGGGCGAAACGCAAATCGAGGCCGACCGCCGCATGATCGGCGAGCGCATCACGCGGATCGAAAATGATCTGAAGAAGGTTCAAGCGACGCGGCGGCTGCATCGTGCCGGGCGCAAGCGCGTGCCGTATCGTGTCGTCGCGCTCGTCGGTTACACCAACGCCGGCAAGTCGACGCTGTTCAATCGCTTGACGCGCGCCGACGTGCAGGCTGCCGACATGCTGTTTGCGACGCTCGATCCGACGCTGCGCGCATTACGATTGCCGCATGGCGGCAAAGCGATGATCTCCGACACCGTGGGGTTCATCTCGGACCTTCCGACCATGCTGGTCGCGGCCTTCCGCGCGACGCTGGAAGAAGTGATCGAGGCCGACGTCATCCTGCATGTGCGCGATATCTCGCACGAGGATGCCGAAGCGCAGGAGCGCGATGTCGATCACGTGCTGCGGCAGTTGGGGATCGGCACGGAGTCCGGCCATCGCATCATCGAGGTCTGGAACAAGATCGATTGTTTTTCGCCCGAGGAGCGCGAAAACCTCGCACGCATCGCCGCGCGCCGGCCCGCGGATCATCCGTGCTTTCTGGTGTCGGCGGAGACCGGCGAGGGGATCGACGCGCTGCTTGCGGCAATCGAGGAACGGCTCGCCGCCCTGCGCACCGTTCTCGAACTGCGCATCGATGCCGCCGACGGAGAGGGCATCAGCTGGATTCACCGCAATGCCGAGGTGCTGGAAAAGACGCTCGACGACGACCATTTCGACATGGTGATCCGCGTCGATGAAACCAAGCGCGATACAGCCATTGCGCGGTTTCAGGCCGTGCCACGCGAGGCGTAGGGCTCTTCTGATACGGATGTGCCCCGGATGCAGTGCAGCGCGTAGCGATGCATTGCTGATCCGGGGCCGTTCTACATTCAACATTTATGATGGTCCCGGTTCTGCGAGGCAGCGCTTCACGCTGCGTCGCGCCCGGGACATAAGGGTAACTACTCCTTCTCCGCCTGCTTTGCCTCGCACCACAGCGCTTCCATCTCATCGAGCGTCGCTGCACCGAGCGCCTTGCCGCGTTTTGCCAGTTCCTGCTCGATGTAGCCAAAGCGCCGCTCGAATTTTGTGGAGGCGGAACGCAACGCCATATCCGGATCGACCTTGGCGTGCCGCGCGAGATTGACCACGGCAAACAGGAGATCGCCGGTCTCCGCCGCGATTTCCCTGGCGTCACCGCCGTCGAGTGCGGCTTCGATCTCGTCGGCTTCCTCGCGGATCTTGGCGAGCACCGCGCGCGGATCGTTCCAGTCGAAGCCGACCGTGCCGGCCTTCTGCTGAAGCGCGAGTGCGTGAGCAAGCGCAGGCTGACCCGTTTTCACCGATGAGAGCAAGGAGGGCTGTTGCACTGGCAGCTCCCCACGTCGTGCAGCGCGTTCGGCTTTCTCTTCCGCCTTGATCCGCTCCCACGCAGCCTTCACCTCGTCCGGCGACATCCGCCCGGCCTCGTCACCGAATACATGCGGATGGCGGCGGACCATCTTGGTGACGACGGCCGCCACCACGTCGGGGAAGGCGAACGCGCCTTGCTCCTCCGCCATGCGGGCGTGATAGACGACCTGCAGCAGAAGATCGCCCAACTCCTCGCGCAGATCGTCGAGGTCATGCCGCGTGATCGCGTCGGCTACCTCGTAAGCTTCCTCGATGGTGTAGGGCGCGATCGTCTCGAACGTCTGCTCCAGATCCCACGGGCAGCCGCCGACAGGCGTTCGCAACGCCGCCATCACTTCAAGGAGAGCAGCAATATCGGTCGGGTTCGAAGGCGGTTTCATGAGGCACCGGAATGATGGCAGATACTCTTTCTATGCCGCATCGGCCCACGCTCGCCCAGTCTCAATCCTGCATCAAACCCCGATATTCCCCGGTTGGCGGCGTCCATCCTGAATGATAGATCGGGTCATGAACAATCCCTTGGATAAGCCCCTCGACGATGCCGCGCTGGTGCTGTTTTCCGGCGGTCAGGATTCCGCAACCTGTCTTGCCTGGGTACTGTCGCGCTTTGCGCGCGTCGAGACGGTCGGCTTCGACTACGGTCAGCGGCACGCGATCGAGCTCGAATGCCGTTCGACGCTGATCGAGAGATTCAAGGCGATCAAGCCGGAGTGGAAGGCGAGGCTCGGCGAGGCGCATACGCTCGCCATTCCAACGCTGGCGGAAATTTCCGATACGGCCCTGACGCGCGACATCGCGATCGAGATGGACAAGGGTGGCCTCCCCAACACGTTCGTGCCCGGCCGCAATCTGCTGTTTCTCACCCTCGCCGCCGCGCTCGGCTATCGACGCGGCATCCGGCACATCGTCGGCGGCATGTGCGAGACGGATTATTCCGGGTATCCGGACTGCCGCGACGAGACGATCAAATCGCTCAACGTCGCGATCAATCAGGGCATGGGGCGCGATTTCGAACTGCACACGCCGTTGATGTGGCGCGACAAGGGGGAGACATGGGCCTTAGCGCATGAGCTTGGCGGCGACGCGCTGGTCGATCTCATCGTGCAGCATTCTCACACATGCTATCTCGGCGAACGCGGCGCGCTGCACGACTGGGGTTATGGCTGCGGCGAATGCCCTGCGTGCCGGTTGCGTGCTGCCGGATGGGCTAAGTACAAAACAGCCTGATTGCATTCAGCGTGGATGCTTGGATGCGTAATAGCGTAGCATGTCCTTGGCGTTGAGCGCCGTTTCGGAGCGGCGGCCGAAGAAGAACACGCCGCTGGCTGCGTCGGATTTCGGGCCGGGCTTGGCAAAATAATCGATGAACCGCAGCCAAAAGAACGGCAGTGCGACGAGCGTCGCAACGCGGGTGTTGAAACCGAGCGACAGCGCGACATAACGGATCGACCAGACCAGCGCCTTGCCGGCCCCGCCGACCGCGCCGGAGTCGATTTCCTCGAAACGGCGGAACAGCCAGCGATGCCCGCTTAACGTAAACCGCGTGAAGTCATAAGCCTGTTCGTGCACCTGCTGGATGAATGGCGTATCGGCATAGACGATGCCGCCGGGTTTCAGGACACGATAGATTTCCGCGACGACAGCGGGCGGATCGAGCACATGCTCAAGGACAGCCTGAATCCAGACCGCATCGAACACCTCGTCACGAAACGGGAGAAAATGTCCGTCGGCGACGACATCCGTGTTGTTGGAGGCATAGACGTCGGTGCCGACGATCTGAATGTGCTCGGTATCGTAAAGAGGATCGGCCCCGGCGCCGATCGCACCGCCGCCGATGACCAAAACAACCGGCGCCTTGTTTTCGCGCTTGAGCAGCTTGACCATCTCTTTCGATTTTTCGGGCGTCACCGGATTGGAGCCGGTCAGCATCCGGCGCACGCGAACGCCGAAACCGCGGCCGGTGTCGTCTCGCTTGAACACCGATCCGCGATCGTCGTCATAGGCCGCGCGCTCGAAGATGCTGCGCTCGAAGTCGATGAGAACGGGTTGGCCGCTGGCGCGCGGAAAACCGCGCCTGGAGAACACGCAGTTCGTGCCTGCACAGCGAATGGGCGTCTCGTGGAGATGAAGTTCCGAATGGCACCGCGGGCAACAGAGCAAATGATTGACGTTGACCGCGCCCGGCTTCGAACAATATCTCAACATAAGAGCCCTCTCTGAAAACACCTCCCGACAACGCAGAAGCGTGAATGGAGTTCGGGAGAAGAGGGCGCTAACTGAGACCCTTGAGCTTTTTGCAGGATGTCGCGGAGGTCGACGATATCTTCACGATATCGAGAACCGAGCGATTGAGCTTGAGATCCCGCTTGCTGAGAAAGCGCAGCGTGCCGCGCGGATTGGATTCGCAGAAGCGCGACAACGTTGCGGCGGTCGCTGCGACGGTATCCTGCTTCGGCGTCACGGCGATGCCGCCGTCTCTCAGCATATAGGCGGCCTTCACGTTCGACATCGTTGCCGTGGCGGAGCAGGTCTTGAACAGATTGGTGTAGGACGTGACCGGCATCGTGAGGTCGCCCGCGCGGCCGCTGAGCAGATATTCACGGCTCTTCGTACAGCCATCGGCGGCCTGAGCTGCCGAGCAGCCGAGACCAAACGCAACACAGATCAGCACCAGCTTTCGCATGAAGCGCACCATGCTCAGTGCATCATCGGGCGATGCGCATCCGCCGGATCGTCGAATATCGGCGCCAATCCGATCAGATCGTGCTCGGGCATCGGATGGGAGAGCGAGGTGTAGGGTAGGCCATAGGTCTGGCCGGCACAGCGGCGCCACGACATCTCGTGCGCATGAAATTTTGCGGCATTCGCAAGGTTGGTCCGCAATTCACCGTCGGCGGCCATTCGCAAGATCGCATCGGCAACAGCGTTCGGTGCAGCGTCTGTCAAAAGCCCAGTCTTGTTGTCGATCACTGCATCGGGAACGCCGCCGATCGCAGTCGCCACGCTCGGCAGCCCGCACGCCGCCGCCTCCAGATAGACGAGACCGAAGCCTTCGACCCGGCCCGACGTATCCGGCACGCCGGTGAGGCAGAAGAAATCCGCGCCGGAATAGAGATCGTGGATTTCCTGATCGGTCAGTGCGCCGAGGAGGCGAACGTCGCATGGCGACCGCTCGACCTTCTCGCGAAACTCCTGCACGTAATCAGCTTCGCCCGGCGGGCCGACCACCAGCCAGGTGATGGATTTACGGATGGACTCTGGCAGACGCTCGAGCGCCGCCAGCGTGAGGTGATGGCCTTTCCGCCGGGTGATGCGCGCAACCGTCACCATCGCGATACGGTTGGCCTCGATCCCGTATTGCCAGCGCGCCTGCACCTTCCGCTTACGCGGACCGAACCAGAAATCGGACACGCCAAGTGATACGGCATTCACCCGCGCACGGTTGACCGGGAAACGATCGCAGAACAGATCGCGGGTAAATCCGCTGTTTGCGACGACCTCCACACGTGGACCGAACACGCCCGCGCCGCGGATCGCAAGCCGCTTCAGCGGCGTCTGGGTCTCGTTGATCTCCGTGCCGTGCACGGTCAGCATCATGCGGCCGTCGATTTGATGACGCGACATCGCAACGGGAATGAAGAACGGCCAATCCGCGGCATGAACGATGTCGTAATAGACCTTGGAAATCTCGCTACGCACGAGCCTGATCTTGGCCGGCAGATCGCGCATCGAATGCAGGCCGCCATGGAAGCGCGACACCTTGAACGGCAGGTTGCTATCGTCGATCGAGCGGCCATAATCCGGCGCAACCACGGTGACCTCGGCGCCAAGCTCCCACGCCGCGGCGGCGACCTCGCGTGCGTAGGTGCCGATGCCGCCATTCGCCGGCGTGAACTCACTGGTGAGCAGCAGAATTTTCACGACGTCCCCTTCGTGATATCAAGCCATGGCGAGCAGATGGCGCGCGTTCTGGATCTCGCGGTGATACCGAAACACGCGCGCCAGTTGAGTGCCCGGCGTGAAGCTTTCGATCGATGTGGCGACGGCTTCCGGCCGTATGCGGCCACTGGCAATGTCGCTGCGGACAGCAACAAAGCGCTCCGCTAGCACCTCGGCCATGTCGTCCAATAACCCATTGCGCGGCACGAGATAACCGCTGATACCATCGTGGATGACGGACTCCAGCTGCGGCAGATGCATCGCAACGACAGGACGGCCGATGGCGAGCGTCTCCAGCACGCAGCGCGGCATGCCTTCGAATTCCGATGTCAGAATTCCGGCATGAGCCGATGCGATGGTTGCAGCGAGACCGGCCGCATCCTTGAAGCCGTGGCGAATGGTGATATCTGCGATATTGCCGAACTCGGCGAACCGCGTCGGGTCGCTGGTGCCGACATAATGGAATTCGAGATGACCGTTGAGCCTGTGGCGCAACCGCGCAAGCGTTCTGAACATCAGCGGCGGCTGTTTGAATTCATCGAGCCGGCCGGCGAAGACCACCCGAAATGGCAAGTCCGTCGAGGGGAAGGGCTGCGGCTCGAAGATGTCAGTGTTCACCCAGGTCCACAGCGTATCGATCTTCTCTTTGCGACTCGGATAGGTTTTCTGCAGACGCTCCGTGATAAACGGATTGACGCACAGAAATTTCTCGCTGGTCGCAATCGCAAACCGCTCGCCCGCATTATGCACGAAGGAATATTTACGCAGCAGCGAGTCCATCTTCAGTTTCGGCACGCCTTCGCCATGCAGCATCTGCACGAACGGAAGGCGCAGGATGACCGGCAGCCACGAGAATTCAACGCGCCGCAGATCGACGGTGCATTTCCGTGCGCGGATCAGCTGCGCGATGCTCCGGAAATTCCGCAACAGCGCCATGAAGAACTGGCCGGTGAGGGAGGAGCGAATGGTTTTCGCAGCCTCGCGCGCCTGCTCATCCGAATAACGCAGGATCGGCATGAAATCGAATTGCCGCCCACGAAAGGTGAGGCGATGAACTTGTCCGACCGCAAGATCACCGATCGAATCGACGCCGATGAACAGAAGATCGGTATCCTGCGGATGAAACGTGATGAAGTCGCGGATATAGGTCTCGAGCCCGCCGACCTTCTGGCCGCGCGGATCGAACGGGTGGATCAAACAGATCTGATAACGGCGACGGATGTTGCGTGCGCGTTGGGCGAGAGTGACGTTGGATGTCATGCAGCGGTCCTTGTGCGAGCACTGATGATTTGGGGAAGCGTTCGGACGAACAGCCGCGGCACCACCACCATGCATTTTGCGTAACGCGGCGCGAGGCGACGCGGGTTTTTCAGCATCCGCCACGCCCATTCCAGACCGACCTTTTGGGTAATGGTCGGTGCGCGCGTTTGTGTCCCCGCGATGAAATCGAGGCCCGCGCCGATGCAGAGAAAGCCGGTGCCTTCCAACTGGTCGAGGCAGCGTGCGGCAAAGACTTCCTGTTTCGGCGCACCAAGCGCCACGAAACACAATCGCGCCCGTGAGCGGCGAATGCTTTCGATGGCAAAATCCGCCTCTGGCGAATAGGGGTCGAAATCAGGTCCGGGTGCAAAGAAACCTGCGAAACGTATGCCTTTGTAGCGCTGTGAAAGGGCTTTCACCGTTTCCGCGAGCGTTACGTTGTTCGAGCCGAGAAGGAAGATCGGCAGGTTTCGCCGCTGAGCCTCCGCGCAAAGCGGCTCGATCAGATCGGCACCCGTGGTGCGTTTGATATGTGTTCCGACCAGCCTGCTGAGAATCACAATCGGAAATCCGTCCGCGGTGACGAACTTTGCGCGCTGATAGGCATTGCGAAAGTCGGAACGCTTTCGAAGCTGCACGACGTGATCGAGATTGAGCGTGCAGACGGAAAAATTTTCCCCCCGTTGAGCCGCATCGATCACCGATGCAATGGCATCCGGCATCGAAGGAACATTGATGGAGACGCCATCGACGTTGAGATTGTGACGCGAGTGTGCCGAAGGCGTGGTCAACATGTCGATCTCCTGATGACAGTTTGTCGGAACTCGCGAACACAACGAACACGCGGGGCGCGTGGAACGAACATCGACATCGATGATGCGTACTCGATGTTCGATCGTCATCAAATTGGACCAATGCGACGCAAGCGTGGCGAGCACTGCAATGCACAGATCACATTTCTTTTCACGTCAGGGAGTCGTCTTCATGCAACACATCACGCGACGCGATATGATCGCAACATGCGCTGGCGCGACAGTTGCTTTGTTGCGCGGGACAGAATCACGATCGTCGATTGGCGAGAGTCTTGGTGATGCAGCTGCAAGCAAGAATGTGATGTTCGGCGCCGCTGCAGCGGAAGCAATCGATCACGATATCGGCTATCGCGACCTCTACATCTCTCAGGCACGGCTCATCACGACAGATACTGCCTTGAAGATGGGCACTGTTGCATCACGGCCGGGCGTGAAGCGCTTCGAGCCCGCGGACAAGCTGTTGCAATTTTGCACGACGAACCGGATCGGTCTGCGAGGTCACTGCGTCATCTGGAACGAGTGGGTTCCGCAATGGGTCCGCAACATGGCGCTTGCCGAGCGGCGATCGTTCTTCGATGGCTACATCGAAGACGTCGTCGGCCGTTATGTCGGCAAGCTGCAATCATGGGACATTGTGAATGAGCCGTTCTGGCCGGGGCACAAGGCGCCGGGCGGATACAGGTTGGGCCCATGGTACGATGCATTCGGAACGGATTATGTCCGCCGTGCTTTCGAGCGGGCAGGCGCTGTCGACAAGGCTACGAAATTCGTTCTTAACGAAGCGCAGACGGAACGCGATGATCCACTCGGACTCGCGGTGCGAGAAGGGCTCCTCAAACTGGTCAAGGAGTTGAAGGATTCCGGTGTTCGTCTGGACGTCGTTGGGCTGCAGGGGCATCTGCAACCGAAATACAAGCACGATCCCGTGCGATTTGCCGATTTCGTTCACAAGCTCAGCGAGCTTGGTGTCGACATCTACATCACGGAATTCGATGTACGGGACGATACGTTTCCGGATGATATCCGTGCTCGCGACGAGCTGGTGGCAAAGACTGCGGAAGCGTTTCTCGACAATGTGCTGCAGATCTCGGCGGTGAAGGCGGTGATCGCCTGGGAGCTTGCCGATCAATATTCGTTCTACACCGATCTCGCCAAGAAGAAGGACCCGTCCGCCGCGCGGCTGCCGCGCCCGCTGCCCTACGATTCGAATCTGCAGAAGAAGCCGCTGTGGTTCGCGATGCAGCGTGCCTTCACCAACGCACGCCGGGCATGATCTAGCTTCGCAAGGGCTGGTGTGCGCGGACGATCCAGAGATGGAACAGGCTCCGCGCATAGAACACGACGAGAGCGGCGGCATAGGTTCCGGCGCCGATTGCGATGTGAAGAGCCAGACCACTGAGGTTGGCGGCTTCAGGCAACCTGTGCAGCACCAGCATCATCAGGGCCGTCGCGATGCCGGATCGCAGCAGGTGCGAGACCGGCAGCGTCAGGCCAAATTTTGTAAAGCCGATGGCGAAGCTCACCGTCGCCGCAGCAAGGGCTGACGCGACTGTCGCCGCCGCGGCGCCGACCAGTCCCCAGCGCTGGATGAAAACAATGCTCAGGATCACGGTGACGATCGCGTCGACCGATGCGACGACAACGATCAGTCGTGTCCGGTTATGCAACAGAAACACCTGATCGCCGAAGTGGGCGCGCAGGCTGCGAATGGCGCCCGCAAGTGCCGACAGTGGCAGGATCGCGAGCGTCGCTGCCTGAAAGGGCGCGGCGATCATCAGGTGGACGATCTCTGCGCGCAGCGAATATATCCCGGCGATGCTCGGCACGAGGATCGCAAACAGAAGCGCGCTATTGTCGGCAAGCTGGCTCATGGCGGCTTTGCTGCCGCCTTGCTCCATGTGCTTCACAGCGAGGGGAAAGGCCGCCGCCGTCACCAGCATTGCGGCAACTGCAGCAGCCCGTTGACCGAGACCATAGCCAACAGCGAACAGACCGGCGGCAGCCACGCCGCGCATATCGTTGAGGATGAAGCGCGAGGCGTTGAGGCCGACCCAACCCAATCCGCCGCCGATGATGATCGGAACGCCGTAATGCAGCGCGTGGCGGAAAATGTCGCGGTCGATCGGCCACACGCGGCTGCTGTAACCGATGAACGGCAACACGATCAGCGCTGCCAGAAGCTGCATCGCGAAATAGCCGATCAACGGCCATTCTGGGTGCGGGCCGAACCAATGGATGAGAAGAAGGCCAAGGAGCAACCCGGCCGACGGCCCGACGATCTGCTGGATGGAATAGATTCCGATCTGTTGCCGCGCCCGGGCGCGCTCGGCGATGTAAAGGTTGAGTGTGCGCGAGATGACGTAGCCGATGCTGGCGGCAAGAAGAAGCGGGCTCGCGTCCGGCGCGATAACCAGTAACACCACGCCGACGATTGCAAGGCTCTGCAGGATGACGGAGATCAGAATGACGAAGCTTTCCGTCGCGTAGAACCGCTGCTCCTCGCCCGCATCCTGATAGCGGCCGAGAAAGCGCAGCGCGTATTGCGACCACCACGACAGAAATCCGATCTGCAGCAGCTCGTGCGACGCAGTAATGAGCGTGATGACACCGAGCGTGTGATCGTTGACGACATGCGTCCAGACGATCATCGCCAGAAGCTGGAACAGCGGGCCGATCACCTGCGCCGGAAGGTAGAGGAGGGTATGTCGCAGCAGCATCGTCAGGCACCCACCCAGCGCAGCATTTTGTTCGGGACGACGCGTCGAATGCAAATCAGCGCAATAACGATCGCGAGCGTCGTCGCCGTGAACGTGACGGCAAAGGCAGTCAACGGCGGCAAACGATCGAACACGCCATTGTCTCGGAGCGCCATGACGATGAAAATGTGCCAGAGATAAATGAAGTAGCTGCCCGAGCCGAGTATTGCGAGCGCGGGCGATGCAAGTCGCAACGTCAGCAAGGTCAGAGCGGCGAGAGACGCGTAGACATAAAACGCCAACGAATCGTAATCCGCCGCGTCGCCGATCTGCCAGAGACGCACGCCGGCATAGATCGCATAGGCCACGACGGTTGCGATGAGGAGAAGCGCCATGTGATTGCGGAGCGTGTCATGCAGCCGGAGCGTTCCGATCAGCAAGCCGAGCGCGAGAAACGCAAACCAGAACGGGATATCCCGCATCCGCACTTCTTCGATGAGAGATGGCGAGAAGTCCGCCTTGATAAGGAGCGGGTCGATGTAGGCGCCGGCCAACAGCCCGAAGGCGATCGCCACGATCAGCCATATCGCAAGGCTGTCACGGCCGCCGCCCGAGATTTTGGCAAACCTGAGCAGCAGCCAGAGCGCTATGGTGCAGCCGACATAAACGAACACATAATAATAGACGAACACGTAGGCGAGGCCGAACCGCGCCAGCGCAACATGCAGCCGATGATCCATATTTGCGTTGTGAAGCGCCATATAAGCGTAGGCGGCGACGAAGACGATCGCATAAGGCACGACAGCCGTTGCGAGGCGGCGGCCGAGCGGAATCTCCGTCTTTCCGGCAGACATCATGCCAGATGCAAACAGGAATATCGGCACGCAAGGCCGCAGCGCCGCATCCAGCATCATCGCCCAGCTCGATGTGAGCGGCTGGGGCAGGGAGTGAATGCCGATCACCATCAGGATCGCAAGGCCCCGCATGCTGTCGATCGTGACGTCACGCGCCCGCGACGCGGGAGCCGCTGCGGCATTGCTCCAACCGATCTGATCGCTGGTCGCGGCCGTCATGGTCACCTGTCGAGCCAAGTCATGCGGAGCACTCCAGTCGGTTAGTGCGTGGCAATCGAACGATCCGAGAGCGTCCCCCGATCACACGCGCGCTCGTGCGCCATGCGTGCGATCAGATCGAGAACGATGTCGCGGTCCGATGCCGCGAGATTGTTCCAGCGCGCAAGATTGGCTCGGGCCTGTCGAACATGGAGCTGTCGCCAGCCGTCTGTTGCGACAAGGCGCGCGATGCTTGCAGCGGCGCCCGTCGGATCGGCCGGGTCGATGTAAAGCCCAGATTGGCCCAGCACCTCGCGGAACACCGCGGCATCCGGCGCGAGAATCGGAAGCCCGCCATACTGAGCCTCGAGGAGGGGAAGCCCCAACCCCTCGTCATGCGACGTGCAGATGAAGACGTCGGCTTTGTCGAGCAGCTCGGTAACACGCGTTGCGGTTTGATAGCCGTGCAGCGTCACGCCTGGAATCTGCGCGAGCTGGTCCCAGTCGGGTCCCCAGCCACGCCGTCCGATAATATCGAGCGTCGCATCGGCAAAACCCCGATCACGAAGCGCGATCAGAATGCGCCCTGCTGCCACAAGGTTCTTGCGAGGCTCGACCGTGCCGAGCGCGATGAGACGAAGGGGAGAGGTTTGCGTGCTACGCACCGCACGTGAGTTATCCGCGAGATTGAACACGTTGCGCACGGAGGGGCGGTAGAGTGTGATCTCCGCATCGCGGCGGCAATATTGCCGAAGCCGCTCGCGCGTTGTCGCGGAGTTGGTGAGAAATCGCGGATAGGTTTTGAGCGCGAGTTTGAACGGTACGGCCATATACAACCGTGCGCGATGATTGAGGTCGTCGCGGCGGGAAATCAGAAAATCATCGTGAAAATAAGGCAGAACGCGCGATGCAAACGGGCGCAGCAACGGGCTTGGTGGAAACCCCGGACAAAGCAGAACGGACTTCGATGCTGCGAGCCGCGCCGGGAGCCCCAGCGTCTGCCGTGCGATCATCTGCCGTGTGCCTTGTGCCGTCACTGGCGTAATCGGCAATGGCGCGAGCGCGTCCTGCGAGAACAGTTCGAGCGTGATCCGTTCAAGGCCGGTCACATGCCGCCCCAGATGGGTATGATCGACATAGATCGTCATTCCACGCACCTCATCGCACGCCGTACGCCGCCGCAAATCGTGGCGACACTCTGCTTCGTTGAATTTGATGGCGCTCAGCCTGTCGTTCCTTCGGCAGCAGCAGCGTGATGAGAACGACGAATTGAGCCAATTGAATGTTCTTCGATGAGAAACTGACGGAGCTTGCCGCGATCATCAGCATCAGAAGATAGATTGCCCACACGCCGCGATCGGATCTGCGCGTGAGATCGATGAAGAAGCAGAGAAGACCGATCGTCAGCAGGGCGGTGTGCACGAGGCCGAACTGTGTGACGCACGAGATCCAGAAATTCTCAATGCCGTAGTTCAGCCCGAGTTGCGATTGCAGCGCGGTGATCCGGTTAGGGTCGGCGCCAAGAATGAGTTCCGTCCAGTCGAGATAGGACAACAGGTGCAGCGTCGCGAACCGCGCCAGCGCGCTGCCTTTGTCCGACGAGAACCGCATCAGCATCTTGTCGAAAATGCCGGAGTCGAACGCGATAGCTACCGCGCCCGCAAGCAGGGAGACGATGCACATCGCCACGATGATGCCGAGTAACGAAATCCGGCCGCCGAAAGCGAGGCGAAGGCTCTTCCATCCGAGAAGAGCGCCGATCACGAACAGCGTGGTAATGAGCGCCGTGCGGCCACCGAACGCCATCAGCGACACAAAGCAAAATGCAGTCACCGGCAGCCTGATGGCGGAGGGAAGAATCGCCGGGCGCACGACAAGCGTCATCACGTAAGCCGCGATCAGGCCGGATGCGGTCAGCGGATGGCCGAGCAGGGCGGCGGAGCGCCATTCGCCGTACACAACAATGTCACCCACGGTCAGCGGGATCAGCCGATTGCCGGAGAAATACTCGTAATAGCCGAGCACGACGTTGAGCAGAATGCCGGCGTGAAACGCGAGGGCCAGCACACGACGTTGCGAGGCGGTGAGCTGCCAGACGACCAGGCAGATCATCGGCGGCAGCAGAAACGAATCGATGATGGTCGTGAACGGCCGCTTGAGAACGACGATCTGAAAGAACAGTGCAATCCAGCACAGGAACAGAACAAATGTTAGCCGTGCGCCTGCGAGGCTCGACAGCAGGCCGTTGATCGGATTGCCGTGGCGGATCAGACACAGCGCGAAGGCGAGAAAGACGCAGTAGCTCGCAACGTGAACCTTCTCAAGGAAAATGCCGCCGCTGGTGACGTAGTGCACCTTCAGATTGGTCAGCATCGACGAGGACAGGCCGAGCAAGGCAATGATAGCGAGCAGCATCAGCCCGACGATTGCGGCGTCGATCAATCCCGCAACCGTGGCCGATGTATCGCTGACAGGCCTGTGTGCGCGCAGGCGCGCCGGATGATGAAGGGCAACGGCCCTCGCAGGCGCCTGTTGCGGGAACATTGTCGTTCGCAGCTTCAATGCGCCGCTCCGCTGGCCGCCGCAGCAGAAGCGACGTAGGGCTTCAGATAGGCCGAGCTTCGATAGTAGTCGTAGAAGCGCAGGCGGCTCAGATCGACCTGCGTGAGAACAGTGCCGAGAATCCGATCCGAGACCGGCTCAAGCAGTTCCATCGTGTGCAGCAGAATTTCCTTTGGCGTCTGGTCCCACGCCAGCGCCAGCACGATCCGATCCGCAAGCTCGGCCAAGGCGCGTCCATCGACCAGCGGGATCAAGGGCGGTGAGTCGATGATGATCAGTTCGTAATGAACGCGCAGCCGATCGAGGACCGTGACGATCTCCTCGGAGAACATCAGTTCGGTGATGGTGTTGTCGTTGTCGCAAACGGTTGCCGGCAGAATCGACAGCCCCGAACTGCGATCGAACAGGATCGCCCGCTCCAGCGGAATCTCACCGGTCGCGACCTGCATCAGGCCGGCATTGGCGCGCGGGCTCACGGCACGCGTCAGACCCGGATTGCGCAGGTCCCCATCGATCAGCAGCGTTTTCACGCCAAGCGAGGCGAACGACAAAGCAAGGTTCGAGGCAAATGTCGTTTTGCCTTCGCTATCCAGCGCGGAAGTGACGAGCACGACCTTCGCGGATTGCGTCCGCAGCACACGCTGGATGGAGAGCCGCGCGGCGCGAACCGCCTCGGCGAAGAAGGTGCCGGGCTCCTCGATGGCGTAGCGCATTAGGGGCGGCTGCAGCGAAGGCGGCAGCAGCCGCATGATGTTCGGATCATAGCCTTTGAGATCGAAGCGCCCTCGCTTGGCGCGGCTTGCAAGCTCGCGCGCACCGATCCGGGGGATGGCGGCGAGCGCCGGCACGCCGGAGATTGCTTCGGCCTGTTCCAGCGTCTTGATGCGGCTGTCGAGATAATCGAGCAGCAGCGCCAGCACCAGGCCACCGCCGCCGCCGAGCACGATGGCGAGGCCCAGAATCAGGAGCGTCTTTGGCGAGGAGGGCTTCAGCGGAATCGAAGCCCTCGTGACGATGCGCGAATCCGGCATCTCCAGGCTTTCCTGAGACGAGGTTTCCTTCGCGCGCGCCAGATACGACTCATAAAGTGTGCGATTGGCTTCAGCCTCGCGCTGCAGCTCGTGGAGCCGAACCTGCGCCTGCCCGGATTCGCTCGAGACGTTCTGCAACTGATCGAGACTGTCCTGCAGCGATTTCTCGCGCGATTTCGCCACGTCGTAATCATGCGCCGTGCTTTGCAGGATGCGCTTGATCTCCTGATCGATCAGCTTCTGCGTATCCTTGAGCTGCGCGTGCACGCTCGCCACCAGCGGATGGCGCGGGCCATATTTGCTGGTGAGGTCGGCCTCGCTCTTGGCGATGTCGGCGTATTGCGTGCGCAGCTTGGTGATGATGTCGGATGAGATCGCGGCATTGATACCGCCGGGGTCGCCGCCGGATTTCGAGAGCTGCTGCACCTGTTCGAACTTTGCCCGCGCCTCGGCCGCGTCGGACCGGGCGGCGATCAGTTTGTTGTTCAGGTCGGTGATCTGTTGATCGTTGAGGGTTACGCCCTGCGAGACGGAGAGGTTGTTCGCGGAACGGAAATCCTCGACCGCTCTCTCGGAGGTGACAACGCGGGCTTTCAACGAATCCAACTGACTGTTCAGCCATTTCGCGGCGGTGCGTGTGACGTCGAACTTGGTCCGAATCTGCTCGTCGAGATAGGCATCCGCCACAGCGTTGGCGATCGTCGCTGCCTTGCGTGGGGATTTCGAGCTGACATTGATGTCGACCAGAAAGGTCGTCCCCTGACGCACGACCTTCAAACGTTTTCGAAGAATGTCGACCGAGCGCGTCTGCGCCGCATTGTCGGGTGCTGCTTCATCGCTGCTGGCGCTGAAAAGGCTGCCGATAAGGCGTTTGATCGGATCGAGCAAGCCCGGCGTGGGCGAGAATTCGGGATCGTCGGTCAGCTTCAGCTTGTCGATAACGCGCTGGAGCGTCGCAACCGACTGGATCAGAAGCACCTGGCTTTCGATGGTCGCGTCGTCGGTGCCGTAGCTCGAGAGCACCTGCTGGGTGTTGTCCGTGACGTTGGCATGGCGTGGATCGATCACGACCGTCGACGTCGCGGTGTAGAGCGTCGTCGCCAGCAGAATATAGATGAGCGCAAGGCCGATGGTTCCAGCCGCGAGATAACAGATCGCCGACCAGCGCCGGCGAAGAATGCGGCCGATCTCACGAAGATCGACGGTCGGGCCGGCAGCATCCTCGATGGCCATGCCGATTTGCTCGGGCCTGTGCACCGCCAGCTCTTCAGAATTGCGCTGTAACATTGACGCCTACCAGATGTTTCTCGTAGCTGAATGTCGGGATGTCGCTCTTGCGATCGGTATAGCGGTGATAGACCGACACCGACGAGAAGCGATTGAGCATGTATTTCACGCGCGCATCGGTCGACGTGACGTTGTCCTTGCGCGTCTGCCCGAAGAAGCGATCGGTCTCATAGCCGCCGGCAAGCGAAATCACGACGTTGCGCAGCAGCTCGTAATCCGCACCGAGCTGAAAGGCGTTGGCGAGAACGCCGTTAGAACTGGTGTCGGAAGTTTCCGTCACGAGCTGTTCGGCCCTTGCGCGAATGTCGAGCAGGCGCGTCGGTCGCCACAGCAGGCTCGCATGATAGGACGGCCCGGAGATCGTGCCGATGGTGGGATCGTCGAACTGCTGGCTGACATAGCCGCCGCCGATTTCGCCGCTCAGCAAATTCGCGCGCCCGAGGGTGACGCCGGAGAGGGCGCGATAGCCGCTGGAATCGAGCGTATGGCCGGGTGTGCCGCGCACCTCGCGCTGGTTGCCCTCAACAGAGGCGAACCAGCCGAGGAACGGCGAGAACGCATAATCGAGCCGGCCACGGACGGTGTAGATCTGGCCGTCGCGCCCGTCCTGATTGATGATGCTGCCGTCCTGCGCCTGCGTCGATTGATAATCGTAGGACTTGACGCCCATGCCGATCGAGGCTGCAAGGCGATTGAATTCCTTGCGAACAGCGATGTCGCCCGAGAACAGGTTATACGGTGTGGGCGATATTGCGTTGACCGGCGAGCTCAGCGTTCCGACGCCTTCGTTCAGATGCGCGACCTGAAAGCTTCCCAGCACCTTGAGATCGCGCGCGACGTCGAGCCAGCCGCTGCCCTTCAGGCTGATGTTGTCCTGATTGAGGCTCGAGAACTGATTGTAGATCATCGACTGCGCATCGAGCTTCAGGTCGATGCCATGCCGTTCCCACAACGTATGCGCGCGCAGCTTCGGCTCGACGACGGCTGCGATATCCGAATGCTTTGTCGTGCTCGAGGAGAACACGTTGCTGTCGAAGAACCCGCCGCCGAGAAGCGAGGGGTTGAACATCCAGGAGCCATAACGAATGCCGACCGGCTCATAGCCCGGCTGCTGCCTGTTTCTCACCGGCATATCCTCCGGCGGAACGGGATCACTGTTGTCCGGATCGCGGAAATCGGGGAGGGGCGTCGGTGCGAACACCTGCAAGGCATTCCACGGCGGCGCCACATCCTCGTTGTTAAGCGGGATGGCCTGCGCGTTGGCCTGCGAGACGAACAGCATGAAGAATGCCGTCGCCGTCGCAACGAAGCAGACAGCGCGATCTTCCGAGATCGCCAACCATGCACGGCCGCCAAAAGCATCCGAGACCAGACCCGCCTTGATACGCTTCATTACTCATCCCTTGCGGGAAACACGCACATCCGTTGCCGCTCAAACACTGAGCGGCGTTACACAATCATGCCGAGATAGTTTGAGGTGCTTGTGTCAGACGTCCCGCTTGTCATGAGATGACCCTCTCGTTGACAAATCTGGTTTCTAACGCACCACGTCAGATAAGTTTCGCAGTGCGGAAGAAGATTACGGCAAAGGGACGAGAGTATGGCCACACGACGAAACTCGCGTGGCAATGCGCGTGATCAGAACACGCATTGTATAAGTCAGAAATATCGCTCGGGAATACGGATGTTATCGCCGGGATAAACGAGAACAGGCGCGTTGAGCGAATATTCTTCTTCGACACCCACACCTGCACGACGCAAATAGACTTTGCGTTCGTTGGCGCGATAGGTGAAGCCGCCTGCAGCGGCAACTGCATCGAGAATGGTCAGGCCGACCTTGTAGGGATATTCGCCGCTGTTCTTCACTTCGCCCAAAATGTAGTAGGGGCGGTAAGTTGCAACGTCGACATTGACGCGCGGGTCGCGCACGATGCCTTTTGCAAGAGCAGCACGAATGGCGCCCTCAAGCTGCCCGGTCGTTTTGCCCGCGGCCTGCACACGGCCTGCCAATGGAATCGACACCTTGCCGTTGCTGTCGACTTCGTATTCGCCCGTGATGTCCGGTTCGCCATAGACCTTGACGCGGACCTTGTCGTTCGGGCCGAGGCGGTAAGGACCAGATGGCGTGTACGATGTCTCGGCATACGCGACCGGATTCAACGCAAAGAGAGAAAGAGCAAAGGCCGCGAGAACAAGCAACGTCGTTCGTGGCACCAGAATGCGGAACTTCATTATCTGTCTCCGGAACATCGTGGAACGAGCGGCCACAGTTATCGGAGGAATTTTGGCGAAACCATGTGGAGGAGAGTTCCCCGCTACAGCACGGTGACCTTTGTGCCTTCGATCGCAACGCAGGTGAGCACGCCGGACATCCACGCGCCGGTGTCGATATTGATTCTGTTCGTCAGCAATTCAGGATGAGGAACCGGCGTGTGCCCGTGCACGACAAGCGGGCCATGGCTTTGTTTGAAATCCAGAAATTCGTCGCGGATCCACAGGAGGTCATGCACGGATTGCTGCTCCAGCGGAATTCCGGGCCGCAACCCTGCGTGCACAAAAAGAAAGTCACCGCATGAGAAACTGTTTTGCAGGCAGCGGAGAAACAGGCGATGCGCTTCCGGAAACACATCGCGCAGCCGGCGATGGATGTGGAACTCGGAGGTGCTTAGTTCGGATTGGGACAAGCCATAGGACTGAAGTGTCGTGAAAGCTCCGACATGCATCCACGGATGCAGCCCGGCCGGATCAGCGAGAAAGACTTCCAGCAGCGCTTCGTGGTTGCCGCGCAGGCAAATGGCGCGTCGTTGTGCAATTCGCCATGCCAGCGTCTCGATCACGGCTTTTGATTCCGGGCCGCGGTCAATGTAATCGCCGATATAGACTTCAATCGCATGCGTAATGGGTCGGCGGGCGCGATCATCCTCGATCCGCAGAATCACATCGCTCAGAAGATCAGCTCGGCCATGAATGTCGCCGACGGCATAGATCCGGGTCTCGGGAGGAAGGGCAGGGTCTGAAAATCTTGGCTCGACCAGTTCGTTCTGACGGATCAAGGGTGTGTTCCGATTCGAACCAGCGACAGGCAGATCGCCTGCCGGATCAAACGCTTAAAAAAAGAAGTAGCGGACTGCAAGGGCAATCACAATCCAGGCGACGATGTTGGCCAGGATCAATTGATTGCGCAGTCTTCGGTCACGCCCTTCGTTCAAAAACGACTCGCCTTGATTACGAGAAAGCATCGCAGGCTCTCTTGCTGCCGATGAGAAGGGCATCGGCTCGTCCGCTTCTTTCTCTTTTGAAAGTCCTGTCATCGCTTTCGACGTCGCTTTCAAGGGCTTGACTGCTCAGATTCGACGATAATTGTTGCTCATTAGCGTTCCGTGAACGAGATATTTCGACGTCGAGCTTTCATTTGTCCCGATCGCTGTAGAGAAAACGGCGTTTCTTTTTGGAATGCTTTCAGCGTTTCGCAATTTGCATGACGGTGTCTGCAATCTCGCAACGGAACAATTTCGCACTCAGCGTAACGCGCTCTCCTCAAACCGGAATTTTCGCAGTGCACGATGTTGCCCATGTCGCGTCGCAACCATGTCACGGTTGAGCGTGCCGCTCGCCGTAATTTACTCACGAAGTTACGAAAACTTTGAATCCAAGTTGATGCTTCGCGCTGCCTGCACTGTCGCGCTTCGCAGGTGCGAACATATCGTGAGAGACACGGAGAGACCACGCAATGGTTTCGACTGCTACGGCACGTTACGAGAATCAGGACAGCAACGTCGCGTCTCTGTGGAAAAACAGACGCTTTATCTCGGCGCGCCCGGTCGAATATGTCGGCCATGGCGCGTACAGGAAGAAACATTCGGTGCGGTTGTCACGGCGGGAACCCGCCGCGGCCTTCTCAAAGCGCGCGTTCGACATCACCGCCGCGAGCCTTGCGCTGTTGTTCTTCGCGCCGATGCTGATCGCGATCTCGATTGCGATCAAGGCGAGTTCGCCGGGGCCGATTCTGTTTCATCAGTATCGCTATGGCTACCGCAACCGCCGCTTCAAGATTTACAAGTTCCGCTCGATGCGCACCGACACCGGCGATCGCAGCGGTATCAGGCAGACGGTGCAGGGCGATCCGCGCGTCACGCGGGTCGGACGCATCCTGCGCAAGACCAGCCTGGATGAAATTCCGCAGCTCATCAACGTCATCAAAGGCGACATGTCGCTGGTCGGCCCGCGGCCGCATGTGCCGGGCATGCTGGCTGCCAACGTCCTCTACGAGGATCTGGTGCCCTATTACTTCCAGCGTCACATCGCGCGCCCCGGCATCACCGGCCTTGCGCAGGTGAGCGGCTGCCGCGGCAGCACCGCGGAAGCAGGCAGTGCGATTTCGCGGATCGATTACGACCTCGAATATATCGAGAACTGGTCGTTGCGGATGGATGTCATCATCATCCTGCGCACGATACGCCGCGAGTTCATCTCCGGCAGCGGCTACTGATCGAACCTTCACACTCACGTTGCAGCAAGAGGGGAGCGGACATGATTCCGACGAACAAACCTATTGTGCCTGTGCTTCTGTCGGGAGGCACCGGCTCGCGGCTGTGGCCGCTCTCCCGCGAGGCGTATCCCAAGCAGCTTCTGTCACTGCTGGGCGAGAAGACGCTGCTGCAACAGACGGCTCTGCGGACCTCCGACAATGCGATGTTCACGAGCCCGATGGTGGTTGCCAACGCCGAGCATCGCTTCGCCATCGGCGAGCAGTTGCGCGAAGCGGGTATCGACGATGCCCGGATCATTCTCGAGCCGATCGGGCGCAACACGGCGCCGGCCGTGGCCGTCGCCGCACTGGTGGCGATGGAACGCGACCCGGACGCGATCATTCTGGCAACGCCGGTGGATCACTGGATCGGCAACCGCGCCGCATTCCTTGAAGCCGTCGAGGCGGGATGGCAGGCGGCACAGGACGGCAAGCTCGTGTTGTTCGGCGTGCGCCCGACCCATCCGGCAACGGGATTCGGCTACATCCGCACCGGCAAGGAACTCTCGAAGGATTCTGCCGTGCACGCGGTTGCGGGCTTCGTCGAGAAGCCTGATGCGGTAACCGCCGAGCAATATCTCACCAGCGGCGATTATGTCTGGAACAGCGGCATCTTCCTGCTGCCGGCCAGGCAGTTCATCAAGGAATTGCAGGGGCATGCGCCGGAAGTTCTGGCTGCTGCACGCGACGCGATTGCGGACGCAACCACCGATCTCGATTTCCTGCGCCTCGACGAGGCGGCGTTCGGCTGTTCGCCGTCGATCTCGATCGACTATGCGGTGATGGAGCATACGGAGCAGGGCGCCGTCGTTGTCGCGGATTTTGAGTGGAACGACATCGGAAGCTGGTCGGCGCTCTGGAGCGTCGCCGCCAAGAACCCGGCCGAGAATGTCGAGATCGGCGACGTCATCTCGGAAGATTCCAAGGGCTGCTATCTGCGCGGCGAAGGTCCGCTCGTCGCCGCCCTCGGCGTGGAGAACCTCGTCATCACCGCCACGCCGGATGTCGTCCTCGTCACCACCCGCGGGCGCGATCAGGACGTCGGCAAGCTGGTGCGGCGCCTCAAGGCCAACGGGCACCAGTCGGCGACCCAGACGCCGAATGTGCATCGCCCCTGGGGCTACTATCAGTCGATCCATGCCGGTGAGCGCTTTCAGGTCAAGCGCATCACCGTCAATCCCGGCGCGAAACTTTCGCTGCAGAAGCACTACCATCGCGCCGAGCATTGGGTCGTCGTCAACGGCACGGCCATCGTGACGCGCGACGACGAGGAAATCCTGCTGCGGGAAAACGAGTCGATCTTCGTGCCGCTCGGCTGCATGCACCGGCTCGAAAATCCGGGCAGGGTGCCGCTCAACCTCATCGAGGTGCAGTCCGGCGCCTACCTTGGCGAAGACGACATCGTGCGCGTGCAGGACATCTACGCCCGCGTCTGAGGCGCACACAGCGAGCAGGTGGCCCGGCGATGGAGCAAGGGCCACCGCTAACCTTTTTCCCTCCCAGCGGCGACCCTCTCCGCCCGCAAATTTCAACCATCACTGAAGCTGTCACGCGCATGTGCCAGCAATCTCATCAGGATCACTCTCAATGCGTATCGCA
This sequence comes from Afipia carboxidovorans OM5, assembly GCF_000218565.1. Lineage (NCBI taxonomy): Bacteria > Pseudomonadati > Pseudomonadota > Alphaproteobacteria > Hyphomicrobiales > Nitrobacteraceae > Afipia > Afipia carboxidovorans. The sequence continues at coordinate 2,055,610 of NC_015684.1, read as the reverse complement.
ATGATCGGGGCTGGCTATGTCGGCCTGGTGTCCGGCGCGTGCTTCTCCGATTTCGGCCATCAGGTCGTGTGTGTCGACACCGACACGGCCAAGGTCGAGGCCCTCAACAACGGCGAGATTCCCATCTTCGAGCCGGGCCTCGACGAACTCGTGGCGCAGAACCGGAAGCAGGGCCGCCTGAGCTTTGTCGGCGATATCGGGCAGGCCGCGAGAGATGCGGACGTGATCTTCATCGCGGTCGGCACGCCGTCGCGCCGCGGCGACGGCCACGCCGATCTGAGCTACGTCTACGCGGCGGCAAAGGACATCACCGCGTCGCTGAAAAAGTTCACCGTGATCGTGACGAAATCCACGGTGCCGGTCGGCACCGGCGACGAGGTCGAGACGATCATCCGCGAGGCGCGGCCGGATGCGGAATTCGCCGTGGTGTCGAACCCGGAATTCCTGCGGGAAGGGGCCGCCATTCGTGATTTCAAGCATCCGGACCGCATCGTGATCGGCACCAGCGACGAGCGTGCCCGCAGGGTGATGAGCGAGGTCTACCGCCCGCTTCATCTCAATGCCTCGCCGATCCTCTATACCGACCGTCGCACCGCCGAGCTGACCAAATACGCGGCCAATTCCTTCCTCGCCACCAAAGTCACTTTCATCAATGAAATCGCAGATCTGGCGGAGAAAGTTGGTGCGAATGTTCAAGATGTCGCGCGCGGAATAGGGCTCGACAACCGCATCGGCATGAAGTTCCTGCACGCCGGTCCGGGCTTCGGCGGCTCGTGCTTTCCCAAGGATACGATGGCGCTCATCAAGACGGCGCAGGACAATGAATCGCCGGTGCGCATCGTCGAGACGGTCGTGGCCGTCAACGATCAGCGCAAGCGTGCGATGGCCCGCAAGGTCGCCAATGCGTTCGGCGGCAATCTGCGCGGCAAGGCCGTGGCGGTGCTCGGCGTGACGTTCAAGCCCAACACCGACGACATGCGCGACGCGCCGTCGATTCCGCTGATCACGGCGCTGCAGGACATGGGCGCGGAGATCCGGGTCTACGATCCGGTCGGCATGGAGCAGGCCAGGCGCGTGTTCGAGAACGTCACGTTCTGCGACAGCCCGTATGAATGCGCCAAGGCGTGCCACGCGCTCGTCATCGTGACGGAATGGGAGCAGTTCCGGGCGCTCGATCTCAAGGCGCTGTCGGCGACGATGGCGACGCCGGTCGTGGTCGACCTGCGCAACATCTATTCGCCGGAGGACGTGACCCGGAGCGGGCTTCTGTATTGCGGCGTCGGCCGGCCGCAACCGGCGGCGTATTAGTACAGGTCGGTTGACGACGGATCATCATCGGTTGTCATGGCATGGCTCTTTGGCCGGGCTCTTCGTCCGGCCATCCACGTCTTTGCTTTGGTGAGTGAGATTCGTGAGGCGTGGATGCCGGGCATAAGACCGTGAATGGCGGTCGAGGGAAGCGGTTCAGCGGCTATCAGGACCATGGCCCGCATAGCCATCCTTGATTCGCATAAGGTATATTATGGAATATATTTGTATTGGGAGATTTGACGGAATTCCAAAGTCTTGCGCCGGTTGGCTCAGGCTTGGTCCGAACCCGGCGTGATATCGAGCCGCATTCCGTCATAGCCCGGCACCACGCCCGCCGGCAGTCTGTGGCGCAGATCCTCGTAGTCGATATCGGCGTGCATGTTGGTGATCACGGCACGGCGCGGCTTGAAACGCGCGATCGACGCAAGCGCGTCGTCGACGCAGAAATGGCTCGAATGCGGCTTGTAGCGCAGGCCGTCGACGACCCACAGATCGAGGTTCTCGAGCGCGGCAAAGCTCTCGGGCGGAATGCCGTTGAGGTCGGGCGTGTAGGCGGCGTTGCCGATCCGATAGCCGAGCGCCGGGATTTTGCCGTGGTCGACCCAGAAGGCCGTCAGCGTGATCGGGCCGCCCTTCCCGTCGATCGTATGGCTTTCACCGGCCTCGACCGAGCGACGCTCGAGGATCGGCGGATAGTCACTGCCGAGCGGCGAGCGGAAGCAATAGGAGAACCGTTGGTCGACGTCGTTGGCCGTGCACTGATTCATGTAGGTCGGAATGCGGCTGCGCTGGTGCATCACCACGGAGCGCAAATCGTCCATGCCATGGGTCTGGTCGGCGTGCTCGTGGGTCAGGAACACCGCATCGATGTGCCCGACATTGGCGTCGATGAGCTGCTCGCGCAGGTCCGGCGAGGTGTCGATCACCACGCGCGTGATGCCGGTATCGCTCGTTCGCTCGACCATGGCCGAGCAGCGGCGGCGGCGGTTCTTCGGGTTCGTGGGATCGCAGGCGCCCCAGCCAAGCGCTGGACGCGGCACACCGGCGGACGATCCGCTGCCGAGAATGGTGAAGACGAGGCTCATGCGGCAGTCGTATCCGGGTGTGGGACTTTGTTGAAGAACCGGAAGAAGTTTTCCGTGGTCTGGCGGGAAATCTCGTCGAACGACACGCCGCGCAACTCGGCCAGCGCCTTCGCCGTTTCAGTGACGAAAGACGGCTCGTTGCGCTTGCCGCGATATTTGCCGGGAGCAAGGAAGGGCGCGTCGGTCTCCACCATGATGCGGTCGAGCGGAATTTCGGCCGCGACATCGCGCACGTTCTGCGAGTTCCTGAAGGTCAGAATGCCGGTGAACGACACATAGAGCCCGTGAGCGACGGCTTTCTTCGCCAGCGCCAGTCCGCCGGTGTAGCAATGCAGAACCGCGCGGAAGGCGCCCTTCTCCATTTCCTCGTCGAGGATGCGGCCGCAATCCTCATCCGCCTCGCGGGTGTGGATCACCAGCGGCAGGCCGGTTTCACGCGCCGCCGCGATGTGAGTGCGGAAGCCGCGCGCCTGCGCCTCCGGCGAGGAGTTCTTGTAGAAATAATCGAGCCCCGCCTCGCCGAACGCCACGGCTTTGGGATGGCACGACAGTTCGATCAATTCCTCGACCGGAATGCCGTCTTCCTCGTCGGCCTGATGCGGATGCGTGCCGACCGAGAAATAGACGCTCGGATAGCGCTCGGCGATCGCGCGCAGTCCATCGACGCGCTTCACCCGCGTCGAGATCGTGACGATGCGCTTGACGTCAGCCGCCTCGGCACGCGCGACGACGGCGTCGAGCTCATCGCCGTAATCCGGAAAATCGAGATGGCAGTGACTATCGACGAGCATCAGGCTTTGCCGGCAGGTTCGGTCGGTTCAACGTAACGTGGGAAAACCGGCGCGGGCGGCGGAAGTTGCGTGCCCGGCTTGATGCGGGTCGCAAGCGAGGCGAAATAGCGGGCCTCCGGCGCGATGGCGAGGCTGTCGAGCATCTTCGTCATCGCGCCCGGCATTGCGGGCTGTGCCAGGATGGCGATCTGGCGCACGACTTCGGCGGTGACGTAAAGCACCGTCTTCTGGCGCGCAGGATCGGTCTTGGCGAGCGACCAGGGCGCTTCGCCCGCGAAATAGCGATTGGCCTCGGCGACCACCGTCCAGATCTCGTTGAGTGCGACATGAATCTGCTGCGTCGCCATTGCCTCGCGGGTCTGCGCCAGCATGGCATCGGCCTGCGCAAGGATCGCCTTGTCGGCGTCGCTGAAAGCGCCCGGCTCCGGCACGATGCCGCCGTGCTGCTTGCCGATCATCGACAATGAGCGTTGCGCAAGATTGCCGAGATCGTTGGCGAGGTCGGCATTGGTGCGCGCCACGATCGCCTCGTGATTGTAGTTGCCGTCCTGCCCGAACGGCACTTCACGCAGCAGGAAATAGCGGAGCTGATCGACGCCGTACTGGTTCGCAAGCTCGAACGGATCGACGACGTTGCCGACCGACTTCGACATCTTCTCGCCGCGGTTGAACAGGAAGCCATGCGCATAGACGCGCTTCGGTACGGCGATGCCGGCCGACATCAGGAACGCCGGCCAATACACCGCGTGAAAGCGGATGATGTCCTTGCCGATAACATGCACGTCGGCCGGCCAGTATTTCCAGTTGGCATCCGCCTCGTCGGGGAAGTTGATGCCGGTGATGTAGTTCGTCAGCGCGTCGACCCACACATACATGACGTGCTCTGGATCGTCCGGCACCTTCACGCCCCAGTCGAAGGTCGTGCGCGAGATCGACAGATCCTTGAGGCCGCCCTTGACGAACGACACCACCTCGTTGCGGCGCACGTCGGGACCAATGAATTCCGGATGCTGTTCGTAGAGCGCGAGCAGCTTGTCCTGATAGGCGGAGAGCTTGAAGAAGTAGCTCTTCTCTTCCACCCACTCGACGGGCGTGCCTTGCGGGCCGCGGCGCACCTTGTCGTCACCAACGACGGTTTCGTCCTCGGCGTAATAGGCCTCATCACGAACCGAATACCAGCCGGCATAGCTCGACAGATAGATGTCGCCATTGGCGGCCATGCGACGCCAGATTTCCTGCGTCGAGTCGTGATGCGCGACTTCCGAGGTGCGGATGAAACGGTCGAACGAGATGTTGAGCCGCCGGTCCATGTCTTTGAACCGCGCCGCGTTGCGCGTCGCGAGTTCGGCCGGTGTCATGCCCTCTTTCTGCGCGGTCTGAATCATCTTCAGGCCGTGCTCGTCGGTACCGGTCAGAAAGAACACATCCATGCCATCGAGACGCTGAAAGCGCGCGAGCGCATCGGTCGCAATCGCTTCATAAGCGTGGCCGATGTGCGGAGCGCCGTTCGGATAGGCAATCGCAGTCGTGATGTAATAGCGAGAACGGGCGGGAGACTCTGCTTTCGCCATGCGTGCGAAGGCCTTTCATTGGTCTTGATCGGGATGGTCCGGCGCGGCACCGCCGCAGGTCAGGCGGCGGCTTCGGCGAGCCACCCAAATACCGAAAACACCAGCGGTTTTCGCTCCAAATTGAATGATTCCGTATCGCGGGCGGCCTTGCCCATCTTTTCCCATACCTCGGCAAAGCGCGCAAGGCGCGGCAAATCCGACTGCAATTCATCGTCCCGCAACCGCGCCGACAGCCAGCGTTCGATCGTCTCGATCACAGTGCGTAGCGCCGCACGATCGTTGAGCGGCAGCGCATCGCCGAGTGCATGCAAAGCGCGATGGTCGAGTTGCGGCAGGATGTCGAGGAGAGCGGTTGTGCGCTGCTGCAGCCCGAGCGCCTCGCCGCCCATCAGCGTCAGCGTGTGGGCAACACTGCCCTCCGCCGTCTCCGCCGCTTCGCGCAACGCCTGATCGGATGGATCGATCTGCAGCGCTTCCGCGGCGGCGGCGATCACCTCTTCCGTCGCGAGCGAGCGCAGCATCAGTTTGCGGCAACGCGATTGGATCGTGGCGAGCACGCGCGAAGGCATGTTGCTGACAAGGAGAAACAGCGAGCGCGCGGGCGGCTCTTCGAGGATTTTCAGGAGCGCGTTGGAGGCGTTGGCATTGAGCTCATCGACGGTGTCGACGATGCAGACGCGCCAGCCTTCCGCCGCCGCCGTCGAGCCGAAAAACGAAATCGTCTCGCGTGACTCGTCAACCGTGATGACGCTGCGCATCACGCCCTTGTCGTTGGCGCTGCGCTCGAGCGTCAGCATGCCGCCATGGCTTCCGGCCGCGATCTGCCGCGCCACGGGATACGGGGCATCGACCTGCAGCGAGACGGCCTCCTGCACTTTGGCGGACGCGGGATCGGGATTGGCGAGGACGAAGCGCGCCATGCGATAGGCCAGCGTCGCCTTGCCGATGCCCTGCACGCCGCCGATCAGCCAGGCATGCGGAATGTGCCCGCTCTTGTAGGCGGTGAGCAGCGCAGCCTCTGCTGCCGCATGACCATAAAGAGATATCGTCTCGCGCGGATGCGGTGCGGCGATCGTTTCGGCCGATTGGTTTCGCGGGCTCATGCGCGCGCCCTCGCAGGCAGAGCGGATGCGAGGCGGTGCTGCATCGTCTCCCAGATGCGCTCGGAAACCGTTGCGGCATCCGCATTGGCATCGACGACGGCGCAGCGTTTGGGATTGTCGGCCGCAATCTTGCGATAAGCATCGCGCAAGCTCTCGTGGAAGGACAAACTTTCCTGCTCGAACCTGTCGGCAACCGCCTTGCCGCGCCGCTTGATCGCACGATGCAGGCCGACCGCAACCGGCACGTCCAGAATGAGCGTCAGGTCGGGTTCGAGATCGCCGATGGTCGCGTGCGTGAGCGCCTCGATAAACGCCGCATCCACCTTCCCGGCCGCGCCCTGATAGGCCGCCGTCGAGTCGGTGAAACGGTCGCACAGCACCCACACGCCCTTTTTCAATGCAGGCTCGATCACCTGATGCACATGGTCGTCACGCGCGGCAGCAAACAGCAGCGTTTCGGCATCGGCGCCAAGCAGCTTGCCGACGCCCGACAGCAGAAGATGGCGGACGATTTCCGCACCGGGTGAGCCACCCGGCTCGCGCGTCACCAGCGTTTCGATGCCCTGCCCCTTGAGGCGCTCGGCCAGCAACTGGATCTGGGTGGATTTGCCCGAGCCCTCGCCGCCCTCGAACGTGATAAAGCGGCCTCTGCCGGGGCGGGCTCTGGTCGCACGCTTTGCCATGACTACAGCTTCACCATGGCTAGAGCTTCTCGATGCCTGAACGCAGCAGGCCGATCGCAAGTTCGCTCGCGCCGTCGAACGCGCGTTGCGTGAGCGAGCCGGTGCCGACGGACTCGCTGGCATAGAGCGGCACTTCCAGCGCGAGGTTGCCGTTGCGCCAGACCTTGATCGCGCCGATCCGGTCGCCGCTCTGCACCGGCGCACGTACGGGGCCCTTGTAGATGATCCGCGCATTGATCTTGTCGGAGCCGTTCCGCTGCACCATCACGCCGACCGGCTCGTTCGCATGCAGCGCGATACGGCCGGTGTCGCCGCCGAACACCTTGCCGTAGCCGACGGTCTGGTTCGCCTCGAACAGCGTGCGGGTCTCGAAATTCTTGAAGCCCCACTCCAGCAGCCGCTTGGCGGCGGCCGCACGATCTGCCGCGTCGCTAAGCCCGTTAACGACCACAACGAGGCGCGTGCCGTTCTGCACCGCCGAGCCGACCATGCCGAAGCCGCCCTCCTTGGTGTAGCCGGTCTTGAGGCCGTCGGCGCCATCGAGCGAGGCCAGCAGCGGATTGCGGTTCTGCTGGCGGATCTTGTTCCAGGTGAATTCGCGCTCGCCGAACAGCTTGTAAAGATCCGGATAGGTCAGGATCAGATGCCGCGCGAGATGGCCGAGTTCGCGCACCGACATCTTGTTATCCGGGTCCGGCAGGCCGTTGGTGTTGCCGAAGGTCGAGCGCGCAAGGCCGATCTCGCGGGCGCGCGCCTGCATCTTCGCGACGAACGCGCTTTCGCTACCGGCATAGCCTTCCGCAAGCGCGATGCAGGAATCGTTGCCGCTCTGGATCGCAAGGCCATGCAGCAGATCGTCGACGCTGACGATGCTGTGGATCGCCGCGAACATGGTCGAGCCGCCGGACGGTGCACCGCCGCGGCGCCAGGCGTTCTCGCTGATCCGGTATTCGTCCGTCAGCTTGATCTCGCCCTTGGCGAGCGCGTGGAAGATGACCTCCGCGGTCATCAGCTTCATCATGCTCGATGGCGCACGCAGCTCGTCGGCATTCTTCTCGAACAGGACGCTGCCGGTCTTGGCCTCGATGAGGATCGCGGTCGGCGCATCGGTGTCGATGCCGCCCTCTTCCTTCTTCACCGCGCCCTGAACGCTGTGATTGGCAGCGTAAACCGGCGCGACAATGAGACCGGCAGCCACCAGTAGCCCTGCGCAAACGCGGCCGAGCCACGCCGCGACATGCGGCATTTGTCCTGTGATTCCCGTGGTTTCGGTTCGCAGCGCCATGTCCGGATCCATGCCCGGCTTGTATCAGGTGAGGCAGGGCCAAACAACGGAGCGCGGCGGGAACTCCCCTGCGGAGCGGGCCCTTCGGCCGGTTACGGCCTCAAACCTTCGCGACCTCAGTAAAGGCCGCGTCCTGCTCCCGGATCGGCTTGCTCGGCATAGCTGTCGGCCTGATAGCCGGCGCGGAGCCCCGAGGTTGCAGCGACGTCGGTGCTGCCGAGGCTGTAGGGCCGCTCGGCCGGGAGCGGCACGTCCGCCCGCACCCCGTGCGAGGTGGGCATTTGCGGCACGAACGGTGCCGCCGATGCGATGCGGATGCTGGAGGGCGCAGGCGCCGGCTGGTTGGTGCGCAGCGTGGCGACAAGAAGCGCGTCGTCCGATCCCTCGAGCGGCGCCCGGCCGACATACTCGACCCGCACGCGGGCCACGCCATGGCCCCGGAAGTCGAGCAGTGTCGCCGCGCGGTGCGAAACGTCGATGATCCGGTTGCCGTGATACGGGCCGCGATCGTTGACGCGCACGATCAGTGATTTGCCGTTCGCGGTGTTGGTGACGCGGACATAGCTCGGCATCGGCAGCGTCGGATGCGCCGCCGTGAGCGAGGTCATGTCGAACACTTCGCCATTTGCGGTGAGACGACCATGGAAATCGTCGCCGTACCAGGACGCGAGGCCATCGGCGCGGTAATTGAGATTCTCTTCCGGCACATAGGTGCGGCCGGCGACCTTGTAGGGCTTGCCGACGCGGTAAGTGCCGCCGCCCTTCGGGACCGGCTGGTCGAAATCGACCACCCGCGGGCTCGACGACACGCCGTATTTCGGGTCGAATCGGTTGGCGAATTTACCGGGCGCGCAATTGGCGAGCAGCAGGCACACGCCGGCACCCAGCATGAGCTGGCAAACGCGGCGTGCCGCTTGTCGGTCGATCATCCCCATCAGCGTCCGTCAGTCTCTCTTGGCGCCCGCCCGGCACCATCGGCTGCAATGCAGCATAAACTATGGCAGCAACATCTGAAATGGGGGTAGCCGCACTTGGTAAACCGAAGGTTGCCACGCCTATCTTGGCTTCCGTCCGGCGTTCACAGAATGCCTGCGATTTGAGCGCGGCCCTTGAGATGGCTCAAGCGCGGGCGCATGCTGCAATCCTAGACTTTGCGAGTGATGACCATGTCCCTCTCAGACACCATTGCGACCGTGATCGGCCCCGACAGCCAGGCGATCCAGTCGCTGTTCGAAGCCCAGATCAACGAGTGGCGCGCGGCCGGCATCAAGGCGGTCGGCCTGCTCGGCGAAGCGCATGCGCTGCCGAATCGCAGTTGCGCCGCGGGCTTCCTGCGCGACATCACGACCGACGAGCGGTTCGCGATGTACCTCGCCACACCGCCTGCCAATACGTCGTGCCACCTCGCTGCCGACGGCGTCGAGGCCGCGTGCAAGGCCCTGCTCGGCCAGATCGAGGACTGCGACGTCGTCGTGCTGAGCAAGTTCGGCAAGCTGGAAGAAGCAGGCGGCGGCCTGCGTCCCGCCTTCGAGGTGGCCGCATTGGCCGGAAAGCCGATCCTGACCACCGTCTCCGAGAAGCACCGCGACGCCTGGGCGGCATTCACCGGCGGCACCACGATGATCCCGGATACCCGCGCGGCGATCCAGTCCTGGTGGGAAGGGCTGAAGACCGACGACACCATCACGGCTTAAGCGGCGGACGTATCGGGCCTGAGAATTCCCGGCACGGGTTTGAGGACATAAAGGTTCCGAACCTGAGATCGATCCTGCCCCGCCCTCCTTCGACCTCGCGTTGACGCAGCCCTGCGGCGTGCCCTAAACAGGCGCGGTTCTAACGGACAGCGCTGGAAGGGTGGCCGAGTGGTTTAAGGCACCGGTCTTGAAAACCGGCGTGGGTGCAAGCCCACCGTGGGTTCGAATCCCACCCCTTCCGCCAGGAAATCATATTATCTAGTTGATTTTATTGCACAATATTAGATTGATGTGATGTCATTCCTAACCTGATTCCTAATCAGGGCATTGGATAGAAAGCCCGTCAGCTACGCGCTGACGGGCCGTGGCTGTCAAGCTGCCGCGATCTCACGAGCATTTACCTGAATCTTCGCAAAGCCCTTTTGCAGCTCTCGCGTTTGAGCCTCCAGCGAGTCGATTAAGAATAGAAGCTCCTCGCCGTGCGAGGTCTTATCGGTCACGACATGATCGTGCGCCTCGCTTCCAATCATCCTCGCGCACGTCGCGATGCGCAGAATCGCGAGGCCGATGTCGTTCAGATCCTTTATCGGTGTCATCGTGAAACCCTCCCAGATGCTGACGCCGCTTCGACTTCCGCCAGCACAGTTTCGAAGAAATCATTCATCTCATCGCGAACACGATTGGCGACCCACAACGCTCGGGCATAAGCCTCCTCGTGCTGGCGACCTTGGGACGAACCCAGATCGCAAACGAGAGCAGCCAGCAGGGCGGTTGCAGTGGCGAGTTCGGCAGCTGGCATTTCCAGATGGTCGAGGCTCATCGCGCCGCCCCCTTCCGCCGAACGCGCATAACGGTTTGGGTTTTAGGCTCATCTTTCCGAGGCACGCCAAGCACGCGGCAGCCGCGATACACCGCGCCTCCGGTTTTCGACCGTGGGCGCTTCTTACGCACCGGGCCGAGGCCTTCCTCGAAATCGCCAGAGGAATAGCCCGATCCGCCGTGGAAGTGGGCGGAGGCCTGATTCGAATTATCGGTCCATCCGAGGGAAGGTTCGTCGTCGACGTCCGGCTCCAAATCGGAGTCATCCATCTCCCGGTCATCGCCGGCATTGGCGTCGGCCGTGAAATTCGGGCCGACCTGCGTGGGATTATAAAAATCCTCAGTGAATCCGAGCGAAGGCTCGGCGTCTGGGTCTTCGAACTGGTCCAAATGGTCGACCAGGATACTGATGATCTTCTCGACTTGCCGACGTGACGGGCGCTTGGGTGTGGTATTGGTTGCGGTAGCCATGTTGCGCTCCTCTAAGCGTGGCCTGGTTAGGGCCGGGTCGAGCGTTCCAGCGCTTGCCCGGCTCGCCAATTTATGGCACCATCAAATCATGAAGTCAACATTAAATAGCGCTAAAAAACGCAAAAAAGGGAGGCCGCCTGTAGAGTCTATGGCGGTCAATGTGCGCCTGCCTATGGACGCGGTTTCGGAAATAGACGACTGGCGCCGCCGCCAAGACGATCTGCCTGGTAGGCCGGAAGCGATCAGGCGATTGGTCGAGTTGGGTCTGAAGGTGAAACGGTAAAGCCACTGCGATCTCTCGCGTGGAATATTATTTCGGCGGGTGTAACTGCCCGCGAGCCAACGCGCGTATTTTCAATCGTTTCGCAATATTCTTTTGTCGGCTAGAGGTATGAGGAGAATAGTCCGCGTGCGAATGAGCGGGATTCTTTGGCACGCCATTCGTCCCATCGAGCGGACTTGAATGACAATCAATCGCCTCATATCCGAATTCCGCCACCGTCAAACCAAAGACGGCCGACGATTGGAACCCGCCATTTACGTAATTCACGTGCGCATCTTCGGCAGAGACTATCGAGGAGCGGTCAACCGACAACAAGTTTTGATCTTTGTCCGTCGGCTTGAAGGGTTGGCTCGATGGCACACCATTTTCGTAGAAACGCGGGTGTACCTGCCTAAACAGAACCTCGGCACCATCAATCAGCTTATCACCCATCCCGTTAACCCTTAACTCCTCGATCAAAGGCAGCAATAAAATCACTCTCTAGATTGGCGAATTTCGTAGGTTCTAGCTCTTCATCGCTGTCAATCTTGACGCCATACATCTCGATTTCTCCGCTCGGAAGAAACTCAACCGAAATGTCCCAACCGTTTGTTTCAAACTCAAATAAGATTCCCCCATCCTCGGTGGGGTAAATCCGGTATTGTTTAGCGAGAAACGGCCTCTTCGCAATAAAACGAGTGGCGACATCGATTGCGTTCGAGGAAATGGACAATCCATTCCCGTCACGCCAACCAGGTGGCAGGCTTTGAAGCTCGGAAAGTCGAGAACTGCATCTCAACAAGTCTTCACCTATCTCAGCATCAATAAGCCCAACATCGAAAACATTGACGATGCTTCTAAGTCTGTCGTCATTGTCCATTTCGATTTGCAAATCCAATTGGACTTGCGCGTCAATGCTTCCGTCGAACTCGTCCCTCACTCGATCTGCATCGACAGGAATGTTAATCTCGCCGTGTTCTTTCGTGGAGACAACAATATGTCCGGAGCCGTCATCGTTCGCGACTGACCCGCACAGATGTCCGATGCTTTCAAAGCGGGCTTGGTAAGTTTCTCGCACTCTTGTTATCAACGCTTTACGGCGATGACTGTCGAGATAGATGACATTGCCGTCGGCGCTTTTTGTTCCGAGAAACTCAATTCGTTCATCATGCCGCAAGCCAGAACCAAGACGATTTAAGGCCCGGATATGCTCCGACGAAAGTGATTTTGGAAAACGTTGGTGCCCAGCCTCGTCGATCAAGTTGACAACGCTATCGAATGACCCGTGGATGACCTCAAGCAACTTATCGCCGAATCCTGGCAAGCTCCTCTGAGCAGTGTCGCGGCTCCATGTAAGGTTTGGCACTGCGCTGCCGTCTTCGATATCGACAAGATCGAAGGATATACTTTTGTCGAATCCCTTCGGAACCCGCTTGCGGTCGTTGGCGTTCCGCCACTCTTCCTTCGCAAAAGCGACTAACAGGTCTCTGAATGCCGGCAGGTCTAATAAAACATCCACGGGAAGCCGGGCACCGTTAAAACGGCTCCCAACATATCGCAGCTTGAATGTTGTTTCGTCTGCCATTTCGGCCATAGCAACAATGACCTAGCGCGTCTGCCAAGTTTTGCCAACGAGAATCAGCAGCGAATATTAACCGATTGTTTGAGGAAGTCTCCCGCTGCCCTGCAGCCGATCCGTCTGAGCGCATTTGACCCACATCCGCGGTCATCATGCATTAAACCCCGCCAGTGCTTCCTGCCACCCATCATCGTCATAGAGGCTCGTCACCGCCCCCTCACCCCATCACCCTCCTCCGCTTCGCGTCCTGCACTGCAGATACCACGCGCGCCGGCAGATCCGCCTTTAGCGCCGCGAGTTGCCCCTCTACCCGCGCCAACCCCTCGCGATCGGCGCCGCGCGCATCGATGCTGATCGGCATGGACACAGACACAGACGATTGCGTACTAGCCGCCTGAGTGGAAACATCCGGCAACGACGTCATGCGACGGAGCACGTCATTCGGAATAACCTGCGCACCGCGCGGGATATTCAGAAGCTCAGGGCCTTTCTCTCCAACAATTGACAATCCACCAGGCGCGCTATTGGTGCCGGAAGCGAACATGGGGAATGACTGTGCCCCGACCATAAACGAGCCAGGTGCAGAACCGCCCTTGAACAGGTTGGCCAGCGCGCCACCCAACCCGCCGCTTCCGCCAAACGCCGCGCTCCAAAGGTTGTCCGCGGCCATCTGCATCAACTTGTCGGCAATCTTCCCAAGTGCGTTGACACCGGCCGTGCGCAGCGCGTCCATCGCCGTTGCGCCGTTGCGGATCTGCTGGGCGAAATCTTGGAAGGCACCGCGATTGGTGTCCTGAAGCGTGCGCGAGATATCGGTCAGCGCATTGTTCATGCGCAACGCCGCGGCTTCACTACTGGCAAGAGCGGCGGGTACATTGTTTCCGTAAATGCTCGCGAGCTGCCGAGCGATCTGCGTGTCTTCTGGGGTGAGGAATGCCGTCTGCTTCCCGAAGCTAATCTCGCTCGCAACCTTGGCACGCGCGAGACCTTCAGCTGCTGCGCCCGCCTCCTTTGCAAGCCCGTTAATTCTAGTGCGCAACGCTTCTGTTACCGGAATGCCGGCCTGCTGTGCCGCAACCATAAGGGTGGCCTGCGCACGAAACTCGGCGAGAGCATTCGCGCCCAGACCCACTGCTTTAGTGTCGGCTTCCGTCCTCGCAGTATGTCGCGCCAGAGCATCCGCTGCGGTGTCAAATGCGTTCGCTGGTGCAGGCGTACTCTTACCGCCAGGCACCCTCGATTTGTCGCCGCGCACCGCCTCAACGATCTCCGTCGTTTCCTTCATAGAGCGAACGACGTTCTGGTAATTCTGCATCGCCACGCGGAGTTTATCGAAGCGCGCAGCGGCGGCCAACTCGCCCTTATCGGTGATCAGATCATCGGGGCGGGAGTTAAGACCCAGGCTCTCAGTTAGGTCGGAGAGCTTCTTCCAGATCGACGCATTGCCGCCGGCTGCAAGCCAGTCCGGCGCTTCCTTTAGCGCCGAATACAGCGAGGTCGCCAAGCCAACTGCCTGCGCGAGGCGCTCAGTAATTCCTACCCAGCTTTCATGATAGTTCGTTCCGGCTATTGCTAGGTCGTCTTGAATCGGCCTCCACTTTTCCGCGAGGACCTTTTGCGCGGCCTCCATGCGCTGCTTCAGTTCGATCGCGCGGCCAAGGTCAGCGTCAGATATGATCTGCGTCTGCTTCATCGCGTCCGCTCGTTTGAGCATCTGGTCAAGATAGCCAGAGTCGGTGCGTAGCGCGTCCTGCACCTTTGAACCAAACACGCTAGCAAGATCGATCGCGGCCAAACGTTCGCCTGACTGCATGGCCTGATTTATTAGCGAAACCGTGGCGCGCAGACGACCCTCGGAGTCGTTAGATCCAGCCAGCTCCGCAATACCCGTGTTGCCCTGGAAGTTGCCGGCCTTCGACAACTGATCGATGCGCTGCTGTAGATTTGAACCGCCGAGCTTTGGAGTGGACTCCGCGTTGAAACGCTTAAGCGACTCTGTAAGGTCGTCGATCTTCACGGTTGTGGTAGCCGCGCCCTTCGTCGCGCGCTGGAAAAATTCGGTAGAGAAGCCGGAAGCATTCGCCTCGTCGGCAACCTTGTTGAACTCTGCTATTCGGACTTTTGCCAGATCTGTCGCGTACGCCATCAAGCGAAATGCGTCGCGAACGGCCGTAATGCCGAGCGCGATCGGTCCGAGCACGCCGAGCACCCGCCCAAACGCAAGCGCAGCGCCGCCCGCCGCCCCTTGCGATGCCAACCAAGACGCCGACATCTGCAACCCTTGCTTCGCGACAGCGATCGTAGCCGAGCGCGCGATGTCGCTAGTCTTTTCCATCTGGCGCTGGAACTGCGTAATATCCGCGCTGACAGGAATCCGAAGTGATGGCGCGGCCATGTTTACGCGGCCTCCTGCGCACCAACGAAGAGCGCGGAGATAACTTCGCTTGCGATCAGTGCGTTCGCAGCCAGAGGTTTGCTGGTGACGTGTTCTGCCACCAGGCGGAACGCCTCATCTACCGACGTGCCGCCGCCAATAAGGCCAAGCGCAATTACGTTCTCAATATCGGCAATGCTGTACTCAGAATTAATAAACCTCTTAAGGCAGGCTGCCGGTGTCGGTCCATACTGTCCTTCGAGCGGCGGGCGACCCTGAAATTTCATCAATAGCGACAGGTTGCGCAGATCATGGCTACCGGCGATCGTGGAAAGCACGTCCGCGGAATTGAGATTGAAAGTGCGTAATTCGCCGGCAAATTGAATCTGGCGCGCGCATTCATTGGTGGTGATATCGGTCATTTCAAAACCTCTTCGACTGCTTTGGTAATGTTGTCGGTGATTTCCGGCTCCATGCGTCGGGCCGTATTGTAGAAGAATGGCTGCGCGGGTTTTTTCCGCGTTCCGTATTCAACGAATAACGCATAGTCCGCCTCTCCATGCGGGCCGCGTTCGCCGTGGATGGTTTCGTCACCGCCTGCGGTGACTTCCAGTGTCAAGTCTCGCTTGGTTCGACGAACCTTCACGCTATCGCGCAACTTTCCTGTATCCACTGGCGCGGCGGCCTTGATGGCATCTGCGAGCCGGTCCGCTTCGACCTTAATGGCCGTCGCCAGTTGACGTTTAAGCGTTATAGGCAGTTGGCCGATTTGCTTTTGGAATGACTGAAGATCGTCTCGCAGCGTTACATCTCCACTAAAGCAGGCACGCGTTCGCGCGCCGCGGAGGCGTTGGGCATCGGGGTTTCCTGATGTTTCCAGAGGTTCGAGACTAAATATCGACTTGCGATCCGCCTTGATCAGAAGCAGATTGGTCGCATGTTTTGGCTTATTTTATAGGAGATTTGCGGTGCAGATCGCCTTCGTTACTTTCAACGCCGACCCCAAACATAGCAAAGCTGTCAGAAACGCCATCGAAAACGCAAGCACGCTCGCATCATCAGATTCGGGCTATTCGGTCTCGGTCCTGCACCACGTCCCGCTCAAGAACAACAGGGACCCCAACCTTCGCTACGTTCGCCTTGGTCAGCCGACCGGCTCTTTTACGTCGAGATACAGGCACTTTATCAATGAAGTTGATCAACGAGCCTCCGCGAAGTGCTTCAACGTCGTTTACGCAATAGTTCCCGTTCTCCGCTGCGGGCTCTACGAGCCTTATGACGGGTTGGTGCAGGAAGTCAGCGGGCTACCAAAATTTCTTTCGTTGATTGGCGGCCCCTTCAATCGAAGACGGCAACTTCTTGCGGAAGTAGAGCGCGAGATGCTTGCACAGCAAGAGCCTCCATTTATCGTCTGCCACAACATACGAATGGCTTGCCGAATCAAATCCACCTTTAACTTTGACCGCATCGCAGTCATTCCGCGAGCGAATCGCAAGAGATAGTGGCTTATGCGGGCGCCAACACAGTTGTGGGATCTTCACCAATCGCAATAATAATCGCTTTCATCTCCGGATCATCAGCGTTCACCCAAGGCTTGTCTGGAGCATTCCATCGAAGGCGTTGCCCCACTGTTGCTATAGCAAATGCCAGTTCAGACTTGGCATCACCAAGACGAGATAGAATGATGCTTTTCTCTATCCGATGATACGGGGGCACGCTCTGCTCGCGAAACAATGTAATTAAGTCATTCATTGTCGTTCCGCGGGCAAGCTTGGTGAGTCTTTCTTGAGGTACGGTGTCCGATGGAACGTATGATTGCGTTTCGCTTGAAAAAGCCTGACCTTGCGATTCTTCGAAAACGTAATACCAATTTCTCGGTGTGAAGGGCGTGTCCATCCCTATGTTCTCCAGCCGTTGCTCGCCGTCGTGCCATTGGCATTTCCTGGCGGATAGGACGATGCGGGTTGACCGCCGGTCACAATGCCACCGCCTTCGATCGCACTTGATCGCAGAGCCGTAACTGAGCCGGTTACGCTGTAAGTGTTTCCATAGATATCGATAACGCCAGTCCGCCAGGAGAAGGCGAAAGCGCTCCCGAAAGTCGGATTGCCTGAAATACTTACAGTGACCCCATTAATGAGAATGAGACCTCCGTACACAGATTCGTTGTGGGTGGTGCCACCACCAGTGATTGAGTAGTTGCCGCTTCCTGTAATCCGTGCGGCCGGACCACTAGCCACGATGTGGCCTGAGTTCGCTGCAGATCCGAACACTAAATTTGAAAAAACAATCAGACCAACGCCGGAGTTTAGAAGAAGGACGCCGCTAGTTGTGGACTGCAGCTTCATGTCTTTGACAGTCAACTGACCGGGGAGCGTTCCAGTGTTGTAAACAGCGTTCGCGCTCGTAACGGAAACCAGAACGTTCGAAGGTGTTGTAGCGTTTCCCTGAATGACAATTTGGCCACCGCCAGTCCAAGGCGCTGAAAATCCAAAGGCATTCGTGTATGTGCCGTCTGCGAGCTGGATAGTGACGGTGTAACCTGCCAAATCCAGCTTCGAAACAATCGTGTTGATCGCTTTCTGAACTGTTAGGAATGCGCCGCCGCTGGTGTTTAAAAGACCGTTATTGCTGTCGCTACCGTCAGTTCGAACATAATATGTGCGGTTGGCCGCCAGCGCCTCCCGAATCCAGCCAGCCGACACAAGCCACGACGCAAGCGTTGCCTTCAAATTCGCCCATGTGAGCTTCTTTAGCCCCCAAGAAGCCGCGCTATCGACCAGCGGGATTTCGTCTGCATCGACAGGAGTGGCTTTGCTGCTGGCTGCGTGAGTGTCGCCAGCGATGTCGCCACCACCGGCAGGCGGATCAATCCATTGAGTATCGTTGTCAGTATCGCTTGCCTTCGCGAGCACCTGACCCGTGGTGCCGCCGGCGGGGACACCTAGACCATCTGTCCCATCGTCGCCAGGAGCGCCGGGAGTTCCAGGATTCCCCTGCTCTCCCTTAAGTCCAAACCCGAGCGACACCCAATCGAGCGGCGAGCCTGACAACTCATAGACGTCGAGCCCCGCGCTATCAGTATCAAGCCACAGCGAGTTGGGCGGATAATCAGTCGTTGGCTCCGCGTCTTGCACCAGCCACGTCGCGCCATCCGCTCCCGGCCCACCCGGCGCTCCCGGCTGCTCGACCCAAGCACCTTCTGTGTAGAGCCATGTCGTCCATGGTAGGGGCAAGTAGCGGATAGCCTTCTGGCCCTCTTGCGGATCAGAAATGATCTGCTCGTCAGGGCCATCGGCATTATCCGGGACAGTGTAAGTAATCCCGGGATCGCCAACCCTCGAAAAATACTGCCGAACCAGAAGGTTCGTCGCGGCCGGGTTGTAGCGATCCGCGGAGTCGCGTGCGATGGCGTAAGCCGACACATCGTCGAGCGCGACCGGGAACGCATAGACCAGCGTCGCGGCGCCGGTGCCGTCAATAGATGCGATCGGCACCTGATAGCCGCCGGCTGAGAACGTATCTCCAGCCGCTGCGCCACCAGCACCGTTGATGACGATCCCGCTGAACACAAGCCTGGTCGCATCGCCCGGATCGGTCGAAACCGTGCCGCCTGTAATAAAGCCGCCGAAAATAGTCATTACGACCTCAAGAATGCAAGCTGAGCAGCGTTGAGTCGATCAGCGACAATGATCCTGCCCTTCCAGTCTGGATGGATATTGACAAACTCGTCGACGAGAAGATCTTTGATTTCGTTCGGCACCTCACACTCGAAGCCGAGAACGAGCGACTGCTGTGCATTTGCTGTCTTCATGAGATTTTCGATCTCAGAAATTTTCATTGCATTCCCTAAATGAAATAGTTTCGAATCCGAAAGATCATCTCAATCGAGCAGATCATCGGGCTCTTCTTCCGGTTCCCACGCCACTTTTGACGCGTCGGCCGGCGTGGCGCCCATCGAAGATAGGCAAAGGCGCAATAGCGACATGGCTTGAACGCCAACCTCTTCGCCGCTCGCGAGACGGGCTCGCACCACGGATGCGATCTCCACCAACCCGCGATGCGAATAGTTCAGCCACGGAGCTTCCGCTTCGAACGTGCGCCATGCATTCGATTGCGCATTCGTCATCCACTTCGGCGCTTTGCCTAGCGGAGCAGCGGTGGGTTCGTTACGATTACGGTGGCGTTCCGGGTGTACGAGGTCGCGACCCTCGATGATGGCTTTTGACTTTGGAAGGCGTTGCCTCGGCAATTCTAACCCTCATTTTTTGAAACGGAGATGCGCGCGAAGTGGGATGGGACCGGCAGTTGAAAGGCTCGCGCCGAGACTTTTGCGGCTGCCCCGTCACCCGAACGGCTCTGTTGCTGTTAAAGGTAGGAACACCCCGGCGCACTGCCGAAACAGTGGGGTCTCGCCGGGGCGCTGCTCGTGATCGCGCGCGCATGTCTGACAAGCCGGCGGCACGCGCACGATCTTTCCGGCCGAAGCTGACCGTTAGGATTGCCGCCAGCTAGCCGGAAATTACGTGCCTGTGTAGAGATCACCGACGATGAATGCGTCTGGCCGGAACACAGCCAAGGCAAGACGAGACTCGATCCGAACCGAAACAAGGTTCTGCTCAAAGTCTTTGTCGTTCTCGGTGGAGATCATGACTTCGACGTCCATGCGGTCGAAGATCGATGCACCATCCTGGAATGCACCGGCAAGGAATTCGCCCGGGGCCATCGCGTTGGTCGCTACGATGTTGACGCTCCAC
Source organism: Afipia carboxidovorans OM5 (assembly GCF_000218565.1). NCBI lineage: Bacteria > Pseudomonadati > Pseudomonadota > Alphaproteobacteria > Hyphomicrobiales > Nitrobacteraceae > Afipia > Afipia carboxidovorans. Next base: position 2,035,825 of record NC_015684.1, on the reverse strand, counting down.
AACCGCGGATCGGTGAGTCCGAACGGCGACTGGCCGGAGATATAACGGCCCTCTTCATCCTTGACGCCTGTAATGCGGCGCCAGTCGCGCTTATTCAGCACGACACCATTGACCGGAATTTCCGAGTCTTCGGCCTGACTTATCGCCTCCAGAATGCGGTCAATCGGCGTCTCATGAGCAATAGTGAACTGCGGCGAGAAAGCCGTTGCCTGAGGAATTATACCGTTCAGGTTCTGACCAACGCCATTACCGGTGAGAAGCTGCTGTTCCTCTTTAAACTGCAGCCCATAGACGCCTCGCCGATTGATGTAGCCAGCCAGCGCCGGAGCGTCGTCCAGGATCTGACGGCTGCATTTAAACATGTGCGCGATCGTGCGCACGGGAGTCGATTGCAGCTCGAAGGTCAGGTTGCTGTAGGGTTTACCCTGGCCTTCCGTTACCGGACGCGCCTGGTTATCGAAGGCGGTCTCCCGCGGCCATTCAATCGTGTTCGAAGTGGTGCGCGCCTTGTTGAGCAGATCGCGGACCCGGAGTTCACGCTGGTGAGGCGTGACGATTTCGCCGACGCGATGCGCTGGAACCAAGCTGGTACCATTCGAAGTATTGTTACCAACAGAGGCCGGCGCAGAGGTGATCGCCGCAGCCTCGTCGCCGACGAACTTCACCGTGGCGCGACCGCGAAAATCAGACGAAAGCCGCTTCACCTCATCGCTGGCAATGACCATATCACCCAGCGATTTTTCGCTGCGGGAAATGTAGTTGTCATTGTCGGGCAGCCGAGCCCATCGCTTCTCAAGCTCGCCAACTCGCGTCTCGATGCTGGAACGCATGTCGCTCACCGCGGTGGCAATCTCGCCGATCTTTGTAGCAAGTTCAGTCAATGTTAGTTTCCTCATAAATGCCGCGCCATTGCGGCTTGGTTGCGCCGTAGCGCTTAGACCACTGCCGCCCTTAGGCTGGACAGCGCATTATCGAGATCGACGTCGCCGTCGTCGTCGAATTGATAGAGTGCTGTAATCCTTTCGGGATGGGCGGCCCAACTCAGTGTGTTGCGCGCCCACATTGGAACGGGCCAGCCTTCGGCTCGATAGCGATCTCGGACATTGGCCGCCTTTACCACCTGCTCATGTCGGACGAGCAAGCATTCGTTCCGCAAACGCTTCCTCGCATCTGCAACGGCAGCAGCAAACTCGTGCGTATCGCCGACCTTCATCCGCCACGGATCTTCAGGGTGGCGGCGCGCTTCTTCGCGCACCTCGCGCTCGGCCGCGGCTATCATTACTTCATGGTTTACAAATTTAGACATAGGGTGTCCTTCAGTTCAAAGCTGCGGCCAACCGGCCAACGGCGACCTGTTCATCCGCGGCGCGCTCATCTGCACCGCGAAACTCCAGCGCAAGTCCTGCCAACTGCGCACCGGGCACCACGATCTGCTTTGCCGCACCATCGGCATGCGGCGCGCCAAACCGCAGATGGTGGCCGGATGATACAATCGTCGCGCCTGCCGGTTGAAGTTGCAGGATAAGGGCCTGATGCATGATGCCGGTGATCTCAACACGGCCGGACATGATGCCGTCCAGTACATCGCCGAGCGCGACTCCGGTATCGGTGCGGAGTGATTCAAATTCCTGAACCGTGGCAGCGGCACTACCAAGCCCCCGATCAGCCACAGCGGCCAGGAGCAACCGCGAAAGTTCCAGACTGCCAAGGTCGGGGCGGTCGGAGCCGCGCGCCATCGGCAGTAGGCCGGCCTCACTCACTCGTTGCACCAGCGCCTCGACGCGGCTCAGCGATAAGCCAAGTCGACGCGCGACGACGGAACACGCTTCACTCTTGCGCATCGTATTTTCCGTTTCTGAAAGTTAGTTGAGGAAGTGCAAAAGCCGATGCGCGTACATCCGGCGTCATCGGAAAAGGTGACGCCGGGATCGAACCGGCGCCTGAAGTTTTGCACGTCACGTCGAAGGCCCCATCGCTGCGGCCTTCAAATGAATACGGTCCAGCACCTGGGACGAGGGACTTACGCCGCCATCTTTTCAACGTCAGCCAATGCCTGCAGCGCAGCGTCTTGGGCAGCCACCGCTTTACGCTCCGCATGTTTGGTACTCCCCCAGCCGTTTGCGGCAGCGATCTCGCGCGCCGTGAGTCCGGCAAGGGACAAGTTCAACACCCGAGCGTGCTCGCCCAACGCCGCATCAATGCGCGGCGCATCGATCGTTTCCACGACCTGTCGCTCGACCAAGTCGTGACCACCCTCAACGCCGCCCTGCTTTGCTCTTGGGTTGCTGTGAACACGGTAAGCGAGAAATTCAGCGCCCTTCGCAATGACGGTCACGTAGCGTGGAATTCTGCAGGCCGGATACAGGCCCGCGTTTGCCCAAGCAGTGTCGAAATCAATACCTGTGCCTACGCCAGCGCGATCAATGTCCGCGCGGCGGTTCTCATTCGCAGCACCCATCGCCTGCACCCAGTGCGCCGCGCGCTGCCTCCGGTAATCCTCGCCGTGACTGTTGCACTCAACGTAGCCGGATCGCTCCGGAAAGCCGCCGCTCCCGCGAATAGAAAGATGTCGCGCGTTATCATCATGGCGTTCTTGTTCAGATTTTCGACGCGATCCTTTCGGCTGCCGGAATAGTTCTGCGGTGGGCCGCCACCTCCCGTCGCTGCCGCGCCATTCGGAGATCACCACGCCGTCGCGCCGGATATTGCGCTCAGAGGCCGCGGCAAGTTCCGCAGGTGTGATCGGCCCCACGCCTATTCTGGCGGCGATCGCATTCCGTGCGGCAACGGTCACCATCTCGTCCGGCGACGGGCGGATTTCAACCACGCGATCTGCCTGCGGCTTGCCAGCCTCGGGCATGCCGTCCTCCGCACTCAGCCATGTTGGCACGGTCACGACGGTCCCATAACGGACTAGCCGTGCTAGATCATCTGTTCGTCCTGCGCGGGCAAGACGGATTGCGAGCGGAATGGCCGCGGTGGTTTTGCGGGCCTGATTATCATTGTCGTGCTTGGGCATGGTGCCCTCCGTGTGTGCTGTCAGCCGTCTTGGTGCGGCTTGTGTGATCTTTTTAAAACTCGCGGGCGCGCGTCTGTTTGGGTGGGCCCGGTAGCAGTCTTGGGCGCCTCCAGACTTTTTCGCGCGACCATGTTTTCTCTGCCATTTTGGCCGCGGAAAAGTTTTCCTGGAATGGCCGGTCACCAGCGTGAGGCGGGAGACTTCTGGGTGTGCCCTTCCGCGTTATTCCGCGATAATCCGCGTTATTCCGCATCGTTTCCGCGTTGTGTAAACCACGTCCGCATTCCGCGTTTTCCGCATCCCCCTTTAGGGGGTGCGGAAACACGGAGACGCGGGTCAGTCATCCGGTGCAGCATTTGCCCATTCACCGACCACCAGAAACGAGCGCTCGTCACCGTTGGCATTCTTACGGCGTTCAACCTTTAGCGCTCCACTCGCCTTCCATGCCTTTAGGCACGTCTTTGCCCGCTCTTTATCCTTTTGGTCATCGAGGTTGAGGTTCATCACGCTGGCCACCGCGTATCCGGCCCATCGATCACCGGACCGGATGCTATCCATCCACTCCGCGGCGGCTATCTCTCGCTGGACGGCCAGCAGGTCGCTTGCCGTTACTCCAGCCATCGTATCCGGCCATTGCCACGACGTAACGACACCGATGTGGTCCGATTGGCGCTCTCGGGTATCATTACCAAGGTCCACGCTGACGAGTTTGAACCATCGAGATTTGTCTTCTCGGGGCGCCATGTTTGCCTTTGCGTCGGTCGCCCGGAAGTAGAGGTGGCGGTTCTCTACACTGGCCTTGTTGGCCTCATCTTGCGTCATCGGGTTGAGAGCGATCGCAGATCTGGCAGCGCTGATAAGAGCGACGCCTCCGCGAGCCGATTCCGCAGTAACCTCGTTGGCGCCCACCTTTCTGGCGTGATGGACCAACTCGACCGCACAATTCGTTCGGTCAATTATTGGCGCCCAAAAGCGCTTCACGACAGCATCCATGGCCATGTTGTCGTTTTCGGTAACGGCGTGAGAAGACACGAATGGATCAATGATAACGACATCGATCTTGTTGGCTATAATTGTCTCAATCATCGCACCCATAACAGGCACGGCAATTTTGGTACCGTCTCTGGTCTGTGTTGCCGATATGATTTGTTGCTCGCGACCAGAATCTACAAAGAGCCAGCCGTCCAATTCTTCCGGCACAATATCGTAAAGGACGCAGGCGGCTGCTAGGCGACGATCCATCTCTTCGCGAGGATCCTCACCGTTCCAGAACCAAACACGGGCGCGTTCATGCACCGTTTCATTCAGAAGATCGCGGCCAGTTGCCATCGACAAGGCTTCGACGATCTTTTTGGACGTCTTACCCACGCCGCCCGGCGAGACTGTCACTGATACATAACCGCGAATATAGTGCGTTTCGTATACCCATTGCCTTGGCGGGATAGAGCGGGGATCCTTAAACTTCCAGGGCGTGGCGCGAAGGAGCGGAGTATTGTCGTTCGTCGGCTTTGGCGGCACCTCGGCTTCAACGAACGTGCTGCCGGGTTGAGACTTCCACTTTAGCGGTGCCATTACGCGGCCTCCATTTCATCGGCGAAATCAGCACCGATCTCGGAAGGCGCAACGATCTCAATTTCTTTCTCTGCTTGGTGCCAACGACGACCGCACGCATTTGCCGCCGACATGCCGGCGTGGTCGCGGTCGGCGAAGATGGTCAAGCACTCGATGCCCGAAAGAACCGGGAAGTTTTGCATGGTTCCTGCACTTAGGCAGGCCCATATCGGCGTGAAGCCCGTAGCGAGTGCCGTCTCGATACCTTCGCCGATTGCCAACCCAAGGGTTACATCGTCGTCTGCGCTCAGCCGCACCACCGCGCCACGCGCTCGGCCATACATCTTACGGCCGGTCTTGCGGCCGTCTGCGTCCAGGTATGTGCAGTGCACGCCGGTCGGCTCCGCGGTGATGGCGTCAGTCATCAACGCCACCATGCTCCGGTCGTTCACGCGGTAGCGGATTGCGTCGCCGTTATAGGTCAGGCCGCGCGACGCGAGATATCGCTCGGCAAGCGTTCCGGCGATCGGGATGGCGTGCTCCCATCGCATCAGCGCGGAGCGGATGCGCGCAGGCTCGTCGTCATCGCGTTCGCGCAGTCGGATGATGGGCTTATCGTCGTTGGCTGGCTGGCGCTTCCAATCGCTCGGAAGTCCGAGGCGTTCGCGGATGAAGTCCTTACATTCCCGCCAATCATCACCCGCGAAGCTGGTGACGCTGAAGGTGCCGTCTGGCCTGAACTTGACCTTGAGGCTGCGATCCTTACGGCTGTGAGCGGGACCAGGGCAGAGGATGCACCGATTACTGATGACGTCGCCGCCGAGGGCGTCGGCGAGATTATGAAGCGAGTTCATTCTGGGTCTGAAGCTCCACTAGGGATTTAAGGGCGAGTTCGGCAAGCGCCTTGTTGAATGGCGCGCTGAATCCGGCGACACGTTCATTGAACGCGTTCGGTGCACAGACATGCGCTGGCTCTTCGCCACGCTGACGAAGCGCCAAGTTATAGAGACGAAGGTGACCGTTTAGCTGAAGATCGAAACGCGCAAGCGTTGCCGAGCCCGGTGGCGCCGGACGGATTGCTAATATTCGCAATGGTCTGGTCCTAGTTGACTACGGGTGCACATGGCTAAAGCCAGTGGTACGATTCGGCGGCTGGGGTGCCGCTTCGATTATTGTCGTTGGCGGCCAGCGGGAGGTGCTCCATCACGCCACCTCCCGCATCTTGACGTTGTCGTTCGCCGCACGCGCAGCGATGCGGGCGGCGATCCAGTCATTGATTTCGTTACGAACAAAGGCGACCCTTCGGTCACCCAAAGGCACGGCGGCGGGGAATTTCCCGTCGACGCGATATCGATTGATCATTGTGCGGGAGAGCGACGTCATGGCGACGACGCTCTTCATCGAGACGAGCGCAGGCTCGTCCGAGGACGGATTCAGAGTCATGGATTTTTGTGGTCAGGGATGAGGCTGTTGTCAGCCAATTGACCGATAGCGCCGCCCGCTCCCCAGTGCACGCACGGAAGCGAATTTAAGGCCGTCACGCTTGGGGGCTAACGCCCCTAGGCTCCAGTAATATAGGACAACATAGCCGCCATGGTCAAGGACTATGGTGAAATTATTTTCCACTTACTAAATATTGTGCCCAGGCCGCCATAAGTTCCCGCCGCCGCTTAAGGGCATCCCCTCGCCTGTACGCTCTCTCCGTCTCGTCGCCAACCAGATGCGCCAGCGCCGCCTCGGCCAATTCTCTTGGAAAATCCGTGGCATCGCCGGCCCAGTCTCGAAACGAGGACCGGAAGCCATGGACGGTGGCGTCCACCTCCAGCCGCCGCAGCACCGCTGATAGGGACATGTCGGAAAGCGGCCGATCGTCTCGGAAGCCCGGAAAGATAAAGTCAGAGGTGCGCACTTTTTTCACGGCCTCAAGGATTTCCAGCGCGCGCGAGACTAACGGGACTCGGTGCTCCCTGCCCCCTTTCATGCGCTCGGCGGGGATAATCCAAACGTCGTCCCAAATCTCAGACCATGTTGCGCCGCGCGTCTCGCCCGATCGGGCCGCCGTTAGAATCGTGAATTCGACAGATAGAGCGGAAATCGAACTCATCGCCCTCAGCCGCTTCATAAAGGCTGGCACCTCTTTGTAGGGCAAGGCCTTGTGATGACCCCGCTGGAGCTTCTCGGGCTTGGACAACAACTCTGATAAATGGCCGCGCCATCGTGCGGGGTTTTCGCCAGTGCGCTCACCAGCCGCCTTAGCGGCATCTAGGACGCGCTCAATCCGGCCACGGATGCGACGGGCGGTTTCGGGCTTGGTCTTCCAGATGGGGCGTATCACCTTCAGCACGTCATCGGTGGCCACGTCGGCAACGGGAATCTTGCGCAGCGACGCACAGTAGTCGTGCTTGGCCTTGATCGGCTTACCATCCTTGTCGATCTTGCTGGTTACGCCCAGCAACGTCATGCGCCATTGATCCCGGTGCTTCTCGTTGCGCCAGCCCTCCGCCATGCCCTCAACCCACTCGGCGGCGAAAGCGCCGAACGTCCGGCTGGTTGCGCGGCGGGAGGATAGCTCCGTGAAGGGATCGCCGCCGCGCCCAAGGATGGCACGGACTTCGTCCGCCTTGTCGCGTGCAGCAGCGAGCGAAACTTGCCCCGTACCGGTCCCGAATGGGCCGAGTCCCATCTCCCGCCGCCGACCGCTACGGATGAAAACGAAAACGAAGCTCTTATTTCCGTTGGGGCTCGTCTGCAGATAGAGACCGTCACCGTCTGCCAGCTTTCCGGCCTTGCGGCGCGCATTGCATTGAGTGGTGGTGAGCCTGTTGCGCGCCATAGCCGTTCCTAATCTCTTTCCTAATCTAGGCGGTTGCCAGCATGGGCGACCATATTGGCAACCTAAGCGGAAAGGCTAGGAAAACAAGAGTTTTTGAGATTTCCGGTTGTCGCTATGGACAGTAAAAACATGGGATGGGCGGACACCCCTTCCGCCATCAGCCATTGAAATCATTGAATAAAGTGCCGTTTTTGTCGGTCTAACATAACCAATCGCATAACGGTGGAAAAGACCCGCGCCGGTTAAAGCACGGGCCATCTTCGCGGCTTCAGTGCTTAACGATGTCACTGTCCTGGACCAAGACCAGCAGTTCGTTCGCGCGGTGTAAGATGCTCTCCTGCAATATTTCCGACTGAGCATTGCGTTCGCCCATCCCTTCAATTCGGCCATCGCTCAAGAGGGTCTGCTGCAGTTTTAGAAGCTCGTTCAGCTTCACGATTTCATGCTCCACGACAACCTGCCGGATTTTCTCACGGACAAACGGTGTTTTGGTTTCGGTGTTAGTTTCTGACATAAATGCAATCCCCATTTCCGGCTGGGACTATTCGCCAGCCGAAAACCGTGATAACACAGATTTCAATGAAACGTCAAACCGTGATAACACAGAAAAGGCGCGGGCCTCCCGCCACCGGCAAGGGTACGCTCGTAGGCGTTCGGCTTCAGCCTGACGATCTGGAAGCGGTTGACTCGTGGATTGCAAAACACGACGACGCGCCGACAAGGCCGGAGGCCATCCGCACGCTGCTGCGCAAAGGGCTAGCCAAGGGCAAGTGACAGAACCCGGCACCATAGGCATTTGGATCGCAATCTATGCGGCCTGCGTTTCAACCGGCGCATTACTGATTCAATTCCGAAACTGGCTGACGAGTGGACCGCGCTTGCGAATGTCCGTCATATCGGATGGCCTAGTAGTCGGCGGTGATCCGGAGTTTGACGAGCGCGACCTTGTCATCGTGAACGCTACAAACGTTGGCACGTCAGCCACCATGATTACCAACCTCGCCATCGAAGAGCGTTACCCCTTCTATTATTTCTGGAGGCGAAGAGCGATCAGCAGTTATGTGGTGACTAACCCTCAACTGAAGGGCTATCCGCGCAACATTCCGCAGCTTCTAGAGCCGGCGCACCAATGGACTGGCGTTATCCGATCGAGGCCGGATATTCTGCCGAATTTACGGAATGGCGATTATTACGCATTGGTGCAAACGAGTTTCAAAAACCGGCCGTACAGAAAACGGATCGGGCCGATAAAACCCAAAGCCTGAGGCGCGCCTAGACGAATGGGCTGCGCTTCAGCCCGACAAACCATCACGGTCAGAGTCCATCCGCAGGCTTGTGGAAATCGGCCTCTTGCCAAAAGGTTAGTTTCCAGTCTCCCTTCAACCTGAGGTAGGCTATGCAGGCTGGGAGAAAACCATCGTGAAAATCAAGTTTGTTGCTGCTATTTCTGCGGCCCTCGCCGCGTGTCGGACGGATTGATTGCGTTTGAACGAGAGGCGTTTCCGTGGCCACCTTTTTTAATGAGTATTTCGGAATCGATGCGGGAACGCTAGATAGTTGCGGTGCCCTGAACATTTCGATCGTTAATGACCTTCCCTTATTTATCGATCCCTTCCTGCTGTTTAACAGCGAGAAGGATGAGTACCGCACCCTTCACGACTCGATGATCGATTACCTAGTATTCCTCCGCGATCGATCTGCGAAGGGGGCGATCAGCGATGCGCTGCTATCGAGCTGGTACTGCTTCAGTGAGGTGAAGCAGAACTGGCTCGGTTTCTCGATTAGCGGCAACGGCGGGACCGGACTCGGGATGGATTTCGCTCGGGCCTTACACAGTAATCTGCACAGCTTGTTCTCAGACTTCGGCGAGGAAGGAATCACCGAGGGAAGCCACTTGGAAAAGGTGTGCTTGATCTCCGATGGTGTCGGACGCGACAACATCAGCGATTTCACGACTAATCTAATTAAGGATTATCTGTGTCGATATACTGAAAAGTTCGCTGCGCAGCACCTGAAGCCTAACGACGTGCGGCAGGTGGCTGTAGAGAAGACTCGATTCAATTACGAGACCGAGACATGGGAGCGAACCACATATGCACTGCCGTGGGTTAATGGTGATTTCGTCATCCTGACTCCGAAGGATATCCTGACCAGAGATGAAAACTGGATCAACAAAGGCGATTTGGTTGGCGACTTTCAGGAAATTCCGACAGCCATTCCAGATTCACAGCTACGGGCGCAGGTTGAGAATTATTTCCACAAGATCCTTGATAGACCCGGTCGTCGACGCCGTCCCAGCGCGAAAGAGCGTTCGGAAGCTGCCAGAAGAACTTTGTTAGAATTCCCGCAGCTCATCGATTACTACATCAAGTTGAAGGAACAGCGCGGAGACGAAGCTGCAGACCTCAGCGCCGAGAAGGTACTTGCAACCGAATACATATTCATCCGGCAGATCGCCGAAATTCAAAACACCCTGCTTCATAAGACCGCCTTCTACGGAACCGGCGGCGGCACCTATGAAGAGGCGCATGCCCGTGTCCGCTATCTGAAGGATGCCATCGAGAGCAAGGGCGGACACCGGCTATTTTATCACGACGGAAAACCAATTCAGCGGGAAAAGGACCTTCAAATCCTTTATCGCCTAGTCTGGTTCGGGACGCCTTCAGATGTTGGCACCGAGGCGAACGATGGCAGAGGGCCAGTTGACTTCAAAATCTCACGAGGTGCCGACGACAAAACACTTGTCGAAATGAAGCTGGCAAAGAATACACAGCTAGAACGAAACCTTGAGAAGCAAGTACCGATTTACCAAGCCGCGAGCGATGCGAAAAACGCGATTAAGGTGATTATCTATTTCAGTATTGCTGAACTTCGTAAGGTCAATGCAATTTTGAAGAAACTTAAACTGACAGACAGTAAGGATATCGTGCTTATCGATGCGCGCGACGACAACAAACCATCGGGCTCTAAGGCTTGATTTGTATGCTCGGACACTCTGTCCCCAAAATTGAGCGCGTCGAAGTGCGCCAGGAAACTGTCCTATCCTTCAAGTCTGAATCCGAATTTACCTCGCTTGCCGTCTCCCTGATGGTTGAAACCGCAAGCTATTGTTGCGTTGCTGCAGGAACCATGGGGGCCGAACCGACATGGGATCGAGACAAGGCAGCGGTTGGTGGCAACATGGTCCGCCAATATAAGCTACTCGACTCCTTTCTCGATCAGGTTTGCCAACGTCGAGACGAAACCAGCATGATACTGGCGAGGCTTGTTTTCGAGACAACTGTCAATATTCGATTTCTAATAAAGAATTTTTCCAAGTCATTGATTGATTCTTACGTTGCATATTCCCTGCGACATGAGCGGAAGCTGAGAGACAAAATCCGCAAAGCCATTCACGCACGCAACGGAGTTGTCCTTCCGATCGAAGACCGAATGCTTCAGTCTATCGAGCGTGCCGCCAAAAGCGCTCGGATTGCGCTAGACGAGATCGACTTGAAAGACAAACGGCCATGGGGCGGGAAAAACACTTTTGACAAAGCGCGGGATGTTGATCTCGAAGAATTGTATCTGGCAGCATTCGGCGGCGGCTCTCATAGCATCCACGGGAATTGGCAGGAAATCTATGCGAACCACGTTGAGTGGGATGGCGAAGCTAACTTCGAACCTAAACTGAACTGGCGCACTCCGAGACCGCAGATGGTCACCACGTTGGCGCTAGTCATCAACGAGACGCTTAAAATTTACTTTCAGTTTATCGGTGAAGACGAATTAAGCGACCATTTTACCCCGCTATTGGATGACCTCCGAAGTCGAGTAGTCGAACTGATCGACGCTCACGAACGGTACCTCAGCACAAAACACTGGCCAGCAATTTGAGGCGATAAATGACTATCGAGCGTCTATAACGGCCTTGCGTATTGACATGGCTTCCGATGCTGAGACACCGAGATCGATCGAGAGCTTAAAGAATTCGTCAGCGGCGAATTCGCGCTCCAAACCCGATTGCCGATACAGCGTGCGCGCTTTCCGTGATAAGTCGTAAGCATCGCCGGAAGAGACATATTCCCCACAGTCTTTGATCGCTTGGCTAAACGAAGAGACGATCGGTTCTGGAAGATTCGCGCCGAACAGGAAGTAGCGCAGGTGCTTTAAAAAATTGTTGTGGCGTATCGTTTCTTCGAAATCACGACCGTTACGTTTAAAGATATCGAACCGCGACCCTTTCATTCTTCCTGTTCTATAGTTGGGATCGAGAAAATATTTGAGTCTCTGCGCTGGAACCGCTTTTCTATCCAGAAGTGATTTTGTCAATGCAGCGGCGATCTCACTATTCCGCTTCCAATCGTCGTGGTCCGTTACCTTCGACTGGTCTAGCTCAAGGTTAGATAGCCATTCCTGCTCTTTCTGTGTCAATTCAATCTGCATGCGCGCCCTCATTCAATAACGCATCATACGTCCAGACGCTCTATCGTCAAACCTCGGCATTTAGGCTGATCAAGAGTTAAGTCCCTCCAACGCCTTCTCCCACTCAGGATCGTCGTAAAGCGATGTCACCGAAGCGCTGCCGCCAGACGACGCCCGGTTGACCGCCATGGCCGACGCTTGTGCGCCATCGATGGAAAGCCATTTCTTTTGCTTGGTGAAGCGAACGATATGCCCAGCCGGATTGGTTTCAGCCTGGACGTTGGCAAAACAGAATCTCAACACCGGATGGCCTCCATGCCGGAAGCGTTTCGCAACGATCGCCCGCTCAAGTTCTGCAATGGCGGGCATCATCGATAGGCTACCTTGCCGGTGTTCGATCGCTGGGTAGCCATCCTCAAGCAGGTTGTTCATGATGTTGCGCGCCATCGCGGGATCGAAAGCGATTTCCTGGACGCTGTAGGTTTCGCAGAGTTCGCGAACCTTGTTTTCGACGGTGCGAAAGTCGATCACGTTGCCGGGTGTGGCAGTAATCAAGCCTTCCTCAGCCCAACGGATGTAAGGTGCGCCGGTTGATTCCTGTCGCTGCCGCAGATTGTCGCGCGGACAAAAAAACCACGGCACGGCAACGTAGCCGTCGCCCTCACGGAACGCCGCAATGATAACCGTCAAGTCGGTACTGCTCGACAAGTCCGCCGCCAGCCAGCATTCCCCACCTTCAAGGGCGGTTAGATCGATCGGTTCGGCGCCTTCATCATAGGTCGCCATGTCGACAAACGGACTCGACGAGTGGTCCGGCCAGAAGTTCAAATGATACTGTTTGAAGGCGTCTTGATCTGAGGGGCGGCTCTCAGCCTCACGCGCCATCGCACGCAAGCCCTTGATGTCAGGATAGCCAAGCGCCAGACCGGGATTGACTTCGTGCCAGACCGCCTCATCTTTCCAATCCGCGCCCTTATCCGGTTCGAACAACACCGGGAGGAATGTCGGATCCTCTATCTCGCCAGACGCAACACGTTTGGCGTATTCGTAAATATCGAACGCCAGATTCTCTTGGCCGCGGCCCGCCGTGGTCGTGATGACGTGCAATGACTCTGAGGTCTTTGCCAGAGAGGTTCGCAGCGCCTCCCATAGGTCGCGTTTCTTCCACGCATGGATTTCATCCGACAACAGGAAGTTTACCGTCCTGCCGTGTTGTGTCGCGCCGTCGCTGGAGATGGCCTCGTATGTCGCGCCCTTGCGGACGTGTTGAATCTTGTAGGTGCCGGGCCGGAGCTTTAGCTTTTTTGCAATGATCGGGTCGGCGTGAATGATGCCGGTCGCTTCGTCATACGCAATGCGAGCCTGTTTGGCGTCGGCTGCTGCGGATACGGTCTGGCCGTTCGGTACGCGTTCCGCGCCGAAGGTATGCAGACAAACGAGCGCAGCACCGATCGAGGTTTTGCGCGCGCCGCGTGGCACCATGGCGAAAACGGTTCGGACCTGACGTTGGCCATCAGCATCGCGCGGGCCATAAATGCGCCGCACCAGCCGCTCAACCCATGGGTCGAGTTGGAACGCTCGGCCTGCAAGCCGCGACTTCGGATGCTTAAGTGCGCGCAGAAAATCCACCGCACGTTGGCCGTAGCCAAGCGGGTCTGCTATTTCGCTGTCATCAAAGAGCCAGGCGGGACGCATTAAAGCTCGTCAGTCTCACATAGGATATCGGCAAATGCCTTGCGCGTGTCCGGCGTAACGGCGCGAATGTTGTACTCGCTATCGGTGCGGACATTCCGCAAGCGCCATGTGCCCTCTACTTCAGCGAGCGCAGATTGCCAGCGCACGGTAATCACAAGGGTCTGCGTGCCCTGCAAGCGGCCAGCCAAGACGGTTTCGCCAGCCTTCAAAACCTTGATGGCGGCACGCGCCTGGAACTGTGCAACCCATTCCGTCGTTGAACCGCCGGCACCGTCACTGACGGAAACCTGTTTTAGCAGTTCAACGTTCTCGCGTAAGTCGCCGGCTGTGGTCATTACAAATCCATCGCATTGTCTTCGTCATCGTCATGCGTTCCGGCACGGCTGCGACTGGCTGGCGTCAATCCTAATTCAGCGGACCAACGGCGGGACTCCGCGGTGGCCTCGCGCAACGTTGCGAAAGCAGGATGACGTTTGATTTCGCCCAGCCGGTTTTCGACATAGGCGCCATCCTTCGCGATGGCAGCACGCGCATCCTTGATGTCGGACGCGGCCTCGCAGAAGCGCTCAACGGCGTGCATATCGGCCGGAGACAAGACACGCCGCTCAACAAGCACCGGCAGAACGCGCCGCCATTCAATCTTGGCGTCGGTAGACATTGCTTTAGGCGGTTGCGGTACAGTGCGGATGGCGTCCGAGATGGGCTGTGGTTCGGCCTTGCGCCCTCGCGTATGATGACTCATCCGAAATTCCAACTGCGAATCTGGTTGATGATGTCCCGCGCACCATACGGAATCTCGCGCAGAGTTACGTCAATCGAGGTTTCCCGGCGCTCATACCAAGACGACGCAATTAGCAAGGTCGCCTGTTTCAGGTCGCGCGATGGTTCGGAGGGCGGACTATCACCTTCGGGATCGTCGACAAGGAACGGACGAATGAAGTCCGTTGCGGAGTCGAGATACCCTTCAATAAGGTCATCATCGTCATCAAACCCGATGCGTGCATGGGCTTTGAATTCTTCAAGTGTTGCGTAACTCATTGTTTAAAAGTCCATTTTAGGGACTGGCCCAATTCAACGTTTTCGCGAGCGATGCTGGGACGTCGGTACTAGCCGGTCGATGGCAAAACGAGACCCACGCCCCGGCGGCATGATGCTGCGAACGTCGCGGCGCGTGGTGCGTTAGTATTTCGTGGATGCAACGCGCTGCCATCAATCAGAGGGCTTATCAGTGGCCTTGCTAATGGCTCTACCGAAGCTGCCATCAAAGCGCGCTGTCTTGCGGCCATGGCATACGGCGCACATGCTCTGAAGGTTGGTTACGTCCAGCCTGCGGTGCGGAGCGCGACGAATGGACTCAATGTGATCCACCAGTGTTGCATCGTCACCGCAACCAACACAGCTTGGATGCTCAGCCAACCACGCATCACGTAACTCTCTCCATGCTGCATCGTATCCACGCTGTGGTGCTGTTGGCCTGAGCTTGTCAGCATTGGCCTTCCTCAGTTGTGCACATTGGCACCGCTTGCCGGCTGCCACCACGCGACCACATGAGCAAAGGCGTGGCGCTGCGTAAGGCACTAGCGAGCACGATGGCAGAAGTACCAGCCAGAGGACTCAAGCGCGTCTATCAATTGCTCTGCTAAGCTGTCGTCAGCACCGCGTGACGCCAGCAGCATCTTGATAATCTCGATCGGCTTTCGGATAGTCATGCGAACCCCTCAGAAACGGCGGGGGAATCCACCATCGCGGATTCCCCCTTGGTTGCGCGCGTTCAGCACATCACGTCACGCGCAGCCATAACGGTTACGCTACCGGCTTGTCCGCGGCGTTGCCCTTCACCACGAGGGCACCAGCAACAATCGAGGTGCCAGAGGTCTTGGTGATCACGGCTCGGATATAGCGCTTGTTACCGATATATCCGGCCTTATAGACGGACGTGGCGGCAAGGCTGGTAGGCAGCGTGCCGGTTAGGTCGTCGGCCACAACGTCAGTGAAGTCGCCATCGGTGGTCGTGTCCGACTCCTGAACCTTCACCACGTATAGGCCGGCACTGGTAATCGCACCGGTATTGACGACAACCGCCGCGCTGTTGAAACCGAACAGATCGACTGCAGTTCCCTTGGTGGTCGCAGCATAGTCAACGGGAGCAAGCGTCTGGTCGACGCCAATGTTATTCGCGATATCGCGCATTACTGTTTATCCTTATTGAAAGAGAAGTGAGCGGGCCGAAGCCCGCTCGTTGATGACTTAGGAGGTCGCGCACTTAATCTTGCGGAGCGCCTCGGCAAGCACCAGCGCACCACCGGTACGACGACGGGCATGGAAGCGAACCACGCCAGAGGTTGCCTGGCTGTACGGGTCGCGCATGATCGAGAGGTTCAAGCGGTCATAGATTCGGTAGGCATCGGAAACCGAGCCGAACAAGATGGGCTCGGCTGCACTGCCGATGTCATCCATGGTCGGATCCTCAATCAAAGGACGGCCAAGGATCGTCGCCGGGTCTCCCTGCGCGAGGCCGGGCTGCCAGAGATACGCTCCCGTCGAGCCATCCTTGAGCTTGCGAACCGCTGCGATCGTCTTCGAATTCATCAACCAGACACCGCGATTGCGGTAGTAAGCCGGCAGCGAATAGAAGGCGTCAATCAGGGTGTCAGCCGGAGCTGAACCAAGCGTCGAAGCATTGCCGGTGGCTGTA
This sequence comes from Afipia carboxidovorans OM5, assembly GCF_000218565.1. Classification (NCBI taxonomy): domain Bacteria; kingdom Pseudomonadati; phylum Pseudomonadota; class Alphaproteobacteria; order Hyphomicrobiales; family Nitrobacteraceae; genus Afipia; species Afipia carboxidovorans. The sequence continues at coordinate 2,019,628 of NC_015684.1, read as the reverse complement.
TAGGCAACGCCAGCAGCCGTCATGATGCCAACCGGTTTCTTTACGCCGTCGCCCTGCGAGAAGCCTGAGCCTTCAAGCCGGCCAAACTCTTCCGAGAGGTCCGACGCAACTTCCGACTCCACGTTAACCGCGGCGTCTTCAAGCAGACGCTGCGACACGTCAACGTAACAGGCCATCTCATGGATCGGTACTTCGATCTGCCCATAGCTGGACTCGGTCCCAGTGCGGGTTTCGGTTTCACCAACCCACGAGCCAGTCGGCCGGCCGGTACGCTTTGGCAGCAGAACCTCGCCGCTCGACGTCGAGCCAACGCGCGCCGCCTGACGGATCGGGGACATTTCAACAATGCCCTTGACGACTTCCGCGCTGAATTCGGCAGGCGCCAGATAACCGCCCGAGGTATCGTCGGCAACGCGCAGCGTCTTGATTTCGTCGGGCTGCAGCGTTTCCTTGCCGCGGCGAAGATAACCAGTGAACGCCTTGCGCTCGTCGCTGATCTCGTCCTTTTTCTCAGTGTGGATGGCGGGACGATTGATCTTCGTCTCGATTTCATCGAGGCGCTTGGTAATATCGGCAACCGGTGCGGTGGCCTTCTTCACGTCTTCCGTAAGAGCGGTCAGCGCCGACTTGACTTCAACGATGGACGGATCGCCTTCGTCGACGTCAGCCGCAGATTTGGTCTCAAGAAAATGAAAGGTCATTGTAGTCCTAACTATTGATGGAGGTACGCGCAGAATTGATGGCGTCGACTAGCGCGCGGAACGTTGTCGGGCCGTTGGATTTGACGGCCTCAACCGTCGCTGAAGGCAGCATTGGAAAAGTGACCACGCTGATTTCGTGCAACTCGACTTCGTCGAGCATTCGAGTGCCCTTGGCTTTATCGAACCGGGCAGACTTGGTGCGGTATCCGATCGACAATCCATCGAGCGCACCCGCCTTCAATAGAGCGTGGGTTTCACGCCCCTTGACGGTATCGAGTACCAACCGGCCGGAAACGCGCAGCCCTTTGGTGTCCTCAACAATCTCGGTCCAGACTCCAATTGGTTCGGTTTGGTCATGCTCTCTCAGCATCTTCACCCGCGAAGCAGATTTTTGCTTCAGGCTCTTGGTGAATGCGCCACGAGTAACAATGTCCCGGCCCAGGTCGGTGATACCGAACAAGGAAGCGTAGCCGGAGAATACGCCGTCATCGCCAACAGATTTAACGTCTAGCTGGACGACGCCAGTCTCGAGATTCTTCAAGCCGCGGATTCCTTCGGAGGTTGAATGTTGTCGTTCGCCGGTTGCTTGCCGGATGTCGTAAACGGGTTTTGCAATTCATCACCGCCAGCGAGCGGTGGCAGATTTTCCCGTTTGCGAACGTCGTTCGCAGTCATGACACCCATGCTGCGGAATTGGCTGTAAGCCGTAGCGCGCACCGCGGTATCGGCGCGGAGCAAATCATCGACGATGAATTCAAAGCTATATTGCGAACGTTCTTCCTTCGTCAGAAGGGTCCGCGCATAAGCGTCCGTCCAGCCGCGCAACCATGGCAGCATGCAAGTCTGCAAGAATTGCAGATTGAGTTGTTCCGTGTTCGACCACGTAGCCCGCGACAAGTCCGACAACATGGTTGCCGGTACGCGCGTCAGCCGCGCAATCTCATTGATTGCGAAATTGCGTTGCTCTTGGTGTTGTGCCTCAACCGACGTAAACGCAATCGGAGTATATTCCGCCTCGTTATCGACAACCGCAACGCCACCGCTACTGTCGCCGCCGTGCGCTGATTTCCACGATTGCGCTACGCGTCCGGCAGCAGTTGCATTTAGTGTTCCCTTGAAAGAAAGAATACCACCGGGCCTGGAATTGTTTTTGAAAAGGCGAGCGGCAGTACGTTCAAGCAAGATGCCTAAGCCGATTGCATCGCGTCCGGCCTGCAACAAACCGAGTCCGCGTTTTCCGTCAAGCGACGGCGATTGCAGATGAATGATTTCGTCGGTCGTGTAGTTCTGCGTCCCGATACGGTACGACGGCCTGTTGATGTTATCGAACTCAACAACCATCGAATGTCGGGGAATATGAAGTATCTCGGTAGGCTTGCCGTTGGCCTTGCCAACGAAACCAAAACCATCACCGTGCAAAACGGCATCGATCGTGATTTGCTGCCGAACCTGGCCCGCAGATTGCCAATCGTTCGCCATGTCGTGCACGAGCGCGTAGGCTGGGTGCGAGTCGTCTGGCTGCTTGCCTTCACCGACTACCTTGTTAAGTTTACAAGGCAGCATGCGAGTGGTTTCACTGATAAGCGAATAGGCAGCATTCACCGGGGAAAAGTGCGCTGCAGTTTCCGCCGTAATGGTCACGCCACTAGCAGAAGACGAAAACAACCCCATGAGCGCTGCCCATGAGGTTGAATCGCAATCGGTCAGTTCGGATTTGGTCTCCGCCACCGGAGCCGATTTACGCGAGAACCAACCCACTAGGCGGCCCTCCAACTGCGAATAGTCGACTCGTGTTCAATGGCGCCAGCAGCGCTCCAAGAAGATTGCAACGACGTTGCCTCTTGAAAATCAACGAGGTCGTCAGTGTGGACAGATCGCAAATTGATATCTCCGTCGTGGCCGATCCAGACAATCTCGGCGTCGCTACCGTTAATGGATGCGACCTTCACCAGCCGGCCGCGATAGGCCGCTGGCGCGTTCACGCGAATTGTCATCAGGGCCTAATAGTGTTGGATTTGGCAGGGAGAGGCGATCGTGTCGCCTACGCAATATCTGGACTCGCCATCACCGTGCGACGGCGCATCTAGCGAGGTGATCGCAAGGCTGTTTCCCAAAGCGCGCTTGCGGATATCGTTGTTGGCCTTTTTGTTCTTCAGGTCCGCTTTCGTTAGCCGGCCTTCTAGCACAGCTAAGACGAACTCTTGCGCAAGGTCGTGGCGATCATATCGTTGCGACTTAAAGCGATTGAAGCCAGCGGCGAAATTCTTATCGGCCAGCAGCGACGCGAGCAACATACGAGGTTCGGTCGGGTCTTTAATGTAGCGGAGATAATGGGTACTCGCACTGTGCGAACTATACGCGCGGTCGAGGCGTGCTCGAAATTTCGGATCATTCCTCGCGCGTCGTTGTAGCGAGCCATTCCTCGGCAAATCCGCGCGGCGCAGCGCAGTGGCAAGGTCTGGGGCGGTCGATCGTGCAATTAGTGCAATTGCCTTGTCAAACTCAGCCTCGGTGAAATCCTTGCGCCTCGGCTTTACCTTGATCGTCGTGCTTCGAATACCAAGCACCTTGGCGCGCTTCACCATGGCAGCGACGTAAGCCGGGCGCTTATTGGGGTTCGCGAGAAGCCATTCGGTTAGACGGTCGCCATTGATGCCCAACTCTTTGCCGGCGGTGACTGCACTGTGACCTTCCGCAATCAACTTAATCAATGCATCGAAGTTCGCCGCGATGCGGTCGAGACTTGGCCTGCCCTTGGCGTGCCGAACCGCAGCAATCTCTGCCGCGCGCTCTGGACGGTTTTGCAGATACCGGGACCACGCCGCATCGGAGGGTGCACCGGGCACCGTAAGTGTCGCCTGACGATCTGACATGCCGGACGCGATAGCCGCCTTAATGGCGGCAAAGCATTTATCAGCCTTCGGGACTGGACCTGGCAATGGGACCGTTCTGCGAACATGAAAAGGTGGGCGCCCCAAGGCTCTCCCTTGGCATAGCGCCCAGACCGCCAGCGTTGCGCATGACGGCTAGGGCAAAAAGTCGCGATGCAATATCTCGCGAATTTCTATTGCCCTCGTACTTATGAGGCGACGGGCAGGATTTTTTCAGTCTCAGGCGGCAATCTGCAAATATTTCTGAACCGCCATCTCGACGTAGCTTTCGGCCTTGGCGCGACTAACGCCGATGGCGTCGGCAATTTCGCCTGTCGTCGAGTCGCCGGCAGCCATATCAAGCAGCGTGCAGACGGCGGGTCCGAGCCGTGCGCGGATACGCTTGGTGTCGATGGCGTTAGCTATTTTTTCCTCTTCGCCCATATCATCAACCGCCCAATCGGGTGCCGCAGAGGAATGCTGTCGGTCAAAGACAGTCTCGCCCGCGATGGCGCGCCACTCGCCTTTTACGGGCTTACCGTCATCGTCGCGAGAGGTGACGACATACACCTCCTGCGTCTCTTCCCGGTAATGATTGCCGGGCTCTCTCTTCTCAGCCTCAACCGCCGCCACGATAGTGTCGGCATCCAGAACATCACGCTCAACGGTTTCCGTATGGTCGAAGTCCACCGTTCTATTGTCGTTTGCTGCACTTAGGCGCGGCATCGTGTTTCGGACCTGCCAACCAACGAGGCCGGTCACGAGCTCGAGTTTGCCGGCCTTATGGAGCCGTCGTCCCTGCGGCCATGAGCCACCCTGATAAGCGCGTTCGCCAGCGGTGGCCTGCTCCGCTACCAGCTTGCGGTGCTCTTCCGGACTGCGCGGCTGGTTGTCGTTGGCGTGATTCATGTCAGGTCGTTTCCTGTTTTTATTTGCCCGTGGTGCCGCTCCATCAAAGGAGCGCGCGCCTTCGGGCGCTATGGGGTTATAGGGGTGTGTGCGAGTACCCGTTGGAAGGCGTTGGAAGCGAATAAAATCAATGAGTTAGTCCACCGTTGGAAGTTACCGTAATTGGTGTGCGAACATCAATGATTTCAACGACTTACAAAACCGTTGGAAGGCGTTGGAAGGTGGGTTGGAATCAGCCGTCGTCGGCACCTCCAAAGTCTTCCGCCGAAACAATCAAACGGCTGAACCGACGCGAGGCCGGTCCCTCCTGCACAATCTTGATGACGCCGGAGTCCAGCAACCGCTGCATCGCCAGCTCCATGTCGCGGACCTTCACACCCTTTGCGTCGGGGTGCTTCTGAATCATACGCGGTGCAAACGATGGCGACTTGTTCGGGCTTGGCCGCTGGCCCGTCCGGTTCAGCTTCGACAGAACGGCAAGAAACACCTTGTCGTTGCGACCGTTTATCAATCCGTCAGCAACCCCCGGTTTGCTCGGGTCGTGCAGAACGAACGAGCCGTCCTGCCATTCAAGATACGTCTCATCACCGATTTTGCCGTAGTTGCTCTTCACGGTTTTCAAAACGCGAATGTCACCTTCACCGCTGGTAAGATAGAGGCGCGAACGGACACTGTTATTCCAAGCGGTCGAGCCGCTGTAGCCGCTGCCGGACGCCATGCCGGCCACGGACGGATGCGCCAGCAACAGAACCGCACAGTTGCGGCCAATAGCCAACTTGCGAAGCATCGCAACGAAATGGCGGACTTGCGCTCGCTTTACTTCGTCACCACCAAACAAGTCAGCGGCAGTGTCGAGAACGACAAGGCCGGGCTTCCAATCCTGCACAAATGTGTCAACACGGCTCCATAGCGAGGTCGCTTTCATGTTGCCCTTAGAATCTGGCTCGGAAAGGAGTGCGTCCATATCAGCCAGCGGAAGAATGCGAAGGTCCGTCAACTCGGACATTTTTGCGCTGTGTGCTGTGGCGATATCATCCAGACGACGGTGAAATTCTTCAGCCTCGTCTTCGGCGCCGACGTAAAGCACTCGCCCTGGCCGGGGTCGCAAGCCTAGAGTCTCAATCGCCAGAGCAGACGCCGCGCCAATCTGCAAACCCAAAAGTGATTTGCCTACACCACCGTCACCGGACAGCAGCGTTACTTGCCGATGCGGAATGAGGCCGGTCAGAAACCACTCGCGACCCTTTGCGACGGTGCCATGCCACTCTGATGGGTCGACTAACGGGAAAGGCGCGAGAGGGTTTATCGGCATTATGCCGCCACCCTCCGGGGCGAACTTCGGAGCGCCATCTAGTACGCCCATGAACACGTCGCCGGAAACTTCTTCAACCACCGCGCCCGCGATTCGCCAGAACGGTCCAGTTGAAAGCGCCCGGTGCGCGATGTCATCAAAGACAAGTTCGCCGCGCTGGCCGGGTAAAAGCTGCTCACGCTGGAATTTTTCGAGATACTCGCGTTCCTCGTCTGCCGTCAGTTTCGGCTTGGTGCTGGCGAGTGTTGATGCTGCGGAAGGCTCGTTGTCATTGGCTGCAACCGGTTCATTGACCGCCTTCGGTTCGGGCCGATACCGAACCTCGCCGCCGCCGGCGGCACGCTGCAGATCCTCGATGATGAATACAGCGTCGGAAGGATCACCCTGCAGTTGGCGATGCACGACCGTTTCGCCGTCCTCAGACAGATATGACAGGAAGACGTTGTTGTGATTGCCGACGCGCCGGTCCTTGTATTTCCAATCGTCAGTGTAGACGACGCCGTTCGAAATATCGTCGGATTCACGTTCACGTCGCAGAGCCTCGCCGATGGTTTCCATCGTGAGGCTAGCGATATCCAGATCAGGATCGAGCGGCACATAGATGTCGCCGTCGAGTATAGCCCCCATCTGGTCGACCTTGTCGGATCGAGTGAGGTCGGCCGGATCGAAAGATTTAGCTTGCAATGCGTTCAAGGCATGCGCCTCCGGTAAGGGACTTCTGAATTTCCGCGATCGCGGTACGATCGAACGCGGTGTTTCGCGCATAGGCGCGGATGCTGCCGTCATGTGTCCGAACGATCTTGACGTCGAACATGCGGATGCCAGGAGCGGCTTCGATTTCAGCAAAGCCGATTGTGCCGCCACCGGATGGTGCCGGTCGGTAATTCAAAATTCTCATAATGGTCTCTAAGGGGAGTTTTTCGGCGCACCCGGCAGAGGGCCAGTCATGCAGTAGTTCGCCCCGGCCAAAGCCAAGGCGATGATGCATCAGTCGGTATCGTCTTCCGCTTCGCGCGTAACGAAGGCGGCCATTTCCTTCCGCTTTTGCGGGTCTTCAATACGAATCATGCCTTGGATAACCAAGAGCGATGCAGCGCCATCGGAGTCGAAACCAACGGCGCATAGTTGGCTGATGGCGTCCTCGACGATCTCGCGCGTCTTGGAGTTCTTATATTTGCCGACCTCGATCATGCAGCCTCCCGCTTACGGTTGTTATCGTTCGCACCGCGTTTCGCGATACGCGCGTCAATCCACGCTTCGACTTCCTCTCGGACAAACGCGATTCTCCGAGGTCCAAGCTCAACGGCTTCAACGAACACGCCGTCATCGCGCAAGGCATTCACCATTGAACGAGACATACTCGTCATGGCGCAGACAGTCTTGATGGAAACCAGCCGCGGCTGGGCAACAGGAATATGCTGGGGGGACATTCAGGAACCCTTGTCAGGGTTGCGGTGCGACCGCGTAAGCGCTCGGCGAGGAAAAAGGGCCAATCACGCTGACAGCGTCGGCATTGCCGATGCATACCCTACATATAGCGCTCGAATGTCATAAATGTCAACATCTAGTCCACATTTATTTGTCGGTATTTAGATACCTTTCCCACGCATCCATCAGTTTCCTACGCTGGGCGAGAGCGGTGCTTCGCCGATAGGCGCGCTCGGTTTCGTCCCCGACCGCATGCGCCAATGCCATTTCCGCTATGTCGCGTGGAAATTTCGTCTTGTCGCCGGCCCAGTCCCGAAACGTCGATCGTAGCCCGTGGAGAGTCGCGGCCTTATCTGGCGATGCCAACCGTAGCGCCTTCACCATTGCGGTATCGCTGATCGGCTTACTGTCTTGTGCACCGCCGAAGATATAATCGCCGGTTGCCCGTTGCCTCATGGCCTCGACGATCTGGAGCGCGCGGGCTGTGAGCGGGACGATATGCTCCTTACCCGCCTTCATCCTCTCGGCGGGGACGGTCCATGTTTTGGCCTTCACGTCCACCTCTGCGAAGGTCGAGTACCGGGCCTCGCCCGACCGAGCCACCGTCAGCGCTATAAACTCCACCGCTCGCGCCGCCGTACCCGAAGAATGCCGCAGCGCCTCGATCGTCTGGGGCGCGTCCGCATAGGCCAGCGCGGCATGGTGGCCGCGCGATAACTTTTGGCGCTTGGGCATTACCTTCTCAAGCAAACCTCCCCACCGGGCCGGATTCCCAGCCGAGCGCCACTCATGGGCGATTGCGTAGTCGATCACCGCTTGAATGCGGGACCGCAGACGTGCCGCCGTCTCGGGCCGTTCGGCCCAGTGTGGCAGGATACAGTCTTTAACGTCGCCCATCACGATATCAGCCACCGGCAGACGGTGCAGCGGCTTGGCGTACGTCCGCAGCGTCATCTTCCATTGCTCAGCGTGCTTGGGGTTGGTCCACTCGGATTCCTTGGCCGTGAGCAGTTGCTCCATCACCTCGCCAAACGTCTTCGGTTTGATCGCGTTTCGCGATGCGCGGGGATCCTCACCTCGGGCGAGTTGCTGCCGGATTGCGTCGGCCTTCTCTCGGGCCAGCGGCAGCGAAACCGGTGCGGTGCCTTGTCCATATCCACCAAGCCCGATCTCATTACGCTGTTGACCGCGGCGATACACGAACAGCCAGTTGCGGCTGCCGGTCTTTTGGACTCGAATGAATAGGCCGTCACCGTCGCCGTATATTCCCGGCTTGGAAATCGCCTTGATCTTCGTTTCGCTCAGCTTGTTACGGGCCATTTTCTCTGCCGGTTGTCATAACCACCATACCGGCATTACTGACTTTAGTGCTTTTTTACAAGGCAATCGGACGATAAAACCACTAAGGTTGGGTTTCCAGCGGACACCCCTTCCGCCACTTGGGCCTCAGGCCCTCCGACGCTGCCGTGCTGCGAGGCAGTCAGACGCACCCTTTCTACTTTTCATTGCTCCAACGCGCCTGCTCTCCCGATGGTTGCTAGCCTCTATTGGTATGAGTACGTTGACTGTTGCAATTCTGATGTGGGGCGCGCGGGATATGATTGTCCGGAGGCTTTCAGAGCTTAAACAAGCGGGAGTATGGAAAGACTTTTGCGCTTCAGAGGATTTGCAATTAGCTCCCCGCACTTTGATCTATGGGTTTAATGGTTCCGGAAAGACCACCTTATCTAGAGTGTTTTCGTCGATAGAACGGGGAAACTTAGAAGATCGGTTACCAAAAGAAACCACCTTTAAAATCGAAACGTCAGACGGAACGATTGTTACGCAAGACCCTATCTCAAACCCGTTTGGGAATAATCTTCTGGTTTTCAATACGGACTTCGTATCCAGAAATTTTGAATGGGATGCTAGTAGCACAAAGGGAATTGCCTATCTGAGCGAAAAGAAGGTCGGTGCTCGTAAAGAATATGATGAGATAACACCGAAGCTTTTGGCCGCGAAACAGAAAACTAAGGCAAAGGAGAGCGCTAAGAGAAAGGCTGACAAGGACTTGTCAGACTTTAAAACTCGAGTGGCCCGTAATATCCGCGAGGTGGCCTCTTCAAGCAGCTACACACAGTCCTACGACGCGCGGAAGATTCAGGGGCACTATTCAAAAGTATCCTTTGGCCCGGAGAAAAAGCTGCCCGAAGATAAACTCAAAATGCATCAAGGGCTTCTTACTCAACGGGAACCGCTCCCAAGCCTTGCTTTTTCCCCAAGTCTCCCTGAGGGGCTGGCCAATTGGTTCAAAGCTAGTCAGTCGCTTCTCACACAAAGTGTTTCAGGAATCGCTCTGAATGAGTTTGAAGCGCATTCGAATGTTCTTCGGTGGGTAGAAGAAGGGCTTCACTACCATGACGAGCACGGCGTGTCGGACTGTCTTCTTTGCGGCAATCTTTTTTCGGAGGATCGCAGAGCTCGGCTCCGAGTTTTGTTCGACAAATCGTGGACCGACGCACTGAGATCTTTGGAAGATGCCGTGAAGCGCGGGCAGGAGCACCAACAGGATCTAAGAGAGTTTTATCGTTCCATCCCCAAGGAAGTTGAGATTACCGCAGAGGAACGGAAATTTTTTGCCAAGAGCCGGGCGCTTATGGAGACGGCCATTAAGCAGATCGGTGTGTATGTCGGAGAACTTCTCAAAGGCTTGGAAGCGAGAATTGCAAACCCCACCAAAGCAGGGGTGGTTGCGGGGGAAATTGCAAGCTTTGACTTCGACAACTGGCTCACAGAATACGCGACCATCGAGGCAGTCTTGGCGGCGGCCGTGCAGAAGCACAATGACGCCTTTGTAAGCTTTGCAGCAATGCAAAAAGACGCGTTCACGAAAATCGAAGCCCACGTCTTGGCGACTAATCAAAGTGAATGGGACCGTCTTCAGAAGGCTGTCGAAGGTGCTGAGACGGAGCAGACAACCGCGCAAACAGAAGAGAAAAGCCTTTTTGACCACCAACTGGCACTTCGCAACGACTTGCAAGACAACGGTGTCGGCGCAGACAAAATGAACGAGCTCATTTGGGCTTACCTTGGGCATAAGGAACTTCGCCTTGTTGCAGAAGATGGCGGATACAAAATTTTTCGCCCAAACGGGAGGCCTGCGACAGAACTAAGCGAAGGGGAACGTACGGCTGTTTCCTTCTGCTATTTTTTGACTCTGCTGGCCGCCGAGGGCCGTGAAGCTGAAGACCTGGTACTGGTTATTGATGATCCGATATCGAGCCTCGATACCACGGCTCGGACTTTCGCTTACAGCCTGATGACACGCATGACCAAAAAGTGCGCTCAGGTCATCGTTCTTACCCACAACACAAGCTTTATGAACATGGTGAAGCGTGAGTTTCAAAACTTGCAGAAACGAGATGAAACCAAAAAGGTGGCGGCACTCCTATCGCTTGATTGTCGGGCCTCGGGAGATGGAAATGACCGCGTCACCTCGCTCATACTTATGCACAAGCTGCTTGTGAATTATGATAGTGAATATCACTATCTTTTCAGCATAGTTCAGGACGCGGCGCAGAAGAAGACGACCGACTATATGTTTCTACTTCCAAACGCGACCCGCAAGCTCCTTGAGATGTTCGCCACCTTCTGTTCTCCAGGGCAATCCAATTTTGCTGGTGCGCTTGGGGATCACCACGAGGCAGTGAAAGATAAGCTCGACGTTCGGGCCCTCGAACGCCTCGTTCAAATTGAGTCTCACGGTACAATTGATGGGCTTAGCACCCTACCAGACCTTACGTTGGAAGAAGCCATCCGCGCGGCCGATGCAGGTATCAACTTCATCAAGGAGGTCGGAAAGGATCATTACAAGAAGATGGTGAAGGCCTGCACTTGAGCAGAGAACTGCTGCTTAAGAAAGCTATAGGGTAGATAGTACTCCTTCGGGCCCAGTGTGTCCCGCTGTATGCCGCCGATAGCTTCCCATGGCGGAAATCGTCATTCTCTTGGGTGGTGTAACCAAGCTTACCGGCTGCATTGTTTGGAGGTTGCATGGCGAATGCTTTTCCACATGGCACCGTCCACAGAGCACGCGAAGATCTTCAAGCCGCCTTGCGAACTGATGAGAAAGTCTTTGCGCTGTGGGAGAGCCTGACGCCGCTTGGCCGTAACGAGTTCATCTGCTGGGTGGACGACGCAAAGCAAGCAAAGACGCGCCAGCGCCGCATCGAGCGGACCTGTGAGGAATTGCTGGAGGGCAAGAAGCGCCCCTGCTGCTGGGCGGGCTGCATTCATCGCACCGACAAGGCGCCCAGCCGATGGCAGCAGGCCGTCTTGATTGATGGGAAGAGGAAGAAAGGCCGCAAACCGGCCTGAGCGAACGTCCCTTTCGCTTTTATCGGACAGCCGCGGGCGGCTCGCCGCTGAAGCTAGCGTCGACGTCGTTCGCATCGCTAACGCACAATCAATCCTGCGAGAGCTCTGATCGCATCACTCCGCCGCCACGGAGCTTGGCTGCCCGCCCTCGCGATATTCGCGCCACGCCTGTCGCAAAATCTGCGCCGATGAGGTCAGGAAAATTCCTGCCATGAGCCCGGCAACGATGAGATCGGGCCAGGCCGTCGCCGTTCCCCACACGCCGAGTGCCGCGCCCATCACCGCCACGTTGCCGATGGCGTCATTGCGCGAGCAAAGCCAGACGGAGCGCACATTGGCGTCGCCGTCTTTGTAGCGCATCAGCAGCAACACCGATGCGAGATTGGCGGCAAGCGCCAGGAACGCGATCGCCCCCATCACTTCGGCGCTCGGCATGCCGACCACGAGTGTCCGGTAGATCGTGGAGCCGAACACCCAGAGACCCATCACGCTCAGCGACAGTCCCTTGAACAGCGCGGCCGTTGCACGCGCGCGCAACGATGCGCCAATGACCGCGAGGCTGAGGCCATAGGTGACCGTATCGCCGAGAAAATCCAGCGCGTCGGCTTGCAGCGCCTGTGACTGCGCCATCCGGCCCGCGATCATCTCGGTGAAGAACATCGCACCGTTGATGGAAATCACGATCCAGAGCACGCGTTTGTAGCGCGCGTCCATGCCGTCGAAGACCGGCACGCCTTCGGAGCACCCGCATGTGTCGCGATGTTGCTGCCCCGCATGCTGCTTCGGAAGGTTCAATGGCGGCGGGGCGCAGCAGGCGCTCGCCTGGTCATTGCAGCAGTGATCGGCCATCGCGTGTCTCCTTTTCCAGAGGCACGCTAATCCCTATAGTCACTAGAGGTTCAAGAGGCTTGATAAGCTCAAAGGCTTGGGATGAATCTTTCGATCGGCGAACTGTCGCAGCGGACTGACGTCAAGGTGCCGACCATCCGCTATTACGAGCGGATCGGCCTTTTGCCCCAACCGCCCCGCACCCAAGGCCAGCAACGGCGCTTCGGCAACGACGCCGTGGCCCGCCTCACCTTCATTCGTCATGCGCGCGAGTTGGGCTTTGACCTCGACGCCATTCGCACGCTCCTGCTTCTTCAGGACGATCCGGATCAGCCTTGTGCCGTGGCCGATGAGATCGCGAAGGCGCGTCTGGTGGAGGTTGAAAAGCGCATCGCGGCGCTCACGAGTTTGAAGGCGGAGCTATCCCGGATGATCGCGGAATGTGCATGCGGCCGGGTGGCCGAATGCCGGATCATCGAAACGCTGGCCGATGGAAGCCATGACCATGGCCCACTGGCCAAGGGCTAACTCAGCGTTTCTATATTTCCAGTAAAATCAATAGCCTGCACGCAGCCCGAGACATGTGTTCGCGCGGCAGGTTGTCACGTCGAGAAGCCCCGAACTTTCCGGTTATTGCTTCGGCCTTAACAGAACCGCCGGAGCAATCATGACGGGAAGCGCGACGACTGAAACCCAGTACGGAACTCCGGAGCGTATCGGAGAGCGGCTTGGGCACGCTTTTCTGATCGCCCTTCTGGTCTATCTGGCGCTGGGGCTGGCCGGCTTCCTGCGATAGGAGCCTCGCCGGCAGTTTTCTCTACGTTCCGCTGTTCGGCAGGAGCAGTCCGCTCGCTGGGCGGCCATGCGCGGCTGAGGGCTGTCGCGCATTTCGGGGAATGCTGTCGCCAGATCCGCGACCACCTTCCGCCCGGTGAATGGCACCGCTACCGGCGATTTTTCGTGACCTCTCCGTAACGACGTTCGCGTTTCGAGCGATGCCCGTGCCGTCGCCTCAGCGCGCGGTTGCGCCGCCGTCCGCTGTTCACCCTCATCATGTCTCGTACAGCGATACAACGGTAGCGCGGTAGCCAGCTTAAGATGCATCGGTGGTGCATTTTTGGCACAGCGCGTGGATGAAAACAGCCGAATCCATTTTGCAACATTGCCGTGCGTCATAATGAATGTTTTGAGCATTAGATCGCAAAACGATCTATGTCCGAGAGCCCTGAAGACGAGGGACGTCTGCTCTCGGGCGCAATATGACGAGGGACTTGAGAATGACGAAAGTAACCGGACCCCAGAAACTGGGGCCGCTGACGCCGCTTGTCGGCGAATGGGAAGGCGATGTCGGGGTCGATCTGTCGTACCACAACAAGGACGACATCACGGGCGAGACCACCTATTTCGAGAAGGCCTGGTTCAAGCCGATTCCGGTGCAGGAAAACGGCCGTCAGGAGCTATGGGGCCTGCACTACGGCATGACCGCATGGCGCCATGGCGAGGAAGCGATGGACCCGTTCCACGACGAGCTCGGCTTCCTGTTGTGGGACAAGACAAACTGCGAGGTGATGCGCACCGTGGTGTTCGGCCGCGGTATCGCAATTCTCGCCGGCAGCAGCGCCAAACTCGGCGACAAGGTTTTGACGTTCGATGCAAAGCCCGGCGCGCCGCACTACGGCATCCTGCAGAATAAATATTTGCTGGAGCGCGCGGAAATCCGCGACTTCAAGAGCACCTTCACCATCAACGATGACGGCACCTTCAGCTACACGTCCGATCTTCTCCTGAAGCTCGCGGCGACCGGCGAGGAGATGCACCACACCGACAAGAACACGCTTCGTCGCGTCAAGCGCTATCACCCGAGCGTCGAACACGCCTGAGTCCGATACGCCTGACGAACCGGGCTATCATTGGTCTTTGAAAAATTGGCCGGGGGGTGACGAACCGCCCGGCCATTTCTTATTCCGCCCTTATTCTTCCGCTCTGCCCGCGCCGTCTCCGCGCTGACGTCAGATGACGCGCACCGTGCCCATCATACCGCCGGCCTGATGCTCGAGCACATGGCAGTGAAACATCCAGTCACCGGGGTTATCGGCGACGAACGCCACCTCGACACGCTCGCGCGGCGCGACCAACACCGTGTCCCGCCACTCGCGATGCCTAGTCGGCACGCCGTTGCGGCTCAGCACGCGGAACGCATGGCCGTGAAGGTGCATCGGGTGCCACCACGCCGTCTCGTTTTCCATGGCAAGGATATGCGAGGTGCCGCGCTTCAGCGTCGCCATCGGCTCATGCACATGCTCGGTCGAGGCCACGCCGTTGATTGCCCAGATCAGCCCATGCCGCAGCATGGTGCGGATATCCATCGTCTCGCCGCCGACTTGTGCCGAAGCCATCTGCCCCATCATGCCGCCGCCCAGCACCACGTCATGGCGTTGCGCCGTGGCGAGGTCCGGCTCGGGCACCGGGTTATGTGGAAGCGCGATCGCATCGGTGCGCGGCTCGGCGCGCAGCGGCTTGTCGGCGTAGACCATGTGAAACAGCCGGAATTCCTGCTGCTGGTAAAACGAGTCCATCACCTTGAAGCGGCTGCCCGGCGCGGCGGTCATATCGATCACGAGATCGACGCGCATCGCCGGCCCGATCACGACCTGCCCCTTTTCCGGCGCATGCGGCGTAACCGGATGGCCATCCATCGCCACGATGGTCGGCGCATGGCCCTCGAAGGTGAGGCCGAAGATGCGCGCGTTTGACGTGTTGATGAGCCGCAGCCGGATGCGCTCGCCGCTTCGCACCTCGAACGTCTCCGGCGAGATGCCGTTGACGGTGATGAAATTGCCGATGCGGCCCGCATGACTCATATCATGCATGTTGCCGAAATCGTTGCTGATCGAGGCATCCTTGAGAAGGCGCCAGTCGTTGAGCGCCCAGGTGATATCGCGATCGACCGCGATCGGCTCACGCTCCTCGACGATGAACGGACCGGAGAGGCCGCGGCCGACCTGCACCGAGCTGCGCGAATGCGGGTGATACCAGAACGTCCCGGCATCGACGCAATCGAACTCGTAGGTGAAGCTGTCGCCGGTTGCGATCGGCTTCTGGGTGAGATGCGGAACGCCGTCCATCGCGTTCGGCAGCCGCAGCCCATGCCAATGCACGGTGGTCTCCTCCGCCAACCCGTTCTTCACGACGATGCGGACACGCTCGCCCTGCTTGACGCGGATCTCAGGCCCCGGCACCTGCCCGTTATACTCCCACACCTCGGTTGACGGGATGACGTCGGCGGCGAATGAGGTTCTGCCCTGCGCGGCCGTCAGTTTGAATTCCTTCACTGCCGGCATCTGCGCGAACGCCGCGCGCGGCAGCGTCGCGGCTGCGGCAAGGGCGGCGCTGCCGGTGAGGAACGAGCGGCGGCGCATAGTGGTCAGGTGACGGAACGGCATGAAAATGTCCTCACGGGAGGGCATGGCGGTCAATGGTGCGCGGATCGTACCGGGCGCGGGTAGAGTATTCAATTGCCCGCCGATAGAGGCGATGCCGCACCGGCGTGCGCCCTAAACGAGCCCTGCCAGCGCGATCACGCGAGCCAGAGCAGCCGGTCGACCGGCACCGTCACCTCGACCGCCGAGCCGATCTCCATCAGCGATGCGCCGGAGCGGAATGGCGCGTCGATCCAGATGTGGCTCGCGCCCGCCTTCACGCCGTAGCGCACCGTGCTGCCGAGGAATTCCCGTTCCACGATCTCGCCCGGCATTGTGGGGCCGCCCGGTTCGGATTGCCCCTTCAGCGCAAGTTGCGTGTCCTGCGGGCGGAACACCGGCTTCATGCCCGGCGTCACCGCAAGCCCGCGCGGGACCGGCAGGATGATGCCGAGGTCGGACTGGTATCCGGCACCGGTGAACTTGCCTTCGATGACGTTTGCCGTTCCGAGAAACTGCGCGACGAACAGGTTGGCCGGGTGTTCGTAGAGCTCGGTCGGCGTGCCGACCTGCTGCACCTTACCCTCGTTCATCACAGCGACGCGATCGCAGATCGTATTCGCCTCCTCCTGATCGTGCGTCACGATCACGGTGGTGAGGCCGAGCGACTTCTGCAGCGCACGCAATTCGCGGCGCACCTGCACGCGCAATTTCGCATCCAGATTCGACAGCGGCTCGTCGAGCAACAGAATCTTCGGCTCGATGGCGATGGTCCGCGCCAGCGCCACGCGCTGCTGCTGCCCGCCCGAGAGTTGCGACGGGCGGCGGTCGATCTGGCTCGTCAGCCCGACGAAGGTCAGTGCTGCCTCGACCCGCCGCTTGATCTCGGCGCGCGGCAACCGCCGCTCGCGCAGGCCGAACGCGACGTTGTCGCCGACGGTCATATGCGGCCACAGCGCGTAGGACTGGAACACCATGCCGACATCGCGCTTCCATGGCGGCAGCCGCGAGATGTCCTTGCCGTCCACCAGAACGACGCCCTGCCGCGCATCGGCAAAGCCCGCGATCAGTCGCAGCAAGGTGGTCTTGCCGCAGCCGGAGGGGCCGAGCAGCGCGAACAGTTCGCCCGGCCGGATGTCGAGATTGATGCCGTCAAGAACGACATTGTCGCCATAGGCCGCGCTGACATTGTCGATCTTGAGATCGACCGCCTTGACGGCCAGCCCTTGCGGCTTGCCCGCCTGAGGATCGGCGATCTGGGACTGGGTGATGGTATCTGCCAAGAGTGTCCCCCGCGCTTACGAAAGGTGGCCGGTCTTCGTGCGGCGCTCGCGCTCGATGACATATTGCGACGCGACCGTGGAGATTGCCACAATGACGACGGCGATGACGCCAAGCGCCGCGCCTGCCCCGCGACCCGAGGCCGACTGCATGAAGACGTAGAGGCCATAGGCGAGCGGCGCATCCTCGTTCGCCTGCACCAGCATCAGCGTGGCGGAGAGCTCGACCGCCGCTGTTGCGAAACTCGTGATGAAGCCCGCCATGATGCCGCCGGTCATCAGCGGCACGACGATGCGGCGCACGGTGGAGGCCTTGGTCGCGCCGAGGTTTTCCGCCGCCTCCTCGAGTGAGGCCGAAATCTGCTGGAGCGCCGCGTAGCACGCGCGCAACGCATAAGGCAGGCGGCGGATCGCCAATGCGATCACGATCACGATCCAGAACGCGGCGAGCGGCGTGCCATCCCATAGCGGAATGCCGTAGAACGCGCGCAGATAGCCGATGCCGAGCACGACGCCGGGAATGGCGAGCGCCGCCATCGCCAGCAGATCGAGCCCCCGCGCACCCATCAGTTTCGAGCGCAACACCAGATAGGAGATCGCGGTGCCGATCACGATATCGATCAGGCCCGCGAGCGAGGCATAGAGCAGCGTGTTCTTGATGTAGATCGAGCTTTCGCCGAACACGCGCGCGTAGTGCGCCGTGGTGTAGCCGTCGGGCAGCGGCGAGAACGACCAGATCGTCGCAAACGACAACAACACCAGACCGAAATGCGGTGCCAGCACCAGCAGGATGATCACCGTCAGCAGCAGATAGGCGAGCGCCATTTCCAGCGGCCGCAGCTTCCGCTTGGCGATGCCACCGCCGCCACGCTGGGTGGTGGCGTAATCGACGTTGCGGGTCGCAAGCGACGACACCCACATCGAGGCGACCGATGCGACGATTAGCACGACGGAAATCACATAGCCCATCGGGTCGGCGATACCGATCGAGGTGACGCGCAGATAGGCCTGCGGCGCAAGCATATCTTTCACATTGAGAAGAAGCGGCGTCGCGAGATCGTCGAACACTTTCACGAACACGAGCGAGGCGCCGGCGACATAACCCGGCAGCGCCAACGGAAACACGATGCGCCGGAACAGCCGCAACCCGTGCGAGCCGAGATTCTGTGCCGCCTCCTCCATCGAGCGATCGACGTTTCGCAGCGCCGCGGAGAGATTGATGAGGATGAACGGGAAATAATGGATCGACTGAACGAAGATGACGCCGTTCAGCCCTTCCATGAAGCCGAGCTTGAAGCCGAGCCAGTCGTCCAGCAGCAGGTTCACGGTGCCGTTGCGGCCGAAGAACAGTTGCAGCGCCACAGCGCCGACGAAGGGCGGCATGATCAGCGGCAGAAAACCGAGGATCTGGATCACGCCCGCACCACGGAACGTGAAGCGCGAGGTGAAGTAGGCGAGCGGCAGCGCGAGGATCGATGCGCCGACGACCGCCATCGCCGAGACGTAGAACGAATTCCAGAACGAGCGGATGAACAGATCGGTCCGCGCGAAATCGACGAAGTTCGCCAGCGTGAACGCGCCGGTGCCCTTTTCGGTGAAGGCGACCCAGATGACGGTTGCGACCGGCCAGACCAGGAAGCAGATCAGAAACGCGAGGATCAGGAGCGCAATGCTGGCCTGACCCCACGACGTGCCACTGAAGGCACGGGACAGGAATGTCCCGCGCCGTTCCTGTTGTAAGCCGACGGCGGTCATGCGCGACGTCGTCCGAACTTATTTGGCAAGCTTCAGGGCTTCATCCGCCTTGGCGCGGGCCTTTGCATTGTTCTCCTTTGCAAAGGTCGCCCATTGCTGCTCGAGCTCGGCCTGCCGCACGCCCTTCTCCTTCTTCTTGCCGCCGGAGAATGCACCGACGATCTCGGAGGACGATGCCTGTTCCTCGGTGATCGGCATCGCTTCCATCAGGCCGCGCGCCTCCTTCAGAAGCGCCTCGCCCTGCGGGTTCGGCTTTTTCGCAAGCGCCGTAGCGGCAGTGTCGATCGCCTTCTTGGTTTGTTTCAGATCGGCGATCTGGAAGGTAATGGTCTGGTCGAACAGCGCATCGACCACGTCGTTGCGCGA
Source organism: Afipia carboxidovorans OM5 (assembly GCF_000218565.1). Classification (NCBI taxonomy): domain Bacteria; kingdom Pseudomonadati; phylum Pseudomonadota; class Alphaproteobacteria; order Hyphomicrobiales; family Nitrobacteraceae; genus Afipia; species Afipia carboxidovorans. The sequence continues at coordinate 2,000,404 of NC_015684.1, read as the reverse complement.
TTCCGATTTCTTGACGTCGAACTTCACCATCGAGTTCAGGCGCGGATCGGTGAAGGGGTTCGGATAGTCCTTCGGAGCCTTGCTGTAGACCGCCGGGTTGACCGGCAGGCGGCGGATGCCCGGATCGAACAACAGGTTCTGCCCGGCTTCCGACAGCAGGAATTCGATAAAGGCTTCGGCGCCCGCCTTGTTCGGCGCATTCGCGACGACCGCAATGTTGGCCGGGACGATCGCCGTCACGCTCGGATAGATGAATTTCACCGGGAAGCCCGTCGCCTGCGAGGAGAAGGCGAAGAAGTCGATGACGATGCCGTAGCCGACCTGACCGGAGTTCACGCCATCCGGCACGCCAAACGAACGCTCGGTGACTTCACGGAAGTTGCCGGCCATCTCGCGGATAGTGCCCCATCCCTTGGCCCAGCCCTCGCCCTGCAACACCGTCTCGATGGTGAGATGCGTGGTGCCGGAGCGCGACGGAGCCGCGATCGAGACGTGATCGAAATACGCGGGTGCTGCGAGGTCCTGCCACTCCTTCGGCTCGGGCAGCTTGTTGGCCTTCACGTAGCGCTCATTCCACATGATGCCGTAGCCCGACGCGGCGAAACCGAAATAGTAGCCGTCGGGATCGTTGATCGGGAATTGCCCGATCTTCTCCGGGATTCCGGTCGCCTTGGGCTTATAGACCTGCAGCAGCGACTTCGCCTTCAGCGCCTCGAACGCATCCGGCGCAGAGGCCCAGAACAGATCGACCTGATTGTTGGACTTGGTCTCTTCCAGGAATTTGACGCCCGCATGGGTATTGCGGTTCTGCACGTCGAGCGTGACGCCGGGGTTCGCCTTCTCGAAAGCCTTCTTGATCGGGCCGGTCAGATCCTTCGAGTAGGAGGTGACGACGCTGACTTTTCCCGAGATCGCCTGTGCCTGAGCCCCTAACGGCCACCCAAGCACCATGACTGCTGCGAAAATCTGAGCAAACTGAATGCGCTTCACGCTGTGCCTCCTGTCGAAACGTCCGACCTCCCGGCCTTGTCACAAAACTGTAAGCTTGGCCGCCGAACCTGACCAATAGACTTTTCGGTATGCTGCGTCGCAACGAAGCCGTTGTGATATTCGCAGTTGTCGACAGGAATATTTTTAGCGGAATTATATCGCCTCAGGCACCGGGTTGCGGCGCGGGCGCGGCATCCGGCCCTTCCGGCACTTGGGACGGGTCTTCGGTGACCGCTTCCGGCTCCTCAGGCGGTTTCTCGAACAGCCCCTGAATGAAGACGAAGAAGACCGGCACCATCAAGAGCGCGAGAATCGCGACCGCGATCATGCCGCCCATCACGCCGGTGCCGAGCGCCTGCTGGCTGAGGCCGCCGGCGCCATGCGCCACCACCATAGGCAGCACGCCACAAACGAAGGCAAAGCCCGTCATCAGGATCGGCCGGAACCGCAGGTGGCAGGCTTCCAGCGTCGCCGTGAGCAGCGACTTGCCTTCCTTCTCGCGCAGGTCCTTCGCGAACTCGATGATGAGGATCGCGTCCTTGGCCGCGAGTCCGATGATGGTGATGAGGCCCACGGTGAAATAGACGCCGTTCGGCAATCCGCGCAGCGACGAGGCCACGACCGAACCGAGCAGGCCGAGCGGAATGGTCAGCAGCACCGCGATCGGGATGGTCCAGCTCTCATAGAGCGCGGCGAGACACAAGAATACGACCAGCACCGACAACGCGAGCAGGAACGGCGCCTGCGAGCCGGAGAGCTTCTCCTGCAGCGACTGCCCGCTCCATTCATAGCCGAACCCGCGCGGCAACAGATCCGCAAGGCGCTCCATCTCGGCGATGGCATCGCCGCTGGTGAAGCCCGCTTTCGCCTCGCCGCTGATGCGCACCGTCGGGTAGTAGTTGAAACCGGCAATCTGCGACGGGCCCACGCCCCATTCGATGGTCGCGAACGACGACAGCGGCACCAGATGGCCCTGACTGTTCTTGACATTGTATTTGAGAATGTCGGCAGGGTTCATGCGGTCCATCGCGTCCGCCTGGACGATCACGCGCTGCATGCGCCCCTTGTTCGGGAAGTTGTTGATGTAGGCCGATCCGAGATTGGTCGAGATCGTGTTGTTGACCTCGGCAAAGGAAATGCCGAAGGCACTCGCCTTCTCGCGGTCCACCATCAGGTTGACCACGGGCCCTTCCGGCAGACCTTCGATATAGACCTTCTGCAGGATCGAACCCGCATTGGCGTCGGCGACGAGCTTCCGCGCCGCATCGAGCAGCGCGATGTAGCCCTTCTGCCCGCGATCCTGCAGGCGGAAGCTGAAGCCGCTGGAGTTGCCGAGATTGTCGATCGGCGGCGGCTGCTGCGCGGTGATCTTGGCGTCGCGGACGCGCGCCATGTGCTTGTTGATGTCGTTGACGATCGCCTCGGCGGAATCCTTCGCCCCGCGCTCGGACCAGTCCTTCAGCGTGATGAAGGCCTGCGCGGTGTTGATGCCCTGCCCGAGGAAACTGAAGCCGGTGAGGAACGTCACGTCCTGAATGCCGTCGCGGGTCTCGAGGTACTGCTCGACGCTCTCGACGGCGGCGCGGGTGCGTTCGAACGAGGAGTTCGACGGCGTCTGCACGTCGACGGTAATGAAGCCCTGATCGTCGATCGGCAGGAAGCCGCCCGGCATTCTCGAGAACGTAAATCCGACGGCCGCGACCACGGCGACGTAGACGATCATCACCCGCCCCTTGCGGGCGAGCGACCAGCTCACGGTCTTGATGTATTGCCCGCGCGTGGTGTCGAGCGTGTTGTTGAACCAGCCGAACACGCCCTTGCGGCGGATGCTGTGCCCCGCCTTCGGCGGCTTGAGCAGCGTCGCGCACAGCGCCGGCGTCAGCGACAGCGCCATCAGTGCCGAGAAGCCGATCGCGGCCACCATCGTCACCGAGAACTGGCGGTAGATGATGCCGACCGAGCCCGGGAAGAACGCCATCGGCACAAACACGGCCATCAGCACCAGCGTGATGCCGATGATCGCGCCGGTGATCTGCGTCATCGCCTTGCGGGTGGCTTCCTTCGGCGGCAGCCCCTCCTCGACCATGATGCGCTCGACGTTCTCCACGACGACGATGGCGTCGTCCACGAGAATGCCGATCGCCATCACCATGGCGAACAGCGTCAGCATGTTGATGGAATAGCCGAACAACAGAAGCGCCGCGCAAGCGCCGAGCAGCGCGACAGGCACGACGATGGTCGGGATGAAGGTGTAGCGGATGTTCTGCAGGAACAGGAACATCACGATGAAGACGAGCACCACGGCTTCCGCGAGCGTCTGCAGCACCTTGGTGATGGCTGCGTTCACCACGGGCGTGATGTTGTAGGGAATGTCGTAGGCGATGTTGGCCGGGAAGAACTTCGAGAGTTCTTTCATCTTGGCTTCGACCGCCGCCGCGGTCGCGAGCGCGTTGCCGGTCGGCGCCAGCATGACCGAGAGGCCTGCCGTCGGCTTGCCGTTCAGCCGCGTGGTGAACTGATAGCCCATGCCGCCGATCTCGATGCGGGCGACGTCGCGCAGCCGCACGACCGAGCCGTCGGCGTTCGCATGCAGCACGATGGAGCCGAATTCATCGGGGGTCGAGAGCTGGCCCTTGACGAGAACGAGCGCGGACACCTTCTGCCCCCGCACGCTCGGCTCCGCGCCGAGACTGCCGGAGGCGACCTGCGCGTTCTGCGCCGCGATCGCCTTGGTGACGTCGTCGGAGGTGAGGTTGTATCCGATCAGCTTTTCCGGATCGACCCAGATGCGCAGCGACTGCTCGGTCGAATAGAGCTTGGCGCGGCCGACACCCGGGATGCGGCGGATTTCGCCCATGACGTTGCGCACCATGAAGTCGCCAAGCGCCACTTCATCGAGGCTGCCGTCGGTCGAGCGCAGCGTGATGATCTGCAGCATCGCGCTCGATGCTTCCTCGACCAGAATGCCCTGCTGGATCACCGCAGGCGGCAATCGCGCCTCGACGCGCTTGATGCGGTTCTGCACGTCGACCGAGGCGATGGTCGTGTCCGTTCCCGGCTGGAAATTCGCGAGAATTTCCACCTCGCCGAGTGAGTCGCTGGTGGATTCGAAGTTCAGAATGCCGGAGGCGCCGTTGAGTTCTTCTTCGATCAGCCGCGTGACGCTGTTGTAGAGTTCTTCAGGCGATGCGCCGGGGTAGCTCGTGCCGATCGCGATCGACGGAGGTGCGATGATCGGATACTGCGCGATGGCCAGCAGCGGAATGGAGATCGCGCCGATCAAGCAAATGAACAGCGCAATCACCCACGCGAAGATCGGGCGCTCGATGAAAAATGCGGGCATCGGACGTCAGTTGAACGAGGCTGACGAAGCGGCGTCGCTCACCTTGGTGTCGTCCATCGAGACCGGCCTGACCCGGTCGCCTGCGACGAACTTCTGGAAGCCCTCGACCACAACCTGATCGCCGGACTTCAGCCCCTCGCTCACCAGCCAGCGGCCACCCTGAAGGTCGGTGGTGCGGATCGACTGCTTGGCGACGCGACCATCGGGCTTGACGACAAATACTTCGCTGCCGCCATTGGCGGTGCGCTGCACGGCCTGCTCCGGTACGGCGATGGCATCCTTGTCGATGCCCTGCTCGATCATCACGCGCACATACATGCCCGGCAGCAGTTCGCCGTTCGGATTGGGAAACTCGCCGCGCAGCGTGACCTGCCCGGTCGAGGCATCGACCTTGGCTTCGGAGAACAACAGCTTGCCGTCGAGCGGATAGGCGCGGCCATCAACCACGAGCCGTACCTTCGCGGCATTCTCGCTCACTTCCTCGAGCTCGCCGCTCTCGAGCGCGGCGCGCAGCTTGTTGAGATCGCCGACCGACTGGGTGAAGTCGGCGTAGATCGGATCGAGCTGACGGATGGTCGCGAGATTGGTGGTGTCGTTCGCGGTGACGAGCGCGCCCTCGCTCACCAGCGCGGCGCCGATCCGGCCCTTGATGGGCGCGCGGATCGTTGCGTAATCGAGATTGAGCTTGGCGCGCGCGACCTCGGCCTTGCGCGCGGCAAGGTCAGCCTCGGCCTGGCGCTTGGCGCCGACGGCCTTCTCGTTCTCGGCGGTGGAGGCGACGTGCTGGGAGGCAAGCATCTCGATGCGGTTGGCCTGTCTGGAGGCCTGATCGAGCACCGCCTCGGCCTTCGCCTGCGCCGCTTCCTGCGCCTTCACCTCGACCTCGAACGGCCGCGGATCGATTTCATAGAGTGCGTCCCCCGCCTCGACATCGCTGCCCTGGCGGAAAAGCCGGCCGACGATGATTCCGGAGACGCGCGGACGAACCTCGGCAACGCGTACCGGTGCGATGCGGCCCGGCAGTTCGCGCACGACGGTGAAGGATTCTTCCTGCACGCGAACGATGGAGACTTCTGGAGGTGTATCCGCAACGGCGGGAGCTTTATCGTTACAACCGGCTAAAAGCGAACTTCCAACGATCAAACAAGCAATAGCGACGACAGGATTCGTCATGACTGAAACAGATTCCCGATTTTGCGGATTCGTGTGCCCGGCAGGGTTGAAATCGCAATGCAGCATCTTTGTGGCAATGGGCTAAAACGTCACTGATCTCCCTGCGACATATGGGATCATCTATCGGTTAACCGAAAATAAAGGCCGTCAATATTGGCGAATACACACGCTATGTTGAGCGCATGATTGCGTCTCGCACATGCCAGCCTTGAATTCGATTACGCCGCGATCAGGCAGCCAAGAAGCATTCTAAATTGATGCCGCTCAAACTCCGCTGATGCTGCGGGAGCACATGAGTCGCTTGCTCATGCAAGAACACATCCTCACGCAAAAAATGAACGCATCCGTTTAAGGCCATCGCCGAGCGGGTTTCTTGCACATCGCCTTTGCTGCTTACCGAACCAGCCTGTTGTTTGTGCGTGCGCTCGCGCCCCGACAAGTCGCGGCCGTCTCCCCGATTGAGAACTTTTTCCTTGCGAATGATTAGCGTCAGCAAACATGGCGATTGATCGCGCTCGGACGTTCCCTTAAGCACGCGAAGACAATCCGCGTGGTTCCCATGTCCATTCCCATGAAACTGGCCGCCGTCAGCATCGCGGTCGGTTGCCTCGTGCTGGCGCTGAAATACGTTGCCTATTACGTCACCGGCAGCGTCGCGCTTTATTCCGATGCGCTGGAAAGCGTCATCAACGTCGCGACCGCTATCGCCGCGTTCGTCGCGGTACAGGTCAGCGCCACGCCGCCCGACGCCAATCACCCTTACGGCCACCACAAGGCGGAGTATCTCTCCGCGATTGTCGAGGGCGTACTGATTCTGGTCGCGGCGATCTCGATCCTCTACGCGTCCTATCGGGGCATTCTGCACCCCAGGCCGCTCGACGCGCCCTTCACCGGCCTGCTGTTCAATGCAGGTGCGACTGGTCTAAATGCCGTCTGGTATTTCGTGCTCAGGAAGTACGGACGGAAGCACCGCTCGCCCGCGCTCACCGCCGATGCGCAGCACCTGTGGACCGACGTCATCACCTCGATCGGTGTGCTTGCCGGTGTCGCGCTGGTGTGGGCGACGGACATTCCCGTTCTCGACCCGCTGATCGCCGCGGTGATTGCGCTCAACATCCTGTGGACCGGCTGGAAGCTGATGCGCTCCTCGGTCGGCGGCCTGATGGACGAGGTCGTGCCGGACAATACGCTGGCGAAAATTACCGAGATTATCTCGGCCAACGCCGATGGCGCGCTGGAAGCTCATGACCTGCGCACCCGCCACGCGGGCCGCGCGATCTTCCTCGACTTCCATCTTGTGGTGCCGGGCGAAATGACGGTGTCGGAATCGCATCGGGTGTGCGACCGGATCGAGGCCGCGTTGCGCAAGGAGATTCCGGACATCACCATTTCGATCCATGTCGAGCCGGAAGAAAAGGCCAAGCATCCGGGCGGCGTGCCGGTCGTGCGATAGCGGCCCTGCGCCTTCAAGCCATTTACAGTTGCTGTGCGGGGCTGGATCGAACGAGGCTGTCGATCCGCTGCGCCAGCACGGCTGCCTCCGGGCGCTCCTCTGCCACGCTGAGAACTTCCGGCAACACCGCCGCAAGATCGACCGTGAGACTGCCGTCACATGTCGGCTTGATTAATCGATCGACGATCACGTGCCAGTTCGCGACACTGCGGTGATAGGCAGGCCCCTCGCTTTCGACGAGATCGGCACTGCGCACCACATGGATCACCGCGCCGGGCTGAATACGGTGAACGCGATCGATCATGTGCAGCCAGCGCTCGACCCATGCATTCTCGATCTTCGCGCGCTGCGAATATTTGCGGACGTAGCGCAACAGATTCCACATCCTGGTCCAGCGGCGGCGCAATCCGCCTCGCGCGGCGAAATGCAGCCCCACGGTGCGATCCGACCAACCGAGCCGGGACAGCACCTTGCAGATGCGGTCAGCCACGCGCGGCGGCAGCAGCCCGACAAGATCGCAAAGGCAGAAAACGTGCCGAACGCTTTCCGCCCCACTCTCACCGCTCTCCACCAAAGCCGCCTGCGCCGCGCCCGGCGGATCGATATAGCGCATCCGGCGGTCGAGCCGCAGTGCGATATCGGAAAGAAACGCGGGCGGTGTCTTGTCCGGCCCCGCATAACGCGCGAGCCGGCTGAGATAGAGAAGCGCGTAGTCGGGGTCCTGATAGGCCATCAGGCTTGCGACCGCACGCTGCGCGATCTCCGCCGTTTCCGGCTGCAGATATGGCGCTAACTCTTCCAGCCGTTTTTCCGCCACCCACGGCCGCCGCGAGGCAGCGCCAAAATAGCGCTCTTTCAACAGCCGGAAGTCGACGGGTAGTTTCATGACGCGGGCTTTCCACTCAGGGCCGCGACCTGCGCTTCGAGTTTGCCGACGTTCTGGAACAGCCGTGCGCTGACAAGCCGCAGGAAGTAGAAACCGAACTCCGGATTCTGCACGTAGAGTTCTTCCACCTTCTGGTAGCTAACGCCGAGCACGACGCCGTCCTCCAGACATTCCAGCGTTTGCGTGCGGGCATTGTCGGGCGAGAGCATGCCGAACTCGCCGACGATGGCACCGATTGGCAACTCGATGCCGGATTCGACGAGGCGATAGCGGCCACTGACGATATAAAACATCTCGGTCGCCGGCTCGTGCTTGTAGAACAGCACCTCGCCCGCACGACAACGCCGCTCGGTCATGAACGGCTTCAGCCAGTTCATCGATAGGTTGCTGTTGATCGAGCGCTTGACGTTGCGTACCAGCACCAACATCTCGCGCAGACGATATATATTCAATGGCAGAAGAATGACGTGCAGCGCGACGATCGGATAGTTGTGGTGCACCATCGCGAAGAAGATGAAGACGATGTTGGTAATGATGCCGACGATGCGCAGCGGGATCATCGTGCGCATCGTGTAGCCGGCGACGACGAACGCCGATGCAATCAGGCCGCCTGCGCCTGAGGCAATGCCCGACATATCCCCGGCGATACCTGAGAAATCCATGAGACACCAACCCCCGTTGCGATCGATGACAGGCAGTTATCGCTTCAGCATCGATCCCGTTCGTCAGAGCTTATTGCACCTCGCGCGCGCGGCGAGCTCAAAATGTCAGAGACAGTCCTTCGTGCGCGACGATCGTGCCGCGCCGCGCGCGGTCGGCCTCCTGCGCGATCCGATCCATCGCCGCGTCGTCATGCTCCGGCGCATGATGAAACAGGCAGAGCGTCTTGACCGCAGCCGCATTGGCGAACGCCACGTTCTGCTGCCAGCTCGCATGGCCCCAGCCTGCAAACTGCACCAGCTCCGCGTCGGTATAGGTCGCATCCATCACGAGACAATCTGCGCCTCTTGCGAGCGCCAGAATCGCGGGCATGGTCTCCGGGCTCATGGCGGTATCGGTGATGTAGCAGATCGCACGCCCGCCGAATTCCAGACGATAGCCCGTCGCGCCGCCGGGATGATCGAGAGCGGCCGTGCGCAGCGTGAGACCTGGGCGCGGCGTCAGCGTCTCGCCGCGTGTGAAATCGTTGAACGTGATATTCGCATGCAGCGCATCGAGACCGATCGGAAACAGCGGAAAGCTCATGTAGCAGCCGATCGCGGCCCGCAGCCCGCCCGCTTCCTCAAGGCCCGCGGCCCATAGCCTGAGCCGGCGGCCTGGCTCGAAGGCCGGCTGGAAGAACGGCAGCCCGATCAGATGATCGATATGCAGATGGCTCAAGAACAGATCGATCTCGTCCATCTTGCCCGCAAGCGCTTCGCCAAGGCCGCGCAGGCCCGAGCCGGCATCGAAGATCAGGGTATGGCCGCCGCAGCGCACTTCCACGCACGATGTATTTCCCCCGAACCGCGCGGTGTCAGGCCCCGGGCAGGCGATGCTTCCACGCACGCCCCAGAACGTCATCGAGATCGAATCCGGCATCATCCAACCATTACGGAATGAAACAGGCCGCGAGCGTAATGCCCCGGCGGCGCGGGAGCGAATTCTTTAAGTCGATTTCACCAGTCTTGTAAAACACCGCACCGCTGAAAGCGACTGCTGCCCGCGCGCGAGTTCGGCATCGCGACCGCGGCCCTGTGCGCCGCTCACGCCTTGAGGTCGAGCCTCAACGTCAGGCTTTCGCCATGCTGCGGATCATCGCGATCCCGATCGCAACTCCGGCGGCGATCAGAAGCCAGTGCGGATGATCGCACAGCGGCGCGCCCTGCCGGCAAAGTTCATGCGACCAGGCCCAGCCCGAATAGCGCATCGCGCTTGCGAGATAGAACAGACCGCACGCGCCCAACAAACCGAGGATCAGCGGAAACATCGGCCTTCTCCCTGTTGCTGCGCGCATCTCCGCACCGAGACGTAAATCAAGGCTTGCGGCGATCCGCGAAACACGGGGATATCCCGGTGCTTTAATGAAAAGCCTACGGAACCGGAACCGCCGCGCGGCGTTTTTCCGCGGGAGATATGCATGACGACGCGTGCGCAACGCCTTGCCCAGTTTGATGGGCAGGGCACCCCGCCGGCGGGTGAGCCGGTCGAGGTTCTCTGCGAGGACAAGAGCGGAACCTATCAGCTTCCCTTCCCCTGCCGATGGATCGGCAGCGGGTGGGAGAACTGCGATTCCGGGCAGGCTCTCGAGGCCACAGTGGTGGGCTGGCGCAGGCCGTCGGATACCGACGCCCGCGAAGACTGAGGCTGCTCAGGCCGTCAGCCGGCGCGATGACCCTCAATTACCCTCATTACCCCTGGCTCTTCTTCCAGGCCTCGTAGCGCGCCTTGGTGTCGGCGTTCATGGGGTAAAGCCCCGGCAGCGCCGCACCGCGATTGACCTCGCCGACGATCCACGCCTCCATCCGCTCCTGTTCCTCGCCCTGCTCCAGAATGACCGGCAGGAACGCCTGCGGAATGACGACCGCGCCATCCTCGTCGGCCACGATCACGTCATCGGGAAACACCGCGACGCCGCCGCAGCCGATCGGCTCGCCCCAGTTCACGAAGGTGAGACCTGCAACTGAGGGCGGCGCTGCCGCACCATCGCACCACACCGGCAGGCCGGTGCCGAGCACGCCCTCGACATCGCGCATCACGCCGTCGGTGACGAGCGCGGTGACGCCGCGCTTCATCATCCGCATACACAGGATATCGCCGAAGATCCCGGCATCGGTGATCCCCATGGCATCCACCACGGCGATGCAGCCTTCCGGCATCGCCTCGATGGCGGTGCGGGTGGAAATCGGCTTCGACCACGATTCCGGCGTCGCCAAGTCTTCGCGCGCGGGCACGAAGCGCAGCGTGAAGGCCGGGCCGACAAGCCGCTTCTGACCGGGCCGCAGCGGGCGGGTGCCGCGCATCCAGACGTTACGCAGGCCTTTCTTCAAAAGCACGGTAGTGATGGTGGCGGTGGAAATGCGTTGCAGCAGCTGAACGGTCTCGGCGGAGAGGGCCATCGGGGATTCCTTGGGCAGGATTTCTTGGGGCGGGATGTCTTGCAGGAGCGTGGCGACATGATGCGAAGCCGCCCGCTTGCGTCAAGCGCGCCTCTCGGCGAATAAGACCGCCAGAACCATCTGGACGCCCCTCGCGCGCATCGGCATCGTTGCTCCATGACTGCTCACGCCACCCGGCCCCCTCGCATTCTGCCCTGCGGCGACAGCGCGCTCGCGGTCGAATTCGGCACCGGCATGGAGGTTGAGAGCAACCGCCGTGTGCTCGCGCTGGACCGTGCGTTGAAGCAGGCCGCGATTACGGGCGTCAGCGAGGCGGTGCCGACCTATCGTTCGCTGCTCGTCCATTACGATCCTTTGACTCTTGGGTTCTCGGAATTGAGCGACCGCCTCTCCGCGCTGCTCGACGAGGCGCAACCGGTTGAAGGCATCGGCCGCCACTGGCGCATTCCCGTGGTCTATGGCGGCGCGTTCGGCCTCGACCTCGAGACCGTCGCGGCGGCGCATGGCATCACGCCGGACGAATTGATCCGCCGCCACAGCGCGCCACGCTACGAGGTGGCGATGCTCGGGTTCACGCCGGGCTTCTCCTATCTGCGCGGGCTCGACCCCACGATCGCGACGCCGCGCCGGAGCGAACCGCGCCTTGAAACACCCGCCGGCACGATCTCCATCGGCGGCGCGCAGGCCGCGCTGCAATGCCTCGCCGGTCCGAGTGGCTGGCACCTGCTGGGCCGGACGCCGGTGCGAACCTTCCAGCCGCAGCGCGATCCGGTATTCCTGATCGAGCCCGGCGACACTGTGACCTTCATGCAGATCGATGCAGCCGAGTTCGAGCGGCTTGAACGTATGGCGGAGCGCGGCGACATCGTTGCGGAGAAACTCGCGTGAGCGCGCTCGAGATCATCACTGCGGGGCCGCTCACCTCCGTGCAGGATTTCGGCCGGTTCGGCGCACAGCGTTACGGCCTCGCGCCGAGCGGGGCGATGGACCGCCTGTCGCTCGCCGCCGCCAACGCGCTGGTCGGCAATCCGTTGTCCGCACCCGCGATTGAGATCGGCCCGATCAAGACCGTTCTGAAGGCGCATGGCGGCTCACTCTGTGTTGCGCTCGCCGGCGCGCTGCGCTTTGCGCACAGAGGCGACGACCTCTGTCCGCTTTACCGAACCTTTCTGCTTCGCGATGGCGAGGTGCTGACGCTCGACGCCGCGCGCAAGGGCGTGTTCAGCTACCTCGCGATTGCGGGAGCGCTGCAAGGCGAAGCCGTGTTCGGCAGCTTCTCCGTCAATGCCCGCGCCGGCCTCGGCAGTCCGGTCCCTCGTTCGCTGCAAAGCGGCAACCGGCTGGAATTCGAGAATGCGGAAGCGTCTCGCGAGCTATCGCGAAGTATGGTCCCGCCGGTGTTCGGTGAAGGCGCGATCCGTACTGTGGCGGGCCCGCAGTTCGACGAGTTCGGTGCCTCGGCCAAGACCTTTTTCGACAGCCCCTGGCAGATCTCGCCCGCGAGCGACCGGATGGGCTATCGCCTCGAAGGGCCGCGCCTGACCCATGCGGGCAACTTCAATATCGTATCGGACGGCACGGTCGACGGCAGCATTCAGATCGTCGGCAACGGCCAGCCGATCGTGCTGATGAAGGATCGCGGCACCACGGGCGGCTATCCGAAGATCGCCACCATCATCTCCGCCGACTTTGGCCGGTTTGCGCAAACCCGCCCGCGGCATACACTGCGCTTCGAGATGATCGATGTGACAACCGCCCAGCAGGAAGCGCGCGCATTTCATGCGCTGCTGCACTCCCTGCTCGAGAGTATCCGGACCGACGCATGACGATTGAAGTCGATATCAACTCCGACATCGGCGAAGGTTTTGGCGCCTGGACCATGGGCGATGACGAGGCGATGCTGGACGTTGCCACCAGCGTCAACGTCGCCTGCGGTTTTCATGCCGGTGATCCGGACATCATGCGGCGGATCGCATTACGCGCCCGCGAACGTGGCGTGACCATCGGCGCGCATCCGGGCTATCGCGACCTCGCAGGCTTCGGACGGCGGCAGATCACCGGCCTCAACGCAAACGAGATCGAGAATCTCGTCGCCTATCAGATCGGCGCGCTGTGCGCAGTCGCTTCGCTTGCCGGCCACAAGGTGACGCACGTCAAGGCGCATGGTGCGCTCTCCAACGCCGCCTGCACCGATACGATGATTGCGAACGCCATTGCCGCGGCGATCAAGGCGGTCGATCGCAACCTTGCCTTCATGGTGCTGCCGTTGACCGAGCTTGCGCGCGCGGCCGAGTGGATTGGTCTGCGCCCGATCAACGAAATCTACGCCGACCGCGCCTATCAGGACGACGCCCAACTCATCTCACGCAGTCAGCCCGGCGCGGTGCTGCACGATGCCGATGAAATCGCCGCCCGGGCCATCCGCATGGTGACGGAACAGGCGATCATCACAGCCTCCGGCAAAACGATCGCCACGTCAGTCGACAGCATCTGCGTCCATGGCGACACCCCGGGTGCCGTCGCCATCGCCATGGCGGTCCGGACGGCGTTTGCGGCCGCCGGCGTCACCGTCCGTCCGTTTTCCGCCGCTTAAGCCCGAAAACACAATTCTGCCACATTATCTGAGGGTTCGGCGGATCGCGCGAAAACCCGTCGCTAACGCCCTATTCCGCCTTGTCTTTTGCCCGCAACGGCGATAGCTCCTCCGCTTTCCCGGACAAACCGATGAATCAAGGCGTTCCTCCGAAAATCAGCTTCGTGTCGCTCGGCTGCCCCAAGGCGCTGGTGGATTCCGAGCGCATCATCACGCGCCTGCGCGCGGAAGGCTATGAGCTTGCCCGCAAGCACGACGGCGCCGACATCGTTATCGTCAGCACCTGCGGTTTTCTCGACAGCGCCAAGCAGGAATCGCTCGGTGCCATCGGCGAGGCGATGGCCGAGAACGGCAAGGTCATCGTCACCGGCTGCATGGGCGCGGAGCCCGAGCAGATCGAGAAGGAATATCCGAACCTCCTCTCCATCACCGGCCCGCAGCAATACGAGAGCGTGCTCGATGCCGTACATCGTGCGCTGCCGCCGCTGCATAACCCGCATCTCGATCTGCTACCGCCGCAAGGCATCAAGCTGACGCCACGGCACTACGCGTATTTGAAGATTTCCGAAGGCTGCAACAACCGCTGCACCTTCTGCATCATCCCGAAGCTGCGGGGCGATCTTGTCTCACGCCCGGCCGACGATGTGCTGCGCGAGGCGGAAAAGCTCGTCGTTGCCGGCGTGAAGGAATTGCTCGTCGTTTCGCAGGATACGTCTGCTTATGGGATCGACATCAAATACGCACCGAGTGCGTGGAAGGATCGCGAGGTGCGTGCGCGCTTCGTCGATCTTGCGCGCGAACTCGGTGAACTCGGCGCATGGGTGCGGCTGCAATACGTCTATCCCTACCCGCATGTCGATGATGTCATTCCGCTGATGGGCGGCAACATCCTTCCCTATCTCGACATTCCCTTCCAGCACGCCAACACCGAAGTGCTAAAGCGCATGCGCCGCCCGGCCGCGCAGGACAAGACGCTCGCACGCATCCACAAATGGCGCGAGCAATGCCCCGACCTCACGCTGCGCTCGACCTTCATCGTCGGCTTTCCGGGCGAGACGGAATCCGAATTTCAGGATCTGCTCGACTGGCTCGACGAAGCGCAGATCGATCGCCTCGGCTGCTTCAAGTACGAGCCGGTCGCAGGCGCGACCTCGAATGCGCTTGAAAATCCGGTGCCGGATGAGATCAAGACTGCGCGCTGGAATGCGCTGATGGCCCGCCAGCAGAAGATTTCCGCGCAGCGACTGAAGCGCAAGGTCGGCACGCGTCAGCAGGTCATCATCGACGAGGTCGGCCCGAGCGTTGCGAAGGGGCGCTCCAAGGCCGATGCGCCGCAGATCGACGGTTCGGTTTATGTCGCAAGCCGCCGTCCCTTGAAGGTCGGCGACATCGTCACCGTGAAGATCGAGCGCGCCGACGAATACGACCTGCACGGCAGCGTGGCGGGATTTTGAGGCACACGATTACCAACAGGAATATTCGTCATTGCCGGGCTTGACCCGGCAATCCATCATTTTTCAAGAAAGATGGATGCGCGGATCAAGTCCGCGCATGACGATTTAACGAGTTCTTACGGCTTCAGCACCGACGCTCCCGTCGTCACGCGACTCTCCAGATCGATGTGCGCCTTGGCAGCATCCTTCAGTGCATAGGCACGATTGATCGGCACACGCAGCGTGCCGTCGATCACGGCGGCAAACAGTGCGTCCGCCCCTTCCATCAGTTCTTTTCGCGTGCTGATGTGATCGGCGAGCTTCGGGCGGGTGACGAACAGCGAGCCGTGCGCGTTGAGTTCGCTCAGCGAGAACGGTGGCACCGCACCGGAGGCATTGCCGAAGCTCACCAACAGACCGCGTTTCTTCAGCGAGCGCAGCGATCCCTGGAACGTATCCTTGCCGACACCGTCATAGACGACATCACAGAGTTCGCCCCGGCTGATCTGTTTCACGCGCTCGGCGAAATTCTCTTCCTTGTAGAGAATGACATGATCGCACCCGTTGGCGAGCGCGAGGTCGGCCTTCTCCTTCGAGCCCGCGGTGCCGATCACCGTCGCGCCAAGCGCCTTGGCCCATTGGCAGGCCAAAAGGCCAACGCCACCCGCCGCCGCATGGATCAACACGCGATTCCCGGGCTGAACATGAAACGTCTTGTGCAACAGATACCACGTTGTGAGGCCCTTGAGCATCAGGACAGCGCCCTGCTCGTAGGTGATATGATCGGGCAGCTTCACAAGCCGATCGGCCGGCGCGTTGCGTTCCGTCGCGTAGGCACCGAGGTTGAGGTAATAGGCAACCCGGTCGCCGGGATGGAAGTTCGTCACGCCGGGGCCGACCGCGGTGACCTCGCCCGATGCCTCATGGCCAACGATGAACGGCAGGCCGGGCGCCTTGTAAAGGCCGGTGCGGAAATAGCAGTCGGTAAAGTTGAGGCCGATAGCGTGGTTCAGGATACGCACCTCGCCCTGCCCCGGCGGCGGCAGATCGATATCCTCGTAGGTCAGAACCTCCGGTCCCCCGAGTTGGTGCACACGTACAGCTTTGACCATTGTTCACTCCGTGATCTCTTTCCCGAGACGGAAATAGATCGCGCCGCACTTGTCAACGTGGTGGTTCGGTGAGTTGCGCCGCAACCTTGCGTTTGCGCTGGTTGCGTTTGGCAAGGACGTTGAACGTCTCAACCGCACCGGAGAACACGATGGCGGTGTAGATGTAGGCGCGCGGGATGTGGAAGCTGAAACCGTCGGCCACGAGTGCGACGCCGATCAGCACCAGAAACGCGAGCGCAAGCATCTTCGTGGTGGGATATTCCGCGACGAAAGCCGACACCGGGCCGGATGACAAATACATCACCGCACAGGCGATAACGACGGCCGCAACCATGATCCGCAGATCCTGCGCCATGCCGATCGCGGTGATGACGGAATCGAGCGAGAAGATCACGTCGATCACGATGATCTGGAAGATCACCCAGGCGAAGGCGTTGGAGGAGCGCGAAGCGACCACCTCTCCGTCGGTTGGCCCTTCCACCTCGGCGTGAATCTCGTGCGTCGCCTTGGCGATCAGGAACAGACCACCGCCGATCAGGATCAGGTCGCGCCACGACAGGTCGAGGCCTTTGATCGTGATGACAGGCGCCGTAAGCCCGATCAGCCACACCAGCATGCTGAGCAGCAGGATGCGGAAGATCAGCGCCAGCGCGAGGCCGATCTGCCGGGCGCGCTTGGCCTGCTCCGCTGGAATTCGTGAGACGATCACCGAGAGGAAAATGACGTTGTCGATGCCGAGAACGACTTCAAGCGCCGTCAAAGTCAGCAGTGCGGCCCAGGCTTCGGGGCTCGTCAATAAATCCATCATGGTTTGATCCGTTGCAAAACGCGGATGACAGTATCGGAGAATAGAACGTAGGCCGAAATCGCACAGAGTGTGATCTTGACTTCCAGCGGTACGTTGAAATCACGGAGCACCGCGAAGACCGCGAGCGCTGCGCCGATGCCAATCAGAATAAACGTGAACGGCCGCCCGCGACGCGTCCGCAACGGATGCAACGTGCGGAATGGCACGAAAGTCAAGACGACGAGCACTGCGAGCGCGCCGGTCGCCAACATGGGCGATGGCTTCAACAAGAAAAGAAAGAATGCAGCCGCATTCCACAGCGCGGGAAAGCCCCGGAAGCAATTGTCCTCGGTCTTCATTCGGCGGTCGGCAAAATAAAGCGCGCCGGACATGACGATGGCAATGCCGATGAGAGGTGCCGCCAGCGGCAGCAACAGCTTGCTCGCCGCAATCATGTAGGCTGGAACGAAAACGTAAGTGAGGAAATCGACGACGAGATCGAGCGTCTCGCCGGACCAGTTCGGCAATTCGTCCGCGATTCGGAAGCGCCGGGCGAGCGGGCCATCGATTCCGTCGATGGCAAGGGCGAGGCCGAGCCAGACGAACGCCATCGACCAGTGCTCCCGCACAGCCTCCAGCAAGGCCAGCAAGGCAAGCGCGGTGCCCGACGCCGTCAGCAGATGAACGGCAAACCCTCGCATCGGCGACGATGCGGCAGAGCGTCTAGCGGCTGGGTGCGAGTCGGCCATCCAACTCATGACTAGCAGCATTGCGCGCCGCGCGCACGGCTGCTCTTGCGCCTGTGGTAATCCCGATCCAGGGTTCTAGCCGCATCGACCCCTACGGAAAAAGCTGCTATCGCACCAACATGAGTGCTTCCGGTTCCTCAGACGTTACAGCCGCCATCATCGGTGGTGGCCCGGTCGGCCTCGCCGCCGCCATCGGTCTCGCGCAGAACGGTGCCCCGACCGCTCTGGTCGCCCGCAAGGTCGCCTATGCCGACAATCGCACCACGGCCCTCCTCGGCGGCTCGGTCGACTTCCTGATTCAACTCGGGGTCTGGCGGCATTGCGAGGACAAGGCAGCCGCGCTGCAGGTGATGCGGCTGATCGACGATACCGGGCGGCTGGTGCGCGCACCGGAAGTGCGGCTTTCCGCCGAGGAAATCGGCGAGGAGGCGTTCGGCTACAACATCAAGAACCGTATGCTCGTCGAGGCGCTCGAAGCACGCGCTGCGGAGTTGCCGAACCTCATTCGCCACGATGACGATGCGCGCGCGATCCGCGATGAAGGAACGTCGGTCATTGTCGAGACCGCCAGCGGCACGCAGTTCGGCGCGGCGATCGTCGGCGGTGCGGACGGCCGCAATTCGCTGACGCGGCAAAGCGCGGGCATCACGCTACGCACCCGCACGCTCAATCAGGCTGCGGTCACCTTCAACACGGCGCACACCCGGCCCCATCACAACATCTCGACGGAATTTCACACGCCCCACGGGCCGCGCGTATTCGTGCCGCTGCCGGGCGATCATTCGAGTGTGGTGTGGGTGACGACGCCGGATGAGGCCGCCACGTTGAAATCTCTTTCTGACGAAGAGTTGGGATTGCGCGCCGAGCGGCAGGCGCATTCCATTCTCGGCAAAATGCGTGCCGAGGGCGAGCGCCATGTCTTTCCGCTGACGATGCAAAGTCCGTCTCAGCTTACCGCCGGTCGCGTCGCCCTGCTCGGTGAGGCCGCGCACGTGTTCCCGCCGATTGGTGCGCAGGGACTCAATCTCGGGTTGCGCGACGCCGCCGATTTCGTGCGGATCGTCAGTTCCGCCTACGAGGTGGAAGGCGATGCCAGTTCAAATCAGGTGATGGCGCAATATGCACAGGCGCGCCGCGCCGACATCTTCAGCCGCAGCGCCGTGATCGATTTTGCCAATCGCTCGCTGTTGAGCGATTTCCTGCCCACCCAGGCGCTGCGCGCCGCCGGGCTTCATTTGCTCAATATCGCTAATCCGGTGCGCCGCTTTGCCATGCGGGAAGGCCTCGCGCCGTGGTGGCGCCGTCAGGCTTGATCGGGAAGCAACATTACGCTTAACCAACCTCCCCGCAACTGCCACAATTCTCGACTATCGCGGAATCACGATGAAGGTTCGCAGCACCAAGTTTCACATCGGCCAGATCGTCCGCCACCGGGTGTTTTCATTTCGGGGGGTGATCTTCGATATCGATGGGGAATTCAACAACACCGAGGAATGGTGGCTCTCCATTCCCGAGGAACTGCGCCCGGAGAAAGACCAGCCGTTCTACCATCTGCTCGCGGAGAACGCGGAGTCCGAATACATTGCCTATGTCTCCGAGCAGAACCTGCTGCCCGACGAGACTGGCGATCCCGTCGGCCACTCACAGGTGTCGGAAATCTTCATCAAGGACAAGACAGGCAGCTATCGCCAGCGCAATCTGTCGCTGAACTAGGCGTAGCCGCCGGGATGGCGACCACGCCTCATGCCCATCTCAAAAATTGAACGTCGTCGACACGAGATAGGTGCGAGGAGCACCAAGCGTGATGACGCCGCTGTAGGCCGACGCCCAGTACGCCTCGTTGAAGAGGTTTTCGATGCTGGCGCGAACCACAATCGGCTTTCCATTCCACGGCGAAGCAAACGTATATCGCGCGCCGATATCCGAACGTGTCCATGACGGGATCGAGAGCGTATTCGTCGCGTTCACGTACTGCCGCCCGGTGTGGATCACCCTGCCCGTCAACGTCAGGCCACGTACAAACGGCGTATCCCATTCGGCTCCGATATTGGTCGTGACAACGGGAACACCGATCGCAACACGCCCATCCGTAGCGCCGTTTTGAGTTCTGGTCTGCTCGCCATCTATCAGGGCAAGACCGCCAAGCAACCGGAAGCCCGGAGCGACTTCACCGAAGACATTCAGTTCCATGCCACGATTGCGCTGTTCACCATTGAGTTGCTGGGACGGTGGCGTTCCAGGCACAGTGATGACATTCGGCCGTGTAATATCGAAGGCGCTCAGGGTGGTCGTGAAGCGGCCTGTGTCGATCTTTACACCCACTTCGGCCTGCTTGGTCCGGGTCGGCGGAAAAACCGTTCCAGCGTTGGAGAAATTACCAGATACAACAACCGGCGTCTGAAGACCTTCGATGTAGTTCGCGTAGAGCGAAATATTCTCAAACGGCTTGACGACAACGGCGTAAGCGGGGCTCCAGACAGACGTCTCATCGTTGGGCCGGCTTGATACAGATGGAAGGTAAGTATCGACACCGACGCCCGCCGTCTGCCGCCGCACGCCCACCGTTACCTGAACGCGCTTGTCCCACATCGACATCGTATCGGACACACCGACGCTCCACAGATTCGCATTCGTGGTCTGTGCCAGGGCCGGACTCAATGAAGGCTGAAGAACGCTCGTCGGCGGCGTGTAGAGATTCCAGGAAATAAGGCCTGATGAGGCCGAGAGTTTCTGATCGTAGGTCCGATGATTGATCGAGTAATTCACGTTGAGCGCGTGATTGATCGGTCCGGTATCGACCGTTGCCCGTAATCCCGCTTCTCCGGCAAACGTCTCAAAGGTTTCATGGCCAAGGCCCGGACGTCCGATCAAGGCGCCGGCGCTGCTCTGAATGTTGGGCGACGGATAAAGATAATCGATCTTGCTGTCGTGATAGCCGAACGCAGCATAAGCGGTGACCCAGTCTGTCAGGTCAACCTCGCCTCTCGCGGTCAGGAAGGTGTCGGTCGGCTTGTAGTAGGCCCACGGGACCTGAAAGTTCGTACCCGGTTTCGGAGGCTCCGGAATAACCGTTGAAACACCGAAGAAACGCAGCGGCGGGTTCAGATTATCGGTCTGATGTCCGACATCGATCGCCAATCGTGCCCGCTCGCCTCGATAGTCGACCCCGAGCACGACGTTACCAAATTCATCGGTTTGACGGTCCCATGGGGTGCTGCCGTTTGAATAAGCACCATTCAAACGAACACCCCACTCCTTGTGCTCGCCGTAGCGGCGGCTCACATCAACTTGCGCGCCAAACTGACCGCGAGAGACATAGGTGCCGGTCAACTGCGTGATATCGATATCAGGGGCGTGCTTGGTCACGAGATTGACGCTGCCACCAACAGCGCCGCCGCTCGAAGCGCCAGTACCCCCGACCGTCATGCCGTTCAGCAAGGCGCTCGGCCCTTTGAGGACTTCGACGCGTTCGACGAAATTGGCGGCGGTCGAATAATACGGAGCGATGCCGTAAAGGCCGTTCAGGCCGTAATCACCGCTGTCATAATAGAAACCGCGAATAAACAGGCCGTCTGCACCACCGCCAGCCGCCTGAATTGTCCGTACAGAAGGGTCGTTGATAAGGACGTCACGGATCGTGCGTGCCTGCTGGTTCTGGATGAGCTCCGCCGTATAGCTCGTCATGTTGAAGGGCGTGTCCATCACGCTGCGGTTGCCCAGCAGTCCGAGGCTGGCGCCACTCGCCACCTGCCCGCCAGCATAAGGTGCGGGTGGAGTTCCCAGCGCACCGGTCGAAGGCACGAGATAACGGACAGGCTCGACCGCTCTTGGCGCTGCCGCGGCACGGCGCGGAGCCGCGCGGCTCGCCGTCGAACGCCTTGCAGGCGTTACGCGACGGGCGGACGGCCTGGGCTGATCCACCGTGATTGAAGGAAGCGTCGAAGACTGCGCTTCAGCCTGCGTCGAAATTTCAACGGAAAATGCGATATAACTGACCGCGCCCAACAATATCGCACGCATCATCTTTTTCGAACAAAGCTTCGACTGCACCGGTCGGCCCCCACGAGAAAACGATCCCCATGGGGTCCTCTACAACAGACCATCGAGCTCGGTCTTAGAACACATCTAGGTGGGCGCTTGTATGAGAAGCTGTTGCATTCTGGCCGCAGACTCCATGGCGTGCGACAATCTGGTCGTATTGCGACCTGAAATGCCGGCTGCCTGATGCAGCTAATGCCCAATAAAAAAGCGCGCATCGCTGCGCGCTTTTTTGTGTCCCATGCCTGCGGCGTTACTTGTTGTTCGCTGGCGGCGTGGTGTTGGTCTGGCTCTCGAGCCGCTGGCGGGCTTCCGCCGCACGCTTCTGCAACTCGTCCTGCAGCTTCTTCTGGTTCTCCTCGAACACCTTCGGATCGGTCGGAGGACCGTCATAGGCCTTGGCGAACTCGGCGAGCGGCAGCGGCAGCGTCAACGGCGCGCCGTTGGAGTTGATAGCCTGCACGACCAGGTTCTGGCCCTTCTTCATGTGATTGAGAAGGTCGGCAGTGACTTCGTAATCGGACATGCAGCCGTTGGCGAAGCAGATCACATACGGGCTCTGCTGCGGCGGGTTGCTGTCGACGACGATACGGGTGCCGTAAGCCAACTGCATACCGAGCGGCAGCGTGACACGCAGGATCTTCTTCGGCTCGCCTTCGGGCTCGATGATGACCGCGGCGATCACCGGCTGGCCGGATTCAATGCGGCCGTCCTTGCCGGTGAAGCACACCTGCTTGGCATTGGCATCCTGCCCCTTGAGACAAAACTTCGTCCACTGGCCGTAAATGAGCTGGACCTGCTGCTCAGGCGGCTGTTGCTGAGCCTGCGCCGGTTGCTGTGGCTGGGCGGGGGCGGCTTTAGGCGTCGCCTTGGGAGCGGCCTTGCCCTTCGGCGCCGGCTGCTGCTGAGCCTGCGCGCTCGCGTCCGTCGCCGGCAGCGCGGCCAGTGCGAAAGCGGCGAAACATGCTACGGCGAACCTCCGTCCGCGCACGGCCTGCGCGGCCAAGTTCCGGAAATTCATAGTGAAAACCCTTTCTGACTAAGCGCTGCCACCCTCACTGAGAGCGTCGCCGGTCGGCGCTGTCTCGGAGCCAAATGAGGCAGATGCGTGACAGCGCACGCAACTGATCGGAATCGCCCGCCTTCTTACAACGGCAGACGAAAAGATCAATGCCGACAACGATTTTTGGTTTTCCATCCCGTTCCCGAAATTGCCCAGGCGTCCATGGTAGCGTCCCTTTGCCGCCTGCGAATCGCAAGGACTACGGGACCAGATGATTTCTCCCTCGCCCCGCCGTTTTCTGAGCCTGCTTGCCATTGCAGCCTTCCTTGCATGCCCGCAGGCGTGGGCAGAACCTGCCCCGGCGATCGCCATGCATGGCACCCCGGCACTTCCAAACGACTTTAAGAATCTGGCCTATGCCAATCCAGATGCTCCGAAAGGCGGGCGTCTGATCTTCGGCCTGCTCGGCAGCTTCGACAGCCTGAACCCGTTCATCGTCAAAGGTATCGCGGTGCAGCAAGTCCGCGGCTACGTCGTCGAGAGCCTGATGGCGCGCAACAACGACGAGCCGTTCTCGCTCTACGGGCTGCTCGCCGATCGCATCGATACCGACGATACCCGCAGCTTCGCCACTTTCCACATCAATCCGGCGGCCCGGTTCTCCGACGGCACGCTGGTGCGGGCGCAGGATGTCGCCTTCTCCTGGCAGCTTCTGCGCGATCGGGGCCGCCCCAACCACCGGCTCTACTACGCCAAGGTGAAGGAAGCGCGCGTCGTCGACGAGCAAACCATCCGCTTCGATTTCGGTGGCGAGGCCGACCGGGAACTGCCGCTGATCCTTGGGCTGATGCCGATCTTTTCCGAGCGCGCCGTCAACCCGGAGACGTTCGAGGAAACCTCGATGACTGCACCGCTCGGCTCGGGGCCCTACCGCGTCACCGAGGTCCGGCCCGGCGCCAGCGTCACGCTGACGCGCAACCCGGACTATTGGGGGCGCGACCTGCCGGTGAACAGGGGCCTATGGAATTTCGATGAGGTGAGGCTCGACTTCTACCGCGAGGCCAATGGCGCCTTCGAGGCGTTCAAGCGCGGGCTCTACGACTTCCGGGTCGAGAATGAGCCTTTGCGCTGGCACGAGGGCTACGATTTCACAGCGGCACGCTCGGGCGAGGTGATCCGCGACACCATCGTGCCGGGCACGCCGCGCCCCTCCGAATTTCTGGTGTTCAACACCCGCCGCCCGGTGTTTGCCGATATCCGCGTTCGGCAGGCCCTGACGCTCTTGTTCGATTTCGAGTGGGTCAACCGCAACTACTTCTTCGGTCTCTACACCCGCTCGCCGAGCTTCTTCGCGGGCTCGGAGCTCTCCGCCGAAGGTCGCCCCGCCTCCGCGCGTGAGCGCGAGATTCTCGCGCCCTATGCCACAAGCGTCCGGCCCGAGGTCATGGAAGGGCGCTACCACCTCCCCGTCAGTGACGGCTCCGGCCGCGACCGGGAGACACTGCGCACGGCACTCAAGCTTCTCAAGGAGGCCGGCTTCACCCTCAAGGGAACGCATCTGCGACGGGAGGCGACCGGCGAGCCGCTGACCTTTGAAATTCTCGCCAGCACCCGCGATCAGGAGCGGATTGCACTTGCCTATGCCCGCGATCTCAAGCGTGCCGGGATCGAGGTCACGGTGCGGGTCGTCGATGCCGTGCAGTTCGACCAGCGCCGTCTCGGCTACGACTTCGACATGCTGCAGAACCGCTGGGACCAGTCGCTTTCGCCCGGCAACGAGCAGGCATTCTACTGGGGCTCGCAGGCCGCCGAGACGCCCGGCACCCGCAATTACATGGGCGCACGCGATCCCGCGATCGACGCCACCATTCAGGCCATGCTGGAGGCACGCGAGCGGCCAGGCTTTGTCGATGCGGTGCGTGCGCTCGACCGCGCCCTGATGTCCGGGGCCTACGCAATTCCACTGTACAACGCGCCCGCACAATGGATCGCGCGGTGGAATCGTATAAAGTCTCCTTCTCGTGCCTCGCTTTCCGGTTATCTTCCGGAAACATGGTGGTCCAACCCGTAGAAGCGTACCCGTGACCGACACGACGGACACTCCCGACAGCAACGGATCGATGCCGGACAGGTCGCCGACGCTGTACGACTTGTTCGCGCGCACCGCCGAGCGGACGCCCGACGCGCTTGCGCTCGCCGACCCTCCGAACAAGCGCCGCATCACCGGGGATGAGCCTGTCGAACTCACCTACGCGCAGGCCGAGATCGCGGTTGCCTCGCTGTCCTCGCAGTTCATCCGCTCGGGCCTGCCGGCAGGTTCAATCGTTGCCGTTCAGCTCGCCAACACGGTCGAATTTCCGCTGACGTTGCTCGCGGCCTGGCGCGCCGGCCTCGTGGTGGCGTTGCTGCCGCAGCTCTGGCGTCAGGCGGAGCTTGCGGAGGCTCTGAACCGCATCGGCGCCCGCGCCATCGTCACGACAGGCCGTATTGAACTGATCGATCACGCCGATCTCGCCATGCACGCCGCGGCCGAGGCTTTCTCGATCCGGCATGTGATGGGGTTCGGCAGCGACCTGCCCGACGGCATGACGCCGCTCGACTGGCGGCAGCGCGAGGCGTTCGCGCCCAACCTCTCGATCAACGCACGCAAGGCGGCGATCGCATCGTTCGACATCACCAAGGCTGGCATGACTGCGGTGCCGCGCAGCCACGTCAATCTGATCGCTGGCGGTCTCGCGATCTTCATGGAAAGCGCGCTGCCGCCGGGCGCACAGATCGTCACCACTGCACTGCTGTCTTCCTTCGCGGGCCTCGCCTCGTCGATCGTGCTGTGGCTGCTCACCGGCGGCGCGTTGCGGCTGCACCATCCGTTCGATCCGCAGGTGCTGGCCGAGCAAATCCGCGCGGGCGAGTGCGACACGCTGATCGCACCGGCCGAACTGGCGCTCCGCGCGCAATCCGCATTGATCGACGCGCAGCCCTCGCTGCGTCACGTCATTGGGCTGTGGCGCACGCCCGAGCGCGTGGCATCGAGCCCTGAATGGAAAACCGCTTCAGCGAAACTGACGGACGTCTATCTGTTTTCCGAAATGGGCCTGCTGGCGCTCAACCGACAGGACGACGGCACGCCCGCACCGATGACGCTCACCGCCGCCAAGTCCCATCAGGACACGTCGCGCGCGGGCGAACTACTGCTGACGCCAAAAGGAACGCTCGGCCTGCGCGGACCGATGGTGGCGCTCGCCGCCTATCGCCCGCCGCACAAGACGGAAACCTCGCTGTTGCCGCCCGAGATGCCTCCCGACTATGTCGACACCGGCTATCCTGCCAAGCGCACGGGGCAGGACGGCGAGATCATGCTGACCGGCACGCCGGCCGGCATCGCCAATGTCGGCGGCTACCGCTTCCGCGAAGACGACCTCGAACAATGGGCGCGCCGGCTTGCACCGGGCACCGTGATGATGGCCCTCCCCGATCCGCTCAACGGTTTCCGCCTTGCCGGCCGCTCAAACGAAAACGCGCGCGCCCGCGGCGCGCTGGCCGAGCTTGGCCTCAACCCGTTGATGACTGAGGCATTTCGTCAGCGCGAACGGCAAGCCTAAGAATTCATTACGTTTTCCGGATTCATGAACGCTGGCGTTGACGGCCCATTAAGGCCGCATCGGTAGGATGATGGTTGTGTTCGTGACCTGAGTTCAAGATGTCCCAGCCCGGCCCCATCGTTGTTATCGCCGACAAAACATCGGCACCGCTTTACAAGGCTCTCTCCAAAGCAAAGCTCTTTCCTGTGGTCGACAGCGACTGGCAGGAAGCGGCCACTGCGATTGCACGAGTGAAACCGTGCGCGGTGCTGGCTGTTGGCCCACGTGACGAAGTGGCATTCGAGGACATCGCCCGCCGCGTCGAAATCCTGAGCCCTTACGTTCCGCTGATCGCACTCGATCCGACGCTGCCTTTGCCGAACAATGCACTACCGCTCACCGACATCGGCGGCCGCGGCGCACATCGTGTTGCCGATCGCCTCAACGCTGCACTCAGGGTGCGCTCCCTCCATTCAACCGTGTTGCGTCGCGCACGCGACACGCGCCTCACAGAATTGCAGATGCCGACCGATGATCCGCTGCAGGATGCGAGCGTGCTTCTCGTCGGGCGCGGCAACTCTTTCCCCGCGCTTTCCGTTGCACTTGGCGAACGGATGGGCGTGATCGGCGCACTCAGCATCGAACAGGCTGCAAAGCATCTCAATGCGCGCTCGCTTGACGGCATCATCATCGGCGGCGGCTTCACGCCGCGCGTGGTCGACGCTTTCCTGCTCGTACTCTCGGAGGACTCGCGCTACCGCAACCTGCCTGTCGTCGTTTCGAGCACGCCAATTTCACCCGAGCCTTACGACCTGCCCAACCTCGAGATTGTCCCCGAAGCGGCTGACGTCGTCGCCATTGCCGCGCCGCTGATCCGGCAGAAGGCATTCGAGGCACGGCTCAATCGTGCTTCACGCTCAATCGAAGCTGGAGGGATGCTAGACCCGCGCACGGGGCTTCTCACCGAGGCGGCGTTCCTGCGCGACCTCTCGCGCCTCGTCGAGGATGCACAGGCGCAAGGAGCTGGATTGTCCGTTGCACGTTTCACCTTCACGACACGACAGGATCGCTCACGTTACGACGCCGCCCGTATCATCGGCCAGTTGATGCGGCGGATGGATATCGCGACCTTGCAAGGCGATGGCTCCATCGTCGTCGTGTTCCAGGGAACCAGCCTCGACAACGCGCGCATGATCTCACGCCGTCTCGCGAGCGTGCTCAAGCAGACAGCGGTGGGCCCCAAGGCAACCGGCCGTCTCGCGGCCGATGTTTCGCTGAGCACGCTGATGCCGAACGACACCGGCGATTCGATCCTTGCACGGCTACATCTCGCCGACGCGCAGGCCGCATCATAAAAACGCCGGAGTTCGGCAAGGAACGAACACAACTCCTCCGCATTGGGCCCTCGTCAAAGCCATTGAGGAGGTTTCCCATGAAGAAAGCTGTATTGCTTGGTTTGTCCGCGGCCCTGATCGCTGCACCGGCCTTCGCCCAATCGACGACGAGCCCTGCGACGACCGCGCCCGCGCCTGCCGCAACCACGGGCAGCGCACCGTCTGCTGTGACGTTTGCGCGCGTCTCGAACGACGAGATGTTCACATCCAAGCTGAAAGGCTTGAACGTCTACAACCAGAACAATGAATCGGTCGGCGAGATCTCCGACATCGCCATCAGCAAGGGCGATCAGGTGCAGGCGCTAATCCTGTCGGTCGGCGGCTTCCTCGGCGTCGGTGAGCGTTACGTTGCGGTTTCGCCTTCTGCTGTGCAGGTCACCTACGACCAGGCCAGCAAGAAGTGGAAGGCCACGATGAACACCACCAAGGAAGCGATGAAGAGCGCGCCGGAATTCAAGTATCCGGACAGCTAAGCCTTACCTATGGGGCGGCTTGTGGAAGCAAGCCGCCCTGCTTGCTGACTGATCTCACGCTGCCTTGCGGCCTTCCGCAAGGTCGGCGAGTTGATGCAGGATATCCGTCACACCTTCCATGCGCGCCTCCGGCGTATCCCAATCCTGCAGGAATACCACCTTCATGTCGGGCCGCACCTTTGCCGCCTGCCCATATTGCCGGATGAAATAGACAAGCCGCTCGGGCTCGGCGAACTTGTTGTCGCGGAAGCTGATCGAAGCTCCCTTCGGTCCGGCATCGAGTTTCTCGATGTTGGCGCGACGACAGTAGTTCTTGATCGATGCAAGCTTGAAGAGGAAGCGCACTTCGTCCGGCAGCGGGCCAAAACGATCGCGCATCTCCGCGCCGAAATCGGCGATCTCCTCGTCGGTTTCGAAATCCGCCAGACGGCGATAGAGCGACAGCCGCACCGCAAGGTCGGACACATAGTCTTCGGGAATAAGCACCGGCATGCCGAGCATGATCTGCGGCGACCAGCGATCTTCCGCAGGTGCGGACACGCCGGCCTTGAGATTGAGAATCTCCTCCTCCAGCATCTGCTGGTAGAGCTCGAAGCCAACTTCCTTGATGTGACCTGACTGCTCTTCGCCGAGAAGATTGCCTGCCCCACGAATGTCGAGATCGTGCGAAGCCAACTGGAATCCGGCACCAAGGTTTTCCAGCGACTGCAGCACCTTCAACCGCCGCTCCGCCTGCGCCGTGATCTTGCGCTGCGCAGGCAGCGTGAACAGCGCATAGGCCCGCAGCTTCGAGCGCCCGACACGGCCCCGCAGCTGATAAAGCTGCGCGAGGCCGAACATATCGGCACGATGCACAATCAGGGTGTTGGCGTTCGGAATGTCGAGGCCGGATTCTACGATGGTGGTCGAGAGCAGAATGTCGAACTTGCCGTCGTAGAACGCGGACATGATGTCCTCGATGACACCCGGCGCCATCTGACCATGCGCGACTGCGACCTTCATTTCCGGCACGTTCTTGTCGAGGAAGTCCTTGGCTTCCGCGAGGTCCTCGATACGCGGACAGACATAGAACGCCTGACCACCGCGATAACGCTCGCGCAACAGCGCCTCACGGATCATCAGCGGATCGAATGGCGCAACGAAGGTGCGCACCGCGAGACGGTCAACCGGTGGCGAAGCGATGATCGAAAGATCGCGCACACCGGTCAGTGCCAGTTGCAGCGTCCGCGGGATCGGCGTTGCCGACAGCGTCAGCACATGCACCTCGGCGCGCAACTGCTTCAGCCGCTCCTTATGCGACACGCCGAAATGCTGCTCCTCATCGACGATGATGAGGCCAAGATTCTTGAACTTGATGGTTTTGCCGAGAAGCGCGTGGGTACCGACGACGATGTCGATATTTCCTTCTGCAAGCCCCTTCTTGGTCTCGCGCAACTCCTTGGCGCTGACGAGGCGCGAGGCTTGCGCGATCTTGACCGGGAAACCTCGAAATCGGTCGGTGAAGTTCTTCGCATGCTGGCGCGCAAGCAGCGTCGTCGGCACCACCACGGCGACCTGACGACCTTCCATCGCAACAGCAAAAGCCGCGCGCAACGCCACTTCGGTCTTGCCGAAACCGACGTCGCCGCAGATCAGGCGATCCATCGGCTTGCCGGCATTGAGATCATCGAGCGAAGCATTGATCGCGGTGAGCTGGTCCTCCGTCTCGTCATGCGGGAAGCGTGCGCAGAATTCGTCGTAAAGTCCCTGATGCAGCGGAAATTTCGGCGCCTCGTGCAATTGCCGTTCGGCCGCGATTTTGATGAGGTCGCCCGCAATCTCACGAATGCGGTTCTTGAGCTTCGCCTTGCGTGCCTGCCAACCGCCGCCACCGAGCCTGTCGAGTTCGACGCCGGCACCTTCCGCGCCGTAGCGCGACAACAGCTCGATGTTCTCGACCGGCAGATAAAGCTTCGCGTTGTTGGCGTAGTGCAGTTCGAGGCAATCGTGCGGCGCTCCGGAGACTTCAAGCGTCTGCAGGCCGATGTAACGGCCGATGCCGTGCTCGACGTGGACAACGAGATCGCCGGTCGCAAGCGACGTGACCTCGGAAATGAAGTTCTCGACCTTGCGGCTCGCCTTGCGCGCACGGACCAAGCGGTCGCCGAGAATGTCCTGCTCGGTGATGAGCGCGACGCCGTCGGTCTCAAATCCGGAGTCGAGGCCGAGCACCGCGAGCATCGTTTCGTTGCGGGGCGTCGCCTGCACCATCCGCCAGGTATTGACGTTGGTGAGCGGGACCAGCTTGTGGTCCTTCAGCATGCTCGCCATGCGCTCGCGCGAGCCTTCGCTCCACAGCGCCACCACGACCTTCTTGCGCGCAGCGTGCAACTGATTGACGTGGGAAACCACGGCCGCAAACACATTGACAGACGTGTCGGCGCGCTCGGGAGCAAAATCGCGACCGGCCTTTGCTCCGACGTCGATAACGCCCTCACCTTCCGGCATCGCGAACGGCGTCATGCGCGCAAGCGGTTGCGTGGTGAGCCGCTCGCTCCATTCGTTCTCGGACAGATAGAGCTTGTCGGGCGGCAGAGGCTTGTAGATCGCGCCGCCACCGGGTTGCTCCATCGCCTCGCGCCGGGCTTCGTAATAGTCATTGATCTGGGAGAAGCGTTCGCGCACGGCATCTTCAGCCTGCGCCTCGATTGCAAACGGCGTGCCCCCGAGATAGTCGAACAGCGTATCCATCCGCTCGGTGAACAGCGGCTGCCAATGCTCCATGCCGGGATGGCGGCGGCCTTCGCTGACCGCTTCGTAAAGCTGATCGTCGCGGTCCGGTGCCCCGAACTGCGCAACGTAACCCATCCGGAAGCGGCGGATGGTTTCGGTCGTCAACTGGAATTCCGACACCGGCACAAGATCGAGCGCACGCATGTCGAGCAGCGTGCGCTGCGTCTCGGCATCGAAGGTGCGGATCGACTCCAGCGTGTCGCCGAAGAAATCAAACCGCACCGGCTGGTCGAGGCCCGCCGGAAAAAGGTCCAGAATGCCGCCACGCACGGCATACTCGCCCGGCTCACGCACCGTCGAGGTGCGGCTGTAGCCATTGTGCTCGAGCCAGGCCGTAATGGAGTCCATCGGCACGCGGTGTCCGGGTGCAACCGAGAGTGCCTGCGCCGCCATGGCGTCGCGCGAGGGCACGCGCTGCACGATGGCGTTGACGCTGGTCAGCACCACGAGCGGCTTGTCCCCGCCTCTAAGGCGAGAAAGACGTGCGAGCGTGGTCAGCCGCTGCGCGAGAATCCCGCCATGCGGCGAGACGCGGTCATAAGGTTGGCAGTCCCACGCGGGAAACTGCATCACCGCCACATCGGGCGCGAAGAATTCGAGCGCACGGGTCAGCTGCGCCATCCGCGCGGTATGGCGGCACAGCACCGCAAGACTGACGGGCGGCGCTTCCTTCCGCGCGGCAACCGCACGGGCGAGATCAGCGACGATCAGCCCCTCCGCACCTTCCGCGGTGTTGGCGAGCGTGATGGCGCGGCCGGGCGTCAGCAGCGCGGCCGGCGATTGGACGGGCGACTTCATGCCGGCGTTCCGCTACCGGTGAAGGCCTTGATGCGCCGGAAAATTCCGTCGGCGTAGACAGGATCAAGTACGATCTTGTCGTTGAAGGCGTTGTAGAGGTCCGGATCGGCCAACTCGATCAAGCGCTCCAGATCCACGACCTCGTCTTCACTCAAATCCGCGATATGCGCATCCGCGAATCGGCCGAGGATGAAATCCATCTCCTTGGTGCCCCGGTGCCAGCAGCGGAACAACAGCCGCTTGCGCCGATCGTCGAGACCATGGCTGGAGCGCGTGGAAGCGGACATGTCTTGCCTTTCGTGAACGCCAAAAGCCCGGACGTGCCGGGCGAGGCTGATATAGCGATGATGCGACCAAATGTCAGCACTCTTCGCGGCTCTCGTTGGGAAGAAGGAATGGGCGTTTTGTCATTGGGAGGAGTACCGGGATCGGCGCCCCACGCGGTCGGCACAGGCTCTCGCGACGGAGCAATCCGGCCAATCCTGCTGTATAGAAGGAACTGGATTGCTTCGCTTCGCTCGCAATGACGAAAAGAGCAGTCGATCGAAATCACCAATGCCGGGTTTTGATGCGCCCTCCGATCCTCAATCCTCTGTTTGCGCCGATCACAAGCCTTCCGGGGGTCGGGCCGAAGCAGGACAAGCTGTTCCGCTATCTGCTCGACCGCAGCGAGACGCCGCGCATCGTCGATCTGTTGTTGCACCTGCCCTCGAACGTGATCGACCGCCGCGCGCAACCGAAAATCCGCGACGCCACTCCCGGTACGGTAGTCACGCTGAAAGTGACAGTGGATCGCCATCGCCCGGCTCCGCCCGGCCGCTCGCGTGCGCCCTATACGATCTATGCGAGCGACGAGACCGGCACGGTGATGCTGACCTATTTCCGTCCGCAGGGCGGCTATCTCGACAAGCTGCTGCCGGTCGGCGAGGTGCGCTACGTCTCCGGCACCGCGCAGATGTTCGACGGCATGCTGCAGATGGTGCATCCCGAGCGCGTGGTCGATGAAGAAGGCTTTGCAAAGCTCTCCGGCATCGATCCGGTCTATCCGCTCACTGAGGGGCTTGCGATCGGCTCGATGCGGCGGGCGATGGCACAGGCGCTGACGAAGCTGCCGCAACTGCCGGAATGGATCGGCCCGGAGGTGGTACGCCGCTGCAGCTTCCCCGGTTTTGCGACAGCGCTTCACCACCTGCACCAGCCCGACGAGATCACCGACATTCTTCCGTCCGGGCCATTCTGGTCGCGGTTGGCTTATGACGAGCTGCTCGCCAATCAACTTGCGCTGGCGTTGGTGCGCGCGCAACTGCGTCGCCCCGCTGGCACGCGCCACGCGGGCGACGGGCATTTGCGGCGAAAGATCATCGATGCTCTTCCTTACGCGCTTACATCCTCACAACAGGAGGCGGTGCGCGCTATCGCCGAAGACCTCGGCAAGCCGCTTCGCATGTTGCGGCTCCTGCAAGGCGATGTCGGCTCCGGCAAGACGGTGGTGGCGTTACTTGCCGCCGCGGCCGTCGCCGAAGAAGGCCGCCAGTCCGCGCTGATGGCACCAACGGAAATTCTTGCGCGCCAGCATATCGCGACCATCGCGCCGCTTGCGGAGCGCGCGGGCCTTCGCGTCGCGATCCTCACCGGCCGTGACAAGGGCAAGGATCGCCGCGACATTCTCGAACAGTTGGCAAACGGAGAGATCGACCTGCTCGTTGGCACGCATGCGTTGATCCAGGATGAAGTGATTTTCAAATCGCTCGCGCTTGCGATTGTCGACGAGCAGCATCGCTTTGGCGTGCGCGAACGCCTGCTGTTGACCGATAAGGGCGAGGCCGTTGACATGCTGGTTCTGAGCGCGACGCCGATCCCGCGCACGCTGGTCATGACCTATTTCGGCGACATGGATATCTCGGAACTGCGCGAGAAACCCGCCGGGCGGCAACCGATCGATACTCGCGTCGTGCCAGTGAGCCGCCTCGGCGAGATCATCGAGGCCCTCGGGCGCGCGCTGAAGGCAGGCAAGCGCGTCTACTGGATCTGCCCGCTGGTCGAGGAATCCGATAACGGGCTCGGCACAGATATGGGCCTTATCGATGCCACCCAGCGCTTCGAGAGTCTTCAGAAGACATTTGGCGATGTCGTCGGCCTCGTCCACGGCAAGATGAAGCCGAAGGAGAAGGACGCAGCGATGGCGCGCTTCGCCGCCGGCGAGACGCAGCTTTTGGTCGCCACCACGGTCGTCGAAGTCGGTGTCGATGTGCCGGAAGCAACGATCATGGTGATCGAGAACGCCGAGCGTTTCGGCCTGTCGCAACTTCATCAGTTACGCGGACGTGTCGGGCGTGGGCGCGAAGCATCGACCTGCATCCTGCTTTACCGCGAGCCGGCCGGCGAAACCGCAACAGCGCGGCTGCGCGTCATTCGCGAAACGACCGATGGTTTTCGCATCGCGGAGGAGGATCTGCGCCTGCGCGGCGAAGGCGACGTGCTCGGCACTCGCCAGAGCGGTCTGCCCGGATTCCGCATCGCGCGGCCGGAGATTCACGGCAGCCTGGTCGCGCAAGCCCGAGACGAGGCGCTGCGGATTTTGCAGGACGATCCAAAGCTTGCCGGAGAACGTAGCGAGGCGCTGCGCTGCCTGCTCTATCTGTTCGAACGCGATGAAGCGATCCCGTTGATCGGCGCGGGATAATCTTCCCTACGCTGCAAATCGCGCGAACAGAACGCGACCTGCCGTCCACAGCGTGCTCGGGATCGTCGGCGTGCCGATGAAGCTCATGGTGAGGACGCCGACAATGATGTTGCCGATCCACCATATCCGCTCGCGCGTCTGGAAGCCGAGCGCGGAGCACGCGATGTTGATGACGAACGCAGTGTAGGCCACGATCACTGACAACCCAGCATCGCCGTAGCCCGCAATTCGAAGTTCAGTCACGACCGTAACGACAACACTGACAAGAACAATCACCCAGATGAGCCGCGGCGTGGTGCTGATTGCGTTCTTCTGCTCCGGCTT
Organism: Afipia carboxidovorans OM5; assembly: GCF_000218565.1. Taxonomy (NCBI): domain Bacteria; kingdom Pseudomonadati; phylum Pseudomonadota; class Alphaproteobacteria; order Hyphomicrobiales; family Nitrobacteraceae; genus Afipia; species Afipia carboxidovorans. Next base: position 1,965,721 of record NC_015684.1, on the reverse strand, counting down.
CTCGCTGCGAGATACCGCCGTCGTTTTGTCCGTGCGAGGCAACTACTCGACCTTCGCCGGGCTTGAAGCAGGTGTCGCATTCGCAGCGTTTGCCGCCTTCATCACCTCACCGAGCGCAGCCGCCCTCCGGTTGGCATCGCCACCCGGCTGCACCACACCCGCCGACATGATGAGCGTCGCCGCATCCTCGGCGCTGATGTCGATCTCGATCACCCGGCTCTTCGGCACATAGAAGAAGAAGCCGGTTGTCGGGTTCGGTGCGCATGGCAGGAACACCGCGACGTGCTCCTCTTCACCCGGCAGGCTTGACGACATCTGCTCGTTCGGTGCGTGCGAGATCAGCACCACAGACCACATGCCGGGCTGCGGAAACTCGACGAGGCCCACTTTACGCAGGCCCGAGCCGTTGCTGGAAAAGATCGTCTCGAACACCTGCTTGAGGCCGCGATAGATCGCGCGCACCACCGGCATGTGGCCGAGAATGGTTTCGCCGAGCGCAACGAGTTGGCGGCCGATCAGGTTTGCCGTGAGAAAACCAAGCAAGGTGAGCGCGAACACCGCGACGATCAGGCCCGAACCCGGAATGCCCCACGGCAGATAGGTCTCGGGGCGATACGCGGCCGGCACGAACGGGCGGACCATGTTGTCCACCCAGGTGATGAACCACCACGTCAGATAGAAGGTGATCGCGATCGGACCAGCGACGATCAAACCCGTCAGAAAATAGTTACGCAGCCGCGCCATCACTCCGCGCGGGGCATCCGGATTGGTAATCAGATCGTCCGGAAGCTTCGGTGTATTCTGTGCCATGATCTATCCGTATCGCCCCAAGCGCGCGGCATGCAAGGGTTTGCCGCCGGAAAGCGTCCGCGACCATGGTCGCAAGGCCCTTCCCTAGCCTGCCTGCGTCAGTTTGTCATTCGACCGTGACGGATTTGGCAAGGTTCCGCGGCTGATCGACGTCGGTGCCCATAATGACTGCTGTGTGATAGGCAAGAAGCTGCACGGGAACGGCATAGACGAGTGGTGTCACCGTGGCCGGCATATCGGGCAGGACGATGGTTTCGAGCGATTCGACCGTTGCTTCGCGCGCGCCATGCGCATCCGTCATCAGCACGATGCGGCCGCCGCGCGCCGCGACCTCCTGCATGTTGGAAACCGTCTTCTCGAACACGCGGTCGTAAGGCGCGATCACCACCACGGGCATTGTCTCGTCGATCAACGCGATCGGGCCGTGCTTCAGTTCGCCGGCGGCATAGCCCTCGGCGTGAATATAGGAAATTTCTTTCAGCTTCAGTGCACCTTCGAGCGCGAGCGGATAGCTCGTGCCGCGACCGAGATAGAGCACGTCGCGCGACTTCGCGATATCGCGCGCGAGCTTTTCGATCTGCGGCTCGAGCGCGAGCGCGGCGCTCATCAGGCGCGGCACCTCAACGAGTGCCTGCACGAGTTTCGTCTCGTCCTCGTCGCTCAATTCGCCACGCGCCTTGCCGGCGGCAATGGCGATGGCCGCGAGCACCATCAACTGACAAGTGAATGCCTTGGTGGAGGCAACGCCGATCTCAGGACCCGCCAGCGTCGGCAATACAGTTTCGCTCTCACGCGCGATGGTCGACGTGGTGACGTTGACGACGGAGATTGTGTGCAGCCCCTGCGCCTTGGCGTAGCGCAGTGCGGCAAGCGTGTCGGCGGTCTCACCCGACTGCGAAATGAAGATCGCAAGGTCGCCCTTGCGCAGCGGCGCTTCGCGGTAGCGGAATTCTGACGCCACATCGATTTCGACCGGCAGCCGCGCAAAGCGCTCGAACCAGTATTTGGCAACGAAGCCCGCATAGCTCGCGGTGCCGCAAGCGGTGATGGAGACGCGGCCGATCTTGGAGAAATCAAACGGCAGTTCGGCGGGCAGTGCGACCTGATCGGTCGCCATATTGACGTAGCGCGCGAGCGTGTGACCCACGACCTCGGGCTGTTCGTGGATTTCCTTCGCCATGAAGTGGCGGTAGTTCGCCTTGTCGACCATGAAGGTCGAGGCGCCGGACTTCAGCACCTCGCGGGTGACCGGCGCATTCGCTTCGTTGAAGATGGTCGCGCGCTCACGCGTCAGCACCACCCAGTCGCCGTCTTCCAGATAGCTGATGTCGTCGGTGAACGGCGCAAGCGCGATCGCGTCGGAGCCGAGATACATCTCGCCATCACCATAACCGATCGCGAGCGGCGAGCCCTTGCGTGCACCGATCATCAGATCGTCCTCACCCTCGAACACGAAGGCGAGCGCGAACGCACCGCGCAGTCGCGGCAGCGCTTCCTTCACCGCGTCCTGCGGCGTGAAGCCTTTTGCGAGATAGGAATTAACGAGATGCGCAACGACTTCGGTGTCGGTCTCGCTGTCGAATTTCGCACCTTCACGCTCAAGCGCGGCACGCAGCTCGCGATAATTCTCGATAATGCCGTTATGGACGACGGCGACGTTGCCGCTCGCATGCGGATGCGCGTTGTTTTCCGTCGGCTTGCCATGCGTGGCCCAGCGGGTATGGCCGATGCCGACGCGGCCGAGCAGCGGCGAGGCTTTCAGCCGGGACTCGAGATTCCGGAGCTTGCCCTCGGCGCGGCGACGCTCGATATGCGAGCCTTCCAGCGTGGCGACGCCTGCGGAATCATAACCGCGATATTCCAGCCGCTTCAACGCATCCACCAGAAGGTCCGCCACCGGCTGGCGACCCAGAATTCCGACAATGCCGCACATGCGGTTTATGCCTCTCAACGATCAATAAAGTGGAAATCTCATAGCCAAGTATCGCACGAACCGCGGCTCAAGAATTGTTGCGGATTCGCACATCGCATTCATGCTTAACGCCCATTGACGCAGGACGGCGGCCGGGCGTCACGTCTTGGGCTTCTTCATCTCGGCCTTGCGCTCGCGGTAACGTTTGGCCCAACCTGGCCGCGTCACCTGCTCGTTGCGCTCGACCACCAGCGCATCTTCCGGCACCTCGCGAGTGATGACGGAGCCGGAGCCGATATAGGAGCCTGCGCCGATCTTCACCGGCGCGACCAGCGAGGAGTTCGAGCCGACGAACGCGCCCGCTCCCACCTCTGTGCGGTGTTTGTCGAAGCCGTCATAGTTGCACATGATTGTGCCCGCACCGATGTTGGCGTTGGTGCCGACATGGGCGTCGCCGACATAAGAGAGGTGATTGACCTTCACGCCGCTCTCGAGCACGGCGGCCTTGGTCTCCACGAAATTGCCGATTCGCACGCCCTCGCCGAGCGAGGTGCCGGGACGGATGCGCGCGTAGGGTCCGATCGAAACCTTCTTGCCGATCGACGATTGCGTCACATGGGAGAACGAGTGGATCACCGCGCCGTCGTCGATGCTGACGCCGGGGCCGATCACCACGAACGGTTCGATCACCACATCGCGGCCGAAGGTCGTGTCGGCAGAGAGAAACACCGTCTCCGGTGCAACCAGCGTGACGCCCGCCTCCATCGCCTGCCGCCGCAACCGTGCCTGCATCACGGTTTCGGCTTCGGCCAGTTGAGCCTTGGTGTTGATGCCGCGCACTTCATCCTCATCGGTTTCGATAACGGCCGCGCGCAATCCCATCTCGCGCGCAATGCCGATTGCATCCGTCAGATAGTACTCGCCCTTGCTGTTGGCATTGCCGATCCGCTCAAGAATCGTGAGTGCGGACTTGCCCGCGAACGCCATCATGCCCGCGTTGCAGAGATCGACCTTGCGTTCAGCCTCGCTCGCATCGGCCTGCTCACGAATGGCAATGAGCTCATTGCCCTGCACCAGCAGTCGCCCGTAGCCGGCCGGGTCCTTGGCACGGAAGCCGAGCACCACGATGGCCACATCACCTGTAAGCGCGGCCTGCAAACGCGCGAATGTCTCGGCCGTCACGAGCGGGGTATCGCCAAACACGACCAGAAGATCATCAGCGCCGCCGGCGATCGCCTCTCGCGCGGCCAGCACCGCATGGGCGGTCCCCTTGCGCTCGCTCTGGACAAACATCTGAGCCTCCGGGCGCAGCTTGCGCGCCTCGTCGGCGACCGCCTGATGATCCGGCCCGACCACAACCGCAAGACGATCTTGCTTGCCTGCGGGTGCGGCGAGCAGCACATTGGCGAGCAGAGACCGGCCCGCAACCTCATGCAGGACCTTCGGCCGCGAGGAGCGCATCCGCGTTCCCTCGCCGGCGGCAAGGACAAGGGTGAGGCTCGATCGGTCGGTCATGGGCTCTGGCTCGCGAAGGGGGCGCCGGCCGGATTCGGACGGACGCAAGTGCGGTTGTCATAAAGCCTTTCGGCACGGGAGGGAATCTGAAGGCAGCCCAAATCAGCCGAATCGAGGGCGATCGGCGCGATTACGGCGTTTCTGTTAAAGTTATGAGGGTGATTCGGGGGAATCGGGGGCTCACCTAGGCATGCGGAAGGACCGCGCGAGGCTCGACCAGATCGACGAGGACGCCCGTTCAGGCGGCCTGCTGTCGCGCCTTTTTGCGGAGGAGGACGAGCACGACCGCGGGGCCTTCTGGCGGCTCGGCTCCTGGGGCGCGGCAACTGTCGGTGCCGTCGCGGCGGCGATGCTCGTGGCCCATTACTCAAGCGGCGTGCAGCGCGACCGGCAGGCGTTTGCTGAGATGACCCGCGAAAACCAGCAATTGCAGGTCGTCGAGAAGGAAGTGCGGATCGAGAACCGTCGCCTCTCGGCTGCGGTCGAGACGCTGAACACTGACCGCGACCGCCTGTTTGCGCGGGTGACGAGTGTCGAACAAAATCTGGAGTCCATTACCGGCGCGCTGGCGAAGCCTTCCGCAGCTGCCTCCCACGCCTGGCCGAAAACAGCCGTGCCATTCTTTCAGACACCTCCCATCGCAAACCCGGTTCCCGTGCTTGCGAGTGCGCCACCAGTGAAGCCGGCCGCACCGCCATCATCTCAAGCACCCCCCGCGGTGGATCTGCCGACCCTGCCGGTGAAGAAGGTTACGCCTGCGCCGGAGCCTGAGACTCATCATTCTCCACCACAGGCGGCTACATCCCATGCGCCATCGCACGAGGCCGCACCGGAAACGGTCGCGGCCCTTGCGCCACCCGCCGAGGCTGCCGCAAGCGAAGAGCCGGTCCAGGAAAAAACAGTTCGCCCGACCGAGTTCGGTGTCGATCTCGGCTCGGCCAATTCGGTTGAGGGGCTGCGCGCGGTATGGCGTGGCGCCTTGAAGCGGGGGCCGGATCTCGTCGGCGCGCTGCAGCCCTTGATCGTGGTTCGCGAGGGTCACAACGGACTCGGGATGCGACTTCACCTCGTAGCGGGCCCGTTGAACGACGCGGCCGCCGCGGCAAAGCTCTGCGCCGCCGTGCTGGCTCACCGCCATCGCTGCGAAACCGCGCTGTTCGACGGCCAGCGTCTCGCACTCGAATCGCCGCTCGGCGCCAAGGTTTCGCAGGAGAAACCCCGCCGGCAGGCTCGCAGCCGCACTGAAAAGCGAGTAGAAGAACCGGCACCGCAACCGCAGCCGGCACAGGCTCCGCCACCCGCCGAGGAACCTCCGAGCCGCGGTCTCTCCTCGCTGTTCGGCCGCTGACCGGAGCGCGGCTCCGCCGGTCAAGAAATCGCCAGACCCGTTTGTCAGAAGAGTTCAGTTTCTCAGGAAGACCATGGCAGATACCCCTCCCTCAGACAGGCCTGCGACCGAGCCTCGCCCGACCGGTGACCCGGCTCAGCTTCGCGAAGACAGGAAGCGTCCGTTCCGCCCGAGTGCGGTGCAGGTCCAGTGGCTTCTGGTCGTTGGTTTCTGCAGCGTCGGCTATGCGCTCTACCTGCGCTATTTCGCGATCGAATATTCGACGACGGCCCTCGCCTGTGACGGCGGCCTGCAGACAATGCTCTGCAAGACCCGGAGTCTAATGACCTATCTGTTCAAGAACAATGTGTTCGGCCTGACCGCGCTGATCATCGCGGTACTGCACGTCATCCGCCCGTCGATGGTCACCCTCACCGCCGGACTGGTCGCCGCGGGGTTCGGTATCGTACTCTACAATATTGGATTATCAGGCGTCGCTATCGCTTTGATGGTCTTGGGTTTTGCGCGACCCGCGCCAGCGACAGCGTGAACGCGAGCGCCAGATAGGCACCGCACGTCCACAGCGACTGCCAGTTCGCTGAGCCTTCATTGAAGCCGATATAGACCACGCAGAGCGTCAGCATCACGGCAAAGGCCGTCTCTGCGACCGGGCGCCGCCCGTTGAGCGTCGGGCCGTTCAGCAGCATCAAAAATAGCGCGGGCACGGCCGCAATCGTCAGCGCAGCAAACTGGAAGTCGCGGTAACGGGGGTCGAAGACGAAGCCAAGCGCCGTCTCGGTCGCGAACACCACCACGACGATAAGCGCCAGCCCGAGCGCGCGCATGACCTTGGAATCGGTGCGCGCCTCCGGCGGACCCATCATCTGAACGAAGGTCGGCAGGCAGCGCCCCGTCACGGCCGCCATTGCGGCGAACACCGTGACCGCCAGAGCTCCCGCGAGCAGGCCGCCGTTTGCGATCCAACCGCCGGTACCAAAACTTTCGATCTGGACCTTTTCGACGCCCCACCCCGCAAGTACGCCGCCGACGGTGGCGCCGACAGCCACCACGAACCAAGCCGCCCAGCGCGGCGGCCAGGGCCTGCGGCGCGAGGCCATCATGGCAGCCGCATAGACGAGGACGCAGAAGCCAAGACCTCCGCCCATCTGCCAACGCCACATCGGATGGTTGGTGATCGTCTCGCCCGTCGCGTATTTGGCCTGCCGCGGTTCACTGCCGAACAGCCCCCAATAGCCGCCGACAGTGCCCTCGAGCTGGCGCTTCCACGGCTGGTCGTAAGCCTCGATCAGGTTGACGCGAAACTTCTCGCTCCGCGCCAAAGCCAGAATCTGCGACACCACCATCGCCTGATTGGCAAGCGAGGGCAGCGCGCCGTCGCGCATCCGGCCCGCGCTCGGCCAGCCGGTTTCGCCGATCAGGATTTCCTTATTCGGAAACGCGACCGCGACGCGCTTGCGGATCTGGTCGACGTGCCCCGCCGCATATTTCGCCCGTACCGGGAAGTCCTCCCAGTACGGCAGAATATGGATGGTGACGAAATCGACCGCGGGCGCGAGCTCCCGATTGCGCAGCCAGAATTCCCAGACGTCCGCATAGGTCACCGGCGTCGTCTCGGCACGGGATTTGACGTAGCGAATCGTCGTCAGCAAATCGGCGGCCGTCATCTCGCCGCGCAGCAACACCTCATTGCCGACAACGAGCGCCTCGATCGTCGCGGGATAGCGCTTGGCGAGCGCGACGGCGGTATCGATCTGGATGCTGTTCTTGAACCGGTTGCTGCCGAGCCAGATGCCCTGAATGACCTTGAGGCCGACCTTTGCTGCCTCGCCCGGCACTTGGTCGAGGCCGCTGTCGATCGAATAGGTGCGAATGCAGTCGGTGATTTTCGCGAGCTGGGCGAGGTCCTGCGCGATCTGCTGCACCGGCACATGGAGCGAGGGTTCGAGCGGGCTCTGTGCGCCGCGGAACGGGGTGTAGGAGACGCATTCGAGCTTATGCGCGGGGTCGAGCGGCGCGCGCGCCTGCGGCACCGGCTGTCCGAGCCAGGTCCAGGTCCCGGCGATCACGCAAAGCGAGAGGACCAGGAATGCTAGCGGCGTTCGCAACGAAATGTGTTCTTCCTCCGAGAATGTCGATTAGCCGCTCGGCCCCCCGCTGCCAAGGCCTCGCGGTCTTTGCCCACCAACTTTGGTGACATTCCAGCCTTGCCTGCGTCTCCTGCGCGACGTGCTGGACAAAATCATGATTGTGCTTCATGGGATTCTGGCGCGCAAAAATGGGGTGTGCCGCATTGGAGGCTCATTTGCACGTCAACAGAAGGCCTGCCTTCAAGACCTGCCTTCAGCACAAAGGCCCGCGCGAACGGGCTCGATCGGGGAAACCATGGGTTATTCTGCTCTCCTGACAAAGACGCTGTTTCATGGCGCAACTGCGGCGGCACTCGTTCTGACCGCCAGCCTCGGTGTCGCATCTGCCCAAACCAACGAAAAACAGCAGGATCAGAACAAGGCGCCCCCGGCGGCCGCGCAGCAGCAGGACAATCGCGACGCGCAGAAGCGGGCCGATGAATTCGCCGAAGCCGCCAAGGCCATTAATGGCCCGGCCGGCAACCCGGAATGCGTCTGGCTCGGCCGGCGCGTCGTCAACCTGATGTGGCGCGACGATCTCGACACCGCCTTCCGCCACCTCGATCTCTATGATCGTTTCGGCTGCCCCGGCGGGCATGTGCAGGCGACGTTCCGCTGCCTCGTCCGGTTCAGTGCGACCATCGACAACAAGGTTGCCGACACACTGAACACCCGGATTCAGGCTTGCTGGATCAACCCGGGCGCACAGCCGCAGAACAGTAATTTCCCGCCGCCGGCTCCTCCGCCTGCGGCCACACCTGCCCCTGCTCCGGCACAGCCGCCCGCGCAGCAAAAATAAGCTGAAAAAGGACGCGCGGATCGTCATCCGATGTCCGCGCGCGCCCTGAAAACGCCACGGCGCCATACCAGATGTAAAGCGCCTCGACTAAAAGCATGATGGAATAGATTCTCGTGTTTACGATGGCCGGACGGAGTGATCCGGTGCATTGTCACGTCGGTCCCCTGGGGGTGAGATGCGCGCGGTCATCGCCGTTCTGATCTGTGTAGCTGCGGCCCATGCCGCGCTCTGGGGCGTTCTCGAACGGAAGGAGACCGCACCCGACTTCCGCGGCCTGTTGCCGAGCGTTTCCTACGCGCCGTTTGAGGGTTCGGCCCATCCCGACGTCGACAACATCCCGACCGTCGAGAAAATCAGGGACGACCTCAGGAAGCTCTCCAAGCTCACCAAAGCGATCCGTCTCTACTCCTCGACCGGAGGCGTGGAGCTGGTTCCACCGATCGCCAACGAGTTCGGCCTCAAGGTCACGGTCGGCGCCTGGCTTGACAAGAACGTCGACCGCAACGAGCGCGAGATCGCCGCTGCCGTAGATCTCGCCAAGCACAATCCCAACGTCATCGGCATCGTCGTCGGCAACGAAACGCTCTACCGCGACGACCTGAAAATTGACGAGCTGATCGAGTACGTCCAGCGTGTAAAGCGGCAGGTCAATCTTCCCGTCACGACAGGCGAAATCTGGAGCATATGGCGCGACGAGCCGAAGCTATCCTCGTCCGTCGATTTCATCGCCGCGCACATCCTGCCTTACTGGAACAACATTCCCGCCCACGCTGCCGTCGACTACGCCATGACGATCTCCAAGCTGCTGCGGGACAATTTCCCCGGCAAGCGCGTCGTGGTCGCGGAGTTCGGCTGGCCGAGCCAGGGCTACAACCTGCAACTCGCCGAGCCCGGCCCGTTCGAGCAGGCTTCGATCCTGCGGGACTTCGTGACGCGCGCCGAGTCGATCGGGCTCGACTACAACATCGTCGAAGCCATCGACCAGCCATGGAAGTTTTTCGAAGGTGGTGTCGGCCCTTACTGGGGCGTTCTCAATGCATCGCGTGAACCGAAATTCTCATGGACCGGCGCGATCGTCGACCCCGACTACTGGAAGATCGCCTCGATCGCGGTGCTGATCGGCATCCTGATGTCGTTGCCGATCTTCCGCCTGGTGCAACCGACCATCCCGCAGACCTTTGTCCTGACGGTTGCCGCAAACGGCGTGGGCGCATGGTTTGCGACCGTATTCGCCTACTGGAACACGCATTACTTCGTCTTCGGCTCGGCCCTCGCGCTGACGCTCGGCATGATCCTTCTGGTGCCGCTTGTCCTCATCGCCATGGCACGTATCGAGGAAATCGCCACGGTGGCCTTCGGGCGGCGTCCGCAGCGCCTGATCGACAAACCACTCCCTGCCCCCGCCGACGGCAAATTCCCGAAAGTGTCGATCCACATCCCGGCCTATTTCGAGCCGCCGGAGATGCTGAAACAGACGCTCGATGCCGTCGCCCGGCTCGACTACCCGAACTTCGAGTGCGTCGTCATCATCAACAACACGCCGGACCCGACGTTCTGGCAGCCGATCCAGGATCATTGCCGCACGCTCGGCGAGCGCTTCATCTTCATCAACGCCGAGAAGGTAATCGGCTTCAAAGCGGGCGCGTTGCGCATCGCCATGGCGCGCACCGCGCCCGACGCCGAGATCATCGGCATCATCGACGCCGACTATGTCGTCACGCCGAACTGGCTGAAGGACCTCGTCCCCGCCTTTTCCGATCCGCATGTCGGCCTTGTGCAGGCACCGCAGGATCATCGCGACGGCAACCAATCGCTGATGCATTACGCGATGAACGGCGAATATGCCGGCTTCTTCGACATCGGCATGGTCCAGCGTAACGAGCAGAACGCGATCATCGTTCATGGCACCATGTGCCTGATCCGCCGCGCGGCGATGGATATGGCGGGCGGCTGGGCCGGCGACACAATCTGCGAGGATACCGACCTCGGCCTCGCCATCATCGAGCGCGGCTGGACCACCCATTACACCAACACGCGCTACGGCTTTGGGCTGTTGCCCGACACTTATGAGGCGTTCCGCAAACAGCGGCACCGCTGGGCCTATGGCGGCTTCCAGATCGTCAAGAAGCATTGGCGGCGCTTCCTGCCGGGCGCGAGCCTCTTGTCACCGGCGCAGAAACGCGAGTTCACGCTCGGCTGGCTGAACTGGCTCGGTGCGGAAAGCATCGGCGTCGTGGTTGCGATCCTGAACCTGATCTGGGTGCCAGTGGTCTCGTTCGCCGACATCGCCATTCCCGACAAGATTCTCACGCTGCCGATCATTGCCAGTTTCGTGGTCTCGCTCGTGCATTTCGTCGCGCTCTATCGGCTGCGTGTGAAAATCAAGCTCGGCCAGTTGCTCGGCGCGATGATCGCGGCGATGTCGGTGCAGTGGACGGTATCGCGCGCTGTCGCGAACGGCCTGATTACAGAGCATCTGCCGTTCGCGCGCACCTCAAAGGGCGGCCTGTCGCGGATGTCGGTGGAATTCCAGGCGTTCTGGGAAGCAGTGATCGGCGCCCTGCTATTGGTAGGCGCGGCGGTGCTCGTTGCCTTCAATGTGAAGGAAGTGCGCGAGATCTACATCTTCGCCGGCGTGCTGGTACTGCAGAGCCTGCCGTTCCTCTCGGCGGTCGGCATCGCGATCCTGGAGAATTCGCGCGCGAACCAGTTCGGGTTCTGGAAGCAGTCTGCCATCCGCGCAGCCGAACTGATCGGCTTGCGCCGGGAGGCGATGCCGATGGTCACGGCCCCTGCCAGGGTTTCCACCGACACAGCACCGAATGCGTGACGGGCTGGAGCCGGTCACGTTCTTTGGAAAATTGAGGTTTGGGGTCTGACGACCGAGTGAGTTCGCTGCAGCGGATTATTCAGACCGCGGCGACTCGTCCTTGTCGCGAAGAGGATCAGCGGCATCGTCGTAGCCCATACGACTGCTGAAGAACATCAACGCCATCAGTCCGCAGCCGATCACCAGCGAAAACAGGGTGCCGAGGATCAGCGCGATCCAGCCGTGCTTGCCCATCGCGACATCGCCGCTGGCGTTCCAGACCGTAACGGCCCACACGCCCGAGACGATCAGCAAGGCCACCAAAACGGCAACCATCACCACTCTGCCTACGCTGAAGCCTTGCATTATTGATCCTGTTCCTGCGCTCGAAGCCCGTCATAACCGACAGATGAAGACCGTCGATGTTCCGTTGAAAAAGATAACTTTAATTTGCACCTTTTCGGTACCGGGCACAAGCCAACCCCAAGCTGCCGATCAGGGATCGGGAGGAAATGATCGGCCTGTGTTCGCGTTCCCCGGCCAGACATCTGCACGCATCGGCGCTTTTCTGAGCGCTCGGGGGCGGCGCGATGGCTTCCCTTAAACAGACAGCCAATACCCTGCGACCTAGATCGCTGCCAGCACATGCAAATGGTGAGCGCGGAGGGACTCGAACCCTCGACCCCATGATTAAAAGTCACGTGCTCTACCACCTGAGCTACGCGCTCACTCGTCGCGGTGTGTAGGGGGCGACACCCCACGGGTCAAGTCATGACGGGCCGGAAAAGGGCATCGGGGCCCCTTCCCTCAACGGCTTTTTCACCAGCGCGATCAACCCGCTAGACACCATCAAGCCATCCGGCCCCGATCAGGCCTGACGAAATCCGATCCGGAACATGCCCCAGCGGCGGCCACGAATATAGATCGGGGCCGAAACGTCCTTGAGCAACACGAACTGGCCGTTGCCCATGTCGCGCCGGTAGGTCTGCAGCAGGAACGGATCGTTGCTCGCCGTGGCCTTCTCGATGGCGCGGTCGGTGAAAAACCGCCGGTTCCGGCAATTGGCGGCGTTCCAGACCGGATCGTCCCCCTGCGGATGACTGTAATTCGGATTGTGGGTCGGCAGGTAGCCATCAGTGGCAAACGACACGCCGAAGATTACACGCGGATCGACCTTCAGCACCGGGTCCTGAATCGGCGGCAGGATATTGTCGGCCAGTTCGAGATAGGCGCTCGCATGCTGCGCTGGATTGGAGCCCGGAATCTCGCGGTAGCCCCGATCGAACATCTGCGCCTCGGTGATCTCACCGCGCGCGATCGCGGCCTCGAAGGCTTCGCCGACCTTTGCCGCGGCATCGACCGCGGCCGTGATGATGACCGTATCCGACGTCTCCACCCCGCTCTCGGCAATCGTCCTGATCAACGCCTCGGATGCGCCAAGCAGGCCCTCGACCCGATCATCGGCCAACTTCAGGTCGCTCGATGACAGATCGACGCCCTTGGCGAGGTCGCTCAACTCGGCCAGCACGACATCGCAATGCTCCATGTTGGCGGCCGCCGCCGTCGCGATCGCAGTGATGTCGCGCTCGACCGTCGCAAACCCTTCATGGACGCGATTGATCGTTCCCTGAATGTGGTTGGCGCCCTCGCCCGCCTGCCGCGCATAGCGCGTGGCGACGCCGCTATCCTCGATCAGGTGGCTCACTTCACCATCAAGGTTCTGCACGGTCTGGCCGATCTGCAGCGTCGCCTGCCGGGTTGCTTCCGCAAGGCTCTTCACCTCGTTGGCGACAACCGCAAAGCCGCGACCGGCATCGCCGGCGCGCGCTGCCTCGATGGTGGCATTGAGCGCCAGCAGGTTCGTCTGCTTGGCGATGTTCTCGATCGTGCCGGAGACTTTGCCAACCTGCGACAGCACCTGGCTGATGGCGCTCAGCCTGTCCTCGATCCGGCTGACGGCACTGACAAGATCAGTGATGTGCTGGACGGCTGTTGTGACCACATCGCGCGACTGCGTGATCTCGGCGGCGGCGTTAGCTGTGAACGACTGCACGGTGCGTGCTGCGCCATCGATGTTGCGATTCGCCGCGACCATCGTATCGGCGGTTTCTTGCAGATGACCGAACTGCTCGGACTGGCGCGAGACGCGGCTCGCGACGTCGTGCAGATTACCCAAAATATCGGCGAGCTCGACGCCGAGATTGCCGAGCCCGTTTCCAAGTTCGTCGACCAGCTTCTCCGGAGCGATCCGACTTTGTTCAACAAGCGGCAGCGAATGTGTCATCGCGGTTAGCCCATCAGGTCAATTGATCCTTGAAAAAAAGCAGCGCACGCGTAGCCGAATCGGCTGCGTAAAAACGCACATAAATTTTATGTTAGACGGAAACGGTAAACATCTACTTGGCGCAGATGTTAGCCTAAGGACTGATGCAAAACGCTGGAGCAGCGCAGCAAAGCGCCGCTCTTGCATTGCACCAAGGTGCTTTGGCACCGCGCGAATGGTAGCACCGCAACATAAACGGCGCAGACAGACGTCAGATGTCCTCGAACAATACGGTCGAGAGATAGCGCTCGGCGAATGAAGGAACGACCGTGAGGATGGTCTTGCCTGCATTCTCGGGCCGCTTGCCAAGCTCAATCGCAGCCGCGACGGCGGCGCCTGAAGAAATGCCGCCTGCAATGCCTTCAGTGCGTGCAAGCGCGCGCGACATCTCGAGCGCCTTGGCACTGCTCACGGTGACAACCTCATCAATCACCGAGCGATCGAGAATGTCCGGCACGAAACCTGCACCCAGCCCCTGAATCTTGTGCGGCGAATGCTTGCCGCCGGAGAGTACAGGACTCTCCTCCGGTTCGACCGCTACGACGCGCAGCGAGGGCTTGCGCGGCTTCAACGCCTGACCGACACCGGTGATGGTGCCGCCAGTGCCGACACCAGCCACGAAGATGTCGAGATTGCCGGCGGTGTCGTTCCAGATTTCCTCCGCCGTGGTGCGACGATGAATGTCCGGGTTCGCGGGATTCTTGAACTGCTGCGGCATCACCGCATTCGGCGTGGTGCGCACGAGTTCTTCCGCCGTTGCAATCGCGCCGTTCATGCCTTGCGAAGCAGGCGTCAGTATGAGTTCGGCGCCGAGAAACGCCAGCATTTTGCGCCGCTCCATCGACATCGAATCCGGCATCACGAGCTTCAGTCGATAACCGCGCGACGCAGCAACAAACGCCAGCGCGATTCCGGTATTGCCTGACGTCGGCTCGATCAACACGGTATCCTTGTTGATGGCGCCGGAATCTTCCATCGCCTTCACCATCGCAGCACCGATACGATCTTTTACGCTCGTTGCCGGATTGAAATACTCGAGCTTGGCTAAAATTGTCGCCTTGGCCCCATGCTGCTCCGGCAGACGCCTCAGCCGCACGATCGGCGTGCAGCCCGCCGCATCCACAATACTGTCATAGATGCCGCCACGTCCGACATTGCACTTGGAAACAGTCTTGTCCGGCGACGAATTCATGGAAGGGCTCCCGCACATGAGTTTCAAAGGCGACTATTAAATCTGTCTCCCCGCAAAGATGCAAAAGGCCACAAAACGCCAATGTGTGCATTGCGATAGAACAATTCTCAAAACAAACGCATTTGTGTTGTCGCTTTTTCAAAATGCCGGTGTAGCGTCAGGCTAGTTGATGGAGATGCCTGCCGAGGGAGGCTCGCATGCAAGCTCGCGCTGAATTCCGACCGACCTATCCGACGTCCACGCCACTCTCGTTTTCGCGCGGGGCCGGACGCATGATCTGCCCAATCTGCGCCGACAGCATGGTGGCGGCGGAAGCCTCTGCGTTCGTCTCCGACAATGTTGTTGGCTATTTGTGGACTTGCGATACCTGCGGTCACGGCTTCGTCACAAAACATACGCTGCCGGACTGTCCCGACGCGCCGTCGTCACAGGCTGACGTCTAACGCGGCGGCAGATCGCCTGCCGCCCAGCCCGCCTTCGTTGCCGCACGAAAATCCGCGAACTGACCGGCCGCGATAGCCTCGCGCACTCCAGCCATCAGCGACTGGAAATAGGCAATGTTGATCTCGGAGAGCAGCATCGCGCCGAGCGCTTCGCCTGCCTTCACGAGATGATGCAGATAGGCGCGCGAATAGCTGCGCGCAGGCGGCCAGGAGCTTTCCTCGTCGAGCGGACGCGGATCGTCGGCGTGGCGCGCGTTTCGTAAGTTGATCACACCACGGCGCGTAAATGCATGCCCGTGACGGCCGTTCCGGGTCGGCAGCACGCAATCGAACATATCGATGCCGCGCTTAACCGCTTCGATCATATCGTCCGGCGTGCCAACACCCATCAGGTAACGCGGGCGATCCTGCGGCAGAAGCGGCGCAGCTTCCTCGATCATCGCCAGCATCACGTCCTGCGGCTCACCGACCGCAAGACCGCCGATCGCGTAGCCGTGAAAACCGATCTCTCCGAGGCCGGCCGCACTCTGCCGCCGTAATTTCGCAACATCGCCGCCCTGCACAATGCCGAACAGCATGTGGCCCTGCGGGGCACCTTCAAACGCGCGCTTGCAGCGCTCAGCCCAGCGCAGCGACAGTTGCATCGCGCGATCGACCTCGTCGCGCGATGCAGGCAGCCGCACGCATTCGTCGAGCTGCATGGCGATGTCCGAGCCGAACAACCGCTGCACTTCGATCGCACGCTCGGGCGAAAGATCGAGCACCGCGCCATCGATATGCGATTTGAAGCGAACACCTTGCTCCGTTACCTTGCGCAGCTTCGCAAGCGACATCACCTGGAAGCCGCCGGAATCGGTCAGCATCGGGCCATTCCAGCCGGTGAATTTCTGCAGCCCGCCCAGCGCTGCAATGCGTTCGGCAGTGGGGCGCAGCATCAGATGATAGGTGTTGCCGAGCACGATGTCAGCGCCGCTCTCGCGGATCTCGCGCCAATGGATACCTTTCATCGCACCCGCGGTGCCGACCGGCATGAAGGCCGGCGTCCGCACCACGCCATGCGGGGTCTCCAGCACGCCGGTGCGTGCCGTGCCATCAGCCGCAAGCAGGCGGAAGGAATTGGGAAGGCTCATGAAGCCGCGCCCGCATTGCGGAACAGAAGGCAGGCGTCGCCATACGAATAAAAGCGATAGCCCTTCGCAATGGCATGCGCATAAGCCGCGCGCATCGTATCGAGCCCGCTGAAGGCCGACACCAGCATGAACAGCGTCGAACGCGGCAGATGAAAATTCGTCATCATCACATCGACCGCGCGAAACTTATAGCCAGGCGTGATGAAGATCGCAGTCTCTCCCGTGAACGGTTGGATGATGCCGTCCTCCGTCGCAGCGCTTTCCAGAAGCCGCATCGAGGTCGAGCCGACAGCGACGACGCGGCCGCCCTTGGCGCGGGCCTCGTTTAGCGTCTTCGCCGTTTCCTCAGAGACGGTGCCCCACTCCGAATGCATCTTGTGGTCGTCGGTATCGTCTGCCTTCACCGGCAGGAAGGTGCCCGCGCCGACATGCAGCGTCAGACGCTGGATGCCGATGCCGCGCGCAGCCAGCGCTGCCTCGAGCGCGGGCGTGAAATGCAGGCCCGCCGTCGGCGCAGCGACCGCTCCCTCGTTCTTTGCGAACATCGTCTGATAGTCGCCGACGTCCTTGTCGTCGGGCGCACGGCGCGAGGCGATATAGGGCGGCAGCGGCGGCGCACCAAGATCGGCAATCGCCTGATCGAGCACCGGGCCGTGAAACGCAAACGCGAGCGTCACCTCGCCCGCCTCGCCCTTGGCCTCGACGCTGGCATCGAGATTGCCGAGAAGGCACACCCGCCCCTCATTGCCGAAGCGAAGTACATCGCCTTCCGAAAGCTTGCGTGCCGGCCGCACCAGCGCCTGCCAGCGCGAGCCATCGATGCGCTTGATCAGCGTGACGTCGATATGCGGCTCGCTGGTGCCGCCGATCCGTCGCCCCGAAAGCTGTGCGGCGATCACCTTGGTATCGTTGACGACGATCTGATCGCCGGGCGCAAGCAGGCCCGGCAGATCCCGCACGCTGTGGTCCTCGACGCCCACATTAGGCCGCACCAGAAGAAGTCGCGCGCTGTCGCGCGGCTCAGCCGGGCGCAAGGCAATGCATTCGGGGGGAAGGTCGAAATCGAAAAGGTCGGTACGCATGACGGCCCGTTATGACCGGCCTGCCGCGCCCGGGCAACGGCAATGTTGGTCTTTAAACGACCATGCCCGGCGCAAGGCCGGGCATGGGACGCAAATGCTTGAGCGAAGCGCCGGCTTATGCGGCGTCGGCCGCCATACGCGCTTTGACGATCTTGTCGGGGTTCTGCACCGGCTCGCCGCGCTTGATCTTGTCGACGTTCTCCATGCCAGAGGTCACCTTGCCCCACACGGTGTACTGCTTGTCGAGGAAGCGGGCATCGTCGAAGCAGATGAAGAACTGGCTGTCGCCGGAATCCGGATTGGCGGCGCGCGCCATCGACACCGTCCCACGGACATGCGGCTCGGCATTGAACTCGGCCTTCAGCTTCTGGCCCGAGCCGCCGGTGCCGGTGCCGTGCGGGCAGCCGGTCTGCGCCATGAAGCCATCGATGACGCGATGGAAGACGATGCCGTCGTAGAAACCTTCCCGCACCAGCTCCTTGATGCGTGCGACATGGCCCGGCGCAAGGTCGGGACGCATTTCGATGGTCACCTCGCCCTGTGTGGTTTCGAGGATGAGGGTGTTGTCGTTGTCAGCCATGATGGTGTCCTTACTGCTTACTTGAAGAGATGAGGCTGCGGCGCGAGGCACCGGCAGCGGTTACTTGATGTCGGATGCGACCTGCACCTTGACCATCTTGTCGGGGTTCTGCACCGGCTCGCCGCGCTTGAGCTTGTCGACATTCTCCATGCCCGACACGACCTGACCGATCACGGTGTATTTGCCGTTCAGTGAGGGATAGTCGTTGTACATGATGAAGAACTGCGAGTTCGCCGAATCCGGATTTGCCGAGCGCGCCATGCCGACAACGCCGCGCGTATACGGCACGTTCGAGAACTCGGCCTTCAGGTTCGGATATTTCGAGCCGCCGGTGCCGTTGAAGTTGGCGCCATCGCCGGTCTGCGCCATGAAGCCATCAATGACGCGATGGAACGGGACGTTGTTGTAATAGCCCTCGCGCGCGAGTTGCTTGATGCGCTCGGCGTGGTGCGGCGCGAGGTCGGTGCGCAACTGCACCACGACGCGGCCCTTGGTGGTGTCGATGACGATGGCATTCGCCTTGTCGAGGTTCGCAGGCAGCGTCTGCGCGAGCGCCGGCGTCGCCAGCATCAAGGCTCCGAGGACGGCGAGCAGTCTGATCATGGAAACTCCATAAGTGAGATTTGGAAAAGGAATGGAAAGATTGTTCGAGAGCCCATGCGATGACGCGCCCGTCATGGGCCGGCGACGCGCATAGGCTATTGTGAGAACTTTGCCTTCAGCCGGGCCGCGACCGCCTTCGGGACGAAAGCCGACACATCGCCGCCCATGCTGGCAATTTGGCGCACAAGCGTGGCGGTGATCGGGCGAACCGTGGGGGACGCCGGAATAAAGATCGTCTGCACACTTGGCACCAGGGTCTGGTTCATCCCGGCAATCTGCATCTCGTAATCGAGGTCGGTACCGTCGCGCAGACCGCGGATCAGGATGGTCGCACCCGACTTCTCCGCAGCCGCCACGGTGAGGTTGTCGAAGGTGACGCACTCGATGGCACAGCCCGTGGTCGCGGCAAGCGGCGAGAACACCTCGACAATCATCGCCCGGCGCTCATCGACGGAGAACAATGGCGCCTTGCCGGGGTGGACACCGATCGCGACGATCAGCCGGTCCACCAGCGTGCAGGCCTGCCGCACGACATCGACGTGACCGTTGGTGACGGGATCGAACGAGCCCGGATAGAGCGCAACGTGAGCCATTTTCTCTCCTAGCCCGGATTTTCCCTCCTAGCCCGCCCGGCGGGAGGCCGCAAGCGAGCCGGTTCCCTTACGGTTACCGATATTTTTCCGCATCCGCTCCCAATTGTCGGCGAACCTTTTGGACCGGGCCGCGTCATCTCCCAAAGCCAGGCGTGGCGGGAGGCGCAGAATGCGGGTCCAGACCGATTTTCTCAAGGCACCGAAGGTGATGGCCGCTTTTGCGCTAGTGGTGTTTTCCGCGCTCGCCCTGACCCTGCTACCAGGCTTTGCGCCCTCGCTGGAGGCCAGTGAGCCGGCTGCACTCGCGCGCGGGGACAAGCTCATGGTGACGAGCCGCGCCTGCGCCGAGCAGGACTGGCCGAATATCTCATCGGCCTGCCTGCGGCGCACCGGCAAGGTGCCCGCGCCGGCCTCGGTCCACGTCCGGGTGGTGAGCACCCGGTAAGGTCTACTCCTCGTCGGAGGGATGTTCGCCCTCGTCGGTGAGGCGTTCGACCGAGACCACGCGTTCGTCATCCGCCGTATTGAAGACGGTCACGCCCTGCGTCGAGCGGCCGACGATGCGGATGTCCTCGACCGGACAGCGGATAAGCTGGCCCTTGTCGGTGACGAGCATGATCTGGTCACTGTCATCGACCGGGAAGGAGCCAATGAGCTTGCCGTTCCGGTCATTGACCGACATCGCGACGATGCCTTTGCCGCCGCGTCCCGTGGTCCGGTATTCGTAGGACGACGAGCGTTTGCCGTAGCCGTTCTCGCTGATGGTCAGCACGAACTGTTCGTTTGCCGACATCTCGACATAGCGCTGCTCGCCGAGTTCGATCGCACCGGTGGCTTCCTCGTGGTCGGTCCCCGCCTCGTCATCCGCGCCGCCACGGCGTACCGCATTGGCACGGCGCAGATACGCCGCGCGCTCATCGGCACTAACATCCATATGGCGCAGAATGGTGAGCGAGATCAGCCTGTCACCCTCGCCAAGCGTGATACCGCGCACACCCATCGAGGTGCGACCCTGGAATACGCGGACATCGGTGATGGGGAAGCGAATGCACTGCCCGCCTGCGGCGGTGAGCAGGACGTCGTCGTTCTCCTTGCAGATCTGCACGTCAACAATGGCCTCGCCCTCGCCGAGCTTCATCGCGATGATGCCGGAGCGACGCACATCGACGAAATCCGACAGCTTGTTGCGGCGGACATTGCCGCCGGTGGTGGCGAACATCACATCGAGCTCGCCCCATGAGGACTCATCCTCCGGCAGCGGCATGATGGTGGTGATGCGCTCGCCCTGCTCCATCGGCAGAATGTTGATGAGTGCCTTACCGCGCGCGCTCGGCGCCGCCATCGGCAGCCGCCAGACCTTTTCCTTGTAGACCTGTCCGCGCGAGGAGAAGAACAGCACTGGCGTATGGGTCGAGGCCACGAACAGCCGCGCGACGAAATCCTCCTCGCGGGTCTGCATGCCGGAACGACCCTTGCCGCCACGCTTCTGCGCGCGATAGGTCGAAAGCGGCACGCGCTTGACGTAACCCGCGTGCGACACGGTGACGACCATATCCTCGCGCTGGATCAGGTCCTCGTCCTCGACCTCGCCTTCCTGATCGATAATCATCGTGCGCCGCGGCGTCGCGAACTCTTCCTTGATCGCGTTGAGTTCATTGCGGACGATGTCCTGCACACGGGCGCGCGAGCGCAGGATGTCGAGATAGTCGGCAATCTCGACCGCGAGCTTGTCGAGCTCTTCGGAAATCTCGTCGCGACCCAGCGCGGTGAGGCGCTGCAGACGCAGATCGAGGATCGCCTTCGCCTGCTCCATCGACAGCCGCGCCGTGCCGTCCTCGGCAATGCGATGGCGCGGATCATCGATCAACATCATCATGGTTTCGACGTCACGCGCAGGCCAGTCGCGCGACATCAGTGTATCGCGTGCGGTCGCCGGATCGGGCGACGTACGGATCACGCGGATCACTTCGTCGATATTGGCAACGGCAATCGCGAGGCCGACCAAGATGTGGGCACGGTCTCGCGCCTTGTTGAGCAGGAATTTCGTGCGCCGCGATACGACGTTTTCGCGGAAGGCGACGAACACCGTCAGTAGGTCCTTGAGGTTCATCACCTGCGGCCGGCCGCCGTCGAGCGCCACCATGTTGGCGCCGAAGCTCGTCTGCAACGGCGTGAACTTGTAGAGCTGGTTCAGCACCACGTCCGGCACCGCGTCGCGCTTCAACTCGACGACGACGCGATAGCCCTCGCGGTCGGACTCGTCGCGCAGGTCGGAGACGCCTTCGATCTTCTTATCGCGCACGAGCTCGGCAATGCGCTCGACCATCGTCGCCTTGTTCACCTGATAGGGAATTTCGGAAACGACGATCGCTTCGCGATCCTTGCGGATGGTCTCGATCGAAACCTTGCCGCGCATCACGATCGAGCCGCGGCCGAGATGATAGGCCGAACGGATGCCCTGGCGTCCGAGAATGATGCCGCCGGTCGGAAAATCCGGTCCCGGCACGATGTTGATCAGATCGTCGATGCCGAGCGCTGGATTGTCGATCAGTGCGATGCAGGCGTCGATCACCTCGCCGAGATTATGCGGCGGAATGTTGGTCGCCATGCCGACAGCGATGCCGCCCGCGCCGTTGACCAGCAAGTTCGGAAACTTTGCCGGCAGCACCTTCGGCTCGCGCTCGGAGGCGTCGTAGTTCGGCTGGAAGTCGACGGTGTCCTTGTCGATATCGTCGAGCAGCGAATGCGCGATCTTCTGCAGACGCGACTCGGTGTAACGCATTGCCGCCGGCATATCGCCATCGACCGAGCCGAAATTGCCCTGACCATCGATCAGCGGCACGCGCATTGAAAAGTCCTGCGCCATACGCACCAAGGCGTCGTAGACCGACTGGTCGCCGTGCGGATGATACTTACCGATGACGTCGCCGACCGTACGCGCCGACTTCCGGTACGGCTTGTTCCACTCAAAACCGTTCTCGTACATGCCGTAGAGAATGCGTCGATGCACCGGCTTCAGGCCGTCGCGCGCATCGGGCAGCGCGCGCGACACGATCACGCTCATCGCGTAATCGAGATACGAGCGCTTCATTTCATCGGAAATGGAAACGGGTTTGATATCGACGGGGCCGGAGCCGCTCTCCGTCGGATCTTTCGGGTCGGTCAAAGTGCGAATCCTGAGGTGCGAAATGCCATGCCTATATAGGCTGAATCGGGGTTTGCCGCCAATCGTTTCGAGCTTTCTGAGGCGATAAATAAAGGCGTTATATCATAGGGTTAGAAGGCGCTTCAGGCGCTCATCCGGCTATGATTGAACGACCTTGCCAAATCGGCTCCGATAGCTCCGAATCCACGCCTCGGACAGTCGAAAAACGGGAGTTGAACGACCTCATACGGTGCCGCACGTCAGCCGTAGCAGCGCCAAACAAACGGGCTTTGCGGAGAGACCATGCTTGTCGACTTCACGCTCAATGCACTGGTGACACTGTTCGTGGTAGTCGACCCGATCGGGATCGCACCCGCGTTCCTGTCGCTCACGCATGGCCTGCCTGCCGCCACGCGCCGCAATGTCGGCTATCGGGCAGCGGCAATCGCAGCGCTCATCCTGATCGGAACTGCACTCGGCGGAAACTGGCTGCTGACGCGGCTTGGCATCGGCCTGCCGGCTTTTCGCATTTCCGGCGGCGTCCTGCTGTTCTTCATCGCCTTCGAGATGGTGCTCGGCATCCGCCCGACACGCGAGGCGCGTCAGGCCGAACAGGCGATCGAGGAGCATGTCCGCAACATCGCCGCCTTTCCGCTCGCGATCCCGTTGATCGCCGGCCCCGGCGCCATCACCGCGACGCTGCTGCTCGCCGGGCAAGGCGGCGGCAGTGCCGTGTCGCTTGCCGCGCTGGTGGCGATCATCATCGTGATCGCAGCGGCCTGTGCTGTGGCATTCCTGTTTGCAGGCAGCGTCGCACGCTTTCTCGGTGTCACCGGCAATATCGTGCTGTCACGGCTGCTCGGCGTGGTGCTGGCCGCCCTCGCCGTGCAGTTCGTTATCGACGGCGGCCGAGCCGCCTTCGGTTAAAGCTGTTCGGAAATGTCTCTTTAGAACGGAATGTCGTCGTTCATGTCGTCGCGGCCACCTGACGGCGGAAGCGAGCGGCGCTGGGAGGAGCCGCTGGAGCCGAACGAGGAGCCAGCATCATCGCCGGCGAAGGAGCCACCGCCGCCTCCGCTGCGGCCGTCGAGCATCGTCAGCGTCGAGTTGAAGCCCTGCAGCACGACCTCGGTGGAATACTTGTCCTTACCGTCCTTGTCCTGCCACTTCCGGGTCTGCAGCGCGCCTTCAATGTAAACCTTGGCGCCCTTCTTCAGGTACTGCTCGGCGACCCTGCACAGACCTTCATTGAAAATGACGACCCGGTGCCACTCGGTCTTTTCCTTGCGCTCGCCGGTCGCCTTGTCGCGCCAGGTGTCGGAGGTCGCGATGCTGAGGTTGACGATCGGCCGCCCGTCCTGGGTACGCCGGACATCCGGGTCTGCCCCGAGATTGCCCACCAGAATGACCTTGTTGACGCTGCCTGCCATCTCTTCCTCTCCACCTGAGGCGCCAATCCTGCGCCCGCCCGGCACCTAAGCCTAGTCGGGGACGGACCGAAACGCCGCAATGCCGGCCCGTGCCGTTATCCACACGATACCGGACCATAGTCCGCGGCCGGGTTTATGGCAGACGTTATATGTACTCTTTTTGTTCACTACAAGCGTACGTTGCGCTACGGGTTTTCCCGCAGCGCAATAAGTAACACATTCGTGATCAGATTTGATGGAACCAGAATTGGGGAATAATTAGCGTTTCCAGTTCGTTAAATGGAACTTCGCATCCGCCCAACTTCACTTTCCACTGTGATATTTGCGACACGGCTTTTTCGCGGAATCCGAGTTATACGTCGGGGCATCAAGGAATTCGTATTCCGGTGCGTGACCCACAAGCGAACGCAATTGAACACCTCCGCGGGCTCGGGACCAAAACTTGGGGCGCGGTTTTTGGAGATGAAGAACATGAACAAAATTCTCGTTGCAGCAGCGGTTGTGGCCCTGAGCTCGACGTCAGTGTTTGCTGCGGACCTGGCGGCACGGCCCTATACGAAGGCTCCGCCGGCTCCGGTCGCGCCGATCTACAACTGGACCGGCCTCTACATCGGTGCTCAGGTTGGCGGTGCCTTCCAGGGCAGCAGCGGCTTCGTCACTGACGATCCGCTCGTGACCGGTAACCGTGACGACTCCTCGTTCCTCGGCGGCGGCGTGCTCGGCGCCAACTACCAGTTCTCGCCGAACTGGGTGCTCGGCATCGAGGGTGAGTTCAACGGCCTGTCGAACAACCGCTACACCTTCACGGATGGCTTTGACGGCATCCGCGTCAAGAACGACTGGCTGGCTTCGGTCACCGGCCGTCTCGGCTACACCTGGGGTCCTGGCATGATCTACGCCAAGGGCGGTGTCGCGTTCCGCGACAACGGCGGTATTGCTGCCACCACGCCGTTCCTGGTCAGCCGCGACACCACCGGCTACACCGTCGGTGCGGGCCTCGAGTACATGTTCGCTCCGGCCTGGTCGGCGAAGATCGAGTACCAGTACTACGACTTCGACCGCACCGCGCTCACCTTCGGCACGCTGCCGAGCACGGTCAGCTACCGCGACGACCTTCACACTGTGAAGGCTGGCATCAACTACCACTTCAATTGGGGTGGTCCGGTTGTGGCCCGCTACTAAGACACGCTGATCGCATCCGCGATCTGACGGAAAGGCCGGCTCTCGCAGCCGGCCTTTTGCGTTGGGGGAGCACTCTACAGGAGCTTGAAGTTCCTCTCGGGGAAACCTCCCTCCAATCCTGCAAAATGATTCCGGTGATCTTCCCTTTCCGACACTGGAAATTCGCACCCGTTCTGCCTACGTTCCGAACACGGCCATTTTTCCAAGCCTGACGCGCGATCCGGTTGTCCGGCCCACGAGCGTTGTTGTTGCGCGGCGTGCGCGGGAACCGATCCATGGACGAAGTCATCAAGGCCAAGCAACGCGCCCAGACGAGCGCCTCGCGTGCCATCACCATTCGCGGTGCGCGCGAACACAATCTCAAGAACGTCGATCTCGAAGTGCCGCGCGACAAACTCGTGGTGTTCACGGGCCTCTCGGGTTCCGGTAAGTCCTCGCTCGCGTTTGACACGATCTATGCCGAAGGCCAGCGCCGCTACGTCGAATCGCTGTCGGCCTATGCGCGGCAATTCCTCGAGATGATGCAGAAGCCGGACGTCGATCAGATCGACGGCCTGTCGCCGGCGATCTCGATCGAGCAGAAGACCACCTCGAAGAACCCGCGCTCGACGGTGGGCACCGTCACCGAAATCTACGACTATATGCGCCTGCTGTGGGCGCGCGTGGGCGTGCCCTATTCGCCCGCGACGGGACTGCCGATCGAGAGCCAGACCGTTTCGCAGATGGTCGATCGCGTACTGGCGCTGCCGGAAGGCACGCGGCTCTATCTGCTCGCGCCGGTCGTGCGCGGCCGCAAGGGTGAGTACCGCAAGGAACTGGCCGAGTATCTCAAGAAGGGTTTTCAGCGCGTCAAGATCGACGGTGCATTCCATGAGCTTGCCGATGCACCTACGCTCGACAAGAAATTTCCGCACGATATCGACGTCGTCGTCGACCGCATCGTGGTCCGACCCGACATCGCACAGCGGCTTGCAGAAAGTTTCGAGACCGCACTGAAGCTTGCCGAAGGCCTCGCTGTCGTCGAGTTTGCCGATGCGCCTGCGACGCCGGCTGCCGACACCAAAAAGTCCGAAAAGAAGACCGCAAAAATCCACGACAAGAGCGGTCCCGAACGGCTGTTGTTCTCGGAAAAATTCGCCTGCCCCGTCTCCGGTTTCACGCTACCGGAGATCGAACCGCGGCTGTTCTCGTTCAACAATCCCTATGGCGCCTGCCCGGAGTGCGGCGGCCTCGGCGTTGAGCAGCACATCGATCCCGACCTCATCATCCCGGATAAGGACCTGAGCTTGCGGAAGGGTGCGATCGCGCCGTGGGCGAAGTCGTCCTCGCCCTATTACATCCAGACGCTGCAGGCGCTCGGCAAGTTCTACAAGTTCACGCTCGATACCAAGTGGAAGGACCTGCCGAAGAAGACGCAGACCGCGCTGCTCTACGGTTCGGGCGAGGATGCGATTAAATTCTCCTACGAGGACGGCACGCGCTCTTACGATACCAAGAAGCCGTTCGAGGGCATCGTCACCAACATTGAGCGTCGCTTCGCGGAAACCGAAAGCGAGTGGGCACGCGAGGAACTCGGTAAATATTTTGCCGACGTGCCTTGCGCAGGCTGTCACGGCTATCGGCTGAAGCCCGAGGCGCTATGCGTGAAAGTCGGCGGCAAGCACATCGGCGAAATCTCCGAACTCTCGGTCAAGAAAGCCGGCGAGTGGTTCGAGACCGTGCCTGACCTGCTGACGACCCAGCAGAACGAGATCGCGGTTCGTATCCTGAAAGAGATCCGCGAGCGGCTGTCGTTCCTGCTCGATGTCGGCCTCAACTATCTGACACTGTCGCGTGCGTCCGGCACACTATCAGGCGGCGAGAGCCAGCGTATCCGCCTTGCTTCGCAGATCGGCTCGGGCCTCACCGGCGTTCTCTACGTTCTCGATGAGCCCTCGATCGGCCTGCATCAGCGCGACAACGCGCGCCTGCTCGATACGCTGAAGCGGCTACGCGATCTCGGCAACACCGTGATCGTGGTCGAACATGACGAGGACGCCATCCGTCTCGCCGATCATGTGGTCGACGTCGGCCCCGGCGCCGGCATTCATGGCGGCCACATCGTCGCGCGCGGCACGCCCGACGACGTCATGAAAAATCCGAAGTCGCTCACCGGAAAATATCTGACCGGCGAAAAATTTGTGCCGATTCCCGAGCGCCGTCCGCCGAACCATCGCCGGACGATGAAGGTCATCAACGCGCGCGGAAATAACCTCAAGAACATCTCGGCGGAAATTCCACTCGGCCTGTTCACTTGTGTCACCGGTGTGTCCGGCGGCGGCAAGTCGACGCTCTTGATCGATACGCTCTACAAGGCAATCGCGCGCAAGCTCAACGGCGCGGCCGACGCGCCCGCACCGCATGATCGCATCGAGGGGCTGGAGCATATCGACAAGATCATCGATATCGACCAGTCGCCGATCGGGCGCACGCCGCGCTCGAACCCCGCGACCTACACCGGCGCATTCACACCGATCCGCGAGTGGTTCGCAGGGCTGCCGGAAGCGAAGGCGCGCGGCTACGAGCCGGGGCGCTTCTCCTTCAACGTCAAGGGCGGGCGCTGCGAAGCCTGTCAGGGCGACGGCGTCATCAAGATCGAGATGCACTTCCTGCCGGACGTCTACGTCACCTGCGATACCTGCAAGGGCAAGCGCTACAATCGTGAAACGCTCGAGGTGACGTTCAAGAGCAAGACCATTGCCGACGTGCTCGACATGACGGTCGATGAGGCGGAAGACTTCTTCAAGGCGGTGCCGCGCATCCGCGAGACATTCCGCACCCTGCAGCGCGTCGGCCTCGGCTACATCCGCGTCGGCCAGCAGGCAACGACGCTGTCGGGCGGCGAGGCGCAGCGCGTCAAGCTCGCCAAGGAACTCTCGAAGCGCGCGACCGGCCGCACGCTCTACATTCTCGACGAGCCGACCACGGGCCTGCATTTCCACGACGTCGCAAAGCTTCTCGAGGTGCTGCATGAACTGGTGGCACAGGGCAACACCGTGGTGGTGATCGAGCACAATCTCGAAGTCATCAAGACGGCCGACTGGGTGATCGACCTCGGCCCCGAGGGCGGCGATGGCGGCGGCGAGATCGTTGCCTGGGGCCCGCCAGAGGATATCGTCCAGGCGCCGCGCAGCTACACCGGCAAATTCCTTGCGCCCGTGCTGGCGAAGGGCCAATCCGGCCATCTCGCCACCAGCGAGGAAGCCGCGGAGTAAACGGCGGCCACAGATTCGGTCAGGCGGCCGGCAGACCGGTCGCCCGACCATCGCATCTTTAAAACCTTGTCAGATGACAAGGTTTTATTGTCCGTGCTGGGCCAACTCCCGATCGGACAGATCCCAGTCCTGCCAGAGCTTCAGCGCAGCCAGCAGGAGCACGGCTCCACCAAGCGCGGCGTGCCAGAACCTCAGCATGCCATCCGTCGAATATCCGAAGACGTAAGGCGACATGATGAGCCAGATCGCAAGCGCGATCTCGCAGACTTCTTCCCAGCGCCGCAAGGCGACATATTCAAGTTGGGAAAGGCCGATGATGAGAATGCCCACGATGGCGGTGTTGATCATTGCCAGACCCGGCAGCGATAACGACCCGAACCCGTGGTTCACATCGCCGTTCAGCCAGGGAGAAAGGGCGATCAGGAGACCGAGCAGCATCCCGCCCCAGTCCTCCCACGTGCGATGTGTGTCGAAGAACCGAGCGCCAGACATGGTAACCTCCTTCATAAAGAGGCATACGGCGGCGGCCGGAACGAGGTCGACTTCCAAACCAATACGACCCTTTGGCCGCAGGGGTATGTCTGCAGAAGACCTATGAAACCCCCATGCCTTTACAAGAGCCCCCGGCCCGGCTTTGTTGTCACAGGATAGGCCGATCCAGATCATTGCCATCCGGCAAACACCTTCCGGCGCAAGCTCCGAAATGCGAGGAGACGATATGACGACAGGCACCGTTCAGGACAATCCTGCTGAAAGCCGCTACGAGTTGACCGTCGATGGCCATCTCGCCGCCGCCTATTACAAGCTGTCGGATGGTGTCATCACCTTCACGCACACCGAGGTGCCGAAAGAGCTTGGCGGTCGCGGCATCGGCTCGCAACTGGTGAAAGGCGCACTCGATGACGTTCGCGCGAGAAGCCTGAAGGTCGTGGCGCGGTGCCCATTCGTAAAGGGCTACATCGAAAAGCACGCGAATTATGCCGACCTTCTGAGCTGAGACTTCGCGTGCACCCAGACGACAACAAGCAACTCAATCATTCTGGATTGCTTCGCTTCGCTCGCAATGACAAGAGGCCTCATTGCAAGGAGCACTTGCGACGAAGCAATCCAGAAATCGGCGACCGATTGACGATATGAATGAACCATCTCCTACCGTTCGCGACAATGTAGAGCTTAGCCGCTACGAGATGGATATCGGCAGCGACGTCGCCTTCGCGCGTTATCGCCGCGAAGGCGCGACGGTCACCATCAATCATGTCGAGACGCCGGCGGCGTTGCGCGGACAAGGCGTCGCCTCACGACTGATGGGCGGCATTCTGGAGACGATCCGGCATAATGACGAAAAGGTCGTTGCGGCCTGCAGTTTCGCGCGTGCTTATCTGGCGGACCATCCGGAGCATGACGACCTACGCGGGTAGATACAAAAGCATAGTCCTTCATGCCCGCTTATTGCGGGCATCACATCTTTTATAGCAGCGACGATAAGGCGTGGATGGCCGGGACAAGCCCGGCCATGACGAGTGTTATTTCCATTAAAACCAAATCACTCTGAAGAGCTTGCCCCGCCCTCGCGGGGCGACACGTTTGCCCTTCAGACGATCTTGATCGACATATCGGGGAAGCCCGCGATCTTGGCGAGCAACACATCACCCTTCACCACCGGACCGACATTCTCGGGCGTGCCCGAATAGATGATGTCGCCGGCCTTCAGCTCGAACGCCTCCGACAGTTTCGAGATCTGCTCGGCGACGCTCCAGATCATCTTGCTAAGATCGGAATCCTGCCGAACCTTGCCGTTGATCGCGAGCGAGATTTCGCCCTTTGTCGGATGGCCGACTTTGGCGGCCGGCTGCAGCGGGCCAAGCACCGCGGCATGGTCAAAACTCTTGCCGATCTCCCACGGCTTTTTCATCGATGCCATCTGGTTCTGCAGATCGCGCCGCGTCATGTCGAGGCCGACCGTGTAGCCGAACACGCAGTCGAGCGCCTTCTCGGGCGGGATGTTGGTGCCGCCGGATTTCAGTGCGGCAACCAGTTCGACCTCGTGATGATAATTCTGCGTCAGCGACGGGTACGGATGGTCGGCAACGGTCCCGTTCTTCACGTTCTGGATCGCATCGGTCGGCTTCTGGAAGAAGAACGGCGGCTCCCGGTTCGGATCGGAGCCGCGCTCGATCGCATGGGCGGCATAATTGCGGCCGATGCAATAGATGCGCCGCACGGGAAACACCTCGCTCTGCCCCTCGATCGGGATCGTCACCTGGGCAACCTCGAACACTGTCTTCGTGCCACTCTGCGCTGCCGCAGGTGTTGCTGCCGTGCCCGCGAGCACCACTGCGCCTGCCGCCAGAACCGAGCGGCGATTGATCTCTGCCATGGATTTCCCCTTGGTTTCCTCGTTGACCGTAGCTTTCGGCCTTTGAATGCAATCCTGTTTACGGCTGGACCGGTCCGCCGTCATTTCACAAATCCGATAACGGCAGAGGTCAGCCTTCTCGCAAGGCGACACAAATATGCTGCAGTGCCGGACGGATTGCGCGACGCAAATCCGCCGACGGCATGGACTGCCGTGCGATGAAGGGTTGCTTAGGAATGGGACAGGATGAGCGCGCTCGCCGTGAGCGGCAGTCTCATTTGACCAGTGCGATCGCATCGCGGAAGCGAGGATGCTCCGCCGTCTGTAGCCACTCGAACACGACCATCTCGGACGTCACGATTTCCGCACCATGGCGCTCCATGCGCCGGATCGCGGTTTCCTTGTCCTCGGGGCGGCGGGAGCCAAGCGCATCGCGCACGATATAAACCTTGCGGGACGCCGCGAGCAGACCGAGCACGGTCTGCTGTACGCAGACATGAGACTCGCATCCGACAACCACGATATGGCCATCCGCCGGCACATGGTCGAGAAAGCCGCTTTCCCTGCAGGCATCGAAGAACTGCTTGTGGATCAGCCGTCCCTTCTCGACCGGCAAATCCGTCACGGTCGGCCCAAGCCCCTTGGCGTTCTGCTCGGTGAAGATGCAGGGAATGTCGACCAGCTCCGCCATCTCGATCAGGCGGCGCGCATTCCGGACGGCCGTTTCACCGTCATGGATGGCCGGCATCAGACGCGACTGAAAATCGATAACCAGAAGCAGCGAGCGCTTGGGATCGATGGTCAGCATGATGTCACCTCTTCCGACAGATGGGCAATGCGGTCCTTGACGTAGGTCTCCATCAGATCAGGCGCCGAGGCACCGAACATCCGGATACGCCCAGTGTGCAGCAACAGGAGAAGCCCGGTGGCATGGGCAAAGCAATCGACCATCAGGAGGTTGGCCTTCTGCCGTGATGCGCCGAGACTCACCGCAGCTTCCGCGATTGGCCGCAGCGCCGCTTCCAGCGCCGCATTCAGCTTCTCGTCGCGCGCGCGACCCAAGCCGGCCGGCTTCATACCACCGCGAAACAGATAGAATCCGAGATCGAGATCGCGCGGGTTCTCCGCATAGAACCGGAAGAACGCCGTCGCCGCCGCTTTCAGCTTCTGCGCCGGCGTACTCGCCTTCGCAACGGCCAGATCAACCGCCGCGCCGAGCGAGGCCAGCGAGGCCTCCAGGACTTCGGCGTAGATGTCTTCCTTGGATTCGAAATGGAAATAGAGCGCGGCCGGCGTATAGCCCGCGCGTACCGCAATCGCCCGCAGGCTCGCGCCCTCCAGCCCCTCCTCCGCGAACACTTGTCCGGCGGCGGCGAGGATCAGGTCACGCTTGTGCTCGTTCACCGCCTCACGCCGGCTTTGCCGCTTTTCGACCATGTGACGTCCAAGGGTTCGGTTGTGCAGGGTTCGCTTGTGAAAGGCTCTAGCTCGCGAGGGCTCTCGCTTGACAGAAAATCCAGCAGGATTAAAATCTAACACTGTTCGATTTTTTGAACAAGAGGGAGAGACACCAATGCTGATGTCAGCCGCCGACTACAGGGAGTCTCTCCGCGCCTACAAGCCGAAGGTCTTTATCAACGGCAACGTTGTAGAGAGCGTCGCCGACGAGCCATTGCTTGCGCCGGGCATTGCCGGCGTCGGCGTCACCTATGATTTCGCGTTGCGCGAGGAACACGCGCCGCTGATGACGGCGCGGCAAGGCACGTCCGGCAAGATCGTCAACCGGATGCTGCACATCAACGAGACCTCGCAGGACCTCCTCTATAAGCTCGAAGCCGTGCGCCTCGTCTGCAAGACGTCCGGCTGCGCGCAGCGCTACCTCGCGCACGATGCTCTGAACGGCCTCTATCAATCGACGCGGCTCACCGACGAGCGCCACGGCACCGACTACAGCCAACGCTTCCTCGCCTATCTGCACCACGTTCAGGATAACGACCTCACGCTCGGCATCGCGATGACCGACGCCAAGGGCGACCGCTCCAAGCGTCCCAGCCAGCAGGTGAACCCGGACGTCTATGTCCACATCACGGAGCGCCGCAAGGACGGCATCGTCATCCGCGGCACCAAGGCGATCGTGACCGGCGCGCCCTACATGCACGAATTTCTCGTCATGCCGTGCCGCACGCACGCGCCGGAGGACAAGGATTGCGCGGTGTGCTGCGCCGTGCCCTGCGACGCGCCCGGCGTCACCATCATCGCGCGCCCGGCGGGACGCCCGGGCGAAGCGGCGGCGAAATTCTCGGCCAAATACGGCCAGTCGGTCGGCGTCGTGATCTTCGATGACGTCTTCGTTCCGCACGATCGCGTTTTCCTGGCCGGCGAGACCGAGGAAGGCGGCTTCCTTACGACCTCCTACGCCACCCATCACCGGCATTCGTGCATCGGCGCACGCGCAGGCTTTGGCGATCTCCTGATCGGCGCAGGCGCGCTGATGATCGAGGCCAATGGCCTCGATGCCGAACGCCACTCCCACATCCGCGAGGCGATGGTGGAACTCATCACCATCACCGAGAGCTTTTATGCCTGCGGCGTGGCCTCATCGGTTTACTGCACCAAGGACCCGGCCGGATCGGTGATGCCGGATGCGGTATTCTCCAACATCGGCAAGCTACTGCTCGCCACCAAGATCTACGACATGCATCGTGTGGCGCATTATGTCTCGGGCGGCCTGATCGTCGCACTCCCCGGCCCCGACGAGGACCACAATCCCGAGACCCGCGCCTCGCTCGCAGCCGTGATGGGCGGCCGGCCGGATATTCCCGCCGATCAGCGAGCCGAGGTGGCGCGTTTCATCGAAGACCTGACGGTGTCGCACGAGGCGGGCTGGTACTCGGTGATTTCGCTGCACGGCGGCGGTTCGCCGGAAGCAATGAAGCGCGAGATCTGGCGCAACTATCCAGTCATGGAGAAAATCGAACTGGTGGAAAGCCTGCTCGACCGCGGCGTTCTCAACGAAGGCCAGCGTGTCTCGAAGCAACCCGGCCGCTGCTGTGCTACGGGCTGCGAGGTGCCGGAGCCGCTTCAGCGGACGGACGTCCCTGCTCTCACGCGCGCTGCAGAATAGATTTGCAAACAAGCAACTAGAACCAGTCATTGCCGGGCTTGACCCGGCAATCCATCATCGAAACGACTCTTATTTTCTAGATGCGCGGGTCCATAGGCGAGCGGAAGCGACGCCGCTCTTCGAACGGTTATGCCCGCGCATGACAATTCCGAGTAAACTTAGGCTCTTCCAACCGAGCCACGCAAAAGCCCGCCGCAACGATTGCAGCGGGCTTTCATAATGACGGGAGCTTAAAGCGCCGTGCTTAGCGCTTGATGTCCGGCGGCAGTTTGCCGCCGTTGGCTTCCAGCTTCGAGATCACCTGCTTGTGCAGCCAGATGTTCATCGAGGCGGAATCGCTGGTATCGCCGGTGTAGTTGAGCTCCTTGGCGAGTTCCTTGCGGGCGGCCAGGCTGGAATCGATGTCCAGCGCCTTCATCAGGTCCACGATCGAGGTGCGCCACTCGAGCTTTTCGCCCTTGGCCTTCACGGCGGCGTCGAGGATCGGCGCGACGTCGACGCTCTGCGCCGGAGCGCCGGCGCTTCCTGCAGCCGCGCCGCCTGCGGCTTCCGCTGCCTGTGCGCTGCTCGTCCCGAAAATTGCACCCATAATCTTGGAGAAGATGCCCATGCTGAACTCCTTAAAGCAATTGGATCTGTAACCGGCGCCGCAAGCGTCACCTGGCGCGAAGTCTGCCTGAAGGCTCGCCCCTTGCCAATAAGCAAGCTATCGCCCGACGGCATGACCGGGCGATGACG
This sequence comes from Afipia carboxidovorans OM5, assembly GCF_000218565.1. NCBI lineage: Bacteria > Pseudomonadati > Pseudomonadota > Alphaproteobacteria > Hyphomicrobiales > Nitrobacteraceae > Afipia > Afipia carboxidovorans. The sequence continues at coordinate 1,931,227 of NC_015684.1, read as the reverse complement.
GAAGCGCTGCCGGATCAAAATACCAGCCCCGCCCGCAGCCCACGCCGGAACAATTTCACACAAGGGTGAGTTGGCTTTCGATGGCGAAGGTCTCACCCTTCCCATCCGACGCGCGTCTGCTTCCGCGTGGTCAGGTTGCGGGCAGTGCGCCAACCGCCATCGAACGGGAGCCTCTGCCATGTCTTCCAGCTACCCCCATTCCGGCAATACCCTACCCATCGTTGTCCGCTCGGCCCACGACGGCATGCCGACCGTGCGGCGTATCCAGATGTCCGATCTCACCGCCAGCCTGAGGGCCGGCTGGGAAGACTTCATGGCGCTGCCCTCGCACGCGATCATTCTCGCGCTGATCTATCCTGTGATCGGCCTCATCGTGGCGCGACTCGTCCATGGCTATGACATCTTGCCGCTCCTGTTCCCGCTGGCCGCAGGCTTTGCCCTGCTCGGCCCGTTTGCTGCGGTCGGTCTCTACGAACTCAGCCGCCGCCGTGAAGCGGGCGAAAGCCCGTCCGCCTCCGACGCACTGGGCGTGCTGTCCTCGCCCTCGCTTGGAGCGATGCTCGCAATCGGCGTGCTGCTGATGATTCTGTTCGCGGTATGGATTGCGACCGCGCAGGCGATCTATGTCGCAACGTTCGGGTATATCCCAGCCGCGCGTATTCCCGATTTCCTCGGCGTGGTGCTGACGACCTCTCAAGGCTGGACGCTGATCCTTGTCGGTTGCGGTGTCGGGCTTCTGTTCGCGATCGTCGCGCTGTGCATCAGCGTTGTCGCATTCCCCCTGATCCTCGATCGCCACGCCAGCGCGACACAGGCCATGACCGTATCGATGAAGGCGGTTGCGCAAAACCCGGTGCCGATGGCCGCATGGGGCCTCATCGTGGCGGCGCTTCTGGTGCTCGGCTCGCTGCCTTTGTTCCTGGGGCTTGCAGTCGTCGTGCCGGTGCTCGGCCATGCGACGTGGCATCTCTACCGCGCCGTCGTAGAGCCCGCGACCGAGACCTATCACCAACCCGTGCAACCGCCGAAGCCGAAGCGCTATGCGGCCGATTTCCCGGTCAATCTCATGCCGTGGATCAAATAACCTCCGCGTCTTCCACGGAACGTGGCATGGCGTCCATCGTTGACGGCACGGGCTGAAGCCAACTTCTGCACATGCTGGATACGGAGGACGCCATGCTTCTGTCTGGAAAGAAAATCGCCATTCTTGCCACCCATGGCTTCGAGCAATCCGAGCTCGAGGTTCCGCTCGCCAAGCTGAAAGCCGCTGGCGCGCAGGTCGACGTCGTTTCACTCGCGCCCGGCGAGATCAAAGGCTGGGACAAAAAGGATTGGGGTCAGCCGGTCAAGGTGGACAAGACTCTCGATCAGGTCTCGGCCGCCGACTACGATGCGCTGGTGCTGCCCGGCGGCCAAATCAATCCCGATCTGCTGCGCGTCGAGCCCAAGGCGCTCGCCTTCATCAAGGACATCTACAATCAGAAGAAGGTGCTGGCGGCGGTGTGCCACGCGCCCTGGCTTCTGATCGAGACCGGCATCATCAAGGGCAAGAAGGCGACGTCGTACAAGTCGATCAAGACCGACGTCATGAATGCGGGCGGCAAGTGGGAGGATTCGGAGGTGGTGAACGACCTCGGCCTCATCACCTCGCGCAATCCCGGCGACCTCGAAGCGTTCGTCACGAAGATCATCGAGGAAGTGCGCGAAGGCCAGCACGCGCAGCGAAGCGCGGCCTGAGCAGGGCACGGGCGGCAGTTCCCGCGCTGCCGCCTTGCCCCGCTTCCTGCGGACCGACGCCTCCCGAAAGGCGCATTCCCTGTTCTTTGCAATGGGGTATCGAGGCACCTCTGCCTTGCACGGTCATTTCCGGGGCTCCACGGGCTGGCGTCCGCCTTCCCCGACGCCGCAATCAATCCCGCGCCCGGGAACTGAGCCTGGAACAAGCCATAGGCGGCCGGCAAGCTTAAGGAATGCGGCTGAATACTGATTCTCAAGCGGCCCCAAAGTCTGGAACCGCCACGCCCGCATGGTTCAATCCTGCAAATCTTACCTCTTGAAACAAGATTTTAAATTCATATCTTGAGGATGCGAGAATATGCATAACGTGCATATCACTGGAGTAATTTTGTTTCGACATGCGTAAACCGGCCCCTCCCCCGTTCACAGATTCGTAATAAATTCGAACTGGAAAGAACAAAGGGGGGTGATACAGGTCAATAGCTATGCATTTATCGTCTAGCTGCACCGCACCATTGAGGCTGGTATGCCAGGAAAAAGAGATTATTACAGTGTGCAAGCAGTCACGAAGGACTGAACCAAAACTCTGAAGGGTGAATATCATGATCCTCTCTCTCGTCCGCATCATCAAGGCGTTCCGCGACTACAACCGCGCTTACCGTGAGCTCTCCTCGCTCAGCGAGCGCGAACTGGCCGACATCGGCATCGACCGCAGCGAAATCGAGCGCGTCGCAGCTGGTGCTTATCGCCCGAACGTCGTCTCCGCCCGCTAAGACGGAACTTTTAGAACGACCACCACGAACGCCCGCCTTGTGCGGGCGTTTGTCGTTTCAACCCAATGGTTTGCCGAGAGCGCCTGTTCAGGGATTCTCCTGCGGGCGTTGCGCCGTCCCCGAACTCGCCTTAGTGCTGGGGCATGGCTGATTTCTCTTCGATCAAAGACCCTATCCACGTCATCGGCGGCGGCCTCGCGGGCTCCGAAGCGGCCTGGCAGATCGCGCGCCTTGGTCATCCGGTCGTGCTGCACGAGATGCGCCCCGTCCGCACGACCGAGGCACACCGCACTGACGGCTTGGCCGAGCTTGTCTGCTCGAACTCCTTCCGCTCAGACGATGCCGCAAACAATGCTGTCGGCCTGCTCCATGCCGAGCTGCGCAGGCTCAACTCGCTGATCATGGCCTCGGCCGATGCCCATCAGGTCCCGGCGGGCGGCGCGCTCGCGGTCGATCGCGAGGGATTTTCCGCCGCCGTCAGCGCCGCGCTGGCGCAGCACCCGCTGATCGAGATTCACCGCGAGGAAATCGCGGGACTGCCGCCGGCCGACTGGAGCAACGTCGTGGTGGCGACCGGGCCCCTCACCTCGCCCGCGCTGGCTGACGCCATCCGCACGCGCAGCGGCGAGGACTCGCTCGCCTTCTTCGACGCGATTGCGCCGATCGTGCATCGCGACTCCATCGATATGTCGAAGGCGTGGTTTCAGTCGCGCTACGACAAGGTCGGCCCGGGCGGCAACGGCGCGGACTACATCAACTGTCCGCTGTCGCGCGAGCAGTATGAGGCGTTCATCGCAGCGCTGATTGCGGGCGAAAAGACCGACTTCAAGGACTGGGAAAGCAACACGCCCTATTTCGACGGCTGCTTGCCGATCGAGGTGATGGCCGAGCGCGGGCCCGAGACGCTGCGCCATGGCCCGATGAAACCGGTCGGCCTCACAAACGCGCACAACCCGACCGTGAAGCCTTACGCCATTGTGCAGCTCCGTCAGGACAACAAGCTCGGCACGCTCTACAACATCGTCGGCTTCCAGACGAAGTTGAAGTACGGCGCGCAGACGCAAGTGCTGCGGATGATCCCCGGCCTCGAGCATGCGGAGTTCGCCCGTCTCGGCGGCCTGCATCGCAACACCTTCCTCAACTCGCCGAAGTTGCTCGATGCACAGTTGCGGCTGCGCGCGGAGCCTCGGCTGCGCTTCGCAGGCCAGATGACGGGCTGCGAAGGCTATGTGGAATCGGCGGGCATCGGGCTTCTCGCCGGCCTGTTCGCCGCATACGATGCGCTGGCCCGCACAATCGCTCCGCCGCCGCCGACAACGGCGCTCGGCGCGCTCCTCAATCACATCACTGGCGGCCACATCGAGACGACCGACGCGGGACCCCGCTCATTCCAGCCGATGAACATCAATTTCGGGCTATTTCCGCCACTCGCCTCGCCGCCGATCAAGAAGGCCGACGGCACGCGCCTGCGCGGCAATGAAAAGACCATTGCGAAGAAGCAGGCGATGAGTGCCCGTGCCCTTGCCGATCTCAACGGCTGGATCGCCGCGCATCTGCGCGTGGCGGATGCGGCGTAAGCTGTCTTCATCATCACTGTGACGAAGACAGCCTGTGTCCTTTCCGTTATTACGAGCGGAGCAATCCAGAGTTTAGTGCTGGATTGCTTCGTCGCGTTCGCTCCTCACAATGACGAAGTAATTACCCCCGAAACGCTTCCGATTTTGTCACGCGCCACATCGTCCACAGCATCCGCAGCCGCGATATCGATTGCGGCGTGAATGGATTGCCGGTGGCGAGGCTGTCGTGGCTCAACGCCCGCCGCACGACGGCGAGCGGCAGAAAAGCACGCGCTGCCTCGCCTTTCTGCTCGCGCAGCAAGAACAGCGCCTTGCCAAGATGCTCGCGCGCGACAACGGCAAGGCCGCCGATCGCCGCTGTCAGTTGCGGCGTGGGGCGCCCGGCAAAGATATCGGCCTCCATCGCGCCCGCTTCGGCCAGCACGTCCTGCGGTAGATAAAGCTGCTTGCGCGCAGCATGGAGCGACAGATTTTCAATCGCCTCTGCAATCCCTTGCGCAACACCCGCATGATGCACGGCGTCTGCGACGGCGTCTGGCGCCGCGCCGAGAATTTGCGCGCTCAATGCAAACAGCCGTCCCGCAGTATCGTCGCAATAGCGCTCGAACACCGCGAGCGACGGCATCGGATCGTCATAGAGATCGAACACCCGCGCATCGGCGAGCCGCGAAAGATCGCGACGCGGCAGATCGTATTCTGCCACTGCGGCCATCAGCTCGGCAGCAACGGGGCTCGCCTCGACACTGCCGCGCGCGACATCGTCGATCAGATCGCGCCACCATTGCAGGCGGATTTCGCCGGTCAACGGCTGGCTGACGTGATCGCGGATACGGCTCAGTTCGACATTGAAAGCAGCAAGTGCAAGCAGCGGTCGCCGCAGATGCTGTGAGACGAACAGCGTCGTAGCATAGCGCTCGAAATCGTGGTCGCGCACAAGCTGCGCGCAATAGGCGGCGTTGTCGGCGGCCTTGCTGTGACTTTCGCTCATACCGCGATCAGCGCCGCCGCGACCCGGCGTCCCTCACCCATCATGATGTTGTAGGTGGTGATCGCGGGGCCGGTCTGCATCGGGTCGATCACGATCCGCACCGCCCGCAACGCCTCGCGCAACGCGGGTTCCGGCCGCCAGACATCAAGCCCGGTGCCGACAATCAGCGTGTCGATCGCATCGGCATTGGCAAATACCCGCGCCAGCGCAGCCTGGTCAACCTCGGCGGCACGCGTGAGCTCCCAACCCCAAATGCCATCCGGCAGGCATAACAGCGAGCCGCGATGCGACATCTCGGCAAAACGGAATCCGCCCTGCCCGTAGGCATCGATCGGCGCAGGGCGCGGGAAATGCGGGACGGTGGGCGTGCCGCCGCTCACGGCTTGGCGGGCTTTTCGTCGGGCTCGCCGGTGATCCCCTTCCGGTGGGTGCCGACACCGAGATAGATCAGCATCGGCGCGGCGATGAAGATCGAGGTGTAGGTGCCGACCAGCACCACGCCGAACATCATGGTCGCGGTGAAGGAATGGATCGCCTTGCCGCCGAACAGGAAGAGCGCGAGCAACGCCAGCGTCACCGTGACGTGGGTGATGATCGAGCGCGACAGCGTCGAGTTGATCGACTGGTTCAGCAGATCTTCCATCGGCATCTTCTTGTAGCGCCGCAGCAGTTCGCGGATGCGGTCATAGATGACGACCGTATCGTTCAGCGAATAGCCGAGAATAGTGAGCAGCGCCGCGATACTGGTGAGGTCGAAATCGATCTGCGTGATCGACATGAAGCCGATGGTCAGCACGATATCGTGCACGTTCGCGACCATAGCGCCGAGCGCGAACTGCCACTCGAACCGAAACCAGAGATAAATCAGGATGCCGCAGATCGCGAGCATCAGGCCGAGAGTGCCGTAAGCCAGAAGCTCGCCGGATACGCGCGGGCCGACCACTTCGACGCGGCGATACTCCACTCCGTCGCCGAGCGTCGCGCGCACTTTCTGCACCGCTTCCTGCTGCGCGGCATCGCCGCCCGGCTGCTCCGCGATGCGGATCAGAACGTTGGAGGGGCCGCCAAACTGCTGAAGTTGCACGTCGCCGAGTCCGAGATTGCCAAGATCGGCGCGCAGTTTTGCAATATCGGCAGGGCCTGATTTCTCCTGAATTTCAACGAGCGTGCCGCCCTTGAAGTCGATGCCGAAATTAAGCCCGTGCGTGAAGTACAGCGTGATCGCGGCGATCGACAACACGGCCGAGATCGGAAAGCTGAACCGGCGGAAGTTCATGAAGTGGAATGTCGTCTCGTCCGGCACAACCCGCAGTGCCGGGATGACGCCATAGACCGACAGCACCGTCAGGAGGACGATGAAAACCGCGAGCGAAATAATGACGATATGGGCCGTGGTCAAAGCAGCTAATCCTCAAATCGGCACGGTTTGCGGCCGCTTCCATCGCACCCAGGTGGCGACGATCAGGCGCGTCACGGTGAAGGCAGTGAACACGGTGGTGATGATACCGATGCCGAGCGTCACGGCGAAGCCGCGCACTGGGCCGCTACCGATGTAGAACAACACCGCGGCAGCGATGAAGGTCGTGATGTTGGCGTCGAGAATGGTGGCAAGCGCGCGGGCAAAGCCGGCGTCGATTGCGGAGATCGCATTGCGGCCGTGGCGCAATTCTTCCCGGATACGTTCATAGACCAGCACGTTGGAGTCGACCGCGATGCCGACCGTGAGCACGATGCCCGCGATGCCGGGCAGCGTCAGCGTCGCATTGAGAAGCGACAGCACGCCGAAGATCATCGCGACGTTGATCGCAACCGCGATGTTCGCGAACAGGCCGAACAGGCGGTAGGTCAGCGTCATGAACACGATGACAAGTACCGAGCCGACATAAGAGGCAAGCTCGCCTGCGGCAATCGAGTCCTGGCCGAGGCCGGGACCGACGGTGCGCTCTTCAATAATGGTGAGCGGCGCGGGCAACGCGCCGGCGCGCAGCAGGATCGCGAGGTCATTCGCCTGCTGCACCGTGAAGTTACCGGAGATCTGGCCGGAGCCACCGGTGATCGGCTCCTGAATGACCGGCGCGGAGATCACCTCGTTATCGAGAACGATTGCGAACGGTTGCTTGACGTTCTCGGTGGTCGCCTGCGCGAACTTGCGCGCGCCGGTACCATTGAAGCGGAACGATACGACCGGCTGGCCGGTACGCTGATCGAAGCTCGGCTGCGCGTCGGTCAGGTCGGCGCCCGACACCAGCACCTGTTTCTTGATGACATAAGGAACATGCGGCGGCTCGGAGCCCTTCAGAAGCTCCGAATCCGGCGGCACCCGGCCCTGCTGCGCCTGCTCCGGCGAGATGCTGGTATCGACCATCCGGAAATCCATCTTGGCGGTCTTGCCGAGGATTTCCTTCAGCCGCGTCGGGTCCTGTAGACCCGGCACCTGCACCAGCACTCGGTCCATACCCTGACGCTGGATCAACGGCTCGACGGTGCCGAGTTCGTTGACGCGCTTTTCGATAATCTGGATCGACTGATCGACCGCCTGCCGTACGCGATCAAGGATCGCGGCCTGCGGCACGGCGAGCCTTATCAGGCCGCCGCCGAGGTCGGTGACGTCAACGGTGCGTTGGCCGCTGCTGCCGAGAATGCCGCCGATCGGCTGCGACAGCTCGCGCAGCTTCGACAATGCGGTCGGAAGGTCGGCTTCCTTGACGCGAACTTCGACGTTGTCGCCCTTGATGCCGAGGCCGGTGTAGCCGAGCTTGGCCTCACGCAGCGCGCGGCGAACGTCGTCGCGCACCTGCTCGAGCTTGTCCTTCTTGACCGACTTGGCATCGACTTCGAGGAGAAGGTGCGAGCCGCCCTGCAGGTCGAGGCCGAGCACGAGGCGGCGCTGCGCCCAGTTTGGCCAGGTCTTGACGGTCGCTTCCGAGAAGAAGTTCGGAACTGCGCAGAGACACACGACCAACGCCGTGAGGATGACCGCGAGGGCACGCCATCGGGTAAAATAAAGCATCGGTCAGCTCGTCACGTCATGAAGGGCAAGCAGGCGGCGGGAATCAGCTTCCCGAGGCCTCGGAAGCGGGCTCGCCCTTGGAGCGGACGCCGGCAATCATCTGCCGCATCTGGCGGATGCGCACGCCGTCCGACACTTCCATTTCGATCTGCTCGTCGTCGACCACCTTGGTGACCTTGCCGACAAGGCCGCCATTGGTGACGACCGTGTCGCCGCGGCGGATATTCTTCACGAGGTTCGTATGCTCCTTCGCCTTGCGCTGCTGGGGGCGCAAAATCAGGAAGTACATGATGACGAAGATCATCACGAACGGCAGCAGCGACATCAGCATCGAGTTGGTGTCGCCGCCTGCGGCAGCCTGGGCGTAGGCGGGGGTAATGAGCATGCGCTGTCTTCCTTGATCGGGCTGGCCGGCGCAGGGGCCGGGCTGAAACCGTGCGGAGGGGTAAATTCGCGCGGACTATAGCGGCCAGCGCCTCAATTGCAACGCTGACCACCCCGTCATTTCCATGGGTTGCGGGGCCTGCCACGGCTCGCTTAGGGTGCCGCCACACCTAGCAGAATCACCCTGGAATCATGGCCAAAACCACTCGCAAGGCGCCCGCTCGCCGCACCCGCTCCGCCCGCAATCCCGCCCCTGCCCGAACCGGCGTTCGCAGCAAGCCTGCCGCGGCACGAAAGCGCGCTCCCGCCGCCGCCAAACCTGAGGAAATCGAGGAGCGGATCGCCCGTGCGCTGGAGGCGATCGCCGCGGGCCTGCCGAAATCGACCGAGCCTGTCTCGACGCCGGAGACGCTGCGCACGGCCGAGGCCTTCGTCTGGCAGCCGAACGGCCGCCTGATCCCGGTGCCGAAGGTGTCCCGGGTCGAACTCGGCCTTCTCAAGGGTGTCGACCGGATGCGTGACATCCTGATCGAGAACACCGAACGCTTCGCCAAGGGCCTGCCCGCCAACAACGCGCTGCTGTGGGGCGCGCGCGGCATGGGCAAGTCCTCGCTCGTCAAGGCAGCGCACGCAACCGTCAATGCCATGGACGGGGTGCGTGGCACGCTGAAACTGATCGAAATCCATCGCGAAGACATCGAGAGCCTGCCGATGCTGATGGCGCTGCTGCGCCAGTCCGAATTCCACATCATCGTGTTCTGCGACGATCTTTCCTTCGACGGGCAGGACGCCTCCTACAAATCGCTCAAGGCGGTGCTCGAAGGCGGCATCGAGGGGCGGCCCGAGAACGTCATCCTCTACGCGACGTCCAACCGCCGCCACCTGCTCGCCCGCGACATGATCGAGAACGAGCGCTCGACCGCGATCAATCCCGGCGAGGCGGTGGAGGAAAAGGTCTCATTGTCGGACCGCTTCGGCCTCTGGCTCGGCTTCCATCGGTGCAGCCAGGACGAATATCTGGAGATGGTGAAGGGCTACTGCGCCCATTTCGGCATCGACATGCCGGCGGACGACCTCGAGCGCGAGGCGCTCGAATGGTCCACCACCCGCGGCTCCCGCTCTGGCCGCGTCGCCTGGCAGTTCGTGCAGGAAATGGCGGGACGCCATGGCGTCCGGCTGGGGAAGTAACGGCCGCTTCCCCGGAACGCTCGGCTCCGGAGCCATCAGGCCAAACTGAAAACCTGCCTTACAGCAGGTCGCCGCTCCGCGCCTGGGCGGTTTTGCCCGTCGGCACGCAGGTACGCTGACGCTCCCGTCCGGCAACGGCCCCGCGCACCCGCATCACCATACCGGCGCCGCAGGTCTTGCTATGGACCAGCACCGAGACGTAGGGCGGCAGAACCAGCGGTTCGCGTTTCAGGAAGGTGGTTTCGGCGGATGCAGGTGAGGCGAACGCCCCTGCTAGAATGAGTAAAGCCACGATACGCATGACATTTTCCTCAACTGGCAAGCGCAACAATCACGCCTGTCAGAACTCTTTCCGAGCGATGCGAAATAAATCTCAGGTCGGAGAAATAGGCAACAGCGCCGTCATGACGCAGCCGGGCGGCAGCGTTTCGCATTTTGCTTTGCAGCGGATGCGCGACGGCACAGGCGATATAGCGCCGAGCAGTGAAGAAACAGTGACGGTTCATTGCGCGGACGAATGAGGCCGACAAGATTTTTTGCCTTGATTCAGATCAGCCGCCCTGCCCGCATATGGCACGACCCATAAAAAAACCGGCGAAGCCAAAACTTCGCCGGTTCAAAGAGAGAGCGTTGCAGCGCGCTCAGGCGCCGTTGAGGAACTGAAGCGGGTCGACGGGTGAAGACCCTTTGCGGATTTCAAAGTGAAGCTGCGGCGACCCCACCTCTCCCGTCTGACCCGATTTGGCAATGATCTGGCCGCGCTTGATTGAATCTCCGCGCTTCACCATCAGTTCACTCGCGTGGGCATACGCGGTGACATAACCGTTGGCGTGCCGCACCAGGATCAGATTGCCATACCCTTTGAGCTCGTTGCCCGAATAGGCCACGACGCCGTCTTCCGCCGCTTTCACAGGCGTGCCTTCCGGCACCGCAACGTTGATGCCGTCATTCTGCTTGCCGTTGGTCTTGGCGCCGTAGGACGTGATCACACGGCCACGCACCGGCCAGCGGAACGTCGGCAGCGCGTTCGTGGCTTCCGCCGCCTTCACCGGCGAATGGGTCCGTTCGATTTCCTTGGTCTCGGTCGCCATGCGCACCTTCTGCGCGGGCTCAGCCGAGGCGGTCACGACAGGCTTTGCGGCAACCGGCTGCGGCTTCGGAGGTGCTGCAGCCGCAACAGGTTGTGCGGGAGCGGCCGGAGCCGGCGCGGGCTGAGCCGCAGCCAGCGTCTTGGACGACGACGGCACCGTGATGCGATCGCCGACCTTGAGCTGTGCCGTCACCGGCAGGTTGTTGGCGCGCGCGAGTTCGCTGACCGAAATGTGGTTGCGGCGCGAGATGTTCATCAGCGTATCGCCGGGCGCGGCGACATGAACGCTCGAAGGCATCGTGGCGCCACGGGTGGCCGGCGCAGGAGCCTGCGCCTGTGCGGCACGCTTCGGAATGATGAGCGACTGCCCGGGCGACAGCGCGCGCGGGCCGCGATAGCCGTTGGCGCGTACGATGTCCGCGACCGAGACGTTATAGCGGCGGGCGAGTATTTCCATCGTGTCGCTGGTGCCGACAATGATCTTGGTGCCGCCTTCCGGACGGGTCGCCGCAACCGAGCGAGGCGCGTTGACGCTGCCGGTGTGCTGGATCGGGTTCGAGGCCGGCGGCGTGTAGGACGCCATGCCGTGTCCGCCGCCCGAATTCCCCTGCGCTGCCGGGTACGACAGCGGCGCGGAGACGACCGGCGCATGGCTGGCCGGGCGTGAATACTGCGGAAGCTCGCGCTGCGCGTAGTGATTGTTCTGGCGTACCGAGCCGGTTGCGTCAGAACGCTGCGAGGCAAACGGGTTCTGGAAGGAGTTGTCCGAGAAGCGCGAGTCGTAATCCGCGCTGCATCCGCCAAAGCTGACGGAGACCAAGGCCATCACCGCCAGCGACGGAACGCGGCGCGTGCCCAACAATTCGAGAAGACGGGACATGGTTACTCACTGGTACGCAACTGGCACTAAATTGAGTAAACATCCGTGCAGTAAACAACCCTTTAAGGGTGCGGCATCCCATTGGACTCAAAGGCCTAGCGGGAATTTATGGTTACCGTTTTCATAGCGGGAACCTTGTGGCCGATAATGCGCGACGACGAGGCACGCGCGCCTGCTCCCACCGCATCACAGCTCTTTAGCGAGCCCCACGAGCGCCGGAACGAAGCGCACCGGGATCAAATCTTCCTGCTCGACGCCGTCCGCGCCTTTACGCAGCCGCACGAGTTGCTGCACGCCCTCCGGCGGGCCTACCGGCACGAGCATGATGCCGTCCGGCTCAAGCCGCTCCATCAAACTGTCCGGGATCGTCTCCATCGCCGCGGTGACGATGATGCGGTCAAACGTGCCGAGCGTGTCCGGCACGTCATAACCGTCGCCCACCACCACCTCGACATTGCGGCAGCCGAGCGCGGCGAGACGCGCGCGCGCCGTATCGGCAAGCGTGCGATAACGCTCGACCGTCACGACCTGCCGGCACAACCGCGACAACACCGCCGCCTGATAGCCCGAGCCGGTGCCGATCTCGAGTGCGCGGTGGCGCGGGTGCGTGCGCAACTGCTCCGTCATGTAAGCGACAACGTAAGGCTGGCTGATGGTCTGGCCGCAGGCGATGCCGAGCGCGGTGTCGGCATAGGCCACTTCTTTATCGTGGGGCTCGACAAACTGCTCGCGCGGCACATCCTCCAGCGCGCGCAGCACGGCCTGATCGCTGATGCCGCGCCGCCGCAAACCCAACTGGAAATTCAGCTTCTCACGTGCCGATCGTCCTGATGCCGACATTCATTTTCCATCCGATAAACATAGGTTAGTTCGGATTCGCGAGAAGGACAGGTTTTTCGAGCTTTTCAGTTCCAGCTCCCGGAACAAGAACAGATGACGCGCCCGCCAAACCCTCATATGATCCCGTCCGCGGATCGTACCGGTCCGGCCAATGAGGGTGGGATGGCGAACAACGGCGAACGGCGTCGATCGGTATTCCTGGTCGAAGACGAAGTCATGATCCGCATGATGGTCTCCGACATGCTGGAGGACCTTGGCTATCATGTCGCGGCCGAGGCTGGCGACATCGACGAAGCCATCCGTCTCGTTCAGTGCACCAATTTCGACATCGCGATCCTCGACGTCAACGTCAACGGCAAGGTGATCTCACCGGTTGCCGAGGCGGTGCACAAGCGCAACCGGCCATTCGTGTTCGCAACGGGTTATGGCGTGCAGGGCCTGCCGGAGAAATATCGCGACCGCCCGGCGCTGCAGAAGCCATTTCAGATGGACACGCTCGCGAAGATGATCGAGTCCATCCTGCGCGGCGAAGCGGCCTGAGCGTAGCTACGCAGCCGGCGTTTCGCGCTACGGCGTATTGAAGAGATTTGCGAGTTGCTCGGAGAACCGCATGTCGGTGCGGTCAAGCCGCAGCGGCGTGACCGAGACGTAATTGCCTTCGAGCGCCGCGAGGTCAGTGCCCTCACCCGGAATATCCGGCACCGGAAATTTCTCGAAGCCGATCCAGTAATACGGATTGCCGCGGCCATCGTAATGGCCGTCGATGCGCAGGAAGCCCTGATTGCGCTTGCCCTGCCGCGTGACGACAACACCCTTCACCTCCTCCGGCGCACAGGCCGGAAAGTTGATGTTGATCACCGTATCGGTCGGCACGCCGACGCTCATCACCTTGCGGATGACATCGGCACCGAATGCGCGCGCAACGTCCCACATCGGCTTGTCGCGATTTTGCGGGCCGCCGAATTCCTGCGACAGCGCAAACGACGGCAGCCCGAGGATGGTGCCTTCCAGCGCACCGGCAATGGTGCCGGAATAAACAACGTCCTCCGCGACGTTGCGGCCCTTGTTGACGCCGGAGAGCACAAGGTTCGGCTGCTTGTCACCGAGCACATGCCGCGATCCCATGATGACACAATCGGTCGGCGTGCCGCGCACCGCGAAAAGGCGCGGGCCGATTTCGCGCAGGCGCAGCGGATCGTTCAGCGACAGTGAATGCGAGACGCCGGACTGATCGAGTTCCGGCGCCACGATCCAGACGTCATCGGACAACTGATCGGCGATCTCCTCGATCACTTTGAGGCCCGGCGCATTTACGCCATCGTCGTTGGTGCAAAGAACGCGCATATCCTGGCCTTATTCTCTTCGTCATGACCGGGCTTGTCCCGGCCATCCACGTCTTCTTATGTCCCGAGCGATTTATCAAGACGTGGATGCCCGGCATAAAGCCGGGCATGACGCCGTTTTTTATCAGCGGTCCCGCTCAATCACTTTCAGACCGCCCATGTAAGGCTGCAGCACATCCGGCACCGCGATCGACCCGTCTTCCTGCTGATAGGTTTCCATCACCGCGATCAGCGCGCGGCCAACCGCCGTACCCGAACCGTTTAACGTATGCACGAAGTGCGGCTTGTTGTCGGGTCCGCGATAGCGCGCATCCATGCGCCGCGCCTGGAAGTCGCCGCACACTGAGCACGATGAAATTTCGCGGTACATACCGCCTTCGCCCTGACTCGATATTTGTCCCGGCATCCATACTTCGATGTCGTAGGTCTTTTGTGACGCGAAGCCCATATCGCCGGTGCACAGCGTCATCACGCGATAATGCAGGCCGAGCCGCTTCAGCACTTCTTCCGCGCAGGAGAGCATGCGCTCGTGCTCGTTCCTGGATTCATCAGGCGTCGTGATCGAAACGAGTTCGACCTTGGTGAACTGATGCTGGCGGATCATGCCACGCGTATCGCGCCCGGCTGCACCTGCTTCCGCACGGAAGCACGGCGTCAGCGCGGTCAAGCGCATCGGCAATTCTTTCTCGTCGAGGATCGATTCACGCACAAGGTTCGTCAGCGGGACCTCAGCGGTGGGAATGAGCCAATAGCCTTGCCCTTCGGCGTCCAGCGATCCGGCCGCGAATTGATCTTCCCGAAACTTCGGCAACTGCGCGGTGCCAAACATCGCATCGTCGCGCACCAGCAGCGGCGGGTTCACTTCAGTGTAGCCGTGTTCGCCGGTATGCACGTCGAGGAAAAATTGACCGATGGCGCGCTCGAGCCGCGCCAGTCCGCTCTTCAGCACGACAAAGCGCGCCCCGGAGAGTTTCGCGGCCCGTTCGAAATCCATGAAGCCGAGACCTTCGCCGAGCGCGACATGCTCCTTCGGCTTGAACGCATAGCTGCGCGGCTCACCATAGACGTGATGCTGCACGTTGCCGTGCTCGTCGGCGCCCTCCGGTACTTCGGCGAGCGGAAGGTTCGGAATCTGTGCAAGCTCCTTGCGCAGATCTTCCTCAAGCCTTTTTGCTGCCGCGTCCATCTCCGGCAGCTTGGTCTTGAGCTCACCCACTTCCGCCATCAGCGCATCGGCGCGAGCGTTCTCCTTCGCCTTCTTGGCTTCCCCGATTTCCTTCGAGGCTGCGTTGCGTCGCGCCTGCGCCTGCTCGAAAGCGGCAATCGCACCGCGCCGCTTCTCGTCGAGCGCGATCAGCGCGGCCGCCTGAGGCTCAAGTCCGCGCCGGCCCAGCGCGGCGTCGAAAGCCTCCGGGTTGTCGCGAATCCAGCGAATGTCATGCATTGGAAATCATCCCGTCATGGCCGGGTGTCGTCCGGCCATCCGCGTCGTTACGCGCGTTAAAACAAGGCGTGGGTGCCATCGCAAGCAAATCTATGCGGCTTTCTGCAACAAAACCCAAGCCCGCGCACCCAAGCCTGAAGCCCAAATCCCGGCAGGACCAATCCCGATTCGTCGCGTCATGGCGAGACGCATTTGCGGCAACATCGTCCGGAAATACCAGCGCAGCCGGCGGTACGCTATTCGGTGGCGGCGGGCGGCAATGCGGGCGGCGTCTCGGCAGGAGGCTCGGCCGAGGCTTTCGCGGCCTCCTCCTGAACCTTGTGCTTGGCGGCGTTCTTTTTCTCGACGATGGCGACCGCGTAGATCGAGCCCTCGTAGAGGAACAGAAGCGGGATCGCGAGCGACATCTGGCTCAGCACGTCGGGCGGCGTCAGCACCGCCGCGATCGCAAACGCGCCGACGATGAAATAGCGCCGCTTGTCGCGCAACTGCTTCGACGTCAGCACGCCGATGCGGCCGAGCAGCGTCAGGATCACCGGAAGCTGAAACGCGATGCCGAACGCGAAGACGAGCGACATCATCAGCGACAGGTATTCGCCGACCTTGGGCAGAAGCGCGATCTGCACGCTGTCGTCGCCGCCCAGCTGCTGCATGCCAAGCGAGAAGCGGATCAGCATCGGCAGCACGACGAAATAGACGAGCACGGTGCCGAGCAGGAAGAACACCGGCGTCGCGATGAGATAAGGCAGGAAGGCGTGGCGCTCGTGCTTGTAAAGGCCGGGCGCGACGAACTTGTAGATCTGCGCCGCGATGATCGGGAACGAGATGAAGCCCGCGCCGAACAAGGCGAGCTTGATCTGGGTGATGAAGTATTCGAGGAGCGCGGTGTAGATGAACTTCGCGTTCTCCGGACCCGCGACCCACACGAACGGCCACACCAGCACGTTGTAGATCTGCTTGGCGAAGGCGAAGCACAACGCGAACGCAATCGCGAATCCGATCAGCGCCTTGATGAGCCGCGAACGCAGCTCGATCAGGTGCTCCATCAATGGCGCCTTGCTGGCTTCGATGTCGTCGGCGCTCATGAGGGTTTGGAGTCCGGCGCGGTCGGAGGGGCGTCCTGGGTTTGCGTCATCAGCGCGGAGGCCTGTCCCTCGACAGGCTCCGTCTGGGTCTGCGTCGGAGGAACGGGCTCAGTGGGCGTGGCCGATGATTCAACGGCCGGTGCGGATGGTGTTTCAACCGCGGGTGCTTCGACAGAAGGCGTCTCGGCCGCAGACTTTGCGGCTTCCGCGCTCTCCACCTTGGGTTGGCTGCTCCCGACGGCATGCTCCTCGAGCGTGGCGAGCAGCTTTGTCGGATTGAGGTCGCGCGAGGCGGAGCTGATATCGTCGAACGACTTCTTGATGTCGGCCATTTCGGCTTCGCGCATCGCCTCGTTGAACTGGCCCTGGAATTCAGCCGCCATGCGCCGCACCTTGCCGAGCGACTGACCGATCATGCGTAACACGCTCGGCAGTTCTTTCGGCCCGATGACGATCAGCGCGACCACGCCGATCACGACCAGCTCACTCCACCCGATATCGAACATCAATCATTCCGCTTCGTGCAGGGGCGGCGACGCTGCTGCAACAAGCTTTAGGTCAGACGGTGCTATCCTGACGCTGCGGATTCGCCTGCACGTTCGTCGGCTTGCCGGTGTTGTCGATGGTCTTGATCGAGTCCGACTTGGCGGTCTCCACCTCGTCATCCGACATGCCCTTCTTGAAGGCTTTGATGCCCTTGGCGAAGTCGCCCATCAGGTCGGATATCTTGTTACGCCCGAACAGCAGGAGGACGACCACCAGCAGGATCAGGATATGTTGAAAACTCAGGCCCATGAGACTTCTCCAGAACGCGCGGCCAGCATCTCCGGCCAAATCTGCCTGAAAAGGTAGGCTGCGGGAATGTCGAAAACAAGGACTTAAGCCAGGTTGCGGCATTCAGGCCACAGCCGAGACGCCTCTCGTTCCCCGCATCGTTAACGCCGCAGGCCAATTGGCCCCGCCGTCTTCAACCAAAGGTGAAGGCGAAGGCCTGCACCCCGGGATCGAGGAACTCGATCTCGAAGGTCCGCTCCTTCACTGCGCCCTGCTGGCGGACAAGCTGGTAAAGCCGCTGCTCGCTCACCGTTCCCACGCCCCCGGCATCGATGTCGACGCCATGATCCGTGCCCGGTGCGGCCCCGTCGATCGTCACTTTGAAGCGCACCGGCCGTCCATCCATGGCGGGGCCGAGCACAAGATGCAGGTCGCGGGCGTGGAAGCGGTAGCGGATCGCCCCACCCGCCTTGTCGAGCGCGGCGTGCTCGGGATCGACCGTCCATGTTCCCGACAGCGACCAATCGTTCAGCTTGAGCCGGCCTGCGACATAATCGTGGCTGCCGTCACGGGTAAAGCCACCCGGCGACATGAAGTTCTCCGCACGGTCATAGCCAAGGTAGGTCTCCGGCGACTTGATGTTCTCCATATCCGGCGCGGCCTGGGCGCCGGTGCCCTCGACATCCGCAAGCCCTTGCGCAGCGACGGTCTTCCCGGCTTCGCGCAGCAACTGCCGGATCACCTGCTCGGACTTGTCATATTCACCCTCACCGAAATGGTGGTGGCGGATGTGTCCCTGTGCGTCGATGAAATAATGCGCGGGCCAGTACATGTTGTTGAACGCGCGCCAGATCGCATAGTTGTTGTCGATGGCGACCGGGTAATCGATCTTGAGATCGCCCAGCGCCTTCTTCACGTTGGCGGGCCTTTTCTCGAATGCGAATTCCGGCGTGTGCACGCCGATCACCACGAGGCCATCGTCCTTGTACTTCTCCGCCCAGGCGCGGACATACGGAATGGCGCGCAGGCAGTTGATGCAGGAGTAGGTCCAGAAATCGACCAGCACCACCTTGCCGCGCAGCGCTTCCGCACTGAGCGGCGCTGAGTTCAGCCATTCGACCGCACCATCGAGCGGCGGCAGCGTGCCTTCAACCGGCAGCGCCAGCGCATCTTCCTGCGGCGCGGCGCCCTTCATCATCATCGAAGGGTTGGCCTGCATTGCGCCGCCCGCAGGCGCCATCGCGGTTTTGTCTTGCCCGCGCAGCCTGTCGATCAGCCCCTGCTCGATCGCCGAGGTCTGCGTCAGCGAGAGGTTCGTCAAATAATTGGTGTCGACGCCGAGCGCGATGGCCACAACCGCAACCAGCACCAGCGCACCGAGGCCGCGCCGCACCCATTCACCCGCACCGAGCGAACGCTTCATCGCCGCGAATACGCGCCCGCCGACGAGCAACGCAAGCGCCAGCGAGGTCGCGGCACCCGCTGCATAGGCAAACAGCAGAACCGTCGTCTCGACATTGGCGCCGTTGAGCGCCGCGCCGGTCAGGATCAGGCCGAGCACCGGCCCCGCGCACGGCGCCCACAACAGGCCCGTCGCGACGCCGAGCAACAGCGACGGCACGATGTTGCCGGTCTGCGCGTCTGCCTGTTCGGAGAGCCGCCCGCCGAGCGCGACCAGAGGCTGCGTCACACGCTCCGCGACTGCGGGAAACAGCAGCGCGATGCCGAACAGCGCGAGCAGCGCCAATGCAAGGAAGCGGCCGTATTCGTTGGCCGCGACCGCCCATCCGCCCGCAACTGCCGCGAGCGTCGCCACCGCCGCGAAGGTTGCCGCCATGCCGATCAGCATCGGCAGGCCGCTTGTCAGAAACGGCCGGTCGGCGCGCGCGAACACAAACGGCAAAACCGGGAGAATGCAGGGGCTGACGATGGTCAGCACGCCGCCAAGATAAGCCAGAATGAAAAGAAGCATCGGTCAGAACTCGCGTTGATCGCATCGGCCCATGACAGGTTGGCGTCAGAGGAAGCGCACCGCAAAGCTGCCCGCTCCCACATCATCCCATCAAGGGTGTCGACAGGTCTACGCGCCACCGCCTGCAAGCGTTACGCGAGGCCGATCACGCTTCCGTGGATTCCCCGGAATTGGGCTCCTCTGGGTCCGGCACCGGCGCCAGCGTGAGCTGCAGGTCGTCGTCCGGCGCGAGCGGCTCCTCATCCTCGTGCAGCATCGGATCGTCGGACGGCGCCGGCACGCTGAAGCCCGTCGGCAGACGGGTATCAAGCAGGCCCGAGCCCTTCAGCTCGTCGAGTCCCGGCAAGTCGCCCAACTGCTCCAGACTGAACTGCGAGAGGAAGGCTTCCGTGGTGCCGAAGGTGAGCGGCCGGCCCGGCGTCTTGCGACGGCCGCGCGGGCGGATCCAGCCTGTCTCCAGCAGCACGTCGAGCGTGCCCTTCGAGGTGATGACGCCGCGGATTTCCTCGATCTCGGCACGCGTCACCGGTTGGTGATAGGCGATGATCGCAAGCGTCTCGATCGCCGCGCGCGACAGGCGGCGCGTCTCGGTGCTCTCGCGCGTCATCAGCCAGGCGAGGTCAGAGGCGGTGCGGAACGTCCACTTGTTGCCAACGCGCACGAGATTGACGCCGCGCATCGCGTAATCGACCCGCAACTGTTCGAGCAGCCCCTTCACGTCCGCGCCGTCCGGCAGGCGCTTGGCAAGCGAGGGCACGTCGAGCGGTTCGGTCGAGGCGAACAGCATCGCTTCCAGAAGGCGCAGTTCTTCGGGACGTTGCGCCGCTGCGGGCTCGGAGGCTTCCGCCTCATCCAAAGATTCAACCGCTACCTGTTCAGCCACGTCTTGCGACGGCTCTCCCGCCTGATGCGACGTCTCAGCCGTCTCGTGCGAAGTCTCGACCGTCTCGTCGTGCGAGGGATCGTGCTCCTCGACGTGCTTGGTAGCCAGATTGGTGGCCATGACGGGCTCTCCTTCTTCCACTTACTCGACCGGAGCCTGCGGCGCAGGCGCACCCGGCCCTGCCGTCACATGCTTCCGAAAATAAATCGGTGCGAACGCTTCCTGCTGGTGCACGTCGGCGATGCCCTCGCGCACCAGTTCAAGCGTGGCCGCGAAGCTCGAGGCCATCACCGTTGCGCGCTGCGTCGGGTCCATCACATAGGCGATGAGATATTCGTCGAGCCGGCTCCAGTCGTCGGCAATGCCGGCGAACCGTTCCAGCGAAGCGCGCGCCTCGGCAAGCGACCACACCGTACGCTTGGCCAGATGCACGCTCGCAAGCACACGCTGCTGGCGCTGCGTGGCATAGGCCGACAGCAGGTCGTAGAGCGTCGCCGTCCATTGTGGATGCTTGATCTGCGCGATCTGCTCCGGCAGTCCGCGCGGGAAAATATCGCGGTTGAGCTGCGGGCGTGTCATCAGCCGCTTGGAGGCTTCGCGGATCTGCTCGAGCCGGCGCAGACGGTTGGCGAGCGCGCTCGCCATGTCCTCGGCGCTCGGACCATCGGGCGTCGGCGGCTCGGGCAGCAGCAGGCGCGATTTCAGGTAAGCAAGCCACGCCGCCATCACGAGATAGTCGGCGGCAAGCTCAAGCCGCAGCTTGCGCGCGGCCTCGATGAACACGAGGTACTGGTCGGCCAGCGCCAGAATGGAAATCTTCGCGAGATCGACCTTCTGCTGCCGCGCGAGCGCAAGCAGGAGGTCGAGCGGGCCTTCGTAACCCTCGACGTCGACGACAAGCGCCGGTTCGTCCTGCGCCCGTTCCGCCTCGACGGCAGGCTGCCCGGTCTCGAAGGATAAAATCTCGGCGCTCATGCGATCCCCGCCTGTGCGATCAGTTCATCAAGCTCCGCGCGGCCGGCCTCGCGGTCGAACGGCTGCGGCGCCTTGCGGGCGGCCAGCGCCCGCTCGGCGCGCTTCAACGCCTCGCCGGCCAGTTCCGGCGTTTCGCTCGCCACCGCGCGCATCTCGTCCATCTTGCCATTGCAATGAAGCGCCACGTCGCAACCCGCTTTGAGGCTCGCCCGCGTGCGCTCGGCCAGCGTGCCGCTCAGCGCATTCATCGAGACGTCATCGCTCATCAGCAAACCTTGGAAATTCATCGCGCCGCGAATCACTTGAGAAATGATTGTCGCAGAAGTGGTCGCCGGTTGGGCGGCATCGAGGCCGCTAAACACAACATGTGCGGTCATCGCCATCGGCAGATCCGCGAGCTGCGTGAACGGCACGAAATCGGTGCGCTCCAGTTCCGCGCGCGGCGTATCGACGGTCGGCAGCCGCAAATGGCTGTCGGCGGTGGCCCGTCCGTGGCCGGGGATATGTTTCAAGACCGGTATAATACCACCGTCCTGCAGGCCATTCGCCACGGCTCGCGCCAGCGCCACGACCTTGTCCGGCGTGGTGCCATAGGCTCGATCGCCGATCACGGCATCGGCCCCCTCGACCGGCAGGTCGGCGAGCGGTAGACAATCGACGCTGATGCCGAGCCCCGCCAGATCGGACGCGATGAGGCGCGAGGAGAGCCATGCCGCGCGCAGGCCCTGCTCCGGGTTCCGGTCATACAGCGCCCCGAACACTGCCCCGGCCGGATAGCGTGCCCAATGCGGCGGCCCGAGCCGCTGGACCCGCCCGCCTTCCTGATCGATCAGGACCGGGGCATTCGGTCGACCCACAGTCGCACGCAAATCGTCAATTAACGCAGCAACTTGCAGCGGCGTCTCAACATTGCGCTTGAACAGGATGAAGCCCCAGGGCTGTTCCTCGCGCAAAAATGCGCGCTCCCCGTCGGTCAGGACG
The DNA here is from genome assembly GCF_000218565.1 of Afipia carboxidovorans OM5. Classification (NCBI taxonomy): domain Bacteria; kingdom Pseudomonadati; phylum Pseudomonadota; class Alphaproteobacteria; order Hyphomicrobiales; family Nitrobacteraceae; genus Afipia; species Afipia carboxidovorans. The sequence goes on along the minus strand of NC_015684.1, from coordinate 1,909,303 downwards.
GGGCCGGAGACGCCAGTGATGAAAGCGCGGACGGCCATTAAGGGCGATTAGCCCGCCCTCGCCGCCAGGGTCAAGGAATCGGCCATTAATTCCTCTGGACGATGCACTTACCCCCTGCCGATTGTAGGTTCACGCAGAACTGGGTGGCTTCGTCGGTCGAGGCGAAGGGGCCGACCAGCGCCCGGTAGTACACGCCTTTGGACCCGAGATCGGCCCGGCGGACGGTTGCCTGCCGCGAACCGAGGATGCCGGGGTACTTGCCCTGCAGCACCCGGTAGGAGGTCATGGCATCGGCCTCCGAGCGCTGAGAGGAAAGCTGGACGTAGGAACCCGCTGCGGCCGGTGCTGCTGCAGGCGCCAGCGCGGCAACGCGCGACTGTGCGGGCTCATGAGCCGGCTGGGGGGCAAGCGCGAGCGGTGCGTTCGACGGCGCCGCCGGTGCACGCGCAGGCGCGCTCTGGACCGGAGCAGGCGCCGGCGCCACCGGAACTGCCGACGCCGTCTGCGAGGTCATGTCAGACTGATCGGGGCGGATGCTGACAGTGCGGATACGCCGGGGCACCTCCCCACTCATAGTTCCATTGGCGACACCGGGGCCGGTCGGGCGCGCGGCGGGCGACACCGACGCGCCGGAGGGGGGCGACGGGTTCTGCGTCAACGGCGGAAACACGACACGCGGGCCGCCGGAGCGGGCATCGACCTCGACCGGCTGTTCCTCGCGCGACACCATACGCTCGGCCGACTTGTCGCCGACGCGGTCGTAAATCTGCTTGTTCTCGGCCGACTGGTTCGCCGGGACGATCTTGTTCGGGCTCGCGTCCGCCTTGATGACCGGCGGCTCGCCGCTGCGAGGGGAGCCTACGATGGAGCGATAGGCATAAGCACCCGCAGTACCGAGCACGGCCAGCGCGAGCACGGCCGCGACGGTCGCGAAGCCACCACGGCGGCGATGGCGCTCAGGCTCGGGGGCATAGGTCTCGTTGTAACCGTCCTCGTAATAGCCCTGATCGTAGCCGCCGGCATAAGGCGCTTCGCCACGCTCGCGCGGCGCAGCACCGTAAAGGACCTGGTCGTAGCGGCCTTGCTGATCGTAGGCATTCGAGTCGTAGGCGCCTTGCTGGTAGGCGTTCTGGCCGTACTGGCCCTGCGCTCCCTGCCCGTAACCGTCCTGCCCGTAGCCCTGCTGACCATAAGCCTGACCATCGTCGGCATAGCCTTGCTGCTGCGGGGACTCGAACTGCGAGACCTCGTAGCCGAGCCGATAGCCGGTGTGGCGGTTGTAGGTCTGCTCGCGCGTCTCGTCGAGCAGCGGATAGGAATAATCCTCGTGCGCAGGCTGAGAATACGCAGGCTCGGCCGGTGCGGGATCGCGCGGCCGCATCCATGACGGTAAGGGCGGCGGCTCGTTTGCGTAGGACTGCGGCTCACCCTCGTATTGCGCGTGGGAATATGGCTCAGCCGAATATTGCGAGCTGCTGTACTGCTGCGGCGCGGGCGCTTCCTCGTAGGCAGGCGCCTCGTCGTGCGGCTGCTGCGCGCTCGCCGTCTGGCTGCGGCCGAAGCTGGAATAAGGGTCGGTCTGGCCGATCAGGCGGGCGAGTTCCGCCAACGGATCGCCCTCGTCCTGCTGCTGCCCACGATTTGCATAATCGCGATCGGCGGGCGGAAACGGCCTGTCACTGTATCGATCTGACATGGTGATCTCGCATCCCCTGCGGATACGGCAGACTCACGCAACCTCAACGAGTTCGCCGTTCCTGGCTGCGGCCACGTCATCCCCTACGCAGGCCGACAGTCCTAATCCTATCGCATCTCGTTCGGGGCATGAACGCCAAGGACGGCGAGGCCTGATGCCAGAACAGAGACGACGCCTTGCACCAAGGCCAGTCGCGCAACCGTCATTTCTGCATCATTCTCGATAATGAAGCGTAAATGAGGCGCGTCGCGGCCCTTGGTCCAGAGGGCGTGAAACTCGCTCGCGAGATCATAGAGATAAAAAGCGATTCGGTGCGGCTCATGTGCGGCCGCAGCCGCCTCGAGCGTGCGCGGGAACAAGGCAAGCTGCCGGATCAGCGACAGCTCCACCGGGTCGGTGAGCCGTTCCACCGGCGCGCCCGCGAGAAAAGCGAGCCGCTTGCCGTTATCCTCGGGCAGATCGGGAACCGTGACGCGCGCGTTCTTGAACACCGAGTGCCCGCGCGCGTGACCGTACTGCACATAGAACACCGGATTGTCCTTCGACTGCTCCAGCACCTTGGCAAGATCGAAGTCGAGCACCGCGTCGTTCTTGCGGAACAGCATCATGAAGCGCACGGCGTCGGAGCCGACTTCATCAACGACTTCGCGCAGCGTGACGAAATCGCCGGCGCGCTTCGACATCTTCACCGGTTCGCCAGCGCGCAACAGCCGCACGAGCTGCACGATCTTGACGTCGAGCGTGCCCTCGCCCGCCGTCACCGCCTTGATCGCCGCCTGCACGCGCTTGATGTAGCCGCCATGGTCGGCGCCCCAGACGTCCACCATGTTGCGGAAGCCGCGGTCGAACTTGTTCTTGTGATAGGCGATGTCGGAGGCGAAGTAAGTGTAGGAGCCGTCCGACTTCTTCAGCGGACGATCGACATCGTCGCCGAACGCAGTGGCGCGGAACAGCGTCTGCTCGCGATCCTCGTAATCCTCGACCGGCGCCCCCTTCGGCGGCGGCAGACGGCCTTCGTAGACGTCGCCCTTTGCGCGCAGGCCCGCAATCGTTGCGCCGACCTGATCGGTGCCGCCGACAATCAGCGAGCGCTCCGAGAAGAACACATCGTGCTTGATGTTGAGCGCCGCGAGATCGCCGCGGATCATCTCCATCATCATCGCGATGGCTTTCTCGCGCACCAGCGGCAGCCATTCGGCTTCCGGCTGCTTGACGAGCTTGTCGCCATACTCTTTCGCAAGCGCCTCTCCGACCGGCTTGAGATAATCGCCGGGATAAAGCCCGTCCGGAATCTCGCCGATGGCTTCGCCCAACGCCTCGCGGTACCGCAGGAATGCCGAGCGCGCGAGCACGTCGACCTGCGCACCGGCGTCGTTGATGTAATATTCCTTGGTGACGTCGTAGCCCGCGAACGCCAGCAGCGTCGCCAGCGCATCGCCGAACACCGCGCCGCGGCAGTGGCCGACATGCATCGGCCCAGTCGGATTGGCGGAGACGTATTCGACGTTGACCTTCTCGCCCGCGCCGATCTCCGAGCGGCCGTAAGCGGCGCCCGTGTTGAGTACCGCGCGCAGCGCATCGAACCAGGCCTCGTTCTTCAGCGTGAGATTGATAAACCCCGGCCCCGCGACGCTCACCGAGGCCACCTGCGGGTCGGCGCCAAGCTTCGCGGCGATCTTGTCCGCGAGATCGCGCGGCTTCGTCTTGGCTTCCTTCGCCAGCACCATCGCGGCGTTGGTCGCCATGTCGCCGTGGCTCGCATCCTTCGGCGGCTCGACCACGATCCGTGACAGGTCGATGCCCTCCGGCAACGTGCCGTCCGCGATCAGTGCACGGCATACACCCTGAACCCGCCCGAGAATATCCGCGAAAATATGGGCCGGCTGGGTCGGGACGGACAACGGAAGTCTCCTGAAAACGGGTGTAGAATGGGGCGAACGCCCCCGCGCGCCTAACGCAATTCCGGGGTCGAGTCAAAGAGCCGCTGGTGCTCGGTCATGGCGTAAAGGTCGGTCATTCCGGCGATGAAATTGCCGATCCGGCGCACCGCCTCCTCCTCGCCGTCCTCACCCCAATGGGCAGCCCAGTCGGGCGGCAGGTCCTCGGGGTGGCGGCTGTAGCGGTCGAACAGGTCGGCGACGATGCCCTCCGCCTCCGTCATCACCCGCATCACCCGCTCGTGGCGGTACATCCGCCCCCACAGGAATTCCTTGATCTCTTTATCGGCCGCCGCAGCGCGGGGGTTGAAGACGACGAGCGGACCGTCCGCATTGCGCACGTCCGCAACACTCTGCGGCGCCCTCGCCGCGATCCGGCGCAATGCCTCGGAGAATGCGGACTCGATCCAGTACGAAATCAGCTCGCGCACCAGTTCGGCGCCGTGGCGCGCCTCATCGATGCCCGGGAAACGCGAGGCGATGCGGCCGTTGATGTCGGCCACAAGCGGAACGGCGTTGAGGTCCGCGATAGTGAACAACCCGGCACGCAGACCGTCATCGATGTCGTGGGCATTGTAGGCGATGTCGTCGGAGATTGCCGCGACCTGCGCCTCCAGCGAGGCATAGGACCCCAGTTCGAGATCGTGCACTCCGTTGTAGCTGGTGATCCCGACCGGCAGGCCCTGCTCCGCATAGCGCCCGAGCGGACGGCCATCGCGGCCGAGCAGCGGGCCGTTGTGCTTGACGATGCCCTCAAGTGACTCCCAGGTCAGGTTCAGGCCGTCGAAAGCCGGATAGCGGCGCTCGAGAGAGGTGACGACGCGCAGCGACTGCGCATTGTGGTCGAAGCCGCCGTGATCCTTCAGGCAGGCGTCAAGCGCGCGCTCGCCGGCATGGCCGAATGGCGGATGGCCGAGATCATGGGCCAGCGCCAGCGTCTCGGTCAGGTCCTCATCGAGGCCAAGCTGGCGCGCCAGCGCACGGGCGATCTGCGCCACCTCCAGGCTGTGGGTCAGCCGGGTGCGGTAATGGTCGCCCTCATGGAAGATGAAGACCTGCGTCTTGTGCTTGAGCCGGCGGAACGCGGTCGAATGGATCACCCGGTCGCAATCGCGGCGAAAGGCGCTGCGGTGACGGCTCGGCGGCTCGTCAAAGCGGCGGCCACGGCTCTGGTCGGGGTCGCAGCGGTAAGGCGCGGCAGGCGCCGCCCGTCCCACGGACATGGGGGACGCTCCTTTGGCGTTTGATTCTGGCGTGGCGAGTACTTAACTACTGTCCGGAACAGATTCAAACTTCCGGATTCGAGGAGAGCGGACGTGACCGCCAATGTGACCATTTCCGAGCGGGCTGCGCGACGGATCGGCGAAATCCTCAAAAGCGAAGGCGAAGGCGCCAAGCTTCGCATCAGCGTCGAGGGCGGCGGTTGCTCGGGCTTCCAATACAAATTCGACATCGACAAGACCCAGGCCGAGGACGACCTCGTAATCGTGCGCGATAACGCCGTGGTGCTGGTCGACTCCTCCTCCGCGCCCTTCCTTGCGGACTCCGAGCTCGACTTCGTCGACGACCTGATCGGCGCCTCCTTCCGCGTCGTCAACCCGAACGCCACCGCCTCCTGCGGCTGCGGCACCAGCTTCTCGATCTGACGCCGCCCATGCGCATCGCGACCTGGAACGTCAACTCGGTGCGCCAGCGCCTCGACCATCTCGTGACATGGCTGAAGGAGCGCGAGCCCGACCTCGTCTGCCTGCAGGAGATCAAGTGCCTCGACGAGGCGTTTCCGCGCGAGCCGCTGGAAGCGCTCGGCTACAACGTGGTGACGCACGGGCAGAAGACATTCAACGGCGTCGCGCTGCTGTCGAAGTATCGCTTCGAGGAAACCCGGCCGCAGCTTGCGGGCGACCCGGACGATCTACACGCACGCTTTCTCGAAGGCGTGGTGTCGCACAAGGACGGCACCTTCCGCCTCGCCTGCCTGTATCTGCCGAACGGCAATCCGGTGAACACGGAAAAATATCCGTACAAGCTGAGCTGGATGGACCGGCTGATCACTTACGCGCGCGAGCGGATCAAGAGCGAGGAGCCGTTTGTGCTCGCGGGCGACTTCAACGTGATCCCGACGCCGGCCGACGTCTACAATCCGCAGGCGTGGCTCGGCGACGCGCTGTTCCTGCCGCAGACCCGCGACAAGTTCCAGACGCTGCTCAATCTCGGCCTCACCGATGCGCTACGCGCCACGACCGACGCTCCGCAACAATACACGTTCTGGGATTATCAGGCCGGCGCCTGGCAGAAGAACAACGGCATCCGCATCGACCATCTTCTGATGTCGCCGCCCGCCGCAGATCGGCTGCAGGCCGTGGGCATCGACAAGCACGTCCGCGGCTGGGAAAAAGCCTCGGACCACGTGCCTGTGTGGGCGGATCTGGATTTTTGAGCTTCCCCGTCATTGCGAGCGAAGCTCGGGTCTTACCTCTCCCGTGGGGAGAGGTGAAGGAAGAAGGAGCCGCCGTGGAGTTGATCAATCCCGCCGGCCCTGCACCCAGCGCTGCAGCATCTGGAGCGCCATGGCGCGGTCGTCTTCCGAGGCTTTCGCGAGCGCCTCGTTGTAGCTCTGGTGAATCCACTTCTCGCTCGGCGTCGCGCTTTCCTGCGCGAGCGTGAGCCACATCAGGCCGCGCGCGGCCTGGCGCTGGAGATGGTCGCCGTTGAACAGCATCTGGCCGAGCAGCGCCTGCGCTTCGTGCTGGCCCTTATGCGCGGCGAGGCCGAGCCAGCGCACGCCGTACTTCACGTCGCGCTGGATGCCTTTGCCATCGAGATACATCCGCGCAAGGCTGTACTGCGCCTCGGCGCTGCCGAAATAGGACGCCGCATAGGAGAGCATCTCGCGCGCCCGCTCCGGGTCGCGCTTGACGCGGGTGTTGGCGATGCCGGTCGCGTAGTACCGGCCGAGCGCCACGAAGGCGTTGGCGACGATATTGGCCTGCGGCGCGCCGGGGCTGTCCTCGGCATGCTGGTTGGCGATCCGGCTGAAATAATCGAAGGCGCGCAGATCATCGCGCTCGACGCCGCCGCCATCGGCGAACATCTTGCCGAGCTTCCACTGTGCGATCGCGTGGCCATCTTCGGCGGCGTATTGCAGCGCGCTCAGCGAATTGTTGTTGGCGGCCGCCGGCGCGGTCACGGTCTTGCGGACCACCGCAACGCCGGAGGGCGCGGTGACGACCGCAAGCGGCGCGGCGGCGCTATCGGCATCCGGCGTACCGTCGAAAGCATTCGCTGGCGTCATCGCAAAGGCTACGACGCTCGCACACGCAACAATGACGCAACCCTTAAATATCCGCATAGCAACTCTTCTCACCCGCCTTGCCGGGGTGCGTCACCGCTCCCCTGACCGCAGGGCCGACCTGCTGGGCATATTTCCAGAGCGCACCGGAGCCAGTGCCCGTCTCGCGCGGTTTCCACACCTTGCGCCGCTCGGCCAGTTCGGCCTCGCTCAGCCTGACATTGAGCGTGCCGGCTTCGGCATCAAGTTCGATGATGTCTCCGTCCCGGAGAAGGCCAATCGGGCCGCCGATCGCCGCTTCCGGGCCGACATGGCCGATGCAGAAGCCGCGCGTGGCGCCGGAGAAGCGCCCGTCGGTGATAAGCGCAACCTTCGCGCCCATGCCCTGGCCATAAAGAGCAGCAGTGGTGGCGAGCATCTCGCGCATGCCCGGGCCGCCCCTGGGGCCCTCGTAGCGGATCACGAGAACGTCGCCTTCCTTGTAGGTGCGTTTTTCCACGGCCTCGAACGCGTCTTCCTCGCAGTCGAACACGCGCGCGGGGCCCGTGAACTTCAGGACGGACATGCCAGCCACCTTCACGATCGCGCCCTCCGGCGCGAGGTTGCCCTTCATGCCCACGACGCCGCCGGTCGCCGTGATCGGCCGATCCGCCGGACGCACCACATCCTGGTGCGGGTTCCATTTCACGCTCTGGAGGTTCTCGGCAATGGTACGGCCCGTCACTGTCAGGCAGTCGCCGTGCAGATAACCGTTGTCCAGCAGCGTCTTCATCAGCAGCGGAATGCCACCAGCTTCGAACATGTCTTTGGCCACATAACGGCCACCCGGCTTCAAATCTGCGACATAAGGCGTCTTTTTGAAGATTTCGGCGACGTCGAACAGATCGAATTCGATCCCGCATTCATGTGCAATCGCAGGCAGATGCAGCGCCGCGTTGGTCGAGCCGCCGGAGGCCGCAACCACAGCCGCGGCATTTTCCAGCGCCTTGCGGGTGACGATGTCGCGCGGACGGATGTTCCTGGCGATCAGCTCCATCACCTTCTCGCCCGCCGCCGCGCAGAAGGAGTCGCGGATTTCATAAGGCGCTGGCGCGCCGGCCGAATACGGCAGCGCAAGCCCGATCGCCTCGGAGACGGTCGCCATGGTGTTGGCGGTGAACTGCGCGCCGCAGGCGCCCGCCGAGGGACACGCCACGCGCTCGATTTCGTCGAGGTCGGCGTCGGACATTTCGCCGACCGAATGCTTGCCGACCGCCTCGAACATATCCTGCACGGTGATCTGCTGGCCGCGGAAATTGCCGGGCAGGATCGAGCCGCCATAGATGAAGATCGAGGGCACGTTGAGGCGACACATCGCCATCATCATACCGGGCAAGGACTTGTCGCAGCCGGCGAGCCCGATCAGGGCGTCATAGGAATGGCCGCGGATGGTGAGTTCGACGGAATCCGCGATCACCTCGCGGGACGGCAGCGAGGAGCGCATGCCCTCGTGGCCCATGGCGATGCCGTCGGTGACGGTGATGGTGCAGAACTCGCGGGGGGTGCCGCCCGCCGAGGCGACGCCCTTCTTCACGGCCTGCGCCTGGCGCATCAGCGAAATATTGCAGGGAGCAGCCTCATTCCAGCAGGTCGCCACGCCGACGAACGGCTGATGGATCTGCTCGGTGGTGAGACCCATGGCGTAGAGATAGGAGCGGTGCGGAGCGCGGGCCGGGCCTTCCGTGACATGGCGGCTCGGCAATCTCGACTTGATGTTGGTCTTGGCGTCCATCTCACACCCTCGCCGCGCCAACTTTCTCCTGCAAATAACAGGCTTCAGGCGCATTCACGCGGCGGTCGCGGCATCCACGCTACATGAACACGATTTCATTGAGGCGTGTGGCCAAATCGCGGCGCGCGCAAGAGCTTCCTACGGCAAGGGTTAAATGTTCAAAAACTGTGGCGGCTTCGCAACATCTGCGGTGTGTATCTGCGGTCAATGACGGGCTTGCTGGCGCGCAGCGGCATCGCAGCGCAGCGTGAATACTCCCGTCTGCTTTCCCCTATGCACCGAAATGCCGCCCCCAAACTGTGCGAGAAACGAGCGGCGTACGCTTGGAAGGGCCGTCAAGTCCATCCATTTCCTTTGGGTTTTTGATGAAACACACCGCGCTGGCCGCGCTCATCGCCGTCACCTTTGCCGGATCGGCCCATGCGGCGGATTTCCCTGTCAAAGCCGCTGCTGCTCCCGCCATGAACTGGACCGGATTCTACGCCGGCGTGAACGCGGGCGGCGGCTGGTTCAATGGTGGAGCCGAGTATCCAAAGGACGATCTTGTCGTTTCCGAGTACGCGCGTCAGATCGGCTTGCTGGCCAACCGGGACGCACTCCGGGGCGCTGGGCGGCTTTCAGATCGGGTACAATTATCAGGTACGCCCTGATTGGGTTATCGGACTGGAGGGAGACTTCCAGCTTGCGGATATCGGCGGCTCGGGATCGACGAGTCACATCGTCCCCGGCGTAGCGACCTCCGCGAGCCAGACCGTCCGCTCGTTCGGTACCATCCGCGCCCGCCTCGGCCATGTCGCCGCTGAAAACCTGCTTGTCTACGCCACCGGCGGATTTGCCTTTGCGAAGATCAACAGTTCTGCACGATTTGACGTCGAACCGGGCACAAGTGGTTCCGGAATTTTCGACATCAATGGCGTCAGATACACGTCCCTTTGCGGTGGTCCCAACCCGAATGTCTGTTATGCCGGTTCGTCCCGAGGCATGGCTCCGGGCTGGACGATCGGTGGCGGGTTCGAATACGCGCTCGGGCCACGATGGTCGCTGAAAGGCGAGTATCTTTACGCGCGCTTTGACAGAGGCCTGACCGAGGTGGCGGTCACGACGATGCCCGGAACCTTGCCGATTACGTATCCCGTGAAATTCGCAACCGACCTCAACATCGTCCGCGCCGGCCTGAACTACAGGTTTTAAATCTTCGCGCGATGCGATGCAGAATTAACGCCGCGCGCGGCCGCCCGTCTGCGTCGCGTTCGATTGCTTCTAAACATCGGTTTCCCGAAAGAGCTGGGACGGCGTTACGCCTCCGAAGGCAAAGGCGCGTTCGCGATAACGCAGACACGGCTTGCCGGACGCGATCTGAAAGCCCGCCTGTTACGGCGGGCTTTGTTTTGGCTTCCCTTACATATTCAGCACGCGCCCGTAGGCGTCGAGCACCGCTTCCTTCATCATTTCCGACAGCGTCGGATGCGGGAAGATGGTGTGCATCAGCTCTTCCTCGGTGGTCTCCAGGTTCATCGCCACCACATAGCCCTGGATCAACTCGGTGACCTCCGCGCCGACCATGTGCGCGCCGAGCAATTGTCCGGTCTTCTTGTCGAAGATCACCTTGATCAGGCCCTGATCCTCACCGAGCGCGATCGCCTTGCCGTTGCCGGCGAACGGGAAGCGGCCGACACGGATATCCTTGCCCGCCTCTTTCGCCTTGGCCTCGGTGAGGCCGACGGAAGCGATCTGTGGATGGCAGTAAGTGCAGCCCGGGATCATCTGCTTGTTCATCGGGTGCACGTGCAGCCCCTTGATCGCCTCGATGCAGATCACGCCTTCATGCTCGGCCTTGTGAGCGAGCATCGGCGGGCCCGCGACGTCGCCGATGGCGTAGATGCCCGGCACATTGGTCTTGCCATAGCCGTCGATGACGATGCAACCGCGATCGGTCTTCACCCCTAACTTCTCCAGCCCGAGGTTCTCGATATTGCCGACGACGCCCACCGCCGAGATCACGCGGTCGGCGGTGATCTGCTCGGTCTTGCCGCCGCCGAGATCGACGGTCGCGGTGACGCTGTCGGCCTTCTTGTCGAGCTTGGTGACTTTCGCGCCGGTGAGGATACGGATGCCCTGCTTCTCGAACTGCTTGCGCGCGAGGCCGGCGATCTCGGCGTCCTCGACCGGCAGAATCTGCGGCAGCACCTCGACCACCGTCACCTCCGCACCCATGGTGCGGTAGAACGAGGCGAATTCGATGCCGATCGCACCGGAGCCGACCACGAGCAGCGACTTCGGCATCTTCTCCGGCACCATCGCCTCGAAATAGGTCCAGACGAGCTTCTTGTCCGGCTCGAGCCCCGGCAGTACGCGCGGGCGTGCGCCGGTCGCGACGATGATGTGCTTGGCCTGATAGCTGCCCGCCCCCAGCACGCCCTTCGGCGCATCGGCGCTGCCCGCCTTCACCGTGATCTTGCCGGGCGCGTCGATGGTCGCATCGCCCCAGATCACGGTGATCTTGTTCTTCTTCATCAGGAAGCCGACGCCGTCATTGAGGCGCTTGGAAACGCCGCGCGAGCGCTGCACCACGGCTTTCGCGTCATAGCCGACCTTCTCGGCGGTGAGGCCGTAGTCCTTGGCGTGCTGCATGTAGTGATAGATCTCGGCCGAGCGCAGCAGCGCCTTGGTCGGGATACAGCCCCAGTTGAGGCAGATGCCGCCGAGATGCTGCTTCTCGACAATCGCCGTCTTGAAGCCGAGCTGCGCCGCGCGGATCGCGGTGACATAGCCGCCCGGGCCTGCGCCAATCACAACGACGTCGAAAGATGTATCAGCCATGTTCGCTAACCTGCTTCAGTTGTTTTCTCCCTTTCCCCCTGTGGGAGAGGGACAGCGTCCCGCGCCGTTGCTGACCCGCTCGGGCCAAAATCTACTTCCTGTAATAGTCCTGAACCGTCTCCCACGCCACGTTCTGCAGGAACGTGGCGGTCTTCTCGTCGAGACCCGCATGGTAGCTGTTGCCGACCGGCGAACGCCGATAGACCGACGCCAGCACCGTGCACGCCGCGAGATAGGTCCCCGCGAGCGTCGGGTGACGCTTGTCCTCGACGTTCAGCACCAGATCAGGCTGCTGTTTCTTGGCACGCGCAAACGCTAGCCCCGCCGGAATGACCAGCATGCCACTTGCGTTGCCGGCGGTGGTGTAGGCCTCCGCAAGCTGCTCGGTCATCTCGGGCTTGTCGGCATAGGCCCACGACATGAACAGCACCGGATCGGCGCCATGCTTGCGTACGATCTCGGCATCCTTTGCCGCGGTCTCGGCGAACAGGCCCTTGAGCTGCGGATGCACCGGGCACTGGCTGCAATCCATCATGATGGCCGCGTCGTACTTCTTGTTGCGGGTGGTCATCACCACCTTGTTGCCCGGCGCGAACGAATAGGACGCCATGCCGTCGGTCGAGAACAGCGCCTCAACATTATGCCAGTTGAGCCCGGAGCCGCTGATGGTGGCCGAGGTCGCGTAGTAATGCGTCCCCGGATCGGCCGCGTGCGCGAGCTTCAGCACATGGTTATGCAGACTGTTATTGTAATAGAAAAAGCTGTTGCCGATGTAGAGGACCGCTTTCGGCACCTCGTCGAGCTGCGCGACCTTCGGCTTCATTTCCGCCCGCGCCGCGCCGGCGGAGAACGCGATCGTTGCGGCCGCCAGCCAGATTGCCGTCCGCGAGGCGCCGCGCCCCGCCATCAATCGCACCGCCGATATCGACCCCATAGGCATCTCTCCTGCCCTCCGCACGAACGCGCGGTTACGAGCGCACCGCCTCCCGCGGCAGCAGCGTGCGCCGGATAAGCGCGTATTGCGTCAGCACCACGGCCCAGAACGGCACCGCAAGCTGCAGCGCATCGGTGACGACGAACTTCTTCTCCGCGCCCGGCGCCGCATCCGCCGCAAGGCCCGCGACGATCAGCACGGCCGGCGCAAGCACCAGAAGCCGCAGCACCGACGAAATCGCCTCGCGCTTCTTCACCCGCGTCGCGGCGAAGGAAAACACCGCCATCGCGACTGCCGCAAAGATCGCAACGAGCACGAGCTTCTGCTGGAAAGTGGCGGCACAGCCCGCGCCCTTGCAGGCGACGAGAAAGGGCCAGGCCGCGGCAAAGATCACGCCGACGACAAGCGAGGCAATGCCGGCCAGCAGAATAACACCGAGGAGTTTCATGGGCGTCTCATGATGGGTGACGGCGTGAGGCTCGCGCCTCACACCACCATCATCACCGGGTTTTCGATCAGGAGCTTGAAGGCGCTGAGAAGCTGCGCACCGAGCGCGCCGTCCATCGCGCGGTGATCGCATGTAAGCGTCACCGTCATGATGGTCGCGATCTCGATCTTGCCGTTCCGCACCACCGGCCGCTCCTCGCTCATGCCAACCGCGAGAATGGTCGACTGCGGCGGGTTGATGACGGCGGTGAACTGCTTCATGCCGTACATGCCGAGGTTCGACACCGCCGTGCTCGCGCCCTGATATTCCTCGGGCTTGAGCTTGCGTGCCTTGGCGCGCGCGGCGAGGTCCTTCATCTCGTTGGAGATCGTCGACACCGACTTCGCATGCGCGCTGCGGATGATCGGCGTGATCAGCCCGGTCGGGATCGACACCGCGACCGAGACGTCGGAGACCTTGTGGCGCAGCATCGCCTCGTCGGTCCAGGTGACGTTGGCATCCGGCACGCGCTGCAACGCCAGCGCCAGCGCCTTGATGACGAAGTCGTTGACCGAGAGCTTGTAGGCGGGCTTGCCGTCCTTGTCCTTCGGGGCGCGGCCGTTGATGTCCTCGCGCGCGGCGACGAGATTGCCGATGTCGCAATCGCAGGTGAGATAATATTGCGGCACGTCGCGGTCGGAGGCCGACAGACGCTGCGCAATCACCTTGCGCATCTGGTCGTGCGGCACCGCCTCGTAATTGTCCGCATTGAACAGCGACATGATCTGCGCGTCGCTCGGACCCGGCGCGAAGGTCGGCGCAGCCGCGCCGCCAGCAGCGGCAGGCTTCAGACCACGCCCCGCCTTCGCCTCGTCGACGTCGCGGGCGATGATGCGGCCGTGTGGACCGGTGCCGCTGACGCGGGAAATATCGATGCCAGCTTCCTTGGCGAGACGCCGGGCGAGCGGCGAGGCAAAGGTGCGCGCGCCGTTGCTGGGAGCCTGTGCGGGCTGCGGCGCAGCCGGTGCCGCAGATGCGGTCGGTTTTGCAGCCGGAGCCGGTGCGGACGCAGCGGCAGCAGGCTTCGGAGCCTCTGCAGCCTTGGCCGGTTCAGCAGCTTTCGGAGCTTCAGCAGGCTTGGGAGCCGGCGCAGATGCACCGCCACCGCTTGCAGCCGCTTTCACATCCTCGCCATCGGCGGCGAGCACGGCGATGACTTGATTGACCGGCACGTCGGCGGTGCCTTCCGGTACCAGAATTTTCGCGATGGTGCCCTCGTCCACCGCCTCGACTTCCATCGTCGCCTTGTCGGTCTCGATCTCGGCGATGACATCGCCGGATGAAACCTTGTCGCCCTCTTTCTTGAGCCACTTGGCGAGGTTGCCCTTTTCCATCGTGGGCGACAGCGCGGGCATCAGAATGTTGATCGGCATGATTAAGCCTCGCCGCAAGTAGTTTGCATCCCGTGCGCAGCGCGGCACGAAGTGATGCGCTGCAGACCCGGGATCGTTACGTTCCGTGACGGTCCCGGCTCTGCGACGCAACGCTCACGCGCTGCATCGCGACCGGGGCACTGAAGAAATTGCCTGACCATCGCGTCACTCACCGATAGCTGACCGCTTTGGCGGCGGCGACAACGTCCTCGACAGACGGCAGCGCAAGCTTTTCGAGGTTGGCCGCATACGGCATCGGCACGTCCTTGCCCGAGACGCGCGCAACCGGCGCATCAAGATAATCGAACGCATGCTCCATCAACCGCGCGGCGACCTCGGAGCCGACGCCCGACTGCTGCCAGCCTTCCTCGATGACGACGGCGCGGCCGGTCTTCTGCACCGAAGCGATAAGCGTTTCGGTGTCCATCGGCCGGATGGTGCGCAGGTCGATCACCTCGGCCTCGATGCCTTCCTTGGCGAGTTCTTCGGCGGCCTTCAGCGTCCACGTCATGGCATGCGACCACGAGATCAGCGTGACATGCTGACCGGTGCGGGCGATGCGCGCCTTGCCGATCGGCAGCACATAATCGTCGAGCTTCGGCACTTCGAAGCTGTGGCCGTAGAGAATTTCGTGCTCGAGGAAGATCACCGGGTTCGGATCGCGAATCGCCGCTTTCAGAAGCCCCTTGGCGTCGGCCGCGGTGTAAGGCGCAATCACCTTGAGGCCCGGGATCTGCGAGTACCACGCCGCATAATCCTGGCTGTGCTGGGCGGCGACGCGCGCGGCCGAACCGTTCGGGCCGCGGAAGACGATCGAACAGCCCATCTGCCCGCCGGACATATAGAGCGTCTTGGCGGCGGAGTTGATGATCTGGTCCATCGCCTGCATGGCGAAGTTGAACGTCATGAACTCGACGATCGGCTTCAGGCCCGCCATTGCCGCGCCGATGCCGACGCCCGCGAAGCCATGCTCGGTGATCGGCGTGTCGATTACGCGGCGCGCGGAGAATTCCTGCAGGATGCCCTGGGTGATCTTGTAGGCGCCCTGATACTCGGCGACCTCCTCGCCCATGATGAAGACGTCTTCATCGCGGCGCATCTCTTCGGCGATGGCGTCGCGCAACGCATCGCGCACCGTCATCGTCACCATCTCGGTACCGGGCGGAATATCGGGATCGGGCGCTGCCTGACTGGCGGGCGCAGCGGGGACCGCTTCAGCCTTCGATGCGGGCACGGGGACTGCAGCCGGCGCAGCGGCGGGCGGCGCGGATTCGGCGGCTTTCGGCTGGGCTGCCGGTGCAGCCGCCTTGTCGAGGTCGGCGGCGCTTTCGCCGTCAGCAAGGATGGTTGCGATCGGCGTGTTCACGGCAACATCGGCGGTGCCTTCCGGCACCAGAATCTTGCCGAGGGTGCCTTCGTCGGTCGCCTCGACTTCCATCGTCGCCTTGTCGGTCTCGATCTCGGCGATGACGTCGCCGGACCTGATGGCATCGCCTTCCTTCTTCAGCCACTTGGCAAGGTTGCCCTTTTCCATCGTGGGCGAGAGCGCGGGCATCAATACTTGAATCGGCATGGTCGTTGGCTCGCGCTTAGCGGTAAACGTCGGTGTAGAGTTCGGACACGTCCGGCTCGGGATCGTGCTGGGCGAAGTCGGCAGCGTCGTTGACGATCTCGCGCACCTCGGCGTCGATCTTCTTCAACTCGGCTTCATCGACCTTGGCCGCCAACAGGCGCTTGCGCACCTGCTCGATCGGGTCCTGATCGTGACGGACCTTCTCGACTTCCTCGCGTGTACGATATTTTGCGGGATCGGACATCGAGTGGCCGCGATAGCGATAGGTCTGCATCTCGAGAATGAAAGGCCCCTTCCCTTCGCGACACCAGCCGACAGCGCGCTCGCCGGCGGCGCGCACCGCGCGCACGTCCATGCCGTCGACCTGCTCGCCGGGAATGTTGAACGAGGCGCCGCGCTTGGAGAAATCGGTCTGCGCCGATGCGCGCGTCACCGCAGTGCCCATGGCATAGCGGTTGTTCTCGATCACATACACGACCGGCAGCTTCCACAGCTCGGCCATGTTGAAGCTTTCATAGACCTGGCCCTGATTGGCCGCGCCGTCGCCGAAATAGGCGATCGCGACATTGTCGTTGCCGCGATAACGGTTGGCGAAGGCCAAGCCGGTGCCGAGCGGCACCTGCGCGCCCACGATGCCATGGCCGCCGTAGAAGTGCTTCTCCTTGCTGAACATGTGCATGGAGCCGCCCTTGCCTTTGGAATAGCCGGAGCGGCGGCCGGTCAATTCCGCCATCACGCCCTTCGGGTCCATGCCGGTCGCGAGCATGTGGCCGTGGTCGCGATAACCGGTGATGACCTGATCGCCTTCCTTCAACACCATCTGCATGCCGACGACGACCGCTTCCTGTCCGATATAAAGATGGCAGAAGCCGCCGATCGCACCCATGCCGTAAAGCTGACCCGCCTTCTCTTCGAAACGGCGGATCAGCAGCATGTCGCGCAGTGCTGTCAGTTCCTGCTCTTTGGTGAATTCCAGTTTGGTGGCGTTCGCCGTCGCGCCTTTGGTTGCGGCTGCCGAAGGTTTTCCAGAGGGCATGAGATGTCCGGGTAAAAGAGGTGATGAATCCTCTCTACTCCAACTCTCTCCGACGGGGAAGGATCGCGTAACGTCGCAGGAATACAAAACATTTTGCACCGCAACGAGACGCAATTAATGGCATCGCCCGCGCGGGATTTTGAAATTTGTGTTGTCTGTTTTGCGTGCACGATGCACGGAGCGGTATCACCGCCTGCGCGGACACGTGCCGCCCTCGACTTATGCACCGGTGCGAACGGCTCTCCATCACAGAGAGCGGTTCGATTCCCGCAGAAAGCGCCAATCCAACCGGCTCGTTTGTCGTTGGATTGGCGCCTCCCTTTTCACATCGGCTATTTCATGAACGGATTGCGAAAGCCGCCGCCGCTGCTGCCGCCACTCGGCGCCGTCCGCGGCGGGAATGTCCGTTCGAGATAGTTGAGGATGACCTCGCGATCCTTCGCCTCCGGCTCTGGCATGCCATGCCGCGCGATCATCAGGTTGATCGATTCATCCCATTGGCGGCGGTTCATGCCCTGCTGCGCCACAAGCTTGAAGCCGTGACAGGCGGTGCAGGCATAGAAAGTGTCATCGCGTCCGGGACCATCCGGATAATCCTCCGGCGTCTCCTCCGTTTGGGCCGCGACTGTCGCGGTCGCAGCGATACTCACGACAAGGGCGAACCCAAGCCGCCGCGCAAAACGCGCGGCGGACAGGGGGAAGTGGTGGTGAGACGTCGACATCAACCAACCAGCACCGCGATACGATGCATGGCGTTGCCGCCATAGCCCTGCGGGTTCCAGAACCCGGCCATATGCGGCTGCATCACGCCTCTGGAATCCGTACCGCGGGTCCAGATCTCGTAATAGCCGTCGGTCGGCAGCTTGACAGTCGCGGTCCAGCGTTGCCAGTCGTACTTGTTCTTTGGCTTGCTGACTTTCGCCTTGGTCCATGTCGCACCGAAATCGGTGGAAACATCGACCTCCTGCACCGTCAGATCGCCGGCCCAGGCCGCACCGCGCAGCTTGATCTCCTTGGTGCCGGCGGCGATCTTGTCGCCGTTCGCCGGACTGGTGATGATCGAGCGCACCGGCATCGACTCCAGAATCTTGAAGTTCTTCGGGTCGCCCTTGTCGCCCGGCACCATCGGCTTGATGGGCACGCGATAGGAGAAGTTGGTCATGCCCGGTCCGTCATGCTCCTTGTCGCGAAGCCAGATTCGGTTGAGCCACTTTGCCGACAACGAGCCCGGCCAGCCGGGAATGAGAAGCCGCACTGGACCACCATTGATGTTGGGAAGCGGTTCACCATTGACCTGCCAGACGATCAGGTTGTTTTCGTCCATCAGCTTCTTGACCGGCACGCCGCGCGACACCGTCGCCTTCGACGCATCGCCGGAGAGATGCTGGTCGCTGCCGTAGTGCGCAGAGAAAACCGCAGAAGGTTTAAGTCCCGCGGTTTTGAGCACGTCGGCCAGCCGCACGCCGGTCCATTCCGGACAACCCGCGCCGCCGTTGGTCCACTGATTGCCGCGCGCTTGCGGCGTGAAGAACGAACGGCCGTTGCCGCCGCACTCCAGCACCATGCGGCGCGTCACCGGCTTGTACTTCGATTTCAACTCGCCGAGCGTCAGCGTCAGCTTCTTGTTGACCTCGCCGTCGATCTCGAACGACCACTTGTCCGGATCTTTCGCCTCGTCCGGCGTCTGGCCGTTGTTGCGCACGAACAGCTTGTTGGTCGGCGTCGTATCGTCATTGAGCTGATCTTCCGGCGTTTCCGCAACCAGCGGCCGATCACCGAGGACGACGAGCTTGTCGCTCTTGCCGGGGAAGTTGAGATGTTGCGGCCCCTTCGGCGCGGCAGGCGCCGCAGGCGAAGTACCAACAGTTGGCGTTGGCGGAGTGGACTGCGCAAACGCTGCCGGAATTAATCCGCCGGGCATATTGGCAGCGAATGGAATGGCGCCGCCGACGGCCGCACTCATGGCCGCGAGTCCAGCGCCGCCCAGAAAGCCGCGACGTCCAACGTCGGTTTTGCGGCCGAAAACATTCGCATCCGCTCTTTCCGGGTCCTCCTGATAAAGTTCGTCGATAGAACGCTCGCGCGCGTACTCCTTGACCTGTTTCATGGTCGCTCTCCTTGTCGTTGGTTTCGCTCCCGAAACCGACTAGCCGACACTCGCGTCCCGAGTGCCGTTATGCTGCTGTGAGCGTAATCTGGAGAAAATTATTGCGCAACGCGGCTATTGCCGCGGATGAATATATCGCGCGGTGTGGTCGGAATTTACGAACGATCCAATCGAAAATTTGAAGAGAGCACGACAAAGACGCGCGACTTTGCCGACGTCATGCGTGGCGTACGATATTCCAGATGAAAGTATTTCAGCCTTAGCGCGACAGCACACGCACGAGATCGCGCGGATGCGCATAGTCGAGCTGATAGCGCGCACGCTCGTCGAGCATGTCGGGATCGACTTTGTCGGAGCGCAGCAGCGCAACGCGCTTTTCTTCCTCCGCACGATCCGCCTTGAGCCGCGCAAGTTCAGCGGACAGCGTCGCCGCCTCCTTCTCGAGCTCGATGCGGGCATTGATACCGTAACGGCCGGTATAGGCGTTGACACCGAAATAGGTGATGAAGCCGGCCGCGATCGCGTAGAGCGCGAGGCCGGTCAGGAACGCCTTGAATCGTGCACGAGAAACCATCACGGCACGATGCGCCGTCACGGTTAATTCGGCGCTAACGGCTTACGCCATCGCCTTCTTCTGCCGCTCCACGAAGGCGGCAAACGCCTCGACGTATTGCTGGATCACCTTGGTGAAGCCCTCGTTCGTCACCTCGCCCTGCTCGTTGAACGAGTTCCCGACCTGCGTCAGGTAGATTTCCGGCTGGCCCAGAATCGGCCCGCAGATGCCGGACATCGAGCGCTTCAGCTCCATCGCCGCGCTGACGCCGCCGAGCGGTCCCGGCGAATTGCCGACGATGCCGACCGGCTTGCCTAGGAACGAGCTCTTTCCGGGCGGCCGCGAGGCAACGTCGATGGCGTTGCGCAAGACGCCCGGAATCGAACGGTTGTATTCCGGCGTGACGAAGATCACCGCGTCCGACGCCTTGATCTTGTCGCGAAAGGCGAGCCAGTCCGCCGGCGGATTGGCTTCCAGGTCCTGATTGAAGAACGACAGCCCCTGCAGCGTTTCGACCGAGAGCTTCAGCGAAGCCGGGGCCGCTTTCGCGAGCGCATGCGCGACCTTGAGCGAATAGGCCTCTTTCCGGAGGCTGCCGACAATAACCAGAACCTGATGGGGCATGAAACGTCCTCAATGCAAACGTGGGGAGCGCAGCTTACCCTGCCGGGATAATCATGCAAGTGCATGAATATGGGGCAATTGGGAGTGACTTACCTTCGGCGGGGGCGAAAGGTGCGCACACACTGGCAGCGCTATGCTCCCTTTCCCATGGGGAGAAGGATTGGGATGAAGGGTTCGAGACCCCAATAGGTTATGGAGTCTCCCTCACCCGCTTTGCTAACGCAAAGCGACCTCTCCCATCTCCCGTCAAAGACGGGCGTGAACGCCCTTTTTTGGGAAGAGCTGAAGGGAAAGTTCGCACCCGGGATCGGTGCAGCGTGTCACGCTGCACTGCCAAGCCGGGGCCGTTCCAGCTGTGCACTCGCGACGGTCCCGGTTCAGCGCCGCACCACGTCGTGATGCGACGCGCCCAGTACAGGGCCGCGCTTTAGCTTACGCCAGCGCCTTGAGCGCCGAGCGGCCGGCGTAAAGCGCCTGATCGTCAAGCTGCTGCTCGATGCGCAGGAGCTGGTTGTACTTCGAGGTACGATCCGAGCGCGCGAGCGAGCCAGTCTTGATCTGCCCGCAATTGGTCGCGACCGCGAGGTCGGCAATGGTGGAATCCTCGGTCTCACCCGAGCGATGCGACATCACGGCGGTATAAGCCGCCTTGTGCGCCATCTCGACCGCGGCAAGCGTCTCGGTCAGCGTGCCGATCTGGTTGACCTTGACGAGGATCGAGTTGCCGATGCCGCGCTTGATACCGTCGGCAAGCCGCGTGACGTTGGTGACGAACAGATCGTCGCCGACAAGCTGGACCTTGCCACCGATCAGGTCGGTCAGTTCCTTCCAGCCGTCCATGTCGTCCTCGGCCATGCCGTCCTCGATCGAGACGATCGGGTAGCGGCTGGTGAGGTCGGCGAGATACTTCGCCTGCTCGGAGCGCGAGCGGGTCTTCTTCTCGCCTTCATAGACGTACTTGCCGTCCTTGAAGAACTCGGTCGAGGCGCAGTCGAGCGCCAGCATCACGTCGTCGCCGGCCTTGTAGCCCGCCTTGCCGATCGCGCTCATGACGAAGTCGAGCGCGGCGTCGGCCGACGGCAGGTTCGGCGCGAAGCCGCCCTCGTCGCCGACATTGGTGTTGTGGCCGGCCTTCTTCAGTTCGCCCTTCAGCGTGTGGAAGATCTCCGCACCGCAGCGCAGGGCTTCCGCGAAGCTTTGCGCGCCGACCGGCATCACCATGATTTCCTGGAAATCGATCGGGTTGTCGGCGTGGACGCCGCCATTGACGATGTTCATCATCGGCACCGGCAGCACGCGCGCCGAGGTGCCGCCGACATACCGATAAAGCGGCATGTCGCAGGACTCGGCCGCGGCCTTCGCCACCGCGAGCGAGACGCCGAGGATGGCGTTGGCCCCCAAGCGGCTCTTGTTGGGCGTGCCGTCGAGCGCGATCATTGCGTTGTCGATCTGCACCTGGTTCTCGGCATCCATGCCGCCGATGGCATCGAAAATCTCGCCGCTGACGGCTTCGACCGCCTTCTCGACGCCCTTGCCGCCATAGCGACCCTTGTCGCCGTCGCGCAGTTCCACTGCCTCATGCGCGCCGGTCGAGGCGCCCGAGGGCACTGCGGCGCGGCCCATCGAGCCATCCTCCAGCACCACATCGACCTCGACCGTCGGATTGCCACGGCTGTCCAGGATTTCGCGGCCAATGATATCGACGATGGCAGTCATGTGCGCCTCTTTGGGATTCGAAGGAAAACAGGGATGGCTGCTTCTACAGCAAGGATTCCGGCGGGAAAAGCCGCAACGGCGCATGGACCGATGCGAACCCGGTGACGCGCCGCGCCGATTTCGCTATCACCGCCCGCAAACGGAGAAACCCGATGTCCCGAAAGCCGCGCCCGGCCGCCACAAAAGCCCCGCTTCAGCTCGGCCGCCCGGTCACGCTGCCCGCCTCGCCCGAGGAGGCAAAGCTCGACCGCGTCCCCAATCCGCACGCAGGCACAGATTACCTCGTGCGCTTCGCCGCACCTGAATTCACCAGCCTGTGCCCGATCACCGGCCAGCCCGACTTCGCCCACCTCGTGATCGACTACGTGCCCGGCAACTGGCTGGTGGAATCGAAGGCGCTGAAGCTCTATCTCGCGAGCTTCCGCAACCACGGCGCATTCCACGAGGACTGCACAGTCGCGATCGGCCAGCGCCTCGTCCGCGAGATCAAACCGCGCTGGTTGCGCATCGGCGGCTACTGGTATCCGCGCGGCGGCATCCCGATCGACGTGTTCTGGCAAAGCGGCCGGCTGCCGAAGAATGTCTGGGTACCGGACCAGGGCGTGCCGCCGTACAGGGGGCGGGGTTAAGAGCCATCAAACCTTCCCGAGCTTGCGCGCCTTGCGCAAGTCGGCGTTGATGCGCGACTGCCAGCCCGCGCCGGTTTCGCGATAGGCCGCGATCACATCGTCGTCGAGCCGCAACGTCACCGATTTCTTAGCAACAAGACCCAGCGGGGGCCGGCCGCGGCGGATGATCTTGTCGCCTTCACGGATTTCGGCACGATCAAAGAAGTCGTCATCGAGCTCCGGCGCGTCGTCCGGATCAACCCATACGCTCGTGCCACTTTTTTTCTTCTTTGGCATGGCAATGCCTCATCGAGATGATGTGCCGCGCCTCTTCACGCGGCGTCCAGACAACAACGACCAATCGTCCTCGCAGAAATCCGGCGGTACGGTAGCGGATCTCGCCATAGTCAAATCGCGCGTCCTCAACCGTTGCAGTGCGGGCCGAGAAAACCAGTTCTGCGTCGGCAAAATCCAGCCCACGCATCTTCAGCGTCAATTCCCGCTTTGCCGGATCGAAGGTGATCATCGCGTCGCCAGATAATGTAACTACATAAATAGACTGCCGTCAATATTTACGTCACTACAAAATTGTGCGCAGGCGGCGGTGGATAAGCCTCTTACCGCCCCGCCTTTGCCACCGCGTCGAATGCCATCAGGGTCTGAAGAAGTCCCTCGAAGTCCTTGAGTGGCACCATGTTCGGTCCGTCGGACGGCGCATGGTCGGGATCGGGATGGGTCTCGATGAACACACCCGCGACGCCGACCGCAACAGCCGCGCGTGCCAGCACCGGCACAAACTCGCGCTCGCCGCCGGACGAGGTGCCCTTGCCGCCCGGCTGCTGCACCGAATGGGTCGCATCGAAAACTACCGGCGCGCCGGTGGTGCGCGCCATGATCGGCAGCGCGCGCATGTCGGAGACGAGCGTGTTGTAGCCGAACGAAGCGCCGCGCTCCGTCACCAGCACGTTGGCGTTGCCGCCGTTCGTGATCTTCGAGACGACGTTCTGCATGTCCCACGGCGCCAGAAACTGCCCCTTCTTGACGTTGACCACCTTGCCGGTCGCAGCGGCCGCCAGCAGAAGGTCGGTCTGCCGGCACAGGAACGCCGGGATCTGCAACACGTCGACCGCCTGCGCCACCTCCGCGCATTGCTCCACTTCATGCACGTCGGTCAGCACCGGCAGGCCGAGGCTGTCGCGGATTTCGGCGAAGATCGGCAGTGCTTTCGCGAGCCCGATGCCGCGCTCGGCGGAGGCACTGGTGCGGTTCGCCTTGTCGAACGAGGTCTTGAAGACGAGGCCAATCTTGAGCCGCGCCGCGATCTCCTTCAGAGCACCGGCCACCTCAAGCGCGTGCGCGCGGCTTTCCAACTGGCACGGCCCGGCAATCACCGCGAGCGGCAGGTCGTTGCCGAAGGTGACGTTGCCGGCCGATACGGTTTTTGAGGCTGAAACCAAAGGGATGCTCCGCGTTGGGCTCCCCTTTTGCCGGGAGCCCGGGTCAAGATCAAGGCGGGTTCAGAGCTGGAAATGTGCTTGAACCCCACCTCTTCTGTGGGCGAGGTGAAGATTCTTATCGCAGCCGCGCATGTCCCGGGCGCAACGCAGCGTGGAACGCTGCCTTGCAGAACCGGGACCGTGACAGATTCCGCCTCTGGAATGGCCCCGGCTCAGCAGCGCACCGCTGCGCGCTGCGCAGCATCCGGGGCACATGGATCAGCTTCGCACTTCCTCGAAAATCAACGTCGCCCCGAACGCAGCCTCGGGGCCGATCACGATACGCCCCATTCGCCGGACGTAAGGCACGCCGCCTTCGCGCAGCAGCGCCTCGAGATGGCCAGCATCGCCCACCGAGAACCGCAGGCCCGCAACGATGGTACCTTCATCTTCGGTGGTGAGCGCCACGCCGAACTGATCGCGGAAGCTTGCCGCCGCGAGAATTTCGAGATTGCCGCGCGGCGTCTGCGAGACTACACCTATCGAACTCGAATGCAGCACCCGCACGCCGGTGAAGGCAGAGAGGAAGATATGATGGTCGGCCGGATGATCGGCGATCATCGTTACGGCGCGAATGCCGCGCGTGCCATTGGCATGGCACTGCCGGGAGGCCTGCCAGAAATTCTGCGGATGGTGTTGCGCGCAGACGGCAAAGCCCGTGTGCGGCGAGCGCTCGTCGCGGGCAAACGCAAGCGAGAAGCCGACCTTCACCGGCGCGCCATCCTCGCCCTCACCATCGCGTTCGAAATCGAACACCTCAAAGCCGCCGATGCCCGCCGCATCGAACAGGCGCTGGTCGGCGCGCGCATCGGTGCTCTCGAGCAGCACCATGCTGAGCCCCTGCCGCGTCTTGAGATAATCGCGCTGGAAGGCGCCGAACGAAAAACGCCCGGGTGCGTGCGGCACGATCTTGTCCGGCTCCTCCACGGCCAAAAGCTCGATGAAGAATCCGGGCAGTTGCACGATGCGGTTATGCGTGCCCCAGGGATGGCGATTGCGGGTGCCGACCTGAAAGCCGGCGCTCGCATAGAACGCCGCTGCCGCCTCAAGGTTATGGACGGCATGCACCACATGGTCGAGCCCGCGCGGGCGCGACCATGTGCCCGGAGAATCCGTCGTACCCGTCACTGTACCGCGGAGAACGACGTTGGCGTGAGGAACGAGCTTGCGATGTTGGCGACGAGAGGACCGTCCTTCTCGCTCTCGGCACGCTCGGCGATCCATTCCGGGTCAACCTGAAACGCACCCCAGCGCTGCTCGCGCGCCGCCATGGAATCCCACTCCAGAAGGTAGGTCAGGTCCATGTTGGAGGGCCCGATCAGCGTGGTAAAGAAACCGGCCTGCTTGATGCCGTGCTTCTCCCAGATCTTCAGCGTCTTGGTTTCAAACCGCTTCGCCAGCGCAGGCAGCTTGCCCGGGACGCAGCGGTACACGCGCAACTCGTAGATCTTGCTCATCAGCTTCTTGGGTCCTTGTGAGGTGTGAACCGGGACGGCATCCGCCCGCCAAATAACAAACTTCTTCGCATAGTGCGGCCCGCAAAGCTACGGATCAAGCCATGCTCAATTCGCCGCAAACCGTTGCGTCGAAAGCCGGAGATCGAGCGCTTCACGCTCCGTCAGCCAGCGCATGTCGCGCGACGCGGACATGGCCTGAAGGATCGTCGGCGAAACACCCATCCGAGTCACGTACTCAAAGATCATCCCGGTCGTGCGCTGAGTATCAGCCACGATATCGCGCCGGGAATCGTCGCGTGCGAGGTCGGTGGTGAACTGATGAACGCCGAGCGCGGAGCCGGGGAAGGCTTCACGCACCGCGCCGCCCGCATAGACCAGAACGCAGGCGCTGGCGCAGTAGGACGGGCGGATGCGCCCTTCCCCATCGAGCGTGCCGACCATGGTGGTCAGCCCGCGGGCGCGGATCACCTCGCCCATAATGAGACCCTGATCGAGACGCCCGCCGGGAGACGACAGCAACACCACATCGCCGGACGCGAGCTTGGCGTCATCGAGCCGCTCGCGAAACCACGTGGTCGCCGCGGCGCCGATCGGACCCCTGATCGCAAGCACGCGCCGCGAACGTCCGTTCGCCTCGATCATGCCGGTCGACGAGGAAAGCGACGGGGAGAAATAAAGGTCCTTCCAATAAGCCCATGCCGCAGGCTGCGACAGATCCTGCCAGGCATGGCCGGTCCACAACGCGAAGATGAGAACCACGAACAGGATCGACCCCAGTGTTCCGCGACCGAACCAGCGGCGGCGGCGACGCGGACCAGGTGGCGCGTCGTAATCCGCAGGCGGAGGTGCGCCATCGGCGGATTTTCCCCACGGCCCCGCCGCACCATTCGGCGACGAACCTGAGGGCGGTTTGATCTTGGGAATCATGAGCGGTCCAGCAGTGTCTCCCGGAAGAATCCAGCGACAGCTTATCTGGCGACGGTGAGAGTCAAATGGAAGTCTGAACGATTACACCAGACGGCTCTGCACCACCGCTGCCTCGATGAAGGAGGCAAACAGCGGATGCGGGTCCAGCGGGCGCGACTTCAATTCGGGATGGTATTGAACGCCGACGAACCACGGGTGGTCTTCGTATTCGACGATCTCGGGCAATACGCCGTCCGGTGACATGCCCGAGAACCGCAAGCCGTGCTGCTCGAGGCGGTCCTTGTAGGCGGTATTGACCTCGTAGCGGTGGCGGTGGCGCTCGGAAATCTCCAGCGCGTTGCCGTAAATCTTCGACACGCGGCTGCCGGGGCGCAGCGCCGCCGGAAAAGCACCGAGCCGCATGGTGCCGCCAAGGTCGCCAGCCTTCGAGCGCTTCTCGAGTTCGTTGCCGCGCAGCCACTCGGTCATCAGGCCGACCAGCGGTTCCTTGGTCTCGCCGAATTCGGTCGAGTTCGCGCCTTCGATGCCGACAAGATTCCGCGCGGCCTCGATCACCGCCATCTGCATACCGAAGCAGATGCCGAAATACGGCACGCGGCGTTCGCGCGCGAACCGCACCGCCTTGATCTTGCCTTCCGCACCGCGCTGGCCGAAGCCGCCCGGCACCAGAATGCCGTTGACGTGTTCGAGGAACGGCGCAGGGTCCTCGCGCTCGAACACCTCGCTCTCGATCCAGTCGAGGTTGACCTTCACCTTGTTGGCGATGCCGCCATGGGACAGCGCCTCGATCAACGATTTGTAGGCGTCCTTCATGCCGGTGTACTTGCCGACGACGGCGATTGTCACCTGCCCTTCCGGGTTGCGCACCCGGGCGTTGATCTCGTGCCAGCGCTCCAGCGCGGGCGGCGGCGCTTCGATACCGAAGGCGGCCAGCACTTCGTCGTCGAGCCCTGCCATGTGGTAGGCCTCGGGCACCGCGTAGATGTTGTCGGCGTCGCGCGCCTCGATCACCGCGCTTTCGCGGACGTTGCAGAACAGGCCGAGCTTGCGGCGTTCTTCCTTCGGGATCGGCCGGTCGGTCCGGCAGAGCAGGATGTCGGGCTGGATACCGATCGAGCGCAGTTCCTTCACCGAATGCTGGGTCGGCTTGGTCTTCAGCTCGCCCGCGCTCGGAATGTAGGGCAGCAGCGTGAGGTGGATGTAGATCACCTCACCGCGCGGCAGATCGTTCTTGATCTGGCGGATCGCCTCGAAGAACGGCAGGCCCTCGATATCGCCCACCGTGCCGCCGACCTCGCAGAGCACGAAGTCAAAGCCCTCGTTGCCGGTGAGAACGAAATCCTTGATGGCGTTGGTGACGTGCGGGATCACCTGCACGGTCGCGCCGAGATAGTCGCCGCGGCGCTCCTTGGCGAGGATCTCCTGATAGATGCGGCCGGTGGTGATGTTGTCGGCCTTGCACGCCGGGCGGCCGGTGAAGCGCTCGTAGTGGCCGAGATCGAGGTCGGTCTCCGCGCCGTCGTCGGTGACGAACACCTCGCCGTGCTGATACGGCGACATCGTGCCGGGATCGACGTTGAGATAGGGATCGAGCTTGCGAAGGCGGACCTTGTAGCCTCGCGCCTGCAGGACGGCCCCGAGAGCCGCCGATGCCAGACCTTTGCCGAGCGAGGAAACCACGCCGCCGGTGATGAAGATATACCGCGCCATGGGAGCCTACCTTTATCGCCGCGGGCGAGATTCGCAAAACGAATCGCCCTCACCCACGGAAAAAATCCGCTCCTGTGGGTGGTGTTGAATTTCAAGCAAACACAAAGGCTTCTGTCCCGCCGTTGAAGTCGGACGGGAACGCGAAGCCGGATGTGTCCACCGCTATGTGGTGCTTATTTGGACTGCGGCGCTGCGGGGGCCGCAGGCGCTGCCGGCTCGGCCGGCTTGAGCGAGTCCAAAAGGTTCTTCTCCGGCGCCGCCTGACCCGACTGGGTCGCGGGCGTCGTATTGATCAGCGACCGCGGCGCCTGCTCGTAGCCGGCAAGCCAGGACAGGATCAGGCTGGTGATGAAGAAGGCCGTGCCCAGAATCGCGGTCGTGCGGGTCAGGAGGTTCGTGGTGCCGCGGCTCGACATGAAGCCGCCCGCGCCGCCGCCCCCACCGCCGATGCCAAGTCCACCGCCCTCGGAGCGCTGCACCAGCACGACGCCGGTGAGCGCGATGACGATGATCAGATGAATGATGATAATGACGGTATGCATAATCGATGTCCGTCACAAACCGGCGCGACCGGCAATCCGGTGCAGCTCATGTCTGCGGGGTTGAAGTTGGCGCGTCTGTACACGATCGGGGCGGCGAGCGCCACCCCTGGCTCGTCCTCGGGCTGTGTCCCGGACGCGGCGCAGCGCCCTCTTGGTGATGCGCCGCAGAGCCGGGACCATTCCGGCCCTGAGTTCCGAACGACCCCGGATCAGCGAAGCAATACTGCGTATTGCATCGCATCCGGGGCGCACGCATCAGTTAAGG
Organism: Afipia carboxidovorans OM5; assembly: GCF_000218565.1. NCBI lineage: Bacteria > Pseudomonadati > Pseudomonadota > Alphaproteobacteria > Hyphomicrobiales > Nitrobacteraceae > Afipia > Afipia carboxidovorans. The sequence goes on along the minus strand of NC_015684.1, from coordinate 1,880,382 downwards.
ACAGGCCTCCGCGATCGCAAGGAAGTCGGCCGCCTTGAGGCTCGCCCCACCAATCAGGCCGCCATTGACGTTGGCCAGCGCGAGGATTTCGGCGGCGTTGGCAGGCTTCAGCGACCCGCCATAAAGAAGGCGCACACCCTCGCCTTCCGCCTTAAACCGGCCTGTCAGGTTTTGCCGGATAACGGCATGGATTTCTTCAATATCCTGCGAGGTCGGCGTGAGCCCGGTTCCGATCGCCCAGACCGGCTCGTAGGCCACGACCAGATTGGCCGCACGCGCCCCGTCGGGAACCGAACCATCAAGCTGGCGGCCGACTACCTCGGCGGCCCGGCCCGCATCGCGCTCGGCCCGCGTCTCGCCGACACAGACGATGGCGACAAGCCCGGCGCGCCAGGCAGCCTCCGCCTTCGCCCGCACCACCGCGTCGGTCTCGCCATGGTCGGTGCGGCGCTCGGAGTGCCCGACGATGACGTACGTGGCCCCCGCATCGGCCAGCATCTCGGCGGAGATATCGCCGGTATTGGCGCCGGAAGCCTCAGCGTGACAGTCCTGCCCGCCGATCGCGACCTTCGATCCGATCATGGCAGCGGCCGCCGGGAAGATCAGCGTCGCAGGCGGGCAGATCAGAAGATCGACCCTGCGCCAGACTTCGCCTGCACCCTTGCCGATCGCCGCAAGTTCACCGAGCGAGGCCTTGAGGCCGTTCATCTTCCAGTTCCCCGCGATCAGCGGTCGGATCTTGCCGGGCATCCTTGAAGCTCCCTCCCGTTGGCGACCTCGTTCCCGCTATCAGAGGCGCCGCATGGGCGCCACCCGGAGCCGGGCCTTATCCAGCACTCAAGGTCGCAGGCTTCGCACCCGGCCGCGGTTGCTCCCGTCAAAACGGCGTTTTATACGAGACGGAACAATGCGGTGGGGCCATCGGCCTCGTCATTCCGCCTCCTCCTACCAGATGTGGTGCCATGCTCCGAGGGATACGAAACGTCACGTCCAACCGCGTCGGCAAATGGATCATGAGCTTACTGTTCGGCGTGCTCATCATCAGCTTTGCCGTGTGGGGCATCGCCGACATCTTCAAGGGCTCGACCCAGACCACGCTTGCGACCGTCGGCAACACCGAAATCTCGATGGAGCAATTCCGCACTGCCTATACGGACAAGCTTCAGCAGATCAGCCGTCAGATCCGCCGCCCGATCAACGCCAATCAGGGCCGCGCCTTCGGCCTCGACCGCCAGTTGCTGCAGCAGACCATCGCCGAGGCCGCTCTCGACGAGGAGACCCGCCGCCTTGGGCTGACGATGTCCGACGCGGAAATGATCCGCACCATCTCGGGCGATCCGACCTTTGCCGGGCCTGACGGCAAGTTCGACGCACGGCGCTTTGCGGCGGCGATCCGCGACAACGGCTATACCGAACAGCGCTACGTCGCCGAGCAACGCCGCGTGACGCTGCGCCGTGAACTCGTCAGCAGCATCGTTGCAGGCCTCGAGCCCTCGAAAACCCAGATCGAGGCGCTGAGCCGTTTCCAGAACGAGCAGCGCACCATCGATTACGCCAAGATCGGTCCCGAGCAGGCCGGCACCATCGAGACGCCGTCGCAGCAGGTGCTCGACACCTATTACGACGAGCACAAGGCGCAATTCCGCGCGCCGGAATATCGCAAGGTCGTCTACCTCACGCTGTCGCCGGATGAGCTCGCCAAGAAGGTCGCCGTCTCCGACGAGGACGCGCGCAAGGTCTACGACAGCCGCCGCGACGAATACGCGACGCCCGCCAAGCGCGAGGTGCTGCAGATCGCCTTCCCGAGCGAGGATGCCGCCAAGACCGCGCGCGAGAAAATCGCCGGTGGCACCTCCTTCGAGGATCTCGCCAAGGAAATGAAGCTCACTCCGGGCGACATCAACCTCGGCCTGACCAGCGAGGCGAGCCTCGGCGATCCGACGATTGCCAAGGCCGCCTTCGCGCTGCCGCTCAACGAGGTCAGCCAGCCGGTCAAGGGTGCACTCGCGACCGTGCTGCTCAAGATCACCAAGATCGAGCCGGGCTCGCAATCCACCTATGAAAGCGTTGCGCCCGCGATCAAGAAAGAGATCGCCGAGCAACGCGTGCGCGCCGACTTCGACAATCTGCGCAACACCATCGAGGACGAGCGCAGCGGCGGCGCCACCATTCCCGAAGCCGGCCAGAAGGTCGGCCTCGATGCGGTGACGGTCGATATCGACCGCGCGGGCCGCACGCCCGACGGCAAGGAAGCGGCGCTGCCGAAAGGCGTCGATCTTGTGACCGCGGCATTCGGCAGCGATGTCGGTGTCGAGAACGATCCCCTCACCTTCCCCGGCGGCGAAGTCTGGTTCGACGTGCTCGGCGTCACCGCCTCACGCGACCGCGCGCTCGACGAAGTGAAGGATCAGGTCGCCACGCGCTGGCGCGAGGATCAGGTCGCCACGCGTCTCCGCGCCAAGGCGAAGGATCTCGTTGAGGCCATCAACAAGGGCGGCGCGTTCAAGACTGAGGCCACCAAGGCGGGCCTCAGTGCGCAGACCTCCTCGCCGTTCAAGCGTGACGACAAGGTCAACGGCCTGCCCGATCAGGCGGTCGATGTCGCCTTCCGCACGCCCAAGGACACGGCAGCCACGGCGGATAACGGCGCGGCCGGCAACGGACTCGTCGTGCTCAAGGTTGTCAACGTGACGACGCCGACGGTCGATCTGGAGTCCGAAGACTCCAAGAAGATGAAGGAAGCGCTCGAGCAGAACCTGAGCGACGAGCAGATCGGTCAGTACATCACCCATCTCGAAGCCAAGGCCGGCGTCCAGGTGAACCAGAACGCCTTCGCGATCGCGACGGGTGCCGCGAGCAGCCAGTGAGCGAACCTGCGATGAGCGACTTCAAGGCGATCCTCGCCAAGCTCGCCGATGGCAAATCGCTGTCGCGCGACGAGGCCGTGGCTGCGTTCGACCACCTGATGTCCGGCGAGGCCACGCCTTCGCAGATCGGCGGCGCGCTGATGGCGATGCGCGTGCGCGGCGAAACCGTGGACGAGATCACCGGCGCCGTCAGCACGATGCGCGCCAAGATGCTGCGCGTCACTGCGCCCGACGATGCGGTCGATGTGGTCGGCACGGGCGGCGACGGCTCGGGCTCGGTCAACGTCTCGACCTGCGCGGCCTTCATCGTCGCGGGCGCGGGCGTGCCGGTCGCCAAGCACGGCAACCGCGCGATGTCCTCGAAGTCGGGCGCGGCCGACGTGCTCGCCTCGCTCGGCGTCAACATCGAACTCACGCCGGAGCAGGTCGGCGCCTGCATCGCCAAGGCGGGCATCGGTTTCATGTTCGCCCCGGCGCATCATCCGGCGATCCGCCATGTCGGGCCAACGCGCAAGGAACTCGGCACCCGCACCATCTTCAACCTGCTCGGGCCGCTGTCGAACCCGGCCGGCGTCAAGCGGCAGATGATCGGCGTGTTCGCGAAACACTGGGTCGAACCGGTGGCGCAGGTTCTCAAAAACCTCGGCGCGACGGCGGCCTGGGTGGTGCACGGCTCCGACGGGCTCGACGAGATCACCCTCACCGGCCCGACCTACGTCACCGAGCTGGCGAACGGCGTCACGCGCTCGTTCACCGTCACGCCCGAGGACGGCGGCCTCGCCACAGTTGCGAATGCCGATCTGCGCGGCGGCGATGCCACCGCTAATGCGGCCGCGCTTGCGGCGGTGCTGAACGGCGTGAAGAACGATTACCGCGACGTCGCGCTCCTGAATGCGGGCGCCGCACTCGTTGTCGCAGGCAAGGCGCATGACCTGAAGGAAGGTGTTGCACTCGGCATCAAGTCGCTCGACAGTGGGGCCGCGGCCGACAAACTCGCGCAGCTCGTCGCAGTTTCCCGTGCTTGAGGAAGATCAATCTTTGTCCGACATCCTGCAAAAGATCGAACGCTACAAGCGCGAGGAAATCGCCTCTGCCAAGGCTGCGCATCCGCAGGCCGAGGTCGAGGCGGCCGCGCGCCATGCGCCGGCCCTGCGCGGGTTTGCGAAGGCGATCCGCGACCGGCTTGCGCACAAGCAATTCGCGCTGATTGCCGAGATCAAGAAGGCGTCGCCTTCAAAAGGCTTGATCCGCGCCGATTTCGATCCGCCTGCGCTGGCGCGCGCCTATGAGGCGGGTGGCGCGACCTGCCTGTCCGTGCTCACCGACACGCCCTCGTTTCAGGGCCACCTCGATTTTATGGTGGCGGCGCGCGCGGCCACCTCACTGCCGGTGCTGCGCAAGGACTTCATGTACGACACCTATCAGGTGATGGAGGCGCGTGCGCATGGCGCCGACTGCATCCTTATCATCATGGCGGCGCTCGATGACGCCGCCGCACGCGACATCGAGGCTGCAGCGCTCGACCTCGGCATGGATGTGCTGCTCGAAGTACACAACGAACCCGAGCTTGAGCGCGCATTGAAGCTGCGCTCAAAGCTTCTCGGCATCAACAACCGCAACCTGCGCACCTTCGAGACCACGCTTGCGACCAGCGAGGCGCTCGCCGCCTCCGTACCGAATGATCGCATCATGGTCGGCGAGAGCGGCATCTTCACGCCCGCCGACATTGCGCGGCTGGCCCGCGTCGGCATCGAGACGTTCCTCGTCGGCGAAAGCCTGATGCGGCAGACCGACGTTACATCCGCCACCCGCACCCTGCTTGCGAAGGCCTCATGACGCGATGACCGATAACCCCACCCTCACCCATATCGACGCCAAGGGCGAAGCGCATATGGTCGATGTGTCGGCGAAGGATGCCACCGAGCGCGTCGCAGTCGCGGAGGGGTTTGTGATCATGAGCACGGCGACGCTCGATCTCATTGTCCAGGGCAATGCCAAGAAGGGCGACGTGCTCGGCACCGCGCGCGTGGCCGGCATCATGGCAGCGAAGCGCACCTCCGACCTCATTCCGCTCTGTCATCCGCTCGCACTGTCCAAGGTCACGCTCGACATCGTGCCCGACGACAAGCTGCCCGGCTGCCGCGTCGAGGCAAGCGTCAAGGTGAAAGGCCCAACGGGTGTCGAGATGGAAGCACTCACCGCGGTCTCCGTCGCCTGCCTCACCATCTACGACATGATCAAAGCGGTCGAACGTGGCGTCCACATCGAAGGCATCCGCCTTCTGGAAAAGCGCGGCGGCAAATCCGGCCACTACAAACATGAAAAATAAGAACGGACGCCCTGCCATGTCGCTGATGTCGGTCGCCGATGCGCTGAACTCCATTCTCGACGGCGTCACACCCCTTCCTGAAGAAGACGTTTCCCTCGACGACGCGCTCCACCGCACGCTCTCACGCGACCTCGCCGCCCTCCGCACCCAGCCGCCCGCACCGATGTCGGCGATGGACGGCTACGCGGTCCGCACCACCGACGCCGCGAAGGGCGCGCGCCTCACCGTGATCGGCGAGAGCGCGGCCGGTCGGCCGTTCGAGGGGCCCGCGATCGGTCCGAACGAGGCGGTTCGCATCTTCACCGGCGGCGTCGTTCCCGCAGGGGCCGACACCATCGTCATTCAGGAGGACGTCGAGCGCGAACACAATTTTATCACATTAGCTGAAGCCGCTCCGAAGCCCCGCCACATCCGCGAAGCCGGCCTCGATTTTCGTGAAGGCGACGTGATGTTGCGGCGTGGCACCCTCCTCTCTGATCGCGACCTCTCGCTTGCAGCCTCGATGAACCATCCGACACTGCCGGTGCATCGCAAGCCGAAGATCGCCATTCTCGCGACCGGCGATGAACTGGTGATGCCGGGCTCGCAGACGGGACCGGGCCAGATTATTTATTCGAATGCCTATGCGATCCAGGCGTTGATGCGCAGCACCGGCGCGGAGACGATCTCGCTCGGCATCGCGCACGATACAATGGAAGACACCTGCGCCGCGATCCGCCGCGCGAAGGAGATGGGAGCCGACCTCCTCATCACCAGCGGCGGCGCTTCCGTCGGCGATCACGACATGGTCAAGCCCGCGCTCGAAGCCGAAGGCACCGACATCAAGTTCTGGAAGATCGCACTGCGCCCCGGCAAGCCGATGATGCACGGCCGCTGCGGATCGATGCGCGTGATCGGCCTGCCCGGCAATCCGTCATCGTCTTACGTGTGCTCGTTCGTGTTCGCGGTGCCGCTGATCCGCGCGATGCTCGGCCGCGCACAGGTCAACCACTGCATCGAGACCGCAATTCTCGGCCACGCTCTTCCTCCGAACGATCATCGGCAGGAATATCTGCGGGCGCGCGTTCTCAACGACAACGGCGTCGCGATTGCGACTACCGTCAATCTTCAGGACAGTTCGCTGCTCGGCAATCTCTCCGCGGCGGATGTTCTGCTGGTCCGCCCTCCGCTCGCACCGGCCGCGCAGGCAGGCGAGCGCTGTGACGTGATCCGTCTGCCGGCGTAACGCGCCGCGCGGCATCGCACGCGCCGTCAGGCGCGTCCGGCGATCTGCATATTCGAAAGATTGGCAACCGGCCTGCGACGCGCAGACGCTTCCATCTCCGCCTGCAGCATCTCGAGATCCGACGGCAACGGCACCCAACCGCACGGACACTCCTGCGCCTGATGCGCGCTCGACGTTTGACGATAGATTGCACCGAGGGCCGATGCCATCATCCGCATCACCACCATCGGCGGCAGCGCGGAGTTGTCGAGCATCCGGCAGAACGTCACCATCAGGTTGTGATCGACCTCGACCTGCGTGGGCTCCTCGTTGTGATAGTCCATCGGCAATCTCCTCCCGGCACGCAGTGTGTTGCGCGCAAGACCTAGGATGATGTGCCGCGCGGCTCAATCGCAGAAAGCCAGACTGGAATTAGAAGACGTTCAATCCGGCGCGGAATAGCTCGTGATCCAGTTCGCAACTGGCCGGCCCCGCCTCAGCACGATGGAACGATGCAAAGGCCCGTTCGGCATGAATTTGTAAAATTGGGCCGATTAGATTCATAAGAATTTAACTATTGCGGAACATGTATGGAACATATAGTGTATGTTCATGATTTGTTTCGAGTGAGTCTAGCACCCTGCAAGAACATCGGCAGGTGCCGCGACGACCGGGTTGAAGGCCCGGCAGATCAAGAATTGAGGGCTGGGCCGGATGCTGACACGCAAACAATACGAACTGCTGCGCTTCATCAACGAGCGCCTCAAGGAAAGCGGGATTCCCCCCTCCTTCGACGAGATGAAGGATGCGCTCGACCTGCGCTCGAAGTCCGGCATTCATCGCCTTATCACCGCGCTTGAGGAGCGTGGCTTCATCCGCCGGCTCGCCAATCGCGCCCGCGCCATCGAAGTCATCAAGTTGCCCGAGCCCGCACTTGGCAGCGGCGGCCGTCGCGGCTTCACCCCAAGCGTGATCGAAGGCAACCTCGGCAAGGCGCGCGGCCCGGCGAGCTTTGATGAAAGCGGCGAACAGCCCGTTGCCGTGCCGGTGATGGGTCGCATCGCAGCCGGCACGCCGATCGAGGCGTTGCAGACCCGCAGCCATACCATCAGCGTGCCGCCCGACATGCTCGGCGCCGGCGAGCACTACGCGCTCGAAGTGCGCGGCGATTCGATGGTCGAGGCCGGCATTCTCGACGGCGACATGGCGCTGATCCAGCGCAGCGAGAACGCCGACACCGGCGACATCGTCGTTGCGCTGATCGACGAGGAGGAAGCGACGCTGAAGCGCTTCCGCCGTCGCGGTGCTTCCATTGCGCTCGAGCCCGCCAACACCGCCTACGAAGTCCGTATCCTGCCGCCGAACCGCGTGCGGATTCAGGGCAAGCTCATCGGACTGTACCGCAAGTACTGAGCCAAGACTTGAGGCGACATCACAACGCCTGAGAATGCGGTCGGCGCGCGAATGCCCGACTGTGAATTGTCATTGTGAGAAGTGTAAGCGACGAAGCAATCCAACTCTCTCTGCACGCTCATAGTTGAGTTGCAGGGTAACTGTTGGATGCGGCGAGCGGGCGCGGATCAAATCCACGCGCAACGATGGTCGCGCACCTCAAGTAAAAAAAAATCGCAATCTATGGCGAGCTCTCGCGCACTGGCACGAGCGCGTTGCGGTCAGCGGCGGCACGAAATCAACGATGGCTTAGATCAGCGATAGCCGCCGAAAGGTGGCGGCGGCGCGGGCTGGCGCGGCTGCTGGGCCGGCTGCGGCCGTGCCTGACGCCGCTGCTGTGTTTGCTGCGGCGGCGGTGCGGGCTTCACCGGCTCGTTCTGCGCGGTAACGGGCTGCTCAGGTGATTTGCAGTCGATCAGCCACACGTCATAGATCGGATGCTCCACCGCGTGGAGGCCCGGGCTTGCCGCAAACATCCAGCCGGAGAAAATCCGCTTCACTTCATTCTGCAGCGTGATCTCGTCGACCTCGACAAAGGCGTCGGTGTTGGCGGCTTCCGTCGCGGGGCGCGTGTAGCACGCATCCGTCTTCACCCGCAGCGCACCGAACTGCACGGTCTCGCCGATATCCTGATCGAAGGTGATGATGCGGCCGGTGATCTTGTCGAGGCCGGAGAACACCGCCTTCTTGTTCGGGATCTTGATCGCGGGTGGCTCGGTGACGATTTCATCGCCGGGCTGCAGCGTCGCCGGAGACTGCTGCGGATTGCCGGCCGGCGGCTTCTGTCCCGGCAGCGCGTTGCCGGGCGGCGGATTGACCGCAACGTTGGGAGGCTGCTGCTGCGGTGCTGTCGCACTGCCAGGCGGCGGCGCCAGCGGTTGGGACTGCACCGCTCCGGGGCGTGGCGCACCCTGCCCCGGCGGCAGCGGACGCGCAGCCTGCGGCGCAGGCAATAGGCGACCCTGCGGAATTTCCGGGACTTCCTCTTCGTCGGGATCTTGCGTGGGATCGCCATGCGACAGGCCCGCAGGCGGACGCAGCGGCTGATCGGAAAAGATGTTGCCGATCTGCGCGCGTGCCGGCGGCAAGGCAAACAGCGAGGCCGCGATCAGTGTCGCAAACGAAATCGTGGCGGCGGTTCGAAGCATTGCACGCTCTGCTCGGGCGATTCGGGCTCGCGACATTCGGCGGACACCCGCGGCGCGAGGCCATCGGTTAACACGGGCATTGCGGCAGCGAAAGGGCGGGCGCGTCGCCCGCCTCGTTCAGCTTCCCGGTGTCCAGGCCTGATAGTCACCGGTTGCCTTGGGACGCTGGCCGCTCCCAAGCGTCGAGCCTGCAGGGCGATAAGCTGCCGGCGTACCGGTCAGGTTCGGGCGATGCGGCTTCTGCCAGTCCCGCGGCGTGTAGTGCTCTTCGGTCGGCGGCACATCCGCGGTGTGATGCAGCCAGCCGTGCCAGTCGGGCGAAACCTTGGTTGATTCGGTGTAGCCGTTATAGAGCACCCAGCGCCGCTCGATCCCGAGCGTCGGATCGATCTTCCCGCCACGCGTCCGGTAATAGCGGTTGCCCATCTCGTCGGTCCCGACCAGCTCGCCGAAGCGCCAGGTCCAGAACTGGGTGCCGAACGTGAATCCGTTCCACCAGGTAAAAATCCTCAAGAGAAACAGCTTCATCTGGGAATCCATGCCGAACAGGGAGCGTTGCGGAGCCCTTGATGCCACCCGCCCTCTCTGTTGTCCAGATACCTCCGGGCAAGGCCGTAGTGCGGAACACGAGCGCTTGAACAGGACACTTTGTCATGGAACCATGCCACACAAGCGCCAGAAAGTTCCCGACAACTTTGGGGAACTCTTTTGGAACGCGTCCCGATCCCGCGCGTTAGGTGCCTAGGCCGATCACAAGGGATAACTGGAGTAAAAAATGATGAATTTGACCAAGGGTCTCGCGGTAGCCGCTGTTCTGGCGCTGCCGCTCGGTATGGCTTCCACCGCGAATGCCGCTCCGCTCAGCGCGAATCCCGTTCTGTCGGGAACCGTAACGAGCACCTCGTCCGACCTCACGCAGCAGGTGCGTTGGCGTGGCCACCGTGGTGGCCATTGGCATGGTCACCGTGGCGGCGGCTGGGGCGGCGTCGGCGCGGGCCTTGCGGCCGGCGCGCTGATCGGCGGCGCGATCGCGGCGAGCCAGGCTCCCTACGGTTACTACGGCCCCGGCTATGCTCCCGGCCCGGCCTATGTTGAGGGCGATGCCGTGAGCTACTGCATGCAACGCTTCAAGTCATATGATCCGCGCTCGGGCACCTATCTCGGCTACGATGGCCTGCGCCATCCCTGCCCGTAAGCAGCTCTTTCCATTTTCGACAAGAGAGGCGGCGTAGCAATACGCCGCTTTTTCTTTGACAGGCACTCAGTAACTGAAGACGCCTATGCCCGTGCCGCGATCACAACGCCTGCGATGGTAAGCGCGAGCGCGCCGATCTGCGGCACACCCAGCGGCTCACCGAGTGAAATCGCCGAGGCCACGACTCCAGTCACCGGCACAATCAACGTCCCGATCGCAGCCGTCGAGGCAGGCAACCGCTCCAGCGCTGCGAACCAGCAAGCGTAGCCGATCGCGCCCTGAAAAATGGTGCTGAACCCGAACAGCAGCCAGCCAAGCATCGACATGCCGCCAAAATGCGGATGCTCGAACAGAAGACCGATCAAGGCCACCGGAAAACAGCCAAGCCCGATCTGCCAGACTGCACCCGGCAGCGGCGGAAGCATAATCGGCCGTCGTTTGGCGAGGACCGCGCCGAGAGCAAACAGTAGCGCTGCGATCAGCGCGTAAGCGATACCCGGCATCTTCTCCCAGGAGACGCTGATGCTGTCGCCGCCCATCAGCAGCACCACGCCGCCAATCGCCATTGCAATAGCGACGATCCGCAACACGGAAAGCCGGTCGCCAAGCATCGGCCATGCCAGGCCCGCCGCCCACACCGGAATCGTCGCACCGAGAATCGCGGTCTCCGAGGCCGGCAGATGCACCAGCGACAGCCCCATCAACCCCATCCAGAAGCCGACCATCAACGCCGCATAAAGAACGAGCTTGCCCCATTCGCCACGCGGTGCACGCAGCGACTGCCCTTTCGCGAAAACCAGTCCCGCAAGCATCATCGCACTGAACACGCCCGGCAGTCCGCGTATTGTCAGCGGCGGCAGTTCATTCAACAGCCATTTCGAGACCGGCCAGTTGACGCCCCAGATCACCGTCGCGATGAGCAAAAGACCGTAGCCCACCACACGGCGATCGTGCGGCGGTTGAGACGGGCGATCGTGCGTCGAAGCCTTTTCCGGCTCGCGCAGAGAGCGTTGATCCATCAGACCTCAGACGTTGCATGCATCAGCGGAAGTGGCGGGGTTAAGCACGCAAGCGCTTCATCGTCTACCCGAAATGCAGAGGATTAGACAGACGAGCAGCCGCCTTTCCGCAGAATGGGAGAGCTGCAAAAATGCGCAGAAAAGTGCACGTCAAAATCTATCGTAGACTGCCTTCAAGGTGCTCTGAAACCTCAAGCGAGATTCGGAATGTCACGAAAATTCCAGTCTACGATACGAATCGAAAAACCACGGCCGATGGGCCGTGGTTTTCATTCGATCAGATCGTAGCTTTCCGCTGTGACGCAGACAGACCCGCGCCGCCTTCAGCAAAGAATGCCGTCAGCTCGCCAGGCACTTCTTGACGAAGGAATTCTTGGCCGCACCGGACAGCGCCTTGCCGTCCGCGCTCTTGGCGTTATCCTCACAACACTTCTTCATGAAGCTTGTCTTGGCGGCGCCGGCGAGCGGCTTGCCGTCCGCGCTCACGGCCTTGCAGGCGGTCACTGCGAAGGCAGGCGACGCAACGAACAGGCTCAGGAGAACAGCAAGGGAAAGGCGTTTCATGTCGAGACTCTCCGTGGGTTAGGGACCAACAGCCTACTTCAAACAATGGCGCTGGCAATCTCCCGCACCGTTGAATTCCCCACTACCGAGGGCGGCGACCGACATGAAATTGCCATTAAAACGGGGGTAACGCGCTCCCTTGCCGGTACGATATTGAAGCATCGTTCGCCAGCCGCCTATACTCAGCTCACCGAACGCAGCCTGCCTGTCCGTTCGCCCGGAGGCCCGGCTGCCGTGACCCGCAACACCGCAAAACGTATCGCACCGTGCGGCTCACAAAACGCACGGCTGGCGTGTTTTGCTGCGGCCGCAGGATTGCTTGCACTCGTGGCGGGCGCCACCCCTGCCCTCGCGGCCGAGCCTGACGACGATGAGGACAGCGCGTCGGCATTTCCAAACATCTATCTCGACATGCGGACGAACTATTTCACCGTCCCTCCCGGCACGCTCGCCCTTGGCTTCAACAACACGCTGTCGTTGCCGGCACTGTCCTCTCTGTCGTCCGTCTCCGGACGGGGCGTGACGCTCGATCTGCCGCTTACGATCGATCTCAACGACCGTATCTCGGTGTTTGGCGGAGTCACCGGGAGCACGTCGAAGAACGACCTCTCGCCGTGGTCGTCTTTCGACATGACTAGCTGGAATGTTGGCGTACAGGCCGACGTCATCACACAGGACGACGGCTGGCTGCCGACCGTGACGGTGCTGTCGACCCTGACGAAATCCGCAGGCGACGGGCCTTTATCCTCCACCAACCTCACGACCGTTGTCGAAGCCGATCGCGCGCTCGACGAGGATGGAACGCGCGGGTTTCTCGCGGGCGTACAGGTGATGAATACCCGCATCGATTCCGGGCTTGCCTCGGTGCGCCCCGCGGTGATCGGCTATCTCGGCGCGTATTATCAGGGGGCGGACAACTGGAAGCTCACCGGCCGCGCAGGCGTGCAGTCTTTCGGCGGGGCGAACACCACGGAGTTGGTGCCCTTCCTGCCCGCGGGCCAGCCGCTGTTCTCGCTCCGCAGCTTCACCCAGCCTGTACTGCGGTTCGACCTCGACCGGATGGACGACAACGACAACCGCCTGTTCGGCATCACCGCGGCCATATTCTGGACCCCGCAGCCGGCGTTCCAGTTCACCCTGCGGACGCCGCTCTATCTCGTCAGAAAGTGAGTGTTCGCCCGGATTGCCGCCGCGCATTTCCCGCGTCAAATAAGCTGTGCATTTCAGGAACGAGATGCAGAAGCGGCGTTGCGGGAGGCGTAGGCTCGCTTGCGTGTGTCCTGTGCGAGTCGGCGTCCGTTCGGTCCTCCCCTCGCGCGTGTGGAGGAGTCCATGCTGAACCACGTCCAGCTTCGCGATTTCAAACCCGACGTCGTGATCTGCCCCAACTGCACCCAGCATTTGATGGGCGTGAGGGACGTGCAATGGGCCGCCGACCACATGTCGTTCACCTATGGCTGTGCCGGATGCGGCCATGAGATCGAGCGCCCCGTGGCTGAAGATCTGCTTCCGCCTCCCGCCCCACCGGCTGAAGAGACTGTAGAAGCAACTGCCGCGGCCGGCGACGACGTGACCGTGATGGAGGATCACCCCTTCCCATTCCGCGAATGGCGCAAAAGCTGCCCCGCGGCGCTTTCTGACGAAGAGACAACCGAAACAGAGAGCGAGACTGAACCGCAGATCGAGGCTGCCGCGGACGACACCATCGACAGCGAGGCTGCTGACAGCGAGACGCTCGATAGCGACGCTGCGGACGACGACGTTATGGACAATGACATTGCCGATGACGATGCGCCCGCGCCTTTCGCTTCATCGCTGCTGCTACCGCCCAAGCCCTGGCTCGATACACCCGTTCTTGGCCGACGTTTCAACGCGGAGGAACGCGTGCCTCTGACGCCGAAACAGATTTTCGACACCGACCGGCGCGACCGCGACAGCGAGCGGCACGAGAGCCTGCTCCCCGACGCATCGACTTGCACGCGCGCCAGCGCATTGCTGCGCGACGTCGCGATCTTCAATCTCTAGCAGCGTCCGTCGCGGCCGGCCGGAGAACACGATGCAAGACAGGATCGTGGCGATTACAGGCGCTTCCGGCGCACTCGGCCGCGTCGTGGCCGAAGCCGCGGCGGAGCGTGGCGCGCGCCTCGCCCTGATCGACCATGCCGCCGCCCGTGGCACGCCCCGGCCGCACCATGTCGAGATCGGCGGCATCGATCTCGCCGAGCCCAGCCATGCGGCGCGCGCCATCGAAGCCGCGATCAATCATTACGGGCGCCTCGACGCACTCATCAACATTGCCGGCGGCTTCTCATTCCAGCCGGTCGCGGATGGCGACACCGCCACCTGGGAACGCCTCTATCGCGTCAACACGCTGACGGCACTCAACGCCTCACGCGCTGCGATCCCGCATCTGATCGCATCGGGCTCCGGCCGCATCGTCAACATCGGCGCACTCGCGGCCCGGCAGGCCGGCGCAGGCATGGGCCCCTACGCGGCTTCGAAATCAGGCGTGCATCGCCTCACTGAAGCGCTTGCGGTCGAGTTGAAAGGCAAGGTCACAGTAAACGCCGTGTTGCCTTCGATCATCGATACACCTGCCAACCGTCGCGACATGCCGAAGGCGGATTTCGCGACGTGGGTCAGCCCGCAAGAACTTGCGAACGTCATCCTGTTCCTCGCAAGCCGCGAGGCAAGCGCAGTGACCGGCGCGCTGATCCCCGTCAGCGGGCGCGTCTAGGCTCTCCTCACACCGCTAGATGTTGGCGCCAAGGTCGCGGCTTGGGATCGTTACCGATCCCGGAAACAGCTTGCGCACCAGCATGTAGAAGATCGGGGTGAACACGAGTCCGAACAGTGTGACGCCGATCATTCCGAAGAACACTGCAACGCCGACCGCCTGACGCATCTCCGAGCCCGAACCGCTCGAAATGACGAGCGGCAGCACGCCCAGAATGAATGCGAACGACGTCATCAGGATCGGGCGCAGGCGCAAGCGGCAGGCCTCGATCACCGCATGCAGCGTATCCTTGCCCTCGCGCTCGATATCGCGCGCGAACTCCACGATCAGGATCGCGTTTTTCGCGGCAAGGCCGACCAGCACGACAAAGCCGATCTGGGTGAGGATGTTGATGTCCTGCCCCATCAGCCGCACGCCGATCGTCGCGGTGAGCAGGCACATCGGCACGATCAGGATCACCGAGAGCGGCAGCGTCCAGCTTCCGTATTGCGCGGCCAGCACGAGAAACACGAACAGCACGCAGACCGGGAACACATAGAGCCCGGCGTTGGCCGCCGTCACCTGCTGATAGGACAGATCGGTCCAGTCATAGGAGAAGCCGCTCGGCAGAATATCGGCCGCGAGCTTCTTCATCTCTTCGATCGCAGTTGCGGAGCTGGTGCCGGGCAAGGTGTCGCCCTGCAACTCCGCCGCCGGATAGAGATTGTAACGTGCGACGCGGTCGGGGCCTGAGATATCGCGGAAGTCGACGACGCTGCCGAGCAGCACCATCTCGCCCGCGAGATTGCGTGTCCGCAGTCGCGCGAGATCGGTGCTCTCCTTGCGGAACGGCAGGTCGGCCTGCGCGGTCACGCGATAGGTGCGGCCGAACAGGTTGAAGTCGTTGACATAGGCTGAGCCGAAATAGATCTCGATCGCCTCGGTGACGTTCTGCACCGGCACGCCGAGCATCTCCGCCTTCTGACGGTCGATATCGACGAACACCTGCGGCGTGTTGGCCGTGAACGGCGAGAACACCGCGGTGAGCCCCGGCGTCTTGTTTGCGGCGGCGACCAGCTCCGACGTTGCGGCCGCAAGCAGGCTCGCGCCCCTGCCCTGACGATCCTCGATCCGCATCGCAAACCCGCCACCCGTACCGATACCCGGCACGGCCGGCGGTGGCACCACGATGATGAACGCCTTCTCGATCTTCGACAGCCGCTTGCGCAACTCGTTGGTGATCTCGGCCGCGGACTGGCCCGCCTTCTTCGCCCGCAATTCCGGATCGTCGAACACCGGGAACATGGCGGCGGCATTGCTCGCCTGCGTGCGGGTCGCGCCGGAGAAACCGGCAAGTGTCGGCACACGCACGATGCCGGGCACGCCGAGCGCGATATTCTCGATTTCCTTCACGACCTCCGTGGTACGAGCCAGCGAAGCCGCACCCGGTAATTGCACCGAGATGATGACGTAGCCGCGATCCTGCGCGGGAATGAACCCCTTCGGCGTGCTGAACATGATCCAGCCTGCCGATCCGATCAGCACACCGTAAAGAGCCAGCATCGCCACGGAGTGCCGGATGGTGAAGTCCGCAGCGCGCGCATAGAAATGCGACAGCCAGTCGAAACCGCGATTGAAGTAGCCGGTGAAGATGCCCCACCAACGCGCGATAACATTCCAGCGCGCAGGCGGCTTCTTTTCATGATGCGCTTCGAGAATGAGCGAGGCCAGTGCCGGAGATAACGTCAGCGAACAGAAGCACGAGATCGCGGTCGCAACCGCAATCGTCACCGCGAACTGCTGGAAGAACTGGCCGGAAATGCCGCCAAGAAATGCGGTCGGCACAAACACCGCACACAACACCAGCGCAATCGAGACCAGAGCACCGCCGACCTCCTGCATGGTGAGAAGTGCCGCGTCACGCCGCGTCATGCCGGCCTGAAGATGGCGCTCGACATTCTCGACGACGACAATCGCGTCATCGACCACGATGCCGACCGCAAGCACGAGCCCGAACAGCGTAAGATTGTTGATGGCAAATCCGAGCGCCGCCATCACCGCGAACGTGCCGATGAGTGACACCGGAATCGCAAGAATGGGAATGATCGCCGGCCGCCAGCCCTGCAGGAACACGAGCACGACCACGACGACGAGGATCATCGCCTCGTAGATCGTCTTGATGAGCTCATGAACCGACTGCGCGATGAACTCGGTCGGGTTGTAGCCGATATTGTAATCGAGTCCCTCGGGGAATTTCTCCTTCAGGCTCGCCATGGTGTTTGAAATGCGCTCGGATGTCGCAAGCGCATTGGAGCCGGGCCGCTGCGTCACGAGAATGGCGACCGCTTCCTTGCGCAGCAGGAAAGCGTTGGTGTCATAGGACAGCGCCGCAAGCTCGATGCGCGCGACATCGCGCAGCCGCACAGTACGGCCATTCTCGCCACTCTTGAGAATGATGTTCTCGAACTGCTCCGGATCTTTCAGCCGCCCCTGGAAGGTAAGGTTCGGCTGAAAGGCGCGATCCGAGATCGGCGGCTCGGCGATGCGCCCACCTGCGATCTGCAGATTCTGCGCCCGGATTGCCGTCAGCACATCGCCCGCGGTCATGCCGAGGTTCGCGATCTTGTCCGGATCGAGCCACAGCCGCATCGAATAATCACGCGCGCCGAAGATCTGGATGTCACCGACACCATCGGTGCGCAGAAGCTGGTCGCGAACCTGCAGCAGCGCGTAGTTGCTGATGTAGAGCTGATCGAAGGTATCGTCCGGCGACAGCAGGAACACCACCATCAGGAGATCCGGGCTGTTCTTGCGGGTGACGACGCCGTTGCGCTTCACCTCTTCCGGCAAGCGCGGCTGGGCAATCGCGACGCGGTTCTGAACCAGCACCTGTGCCTGATCGAGATCGGTACCGAGCTTGAAGGTCACGGTGATCGTCAACTGGCCGTTCGACGTCGCCTGGCTGTACATGTACAGCATGTTCTCGACACCGTTGACTTCCTGCTCGATCGGCGCAGCGACGGTCTCCGACACCGTCTGGGCCGACGCACCGGGATATTGCGTCGTGATGACGACGGTCGGCGGCGCGACCTGCGGATATTCCGCGACGGGCAGCGTCGTATAGGCGATCGCGCCGACAATCAGCAGCACGATCGACAGCACCATCGCGAGAATGGGCTGGTGAATGGAGAGGCGTCCGAGATTCATGGCTTGGCGTCACCATTGTCAGCGTTGGCCGGGTGCGGCGAAACTTTCGCACCGACCCGCACGCGCTGCAGACCCTCCACAACGACACGATCATCCGCCTTGAGGCCGGTGCGGATTACACGCAGACCATCGTCGAGCGGACCAGGCGTCACTTCGCGTGCCTCGACCGAATCGTCGGGCTTCACCACGAAAACGATCTTGCGCGACTGATCGGTTGCAACCGCTGCATCCGGCACCAGCAGTGCCTCATAAGGCGCGCTACCGATCACGCGAATCCGCGCGAACTGCCCCGGCAAAATGGAGAGGTCGTGATTATCGACCAACGCGCGCCCGCGCAGCGTGCCGGTGCCGGCATCGAGACGGTTGTCGAGAAAATCCATCTTGCCTTCGTGAGATGGCTTGGTCTCACCCGTCAACAAAACCTGAACCGGGTTTGGTGTATCGCGCGAACTCGGCCGCTTGCCTTCGAACCACAGGCGGCTGTTGCGCTGATAGACCCTCTCATCCATGTCGAAATAAATATGGATCGGGTCCATCGAGACGATCGACGTGAGAAGCGTTGCTCCACTCTCGCTGCCCTGCACGAGATTCCCAACCGTGACGAGATGGCGGCTGATGCGGCCCGAGATCGGCGCGCGGACCTGACTGAACTCGACATCGAGTTGCGCGCGCTTCAACGCGCCCTCCGCCTGCAGAACGGCGGCTTCCGCCGTCTGGAGCTGCTGCGTGCGCTGATCAACGACGGATTGCGAGACCGCATCCGTCCTGATCAGCGATGAGGCACGCTCAAGCTCACGCTTGGCCAGCACGACACGCGCCTTTGCGTCTTGCAACTGCCCTTCGGCTTGCTCGGCAACGGCCTGATACTGGCGAGGATCGATGACGTAGAGAAGATCGCCGGCCTTGACGATCGCGCCATCCTTAAACTCGACGCTGGTGACGAACCCTGTCACGCGCGCACGAACCTGGACCTGCTGGACCGCATCGAAGCGGCCGCTGAACTCGTCCCAATCCGTCACCATACGTTTGACGGGTGTGGACACAGAAACCGCAGGTAGCGGTGCCGCCTGTTTCTGCTCGCTCGGGCCGCAGCTCGCAAGGCCAACTGCCAGAACCGGCATAGCCACGACAGCGAGAAAAGAAAAACCCAAAGAGCGGGATCGTGAAGGAGAGACAAGTCGTTCAATCATTGAAGTGGGCCCAGAAAGAAACAACGCGCATTGCGATCCGGAGAAATCCAGATGTGATCTGCAATTCGCGTTGGCAAGCCGTTGCCTCGCGAGACGAGGCGTGCGGAGCAAGATGGTCACGCTGATGGCGACGTGCAACCGCTTCTAGGCCAAAAGGCGGAGGCTTGATCTTTTCCAAATAAAATCAGGCGCCGAGCGAATTGCTCAGCGCCTGTCGTGATTCGGTTACATCACAATTCGTTCAAGCGGCGCGCACTTGACTCAAGAACTCATCCACAGCACGCCGCAACAATCCGGCCTGATGATCGAGGCCGCGCGCCCGCTCGAGAACATCGGATGCCGTTTGCCCGGTTGCGGCGGCCGCATCGCTGACGCCGCCAATGTGCTCATTTATTTCCGATGAGCCCGCTGCCGCAGCATGAATGTTGCGCGCGATCTCTTCCGCCGCACTTCCCTGCCGCTCCACGGCTGTCGAGATTTCTCCGGCGATGTCGCTCATCTGGTTGATGGTCGCAGCGATGTTGCTGATCGCGAGCACAGCATCCGCTGTCGTCGACTGCATGTTGGTGACCTGAGCCGCTATTTCCTCGGTCGCCTTCGCCGTCTGGGTCGCGAGTGCCTTCACTTCGGAGGCAACCACGGCAAATCCGCGCCCGGCCTCGCCCGCACGGGCTGCTTCAATGGTCGCATTCAGCGCAAGAAGATTGGTCTGTTCTGCGATGCTTTGAATAAGCTGGACCACGAGGCCGATTTTTTCTGCGCCACCCGACAGCAGTTGCACGGTGGAGTTAGTCTGCTCAGCCTCGCCGACCGCCTTCCGGGCGATCTCACTCGACTGCATCACCTGACGGGAGACATCGGCGACAGAGGTATTGAGCTCCTCCGCGGCATCCGCCACGGTCTGCACGTTCTCCCGCGCCTTCTCCGAAGCACTGCGGACAACGCCCGCGCGTTCGGTGTTGTGGCTCGCGGTCGACGACATCAGTTCGGCGGTCGTTTCCATCTGCGAAGCGGAATTTGCAACCGCTTCGACAATCGCGTTGACGCTGGTCTCAAACCGGTCGGCAAGTGCCACCATGGCCTCGCGACGCTCCTCGACCGCCCGCTTCTCTGCATCGTCACTCTCGCCCTGCATCGTCTGCAGATGTGCGATCCGGCCACGTACCGCCTGAAGGCTCGCTGCCATCGCACCGAACTCGTCACGGCGTTCTGTGCAGGGAATTTCGTCACCCACCTGCCCCTCCGCCATCTGCTGCAGGGAGGTGTCAAAGGTCCGTAGCGGCCGCAGGAGACTATATCGTATCGCCCCAAACAGAAGGCCGGCACCGGCCACAACACCGCCAAACACGGCTATCCCGGGTACGATTATATCGCCTCCATCCGCCAGCGTGCCGGCATAGAAACCGGCTCCCGCAGCCACGGCGATGGTTGCGACGGCGGCTCCGCCAAGCCGCGTCGCAAGCGAAATCCTGTCGAAAAGCCGCATCATATCCCCCGGAAAAAATTTTTAAGAATTTTTAAGCGGCAGGATATTACCCGCGATAGATTGTCTTTCCCTTAATCAAGCAGACAATTTCGGGCGCCGCGAGGCAACGCCCACGATCCCGCTTGTTCGGGAAGAAGGAAGGCTTAGTCCGCGCGCGAGGTCTTCTCGCCGGTCTTGCTCTTCCCGCCTGCGATCCGCACCGGATCGCCATCGACCACACCATCAGCAGGGGTGACTACGATACGATCGCGGGACGTAAGACCGGTCGCGATCTCGATCTCGCGGCCGAGGTCACGGGCGATCGTCACCTTCCTGAAGCGAATACGATCATCGGCATCGACAACGGCAACGCTCAAGCCGTCGCGGTTGAAGATCAGCGCGCTTGCGGGAATCGACAACAGATCGCGCTCACTCGTCAGAGTGAGCGTGACGTCAGCATAGGAGCCTGGCCGCAGATCTCCATCCACATTGTCGAGGGTGAGCTGCATCCGCGACGTGCCGGAGCCAACCTCCACTGCGTGCGAGGACGATTCCACGACCGCCGGGAACGTGCGGCCAGTATGCTCCGGCACCGTGATCGACGCCACGCTGCCGATCTTGATAGCCGCCAGATAGCTCTGCGGCACATTCACATAGACACGCAGCTTCTTGATGTCCGAGACGACGAACATCGCCGCACCCGTGCCGGTGCCGCCGTTGATCAGCGCACCGACATCGGTGTTGCGCTCAGTGACGACGCCATCGAACGGCGCCTCGACGCGCTTGTAGTCCGCGAGCGCCTGCAGGCGATCCACATTCGCCTGCATCGCCTTCACCTGCGCGTTCTTGCTCGCAAGATCCGCGGTGCGCTCATCGATCTCCTGCAGCGAGACAAAATTCGAGGCGAGCAGTGACTGGCGGCGCTTCAACGTCGCGGCGGAGAGCTTCGAGGCGGCTTCTGCATTGGCGAGGTCGGCACGGGCCTGCAGCAATTGCTGATCGAGGTCCGGCGCATCAATCTCAGCCAGCAACTGCCCTGCCGTCACCTTTGCGCCGATATCGACATGCCAGTTCTTCAGATAGCCGCTGACACGCGCATAGATCGGCGCGCGATAGTAAGCCTCGAGCCGCCCCGGCAGCGTCAACTTCGCGCTCGGCGGCTTGGTATTCGGCAGAGCGACGGCGACGGTCGGCACCGCCTGCGCATCGGTCCACTCCCGAAGCCGCGCATTGCCGTTCTCGCGCACGACGATTCCGGTAACCACGACGACCACGATCACGGCCCCCGCAATCAACCCGGCGAGGCGCAGCTTCCGCCGCGGGATGTGGGTCTCGGAATCAGACGGCATGAGACATCTCCGGAAAAGCCGGTCCCGGCTTCATATATCGCTTGTGGTGAAGCATACTGAAGACCACCGGCACCAGCATCAGTGTCGCAGCGGTTGCGAAGACCAGGCCGCCGACCACTGCGCGACCCAGCGGCGCATTTTGCTCACCGCCCTCGCCGAGGCCCAACGCCATCGGCGCCATGCCGATAATCATCGCGAGCGCAGTCATCAGCACCGGACGGCAACGCACGAAACCTGCCTCGAGTGCCGCCTTGACGGGATCGCCGCTGCGGTCAAGTTCCTCACGCGCGAAGGCAATGACGAGCACGCTGTTGGCGGTCGCAACGCCCATGCACATGATCGCACCGGTTAGCGCCGGCACCGACAACGTCGTGCCAGTGACGAACAACATCCAGATAATGCCAGCGAGCGCGGCTGGCAGCGCCATGATGATGACGAACGGATCGGTCCATGACTGGAAGTTCACCACGATCAGAAGGTAGATCAGCACGATCGCACCGATCAGGCCGAACAGGAGACCGGAGAACGCGCTGTTCATCGTCTCCACCTGCCCCGACAGCACCACCGTGCTGCCGCGCGGCACGTCCTTGGCAGTCTCATCCAGCACCTTGCGGATGTCGGCGGCAACGGCGCCGAGATCGCGGTCCTGCGGCGTGGCGAAGATCTGCACCATCGGCTGAATGTCATGCTGCGAGACCACCGCATTGGTGGCCATGCGTTTGATCTCGGCAATGCCACCCAGCAGCGGCAGGTTGGGCGCACCGGCAGCGTTGATCTGCACCGTCTGCAGCTTGCCGAGCGAATCCATCTGGTATTGCGGCGTCTGCATCACGACGGAATAAGACACGCCGTTCGCCGGGTTCAAAAAGAAGGTCGGCGCGACCTGTGAACTGCCCGCGAGATTGACAACAAGGCTATTGACCACGTCGCGTTCGGTCACGCCGAGATATTGCGCGCGGGTGCGATCGACATCGACGTTAAATCCCGGCGCGTTCGGCGATTGCTGGATGCGTGCGTCCGCCACGCCCGGAATGCGACGCAGCCGCCGCAACAGATCGTTGGCATAGGCGTAGTTTGCCTGAATGTTCGCGCCGCGGATCTGAAGATCGATCGGCGCGGGCGAGCCGAAATTCAAAATTTGACTGACGATATCGGCCGGCAGGAACGCAAACGATACGCCGGGGAATGCGCGCGGCAGTTGCTCGCGCAACGCCTTAACGTAAACGTCGCTCGGCTGATGGCCTTCCCTCAGCTTGATCTGGATATCGCCATCCTGCGTGCCGATCACACCGGTGTTGTTGTAGGTCATGTTGATGCCGCTATAGGGAATGCCGATGTTGTCGGTCATTGTTTCCAGCTCAGCGGCAGGAATGATCTCGCGAATGGCTTTCTGAATGTCGGCCAACTGATTGGCAGTTTCCTCGACGCGGGTCCCGACTTGCGTACGGACATGCATCAGGATCTGGCCACTATCCACCGAGGGGAAGAAATTGCGCCCGAGAAACGGCACCAGCAGGAACGAGGCCGCGACAAAGCCGAGGAAGCCGCAGACGAAAATGGCGCGATGGTTCAGCGCAAGTTGCAGCAGATCGCGATAGCCGTTGCGGAAACGCGCGAACTGCGCCTCGAAGGCGCGCTGGAATTTGACCAGCGGATTGCGCGACGGCGCTGGCGGGATCGGGTTGCCATTCTCATCGCGCGGATGCGGATGCAGCATGTACTTCGCCATCGTCGGCACCAGCGTGCGCGACAGGATGAACGACCAGATCATCGCGAACATCACCGCTTCGGCCATCGGCACGAACAGGAAGCGCGAGACACCGGTGAGGAAGAACATCGGTACGAACACGATACAGATGCAGAGCAGCGAGACGAAGGCCGGCGTCACGATCTGCGCCGCACCATCGAGAATGGCGGGCTCGACCTCTTTGCCGTGCTCCAGATGCCAGTTGATGTTCTCGATCGTCACTGTTGCGTCGTCGACCAGAATACCGACCGCGAGCGCAAGGCCGCCAAGCGTCATGATGTTCAGCGTCTCGCCGATCAGCGACAGCATCGCGACCGAGCCGAACACCGATAGCGGAATCGACACCGCGATGATGATGGTGGAGCGCCAACTCCCCAAGAATAGCAGGATCATGACGCTGGTGAGCAGTGCGGCGAGGATACCTTCCTTGGCAACGCCTTCGATCGCACCCCGCACGAAGATTGATTGATCGCCGATGAGGCCGATCTTCAGCGTTTCCGGCAGCGTGTCCTTGACGTCGACGATCTTCTTCTTGATGCCGTCGATGATATCGAGCGTCGAGGTCGAGCCCGCCTTCAGCACCATCATCAACACCGAGCGATTGCCGTCGACATGCACGATGTTGGTCTGCGGCGGGTTGCCGTCACGCACCTGCGCCACGTCGCGGATGTAGACCATCGCGCCGTTGACGGTACGGATCGGCAGATCGCCGAGTTCCTCGATCTTCAGCGGCGAGTTGTTGACCTGAATGATGTATTCGAAACTGCCGATTTTCTGGTTGCCGACCGGCGTGATCAGGTTCTGCGCCGCGAGCGCATTGGCGACGTCCTGCCCTGACAGGCCGAGCGCCTGCAGCGCCGTCGCGTTGAGATCGATCTGGATCTGGCGCAGCTTGCCGCCATAGGGCCACGGGATCGCAGCCCCCGGCACCGTGACGAGCGGCGTCCGCAACTGGTTGGTGGCGAAGTCGGCGAGGTTCTGCTCCGTCAGGCCATCGCCCGACAGCGCGAGTTGCAGGATCGGAACCGTGGAGGCGCTGTAGTTCAGGATCAGAGGCGGCGTCGCGCCCGGAGGCAACTGCTTCAGCATCGTCTGCGCGATCGCCGTCACCTGCGCGTTAGCAGTGCGAATATCGACGTTGGGCTGGAAGAAGATCTTGATGATGCCGATGCCGCCATAGGAGTTGGCGGAGATATGCTCGATGTCGTTGACAGTGGTGGTCAGCGCGCGCTGGAACGGCGTGACGATACGGCCCGCCATCTGGTCCGGCGGCAGACCGGTGTAGTTCCAGACGACGCCGATCACCGGAATGCGGATGTCCGGGAAGATGTCGGTCGGCGTGCGCAGCGCCGCGAGCGGGCCCACGATCATGAGCAGCAGCGCAAGAACCACGAACGTATAGGGTCGCTGCAGCGCAATACTGACAAGCCGGTTCATGAACAGCGCATTCCGATCAGCGATCCTGGTGAAAGTCCCCGAAGGGAAGCGGTTCGCAGCCGCCTGTTTCTCTATACGGAATCCGGGGGATGCGAGGCAACGCCGGCGGGGTCACAGTCCAGTGTGGAGCGGCGCGCGGGCACTTGTCCAAACGTCTAACATCCCTTGCCCATGCCCCTGACGACGGCGCGGGGTGCCCGAATCAGGCCGCAACCGGTACGATAGATCATGACGTATCTCTACCTGGTTGCCGCTATCGTCTTCGAGGTCATCGGAACCGCCGCGCTGCAGGCATCCGAGCAATTCACTCGCCCAAAACCGCTGGTCCTCACCGCGTTCGGCTACATCGCGTCGTTCTATTTTCTGTCGCTGGTGCTGCGGGCGATGCCGGTCGGCATCGCTTATGCGATCTGGTCCGGGCTCGGCGTGGTACTGATTACGCTCGTCGGCTTCGTATGGTTCGGTCAGCGTCTCGACATGGCGGCCGTCATCGGGCTCTCGCTCATCATTGCCGGCGTTGCCATCATCAATCTGTTTTCCAGGACCGTCGCTCATTAGGAAAGCGTCATGCCGAACCGCAACATCCTCATTCTCGTCATTGCCGCTCTTGTCGGAGCCGTCGCCGTGCTCGGCTACAATCTCTATGAGGCGAAGAAGGAGCCGAAGGGCCTGCAGATCAACGTCGGGCCGGATGGCTTGAAGATTCAAAACAAGTGAGGGGACGATGCGCGCAACACTGATCCTCGCCGCACTTGTGCTCGCCGCCAGCACACTGCCCTCCTCCGCGCAGACCGTATCGCGCGAGAGCGACATCACCCATATCCGGCTCGGGCAGCGCATCCTCGTCGATGACGGAAGCTGCCCGACCGGTCAGATCAAGCAGGTCACCGGTACGACGCTCACGCCGCAGGGCATCAGCACCGTCAAGCAATGCGTGCCGCGGCGTGGCGCGCGGCCCAACTGACAGCTACGCGCTTGATGCTCATTTCTCGAGGAAGTCGCCGCACTTCTGGATGGTGTCGCCCGCGCCCCATGGCATGATCGGAATCGAAGACGTCGAGTTCTGCGGCGAACCTTCGATCAGCCTATCCGAATAGACCATGTAGACGAGCACGTTGCGCTTGGCGTCGCAGCCCCGCACGATCTGCATCTTCTTGAAGAACAGCGAGCGACGCTGACGGAACATATCCTCGCCTTGCGAGAATTTCGCCTTGAACCGGATCGGCCCGATCTGCCGGCACGACAGCGAGATATCCGACACCTCCTCGGCGATGCCGAGCCAGCCCTTGTAGCCGCCCCTTTCCGGCACCGTGAAATGGCAGGCCACGCCTTCCACGTCCGGGTCATCGAGGCCGTAGGTCGCGAGCTTATCGTTCGGGCTCAAAAGCTTGAACACGGTCGAGCGCCGGAAAATCAGGTCCGGCTCTTCCGCTGCCTGGCTTGGCGCGACGAGACACACCGAGATTACGGCGACACAGACGGACAGGCACACGGCCCATTTCAGGTTCGGCATTTTGGTCCTTCGGCTGCGCGGGCAAGCGCCCGCTTGGCGGCATACGCGTGCAGGTAGGCAGGTTTTCCGGGAAAGGAACGTCATTGTGACCAAAAATCCTGCCTTATTAATCGGATGTCAGTTTCCCGCCGCTAGCGTTCCTCCCGCCGGGGCCGGCTGACGAGCCGCCCGGCATTCGCGCGCGTCGGATTTCCGGCTGCGAAACGGCGGTAATTGAACAGTGGGACTTGGCGTGAATAACCAAATACCTCTGGCGAGCCTCGAACAAGCCCTTCACCCCCATCGGGCCATCTCCCTCCGCTCCCTCGCTCTCGCCTCGGCCGTGGCGCTCATCGCCTGGCCATCGGCGGCGCAGGCGCAGTTCTTCTGGGATTTGGACAATGATGGTCCCGACGTCGAGCGCTCTTACGTCGAGCCACCACCCGCCCCGCGCCCGCAGGTCAAACATACCCGCAAGGCCCAGAAGCCAGCCGTCATCAAGGAGGCGGCGAAGCCGCAAGGCCCGGTCCTGATCTCGATCTCGATCGAGGAGCAGCGCCTTAAGGTTTACGATTCCAACGGCCTTTATGCCGAAACGCCGATTTCCACCGGGATGCGCGGCCATTCGACGCCGATGGGCGTATTCAGCATCATCGGCAAGAAGAAATTCCACCGCTCTAACATCTATAGCGGCGCGCCGATGCCCTACATGCAGCGCATCACCTGGTCGGGCATCGCGCTGCACGCCGGCGTGCTGCCGGGCTATCCCGCCTCGCACGGCTGCATCCGCATGCCGATGAACTTCGCCACACGGATGTACGGCTGGACGCGCATGGGCTCGCGGGTCGTCATCGCGCCGGGGCAACTGTCGCCGGTCGACTTCGAACATCCGCTCCTGTTTACCCGCCGGCCCGAGCCGAAGTTGACCGCGACTTCGACGCCGGCGCCGAATGAAACCGGTACAACAGCCACGGACAAGCAGGCCGACGCGCCGCTGCCCGATCTGAAGACCGGCCTGAACCTGCAGGACGGTCCGCGACAGTCCGATATGCTGATCCGGATCGCCGATACGGGCGACACGGTGCTCGCCGCCACGCCCGCGATCATGCGCGAGAGCACCGATACGACCGCACCCGTCCAGCCGAACGCCGCCACGCCTGCGCCTGCCACGGATGATCCGGCAGCGAGCACGGTGCCGGTCAAGCGCACCGGGCACATCGCTGCCTTCATCAGCCGCAAGGAAGGCAAGATCTTCATGCGGCAGAATTTCGAGCCGTTGTTCGAGGCACCCGTCACCATCGCTGATGGCGGCCCGCTCGGCACGCACGTCTTTACCCTGCGTGCGGACAAGGACGATCCGAAGGCTTTCAAATGGTCGGTGGTCTCCCTGCCGCCACGGCAGGCGGCCGCCTCTCAGCCGCACAAGACCAAACGTGGCGAGCGCACGCCCGTCGAGGTGGCGTTGCCCTCACCCTCAGTTGCACTCGACCGGATCACCGTGCCCGCCGACGCGATGGACCGGATCGCAGACGCCATGATGCCGGGGGACTCGCTCACCGTATCCGACCTCGGCCTCGGCGGTGAAACCGGGCGCGGCACCGACTTCATCGTGCCGCTGCGTTAACCTCACACCAAAGCTTTCCCCAGCCGCGATTTCCCGCATGGCGCAATCGCAGCGGGGCCGCTAGGCTTCCCTCGGAATGCGGCAGGGCCGCATATCGGGGGTGTGCCATGCGTCTTAAATCCGGCGTTGCATCTGTCACTGCCGTGCTCTCCATGTTTGCGGTCGGCGCCGCGTGGTCGCAAACCGCGCCCCGCCCGGCTGCTCCGTCTCCGGCTGCAACCGCAGCCCCACCGCCCGCTGCCACACCGCCCGCGAACGCCAAACCCGCCTGCGCAAACCCGAACGCGCTCGGCGTCAGCCGCGTCATTGCCATCAACACCACCGGCGGACCCGGTTTCGGATTCGAACATTTCAAACAACTCGACTTCCTGCGCGAGAAGGAAGTGGTGCTGACCTTCGACGACGGCCCATGGCCGGTGAACACACCGGCCGTCGTCAAGGCACTCGAAGAGGAATGCACCAAGGCAATCTTCTTTCCGATCGGCAAGCACGCGACCTATCATCCGGAAATCCTGAAATCGGTTGCCGCACATGGCCACACCATCGGTGCGCATACCTGGTCGCACGCGAACCTCAACAACAAGAAGCTCAACGACGAGCAGCGTAAGGCCGAGATCGAGAAAGGCTTCAGCGCGGTGAAGTGGGCGCTCGGCGCATCGCCCTCGCCCTTCTTCCGTTTCCCGGCCCTCCAGCATCCGCCGGCGATGGTGACCTACCTGGGCGAGCGCAACGTCGCGATGTGGTCGTGCGACGTCGACTCCTTTGACTTCAAGGCGCGCAACGCCAAGAAGATCGTCGACACCGTGATGAATAAGCTCGACAAGGTCGGCAAGGGCATCATCCTGATGCACGACTTCCAGAAGCACACAGCCGAAGCGCTGCCGGAACTTCTGAAACGGCTCAAGGCTGGCGGCTATAAGGTCGTGCAGGTGACGACCAAAACAAAGATCGAAACGATTGCGGCCTATGACGAGGACGTCGTAAAAGGCCTGAAACAGCCAGTGGTCAATTCGCGGCCGCTCTCAAGCGTGGTCGAAACCATCTCCGAATAAGCGAGTCCGTCTTGCCGATCGAAGCCTATGTCATCGTCTCCGCCAACGGCATGCTGGCGGACTCCTCAGGCGTCATGCCGGATTCGCTGAAGTTTCCCGGCGATCAGGCTTTCTTTGAGGGCGCGCTCGATGAAGCCGATCTCATTGTCCACGGCCGCCACTCCCATGAGGATCAGGCGCGCTCGAACGAGCGCATGCGCGTGGTGCTGAGCCGCGCCGTTCCTGCGCTTGCGCCAGATCCCGATCATCCGCGCTCGACGCTTTGGAACCCGGCCGGCGCTTCGTTCGAGGAAGCCTGTGCAGCAGCGGGCGTTACGCCATCCGCAAAAATTGCGGTGATCGGCGGCCCGCACGTCTATGCGCTCTTCCTCGGCCAATACGATGTATTCTGGCTGTCGCAGGCACATAGCGTTCAGATCGAAAACGGCCTCGGCGTTTTCCCCGACGTGCCCGCGCGAACACCGCAGGACATTCTCGCAGCCTCCGGCCTGCACGCCGCAGACACGCGCGTATTCGATGCCGAACGGCGCGTCGATCTCACGGCCTGGCGGCGTTAATTCGCGATCAGAAATCGGTGTAGGACGACGCCCTGTCGGTATACGTCGCCCGGACGGGTGCCGCCTCACGCGGCCGCCCCGCAATCATCAGCAGCGCGCCGATCAACGCTACGCTCTTCAATATCTCGAACACGGCCGCGGTACGCTCGACGCCTGCCGTATTCCAGACGTCATGCAAGGCAACGGCCGAGATTGCGAGCATGATTGCAAGCACCATGGCCAGAGCCCGCGCGCCGAAGTTGGCCGCGATGGCAACACCGCCCGCAACTTCGAGAATGCCGCCGAGGATGACAATCAGTTGCGCGGTCGGCAGACCGGTAAGGCCCTCGATCTGCGTGGCGATATCCGTCAGGGATGCGGGAATGACGAGATGTGCGCTGACGATCTCGGCTGCCGCCGGAATATCGAGCAGCTTGGCTGCGCCGGAGGCCATGAACAGGATGGCGAACAGAACACGACCGATGACGTAAAGCGTCGGCATAGTCCACCCCACTGACCATCAAACGGTTCGATACCGTAGGCCGAAGACGGGTGGCTCACTTTCCATAAGCCGTCCGCCTTATCGGCGATCTCAGGCCAGCATATGCGCAGGCCGGGCAAGACGCCACTGCTGTCTCACCCGGCCTGTAAGCATCAGGCGAACAGGGTCGGCTGCTTCATCCGCTCCTGCGCTTCCACCACCGCGACGGCCGTCATGTTGAGAATGCCGCGTGCGGTCACGGAAGGTGTCAGAATATGCGCGGTCTTCGCCGGGCCGATCAGGATCGGGCCGACTGGCAGCGCGCCGGACAGCACCTTGATCATCTGGAAGGCGATGTTCGCGGCATCGAGGTTCGGCATGATCATGATGTTGGCCGAGCCCTCGAGGCGGGAGTGCGGCAACACCTGATTGCGCGCCATCTCCGACAGAGCGCTGTCGCCCTGCATTTCGCCATCCGACTCGATTTCCGGATGGGAGCGCGCCAGCAACTCGGTCGCGCGGCGCATCTTGTGCGCCGACTCCGAGTCATGGCTGCCGAAATCCGAATGCGACAGGAAGGCGATCCGCGGCTTGATGCCGAAGCGCTGCACATGCACCGCCGCAAGCGCTGCGATTTCCGCAAGCTCCTCCGCCGTCGGATTCTGGCGGATCTGAGTGTCGGCGATGAAGTATGACCCCTTGTTCGTAATCAGGAGCGCAAGCGCTGAATAGTCGGTGAGCTCCGGTCGGATGCCGATGATCTCGCGAATCCGGCGCAGGTGGCTCAGGAAGCGCCCCTCCACGCCGCACAGCATCGCATCCGCCTCGCCGCGCTGAACCGCAAGCGCCGCGATCACCGTCGAATTGGTGCGCACCAGTGTGCGCGCCGCATCCGGCGTAATGCCATGACGGCCCGCGACATCGACATAGCTCTGTACATAAGAGCGATAGCGCGGATCGTCTTCAGGATTGATGAGGTCGAAATCCTCGCCGGCCTTGATCGAGAAGCCGGCACGCTTCAAACGCGTCGCGACGACGCTCGGGCGACCAACGAGAATCGGGCGTGCGATCCCTTCCTCGATCACGGCTTGCGTTGCGCGCAGCACGCGCTCGTCCTCGCCCTCGGCGTAGATCACGCGCATCGGCTGATTGCGCGCCTTCGCAAACACCGGCTTCATGATGAGACCGGAGCGGAAGGCAAAGCGGCCGAGCTCTTCGGCATAAGCCGTGAAATCCTCAATCGGGCGGGTCGCCACGCCCGATTCCATCGCAGCCTTCGCCACAGCAGGCGCAACGCGCAGAATGATACGCGGATCGAATGCGCCGGGAATCAGTGAACCTGGACCGAAGCCGCGCGATTCCGTGCCGTCGAAACCACGCGTCACGACGTCCGACGGCGGATCGCGCGCGAGTTGCGCAAGTGCATCGACCGCCGCGCGCTTCATCTCCTCGTTGATCGCGGTTGCGCCAACGTCGAGCGCGCCGCGGAAAATGAAGGGGAAGCACAGGACGTTGTTGACCTGGTTCGGGAAGTCCGAGCGGCCGGTGCAGATCATCGCATCGGGGCGCGCCTCGCGCGCGACGTCCGGCATGATTTCCGGCGTCGGATTGGCGAGCGCCATAATGAGCGGACCATCTGCCATCGTCTTCAGCATCTCGGTCGTCAGCACATTCGGGCCCGAGAGACCAAGGAACACGTCCGCACCGACGATGGATTCCGCTAGCGTGCGCTGGTCCGTCTTCTGCGCGTAGATGGACTTCCATTTGTCCATCAGCGTATTGCGGCCCTCATAGACGAGGCCGTCGATATCGTTGACCCAGATGTTCTCGCGTTTCGCACCCATCGAGACGAGAAGGTTGAGGCAGGCAAGCGCCGCGGCACCCGCGCCAGCCGTCACGATCTTGATGTCTTCGAGCTTCTTGCCGTTCAGCACCAGCGCATTGCGGATCGCAGCGCAGACGATGATCGCGGTGCCGTGCTGGTCGTCATGGAACACCGGAATTTTCATCCGGGCCTTGAGCTGCTCCTCGATCTCGAAGCACTCGGGCGCCTTGATGTCTTCGAGGTTGATGCCACCGAAGGTCGGCTCCAGCGCCGCCACCGTCTCCACGACATTCTTGACGGTATGCGCATCGATCTCGATGTCGAACACGTCGATACCGGCGAACTTCTTGAACAGAACCGCCTTGCCTTCCATCACCGGCTTCGAGGCCAGCGGACCGATATCGCCAAGGCCGAGGACGGCGGTGCCGTTGGTGACAACGGCAACGAGGTTCGAACGGATGGTCAGGGAGGCCGCCTGAGCGGGGTCCACAGCAATCGCCTGGCAGGCTGCGGCTACGCCGGGGGTGTAAGCAAGCGCAAGGTCGCGCTGATTTCCAAGTGGCTTTGTCGCTTGAATTTCAAGCTTACCGGGACGCGGCAAGCGGTGGTACGATAATGCGGCGTTACGCAACTCGTCCGACGACTGTCCCATTTCTGAAGCCAATGTATCCCGCCGTTTCGGCGCTCCCTCATTCAGTTCTGTGGAAGATTGAGTCTGATGTGCAACTCACGCAACTGCTGAGTGGTCACGTCGGAGGGCGCCCCCATCAGCAAATCCTCTGCGCGCTGGTTCATCGGGAATAGCGAGATTTCGCGCAAGTTGTTCGTGCCACACAGCAGCATAACAATTCGATCTACGCCTGCCGCCATACCACCGTGCGGCGGTGCGCCATACTGGAAGGCGCGATACATGCCGCCGAAGCGCTCGATGACCGTCTCCTCGCCATAGCCCGCGATCTCGAACGCCTTCACCATCGCAGCCGGCTTGTGGTTGCGAATACCACCGGAGGCGATCTCGTAGCCATTGCAGGCAATATCGTACTGGAACGCCTTGATGGTGAGCGGGTCCTGCGTCTGCAGCGCCTCGAGCCCACCCTGCGGCATCGAGAACGGGTTGTGCGAGAAGTCAACCTTCTTCTCGTCTTCGTTGTACTCGTACATCGGGAAGTCGACGATCCAGGCTAGCTCGAACCGATCCTTGTCGATCAGGTTCAATTCCTCGCCGAGCTTGGTGCGCGCGAGGCCCGCGAACTTCCAGAACTTCTGCGGATCGCCGGCGACGAAGAAAGCCGCGTCTCCTTCCTTGAGGCCGAGTTGATCACGGATCGCAGCGGTACGCTCGGGACCGATGTTGTTGGCGAGCGGACCTGCGCCCTCACCTCCCTCGCGCCACATGATGTAGCCGAGACCGGGCTGCCCTTCGCCCTGCGCCCACGAGTTCATGCGATCGCAGAACGCACGGCTGCCGCCGGCGGGCCCGGGGATTGCCCAGACCTCATTACCCTCCTGCTCCAGCATGCGCGCGAACACCTTGAAGCCCGAGCCGCGGAAGTGCTCGGAGACGTCCTGCATGATGAGCGGGTTGCGCAGGTCCGGCTTGTCGGTGCCGTACTTGCGAAGCGCCTCTGCGAACGGGATACGCGGCCAGTTCTTCGTCACCGGCTTGCCGTCGGCAAAGTCCTCAAACACGCCGGTGATGACCGGCTCCATCGCAGCAAAAACATCCTCTTGCGTGACGAAGCTCATCTCGAGGTCGAGCTGATAGAACTCGCCCGGCAGGCGGTCAGCGCGCGGGTCTTCGTCGCGGAAGCACGGCGCGATCTGGAAGTAGCGGTCGAATCCCGACATCATCAGGAGTTGTTTGTACTGCTGCGGAGCCTGCGGGAGCGCGTAGAACTTGCCGGGGTGGATGCGGCTCGGCACAAGGAAGTCGCGCGCGCCCTCCGGCGAGGACGCAGTCAGGATCGGCGTCTGGAACTCGAAGAATCCGACCTCCTTCATCCGGGCCCGCATGGAATCGATGATCTTGCCGCGGGTCATGATGTTCTGGTGCAACCGGTCGCGGCGCAGATCGAGGAAGCGATACTTGAGCCGGATTTCCTCCGGGTATTCCTGATCGCCGAACACCGGCATCGGCAACTCGGCCGCCTCGCCCAGCACCTCGATCTCGTTGATGAACACCTCGACAGCACCGGTCGGCAGTTCAGGATTGTCGGTGCCATCCGGGCGGCGACGGACCCGGCCGTCGAACTTCACCACCCACTCGGAGCGCAGCGTTTCGGCCAGCCGGAACGCCTTGGAATCCGGATCAACCACGCATTGCGTGATGCCGTAATGGTCGCGCAGGTCGATAAACAGGAGGCCACCGTGGTCGCGGATGCGATGGCACCAGCCCGACAGCCGGACGTTGGAATCGATGTCGCTCTCGCGGAGCGCGCCGCAGGTATGGGACCGGTAGCGATGCATGGAAATCCTGAAAAGGCTTCTAAAGGAGAATCGGAAAAGCGCGGAAGCCCGCGCGTGGCAGGGGTTTACCCGAGCCGGGTCGGCGCGGCAACCGACGGATCGGCCATCCCGGGCTGTATTCGGCGCAAAAAGTCAGTAAAAACAAGAGCGCCCCTGCGCCGTGTCGCTCCTTCCCGGCCTGGCAACCGGCCCTCGGGTCCCATTGCCGCGCAGGGCCCCGGAGGTGCAGCAGCGTCCATCCCACGGCGCAGGATCAGGGGCAGCAAGATCATTCGAGGGTCGAACTGTCTGAAAAGGCGACCTAAAAAATCAACTCTGCCCCACCCGAACCAGGGGCGACATCGTCCTTCCAAACCTTTATGCAGCACCCATGGAATTGATTAGCACCACCGAGCAGCTCAAAGCCGTCTGCGAGCGGCTTGCGCAACACCCGTTCGTCACCGTCGACACCGAATTTCTGCGTGAGACGACCTATTACCCCCTGCTGTGCGTCGTGCAGCTCGCCAGCACCGATGAAGCCGTGGTGGTGGATGCGCTCGCCGAGGGTATCGACCTCAAGCCGTTCTTCGATCTCATGGCGAACGAGAAGGTCCTGAAGGTTTTTCACGCCGCGCGGCAGGATATCGAGATCGTCTGGCATCTCGCGAACATCGTGCCGCATCCGGTGTTCGATACTCAGGTTGCCGCCATGGTGCTGGGCTATGGCGACTCGATCGCCTACGACCAGCTCGTCGGACGTATCACCGGCCACAAGCTCGACAAGACCCACCGCTTCACCGACTGGTCGCGCCGGCCGCTGACGCAGGAGCAGACGACCTACGCGCTCGCCGACGTCACGCACCTGCGCGACGTCTTCCTCGTGCTCGATGCCGATCTCAAGAAACGCAATCGTGCCGACTGGGTCAGCGAGGAAATGCAAATCCTGACCTCGCCCGCCACTTATCACACGCCACCCGAGCGCGCATGGGAGCGGCTCAAGACTCGCGTGCGCAAGCCGCGTGAGCTTGCAGTGCTGATCGAGGTCGCGGCATGGCGTGAACGTGAGGCACAAAACCGCGACGTGCCGCGTTCGCGTGTGCTGAAAGACGATGCCATCGGCGATATCGCCACCCACGCGCCGACGACGCTCGAAAAGCTCGCACACCTGCGCTCGCTGCCAAAAGGCTTTGATCGCTCGCGCTGGGGGCAGGACATCATCGATGCGGTCAAGCGCGGGGTCGAGCGCAATCCCGCGACGCTGCCCAAGCTCGACAAACCGCGTAACAATGGCAACGGCGCCGCGACAGTCGAGCTTCTGAAAGTCCTTTTGCGGATGACGTCCGAAAAGCATGCCGTCGCAAGCAAGATCATCGCGACGGTGGACGACCTCGAACAGATCGCCGCCGACGATGCGGCAAACGTCTGCGCCATGCGCGGCTGGCGGCGCGCACTGTTCGGTGAGCCTGCGCTCGCGCTCAAGCACGGCAAGCTTGCACTCGCCATCGAGAAGGGCCGCGTCGTTCCAGTAACGGCGAAGGACGAGCCCGGCTAACCGCGCTTCGGCCCGAGCAAGGTTCGCTCGACCACCCGGCTCTGCCATCCTGCCGGCACGGTGATGTCGAGCGTGTCGTCGCCGATGATCGCGAACTCATCGCCTGGCCCGAGCACCATCAGCTTGCGCCAGCAACTGAGAAATCCGGTCGCGCCGTCGATCATCTCCTGCAGCGACTTTTCATAGCGAATGCCGCGCGGCCGCCGCAGCCACACCACCCGCGATCCGGCGATCGGTTTTGCGTCCCCATGCAGGTGATAATAGAGGCCGCCATGGCCGAAATCGGTTCGTCGCGATACCGCCGCGTGAACCTCCCAGCGCTCCGGCTTCACGGCAGCCAGGTTCAGCGTATCGAGCGCCGCTGACGACGTGACAAAGCACCAGTCCTCATAGCCGCGCCGGCCATTGAGCCACGCCACCTCGGAGACACGGTATGTCGCGGAGGTCTCAAGGCCGGGAGGCGGTTCTGCGCCGAGGTCTGAGTGAAAGCCGACCAGTGCGGCTTCGTAGTCGCGCGGGTCGA
The DNA here is from genome assembly GCF_000218565.1 of Afipia carboxidovorans OM5. Lineage (NCBI taxonomy): Bacteria > Pseudomonadati > Pseudomonadota > Alphaproteobacteria > Hyphomicrobiales > Nitrobacteraceae > Afipia > Afipia carboxidovorans. The sequence continues at coordinate 1,843,963 of NC_015684.1, read as the reverse complement.
CACTTGCGAGCGGCAAATGCCAAAAAACGTAAGCCAGCATAATTCCTAGACAGTCTCCACTGCGCCGGTTTGCCCGGCGAGTTTGAGACATTGCCGGAAACGGTTGCTGACGCGATCAGCGACTATATTGGCGATCCGATGCTCAACGACCAGAAATATTTTTCGCTTACTTCTCCGGAATCGGGTTGCGGAGAGAATCCCGGGATGCGCGGAGGAAATCGAATAGCCGACGCGCAGCATCTGGCCGACAAGACGCGCGCGCGCAACCATCTCTGGGGGCAGTAACGAGAGAAGCTCGGTGTGCGGCTCATTCTTCGGGCTGCCGCCCGCATAGCGGAAATAGACGGCGAGCGCGAGAAAGACGCGCTCCTCATGGCTTGCCGCGCCGAAATTGCCGTTGGCGATGACGTGCAGTGTTTCGTCGCCGCGATAGTCGGGATGCGCGCGCCAGCCGATGTCGGACAAAAGACAGGCCGCATGGCGAAGTCGCCTGTCCTGTTCATCTTCCACGATGGCCGCGGTCCTGACGAAGCGATCGGTCCAATCGATCAGGTCGTCGGCATGGCGCGGCACGCGCGAGCGCAGATCGTTCAAATGCCGCGCAGTCGAAATCAGCCCATCTTCCTGCCGAACGCGCTCGGGCAGCATCTCGAACAAAAGGCCCTCGCGCACGCCGAAGGTCGAGAACGTGATCACCGAGGGCTTGGCCATGAGGATGATATGCTCAAGCACCAGCGCAGCGTAAGCCAGGAGCGAGCGTCGCGCTTCCACGACCGTATCCATATCAGCAAGCGTGCCGGCCGCCGCGAGTTTGCGCAGGCGCCGGACGAAGTCGAGCGCGCTTGCGGCCGAGATACTGTAGCCATGCATCACCCGCAGCGGATAGCCGCTCTGGAGGATGTGAATCCGCGCCAGCGCACGCCATGTGCCGCCGACGGCATAGAAGGCTCGCCCCTCTCCCGCCTTCAGTTGCGGCACGGTGGCGAGTTTGGTCCGCACGATCCGCGCGGCCTTCTTGATCGACTTCTGCGATGAATCCTGGAGCGCAAGGCCACCGAGCGGCAACGTTACGCCGGTGTGCACACGATGGCCGCGCACATCGATCAATTCGAGCGAGCCGCCGCCAAGGTCGCCGACGATGCCATCGGGCTTGTGCACGCCGGAAATCACGCCAAGCGCGGAGAGCTTTGCCTCACGCGCACCGGACAGCACTTCGATATGGAGCCCGCAGATACGTTCCGCCTGCGCGATGAACTCCGGCCCGTTGGTCGCGTCACGACATGCCGCCGTGGCGATCGCATAGAGGCGGCCGACCTTCATGAAACGGCAGAGCGCGCGAAAACGCTTCAGCGCAACGAATGCCTTCTCGACCTCACGCTCACCCAGCAGACCCGTGGTCTGAACGGCACGGCCGAGACCGCACAGCACCTTTTCGTTGAGGATCGGCGAGAGGCTGCGCGTCAGCTCCTCGTAGACAACGAGACGCACCGAGTTGGAACCGATGTCGATGACGCCAACGGTTTTCTCTTTCGGATTGAGGATCAGAGGCCAAGGCAGCGAAGTTGACAGCGACGTTCGCGAACGTGCAGCCGCGCCTTTTCCGTCAGCGTTTCGAGCGCCGCGTGAGCCGGCGTGGTGAGGATTCTTTGAGCGATTTTCCACGGCCGGACAGACTCGGATTCGTCATGAAGTATTTATGCACGTTGAAGGGCTCCTCACCCTTCCCGGCCTTCATACGCGTTGACGATCCATCCGGCAATAACTGCCAGCTCTGCTCGTTGTCCTCGAGGTTCGCGACCATGATCTGATCGAGCACCTGCGAGTGCACCGTGGGATTCTGCAACGGGCACAGCACCTCGACCCGGCGATCGAGATTGCGCGGCATCATATCGGCCGAGGCGATATAGACGGCCGCCTTCACATGCGGCAGCCCATGCCCCATTCCGAAACAATAGACGCGGCCGTGCTCGAGGAAGCGGCCGACGATCGACTTGACGCGAATGTTTTCCGACAGGCCCGGCACGCCGGGACGCAGGCAGCAGATGCCTCGTACCACGAGATCGATCGAGACGCCGGCCTGTGAGGCTGCATAAAGCGCGTCGATGATATCGGGATCGACCAGCGCATTCATCTTCATCCAGATCGCGGCCGGCTTGCCATGGCGGGCAAAGTCAGTCTCCGCCTCGATGTGTTCGAGGATGCGCTTGCGCAGCGTCAGCGGCGACACTGCCATCTTCTCGATATCGACGGGCTCGGCATAACCGGTGATAAAATTGAAGACGCGCGCGGCATCGCGCGCGATCACCGGGTCGCAGGTGAAATATGACAGGTCGGTGTAGATGCGCGCCGTCACCGGATGATAGTTGCCGGTGCCTGTGTGAACATAAGTCGTGAGCCCCCCGCCCTCGCGGCGCACGACGAACGACAGCTTTGCGTGGGTCTTCAGCTCAAGGAAACCGTAGACGACCTGCACACCGGCGCGCTCGAGATTGCGCGCCCAGCGAATGTTCGCCTCCTCGTCGAAACGCGCCTTCAGCTCGACCAGCGCGGTGACGGACTTGCCCGCCTCTGCCGCTTCCGCAAGCGCGCGCACGACCGGGGAGTCGCGCGAGGTGCGATAGAGCGTCTGCTTGATCGCCACGACATCGGGATCGCGCGCAGCCTGCTGCAGGAACTGCACAACGATATCGAACGACTCATAGGGATGATGGACGATCAGATCCTTCTGCCGGATCGCCGCAAAGATATCACCGCCATGGTCGCGCACGCGTTCTGGGTGACGGGGCACATAGGGCGTGAACTCAAGATCAGGACGGTCAATCCGGGTGAGCTGCGAGAGTTCGTTCATCGCAAGCAGACCGTCGACAAGCAGCACATCGTCGTCCGGTGTCGACAGCGCCCGCTGCACGAACGCGCGCAGATCTTCCGGCATCGCCGCTTCGATTTCGAGGCGGATCACCGACCCGCGGCGGCGGCGCTTCAACGCCGTCTCGAACAGGCGTACGAGGTCTTCCGCCTCTTCCTCGATTTCCAGTTCGGAGTCGCGGATGATGCGGAACGCGCCGCGGCCCGCCACCGTGTAACCGGGAAACAGCCGGCCGATGAACAGGCTCGTCGCCTGCTCGATCGTAATCATGCGCACGCTGCCGTCGCCATTTGACGGCAGGCGAATAAACCGGTCGATCTTGATCGGCATGCGGATCAGCGCGTTCATCGCCTTGCCGTCCGACTTGCGCACGAGATGCAGCGCGATAGTGAAGCCGAGGCTCGGGATGAACGGGAACGGATGCGCCGGGTCGATGGCAAGCGGCGTCAGCAACGGGAAGATGTGATGGAGGAAATGCTCCTCGATCCACTTGGTTTCCGATTTGGTGACGTCACGGCCTTCCACCAACACGATGCCTGCATCGGACAGCACCTTGTGCAGATCGCGCCAGATCGCCTGCTGGTCGGTCGCGAGCGTAAAGACAGTCTTGTTGATGAGGTGCAATTGCTCGGCCGGGGTCAGGCCATCGGGGCTGCGCTCGGCGACACCTTCACGGATCTGCGCCTTCAGGCCCGCGACGCGGACCATGAAAAATTCATCGAGGTTGTTTGCCGAAATCGACAGGAACCGGACGCGTTCCAGCACCGGGTGATCGGGATTGACCGACTCCTCGAGGACGCGCCGATTGAAATGCAACCAGGACAACTCCCGGTTGATAAAGCGCAAGGGGCTTTCGGCGATTTCTGTCAGCGGTGTCTCCGCACCATTTTCGTCTGTAGTTACAGCAACTTCCACCGCGTCCATGCCATTGCTCACGAGAATCCAGAAACCCCATTCCAGATCATCGACAAAGCCCATGACCAATCAATGACAGCTTCTCGCCTCCGTCAATAAGACGCAGGCGCATACCCGCAGATCGGATACTGGCGGATTAAGATGGATCGTAGGCGGCGGCAGCGGAAAGGGAGCTCAGAGCGGCAGGACGCCCTGCCCGCGAAACAGCGCGGCCGCGAGCGCCCGGGTGACGGGACGGCGCAACCGCAGCGCCTCCGCATCGAGTTGTTCCACCGCATCACGGGCCGCAGCAAAGGAGCGCTCGATCCGGGTCGCGAGATAGCTCACCACGCTCTCATCCACCGCCATCTGGCGGTCGGCGCAGAACTTCACCAGAAGCGCCCGCAGCAACTGGTCGTCCGGCGGCTCGACGCTCACCACCGGAATGGCGCGCAGCCGCGAGCCGGCATCGCGCAACTCGACCTCGAACGAGGCCGGTGCCGCCCGCGCGGTCATCAGCACGAAGGCGTTGGTCTCGCGCGCAAGGTTGAGAAGGTGGAACACCGCGCGCTCGTCGAAATAACCCGGCTCCAGATGCTCGACCACCAGGGCGCCGGTCGCCAGCGCCCCCGGCACATCCTGCGGCGTCAGTGCATGAGCGCCGACGATCCGCGCGCCCGCTTCAGCGGCCCAGATCGCCGCGAGATGGCTCTTGCCGCATCCTTCGGGGCCGACCAGCATCATCACCCGGTTGGTCCAGTCCGGCCAGCGGTCGATCAGCGCTAGTGCCTGCGCGTTGCTCGGCCCTTCGAGATAGTCGTCGCGAGACAGGCTTTCGGCATGCGGCAGATCGAGTGCAAGTTGGCGAGGTGGTGTCGGCATCGGCATTCTCACGACGCCTCGGGGGTGCCGACATGGCGCACCCACGCAATGAAATAGAGCGACACCGACAGCAGTGTCAGGATGGTGACGGCTGCCATCAGAATGAGGTCATAGGGCCACGCATTGAATTTGAACCCGAGCGAGGCAAGAACCAGCGCGGCAAAACCCACCTGCGCCACCGTGTTGAGCTTCGAGGCCATCAGCGGCTTCACCGGCATCGGATTGTCCATGAACCAGGACACGATCATCGCGCCGACTATCATGAAATCGCGCGACACCACGAGAATGACGAGCCAGCGCGGAATATCCCCGGTGATACCGAGCGCGACATAGATCGAGACGAGAAGCGCCTTGTCAGCGATCGGATCGAGCAGCGCGCCGAGTTCGGTCGTCATGTTGAAGCGCTTGGCGAGAAATCCGTCGACGGCATCGCTCAAGCCCGCCACCGCGAACAGGACGAAAGCGATCTGCATCTGGGACGCAGCAATCGCCCACACCACCAGCGGCACGAGGATGATACGGCCAAGCGTAATGAAATTGGGGATATTCAACGCACGCGGCCCCTCAGGCACTCCGGAACTGCACAGGGCCGAAGCAGCACTCGCCTGCCCCCGCCGCCCTCTCTAATAATCCACCCGCGCGGCGGAGGCGAGCCATTGCACCGTTTTGGAATCCGACGTAACCACCGCTCTGGTTTCAGGAAAATGGCATGAGCGAAAAACAACCCGGCCTTACCTATTCGTCCTCCGGAGTGGATATCGACGCCGGTAACCGGCTGGTGGATATCATCAAGCCGATGGTCCGCGCGACCGCCCGGCCGGGCGCCGATGCCGAGATCGGCGGGTTTGGTGGGCTGTTTGACCTTAAGGCGGCGGGGTTCCGTGACCCGGTGCTGGTCGCCGCGACCGACGGTGTCGGCACCAAGCTCAAGATCGCCATCGAGACCGGCATTCACGGCGGCATCGGCATCGACCTTGTCGCGATGTCGGTCAACGACCTCGTGGTCCAAGGCGCCGAGCCCTTGTTCTTCCTCGACTATTTTGCTTGCGGCAAGCTCGACCCGGACGCTGTCGCGGCCATTGTGGCGGGCATTGCCGAGGGTTGCCGGGAATCCGGGTGCGCGCTGATCGGCGGCGAGACGGCGGAAATGCCCGGCCTCTACCAGAAAGACGATTACGACCTTGCGGGCTTCGCGGTCGGCGCGGCCGAACGCGGCACGCTGCTGCCGCGCAAGGATATCGCCGCGGGCGACGCGCTGATCGGGCTCGCCTCCTCCGGTGTTCACTCCAACGGCTTCTCGCTGGTGCGCAAGGTGGTCGAGCGCTCCGGCCTCGCCTTCGATGCGCCCGCGCCGTTCGCCCCCGTCATGAAGCTCGGCTCCGCCCTGCTCGCGCCGACCCGGCTCTACGTGAAATCCTGCCTGAAGGCGATCCGCGAGACCGGCGCCATCAAGGCCCTGGCGCATATCACCGGCGGCGGCTTCACCGACAACATTCCGCGCGTGCTGCCGAAGACCCTCGGCGTGCGGGTCGATCTGTCCGCCATCCCGGTGCTGCCTGTGTTCAAATGGCTCGCCGCGGAAGGTAGCATCGCCGAGCTCGAAATGCTGCGCACCTTCAACTGCGGCATCGGCATGGTCGCCGTGGTCGCACGCGACAAGCTCGTCGACGTGATGGACCTGCTTGCCGAGGGCGGCGAGCGCCCCGTCATTCTGGGCGAAGTCACCGAAGCGGGCCCCGATCCCGTCGTCTATGACGGCCATCTCGATCTGGTGCCATGACCAAGCGCCGCGTCGCCATTCTGATTTCGGGCCGCGGCTCCAACATGGCCGCGCTGATCAAGGCGGCCAAGGACCCGACCTTTCCGGCCGAAATCGTTCTGGTGATGTCGAACATCGCCAATGCCGGCGGGCTCGAGCGGGCTCAGGCGGCGGGCATCGCAGCCGTCACGATCGAGAGCAAATCGTTCGGACGCGATCGCGAGGCGTTCGAGCGGGCGATGCACGACGAACTCGTCCGCCATAACATCGACCTTGTCTGCCTCGCCGGTTTCCTGCGTCTCCTGACGCCGTGGTTCGTGCAGCAATGGCAGGGCCGGATGATCAACATTCACCCGGCGCTCCTGCCCGCCTATCGCGGCCTGCACACCCATGAGCGGGCGCTTGCGGACGGCGTGAAGATCCACGGCGCGACCGTGCATTTCGTCGTCCCCGACGTCGATGCCGGACCAATCATCGTTCAGGGCGCTGTCGCCGTGCACGAGACCGACACGGCCGATACGCTTGCGGCGCGCGTGCTCGAAGTCGAGCACCAGATCTATCCGCAGGCGTTGCGCATGGTGGCGAGCGGCCAGACCTCGATCATCGGCGCGCTCTGCCGGGCAACCGGTGCCACTGCGACAGAAAAGACGCTGATCTCGCCCTCTCCGTAAGCTCTGCCGCTTTCATTTTCAGCCTCACCAAAGACAACGCCGCCCTGCCGGTGTCGGCAGGACGGCGTCATTTCAACAGTTGGCTTTGCGACCTCCGCAAGCGTCAGGCCAAGCCTGACGCCAGCAGACGGTTTTCGCTTAGGCCGGCACGGCCTCGGTTGCATGCTTGGCCATAGCGCGGCTCCGAAGTTTGGAGCCGATGACCAGCACGACAACTACGCCCAGCAACGCCATCAGGAATTCCGCGAGATCGATCGCGAAGCCGAAGGTGTTGTTGAAGCCGGCAACGGCCGAGCTCGCAGCGACGTTGAGCCCGATCTTGCCATGCAGGAGGCTCTCCAGCACCGGGTGCACAGCCGGGTCGGTCGCGATCACTTCGCCGGCGACCCAGCCCAGCAGTGCTGCGCCGAACCACACGAGCGATGGCATCCTGTCGAGGATCGCCATGATCAGTGCCGCACCTGCAACGATCAGCGGGATCGAGATCAGCAGGCCGAGGATCAGCAGCAGGATGCTGCCGTCGGCGGCTGCCGCAACCGCGATCACGTTGTCGAGGCTCATGATGAGGTCGGCAACTGCCACGATGCGAACCGCGGCCCACAGATGCTGTCCAGCCTGGACCGAATCCTCGCTGTGGTCTTCCGGCACCAGAAGCTTCGCTGCGATCGCGACGAGCGCAAGACCACCGATGAGCTTGAGGAAGGGAAGCGTCATCAGCGATGCGACGATACCCGTGAAGATGATGCGCAGGAAAACCGCGACGCCCGCGCCGAGGATCATACCCCAGCGACGCTGCTTCGGCGGCAGACCACGACAGGCGAGCGCGATGACAAGCGCGTTGTCGCCCGACAGAAGGATGTTGATCCAGATGATCTTTGTCAGGCCGACCCAGAATTGAGGCTGAGCGATCTCATCCTCGATATGGACCAGCCAATCGACAATGGAAAATGACGTTATAGCTTGGAATATCTCGTTCACCGTTTCCCCCACCATGTTGGTTGGCTGCTGGTATATTCCATACCAGAGCCATCTGGCGATACCCTCTTAACCGGTAATTTAAGGGGGGCACAGTGGTGCGCGTCAAACTGACGCGCGAAACCCAACGCTACCCCACAATCTCATTCCCGGCGAAAAACTGGGCAATTTCGACCGCTGCGGTCTCGGCGGCATCGGATCCGTGGACCGAATTTTCGCCAATGGAAAGAGCGTGAACCTTGCGGATCGTGCCATCGGCCGCCTTGGACGGGTCGGTCGCACCCATGACCTCGCGGTACTTGGATATGGCATTATCGCCCTCCAGCACCTGGACCACCACCGGTCCGGAGGTCATGAAGTCCACCAGCTCGCCGAAGAACGGGCGCGCCTTGTGGACCGCGTAGAAGGTTTCGGCCTGCTCGCGGGTCATCCGGATCCGCTTCTGGGCGATGATGCGAAGACCAGCCTTCTCGATGATGGCGTTCACGGCACCCGTCAAATTGCGTGCGGTCGCATCAGGCTTGATGATCGAAAAGGTGCGCTCGGTCGCCATGGCTTATCCTTGATGGAATGGGAAATGGAAAATGTGCGGGGCTTATAGCGGCGCCCCCGCAGCGCGGCAAGCACTCAGGCCCTTTATTCCGGCCATCGAAATAAGCCGCAACATTACGCCGATTTCATCGAAATGAACCCCGTCTGAAGACACCATCCTCGCTCCATTCACGTTGCCCTGCATAGAGTTTGGTCCTGGCCTCGAGCGCGATTTCCGGCCGGAGCATCAAAGCCAACGGCGTGCGCATCGCGCCATCGCAAGGAGAACGATCATGCTACGCAAATTGAGCCTTGGATTGGTTGCCGCATCAGCCCTCGTCATCGGCATGGCCGGAATGTCGTCGGACGCCGCCGCGCGCGGCGGGCATCATGGTGGTGGGCATCACGGTGGCGGATGGCATCATGGTGGCGGACACCATGGTGGTTGGCATCACGGCGGTGGCTGGCACCGTCGCGGCTGGGGTGGCGGCCCGCGTTTCTACGCTGGTGGCCCGTATTATTATGGCGGCTATAGCGGCTGCTACGTGCGCCGTCTGGTTCCGACGCCGTGGGGTCCGCGCTGGCGGCGCATCAACCGCTGCTACTGATTTCCGATCAATCCAGTCACGACGTTTCAGAAAAGCCCGGTCCTACCGGGCTTTTTTGTTGCCGCAGACCGGAGCGCCAGTAACCGCCCGGCTGAAGTTGGTTCCAAATCGATTTAATTTTTACGCATTGCTTACCTTCACCTCAAAAGGGCGGAAACACTTCTTGGTTCTATTCATTGGTGAGATACGATCAATTTGAATGAAATAGCGAGGAAGGTGGGCACGATGGCAAACCTTTCGATAGACCTAACGTCCGAGACCGACATCGCCCTTGACGGGCGCACGAGCCGCGCCGTTCGCGACGGCATCGGAGAGCGGCTTCGCGAGATGATGGCGCCGACAACGCCCCTGCCCCCTCGCCTGCAAGACCTCATGAGTCGCCTTCGCGACATCGACGACGCGCCCTCCATCGTCTCCGGCAGCCTGTCTCCGCGCTAGATTGATCGCTGCGCGCGGGACGGCTTGCGCTCGCGCGTCATTCCGGGGAGAACCCCGCATGCTTTCCATCCAGGACATCTCGATCCGCATTGCCGGACGCATGCTGATTGAAGCGAGTTCGGCCCAGATCGTGCCGGGCGCGCGCGTAGGCTTCGTCGGCCGCAACGGCGCGGGCAAATCCACGCTGTTCCGCGCCATTCGCGGTGAATTGTCGCTCGAAGCCGGCGCAATCACGGTTCCGCCGCGCTGGAGCATCGGCAGCCTCGCGCAGGAAGCGCCCGACGGCCCGGAAAGCCTGATCGACGTGGTGCTCAAAGCCGACACCGAGCGCCACGCTCTTCTGGCCGAGGCCGAGACCGCGCAGGACCCCGCGCGGATCGCCGACATCCAGACACGCCTCGTCGACATCGACGCCCATTCCGCTCCCGCGCGCGCGGCCGCCATCCTGTCCGGCCTTGGCTTTTCAACCGCCGATCAGGCACGCGCCTGTCAGGAGTTTTCAGGCGGCTGGCGGATGCGCGTGGCACTTGCCGCGACACTGTTTGCCGCGCCCGACCTTCTGCTGCTCGACGAGCCGACCAACTATCTCGATCTCGAAGGCACGCTATGGCTCGAAGATCATCTCGCGAACTATCCGCGCACGGTGATCGTCATCAGTCACGACCGCGACTTGCTCGATACGTCCGTCGATCAAATCCTGCATCTCGATCACGGCAAGCTCGCCCTCTACAAAGGCAGCTATTCCTCGTTCGAAGAACAGCGCGCCGCGCGCGAGATGATCGAGGCAAAGCACGCCAAGCGTCAGGCAGAGGAACGCAAGCGCCTGCAGGATTTCGTCGACCGCTTCAAGGCGAAGGCCTCGAAAGCCAAACAGGCGCAGTCGCGCGTCAAGATGCTGGAGCGGATGAAACCCGTCACTGCGCTGGTGACGCAGGACGTGAAGGAAATCCGCTTTCCCGAGCCGGAGAAAACATTATCGCCACCGATCGTCGCGCTCGACAATGTCAGCGTCGGTTACGAGCCCGGCAAGCCGGTCTTGAGCCGCGTCACACTGCGGATCGATAACGACGATCGCATCGCGCTGCTCGGCGTCAACGGCAACGGCAAATCGACGCTGGTGAAGCTGCTCGCAGGCAAGCTGCCGCCGTTCTCGGGCAAGATGGTGCGCGCCGATAAATTATCGGTCGGCTATTTCGCCCAGCACCAGACAGACGAACTCGACCCCGACGGCTCGCCTTACACGCATCTGCGCCGGCTGATGCCGGATGCGCCGGAAAGCAAGGTGCGCGCCCGCGCCGGTGCCATCGGCTTTTCCGGCAAGGCCGGCGACACCACGGTGCAGAGTCTCTCGGGCGGCGAGAAGGCGCGGCTTCTGCTCGGCCTCGCGACATTCGCGGGACCGAATCTCATCATCCTCGACGAGCCGACCAACCATCTCGACATCGACAGCCGCGCGGCACTGGCCGAAGCGATCAACGAGTTTCCCGGCGCGATCATCATGGTCTCGCACGACCGGTATCTGGTCGAGTCTTGTGCGGATCGGCTGTGGGTGGTCGCCGACCGCACCGTAAAGCCTTATGACGGCGACCTCGACGAATATCGCCGCACCATTCTCGCGCCGCAGACGCTCCCGCCCTCGCGCGAGAGGGTACGCGAGCCAAGCAAGCCGCCGCGAAGTCGGTCGGAGAAAAGCTCGCTAAAGCAGAAGATCGCAACAGCGGAAGCCGAGATCGAACGCATCGGCGGCATCATCGCCAAAATCGATGCAGCACTTGCTTTGCCTGATATCTTTCAGCGCGATCCGAAACAGGCCGCGCAACTCACCAAGGCGCGCGCGGCGGCAGAGGCTGCACTCGGCAAGGCCGAAGAGGAATGGCTTGAGGCGAGCGCATCGTTTGAAAGCGCGGACTAATGCGCACTGAAATTAGTGCCTGCGCCTTGTGGGCTTGGCAGGCTTCCTCGCGGGTGGAGGCGCCTCGACGGCATCGATGATGGTGAGCCGTCCCGCGGTAAACGTGTAGATGCCGGGCCGCGGTCCGTGCGTATAGGTCAGCACCGTCTGACGCTGGCCATGCTCATTGGCGGAAATGTTGACGTTGTCGGGCGTGCCGGCCGCGCGCGCGACGTCACACTCGGTATGGCCGAGCGCCACCGATCCAACTGGTGCAGCGACAGGCTCGCCGGGCTGCTGCTGTCCGTCGGCGTTCGCATTCGCCTGCATCGCTGCTGGCGCCATGCCGGGGCATGCGCCCTCTGCGGTAATGAGATCGTCGGGCGAAACCGGCTTGTCCGGATTCAAAGGCGGGGTCTCGAGCGACAGTGTTTTCGTGTTGAAAAGTTTGCTGGGGCGCGTGAACCATTCCTGATCCTTGAGCGAATAGTCGCTCAGCGTCCCGCCGCAACCGCTCATCAGCGGCGCGATAACCAGTATCGCCAGCGCGATCTTGATAACGCGCCGGTTCACAGGGCCCTTCGACTCAATCCCTACTCGCAAAACTGGAATCCCCGGATACTCCAATACGACCCCGTTCCCACACGCCGCACGGTGCCAACCCTGGCTTATGCGACAAGCGGCACCGTCCCTGATCCGCTTGCACCATCACTTTGCGGCACCAGAGTGGCTAACCGCAAGCGGCAAAACCAAAAGCTGGACCTATCCTTAATTGCGGCAACGCTTAAGTGCCACCGCCGTCCTTGCGCTGCCAGCGGCCGCGCTCGTCCGCCTGCCAGTAGGTTTGCTCATAGCCGCGCGCCTTGCAATCGGTCCATGCTGCACGCGCTGCCTGCAGTGCACCATCGTCGTCACCATCGAAGATCAGCACGATGCGTTGATACGCGGTGCAATCTTCCGGGACAGTGGCGCCATCGACAAGAAAGCGCACGGTCGCATCGTTCGGATTATCGTCGCGCACCGTGAGCACGACGGGTTGCTCAGCCGCATCCGACTCGCGCCATGTGCCGTGCGGCAGGAACGAGTCGTCGCGATAGGTCCATAGATGGGAATCAAGCGCCTCGGCGCGCTCTTCCGATCCCGCCTGCACCACGACGCGCCAGCCGCGCTCAAGCGATTTCTCGATGAGCGGCGGCAGCACGGCCTCAAGCCGCATGTCCTGCAAATGATAGAACAGAACTTCGGTCATGCTCGCCCCTCAGCGCCGTCATTGCGAGCGAAGCGAAGCAATCCAGTATCAAGCTTAGACCGGATTGCTTCGTCGCTTACGCTCCTTGCAATGACGCCAAGTGCAGGAAGTGCAGGTCGCCGCCTTATCGCTTCGTCTCGTAATGCTGCGCGACGAGATGATCGAGAAGGCGCACGCCGTAGCCCGACCCCCAACTCGTGTTGATGTCGGTCGCCGGTGCGCCCATCGCAGTGCCCGCGATATCGAGATGCGCCCATGGCGTGTTGTCGACAAAGCGCTGCAGAAGCTGCGCAGCCGTGATCGAGCCGCCCCAGCGTCCGGCCGCATTCTTCATGTCGGCGAACTTGGAATCGATCTGCTTATCGAATTCAGGCCCGAGCGGCATGCGCCAGACACGCTCGCCGGTGGCATCGCCCGATTTCGAAAGCCGCTCCGATAACTGGTCATTGTTGGAGAACAGACCCGCATATTCGGTGCCAAGCGCGACCAGAATGGCGCCGGTCAGCGTTGCGAGATCGACGATGAACTTCGGCTTGTGCTTCTGCGTGACGTACCAGAGCACGTCGGCAAGCACGAGGCGGCCTTCCGCATCGGTGTTGATGATCTCGATGGTCTGGCCCGACATCGTCTTGACGATATCGCCGGGACGCTGGGCGTTGCCGTCCGGCATATTTTCAACAATGCCGATGGCACCGACCGCGTTCACCTTCGCTTTGCGCGCGGCAAGCGCATGCATCAGGCCGACGACGCAGGCCGCGCCCGCCATGTCGCCCTTCATCTCCTCCATGCTGCCGGCCGGCTTGATCGAGATGCCGCCGGTGTCGAAGCAGACGCCCTTGCCGACGAACGCAACCGGCTTGTCGGCCTTGTTGGACGCACCGTTCCAGCGCATCACCACCATACGGCCGGGATGATAGGAGCCCTGCGAAACGCCGAGCAGCGCGCCCATGCCGAGCTTTTCCATTGCCTTGACGTCGAAAATCTCGACCTTCACGCCGAGCTTGCGCAACTGCGCGGCGCGGCGGGCGAACTCGGCCGGGTACAGCACATTCGGCGGCTCGTTGACGAGTTCGCGCGCAAGAACGACGCCGTTCGCCACATGCGCGTCGCGGATAAACGCCTTGCGGGCCGCCGCCACATCGGCAACCGCGACCGAGAACTGTGCGACAAGCGCTTTGTCCTTGTCTTTCGTCTTGGTTTTGTAACGATCGAACTTGTAGCCACGCAGCCGCGCGCCGACGGCAAGGGCTGCCGCCTGATGCGGCTTCATCGCGCCGCCCGGAAGTTCTGCGACAAGCGTCACCGCACTCGCGTTCGATCCGATCTTGCCGGTCGCGGTGCCGCCAAGCTTGATGAAATCCTCATCCTTCACGGAGCCGGCTTTGCCGGTGCCGACCACGATCAGCCGGGCAGCTTTCACACCCTGCGGCGCAAGGATATCGAGCGCCGAACCACTCTTGCCCTTGAACTCGGCGGCCGCGGCCGCGCGCTTCACGACATCGCCCGCGTTTACGAGATGCTTGCGGCTTGCAGGGCCGAACTTCATCGATTCATCGGTGAAAACGACGAGGACGCCCTTCGGCGCGGTAGAAAGCGGGACAAAGCCGACCTTGACGGCGTCGGTCATGGACAATTTCTCCAAACGTGGATCGTGCTGCTGAATGCTGCGGCGGGAGCCATACTATATGCGCCTCCGTACGCTCCCTGCAAAGTGGCGGAGGCAACGCCCTCACGCGACGAACGTCCCCTCCTTTTGCCGACCCTGCATCAACTCCCTTATCGTTCCGAATCGTGGCACCAAGGTCACGTGCGCAGGTTTTGTTAACCACGCCGCCCGCGCTGCCTTGGGCCAGCCATTTTATCGGCGGATCAACGGGATAGTATGAGTTATAGTGAACTCGGGCGACACCTTTCCACGGGGGATCGGGATTCCAGGAATTCCGATCCGGATCGGTGGCGTACGGGAGAGATGGGGATACCACTGCGCAATGGCGTCGATTGAGTTCGCCTGCAGGGGCGCGGCAGCGATGCCGGTCCCGGCGCTGGTCTGTCGTGCAGCGTTCCTCGGGTCGCCGCGTGCTTTCGCACGCTCCCTTTCTCCCGCACACATCTTTGCAAACGGGTGGCCGGTCGCATGCTGACCACAACGCTCGCCCGTTATTTCGCCAGGCGTTTCATCGTCGCATCCTGCGCGGTGTTCCTCGGTATTTTCCTGCTGCTCGTGCTGGTCGATTACATCGAGATGGTGCGGCGGACGTCGAGCATCCCCACCGCGTCCGCCTTCATGGTCGCGCAGACCTCGCTGTTTCGTGTGCCGCAACTGCTCGAGCGGTTGATGCCGTTCTGCATCCTGATCGGCGCGATGTCCTGCTATCTTGCACTATCGCGCAGCCTTGAACTCGTGGTGGCGCGTGCCGCCGGCATTTCAGCGTGGCAGTTCATCACCCCCGCGCTCGTCAGTGCGCTTGTGATGGGCATCCTCGCGACCGTTGCCTACAACCCGATCTCGGCGGCGATGCAGGAACGCAGCAAGGAGATGGAGGCACAACTCTTCTCCAATGGCGGCGTTCAGGATGTCGCTCAATCCTGGATCAACCAGGTGACGTCGGAAGGGCAATCCATCATCAGCGCGGCGCTCTCCCAAAATCAGGGCACCCGCCTCTCGGGTGTAACCGTGTTCCGCTTCAACCCGGACGGCAGCTTCCGCGATCGAATCGATGCCCGCGACGCCAATCTGGAGCCTGGCCAGTGGCGGCTCGGCGGCGCGCGAATCTATTCCATGACGGCCGCGCCGATTCCCCACGACAGCTTTCTGTTGAGCACCAACCTGACGCCTTCACAGGTCCGGAACAGCTTTGCCACCCCTGAGACTGTGTCATTTTGGCAACTTCCGGAGTACATCCGGTCGTCTCAAAGCTCGGGGTTGGCCACAGCAGGATACCGTCTGCAGTACCAAAAGCTGCTGGCAAGGCCGTTTTTGCTGGCCTCGATGGTGCTGGTGGCGGCCGCCGTCAGCCTGCGGTTCTTCCGTTTCGGCGGTGTCCAAAAGATGGTTTTAAGTGGCGTGGCAGCGGGCTTTCTGCTCTATGTCCTGTCGAAAGTAACTGAGGATTTAAGCAAGGCCGAGTTGATGCATCCACTCGCTGCCGCATGGCTGCCTGTCTGCGTCGGCGGCCTCATCGGCTTTTTGGCCTTGCTGCATCAGGAGGACGGGTAGTGGCTGGTTTTGCCGCCCTCCAACGACGGACGCCTGGGTTCAGGCGGCGCATGAGGCTGCGCCGCTATCGCCTTGCTGCGGCCTTCGCTCTGGTGCTCGGCACAGGCGCGATCCTCTTCACCAATGTTCCTGCCGCGGTTGCTCAGGGTCGGTTCGTCTACAACCGCCGCCCGCCGGCACCGCCGCCGGTGAAGGATCCGAACGCCAATAGCGGGCAGATGCTCGTGAAGGCGCTTGAGATCAATTACGACTACAACAACAACCGCGTCGCCGCCGTCGGCAACGTGCAGATCTACTACAACGGCTCGACGCTCGAGGCCGACAAGGTTATCTACGACCAGAAGACAAAACGTCTGCACGCCGAAGGCAACGTCCGCCTCACCGAAGCCGACGGCAAGGTGGTGAACGCCAACCTGCTCGATCTGTCCGACGATTATCGTGACGGCTTCGTCGACTCCCTGCGGCTCAACACGCCTGACGAGACCCGGATGTCGGCCGCACGCGCCGACCGCACCAATGGCGACATTACGATCTTCCAGAGCGGCACTTACACCGCCTGCGCCGCCTGCCGCGACAACCCGCAGCGCCCGCCGCTGTGGCAGGTGAAAGCCGCGCGCATCATTCACAACAAGACCGAGCAGATGCTCTATTTCGAGGATGCCCGCCTCGAATTCTTCGGCCAGCCGCTCGCCTATCTGCCCTATTTCTCGACGCCCGACCCGACGGTGAAGCGCAAGACCGGCTTCCTGATGCCGTGGGCGAGCTACAACTCGTTCACCGGTTATAGCGCCGAGATTCCGTTCTACTGGGCGATCGCACCGAACTACGACATGACCATCGCGCCGCGCATTTCCTCGCGCCAGGGCGTGCTCGGCCAGATCGACTTCCGCCATCGTCTTATCAACGGCGCGTATGAAATCCGCGCCTACGGCATCAACCAGCAGGACCCCGGCGCCTATGCGGGACAGGTCGGCGACCGCAACTGGCGCAGCGGCCTCGACTCCAACGGCCAGTTCGCGCTGAACGACAAATGGGTCGTGGGCTGGACCGCAACGATCGCGACCGACAATCGCTTCTTCAGCGACTACAAGCTCGGCCCCTACAAGAACCCGCTCGGCTCGTTCCTGCTGACGCCGACCGAAGGCGTCTCGCAGGCCTACCTGACCGGCGTCGGCAACCGCAGCTACTTCGACTTGCGCTCGATCTACTATTTCGGCTTCAACGCCGCGGACGTGCAGAGTCAGATCCCGGTCGTCGCGCCGGTGATGGACTACAACAATGTCCTCAACCGCAATCTTCTCGGCGGCGAGTTCAGCTACAAGGCGAATTTCGTCAACCTGACGCGCGGTCAGGCGAACTTTGACGGGATTTCCGCGGCCGCTCAGGCAGAGGCGCGAACGAACCTGGGTGTCATTCCGCCATCGTGCCTCACTGGCGCCGACACCGTGAACCGGGCCAATTGCGTTCTGCGTGGCGTGCCCGGCGAATACACACGCCTCTCGGCGGAGGCTCAGTGGCGGCGCACCTTCACCGATCCGTGGGGCCAGTTGTTCACGCCGTTTTTCTCGCTGCGCGGTGATGTGATCCACGCCAACATCGACAACGATCCGGGTGTCTCCAGCTTCATCACGCCCGGCGACCATCAGGCCGTTCGCCTGATGCCGACGGTCGGCCTCGAATATCGCTACCCGTTCATCAACGTTCAGCCGTGGGGCACGACGACGATCGAGCCGATCGCGCAGGTCATCGTTCGCCCGAACGAGATCAACCCCGGCCGGCTTCCGAACGAAGACGCACAGAGCCTGACGTTCGATGACTCGAACCTGTTCAGCGTCAACAAATTCTCCGGCTGGGACCGCGTGGAAGGCGGCGGCCGCGCCAACGTCGGCGTTCAGGCGACCACGCAATTCGACCGCGGCGGCTCGATCAACATGCTGTTCGGCCAATCCTATCAATTGTTCGGCCTGAACTCCTACGCGGTGCAGAGCCTCACCAACACCGGGCTCGGTTCCGGCCTCGACAAGCCTGCCTCCGATTACGTCGGTCGCCTCTCCTACGCGCCGAACCGTATCTTCAGCGTGACGACGCGCTTCCGGCTCGACGAGGCGTCGATGGACATCAAGCGTTTCGAGGCCGAGGGCCGGGCGAACTTCGATCGCTGGTCGGTCAGCCTGCTCTACGGCAAGTATGCGCCGCAGCCTGAACTCGGCTTCCTCACCGAACGTCAGGGCCTGCTCGGCACCGGTTCGTTCAAGCTCGCCGAGAACTGGCAGGTCTCCGGCGGGTTGCGCTATGACCTCGCCAACAGCAAGGTCAACCAGTACATCGTGGGTGCCGGCTACGTTGACGACTGCTTCCTGCTCGCCGTCAACTACGTGACCGACTACAACTACACGACGATCGGCAGCATTGCTCCTGTCACCGATCACCGCGTCATGGTCCAGCTCGGTCTGCGCACGATCGGCGGAACATCGCTCTCGCAGAACGTCTCTTCAGCCACGACGCCGTGACATAATTACGGTCGATTGCACGGCTATGCTGCGCATTTGATCGAGATGAAACCCGACAGCAAAGTGACGATGAACGCGCCTCTCCTTTCCGTTTTTGTCAGCCGCATTGCTCTTGCCTTCGCGGCCTTCATCATCCTCGCCGTGACTGCTCCGTCCGTACAGGCGCAGGGCATCGTCGTGATGGTGAACGGCGAGCCGATCACCACCTACGATATCGAGCAGCGCACCAAGCTCATCACGCTCACGACCCGCAAGGCGCCGACACGGCAGCAGGCGCTTCAGGAACTGATCGACGACCGCCTCAAGATCAAGGAAGCCAAGAAGTTCGGCGTCGACCTCAGCGCCTCCGACGTCGATAGCGCTTTCGCCGGCATGGCCCAGCGCATGCGGATATCATCCGACCAACTCGCGCAGGTTCTCCAGGCTCAGGGCGTGCGACCCGACACCATGAAGTTTCGCCTGAAGGCCGATACGGCCTGGGGCGCACTGGTGCGCGGCCGCTTCAAACAGAGCCTTCTTGTCGGCGAGCGCGACGTGCAGGCTGCCGTGGGTGAGAACCCCTCGGGCGAGCGAACCGAAAGCTACGAATATCACATGCGCCCGATCGTGCTGTTCGTGCCACGCGGCTCCTCGGGCGCTGTCGAGCAGCGCAAGAAAGAAGCTGAAGCGCTTCGCGAGCGCATTCAGAGCTGCGAGGAGGCAACCCGCGTCTTCAAGTCGCTGCGTCAGGCGAGCATCCGCGACACCATCGTGAAGACGTCTGCCGACCTGCCGCCAAACCTGCGCGAGCTTCTCGACAAGACGCCGGTCGGCCGCATGACGGCCCCCGAAGTCACCCGTCAGGGCATCGAGATGGTGGCGCTCTGCAATCGTCAAGTCACGACCGCCGATACGCCTGCAAAGCGCGCCGCACGCGACAAGCTGTTCGCGCAGAAATACGAGGCGAAGTCGAAGTCCTATCTCGAGGACCTTCGCAAACGCGCGATGATCGAATACAAGCAGAAATAGAGTACAGGCAGACATAAAACCCATGCGCCAAGCCCCGCTCGCTCTCACGCTCGGTGAGCCATCCGGGATCGGGCCCGACATCACGATTGCCGCCTGGCTGAAGCGCAGCACCGACAATCTGCCTCCCTTCTATCTGATCGGCGACGCCGACCTCATCCGCCGCCGCGCCGAACGCCTCGGCGTTCGCATCGAGATCGCCGAAACTTCGCCGCAGAGTGCTGCGGAGATTTTTCCCCGCGCTCTGCCTGTCGCGCCGACGGGCCATGTCGCAACCGGAACGCCCGGCGCGCCCGACTCGACGAGCGCCCTCGCCGCCATCGCCTCGATCAAGCAAGCCGTCGCGGATGTGAAGGCCGGCGTGGCGTCCGCCGTCGTCACCAACCCCATCGCCAAGAGCGTCCTCTACGAGGCTGGTTTCAAGCACCCCGGTCATACCGAGTTTCTCGCAGAGCTTGCCGCAACGCATGGCAAGACGCCGAAGCCCGTGATGATGATCTGGTCGGAAACGCTCGCGGTCGTGCCCGTCACTATTCATCTGCCGCTGCGCGAGGCGATCACAACGCTCACGCGCGAACTGATCGTCGAGACCGCACGCATCGTCGTTACCGATATGCGCAAGCGGCTGCGCCTGCCCTCGCCGCGGCTTGCGATCGCCGGACTCAATCCTCACGCCGGCGAAGGCGGCACGCTCGGCAAGGAGGACGGCGCCATCGTCGCGCCCGCCGTCGAGGACCTACGCCGCGAGGGCATCGACGCCCGTGGCCCGTTGCCTGCCGATACCATGTTCCATGAGGCCGCGCGCAAGACCTACGACTGCGCCATCTGCATGTATCACGATCAGGCGCTGATCCCGGTGAAGACGCTTGCCTTCGACAGCGGCGTCAACGTCACGCTCGGCCTGCCGTTCATCCGCACCTCGCCCGACCACGGCACCGCGTTCGATATCGCAGGCAGCGGCCGCGCCAACCCCTCGAGCCTGATCGCGGCGCTACGCCTTGCCGCACGCATGGCCGCTACCAGCGCGGCGACATGAGCCAGATCGACGATCTGCCGCCGCTGCGCGAGGTGATCCGCAAATACGATCTTTTCGCGCGCAAATCGCTCGGCCAGAATTTTCTGTTCGACCTCAACCTGACGGCGCGGATCGCGCGCGCTGCAGGTCCGCTCGACGACGTCACCGTCATCGAGATCGGCCCCGGCCCCGGCGGGCTCACGCGCGCGCTGCTTGCAACCGGTGCCAAGCGCGTCATCGCGGTCGAACGCGACGAGCGAGCGATCCCCGCGCTGGAAGAGATCGCGCGACGTTATCCTGGTCGTCTCGAGATCATTCATGGCGATGCCACGACGTTCGATCCCACGCCGCTGCTGCAAGGCGAGCGAGCGCGGATCGTCGCCAACCTGCCTTACAATATCGCGACGCTGCTGCTCACAGGCTGGCTGTCGGTCGAGCCATGGCCGCCATGGTTCGACATGATGGTGCTGATGTTCCAGCGCGAGGTCGCTGAGCGGATCGTCGCGACGGAAAACGACGAGGCTTATGGCCGTCTCGGTGTGCTCGCGAACTGGCGCGCGGAAACAAAAATCCTGTTCGACATCGCACCCGGTGCCTTCGTGCCGCCACCGAAAGTGATGTCCTCCGTCGTACGCCTCGCACCGCGCGCGGCACCGCTGGCGTGTTCACGCCGCGCGCTGGAACAAGTCACAGCGGCTGCGTTCAACCAGCGTCGCAAGATGCTGCGCCAGAGCCTGAAAGCACTCGGTGTCGATCCCGCAGCGCTTGCGGAAGCCGCTGGCGTCGATCCGACCCGGCGTGCCGAGACGGTGTCGATCGCAGGCTTTGTCGCGATGGCGAACCGCCTCATCGAACTCAAAGCCTGATTGAAGCGTCGCCATGGCCCTGATGCACCGTCAGTCTCTCGTGAAATTCGGATCGCCGGTCTGCGAGACGATTGTGGAGGCGCCCTCTCCGCAAGGCGGCGAGGTGCTGCTGCGCGTCGCACGCTGCGGCCTCTGCCATTCCGACCTGCATCTGCAGGATGGTTTTTTCGACGCCGGGCAAGGCCAGCGCATCGACATCACGCGCGGCATCAAGCTGCCCTTCACGCTCGGTCACGAGATTGCAGGCACCGTCGAAGCCGTAGGCCCGGATGCACCGCGCGACCTTGTCGGCGAGAAGCGCGTGGTCTTTCCGTGGATCGGCTGCGGCACCTGTCGCGACTGCGTGAACGGCGACGAGAACCTGTGCGCGCGCAACCGCTATCTCGGCGTCGCCCTCGACGGCGGATTTGCGAGCCACGTTGTGGTGCCGGATAGCCGTTATCTTCTTGCCTACGATCCATTGCCCGCAGGCTTCGCCGCCGCGCTGATGTGCTCGGGCCTCACCGCCTATGGCGCGTTGAAGCGTGCGCTCTCGCATCCGCGCCACCGCAACATTCTTCTGATCGGCATGGGGGGTGTCGGCCTGATGGGACTCGCAATCGCCCGCGCGATGGATATCGAGGCCATTGCCATTGCCGACCTGAGCGAGAGTGCACGCGCCGCCGCGCTCCAGGCAGGTGCCACCACGGCCTACGATCCGGCTCCGCGCGAGACGGCGCGGCGCATGCTGAAAGACAGCGGCGGCGGATTCGATGTGATTATCGATTTCGCCGGCAACGAGGCTTCGCTGAATTTTGCCGTCGGCGCGCTCGCACGCGGCGGCAAGATCGTCGTGTCAGGCTTAATCGGCGGCAGCTTCGCGATACCCGTAGTGAGTTTCGTTCACAAGCGGATGAGCATCGAAGGTTTCATGACCGGTACGCTCGATGAGGCGCGTGAACTCCTCGCGCTCGCGCAGAGCGGCCGTATCGCGCAGCCGCCGATGCATGAAGCGCCCCTGCGCGATGCTGCCGACTGGATGGCACGGCTGCGTCAAGGCGAAGTGACGGGACGCATCATCCTCACCAACGAAGACTAAAACGCCGCGCTGTGAAAGCGCGCGAACGCTTCGCGCGCAGTAAACCGGCAGCGTTCCATGCGACGCGCCATGCCGCATTTTCGTCCCATAGGCTTCGCATTTGCGGCCTATTGCGGCCCTGCTCGTTGTCAACGATCCGCCCACGTTCGTCACGCGACGTCATCTCCGACGTGGGGGAAGCCATGAGACAACACTACGCGACACTTGCTGCGGCCACGCTGTGTGCCCTGCTCGCCGGCGCGACATCGGGATTTGCGCAGCAACCAGCCAGCGACGCCACCAGCTGCCATGCCGCACCCAAAGGCGCGGCACCGCAAGGCAAGCACTGGTACTATCACCTCGACCGCAAGACAAAGGCGAAATGCTGGTATCTCGGCGAAGCCGGACTGAAGACATACAAGCCTGCCGCCAAGGCAGCCGCTGCATCGGAGCCTGCGCCAGATACCAAGCCCGCGCCCGATCCGAAGCCGGAGGCTGCACAGGCCGCGCCGCTACAACGCAACATCGCAGACGCCCGCAATGAAAGCCCGTCCGAAGCAGATGCCGAGCATGCGATGACGTCTTCCATACCGGAGCCGTCCACCTCCGCCGACAATAACGCGCCTCCCGCAGAACAGCCGTCACTGATGCTGGCGCAGCCTGATAACCTCACCTCGACTCCCGCCCCGCTATCATCACGCTTCTCGGCCGCCGAAACGCCATCAGACCAGACCACGGGTCTTGCACCACGCGTTACACCTCAGGCTGCGGCGCCTGCCGCGCAGGCCCCGCTCCCACCTTCAGCCGATGATGACAACAACTCAGCTCTCAACCTTGCACCGTGGCGCATCGCGCTCGGCGTTCTGTTCGTCGGCTTGGGGATTCTCGCTATCCTCGGCGCGGTCGCCTTCCGCTACTTGAAGCGCGCGCCGCGCATCACGTCCGCCCCGGCCAGAGAGCGACGCAACATCTGGGCGAAGAACGGCGAGGCGGAAGCAGAGCCCGCCTACGCGGAGATGATAATACCCTCACGCCGCGCGCCCGCTGTAAAGGCACCGCAGGATCTCGACGAGATCGAGCGGCTGTTGCGACAGGCGGCACGGCGCGAACCGGGCAAGGCGAAGCCTTCCGCGATTCCTGCCCGCAGTTGAACAGCGGACGTTATCGCGATGCGATTTGCTGCGATTCCGTAATCGCGGCATCGAGCATCGCCAAGCGATCCTGCCCCCAGAACAACTCGCCGTTGAAGACATAGGACGGCGAGCCAAACACGCCGGCCTTCACCGCATCGTCGGTGTAGCGCCGGTAGAGCGTCTCGATCTCCGGCGCCTGCGCAGCTGCCAGCAGATCGTCTGCGTCATGCCCGAGCGCGGACACGATAGCCCGCAACTCGGCGATGTCGGAGATGTCCCTGTCCTCGCACCACTCCGCATGCAGAATCGCCTTGTAGAGCGGCGTGACCGCAAGACCCTTGCGGTCCGCAGCGATCACGATGCGCGATGCGGCATCGGCATTCGGGCACATGTATTTCGGCGTCGGGTTGACGTGGATGCCGAGCGCCTTGCACCAGCGCTTCAGCTCCGTCACCCGATAGGCTTGCCGCTCGGGTGAGCGTTTGCCGAGCAGTTGACCTCCCGTCCGTGCATAGACGTCCGGGAGGTCCACTGGCATGTAGCGAATGCGAATACCGTGTTTCCGGGCGATTCCGTCGAGCCTGTCTGCACCGAGATAGGCCCAGTCGGAGTTCATCCAGAAATAGTAGTCGATCTGCGTCATGCTGTTGCCGCCGCCTCCCGCGCCGACGCCGAGTACTTCGAGGCCGCATGCATGCTCCACGCACTGAAGAAGGCAATCACGGCGAGCGCGCTCAGATACCAGACGACATATTGCGGATCGCCATTGTTACGCGCAAGCAGCCAGGTCGCGATGATCGGGGCCAAACCGCCACCCAGCGCGCCGGAGACCTGAACACCAATCGAGATGCCGGTGTAGCGAACCTCCGGCGGGAATTGATTGGAGAACAGCGAGCCCTCCGGGCCGTAGAGGCTGGCGTACACAAGGCTGATTGCCATGACCATGGCGACGTTGATCCAGAAGACATCCTTGGTCGCGAGCAGGCTGAAGAAGATCGGGGCGCAGATCACCACACCGACCGCGCCGATCATGAACACCCATTTGTGCTGGAGCTTGTCGCCGAGGATGCCGAAGATCGGCACGGTGAACAGAAGGAAACTCGCGCCCCAGATGGTGGCGTCGAGGATCACCGTCCGCGGGATGGAGAGCGTGCCGGCGGCATAGGCGAGCGAGAAGCTGGCCACGGTGTAGAACCATGTGACTTCGCCAAGCCGCGCACCGATCACCGCGAGCACTTCACGCGGATAGCGGCGGAAGACTTCGACGACCGGCATTCCGACCTTCTTGCCCTTGCTTTCCATCACCTCGAAGTCCGGCGACTCTGCGACCTTGATGCGGATGAACCAGCCGATGCCGAGCAGCACGACGCTCGCGAGGAACGGCAGACGCCAGCCCCACGTCAGCATGTCTTTTTCGGGCAGCGCCGCGACCATGCTGAGCGCGAGCGATGACAGCAGCAATCCGGGACCGACGCCTGCCTGCGGCAGACTGCCGAACAATCCCTTCTTGCCCTCCGGCGCGTGTTCAACCGCCATCAGCACGGCTCCGCCCCACTCGCCGCCGACAGCGACGCCCTGAAGGAAGCGCATGATGACGAGCAACACCGCGCCCCAATAGCCGATGGTTTCGTAGGATGGGATGAGGCCGATCAGCATCGTCGGAACGCCCATCAGCACCAGTGTGATGAGCAGCATCGATTTGCGGCCGACGCGATCGCCGAAATGACCGAACACAATGCCGCCGAGCGGACGTGCGAAGAAGCCGACCGAATAGGTCGCGAACGCGGCGAGCGTGCCGGAAATCGGATCGAAACTCGGGAAAAAGATCTTGTTGAAGATCAGCGCAGCGGCTGAGCCGTACAGGAAGAAATCATACCACTCGATGGTGGTGCCTATCATGCTCGCAAGGCCTGCGACCACATATTGGCGGCGCGGGGGCTCCCCGGCGCCCTCTTTGGTTGAACTCATAGTCATATCCTCCCCTGTTTTCATCAAAAGGTGTCTGGCGGCGGCTCGCCCCGGCAGGGTTCAAGCCACTGTTTTTGAGTGATGACCGGCTCGGAGCGCCGGCTCTTGTTGTATTTCCGACCTAATGCGCGAACGTCGTCAGTGCGGCGGCAGCAGTCTGCCGACACCAGGCATCGAATGCGGCGTTCATGATCGGCGGCTTGAGCGGATTCGGCGGGCGCAAACGAGCGTTTCCGTGTCGCTCCGTTTTGCGCCTTTGAGAGGCCGGCTCATCTAGTGCGCGATGCGGCCGCCGAAATTCTCCTTGAACCTCTATTCTGCATACATTTTGTTTCCCTACCCAGGATGCGGTCTGCATTGCAGCAGCCGCACTTCTTCAAATCAGGGGCAGTATGGGAGGCGCGGAATAGCTATGCCATGAAGCAAAGCTCATAGCTGAAATGAGGCACCCTGTTTTATCGCACTGCGATAAGAGTGCAGAACAATCTCTGATTATCTCGGAATCCGATTCTTCTATGCGGCAACAGTCAGCATCCCTCCCCCAAATGGAGGGGATCAGGACTCGGTGAGCTATCAGAGATAGATATGAGATTCCGGATATGGCCCCGGCACAACGCGTGCGCGTTACTTCTTCAACTGGGTCTGCAGATCGCGCACGAAAGTCGAAAGGCCGGTCTGGCGTTCGCGCTTCAGCCGCTCGGCGCGCAGGATCGTCTCGATCTCGCCAAACGCCCGGCCGAGATCGTTATTGATCACGACATAATCGTATTCGGCCCAGTGGCTCAGTTCATGGGTCGCACGATCCATCCGCCCGCGGATCACCGCGTCGGAATCCTGCGCGCGCGTGTGCAGCCTGCGTTCGAGGTCAGATGCCGACGGCGGCAGGATGAAGACACTGACGACATCGGCCCGTGCCTTCTCGCGCAATTGCTGCGTACCCTGCCAGTCGATGTCGAACAGCACGTCCTCGCCGGCTGCGAGCGCCCGCTCGACCGGCGCGCGCGGCGTACCGTAATGATTGTCGAACACCGGCGCATGTTCGAGGAATTCGCCCGCAAGCACCATCGCGTCGAAGCGCGGCTTGTCGATGAAGTAATAATGCTCGCCCTCGACTTCGCCCGGCCGCATCGGCCGCGTCGTCGCCGAGATCGACATCCGCAGACCGCGCGTATTCTCGACCAGCATCCGCGACAGCGTCGACTTGCCCGCGCCCGAGGGTGAGGACAGCACGAACATCAGGCCACGCCGCTCTCCCGTGCGTGCATTGCCACTCATTGCCGTCACTCCAGATTCTGAACCTGTTCACGAAACTGCTCGACGACGTTCTTCAGTTCGAGGCCAATATTGGTCAGCTCGATGTCGTTCGATTTCGAACAGGTAGTGTTTACTTCGCGGTTGAATTCCTGCGAGAGGAAATCGAGCCGCCGCCCGACCGGTCCGCCCTTGGACAGAAGCTCGCGCGCCTGCGCGACATGCGAGCCGATACGGTCGAGTTCTTCGCGAATGTCGGCCTTGGTCGCAATCAGCAGCGCTTCCTGCGCGAGACGATCGGCATCGAAACGCTCCGACGCATCGAGCAGCGTCGCGATCTGCTCGGTAAGCTTTGCCTTAATCGCGTCCGGCTTGCGGCCGGGGGCGGCTTCCGCCCTGCCCGCCAGGCGCTCGATATCGTTCACGCGCTGGGAGAGGATTTCACCAAGCGCGACGCCTTCGCGGCGGCGCATCTCGATGAGTCCCTGCAATGCTGTCTCAAATGCCGCAGCAGCAGCAGCCTTGGCGGCAGCGATCTCGGCTTCGCTGCTTTCGGGTTCGACGATCTCGATCACACCCTTGGCCGCAAGCAGGCCATCGACCGTGGGCGGCGCAGCCCCTACCTTGGCGGCAAGGTCGCGCGCGGCATCGAGAAGCGAGGCTAGAATATCCTGATTGATCCGCGCCACCGCCGCCGAACTTGCGCGCTTGACGTTGAGGTTGGCGTAGACCGTGCCGCGCGACATCGCCTCACCGGCCCGCTTGCGCACAGGCCCCTCGAGGTCGTCCCAGCCTTGCGGCAACCGCACCCGCAGATCGAGCCCCTTGGCGTTGACCGACTTCAATTCCCATTCGAACGTATAGGGACCGCTGGTGCCGTGGCTTCGCGAAAAGCCGGTCATGCTCGACAACGCCATTTGTCGAAAAGCTCCGTTGAGATCAGGTGGATTCGTTGGGCGTGAACCGCCGCGACCATACCCCGAATTGACGGGAGGTGCAGACCGTTTTGCGGGCCCGTCCCTTGGAAATTAAGCGCGGATTGAAGATTCGCGGCGAGGAAATTCAGCGGGCGGCGGGGGCCGCCTCGGCCGAGGCCGCGCTGGACGGCGCGGGCTTTACATGAGCGGCAGGCTTGCGCTGATGCGTTGCCGAGGTCACGCCGGCCCAGGCATCGCCGTTGCCCGGCGCAAGCGATTGCTTGCCGCGTGCCGCCTTCGAACCCCGCTTCGGCGCAGGCGTCGCAGCCGGAGGCGCGGTCGCAGGCTCCGCGGGTGCCGGCGCAGCACCGGCCGGAGGCGGTACATCGTCGGGCTCGGCGACGTCATTCTGCTGGCGCTCGAGTGCGCGCAGCTTCACCACAGCCTTCTGATGCTCGTTGTAGTTCTCGGTGAAGGTGTGGCCGCCCGTGCCGTCAGCCACGAAATACAGGTCACGCGTGCGCGCCGGGTTTGCAGTGGCCTCAAGCGAGGCGCGGCCCGGATTGGCGATCGGCCCCGGCGGCAAACCGTCGATCACGTAGGTGTTGTAAGGTGTCGGCTGCTGGATCTCGCTGCGCTTGATCGGGCGGCCGAGCGTGCCCTTGCCGCCGACAAGGCCGTAGATGATCGTCGGATCGGACTGCAGCTTGATCTTCTGGCGCAGGCGATTGACGAACACCGCGGCGACACGGCTGCGCTCATCGGCGCGGCCGGTTTCCTTCTCGACGATGGAGGCGAGCGTCACGAGTTGATCGACCGAGCGCAGCGGCAGATCGGGATTGCGGCGCTCCCACGTCTCGGTCACCACCCGCTTCTGCGCCTGCTGCATGCGGTGGATCACCTGCTCGCGCGGCGTGCCACGCGGGAATTTGTAGGTATCGGGCAGCAGCGTGCCCTCGCGCGGCACCTCGCGCAGCGATCCCGAGAAAATCTCGTTCTCCTGCAGACGCGCGACGATCTGCTCGGAGGTCAGCCCCTCGGGCACGGTGAAAGCATGCTGCACGACCTTGCCATCGACGATGGTGCCGATCACGTCGGACAGGCTCGCGTTCTTCTGGAACAGGAACTCGCCCGACTTCAGCGAGGTGCGCGCGTTGAGCGCCAGCACGCCGCCGATGAAGGTCCAGCGGTCGGCGGAGATGACGCCTTCCCGCAGCAGGATGTCGCCGATGTCGGTCATGCCGGCGCGCGGCGGAATGTTGACGACCTTGTCTTCAGTGAGCGGGCCTTTGGCGCTGAGTACCTGCTTGCCGTAGATGTACAGCCCGCCTGCACCCAGCATCAACACGAGCAGGACCGTCATCACGGCGTTACCCGCCACGACGAACGGATTGCGGACGCTATCGGAGCGCTTCGGCGGCGGAACCTGCTGGGGCTCAAGCGCCGCGCGCGGGCTCCGCGGAGCTATGGGTGGCCTCTCACTCATGTCCGAAACCCGAATCCGTTCTGGCTTGTTTCGAGTTGATCGCCGATCTCTGGCACAAACTTGGGATCGCAATATGACCTAAACTTCACGTTCGGTGAAGTCACGGCCTGACGATCAGTTCACCACCCGCTTCATGATCAGCGACGCATTGGTGCCGCCGAAGCCGAACGAGTTCGACAGCACGACATTGATTTCGCGCTCGCGCGCCTTGTGCGGCACGAGGTCGATCGCCGTTTCGATCGATGGATTGTCGAGGTTCAAGGTCGGCGGCGCGACGTTGTCACGCATCGCGAGCACACAGAAGATTGCCTCCACCGCACCCGCCGCACCCAACAGATGGCCGATCGAGGACTTGGTGGACGACATCGATACCTTCGAGGCGGTATTGCCAAGGAGGCGCTGCACCGCACCGAGCTCGATCTCGTCACCAAGTGGCGTCGAGGTGCCGTGCGAGTTGATGTAGTCGATATCGGAAGCGAGGATGCCCGCGCGCTTCATCGCCGCACTCATGCAGCGATAGGCGCCGTCACCATCCGAGGCCGGCGCGGTGATATGATACGCGTCGCCCGAAAGACCATAGCCGATGATTTCGGCATAAATCTTCGCGCCGCGCTTCTTGGCGTGCTCGTACTCTTCCAGCACGACGATGCCCGCGCCCTCACCCATCACGAATCCATCGCGATCGGTGTCGTAGGGCCGCGACGCCGCCGTCGGCTTGTCGTTGAATTTCGTGGACATCGCGCGCAGTGCGCAGAAGCCCGCCATCGCCAGACGATTGACCGGCGATTCCGCGCCGCCCGCCACCATCACGTCGGCATCGCCGAGCGCGATCAGACGCGACGCATCACCGATCGCATGCGCGCCGGTCGAACAGGCCGTAACGACCGAATGGTTCGGCCCCTTGAGGCCGTGCTCGATCGAGACGTAGCCGGAGGCCAGATTGATGAGGCGGCCGGGAATGAAGAATGGCGACACCTTGCGCGGGCCGCGCTCGTGCAACAGCACCGCGGTCTCGCCGATGCCTTCAATGCCGCCGATACCGGAACCGATCAGCACGCCGGTCGCGCAGCGTTCTTCCTCGTTCGCAGGCTTCCAGCCGGCATCGCGAAGCGCCTCGGTCGCCGCCGCCATCGCGTAGACGATGAAATCGTCGACCTTGCGGCTTTCCTTCGGCTCCATCCACTGATCGGGATTGAACGTGCCCTCGCTGCCATCGCCGCGCGGGACCATGCAGGCAATCCGGCTCGACAGATCGGAGACATCGAAATGCTCGATCTTCCGCGCGCCGCTGTCGCCATTGAGGATGCGTTTCCAGGTCGGCTCCACGCCGCCACCCAGCGGCGAAACCATGCCGAGGCCGGTCACCACCACTCGCCTCATATCAGATGCTCCGATGTGCCAAACAGAAAGACGGCGGGCCGTTGCATGCAACAACCCGCCGACATCAGCTCACGCAGAAGGAGCTCAGCTCTTCGCGTTCTTTTCGAGGAACTTGGTGGCGTCGCCGACCGTGAGAATCGTCTCGGCCGCGTCGTCGGGAATCTCGCACCCGAACTCTTCTTCGAAAGCCATCACCAGTTCGACCGTGTCGAGGCTGTCGGCGCCGAGGTCGTCGATGAAGCTCGCGGTTTCCACCACCTTCTCCGGTTCGACACCGAGGTGCTCCACAACGATCTTCTTCACGCGCTCGCCAATCTCACTCATCGTCTCAACCTCGTGTTTGCTACGTTTAACCCGATCGTAAAACGATACGAGCCAGTGTTGATCTTTCTAAAACCTAAGTCGCCCACTCCGATCCGCGTGCCCGCAGACCATCAGTTCCCCCGCGAACCTCAACAGGATGGCGCATCGGGAATATACAGGGTTTTGATTTCCTGCAACGACGTTCTTCCCTTGCGCGCTCCCCACAAAACGGCCAATCCGCCTGCGGCGAATCCGCCCCAATCCTGAAGTCCGGCCGGCCACTTCCCCGCTCCCATGCCAACCGGGTATCGCGCAATGAGACGGCGTCCGATAGCACAGGTCGGGGGCATTGGCCAAGCCGGGAGCACGCCGCGATCCACCGAAGATATATATGGCGGCTCCTCTAAGAGGCTCAAATCATTGCCATTCCACCGTTGACGTGGATGGTTTGGCCGGTGACATAACCTGCCTCGCTGGAGGCGAGATAAACCGCCGCCGCCGCAATATCGGCCGGCGCACCGAGCCGTCCCGCGGGAACCTTGGCGAGGATTCCTTCTTTCTGCTTGTCGTTCAGCACATCGGTCATCGCGGTCGCAATGAAACCGGGTGCGATGCAGTTCGCTGTCACATTGCGACGGGCGTATTCCTGGGCGATGGACTTCATCATCCCGATCAAGCCCGCCTTCGACGAAACGTAATTAACCTGCCCCGCATTGCCGGTGACGCCGACCACCGACGTGATGCCGATGATGCGGCCGAAGCGTTTGCGCATCATCAGCTTGGTCGCCGCGCGCGCGAGACGGAACGTCGCCGTCAGATTGACGTCGATCACCTGATCCCAATCCTCATCGCGCAACTGCACGAACAGATTGTCGCGCGTGATGCCGGCGTTGGCGACGAGGATGTCGAGCTGGCCCATCGCCTTCTCGGCAGAAGGCACCAGCGCCTCGACCTCATCCTTGTTGGCGAGATTGCAGGGCAGCACATGCACGCGGTCGTTCAACTCCGCCGCGAGCGCCTCGAGCACTTCCTTACGGGTGCCGGAAATCGCAACGGTCGCGCCTTGTGCGTGCATCGCCTTGGCGATCGCATGGCCGATGCCGCCGGTCGCGCCGGTGACGAGTGCGGTCTTGCCTGTCAGATCGAACATCAACGTCTCCTTCAATCACCCGCGCGCGGCGGCGATGGCATCCTTTGCAGCGGCAATGTCGGCCGGGCCGCCGACCGCGACGCCGACGGCACCGTCCGCAATACGCTTGACGAGACCGGTCAGCACCTTGCCCGAACCGATCTCCAAAAAATGCGTGACACCCTGCGAGGCCATGTAAGCAATGCTTTCACGCCAGCGCACCGTGCCGGTGACCTGCTCGACGAGACGCTTGCGGATCTCGTCGGGGTCGGTGACGGGGGATGCGAGCATGTTCGCCACCACCGGCACCACCGGCTTGTTGACGGTGACCTTGCCGAGCGCTTCCGCCATCGCGTCAGCCGCCGGCTGCATCAGGCTGCAATGGAACGGCGCGGAGACCTGCAGCAGCATCGCGCGCCGGGCGCCCTTTGCCTTAGCGATCTCGACAGCACGCTCGACCGCGGCCTTGTCGCCGGAGACCACCACCTGCCCGCCACCATTGTCGTTCGCAGCCTGGCAGACTTCGCCCTGCGCAGCCTCGTTCGCCACCGCGACAGCGGTGTCGTAGTCGAGCCCGAGCAGCGCCGCCATCGCGCCGACGCCAACGGGCGTTGCCTTCTGCATCGCGGTGCCGCGAATCCGCAATAGCCGCGCCGTGTCTACAATCGACAGGCTGCGCGCCGCCGCAAGCGCCGAATATTCTCCGAGCGAATGGCCCGCGACGAATGCCGCATCGCGAGCGAGGTCGATTCCCGCCTCGGTCTCCAGCACCCGCAGCGTCGCAAGCGACATCGCCATCAGCGCCGGCTGGGTGTTCTCGGTGAGCTGGAGCGCGTCTGCGGGGCCCTCCCAGATCACCGTGCTAAGCTTCTCGCCGAGTGCGTCGTCGACCTCGTCGAATACCGCGCGCGCGGCCGGAAACGTCTCGGCCAGCGCCTTGCCCATGCCAACGGCCTGCGAACCCTGTCCCGGAAATGTAAATGCTGCCGTCATCATGGCCTCCCCAAATCGGGGTGGTAAGACACCGCCCGGGTGGCGGGTGTCAAGTTTCGCCGCGGCCGGCCCTGAACAGCCTTGGGCAAATCGAGCTAAAAGCACCCCACCGATTCTCGAATCGGAGGGCTGGATGGAGGCAAGCTTTTGACCGGGAATCCCTCACCACCGGTCGAGGAGCCTTCGGAAGTCGATCAATCCTTAATTCCCGACGCAACGACCGTAACGGCAGCGAGCATTTAGCGAGTTGCTCTTAATAAGCACATGAGGATTAAGCTCTAACTTTATGGAAAAGCTTACATCTATCGCTTGAGCATCCGTTCTCGCATGAAACCCGGACAAACGGCTGCGGTCCAAGCCCCCGTTCCACACCCCCACGTTCAGCCCCACAAAACCACCCTCATTTCCGAGGCTTTTCGACCTAAAGCACCCGCGTTTCGCCTTGCAACGCGGGCCAAAACCCTTATAAAGCGCCGATCCGTGGGTCCCGGCCGGGAGCTGAACGGACGGTCTCAACAATCTTCATTTCTGAAACGAAATTGGGTTGATGCGACAGGGCCAGTCGGTCCGTCGTCCCGTGCTTCCGCCTTCTGAGCTTATCCCGAGTCCTTTCCGAAGGTCTCGAAGGGCTTGCCGCCAGGACCCGCGCCAACACAGGAAAGGACACCATGCCTTATTACGAGCATGTCTTCCTCGCGCGTCAGGACGCCAGCGCCCAGCAGGTCGAGGAACTCACCACCCAGATCACCGGTGTGATCGAAGGTCTTGGCGGCAAGGTCACCAAGACCGAGAGCTGGGGCGTTCGCTCCCTCACCTACCGCATCCAGAAGAACCGCAAGG
Source organism: Afipia carboxidovorans OM5 (assembly GCF_000218565.1). Classification (NCBI taxonomy): domain Bacteria; kingdom Pseudomonadati; phylum Pseudomonadota; class Alphaproteobacteria; order Hyphomicrobiales; family Nitrobacteraceae; genus Afipia; species Afipia carboxidovorans. Next base: position 1,810,129 of record NC_015684.1, on the reverse strand, counting down.
CGCACTTCGTGCTGCTCAACATCGACGGTCCCGCCACCATCGTGGCCGAGGTCGAGCGTCAGGAGCGCATCAACGAGGACATCATCCGCTACCTCACGGTGCGCGTCGATGAGCTCGAGGAAGGCCCGTCCGCGATGATGCGCAAGGCCGACCGTGATCGCGAGCGCGACGAGCGCGGCGGTCCCCGTGAAGGCGGCTTCCGCTCCGAGCGCGGACCGCGCCGTCCGCGTGAAGAAGAAACCACCGCTTCGGTAGAGGAGTAAGAGATTATGGCTGACGCAGGTGCTCGCCGCCCGTTCTTCCGCCGTCGCAAGACTTGCCCGTTCACGGGCTCGAACGCGCCGAAGATCGACTTCAAGGATTCCAAGCTGCTGATGCGTTACGTGTCCGAGCGCGGCAAGATCGTGCCGAGCCGCATCACGGCCGTCTCCGCGCTGAAGCAGCGCGAGCTCGCCCGCGCCATCAAGCGCGCACGTTTCCTTGGTCTCCTGCCTTACGTGATCCGCTAAGGCTTCTCGTCATTCCGGACAGACCGCGCAGCGGACTGATCCGGAATCTCGAAAGACACGCTCAAGATTCCGGGTTCGCCGCCAAGGCGGCGCCCCGGAATGACTACCGAATAACCGGATGCGCACGATGCGCGTTCGTCTTCTCATAACAGGGCGGCGACAGCCGTCATGGATGGTTGGGGTCCTTGACCTCTAACCGCTCGAAAGGAGCGGGACAGCTGATGATGTTGGTCGAGATTCTGATCTCACTGGTCGCCGGGCTTGCCTCGGCCATGATGTTCGCCTCCCTCGCATCGGGGGCGATGATTTCGCTCGCCCTGTTCTACCTTGCCCCGCTGCCGCTGATGGTCGTGGCGCTCGGCTGGGGCTCGCGCACCGGGCTGATCGGCGGAATCGCGGCGGTGATCGGCCTCGGCGTATTCATCAGCCCGATCTACATGCTGGCCTATGCCGGCATGGTCGCCCTGCCCGCACTGTGGCTCGGCCATCTCGCGCTGCTCGCCCGCGCGTCCGACGATGCCGATGCCCCCAACGGCTACACGCCATCCACCACGCTCGACTGGTACCCGGTCGGCCGCCTTCTCGTCTGGACCGCTGGCTTTGCCGCACTCACGACGACGGGTGCGCTTCTCACGCTCGGCACCGACGAGGCGACGATCAAGGCGGTGATGCGCCAGAGCCTGACCCATGTCTCCGATCTCGCCAATCAGGGTGGCTTGCCGCCCAATCCCACCCGGGATGCCGTCATCGACGCGCTGGTATCGATCGCGCCCGCCGCGGCCGCGCTCGTTGCGATGCTGACGCTGACGGTCAACCTGTGGCTTGCGGCCAAGATCGCGCGGACCTCGCAGCTTCTGAAGCGCCCATGGCCCGACCTGCGCACGACCGAGCTACCGCAGCCGGTGCTGGCGGCGCTCGCGATCGCACTCATCCTCTGCTTCTTTGGCGGCCTGACCTCGCTGGTCGCGAAGATCGTCAGCGCAGCCCTCCTTCTGGCCTACGGCATGACCGGCTTCGCGGTACTCCACACCGTCAGCCAGTCGATGGCCGGGCGCTCGTTCATGCTGGGCGGGCTTTATGCCCTCACCCTCTTCATCGGCTGGCCGCTCCTCGGCGCCATTGTGCTCGGCCTTGCGGACGCCGCCTTCGGCATCCGCAGACGCTACTGGCGCAAGCAGGGAGGCCTGCCGGACGCCCAATAGGTTCACCTTTCACTTCAACACAGACCCCTATCCAACTTTTTCTCAAGGAGAACATCATGGAAGTCATTCTGCTCGAACGCGTCGCCAAACTCGGCCAGATGGGCGACATCGTCACCGTCAAGAACGGCTATGCCCGCAATTTCCTGCTGAAGCGCCACAAGGCACTGCGCGCCACCGCCGACAACCGCGCCAAGTATGAGGGCATGAAGGCCGACCTCGAGGCGAAGAACATTGCCGCGAAGGGCGAAGCCGCCAAGGTCGCCGAGAAGATCGAAGGCCGCAACGTCGTCATCATCCGTCAGGCTTCCGAAGGCGGCCAGCTCTACGGATCGGTCTCGGTGCGCGACATCATGGCGGCGCTCGCTGCCGACGGCGTTTCGCTCAGCCGCCATCAGGTTCTGCTCGAGCACCCGATCAAGGAGATTGGCCAGCACAAGATCACGATCGCTGTCCATCCCGAGGTCGAAATTCATGTGACCGCCACCGTGGCCCGCAGCGAGGCCGAGGCCGAGCGGATCAACCGCGGCGAAGACATCAACTCGCGTCAGGAAGATCAGGACGCTGCAGCGGAAGCGATCGCAGCGGCCGGCGAGTTCTTCGATCCGGAAGCTCAGGACGAGACGCCGGAAACCGAGGCCGCAAGCGAGCAGCAGTAAGCCCGCACGCGCATTGGCGTGACATCAATCCGGCCCGGAAACGGGCCGGATTTTTTATGGCGCTGATGAAGGAAGGCGCCGCACTCGGCAGGTCGCTCTGTAAGCAGCCGGCGGGCATAACCCAGTCTTAGTTCGAGGCCGGCGTGTCGCTCTTCGGCGCAGGCGCGGAGTCGGCCGGCTTCTCGGCCGCATCCGGCTTCGACGACGATTTGTCGAGCTCGAACACCGGCATGTTGGATGACGGTGCGGGCTTTGCCGCCTCGGGCTCCTTGGGCGCGGGCGCGCTCTCGGAAGCTGCCGGTGTTCCAGCCTCTGCAGGCTTCTCCGCGGCGGTCGGGACCTCGGCGGGAGGCTTGGTCTCGGCCGCTGGCGCATCATCCGGCTTCGGCGTTGCTGCAGGCTCCGCCGCAACCGACGGCTTGGCCGGCGGCTTCGCGGCCGGTCTGGCAGCAGGCTTCGGCTCGCCCGCCTCACCCTCGGCCGCAGCAGGCTTGCGCCTCTCGGCCTTCGGCTTCTGCCTCGTCTCCGCCTCGGGCGCAGGCTCACTCCTTGGCGGCGTGGCGGCACGGCTCGGCGCGGGCCTCTCGGCGGCCGGCCGTTCGGCGGCGCCGTTCGACAGAACATAGGAGCTCATCGCCCCCGCCATGCTCGTGCTCGTCGTGTAGTGTTGACGCAGGAAGCCCGGCAATGCGCCCGGCGAAACCGTCTTGAGGAGCCCGCGCGGGCTCTTGTGGCAGGCCGCGCATGTCGATGCGAAAATCTGGGTCGGGGTTTTACCTGCCTCAAGATTCTGCGCCGCCGCGGGAACGGCAGCGCATGCCCAAAGCGCTACCGCCGCCAGAGCAAGCGTTCGGCTCGACATCTATATATCTCCAGAAAAGCCTCGACCGGCGTCGTCGCCGGGAGGCGAAATGACCGTGGAGCCATCCTTAGCGGATTATCCGCCGAATGAAAACGGCGAGAATGGACACAGTCGCAACATCTTCGGCGCGACCAACTGACCTCTTCACACTTGAAGCGACCGCCAAGAAGGTCAAAAATCCACCGATCGCTCTCCTCTTATCAGGAATAGGATACTACCGCAGGATCGCTTCCGATGAGCTCTTTGCTGAAATCCGCTCTCCGCCGGTTTTTCCGTTTCGGCTCGATCACCTTCATCACCGCTGCCGGGGACTCCTTCACCTGCGGCGACGGAACCGGCACCCCTGTCACGGTACGCTTCACCACAGCCTCCGCTCAGCGCCGCCTGCTGCTCGACCCCGAAATGGCGTTCGGCGAAATCTACATGGACGGCGAACTCGTGATCGAACAGGGATCGATCACCGACGTGCTCGCTGTCGCCCTGGCCCAGCCCTACGACCTGCCGCGGCTGGCAAAGCTTCTGCACTGGCAGCGTTATCTGGTCCGCCGCTGGCACCAGTTCAATCCGATGGGTCTGGCGAAGCGGCGCATCCAGAGTCACTACGACCTCGACAGCCGCCTCTACTCGCTGTTCCTCGATTCCGACCGGCAATATAGCTGCGCCTATTTCGAGCGCCCCGACATGACGCTCGACGAGGCCCAGCTCGCAAAGCGCCGCCACGTCACCGCCAAGTTGTTGGTGAAGCCCGATCAGCGTGTGCTCGACATCGGCTCCGGCTGGGGCGGACTCGGACTCTATATCGCGGAGATTGCCGGCGGCATGGTCACCGGCGTCACCTTGTCCAACGAACAGTTTGAGATGTCGAACCAGCGCGCCAAGGCGAAGGGCCTCGCCCAGCGCGCCAGGTTCCTGCTCGAGGACTACCGCAAGATACCGGGCCCGTTCGACCGGATCGTCTCGGTCGGTATGTTCGAGCATGTCGGCATCGACCACTACCACACCTATTTCCGGCGCTGCGCAGAGCTTCTCACCGACGACGGCGTGATGGTGCTGCACGCGATCGGCCGCTCCGAGGGACCCGACATCACCAACCCGTGGATCGCGAAGTATATTTTCCCCGGCGGCTACATCCCGGCGCTGTCGGAGGTGCTGCCCGCGATCGAGCGCGCCGGCCTTCTTGTCGATGACATCGAAATCCTGCGCCTGCACTACGCCGAGACGCTGAAGGCCTGGCACGAACGGTTCCTCGCCCGTCAGGACGAAGCGGCACAGATCTATGACGAGCGATTCGTGCGGATGTGGCGATTCTACCTCGCCTCCTCGGAGATGAGTTTCCGCAAGCAGAATATGATGGTGTTCCAGATTCAGATCAGCAAGCGCCAGGGCGTGGTGCCGATCACGCGCGACTACATCGCGCAGGAGGAACAGCGGTTGCGGGTGATCGAGGCCTCCAAGGGAACGCCTCTGCAGCAGGCTGGCGAATAGACCGTCAAGCGGCCTATAAGGTTTCTCCCGATTATTCTCGTCATGTGAGAATCGGGCACAAGTAAAAGCTTCCCCTTACCCCCTCTGCAAAGCGGTGCTTGATGAATGCCCCGCATTTGCCGAATTGAAAGTGCATTCGACCGCTATGGCCGTTTCCGACTCGAACATTGTCAAGCTTGCGCCTGAAGCCGGCGCACCGGCCTACCGCAGCGCGCCGCATAACATCGAGGCAGAGCAGAGCCTGCTCGGCGCGATCCTCGTCAACAACGATGCGTTCTACCGCGTCTCGGATTTTCTCGAGCAGAAGCACTTCTACGAGCCGATCCATCAGTTGATCTTCGAGACGGCGTCGAGCCTGATCCGCGCCGGCAAGGTCGCGACCCCGGTGACGCTGAAAACCTTCCTGCCCGCCGACACCGATCTCGGCGGCATCACGGTCAGCCAGTACCTCGCCCGCCTCGCGGCGGAAGCCACCACCATCATCAATGCTCAGGATTACGGCCGGACCATTTATGACCTGTCGCAGCGCCGCGACCTGATCCGCATCGGCGAGGACATGGTCAACGTCGCCTATGACGCACCGGTCGACTTCGCCCCCCGCGCCCAGATCGAGGATGCCGAACGGCGGCTCTACGAGTTGGCGGAACAGGGGCAGTATGACGGCGGCTTCCAGAAATTCGGGCAGGCGCTGACGGTTGCGATCGACATGGCCGCCCGCGCCTATGAGCGCGTCGGCAATCTGTCCGGCCTCGCCTCCGGCCTGCGCGACATGGACACCAAGCTCGGCGGCCTGCAGGCGTCCGACCTCATCATCCTCGCCGGCCGCCCGGCAATGGGCAAGACCGCGCTCGCCACCAACATCGCTTACAACGTCGCGCGCGCCTGGGAAGGCGAACTGCAGCCCGACGGCACCACGAAGTCCGTCAACGGCGGCGTGGTCGGCTTCTTCTCGCTGGAAATGTCGGCCGAACAGCTCGCCACCCGTATCCTCTCTGAGCGCACCGGCATTTCATCGAGCATGATCCGCCGCGGCGGCATCACCGAGAACGATTTCGAGAAGATCCGCGATCACGCGATCGAGATGCAGCACCTGCCCTTCCACGTCGACGACACCGGCGGCCTGTCGATTGCCCAGGTGATGGCGCGCGCGCGGCGGCTGAAGCGGCAGAAGGGCCTCGACCTTCTGATCATCGACTACATCCAGCTCCTCTCCGGTTCCGGCAAGCGCTCCGACAACCGCGTGCAGGAAGTCACCGAGATCACCACGAGCCTGAAGGCGCTGGCGAAGGAACTGAACATCCCGATCATCGCACTGTCGCAGCTCTCGCGTCAGGTCGAAGCGCGCGACGACAAGCGCCCGCAACTCGCCGACCTTCGCGAATCCGGTTCGATCGAGCAGGACGCCGACGTGGTGCTGTTCGTGTTCCGCGAGGAATATTATCTGCAGAATAAGGAACCGAAGATCGGCACGCCGGAATACGAAAAGTGGCAACTGGAAATGTCGCTGGTCCACGGCAAGGCCGAGGTCATCATCGGCAAGCAACGCCACGGCCCGACGGGCACCATCAAGCTGCATTTCGATTCGAGCGTGACGCGGTTCGGCGATCTCGCCGACGAAGACCAGCTTCCCGCCCATATTTGATCTTTATCGCCCGAAGCATGATATGAGGGACTGACATTCGCTGCCGGGCCCTCTTTCTCGATGACATCTGCTTCGCATCCCACCGCCGCCGACATCGGCCTCGATTCCCACACGCTGCAGGTCACGCCCGGCGTTCTCACCATTGACCTCGACGCCATCGTGGCGAACTGGAAGGCGCTCGAAAGCCGCACCGTGCCTGCGGAGTGTTCGGCCGTCATCAAGGCCGACGCCTATGGCTGCGGTCTCACACCCGTCACGCGCAAGCTCGCGAGCGCCGGCTGCAAGACGTTTTTCGTCGCCACGCTTGCCGAGGCGAAGCAGGCCCGCGAAGCCGCGCCGAAGGCCGTGATCTACGTGCTCAACGGCCTGTTCGCGAATTGCGGTGACGACTTTGCGAAGATCGATGCCCGTCCGGTGATCGGCGATCTCAACGAGCTTGCCGAATGGGACGCCTTCCGCCGCACCCGCGGCTGGCGCGGACAGGCGGCGCTGCAGATCAACACCGGCATGAACCGTCTCGGCCTCAACCCCGACGAGGCGCGCGGACTGGCCCCGCGCATTCGCGAGCCCGATCACGGCATTGCGCTTGTGCTGAGCCATCTCGCCTGCGCCGAGGATGTCGCCAACCCGATGAACGGCCGCCAGCTTGCGGCCTTCCGCGATGTCGCCTCCGAATTCAGTGGCGTTCCCGCCTCGCTGGTGAATTCTTCCGGCATCTTCCTCGGACCGCACTTTCACATGGATCTGGCGCGCCCCGGTGCCGCGCTCTACGGCCTCAACCCGACGCCCGGCTCCGACAACCCGATGCAGCCGGTGATCGGCCTCAAGGTCCGCATCGCCCAGATCCGCAGCGTGCCGAAGGACGAAACAGTCGGCTATGGCGCGCTGTGGCACGCCAAGCGGCCGACGCGGCTTGCGATCGTCAGCGCCGGATATGCCGACGGCTATTTCCGTGCGGCGAGCGGCATCGAAGGCACCCGCAGCGCGCAGGTCGTTGTCGCGGGCCAGCGCTGCCCCATCGTCGGCCGCGTCTCCATGGACCTGATGGCGATCGACATCACCGACGTGCCGCATGGCGCGGTTCGCCGCGGCCACTTCGTCACGCTGATCGGCGACGGCATCACCGCGGACGAGCTCAGCCACCATTTCGGCACCATCGGCTACGAGGTGCTGACCAGCCTTGGTCACCGCTATGCGCGCGACTATCGCGGCGCAGTACCCGGGTCCAAGACGGCTGCGGAGAAGCCGGCGACAGAGCCCGAGAAGTCCCCGGCCGACCCGGAAGGCGCATCGGCCTGAGTGGCTCAAGGTCCAACCCACGGCTTGACTTCCTTACGCGAATAAGAACAAAATAAGAACACATTAGTGCAGGGCTCAGATGGCCAAACACGTCCCCTCTTTCGTCTGTCAAAACTGCGGTTCCGCCTACACCAAGTGGCAGGGCAAGTGCGAAGGCTGCGGCGAGTGGAACACGCTCTCCGAGGAGGATTCGATTGCGGCCACGGCGATGCCCGCAAGCATCCGTCCGAAGCGCAAGGGCCGCCTGTTCACACTGGAATCGCTGACCGGAGAATCGCAGCAGGCCCCGCGTCTGCCTTCCGGCATGGCGGAACTCGACCGCGTCACCGGCGGTGGCTTCGTGCGCGGCTCGGTGCTGCTCGTCGGCGGCGATCCCGGCATCGGCAAATCGACGCTGCTCACCCAGGCGGCGAGCCTTCTCGCCCGCGCGGGCCATCGCGCCGTCTACATCTCCGGCGAGGAAGCCGTGGCGCAGGTGCGGTTGCGCGCCGCGCGGCTTGGCCTTGCGGATGCCGCCGTGCAGCTTGCGGCCGAGACATCGGTTGAAGACATCATCGCAACCCTTTCAGAAGGCACGCCTCCCCGCCTCGTCGTGATCGACTCGATCCAGACCATGTGGACCGACACCGTCGAATCCGCGCCCGGTACGGTGACGCAGGTCCGCGCCTCGGCACAGGCGCTCATTCGCTTCGCCAAGAAGTCCGGCGCGGCACTCATTCTCGTCGGCCATGTCACCAAGGATGGCCAGATCGCGGGCCCCCGCGTGGTCGAGCACATGGTCGATGCCGTGCTTTCATTTGAAGGCGAAGGCTCGCAGCAGTTCCGCATCCTGCGCTCGGTGAAGAACCGTTTCGGCCCGACCGACGAGATCGGTGTGTTCGAGATGACCGGGCTTGGCCTGCGCGAGGTCACCAACCCGTCCGAACTCTTTCTTTCCGAGCGCGACCTCGGCAGCCCCGGCACCGCCGTATTCGCAGGCATCGAGGGCACCCGCCCCGTGCTGGTCGAGTTGCAGGCGCTCGTCGCGCCGACCTCGCTCGGCACACCCCGTCGCGCCGTGGTCGGCTGGGACCCCAGCCGGTTATCGATGGTGCTCGCCGTGCTGGAAGCTCATTGCGGCATCAAGCTCTCGGGCCACGACGTCTATCTCAACGTCGCGGGCGGCCTGCGCATTCAGGAGCCTGCCGCGGACTTGGCTGCTGCTGCCGCGCTCGTCTCCTCGCTCGCCAACGCGCCGCTGCCGGTCGATGCCGTCTATTTCGGCGAAATCTCACTATCGGGTGCCGTGCGGCCGGTAGCGCAGTCCTCCGCCCGACTGAAAGAGGCTGCGAAACTCGGCTTCGCCCGCGCCGTGCTGCCGGAGGCGCCGCGCGGCGAGACCGGCGCGTCCGATGGCGGGCTCAGCCTTAACAGCGTCGGTTCGCTCACCTCGCTGGTCGCCGAAATCGCGGCACGCAGCGAGAAACGGCTGCGCCCCGCCGCGCAAGCGTGAGCTTCACCGTCGCCCTCACGTAAAAGCGGTTTGAAAAGCCACAGGCGGCGAAAAATCAGCCGTAATCGGCCATTTTGCCGCCCGCGTGATGCTGCACCGCGTGACGCCCGGAAAATGGCTGGTTATACAACCGCCGCGTGGCTTGCAGCCCGCGTCCCGACACCGTCTTCTGGAACCCGGCAGGCCCATCGATTCGGACCCACGCCACAACCGGAACAGCCTCTCTGATGCCGATCACGCTTCTCGATATCATCGTCCTCGCCGTTCTGATGCTGTCCGGTCTGCTCGCGATGATCCGGGGCTTCGTGCGCGAAATCCTGTCGATCACGGCCTGGGGCGCGGCGGCGCTGACCACGCTCTACGCCTACCAGAAGCTGCTTCCGACCGCGAAGACCTACATCGCAAGCGACACGCTCGCGACCATCGCCGTCGTTGCCGGCATCTTCATCGTCACGCTGATCGTGGTGTCGATCATCACCGTGCGTATCTCGGACATGATCCTCGATTCGCGAATCGGCGCGCTCGATCGCACGCTGGGCTTCCTGTTCGGCCTTGCCCGCGGGCTTCTCATCATGGTCGTGGCCTTCCTGTTTTTCACATGGCTGGTGCCCGACAAGCAGCAGCCTGATTGGGTTCGTGGCGCAAAATCGCGTGTTGTGCTGCAAGGAACCGGCGACTGGCTGATGACGCTCTTGCCGGACGATCCTGAAAACACCATCTTGAAGAAGTTCAAGAAAACCAAGCCGGATGACGAACCGGCCGACGCCGCTCCGGACAACCGGACCGAGAACCCTTCGGATATGGGCGGCTACGGCAAGTCGGAGCGTGACGGCATGAAGTCATTGATCGACGGCAAGGCAGCAGGACGTTAACTCTAGAACCACAAGGGTGGATGTAAGGTGCTGCTTTCGGATAGAACTCGTCTCAACGTCGCGGAGGCTCGGTGAACCGATGAACAACTTCTCCAGTACCGCAACCGCCGCGCGTGAACGCAGCCTGCGTGACATCGAACTGCACGGCGAAGGCGATACACTCCGGGAAGAATGCGGCGTGTTCGGCATCTACGGCCACCCTGATGCCGCCGCCATTACCGCCCTCGGACTTCACGCTCTCCAGCATCGCGGCCAGGAAGCTGCCGGCATCGTCTCCTTCGACGGGCACCGCTTCCACTCCGAGCGCCGCCTCGGCCTTGTCGGCGACACTTTCTCCCGCGCGTCGGTGATTGAAGGCCTGCCCGGCGAAAACGCCGTCGGCCACGTCCGCTATTCCACCACCGGCGAAACCATCCTGCGCAACGTGCAGCCGCTGTTCGCCGAACTCAACGCCGGCGGCTTCGCCATCGCCCATAACGGCAACCTCACCAACGGCCTGACGCTGCGCCGCGAACTGGTCCGCCAGGGCGCGATGATGCAGTCGACCACCGACACCGAAGTGGTGCTCCACCTTGTCGCCCACTCCAAACGCAACCGTTTCATCGAGCGCTACATCGAGGCGCTGCGCGCGATCGAGGGCGCCTATGCGCTGGTCTCGCTCACCAACAAGAAGCTGATCGGCGCACGCGACCCGCTCGGCATCCGCCCGCTGGTGCTCGGCGAACTCGACGGCTGTCCGATCCTCGCCTCCGAGACCTGTGCGCTCGACATCATCGGCGCGAAATATGTCCGCGATATCGAGCCCGGCGAAGTCATCGTCTTCGATGAAAAGGGCACCGAGATTCATAAACCCTTCCCGCCGCAGCCGCCGCGCCCCTGCATCTTCGAGTACATCTATTTCGCCCGCCCGGATTCCATCGTCGGCGGGCGTTCCGTTTATGAGGTCCGCAAAGGTTTTGGCGCGCAGCTCGCACGCGAAAGCCATGTGGATGTCGACGTCGTGGTGCCGGTGCCGGATTCCGGCGTGCCCGCCGCGATCGGCTACAGTCAGGCCTCCGGCGTGCCGTTCGAGCTCGGCATCATCCGCAACCATTATGTCGGCCGTACCTTCATCCAGCCGACGCAGACCGTGCGCGAGCTTGGCGTGCGCATGAAGCACGCGCCGAACCGCGCCGCGATCGAGGGCAAGCGCATCATCCTGATCGACGACTCGCTCGTGCGCGGCACCACCTCGAAGAAGATCGTGCGCATGATGCGCGACGCCGGCGCGAAGGAAGTCCACTTCCGCCTCGCCTCGCCGCCGATCATTCACCCGGACTATTACGGCATCGACCTGCCGGACCGCGGCGGGCTTCTCGCCGCCACGCATTCGCTCGAGGAAATGCGCGATATCATTGGTGCTGACTCGCTCGCCTTCCTGTCGATCGACGGCATGTACCGCGCCGTCGGCGAGCCCGGCCGCGACCCGGCCAATCCGAAATTCTCGGATCACTGCTTCACCGGCGATTACCCGACGCACCTCACCGACCAGACCCAGGTCGAGCAACCGCAGCACCAGCTCTCGCTGCTGGCCGAGGCGAGCTAAAGCTTTCGGGCAGCCACGCCGGGAAGCTGTCTCCGCAAAGAATGGAAAAAGCGGCGCCGCTCCTCAGAGCGCGCGCACCATGAACTGTGCGTCCGCACCATAGCTCTGCAGCTTCGCTGCGAGCATCCGGTCCGTCACCGGCACAAATCCCTGCCGCTCCCAGAACCCGGCCGAACCATTGACCGCAATCAGCGACAGCGACGGCAGGCTTTCAGCGCGCGCCTGCAGGGCGAGCCTCGCCACAATCTCCACGGCCGCGCCGAGCCCCCGCACCTGCGGCAGCAGCGCGATATCGTGGATGTAATAGGTCGATGGCTTTGCGGGCAGGCCTCCCAGCAGCGCATTCAGCGCGGGCAGCGCGCCATCGTGCCATGGATGGCTCACCACATACGCCGCGATCTTCACGTGATGCTCGAACACGTAGCAGCCCTGTGGGTAGAGCCGCAGGCGCTCGGCAAACACCGCAGCCTCCTCCGGGTAGGCCGGGTGAATGGCAGCCGCCAGCGTATTGACGGCTGGCAGATCGGTTTCGGTCATCAAGCGCCATTGAGCAGGCTTTGCGGTCATAGCGAACTGTCGTTCTTCACCTCTCCCCGTCTACGGGGAGAGGTCGGATCGCCGTCAGCATGTTGACGCAGCGTTGGCGCCCCAATGGCGATCCGGGTGAGGGGCAAATCGGCATGGGTTTATTCGCAGGCATCGATATGTCATAGCAAGCCCCTCACCCGGCGCCGCGCTGACGCGGGCGCCACCCTCTCCCCGCAAGCGGGGCGAGGGGCAGACCCGGGCCGTTTCCACATGACCGCCAAACCTCTTGCCTCCCGCATCGCTCTCGTGACCGGCGCCTCGCGCGGCATCGGCCACGCGACCGCACGCGCGCTCGCCCGCGCCGGTGCCCATGTGATTGCGGTCGCCCGCACCCAGGGGGGGCTCGAAGAGCTCGATGACGAAATCCGCAGCGAAGGCGGCAGCACCACGCTGGTGCCGCTCGACCTCACCGATTACGACGGCCTCGCCCGGCTCGGCGCCGCGCTGAACGAGCGTCACGGCAAGCTCGATATCCTGATCGGCAATGCCGGCGTCGCGGGCCCGTCCTCGCCGCTCGGCCATATCGATCTGAAGCCTTGGATGGACGTCATCGACATCAACCTCACCGCGAACTTCCAGTTGATCCGCTGCATGGAGCCGCTGCTGATCCATTCGGATGCCGGCCGCGCGGTGTTCATCACCTCCGGCACGGCCTCCAAGGCGAGCGCCTATCGCGGCCCTTATGCCGTCTCCAAGGCGGGGCTAGAGGCGCTGGCGCGGGTATGGGCGCATGAGACAGCGACAAGCACGATCCGCGTCAACCTGTTCAATCCGGGGCCGATCCGCACCCGCATGCGCGCCACCGTGATGCCGGGCGAAGACCCGATGACGCTCGATACGCCCGAGCAGGCGGCCGAACACATCCTGCCGCTGTGCATGCCGGACTGGACCGAGACCGGGAAAGTCTACGACTACCGCACCCGCTCGCTGATGAATTTCCGCCCACCGGTGTAATCGAAAGCAACGACCATTCCTACCTCTGCCGTGGGGAGAGGGCGGAGACGGAGCACAGCGAACGTCTCCGGGTGAGGGCGTACGATGCTTATGAGAGGTCGGGAGCCCCCTCACCCGCTCACTACGTTCGCGACCTCTCCCCAAAGGGGAGAGGTGAAGAAATCACGACTTCCGCTTCGCCTTGTGTGCGAACGGGTTCGCCTTCTCGCGCAGCGTGATGCGGATCGGCGTGCCGGGCAGGCTGAAGGCCTCGCGCAGGCTGTTCGTCAGATAGCGCAGATAAGACTGCGGCACCGCATCGGCGCGCGAGCAGAACACCACGAAGCTCGGCGGCCGCGCTTTCGTCTGGGTCACATAATTCAACTTGAGCCTGCGCCCGGACACCGCCGGCGGCGGGTTGGCGCGCACCGCCTGCTCGAACCAGCGGTTCAGCGCGCTCGTCGAAACGCGCTTGTTCCAGGTGCCATGCGCCATCTCGATCGCTGCAATCAGACGATCGATCCCCTCGCCCATCAGCCCCGAGACGGCAACGAGCGGCGCACCGCGCAGTTGCGGCAGCAGCCGATCAGCACTCTCGCGCAAGGCGCCGATCGCGCCCGGCGTGCGCTCGATCAGATCCCATTTGTTGACAGCGAGCACGATCGCGCGCCCTTCACGCTCGACCAGATCGGCTAGGCGCAGATCCTGCTCCTCGAAGCGGTTCTGCGCATCCATCACCAGCACCACAACCTCGGCGAAGCGCACCGCGCGCAGCGCATCCGACACCGACAGCTTCTCGAGCTTGTCGTCGATGCGCGAACGGCGGCGCAGCCCCGCGGTGTCGAACACCCGCAGCTTGCGGCCCTTCCATTCGACATCCACCGCGATGGAATCGCGCGTGGTACCGGCTTCGGGACTTGTCAGCAGTCGCTCCTCGCCGAGCAGGTAGTTGATCAGCGTGGACTTGCCGGCATTGGGACGGCCGAGCACCGCGACGCGGATCGGCCGCGAAGGATCGATCTCCTCACCCTCCGCATCGTCCTCATCCAGTTCGTCATCATGGATGGGCTCCGGCATCAGGTCTTTCAGGGCGTCGTAGAGATCGCCAAGGCCCTCGCCATGCTCGGCGGAAATGCCGATCGGATCGCCAAGACCGAGCGCATAGGATTCCGCAATGCCCACTTCGCCATGCCGGCCCTCGCTCTTGTTGGCGAGCAGCAGCACCGGCTTGTTGGCGCGGCGGGCGAAATCGGCAAAGGCGCGGTCGTTGGGCGTAAGGCCTGCGCGTGCATCGATCACGAACATCAGCGCATCAGCGGCGGCAATCGCCGCCTCGGTCTGCTCCTGCATCCGCGCGGTCAGCGAGCCGCGCGGGCCGGAATCGAGGCCTGCCGTGTCGATGATGGTGAAGTCTAGATCGCCGAGCCGGCCCTGCCCTTCGCGGCGGTCGCGGGTCACGCCCGGCTGGTCATCGACAAGTGCGAGCTTCTGCCCGACGAGACGGTTGAACAGCGTCGACTTGCCGACGTTGGGACGGCCAATGATCGCAATCGTGAAAGACATATCGATCCCGTCCGCCCTTGCGCGGGTCACTCGCCACACATCAGGCGCGGCGCGGATTTAACGTTGGAAACTGCCGCTCGGCAACGGCGCCGGGAATGGCGACAATTGCTGCTGCTGAGGTGCAGGCTGCTGCGGCGGAGGTGGCGGAGGTGCTGCAGCCGGTTCGGGATCGGGCGGAGGCGCGGTAACGCTGCGGCGCTTTGCGGTACGCGCGGGCTTCTTCGGCGGCGGTGGCGCGGCCTGGCGCTCCTCGGCGGCCGGTGCAGCATTCGCGGCAGCGCCTGCACCTGCAGTCTCCGGCGCGACTGCCGCCGGATTGGCCGAGAACTCGTCCTGCGGTTGCGCGCCCTTGTAGAGCTCTTTCGGCACGCCCTGCTGCACACCGGGCACGCCTTCCGGAAACACCGGTTTACGCTCACCCTGCATCGGCTTCTTCTGGTCCAGGAAGCCCAGCATGTCGGTCGGGTCGAAACTGTTCACCGCGCCGCCGCAGCCGGCCAAAGCAAAGCCGATCCCCGCCAGCATCGCGCCGGCGAGTGTACGGGACAGCCATGGTCTGGACACGCGGGTCGTCATCGGTTCAGCTTTTCGCCGCCGTCGGCAGCAATGCGCCGAGCGCTTCCGCGCGTCGGCGCAGCGTTGCCGGGCTTTGCGGGTCGTTGCCGATCATGTCGATCCAGCGCCGCGCAGCTTCGACGTTGTTCGCGCGCCATGCCGACAGCGCCAGCACCTCGCGGGCGGAGTGGCGGAAAGTGTTGGTGCCGGTGGCATCACCCTGCAGGCGCTTTTCGATTTCATCGTAAGACGCGGTATCGAGCATCAGGTTCGCCGCGCGGATGCGGGCGATCTCGCGCACCGGCGCATCGAGGCTGCCGTCGTTTGCGATCACATCATAGGCGGCGATGGCTTTCTTCGGGTCCTGCTTGACGGCTTCGCCCGCAACCTGCAGCCGCGCCAGCATGCTGTAGCCGCGGGCCTTGCTGGCCGCGATCTTCTCGAAGGCGGCCTCGGCCTGCGCAGGATCGGTCAGCGCCAAGGCGGACTGGAAGGCTTTGCCGGCCTCCTCCGCCTTCTGGGTCTCGAAATGCTGGTAGAGTCGCCAACCACCGGCGGCGGCCACGATCAGGACGACAGCGATGATGATATGGATCGAATACCGGTCCCATATCTTCTTGAGCTGCTCACGGCGCAGTTCGTCGTCGATTTCGCTAAAAAGTTCAGTCACTTAAGGAAACCCCACCGGCTTTTGACGCGCGCCCTGCGGCGCACGCCCCGCATCCACCCCTGCAGCAGCGCAAGGCGATACAGTAACGCTGTGGCAGCCGCAAGGCAAAGCGAGGCGGATCAAAGCGTTAACTGCCGTCTGCGGCGAGAAACCAGCACCAGCCGGATAATGTGATTATTTTGCGGCTTTCGGCTTCAGGTTGTAGACGTGCTCCGGGCCCGGGAAGGCACGGGAACGCACCTCGTCCGCGTAATCCTGGATCGCCTTTTCGATGCCGGGGCCGAGATCGCCATAGCGCTTGACGAACTTCGGCGCCCACGGCGAGAGGCCCAGCATGTCCTCCAGCACTAGCACCTGACCATCGCAGGCGACACTCGCGCCGATGCCGATAGTTGGGGCGGCCACCGCCTCGGTGATCTTGCGCCCGAGCGGCTCGGCCACGGCTTCCACCACGATCGAGAACGCGCCCGCCTCCGACACCGCCTTGGCGTCCTCGAGGATCATCGCGGAATCCGCCTCGTCGCGCCCGCGCGCACGGAACGAACCCAGCGTGTTGATCGATTGCGGCGTCAGTCCCACGTGACCCATCACCGGCACACCGCGGTTGACCAGAAACGCGATGGTCTCCGCCATGCGCTGGCCGCCCTCGACCTTGATCGCGCCGCAGCCGGTTTCCTTCAGCACGCGCGCGGCGGAATGGAACGCCTGCTCTTTTGAGGCCTCATAGGAGCCGAACGGCATATCGACTACGACGAGCGCCTGCTTCGAGCCGCGCATCACCGCATGCCCCTGCAGGATCATCATCTCCAGCGTCACCGGCACCGTCGTCTCGAAACCGTGCATCACATTGCCGAGTGAATCGCCGACCAGAATGATGTCGCAATATTTGTCGACCAGCGCGGCGGTGTGCGCGTGATACGAGGTCAGCATCACGATCGGTTCGCCGCTCTTGCGTGCGAAGATTTCAGGCGCAGTCTTGCGCCTCGCTGCATTCTGAATGGACATGCTTAAACTCCGACGACAGGAACGCCGATCACCAGCGGATGGAAGGAGAATGCGAGAGCGAGATAGGCAACAACGCCAACCCCAATCGCGATGAGATCGTTGCCGACACCGCCGACCGGAATCGGCGGCGCACCGGCATCGGCGCGGTGCTTCAGCGAGATGCGATCATAGACCGCCCAGGCGAGCACCGAGCCAAACAGGATGATCGAGCCGAGGTCGCCGTTTGCGAGCAGATGCGCAACCGCCCACAGTTTCACGCCGGCCAGCATCGGATGCTTCAGCCTGGTGTAGATGCGGCCGCGGATGTAGGCCGCCACGACCAGAATGACCGCGGGCAGCATCAGCGCGAGCACGAGATGGCGCATCCCCTTCGGCGGATACCAGATGTCGATCCACTCGGTCGCGCGATAGACGCTGTAGCCCTTCACCACGAGGGCAAGGCCCACGAGCGCGATGACGCTGTAGAGGATCTTGTAGCCACCTTCGCCCAGCCTGGCGATCAGCGACGCACGCAGCGCACGGCGCGTCGTCACGACATGGACGCCGAGAAAAAGCGCAAGGCCCAGAATCAGAAGCGCAAAACCCATGAGGGCACCACCCATCAGATCGATGGCGTCGGGTAGCATTTTTATGGTGCAGCGCGCAATGCACCTGACGGCGGCGCCTTCGGCTTGAGCCTTACCTCTCCCGTGGGGAGGGGTCGGAGACGGAGCGAAGCGAACGTCTCCGGGTGAGGGTGTACGGTGCTTATGAGAGGTCGGGAGCCCCCTCACCCGCTCACCATAGCGCGTCGAAGACGCGCGTAAACGCGCTTATGGTTCGCGACCTCTCCCCAAAGGGGAGAGGTAAAGAAAGAACGACGTGATCGCGTCAAAACACGAAACGCCCTCACTCGCCCTTGCCCGCCTTCTTCACGTCCTTGACGTTCGTGAAGGTAATCCCGGGAGAGCGCTCGCGCGTGTAGCCGAGATAGAATTCATTCTTCGCGAGGTAGACGAGATCGCCGTCGACATCTTCCGCGATACCGGAGCCGTTGGCGTTGACGAACGTATCGAACGTCTTGCGATCATCCGCCGAGAACCAGCGCGCGAGTTGAAACTCGCTGATCTCGAAATCGACCGGCAGCGCGTACTCCGCCTCAAGCCGCGCCTTCAGCACGTCGAGCTGCAATTGGCCAACGACGCCGACCATCGCGGGCGAGCCGTCGCGCGGGCGGAACACCTGCACGACGCCCTCTTCCGACATCTGCTGCAGCGCCTCTTTCAGCTTCTTCGCCTTCATCGCGTCGCCAAGCCGCACGCGGCGCAGGATTTCCGGCGCGAAGCTTGGCACGCCGACGAACTGAATGTCTTCGCCTTCGGTCAGCGTATCACCGATCCGCAGCGTGCCATGGTTCGGAATGCCGACCACATCGCCTGCGAACGCTTCGTCGGCGATGGCGCGGTCCTGCGCGAAGAAGAACTGCGGCGCCGACAGCGTCATGTTCTTTCCTGTGCGCACCAGCTTCGCTTTCATGCCGCGCGTGAGCTTGCCCGAGCATAGCCGCGCAAACGCGATGCGGTCGCGATGGTTGGGGTCCATGTTCGCCTGAATCTTGAAGACGAAGGCACTCATCTTCGGCTCAGCGGCTTCGACCTTGCGCGCAGCACTATCCTGCGCGCGCGGCGCCGGTGCATAGCGCCCGAGCCCTTCGAGCAAATCGCCGACGCCGAAATTGCGCAGCGCCGAGCCGAAGAACACCGGCGTCAGATGACCCTCGCGGAACGATTCAAGGTCGAACGGCTTGCAGGCCTCCGACACAAGTTCGAGTTCTTCGCTGACGGCAGCAGCATCGAGATTGGGATTGCGGCTCGCGAGATCGGCAATCGCGATCTGCTCCGCCTCTCCGGTCTTGGCGCCGCCGCCTTCGAGCAGGCGCACGCCGCCGGTCGCGATATCGTAAGTGCCGAGGAAGTCGCGGCCGCGCCCCACCGGCCATGTCATCGGCGTGGTGTCGAGCGCGAGCGTCTTCTCGATCTCATCCATCAGGTCGAACGGATCGCGGCTCTCGCGATCCATCTTGTTGATGAAGGTGACGATCGGGATATCGCGCAGGCGGCACACCTCGAACAGTTTCCGGGTGCGATCCTCGATGCCCTTGGCGGCGTCGATCACCATCACGGCGGAATCGACCGCCGTCAGCGTGCGATAAGTGTCTTCCGAGAAGTCTTCGTGGCCGGGCGTGTCGAGCAGATTGAAGACGAGATCGTTGAACTCGAAGGTCATCACCGAGGTGACGACGGAGATGCCGCGGTCGCGCTCGATCTTCATCCAGTCCGAGCGGGTCGAACGCCGCTCGCCCTTGGCCTTCACCTGCCCGGCGAGGTTGATCGCGCCGCCGAACAGCAGGAGCTTTTCGGTCAGCGTGGTCTTGCCCGCGTCGGGGTGGGAAATGATGGCGAACGTGCGCCGGCGCTTCACCTCATGGGCGAGCGGCGACTGGGAGGCGGATTCGGCAGCAAGAGCAGTGTCAGACATGATCGCGAGCGTGTGGCAGGGAAACGGGTCGGTTTCAAGAAAAACCGCCCGCTTTGTTCTTCCACCGGCCCCGCCCTTGCGCAAACAGGCTGCATCTTCCTAAATATCCCCCGGCGGGGACGACCCCGCCTCACGGCTCCGGGAACTCTCCCGTCCGTCAAATCCCATCATTTTTGCGGGGACGACCCTGCCACTCGAAGGAGCGCTTCATGGCGTGGGTCATCCTGTTTTTCGCCGGGCTGATGGAAATCGGCTGGGCCATCGGCCTCAAATACACCGACGGGTTCACCCGGCTGGTCCCCTCGGTGCTGACGCTCGCGGCAATGACGATCAGCGTCGTGCTGCTCGCGATTGCGCTGAAAACCCTGCCGGTCGGAACCGGCTATGCCGTGTGGACCGGGATCGGCGCGGTCGGCACCGCCATTCTCGGCATCGTGCTGTTCGGCGATCCGGCGACAGTTGCGCGCCTCGCTTGCATCGGGCTCATCGTGGCGGGGATCGTCGGGCTGAAGCTCGCGACCTGATGGCACGTCATCTACGATGCGCTCCCTCTCCCCCGTAGCTCGTCGAAGACGAGCGTGAACGCTCTTATGGGGGGGGGTTGGGGTGAGGGGCACTAAATGCCTCGATTGAATATCTAGCTCCCCTCACCCGCTCGCTGACGCTCGCGACCTCTCCCCACCGGGGAGAGGTAAAGAAAGGCAGCGCTATATTTCCATCAAAGCGTGACGCTCTGAGTGGTCGTCATTGCGAGAAGCGTCAGCAGCGAAGCAACGGCCAAACTCTAAGAGGCGTGCCCCGGACGCGGCGCGACATGCCAATGCCGCTCCGCTGAGCCGGGGCCATTCCATATGCAGCGCTCGTGACGGTCCCGGTTCTGCGACGCAACGCTACACGCCGCATCGCGCCCGGGACACCGGCCTATTCTTTACAACGACCGCTTAAAGTAATGCGCGATCTCGCCGATGATGCCGCGGCGGAAGGTCAGCACGCAGATGATGAACACCGCGCCCTGCATCACCATCACCCACTGGCCGAACGATGCGAGATACTGCTGCATCGCCACGATCACGAATGCGCCGACGATGGGGCCGAACGATGTGCCGAGGCCGCCGACCAGCGTCATCAGCACGACTTCGCCCGACATGGTCCAGTGCACGTCGGTGAGCGAGGCATTCTGCGAAACGAAAATCTTCATCGAGCCGGCGAGGCCAGCAAGCGTGCCCGAGAGGATGAAGGCCATCAGCTTGTACTGGTCGGCCTTGTAGCCGAGCGAGATCGCGCGCGGCTCGTTTTCGCGGATCGATTTCAGCACCTCGCCGAACGGCGAGTTGACGATGCGATGGATCAGCAGGAATGCGAGCAGGAACACCGTCAGCACGACATAATAAAGTGTCGTCTCGTGCGTGAGGTCGAAGATGCCGAACAGCTTGCCGAGCGGAATGCCCTGAATGCCATCCTCGCCACCCGTGAATGGCGAGCGCAGGTAGATGAAATACATGAGCTGCGCCAGCGCGAGCGTGATCATCGCGAAGTAGATGCCTTGACGGCGGATCGCGATCGCACCCGTGATGACGCTGAGCACCGCGGCGGCGAACACGCCGATCAGGATTCCGAGCGCAGGTGGCACCCCCCATGCCTTCAGCGAGTAGGCCGTGAAGTAACCCGCGGTGCCGAGGAACATCGAATGGCCGAACGACAATAGCCCGCTATAGCCGATCAGCAGGTTGAAGGCGCAGGCGAACAGCGCGAAGCAAAGCGCCTGCATCACGAAGTAAGGATAGATGCCGGTCAGCGGCACGGCCGCGAACAGCACAGCCATGACGATGAAGCCGACGATCTCGTCCGCCATCGAGCGGTCTTTGGTCGGTGTCGCGTTCTCGGTGATCGTTGCCATATCAGCTTGCCCGTCCCGTCAGACCCGTCGGCTTTACGAGGAGAACCAGAACCATCAACACGAACACCACCGTGTTGGATGCTTCCGGATAGAAATATTTGGTCAGTCCCTCGATCACGCCGAGGGAAAATCCGGTGATGATCGAGCCCATGATCGACCCCATGCCGCCGATCACCACCACCGCGAACACCACGATGATGAGGTCCGCTCCCATCAGCGGGCCGACCTGATTGATCGGCGCCGAGAGCACGCCCGCGAGCGCGGCCAGACCGACGCCAAGGCCATAGGTCAGCGTGATCATCATCGGCACGTTGATGCCGAACGCGCGAACCAGCGTCGGGTTCTCCGTCGCCGCGCGCAGGTAAGCGCCAAGCCGTGTCCGCTCGATCAGGAACCATGTCGCCAGACAGATGACCATCGACACGATAACGACCCAGCCGCGATAGATCGGCAGATACATGAAGCCCAGATTGATGCCGCCGCGCAATTCGGCCGGCATCGCATAGGGCATGCCGGAGGAGCCGAAATAGTTCTGGAAGATGCCCTGGATCACCAGCGCGAGGCCGAAGGTGAGAAGCAGCCCGTAAAGCGGATCAAGCCCCTGCAGCCAGCGCAGCAGCGTGCGCTCCAGCAGCATGCCGAATGCGCCGACGATCAGCGGCGCGAGCAACAGCGCCCACCAGTAGTTCAGCCCGCCATATTGCAGCAGGAAATACGCCGCGAACGCGCCCATCATATAGAGCGCGCCGTGGGCGAAATTGATGATGTTGAGCATGCCGAAGATCACGGCAAGGCCGAGACTTAAGAGCGCGTAGAACGAGCCGTTGATCAGTCCGACAAGAAGCTGTCCGTAAAGCGCCTGCATCGTCACACACCGAGGTATTGGTGAAGTTTTTGCATGCTGGCCTCGAGCTCGGCGCTTGCAAACGTGTCGATCACCTTGCCGTGCTCGACAACGTAGAAGCGGTCGGCAAGGCCTGCCGCAAAGCGAAAGTTCTGCTCGACGAGAAGGATGGTGAACCCTTCCGCCTTCAGCCGCGAGATGGTGCGGCCGATCTGCTGGATGATGACGGGGGCCAGACCTTCCGTCGGCTCGTCAAGCATCAGGAAGCGCGCGCCGGTGCGCAGGATGCGCGCGATCGCGAGCATCTGCTGTTCGCCGCCGGAGAGTTTGGTGCCCTGGCTGGTGAGCCGTTCCCTGATGTTCGGAAACAGATCAAAGATTCGGTCGACCGGCATGCCGCCGGAACGGATCGTCGGCGGCAGCAACAGGTTTTCCTTCACGTCGAGGCTCGCGAAGATGCCGCGCTCCTCCGGACAGAAGGCGACGCCGAGCCGCGCGATCCGGTCCGACGACATCCGGATCGTCTCCTTGCCCTCGAACATCACCGAGCCGCGGCGCTTGCCGATGATGCCCATGATCGACTTCAGCGCGGTCGACTTGCCCGCGCCGTTGCGTCCGAGCAGCGTCACCACCTCGCCCTGGCGGACGTGGAAATCCATGCCATGCAGAATGTGCGACTCGCCGTACCAGGCCTGCAGCCCCTTGACGTCGAGTACCGGTGCGCCTGCCGCCTCAACCATGCCCTGCCCCCAGATAAGCTTCGCGGACTCGCTCGTCCTGGGTCAGGGTCGCGTAGTCGCCTTCGGCGAGAATGTGGCCGCGCGTCAGCACGGTGATGGTGTCGGAGAGGTTCGACACCACGTTGAGGTTATGCTCCACCATCAGGATGGTGTGGTTGGCGGCGATGCGCTTGATGAGCGCGGCGATCTTCTCGATGTCCTCCTGCCCCATGCCGGCCATCGGCTCATCGAGCAGCATCATCTCGGGTTCGAGCGCGAGCGTGGTCGCGATCTCAAGCGCGCGCTTGCGCCCATAGGGCATCTCGGCGGCGCGGATATCGGCGAAGGCCGACAGCCCGACGTCATCGAGCAGCGCATGCGCCCGGTCGTTGAAGCGGTTGAGAACCGACTTCGACCGCCAAAAGTCGAATGACTCGCCATGCTCACGCTGCAGCGCGACACGGACATTCTCCAGCGCCGTGAGGTTCGGGAAGACGGCCGAGATCTGAAACGAACGCACCAGGCCAAGCCGCGCGATATCGGCCGGCTTGGTCGCCGTGATGTCGTTGCCGTTATAGATGATCGCGCCCTTGGTGGGCTGCAGGAACTTCGTCAGCAAATTGAAGACCGTGGTTTTGCCGGCGCCGTTCGGCCCGATCAAAGCATGGATGGAATTGCGCCTGACCCGCAAGTTCACATCGTTGACCGCCGTGAAGCCCGCGAACTCTTTCGTCAGGCCGACGGTCTCAAGAATATACTCGGACTCTGCCAATCAACTTCCCCGTCTTCGCAAATGCAGCAAACAATCGTCCGACTCGACTGCCAGACACCCCGGCACGGTTAAAATTATGAGACGAAATCCAAAGACCTCGCAACGCGACCTTTGGGGGTCGGAAATGCACCGCACAACGCCCGCGCTTGCAACTCAATTTCGGCCTTGCGTTTGAAAATATGTGGAACAAGATAGCGGAACATCCGAGTAAAATTTCGGAGGCTGAGGCATGTCGGCCAAACGAGATGTTCCACTCGATGAGTCTGCCCCCTTCCTCGGGACAACGATCGAGGTTATCCGCGCGATCCAGCAGCGCGATCTATTGAACAAATGGCTGAGCCTCTACACGCTGCATGGGCGTGCACCGCCGTTCGACGATTTCAAGATGGAATGCTGTGACGGCGAATGCGACAGCGCCGTCTATTACACCGTGGAAATAGAGAACGGCCACCCGTCCTTCATCATCGACAGCGTCGGCACACGGCTTGCCAAGGCCTATGGCGCTACCGGCGGCGGCCGCGAGCTCGGCAACTATCTCGGAGCCAAGCTCGCGCGGGTTATCCTGCCACTCTATGAGGAATGCTTCCGGCGCAAGCTTCCCGTTTACACCGTCTCGCGCGTGCAGGACCGCAAGGGCCGCGAGGTCGATTTCGAACGGCTGCTGCTTCCGTTCAGCAACGGCGAGCGCATCACCCGCGTCGTCGGCTCGTTCGAGACCATCAGCCTCGAAGGCCATTTCGATCTCGAGAAGATGATGCACGAGCGCATGCCGATCGACGTCGTGCGCGCGGTGATCGACAAGAATCTCTACTTCAAGCCACCTTCGCGGATCGCAGCGCAGGACAAGATCGAGTTCGAGTGAGTGCGGGCAGACGGCTGTTAGCGGCTCGACTTAGAGCGACACCGGAACCGCCACCACGTTCGGCGCCCAGTTTCCTCCGCGGTATCCCGGGCGCGATGCAGCGTGCAACGCTGCTTCGCAGACCCGGGATCGTCGCAGATACCGGGCTTGAAACGGCCCCGGCTCTGCGAAGCGGCATTTCATGCCGCGCCGCGTCCGGGGCAAACGGCGATTTTTAAGTTTTAAGACGGTTCAATTTACGCGGAATTGTCATTCGCGGAGATAGCCATGCCATGCGCGGGCTAACCTGAAACGCGCTAGCCTTTAGCCTTGCCGCTCGCGGCCTTCGCAAGCTCTGCCGCGTAGATCTCCGGCTTGAAGCCGACCAGAATCTTTTTGCCATTATCGAGCACCGGGCGCTTGATCATCGAAGGCTGCGCGAGCATCAGCGTGATCGCCTTGCGCTCGGTCAGGCCTTCCTTGTCGGCCTCCGGCAATTTCTTGAACGTGGTGCCGGCACGGTTGAGAACGGTTTCCCAACCCGCCGCCTTGCACCACTTTTCGAGATCGCCCTTGGCGACACCGGCCTTCTTGTAGTCGTGGAAGTCGTAGGCGATGCCGGCCTTGTCGAGCCAGACGAACGCCTTCTTCATGGTGTCACAGTTCTTGATGCCGTAGATCGTGATCGCCATCGTCCCCTCGCATTCGCATGCCGGTTCGCACTCTTGCCTCGCGCAGGCCGCGCCTTAGAAAGCGTTTTCAAGCGAAGTGGAAACCGGTTCGCGTGAAGAAAACGCGTCAAGATAATAGACGAGAGTCCCGCTTTGATTCCATCAAAGCGAAAAGGACTCTAGGCGTCCTTTTCCATGCTGACGATCACTGCCGCATTGGCGATAAATGTCGAGTCCGTGCCATTCATCACCGGCACCGCCAGCCCGCCCTTCACCGCGGTCACCGTCACCGTGCCGTAGGGCAACTCCTTGGCGACGGCGGCGATATCGACCTTCTCGGGATCGGCAGGCACCGCGACGACCACGTCCACGAACATATCATGGCGCGTCTTGCCGACGAGCTCGAAGAAGTTGAGGCTGGCGTGGCGCAGCGCATCGACCACCGCGCGCTGTGCGGCCTTGGTCGGGTCCTTGCCGTGAATATCAACGCCCATTCCCATTTCGGTCATGCAATGCACGCGCGCCATCTCGTCTCACTCCTGATCTCGGCCTCTTGCCTGAGGCCATAACCGGTCTCGGACAAGGCGACAAGACCGCCGGCGCAAGGCTGATCCTCCGGGCCCGAGGCCACGTCGGCGGCCGATGCCTCTAACCCCAACCCCGCAGTTGCGTGACCGCAGGGGTTCGATTATGCCGCCCCGATCCGCCCCTGTTCAGGGCATCCAGCCGAAGTCTTTCCCGTGCAGCGCTTCGATTTCATTGAACCTGTCGTCATGCTGGTCACGGTGCTGCAATGGCTCGTCCTTGCCACCCTCACCGGCGCCATTGTCGGCAGCGGCACCAGCCTGTTCCTGCACGGGCTGTTTTTCATGACCGGGCAAACGGAAGGCATTCCGCTCTGGTTGCAGATGTGCCTGCTCCCGGCCGGCGGACTGTTGAACGGATTGCTGCTGCACTACGGCTATCGGCTCAACACCACGGGCTTCAAGGATACGCTGTTCGCGGCCGTCCACGTTCAGGCCGGGCGGATGCCGTTCCTCACCCTGCCGATCAAGCCGATCGCCGCCATCATCACACTCGCCAGCGGCGGCTCCGCCGGCAAGGAAGGACCCTGCTCGCACATCGGCGCCTCGCTCGGCGCGGCGATCGGCCAGGTCTTTCACCTCAATAGCGAGCTTCGCCAGCGCATCGTTGCATGCGGCGTGAGCGCGGGCTTTGCCAGCGTCTTCGGCACGCCGATCGCAGGCGCAATCTATGGCGTCGAGGTGCTGGCGATCGGCCGCATCCGCCATGACTTTCTGTTTCCGGCTGTCATTGCAGGCATCGCCTCCTATCAGGTGAGCCTGTTCTGGGGCGTGCCCTATACCTACTACCCCTTCGCAGCGCCGCCTGCGTTTTCCGAAATCCTGTTTCTGAAGATCGCGCTGCTCGGCGTGGTCTGCGGGGTGATCTCGCTCATCTTTGTCGAGCTCGTGCACCGCGCCCGCGCATTGCGGGCCCACCTGCAGATGCGCTTCGACATCTGGCCGCCGCTGATGCCGCTGTTCGGCGGCATTCTGCTCGCGCTTCTGATTCTCGTGATCCCGACCGACTATCTCGGCCTCAGCCTGCCGCTGATGGATCGGGCACTCGCAGGAGAGTCGATGCCGCTTCTCGGCTTTCTCTGGAAGAGCCTTCTCGTCGCCATCACCATCGGCTCCGGATTCTACGGCGGCATCGTGACTCCGCAATTCGTGATCGGCGCCGTTGCCGGCAATGCGCTGGCATACTGGCTTGGCCTGTCGCCTTTGCTGGGTGCTGCCGCAGGGCTCGTGAGCGTCGTCGCGGCGAGTTCGAACACGCCGGTGGCGGCAATCCTGATGGGTGTCGAACTGTTCGGCGGCGCGGTCGGCACGCTCTACACGGCAGGCGCCGCGATGGCCGCCTATCTGATGATCGGGCACCGCAGCATCTATCCCGAGCAACGTCTCGCTTATTCGAAATCGTCGTGGATGCGCATCCGGCCGGACACACCTGTCCAAGGCGAAAAGGCGCGGCTCTCCTACGGCCTGCTGCGATGGTGGCGCGAGCGCCAGCAATGAGGCACGAGAGGCATCATCGGCCGCGACCCTGTGTCAGGTCAGCGGGGATGCCCTCGGCAATCCGCGCTCGACCGCCCTCGACGCTCCGGTCATAGTCGTCTATCGGCACCGCCGGGCGCCGGCATGCGGGGGGCAAGCGTTGACGTTGAAGGACATGCTGATTGCGATCGGCCGAACGGCGCTCCTGTGCGGCGGCCTCGGCCTCGCGCTCTACGCCGCGATCTCTTACGCCGCGCAGTATCCGGTCTTCGTGCCGGCAGCGGCGCTCGTGGCCGCCATCTTCGTCACCCTGCTGATATTCAGCGACATCCGCTACGCCCTGCTGAACGGCCTCATCCCGGCCAAGACCAGCAGCATCCGCAAAGACGAGCAGCCGAAGCTCTACTGGAGCTTCATCGCCTTCGACGTCGCATGCATCTGCGCCGCCCTCGCCGTGACGGTCGTGGTCTTGCTGCGGCTGGCCGATGGTGGGGGCGGTGATAATTGAGTGAGGGGTGTAGGAGCTCCCCTATTCCCACTCGATCGTCTTTTGTCAGGATATAGTGTTGAATCTTCGATACAATTTTTCTCGCCGCGCTTACTGAATCCGACGGGCGATCCGTCAAAACTTTTTGCTACTGATTTTCCAGCAGAAAATCACGTTCTTGCGTTGAACGTCGTTTCCGAATCTATCGGCAACGATCGAGCGATTATCGACGCGTCGAACACAAGAACCGACGCGCGATAGCGTGAACGCCATTCCGTAGACCGGGCAAAAAAGACCGTCAACATCAACGGCACGTGGAGCGTGACGGCCGATATGTGCAGTCGCTCCGCGCACTATCTGATCGATTTGCGAGCCACCGCTTCCAGGTCGGCGGCCGCGCTGGCAACTAGCGCCGACCACAAAAAGCAGATTTCCCTGATAAGTTGGATTATTGGGCGGATTGTTTGAGTCTCCCTTCACTTCGCGTACCGCCTCGAGGATCCGGCTTTTGGTGACACGGCCGAGATAGATGTCGGTCTCCAGCTCGCTTCGGCCATGTCCAATCTGACGGCGCGCGCGACGCGGTCCATGCGCGACTGAGAGTCGTTATTAGGCGGGAAAGTTGCACGATATGCCAGGTTGATGGCTAACCGGACGGATAGCGCAGCTTAAGGTATGGATTGTTAGCGACCTCAGACGGACAATAAACGCGTGTCTCTATAAGCCAGTCTTCTGTCGTGGCTCCTACTTGCACGGCGTGCGCGTAGGGTTGAAAGATTGACAGCTCACGAAACCAAGCGCTCTTGATATCCGCTTCCGACTTGTACCATGCGTATTCCATAGCACGCAGCCATGAACCAATTTCTGTCAACGCCTCCGTTTGCGCGGTGCTGTCGAGGCATTCCATGGCAAACCCAACAATTGCGTAATCAAGTTCAGACCGGCTTACTGCTAGCAAATGCGTATTGTTGTCGGCCGCGTCAAACCTCCATGCCAACCACCGCTTATGGGCGCGTTGCCACAACAGCCTTCTCTGGTCGGCCGAAGCGCGAGTTCGAAATGCCCGCAAACAAACCGCGACATTTCGCCGGCCCTCGTCTGCCTGGCTGACCGGGTGAGGGAACAGATGAATCGTATTGACATAGGCATCGATGGCCGTCTCTGGCGCGCTGGCCAAGGCTTCGCCGAGACATGGATGGAGCGCCGGATAGCGGACCGGATAAGTATTGAAAACCGTCATCCAGCCTCGCCAACGCATGGCATCCGGAGCGATCTTTGCGAGAAGCCGGGTGAATAAACTGGCCTCGCCAGAAAGTGACGTCGGCCGGAGACGTCGACCATTGAGCGTCACATAGGCACAAGAAAACTCGATGAAATGATTGCCGCTTGCCAAGGCGAGCAGCAGCCGATGATGAGTGTCTAGAATTTGCGCCACCATCATCGCGACGGCGACCTGCTTCACATTGACGACGGCTTTGGCGAGGCGTGCCAGGTCAGCGCGGGACAGAAAACGGACTGCCTGGGTCTGAAGTGCGGAAGGATGAATGAGGTCTTGGAAGGGGCGCCATGCATCCCCCATGTTTGCCCAGTCACACTTGCCTTCAACGGCAAGCAGCCTGTCGACGGCCTCGCGCTCCCAAATGGGTTCAGGACCAATGCCGCGCGCACCAAAGGTCATGGTGAAGTTGCTCACGAACGCCTCGAAGCGCGCAGCTAGTGCTGCATTCTGAAACACGTCTGCCGGCACGGCGCGCCACAGCGCTCCGTCTCCATCATGAGCCTGCGCCATGACCAGGATCGCAACCAGTTTTTCCTGTCGCGGATCGGCATTGGAATCCCATTGTCGCAGTTGCGCCAAAAGCCATCGCAGCAGGGACACCCAGCGGCTGCGCTCGTCCTCTTGCAAAGGGGCGCCCGCCCCTACCCGCATTGTAAACGGAAGATCGCGATGGAGTGCTGCAAAGAAAGCATTTCCGCGGTCCGACTCCTGCAGCGAAGCGAGCGGGTTGGCATCCATGGCAATCGCCGCCAGAAGCTCCGAAGGCACGGCTTCCTCGCCAAGGGCGGAGGCCTCGTTGACAAGTTCACAAATCAGATCGTTCGGCGTCACTATGGCTTCTTGAGAATAAGGTGTTGCGGTTGATTCAGTTGATCCCAGAGTTCGGCAAAGGCGTCCATCACCAGTTGTCCATCGTCCACCTT
This sequence comes from Afipia carboxidovorans OM5, assembly GCF_000218565.1. NCBI lineage: Bacteria > Pseudomonadati > Pseudomonadota > Alphaproteobacteria > Hyphomicrobiales > Nitrobacteraceae > Afipia > Afipia carboxidovorans. Next base: position 1,780,201 of record NC_015684.1, on the reverse strand, counting down.
CTGAAGGATATGATGGATTGTTCCGAAGCTGTTCGCGGACGTTCCAAGCGACCAGGCCTGTGCGCCGCCGTCCTTGACCGGAAAAATCAGGAACCGGTCATGGAATGGCCAGCCTGAGGCGCCACAGCGCATTCGATATTCAAGTCGAATGCCGTGCCAGTTCGACTGAGCGTTGTTGAAAATAGCGCGTTGCGCGGCGGCAAACGCCTGATGACGCGTCAGGGTTTCCGGGGCTTCAATATCGGCATCGGGAATCTCCGCTGCGGCCGTGAGAGCGCGCAGCTCAACCCCACTATGCGGGCAATAAAAGAGCGTTTCGAGAACATCCGTTGCCGTAAGATAAGGATCCCAAAGCCAGGCACCATCTTCGCCATAGCGGGACAACAGGAAATGCAAGTCCTTCAATGCCGCTTCGTGGGCAACAGCCTTGGGTCCCGTCGGGCGATATTGCACGAAGCGGCGTTCGCGCGACAACCGCGCGGCTTCGTCGCGATAGATGCGTTGCTTTGCCCACTGGTCGGTCCTGCTTTTCTTGGGTGCCTCCACCACGATCTTGTTCGACTGGAAAAGACCAACTCTCGCGGATTGTGACGCGCCGGTCCGCCCTGGAATCTGAAACACCCGCGGTTCCGGATCGATTGCGCGCATGTTGGTGACCACCGTTTCGATAAAGGCGGTACTTCCCATGGCAGCCAGCACAACGCGGCTCTCTTCGTCCCAGAGTGCAGCGCGCAACATTCCCTGCCCGGAGGCTGTCGGAACTGTCGCGCTGTCGCCGTTGACCTCGACGGAGGCATATCCGGTGAGCGTATCGTCAAACTGCATATCGCAAGCGGCGCGGAGTTTGCGTGGCTTTGCTTTCGGATGCCAGCCAAGAGAGACGACGACATCACCGGACAATCGCTGATGCGCGAAGGTCGCCGTAAGCGCGGTAATGGGTATTTGAAAAGCAAGATTCCCAAGACGATCGGACAAGCTCGCAAGCCGGATCGGCGCGACCGTTTGAACCTGTTCAGAAAGTTCTTGTAGTGCGGGCGGGCTGTCGAAGAATAACTTTAGCTCCGCCTTGTCTGGATCTGCGAGTTCAACCACATAGGACCCGTTCCAGAAATTGTTCTTTATAACATTGTTCCACGGGACAATGACTGTCGTGTCAGCCGGCACGAACCGCGGCGGCATCGCAACCAATGGCCCGATCCTGAGCGCTTCTCCAGACGGCCGCCACACCTTGGTCCTCTGAAACGATGCCAAATCATTCAAGATTTCGGAGATCGGTCGGAGATAACGACAAACGCCAAAGGTCCAATCCCTGACCTGCTTGAGCCTGATCCGAGGCCCCAGGAATTCGGCATCGGTGCTGGCGACATTTCCTCGGTCTTCGGCCACAAAAACCGAAAACACGTTCAGCGGCGGCGCTACACGATCGCGGAAGGCAACGACTTCAGTGACCTCGAAGTGAGTGTAGAAGCCGAGCACGCCATCTTTGGTCAGCCGCTCGATTTCATCTTTGACGAATGTGAGATCATCATCGCGAGTACTCATAATCTTCTCGACTAAGCCCGGGGTATCACTTAATCATCTTTGGACATTAGGTTGGCGCAATATCCGCAGAGAGAGCTGGATTCGTCTGAGACGTTGTTGGGGGTGAGTGCTTCGTTGCACCTCGCGCAGTCGCCGAGCTCCAGGTGGCAGTTGGTACACTGATTTTCCTCTTCCCAGCAGATATAGGTTCTGGTGGCACATTCCGGGCAGACGCCTAACGGACTTTCCAGACCGTCCTTGGCGGCCCAATGGCTCTCTGCTTCGAAGTATGCGTCAAGAGCCGATTCCATCAACGCAATAGCGTCAATCTTCTCACCGCATTGACGACATTGGGCATCGGCAAAGCCAGATTCCGATCTCGACTGGTCTATCCGATAGACCAGGTGCGAACCGCATTTCGGGCAAGGTCGGCTTGCTTTGGCAAGGCTCTCGGACTGCCAATCGACACCCTCAAAGGTCTCGATACATTGACGCAGCTCTCGATCATAGACAGCTTTAACTGCAAGCATCGTATCCCAGCTTTGGCCGAGATGATCGTGCGGCTCCTCGTGGATCTGGCGAAACAGGTCGATGACAACCGGAAACGCTTTTGCAATCGCTTCCCTCGCCTTTTCGTGACTTACCTGTGTGTACAGGTGCTCCACGTCATTTCGAATCCGATTCAACTCGGCGAGTGCAGAGCGGTCTATCTTCAGGCTGAATGCGGAAAATCGCCCGGCAATCTCGTTGAAATCAATCGTCCTGGTGCTGGCTACGAACCGTACTCCGCCTTTCCCATCGGGTACTGCTTTATGGCGCTCGGCAAGCACATCTTCCAGACTTGCCTTCGGCACCGCCCGGGCCAAGACTTCTTTCGCGAGCAAGAGAGTCCCCGCATAGAAATTGCGCACTGCCGACAACGCACGTTTCGGATCGTTAGCCTCGAAATCTTCGATGCCAATTTGGATTGATTGAATGGCGTTATCAAAAAGGCTATTCATCCGAAAAACCGTCAAAAGAATGCGCTATCGATTTCGGCAGAAAATCGCGACCATCGTTTGATGCCCATTTCCACTTCCTTCGCGAGCGATTGAGTGAACCATCGAAGAATGGACCGCGTAAAACTCGACATGTGCGGACTTGCAGGATTCCTCCGCGAATCGAGAAGACCGTCACCACCGATATCAACTCAACTCCCCCAGCCGCTTGTAGTTTTACGATCGGCTTTTCACAAATCTGCGCGTCGCATCGGTCTTTTTCTGTACCCACGCCGTGATCCAAGGGTGCGTCCCCAGCGCCTTGCTGTCCATGACGAGGTTGCGATTGATGAGATAGGCAACCGCCGGATTCAGACGACGCGGCGTCCACCCGTAGCGCTCGCCTATCTCGGCCGTATTGCCGGGGAACGACTCGTCGTTGACGATATCCCTTGCCAGCGTCAATGCGTCGGCGGCGGGATCCGAGGTCGTGAAGTGCTTGTCGAAGGCGACGAAGAGTTCGTCCTTTGGCAACGCACGATCGAAGCTGACTGTGAAATAGGCCTGCAGTTCGTGCAACGCGTCGCGTACATCATCCTCCGACAATGCGGTTTGCGTTGCCAGCTCCTGGACGGTCAGTTGAGGATCGCCAAACATGGCTGTCTCTGAGGCTTCCACGAAGACCTTGGCCACGGCCGTCGCAGCGGGCGAATATCCCGTCTCAATTGCAGGAACGGAGAGCGGCGGCGCTCCGAGCGGAGGTTTGCGCAAGATGCCATGAATATCGTTGACGAGTTGGCGGACGTCCGCGTCGAAATCATCGATCGAGGGCGAGAGCATTCCGGCCAGCAAGGGCGGCAGCGCGCTTGCCGCGAGGCCGGACCGAACGGCGATAAAGCGGGTGTTTTCGTTGAGCTTCCGTACCAGTCCGGCATCCATTTCCTGATTGACCCAGGGTTTTGTGATTGATGCAGGCGTCAGCAAGACGAGGAAATGTGTGCAGTCTGCCAGGCCTTCATCGATCTTCTGCCGCAGACTGTCGCCTGCCCCGATGCACCAGCCTGCCCACCATGTGTCGATGCCATTGGCCTGAAGCGCGGCTGCAACCTGCTCTGCGAGCTGCCGGTCTTCCCGTGCATAACTAAGAAACGCCCGAGGCGAAGTTGAACCGACAGTCGAAGCAAACGTCATGTTTTCGAGCTCTTCGGCGGCGAACCGCTGTTTCACCAATGCCAGGAGTTCGGGCGAGCCTTCCACGGAAAACGACAGGTTATCGAGCCGATCGCCGTGAACGACCACGGTGGGAAACTCGCCGGTTGCCGGGAGGCGAACGGCCTCGAGGCGTTCCCGCATGGCGTTGGCCACTTCTTCGACCACCGACTGCATCAAGGCGCCAGCGATGTTCTCAGGTCGGACTGACCTTCCACCTACCTTGAATTTGATCATGCCACCTTAAATCTCCCGCTATCTCTACGGCTTTGCCACGAGCTTGGTCCGGATCAGACTGAACAATTCCGCCTGATATTGCGCGTCGTGCAGGGCCTGGTGATCGCCCTTCCGACGGGGCGCCAGCCGTTCCGCCATCTTGCTCGATTTCGTCTCGGCCCAGTCGCAGCCGACCGCGCCCATATAGAGGGCCTTGATGTCTAAGGCCGTGAAGCCGAACGGATTGCTGCCCAGAAAGCGGTGAAAATAGTAATTCACGAAAGACCAGTCGAATGGCGCATTGAGTCCGACGAACACGATGGACCTATCGTTTTCGGCAAGGCCTGCGAGCCAATCAGCAAAGGCCTGCATGGCCGCTCGTGGGTCAAGCCCGTCGCGGGAGAGCTTATCGAGCGACAGGCCGGACACTTCCAAGGCTTTCGGGTCGGCATTCCTGTTGATCGGCTTCAATTCACAAGAGAAGACCTTGGTCAGGTCGCCGACGTCGCAGGCGCCGATCGACAGCAGGCTGTATTCGCCGGGGATTGGGCCTGCGGTTTCAACATCGACGGAGACGAAGACTTCCTTCTTGCGCGTCATGAGATCAATGGCTCCGCCGGGACGAGGGATGGTCGGGTACGGATCGCCTGCCAATGCTCACGAAACGCGCGCCTGCGATCCTCGGTGGCGCCGCTGTTCTTCCAGTGCAGACCCGAGAATGTGGTGATGTCAAATGGCAGATTTGAGCCCTCACGAGCCGTGACCATGGTCGGCAGGCCGCGCCCGAGCGCGTAGCCCAGTTCGAGGAAACAGTTCGGCCGCCCTCCCGTAATGTCGGCGATCACGACACTGCTTCGATGCAACTTCGCGAAGATTTCCTGGTCGATGCGGGAATGGTCGTAGGCTTGCCGGCCATCAATCACGACAAGCCGATAGCCGAGTTCGTTCTCGATCACGGGCTGGACGACGTTATCGAAGAAGCCCTGAACATCGGCATAGTCCGGCAAGTCCGGATTGAGCAGCCGCACCGCGAAAGCCTTTGGCCTTTCCAACGCTTCCAGAAGATCGACAAGGACTGCAACGCGATCGGCGACGGACTGGCGCGCAGGAAACCGGATCCGGTTGAGCCAATCGTGGGCGTCTCCGTCATCCGCAATCTGGAACAGGCGGCGGGTTTGGCTGGAGGTCAGCCCGAAACTGTAGAGCCGGCGCGCGCCCGTCGTTTCCGGCGACACGGGAAGATGGAGGGGAATGATCGGCTTTCCGGAATCGTGGTAGAGATTTGCGAGATAGAGGACCCCTTCCGTCCCACCGAGCGCGACAAGAATATCGCCGAAGCGGGCCTGGGCCTCCATGCGCTTGCTGGCCATGTTCCAGTGCGCGGCATTCTCGATCTTGACCATTGGCGAGCTACGCAGCTCGTCCCACAGGTCGACATATTCAGCCGGGACCTGATCTTCGCTTTTGTGATGCTGGACGGCGACCGCGAGCGGGCCCGAAACATTCGCCGGACGTGACGCGAGGCTCTCCTTAAGCGTCTTCCAGATCAGCCAATCGAAGCAGATCGGAAGGCCGTCGGATTTGCGCAGAGGTTCGGCGTCGACAGGGACGACGAAATTCGCGCCGCGACGGACCAATTCCTTGACCAGCGCGGCAACGAGCTCGCGGGCCTGGTTGACGTCGGCGGTCGAGGCGACGGCAAGGTCTTCGACGATGCTGCCGGCAATGTGGATGCGCCGACCGAATAGCGGGGAGCGCGCCATCAGCGATCCTCCATCACCGGCGACGCGGCGATCCCCGCCGCGGCAAGCTTGAGGTGGTCGAAGCGCAGCGGCCCGCTCGGGAAAGCTTTTGCCAGTGCGGCCGGATAGAGCCTCGTCCTGATATCCGAATAGGTCCACGGCGGCTTGCCTGCCCGCGCTCCGGTGGCCTCGACGAGCTGCGATAGCTGAATGGGCGTGAGGGACAGACCGGCCAGATCCATCGTCAGCAATTGGCGACGCTCGTCATCGGTCGGACGGCGGAACTCCTCGATGATGGCAGCGCGGCGGCGCAAGGCGGGATCGAGGACCGACAGCCGGTTGGTGCATAGGATCACCACGATCCGGCCGCCATACTGGCGCAGGTCATCGACGCCCTGAATAAGCGTGTTCACCGCCACCTTGTCTTCGTGGTGGCTGTGCTCCTGGGCACGCGAGGCGCCGAGGCTATCGCCTTCGTCGATGATCAGGACCGCGCGGCGGTGCTTGCCGGCGGATTGAATGACCTTCTTGAAGGCTTCCGCGATCAATGTCCCCATCTCGCCGACCATGCCGCTGCCGCGGACGCGGTTGCTCAATTTGAACAGGATAGAGTCTTCGCTTCTGGCCTCAATGACCAGCTTGTTGGCGATGCACTCCGCTGTTGCGGTCTTGCCGGTGCCGACATCGCCGTGAAAGATCACCAGCGGGTACTGCTCGGCGACGAGATCGCAGATCGGAAGGCTCTTGCCGTGGTTTTTCTGGCTCCAGCCCGCCAGTTCGCGAACATTCAGCAACAGACGAAGCTGGTCGTGGACCCGCGCATATCGGGTATCGAAGCCCAGAAGGGTCTTTTCGCGTTTGGCCAGCGTATCGCTGGGTAACGGCGTCTCGCTGTCGAAGATGCTGGGTTGACTCACGAGGCCCAATCCTTGCGCTGCATGCCGTAGGCGTTGCTGACATAGTTGCGGCCGCCGGACGACGAGAGAGCGGCATGGCTGGTATCGTCGTAGCAGGTCACCCAACCGATTTTGAGCTTGCCTTTCGTGGCTTCACGTGCGGCGCTGGTGTAATCGTCGGTGTAGCTCAGCACGATACGAAGCTTGGCTCCTGCGACCTTCGGCCAGAGGACGCCGCCGGGCCGGCTCGTGGACAGCGAGCCGGCGTCGGTATCGACCTCGAACCTGACGGCCTTGATCTCGACGCCGTTGCTGATCAGCGTGACGTCGACCCATTTGAGGTAGCCGGCCTTGGCCAGGACCTCGACGTCATGGGCGTAGTTGCGGGCCTCCTCCGGCGTCCAGCAGCCGGTGCTGTCTGCGATCATCACGAGATCGGCGTTGACGCGCCGAACGACGTTCTCGATGTCGACATAGGTGTAGGTCGCGCTCGCGCTTCTGACCTGGGTCATGCTCATCTTCAGTCCTCCGTCTTGAAGCGAGGGCCGAAGATCTCCTTCCAGACCTCATTGTCGTTCTCGGCCGATGCGAAATTGGCGGTCTCCCAAGCCTCCTGGGCGGCGGCGGCAATTTCTTTCCGCTCCTCCTCGGAAATCCGGCTGGTCACGTTGTTGAGGCTGTAGACCGGATCGAGAATGACCACCGGATCGGAGAACGTCGTGAACGGCGCGACATTCTCGGGAAACTTGATTTCTTCCTTCAACTGCGACTGCGCGACGTAGAGGAGGAAATTGCGGAAGCGCTGTTCGATGCTTCCGCCATTGCCCTGCTTGGCGAGGACATGCGCCATGATCAGCTCGATGGCGAAGGACTTCAGCGGCTTCAGTTCCGCCTGGTTGCGCCACTTCTTGGCCATGCGCACCAAGGTGCGGAAATCCGCGTCCTGGTCCTTGCGGTCGCGGACGAACTTGATCTGGCAGGGCGCGCATGTCTGCGTCTTCGTGCCGTCGTGAATGTCGAACTGCCAGCCATAGCCGGCACGGTTCTCGTCTTCGATGACCGGCACGATATCGACGCTGAGGCCTGTTCCCACGAAGGTGACGGTCGCCGCCTTGCGCTGGATTTCGAAATCCTCGACCGACTTGTTCGGGTACTGCTTGATCAGCAGAGCGTAGATCGTGTCGTTCAAGCTATCCAGCGTCTCCTTGCTGGCGTCTCGGCCGGAGATATAAAAAACGACATCGACATCGACCGGATCGACAGCGGTCTTCCGGAGAATCGTGTATTTGGCGAAGGAGCCGGCCTTCACGACCTTGGTGATCTTGATCTCGGTTTTGTCGCGAACGGTCTTGCGGAGTTCATCGATCAGGCGATCGACCTGCTCGTGATATTCCTTGCGCTTGTCGGCAGGCAAGCGCAGCACGTTGCTGTCGTAGTACCGCAGTTGCGTATTGTTCAACATCGCTGCTCGATTCCTTCTGGTCGGTTTCGCCCTCGCCGGTGGCTGAACAAAATCGCGCCACCGTGGAACTTGTCCGACCCAGACCGGTTTACAAAACCGGGACGATGGAGCGGAATACCGGGCCATGTAGGCTCAATTTTCCGCGTTTCAAGGGTTTTCGGTTTACAAATTTATGCTCATATCATAGTCCTGTAAACCGACGAGGCAAGGAGGCCCACATGATCGGACACAAGCTTAAGGTCGCACGGTCGGCCTCGGGCCTGTCGCTGCGTGGCCTCGCCGACGCCATGGACGGCATTGTATCGGCGCAAGCCATTGGAAAATATGAGAGAAACGAGGATATGCCGAGCTCGCGGGTGCTGATCGCCTTGGCGGCGGCGCTTCACGTGACGGAGGATTACCTGCTCAGCGAGGACGAACTTGCCCTTGAGGGCGTCGAGTTCCGCAAGAAGGCGGGCACGTCATCCCGGGAAGAAGCCGCCCTCGAAGCCCGCGCGATTCACATGCTGGAGCGCTATCTCGCGATCGAGGACTTGCTCCAGATGCGCAGCATCGATTGGGAGCAGCCACGAAGCGCACCACATCCGGTGGCCGATGTCCGCGACGCCGAGGATGCGGCTCGCTCTGTCCGCGAGGACTGGGGCTTGGGAAACGATCCCATCCCGCAGCTCGCCGAGCTCCTGGAGGAGCGCGGAATCAAGATCCTGTCGCTCGATCTCGACGATATCGACGGACTTGCCGCCAAGGTGCGACGCAAGGACCGCAACGCTGCGCGAGTCATTGTCATCAAGCAAAGCACGTGGTCGGAGCGGAAGCGCTTTAATCTCGCCCATGAGCTCGGCCATATGGTGCTGGCCCCGTCCCCCGGCGTCGATGAGGAAAAGGCAGCGCACCGTTTCGCCGGCGCCTTCCTGATGCCGGCCGACGTCCTTCGGGCCGAAGTCGGGGTCAACCGCTCGTCGATCAGTCTTGGGGAGCTGGTCGCGCTCAAGAAGCGGTTTGGCGTCAGCATCCAGGCCATCGCCTATCGCTGCAAGGATATTGGCATTATCAACCAGTCCGCATTTGGCCGGCTGTTCAAGATTTTCTCCGAACGCGGATGGCGAACGGCGCCCTATGAAGAGCCAGGCCGGATGAAGCCTGAACTTGAGGAGCCGAAGCGATTTGAGAGACTTTGCTATCGTGCATTGGCTGAAGGGGTCATTGGTGAAGCGCGGGCTGCCGAACTGCTTGGAATAACGGTTCGCGAATTGGATGCCCGTCTGGATCAAATTGCGGCGTAAATACCTTGGCGGTCCTCGTCTCCGACACCTCGGTTTTGATCGATCTGGAGCGAGGCGACTTGCTCGAGGACCTGTTTCGTCTCCCTTTTGAGTTTGCGGTCCCCGACCTGCTCTTTGTTCGAGAGTTGGCCGGGGACCTTGGCGATCGCCTCACTGCGCTTGGCCTGCGGGTCGAAGAGCTGTCTCCGGCAGAATTGACACGCGCGACGACGGTCCGGCGGCAACGTGCTCATCTCTCTACGCCGGACACGTTCGCGTTTGCCATCGCAGAGGCACGCCAATGGACTCTTCTGACAGGCGACGGAGGGCTGCGCGAGTTGGCCACTTCCGTCGGGCTTGAAATGCACGGCGTCTTATGGATCTTCGATCAGCTCGCCGACGGCAATCTCTGCGAACTCGACCGGATGCACGCGGGGCTGACAACGATCTCGGCGCATCCCAGATGCCGGCTTCCCGCAGCGGAGGTCCGGCGTCGGCTCAATCGGTTCAGTACGTGAGCGGGGCGACAACCGCTTGCTGCCGACCGCGATGCACTTCTCTTCAATCACGGCCGTGCTGTACTATGCCCTTATAGGGTGGAAATGAAGGTGTGCGGAATAGCGGGAAAGTCATGAACGAGGCAACGAATAAGGCTGCCGCAGAAAAAAATGCAGCCAAAATGGAAGAAATCAAGAAGCGGCAGCAACTGCTTTTCGATGCGTTTCGATACAAGGATGTGCTCGGTGGCCGCTACTTTGCGCCCGCGGTGGATCTCGAACGCGAAATTGGCGCGAAGCTATCTGACACGTACTACGGCCATCGAGTTCTAACGGACAGCTTTCTGGACTTCTTCGGCGGCACGCTGCTCCAACAGATCGAGCTCAACAACCAAGTCGGCTGGCCGAAAGAAGAGCAGAATTACGCCACCTGCTTGATGATGTACTTGATGATCTTTCGGAGCATTCGGGCTTCGGACATTGCGTCAGTCCATGCCTATCCCCTTCAAGGCTACATTATCCAACGGAGTATCAAGGACCAGGCATTCGTCCTTTGTGCGGCAGCGAGCGGAATCGCGGGGTTTGGCCGCTTGTTCGGTTGGGAAGGGTTACCCGAAGGGCAGCCTCCGGAGGCGCGCCAAGACCTCGTGATTAAGAACCGCCGGAAGGTTGAGGGGATGATCAAGGATCGCTTGATCGGCTCGAAGTCAGACCTAAACCCTGAGACTATCAAGCTTTTGTTGAAACTCGACCAAATGTTCAATATCGAGGCACATAGGGGACTATTCTCGCTGTTCCGCGAGTCTCACAAGCTGCTGGTCGAGCACAAATTGGACGTGAGCCTCGTGCCCCCGCCGGATCCTCTCAGGGATGCGATGTTCGTCAATCGGGCCACCGAAACGAATTGGATGGTTCATCGGCTCGTCCCGTACATGCGGCGCCAGGATACGCCAGCCGACGAACAGTGGGTGAAGAACTGGAAAATTCTCGACGACCACTTCCGTTGGATGGTCGAAGGGCTCGGAGCGATTGGGAAGGAGATTGCCACGGCATTCATCGAATTCATCGATTCCAAGTTTAAATTCGATGCGTCAACGCACTATTCGGAGCCCAAGATTGTCGAGCCAAGAGAGCGATTCTAGAACACACCGCTACGTATGGAGAGGCCGCGCCGCATCGACGAAGCCATCTTCACGACTGAATAAACTCTCGCAAGGAATCCGGACAGGTGTGCATGGCCAACGAGAATAACGTTGTAACTGTCGGCTTGGCAGCAGAGAGGTTTTTTCGACTTTACCATGCACATTGCACCGCACCCAGCCAAGACACGCTTTTCTCTTTGCTCGAAGCGGGACACAGCCTCAATGATCGAATGAAAAGAGGGACCAATCTCAACTTCTTTGATTTTCCCGAGTTTACAGCCCTCAAGTGCCTGAGAAATTATTTCCATCATCAGCAAGAATTGCGGCACGTTGTCCGGCTAATTCCAATCGCGAATTATCCAATCGTGACCGATCTAGCCGTTCTATGTCTTGTGCCCGCAAAGATGGTAGAGGCCGCGATCGACGAGACGCCCGCACGGCACCTGGAAGCCGCGCAGAAGGCCGCTCGTAAAGTTTTCCATTGGTATGGCTCCGTCGTCAACATAAACCCCTCTCTGTTTAATTTCGTTGTCTTGGCCTATGAGCATTTACGCTCCGCCGAGGTGACATTAAGTGGCTCCGCGTTCGAGGAATTCGAAGTGAGCTACCGTTATGAAGTAGAGAATGGCTTTTCACACTTCGTAGACGGCACCCTCTCGACCTTAGCAGGTAGCGTCAGCCAGCTCTTGGACGACATCATGAGCACAAAGTTCAGCCGTTGACCGGCGTATGATGTGCTAAGATCTGGGCGACGACCGTGCCCGAACGGCCTTCTCAATGCTCTCCACGAACGCCTTGATCCGATCGGCCGTATCCTGAACGAACGTCTTGGTGAAGACTTTGAGCTCGTTCCCGTCCTTGTCGAAGCCATTCCGATGAACGCAGTCGTGGCGCAAGATCACTGCCTTGAAGAGGGTCGACTTTTCCTGGGCCAAGTTCAGGATACGAATGCCAAGCGCGATATTGTAAAGAACATCGACCTTGGCGAGATTGTGATACTGGATCGAACGAAGGTGCCCACGCACTTTTCTTTCGACCAGAGCCGGGTCCTTAGTAATTTCGGAGAGCGTGAACTTCTTCTTCGCAAGATCGTCATCCTTGTCGATTAGGCGCTTAAAGGCGTCTGCATCAGCCTCGATCTCGTTTATTAGCGTGTCAGCCAGATAGGCTTCCATTGCTGTGATCTGATGCGAAAAGATCATCCGATTGACCAGGCCACCTCCATTGTCACTTCCATGGTCTGCAAGCAAATCGCCGGTCTGGTGATAGGAGTTCATGAAGATTGTGAAGGGGTCATCGGGGACAGAGTAATCGACCCAATCATCAGGATCGGGCTCGCCATGATCAAGGCCGTAGTCGAAATCCTCGATCACCTCATGAGCCCCGGCGTTTGTCTCATGAAAATTCTCGATACCGGACGGATATTCCCAAAGACCCCACGTCAACCTCCCCAGTTTGGGGTGATCGAGCATTGCCTCGTAGTGAGTTTCCGGCCCCATCTGACGTTCGTCGCTACCGACCACATCCCAGTCGAGTTCATCGCACTCGATGCCGTAGATGTTGCCAGTCGCGCTGTGTCTGATCCGAGCTATCCCCCGGCAGTAGACTTCCATTAATTTCCCTCAAAACTGGAACCAACGTTATCGCTGAAGGTGTGTGTGTGGCAGAGATTCACAATCCAGAAGATCCCGCAGTTTCCTTTCCGTCGCATGGACGATCACATCTCTGCATCGGGAGCGACGAGTCGTTGATCAAGGCAAACGGGAGCATGGCATGCCATCCCAGCAACTGGGTGACGCTCAACTGACGGGAACTTCCAGTTCCTTCACCTCGACGAGCGTTGCAATTTCCGAATAAAGGTCCACGGCTTGACCGGGTGCTGAAATGGAGATGAGCAAAGAATAGCGCGCCTTGTCCGTCACCCGCCTTTGACCGACATGCGATTTCCACCAGCCTCCTACGGGATAGACGGCGATCGCGTCGTGGCTGGCAAGTTCGATCGCGGGTCCGCGCCAGAGGTCGCAGTGGAGCGAACCGGCTTGGATCGCCTTGGGGCCGAGCAGCCAGTAGCTTTTCTCGCCTTCCGGTTCGGTCCCGTCCTTTGCCTGGCTGGCGGAGATGCGGCTTCTGAACCGCGCGTCGGTTTCCGTTCGATTTTTCATCGCGAAGCGAAGCCCGAACGAGCGATAGGTATCGGGCCGTGTGGCCGCCTTGCCGGTCAGGTTCGGCTCGATGAAGTAGGATAGCGTCACTTTCATCATGACGCTCTCATTCTCAATCCGTTCCAGCACCGTGCGAGGCCAGGGTAGATCGTAAAAGTGCATCTCGTTGAACACGCCGGTTCGTCCATCTGCACCGAGCGCGAAGGGTTGGATCTCGGCTTCAGCAATGAGCGTGACGTCATTGTTTGCCGAGAGAATCGCACGCTCGATTTCCGGGACACCGAACCCGACCTCGCGCAAAATTTGCTGTTTGGTAGCCTTTGATCCGCTTTTCCAACTTGCACCACGCCCGATGAGTTTCTTGCGGATCGGTTGCGGCCATTGCGCCGAGTCGACGGCGAGTGCGCGATGCGTCTCGGCCCATCGAGTGGGCAATGCAGCTTGCAACCGTCCCATGAAATTTCCGGCCATTCCTACAGCCGCGCTCGTTGCCCAGAAAGGCACCAATGGCTCCGCCACGACATCCGAGCCTGGTGCGAGCAGTGACACCGACGGCCCCCAGCCGCAAAAGCCTGAAGCATCCGAGAGCATGTTGCCAGCCTCGAACAACACTTCCGGCTTGATCGGCGTCAGATCGTCGGGAAGCAACTGCGATCCGCGGCTGAAGGGGCTGCGGTGGTTGGCAGGCACAACAGGTTCGAAGGCCGGTGGCGGTGCTGGTGGTTGCTCCTTGCGCGTGAAACCACCGATGGTCAGCGCGTTCCAGCTCTGCGCCGGATCTTCGAGCGGCTGCGACTGCACCACGTCGACCATCATCCCGCCGGAGATATTGCCAGTGGCCGTCAACACCAAGCGCTTCGGACGCTGCGATGCAGGCACGCCATTGGCGGGATCGCCAGGCATTGAGCCGGCAGCGACCTGATCGAGCGCTCCACTCCAAGTCGACGGACGATCGGGCGGAAAATCGGTCGCCGTCGCGGCGATGCAGAAGCTGCGACGTACATCAGGACGCGCGATCTCGACCAAGGCGACGGCGCCTTGTGTCACGACGCCATAACTCGGTGGCTTTGTCGGCGGAAACCCGTTTGGCGGAAGCAACTTCATGGACTCAGCAGCGTGTGTCAGCGTGACAGGCTGCGCGTCGTTCATTAGCGGCTCCAGGTCGCCGTAAAGCACGAGCCCCGCCAGCGGCGTCCCGTGTCCACCGTCCGGATGATGATCGTCCGTAAGCCATGCTGTATCGTAGGCCCATGCACCGGCCAGGCCAGGTGCAATTAAGGGATGAGCTGCGCTGACGCCGGTATCGAGCGCGCACACCGCCGGCGCATTTCCGGCCGGCGGCGTCACGCGGCCAGCCAGCTCCGCGACCCAGTCATGTTGTCCCAATCCGGTCGCGCCGCGCCGGAGAAACGGCTCGATCGTGCCCGTCGCCCGTCGGATCTCTGTGAGCGCACCAGGCACGCGAGCCGCGAAGGCAGCGAGCGCGCCGGCGGAGGCATGGACGAACAGCACCGTGGTATCAGGAAAGACCAGACGATCAGTGTGAACATCGAGATTGGCGGCACGCGCCAATTCAGCAAGACGGTCAGCAATCACGATCGGCTGACGAACCCAAAGCTCCCACCACACGATGTCGGGCGCGGCAAGATCGACGGCGCCCGTGAACAGCGAACGGGCCTCTGTTGCGCGAACGGTCTCAACGGCCTCGAAGCGGTCAACATCGGGCCGTCGCTGGTTGCCGGGATCGCGGCCGTAGTCTGTGATCCGTCCTTGCAGGAAGTTGCGGGCATCATCCGGGACGAAGAGAAGCGCGCTTTCCGTCCTGTCCGTGTTCCGCTCGGAGCGGAGTACAACGACGTCCTGGGTCGGGAATTCCAGTGTCGATGGCACTTTAATGGCTTTGGTTCGCGACCCCTCGACGGGTGTGACCGTCGTGACTTCGACGATCGTACCCCGCTTCAGACCCTCGACAGGCAGGCGCGTGTCGACAGCCGGCGGCGGGAGGTTTCCCAGCGCGACGGCGATCTGATCGAGCAAAGCTGCCGCGTGAGCCGCATAGTCCTCGCGAAGCGGTTTACGCTCCTGCCTACGGGCCGGAAACGTGTAGGCCGCCGTCTCTCGAAAGGCATTGATTGAAATGTGTGTGCGGCTTCTCGCGCCGAAATCGTCAGGCTCCGCCATGAGACCCTACTTGCAGATGAGTTGTTCCTTTGCCTCCGGTCAGCGGAGCCTCCCTAACGACCGGATTGGCGGCGGAACTTTCCCTTGAGGGTCTGGCGGTTGTGAAGCGCGTCGCGCAACGCCTCGACCGACACTTTCGTTGCGCCTTCGAGAATTGCATCTTTAACCACGGCGTCAGCGGCTCGCACCAGTTCGCCCTGGCTAAGCCCTTCGAGGGTGGGCTCCAGTATCGGCCATGACTTCGAGGCGATCTTGAACTTGCCGAGGCGGCTCTCAACAATTGCCCGCGCCGCTGCGACGTCGGGCAGCGTGTATTCGATCACCTCGTCGAATCGCCGAGCCAGCGCTTGGTCGAGAATCTCGACATGATTCGTGGCGGCCAAGACGAGGCTGTCGGTCGAGTTCGGCTCCTCCATAAAAGCGAGCACCGAATTGAGGACACGACGGATTTCGCCAACATCGTTGGCCTCCCCGCGCCGAGCGCCGATCGCATCGAACTCGTCCAGAAGATAGACGCCGCGTGTCTGCGCAATCTGGTCGAAGAGCAGCCGCAACTTGCCAGCCGTCTCGCCGAAGAAGCGACTGAATAGCGACTCCAATCGCACGGTGAACAGTGGAAGCCGCAGTTCGCCTGCGAGCGCGGAGGCGGTCATCGTCTTGCCAGTGCCAGGCGGCCCAACGAGAAGCATGTGGGTGGTTGGTGTTTGGCCGTGCTCGCGCAAGGTGGCGCGTTCTTGCTGCTGGCGGACAATACGGTTCAGGCGGGCGCGAACGTCATCGGCCAGGACCATGCTTGCCAGCGTGATTTTCGGATAGGCGCTGTCGACCAGCCCCTGCAATTCACCTCTGGGCCGGGCCAACGGAATCGGGGTTTGACCGCCGGCCGGCTTGCCCATTCGCCGTTGATCGCGGGCCTTCTGGACGAGACGCTTCAGCTTCTCCGCCTCCTCCCCCCGGCCTTGGCGGGCCTCTTGGGCGGCGAGTTGGAGGGCGATGGAGAGGAATTGGTCCTCGTCGCCCTCAATGTGCGAATTGAGGAGCGCGAGAAGGTGTTTCGTCGACATGCTCGCCTCCTTTCTTCGACCGGGCGCGACTCGAGGATGCCCATAGACGCCTAAAATGGCGTAAAAGCGAACAAAACACTAACGGAATAAGGCGGCCCGCGCCATAGGTCGCGCGGAAATGGGCTGGGGACTTATCGGTACTCTGCGGGCGGGCCCCAGGTGATGGACGCCCGGGCCGACCGGCGTATCGCCCGATTCGAGGTGGCAGCGGCTTTGCGCCCTTATCGCACCAGACAGGCCGCGGAGCAAAACGATGATCGATGTCTTGCGAATGGGATTCTCAAAGGAGCATCTGCTTAAGATGACCCAGGAGGAACGCGCTGCGTTTCTTTTGTTCGGGTACACATCGAACCAAGCCAATGTGCTCTGGAAAGTAATCATCGCATCGTTGAACCGCGATCCGACCGACCCGGTCGATGCACGCGTCTCCGCGGCCCAAACCCAAGTCCTGGTAAGGCTCATGATCGGCGTGTTGTGGGAGGCTTGGCGGGCGGTCGAGACATATTTCCTGAAAAGCCCGCTCGGACGTGAATATCGGCCCTTGCTAGATGCAAGTGCAGGTGAAGCGCTGGATAGCTTGCAGAAGTATTTCGGTAAGCGGAACGAGATCGCCATTCTTCGCAATTCTTTCGCCTTTCACCATCCGAAGCCCAAGGAGATCGAAGCCGGGTTTCAAAATGCTTCCAACAGCGCAGACGTCGTCGACGACGAATGGGCTGTCTATTTTACGCGCGGGCTATTGAATTGCTGTTTTTTCATGTCGGACATGGCGATCGCGCACGGCATGGCTGAGGCGCTGAATGAAAGCGACGTACTGAATGCGCATAAGCGACTTCTTCCCAAATTGGGACCTATCGCCAATGAGCTTTCGGAGTTCACATTCGGCTTCGCGGCCGCCGTTTTCAAAAAACACGTCGGGCACGAGGTGTTGGCGGTCGTTGCCGCGAAATTCGATGACGTTCCGAATATGGACGACGTTACATTGCCCTTTTTTGTGGAACTAGAGCTTAAGGCTGGCGGGCTGCTGCGTCCCCATTTGACCCCACAGGAAGATACGAAGACCAGCTAACGTGGTGCGTCGCGGCCTCCCGGAACCGCAAACGGCGGTGAATTGAGGTTCTACCATTTTGGCGCCCAGTTCCTTCCCGACGATGACCGAAATTGAAAACTGGGTCATGTCGCCGCAGTCAGCCCCGCGCAGAACAGGAGCCCCTGTCATGTCGAGACTCGCAATTGCCCTCGCGTCGACACTCGCCGCAACCGCGGCCCATGCGCAAAATTCCGGCTCTGGACTGCCACAGAATCCCACAGTTGGCGGTGAGGACAGAACACGGCCATTTCTGTTCGATGCCCGATTGCCCGGTGACGGAATCCGGGAGCGCACGCACGGTCCCAATCATCATCCCGGCGTTGGCACCATCGTAATGCCCCCGAAAGCAAGCCAGCCTGAGCGGCGTTGAGGCTCCTACAGCCGCGTCTGTCGAAACTGCGCTCGCGCCTTCCGGAATGCTTTGTCCGTCGCCATGAAGCGCTGGATCATCGGCACGACCAGCTTGATGGGATCTGGTGCAGGAGTATTTCCGCCATCGCGCGCCAACACCTCGGCGTAAGCGGTCAGGTCCCGGTAAATAGCGCCTGGGAATTTGACCATGCGATTGACCGGCTTGTCATCCTCGATGGTCTCCAGCTTCAACTTGGTCATGACGGCTCCTTCGCCGCTCCATAGGGCTGCAATATGAGGTCACGATTGACGATCACGCGGACGGGGAATCCCGGCCGTATAGTGAGCGTCGGCTGAATGTTGAGCTGACGGCCGACGATTTGCCGACCGATCTGGCTGGTGCTGTTCGACGTGCCTTGCCGTAACGCTCGGGCAATATCGCTCTCATTGCCCGAATAGCCTGCCTCCGAGCCGACGCTGAGCAGCGTCGACAACAACGCCGCCTTGAAGAGCTGACCCCAATGATAGTCGACGTCGTCCTCGAGCCCGGAATAACCTTCGGCGTCGGCACCGGGCTGCCGCTCCAACACGATCGACGTGCCGTTCGGCATGATGATGCGATTCCAGACCAGCAGCACGCGCGACTGCCCGAACGCGACCTGACTGTCGTACTGACCGATCAGCCGTGCGCCTTGTGGGATGAGAAGCTGCTTGCCGGTCGGTGTATCGTAAACCTGCTCCGTCACCTGCGCGGTGATCGTACCGGGCAGATTGGATTTGATGCCGGTAATCAGCGCAGCGGGGATGACGGTGCCGGCCTGCACGACATAGGGCGACGCCTTCTCCTGCACGCGATCAGGCGTGACGGTGCGCCGATCGACGGCGGCATTGACGAAGGCGAGCTTGCGGTCCTGCATGTTCTGCGCCGCACCCGGATCGAGCGGCGGCGTTTCGGCCGGCAGCGTGAGACCCGCCGCCGGATCGACGCGGCCAATCGCGGGCGCAGATGCGACCGTCGCCTGCACGCCGCGGCTGTCGGTGAAGACCTTGGCGACGCGTGCGGCTTCGATCTCGGCGAGACGACGTTGTTCGGTCGGATCGGCGCGCGGCGTGCGGATATCCGGCGCGACGACGGGTTTGCCTTCATCCTGCGCACTCACGATCGGACGCCCCAGGTCGCCCGGCAGCGCCGGGCCGAGCTTGGGAATGCCGGTGTAGTCCTTCGGCAAGCCGGCGAGTCCGTCCGCCGGCGTGCGGTTCTCGGTGCTGTAGAGTTCGGTCGGCGATTGGTTGGCGCGGCGGTTGGCATCGAGCGCCCAGAACAGCGCGGCCATGATGGCGACGGCGCTGACGCTGCCGAGCGTGATGAGCACCTTGCGCGACAGGCGCGTGACGCGCGGCTGTTCGGGCCGCAAGCGCAGCTCGGCACGGATATCGCCGGGAGGCGGATTAGGTAGGTCGGTCATCAGAACAACCTCAGGCCACGCCCCGGCCGGCCGTCGGTGCGCACGATGCGCACGCGCTTCTCGCTGTCCTTGTCGCCCAGGCGCAGTTCGGCCGCGGCGAACAGACGATCGACGACGTAATAGTTCTGGCGGGCGCGGTAGTTGACCAATTCGGAATTGCCAGACGGTCCGATGACGAACAGCGGCGGCATCTCGCCCTGGCCGATCCCGGACGGAAACTCGATATAGATTTTGTTGCCGTCGTCGAAGGCGCGCAGCGGCCGCCACGGCGCGTCGTCGCCTTCGATCTGATAGCGGAAGTTTAGTTTCGAGATATCGACGCCGGACGCGACCGGCTGCATGAGCGCAGCCTGTTGGTTCCGCCGGCGCAGCGCGATCAACTGGTCCTGCGGATACTGCCACGATACCGAAGCCATGTAAGTCTTCTCGGTCGATCGCAGCTCCATGTGGTAGGTGCGCAGGTTAGTGTTGATGACGAGGTTGGTTTGAAGATCGGGCCGCGTCGGCTTGACCAGGATGTGGACCTGCGCGGCGCGACCGGAGCCGCTGAGCGTGTCGCCGACGATCCAGCGCACGGTGTCGCCCGCGGCGACCGGCCCGGCTCCCACAAGCTGCTCGCCGGGCTGAAGCGCGATGTCGGTTACTTGTCCGGGCGCGGCATAGACCTGATAGAGTGCGCCGACGACGAACGGATAGACCTGCACGGCATTGATGAAGCCGTTGCGCACGGGCTGCATCCGTGCCGCTTCGTTCGCTTGCGCCACGCGCTTCTTCGGATCGGCCGGTTCGGGTTTCGTCTTTCCCGCATTGACGGGCTTCAACTGGCCCGGCAGCGGCAACGGCTTCGGCAGCTCGACCACCTTCACCGGACCGACGGGATCGGCGCTGAGCACAGCGGGCGCGGCATCGTCGTAATTGATGTCCGGCGGAATGAACTTGTTGGCGCAGCCGGCGAGCGCCGTCGTCGCTAGGATTATGGCGACCAGCACTGACAACCGACGCAAGCTTCTGCGCGCGGCATTCTTCATATTGTTCCCCATCACCCCATCTCCTTCGACCAGTTGATTGCGTTGACGAACACACCGAGCGGATTAGCGCGCAGCTTGTCGGCGGTGCGCGGCTGCTGGATCACGACGCTCAGGATGGCGGTCCAGCGTTCCGTGCCGGAGAGCTGGCCGTTCTCGTAGCGGCGCTCTAGCCAGGCGATCCGGAAGCTCTCAGGTGATGCGCGGATGACGCTGGAAATCTCGACCGCGACCTGCTGCTTACCGACCTTCGCGAAGGGATCGTTGCCGCGCGCGTAATCGTTGAGCGCGATGGCGCCGCGATCGGTCGTGTAGTCGTAGGCGCGTAGCCAGTTTTGTCGCACGATGACGGGATCGGCGGGAATGCTGCGCACCTGCTCGATGAAGCGCGCGAGATGCCACGCGATCTGCGGATCGGTCGGCTTGTAGTCCGCGATGGCGGAGGCCACAACCTGCGCCTCGCCGAACTTGTCGACCTGCACCACCCAGGGAACGACGGTGCCCAGCGTCGACTGCCACACGAGCGCGGCCGCGAAGCCGCCGGCGAGCGCCAGTGAGCCGAAGGCCATCATACGCCAATTCTTGGCCTGAACGCGCGCGCTGCCGATGCGCTCATCCCACACCTGCGCGGCTTTGAGATAGGGAGTTTCGGGTTCGGGCGTGCGCGCATAGCGGACGGAAGGTCGGCGGAAGAGATTCATTTGCGGTCATCCTGGTCGAGAGAAACGGACATGGAGCCGCCGCCGTGATCGCCAGAGCGCACGGCATGGGCGGCGGCGGTCGCGCCGTGGCTCATGGTCTGGCTGCGTTTCATGCGCGCGGCCCAGTTGGGCGGCGCCGACGAAGCCGCTGCTCCCGCACCTGTCGCCCCGCCCGTTGAGGTATTGCCCGCAGCGACCGCCGACCCCGCAGATGCCTGTCCACCGGCAGCGTTCGATGCGGCGGCCCGGCCCGCCGCATAACTCGACCGAAGGGAATCCGCCCCCGACCGAAGGGATTGGGTGGCGCGCGACACCGCCTGCCGGACCGGTTGAACAGCCGCTCCAGCGCCAGCCTTGGCCACGCCACCGACGCCGGCAGCCGCCTTCCTCATACCGGATGCGCCAGAGGCCGAAGCCGACTGCCCGTAGGATTGGGCGACGCCGCCCGCGAGGTATGCGCCGCCGCGTGCGCTTGCCGCCGACAAGCGGCCGCCGGTTCCGATCGCGCTCGCCGCGCCGGAAATGCCCGCTGTCGCTCCCATCACGCCAGCCGCGCCGATGCCGGCGGCGGCAAGGCCGGTGCCAACGGCGGCTCCCGCACCGAGTTGCGGTGCGCCGGAGACGAGCCCGGTGGCGATACCGGGACCGAAGATCGACAGGCCCATCAGCGACAGCGCACCGAGCACGAGTGCCAGCGCGTCGGTGATGGTCGGCGTGCCGGAGAATCCGGTCGTGAACTCACTGAACAGGCCGGAGCCGATGCCGACGATGACGGCGAGCACCAATATCTTGATGCCGGAGGCAACGATGTTGCCAAGCACCTTTTCGGCGAGGAACGCGGTCTTGTTGAACAGCGCGAAGGGGATCAGGACGAACCCGGCTAAGGTCGTGAGCTTGAACTCGATCAACGTGACGAAGATCTGGACGGCGAGGATGAAAAAGGCGATGAGCACGATCGCCCAGGCGATCATCAGCACCATGATCTGCACGAAGTTCTCGAAGAAGGAGATGTAGCCCATCAGGTCGCCAGCGGCCTTGAGGATGGGAGTGCCGGCGTCGATGCCGACCTGCGCGACACGGCCGGGTTGAAGCAGCGTGTCGGCCGTCATCGACGATCCGCCGGCCTTCAGGCCGAGGCCGCTGAAGGACTGGAAGACGATGCCGGCGAGCTTGTTGAAGTTGCCGATGATGAAGGCGAAGAAGCCGATATAAAGTGTCTTCTTGACGAGACGCGCAAGTACGTCTTCATCAGCGCCCCACGCCCAGAATAGGCCGGCCAGCGTGATGTCGATGACGATCAGCGTGGAGGTGAGGAATCCGATCTCGCCGCCGAGCAGACCGAAGCCTGAATCGATGTAGCGGGTGAAGGTCTCCAGAAAGCGGTCGATGACGCCGGTGTTCATGGCTTCGCCCGCTCCGCATTGCCCTCAAGAAAATGATGGCGGCTGTCGGCCCACGCCTTCTTGCAACCGGCGTCGTCGAGCGCGGCGGCGCCGATCTCGCGGCAGCGGAGCAATTCGCCAGCGTCAGGCTCCCCGCCTCGGGATTTGACGGTTTGTTCTGGCGATCCCTCTGGTCCATTCGGACGCAGCGCAATGGCGCAAGCGGCCATGACAGTGGCAAATGCGAGGACAGCGACGACTTTGGCTGCAACTCTCCAATCCATGTCCGTCCCCTCAGTCGTGAAACATACGAACGGGTGTGGGGCTGTAGCTGCTTCCGATCATAAAGCGGCTGAACTGCTCGCGCGATTGCTCTTGCGCCGCGGCCTTGCGGGAGTTTTCAAGAGCGTCGGCCCTGCCCTGTGCGGCGAGCATCGCGGTGAGATCGGCAACCTGCCGTGCCTGAACGCCGAGAAGCTGGTTGCCGGCCTGCGTCGCCTGGAGCAGGCCGACGGCCGATTGGCTGGTGTCAAGCAGCGTGCTGGTCTGGGAGCGCGTGCCCTCGAGGTTCTGCACAGCGACAGCGCCCGCCTTCAGCGAATGTTCGTAGGCCGACAAGGATTGTTGCCAGCGATCGCGTGCCAAAGCGGCAAGTTGAGCGTCGGACTTGCCGGCCGCAAAGTTCTGGAAGGTCGGCGAGAACTGCGCCTCGATATTGCTGACGTTGTAAGCCAGCTTATCAGCCTCCCCCATCAGCCGCTTCATTTCGGCAAAATTGCCCTCAATCTGCGAGAGAACTGACGTCGGTAGCTTCGTTAGCTGCTTCGCTTGATTAATGAGCATCTGCGTCTGATTGGCGAGCGAAGTGACCTGATTGTTGATCTGTTGCAGTGCGCGCGCGGCAGTCAGAACGTTCTGCGCGTAGTTACTCGGGTCGTAGACGATGTCGAATGCGACCGCGCCGCCGGGCGCGAGCGCCACGACAAGCGCGAGCGCTCCCGCAGCGATCGAGCGGGGATAACTCAGGCGGGATACGGACAGAATCATGATGGCCTCTCCTGTTCTGACGGCGTGATGCGCGGCGGCTGACGCGTCGCGGCGGACGCATCGATCGCATCGATGACATTGGTGAGATTGGGAACGAGGTCGCCGGCCCAGGCGAGGTCGTTGGCGTAGAGCCACGCTTCGAGGAAGTACGGCCGTGCGCCGTCGCGCAGTAGCTCGTCGATCAGCGCGTGCGCGGCCTTGTCCGACGATGCGCAGAGCGCCAGTGCGACAGCGCCAAGACCAAGCTCGAACAGCCGGTTGCCGCGTCGTGACTGGCAGTAGTAGTCGCGCTTCGGGGTCGCCCGCGCGATGATTTCGATCTGCCGGGCATTGAGCCCGAACCGCTCATAGACGGTCATGATCTGAGGCTCGATGGCGCGTTCGTTGGCGAGGAAGATGCGTGTCGGGCAACTCTCGACCAGCACGGGCGCGATCGGCGACGCTTCGATGTCGGCAAGCGACTGCGAGGAGAACACGACGCTGACATTCTTTTTTCGCAGCGTCTTGAGCCATTCCTTGATCTTGTCGGCGAAACCGCCGTCATCGAGCGCGCGCCAGCCTTCGTCGATGACGAGTAGGCTCGGCCGTCCGTCGAAGCGGGCTTCGATGCGGTGGAACAGATACGAGAGAACCGCTGGCGCGGCCTTGGTGCCGATAAGTCCCTCGGTCTCGAAGGCTTGGACGGTCGCCGTGCCGAGATGTTCGTGCTCGGCATCGAGCAGACGGCCATGTGCGCCGCCGATGCAGTATGGCCGCAGCGCCTGCTTTAGCACCGAGGACTGCAACAGCACGGTCAGGCCGGTGATGGTGCGCTCCTCGACCGGCGCCGAAGCTAGCGAAGTCAGCGCGGCCCAGATGTACTCCTTGACCTCCGGCGTGATGGCGACGCCTTCGCGCAGGAGAATGTCGACCAGCCAGTCGGCGGCCCATGCCCGTTCGGGAACGTGATGGATGAGCGCCAGCGGCTGGAGCGAAACTGAGGTGGATTCCGCGTCCTCGGTGAGTGAACCGCCCAGGTCCAGCCAGTCGCCACCCATCGCCAGCGTCGCAGCGCGAATGCTGCCGCCAAAGTCGAATACGAACACCTGCGAATGATGATAGCGTCGGAACTGGAGCGCCATCAGCGCGAGTAGCACCGACTTCCCCGCCCCGGTCGGTCCCACGATCATGGTGTGGCCGACGTCGCCGATATGCAGCGCGAAGCGGAAGGGGGTCGCCCCTTCTGTCTTGGCGTAGAATAATGGCGGCGCGCCAAGATGTTCGTCCCGCGCCGGCCCGGCCCAGACCGCGGAGAGCGGCATCATGTGCGCCAAATTAAGCGTCGAGATCGGCGGTTGGCGGACGTTCGCGTAGGTCTGGCCGGGGATGGAGCCGAGCCAGGCTTCGATGGCATTGACGCCTTCGACGATGCAGGTGAAGTCGTGCGACTGGATGACCTTTTCGACCAGCCGCAGTCGTTCGTCGGCGACGGCGCGATCGGCGCTCCACACGGTGACGGTCGCGGTGACATAGACTTCGCCGACCTGATCGGAGCCGAGGTCCTGCAAGGCCGCGTCGGCATCGGCGGCCTTGTTGGCCGCGTCAGTGTCCAGCAACACCGACTGCTCGTTCGTCATCACCTCTTTCAGGATCGCGGCAACGCTTTTGCGCTTGGCAAACCATTGCCGCCTAATCTTCGTGACCAGCCGCGTCGCATCCGTCTTGTCGAGCATGATGGCGCGCGTCGACCAGCGATAGACGAAGGCGAGCCGGTTGAGGTCGTCGAGAATTCCGGGGAATGTCGTGGTCGGGAATCCGATGATGGTGAGCGTGCGGACATGGAAATCGCCAAGCCGCGGTTCCAGCCCGCCGGCAAGCGGCTGATCGGCCAGCAGCGCGTCCAAGTGCATCGGCGTCTCGGGCACGCGCACCTGATGCCGCTTGGTCGAGATGGTCGAATGTAGGTAGGTCAGCGTCTCGGCGTCATCGAGCCAGTCGGCTTCCGGCACAAAGCCTTCGACCAGGTTGAGCACGCGGTCGGTCCGGTCGACAAAATTTTTCAGCAGTTCCCACGGATCGACGCCGCCGTGCTCGCGGCCCTCATAGAGCCAGGCTTCCATGCGCGAGGTTTCCTCGGCAGGCGGCAGCCAGGCGAAGGTGAGGAAGTAACTCGACTCGAACAGGACGCCGGAGTCCTCGAACTGCTCGCGGCGCTCGATATCGAGGAGCGCGGATGCGGAGTCCGGAAACAGACTTTCCGGATAGTCGGTGGCGGGATGGCGCTGCGCCTCGACGAAGATCGCCCAGCCGGAGCCGAGACGGCGCAAGGCATTGTTAAGCCGCGCTGTCGTACCGACCAGCTCGGCTGGCGTCGCGCTGTCGAGATCGGGACCCCGAAATCGCGCCGTCCGTTGAAACGATCCGTCCTTGTTGAGCACGACGCCCGGCGCAACCAGCGCGGCCCAGGGCAGAAAGTCCGCAAGCTGCGCGCTCTTTTTCCGGTATTCGGCGAGATTCAGCATGGGCTCTCCTCACACGTCCATGTGCGCCGGGTAACGCAGGTGCCGGCGGCCGACGTCGACGAACTGCGCGTCACGCTTCGCCGCCCATATCGCGGCGAAATGCCCGATCGCCCAGATGACGAGGCCCGCGATCCACAGGCGCAGGCCGAGCCCGACCGCGCCTGCGAGCGTGCCGTTGGCGATGGCGACCGTGCGCGGCGCACCGCCGAGCAGGATCGGCTCGGTGAGCGCGCGATGCACCGGCGCGAAGAAGCCGCGGACGTCTTCCTCCATCACACCAGCGCTCCGCCGCCGAAGCTGAAGAAACTCAAGAAGAAAGAGCTGGCCGCGAAGGCGATCGACAGGCCGAATACGATCTGAATCAGCTTGCGGAACCCGCCACCCGTATCGCCGAAGGCGAGCGTGAGGCCGGTGGTGATGATGATGATGACCGCCACGATCTTAGCCACCGGCCCCTCGATGGATTCGAGGATTTTTTGCAGCGGTTCTTCCCATGGCATCGACGAACCGGAGGCATGGGCCGGCGCCGCCATCAACAGCGTGGTCGCGGCGAGCACGGTCGCATCGGTCAAGCGACGGCGCACACGAGACAAGGCAAGCAAGGTCATTCAAGGTCTCCTTTCGGAAATGCCGGGGATGGGAGCAGCGCGTTGAGCGTGTGATAGTCGCCGGTGGCCGGATCGAGCCCGTCAACATGAGCGATCTCGGCAAGACGCCGTTCGGCGCCGCGGCCTGAAAGAACGGCGACGATGTCGATGGTCTCGGCGATCAGGGCACGCGGCACCGTGACGACGGCCTCCTGCACGAGTTGCTCCAGCCGACGCAGCGCGCCGATCGCCGTGTTGGCGTGGATGGTGCCGATGCCGCCGGGATGTCCGGTCCCCCAGGCTTTGAGAAGGTCGAGCGCTTCGCTGCCCCGCACCTCGCCGACCGGAATACGATCGGGACGCAGGCGCAGCGATGATTTCACTAGATCGGAGAGCGAGGCGACGCCGTCCTTGGTCCGCAGCGCGACAAGATTCGGCGCGGCGCATTGCAGCTCGCGGGTATCTTCGATCAGCACCACGCGGTCGGAGGTCTTTGCCACCTCTGCCAACAGCGCGTTGGTCAGCGTGGTCTTTCCGGTCGAAGTGCCACCTGCGACCAATATGTTCTTACGACGCTCGACCGCGAGCCTGAGTACGTCAGCCTGCGCTGCGGTCATGATGTTCGCTGCGACGTAATCGGCGAGCGTGAACACGGCGACCGCGGGTTTGCGGATCGCAAAGGTGGGCGCCATGACGACGGGCGGAAGCAATCCCTCGAAGCGTTCGCCGGTCTCCGGCAGCTCAGCCGAGACGCGAGGCGAGCCGGGATGCACCTCGGCGCCGACATGATGCGCGACCAGGCGCACGATGCGCTCTCCATCGGCCGGGGTCAGCACGTCGTCAGTGGCGACAAGACCTTCGCGCAGCCGGTCGACCCATAGCCGGCCGTCCGGATTCAACATCACTTCGACAATGCCTGCGTCCTCAAGGTAGCGGGCGATCGCCGGACCAAGCGCGGTGCGCAGCATCCTTGCGCCGCGCGACAATCCTTCATTGCTGTGGTGATGACCCGCCATCGTGCCCCCGCCTCGGCCATCCGCAAGACGATCAGATGGCGACGGGGACAATCAAGAAAGGCAGAACTTGCAGATGGGCAACATGATTTATTGAAGCTCTCGTAGTCCGGCGTAGCTCATCGTAGGCCATCGAAAAAATACTTGAAATATTCGGAGCCGCCCGCCGCGTCCGACGCTGCCCGAGAACAGGTCAGGGCCGAATCAACATCGCCTCTTTGAGCGCATTGCGGAGGGTATTCAGGACCGGATTGATGTTGTCCGGCTTCCAGCAAACGATATAACCGACGCGCGTGGCGCCGTTGCCGTCATGCAGAGGCCGGAAGACGACGCCGAGGCCGGTTAAGCCCGACGCGGATTCACATTGCAGGCTGATGCCTTTGCCGCTGCCCACTTCGCTGAGAATATTATCGCGGTTGAGACGGAGGGTGACGATTTCAGGGCGGTCCGAAGGTGCAGCCAGATGGCGGAGCAGAATGTCCCGGATATCGGGGCCGGGATCGTGGTGGCCAATGATGAATCGCTCGCCCTTCAGTTCCGACCAATAGATGACGGATTTGTCCGCAAGCGGATGCCCCAGCGGCAACGCCACCATGAGATGCTCCGACCAGAGCGCGAGGGACCCGAGAACCTCGCACTTGCCGGTGTCGCCCAGGATAATCGCGGCGTCGACCCGTCCGGAATGAAGGCCGGCGATAATCTCCGCGAACGGCGCTTCGAGCAGCTCAAGATCAACGTCGGGATAGCGTTCGCGGAATTCGTCGATGAATGTGCGCAACGCGCCTTGCGAGAGCGATTTGTATAAACCGACAACGATCCGCCCAAGCGTGCCGGCGCCACTTGCTTTCGCGCGCTCGGCAAGACGGTCGAAATCTTCAATGATCCGGCGCGCGTCGACGACGAACTCCTCTCCGGCGGGCGTTAGACGGGCACCTGAGGTCGAACGAACGAACAACGCGACCGTAAGCTCATCCTCAGCCTCCTTGATGCGCTTGCTGATAATCGGCTGCCTCACATTGAACTCATGCGCGGCGGCGCTAAAGCTGCCGTTGCGAGCACTGGCAACGATATAGCGCAAATGACGCAGGTCCAACCCTTCCTTCCCTTCTATCACATAGCCGGACGATCGCCCTCGAAACGCTGCATCAGATATGAAGAACGGCTTCGTTCGCACGCGACTCTTCGTCCTCGATCTGAACCGTCACGTGATCAATGCCGAACTCCTCTCTCATGATCCGACGAACTTCCTGCAACACTTTCCGACCTGCCGCGAGGTCATCGACAACAACGTGACAACTCATCGCGTCAAATCCGGAGGTGATCGTCCAAACATGCAAATCATGTACGGCAGTCACTGCTTGGATACTCGCGAGCTTGCGCTCAAGTGCCGTGACGTCGACATTCGGCGGAACGCCTTCCATAAGAATGTGCGTAACCTGTTTCAACAAAACCCATGTTCGAGGTACGATGAATAGGCCGATTCCGGCACCGATGATCGGATCAGCAAGCCACCAGCCTTTCCACATCATCAACAAGGCCGCAACGATCACTCCAACCGACCCAAGCATGTCACCCAGGACCTCAAAGTAGGCTCCCTTTACGTTCAGGCTTTCGGATGAACCTGCCGCCAGCAGCCGCATGCTGACCAGATTGACGGCAAGACCGACGACAGCCACCGCCAACATAGGACCGCTCAGAATTTCCGGGGGAGACATGAAGCGCTTGTAGGCTTCGTAGAGGATGTAGACAGTCAGCAAAAGAAGGACGACAGCATTCGTCAGCGCGGACAGCACCTCCATTCGCAGATAGCCATAGGTCCGCTGTGGCGTCGCCTCACGCGCTGCAAAACGGATAGCCAGAAGGGCGAGCGCTAGACCACCCACGTCGGTCAACATGTGCGCGGCGTCCGCCAATAGAGCGAGACTTCCGGTAACCAGTCCGCCAATGATCTCAGCAAACATATACGTCGCGGTCAGTCCAAGCGCCCAACCTAACCTGTTCGCATGACGAGCTGCGGCCGTTCCAACGCTTCCTCCACCGTGCATTGATCAGCCCTCCTTTTCATCCATCGCGAGGTCAGTGCGAAGCTTAGTTTCGAGCTCGTCCAGAAGAAAGAAACTGACGTCGTCGATCGACCCATGCCCTTTAGCGAAAGGCTGCTCGAGAAGCCGGACGAGGTACAGTGCGTAAACGAACATGTACGTTATGAAGCCAAACATCAGGGCTGAAGCCGGATCTCCCTCGGTCTTCAACAACAACATCATGAACACGATCGAGATCACCAACGTTTGCACCAAAACATGTACGGAAGGTACAAATTCCACTCGTTGAATCTGGTAGATTCGCAATACGGACCGCCTGATCGAATCCTGCAATGTGCGCAGCCGGACAACGAAGTTCGCGGCCATTCCCATCCCCTCGAGACGACCCAGGATCGGCGTCAGCTTTCCGATCTCTTCAAGTACCGGCGGTAGATTCTTGTGTCCGTTGGTGTGGTCGAGGCCGGCACGCAGCTTCTCGATCATGCCGATGAGAACGGTTCGAGAACCCCGAAGGTCGAAATCAGGGTTGATCACTGCGAAGGATTCAAGATCACCGTCAATCGCCTCGATCGAGCTCCGGATATCCGCAGGAATGCGCTCAGCTTCCTTGTAATCGGCCAGAATACTCGAGAGCAGAAATCCGATAATGAAAATCGCGCCTCCAATGCCACTCGTCAGAAGCCTCGTAAGCTCGAGTATTTCGAATCCGAAATAGTGGACTGCGCCTTTGAGCGCTCCGAGCAGAACCACAATCGTTCCCACTAGGAAGAACAGCCGGAACTTCTTTCGAAGGCTGATATCCGCACCGCCAAAATGAAGATGCCCAAGGAGAGAGGTTGTCACTTCCAGATTTCCTTTACATCTGACACCGTGAAGTGCCTTCCATTCCACTGAAACTTCTGTGTACGTCTCCGCTTTAGAACCTCAAGACCGACCGTAGGGCCATCATTCGTCAACCTGACGTCGTCTGCATACGTGATGAACACAAGACGATGACGCTCGCCTGACTTCAGATAGACCTGATGCAGACATCCATTGTCGTTGCAGATCGCGGCGCGATTTGCGCATGCAAAATCCTCAAAATGAAGCGAAATGAACCTCGCCCCATAAGATTCTATCGAGAGTGAGAAATAATGAGCCGCTGCGGCTTTACTTCCGCACGCGCGCGCCCGCCGAAGCACCGCTTTGCGAATATCAGGAGGAAG
This sequence comes from Afipia carboxidovorans OM5, assembly GCF_000218565.1. NCBI lineage: Bacteria > Pseudomonadati > Pseudomonadota > Alphaproteobacteria > Hyphomicrobiales > Nitrobacteraceae > Afipia > Afipia carboxidovorans. Next base: position 1,749,460 of record NC_015684.1, on the reverse strand, counting down.
TCTTTCAATATGTTCGGGCGCCCATGGATTCTCCGAAGCCAATCCGCCACGCGCCGACGCCGACTGGATGATCGGAAGGATCGCCACAGCGACTGTTCCCGCCATTGCAAGAAAGCATTTCATCCGCCTTCTCCCAAGTGTTCGAATAAACGGTAAGCGTTATGTCTTCCGATAGCCCATTCCTAACTGGTCGATCGGTTGAAGCGAACGCCAATCTGCTTATCCTTGATCCAGGTGATGTGGCACTCGCGTTTGAACGATTCCGCTGGAATCAGTAGCAGGAAGTGCGTCGGAATTCCGAGTGGCGATTCTACGTTCAGCAACGCACCGCTCGAACTGAGATTCCGTACAACACAGTCAATGGCGGCTCCTCGAAATGAAATCGTCCCAGCCTTGAACACTTTCTTTCGTCCTTCCTGTCGACGCTCCGCCATGACATTTCTCCACGCCCAATCAATCGAACCCCGTGTCAACATTCTCCATACGGGTTTGCTCAAGATCGACTTCGGTCCTTTGGCGAAAGCAGGCGCAACGCATTAAGAGTCACCAAGACGGTTGCTCCAGTATCGGCAAGGATCGCAGGCCAAAGGCCTGTCACACCGGCAATGGTCGTGACTAGGAATGCCGCCTTTAACCCGAGAGCAACGGCAATGTTTTGGTGAATGTTCGTCATAGTCCGCTTGGATAGAGCGACCATTGCCGCGACGTCGCCAACTCTTCCGTTCAGAATCGCGGCATCGGCCGTTTCCAAAGCGACATCCGTACCTCCTCCCATAGCAATTCCAACATCTGCCGCCGCCAAGGCGGGCGCGTCGTTAATGCCATCTCCGACCTTTGCAACAGACTGTCCGCTCCTTTGTAGGTCGGTTACCAGGCGCTGCTTGTCATGCGGCAGCAGTTCCGCTTTGACCTCAATGCCTAACCTGTTGCCGATTGCTGTTGCGGTACGTCGATTGTCGCCGGTCAGCATCAAAGTGCGGATACCTGCCGCTGTCAGTTGCTTAAGACCGTCCTTCGCGTCCGAACGCGGCTCATCACGCATGGCAATGGCGCCGGCGATCTCATCTCCGATCAAAAGCACGGAAACGGTTTTGCCTTCATCGTTAAGTGCTTCGATCTGGGCAATTTGGTCTGCGGTCAAACCCGATATTTCCCCGACGGCTGCGGGCGATCCGAGGAAAACTTTCTTTCCTTCGACGTTTGCCTGAACGCCCTTCCCTCCGATCGCTTTAGAATCCTCGGCGGAGGAAACGTGAATGCCCTTTTCGGACGCCAATGCCAGGATTGCGATGGCGAGTGGATGGCTTGATCCGGATTCCAGCGCGGCTGCGACTTGCAACACGTCCGTCTCCGGACGAACGAAGCCGATGACATCCGTCACTTGGGGTTTGCCGGCGGTCAGCGTGCCCGTCTTGTCAAAGCAAGCAACCGTAATTCTGCCAATGCGTTCAAGAACGGCACCTCCCTTCATGAGGAGACCGCTGCGGGCACCGGCGGCGAGGCTCGCGGCGATTGCTGCTGGCGTCGATATAACGAGGGCGCAAGGACAGCCTATCAGGAGGATTGCCAACCCCTTGTAGATCCAACCGCCCCAATCTGCGCCGAACCACCACGGAGGAATGATCGCGACCAGTGCCGCGACCACCACCACGCCGGGGGTGTAATAGCGGGAAAAGCGATCGATGAACCGTTCCGTGGGTGCCTTTGATTCTTGGGCTTCCTCGACGAGACGGACAATTCGCGCGATGGTGTTGTCTGTTGCGGCGGCGGTTACCCGAATGCGTAAAAGGCCATCGCCATTTACCGTTCCTGCGAAAACAACCTCATCAGGACCTTTCCGAACCGGCGTACTTTCGCCCGTAACGGGGGCTTCGTCGATCGAGCTATCCCCTGACAGGATCGCTCCATCGGCCGGGATTCGGTCACCCGGCCTGACATGGATTGTTGCTCCGACCTCAAGGCTCTCGGCCTGCACCTCTCGGAGTCGGCCATTGTCTTCGACGAGAGCTGTTTTGGGAACGAGATCACCGAGATTCCGGATGCTTGCGCGGGCGCGGCTGGCAGCGACCCCCTCCAACAATTCTCCGATCAAGAACAGAAACACCACCGCTGCCGCCTCTTCGGTCGCACCGATGACGATTGCTCCAACCGCAGCAATCGTCATCAGCATTTCGATCGAGAACGGCGTTCCGGCAATCGCGGCAACAACTGCACGCTTTGCGATCGGAATGAGTCCGACCATCATCGCGAGCAGAAATGCCCACTGCTCGATCGCCGGGCTGGCTTTTCCGACCACGAAGGCGACGGCCAAAGCTGCCCCGGAAGCGATGGTCAAAGCGCTTTTTCTTGTCCGCCACCATGGCTTGTCGTCATCATCACTCTCATGTGTATGAGAATGAGCGCTCTTTCCGGTTGAGGTCGATACTTCAACGGCATCTCTCTGGTCCGCTTCGCCTTTGAACTCCCGGGAGCCCGTTACCGTATAACCGAGCCTGACAATCTGAGTCTTTATCGCCTCGGCATTCAATCGATCATTTCGAACGGTAACCGTGCCGCCCGAAACCGATACTTTTACCTCCGCAACGCCGGGTATACGCCGAAGCGCGTTCTCAATCTTGACCGCGCAACTCGCGCAATCCATTCCTTCCACCCGCATGCGGATCGTGAATGCATCAGACTGCGTCATGATCGGACCTCGATATTTGATCACGATTCACTTCCGTAACGGACTCCGGGGGCAGAGATTCGCGACGAAACAGCACGTAGAGCGCAGGAAGAACGAGCAGTGTCAGAATGGTTGAGGAGATGATGCCACCGATGACCACGGTCGCGAGCGGACGCTGGACCTCGGCTCCTGCCCCTGTCGCAATGGCCATCGGAACAAAACCAAGCGAGGCCACAAGGGCGGTCATGAGGACCGGTCGCAGGCGGGTTAATGCACCCTCATGAACTGCCGCAAGGATCGATTTGCCTTCTGAACGCAAACGCTCAATGAAGGTGATGATCACCAAGCCATTCAGCACCGCGACGCCAGACAATGCGATAAACCCGACGCCCGCACTGATCGATAGCGGGATGCCCCGAAGCAGCAGGGCAAGGATACCCCCCGTCAACGCGAGCGGAACTCCACTGAACACCAAGAGAGAATCCGCAGCCGAACCGAAGGTCATGAAGAGCAGGATGAAGACGAGAAGCAAAGCGACCGGCACGACGATCGTCAGCCGCTTCGTCGCCGAAACCAACTGCTCGAACTGCCCGCCCCAACTCATCCAGTACCCGGCTGGCAATTTGACTTTCGCCTCCACGGCGCGCTGAGCCTCCTCCACAAACGAACCGAGATCTCGATCGCGCACGTTGGCCGTGACGACGATACGTCGCTTGCCGTTTTCGCGGCTGATCTGGTTGGGACCGGGCGCGGCGTCCACCTTGGCGATCGATGATAACGGGATGTAGCGCATGCGCGCCAACGGCGAAGACGACGACCACGACGCCTTCTTCGTGTTCGCCTCGGCTTCCCTTGGCGGCAACGGGATAGGTAACGCGCGGATTGCCTCGATATCGCCCCGAAGATCCTCCGGAAGTCGAACAATGAGATCGAAGCGACGGTCGCCCTCATAAACCTTTCCCGTGGCCTTACCGCCGACAGCAATCTCAACGAGGTTCTGGACATCACCGACGCTTAGCCCATACCGCGAAAGAGCTTCGCGATCGAGCTTTACCGTCAAGATGGGAAGTCCCGACACCTGTTCGGTCTTGAGATCCGCGACTCCTTTGATGGGTTCGATCGCGGACTGGACCTGTCGTGCCACTTTGAGGAGCGTTTCGAGATCATCTCCGAAAATCTTGACGCCCACATCAGCCCGGACGCCCGAAATCAGCTCGTTGAAACGAAGCTGAATCGGTTGCGATATCTCGTACTGGCTTCCAGGTATCTCATCGGCCGCCTGCTGTATCTCGCTTACGACGTCGGCTTTGGATTTTTCAGGATTTGGCCATTGGTCACGCGGTTTCAGCATGACGTATCCGTCCGATATCGACGGCGGCATGGCGTCAGTCGCGACTTCGGCAGTACCTGTTCGTGCGAAGACGTCCTTCACTTCCGGAATTTTCTTGACGCGCCGCTCAAGAGCCTTTTGCATCTCTAGCGACTGCGTGAGGCTGGTCCCTGGGATGCGAATCGCCGCCAAGGCAACATCGCCTTCGTCCAAGCTCGGAATAAACTCTCCGCCCATTTTAGTGGCAGCGACGCCGCTGGCGATCACGATCACGACGGCCGCGATCGCCACTGTTTTGCGGTGACGGATCGTCCAATCGAGGAGCGGCAAATAAACGTGCCGTGCCCCGCGCATGAAGACGTTCTCCTTTTCGGAAACCTTCCCGGTCACGAACAGAGCAATAGCGGCAGGCACGAATGTCATTGAAAAGATCGCGGCACCGAGCAAAGCCATCAGCACTGTCAAAGCCATCGGCGTGAACATCTTGCCTTCCACGCCGGTTAGCGTCAGTACCGGAAGATAGACAACCGCAATGATCATCGTACCGAACAAGCTGGGTTTGATCACCTCCCGCGATCCCGCGAGGATGGTTTCGAACCGTTCAGGCGCCGTCAAAAGTCGACCCCGTCGGTGTTGTTCCTCGGCCAATAGCCGCAAACAGTTCTCAACGATGATCACGGCACCATCGACGATGATGCCGAAGTCGATCGCACCAAGACTCATCAAATTAGCGCTCACGCGGGTTTCAACCATGCCCGTGATCGTAAACAGCATCGACAACGGGATGACGCATGCTGTCACGACGGCCGCCCGGATGTTGCCGAGAATGAGGAACAAGATCGCAATGACCAGAATTGCGCCCTCAATCAGGTTTTTCTCCACCGTCGCAATCGTTGCCTCGACGAGATGCGTACGATCGTAGACGGCGTTCGTGATGATCCCCTCAGGCAGTGATTTGGCAATTTCAGACAGTTTGGCCGCAACGGCTTGTGCGACTGTCCTGCTGTTGTCTCCGATCAACAGCATCGCAGTTCCAAGGACCGTCTCCTTTCCGTCTATCGTTGCCGCACCGGTCCGCAAATCCTTTCCCTCGCGAACTTGAGCCACATCGCGGACACGAATCGGGATTCCGTCCCGAGCGCCAATGACGATATTGCGGATCTCCTCGCTATTTGCGACCTGCCCGGGCGTGCGGACGAGATACTGTTCGCCGTTGCGCTCGATGTAACCGGCGCCGACGTTGTTATTATTGGATGCCAGCGCCGTCATGACGTCGCTGAATCCCAACTTGAACGCCATCAGTCGTGCCGGATCGGGTAGCACGTGGAATTGCTTCTCATACCCGCCGATGGTGTTGACCTCGACGACGCCCGGCACCAGACGGAGCTGCGGTTTGATGATCCAATCCTGAATAGTTCGCAGATCGGTCGGCGAATACTCTTTGCCGTCGGGGGTTTTTGCGCCGGGTTTTGCTTCAACCGTATAGAGGTAGATTTCTCCAAGGCCAGTGGATATCGGCCCCATGCCGGTCTCGATACCCGTGGGCAGTTGGTCTTTCACCTGTTGAATTCGTTCATTGACCAATTGCCGCGCAAAATAAATGTCGGTGCCGTCCTTGAATACTACCGTGACTTGGCTGAGGCCATAACGCGACAACGATCGGGTGTAGTCGAGCTTCGGTAAACCAGCCATCGCTGTTTCAATTGGGAACGTGATGCGCTGTTCCGTCTCGAGAGGTGAATAGCCCGGTGCCTGCGTGTTGATCTGGACCTGCACGTTCGTGATGTCTGGGACGGCATCGATTGGCAGTCGTGTGAAATTCCACACGCCAAAAGCCGCAACGCCAACGACGGCCATCATGACGAGCCATCGCTGTCTGATTGCAAAGGTGAGAATGCTATCAATCATCGATCAGTCCCCCTGCTTCCGTATTCCCGGATACGATGAAGCATCGCTATCGGCTGGGTGAAGATCAGACCGTCGCCCTTACTGCCGGTCCACGCCGAACGAGCGATGGCATCACAGATTCGATCCACAACGGCGGTCCGACAAACAACGCGAAGCTCAAGGTGGACTTGGTAAGAGAAATTGTGTTCGGTAGCGAGAAATTCACCTCCGGCTCCGCGCCCCCGTCCTTGACCCCGTACCTGACTCAGTGTGAACCCGGGAAACTCTGGAAGATCATGCAGGGTTTTCACGACATGCCCTTCCATGTTGGGCTTGATGAACGCAGTGATCATCATCAATTGGCCAGCGTCACTCATGCTCTGCCTCCGACTTTCCAATCTCTGCCTTCACGACGAAGCTGTTCTCGGCGACATACAGTTCGCCAGTCGACAGACCTTCGAGGATTTCCACGTGCTCCTTGTCACGATCCCCCGTCTTGACACTGCGTGCTTCTAGTCTTTCTCCTTCGCGCACGAATACGACGGGCTTGTCGTCTAGGGTTTGCAGCGCCGTCACCTTTACCGCGATTGCCGCGCGTCGATTACTCAAGGCAACGCGTCCTCGAACGAATAAGCCGGGCCGCAGGCGGCCGGTGGAGTTGGGCACTACTGCCCGAGCAACGGCACTTTGTGTCTCGGATGATCCAATTGGGGCGAGGTAGGAAATCTGACCAGTCACCGGAGGCATGCCATCTTCGAGATCGATTTCCACTCGATCCCCTACCCGTACGCGCTGCAGGTCTTTGCTGTAGACGGACAGATCCACCCAAACCGACGAAAGATTTGCGATCGTGAACGCAGGCTTCTGTTCCGAGGCGTATTCGCCGAGCGAAACCTGACGATCAATGACCGTACCGTCGATCGGTGCTTTCAGATCGTAAGCCGTGAGGCTTTGGTTGCTTTCGATCCTGGCCATCAGTTCGTCCTTTCGAACGTTGTCTCCGATGCGCTTCTGGATTGAGCGGACAATTCCCGGAAATCGCGGCGTTACCTGAACAAGGTTTTCCTGATTTTCTCGAATGATACCGTTCAGGACGAGCACGTCGTTCAAGGTCGCAGGCTTGACCGTTTCGAGTGACATACCGGCGGCCGCCACGCGAGCATCGCTCATTTGTGCGCTGTCGCCTTCATGTCCGTCGGCCGCTTCGGAGACCTTATTGTAAGCGGGCGCCCTTCCTGGGTTCTGAGAACCCGGGCCAGCCTTGAAATAGAGCGCAGCTCCCACAAGGAGGCCCAGACCGAGAACTCCAAAGATTGCCTTTCGGAAAACGTTTTTCATCGAGCGCTCTCCCGCGCCAAAGTAAATGGATTGCCAACCAAACCTTCGATGGTTGCAACGGCGACGTGGAAATTCTGTTGGGCTTCCTGCTCCCTCAGTTGCGCCTGCGTCAGGTTTGCTTGGGCGTCGAGCACTTCGAGAAGCGAGTAGCGTCCTTGGCCATACCCTTCGGAAATCTCTTCCGCGGCGGCTCGTGCCTTGGGAATTGCTGAGGTCCGTAGTATTGCAAGTTCACGTAACGAGCCTTGCAAACTGTCGTAGGCACGCCCCGCAATGACGATCAACGTGTTGCGATTCGCCTGGCGTTCGGCTCGCACCTTGGCAAGGTTCTCCTGTGCCGAGAGAATATTGCCCTGGTTCTGATCGAAGATCGGAATGGGAACGGATATCCCGAGACGCACTCCATCACTGCCGGTTTCGTTGAAGTGACGCCAACCCGCGCTAATGCGTACGTCGGGATATGGTTTGAGCCGCGCAACCAACAACTCCGCGTTGCGCTGAGCATAAACCGCAGTCCATCTTACGAGCTGCGGATTTTGGTCGATCGCGTGAATGACCGATTGGAACGATGGCGGACGCCCCAACGCCTCCAATTTTCCAGAGACGCTTGCGAATTTCGGCGCCGCATCGCCCATCAAGACCGAAAGTTCGCGACGCGCGCTTGCCAATGACGATCTAACGCGCTCTCGATCAGCTTTCACGAGAGCAGACGCCACCTCGGCGCGACCTACCTCCGCAGGCGAGGAGGCACCAGTATCGACGCGCTTCTGTAGAAGTGGGCTGAGTTTGTCGATGGCGGAGATCTGGTCGTCGAGTATCTGGATGCGCCGCTGCGTGCCAAGCACCGTCAGAAAGGCGATGGCTGTTTCAGAAAGCACTTCGAGCCGAACAGCCTTTCGTTGGATCGTTGCGGTCTCAACACCAGCGGTTCCGACTGCTATGCGCGCTTCTCGCTTGCCAAAGAGCTCGAAGAGCTGGCTGATTTGCAGAGTAGTTTCCGCAGACCTCGTTCCACGATATGGGCCTGAGCCGAAAGAGTTGTCCTGCTCGTACGACAACTCAGGATTGATGAGCTTACCAGCCTGAATGCGCTGACCAGACGCAATGCCGATATCTCGCTCCGCGGCAGTGAGGCGCGGACTCGCAGCGAGAGCGTGTTGAAGAGCAGTTCTAAGCGTTAGGGGTCGCGCATTGGCGGGACAAGCCAGCCAAGGAACGATGAGAATTGCGGCCGCACACGCGAAGCGCGTGGCAGCACCATTGCATGACATGGAATCAACCTGACAACGGACGAGATTTGGGCGCGAATGCGCCCGGCGATCACGTTCAGGTCAGGAACTTTGGCGGAGGAGGATCAATTCCGCTGTCCACCACGTGCAGCTCGGCGGAGCGGGTCGCAACCATTTTACGGGCTGGCTTAAGGACGACGATAGGGCCGACCGGAGTCGGCACCGAAACCGAAAAACAACCGTGGCAATGATGCTCGACGATGACGCCCTGATCCGGTTGCCCCGTCTTTCCCTTCACGAGGGAAATAACCATTTGACCCGATGGATTGGTTACGTCGACATCATATACGCCATGCAACACCCCGCTCACGATGTACGCGATCAGGACAAGCGCGGCCACAATACCGCGTGATGAACGCGATAACGTTAAGCTAAGCTTGGTAGTGGATGGCGACAAAGAAGCTCCCTTCGGATCAGGTGTTGCAGCTATTAACATGTGCCACGCCGTATGTCGACGCGAAACAATGTTACATTTCTATTGTTGCCAATTCCATTGATGCAATTTGGAACCGTCTATTTACCGAAACCATATGACGTTCGTTGCGACGGAATAAGTTCCGGCGGCGTTCTACGGGAAGCTTTTACAGAACATCTTCGTACTACGGCCTCGGGTCACGTGGGCGTGAAGTGTTTGTGCTGGAAGAGTCCATGTCTTCTGTAATCTCCTGCCTGAGCCTCGGCCCCTTGGCGAGACGCCGACCGAGCGCTTCAAGGAATTTATCGTAGCGCTCACCTCCCTTTGCTTGAGCGGCAGCCTGGGCGATTTCCGATAAGGACGCGGTTGATGTCAGCCAGGCTCGCATGAAGATGGCGAAGGCTTCGTTGGCAATACCGATGTCGCGTTCCAGCCGTTGGATGTTGCGATCGATCCGGTCAAGGCGTTTGGCCAAAGCGGCCTCCCGGCGCTCCTCGGCATCAGGCGACAGCAACGAGGCAATGGCCGCCTCGGCGATCATGGAGCGCGACTGGGCGTGACGCCCCGCGTGGTCGGCCAGGCGATCCGACAGATCCGGATCGAGATAGATCGAGAGCCGCTTTTTCCTTTGGGTCCGCGGCGCGATGTCGGAATGCTGCGACATGACCTACAACTCCATGCCATCGCCGGGGTCCAACGCGATCCGCCGGGCCATCAGTCGCATGTCGTGCGCCAGCACCCGGTTGGCTGCAACCTTACGCTCCGGCTCATCAGCATCGGGATCGAACTCGTTGGCAGGAGTCCTCACCGGCTCCGGCGCGATGTCCTTATGCCACTCAAGCCCAGGTTCGCGGCGGAGCCCCGAATTGGCTGGATCGTCATCCGGCTTGGCCGCACCTGTCGCTGGTGGCGCACTTTGCTGTGCAGCGGCGCTGTTGCCCGTCGGCGCCGCGACTGGCTTCAGCGCCGACCAGTCGTCAGGCTTCGGCGTGAGGCCGGCTTTCGGGTTCTGCGGAACAGGCAGCAACCGTTCCTTGAACCGCGCATCTTCGTAATAGCGCGCCTTTCTGGCGCGGACTGGCGGCACGCCGGCGACCATGACGATCTCGTCGTCGGGCGGAAGCTGCATCACCTCGCCTGCGGTGAGCAGCGGCCGCGCGGTCTCGGAGCGTGAAATCATCAAGTGTCCGAGCCAGGGCGCGAGACGATGACCGGCATAGTTCTGCATGGCGCGCATCTCCGTTGCCGTGCCGAGCGCGTCCGATACGCGCTTCGCGGTACGCTCGTCGTTGGTCGCGAAACTCACGCGCACATGGCAATTGTCGAGGATGGAGTTGTTCTGACCGTAGGCTTTCTCGATTTGGTTTAATGATTGAGAGATAAGAAATGCCTTGATCTGATAGCCGGCCATGAAGGCGAGCGCAGATTCAAAGAAGTCGAGCCGGCCGAGCGCCGGAAATTCATCGAGCATCAGCAACAGGCGATGACGGCGGCCTTTCGCGTGCAGGTCTTCGGTCAGCCGCCGCCCGATCTGGTTAAGCACGAGGCGCACGAGCGGCTTCGTCCTGCTGATATCGGATGGTGGCACCACTAGGTAGAGCGTGGTGGGCTTATCGCCGGACACGAGATCCGTGATGCGCCAATCGCAGCGGGCCGTCACTGCGGCAACGACGGGATCGCGATAGAGGCCGAGGAATGACATGGCCGTGCTCAAGACGCCGGAGCGTTCGTTGTCCGACTTGTTGAGCAGTTCGCGTGCCGCGCTGGCGATGACGGGATGCGGCCCCTTCTCGCCGAGATGCGGCGTCGTCATCATGGCGGACAGCGTCGACTCGATGGGTCGCCGCGGGTCCGACAGAAAGGCGGCGACACCGGCGAGCGTCTTGTCCTTCTCGGCATAGAGGACATGGAGGATGGCGCCGACCAGCAGTGAATGGGATGTTTTCTCCCAATGATTGCGCTTCTCCAACGAACCCTCCGGATCGACTAGCACGTCGGCGACGTTCTGGACGTCTCGCACTTCCCATTCGCCTTTGCGCACCTCGATCAGCGGATTGTAGGCGGCCGAGTTCGCATTGGTCGGATCGAACAGCAACACTCGGCCAAACCGTGCCCGAAAGCCCGCGGTCAATTCCCAATTTTCTCCTTTTATATCATGCACGATCGACGCGCCGGGCCATGTGAGTAACGTCGGTACCACGAGACCGACACCCTTCCCGCTCCGCGTCGGCGCGAAGCACAGGACATGCTCGGCGCCATCGTGTCGCAGATAGGTTCGGTCCAGGCGGCCGAGAACGACTCCATCGTCTCCGAGCAGGCCCGCGGCTTCGATCTCATCCGGCTCGGCCCAGCGAGCCGAGCCGAATGTGCGCACATCCTTGGCCTCGCGCGCACGGTAGATCGACATGAGGATTGCGACGACGATCGCGACGAGGCCACCCGAGGCGGCGATCCCGGCACCCTCCAGAAAAATGTGCGGCGCGTAGGCATCGAAGAAGAACCACCACCAGAAAAAGGCCGGCGGCGGATAGATCGGCAGGCCGGCCAGCGAAAACCAAGATGAGCCGAGTTGCTGCTGAAAGCCGAGGCGCCACGCAACCCACTGCGTCGCGCTCCAGACCGCGAGCAGCACGATAGCGAACACGACAACGATCTGGCCCCACGCAACACGGCTGGTTGACACAGCGAGCAAACCTCCCTGCCCGGCGCAATGCTGCGAAGAAGAGCAAGGAATGCGGAGGTTTCAACTGCGTCTGTGTCAGTTATCGTAGAACAGCGTAGATGGTCGAAAAAATACTTGCGGGGTGCGGAGAGAAAATCTCCAACGTCCAACGTAACGATCAGCGCTCAGCATCCAGTCCCATCTGCCAAAAATCGGCTTCGAGGCGCGACGCCTTGCCGAATGTCGCAGCGAGTTCGTCGAAGCGCCGCTCTGTCATCGCCCGTGCTGCAAGATCGTCGAGATGGCGTCGCGCTTTGGCCGCAACGCCCTGATAGGCATCGCCCGCATATTCGGCGATCCATTCGCGATAGGGATGGTTGCCGAGCGCGTCGACGCCGTCAGGCACCAGGTTGCGACCGATCTCGGCATAGCCGATGACGCAGGGGGCGAGCGCGACATACAGGTCGAGCAGGTCGCCGGCTGCGCCGCAATCCAGCACGAAGCGGGTATAGGCCACCGTCGCCTGATGCTCGGGCGCGGCCTCGATGCCCTCCGGTGACAACCCCCATCGGCCGCACAGCCGCACATGTAGATCCATTTCGTCGAGGATGGCGGCCAGCCCGGCTTGTGCCGCCTTCATGTCCGCGAGTGCGCGGCTCTTGTAGGTTGCGAGCGCATAGGCGCGGGCAAACTGGATCAGAAACAGGTAGTCCTGCACCAGATAGGTGCGGAACGCCGCTTGCGGCAACGCGCCCGCGGCCATCTGGCGGACGAAGTCGTGGTCGACATAACTCTGCCAGTCAGTGGTTGCGGCTGCCTTCAGCCGGTCGAAGATGTCCATCACGCAATCCTCTGCCGGGCTCCCCTTGGTTGACGGACGTTGTACGGGAGCTGGGGACGGATGTCACCGCGTCACAAGCCGAGGCCGCGTTGTCTGCCAAAATTCCAATCTATCCCGCCGTCGGCGCGGGCGACGCCGGAAATGTGCTGCCCGATGTGCTTCTCGATCGAGGGCGTCCAGGGTACGAGCTTGAAGCCAAGGCCATCGTTAATCATGGCGAAGCGGCCGGAGGCGAGCGAGAAGCGCCGGCTGTAGGTGCCGGCGACAAATTCGCCGTCAGCGGATTTCTGGAACGGCGTGCCGGTCTCGGCCGCGAGCCGGTCGCCGAGGGCGTCCAGCTCACGTTGCCGGAGCGTGCCGATCAGGTTTCGATTGAACTGGATGCGCTCGCCATCGCGCCGCGCCATCCCCTCCTGAATTAGGTGTCCGGCGCGGGCCTCCATCGCCTGCTTCACCTCCAGGCCAAAGCCACCGCCGAGATCGACCGGATCGCGGGCAACAAGCTGGCGGTCGAGCCAGGTTGCGCCGCTCGCCGTGGTCTGGGCTTCGATCGACAGATCGGAGCGCGTCGCCAACGCCACGCGCCGATTGCCCTTCGCATCCTCGAAGGATCGCAGCTCGACGATCGAGCCCGGCGCGCCGTCGCCGGCCGACTCCATGTCCGGCAGCTTGATGTGGTGGGTGCGGCCGTCGACGCCGTCCACCACCGCATAGGCTGTCCCATACAATTCGTTGTCGAGACCGCGTTCGACCAGCCGGCCGATGATTGGGGAGCCGTGCGCCTCGCCGGCCAGGACATAGTCGCCTGCGCCACGGGCGATGCCCTGTTTGTCGAGGGCACGGTGCATCCGCTTGATGATGTCGTTGCGCTGGCCGAGCTCGCGCAAGGTCGACTCCGCACCTTCTGCCATGACCCACTGGCCGGGGCCGATGGCCTCGGCAAGGCCGAGGTGTTCGAGATGGCGCAGGCGTCCGGCCTTCTGCGTCAGGTATGCGTCGGGCTGCCGGTCCGGTGACGGCGCCACGTCGATGACGCCCTGCTCGTTGGCGTCGCGGACAAGCTGGCGGTCGAGCTGTGTCCAGCGCTCGGCCTCGATTTGGCGGCTCAGCGCACGGCTGATGTCGAGATCGGTGCGCGGTCCAAGTTCCTGGGTGATGAGATCCTGCGCGCGATCGCGCATCCCGCTCTTGATGTAGTCACGGTCGATCACGAGGTCGCGGCCGTCGGCGGCGTTACCCCGCACGATGACATGGACATGGGGGTTGTCGGTGTTCCAATGATCGACGGCGACCCATTCGAGTTTCGTGCCGAGGTCCTTTTCCATCTGCGTCATCAGCTCGCGGGTGAAGCGCTTCAGATCATCCATGTCGCTTGCGTCCTCGGGGGATACGATAAAGCGGAAGTGGTGGCGGTCATCCTTGCAGCGCTCGGTGAACTCCTTGACGTTGGCGTCGTCGGTCTCGGCCCCGAACATCTTCGCGCGCTCGCCGTCGCGGGTGACGCCGTCGCGGCGAAGGTAGTTGAGGTGGCGGGCAAGCGGACCGCGCTGGCCCTTGTTGCGGACCACGAGCGCCTTGACAGTGCAGAAGCGCGTGCGGCTGGTGATGAGGCGATTGGCGCGGATGCTGGCGACGCGGCCGCGCGCGAAATGCGGCCCGCGGCCCGAGATGATCTTGCCGGAGCGCGAGATGCGGCCCCCGGCCTTCTGCGCGGCGGCGAGCGCCTGGGCGACGAAAGGCAAGGTGCGCTGCGCTCGCGATGAGCGGATGCGGCCTGGACGGACACGGAAATCGTCGTCGCGCGTCATGAGTGAATCCGCGATGTGCGATATTCGCTGAAATCATTCGCGAAATGGGAGACACGCACATCGCGGCACAGAGCCGCGATGTGCAAGAAATCGGAAAAAGCAGAATCAAAACAACCGACCGTCCAAGCCGCGATGTGCGGCTTTTTATCTTGCCTTCCTGCGGTTGTTGCCGGAGAGCACCCTCGGCTCCCTGCACATTTTACGATTGCGCACGCCGCGAAGCGGGAGAATACGATGTTCATCGCTGTTCTCCATCGGCGTGCGGCCTTCGCACGAAGAGATCATCGGACAGCGGCATGAGCGCCGACAGATCGACGATCGCAGGTGCGCTCGATAGTCGGCCGGAAGGAAGATCGGACATCGTCGAACCGTCGTCGGGATGAACGGCGGATCGCCCGACGAAGATCGGTCCGCGGGACCAAGATCGACGCGAGGCGATGCCGGCCATCCGCATGACAGGCACCTTGCCGCCGATCATCGACGCGATCTTCGCGACGTATTCGACGGTCTCGGCCGGCAGCGCGCGGCCGTTCGCAAGGTGTGCGTCGTAGCGCGTCGGACCTGCATTATAGGCGGCGAGCATCGCGACGATCGAGCCGTAGCGATCGTGCATCTCGCGCAGGTAAGCCGCGCCGGCCATGATGTTGGCGCGCGGCTGCCAGGGATCGCTGCCGAGGCCGTACCGCGCGTGCAGTTCGTTCCACGTCTTCGGCATGATCTGCATCAGGCCCATCGCGCCCTTGGGCGATCGCGCGGTCCGGTCGCCGGAGCTTTCGACGGTCATGACCGCGCGTATCCAGCGTTCGGGAATGGTGAAACGCTTCGCCGCCTCTGCGATATGCGCCGCCCAAGGATCGACCGTTCCGGCGGTCGAGACGCGACGTGTGGGCGGCGGATCGGCCGACGCACAAGATGCGGCGGCAACGATTACGCCGCACGCGATCAACGTCGCCATGATCGACGACAGGAGAGCGCAAGAACCGCCAGCCCGAGACGCCATCAGCCTGCCACCGTGCTCGCTTCGGTCAAGGGCAAGGCTGCGCCGGCCGTACGGCCGCCCTTGACCTGCGCTGCGCGCGACGGCCGCCTGACGGGCGATCGGGTCGGAGGGATGATCCGCGATCCGATCGATCAGAGGGATGACGGCAGATAAGGATCGGAGTGACGCGCGCATCGTCTCAACCGTGCCTGTCCGGCTTTTCGCCACGGCTCGTCTTGCCGTTGACGAGATCGACGATGAAGCCACTGGCGAGACGCACGCCCATGACAACATCGTCCAGTCGGTAGTTGTTGTTGTTGCCTCTGAGGCGATAGCCGGCGTCCTCCACCACGCGCACGTCGAACCATCGATGCGGTGCGGTCTGGCCCCAGTATTTGCTGCGTCGCTTGATGCGCGCGACGAGTTGCTGATCCGTCATGTCAGTCTCCGTTGGTTGAAAATCAGACAGGCGTGGGTTCAGCCCTTGTCGTCGCGCTTCGACGGCCGGTTCCACATCAGATTCCAGACCTTGGCGTCGGCCTCGGACTGGAACAGCGCGGCGTGCAGCGGCTGGGTGAAGGTCGGATCGTCGATGCGGATCGACAGATAGTCGCCGGCCTTCTCGCCGCTACGATTCCAGGCAGCGCCGACTTCGAGGTCATTGGCGGCGAAGATGCGATGGTCCGGCGCGTTGTCGGCGTCGGATTTCTCGGCCGTGCGAATGGTCAGCTCGACGTCGAGCGCGAGCGTGCGAACGCTGCCGCTGAAGCCGGTCTTGGTCTTCGTGAACGTGCCGATCTGGGGCATTGCGATGATCCTTCCATGGTTGGAGAAGCGAGCCGTCACGGCTCGTCTGAGACCGGCGCGCGGAGGGATTCCGCGGCCGGATCGGTGGCGTCGGTGGTCCAGACGGGAATGGCGCGGCCGACGATCGTGGTGACGGGAAGCGGCCCGAAATAGCGGCTGTCGAAGCTGTCGGGGCTGTCCCAGTTCATGAAGAAGGCTTCGCCGGCGCCGAGCGTGCGGCAGCCCTGCCAATCGGGCAGCGGGCGACCGCGCGTATCGCGCGCGAGCGCCTGCCCGTAGATTCCGCCATAGGCGATGATGGCGCTGCCACGCCGGCAGACGGTCGCGCCACCGAGCGCCAGCACGCGCTTGATGAGCGGCAGGCCGCGCGGCAAGTAGCGGCGTTCGTCGAGAAACGCCGCCAGCTCCGCGGGCGGCATGACGACGGCGAGATCGGTGACGTCGACATGATCGCCGGGCACGATCCGGTAGAGCCCGACCGGAACGCTGGCGGATGCGTTCCAGATGAAGCGAATGTTCGGAGGGCTCCAGCTTGGCGCGACGATCAGCGCCACACTGGCGAGCACCGAAAGAAGCGTTGCGCGGCGCTCGATCATCGCAGCACCTCGCGTCGGCGCAGCCAGGCGCGATGCTGCTCGTGGCTGTAGATGCGGAACGGCTCGTTGACGCCGATGCGATGGCCGAGATGCCGCCAGTGCTCCGGCGCAACGTCGGCGGGGTCGATGCCGAGTGCTTCGATGGCGTCGATCGCAGCAAGCACGCGCTCGACCTTCGGCCAGCCGCTGATGCGCAACAGGATATCGCCACCCGGCCGGACGAAGGGCAGCGTCTGATAGGGCTCGCCGGCTCCGACAGACCGCACGATGTCGATCCGCGAAATGATGGTGCCGTATTCGTTGGCCGCCCAGCGGACGAGAGCGAAGACGCTGCTAGGTGCGAAGCTGACGATACGCCGATGACGGTCGAGACGCTGTTCGTCGGCGATCCGGCCAAAGCGGATGCGGTGCTCGATGCGCTTCTCCCGCCACGTCAGCTCGACCAAAGTGCGATCGGCTGGCGCACTGTTCGCGCGCAGGCCCGCCGTCATGGCTGCGCTCCTTCAGCGAGCGGCAGAACCGAGGCGATGCGCGCTCGCGCAAGCTCGGCCATGCCGGCGTCGATCTCGCAGCCGAGATAACGGCGACCGGCGAGCCGGCAGGCTTCGCCTGCCGCGCCGGAACCTGCGAACCAGTCGCCCACGAGGCCCCCTTGCGGGCAGCTCGTGCGGATCAGAATCTCGATCAGGCCGGAAGGCTTCTCGGTCGAATGGATCGCCGTGCCGTGGCAGTTGCGTGCGTAGATGACGGAGCGCATCAGGCGCGGCCCGCCGTCCTCGCTGACATAGTGGCCAACGTCGATATGGCCGGTGTGCGGCGGTCGCATTTTGCGGCGCACGGTGCGCGCCGTCGCATCGGGCGTCGTCTGCACGTCGTTGTAAACGGCGCTCCACGGCGCATCCGCGCGATAGAACTGCGCGACCAGCTCATGCACGCGCTTGAAGCGATCGGCATGAAAGCTCGTGCCGTTCTGCTTCTCCCACACGATTTCCTGCGCATAGCGCAGGCCAGCGTCGGCGAACTGGTTGGCCGTCGCCATGAAACAGCGCAGCGAGCCGAACCCCCAGAGCGAGCCTGATGGCTTCAGCGCGTCGCACGCGAGCCGCAGCCAGCCGTCGACGCGGCGATCCCAGGCGAGCGACGTGTCGCCGTAGGGCGGATCGGCCAGGATCAGGTCGAAGGGACCGCGCGGCGGCATCAGGACGCGGCAATCGCCGACGATCACAGAAAAGTCGGTGATCGTCATGATGCGATCTCCGACGTGCGCGCGGCGCGGTGCGGCCGTCCACATTCCCGCGATTTGGCGAGCCGCGTTAGCAAGAGTCCGAAGGACTCTGAGTTAGGGAAGTTAGAGGGGGCCGAATCCGCCTTGTCGCGCCAGTGGGTTACGAGACGCGCGCGTTCCCAATAGTACGGGACTCGCGTTCCGAATAGTACGGGTGTCGGCGTTCCTAATAGTACGGGTCCGTCCACACGTTTTGCACCGGGACCGGGATAGGACACGTTCATCGCGTCCCTCCCCGCCGCTGGCGCGGCGCGACGATGCGATCGGAATCAGCCGGCTGGAAGATCAGGCGCTGCCGTCCGTCGGGATCATCGATTAGCGTCAGGCGGTAGCCGGGCAACGGCTGGCGCTGGACGATGGCGCGCAGCTCGAAGCGGAAGCGGCGCAGCGGCGACAGGCTGCCGGACTTCAGATGCAGATGCGCGAGATCGAAGCTCCAGCCGTGCGTCTGGCGTCCGCCGTACTTGCGCACGAGGCGATAAAGCCAGCGCTCGAGGCCGCCGGTGAGATGGAAATAAGCGCGGTCGATGGTGAGGATCAGTGCGTCGTCGAGGACGCCGGCGTAGAACCAGTCCGGCAGGATCAGTTCGATGCCGAGCGGCCGGCCGGTCGCGTCGAGACGCTCTTTCCATTCATTGATCCAAGAAAAACGATGCCGCCGTCGCTCGGAGGGCTGGCGGATCGAGGTGACGACGGTGGTGGATTGCAGCCGGTCGAGCGCCGCTTTCAGGCGGTCGTAGCTCAAACCGGAATCGCTGCGGCCGACAAAGGTGAGGATCTCATACGGCGTGGCAGCCATCAGCCGTGACGTGCGCAGACCACGGTCTCGTGCATCGACAATCTGACTCGCGGCCCAGATCAGCACATCCGCGTCCCAGATCGTCGCCATGCCGTGCTCGGCAGTTGCCTCGACCCGGATCGACACCTCGCCCATGCGGAAGTCGATCGGCGTCACGCGGCGGACCTTGGCGAGCGAGAAGAACGGCCAGGACATGAGGTCCTGCGCGTCGCGCGCGGCGATGTCGCCGGCGCGCGCCCGGAAGAGTTCGAGCTGTTGATCGTCGTATGGGCGGCGCACCGACATGGCGACGCTCAGCGCGCCGTGCCGGCCACATGGCCGGCAGCGGATTCAGCCGTAGACTGGCGCGCGGAGGCGTCAATCCATGCCTCGATGTCGGCGATCGTATAGACCACGCGGCCGCCGAGCTTGTGATAGACCGGCCCGGTGCCGTCGCAGCGATGCTTCTCAAGTGTGCGTGGTGAGAGACCGAGAAGGCGCGCGGCCTCGGGCGTTCGCACGAAGCGCGGCCAAGTCTTCTCGGTCTTCTCCAACATTGCAGGGCTCCGTCGCAGCCGCCACGAGGGCGGCGAGTCGGATGCGACGATGGCGAAGAATCTCCGGCCCGGCGGAGTGACAAAAATCGGGGGTCTCTAGGGAAAGTGTCCCCCATCTGCGCGGATCGGTCGGCGTCAGCGATCGGGATCGCGCGGCGAGAGCCAGCGCAGATAGCCGCCCTCGATCATGTCATGGCAGGCTTTCAGAATGCGGGCGAGCTGGCGCCGCTCCGGCGCGTTCTTCCAGTCGATGGCGCGCAGGGCCTCGACGCTCTTGTTGAGAAGGATGCCGGCAACGATGCGATGGGAGGCACCAGATTCCACGCCATCCCAGGCGCGCAGCATCAGCGCCGCACGATGGAGCTGGAACGCAGTCAGACATTGTGCGCGCGGCCAGCGGCCCGAGCGCCGTCCTTCCATCCGTCGCTTCAGTCGCGCGGCATTCCGATGGCGCCACCAGAAATGCTCGTCGAACGGAAGGAAGACACCCGATCTCGCCGGTTCATTGCCGTGTGGAAGCCAGAGCTGGTGATCGCCTTCCTCATCTGCGGCGATGGCGTGCAGGCCATCTCCCGTCAATTCGCCGAGGACGGTCAGCGTTCGCGGATCAGGCAGCGAAGCAGCCGCGAAGCCGTCCGGGGCAGCACTGACAATCAGCGTGGCAGGGAAGCATTGCGCCCGCCACACAGGATGCGCGATCACTGCCGATGCAGAAGGGTCGGCTGGGAAACGCCAACCCCCAGCGGCGCGAGAGTCGGTCGATGGCTTCCGTCCTCGTCGTGCCGCCGGCGGCGATCTCCGTCAACGCTGCTGCGTAGTCCTGCCGATATTGTCCGTTGCGGCGGAGAAACTCGAAGCTCACGCCACCACGATCGAGGTGGCCCAATTCATTCTCAAATTGTGATGATCGCCAGTCTTGAAGCGGCTCCATGTTGTTTTCCTCCCAGCCCGGTCTTTGGGAATGATTCGTGTACCGGGGCGCTGGGAAGGGCTGCAACGCAGATAATCGGAATGCGAAACGATCGCCGTCCGAGCAATCATGAGTTGCATGTCTGATGCAGAATTTCCGCGCGGCTCACTGCATCCGCGGCTGGAGAAGATGCCGATAGCCATGCTCCGTCATCCAGCGTGCGCGCGCCAGGTGACTGTCATGCATGTGCTTGGCGCGCAGCGGATCGGCATCAGCATCGAGGCCGAAGACGATCTTGACCACCTCGCGCCAGTCGGCGCCCTCCTCGGCCGCGTCGAGCAGCCGGAGATAGGTGGCGAGATGGGCTTCGTCATAGGCGTTGACCCGCTCGGTCAGCGGCGGGCTGTCCTTGAAGCCGGACCTACTCATTAGCGTATTTCCCGAACCCGTTCCCCATTCTCACAAACAGGTTATCCACCTGACCTGCAATAGATTTGCGACAACATTCCCTCGTCGAAAGTGGAATGACGTCATGCCGCGGACGCGATAGCAGGTCGACCGGCGCGGCGAATCTCTGACCAGTCCCAGCCTCCGACTATACCGAATAGGAACGATCATTCCTAGAACGATCGTTCCGATTCTGGCTCCCATGCGTCATGGACCTGAAGGAGGTCATGGCGATCAACATGCGTCGACTGCGCTATGACAAGAAACTGACGCAAGAGGAGCTGGCCGAGCGCTCGGGCCTGAGCATGCGCTATGTCGGCTCGATCGAGCGCGGTGCGGTATCGGCAAGTGTCAGTGTGCTGGGTAAGGTGGCTGACGCGCTGGGCGTCGATCCGTGCGACCTGATCCGGGTGCTGAAGCGCTGACCATCGCCACACCGAGATCCCGCGCAAGCGCGTGATTTCTGATCCGACAATTGGAAAGTTCGTGGGTGGATCGCGAGCCGGGCGCAGCCCGGCGAGCGGCGGCCGTGCCGTCCAGGCGCGGCCGCGCCGCCGATCCGGGTTCACGGATCGGCGGAAAATTGCTAGTCTTTATCTCTTCGGAAATCGTGCGAGACGGCCTTGTGTCCGGCCGCGCCGTCGATCATGACGACGCGGCCTTCTCTATTATGCGGCCTTCTCCAGCAAAGTCTTTGCCCTCCCCTCCAGTTCAAGCCGCGTGTCCTGATGCGCCTTGGTGCGGGCGTGCGCCGTCATGCCCTGCACAAAGTCAAAGATTGATTCCGGTGGGCGGCCTTCCTCCTGCAACACGGTCTCGATGATCTTGCCGGTCTCGGCCTTGCTGAACCCGCGCTTGCGCAGGAAGGTTTCGCGGTCGTCATCGGTGCGGGCAACGATGCGCTCCCGCGCCGCCTTGATGCCGGCCACGAATGGCGCGGGCGAGGAATGGGCGAAGCTCGTCAATGCAGGCGCGGCCTCGTGCGCAAACCGCTGCGCCGCAAACTTGCTGTGCCGGATGCTGATTTCCTCGAAGCCTTCCACGCCCCAAAGGTTGCGGTTCATGCAGACCGCGCGAAGATAGAAAGACGCAATGCCAAGCGTCTTCGATCCGACTTCGCTATTCCAGCAATAGAAGCCCCGGAAATACAAATCCGGCTCGCCGTTCGGCAGGCGTCCCGCTTCGATGGGATGCGTATCGTCGACAAGGAAAAGAAAAACATCCCTGTCCGAAGCGTAAAGCGTGGTGGTGTCCTTCGTGATGTCCACGAAAGGATTGTGCGTCATGGTCGCCCAATCCAGCACGCCCGGCACCTTCCACATCGTGTCACCCGTGCCGTTGCCCGCGATCTTCATCACGGCCGCGACAAGTTCGTGATCCCAGATGCGGCCGTAGTCCGGGCCAGTCATGGCGCGCAACTCGATGCGGCCGTCTTCCGCCTCCAAGGTCTTCACAAGCTCGGCGCGGTGCGACAGCAAACCATGCTGAAGGTTGATGCCTGCCAGCGGCGCGGGAAGCTGCCGCATATAGGTCGCGGGCGCGCCCACAAGGCTACACAACTGCCCAAAGCTCCAATGCGTCGGCGCAACGGGCTGCTCCTGCCCCGGCACGATCAACGCGAGCCGTTCCGCATTCTCCCGGCTCGCTTCGACGCGCACGGCGCGGCTCTCCACGGTGCGGGCCTTGGCGCGATCCGCCCGCGTCTTCACCGCGTCGTAAAGCTCGGTGAGCGACAAATAACGCTCGTCATCGGGACGCGAAAACCATTCCGACGATACGCGGCCGATGCGCTGCCCGCGCGAGATGTCCACCCGGAAACCGCTGTTCACTGCCTGCTGGTTCTGGCTGCTGCTGATAAAGTTCATTGTCCTGTTCCTTTCCCGTTAATGCCGAAGGCATGTCCCCCGACATGCCTTCCGGGGGCGCGTGAGCGCGCGGGGATGGAGGGGGCACATGCCGGCGCGCGGGGCCGGGCTGCGGGTCGAGCGGAGCGGATGACGATCGTGAAGCGGTCGTGATGATCGGCCGCTTTGCGAGACTGCGGCCCTGCCCCGCAACAGGCGACATTTGCGGGGAGCAAGGGGTAAGACCCCTTGGCTCCCCACTCCGATCGGCAAGGCTCTCGCCGCAGCCGATCAGGACAACGGGAGCGCAGCTCACCGCATTTTCTTTCTTGGGCGATGGCGGAGATTAGCATGGCAAAGCCCCGCTTTCGCGGGGCTCGGCCGGTGGCCTGTGCTAGGCGGCGGCGCGGCGGCGCGACCAGATGAGCGCCATGTCCTCGTCGCTCTCGACCAGGCTCGCATAGATCGGAGCGGGGAAGCTCGGATCGTCCAGCTTGACCGAGAGGTAGGCGTTGCCCTTGTCGGACTTCTTCTTCCACGCCGCACCGAACTCGGTGGTTCCGGCGAACACGCGGAAGTCGGGGCCGTTTTCGGTCTCGCCCTCGGCCGGCACGAACTTCACCGACTTGACATTGAGCGTCAGGGTCTTGACCGAGCCAGCGTAGCCGTTGTCGGTGCGCGAGAAAGTGCCGATTGTAGCCATGATGCGATTTCCTTCTGTTGATCGGACCGCGACCATCGCGATCTCGATGAAGGTCGACAGACCGGGGACGATCGGCCCGCACCCCTTGGGGCCGGAACGAAGTGGAGGGCGGCCGGCGACAGCTTTTTTGTCTTTCGCGATGCAAAGCCGAAGGCGGCGGAAAAAAGCTGGCGTCGGCCGTTGCGGGATTAAGATCGAGGCGACGCGCTTCGTCGCCGGTCTTCGGTCAGACCTGATAAATCGAGTTCGTGTTGGGCGTGGTTTGGTCAGCAGAGTGACGGGAAATCGCGTCATGGCTGCAATCGATCCGCGCTTTCTCCAATCGCACCGACAACGGCTTCGCTGGCGCCGTCGCGGGCAAGCCCCTCACGCTCAATGTCATCCTCAGCGTCGGTAAAATTCCCTGCCGGCCGCGGTCGAGCGAGACCGAAAACGGTCCCGATTTCCGCCCCTGTGTTCGCCGTGACGAACCGCCGCGTTCGGTGCGGCGTGGGAGATGGAGGCCCATGCGACAAGGGCAATCGCTGCCTCTCTCTTGGCAAGCTGAGCGACCCGAGCTTCCCCGCTCCGATCGACTCGATGCGAGCCTGGTCGAGAGCGACGAGGACATGGTGCTGCCATCTGTTCCCGGCGCTGTGCCGCCGCCTAGCAGCGCCCGTTCGCGTAGGCGAAGCGCGTTACGGCAAGCGCCAGCATGAACGGCAGCGCATAGATCGCCAGCATATAAGCGAGGACGCACATCATGCCGGTCAGCGTGACGGTGACAACGATCAGCGCGATCATGTCGCGTCCTGCCTCTATGATGAAGGCGATCCGGCGTCGTCGTGACGACGCGCCGGATCGCGGTTTTCAAGTCACGATCATCCCGACGTGGTGTGCGATCTTGGCGTAGTTGCTGAGCCGGTGTTCGGCCTTGAAATAAAGGTCGCGCTCGACAGGCAGGCCGAGCTTGCCGCGCACGTCCTCGATCTCGAACAGCATTGCGTAGCCGAGTTCGGGGCAGCCCATACCGAGGTCGCACAAGCCGAACAGCCTCATATCAGAACCTTCGGGATAGGCTTCGGTGAAGAGCCACGTCGCCGCCGCGTCTGCCATGAACAGCGTCACGACCGGGAACGGATCGAAGCCGTCACGTTCCTCGCTGGTGCGGCCGTTCTCGATCAACTTGGCCAGCAACTCGTCGGGGATCAGCGGTTCGGTGCGGGGATAGCGCGGCGTCATGATACGCTCTCCCCTGCCGGTTCGTTGACCCGGTAGCGAACGCGGTGTGCCGCAATGGCTCCGGCCTGCCGCGCCAGCTTGCGGGACAGCGCGTCGATCTCGCCGCGCCGCTGAAAGCGCAACGCGATGACATTCGCCTGAAAGTCGCGCTCATCGGCGCGGCTCCAGGTGGCGGAGGCGCGGTCGTGCTGGCGGGCTTTGACGCGGCTGCTCGTGGTCATCCGTTCGGCGCGCGCTTCGATCTGCCGTTCGATGACGGCAAGGTGGCGCGCGCTCTCGGCGTGCGCCCTCTCCATGCGGGCCAGCATCGCCCGCTGCTCTGCATCGATGTTCATGGTCATGGTTCCTGATGTCGTGCGGTCGAGGTCCCCGGCCGCGCCGATCAGGCGCGGCCGGAAATTCCTCGTGCGGTATGGGAAAGCTGGCCGGAGCCGCGCGGCGGCCCCGGCCGTGGCTGCTCACTCGGCGGCTTCGTGGAAGCCTGCGCCATCCTCGGCCGCCGCATCATGATCGGCGGCGAAGTCCGCTACTTCCGGCTCCGTCGCATCCGGCATAGCCGCAACCGAGTCGGGCTGCGGGGTGGTGCGCATCAGCGGCGGGAGCCATCCGGTCCCGACAAGAAGCTGCTCGGCGGCTTCCGCCATCGGCTGCTTCTTCAAGCTGGCGATGCGATCCGCTGCCTCGTCGCTGACGGCTTCGCGCACGGCGGCGAGAATGTGCGCCTTGGTGATGCGGCCGAGATAGGTCCGCACCGTGGGCGTCCAATGCGCCGTCATGTCGAGCGCAAGCGCGGTCGCCAGCCTGTCCGCCGTCTCATGGGCGCGCGGCTTCTTCTCCGCAGGCAACTTCACTGCGTTGACGGTCTGCGAGGCGCAATGCGCGAACAGCGCCATGACGCTCGCATGGTCCAGCCCGGCGATGAAGTCCCAAAGGTCCGCCACGTTGCGCGGCATGTCGGCCGCCCACCCGGCATGACGATCCGCCAGCGCCTTCGCCGCCGCCGTATCCTCGATGCCGTCCGCATGCCCGCCAAGGTACGTGCTGCTCGGACGGATTTCGAGGCAATGCGCCTCTGCACCGCGATAGAAGGTCTGCGCGGCGAGCGCATGGGTGACGGCGATCAAGGCCATGTCCGGCTGCTCGCCAAGGGCGAGACGCAGGCCAAGGGTGCGATGCGCGGTGAGGTCGCGGATGAGAAGGTCCGACAGCGGCTTGCCGTCATCCCCCGCACCCTCGTCCTCCGCTTCAAGGTCGGAAACGTCGTTGCCGCCCTCGTCGCCGTCCTCGATGATCTCGCCGTCGCCGTTGACGCGCACGCCGTCGATGACGGTTTCGCCGTCCGCGCCTTCCTCCGGTTCGGGCCTCTCGTCCTCGGAACGGATGAAGCCGCGTTCGATGCGGGCTTCCCCATCCGAAGACAGTACGACGAACACGCCGCCGCGCGCGATGTCGTCGGGATCGTAGGCATGACGCAAGGCGTCGATGCGCTCGATCTCGGCTTCAAGCTCCCCGAAACGCTCGTCCACATCGTCGGGAAGCTCATCCGCACCTTCATGCTCCGACGACAGGCGGTCGTATTCCTCCTGCGCGGTGGCATAGGCCGCTTCCTCCGCTTCGGAAAGCTCCACCTTCTGCGGATAGGCGCGGCGCAGGCCGTGGGCATGGGGATAGTCGATATGGGCTTGCACCCACTTCCAGCCTTCGGCGTCCTGCAGCGACTGCGCGATCCATTCCAGCTTGCCGATGACAAGCCGGTCGAGCAACGCGGCGTCCTCGAAATAACCGCCGCGATCCTCCGTGAACAGGTCGCGGATGATCGTGCCGCCGTTCTCAAGGTAATCCTCCGCGCCGACGAAGATCGCACGCCGATCCGTTGCCGGAATATGCGTCCTCATGAGGTCGCGACGGATGACGGAAGGCTCGCGGTTATAGGAGAGGTTTTCGTAAACCTGCTCCTGCCGCGCATGGTCCTCGGTGATGGCGAAGGCCATCAACTGGTCCAGCGTCAAGCCGCCGTCGCGATAGACCTGCATCAGCTTGGGGCTGACCGCGCCGAGGCGAAGCCGCTGCTTCACCACATGCGCGGTGACGCCGAAGCGGGCCGCGATTTCCTGCGCTCCCCAACCGCGCGTTTCCGCAAGCTCGCGGAAGCGCTCGAACTCGTCGGCGGGGTGAAGGTTCTCGCGCGTGACGTTCTCGTCAAGGCTGATCTCGGCCGCGTCGTTCACCGTGTCGATGACACAGCGGATCGGCTCCGCCTTCTTGATCTCCTTACGCTTCACGCGAAGCAACTGCGCCAGCCTGCGGCCTTCGCCGACAGCGACGAGATAGCTGCCGGTCGGCTGTCCCTCCGCGTCACGCTCGGGCTCCACCACAAGGTTTTGCAGCATCCCCTTCACGGCGATGCTCGCGGCCTTCGCCTCGATAGACGCCTCGCTGTGCGGCGTCTTGCGGGCGTTCTTCGGATGCTTCTTGAGCTTGTTGAGCGGAATGAAAACCGTCTCGCCGCTTGCCGCGACCGACACGGCTTCCGCGCCGGTCTCAACCGCCGCACCAACTTCCGCCGCCGCGTCCTCGATGCTGCGAACGTCCACGTCCGCCGCCGCTTCCGCCACCGTCGCAACCGGGACGGCCTTCGCCTTCTTCGATGTCCTAGCCATTGTTCCAATCCTTTCTGCGTTAATGCCGGAGGCATGTCCCCGACATGCCTCCCGGGGGCGCGTGAGCGCTCGGCAGAGAGGGGGGCGGCTACCGGCGAGCATGGCCGGGCTGCGTTGCGAGCGAGGTGGATCGGAAGGTGTTGGAAAGTGCCGATGATGCGCCGCCTTGCGAGCGCGCGGCCCTGCCATCGCGCAGGCGGTAGTCGCGGGGGAGAGATGGCCGAGACCATCTCTCCCCACCAACGATCGGCAAGGCTTTAGCCGCAGCCGATCACAACAAAGCGCGCGAAGCGCTCCGTTCCTGCGTGCAGGCTGTGACAATAGCTGGCGACCCTATCGACTCAGAAGGACGCCGCCGTCGATCTTGCGGCCGATCGGTTGCGACAGATACGTCACCGCCGAAATCTTTTCTCATGTTCCGATATTTTTTCGATGCGCTGCGCTTGGCTACGCCAATGTTCGCGCACGAAGGGATCGCCATCTTTTCGCAGGCGTAGTTATCTGTTTGTATCTTTCCATGAGCAAAGATACGAACACCCCGCGACGCACAATGTTAATCGCCACAAAGAAGGCGATTCGACGCGCTGAGCTGCGCCGGATCGTACCTTTGGCAGATTCAACCATCTACGAACTTGAGCAGCGTGGAGAGTTTCCCCGCCGCTTCTACCTCACGGCGCGATGCGTCGTGTGGGATCTGACAGAGGTTGAAGACTGGATCGATCAACGACGGCGCGCCTCAGAGGCATCGCTCATTAAGCGAGCGCCCCTGCCCGATGTCCGTCAGCGGAAGACGCGCCCGGTCAGGCAGTAGCCGCCATCACCCCTGGGAACTGCATTGCCGGCGGATACAGGACCGGCGTGTGATTTCGGTCTTGTTCCCAAGCCTCCACCATGTCCGCCCACTCTTGCAGCATGTGACGGCGTTGGTGCTCATACTCGGCTTTATTGTACACGCCGCGCGAGCTGCGCCCGTCTTCGTGCGCCAAGCACTTCTCGATCCAGTCACTATTGAAGCCGATCTCGTTCAGCAGGGTTGACCCTGTGCGACGCAGATCATGCACGGTGAATGGCTCCAGGGCCAATCCGAGCTTATTGGCGCGATCCGCAACCGCCGTTGTAATCCGGTTGAACGTCGCGCGCGACATTGGAGCATCCGCGTCGTATCGGGACGGCAAGAGATAGTGGGAATTTCCTGCGCATGTCTTGAGCGCGATCATGATGTCGAGCGATTGCCGAGACAAATAGACATTGTGCGGTTTGCGGCGCTTCATCCGCTCCTTCGGAATGCTCCAGACCGCATTCTCAAAGTCGACCTCACTCCAAACGGCGTCGAGCAATTCGCTCTTGCGCACCATTGTCAGGAGTATAAGGCGAAGACCGAGACGAATGGTGGGCAACGTCGGAACGTGCCTGAGTTGGTCGAGCATGATCTGAATTTCGGTTGGCGTGAGCGACCTGTCCTTGGGCGCAAAGGTTGCGATCGAAGCAGGACCAACCTCCTCCGCCGGATTTGCGGTCTTGTCGCCATTCAATATCGCATAGGCGTAAATCTGTTTGACGATGTCGCGAACATGAATGGCGGTTGCCGGCGCACCACGATCCTTCACCTTGACGCATTGGGCTCGAAGATCGTCGGGCGTGATCTCGGATAGCAGGCGATTTTTCCAGACAGGCAATATGTCGCGATCGAAAATCGCCTTGCGCATGGCGCGAGTACTGTCGGCCATCGGCGCCGACTTGATCCAGCGCTGACCAACGGCGCCGAATGTCTCGCCGAGGGCGACGCGCCGCTTCGCGCGCTGCTTCTCCTGAGCCGGTGAGCGCCCCTCTGCGATATCTTTCTTCGCAGCGAGACACCGATCGCGCGCCTCGGCGAGCGAC
Source organism: Afipia carboxidovorans OM5 (assembly GCF_000218565.1). Lineage (NCBI taxonomy): Bacteria > Pseudomonadati > Pseudomonadota > Alphaproteobacteria > Hyphomicrobiales > Nitrobacteraceae > Afipia > Afipia carboxidovorans. Next base: position 1,720,557 of record NC_015684.1, on the reverse strand, counting down.
AGGCCCCCAGGTCCGTAGCGGCCGATGGTGAGGGTCTCCCGCCGGCCATTCAGGCGGTAGTCCATTCGGAAGGTTTTCGTGCCTGACGGAATGACCAGGACGTACATACCGTCACGGTCCGTCACCTTAAAATTTTTATCCTTTGGTTTCAGACCTTTAAGCTCTGTATCGGTCAGCATTCTCAGCCTCGCAAAGGCTCGGAGCGCAGGAAATTGACCGTCATTTTGTCCGTCACGAAAAAGACCGTCAAGCAAATTTAATATCTCTGGTATTTCAATGAACTATATCAAACTACGGCGGCTTGCTGCCCGAATATCGGCTGACGGTTTTTTGTTGGAGGGATGTTCGCAGATTTTGAAGACCGTCAAAAAGACCGTCAAAGCGAGGCGTTGACGTTCAATACACTTCAAGCGATCTCGGAGTAAATATTTCGATTTATCAGTTGGTTACATCGTATTTCAGCGTAGAAGCCGATAGGCTCTGTCAGAACTGAATTATTCCCACTCGATCGTGCCAGGCGGCTTGCTCGTCACGTCGTAGACCACGCGGTTGACGCCCTTCACCTCGTTGATGATGCGGGTTGCGGTTTCGCCGAGAAACCTCATGTCGAACGGATAGAAATCCGCCGTCATGCCGTCGGTCGAGGTCACCGCGCGCAGGCCGACCACGAATTCGTAAGTCCGCCCGTCGCCCATCACCCCGACGGTTTTCACCGGCAGCAGCACGGCGAACGCCTGCCAGATCGTATCGTACAGACCGGCGCGGCGGATTTCCTCGATATAGATCGCATCCGCCTGCCGCAGGATGTCGAGTTTCTCCGGCGTGATCTCGCCCGGGCAGCGGATCGCAAGCCCCGGTCCCGGAAACGGATGGCGGCCGACGAACACATCCGGCAGGCCGAGTTCTCGGCCCAAGGCGCGCACTTCATCCTTGAACAGCTCGCGCAGCGGCTCGACGAGCTTCATCTTCATGCGCGCGGGCAGGCCGCCGACATTGTGATGCGACTTGATCGTCACCGAAGGCCCGCCGGTGAACGACACGCTTTCGATCACGTCCGGATAGAGCGTGCCCTGCGCGAGGAAATCGGCACCACCGATCTTCTTCGCTTCCTCATCGAACACATCGATAAACAGCCGGCCGATGGTCTTGCGCTTCAGTTCGGGATCGGTGACGCCCGCAAGCTCCCCCAGGAATGTCTTGGACGCATCCACATGCACGAGCGGAATGTTGTAGTGGTCGCGAAACAGGCTCACCACCGTCTCGGCTTCGGCCATGCGCAGCAAGCCGTGATCGACGAACACGCAGGTGAGTTGATCGCCGATCGCCTCATGGATCAGCACCGCCGCCACCGCTGAATCGACGCCGCCAGAGAGGCCGCAGATCACCCGGCCCTGGCCCACCTGCGCGCGGATCTTCTCGATCGCCTCTTCGCGGAAGGCGCGCATGGTCCAGTCGCCCTTCAGGCCTGCGACCTTGCGCACGAAATTGCGGATCAGTTTGGCGCCGTCCGGCGTGTGCACCACCTCGGGGTGAAACTGCATCGCGTAGAACTTGCGCGTATCGTCGGCGATGATCGCGATCGGCGAACCCGCCGCCCTGGCCACACCGCGGAAGCCTTCGGGCAACTTCGTGACGCGGTCGCCATGGCTCATCCAGACGTCGTGCTGCTCGCCCTTCTTCCAGACGCCCTCGAACAGGGCGCAGTCGTCGGTGATCTCGATGGCGGCGCGGCCGAATTCGCGATGGTGCCCGCCCTCGACCATGCCGCCAAGTTGCTGCGCCATGGTCTGCTCGCCGTAGCAGATGCCGAGCACCGGCACACCCGCGGTGAAGATCGACATCGGCGCGGACGGCGCGCCTGCCTCCAGCACCGAGGCCGGGCCGCCCGAGAGGATCACGGCTTTCGGCTGCATCGCCGTGAAGGCCTGCTCAGCTTTCTGGAAGGGGACGATTTCGGAATAGACGCCCTCTTCCCGGACGCGGCGGGCGATCAATTGCGTGACCTGAGAGCCGAAATCGACGATCAGAATCTTGTCGTGCGCGGCCGCCACATCGGGCGTCGCGGACGTGCTCTGGCGGGGTGCTGTCATGGCTGGGAGATACGCGAGGGGGGACGGACTCGCAACCCCGGAACGCTTGCAAAACCGGGCTTATCGGCAGGTTTAACCGCACTCATGCGGAATGTCATGCGGGGCTTGACCCGCGCATCCATCAAAAAGAAGAGTCTCTTCAAGAAGATGGATTGCCGGGTCAAGCCCGGCAATGACGATCCTTGTATCCAATCGCTATTTTCCGACGTCGCTCTATCCCGCCTTGCGCAGGAGCGACACGAAAAACCCGTCGGTGCCGGTGCGCAGCGGGGTCATCAGAAGCCCCTGCGGCGACAGGCGCACGGCTTCCCTGAAAGCGGCCGCCCGCTCGCCCAGCGCCGCGATCACCTCGGCCGGCGGCATCACGGTAAAGCCCGGCTCGCGCGCGAGGAAGGCCTCGATCTGGCCGCTGTTCTCCTGCGGCAGCACCGAACAGGTGATGTAGGCGAGCCGCCCGCCGGGCTTGACCAGCGAGGCTGCGCGCGTGAGCACCTCGACCTGATCCTTGAGCCGGATTTCCAGCGCGCCGGGCCGCATCCGCCATTTCGCGTCGGGGTTGCGCCGCCACGTCCCGGTGCCGGTACAGGGCGCGTCCACCACCACGAGATCGGCTTTCCCGGAAGCATCGGCCAGCACGTCCTCCGCCCCGCGCGGGGAGCGGATTTCGGCATTGTGGACCCCTGCGCGCGACAGCCGCTGGTGGATCGGCGCAAGCTGGCGCTTGTCGCGATCGGTCGCGAGCAGCCGGCCCTTACCCTGCATCATCGCCGCGAGCGCCAGCGTTTTGCCGCCCGCGCCCGCGCAAAGATCGACCACCTGCTCGCCGGGTTTTGCCTGCGTGAACAAGGCCGCGAGCTGCGATCCTTCATCCTGCACTTCAACGCCACCTTTAAGGAAAATCTCCTCGGCATGAACGCCGGGGTTGCGCGCATCCGCCCCGAGCACGATGCGAAGGCCGAGCGGCGACCATGGCGTCGGCGTGGCTCCAAGGTGCGAGAGTGCGGCCTGCGCCTTCTCCCGCTTGGCCCGAAGCGTGTTGACCCGCAGGTCGAGCGGCGCGCGGCTCGCCATCGCGGCCGCTTCCTTGACGCGATCATCGCCAAAGGCTTCCGCAAAATGCGGATCGAGCCAGGTGGGGTAATCTCCCGCGATATCGGATGGCGCATCGGCAAGTGTGCGGGTCGCAAGCGCATTGCGCTCGGCATCCGACAACGGCACAGGCGCAAAGCGCTCACCATTGCACAGGCTAGCAATGGCTTCGACGTCGAGACCACGTTCGAGCTTGAGTGCCCCGAGCAGCCGCGCGCGGGCGCTGTCGTCATCCATCAAATAGGCGCTCGACGCGTGGCGGCGCAGCGCGTCGAACACCAGCCCCGCAATCGCGGCACGGTCGCCCGAGCCGGCAAAGCGGTGCGCGGTGCCCCATGATTTCAGTGCGTTCTGGGCGGGGATGCGTTCGGCCTCGATGGCGCCGAGAACGTCGATGGCGGCGGAGAGCCGCGCGGCGGGCGTCATGTCTGGCCTTCAATCTTTGCTAGAGTTGTGGAAAGAGAATTCGAAGCGCGAAGTACACCCACATCGCCAGCAACACCAGTGTGCCGGCGGTGAAGAACGAACCGTGGGCCTTTTCACGGCTGCTTCGCAGCAGAATGCCCGCCTGCAGCGCCTCGATGGCGAGGAACACCCACGCCAGCAGCACCATCACAAGATCGGCCTGCCGCAGCGTGATGGCATAGGCGACGAGCACGTAGAACAGAATATGCAGCGGAAAGCTGAACGCGCCTTCCGCGATCGGTCCGGGCCGTCCCCGTCGCAACAACACCACGAAGGTCAGCGCCACGAGAACGAAGACAGGCAGTAAAATGCCCTGATACATCATAACGGCATCTCCAAACATCAAAGTATGGATCGCCCGTGCGCGCACACCTTGAAGAATGCGGCACGGGCTCGCCGTTGATAACTACACACCGCCGGGATAGTTCGGGCTCTCGCGGGTGATCGTCACGTCGTGGACATGGCTTTCGCGCAAGCCCGCACCGGTGATGCGCACGAACTCCGCCTTGGCGTGGAATTCCTTCAGCGTCTTGGCGCCGACATAACCCATCGCCGCGCGAAGTCCGCCCGCGAGCTGATGCAGCACGTTGGCCACCGGCCCCTTATAGGGTACCTGCCCCTCGATGCCCTCGGGCACGAGCTTCAGCGTATCCTTGATGTCCTGCTGGAAGTAGCGGTCGGCCGAGCCGCGCGACATCGCACCGACCGAGCCCATGCCGCGATAGGCCTTGTAGGAACGGCCCTGCCACAGAAACACTTCGCCGGGCGTCTCGTCGGTGCCGGCGAGAAGCGAGCCGACCATCGCGATATCGGCACCGGCAGCGAGCGCCTTGGCAAGATCGCCCGAGAACTTGATGCCGCCATCGGCGATCACCGGAATGTTGGCCTTCTTCGCGGCCTCGACCGACTCCATGATCGCGGTGAGCTGCGGCACGCCAACGCCCGCGACGATGCGGGTGGTGCAGATCGAGCCCGGCCCGATGCCGACCTTGATCGCGTCCGCGCCGGAATCGATCAGCGCCTGCGTGCCGTCCCTCGTGGCGACGTTGCCTGCCACGACCTGCACCGCATTCGATTGCCGCTTGATGCGGTTCACCGCATCGAGCACGCGCTGCGAATGGCCATGCGCGGTATCGACCACGACGACATCGACGCCCGCGTCGATTAGCCGTTCGGTCCGCTCGAACCCGCCGTCGCCGACCGTAGTCGCGGCGGCGACGCGCAGGCGGCCGTGCGCATCCTTGGAGGCCAGCGGATAGGCCACCGCCTTCTCCATATCCTTCACGGTGATGAGGCCGACGCAGCGATACTGATCGTCCACCACCAGAAGTTTCTCGATCCGGTTCTGATGCAACAGCCGCTTGGCTTCGGTCTGGCTCACGCCCTCACGTACCGTGATGAGCTTCTCATGCGTCATCAACTCCGACACCTTCTGGTTCGGATCGGTCGCGAAGCGCACGTCACGGTTGGTGAGGATGCCGACAAGCTTGCCGGGCTGGCCGTTGCTGCCGCCGGTCACCACCGGAATGCCGGAGAAGCCGTGATCCTTCATCATCGCCAGCGCATCGGCGAGCCGCGCGTTCGGATCGATGGTGAGCGGGTTCACCACCATGCCGGATTCGAACTTCTTCACCTGCCGCACCTGCGCGGCCTGCCCTTCCGGATCGAAATTCCGGTGAATGACGCCAAGGCCACCGGACTGCGCCATGGCGATCGCCATGCGGGCTTCGGTCACGGTATCCATCGCCGAGGCGATGATCGGAATATTGAGCGGAACGGCGGGGGTCAGATGGGTACGCAGATCGGCGTCGGAGGGCATCACTTCCGACAACCCGGGCTTCAACAACACGTCGTCGAAGGTAAATGCTTCCCGGATTGCCTGATTGATAGACGCCATTGCCAACTCCCTCCAGCGGCATCCCGCCGCGCTTGTATCTCAGGATAGGCAAGGTCCGGCGGCGCTGAGGCACCACGCGGGGAATCGTCGCCCATCGATGGGATTGGCGCTGGTCGATAGCATGTCGACCCCACATTTCAAAGACTTTCTCGCGACTTTTGCCGTCTTTTGCAGGCTTCATCGCAGCCCTACCCGGCCGGAACGGCCATTCTCACGGCGAGTTGACGGGACCAGCGCGAACCGCTCAATCACGGCCGACGCGACTCACCCACCGGCGGGCTATACCCGCTGGTCCTACCAACTGCGACCGACCCCACTATGCAGAAAGAACGCCTGATTCCGCTGATCGTCGCCTGCGCCCTGTTCATGGAGAACATGGACTCGACGGTAATCGCGACATCGCTACCGGCGATTGCCGACGACATCGGCACCAGTCCGCTGACGCTCAAGGTCGCGATCACGTCCTACCTTCTTTCGCTGGCGGTGTTCATTCCGGGCAGCGGCTGGATGGCGGACCGCTTCGGCGCGCGCAACGTGTTCGCCTGCGCCATCGCCGTGTTCATGGCGGGCTCGATCGGCTGCGCGATCTCATCCTCGCTCACCGATTTCGTTATCGCCCGCATCCTGCAAGGCATGGGCGGCGCGATGATGATGCCGGTCGGGCGACTGGTGCTGCTGCGGAGCATCGACAAGAGCGCGCTCGTCAACGCCATGGCGTGGGTGACGGTGCCTGCCCTGCTCGGCCCGGTGATCGGCCCGCCGCTCGGCGGCTTCATCACCACTTATTTCTCGTGGCACTGGATCTTTCTGATCAACATCCCGATCGGTATCCTCGGGATTTATCTCGCGATCCGCTACATCGATCCGATCCGCAGCGACAACCCGGAGCGGTTCGATCTCATCGGCCTTCTGTTCGCGGGCCTCGCGGTCGCGGGGCTGGCCTTCGGGCTGTCGGTCGCGGGCCTCAACCTGCTGCCGTGGCAACTCGTGATCGGACTGATCGTCGGCGGCGCGGTGTTCGGCCTGCTCTACATCATGCACGCACGTCGGACCGCCTCGCCGGTGCTCGACTTCTCGCTGCTGCAACTGCCGACGCTGCGCGCGAGCCTCGGCGGCGGCTTTCTGTTCCGCGTCGGCATCGGCGCGCTGCCGTTCCTGCTGCCGCTGTTGATGCAGATCGGGTTCGGCCTGTCGCCATTCCAGTCCGGCATGGTGACATTCGCTTCCGCCATCGGTGCGATCGGTATGAAGACGCTTGCCGCGCGCATCATCCGCACCTTCGGCTTCCGCCCGGTGATCCTGTTCAACGTGTTCGTCGCGTCGGCTTCCGTTGCCGCCTGCGCGCTGTTCACACCGGCCACGCCGCTGCTTCTGATCATGATCATCCTGATCGTTGGCGGCTTCTTCCGCTCACTGCAGTTCACCGCGATCAACACGCTCGCCTATGCCGAGGTGGAGACGCCGCAGATGAGCCGCGCCACCACGCTTGCGAGCGTCAACCAGCAGCTTGCGATCTCGACCGGCGTTGCGATCGGCGCGTTCGCGGTCGAGGCGACGCAGCACTTCCGGCAGGCGGCTGAATTGAGCGCCGCCGACTTCTGGCCGGCGTTCGTCGTGATTTCGCTGATCTCGCTGACGTCGTTCTTCTCGTTCTATCGCCTGCCCAACGATGCCGGACATCAGGTCTCGGGCCGCAAGGTCGAGGCGATGGAAGGACCGAAGGCCGCCGACACCGTCGCCAACGAGACGACGGCGGACGTTCGCGACCAGCGGCTAGGGTGATGTTTCCTGTCAATTTGAGCGAGGTGTGAGCGCCACCTCTCCCGTGGGGAGAGGTCGGGGGCGGAGCGATAGCGAACGCCACCGGGTGAGGGCGTACGGTGCTCAAGAGACGCCAGGAGCCCCCTCACCCGCTCGCATAGCCGTCAAAGACGCGCGTAAACGCGCTTATGGCTCGCGACCTCTCCCCACCGGGGAGAGGTGAAGAAAGACGACTTGTTGATGCCCGGCGTAAAGCCGGGCATGACGGAGAAATATGTTTCCGCCAGAGCGGATACTCCCTGGATTGCTTCGCTTCGCTCGCAATGACAGTGATCGGACTAACCCCCGCGAAAGCCCATCGCGAGCACGTAGCGCTCCGAGGAATCCTGTCGGCTCGCCGCCGGCTTGACGTGGCGCACGGTTGCGAAGTTGCGCTTCAATTCCGCCTGCAGCGTCGCATCCGCTCCGCTTTGAAATACTTTCGCAAGGAACGTGCCGCCCGGATTGAGCACTTCGGCCGCGAATGCCGCAGCACTTTCGACAAGGCCGACGATGCGCAACTGATCTGTTTTGCGATGGCCGGTCGTGTTCGCCGCCATATCGGACATCACGATATCGGCGCCGCCGCCCAGCATCGCGCGTAGTTTTTCCGGCGCATCATCACTAAGAAAATCAAGCTGCGCGAAGGTCACGCCCGGAATTTCACCCATCTCCAGCAGATCGATGGCGATCACCTTGCCCCGGCCCGCTTCCGCGCCGACGCGCTTCGCCGCGATCTGGCTCCAGCCCCCCGGTGCCGCGCCGAGATCGACCACCGCCTGCCCTTGCTTGAGGAAATGATACTTGTCGTCCATCTCGCGCAGCTTGTAGGCCGCGCGCGAGCGGAAACCGTCGCGCTTGGCCTGCGCGACATAGGGATCGTTGAGCTGGCGCTCCAGCCACAGCTTCGATGACAGCTTGCGCTTGCCACCGCTCTTTACCGTGACGTGCAGCCGCCCGGTCGTGTCCTTTGCCATGATCCGCCTTGAATGCCTGTCGCGCGCCTATGCAGCCGGGATATAGCCGTCTTCGCGCATCATTTCGACCAGCATGCCCTCGCGCAGGCCGCGGTCGGCCACCCGCAGTCGCGAAACCGGGAACGCATCGCGGATCGCATCGAGAATGGCGCAGCCCGCGAGCACGAGGTCGGCGCGCTCGGTGCCGATGCAGGCGTTGTCGGCGCGCTGGCGATAGGTCATCGACATCAGCCGCTCCACCGCGGCGGTGATGTCTTGATTGTTCATCCACAAGCCATCGACACGGCGGCGGTCGTAACGCACGAGCCCGAGGTGAAGCCCCGCCACCGTCGTCACGGTGCCCGAGGTGCCGAGGAGATGCATGCCGTCGATGTCGTCGCCATGCGCGGCCGCGAACGGCGCGAGATGCCTTGCGACTTCACCGACCATCGCCGCATAGGATTCGCGCGTGACGTCGATGCCGCCGAAATGCTCGGCCAGCGTCACCACGCCGACCGGCAGCGAAATCCACGGGCCTTTCACCGGCGGCGCATCGGGCTCGCCGTCGGGCCGCATCAGCTTCACGACTTCGGTGGAGCCGCCACCGATGTCGAACAGGATCACGCCGCGCGCGCGCTCATCGAGCAACGGCGTGCAGCCGATCGAGGCGAGCGTCGATTCCGTTTCGCGGTCGATGATCTCGAGTTCGATGCCGGTCTTCTCGCGGATGCGCGAGAGAAATTCATCCGAATTATCCGCCGCGCGGCAGGCTTCGGTCGCGATGGTGCGGCGGCGATGCGCGCTGCGCGCGTCCATCTTGTCACGGCACACCGACAGCGCACCGACGGCACGCTCGATCGCGGCTTCGCTGATGCGGCCCGAGGAGACGATGCCTTCGCCAAGCCGAATGATGCGCGAGAACGAATCCACCACGCGGAAGCTGTCGCCCGAGGGGCGCGCGATCAACAGCCGGCAGTTGTTGGTGCCGAGATCGATCGCCGCATAGGCTGGCAGACCAGACGCCTGGCTCGGTTGCGCCTCGCCCGCCACCAGGTTCGACCGTCGCTCGAAAACGCGGGGCTGGGCATGCTCCGTCATGCAGATCCAAATCTGCGCCTTTCAGGCAAAGCCTTGGTTGAAGGCCAAACCCTGAGACGCGAAACACCATTCGGTGTTAAATCTATCAGCGCGACCGATCCGTGCAACCCATCCGGTCAAGACCCGCGGGAACACCGCAAAAGGCCGCTCCCCCGCGGCTTCCTCATTGCGGGCGGCCATGATATCGCAACGCAAAACGTAAACCCCGACGTTCTGGACCGATGCGAATCTATATCGATGCCGATGCCTGCCCGGTGAAGGAGGAAGCCTATCGCGTTGCCGCGCGCCACCAATGGCCGGTGAGCGTGGTGGCGGGCAATTTCATCCGCGTGCCCGACGATCCGCAGATCGAGCGGATCGCGGCCGGTCCCGGCATGGACGCGGCCGATGACTGGATCGCGGCGCGGGCGACGAGTGGCGATATCGTCATCACCGCCGACATTCCGCTCGCGAGCCGTTGCGTCAAGGCAGGCGCGGCCGTCATCGCACCGAACGGAAAGGCTTTCACGGAGGATTCGATCGGCATGACGCTTGCGGTACGCAACCTGATGAGCGACCTGCGCGAGAGCGGCGAGATCACCGGCGGGCCACGCGGCTTTTCGCCGAAGGACCGCTCCGCTTTTCTGTCGACCCTCGACCAGACCATCCGCCGCATCGCGCGCACGCAGCCGCAAGGCTGAGAGACGGAACGAAGAAACAGGCTGATATGGCTCCGCTGATCCAGTTGAAAGACATCGCGCTCACCTTCGGTGGCACGCCGCTGCTCTCCGGCGTCGAGTTGGCCGTCGAGGCCAACGAGCGCGTCTGCCTTGTCGGGCGCAACGGCTCGGGCAAATCCACTTTGCTCAAGATCGTCGCGGGATTGATCGAGCCCGATCGCGGCACGCGCTTCGTGCAGCCCGGTGCGACGGTGCGTTATCTGCCGCAGGAGCCGGATTTCGCCGGCGCTGCGACGACACTCGCCTATGTCGAAGCGGGCTTGAGCCCCGGCGACGATCTCTATCAGGCGCGCTACCTGCTGGAGCAGCTTGGGCTGACCGGCGAGGAAAATCCGGCGAGCCTGTCCGGCGGCGAGGCGCGCCGCGCTGCACTTGCCCGCGTGCTGGCGCCCTCGCCCGACATTCTTCTGCTCGACGAGCCGACCAACCATCTCGATCTCACCACCATCGAATGGCTGGAAAGCGAACTGGCCTCACGCCGCAGTGCGCTGGTCATGATCAGCCACGACCGGCGCTTTCTCACCAACCTGTCGCGCGCGACCGTGTGGCTCGACCGCGGCGAGACGCGGCGCATCGAGAAAGGCTTTGGCGCGTTCGAGGCGTGGCGCGACGAGGTGCTGGCCGACGAAGAACGCGAGCAGCACAAGCTCGACCGCAAGATCGTGATGGAAGAACACTGGCTGCGCTACGGCGTCTCCGGCCGGCGCAAGCGCAACGTCAAGCGACTCGGCAATCTGCACGCGCTGCGGCAGGCGCGGCGCGGCTATCGCGGCGCCACCGGCAAGGCGACGCTCGCCGCCGCCGAGTCCGATCTCTCCGGCAAGCTCGTGGTCGAGGCGAAGCATCTCGTCAAATCGTTCGGCGAACGTCCGATCGTCAACGACTTCTCGACCCGCATCGCGCGCGGCGACCGGCTCGGCATCGTCGGCCCCAACGGCGCAGGCAAGACGACGCTGATCAATCTTTTGATCGGTACGTCACCGCCCGACAGCGGCACGGTGCGGCTCGGCGCCAACATCGAGATGGCGACGCTCGACCAGCACCGCGAAAGCCTCGATCCGAAATCGACACTCGCGAATGCTCTCACCGGCGGGCGCGGCGACACCATCATGGTCGGCGGCAAGCCGAAGCATGTCGTGAGCTACATGAAGGACTTCCTGTTCAGCCAGGAGCAGGCGCGCACGCCGCTGGAGGCGCTGTCCGGCGGCGAACGCGGGCGGCTGATGCTGGCGCGCGCGCTGGCAAAGCCGTCGAACGTTCTGGTACTCGACGAGCCGACCAACGATCTCGATCTCGAAACGCTCGACGTGCTGGAAGACATGCTCGGCGAATACGAGGGTACGGTGATCCTCATCAGCCATGATCGCGACTTCCTCGACCGCGTCGTCACCTCGGTGATCGCGCCGGAGGGCGAAGGCCGCTGGGTCGAATACGCCGGCGGCTATTCCGACATGCTGGCGCAGCGCGGCAGCGACCTCAAGGAAAAGGCCGTCAAGGGCACAGCCGCATCCGCAAAGGTTGCAAAGGCTCCGCCCTCCGCGCCTGCTTCGACGGCCGCGCCGAAGCGTCGTCTCAGCTTCAAGGAGAAGCACGCGCTGGAAACGCTGCCCAAGACCATGGCGAAGCTGCAGGCCGAGATCGCAAAGCTGCAAACGCAACTCGACGACCCGACGCTTTATGCCCGCGACCGCAAGGCGTTCGACGCCGCCTCGGCGGCGATGACCAAGGCCCACGCCGAACTCGCGAGCGCCGAAGAACAATGGCTGGAATTGGAAATCCTGCGCGAGGATATCGAGAGCGGGACGTGAGCCTGCACTTCACGAGGCGTCACGAAGCTCGACAGCCAGCGCGTCGCGAAAGGCTTTGATCGGAACCGCAAGACGGCCCGGTGGCGGCCGATGAACAACCCACGCTCTCACGGCCGGCTCGAAGTTTTCAACTTTAACAACCTTGAGCTTGCTCCGCAGCGGGCTTCGCTTCAGGGCGATCGGAGTGACGAGACCGATCCCGACACCGCGCGCGACGAGAGATAGCCGAAGCTCAGGATCCAACGCTTCGACTGCAATGTTGAACGGAAGATGGGCTGCATCGAAACGGCGCTTCAGCGCCCGGCGGAAGCCACACCCATCCTGATTGATGACCCAGGGGAGATGCGACAAGCCCGGAAGGTCCACCGACTTCGGCACTTTCATGTCGCGTGCCACGACAAAGGTAACGGCTTGCGTTCCGAGGTCGTCACAAACCAGCTCCTCCGGCGGCGTAACGCCATCCGGCAAACAGATCGCGGCAGCGTCGAGCTGGTTGCGGCAGACCCGCTCCGCATGATCGGGCGACCATCCTGACACGATGTGCACGCTCAAAGCCGGAAATTGCGCGCGCAGCATATCCAGAGGCGCGCTCAAGGCGGCTTCCGACAAATACGGTGTAACGCCGAGGCGGAACTCGCCACGCACCACGCCATCGGCGGCAACGCCCGACTTGAGATCATCGAGCGTTCGGAGGACCCGACGCCCCTGCTCGTAAGCTTCACGTCCCGCAGTAGTCGGCTTCAGCGGCTTCGACTGCCGGTCGAGCAGTTCAACGCCAAGCATCTCTTCAAGACTCTGCACACGGCGCGTCACGCCAGGCTGGGTGAGATTGAGACGCGTCGAAGCCGCGACGATCGAGCCCGTTTCGACGACCGCGATGAAGGCGGCAAGGTCGTTTGTGTTCATAACAAACTCGCATATATATTATCATAACAATTCAATTGTTGCATATTGAGCGGGCTGATTAAAGGGCCTCTTCCCTAAATTCGAGGCTCCTCATGACCTGCCTTCAGCCTGCCCTCTCGTCTCATCGAACGGTGCCGCGCGCGTTCGTGAGGCTGGGCGCCCTCGCGACCGGCGTCATCGTCACCAATCTGTCTGCTCCGCAAATTCTCGTGGCGCTGATTGGCTCATCCTTCGGCATATCCACCGCGCAGGCAGGCATGGTCAGCACCCTGACCCTGCTCGGTTATGCCGCCGGATTGTTTCTGCTGGTCCCGCTTGCCGACATCTTTGAAAATCGCAGCCTGATAGGCCTCACGCTCGGCTGCACCGTCGCCGCAGCAGCCTGCACCGCCCTGGCGCCGACGCCGTCCTTGCTGTTCCTGTTCGTATTCGTGCTCGGCGCATTTTGCTCCGCGATCCAGATGCTCGTGCCACTCATCGCCGCGATGGCGCATCCATCCGAACGCGGGCGCGTCATCGGCGATGTCATGGGTGGATTGATGGTTGGCATCATGCTGTCCCGCCCGCTCGCGAGTTTCATCGCAGACATCTGGGATTGGCGCGGATTCTATGCGGCATCCGCAACCGCGATCGCAGTTATCGCAATCGCGCTGATGCGGCGGCTGCCCCGCTGCAGCCGGCCGCGCGCATAAGCTATGTCGGACTGCTGCGGTCATTCTGGACATTGTGGCGCGATGAACCCGTCCTGCGGGTACGCTCATGGACAGCCTCGCTGGCCATGGCATCCTTCTCCGCCTACTGGACCGCCATTGCGCTGCGGCTATCCGCTGCTCCCTTCAACCTCACGCCGCGTGGCATTGCCATCTTCGCATTGGTCGGCGCTGCCGGCGCGATTGCAACGCCGCTCGCAGGCCGAATGGGAGATCGCGGCTGGACGCGACAGGGATTGTGCGCATCGCATCTCCTCATCATCGCGGCCCTTGCGCTATGCGCATCCGCCGAATTCGTCTCCTCGTGGGCATTGGCGCTCGTCATGGAAGCCGCCGGCGCCATTCTTCTCGATGTCGGCTTCACCTGCGATCAGACTTTAGGCCGCCGCGCCGTCAATCTGTTGCAGCCGGAAGCACGAGGCCGCATCAACGGCCTTTATGTCGGTTTGTTTTTTATCGGCGGCGGTGTCGGCGCTGCCGCCGCAGGTCTTGCGTGGTCATATGGAGGGTGGTTCGCGGTCTGTCTGGTTGCCGGGAGCTTTGGATTTATCGCCCTGATGACGGATGCGATGACCACCGGAACGCCATAACGCAAAACCGCGCCTCGAAACCATCGAGGCGCGGTTTGTCTGATGCGATCCCGTTACGGATCAACTCACTTCGTCAGCGGGCAGCCGCTTTCCTTCGCGGTCGGATAGGCCTTGTCGCCCGGCACCGTCGCGATCAGCTTGTAGTAGTCCCACGGCTTCTTGCTCTCGGCCGGCTTCTTGACCTCGAACAGATAGAGATCGGTGACCATGCGGCCGTTGGGAAGAACCTTGCCGTTGCCGGTGAAGGCGTCGTTGACCGGCAGTTCCTTCAGCTTCTTGGTGACGGCTTCGGTGTCCTTGGTGCCGGCGGCCTTCACCGCCTTCAGATAGGACGTGACGGCCGAGTAAGTGCCTGCCTGAACCATGTTGGGCATGCGGCCGGTCTTCTTGAAGAAGCGCTCGCCGAAATCGCGCGACTTGTCGTCACGATCCCAATAATAGCTCTCGGTGAGTTGCAGGCCCTGAGCGGCCTGCGTGCCGAGGCCATGCACTTCGGCCAGCGTGAACAAGAGCGCCGCGAGTTTCTGGCCGCCCTGCACGATGCCGAATTCCGCCGCCTGCTTGATGGCGTTCGAGGTATCGAGGCCTGCGTTGGCAAGGCCGATGACCTTCGCCTTCGAGCTCTGCGCCTGCAGCAGGAACGACGAGAAGTCCGACGTATTCAGCGGGTGACGCACCGCGCCGAGCACCTTGCCGCCCTTCTCCTTCACGATCGCCGCCGTATCCTGCTCCAGCGAATAGCCGAACTGATAGTCGGCGGTGAGGAAGAACCAGGTGTTGCCGCCCGCTTCCGTCAGCGCGCCACCGGTGCCGACGCCGAGCGCATGGGTGTCATAGGCCCAGTGGAAACCGTAAGGCGAGCAGAGGTCGCCGGTGATGCGCGAGGAGCCCGCGCCGACCACCATGTCGATCTTCTTCTGCTGCTTGGCGAGTTCCTGCACGGCAAGCGCGACGGAGGACGTCGTGAGTTCGGTTACCATGTCGACGTGCTCGACGTCGAACCATCGCCGCGCGATGCTCACGCCAAGATCAGGCTTGTTCTGATGGTCGGCATCGACCAGCTCGATCTTCTGACCGAGCACCGAGCCGCCGAAATCCTCGATCGCCATCCGCGCCGCTTCGACTGACCACTTGCCGCCGAAGTCGGCATAGACGCCGGATTGATCGTTCAGAACGCCGATCTTGACGCCCTGTGCAAACGCAGGGCCTGCAAGGCAGATGCAGGCCAGCGCCGAGATCGCCGACAGATATTTTGACTTCATGTTTCACTCCACAGTTATTTTTTGCAGCGCAGAATAAATAGACGGGAGAATGTACGCGCCGCAGCCTAGCGGTTTTATACGACAGGGCTATCATCCTATCGTCCGAAATGCACCGGGTGGAGACGGGCCAGCACACCCTGCCCCGCCGCGATGCCGGTCGCGAAGGAGGCCTGCAGCAGATAGCCGCCCGTCGGCGCTTCCCAGTCGAGCATCTCACCCGCAACAAATACCGAGGGTCGCTTCACGAGGGAAAAATCGGCCCTGATATCCGTGAAGGCAACGCCCCCGGCGGTCGAGATCGCACGCGCCAGTGAAGCCGGCCCATCGAGCCGCAGCGGCAGCGCACGGACGAGCCCGGTCAGTTCGTCCGATGCCAGCGCGGCAAGCCTCGTGCCACGATAGAGTGCAGCCTCATGCAGCAGGCCGATCGCAACGGGCGGCAACGCCAACACCTTGCGCAGGAAGGTCGCGACCGACTGCTTGCCGCGTGGGCGCGAGAGCCGCGTAACCAACTCCTGCTCAGACAGGTCCGGCCGCAGATCGATCGAGAGGATGGCGTGGCCTTGCGCCCGTGCCGTCTCGCGCAAAGTCCGCGACAGGGCATAGACGCCCCCACCCTCGATGCCGTCTCTGGTGATGACGATCTCGCCGCGCGAGGTCTGGCCTTTGCAGGCGAGCGCCACATTCTTCAGCGGCTGCCCCTCGAAGCGATCGCGGAACGACGCACTCCAGTCGATGCGAAAGCCGCAATTGGCAGGTTCGAGTTCGGTGACGGCGATGCCTTGCGCCGAGAGGATATCGCGCCAGTCGCCGTTCGCTCCCAGGCGCGGCCAGCTTGCACCGCCGAGCGCCAGCACGCTCGCACGTGGCGCAACGCAATGCTCGCCGTCCGGCGTCGCGAAGCGCAACGCGCCTTCCTCGTTCCAGCCGAGCCATTGGTGGCGGAGTGCAAAGCGCACCCCGAGATGATCCAGCCGCGCGAGCCATGCACGTAATAAAGGTGACGCCTTGAAGGCTTTCGGAAACACCCGCCCGCTGGTACCGATGAACGTTTCCTGCTTCAGCCCGTGCGCCCATTCGCGCAGCGCCTGTGGTGGAAACGCAGTAACGGCATCGCGCAGCAGCGGCGGTGCCGCGCCATAACGTGTGAGAAACGTCTCCAGCGATTCGCTGTGCGTGAGATTGAGACCGCCGCGCCCGGCCATCAGGAATTTTCGCGCACCCGAGGGCATGCGCTCATAGACGGTGACGGAGAATCCCGCTGCGGCGACCGTTTCGGCCGCGATCAATCCGGCCGGGCCCGCTCCGACGATAGCGACATCCGGCACGCTCACACCATCACGCCAGTTTCATTCCCTCGACTGGCGTCGTAGATGCGCGATGATTCCGGAAAAGTCCACCGCCCCATGGCCGGCTTCCGTGAAGGCCTCATAGAGTTCCTGCGCGTGCGTGCCGAGCGGCGTCGCGGTGCCGGTAGCGCTGGCGGCATCCTGCGCCAACCGCAGATCCTTCAGCATCAGCGCGGCCGCAAAACCCGGCTTGTAGTTATTGTTCGCGGGCGATGCGGGCACCGGGCCCGGCACCGGACAATAACTCGTCAGCGACCAGCACTGGCCCGACGACGTCGAGGCGACATCGAACAGCGCCTGATGCGACAGCCCGAGCCGTTCGCCGAGGCTGAAGGCCTCGCACACACCGATCATCGAGATGCCGAGGATCATGTTGTTGCAGATCTTCGCCGCCTGCCCCGCACCCGCGCCGCCGCAGTGAATGATCTTCGCGCCCATCTTTTCGAGAATTGGCTGCGCCGCCGCAAAGGCCTTCGGCTCGCCGCCCGCCATGAAGGTCAGCGTCGCGTTCTTCGCGCCGATGGTGCCGCCCGACACCGGCGCATCGACCGACCGCAGACCGGCCGCCGTTGCCAGCTCATGCGCCTGCAAGGCGCTTGCGACATCGATCGTCGAGCAATCGATCACCAGCGTGCCCCTGGCAAGCCGCGGCACGATCTCGCGCCACACCGAGAGCACATGCGCGCCCGCCGGCAGCATGGTGATGACGGTGTCCGCGCCCTCGATCGCCTCGGTGAGTTGCGTGACGGTTTTGACGCCCGCGTTGGCCGCCGCATCCCGCAGCGACTCGACGAGATCGAAGCCGGTGACAGTGAGCCCCGCTTTCACCAGATTGGCGGCCATCGGCCCGCCCATGTTGCCAAGACCGATAAAGCAAATGCCTGCCATGACCCGCTCCGTCTGATGATCGCGGGCGGAGCTTAGCGAGGGAATGGCACTCGCGCGACGTCAACCTAAGAACGAGAACGGCGTGCCCCGATTGGTGGAGCCATTCCCTGCCGTCACCACCAGATTGTGATCCGATCTCCTGCTATATGACCGGTATCATATCGCTCCCCGACTTCGATAAACCAGGCTTCTCATGATCTCCCATTGGCTCTCGGCGCGTCTCGCCCGCCACGATATCTATTACGGCTGGGCCGTGGTCGCCGCGACCTTCCTGACGACGCTTGCGAGCGCCGCCTCGATCAGCGCACCGGGCGTGTTCATCGTGCCGCTCGAGCAGGAGTTTCAGTGGAGCAACGCCGAAATCTCCAGCGCGCTGTCAATCCGCCTGCTGCTCTACGGGCTGGTCGCGCCGTTCGCCGCCGCCCTCATCAACCGCTACGGCATGCGCAATGTCGTAATCTCCGCGCTGACGACGATTGTGGCAGGCCTGACGCTGTCGCTGTTCATGACCGAGGTCTGGCAGTTGATCCTGCTATGGGGCATCGTGGTCGGCACCGGCACCGGCATGATCGCCCTCGTCCTCGGCGCGACGGTTGCCGCGCGCTGGTTCGTCAAGCGGCGCGGGCTCGTCGTCGGCCTGTTCGCCGCGAGCACGGCGACCGGCCAGCTTCTGTTTCTGCCGCTGTTTGCCAGGCTCACCGAACTCTATAGCTGGCGCGTCGCCACCATCGCGCTCTGCATTCTGATGGCGATTGCCGCCCTCTCCGTGCTGCTGGTGGTGCGCGATCGTCCTTCCGATCTGGCATTGCGCCCATTCGGCGGCGATGGAAGCGAGCCGATCGCGCCGCCGCCGATTGAGACCTCGATCACATCTTCCGCGCTCAACGCGTTGCGGGACGCATCGCAGAGCCGCACCTTCTGGGTGCTGTTCTTCACCTTCTACATCTGCGGGGCCAGCACCAACGGCCTGATCCAGACTCACTTCATCGCGCTGTGCGGCGACTATTCCATTCCGGCGACAGGGGCTGCGACGCTGCTCGCGGCGATGGGCATCTTCGATGTCATCGGCACCATCTGCTCGGGCTGGCTGTCGGACCGTTACGACAACCGCTGGCTGCTGTTCTGGTACTACGGCCTGCGCGGTCTCTCGCTGATGCTGCTGCCGTTCACCGACTTCACGCTTTACGGCCTGTCGCTGTTCGCCCTGTTCTACGGGCTCGACTGGGTCGCCACCGTGCCGCCGACCGTGCGCCTCTCGGCCGCGACGTTCGGGCCCGAACGCGCCAACCTGATGTTCGGCTGGATTTTCGCCGGCCACCAGCTCGGCGCCGCCTCCACCGCGCTCGGCGCCGGGATATCGCGAACCTATCTCGCGAGCTACCTGCCCGCGTTCTTCTTCGCCGGGCTCCTGTGCCTGATCGCCTCGCTCGCCGCCCTGTCGATCCGCCGTGACAAACGCCCCGCAGTCGCCTAGAGCGTTTTCGAGCGAAGTGGAAGCCGGTTCGCGTGAAGAAAACGCGTCAGAACAATAGCCTAGAGCTTTGCTTTTAATTCCATCAAAAGCAAAAATGCTCTAGGTCTGTGGGACCAGATCACATTCACAGGACGGGGTTTATGCGGCGGGTTGTTGTAACAGGCATGGGAGCGGTGTCCCCGCTCGGCTGCGGCGTGGAAGCCAACTGGTCGCGGTTGATTGCCGGAAAATCAGGCCTGCGCCGCTTGCCGGACGAGGTGGTCGGCGAACTGTCCGCCAAGGTCGCAGGCCTCGTGCCGAACCTTGACGAGGACCCGGAGGCCGGTTTCGACCCCAATCGCGCCGCCCCGGCCAAAGATCAGAAGAAGATGGACCGCTTCATCCTGTTCGCGCTGCTTGCAGCCGAGGAAGCGGCGGCTCAGGCCAACTGGCACCCCACCTCGGAACAGGAGCGCGAGCGCACGGCGACCATCATCGGTTCCGGTGTCGGCGGCTTTCCGGCGATTGCCGATTCCGTGCGGTTGGCCGACTCCCGTGGCGTGCGGCGGCTGTCACCCTTCACGGTGCCCTCCTTTCTCGTCAATCTCGCAGCCGGTCAGGTCTCGATCCGCCACAGCTTCAAGGGTGCGCTCGGTGCGCCGGTGACGGCCTGCGCCGCTGGCGTGCAGGCGATCGGCGATGCGGCGCGGATCATCCGCGCGGGCGAAGCCGACGTTGCGCTTGCAGGCGGTGCGGAAGCCTGCGTCGAGCGCACCGCGCTCGGCGGCTTTGCGGCGGCACGCGCACTGTCGTCTGGATTCAACGACACGCCCGAGCAGGCCTCCCGCCCCTTCGACAAGGCGCGCGACGGTTTCGTGATGGGCGAAGGCGCGGGCCTTCTGATGCTGGAAGAACTCGAGCACGCGCTGGCGCGCGGCGCCAGGCCGATCGCCGAGCTTGTCGGCTACGGCACCAGCGCCGACGCCTATCATATGACCTCCGGTCCCGAGGATGGCGACGGCGCGCGCCGTGCCGTCGTGCAGGCCTTGCGGCAGGCCGGGCTCGATCCCTCGCATATCCAGTATCTCAACGCGCACGCCACCTCGACGCCGGTCGGCGATCTCGGTGAACTCGCGGCGATCAAGGCGGTGTTCGGCACGAACAATAGCGTCGCCGTGAGTTCGACCAAATCCGCAACCGGCCATCTGCTCGGCGCAGCCGGCGGCCTCGAGGCGATCTATTCGGTGCTGTCGCTGCGCGATCAGATCGCGCCGGCCACGCTGAACCTCGACAACCCGGACGATGCGGCCGAGGGCGTCGATCTCATCCGCGGCGAGGCTCGCAAGATGAAGATCGACCATGTGCTGTCGAACGGCTTCGGCTTCGGCGGCGTCAACGCAAGCGTGATCTTCCGCAAGATATGACAGCACAACCGCGGTGTGTGCTCCCTCTCCCCATTGGGGAGAGGGTTGGGGTGAGGGGCTCTAAATGCCTCGATTAAATATCTAGCTCCCCTCACCCGCTCACTTCGTTCGCGACCTCTCCCCATAGCTCGTCGAAGACGAGCGTAAACGCTCTTATGGAGGAGAGGTGAAGGAAACACCGCCGCAAAATCAACCGTCAAATTGGTGAACTCGCACAGCAGCAAGCCGCGCTACTCCGCGGCTTGTGACACCGCGTCCTGCGGCTGCGGATGGCCACGGTCGGACGGCGGCGGGCGCCGGCCCAGTCCCGAGACCCAGTTCGAGACGCGGTCGAGATAGAGATAGATCACCGGCGTCGTGAACAGCGTCAGCATCTGGCTGACGAGCAAGCCGCCGACCATGGCGTAGCCGAGCGGCTGGCGGATTTCCGAGCCGGTGCCGTGACCGAGCATCAGCGGCACGCCGCCAAGCAGCGCCGCCATCGTCGTCATCATGATCGGGCGGAAGCGCAGCAGCGCCGCCTTGCGGATCGACTCCTCCGGCGACAGTCCCTCACGCTCGGCGACGATCGCGAAGTCGACCATCATGATGCCGTTCTTCTTCACGATGCCGATCAGGAGCACGATGCCGATCAGCGCGATCAGGCTGAAATCGAATCCGAACAGCATCAGGATCGCGAGCGCACCGACGCCCGCCGACGGCAGCGTCGAGAGAATCGTGAGCGGGTGGATGTAGCTCTCGTAGAGGATGCCGAGGATCAGATACACTACGATCAGCGCGGCAAAGATCAACAGCGGAATGGTGCCGAGCGATTGCTGGAACGCCTGCGCGGTGCCCTGGAAGCTTCCGTTGAGCGTCGGCGGCGCGCCGAGTTCTTCCATCGCCTTCTGCACGGCGTCGGTCGCCTGCCCGAGCGCCACGCCCTGCGCGAGGTTGAAGCTGATGGTGATCGCCGGGAACTGGCCCTGATGGCTGATCGAGAGCGGCCGCACCGGGTCCGTCGTCCAGCGCACGAAGGTCGAGAGCGGCACCTGCTCGCCGGTGTTGGGCGACTTGATGTAAATCTTCTGCAGCGTCTCGAGATCGCCCTGTAACTCCGGCAGGATTTCCATCACCACGCGATAGGTGTTGAGTTGGGTGAAATACTGCGCGATCTGGCGCTGGCCGAATGCATCGTAGAGCGTATCGTCGATGAGTTGCGGCGAGATGCCGTAACGTGACGCGGTATCGCGATCGATCGTCAGTGTCAGCGTCGTGCCCTTGGTCTGCTGGTCGGTCGCAACGTCGCGCAGTTGCGGCAGCGTCTCCATCTTCGCCAGAATCTTCGGCGCCCACTCGTTCAATTCGTCGAGGTTGGCATCCTGCAGCGTGTACTCGAACTGTGTGCGCGTGGCGCGGCCGCCGAGCCGCACGTCCTGCGACGCCTGCAGGAACAATCGCGCACCCTCGACCTTCTCCGCCTTGGCGCGGATGCGCGCGATGATCTGCGGTGCCAGCGCGGTGCGCTCGCTGCGCGGCTTCAGCGTGATGTAGAGACGTCCGGTATTGAGCGCGCTGCCGCCCCCGCCGATCGCCATCGCCACGCTTGCGACATCGGGATCGTCAAGCACGATCTTGCCGAGCTCTTCCTGCTTGCGCTTCATCTCGGCGAAGGAAATATCCTGCGACGCCTGCGAGGCGCCGGTGAGAAGGCCGTTGTCCTGCTGCGGGAAGAAGCCCTTCGGGATCGCCAGGAACAGGATCACCGACAGCGCGACGGTCGCGAAGAACACCATCAGCGTCGTGAAACGCCAGCGCATCACGAGGTCGAGCCCGCGCTCATAGGCGTGCAGCATGCCGTCGAACATGCGCTCGCTCCACTGGTAGAGCTTGCCGTGCTGCTGACCTTCGCGATGCGGCTGCAGGAAGCGCGACGCCATCATCGGCGTCAGCGTCAGCGACACGATCATGGAGACGAAGATCGTCATCGCGAGTGTGACGGCGAATTCGCGGAACAGACGGCCGATGATGCCACCCATCAGCAACAGTGGAATCAGCACCGCGACCAGCGAGACGCTGATCGACACGATGGTGAAGCCGATTTCACGCGCGCCTTTCAGCGCCGCCTCATAGGGGTCCTCCCCCTTTTCGACATAGCGCGAGATGTTCTCCAGCATCACGATGGCGTCGTCGACCACGAAGCCGACTGCAATCGTCAGCGCCATCAGCGACAGATTGTCGAGCGTATAGCCCACGACCCACATCAGCGCGCAGGCGCCAAGCAACGCCAGCGGCACGGTGATGCTCGGGATCACCGTCGCCCAGAAGTTGCGCAGGAACAGGAAGATCACCATCACCACCAGCGCGATGGTGAGGAGCAGCGTGAACTGCACGTCCTCGACCGCGGCGCGGATCGTCTGGGTCCGGTCGCTCATGATCGTGACATTGACCGCGGGCGGCAGGCCCTTCTCCAGCCGCGGCAGTTGCGCCTTGATCTTGTCGACCGTCTCGATGACGTTGGCGCCGGGCTGCTTGAACACGACAAGGAACACGCCGCGTTTGCCGTTCGCCCATGCTGCCTGCTTCATGTCCTCGGGGCCGGCTATCGCCTGCCCGATATCGCGCACCCGCAACGGTCCACCGTTGCGATAGGCGATGATGACGTCGTTCCAGTCCTTCGAGGACGGCAACTGGTCATTGGCATAGATCGTATAGCTGCGGGTCTTGCCGTCGATATTGCCCTTCGGACTGTCGACAGTCGTTTGCGCAAGCTGCAGGCGCACGTCCTCGAGCCCGAGCCCTTTGGCGACAAGCTTTGCCGGATCGATCTGCACACGGATCGCAGGCTTCTGCTGGCCACCGATCAGCACCTGCGCGACGCCAGTGATCTGGCTGAGCTGCTGGGCGAGCTTGCTGTCGATCGCGTCATTGACCTCGATCAGCGGCATGGTGTCGGACGTCGCCGACAGGATCATGATCGGCGCGTCGGCCGGGTTCACCTTGCGATAGGTCGGCGGGCTCGGCAGGTTCTTCGGCAACTGTCCGCTTGCGGCGTTGATCGCCGCCTGCACGTCGTTTGCCGCACCATCGATCGCGCGGTTGAGATCGAACTGGATGGTGATCGAGGTCGAGCCGAGCGAACTTGTCGAGGTAAGCTGGGCGACGCCCGGGATCTGCGCGAACTGCCGCTCGAGCGGCTGCGCGACCGAGGACGCCATGGTTTCAGGGCTCGCACCCGGCAGACTCGCCGATACCTGGATCGTGGGGAAGTCGACCTGCGGCAGCGGTGCAATCGGCAGCGCCGGATAGGCGACAAGGCCGACGAACAACACGCCCACCATCAACAGCGATGTCGCGATGGGGAAGCGGATGAAAGGAGCCGAGAAGCCTGAGCCCATGGTCAATCAGCTTTCGGTTCGGTGTCGCCGGAAGCCACTCTGGCCGCCAGCAACGATCCCGCCTGAACGCGATATTGGCCGCGCGTCACCACCTGCTCGCCCGGAGAAACTCCCTCCTCCACAAGGCTCCTGCCGCCTCCGGAGACCCGGACCTTGATCGGCTTCACCACCGCCTTGTTGCCCTCGCCCACTGCAAAGACGAACAGGCCATCGGTCCCGTGCTGCACGGCTTCTTCGGGAACCACGGTCGCATCCTTCGCCGTCTCGACAAGGAGGCGCGTGGACACCGACAGGCCCGGCCACAGCGCGTGATCCTTATTGTCGAACGTCGCTTTCAGGCGAATGGTTCCGCTGGTGGAATCCACCTGATTGTTGATGAGCGCAAGCACGCCATCTGAAAGTTTCTTGCGCCCGTCGGAGGTGTAGGCCTCGACCTTCAGCGCGCCGCCCTTCATCGCATTGGCTATCGCCGGCAACTGCTGCTCGGGCGCGGTGAAGATCACCGAGATCGGCTCGACCTGCGCGATTGTGACGATGGCAGTCTGCGCCGCAGCGGTGACGATGTTGCCGACATCGACCATGCGGATGCCGGTGACGCCCGCGATCGGCGCGCGGATACTCGCATAGTCCAGCTGGGTCTGCGCGTTGTCGATCGCCGCCTGATCGCCCGCGATCTGCGCCGTCAGTTGCGCGACCTGGGCACGCTGGGTATCGACGGTCTGGCGCGTGGCGAACTCGCCGAGCTTGGTCGAGCGCGCGAGATCAAGGTGTGCGTTGTTGAGGCTCGCCTCGTCCTGCACCTTCTTGGCTTTCGCGGCATCGAGCGCTGCCTGGAACGGGCGTGGATCGATCTGCGCCAGCAGATCGCCTTCCTTGACGAACTGCCCTTCCTTGAAAACGATCTGCGTGATCTCGCCGTCGACGCGCGTGCGCACCTGCACGGTGTTGAAGCCCTGCACGGTGCCGAGGCCCGACAGATAGACCGGGAAGTCCGCCTTCTCGACCGGCGCAATCGTCACTGGCACTGCAGGCGGGGGCCCTGCATGGGGCTTGCGCTCATCCATGCGATACCAGACCACGGCGACGATGCCGACGATCGCCAGGACGATCAGCGAGCTTCCCCAGCGAGGCATTCCAGACTTGCTCATACGTTTCTCGTGAACCCGTAATTTTCCCGAAGCGTCGTTTTTCTCGACGCTGATCGCGATTATTTAGTATGCGAGCACTTAATGTGATAGCATGCTAATGAATTATTCGTCAGACTAGTGTGGTGGTTCAGAAGTTCGCTTCATTTTCTCTGCAGGCCCCTCAAGCGAACTTCTGAACCCAAACCACACTAGAACCATAGATTTGCTAGTGTCCTTTCGAATCCGAAGTTCGCTACTGAGGGCGCCGCATGATGTGGCGAACTTCGGATTCGGGACACTAGTCAACCTCTTGCCCCCGCTTTTGGCTGCAGTCCATCGCCCATGTCGCTCGATCTCAAACGGCAGTTAATCACCCAGTTGATCGAATCTTCCCGGTTGCTGCGCAATTATATTGAGCACCGGGCCAAGAGCCGCGGCACCACGCGTGCACAATGGATCGTGCTCTTTCGGCTGCGTCAGCAGGAAGGTTTGTCGCAGGTGGACCTCGCCGAGGTGCTGGAATTGCAGCCAATCTCGCTGGTCAGATTGCTGGATCGCCTTGTCGATCAAGGTCTTCTTGAACGCCGGCCACATCCGGCCGACCGCCGTGCCAATCAACTATATTTGACCGCGGCGGGACGGCAGTTGGTCGATGACCTCGACAGCCTGCGCGATTCTATCGCAACCGAAGCGCTCCGCGGCGTGCCGGTCGCCTCGCTCCAGAACGCGCTCAACGCGCTTCTGCAGGTTAAGGATAACGTCAAGAACGGCGGCAGCGAGAGTGCGGCAGCGGCCTCGCCCTCACCCGCCGTGCGACGGACACGCCGATGAACGGCCGCGGGCGGCGCCGCGCTCACGTCTTCCGAAGTATCGTATCGAGGTAAAAACCCACCTCAGCGGGATTTGGCCCGGCGCGGAAGGTGGACGCAGATCGCATAGATGACGATCGGCGTCACCAGCATCAGCCACGACAGCCCATCCCAGACGCCGTCGCCGACGAGCGCAGCGACGAGTCCGACAATACTCAGGACGCCGATCAACAACGGCACCGCGAAGATCTGCGAGAGCGTGCGGTGCGGGCGGAAAATGCTACGCCCGCTCATGACGCCTGCGGCTCCAGTGCGGAGGGGTTCGCGACGGCGCGTTCGACGCTGACGCTGGTCTTGCGCCGCCGCAGCCAGAGATAGAGTCCTGTCACCAGCAGCACGATGGTGATGATGTCGAGGATCGCCCAGATGATCTTCAGCGGCATGCCGCCGTAGTCACCGAAGTGCAGCGGCTGCGACAACAACAGCGTCGAGACGTACCACGGCATCTCGCGGCTGTCGGTCAGGACGCCGGTTTCCGCATCGATCAGCGCGGGCTTCAACAGCCGCGAGGTCAGCGGCGTGTTGCCATGCAGGAACACCGCATAGTGGCTCTTGCTGCTGAAGATCGAGCCCGGGAACGCGACGAACGCAGGCTTCATGTCGGGCTCGGCCTTCCGCGCAACCTTCACGGCCTCCTCGATCGAGGCCGGGTTCGCGACAAGGGGGCGATCCTTGTACTGCACCGTCATCGCAGCGAGCTGGTCGAACTGCCAGTACTTGATGACGAGGTCAGCCCAGGTATTGATGACGCCGGTGAAGCCGACGACGAGCGTCCACATCACAAGCAGGATGCCCGCGAGATTGTGCACGTCGAGCCAGCGCACCACACGCCGCCGCTCGCGCCGGTAAGTGCCGAACGGCAGCTTCCGCATCGAGGGTGCATAGACCACGATGCCGGAAATGATCGCGATGCAGAACAGGATGCCCATGAAGCCGAGGAACAGCTTGCCCGGCAGGCCCGCGAACATGTCGGTGTGCAGCTTCAGCATGATGTAGGTGAAGCGCTTGGTGAAATCCGGCGCATCGAGATAGGCCGCGGTGTGGGCATCGACACGCGCCAGCTTGTTGTTGGCCGGATTGTCGGTGATCGATTTGCCGACGCTGACCATCACCACGTTGGGATCGTCGCGGTCCCAGATCAGGAAATGCGGCACCGTCTCCGGCAACGCGACCCGCACGGCCTCCATCACCTTGTCGAGGTCGGCGCGCGGCGTGCCGGGCGCCACCTGCTCCGCCTTCACCTGCGCGTGCAGGACCTCATCGATCTCCTCGTGGAAGATCAGCGGCAAGCCGGTCACGCACAGGAGCAGCATGAAGACGGTGCAAATGATGCTCGACCATTTGTGCACCCATCCCCAGCGCCGAAGTGATTTGCTTGCCGCCAAGTCGATCTCCTTCAGTTCCAGCTATACTTCAACGTCGCCAGCACCCGGCGCGGTTCGCCAAGACCGCAATACGGCAAACCGGTGAAGCAGGTCGACACATAGTACTTGTCGAACAGGTTGGTGGCATTCACCTGCAGCTTCAAGCCCTGATACTGGCGCCCCAGATACCCGAAGTCATAAGACACCGATGCATCCATCAGCCCATAGCCGGGAATGATCACGGTGTTGGCGCCATCACCAAAGCTCTCGCCGATATACCTCACGCCCGCACCCAGACCGAAACCGGCGATGGGTCCGCTGCGGAAGGTATAGAATCCCCACAGCGAAGCGTAGTGGCGCGGAACGTTGACGACATCCTTGCCGAGATCGCCCGAGTTACTGGAGGTCACCTTCGGCTCCATGTAGGTGTAGCCGCCGACGACATCGATCTCATTCGACAGGCTCGCCTTGGCGTCGAACTCGATGCCCCGCGCCGTCACTTCGCCCGTTTGCACGCTGAAGCGCGGATCCACCGGATCGGCGGTCAGAACGTTCTGCTGCTTGATATCGAACGCCGCGATCGTGAACAGCGCCTTGGTGCCGGGCGGCTGGAACTTGATGCCGATCTCCTTGCCCTCACCCGTGGTCGGCTTGAAAACACCCTGCGGGCCAGCGCGGGAGAAACCGACTAACGGCTGGAACGATGTGGAGTAGCTGATGTAGGGCGAGATGCCGTTGTCGAACAGATAGGACAGCCCTGCCCGCCCGGTCCACGCAGAGTAGTCCTGACGGATCACCGTGCCGGCCGCGAGATGATCGACCGTATCGGCCTGCCAGTTGTCGTGGCGGCCGGTCAGCGCCAGAGTAAAGCGATCGAATTTGACCTCGTCCTGCAGGTAGACACCGACCTGGCTCTGCTTCGAGGTCTGATACAGCGACGGATACAGATACGCGTTCGGATTCACTTGACCGTAGACCGGCGCGTAGGCGTTGAGCGGATACAATTCGCCGACTATCCCGACGCCTGGGATAAAGCCCATGCTCGAGGAAAAGAACGCCGTCGACTTCGCATCGAGATAGTCGACGCCGACCAGCATCTTGTGAACCAGCGGGCCGGTCATGAAGTCGGCCTGCAACTGGTTATCCAGCGCGAAAACCTTGGAGTCCGCCAGCACGCGGTTGGCGCTGCGCTGGATGATGCCGCCGCTTAACGACGGATCGCCCGTTTCGTTGCGAAGCGAGGTGACGTCCGACTTCACCTCGCTGTAGCGCAGGTTCTGGCGGAACTGGAACATCTCGTTGAAGCGGTGATCGAAGCTGTAGCCGATCATCGCGCTTTCGCCCTTGGTGCGATCGTAATCCGGCTCACCGAGATAGCGGCTATAGGGAAGCCGCCCGAGCGGGCTCGGATACAGCGTGCCGACGCCCGGCACATACTGCTGCGGCTGCCCCTTGAGGTTGTCGCGCGTATAGCTCGCCAACACGGTGAAGTTGGTATCGGTCGTCGGCCGCCAAGTCAGGCTCGGCGCAATGAAGATACGCTCGTCGGTGTTGTAGTCGATCCAGGTATCGGACATCCGACCGAGACCGACGATGCGATATAAAAACTCCTTGTTGGCATCGATCGGCCCGCTGAAATCGAAAGCGCCCTGCGCGCGGCCGTAGCTGCCGGTCTGCAGTTCGATCTGGTTCTGTCTGTAAGGCGTGGGCCTTTTGCTCACCATGCTGATGAGGCCGCCCGGAGAGGTTTCACCGTAAAGACCCGACGACGGCCCCTTCAGAATTTCCAGTCGCTCCATATTCCATGGCTCAATCCGGGTCTGCGCGAACGTCACCATCGGATCGATCGGCAACCGCAGGCCGTCGAGATAACGCGGCGCGAGGAAGCCGCGCACCTTGACGTCGTTGCTGACCGAGCTTGCGCCGTAGATTTCGGTCATCACGCCCGGCGTGTAGCGCAGCGCCTCGTTCATGCTCTGCGCCTGCTGCGCGGCGATCTGATCCTGCGTCACCACGGAGATCGATTGCGGCGTCGTCAGGATCGGTGAATCGGTTTTCGTCGCGGTCGCACTCTGGTTGGCAACATAGCCATTGACCGGTCCGTTCGCACGCTCCGGTGCTCCGCGGCCATCCGCAGCGCGCGCGGGCGGCGCCTGCTCCGCGCCTCTGCCGCGTGTAGCGCTACGCGCCGTGGTGCGCGAGTGCGACGAGCGCCGCGCGGTCGCCCGCCGCTTGGCCTGCTGCTTCGGCGCATCGACGGTGACTGCGGGAAGCGTTGACGAGGCGGCTGGCGCAGTCTGCGCGATCGCAGGCGATGGTGCATGCAGCACCAACACCAGATAGCTCACCGCGCCCAGGCCAAGTGCACGCCCCCAGATCTTCGTCATCCCCGTCACGCCCCAATCATCATCGTTACTCCGCCATGTGCGGATTCGATTTTCCTCCTATCACGCTCTGTTGCGTCGACACGGCAACAGCACCTAGAAGCCTTCAAAACTCGGCATTGCTGCTGCGCGCGTGACATCCCTGCATCACGCGGACGCGCATTGTGTTTTGATATATTTTAAACAGTTCTAATTTTGCGGGTGCGTTATCTCGCAAGGCGAGCGGACAATGCACGCTCACATCAACATGTCGCGACGCGAAGTGATCGCGCGTCTAGAGTGATGTCGGCTGGCGATAGGCCGGTTGTGCGCAAGGAGCGTGGCGGCAAAAGAATATGTGAAGCACATATGCAGAGTGATAAAGGCGCAGTTCGCGAGCGACGCGGCCGCGCGCGTTCCCTCACCGGAACGGCAATGCTGGCTCTCAGAGGTTCGAGCGGCTTACAGGCCCGCGAGCGTCGGCAGGATTCCGAATTCGCCGATCGTCACCAGCGTCGTCATCACCCCGTCGCGGTGCGGGTCGCTCAATCCGAGAACGAGAATGGAGAACAACCCAAGAGCTACGATAATCAGCGCCGGCGAGGTCGAGCCATCGCTCGTGCCGGTCGCCTTCTTGTCTAATGCCCGCATGGCATAGCCTCGCTTCCGCGCCGATCGAGGCCGCCCTATGCAGCCGCTGGCGGAAATCAGGTTTCCTTCGGCGCAAGCGCCGGCAGGAGCCGTTGCGAGGCATCGCAGGACTCCTGCCTGCTCCATCATTATATGTCTTTGAAGGCCGCCTTATTTTAGCCATATGGTCGCAGGGCCGGCCCAAGATGGCCTAAACCCAAATCCGAGGGGCAACCTGCAATTATTCACCGGACCGGGATGATCCGCGCGTTTTGCAGCGCAAGGGCCGGAAAGGTGTAGACCGGCGGCCATTCGCCCATTATATCCACCCCGCAATCGCGATTTGCCGCGAATCCGAGACGCACCGCGTCGGCTACCGGCAAACGTTGGGGAATGGTGTAACGGTAGCACAACAGACTCTGACTCTGTTTGTCTTGGTTCGAATCCAGGTTCCCCAGCCAAATCCGAAAGTTAATCGTCAAACACCACGCCGAGCCGGTAGCCCCTTCGCCAGACCACATGGCAAGGAAGGCTCAGATTGTCCTCTTCGATAAAGAGAATGAACTCGTCGGGAATGCCGGTCTGATCTTCGACCTGGATGGCCGCGCCGGTGATCGAGAGGTCGCGAATGACGCAGCCGGGCGCATGCCGCCCATATCCGATGGTAGCTGATTTTGACACGCGATAGCGCGGCGCGCGCCTGGTCTCGACCACGACCATCTCCCCGTCATCGTGGCTAACACGTAGCCTGCCCAGCAGAATATTCGGGGCGGCTTAATGGCCGGATAACGCACTAATCTATGTTAATCCGTCGTCCCAACCTTAGGTGGTAAAATCCTGCCTTTAGCGGTATCCAAGGAAGGGAAGTGGCAAAGCCGGGCTCAATCCGCTTTCCGCGGGGGCGGTCGCTACCCTCGCAAGTCCGCCGGCCCCCTCCCCGTGCCCAAATCCTGACGCCCGGCAGGTGCCGGTCGGTATAACTTCCGTTTATCTCTTAACAATTTCTGCAATATGACAGGCGCATAGTCCGGCGAGCATAACCTGTTCAAAGCCGCCTGTCATGCTGCCACCGCCCGTCCCGCAGATCGCCTCCCTCGGCCGCGTCGTCTCCGTACGCGGCTCGCAGGCTCGTATCGGCGTGATGGCGAGTCCGGAAGTGACGGCCACCACGCTGCGCGCCACTGTCGGCCAGTTCTTCGGCATCCGCGGCGCGAAGGCCACCATCGTCGCGATCATCACCGAGATGTCGCGCGAGAACATCGACATGCGCGACAACCATGTCGCCATCGCCTCGGTCGATCTGCTCGGCGAAATCTCCCGCGAGGGCCGCTTCCAGCGCGGCGTCACCAGCTATCCGACCATCGGCGATGCCGTCGACATCCTCACGGCGGACGAGCTGCGCGTGATCTACACGCCGACCGGCCGCGATCAGGTCAACATCGGTACGCTGCAGCAGGATCAGGCGATCACGGCCTACGTCAACATCGAGGAAATGCTGAGCAAGCATTTCGCCGTGCTTGGCTCCACCGGCGTCGGCAAATCGACCAGCGTGTCGCTGCTGCTCAACGAAATTCTGGTCGCGCGGCCTTCGCTGCGCGTGTTTCTGCTCGACGTGCACAACGAATACGGCCGCTGCTTCGGCCCGCGCGCATTGGTGCTGAACCCGCGCAATCTGAAGCTGCCGTTCTGGCTGTTCAATTTCGAGGAGTTCGTCGACGTCCTGTTCGGCGGCCGCCCCGGCGTGCCCGAAGAAATGGAAGTGCTGTCGGAAGTCATTCCGATCGCCAAGGCGACGTATCTGCAATACGCGAACTCCGAGCGGATCGGCCTAAAGCGCATCGAGACGCGCGCCACCGGCTTCACACCCGATACGCCCGTGCCCTATCGCCTTGTCGATCTGATCTCGCTGATCGACGAGCGCATGGGCAAACTCGAGAACCGTTCCTCGCGCATCATCTATCACAAGCTGATCCAGCGCATCGAAGTCGTGCGCAACGACGCGCGCTACAGCTTCATGTTCGAAAATGCGAACGTCGGCGGCGACAGCATGGCCGAAGTCGTGAGCCATCTGTTCCGCCTGCCCGCCAACGGCAAGCCGATGACGGTGATGCAGCTCGCGGGCTTCCCCGCCGACGTTGTGGATTCCGTCGTCTCGGTGCTGTGCCGCATGGCGTTCGATTTCGGCCTGTGGAGCGACGGCGCCTCGCCACTGTTGTTCGTCTGCGAGGAAGCGCATCGCTACGCCTCCGCCGACCGCAGCATCGGTTTCGGGCCGACCCGCAAGGCGGTGTCGCGCATCGCCAAGGAAGGCCGCAAATACGGCGTCTATCTCGGCCTCATCACCCAGCGTCCGGCCGAGCTCGATGCGACTATCCTTTCCCAGTGTAACACGCTGTTCGCGATGCGCCTTGCGAACGAGCGCGACCAGGGCATTCTGCGCTCCGCTGTTTCGGACGCCGCCGCAAACCTTCTGTCGTTCGTGCCGTCGCTCGGTACCCGCGAGGTGTTGGCCTTCGGCGAAGGCGTCGCGCTGCCGACGCGGCTGCGCTTCAAGGAAGTGCCACAGCATCAGCTTCCGCGCAGCGAAGCGACGATTGCGACGACACCGTCTTCCGACAGCGGCCACGATGCGTATTTCGTGTCCTCCGTGATCGAACGCTGGCGCGGCTCGACCACGCATCGCGAGGCGCCGAGCGATCCACATGTCTCCGACCGTTTTGCCGAGCGCGTCGGCGATCATTCGCTGCAGCGGCTTGTCGACTCGCCGCCGCTGCAAACCATCTCCCCGCTCGGGCTCGATACCGAGCGCTATTCGCTGCTGAAGAAGCCGCTGCGCTAAATCAGCCGCTCGGCTTCAAAGTTGTGATGCCTTGTCCGGGGCATCGCCCGCTCCTATCCTCAAAGCGATAGAGCAAGGACGTCCGCGACCCGTCATGGCGAGCCAACCCGATCTTCCCGAGAGCGACGACCGCGTGGTGAAGTTCAGCCCACGCCCGGCCGCGCCCGCGCCGTCTTCGCCGCCGCCTGCGCACGACGCGGCCGACGACCGTCAGCGGATGTGGGCGAATCTCGCGGTTACGGCATTTGCCGCCGTGCTGATCGTGGTCGGCATCTGGCTGTTCTCCGCGCTCAACAAGATGGGCAAGACCCAGGATTGCATCATGCAGGGCCTGCGAAACTGCGGTGAAATCAGCACGCCGCCGCGCAATTAGGCTATCCGTCGGGCCGCCGGACCATCCGTCGCCACCATTGAACTCGCCGCCCCGCTCCGTTATACGAACATTTACTTCGGGCGCGCCGGCGGGGGTTGCGGCGACCGCCCCGTCCCCCTTTTGCGCCGGCTGGCGTTTACCGAGAATAATCAAAGGCTTAATGAATGTCCTCAACGTTCGATCAAGTCGCCACGATCATCGCTGAAACCTGCGATATCCCGCGCGATACCATCACGCCGGAAAGCCACGCGATCGATGATCTCGGCATCGACAGCCTCGACTTCCTCGACATCGCATTTGCGATCGACAAGGCGTTCGGCATCAAGCTGCCGCTTGAGAAGTGGACGCAGGAGGTCAACGACGGCAAGGCGACGACGGAACAGTATTTCGTTCTGAAAAACCTCAGCGCGCGCATCGACGAGTTGGTCGCGGCCAAGAGCGCCTGACGCGCAGCACCAATGCGCCTCGAATATTTTCAGATGGTTGATCACATCGCCGATCTCGATCTCGGCGAGCGGCGGATCACCGTCACCTCGCGTGTGCCGCAACAGAGCACGGTGTTCGAGGGCCACTTCCCCGGCCATCCGCTGATGCCGGGCGTGCTGCTCATCGAGACGATGGCGCAAACGTCTGGCTGGCTCATCATCGCGCTGCTGAAGTTCGAGCGCATGCCGTTTCTCGCCTCCGTCAAGGAAGCGAAGATGCGCGACTTCATCAAGCCGGGCGAACCGCTCACGGTCGAATCCCGCATCGTTCACGACGGCTCCGGCTTCGCGGTCACCGAGGCGAAGATCAGCGTCGACGGCAAGGTGAAGTGCAACGCGGACCTCACCTTCCGCCATACTCCGTTTCCCAACGCGGACCTGCGCGGCCATATGGAACAGATGGCGCGGCAGATCGGCTTTCCCGAGCAGGCCAAACTATGAACGACAAGACGACGGCCCGCGAGGTCTGGATCACCGGCATAGGCCTTGCGTCTTCACTCGGCGAAGGTCTCGACGAACACTGGGACGCACTGCAGGCGCGCCGCATCAATGTCGACGAGACGACCTTCGCGCCCTACCCCGTGCATCCGATCGTCAAACTGAATTACGACGCGCAGATCCCGAAGAAGGGCGATCTGCGTCAGATGGAATCCTGGCAGCGGATCGGCACCTACGCGGCCGGTCTCGCGCTCGAAGGCGCGGGCCTCAAGGGCAACACCGACATTCTCTCGCGCATGGACATGATCGTCGCCGCGGGCGGCGGCGAGCGTGATCTCGCAGTCGATGCCACCGTGCTCAACGACCAGGCGCAGGGCAACGCCGCGCCGGGCGCGCTCAACGAACGTCTGATGGGCGGGCTGCGACCGACACTGTTTCTGGCGCAGCTCTCGAACCTGCTCGCGGGTAACATCTCGATCGTCCATGGCGTCACCGGCTCATCGCGCACCTTCATGGGCGAGGAAGCGGCCGGCACTGATGCATTCCGGATTGCGCTGGCGCGCATCGTCTCCGGCCAAAGCGACATCGCGCTGGTCGGCGCCGCGCACAATGGCGAGCGCAAAGATCTTCTGATGCTCTACGAGTTCGGCGACTTCGCGCTCAAGGGCAAGGCGACGCCGGTATGGGCGCGCAATGGCGAGGCAACCGGCTTCGCGCTCGGCTCCGGCGGCGTGTTTCTCGTCATCGAATCGAAAGAACATGCGCAGGCGCGCGGCGCAAAGCCGTTCGCGCGGCTCTCGCAGGTCGTGGCCGATCATGCGCGCCGCACCGTGCCGGGCAATGTCACCGCGGTGCTCGATGCGCTGTGGGCGAAGCTCGGCGTTCCCACTGATACGCCGATCATCACCGGCGCCACCGGCGCGGCTTACCCAACCGATGAAGAGCGCGCGTTCCTCAAGAAACACGCCAATGCGCCGGTGCGCGGGCACGCGACCTCGTTCGGCCATCTGATGGAAGCGCAATTGCCGCTCGGGCTCGC
This sequence comes from Afipia carboxidovorans OM5, assembly GCF_000218565.1. Lineage (NCBI taxonomy): Bacteria > Pseudomonadati > Pseudomonadota > Alphaproteobacteria > Hyphomicrobiales > Nitrobacteraceae > Afipia > Afipia carboxidovorans. Next base: position 1,685,149 of record NC_015684.1, on the reverse strand, counting down.
GCTCGCGGCACTCTCCATCGCCAAGGGAAAACTGTTCGCGGCGAACGATTCGACGGGCGTCGAGATTGAAAGCGCCGCCTCGCCGTCCCAGATCGTCGTCATCGGCATCGGACACTGGCGGGGCGAAGGCATGGCGCTCGTCGAGCGCGTTCCGGCCTGACAATCGGAGGCAAACGCAATGACCGCAGCGAAAGATCAGTTCGGCCGTCCCACCGTCGTCGTCACCGGCATGGGCGTCGTCACCTCGCTCGGCGCGGGCAAGACCGACAACTGGCAAAAACTCACCGCGGGCCAGTCCGGCATCCGCACTATCACGCGCTTCCCGACCGATGGCCTGCGCACCACGATGGCCGGCACCGTCGATTTCATTCCGATCGAGCCGTTCGTCTCCACGACGCTCTCCGACAAGCTTGCCGACCTCGCCGCCGAAGAAGCGGTGACGCAGGCCTCCATCGGCAGCAAGGGCGACTTCCCCGGTCCGCTGTTTCTCGCGGTGGCGCCGGTCGAGGTCGAATGGATCGCGCGCTTCGAGACTGCGCGCGCAACCGGCTCCGCGTCCGGCATCGATTACGACTCGATGCTCAAGGCGAGCGGCGGCGGCAGGTTCGCCGACTTCCACAAGCGCTTCCTGTTCGGCTCGGTCGCCGATCATCTGGTCGAGCGGTTCGGCACCAAGGGCTCGCCGATCTCGCTATCCACCGCATGCGCATCGGGCGCGACCGCGATCCAACTCGGCGTCGAAGCGATCCGCCGCGGCGAGGCCGATGCCGCGCTCTGCGTTGCGACCGACGGTTCGGTCAATCCCGAAGCGCTGATCCGCTTCTCGCTGTTGTCCGCGCTCTCCACTCACAACGAGCCACCGGAAGGCGCCGCCCGCCCCTTCGCCAAGAACCGCGACGGCTTCGTGATGGCGGAAGGTGCAGGCGCGCTGGTGCTGGAGAGTTATGAAGCCGCGACCGCGCGCGGCGCAAAGATTCTCGGCGTGCTGGCCGGATGCGGCGAACTCGCGGATTCCTTCCACCGCACCCGCTCGAGCCCGGACGGCAAGCCGATCATCGGCTGCGTCCGCAAGGCGCTCGCCGACGCCGGCATGAGCGTCGAGCAGATCGACTACATCAACGCCCACGGCACCGGCACGCCGGAAAACGACAAGATGGAGTATCTCGGCATCTCCACCGTGTTCGGTGAGCGCGCAAGCCAGATTCCGGTGTCGTCCAACAAGTCGATGGTCGGGCACACGCTGTCGGCCGCGGGCGCGGTCGAGGCAGTGTTCTCGCTGCTGACGCTGGAGCACCAGCGGATTCCGCCGACGATCAATTACGACATTCCCGATCCCGCGATCCCCTTCGACGTGGTTCCAAACGAGGCTCGCGATGCGAAGGTGACGGCGGTGATGTCGAACTCGTTCGGCTTCGGCGGCCAGAACGCGGTGCTGATCCTCACCCGCGAACCGGCGTGACTGCGTCGCTGTTAAAGGCATCCCGTTTTTCGTCATGGCCGGGCTTGACCCGGCCATCCACGCATTTCCCTGCTGATCTTTCGTACAGACGTGGATGCCCGCGACAAGCGCGGGCATGACGGCGCTGGGAATGCCACCTTCCCTTTCTCCCACAAGGGGCGAGGGTTAAAAGAGTCCCGGTTGACGCGCCCCCGCCAACCGGCGATATCCCTTCCAGTTTTCACCATTTCCCGCAGGAACAGCCTTCAATGCGCGCGCTGACCCTCGTTGCCGATCGTAACCTGACGATCGTGGACATGCCTCCTCCGCCGCCGCCCGCGGACAATGAGGTGCAGATCCGCGTCCGCGCGGTGGCACTCAACCACATCGACGTCTGGGGCTATCGCGGCATGGCGTTCGCCAAGCGCAAGATGCCGCTCGTGGTCGGCGCGGAAGCCTCCGGCGAGATCGTCACCGCGGGCAAAAATGCCACGCGCTTCAAGCCTGGCCAGAAGGTCGTGATGTATGGCGCGCTCACTTGCGGCACCTGCAAGGCCTGCCGCGAGGGCCGCGACAATCTCTGCGAAAACGTCGCCGGCATCATGGGCTTCCATGTTGACGGCTTCGCGCGCGAATTGATGAACCTCGACGGGCGGCTCGTCATCCCGGTGCCGGACAACGTCAGCCTGCGCGACGCCGCCTGCGCGCCGATCGCCTTCTCCACCGTGCAGCACATGCTGTTCGACAATGCCAAGCTGCAGCCGGGCGAGACCGTTCTCGTTCACGCCGGCGGCTCGGGCATCGGCACCGCCGCGATCCTGATGGCGAAGGCCATCGGCTGCACCGTCATCACCACGGTCGGCAGTGATGCCAAGATCGAAGGCGTGAAGGCGCTCGGCGCCGATCACGTCATCAACTATCGCAAGGATCGCTTCGAGGGCGAGACACGCAAGATCACCAGGAAGAAGGGCGTCGACGTCGTGTTCGAGCATGTCGGCGCGGACACCTTCAACGGCTCGCTGTTGTGCCTCAAACGCGGCGGCCGCCTCGTCACCTGCGGCTCGACCTCCGGCCCCACCACCACCATCAACCTGATGCAACTGTTCCAGCAGCAATATCGCATCATCGGCTCGTTCGGCGCCTCGATGCGCAACATCGCCGAAAGTCTCGACAAGATGGCGCAAGGCATCAAGCCGATCATCGACACCGAAGTGCCGGTCGAGGACGTCGAGAAGGCGCTGGTGCGGATGGAGAGCCGTCAGGTGTTCGGCAAGATCATCGTCACGCTGTAAATGGCGCACCTCGTCCTTCGCTCGAAGATCATTCTCCGCAACAAACTCATTGCGGCGAAGAATGCTGCCATCGGCGTGGCCGCAATCACACTGCTGCGGGTGACGCGCTATTTCGACGCCGAGAAGACCGGAAACTTTTTCGCGCGCATCACCCGCACGCTCGGCCCGTGGTGGCCGGAAAATCGCGTGGCGCGCGCCAACCTCGTCGCCGCCTTCCCCGAGAAGTCATCGCAGGAGATCGACACGATCCTCACCGGCGTGTGGGACAATCTCGGCCGCGTCGGCGCGGAGTTCGCCCATCTCGATCATATCTGGCATTACGATGACGCGACGCCCGACAAGAACACCGTCGAGTTCGGCCCCGGCACGCAGGAGCGCTTCGCAGAGCTGAAGAACGACGGCCAGGGCGCGCTGATCTTCGCAAGCCACCTCGGCAACTGGGAATTGCCCGCGCTTGCCGCCGCGGCACACGGGCTCGATTCCGCCGTGTTGTTCCGCCGCCCCAACATCGCCGCCGCCGATCGTGCGATCCAGTCGATCCGCGCCATCAACATGGGCGAGATGATCGCGAATACGCATGATGCGCCGGTCCGCATTGCCGGCATGCTTCAGCGCGGGCTTCACATCGGCATGCTGGTGGACCAGCATTTCGGCCGCGGCGTCGATGTCACCTTTTTCGGCCGCACGGCGAAGGCGAATCCTCTGCTCGCCCGCCTCGTCCGACGGATCGATTGCCCGATCCACGGCGTGCGCGTGGTGCGGCTGCCGAACGGGCGCTTCCGCGTCGATCTCACCGAGCGCGTCGAGCCCGCGCGCAATGCCTCCGGCGAAGTCGATATCCAGGGCACGATGCAGCGTGTGACGTCAGTGATCGAAGGCTGGGTGCGCGAACATCCCGAGCAATGGCTGTGGCTCCATCGCCGCTGGCGGTGAGCGGACACCAAACTGTCATTGCCGGGCTCGACCCGGCAATCCATCGTCTTAAAAGACTCTTCTTTTAAGATGGATGCGCGGGTCAGGCCCGCGCATGACGACGATAATGGTCGCCAAGCACCGCTCGTCGCAATCTGCTCCCTCGCCCCGCATAGCCCGTCGAAGACGGGCGTGAACGCCCTTGTGCTGGGGAGAGGGTCGGGGTGAGGGGCGAGACTGCGGGCCAGGTTGCGAAATGCCCCTCACCCGCCTTGCTACGCAAGGCGACCTCTCCCCGTAAACAGGGAGAGGTGAAGGCAGGTATCACCGCCCCGTCTTCACCTTGGTCCACAGCCGGTTGATGGCGCGCTGCATCGCCGGTGCGCGGGCGGTGATGATAAAAAGCCGCTTCATGACTGTCTCGTCGGGATAGACGCCGCGGTCGTTCACCACTTTCGGATCGACCAATTTCTGCGCAGTCAGATTGCCGCTGGCGTAACCGAGGAAACTCGAATTGCGCGCCGCGATCTCCGGCCGGTACAGGAAATCGATCAGCGCATAGGCCTCATCGACATTCTTCGCATCCGACGGGATCGCGAGATTGTCGAAGAACATCTGCGCGCCCTCCTTCGGGATCGCGTAGGCGATCTCGACGCCGTTCTTCGATTCCGCCGCGCGCTTCTGCGCCTGCTTGATGTCGCCGGACCAGCCGACCGCAAGACAGATTTCGCCGGTCGCAAGCGCGCTGAGATACTCCGACGAATGGAATTTGCGGATGAAGGGACGGATTTTCTGCAGTGCCTCGCCGGCCTTCTCCAGGTCCTCACGCCGCGTCGAATTCGGATCGAGGCCAAGCCAGTTCAACGCCGCGGGGAGAATGTCGTCGGCGGAATCCAGCATGTGGATGCCGCAATCCTTGAACTTGGCGATCTTCTCCGGATTGAAGATCGTGTCCCAGCTATCGATCGCCGCGTCCGGCCCGAGAATTCGCCGTGCCGCGCCGACATTGTAGCCGATGCCGGTCGTGCCCCACATGTAGTTGACCGCATGCTCGTTGCCGGGATCGTATTGCGCGAGGCGGCCCATCACCTCCGGCCAGGCGTTCGTGAGGTTCGGCAGCCTAGTCTTGTCGAGCTTCTGGAATACGCCCGCGAGAATCTGCCGCTGCAGGAAGTAAGCCGTCGGCACCACGAGGTCGTAGCCGGATTTTCCCGCAAGCAGCCGCGTCTCCAGCGTCTCGTTGGCGTCGAACGTATCGTACACGACCTTGATGCCGGTCTCTTTGGTGAACTCGTCGAGCACACCCGGCGCCATGTAGCTCGACCAGTTGTAGAAGTTCACCACGCGCTCGGCCGCATGCGCGGGCAAGACGCCAAGCATCACCGCAAGCGCAAGACTTATTGCCTGAAGCCCAATCGCCTGAAGCCGCATCGCCCTCTCCCCTTACGGCCGCAGTACGCGCGACAACCGCTCCAGCGCGGCGTCGAGCGTCGCATCCGATTTCGCGAAGCAGAACCGCACCACCGATGTCACCGGTTCTTCCTCGTAGAAAGGCGACACCGGAATCGAGGCGACCTTGTGCTCGATCGCAACACGCTTGCAGAACGCTTCGTCGGTCTCGTTCAACCCAAGCGGCGCAAGATCGACATTGAGGAAATACGTGCCCTGCGATTGCAGCACCGGAAAGCCGATGGCGCGCAGGCCATTCGTCAGCCGGTCGCGACTTTTCGCAAGCTCGGCACGCATCGTGGTGAAGTAACTATCGGGCTTGCCGAGCCCATAGGCCACCGCAACCTGCAGGTTCGGCGCCGTGGTGAAGGCGAGAAACTGGTGCGCCTTGGCCAGCACGCGCAGCAACGCGGGCGCGGCACAGACGAAACCGACCTTCCAGCCGGTCAGCGCGAAGATCTTGCCCGCGGAGCCGATCTTCACCGTGCGCTCGCGCATGCCGGGAATGGCGATCAGCGGAATATGTTCGCGGCCATCGAACACGATGTGTTCCCACACCTCGTCGCAGATCGCGACCGCATCGAACTCTTGGCAGAAGCGCGCCAGCAATTCGAGGTCCTCGCGCGGATACACCACCGCCGCCGGATTGAGCGGATTGTTGAAGATCACGAATTTGGTTTTCGGGGTGAAGGCCGCCCGCAGCGCCTCCTCGGTCAGTCGCCAGTCCGGCGGCTTCAGCGGCACGAACCGCACGGTGCCGCCCGCGCGGCGGATCAGCGGCACATAGGCGTCGTAGAACGGCTGGAAGACCACCACCTCGTCGCCCGGCCCGACAAGACCGAGGATCGCGCCCGCCAGCGCTTCGGTCGCGCCCGACGTCACCATCACTTCGGTCGCGGGATCGAACGTCACGCCGTGCCAGTGCGCGTAGTGGCTCGCGATCGCGGATCGCAGCTCCGGCAATCCCATCATGGAAGGATATTGATTGTAGCCATTGAGCACGGCGTCGGCGGCCTTCTGGCGGATGTCCTCCGGCCCCGGCCCGTCGGGAAAGCCCTGCCCCAGATTGATGGCGTCGTGGTCGCGCGCGAGCTGCGACATCACCTCGAAAATCGTCACCGGAAGATCGGAGAAAATCGTGCTCATATCGCCCGCAATGAGAGAACGATGACCTCAAACGCAAGTGCGCCCGATGCGTTAACCGCCAATTTTGGTCGGAAGGCCCGCCGCTTTCCAGCCGATCATGCCGCCGGCGAGATGATGGTTGTAGGGCTTGCCGGCGGCCTGCGCCGCGAGCGAGGCCGTCACCGAGCGCTTGCCGGAACGGCAGGCGAACACCACGGTCTTGCCGTTCGGCTCGGGCAGTGTCGCGGGGTCGAAATGCGACAGCGGTGCGGTGGTCCCCTCGGGATAGGCCTCGGCCGCGGTCTCGTTGGGCTCGCGCACGTCGATCAGGAGATAACGTCCCTCCACGAGGCCCTTCGCCACTTCCTGCGGCGTCAGATCGTGAACTTTATCGGTCTCGGACAAGCATGCCTCCGTGCGGTGTGAGCCCGCGCAAACTCCCCCTTTGCGGCCGCAAAATCAAGACCGTCACCAGCGCCGGGCGGGCCTGTCCAAGGGGTCAGATCGTCACTTGTGTTCCCACCTCGACGACGCGGCCGGTCGGGATCTGGAAGTAGTCGGTGGCGTCGTTCGCCGAGCGGCTCATCGCAATGAACAGATGATCCTGCCACATCGGCATGACGGATTGCGCCGCCGGTTTCAGCGACCGGCGCGAGACGAAGAACGACGTCGCCATGATGTCGAACTGCCAGCCGAGCTTGCGCGCGATCGCCAGCGCCTTCGGCACGTTCGGCGTTTCCATGAAGCCGAAGTTCAGCCGCACGATGGAAAATTTCTCGCTGATGCCCTCATATTCGACGCGGTCGATCGGATCGACACGCGGCGTCGTCGCGGTGCGGATAGTGAGAATGACGTTGTGCTCGTGCAACACCTTGTTGTGCTTGAGGTTATGCAAAAGCGCGGTCGGCACGAATTCCGGATCGCTGGTGAGAAACACCGCGGTGCCCTTCACGACATGCGGCGGGCGCTTCTCGATGCTCTTGATGAGATCGCGCAGCGGCACTTCGGTACGGCGGGTCTTGTTGAGCAGGATCACGCTGCCGCGCCGCCACGTCCAGATCATGACGACGAGGCAGAGCCCGAACAGCAGCGGCACCCACGCGCCCTCGAACAGCTTCAGAAGGTTCGCGGTGAAGAAGCTCGCATCGACGAACACGAGCGGCACGACAACCGCAGCCGCCATCGCCGCGCGCCAGTTCCACAGCTTCCACACCACGATAAAGCCCATGATGCCGTCCGCCACCATGGTGGTGGAGACCGCGATGCCGTAGGCGGAGGCAAGGCCGCTCGAGGTGCGGAACAGGCCGACCAGCAGCAGCACGCCGATCAGCAGCAGCGTATTGACGCGCGGCAGATAGATCTGGCCCGCATGCGCCTCCGAGGTGTAGCGAACCTCGAAGCGCGGCAGCAGGCCGAGCTGGATCGCCTGCCGCACCAGCGAATACGCGCCCGTGATGACGGCCTGGCTCGCGATCACGGTCGCCACCGTCGCAAGCACGATGGCCGGGATCAGGAACAGCGGCGGCACCATGCGATAGAAGGTGTTGTCGATCGTCTCGGGATGGGCGAGCAGCATCGCGCCCTGCCCGAAGTAGTTGATGAGAAGCGCGGGCAGCACGAAGAACAGCCACGCCGACTGGATCGGCTTGCGGCCGAAATGGCCGAGGTCGGCATAGAGCGCCTCGCCGCCGGTGACGCACAGGAACACGGCGCCGAGCGTCACCAGCCCGATCTCGCCATGCGTCAGCATGAACGACACCGCGTAATACGGATTGATCGCCGCGAGCACGGTGAGGTCGTCGGCAATGTGCAGCGCGCCGAGCACCGCGAGCGCAAGAAACCAAACGATCATCACCGGGCCGAACGCCGCCGCGATCCGGTTGGTACCGCTGCTCTGCACCGCGAACAGCGAAACCAAAATCAGCACGGTGAGCGGCACGACGTAATGCTCGAACTCGGGTGCGGCGAGCTTGAGACCTTCGACCGCCGACAGAACCGAGATCGCCGGCGTGATCATGGAATCGCCGAGGAACATCGCCGCACCGACGACGCCGAGCGCGAGCAGCACCCAGGTCTGGCGGCCGAGCGCGCGCTGGCCGAGCGCCATCAACGATAGCGTGCCGCCCTCGCCGTTGTTGTCGGCGCGCAAGAGCAGCAGCACGTATTTCGCCGTCACCACGATGAACAGTGCCCACAGCACCAGCGAGAGCACGCCGAGCACGATCGGGCGGGTGATCATCCCGGCTCCGGCGGCGTTGTGCGCGGCTTCGCGGAAGGCGTACAGCGGCGAGGTGCCGATATCGCCGAACACGACGCCAATGCTGCCGACCGTCAGGCGCCAGAAGCCGTGAGCGGGAGCGGCCTCTTGAGGGAGGTCCGTGGACGTTTCGCTGGATGTCATGAAATGGAGGCGCCTATGATCTTATCGCCCCAGCGCGGTCTGAAAGGCGGTCTGGAAGGGCGATCAGGGCAGACCGTATAGCACCGAGCGGGCCGCCTGCCCAAGATGGGAGCTGGCGGAACTCACATTAAGGCTGAAGAGCGAATACGGTAATATAATACAGATTACGGCTTCAGATCAGGCGGCAGCGGCGGGTCTTCCCGCATCAGCGTGATGGTCACGCGGCGGTTCGCGGACAGCGTCGGATCGTCCGGGAACAGCGGCTCGGTATCGGCCTTGCCCGACACCGAGAAGATGTGAGTCGCGGGCAGCCCCTCATTCTGCAGGATCTGGCGCACCGCGTTGGCGCGGTCGGCGGACAGGTCGAAGGCATCGTAGCCCGGCCGCAGCGGCACATTCGCCGAGGTGTGGCCGACGATCGCAATCCGCAGCGGCGACTGGCGCAGCGGCGCGGCGAGCTTGCGGATCAGCATCCGGGTGCGCTCGTAAGGCTCGCGCGAGCCTTCGGCGAACATCGAGCGGCCATCCTGATCGACGATTTCGAGGTTGAGACCGTTCTTGGTCTCCTCGAACATGATGTGCTTCGACAGCTCGGTCATCTCCGGCATGTCCTGCAGCGCCTGCCGCAGCGAGGCCGAGGCGAGCGCAAATTCACGGTCGGTCTTGATCCGGGCACCGTAGAGCTTCGCCATCTCCTTCTCGTCCGGAGACGGCGTATTGGACGCCTCCTCCGGCGGAATGTGATCGACGTTCTTGAGCTTCGGCCGCGTCGGCAGGCCGTCGGTTTCGATCACGCCGGAATAGCGCGCATCGTTCTGCACGCCGAATGCCTCGCGCATCGAGCCCGCAACGATCTTGAGCTTGGTTTGGTCCTGATTGGAGAACGCAACCAGCATGACGAAGAAGCTCATCATGAGGCCCATCAGGTCGGCAAAGGTCACGAACCAGCCGTGGCCTCCCGCATGAGCATCACCGCGCTTCTTTCTTGCCATGGTCCCTGGTCCGGCCTGTCAGAGGGTTAAGCCGGCACCGGCTCGCCAGACTCGTGACGGTGCTTTTCGGGCAGGTACGCAAGCAGCATCTCGCGCACGAGCGTCGGGCTCTTGGCATCGCGGATCATCAGGATGCCGTCGATGATGATGGTGCGGTTGGTTTCCTCGTCGAGCAGCTTGCCGTGCAGCTTGTCGGCGATCGGCAGGCAGAACAGGTTCGCGATCACCGCACCGTAGAGCGTGGCGAGCAGCGCGGTCGCCATGTAGGGGCCGAGCTTCGAGGGGTCGGTCATGTTGGCGAACATCTGCACCATGCCGATCAGCGTGCCGACCATGCCGAACGCGGGCGCGCAATCGCCGACCGCGCGGTAGATCTTGCTGCCCTCCTCGAGGTGCATCAGGAAGTTGTCACGGTCGCGCTCGAGATTGTCGCGAATGAAATCCATGTCGTAGCCGTCTGCGACGTAGCGGATACCCTTGGCCAGGAACGGGTCCGGCGTCTCGACCTTTTCGAGGCCCATCGGGCCCTGCTTGCGGGCGATCTCGGCAAGACCGGCGAGTTCGTCGACGAGGCTGCGTGCCGTCGAACGGCTCATGGTGAAGGCGTATTTCGCACCAAGCGGCAGGCCGTGAAGAATGGAGACGAGCGGGAAACGGATCAGCGTCGCGGAGATCGAGCCACCGAAAATGATGATCATCGCATGTTCGCTGATGAACATGTGCAGGTCGCCGCCTGTCAGGATCAGCATGACAATAACGATGCTGCCGGCGACAAGCCCGACGCTGGTGGTGATATCCATCGAATACTCCGACGCTCGCAACCCTTCTGGGCGCTCGGAGGAACCCTAGGCCCGCGCAATTAAATTCGCGTAAAGCGATGCGTTGAGATCGGATGGAAAAACCGCATGAAAATGCACACGGCGCGCCTCATCAGCGCGCCGCGTCAATGCTTTGGTAACCATTGAAGGCAACCGAGGCCTGCGGGAAGCAGGCTCACGCCTTTGCGCGGCTCAGTTGAGCCGCACCGGATGCTCGGGATCCGTCGGCGGAGGCGGCGGCGTAAACGGCTCCGCGGCGCTCGATGAAGCGCCTGCTGTCGCCGCAGCCGCGGCGCGTTCGGCCCGCACCGCCCGCTCCTGCTTGCGGTACGACGCCCAGCCGATCGGCAGCGAAGCGAGATAGAGCAGCGAGCCGACGCTCAGCACGTACCACGGGTAGCTGATCAGCACGGCGATGAAGAGCACCACGAAGATCACGAGTGGCACCGCCGCTTCCGGCGAGACGCGGGCACCGAGCTTCTTGCCGGAGAACACCGGCAACCGCGACACCATCAGGAACGCCATGGTGAGCGTGAAGATGAGGATCACGGTCGAGGGCAGTTGCGGCAGCCCGATCAGCACCAGATACATCGGCAGCAGCACGCAAAGCGCGCCGAGCGGCGCCGGAACGCCGGTGAAATAATTCGCCGCGAACGGCAGGTCGCTCGGCTCGTCGATCTGCGTATTGAAGCGCGCGAGCCGCAGGCAACTGCTGATCGCAAAGATCATCGCCGCGATCCAGCCGACATTGTTGAGGTCGTGCAACTGCCAGAAATACAGGATCACCGCAGGCGTCACGCCGAAGTTCACGAAGTCGGCGAGGCTGTCGAGTTCGGCACCGAACCGCGACTGGCCCTTGATCATGCGCGCCACGCGGCCGTCGATGCCGTCGAGAATGGCGGCGAACACGATCGCACCGAGCGCGAGTTCGTTGCGGCCCTCGATCGACATGCGGATGGCGGACAGGCCCGCGCACAACGCGAGCAGTGTGATGACGTTCGGCACCAGCACGCGCACCGGAATCGAGCCGAAGCGACGGCGCTGCATGTCGGAAGGATCAGGCGAAAAAGGTGTACTCATGGCTGTCTATATACCGCTCCTCAACCGCTTCGCCAATGTGGCGGAACGCCGGTGAAGGCGCCGCCGCACGGCCCGGAAGGTTAATCGGTCCGGTAAACGCGTCCGCCATCGCCGATCTGGAAGTCGGCCAGCACCGTTTCGCCCGCAACGGCCGTCTGTCCGACCGAGACGAGCGGCTTGCCGCCCTCCGGCAGGAAGACATCGAGCCGCGAGCCAAACCGGATCAGGCCGAAGCGCTGGCCCGCCGCAAGGCTTTCGCCCTCGCGCACGAAGGAGACGATGCGCCGTGCCACAAGGCCCGCGATCTGGACCACGCCGATGCGGCCGGCGGGCGTCGAGATCACGAGCGAGTTGCGCTCGTTGTCCTCGCTCGCCTTGTCGAGTTCGGCGTTGATGAACTTGCCGGGACGGTAAGCGATGCGCTCGATCCGCCCCGCCACCGGGCTGCGGTTCACGTGGCAGTTGAACACGCTCATGAAGATCGAAATCCGCATCAGGGGCTGGTCGCCGAGGCCGAGTTCGGCCGGCGGCACCACCGGCGTCACCATCGACACGCGGCCGTCGGCCGGCGCGATGACGAGGCCTTCGCGCACCGGCGTGGTGCGCACAGGATCGCGGAAGAACAGTGCGCACCAGATCGTGAGCACCACCCCGATCCAGCCGAGCGGCGCCCACAGCCAGAACAGAATCAGGCTCGCGAACGCAAAGCCACCAATGAAAGGATATCCCTCCGGATGGATCGGCGGGATCTGCGCGCGAATGGAATGAGCGATGGACATCGATGAAAGACCCTAACGATCGTCGTTCGCCTCTCCCGTTGCGGGAGAAGGTGGCGCGCCGCGCGGCGACGTGCCGGGAAAGGTATCGGCCGGATGGCCCGCCGCTGCGACAATGCAGGCAACTGCGGCGTCCGTATGGTTCCGCACCTCATTATTCCAGAAATGCTTCCCCCGAAACCCCTGTTCGGCGCGCCTGTAGCCATTCAAGGGCAATGGTCCCCTCCCGTCATTGCGAGCAGAGCAAAGCAATCCAGTGTCTCATGGTGGGAGCCGCCAACGTGTCCCGGGCGCGATGCAGCGTGCAACGCTGCTTCGCAGAATCGGGACCATTCCACATCCCGAATCTGGAACGGCCCCGGATCAGCGGAGCAACATTCCATGCCGCACCGCGTCCAGGGCACAGCTCATGATTCGAGATGTCGCTTGCTCGCAGTGATCGCCTGCCCTACTCCGCCGCGTCGCGCGTGGGGCGCGGATCGTCGGGGCGCGTGGCGTCGTGCTCGGCGGGTGCATCCTCCGCGAGCTTTTCCTCATGCGGGGCCGGCATCTCATCCGCAGGCACGGGACCATCTGCCGCGGCCTCGTCGGCGAGTTCGTCGTTGCCGAACTTGGCAAGCTTCTCGCGCGCCTCGTCGGCCTCGCGCTGCCTGTTCCACATGCTCGCATAGAGCCCGTCGGCGCCAAGAAGCTGCATGTGAGTGCCGCGTTCAACGATATGCCCGCGCTCCAGCACGATGATCTCGTCGGCATCGACGATGGTGGAGAGGCGGTGCGCGATCACCAGCGTGGTGCGGTTGCGCGACACCTTCTCGAGCTCGTCCTGAATCTCCCGCTCGGTGTGGCTGTCGAGCGCCGACGTCGCCTCGTCGAGCACGAGGATCGGCGGCCCCTTGAGAATGGTGCGCGCGATCGCGACGCGCTGCTTCTCGCCACCCGACAATTTCAACCCGCGCTCGCCGACTTCCGTCTCGTAGCCCTGCGGCGACATGCGGATGAAGCCGTCGATCTGCGCCATCTGCGCCGCCGCCTCGACCTCCGGGTCGGTCGCATCCCAGCGGCCATAGCGGATGTTGTAGCGGATGGTGTCGTTGAACAGCACGGTGTCCTGCGGCACCATGCCAATCGCGGCACGCAGCGAGGTCTGCGTCACATCGCGGATATCCTGCCCGTCGATGGTGATGCGCCCCTCCTTGATATCGTAGAGGCGGAACAGAAGCCGCGAGATCGTCGACTTGCCCGCGCCCGAGGGACCGACGATCGCAACCGTCTTGCCGGCCGGCACCTCGAACGAAATGCCTTTGAGGATTTCGCGGTCGGGATCGTAGCGGAAGCGCACATCCTCGAAACGCACCGTGCCCGCGCTCACCTGCAGCGGCTTGGCGCCGGGCCTGTCCTTCACCTCCGGATTGCGGATCAGCACGTTGAACATCATCTCGATGTCGATGATCGCCTGCTTGATCTCGCGATAGACGAAACCCATGAAGTTCAGCGGCTGGTAGAGCTGGATCATCATGGCGTTGATCATGACGAAGTCGCCGACGGTCTGCGTGCCCGCGCGGATGCCGAGCGCGCACATCACCATCGTCGCGGTGATGCCGAAGGTGAAGATCACGGTCTGCCCGGTGTTGAGCCAGGCGAGCGAGGTGTAGGTCTTGACGCTCGCGCGCTCGTAGCGCTCCATCGAGACGTCGTAGCGCTGCGCCTCGCGCGTCTCCGCGCCGAAATATTTCACCGTCTCGTAATTGAGCAGCGAGTCGATCGCCTTGGTGTTCGCCTCGGTATCGGACTCGTTCATGCGGCGGCGAATGTCGATCCGCCACTCGGTCGCGACATAGGTAAACCACATATAGGCGAGCACGGTGCCGAGCGTGACCAGCACATAGCGCCAGTCGAACTGATAGAGCAGCACGACCATCATCAGGCCGAGTTCGACCACGGTCGGCGCCAACTGCTGCACGGCAAGCCGCACCATGGTCTCGATGCCGGTACGGCCGCGCTCCAGAACGCGTGTCAGGCCACCGGTCTTGCGCTGCAGGTGAAAGCGCAGCGACAGCTCGTGCATGTGCACGAAGGTAAGATAGGCGAGCTTGCGCACCGCATGCATCGCGACCTTGGCGAAGATGCCGTCGCGCAGTTGCGTGAACACCGCCATCAGAATGCGGGTGCCGCCATAGGCGAGCGTCATGATGACCGGCGAGGCGATCGCCCACACCAGCCAGTCCGACGAGGCAATCGGTGCGGTGCCCTGCCCGTTCAGTGCATCGGTCGCCCACTTGAAGGTGAACGGCACGATCAGCGTCAGCGCCTTGGCGATGATGAGCAGCACCATCGACCAGACCACCCGCATCTTCAGGTCGTGGCGCTCGCCCGGCCAGAGATACGGCCAAAGCTGCACCAACGTCGCCGTCATCGAGGCGTCGGTCATCTTCCGCGCCGGGCGGCTCTGGGCAGTTGGGGCGTTTTGGGCGGTCATTCACAATCCTGCGGCGACGGAGCGGGCAATCCGGGCCGGGCTTCGATTCGGCTTCACGAGCCCGTCATATAAGACCTCCGGGGCGATTTCGCACCCGGCCGGGGCGATCTTTCTCCTGACCCGTACCCCACCGGCCCCCGGCGCGCCCTGCCGCCGCCTTGACGGTGCCACAAGGCCGTCCCACATCAAGGGCATGACCAAGAACGAAATCAATACGAATACGATCAATAGTGTCTGCGTTTATTGCGGTTCAGGCCCTGGTACAGACCCCAAGTTCATGCAAGCGGCGACCGACTTCGGCAGAATTCTTGCCGAGCAGAACGTCGGCCTTGTCTATGGCGGCGGCTCGATCGGCCTGATGGGCGCGGTCGCACGCGGCGTGCTCGACAATGGCGGCCGCGTGACGGGCATCATCCCGACCTTCCTGACCCAGCGGGAAAACGCGATGGACCAGGCGCAGGAACTGATCGTCACCGCCAACATGCACGAACGCAAGCAACTGATGTTCGACCGCGCGGATGCCTTCGTGGCGCTGCCCGGCGGCATCGGCACGCTGGAAGAGCTGGTCGAGATGATGACGTGGTCGCAACTCGGGCGGCACACCAAGCCGATCCTGGTCGCCAACGTCGCTCATTTCTGGGACCCGTTCCTGGCGCTGCTCTCGCATATGCGCCAGACCGCGTTCATTCGCGCCGAGCTCCCGGCCGGCGTGCTTACCGCAAGCCGCGTGGAGGACATCCTGCCGCAACTGCGCGCCGCGGCTCACGTCTCCGCATCGACCCGCGAGCCGGTGGCCGACGAGACCGTTACGGAAAAGATGTAAGGCGTTTTGGCCGAAACATACGAACCGTCATGGCCGGGCATAGCCCGTCAAAGACGGGCGTGAACGCCCTTTCGTCCCGGCCATCCATTTTTAAGGATGGATGCGCGGATCAAGTCCGCGCATGACAAGCGAGAGATCGCAACAGCGGCGTCCCCTCACGCCGGGGCGCCGGCCTTCACCAGCTTGTAGGTCAGGGAATCCATCAGCGCCTGGAATGAGGCGTCGATGACGTTCGACGACACGCCGATGGTGGTCCAGCGCGCACCGTTCTCGTCCTCGCTCTCCACCAGCACGCGCGTCACCGCTTCGGTGCCGCCGTTGAGGATACGGACGCGATAGTCGACGAGCTTGAGCCCGTCGATATAGCTCTGATACTTGCCGATATCCTTGCGTAGCGCGACGTCGAGCGCATTGACCGGACCGTTGCCTTCCGCCGCCGAGATCAGCACCTCGCCCGCGACGTCGACCTTCACCACCGCGAGCGCAACCGTGTTCGGCCGGCCCTGTCCGTTGGTGCGCTGCTCGACATTGACGTCGAACTGCAAGACGCGGAAGTAATCCGGCACATGGCCGAGCGTGCGCCGCGCCAGCAACTCGAACGAGGCCTCGGCGGACTCGTAGGAATAACCGCCCGCCTCGCGCTCCTTCATCTCCTCAACGAGGCGCGTGACCTTGGGGTCGCTCTTGTCGAAGGCGATGCCGGCGCGCTCCAGCGCGGCCAGCACGTTCGAGCGGCCTGCCTGATCGGATACCAGCACCTGACGGTGATTGCCGACCAGCTCCGGCACGATATGTTCGTAGGTGTGCGGGTCCTTCAGCACGGCGGAAGCATGAATGCCGGTCTTGGTGACGAACGCACTCTCGCCGACATAGGGCGCATGCTTGTTCGGCGCACGATTGAGGATTTCGTCGAGCGCGCGCGACACCTGCGTCAGCGTCGCTAGCTTCGCATCAGTGACATTGATTTCGAGCGTATCGCAGAACGGCTTCTTCAATTTCAGTGTCGGGATCAGCGAGCAGAGATTGGCGTTGCCGCAACGCTCGCCGAGACCGTTCAGCGTACCCTGAATTTGCCGCACGCCCGCGCGCACCGCGGCGAGCGAGTTCGCCACCCCCTGCCCGGTGTCGTCATGGGCATGGATGCCGAGATGGCTGCCGGGGATATGCTTCGTCACCTCGCCGACGATCGCCTCGACCTCATGAGGCAACGTGCCGCCATTGGTGTCACACAGCACCACCCAGCGCGCACCGGATTCATAAGCCGCCTTGGCACAGGCCAGCGCGAAGGCCGGGTCTTCCTTGTAGCCGTCGAAGAAATGCTCGCAGTCGAGCATCGCCGTGCCGCTCTTGGCGACGGCCGCGCTGATGCTGTCGCGGATCGCGGCGAGGTTCTCCTCATTGGTGGTTTCGAGCGCGACGCGCACCTGATAGGCCGACGCCTTCGCGACCAGACAGAACGCATCCGTCTTTGCAGCCAGCACGGCGGCAAGACCGGGATCGTTCGACACCGAACGCCCGCTCCGGCGCACCATGCCGAACGCGACAAACTTGGCGTGCGAAAACTTCGGCCGCTCGCTGAAGAATTCGCTGTCGGCCGGGTTCGCGCCCGGATAGCCGCCCTCGATGTAATCGACACCAAGCTCGTCGAGCATCTGCGCAATGATACGCTTGTCGTGCAGCGAAAAGCCGACGCCCTGCGTCTGGGCGCCGTCGCGCAATGTGGTGTCGAAGAGATAGAGTCGTTCGCGGCTCATGGGGTCAGGGCCTTATGATGAAAGTCGTGACGGATCGGACGCCGGATCAGTAAGCGTTTTCGTCATCGTGGTGTTGGCGAGCCATTCGTCGCCGATCGAAACCGAGTTGCGTTGCTGCGCGGTATAGCCACGCGCTGCGAAGAAGCCTTGCGCGGAATCGCTCGCATCGACGCTAATGCGCTTGGCGCCGCGTGCCGCCGCAAGCCGCTCCAGCGCATCGCACAGCGCAGTGCCAACACCGCGCTGCGCCGCATGGGGATGCACGAACAGCATGTCGAGTTGCTCGGTCCCTTTCAGCGAGGCAAAGCCGACCGGCGAGCCTTCCAGTGTCGCGACAAGCGTCAACTGCGTGCCGAGCCGCTTGCCGAACGCCGCCTCATCCTCGGCACGCGATGCCCACGCCTCGCGCTGCGCTTCGGAATAGCTGTCCTCGGTCAGTTCCTCGATGCTCGCGATGAAGATCGCGGCCACAATCGAGGTATCGGCCGGCAGAAACGGCCGCAGCCCGACGTTGGGGCGTGCCTGCGCCATCACCAATATCCCAGAAGCTTGAGGGCGAGCGCGGCCGCACCCGCGATCACGCACCATTTCAATACGATGTAATAGCGCCAGCGGCGCGGAAAAGGCGTCTCCGGTGGTTTCATCGCGCGATCTCCATCTTCCCCTCTCCCCTTGTGGGAGAGGGTGGCGTCGCGCGAATGCGAGACGCCGGGTGAGGGGTAGCCGCAAAACGGTACCAAGCGTCATGCGCGGACTCGACCCGTGCATCCATCGCGATCGGATGGATTGCCGGGTCAAGCCCGGCAATGACAGCCATCGGGACATGCGCACTCATCGCGCGATCTCCCAGGTAGTGCCTTCCTTGGAATCCTTGATAGCAACGCCCATCGCCGCAAGCTCGTCGCGGATGCGGTCGGACTCTTTCCAATCCTTGCGCGCGCGGGCGGCAGTGCGATCGGCGATCAGCGCCGTTACCTGTGCCGCATCGACGCCACTGGCCTCACGCTTGCGCGCATCCCATGCGTCTTTTGTTTCCGAAAAGAAACCGAGAAAGCGCAGCGAGGCCGCGAGCTGGTCGCGCTGCGCGGCATCGCCCTTCTCCGCCTGATGGCGCAGGCCATGCAGCGCGGCGACGGTCTGCGCGGTGTTGAGATCGTCGCACAGCGTCTCCATCACGGTGTCCGCCGGCGCGCTCCCCGCGGCATCGCCCGCGGTTGCGTACCAGTCGTCCAGCGCCTTCGCGCTTTCCTCGAGTCCCTTCAGCGTCCAGTCGATCGGCGAGCGATAATGCGTCTTCAGCATGTTGAGGCGCACGACTTCGCCCGGCCAGTCCTGCAGCAGTTCGTTGATGGTGACGAAGTTGCCGAGCGACTTCGACATCTTCTCGCCTTCGACCTGCAGGAAGCCGTTGTGCAGCCAGTAATTCGCCATCGCATGCGTGCCGTGGGCGCAGCGCGATTGTGCGATCTCGTTCTCGTGGTGCGGGAAGATCAGATCCAGCCCGCCGCCGTGGATGTCGAACGTCTCGCCGAGATAGGCCGCGCTCATTGCCGAGCACTCGATGTGCCAGCCGGGCCGCCCGCGCCCCCACGGGCTGTCCCAGCCCGGCTCGTCGGCGGAGGATTGCTTCCACAACACGAAGTCGGCGGCGTGCTTCTTGTGCGCGTCCACCGCGATGCGAGCGCCCGCCTGCTGCTCCTCGAGCTTGCGGCCGGAGAGCTGGCCGTAATCCGGCATCGAGGCGGTGTCGAACAGCACTTCGCCGTTGGCCTCATAGGCATGGCCGCGGTCGATCAGAGTCTTGATCAGCGAGACCATGTCGGTCTTGCCGTCAGGCCGCGGCAGCACGAAGTCGGTCGCGCGCGGCTCGACGGTCGGCTGCAAGCAACCCAGCGCATCGACATCGGCACGAAACTGCGTCGCGGTCTTTTCCGTGACCTTGCGGATCGCCTCGTTCAGCGGCAGGCCGGGATAGTCGCGCAGCGCGCGGTCGTTGATCTTGTCGTCGACGTCGGTGATGTTGCGGACATACGTGACGTGGCTGTCGCCGTAGATGTGCCGCAGCAGGCGGAACAGCACGTCGAACACGATGACCGGGCGCGCATTGCCGATATGGGCGAAGTCGTAGACCGTCGGCCCGCACACATACATGCGTACATTGCGCGGATCGAGCGGCACGAAGGCGCGCTTGTCCTTCGTCAGCGTATCGTAGAGTTTCAAGTCCATAGACAAACCGTCCGGTTGGGCCGGGGGCGTCCACTACTCTCGATTTGAGAAAAGACGGCTCCAGCCAGCGAATCGCTAGCTAATAATCTCGCGGCAAATGCCGAAAAACGAGGGAGAACCGTTCATGGCCGGCACAATGGCCAGCACAAGTCGCCCCGTCAAGAGGCTGCCCGGTCGCGCCGCCGATAACGCTAACGCTTCAGTCCAACGCTGTCTTGAGGCTCCCGCGCGCAGGGTCTAAGACGACGGCCTCTCCGGCGCGCTCCGCCCGCGCTATGGGCCGCAACCCCTTGGTTAATCATTCTTAATGTTTTGGCCGTATTGGTGGCGCTCTCGTGATTCCCGGTTTGGTGCTTCCATGCGATTGAGTTCCGCGGCTGCGTTCTGCGCCGCCCTGTTGATGGCCTCCCCCGCTTTTGCCGACAGCCGGGTTTTCATCTTCGCGAGCCAGCCGGACGGCTACGGCATCGACGAATGCCTTGCCAGCGGCGCAAGCTGCGGCGCGACCGCGGCGAGAATGTATTGCGAATCCCGGCAGTTCACGCAGGCGAGCGCCTACCATCGCCTCGCACCGGAGGACGTGACCGGCGCCATTCCCGCCTCGACGACGGTGCGCCCCGGCGACAATTACATCGCCATCACCTGCCAGCGGTAACGACAGCCCGCATGCCTTGACGGTTGCCTTGGGACCGCCTCGAAATCGGCGTGACCTTGCCGTCTGAACGGGCTATGGGGAAATCGCGTTGGCCGCACCCGCGGCCCCTTCCCGGATATGCCGTTGCCGATGCTTTCCCGTTCCCTGCCGCTGCTCGCCGCCCTCGCTCTTGCGGGGCTGACGGCCCCTGCTTTCGCGCAAGGTTTCGAGGGCGGTCAGGGTAGCCCGATGTGCCAGCGGCTCGAAGGCCAGCTTGCCGCCATCGATCGCAGCCAGGGCGGCGGCAATGCGGCCAAGGCCGAGCAAATTCGCCGCTATGAGGATGCAGCCGCCCGCCAGCAGGGCGAACTCGAGCGGGTTCAGGCCCATGCGCGCAATCAGGGCTGCGACAGCTCCGGCTTCTTCTCGCTGTTTTCCGGCCGCTCCGCGCAGTGCGGCCCGATCAACAACCAGATTCAGCAGATGCGAGCGAACCTCGACCAGATCACCACGAATCTGGAGCGGCTGCGTGCCGGCTCCGCGGGCGGGGCGGACGATCCGCAGCGCCGCTCGGTGATCCTCGCGCTCGCACAGAACAATTGCGGCCCGCAATACGCCAACATGGCGCGCTCCGGAAATTTCCTCAGCAACCTGTTCGGCGGCGGCGGTCCCGAGCCCGGCGATTACGGCGAGGGCTCGACGCAGTCGGGCACCTATCGCACCGTCTGCGTGCGAAGCTGCGACGGCGCCTATTTCCCGATCTCGTTCGCGACGGTACCGAGCCGCTTCGCCGACGACGAGCGCACCTGCAAGAGCCTGTGCCCGAACGCGGACGCAACGCTCTACACCTACCACAACCCGGGTCAGGACATCGCGCAGGCGGTCTCGATCAACGGCCAGCCCTACGCGCAATCGCCGAACGCCTTCCGCTTCCGCACCCAGTACGACAAGACCTGCAGTTGCCGTGCGCCCGGGCAGAGCTGGGCCGACGCGCTGAAGAATGTCGACAATTCGAGCGCGGCGGAGCATG
The DNA here is from genome assembly GCF_000218565.1 of Afipia carboxidovorans OM5. NCBI lineage: Bacteria > Pseudomonadati > Pseudomonadota > Alphaproteobacteria > Hyphomicrobiales > Nitrobacteraceae > Afipia > Afipia carboxidovorans. The sequence continues at coordinate 1,663,923 of NC_015684.1, read as the reverse complement.
GCGACATCATCGTCAGCGGCGAACGCGCCAAGCGCATGTCGCAGCCACGCGCCACCCCGACGAAGAACGTCGCGCCTGCTGACCCCGCGACCGCCGCCACGCCGCAGCCCGCTCAGCCGGACAAGAAACCCGGCGAGATCCGCTCGGTTGGCCCGACCTTCATGCCGAATAATAACTAAGCAGGTTGTGGTTAGCTGGACTCAGCAACTCAGGACTTGAACAAAGCTTAGGCTCCACCTCTCCCGTGGGGAGGAGGTGGAGGCGAGAGCGATAGCGAACGCCTTCGGGTGAGGGCGTACGGTGTCTCAAGTACGCTTCGGCCCCCCTCACCCACTCCCCACCGGGGAGAGGTGAAGAAAGAATCGGGACGAGCGCACGCGACCGGCGCACTCAGCCAAGAACACAATACAGCCACATTATCTTTTCGGGCTTTTTAGCCGTCGAACACGCCCGTTGAATCGCGCTGCGCGCGCGTCACCAGCGAATGATCCGGCGACGGTTCGGACTCGCCATTGTCGCGGAAGCGATTGGTGATCGGATAGCGACGGTCGCGGCCGAAACTCCGGCGCGTCACCTTCACACCGGGTGCGGCCTGACGGCGTTTGTATTCCGCGAGATTCAACAGACGATCGATGCGCATCACCGTGTCGCGATCGAACCCCTCCTCCACGATCTCGGCCACCGACATATCGTGTTCGACAAGCCGTTCGAGAATGCCGTCGAGAATATCGTAAGGCGGCAGCGAGTCCTGATCGGTCTGGTTCTCGCGCAACTCCGCCGTCGGCGGGCGCGCGATGATGCTGACCGGAATGACCTTGCCAGAGGGGCCGAGCGCGCCTTCCGGCTTCCATGAATTGCGCAGCGACGACAGACGAAATACTTCCGTCTTGTAGATATCCTTGATCGGATTGAAGCCGCCGTTCATGTCGCCGTAGAGCGTCGCGTAGCCGACCGACATTTCCGACTTGTTGCCGGTCGTCACCAGCATGTCGCCGAACTTGTTCGAGATCGCCATCAGCAATACGCCGCGCGTGCGCGCCTGCAGGTTCTCCTCGGTGACGTCGCGCGGCTTGCCCTTGAACGTATCCTTGAGAATGCCCTCGAATCCCGTCACCGCCGCCGCGATCGGCAGCACCTCGTAACGAATGCCGAATGCGCGCGCGATCCTCGCCGCATCCTCGATCGATTCCTTCGCCGTAAAACGATACGGTAGCATCACGCCGCGCACGCGCTCCACGCCGATCGCATCGACGGCAATGGCAAGGCACAGCGCGGAGTCGATACCGCCCGAGATGCCGAGCAGCACGCCGGGAAAACCGTTCTTGCCGACATAATCGCGAAGGCCGAGCACGCAGGCGGCATAGTCCGCGCGATCGCCTTCAAGCATCGGCGACACCGGACCCTTGCAGGTCCAGCCGTTCTCGTCGCGAAGCCAGGTCAGCGTCGTGATGGATTCCTGAAAGCACGGAAGCTGCGCTGCCAGCGAGCGGTCCGCGTTGATCGCGAACGACGCGCCGTCGAACACCAATTCATCCTGCCCGCCGACCTGATTGAGATAGATAAACGGCAGCCCGCTTTCGGTAATCCGCGCCACCGCCATCGAAAGGCGGATGTCGTTCTTGTTGCGTGCATAGGGCGAGCCGTTCGGCACGATCAGAATTTCCGCGCCGGTCTCCGCAAGGCATTCGACGACGTTCTCGTATTCCGCCGACTCTTCCATCCAGGTATCTTCACAGATCGGCACGCCGATGCGGACACCACGAACGGTCAGCGGCCCCGCGGCGGGGCCGCGCGCGAAAATGCGTTTTTCATCGAACACGCCATAGTTCGGCAGATTGGCCTTGAAGCGCAGGCCGGCCACGCGCCCGCCATCGAGCAGCGCAACGGCGTTATAGAGTTTGCCCTCGTCCACCCACGGCGTACCGATCAGCACGGCCGGCCCGCCATCAGCGGTCGCGCGCGCGAGCGTCTCGATCTCGGCGCGGCAGCGCGCCTGAAATGCGGGCTTGAGCACGATATCTTCCGGCGGATAGCCGCACAGGAAAAGCTCGGGCAGAACGAGAAGACTCGCGCCATCGGCGGCCGCCTTGGCACGTGCGGCCCACGCCTTGGCGGCGTTACCGGAAATGTCCCCGACGGTCGGATTGATCTGCGCGAGTGTGACGACGAAGCGTTCGGATTGGGCCATGCAACGAGTTTATCCCGCTTGCCGCAACGGCGGCAATCTCATGCGATAAGCGGGCCATCGAAACGATGACCCGCTTCTGCAATCAAAGGCCCGCTACCGCCGGCAACGGCTGCGCCTTGCGGTCGCGACCCTGCTTGAGGAATTCGGCGATCAGGAAGGCCATGTCGATCGACTGCTCGGCATTGAGCCGCGGATCGCAGACCGTGTGATAACGGTCGTTGAGATCCTCGTCGGTGATGGCCCGCGCGCCGCCGATGCACTCGGTGACATCCTGCCCCGTCATCTCGAGATGCACGCCGCCGGCATGAGTACCTTCCGCGGCATGAACCTCGAAGAACGACTTCAACTCGGACAGGATGCGATCGAACGGCCGCGTCTTGTAGCCGCTCGTGGAGGTAATGGTGTTGCCATGCATCGGATCGCACGACCATACCACGGCCTTGCCCTCGCGCTGTACCGCACGAATGAACTGCGGCAGCGTATCGCCGATCTTGTCCGCGCCCGAGCGGTTGATCAGCGTCAGCCGCCCCGGCTCGTTGTCCGGGTTCAGGATGTCGATCAGCTTCAGAAGTTCGTCGGGCTTCAGCGACGGACCGCACTTCAAGCCGATCGGATTCTTGATCCCACGGAAATACTCGACATGCCCGTGATCGAGTTGGCGCGTGCGATCGCCGATCCAGAGCATGTGACCCGAGGTTGCGTACCAGTCACCCGTCGTGGAATCGACGCGCGTGAACGCCTGCTCAAAGCCGAGCAGCAGCGCTTCGTGGCTGGTGTAGAACTCGGTCGCGCGCAGTTCCGGATGACTCTCGAGATTGAGGCCGCAGGCGCGCATGAAGTTCAGCGCGTCGGAAATGCGGTCCGCCAATTCCTTGTAACGGCGCGACTGATGCGAATCCTTCACAAAGCCAAGCATCCACTGATGCACGCTGCCGAGATTGGCGAAGCCGCCGGTCGCAAACGCACGCAGCAGGTTCAGCGTCGCCGCCGACTGCCGGTAGGCCGCAAGCTGGCGGCGCGGATCTGGCACGCGCGCTTCCGGCGTGAAGGCGATGTCGTTGATGATGTCACCACGATAGCTCGGCAGCTCGACGCCGTTGACCTTCTCGGTCGGCGAGGAACGCGGCTTTGCGAACTGGCCGGCGATGCGACCGACCTTCACCACCGGCAGGCCGCCGGCATAGGTCAGCACCACCGCCATCTGCAGAAAGACGCGGAAGAAGTCGCGGATGTTGTTGGCGCCATGCTCGGCGAAGCTCTCGGCACAATCGCCGCCCTGCAACAGGAACGCCTCGCCTGCGGCCACGCGCGCCAGCGCCTTCTTCAGGTTGCGTGCCTCACCCGCAAAAACCAGCGGCGGGAAGGTCGCAAGCTGCGCCTCCACATCCGCCAACGCCTTCGCGTTCGGGTAATCCGGGACCTGCAAAACCGGTTTCTTGCGCCAGCTCTCGGGCGTCCACCGCTCAGCCATAACTGAAAAACTCCTGCTCGATCGCCATGATCGGCCGCCGCTTATATACACAGGCCGCAACGCGCTTTCCACCCGGCAATTCGGCAAGCCTGCTCAACGGGTTAAGGGATACGCCCGGCCCGGCTTCCCTGCAGTGCGGCAAAGGCTCCGCCCGAGGCATCCGCGCGGCAGACGACCCGGCCTCCCCGCGCTGACCGGACGAAAGCCTTGAGCGATCGGTGGGAACCACCCGCGTTAGCAGCAATCGCTCTACAGCGGCGGCAATCGCTCTGGGGCAGCCGCCGATCGCATTCGATAGACCATCACGGTGGCACCGGCAGAGCGTGTCACCGATCTCCGACCGCTTCGATTGCGCGTCTCACGCGCGATGCGCAGTTCGCCCGGGATCGAACACCAAGATCGAACGCAGGAGTTTTCAAAGATGAACCAGATGATCCGCACGCCGCAGAAGACAAAAGCGAACACTCCCTTGCCTCGCAGCAAAGCGAAGCCCGACGAACTGGTCCCATCGCGCTATGCGGTGCGGGTCGGCGACATCGACGTGCTGGTGGTCAGCGATGGCGTGCTGCCGCTGCCGACCAAGATGCTGGCGCACAATGCCGCGCCGGCCGACCGGGCCGCATGGCTGGACGATATGTTCCTGCCACAGGACGCATTCGACTGGGCACTGAACGTGGTCGTGGTCCGCAGCGGCGGCAAGACCATCCTCATCGACGCCGGGTTGGGGTTCGACCCGGACCTGCATTTGCCGCGCGCGGGACAATTGGCCAAGCGGCTGGCCGCCGCCGGCATCGATCTCGGGTCCGTGACCGATGTGGTGCTGACCCATATGCACATGGATCACGTTGGCGGATTGCTCGTCGAGGGCGTGAAGGAGCAACTCCATCCGGACCTGCGAATCCACGTCGCGGCCGCGGAGGTCAAATTCTGGGAGTCGCCCGACTTCTCCCACACCGCCATGCCGCAGGGATTCCCTGACGCGCTGCGGGCAACCGCCAAGCGGTTCATGGACGAATACCGCAGCCAGTTTCAGTTGTTCGACGAGACCCACGAAGTGGCGCCGGGAGTCGTCGCCTATCGCACCGGCGGGCACACGCCCGGGCACAGCGTGGTCCGCCTTGCATCCGGCGGCGAGGCGCTGACGTTCGCAGGCGATGCCGTGTTCGCGGTCGGGTTTGACCAGCCCGACTGGCACAACGGCTTCGAGCATGATCCCGAAGAAGCGGCGCGCGTTCGCATCCGTCTTTTGCGGGAGCTGGCCGAGACCGGCGAGATGCTGGTCGCCACTCACCTGCCCTTCCCGTCCGTCGGCCGGGTGGCAGTCGATGGCGACGCTTTCCGTTGGGTGCCGGTGTTCTGGGATTACTGATCGCGCATTGGGTCAGGACAAAACAAAGGCGCGGACTCGGCATGAGTCCGCGCCTTCAATTGTGCTTTGTCATTCCGGGATGCGGCAAAGCCACAGGCCCGGAATCTCGAATGTCTGGACTCCGGGTTCGCTTGCTTTGTTCACGCCCGGAAAAACGTGTCGTCACGCCCACTCAGTTGTCAGCAATGCGGATACCGGCCGGTCCGTTCGCCTTCAATGCGCCGGTCTTTTTCAGTGGCTTGCCATCGAAATCGAACACCATGATCTCGTTCTCGATCATGCATTGCACCAGCACCTGGGTTGCGTCCTTGTTGAAGGTCAGTCCCTGACACCAGTGACCGACATTCGCCTCCGTCACGAAGCTGAGCTTCTTGTCCTCAAGACGGAAGATTCGCAGCAGGCCGTTATCGTTATAGATCGGCGCTGCTTTCGCCTTGTTGGAGCCATTCATGACGGCCAGCGCGAGATATTTACCATCGCGTGAGAGCGTCATGCCCTCGGGCGTGGTCCCGACCGTGACGGTGTCGATCGTGCGCGGCGGCTTCGCCTGCACATCGATGATGCTCACCGTGTCGGCATCGCCATTGCCGTTATTGAGGCCAAGGTCAGCGACGAGCGCCACATCGCCCTTCGGCGACATGGTGATGCCGTAGGGCCGCAGACCCGCGCCGACATCGCGCTTGGTGTATTCGACCTTGTCGCCGTCGATCTTCAGCACCGAGACCTTGTGGTCCCCGTCACGCGTGACGAAGGCGAGCTTGCCGTCGGGCGTGAACGCCACCGCGCATGGGCCGGACTTCGGCGCACCGAAATCGATCTTGCCTGCGGGCGTCAGCGTCTTGCCGCTGATCTTGAAGATCGACACCGTGCCGTCGGCGCGGTTCGCAACAAGCGCGAGATCGCCCGCCGGGCTGATAGACACGCCAGCCGCGCCCGCTCCTGCTTCGAGCGTTGCGGAGACCACTGGCGGCTTGGCCGTGAGATCGATCACCGAGAGCTTGTTGTCGGGCACGACCTTTTTCGGATCGGCCGGATCGACTTTCATCGCACCGGTGACGAGTGCGAACGATTCATCCTTGGCGACGGCGACACTGGTGGGCGGGCCGACCGCACTCGCGGGCGCCGGCACTTCGGCGATGATCTTCGGCGGTGACTGGTTGAGATCGATGATCGACACGGAATCCGTCACCAGCGGATCGCGAACCATCGACTTGCCGTCGTCCAGAGCCGACTTTCCATCGTTGGCCGATACCGCGATCTGGGCTGTCGCTGCTGCCGGCGTCAGCAACGCGAGAGCAAAAACAAGGGCATATGTCCGAGGCGCCTGATGAAACATGGATGACCTCCCACCCGATCGTTTTCTGCAAGGCGGCGCACGGGCAGCGCCCGCCTGTCAGACAAGCTAACACCGCGGCGGGCGATGTCGTCCACTCCGCAGTTGGTGGGAGGCGATATTTTCCGGAAATGCTATTCGGCTGCCTGGCGGACGTGCCGTGCGCTCGGGGTCCGCATGGTGACGAGTTCTTCGGCGCTCGTGGGATGCAACGCCATGGTGGCGTCGAAGTCAGCCTTGGTGGCGTTCATTTTGATCGCGATCGCAACGACCTGGGTGAGTTCGGCGGCCTCCGGCCCGACGATATGGCAACCGAGGACGTGGTCGGTGCTGCCATCGACCACAAGCTTCATCAGCACGCGGCTGGTGCTGCCGGACATCGTCGCCTTGATCGGGCGGAAGTCGGCTTTGTAGATGTCCACCCGCTCGTAACGCTGCCGCGCCACCTCTTCCGTCAGGCCCACGGTACCGACCTGCGGCTGCGAAAACACTGCCGTGGGAATGTCGTCGCGATCGACGCGAGTCGGCTTGTTACCGAACACGGTGTCGGCAAAGGCGTGCCCCTCGCGGATCGCCACCGGCGTCAGGTTGAAGCGATGGGTGACGTCGCCGACCGCATAAATGTGGGGGACGTTGGTGCGCGAATATTCGTCGACAGCGATGCCGCCGCTTTTCGGATCAAGCGCGACACCGGCCTTCTCAAGACCGAGGCCCTTGATGCTCGGGTGGCGACCGATCGCGAACATCACCTGATCGGCCGCGACGCTCGATCCGTTCGACAGATGCGCGGTGAAGAGATCGTCATGGCGCTCGACGCGATCGACCGTACACGAGGTCAGCAACGTAATGCCGGCCTTTTCCATCTCGCCACGGACATGCTTGCGAACGTCGTCATCAAACCCGCGCAGAATGTTGTCGCCGCGATAGATCAGCGTCACATCGGAGCCGAGGCCGTTGAAGATCGACGCGAATTCAAGCGCGATATAACCGCCGCCCTGAATGACGATCCGCTCGGGGAATCTTTCCAGATGGAAAACCTCGTTCGAGGAAATCACATGCTCAATGCCGGGAATCGCCGCGCCATGATTGGGCGTGCCGCCGGTCGCAATCAGGATGCATTTCGCCGAAACCGTCTCGCCGCTTGAGAGCCGCAGCGTGTGCGCGTCCTCGAACACCGCCCGCGCCTTCACCGTCCGCGCGCCAGCCTTCTCAACGTTTGCCGCATAGAGGCCTTCAAGCCGTGCGATCTCGGCGTCCTTGTTGGCGATCAGCGTCGGCCAGTCGAACTCCGCTTCCGGAATGCGCCAGCCAAAGCCCGCCGCATCCTTCATTTCGGTCGATACCAGCGAGGCCAGCATCATTAACTTCTTCGGCACACAGCCACGGATGACGCATGTGCCGCCAAAGCGATATTCCTCGGCGATCATCACTCGCGCGCCATAACCAGCGGCGATCCGCGCGGCACGCACGCCGCCTGAGCCGCCTCCGATCACGAACAGATCGACGTCGATATCCGCCATATGCTGCGAGCCCCGCGCAAACGGCATTCACGGGACCAGCCCGCGAATGCCGCGACCAGATGTTAGATGGCCTTGCCGCGGGCTTTCATCTCGGCGCGGAACTTGTCGATCACCTGCTGGGAGAAAGTCTGTGCCCACTGATCCATGAAGCCGCGCGCGGCTGCGAAGATCTGCGGCTCCTGCTCGATCACCTTCTTGCCGAGCGGCGACTTGTACCAGGCGACAAGCTCCTTCAACTCCTGCTCGGTGAAACGCGAGGCGTAGATCTTGGCGATCTGGTCGCCGATTTCCTTCTCGCGGCCCGCCATATCCTTGGCAACCTTGAGCGCGACTTCGTTGAGATCCTTCTGGTAGTTCAGATTGCTCTGCAGAAGGGTATTCTTGCTGCGCTCGACGAGACTTGGCACGGCTTCTTTATAAAGCTCCTGGATGTGCTTGTCGGTCAGGATTTCCTTGGCGGAGGCAATCGCCGCTGCTGATGGATTGGGATTCGACTGCGCGAACGCGGAGCTCGCCATCAAGCCGACAAAGCCAGCCGCCAGAAGGGCGTAAATCGTCTTTTTCATTTCAAACTCCTCAAACCCGGCCTCGCGGCCGATCAACGATACGAATCCCCTGCGAGCCAGCGAGAATCGCCGTCTTCGCAAGGCCGATGAACAATCCGTGCTCCACCACCCCGGGGATCGCACTGAGAAGCGCGGCCAGGCGCGGCGGCTCCGGGATGCGTCCCAGATGAGCGTCCAAAATCCAGTGGCCGCCATCGGTGACAAAAGCATGGCCATCCGGCCCCTGCCGGAGCGTTATTTCACCCGTGACACCCGCCTCGGCGAAGGCCGTGGCGAGCGCCCGGCGCGTGGCGCCAAGGCCAAACGGGATCACCTCCACCGGCAGCGGGAATCGCCCGAGCGTCTCGACCCATTTGCTATCGTCGGAGATCACGACCATCCGCGTCGAGGCGGCAGCGACGATCTTCTCGCGCAGCAGCGCCCCGCCACCACCTTTGATCACGTCGAGCGAGGGCGCGATTTCATCAGCGCCGTCGACGGTCAGATCGAGATGGTCGACGTCATCGAGCGTGGTGAGCGGCACGCCGCAGCGCTCCGCATCGGCGCGCGTCCCCTCGGAAGTCGGCACACCGACGACGCGCAAGCCCGCACGCACGCGTTCGCCCAGCAATTCCACGAAATGCTTGGCCGTCGAGCCCGTGCCGAGACCAAGTTGCATCCCATCGCTGACATACTCGAGCGCACGTGCCGCAGCAGCCCGCTTCAGCTCTTCTTTCGACATCGTCTCTACAACCTCGTGATCGGCAACGGCGCGGCGTTTCTACCCTCGATTTCGCCCGAGGAACAGGCTCGCCGGTCCCGTCCTATGAGGATTTTTACCGTCTCTTGCATTAGCCACGGTCGCGGAGTAGCGATCGTTCATGACCACATCCTCCCTTATTGTTTTCGATCTCGACGGCACGCTGGTGGACAGCGCGCCGGACCTCGTCAATGCCCTCAATTTCGTGCTGGAGCGCGAAGGGCTGACACCGGTACCGCTGGCCCCAGCACGAAAGTTCATCGGCGCAGGCGCACGCGCCATGATCGAGCGCGCGCTCGAAGCAGAAGGCCGGACCTGCACGCCGGACTACGTTTCGAAAATGACCGAGGACTTCATCGTCTTCTACGGCGACCATCTCGCCGACAACACCCGCCCCTTTGAGGGCACCGAAGATGCGCTCGACGATCTCGCAAGTCGCGGCCACCGTCTCGCCGTCTGCACCAACAAACTCGAATGGCTGTCCAAGCGGCTGCTCGACCGACTCAACATGAGCGGACGATTCTCCGCCATCTGTGGGGCCGATACCTTCGGCGTGCAGAAGCCCGATCCCATCATCCTGCGCCAGACCATCGCCCGCGCAGGCGGCGCGATCTCATCGTCGATCATGGTCGGCGATTCCGGGACGGATATCGGTGTCGCCAAGCGGGCCGGCGTGCCGGTGATCGGGGTCGATTTCGGCTACACGCCGATTGCGATCAAGGATCTCGAGCCTGATCGCCTGATCTCCCATATGCGCGAACTGCCGGCGACGGTCGCTGACATGAACTCAAAGAAGTGATCCCAATCCATTGATCCCAATCAATTTTATTGGGTTCATCGGCGCTTCTGCATTAACTTCATCTGTCAACATATCCCGCCATCCCGTTGCGCTCATATGCCGCGACCCGTATGGTTGAGACGCGGGGACCGTGCGCGGGGCGCACCAAAAACGGATTTGTCATGCGTATCGTTCTGATCGTTGCAGCAGGACTTTGTCTTGCCGGCTGCTCGTCCACGGACTTCTTCAAGAGCACGCCGCCCGAGGCGACGTTGCAGCTCGACTCATCCCCCGGTGGCGCCGACGCCACGACTTCGGTCGGCCCCGGCTGCAAAACGCCCTGCTCCGTCAAGGTGCCCGCGGGCGAGAACTTCACCGTGACCTTCACACTGCCGAAATATCAGCCTGAAACCGTGCAGGTGACGGTCGTGAAGCAGCCCGGCAGCGATCCGATCCTTGATCCGAATCCGGCCGTCGCCGAACTGACCGCCCTGCCTCAGCCAGCGAAGAAGCCGCGGCGCAAGCCGAAGGCTGCTCCCAAGGCGTCGTCGGCAGCGCCGGCCGCGGCACCTGCCGAGCCCGCCCAGGCTGCTCCGCCCCAGCCCGCGCTTACGCCGTTCCCATCCACCCGCTAAGGCGGCGATAGGACCATTTGGCAAGGCAAGAGAGCCATTTGGCGCGGATTGTCCGATTGTAAGGGGTTCCTCCAGAGCCTACATTGAGTAGGCGCGTACCGGCGATTTTGCTGGAACCGCGTCTGCTGGCGGACATGATGAACACACCTTCCGATGCGACGACCGGCCCCACTCCGATGATCGACCCGTTCGGGCGGACGATCACTTACCTGCGCGTGTCGGTGACCGATCGCTGCGATCTGCGGTGCTTCTACTGCATGTCGGAAGACATGACGTTCCTGCCGCGCACCGACCTGCTCACGCTGGAAGAGCTCGACCGCCTGTGTTCCGCCTTCATCGCCAAGGGCGTGCGCAAGCTGCGCCTGACGGGCGGCGAACCGCTGGTCCGGCGCAATGTCATGTCGCTGTTCCGTTCGCTCTCGCGCCACCTCAAGAGCGGCGCGCTGAACGAACTCACCCTCACCACCAACGGCTCGCAGCTCGCGAAATACGCCGCCGAGCTCGCCGACTGCGGCGTCCGCCGCATCAACGTCTCGCTCGACACCCTCGATCGCGACAAGTTCCGCGCCATCACCCGCTGGGGCGATATCGACAAGGTCCTTGCGGGCATCAAGGCCTCACAGGAGGCCGGGCTGAAGGTGAAGATCAACACCGTCGCCCTCAAGAACATGAACGAGGAGGAGATTCCCTCGCTGATGCGCTGGGCGCACGATCAGGGCATGGACATGACCCTCATCGAAGTCATGCCGATGGGCGATGTCAGCGGCGGCCGCCTCGACCAGTATGTTCCGCTCTCGATGGTGCGCTCCCGCCTCGCCGGCCAGTTCACGATGACCGACCTCACTGAGAGCACCGGCGGACCGGCACGCTACGTCAGCGTTGCCGAGACGGGCGGCAAGCTCGGCTTCATCACGCCGCTCACGCATAATTTCTGCGAATCCTGCAACCGCGTCCGCATCACCTGCACGGGTACGTTGCATACCTGCCTCGGCCAGGAGGACGCCTCCGACCTGCGCAAGCCATTGCGCGCCTCCGCCGACGACGCCCTGCTTTCCGCCACGATCGATCGTGCGATCGGCCTGAAACCCAAGGGCCATGATTTCGTGATCGACCGCCGCCACACCGGCCCGAGCGTCAGCCGCCATATGAGCGTGACAGGCGGCTAAAGCTCATAGCTTCGGATATCGCGGGCCTCGGACGCACGAGGCCCGAGGAAAGCGATCCGAACGGTGGATGCCGAAAAAACGCGCAAGACGGGCGTTCCTTAGCCGGGGCACTCTCTCCGACCAATCCCTCCAAACTTCCGATTGACTGGTTCTTGGCCCACTGAAATTGTGGTTTTGCACGGCGGCCCAGTTTGCGGCCGTGTGTACCTATGGGGGCTTAATTTGCAGGCTTTGCTCAAGCTTAGTCGCGGCATCGACGCAATGACGACGACGATCGGACGCTGGCTGTCATGGCTCATTCTGATCGCGGTCATCATCTCATCTGCTAACGCGACGATCCGCAAAATCTTCGACGTCTCCTCGAACGCCTATCTCGAATTGCAGTGGATGTTATTCGGCGCGGTGTTCCTGCTCTGCTCGCCATGGACGCTTCTCAAGGACGAGCACATCAAGATCGACATCGTCAATCACCACCTGCCCCTCAAGGTGCGAAGCTGGATCGACCTGATCGGCCACGTCTTCTTCCTGATGCCGTTCTGCATCGTCGTGTTATGGACATCGATCCCGTTCTTCCTCGTCTCCTATCATCAGAACGAACAGTCGTTCAACGCCGGTGGCCTGCCGCAATGGCCCGCCAAATCCCTCGTCGTGCTGGGCGCAGCGCTGCTTCTCGTGCAGGCGATCTCTGAAATCATCAAGCGCGTTGCCGTGATGCAGGGCCTGCTGCCTGATCCGAACAAACTCGCGCTCTCCGCCCATGAGCAGGCTGCCCTCGAGGCAGAGCGGCTTGCCGAGGCTATTTCGTCAGAAACCAAATAACAGTGCCACAGCGCCACTCTCTTAATTCAAAGGACGCAACTGAATGGCTGCGATGTTTATTCACTACATGGCGCCGATCATGTTCGCGTCGCTGGTGCTGTTTCTGCTGCTCGGCTACCCGGTCGCCTTTTCACTCGCCGCAAACGGCCTCCTGTTCGCAATCATCGGCATCGAACTCGGCCTGTTCCGCCCGGACTTCCTTCAGGCTCTGCCTGAACGCGTCTATGGCGTGATGAACAACGAGACGCTGCTCGCTATTCCCTTCTTCACATTCATGGGGCTGATCCTCGAACGATCAGGAATGGCCGAAGACCTGCTCGAAACCATCGGGCAGCTTTTTGGCAGCGTCCGCGGCGGTATCGCCTATGCCGTGGTATTCGTCGGCGCCCTGCTCGCCGCGACCACCGGCGTCGTTGCGGCCTCCGTCATTTCGATGGGTCTGATCTCGCTGCCCATCATGCTGCGCTACGGCTACGACCGCCGCGTCGCGACGGGCATCATCGCCGCCTCCGGCACGCTCGCGCAAATCATTCCGCCCTCGCTCGTCCTCATCGTGATGGCCGACCAGCTCGGGCGCTCCGTCGGCGACATGTATGAAGGCGCCTTCATCCCGGGTATCGTGCTCTCGATCCTGTATGCAAGCTATATCTTCCTGCTGACGGTCTTCGCGCCAAAGGCCGTGCCCGGCCTGCCGCTCGAGGCACAGACGCTTCGCGATCCTGAGACGGCGCACCACCGCCTGGTCCTGCCCGTCGCAGCACTTGCCGCCGCCGGCGCCGCCTACCTGTTCGCGGTCAAGATCGGCCTGTTCGACTGGACAGCGCCGGTCTTCAACATGATCACGGAGAATGCCCAGATCCGGCACGGATTCTGGTTCATGATCCTGCTCGCGATCTTCACGAAGCCGTTCATCGGCATCGTGCGCACCATGACGCTGTCGCTGTTCTTAGTGTTCATCATTTCGACGGCTCTCGCCATGTTCGCGATGAGCTTCACCAACGTCAAAGGCGGTGCGGACTACGTCGTGCTGACGATGTCGCTCGTCGTGGCAATCTCCTTTATCATCGCTGTCCTGAACAAGATCACCCGGCTCCACCTGCTCTCGCGTCTCGCCGAGCAGGTCGTGTTCGTCATGGTTCCTCCGCTCGGACTCGTCTTCCTCGTTCTCGGCACCATCTTCATCGGCGTCGCAACGCCCACCGAAGGCGGCGCGATGGGCGCTGCAGGCGCTCTCATCCTCGGCATGGTGAAGCGCCGGCTGACTTTCAATCTCACCCGCCAGGCCGTCGAATCGACCGCGAAGCTCTCCGCGTTCGTGATGTTCATTCTGGTCGGCGCGCGCGTCTTCTCGCTCACCTTCTACGGCGTCGACGGCCACCGCTGGGTGGAAGAGATGCTGGTGTCGTTGCCCGGCGGACAGATCGGCTTCCTGCTGTTCGTCAACGCCTTCGTCTTCGTCCTCGCCTTCTTCCTCGACTTCTTCGAGCTCGCATTCATCATCATCCCGCTGCTCGGACCGGTCGCGGAGAAACTTGGCATCGACCTGATCTGGTTCGGCGTCATCCTCGGCGTCAACATGCAGACCTCGTTCATGCACCCGCCGTTCGGCTTCGCCCTCTTCTACCTGCGCTCGGTTGCGCCAAAGGATTCGTATATCGACCGCATCAGCCGCAAGCGGATGGAGCCCGTCACCACCGCCCAGATCTATTGGGGCTCGGTGCCGTTCGTCATCATTCAAGTCATCATGATCTGCCTGGTGATCCTGTTTCCGCAGATGGTGATGCACTACAAGGGAGTGGCTTCGACCGTCGATCCAACCAAGATAGACATCCAGATTCCGCAGATCGATATGCCAATGCCAAATCTCGATCTCGGCATTCCAAACATCAAATAGCACTCCAAAACAAAGACCCGGCTCTCACGAGCCGGGTCTTTTGCTTTGAACAGGGTTTTTCAGGCGAAGCAGGCGCGCGCGCGAGAAGCTTTCGCCTCTCTCGCGTCAGCCACGGCGCGAGCGGATCTGGAAGTTGTCGAAGGTGAACTCGGCAACCTGCCACCACAGATATTCGTTGCCGCGGTAGGCATGCATCGCGTCGAACGTCTTCTTGAACGTCGCGTTCTTCGCAGAGATTTCGTCCCACAGCTCCTTGGTCGCCTTGTGGGCCGCCTCCATGATCTCAACACTGAACGGACGCAGCAACGTGCCGTTCGCGACAAGGCGCTTCAGCGCTTCGGGGTTCTGCTGATCGTAGCGCGCGGCCATATAGGTGTTGGCGTTCGCGGACGCATTGGCGAGGATCGCCTGATAGGTCTTCGGCAGCGAATTCCACTTCTCAAGATTGGTGAAGACGTGGATCATCGGGCCACCTTCCCAGAAGCCCGGGTAATAATAGAACGGCGCCACCTTCTGGAAGCCGAGCTTCTCGTCGTCATAGGGACCGACCCATTCGGCCGCGTCGATGGTGCCTTTCTCCAGCGACGGATAGATATCGCTGCCGGCGAGCTGCTGCGGCACGACACCGAGCTTTGCCATCACCTGCCCCGCGATGCCGCCGATACGCATCTTCAATCCGCGCAGATCGGCAAGCGTCTTGATCTCCTTGCGAAACCAGCCGCCCATCTGCGTGCCGGTGTTGCCGCATGGATGCGCGATCACGCCATATTTCTTGAAGAACTCATTCCCGAGCTGATCGCCCCCGCCCTGATACCACCAGGAGTTCTGCATCCGCGCATTGAGGCCGAATGGCACACAGGAGAACAGCGCGAAGGTCGGGTCTTTTCCGACATAGTAGTAAGCGACACTGTGGCTCATCTCGACCGTGCCGTTCGCGGCCGTGTCGAACGCCTGCAAACCGGGAACGAGCTCACCCGCAGCGAACACCTCGATCTGAAATTTGTTATCGGTCATTTCGGCGACTTGCTTCGCCATCATCAGGCCGGCACCGAACAGCGTATCGAGAGATTTCGGAAAGCTCGATGTCATTCGCCACTTGATCGTGGGCATCGATTGCGCAAGCGCCGGTGCAGCGACAGCCGTGCCCGCAGCACCAGCCACTGACGCTTTCAGAAATTCACGACGCTTCATCCGACATCCCCCAATCATGTTCCCAATCTTTTATAGAATGGGCTCTAGCATGGAATGACCAGCGCAAAAACTTTGATTCAGATTCTGCAGTGCAGCGGAATTGTTGTTGCATTCTTCATTACACAAATAAAAAACCCGGCCTCGATGGAGGCCGGGTTGTCTTTTTGAATGCGCTTCGAAGCGCCGCGATCAGCCGCGGGTACGCGAGCGGATCTGGAAGCTGTCGAACGTATATTCGGCGACCTGCCACCACAGGTACTCGTCGCCGCGATAGGCCTGCATGGCTTCGATCGACTTCTTGAAGTCCGCGTTCTTCGCGGAAATCTCGGCCCACAGCTCGTTGGTCGCCTTGAGGGCAGCCTCGAGGATTTCGTTGCTGTAGGGACGAAGCTGTGTGCCACCGGCGACGAGACGCTTCAGTGCGCCGGGGTTCTGCAAGTCGTAACGTGCAGCCATCAGCGTGTTGGCGTTGGCATTCGCGTTCGCGAGAATGGCCTGATAGTTCTTCGGCAACGAATTCCACTTCTCGAGATTGGTGAGCGAGTGGACCACGAGGCCGCCTTCCCAGAAGCCCGGATAGTAGTAGTACGGCGCAACCTTGTTGAAGCCGAGCTTCTCGTCGTCGTAGGGGCCGATCCACTCGGCTGCGTCGATCGTGCCCTTTTCCAGCGACGGATAGATGTCGCCGCCGGCGAGCTGCTGCGGCACGACGCCGAGCTTCGCAAGCACCTGCCCCGCGATGCCGCCGATGCGCATCTTCAGGCCGGAGAGGTCAGCGACCGACTTGATTTCCTTGCGGAACCAGCCGCCCATCTGCGTGCCGGTGTTGCCGCACGGATGTCCGATCACACCATGTTTCTTGAAGAACTCGTTAGCGAGCTTGTCGCCGCCGCCCTGATACCACCAGGAATTCTGCATGCGCGCATTGAGGCCGAACGGGACAGCCGCATAAATCGCGAAGGTCGGGTCCTTGCCAACGTAGTAATAGGTCGCGGTGTGGCACATCTCGACGGTGCCGTTCGAGGTGGCGTCAAGCGCCTGCAGACCCGGCACAACTTCGCCCGCGGCAAAGACCTGGATCTGAAACTTGTTGTCGGTCATTTCGGCGACTTGCTTCGCCATCAATTCGGCGCCGCCGTAAATCGTGTCGAGCGACTTCGGGAAGCTCGAGGTCAAGCGCCATTTGATCTCAGGCGATGACTGCGCAATCGCCGGCGAAGCAACAGCCGCCGTCGCGGCGCCTGCAGCCGTTACTTTCAGAAAATCGCGACGCTTCATTACTCTGTACCTCCCATTGGCATCATTTCGAGTCGGCCTTAAAGTCTCCGTCTAGCACGGAACTTTCAAGCTCAAAACGCGACAAGAGGCTCGGCACTTCTTAAACAAAGGTCGCATGATCGTTTGGGTAAGATTCAACGATCAGGCGACCACGGCCTGCAAGCGCAATCCGGTTTTGATCTTGTCGGCGATCGCGCGGTAGATTTCCGCGTGCGCACCGGTCGGGTCGGTCTCGACCACCGGCTGGCCCGCATCTGATCCCTCGCGAATCGACATATGGAGCGGAATTTCCCCAAGGAACGGCACGCCGAGCCGCTCCGCCTCGTGGCGTGCACCGCCATGGCCGAAGATGTCCGACCGCGTATTGCAGTGCGGGCACAGGAAATAGCTCATGTTCTCGACAATGCCGAGGGTCGGGACATCGACCTTCTTGAACATCGTGATTCCGCGCCGCGCGTCGATCAAGGCGAGGTCCTGCGGCGTCGAAACGATGACCGCGCCTGCCAACGGCACATGCTGGGCGAGCGAAAGCTGGACGTCGCCCGTCCCCGGCGGCATGTCGACCACCAGCACATCGAGTTCTCCCCAAGCGACATCCTGCAACATCTGCTTGACCGCCGACTGGATCATCGGCCCGCGCCAGATCATCGCGGTCTCTTCTTGCACGAGGAAGCCGATCGACATCAGCGACAGGCCGAAGCGCTGCAGCGGGATCATCTTCTTGTCGTCGGTGAGCTTCGGCATCTCCTTGACGCCGGTCAGCCTCGGGACCGAGGGACCGTAAATATCGGCATCCAGCAGCCCGATCTTGAAGCCGAGATCCCGCAGGCCGAGCGCAATGTTGATGGCCGTCGTCGACTTGCCGACACCGCCCTTGCCCGAAGCGACCGCAACGATCGCCTTGATGCCGGGAATGGCCTTCTGCTTGCCCATGGGCGAGTCGCCCGCCCCGTGCCGGTGCGAGGCACTCGGCTTGATGCCGGACGGCGATCCGGGCTGCCGCTCCGCCGTCAGTGCCACTAGCGCGGTTTTGACGCCCGGAATGGCGCGAACCGCCTCCTCCGCCTGCGCCCGGATGCCCTCCCAGGCGCGGGCTTCTGCGGCGTCCACCGTCATGGAGAAGAATACTTTGCCGTCGGTCGCCGTGATTTCGGAAAGGACCTTTGCGAGGGTGAGAGGGACCCCCCCGGGGGTCTGAATCTTCGCCAAGCTGTTCAAAACGTCGTCCTTAGTCACACTCACGTCGAGTCTCCTGACAAGCCGGCCTCACGGAATCCGTCTTCGCGCACCGGCCCTCCGGCGCTGTGCGGCCAGCACCGTCATACCACCGTGTTCCGGGGGCGACCACCACCACCCGTAATGATCCGGAGCCGGAATATGGTCGCACGCGAGGGTGCTTAAAGTGGTGGATGAAGCCCGAGGCTGCGGAAATTTCTGCGCCTGAAAGCAAAAATGACATAAAAGGTTCACGCGATCGAAAACTAGAGGCGTGTCCATGCAATGGCTTAAGGCATTGATGCCAAAAGAACATTCGTTCTTCGAGTTATTTGCCAGACACTCCAGGACTCTCGTGGACGGCGCCGAAGCCCTTCAGGGCATGCTGCGGGGCGGTGCCCAGATCGACTTCTACTGCGACAAGATCAGCCAGCACGAGAACGAGGCCGACAACATCACCCGCGAAGTGATGATGGCGATCCGCCGCTCTTTCATCACCCCGTTCGACCGCGGCGACATCAAGAACCTGATTGCCTCGATGGACGATGCGATCGACCAGATGCAGCAGACCGCCAAGGCCGTCCGGCTGTTCGAGGTGCGGGAATTCCAGCAGCCGATGCAGGAGATGGGCGCGATTATCGAGCATTGCGCCGAGCTCGTGGTGCGCGCCATCCCTCTTCTGCAGTCGATCGGCTCCAACGTCACCACCCTCTCGACCATCACCGAGGAATTGACGCGGCTGGAAGGCAAGGTTGACGACCTGCACGATCTCGGCCTCAAGGAGCTGTTCCTCAAGCACCGCGACGGCAATGCCATGGACTACATCGTCGGCGCTGAAGTCTACGACCACCTCGAAAAGGTCGCCGACCGTTTCGACGACGTCGCCAACGAGATCAACAGCATCGTGATTGATCAGGTCTGAACGGACAGCTTTGTGACCGCCTCACTCACGCCCCACCTGCTGATCGGCCTGATCGCCATCGCGCTCATTTTCGATTTTCTCAACGGCCTTCACGACGCCGCGAACTCGATTGCGACCATCGTCTCGACGCGGGTTCTGAGGCCGCAATATGCGGTTCTCTGGGCCGCTTTCTTCAATTTCATCGCCTTCCTGTTCTTCGGCCTGCATGTCGCCGAAACGCTCGGGACCGGGATCATCGATCCCGGCATCGTCGATCCTCGTGTGATCTTCGCGGCCCTTGTCGGCGCGATCGTCTGGAATCTGATCACCTGGTGGGCAAGCATTCCCTCCTCGAGTTCGCATGCGCTGATCGGCGGCCTCGTCGGTGCGGGTCTCGCGAAGGCAGGCTTTGTCGCGCTCGAATGGTCGGGTCTCACCAAGACCATTCTGGCGATTTTCCTTTCCCCGCTGATCGGCTTCGTTCTCGCCCTCATTCTTGTCGTCATCGTTGCCTGGTGCTCAGCGCGCTCGACCCCGTACATGGTGGATAGCGCCTTCCGCGTGCTGCAGTTCGGTTCGGCCTCGCTTTACTCACTGGGCCATGGCGGCAATGACGCTCAGAAGACCATGGGCATCATCGCGATCCTGCTCTACTCGCAGGGCTACGGCGGCGACCACTTCCACGTCCCATTTTGGGTGGTGCTGTCCTGTCAGGCGGCGATGGCGCTCGGCACGCTGATGGGAGGGTGGCGCATCGTGCGCACCATGGGCAGCCGCATCACCCATCTCACGCCCATGCAGGGCTTCTGCGCCGAGACCGGCGGCGCGCTGACGCTGTTCTCCGCGACCGCGCTCGGCGTCCCGGTCTCCACCACCCACACCATTACCGGTGCCATCGTCGGTGTCGGCTCGGCGCGGAGTTTGGCGGCCGTCCGCTGGAACATCGCAAGCTCCATCGTCGTTGCATGGATCATCACCGTTCCGGCCGCCGCCTTCGTCGCCGCTCTTGCTTACTGGCTCGTTCCGATTTTTCATTAGGCGGTCCCCCCTCAAGCAGAAGGGAGCGTCATGATCAGCAACGTCGAGATTCTGCTCAGGCTGGCCGTCGCCGCAGCCTTGGGCAGCCTGGTGGGCTTCGAGCGCGAACGTCTGCTCTGGGCCGCGGGCATCCGCACCCACATGCTGGTGTGCGTCGGCTCCTGCCTCATCATGGTCGTATCGGCCTATGGCTTCGCCGGCGTGCTGGGCCAGGAGCACACCGTGCTCGACCCGTCCCGCGTCGCGGCGCAGGTCGTCTCCGGTATCGGCTTCCTTGGCGCCGGCTCGATCCTCGCCCGCGGCGAGATCGTCAAAGGCCTCACCACGGCGGCGAGCATCTGGACCGTGGCGGCGATCGGGCTTGCGATCGGCGGCGGGCTCTACTTCGCGGGGGTCGCTTCGACCATCGTGATCCTCATCATCCTTGCCGGTGTGAAGCCGCTGGAAGAGGCCTACCGCGCCCGCAACCAGACCGCCCACCTCAAGATCACCGTGGATCACGGCACCTTCACGCCGGACGAACTGCGGCAGGCGCTCTCGCTGCGGACAAGCCAGATCAAGCGCTTCGTGGTCGAAAACCGCAACGGCGATAACGACAGCGACGAGATCGCGGTGCTGCTCAACAAGGTCTCGTCGGAAGACATCGCCGACTTCAAGGCAAGGCTGAACGATGTCGGCGTGGTGCGGAAGGTTGAGCTCATCAAGCGTTCGCCGACAAGCGGCTGATCCCGCCGCATGGCAGCGGTAAAGCGCATGGCCCGCCCGAAAATTCACGCTTCATTAACCAGATTAAACCTGAGTTTAAGGCCTGTCTTAATGATTTCCCGCCAGAAATAGATGGGCGGGTGTTGTGGCCTGTTGCGTACCGGGAAGTATGTTTGTCGATGAGTGATCTCGTGCCCTCTCCGGCCGATACGGCGTCCGCTGCGCCTGCACGGACACGGCGCGTGGCCGCCCAGCGCGTGAGGGAAGCGCGGGATCGCCTGACATCGTCGAGCGGCACGCGGCCGGCCTTCGACCACGAACTGTTGCGCCAATACGCCCAAACCCGCACGTCTGCCTCGCTCGTCGTCATCCTGCTCGTCGTCACCACCGGCGCGCTGTCGAGCCTCTGGGTCTCGATGGTGAATGCGGCGCTCTGGACCTGCGGCATTCTCGCAATCCACGCAGTGGTGATCCGTTCCTGCGCAAAATTCCTGGGTCAGCCGCCTGCCCCCGCCACCACGCGGAAGTGGCGGCGCCGTTTCGTTACCCTCGATCTGCTCTACGGCCTCGGCTGGACGGTGATCCTCATTCACCCGACTGACGTCGGCGTCGTGTCGAACACGCTGATGCTGTTCATCATGCTGCTCGTCGTTGCGGTGTCGAGCATGCTCGCCGCAAGCCTGCCGATTGCAGCTTTTGCATCCACCGTGCCGGTGACCGCGGCGATCGCCACCAACTTCGTGTTGCGCGGCACGCTCGACAATTACATCCTCGCGGCACTCGCGGTGCTGGCCGAATGCTATTTTGCCCTGCTCGCTCACCGCCTGCACTCCACAACGCTCGCAACGCTCGAAGCGCGCGCCGAGAAGGATGCACTGATTGGCGAGCTCGAACAGGCGAAGGCGATTTCAGACGAGGCACGCCACCGCGCCGAAGCCGCCAACGTCTCGAAATCCCGCTTTCTCGCGCAGATGAGCCATGAGCTGCGCACGCCGCTCAACGCCATCCTCGGTTTCTCCGAGGTGATGAAGAGCGAGATCTTCGGCCCGCATGCCGTGCCCGTCTACAAGGACTACTCGGCCGACATCCACAATTCGGGCGTGCACCTTCTCAATCTCATCAACGAAATTCTCGATCTGTCGCGCATCGAGGCCGGTCGCTATGAACTCAACGAAGAACCGTTCTCGCTCGTGCATGCGGTGGCCGATTGCCATCACCTGTTGAAGCTGCGTGCCTCGAACCGCGGAATCACGATCCACGAAGCCTTTGAAGAAGACATGCCAAAGCTGTGGGGCGACGAGCGCGCGACGCGCCAGATCGTGCTCAATCTTCTCTCGAACGCCATCAAGTTCACCCCGCAGGGCGGCGAGATCTGGCTGAAGGCCGGTTGGACCGCGTCAGGCGGGCAATACCTCATCGTCAAGGACACCGGATCCGGCATTCCGGACGACGAAATCCCGATCGTGCTCGCCTCCTTCGGGCAAGGCTCGAACTCGATCAAATCCGCCGAGCAAGGCGCAGGCCTCGGTCTGCCGATCGCAAAGAGCCTGATCGACATGCACGGTGGCACCTTCACGCTGAAATCGAAGCTGCGGATCGGCACGGAAGTCATCATCACCTTCCCGCCTGAGCGCGTGATGGCCGCGCTTGCGCCGCTGCCGGAAGACACGCCGCCGCTGCAGCCGGACGACAGCTATGAAAGGGCAAGCGCGCGCGGACGCCCGATCATGAATGCGGGGACGGGACTCTGAGCCATGGCACAAGGCACGGCTTGCGCTGACGCACCAGCGGTTCTTTATAGGAGGCATGAGCTACGAGTCGCCCTGCATTGCTGTCTGCGTCATAAGCCACGAGACCGGGCTATGCCGAGGCTGCGGTCGGACGCGGCAGGAGATTTCAGACTGGGCCACCCTCACACCCGAGGAGCGAGCCACCATTATGACGACGCTGGTGCAGCGCATGACCAACGCCGGCATGAAAGTGTCGCCCGCGCTGGTGCGCTGGCTCGAGGTCTGCTGCTGACCCCTGACAGCATCATGGCAGGTGCGTGGTGATCCGGTTTCTGACAGTCGTCATCGTGCTGCTCGGCACTGCCGGCTCGATCTACGCCGTGCAGAACCCTAAGGAGTTCGAGAGCGCCAAACGCACCGCGCTGAACGTCGTCAATCGCTATACCCGCCCCAGCACCCGCGCAGTCGAGATCTCCCGCACCCACAGCGGCGAATTCTCGCTGCGCGCCAAGATCAACGGTGTCGCAACGCCGATGGTGATCGATACCGGCGCAACATCCGTCGTCCTCACCTATGAGGCCGCGAAGGCCGCCGGCCTGCCGCTCGATCTTGCAAGCTATGACATCGATGTGGAAACCGCAGGCGGGCGCGTGCGTGCGGCGCGCGTAACGCTCGAGCGACTTGCGATCGGCAAGCTTGTCGAGTTGTCAGTGCCGGCGCTTGTCGTGCCGCGCGGGCGGCTCAAGACCAACCTGTTGGGCATGAGCTTCCTCAACCGGCTGGAGAGCTGGGAAGTGCGGCCCGATAAACTCCTTCTGCGCGGTTATCCGTAATCAGGCCGCGACGCTTGCAGCGCTGACCGGCGTGACCAGCCGCAGCGCCGCACGCAGTTCATCGATCCCCGCCTCCGGCTTCACACAGGTCTCCGCAAGCGCACGGCGAAACGCGCGCGCACCGGCAACACCGTGAAACGCGCCGACCATATGACGGGTGATCGAATGCAGCCGCGTACCGCGAGCCCGCTCTTTCTCGATATAAGGAAACAGCGTCTCGATCGCCTCATGCATCGAGGCATGCGGCGGCGGCGCGTCGAACAACTCAGGATCAACCGCGAGCAGCCGCCACGGCTCCTGATAGGCAGCGCGCCCCAGCATCACGCCGTCGACATGCTGCAAATGGCCCCGTGCCTCTTCGATCGACGCAATGCCGCCATTGATCGCGATCGTCATATCCGGCATCGCCGCTTTCAGACGATAGACGCGATCGTAATCGAGCGGCGGAACGTTGCGGTTCTCTTTAGGTGACAGACCCTGCAGCCACGCCTTGCGCGCATGCACGATCAAAGCATCAGCACCTGCTGTCACCACGCTGCGTGCAAGATCGTCGAGCGCGCGCTCCGGGTCCTGATCATCAATGCCAATGCGGCATTTCACCGTGACCGGCACACGCACGGCCGCTTTCATGGCAACAACGCATTCGCCAACGAGTTGCGGCTCGGCCATCAGGCAGGCACCGAAGCGGCCATCCTGCACGCGATCCGACGGGCAACCGACATTGAGATTGATTTCGTCGTAGCCGAAGCCCTCGCCAATCTTCGCGCTCTCGGCGAGATCGCGCGGATTCGAGCCTCCCAGTTGCAGCGCCACTGGGTGTTCGCATGCATCGAACCCGAGGAGCCGCTCGCGACTGCCATGGATCACCGCACCGGTCGTCACCATCTCGGTGTAGAGAAGCGCACGACGCGTCAGCGCACGATGGAAAACACGGCAATGCCGGTCAGTCCAATCCATCATCGGGGCGACGGAAAAGATCGGGGTCGAGGGGTGGTTCATGCCCCCTATTTGTCCAATCTCTCGCCCTCGGTAAAGGGCGATTGCGCATCCCCGGCCGGCAAACGCTGCACCACTAACGGATTGCCAGAGCCGGGTATGGCGGGGCGTCCCGCTATTTGGTTCCGAGCCACGTCGGCGCGACCGATGCCTTCGGCGCGGCCACCAGCATCAATTCGACCGGGCCGTTCCCGGTGCGGGCGAAATGCTTGGGATCGGTATCGCGCAAAACGATCACGCCACCCGGAGCAACCGTCTTCAGGCCCGCTTCATCGAACTTGTCGCCAAGGCCGATCTTGAAGTCGCCCGACAAGACCACAACGATTGCCACCTTCCCGGCAGGGTGCGCATGCGGAGCGATATCGCTGTTCGCCGGCAACGACACACGGGCCGACGTGGTATCCCCACCCGGCTGCAGGAACGGCCGCACAATTAACTTGTCCGGCGTGGTCTTGCCGGGCAAGGCGTTGATCGCCGCCGCATCGAACGTGATCAGATTTTCCGCGTCGGCAACACCCGGCATCGCAAGCAGCGCAGCGAATCCGAATGACGCTGCCAACACCTTGATCATCTTTTGCATGTTCTCTTTCCCTTGCATGACAGGCGCTTCGTCGCCGCCAATAAAAAAGTATTTCAGATGCATCTTATCTGAGCATCGGAGCCGGACAAGGCATGGAAGCCGTCAGCAGCGTTGCAACTGACATTCGATTTAATTGACCTGTCTCAAAGCGTTAGGACACCAGCGCTGCATGCAGCACGATTAGAAATCCTCGAAGCTATTGCCTTTTGAGGAAGCGTCGTCCCTGTGGCATCCTTGCGGGTGAGGTCACGGGGTTAACTTGCATGGTGGCAGCATCCGATGCGTCGCGTCTATCTTGTTCTGGGTCTCATATGCGTCGCGCTGGGTTTCATCGGCGTGTTTCTGCCTGTGCTCCCGACGACACCGTTCCTCATCCTCGCGGCCGCCTGCTTTGCCCGTTCGTCCCCGCGGCTTGAAAACTGGCTGCTCTCGCATCCTCGCTTCGGGCCGATGCTGCGCGACTGGCGCGAGCGAGGCGCAATTCCCCGCAAGGCAAAACTGATGGCGCTCGCCGGCACGAGCATCGGCTTTCTCGCGTTCTGGGCGGGAAGCAATCCCGGCCCGCTGCTGATGGCCGGCGTTGCCATCCTGATGCTGTCGGGTCTCGCTTACGTGTTCAGCCGGCCCTCGGCCTGATTGAGCGCGAACAAGCGTCGCGGCGTAGAAACAAGTCACGCCACGATCACGCGTGCGGTCTCCTTCCTGCTCTGCAGCACCGCTCCCATAATCGATACGTGCCGCCACACCTCACAATCGGCTCTCTTGACTCAATTAGGAGTCCTAACTATCCTGGAGCATCGGCATGGGCGAGCATCCACCATTCGATTTCGAGACTGCGAGCCAGCCGGTTGCCGCGCGCGTCGGCGCGGGGCTTGCCAAGATCGGCATCGCCCTCAAAAGCCGCGCCTGGCGCGACGCGGGACCCGAACGCCTCACCCCGACCCAAGGTCAGGCGATCGTCATCCTCAAGAATGCGCAGCGCGGCCTGCGTCTCGACGAGATCGCCGTGGCGCTTGGCGTCACCGCGCCGACCGCGAGCGATGCCGTCAAAGCCCTGGTGCAGAAAAAACTCGTCACGCGGCGGAACGCCAAGGACGATCGCCGGGCCGTATCCGTGACGTTGACGGCGCGGGGTGAAGAACTCGCCGGCCGCGTCGCCGGCTGGCCGGATTTCCTGCTGCGCGCGCTCGATACGCTCGACGAAGCCGAGCAGACCGCCTTCCTCCGCTCGCTGGTGAAGATCATCCGCGGGCTGCAGGACGCCGGCGACATCCCCGTCCAGCGCATGTGCATCGGCTGCCGCTTCTTCCGCCCTCATCTGCACGACGATCCGGTGCAGCCGCACCATTGTGCGTTTGTGGATGCGCCGTTCGGCGATCGGCATCTGCGCCTCGATTGCAACGAGTATGAATCAGCCGCGCCGGATGAGGCCCGCTCGAACTGGCGTTCATGGAGCGGCAACGCACCGGCATCCGGCCTCGAAGGAGCGATATGAGTTTTTTGTGAGCTTCCCCCGGAAGATCAGACCACAAGTTGATCTTCCGGTTGAAGAAGTGCGGCCGCCGACTGGCATCGGCGACCGCGTATGAAAACCACCCCTACCGCAAAGCAAGGAGAGTCTTCATGACCCGAGTTAATCTCGTCGATCCCGCGTCCGCAAGTGGAGCTGCCGCCCCTCTGCTCAAGGACATCACCGGCGCATTCGGCGTCACACCCAACATGTTCCGCGCCGTCGCGAACTCCCCCGCCGCTCTCAAGAGCATGTGGAGCTCATTCGGAGCGCTCGGCGGCGGCAAGCTCGGGGCAAAGCTCGGCGAGCAGATCGCCGTGGCGATCGCCAACCGCAATGCCTGCCAGTACTGTCTGTCGGCACACACCGTGCTGGGCCAAAAGGCCGGCGCGACCGCCGCACAGATGGCGGAGGCGCAAACCGGACGTTCGTCCGATCCCAGGACCGCGGCAGCGCTCGCGTTCGCTCTCAAGGTGGTCGAACACCGCGCCCAGGTAAACGATGCCGACGTTCAGGCGCTGCGCGCGGCGGGCTTCAACGACGAGGAGATCGTCGAGATCATCGCTCACGTCGCGCTCAATCTGTTCACTAACTACGTCAACGTCGCCTTCGACGTGCCGCTGGATTTCCCGGCAGTAGCGTTGCGCAAGGTTGCCTGATCGCCTTCGCCCAAAACAAAACTGCCGCCATGAAAATGGCGGCAGTTGCATTTGATGACGAGGCTACTGATGCCCTCGTCATGTACCGGCATAAAAGCTGTCGGCAATATTGCATCGCAGCACGATGGAGACAAAAAAATGCCGGGGCTAAGCCCCGGCAAGGTCATCCTCGGGGGAGAGGTAATTACTCTGCGGCGAGCGGAACTTCGCCGAGAGCGCCGGACGAACGGATGTCCGACACCTGGCTCTCGGAGAACTTCAACACGTCGCGAAGGATTTCGTCGGTGTGCTCACCGAGCAGCGGCGAGCGGCGAACGTCCGCCGGGCTGTCGGACAGCTTGATCGGGTTGCCGACCGAGATGTACTTGCCGCGGGTCGGATGATCGACCTCGACCAGCGTGCCGGTCGCGTACAGCGACTTGTCCTCGGCGATTTCCTTCATCGACAGGATCGGGCCGCACGGAATGTCGAACGGGTTGCAGATGTTCATGACTTCGAACTTGGTCTTGGTCATGGTCCACTGCTCGATGCGGCCGAAGATCTCGTTCAGACGCGGCAGACGGGCACCCGGCTTGGCGTAGTTCGGGTCGGTCTTCCAGGTCGGCTCACCGATGACGTCGCAGATCTTCTCCCACACAGCCGCCTGCGTGATGAAATAGATGTAAGCGTTCGGGTCGGTCTCCCAGCCCTTGCACTTCAGGATACGGCCCGGCTGGCCGCCACCCGAGTCGTTGCCGGCGCGCGGGGTGGCATCGCCGAACGGAATGCCTTCGCCGAACTGGCTGTATTCCTTGAGCGGGCCGTGAGCGAGACGCTGCTGGTCGCGCATCTTGACGCGGCAGAGGTTGAGCACGCTGTCCTGCATCGCGACGGTGACGCGCTGGCCCTTGCCCGAGTGGGTGCGGTGGAAAAGAGCGGTGACGATACCGAGAGCGAGGTGGAGGCCGGTGCCGCTGTCGCCAATCTGGGCGCCAGTCACGAGCGGCAGACCATCACGGAAGCCCGTGGTCGAAGCCGAACCGCCGGTGCACTGCGCGACGTTCTCGTAGACCTTGCAGTCTTCGAACGGGCCCGGACCGAAGCCCTTGATCGAGGCAACGATCAGCTTCGGGTTGATCTTCTGAATGTTCTCCCAGGAGAAGCCCATGCGGTCGAGCACGCCGGGGGCGAAGTTTTCGACCATCACATCGCAGCTCTTGATGAGCGCTGTCAGAACTTCCTTGCCCTTGGGGTTCTTCGCATCGAGGGTGATCGAGCGCTTGTTGTGGTTCAGCATCGTGAAGTAGAGGCTGTCCGCGTTCGGAACGTCCTGCAGCTGTCCACGGGTGATGTCGCCGGTGCCGGGACGCTCAACCTTGATCACATCCGCGCCGAACCACGCGAGCAATTGAGTACACGTCGGACCCGATTGCACGTGCGTGAAATCAAGAATCCGAACACCGTTGAGCGCCTTTGCCATAACTTTCCTCCAGTTGTTTCTTATCGGCCGCTGAACCCGACGCCGTCTTTCGGACGGCGCCGGAGTTGATCTCTTACTTCTTCCTCACGACAACGCTCTGCGGGTTGAGGCTGCCAATGTTGCCGCTCTCGGTGCCCGCCGCGGGGTCAATGACCGCGTTGATGAGGGTCGGCTTGCCGGAGTCCATCGCAGCGCTGACAGCGCGCTTGAGCTCGTCCGGGGTCGTGACATGCACGCCCACACCGCCGAAGGCTTCCATCATCTTGTCGTACCGGGCATCCTTGACGAACACCATCGGCGCAACATCCGGACCGCCCGTCGGGTTGACGTCAGTGCCGCGATAGATGCCGTTGTTGTTGAAGATAACGATGCAGACCGGCAGGTTGTAGCGGCAGATCGTCTCCACCTCCATGCCGGAGAAACCGAAGGCGCTGTCGCCTTCGATCGCGAGCACCGGCTTGCCGGTTTCGACCGCAGCCGCCACCGCAAAGCCCATGCCGATGCCCATAACACCCCAGGTGCCGACGTCGAGGCGCTTGCGCGGCTGATACATGTCGATGATGCCGCGGGCGAGGTCGAGCGTGTTGGCACCCTCGTTGACCAGGATCGCGTCCGGACGCTCCTTGATGACCGCACGCAGCGCACCGAGCGCGCTGTGATAGTTCATCGGCGAAGCGTTGTTCATCAGCTTCGGAGCCATCTTGGCGATGTTGGCTTCCTTCTTGGCGTTGACGGCGCCGGTCCAGTCGGAAGGTGCCTTCGGCCACTTGCTGTCGATGCCCTCGAGCAGCGCGGAAATGCACGAGCCGATATCGCCGACGAGCGGAGCAACGATCTCGACGTTGCTGTCCATCTCGCGCGGCTCGATGTCGATCTGAATGAACTTCTTCGAATAGGGCTCGCCCCAGGCCTTGCCCTTGCCGTGCGAGAGCAGCCAGTTGAGGCGTGCACCGACCAGCAGCACAACGTCCGACTCCTTCAGCACGGTGGAGCGTGCCGCGCCGGCCGACTGCGGATGCGTGTCGGGAAGAATGCCCTTGGCCATGCTCATGGGCAGGAACGGAATGCCGGTCTTTTCGACGAACTCGCGGATCACCTCGTCAGCCTGCGCGTAAGCTGCGCCCTTGCCGAGAACGATGAGCGGGCGCTTCGCACCCTTGAGCACGTCGAGCGCCCGCTTGACGGCAGCCGGACCAGGGATCTGCTCCGGAGCCGGATCGATCACCTTGACGAGCGACTTGGCGCCCTCTTCCGCGCTCATGACCTGCGAGAAGAACTTCGCCGGCAGATCGAGGTAGACGCCACCGGGACGGCCCGAGCAGGCCGCGCGGATCGCGCGGGCAAGACCGATGCCGAGGTCCTGGGCGTGAAGAACGCGGAAAGCCGCCTTGCAGAGCGGCTTTGCAATCGCGAGCTGATCCATTTCCTCGTAGTCGCCCTGCTGCAGGTCGACGATCTCGCGCTCGGACGATCCGGAGATCAGGATCATCGGGAAACAGTTGGTGGTGGCGTTCGCCAGCGCGGTCAGGCCGTTGAGGAAGCCCGGCGCCGAAACGGTCACGCAAACGCCCGGCTTCTTGGTGAGGAAACCAGCGATCGCGGCGGCGTTGCCGGCGTTCTGCTCGTGGCGGAACGAGATGACGCGAAGGCCTTCGCCCTGCGCCATGCGGCAGAGGTCCGAAATCGGAATGCCCGGCACGGCATAAAGCGTGTTGATGTCGTTGAGCTTCAGCGCGTCGATGACGAGATGGAAGCCATCCGTCAATTCCTGCTGTGCCTCAGCGGTGTTAACGTCTTTTGCTACTGCTGCTACTGACATCAGTATTCTCCCAGGATTTCCGCTTGTTGCGGTTTCTATTGAAGTGACTCGCTCGTGCGGATCGAGCTGCCCGTAAGTTGGTGAGCCGTTCGAAACGACACCATGGTTCACAGATGAAATTTACATCCGCTGCAGACCTAAATTGACTGGTGAACGTACAACGCCGCCAAATGTCAAACCGCACAAACCAAACTGCGGACTTTGACCTGACCGGCTTGCCTCGTTGACCGCCACAGGTTGCACCCGACAAATCACATCATGACTATGGCATCGTTGCTGGCTGATCCCATTGGCATACCAAATACCAACTGTCAACACCTCCGCGACGCCGCGCCGCTCTCCCGCTAAGCGCCAAATGTCGCAGACAAGCTGTCGCGGATAAAGTTGTCGCAGACACCAGGTTGTCGCAGCATTTAGGCGTAGACACCGGGATTTGTCTCGAGTGCCGATAATTTTGCGAAGGGCCGTTTTCAATCGTCGCGAGCTTGAAATTTTCTAAATATTATAAAGGCTAAGGAGACAGCACCTCAGTACGCTTTAATTTGCGGACGTAAAAAGACCGAGAATGCCCACCGGTTTTTGCGCCGGCCCCCTCTTGCCTATTGGCATATCATATACCAAAATCCGTTCTACGCACTCCCTGCAAGAGAGTGCGATTGGGAGGATTAAATGACGGTATCGGTAGGAAACGACACCACGCGTGTCAGTGAGGCATATCGCTGGACACAACTCGCCATCGGCGTCGGCTGCATGGTGATGATCGCCAATCTTCAATACGGCTGGACGTTCTTCGTCCCTGACATTCAGAAGCAGTTCGGCTGGGACCGCGCAGCCATCCAGTGGGCCTTCACCCTCTTCGTGCTCTTCGAGACATGGCTCGTGCCGATCGAAGGCTGGATCGTCGACAAGTACGGCCCGCGTCTCGTCATCATGCTGGCCGGCGCCCTCTGCGCCATCGGCTGGGTCATCAACTCTTACGCGACCTCGCTCACCGAATTTTATATCGGACAGGTCATTGCGGGCGTCGGCGCCGGCGGTGTGTATGGCACCTGCGTGGGCAACGCGCTCAAGTGGTTTCCTGACAAGCGCGGCCTGTGCGCCGGCATCACCGCAGCCGGCTTCGGCGCGGGCTCCGCGTTCACCGTCGCGCCGATTCAGGCGATGATCAAGAACGACGGATTCCAGGCGGCTTTCTTCAATTTCGGAATTGGCCAGGGCGTGATCTGCATGATTCTCGCCATCTTTATTCTGGCTCCGAAGCCCGGCCAGACCCCCGCCCCGGTGGTCAACGCCGCGATCCAGCAGACCCGCCGCGACTACGCTCCGACCGAAGCTGCTCGCCATCCGGTGTTCTGGCTGATGTATTTCATGTTCGTCATCGTCGGTGCGGGTGGCCTGCTCGTCACCGCGAATCTCAAGCCGATCGCTGCCGACTGGCACCTCACCGACCTGCCGGTGACGCTGATGGGCCTCACCATGACGACCGTGACCTTCGCCGCGACGATCGACCGCGTGCTGAACGGCCTCACCCGCCCGTTCTTCGGCTGGATCTCCGACCGCATCGGCCGCGAGAACACGATGTTCGTGGCTTTCGGCATCGAGGGCGTCGGCATCCTCGCGCTCTACCTGTGGGGCCAGAGCCCGATCGGCTTCGTGCTCCTGACCGGTACGGTGTTCTTCGCCTGGGGTGAGATCTACAGCCTCTTCCCCGCGGTCTGCACCGATACCTTCGGTTCGAAGTTCGCGACCACCAACGCCGGTATGCTTTATACCGCCAAGGGCTTCGCGGCTCTCTTGGTGCCGTTCGGCAACTACATGCAGGAAGCCTCGGGGAGCTGGGACGGCGTCTTCCTGCTTGCTGCAGGTGCGAACATTCTGGCCGCCCTGCTCGCGGTTTTTGTTCTCAAACCGTGGCGCAAGGTCATTGTGGCGAACAGCCAGCTTCCAAACGCCGCAGGGCAGTTTGCCACCTAACCCTGTTAAAAACAGGCTCGCCGACCCTGTCGGCGGGCCTCATCCCTTTGACAAATCCCATTTCTGGAATACGAAGGCTGATATCCAAAATACCACGACTGATATCCAGAATACCAAGACCCACAAAAAGGTCGAAAATAACAAGCCGCGTCCCAAAAGCGGCGCCGAAGAAATTATAAGCTGATCATCCGCCGCCTAGGGAGGCCGCGCGGGGCAAGATCGGACCTCGGGAAAGCAATCTGAACAGGTGCGCGAGCGCCTCGTTCGGTACACGAGCAACGCCGATACCCCATCGGCAGACGCAATTAACGTTGAAAACATCGGAGTTATCTAATGGCAATCGACAAAGCATCCGTCCGCAAGGTTCTTGACAAGGTCAAGGCCGACGGCCGCAACAGCTTGACCGCGCCGGAAGGCAAACTGGTCTGTGACGCCTACGGCATCGCTGTCCCGGGTGAAGGCCTCGCGAAGTCGGCCGACGAAGCGACCAAGCTCGCTGGCAAGATGGGCTATCCGGTCGTGATGAAGATCGTCTCCCCTGACATTCTTCACAAGACGGAAGCTGGCGGCGTCGTGGTTGGGGTGAAGGACGATGCTGCGGCGAAGGCTGCTTACGACCAGATTCTTGCGAACGCCAAGAAGTACAAGGCCGACGCGAAGATCGAAGGCATCCAGGTTCAGCAGATGCTGGCGGGTGGCACCGAGGTCATCATCGGTTCGATCACCGACGATTCGTTCGGCAAGCTCGTTGCGTTCGGCCTCGGCGGCGTGCTGGTCGAAGTCCTGAAGGACATCACCTTCCGCATGGCACCGGCCACCAAGGAAGACGCGCTCTCGATGCTTGACGGCATCCAGGCCAAGGAAATGCTGCACGGCGTTCGTGGCGGCGATCCGGTGAACCGCGACGCGCTCGCCAACATCATTGTCGGCGTATCGCAGCTCGTGACCGACTTCCCGGAAATCGTCGAACTCGACCTCAACCCGGTGTTCGCCACCAAGAAGGACGCGATTGCCGCCGACGTGCGCATCGTTGTCGACTTCAACTACAAGCCCAAGGAAGCTCCCCGTCCGGACGCGGAAATCGTTAAGGCGATGAACCGCATCATGATGCCGAAGTCCGTTGCGGTGATCGGCGCATCCGCCGAAGACGGCAAGATCGGCAACTCCGTGATGAAGAACCTCATCAACGGCGGCTACAAAGGCCAGATCTATCCGGTACACCCGAAGGCCGCCGACATCCTCGGCCACAAGGCCTACAAGAGCGTCAAGGACATCCCCGGCGATGTCGACGTGGCGGTGTTCGCGATTCCGGCGAAGTTCGTCGCCGGCGCGCTGACCGAATGCGGCGAGAAGAAAATTCCCGGCGCCGTTCTCATTCCGTCGGGCTTCGCCGAAGCCAACGAGCCTGAGCTTCAGGAAGAGATCGTCAAGATCGGCAAGAAGTACGACATCCGCCTGATGGGGCCGAATATTTACGGCTTCTATTACACTCCGGCCAACCTCTGCGCGACCTTCTGCACGGCGTTCGACGTCAAGGGTTCGGCGGCGCTGTCGTCGCAGTCCGGCGGCATCGGCATGGCGATCATCGGCTTCTCGCGCTCGGCCAAGATGGGCGTGTCCGCGATCGTCGGTCTCGGCAACAAGTCGGACATCGACGAGGACGATCTGCTCGCCTTCTTCGAGCAGGACAAGAACACCAACGTCATCGCGATGCATTGCGAAGACCTCAAGGACGGCCGCGCCTTTGCGGAAGCCGCACGTCGCGTCTCCAAGAAGAAGCCGGTCATCGTTCTGAAGGGCGGCCGCACCTCGGCCGGCGCCAAGGCGGCGGCGTCGCACACCGGCGCGCTCGCCGGTAACGACAAGATCTACGAGGACGTCTTCAAGCAGTCCGGCGTGATCCGTGCGCGTTCGCTACGCCAGCTTCTCGAGTTCGCCCGCGGCGTTCCGCTGCTGCCGACTCCGAAGGGCGAGAACGTGCTGATCATCACCGGTGCCGGCGGTTCGGGCGTGCTCCTGTCCGACTCCGTGGTCGACAACGACCTCCACCTGATGACCATGCCGGAAGATCTCGACAAGGCCTTCCGCAAGTTCATCCCGCCGTTCGGCGCTTCGGGCAACCCGGTCGACATCACCGGTGGCGAGCCGCCGATCACCTACGTCAACACCGTGAAGCTCGGTCTCACCGACGACCGCATCCACTCGCTGATCCTCGGCTACTGGCACACGATCGTGACCCCGCCGATGGTCTTCGCGAAGAACATGGTCGAGGTGAAGAACGAGATGAAGGCCAAGGGCTTCGAGAAGCCGATGGTCGCTTCGCTCGCGGGCGACGTCGAGGTCGAGGAAGCCTCCGAGTATCTCTACCAGAACGGCATTCCCGCCTACGCGTACTCGACCGAACTTCCCGTGGAAGTCCTCGGTGCGAAGTACAAGTGGGCGCGCGGCGCCGGTCTCATCAAGTAAAGGGCTCTACGAATGAATATTCACGAGTATCAAGCTAAAGCCGTCCTGCGGGAGTTCGGCGTCTCTGTTTCCAAGGGCGTTCCGATCCTCAAGGCGTCGGACGCGGAAGCAGCCGCCAAGCAGCTCGGCGGTCCGGTGTGGGTGGTGAAGAGCCAGATCCACGCCGGCGGCCGCGGCAAGGGCAAGTTCAAGGAAGCCTCTGCCGGCGACAAGGGTGGCGTTCGTCTCGCCAAGTCGATCGACGAGGTGAAGCAGTTTGTCGATCAGATGCTCGGCAAGACGCTTGTGACCGTGCAGACCGGCCCCGCCGGTAAGCAGGTCAACCGCCTCTATCTCGAGGAAGGTGCGGACATCGACAAGGAGTTCTACCTGTCGGCGCTCGTTGACCGCGAGACCTCCCGTATCGCCTTCGTGGTTTCCACCGAAGGCGGCATGGACATCGAGAAGGTCGCCCACGATACGCCCGAGAAGATCGTCACCTTCTCGGTCGATCCGGCGACCGGCATCATGCCCCATCACGGCCGCAAGGTCGCGCAGGCGCTGAAGCTGAAGGGCGACCAGGCCAAGCAGGCCGAGAAGCTCGTCAACCAGCTCTACACGGCCTTCATTGCGAAGGACATGTCGATGCTCGAGATCAACCCGCTGATCCTGTCCAAGCAGGGTGAGCTGCGTTGCCTCGACGCCAAGATCTCGTTCGATTCGAACGCGATCTATCGTCATCCCGACGTGATGGAGCTTCGCGACGAGACCGAGGAAGACGCGAAGGAAATCGAGGCGTCAAAGTACGACCTCGCCTACATCGCGCTCGACGGCACCATCGGCTGCATGGTCAATGGCGCCGGCCTCGCGATGGCCACGCTCGACATCATCAAGCTGTATGGCGAGAGCCCGGCCAACTTCCTGGACGTCGGTGGCGGCGCTTCCGAGGAGAAGGTCACTGCTGCGTTCAAGATCATCACTGCCGATCCGAACGTGAAGGGCATCCTCGTCAACATCTTCGGCGGCATCATGAAGTGCGACGTGATCGCTGCCGGCGTTGTTGCCGCGGTGAAGGCCGTCGGCCTCAAGGTGCCTCTGGTGGTTCGCCTCGAAGGCACCAACGTCGAGGAAGGCAAGAAGATCATCCGTGAAAGCGGCCTCAACGTTCTGCCAGCCGACGATCTGGACGACGCCGCGCAGAAGATCGTCAAAGCTGTGAAGGGAAAGTAAGCCTATGTCAGTCATGATCGACAAGAACACGAAGGTCATTTGCCAGGGCTTCACCGGCAAGAACGGCACCTTCCACTCCGAAGCGGCGATCGCTTACGGCACCAAGATGGTCGGCGGTACCTCGCCGGGCAAAGGCGGCCAGACCCATCTCGGCCTGCCGGTGTTCGACAGCGTCTCCGAAGCCCGCGCCAAGACCGGTGCAGATGCTTCGGTCGTCTACGTCCCGCCGCCGGGCGCAGCAGATGCGATCTGCGAAGCCATCGACGCAGAGATCCCGCTCATCGTCTGCATCACCGAGGGCATTCCGGTGCTCGACATGGTGCGGGTGAAGCGCGCCCTCTCCGGTTCGAAGTCGCGTCTCCTCGGGCCGAACTGCCCGGGCGTCGTGACCGCCGGCGAATGCAAGATCGGCATCATGCCGACCAACATCTTCAAGCCGGGCAACGTCGGCATCGTGTCCCGTTCAGGCACGCTGACTTACGAAGCCGTGTTCCAGACCACCCAGGCCGGCTTCGGCCAGACCACGGCGGTCGGCATCGGCGGCGATCCGGTCAAGGGCACCGAGTTCATCGATGTTCTTGAGATGTTCCTTGCGGACGACAAGACGGAATCGATCATCATGATCGGCGAAATCGGCGGCTCGGCCGAAGAAGACGCCGCTCAGTTCCTCAAGGACGAGGCCAAGCGCGGCCGCAAGAAGCCGGTCGCCGGCTTCATCGCGGGCCGTACCGCCCCTCCCGGCCGTCGTATGGGCCATGCCGGCGCCATCGTGGCGGGCGGCAAGGGCGACGCGGAATCGAAGATTGCGGCCATGGAAGCGGCCGGAATCGCGGTTTCGGCCTCTCCGGCACGCCTGGGCAGCACCCTGGCCGACCTGCTTAAGGGAAATAAGCCAGCAAAACGCACGGCTTAAAATCCCCAGGACGGGATAAAAAATCCAAAAAGTGACCAAGGCCCCGTCAGGGGCCTTGGTTTTATGTGGCAAGACCCACTACAATAGGAATCGTACCCTAAACCATAAGAATGCCAGTCACTGGCATATGGCGGGCCTTATGCCAGATCAGAATCTCGGGATGGAACGTGTGAAACCTCTTGCCCACCGGGCACCTTTGTCGAAGCCGGCCCCTGAACTCGTCGTCGGCCGCTTCGCGCCTGAACAAACCTTCAAGACGCGCGCCTACGAGGCCCTCAAGCAGGCGATCCTCGACATGGACATCTACGCATCGTCGGAGCCTGCATGGATCGACGAGCGTCAGCTGTCCGAACAGCTCGGTGTCAGCCGTACTCCGGTACGGGAAGCCATCGTGATGCTCGAGCACGAAGGCCTCGTCAAATCAGTCCCGCGCAAAGGCGTGATGGTGCTGAAGAAGACGAAGCGCGAAGTCATCGACATGATTCAGGCCTGGGCGGCGCTGGAAAGCATGGCCGCACGGCTTGCGACACTGCACGCGAGCGATGAATCGATCGCCGGCCTGCGTCGCCTCTTCCGCGGATTCGACGACGCTCACAAGCCCGCCGATCACCTCAGCGAATACTCCTCGGCCAACATCCTGTTTCACCAGACCATCGTGAAGCTCTCGGGCTCGCAGGTTCTGGTCGATATGACCGAGCAGGTGCTGCTGCACGTGCGCGGGTTGCGTCAGATTACGATCGGCCGTGACGATCGCGCCTCGCGCTCGATCATCGATCACCTCGCGATCATCGATGCGATCGAGAAGCGCGACACCGAGCGTGCGGTGCGTCTCTCGCGCGACCACACGCTCGGCCTCGCCGACTACGTGGCCGCGCACAGCGACGGCATCTTCGAGTAAGGCTCGAGTCGGCCCGCACCGCCCTGCCCGCTCTACCGGGGATTGAAAATTTCACAGACCGGCCATGTGCCGTGCGAAATCCCCGCCCAATAAAAAAAGCCGCCTGGTGCTCCCAGGCGGCTTTTTCGTACCAATTTTTAGTGTGGCCGTATTGTGTTCTCCGGCCGAGACGCGGCTGGAGCGGTTTCGCTTAGCCAGGTTCAGGAATCCAAGCCGAACGATATTTGAGTCCCACCTCTCCCCACCGGGGAGAGGTGAAGAAAGAGCCTGCGTTTTAGTTCGCGTACACGTTGTGCAGCGTGCCGATGCCCTCGATCGTCACGTCCATGGTGTTGGTCGGCTCCTTCATCGAGCCGACGCCGATCGAGGTGCCGCAGCAGATCAGGTCGCCCGGATTGAGCGTCATGTCGTGAGAGATCAGGCTGACGAGCTTGTGCGGCGGGAAGATCATGTCGGAGAGCTTGTAGTTCTGCCGCTCGGCGCCGTTGAGGACGAGGCGCACCGATTCCTTGGTCGGGTCGATGCCGGTGGCAACCACCGGGCCGAACGGGCCGAACCCGTCGAAGCTCTTGGCGCGCACCCACTGGGCGAAGCTTTCATCCTTGGAGATGATCTCGGCCGCGGTGATGTCGTTGACGCAGGTGTAGCCGAAGATCGCCTTGGCGGCTTCTTCCTCGGAGGCGTTGGTGCAGGTCTTGCCGATGATGATGCCGAGTTCGCCTTCGTAGACGACCTTGCCGGCATAGGACTTCGGCCGCTTGATGGTCGCGCCCGGCGAGGTGATGCTGGAGTTCGCCTTCATCAGATACAGCGGCTCCGGCGGGATCGCCGCCTTGAGCTTGGTCGCGAGCTCGCGGAAGTTATTCCACAGCGCGATCACCTTGGTCGGCTCGGACGGCGGCAGCACTTCGACGCTCGACAGCGCGAGCGTCTGGCCGGTCGCCTTGGGCGAAGCGAACATATCGCCGGTGTGCTCGGCGATGGTGTCGCCATTCAACGTGCCGAAGCCAACCTTGCCGTTCGCACGATATCGAATCCACAGTGTCATCAGATTCCCCACTCTCACATGGCGCAGCCGCGACCGTCAGACGGTCACGACCCGCAGATTGTTGGTCGATCCAGACTTGCCGAAGGGCACGCCCGCAACCACGACGATACAATCGCCATCGCTCGCAAGGCCGCTGCTCTTGGCGTTCTGAACCGCATGGCTCACCATCTCGTCATACGACGAAATCTCGTCGGAGCGAATGCTGGTCGAGCCCCACAGCCAGGCAAGCTGGCGCGCGGTGGATTCGTTCGGCGTCACGCTCAGGATCGGTGTCGGCGGGCGCTGCCGCGCGATGCGGTAGGCCGTGGTGCCGCTCGAGGTGAAGGCGACGATGCAGGCCGCGCCGATCGACTTCGCAACCTCGGCCGCGGCGGCGGAAATCGCATGCTGTGGCAACGGCTCCACCTCGGGGTGCAGCGCCTCGATGATGTTGCGATAGGCCTTGTGCTGCTCGGTGCGGCGGATGATGCGATCCATCGTCTCGACCGCCTGCACCGGAAACTGGCCGGAGGCCGATTCCGCAGACAGCATCACCGCGTCAGAGCCGTCATAGATCGCAGTCGCGACGTCGGAGGATTCCGCGCGCGTCGGCGTCGGCGTGTGGATCATCGACTCCAGCATCTGCGTCGCGATGATCACCGGCTTGCCGGCGAGGCGGCACAGCCGCACCAGATCCTTCTGCGCACCCGGCACGTCTTCCGGCGGAATTTCAACGCCGAGATCGCCGCGCGCCACCATGATGGAATCCGACAGCGCCACGATGTCCTCGATCACCGACATCGCTGCCGGCTTCTCGATCTTCGACATCACGCCGGCGCGGCCGCCGACGAGCGTGTGCGCCTCGATCAGATCGGATGCGCGCTGCACGAACGAGAACGCGACCCAGTCGACGCCGAGCTCGAGACCGAAAGCGAGATCGACACGATCCTTGTCGGTAATCGGCGACAGCGCGAGCACGGTGTCCGGCAGGTTGACGCCCTTGCGGTCGCTGACGATGCCGCCCGAGATCACCTTCGCATCGATATAGCCCGTGCCGACATCGGTAGCGGACAACCGCACCTTGCCGTCGTCGATCAGAAGCTGGTTGCCCGGCACCACCGCATCGAACACTTCCTTGTGCGGCAGCGGCAGGTCGTTACCCTTGGCAGTGGCACTGCAGACGAAACGCACGGTGCTGCCGTTGGTCAGCTCGCGCTTGCCACCTTCCAGCGGCCCGAGGCGGATTTTCGGGCCCTGCAGGTCCTGCAGGATCGCGATCGGCGTGCCGACCTCGCGCTCGACTGCACGGATGGCTTCATAGCGGGCGCGATGATCCTCATGCGTCCCGTGGCTGAAATTGAGCCGGAACATATCCACGCCCGCGTCGTAGAGCTTCCGGATCATCTCTGGCGAGGAGCTCGCCGGACCCAGCGTCGCTACGATCTTCGCCCGCCGATTGCGGCTCATAGTGAAATCCTTCCATCAACAATCTGAATAATCATCGTTTCAAATAATCTGATTCAGATTGCAAATAAATATCCCCGACGCGACGCCCGCGAGACGGACCCCACGCTCGGAGTGAAGTACGCCGGCTTCAAGAGCCGGCGCACGAAACATATCGATCAGGCCGTGACGGCTTCCGGGGTTCTGACCTCCTCGGGGAAGGTCGGATAGACGCCGTGGGAGCGGCCCATCTGCTGCACCAGCGCAAGCACCGTGTCGATATACGGCGTTTTGACGTTGGCGAGATGGCCCATCTCTTGCACTGCGGTAAGCAGTGCATCGATCTCGAGCGGACGGCCCTTGTCGAGGTCCTGAAGCATCGAGGTGCGATGGGCGCCGACGCCGGCGGCACCGTTGATGCGGCGCTCCACATCGACGCGGAAATGCGCGCCGAAATGCTGGCCGATCTGCTGGGCCTCGAGCATCATGTTCTTCGCCACCGTGCGCGTGCCGGGATCGGTCGCGACGATGTCGAGCGTGGCATGGGTCAGCGCGGACAGCGGATTGAAGCAGAGGTTGCCCCACAGCTTGATCCAGATGTCGTCGCGAATGTCGTCGTAAAGGCGCGGCCGCAGTCCGCCCGCAGTCAGCGCATCGGCAAACGCGGTGAGGCGCTCGCTCGGCTGACGGTTCGGCTCACCGAGGCCGAACTGGTCGCCATAGATGTGCTTGATGACGCCGGGCTCGGTGATTTCAGTCGCCGGGTACACGGTCGCACCGATCACGCGC
Source organism: Afipia carboxidovorans OM5 (assembly GCF_000218565.1). NCBI lineage: Bacteria > Pseudomonadati > Pseudomonadota > Alphaproteobacteria > Hyphomicrobiales > Nitrobacteraceae > Afipia > Afipia carboxidovorans. The sequence continues at coordinate 1,622,812 of NC_015684.1, read as the reverse complement.
TGCGGGCCGATCGTATTCCACTGGCGATTGCCGGGATCGACGCTCTTGAGGCGCAGATCGGCAAACTTCTCGTCGAGGCCGTAGAAGTACCACCACGGAACACCGTTCTGCGCGGTGACGACAGAGGTGTTCGGGCCGAGCAGCGGCTTCAGCTGATCGACGGATTCCCACGCCTGATGCGACTTGAGCGCAATGATGACGTAGTCCTGGTGCCCCAGCTCCCGGGGGTCATTGGTCGCCGGCATCTCAGCCGACAATTCCTTGTCCTTGAACACGACCTTGAGGCCATTGGCCTTGATCGCGGCAAGATGGGGTCCGCGCGCGACGAGAGAAACGTCAACGCCGCCACGTTTCAGCATCACGGCCATGTAGCCGCCGATCGCGCCAGCACCGAAAATACAAATCTTCATGGACCCCTCCAAACTATCTTGCGTGCGGGCATCCGGGGCGTTTGCCCCGGATGTCCGTGCGTCGTTACTTCTTGCCGGCAACCGGATGGTTAGCCATCAACTCCAGAGCCTTGACCATCGCCGAGTGATCCCACGCCTTGCCGCCGTTGGCGGCGCAAGCGTTGAACAGCTCCTGCGCGGTCGCGGTGTTCGGCAATGAGACGCCGAGCGCCTTGGCACCCTGCAGTGCGAGGTTCAAATCCTTCTGGTGCAGTTCGATACGGAAGCCCGGATCGAAGGTGCGGTTGATCATGCGCTCGCCATGCACTTCGAGAATGCGCGAGGACGCAAAGCCGCCCATCAACGCCTGACGCACCTTGGCCGGATCCGCGCCCGCCTTCGATGCGAAGATCAGGGCCTCGGCCACCGCCTCGATGTTCAGCGCGACGATGATCTGGTTCGCGACCTTGGTGGTCTGACCGTCGCCGTTGCCGCCGACATGGGTGACGTTCTTGCCCATCAGGTCGAAATAGGGCTTCACGGTTGCGAAGTCCTCGGCGTGACCGCCGACCATGATGGTGAGCGAAGCTGCCTTGGCGCCGACCTCGCCGCCGGACACCGGCGCGTCGAGATATCGTGCACCGAGCTTCTCGACCTTCTCGGCGAACTTCTTGGTCTCGATCGGCGAGATCGAGCTCATGTCGACGACGATCTTGCCCTTGCCGAGGCTCTCGGCAACGCCGTTCTCACCGAACAGCACGGAGTCCACATGCGGGGTATCCGGCACCATGATGATGATGATGTCGGCGTTCTTCGCCACGTCGGCAGCGCTCTTCGCAACCTTGCCCTTCTTGGCAAGATCGGCCGGCACACCCTCGATGGTGTAGAGATGAACCTCGTGGCCCGCGTCGATCAGATGGCCAGCCATCGGCGCACCCATGGTGCCCAGTCCGATGAAGCCCAGTTTCTTAGACATCGAAAAACTCCATAAATCTTTGAGGATGGCTACAGGCTTTTATTTCGGCAACCAGCCAAGCCCTGCGACCGTGTCGGTCTTAGGCTTGTACTCGGCGCCGATCCAGCCCTTGTAGCCGATCTTGTCGAGGAACTGATACAGGAAGGGATAGTTGATCTCGCCCGTGCCCGGCTCGTTGCGGCCCGGATTGTCCGCAAGCTGGATGTGCGCGATTTTTGGCAAGTTCGCCTCGATCGTGCGGGCCAGATCACCTTCCATGATCTGCATGTGATAAATGTCGTACTGATCGTACAGATTGTCGGATCCGACCTCGGCGATGAGATCGAGCGCCTGCTGCGTACGATTGAGGAAGAAGCCCGGAATGTCGCGGGTGTTGATCGGCTCGATCAGGAGCTTGATGCCCTCGTTCTTCAGCGCACCGGCTGCGAACTTCAGGTTCGACACCAACGTATCGTGAGCCTTCTTCGCGTCGCCGCCCTGCGGCAGCACGCCGACGAGGCAGTTGAGCTGTTCGCACTTCAGCGCCTTGGCGTAAGTGATCGCCTTGGTGACGCCAGCCTTGAACTCGTCGACACGGTCCGGGAAGATCGCGATGCCGCGCTCGCCCTTGCCCCAATCGCCCGCGGGCAGATTGTGAAGAACCTGTGTCAGGCCATGCGTCGAAAGCTGCTTGGCGAGATCCTCAGCCGGGAAGTCGTACGGAAACAGATATTCCACACCCTTGAACCCGGCCTTGGCGGCCGCCGCGAAGCGCTCCATGAACGGCACTTCGTTGAACAACATCGTGAGATTGGCTGCAAAGCGCGGCAAAGCGCCCTCCTTCATTTCCAGTTTCGGTCAGATTGCGGGATCGCCGCTGCAGCCTTAGACAGGCTGCAGCTTGCGAGGATTACCCTGACCTGCCGGGACTTCGTCAAGCGGAAGATCGAGGACCTCCTCGAACTCGACGATATTATCGATCTCCGTACCCATGGAAATGTTGGTGACGCGCTCGAGGATGAACTCGACCACCACCGGCACGCTGAACTCCTTCATCCAGGCCTTGGCCTTGGCGAATGCAGCCTGCGCATCCTTCGGGTCGGTGACGCGGATCGCCTTGCAGCCGAGGCCTTCCGCGACCTTGATGTGATCGACACCGTACTCGCCGATCTCCGGCGTGTTCACGTTATCGAACGACAACTGGACCTGATAGTCCATGTCGAAGCCGCGCTGCGACTGACGGATCAACCCGAGATACGAGTTGTTCACCAGCACGTGGATGTAGGGCAGCTTGAACTGCGCGCCGACCGCGAGCTCCTCGATCAGGAACTGGAAGTCGTAGTCGCCCGACAGCGCGACGATCTCGCGCGACGGATCGGCAGCACGCACGCCGAGCGCTGCGGGCAGCGTCCAGCCGAGCGGACCGGCCTGACCGGCGTTGATCCAGTGGTTCGGCTTGTAGACGCCGAGGAACTGACCGCCCGCGATCTGCGACAGGCCGATGACGCTGACGTAGCAGGTGTCGCGACCGAACGCCTTGCTCATCTCCTCATAGACGCGCTGCGGCTTGATCGGCACGTTGTCGTAGTGACTCTTGCGCAGCATGGTGCGCTTGCGATCCTGACACGCAGCCGGCCACGCCTGACGCTCCTTGAGCTTGCCGGACTTCTTCCACTCCTTCGCGACCTGCACGAAGAGTTCGAGTGCGGCCTTGGCGTCGGAGACGATGCCGAGATCGGGATTGAACACGCGACCGATCTGCGTCGGCTCGATGTCGACGTGAACGAACTTGCGGCCCTTGGTGTAGGTCTCGATCGAACCGGTGTGACGGTTGGCCCAGCGGTTGCCGATGCCGAGCACGAAATCGGACTCGAGCATGGTGGCGTTGCCGTAGCGGTGGCTGGTCTGCAGACCGACCATGCCGGCCATCAGAACGTGATCGTCCGGAATGGAGCCCCAGCCCATCAGGGTCGGGATCACCGGCACGTTCATCGTCTCGGCGAACTGCACCAGAAGATCGGACGCGCCGGAGGAAATGATACCGCCGCCCGCGACGATCAGCGGCTTCTCGGCGGCATTGAGCATCTCGAGCGCCTTCTCGATCTGCTTGCGGGTCGCCGACGGCTTGTAAACCGGCAGCGCCTCATAGGTCTCTTCGTCGAACTCGATCTCGGCGACCTGCACGTCGAACGGCAGATCGATCAGCACCGGACCCGGACGGCCCGAGCGCATGATGTGGAAGGCCTGCTGGAACACGCGCGGCACCAGCGCCGGCTCGCGCACCGTGACCGCCCACTTGGTGACGGGCTTGGCGATCGACTCGATGTCGACGGCCTGGAAGTCTTCCTTGTAGAGGCGTGCGCGCGGCGCCTGCCCGGTGATGCAGAGGATCGGAATGGAGTCGGCGATCGCCGAGTAAAGGCCGGTGATCATGTCGGTGCCGGCCGGGCCGGAGGTGCCGATGCAGATGCCGATGTTGCCGGGCTTGGCGCGGGTGTAGCCCTCCGCCATGTGGGATGCACCTTCAACGTGGCGCGCCAGCACGTGCTTGATCGAACCGCGCTTCTTCATCGCGGAATAGAACGGATTGATGGCTGCGCCAGGAACCCCGAACGCCTGAACGATGCCCTCCTTCTCCAGAACGGCAACAGCGGCGTCGATTGCTCTCATACGGGCCATGGGCCTCTCCTGATTTTTTTCTTGATCCTGGCATACAGAATGCCAAAAGTCTCACTACGTCAACTCATTTCAGAATATTTTTCCAATTCTGTCTATAAAAAAATTCATGTTACAATTCAATTAGATGGTATTATAAAGATATCTATTGGGCTTCATAATAAAAAATGTTTCCGTAATATATGAAGTTCGATGAGAGTAAGGACGACTCTCGGACTTTTCTGATTCCCTTCGGATTTCGTGGGGGGCTGCAGACTTTCCTTGAGAGTTTTTGGGAGCTTAGAAGGCTGATGAGCACGGCAGACCATCGCAAGCGAGGACGGCCGCGAAGCTTTAACCCCGCGAAGGCCGGATCGATCCAGGCACTCGACCGCGGGCTTGCGCTTCTGCGCCTCGTTGCCGACGCCGATGGGCTGACGCTCACCGACCTCGCCCAGCGCTCGGGGCTCGCCCCATCCACCGTCCATCGCCTGCTGTTCACGCTCGAGGCGCATCGCTTCGTCTTTCACGACGAAGAGCGCGGGCTGTGGCTGATCGGCGTCGATGCCTTCAAGACCGGCGCCGCCTTCCTGCGCAACCGTCGCCTCGCCGGCATGGGGCGCGAGGTGATGCGCGAATTGATGGAGCAGACCGGCGAGACCATCAATCTCGGCATCGAGGACAATGGTGAGGTGGTCTTCATCTCGCAGATCGAAAGCCACAACACGCTGCGCGCCTTCTTCCGCGCCGGTACGCGCAGCCTGATGCACGCCTCCGGCGTTGGCAAGGCGCTGCTTGCGGGTTTCCCGGAAGAGCGCGTGAAGCAGATCTTCTATACGCGCGGACTGCAGCGCTTCACCGAGAATACCCGCGTCGATCCCACGGCCCTGCTCGCAGAACTGGCCGAAAGCCGCGCGCGCGGCTGGGCGATCGACGACGAGGAACGCACGCCCGGCATGCGATGCATCGCAGCGCCGATCTATAACGAACTCGGCGAGACCATCGCCGCAGTGTCGATTTCGGGGCCTGCAGTGCGACTTACCACGCAGCGGCTCGGTGAATTCGGTCCGATGGTGATGCGCGCGGCCGATCACATCACATCGTCGATCGGCGGCGTGGTGCCGCGCCGCACCTGAGCCTCACGACAGAGTTTTCCTACTTGCTGCGCGCACCGTCATAATGGCGCACCGATTCCGGCGAATGATCGCCGGATCACGCGCCACGAGGGAATGCATATGCCGAACACCTACAGCGGCGGCTGCCAATGCGGCAACGTCCGATATGAAGCGACGCTCGAACTCGACGGCGTCATCGCCTGCAACTGCTCGCGCTGCGGACGGCTCGGCTCGCTGCTCGCGTTCGCGCCTGCCGGCTCGTTCAAGCTTCTGAAAGGCGATGACGCGCAGACCGACTACACGTTCAACAAGCACATCATCCATCATCTGTTCTGCAAGACCTGCGGCATCGAGTCGTTTGCACGCGGCAAGAGCCCCGACGGACAGGAGATGGTGGCGATCAACGTGCGTTGTCTCGACGGCGTCGATCCCGACGCGCTGTCCGTGAAGAGGGTCGACGGCAAAAGTTATTGAGGGGGCCGCTTCGCTTCACGCGAAGGCACGACTGACCGCAGGTCGTCATGCGCGGGCGCCCGTCCCCGACTTGATCGGGGATGACCCGCGCATCCACGCCCTTCCTTCCTTAAGTTAAAACTCCTAAGACGTGGATGCCCGGCATAAAGCCGGGCATGACGACTGAGGTGATGCGCTCTTCCTTCAGTTCACCGCGCGCGCAGCAGTGCATCGCGGATGGTGCGGCCGACGAGATGCGAGCTCGGCGCGATCTCGACACTGGCGCGCTCGAGCGCGGCGATCTTGCTGCCGGCATCACCGCGGCCATACATCGTGAGCGTGCCGGAATGGCCCATGCGACGCTCCGGCGGTGCATATTGCCCGGCGATCAGCGCGACCACCGGCTTCGACGCCTTGCGGGCCTGCAGATACTCCGCAACTTCCTGCTCCTCGGTGCCGCCGATTTCGCCGATCAGCACGATGCCTTCGGTCTCCGGATCGGCGAGGAACAACTCCACACACTGAACCATGCTCATGCCGTGGATCGGATCACCGCCGACGCCGACCGTGGTCGACTGACCGAGCCCCTCGCCTGAAATCTGCGCCACCACCTCGCTTGTCAGCGAGGCCGAGCGCGAGACGATGCCAACACCGCCCGGCCGTTCGCTGCCGGTCGCCATCACGCCGATCTTGCAGATCTCGGGCGCGAGAATGCCTTGCGAGTTGGGGCCGACGAGGCGCGTCTTGGAGCCATCGAGCGCCTGACGCACCCGCACCATGTCGAGTGCCGGCACACGTTCGGTGACGACGACGACCAGCGGAAGCTCAGCCTCGATCGCCTCGATCATCGCTTTCGCCGCGTTGGCGGGCGGCACGAAGATCATGCTGGCGTTGGCGCCGGTCTCGGCTTTGGCCTGAGCCACCGTGTCATACACCGGCAGTTCGAGATGGGTGCGCCCGCCCTTGCCCGGCGTCACGCCCGCGACCACCTCGGTGCCGTATTCCATCATGCGCGCAGTGTGGTGAGTGCCTGCCCAGCCGGTCATGCCCTGGCACAGCACCTTGGTCTCTTTATCGACGAGGATGGCCACCTCATCCTCCCTTCTGCGCAATGGCCACGACCTTGGTCGCGGCCGTCCACATGTCCGGACAATCGACGACCGGGCAACCGAAATTGACGAAGCGCGAACGCGCGAACTCGGCGTTGTTGCCAGCGAGCCGCGCCACGATCGGCAACGAGCGGCCGGTGCGGCGCATGGCGATGCCGAGGCCTTCCGCGATGGTGTCGCAAGGCTGCATGCCGCCGCCGTGGACATTGAGGAAAATCGCACGCGTCGCGGGATTGTCGAGCAGGAGGCCGAAGCCGTAGGCGACATCGAGGCTCGTCGCCGTGGTGCGGATATCCATGAAGTTCGCGGGCTTGCCGCCCGCCGCACAGACGAGGTCGACGCTCGCAAGGCCTAAGCCCGCGCCGTTGGCGACCACGCCGATATTGCCGTCCATGCTGACGAAGTTGAGCTGGTGGCGCTGCGCCTCGACCTCGCGATGATCAATCTCGTCCTCATCGCGCAGTGCGGTGAGGTCGGGATGGCGGAACAGCGCGTTGTCTTCCAGCACCATCTTGACGTCGAGCGCCTGGAAGCTGCCGTCGCGCAGGATCGCGAGCGGGTTGATTTCGATCAGGCTTGCGTCGAGATCGACAAAGGCGCGGCGCAGGCCATCGACGATCTTCTCGAAGGCCGCCACCGAACCGGCATCGATGCGGATGCGCGTCGCAAAAGCCGCGACGTTGTCGGCCTGCCGCTTGGAGCCATCGCCGAGGCTGAGACGCTCGAGCCGCAACTCGCCGCGCGCGGCACGCTCCTCGATATCGTCGCCGCCACGGGCGCTGCCGAACAATGTGAGGGTACCGGAGGAGCCGTCGATCAGGAGTGCGACGTGCAGCTCGCGCACGGGCTCGACCGCCTTTTCGAGATAGATGCGCCGGACCACGCGCCCGGCCGGGCCGGTCTGCGCGGTGACGAGCTTCTTGCCGAGCAGCGAGGTCGCGACCGCCTTTGCCTCTTTCTCGGAATGGACGATCTTGACGCCGCCCGCCTGTGCGCGGCCACCGGCATGGACCTGCGCCTTGACGGCCATGTCACCGCCGCCGAGCTCATTATAAATGGCGACAGCCTGTTCGGCTGTGATGGCAACCTTGCCGCCCGGCGAGGGCAACCCGTAGCCCGCCAGGATTTGTTTGGCCTGAAACTCGTGCAGATTCACGCGCATCTCCCAGTCGATGGCTTCGACCGATGCTGCGTGGTTTCGCCCTTCGATTCAATCATGAAAGGGCCGCGAGGCCGACTTCGCACCGAGCGACTTCGGAACCGGAATACCAAACTCACGGCCCCTCCGCAACGCACGAGACTGCGAAGGGCTTGCAGCAATAAGAAGGGACCGGCCGCCCTACCCGTAACCAGTTTGGTGCTTTGCTCCGGGACAATGTCAGGCCGCGGCGGCGTGCGTGAGCGCGCAAACGATTCGTCGCGCGGATACGATCCATCATCACCATGCGCACGAGGGTTAACGCGCGCGGATAGATATGGCGTGCGAAATAAAGCGCCCTACCAGGGCGTTCTCGGTTCGGACTCAGGTCGCGATCAAAAAGAAGCGTTGGATAAAATTATTTTCGATTAAGGATTCGTTGACTCTCGACAGAGTCGAAAAACTGGATTCAAATCGAGACACGATTCGAGAGCATGTAGCGTGTCGGCTTTCGGAGGGGGGACAGCGGAAAAATCCGGGGGCTGTATATGGCGCGCGTGCACGCGGCAGAATCGTGCGTTCAATCCGATTCCATCAAGGGGTTGGCGCAATCGATCGCCCAACCGGCGTATAACCGCCTTCTCATCGTCGAGCCGCTTCTTCGACGCGCAGTCCCCACCCTCATCATCGCTTTCCTGGCCACCATCCTGATCGGCGCCTGCGTGCAGGTGCTCGATCAGAACCGGCAGAAGCATAATGCGGTGACGCGCGAGATCGCCTCGCTTGCGGACCTCGTCACCGAGCGGATCGAACGCTTCGCCGCGCGCCGCCCCGACAGCACGCTCTCCGCCGACCGCCTTCTCGCTGCGCTGCCCGGCATGGTGCCGCCATGGGCCAACGCCTCCGGCCGCACCATCGTCGTCAGCGGACTCGACCGCGCGAACGTGCAACTCGCGCTCGACGGCAAGAGCGACGCGATCCTCGACAACCTGCTGCCCGCCCAGCTTCAGGCGCTGAGCGCAAACCCGAATGCCGCGATGGAACTGACACTGCAGGATGGCCGCAAGGTGATGGCGGCCGAACGCGCGCTCTCCACACAGGGCCGCGTTATCGTGGTGCAGGACCAGAACGCCGCCTCATGGCGCTCCGATACGACGCTCTTGATTACGCTGTCGGCGACCACCGGCTTCGTGGTGTTGATCCTCGGCTTCGCCTTCCACTGGCAATCGAGCCGCGCACGCGAAAGCGACCTCATCAACGACGCCGTGCGCGGACGCATCGACACCGCGCTCAATCGCGGCCGCTGCGGCCTGTGGGACTGGGACCTTTCGCGCGGGCGCATCTTCTGGTCGCAGTCGATGTTCACCATGCTGGGGCTCGACGGTCGCAACGACCTGCTCGCTTTCGGCGAGGTCAATGCGCTGGTGCATTCCGAAGACATCGACCTGATGGCGATCGCGGACAAGCTTCTGTCGAGCGAGATCGACCACATCGATCAGACCTTCCGCATGCGCCACACCAACGGCCACTGGATCTGGCTGTGCGTGCGCTGCGAACTCGCCGAGACCGGTGCCAACGGCAGCCACCTGATCGGCATCGCGCTCGACATCACCGAGCAGAAGTGCCTCGCGGAACGCAAGATCGAGGCCGACCTGCGGCTCCGCGACGCGATCGAGACCATTCCGGAAGCGTTCGTGCTGTGGGATTCGGAAAACCGCCTGGTGCTGTGCAACTCGCACTTCCAGCGCCTGCACAAGCTGCCGGATTCGGCGGTGGTCGCCGGCACACCCTATGAGACAGTGATCGACGTCGGCCACATGCCGGAAATCCGCGCACGGGTTGCGGGCAGCGATATCTCGACGCCGGGCGCGCGGACCTTCGAGGCGCAACTCAACGACGGAAGCTGGCTGCACATCAGCGAGCGGCGCACCAAGGACGGTGGCTTCGTGTCGGTCGGCACCGACATCACCCAGATCAAGCATCACGAGCAGCGCCTCGTCGACAACGATCTGCGGCTCACCGCTTATGTCGTCGATCTCAAACGCTCGCAGACGGCACTTGAGCGGCAGGCGCGCGAACTGGCCGACCTCGCGCAGAAATACGCCGAGGAAAAACGCCGCGCCGAGGAAGCGAACCAGACCAAGTCGAAATTCCTCGCCAACATGAGTCACGAGCTGCGCACGCCGCTCAACGCCATCATCGGCTTCTCCGAGGTGATGGGCCGCGGCATGTTCGGCGCGCTCGGCTCCGAGCGCTATCAGGAATACTGTCAGGATATTCTGTCGAGCGGCAATTACCTGCTCGAAGTCATCAACGACGTGCTCGACATGTCCAAGATCGAGGCCGGGCGCATGAAGCTCGATCCGGAAGAGCTCGATCTGTCGCAGACGATTTCCGAATCCATGCGCGTCGCCTCAAGCCGCGCCGACGGCAAGAGCCTCACGCTCGATGCGCGGATCGACGGCGCGATCCCGATCGTCGCGGATCGCCGCGCGATGAAGCAGATCATGGTCAACCTGCTGTCGAACGCGGTGAAGTTCACGCCGGATGGCGGCCGCATTCTGGTACGCAGCCGCACCCGCAGCGGCAAGGTGATCGTGACGATCGCCGACAGCGGCATCGGCATTCCGAAGGAAGCACTCGCCCGCCTCGGCCGCCCGTTCGAGCAGGTCGAAAGCCAGCTCACCAAGAGCTATCACGGCTCCGGCCTCGGTCTTGCGATTGCAAAATCGCTCGCGCATCTGCACGGCGGCACGCTGAAGCTGCGCTCTCGGCTCGGTATCGGCACCGTGGTCAGCATCATCCTGCCGAGCAACGGTGCGACCGTAGAGGTTCTCAGGGACGCGCCTGCATTAGCTTCAGAAACAGCTCCCGCACCTCGGCTTGCGTCTCCCGAAGCCGCGCCTCGACCGCGGAAAAGTCGGGCGCGTCGGCGGCCCGCGCCATCACCCGCAGCAGATCTTCCCCAGCCGTATCTGGTTTGAACGTCTCCGAGACGCACAGCCGCAACACCTGCGTCAGGTTCTGATAGAGCCGCGCCGCCGGCCGCAGGATATCGGCATCGGATGAGGCCAGCACGCCGAGCTTCACCGCGTTGTCGTAAACCTGCATGGTGTTGACGTTGAGAATGCCGGGTTTCTCGGCAGCGTGGATGAGCTGCAGGTACTGCGCCAGGAATTCGATATCGACGATGCCGCCCGCGGCATACTTCAAATCCCAGATATCGCTGTCGCCCTTCTCGTCGGCAACCGCCTGACGCATCTCAAGCACGTCATTGGCGATGATGTCGATGTCGCGCGGGCGCATCAGCACGCGCGCGATCAAGTCTTCGATTTGCTTTTGGAACACAGGCTGCGCGGAGATCACACGAGCGCGGGTCAGCGCCATGTGTTCCCAGGTCCACGCCTCGTTGTCCTGATAGTCCGCGAAGGAATCGATCCGCGTCGCCACCGGCCCCGCTCGCCCCGAGGGCCGCAGCCGCATGTCGATATCGTACAGCACGCCGTAATTGGTGCGCGTCGTGAACGCGCTGATGAGGCGCTGGGTGTAGCGGGCAAAATACTGCGCGCCGTGCAGCGAGCGCTTGCCGTCGGAATCTGGATTATCGTGATCGAAATCGTAGATCAGGATCAGATCGAGGTCGGACGACGCAGTCATCTCGCGCCCGCCGAGCTTGCCCATCGCGAGAATGGCGCTCTGCTGATCCTTGATCGAGCCATGCTGCTCGACGAACTGCCGCGCGGTGAGATCGTGCACGGTGCGCACGATGCCTTCCGCCACGTCGCCAAACGCCGTGCTCGCCTGCTGGGCGGAGACCGTGCCGGAGAGGATGCGCGTGCCGATCAGGAACAGGCTCTCCTGCCCGAACATCCGCAGCCGGTCGAGAAACTCCTCGTAGGAATCGGCATCCGCCAGCGTTGCGGCCAAGCGCGCCGACAATTCATCGCGATCCGGCATCGCGCCGAAGAAACGCGGATCGATCAGACCGTCCATGATCTGCGGATGGCGCGCCAGCATGTCGCCAAGCCGCGGCGCGGCACCAAGGATCAGCGCCACCAGCGCCACCACATCCTTGTTCTGCGCGAGCAGCGAGATCAGGCGTCCGCCGCGGGTCAGCGCCTGCAGGAAACGGTCGAATTCATTGACGGCGGCATCGGGATGCTCGGCGCGCGACAGGCCACGCAACAGGTTCGGCAAAAATTCGTGCAGCGCCTCGCGCGTCGCTTCCACCTTCAGCGCACGATATTCGCCCGCCATCCAGTGCTGCACGGTCTCGGCCACCGTCTTGGGCGACTTGAAACCGAGGCGGCGCAATTGATCGATCAACCGCGCATCGTCCGGCCCCGCGCCATAGTCGACATCGGGCGCTTTCTCGGGCTCGGTCGGGTCGCCCTCGAACAGCCGCTCGTAATGCCCCTGCACGCAGTTGAGGTGACGCAAGAGATCGGCTGCAAAGGCCGCGCGGTCGGCATAGCCGAAGAAGCGCGCGAACCGCTCGATGCCCTCACGATCCGCCGGCAACGTGTGGGTCTGCTCGTCGGCAATCATCTGGATGCGGTGCTCGACCCGGCGCAGGAAGTCGTAGGCGCGGGCAAGCTCATCACGCACCTCCGCGGTGATCCATTTATCGGCGGCGAGCACGTCGAGCGCCTTGAGCGTCGGCCTCACCCGCAATTCGGGATGACGGCCGCCCGCGATCAATTGCTGGGTCTGCGCGAAGAACTCGATCTCGCGGATGCCGCCGCGGCCGACCTTGACGTTGTGGCCTTCGACCGAAATCTCGCTCTGGCCACGGAAGCTCTGCATCTGCCGCTTCATGTCGTGGACATCGGTCAATGCGGCGAAGTCGAGATGCTTGCGCCAGACGAACGGTGAAATCTCCGACAGCATCGCCTCGCCAGCCGGGATATCGCCCGCGCACGGCCGCGCCTTGATCATCGCGGCGCGCTCCCAGGTGCGGCCCTCGCGCTCGTAATAGTTCATTGCAGCTTCGACCGACACCGCCGGGGGCGTCGAAGCCGGGTCTGGCCGTAACCGCAGATCGACGCGGAAGACGTAACCATCGCCGGTGCGCTGCTGGAGGATGCGCGCGATGCCCTGCGCGAGGCGCGCGAAGAACGGCGAAGCCTCGACGCTCTCCGACAACTGCCCCTTGTCCGGGTCGTAGAACACGATGAGATCGATATCGCTGGAGAAGTTGAGCTCGCCCGCGCCCATCTTGCCCATCGCGAGCACGATGAGGCCGCTGCCCTCTTCCGGATGCTGGGCGTCCTTGACGAGAAGCCGTCCGCGCTCGACTTCCTGCGACAGCAGAAAGCGCACCGCACATTGCACGGCGGCCACCGCGACGTCGGTCAGCGCGGCGGTGACCTGCGCCACCGACCAGACACCGCCGATATCGCACAGCGCGATCAAAAGCGCCGCCTCGGCCTTCAGCCTGCGCAGCGCGACCATGACGGTGGCTTCGTCGGCGGCTGAGGCAGCCTCCTGGCGCGCCTGCGCGATCAGCGTGGCGATATGCTCCTCCGGCTGACACGCAAGCAGCCGCAGGCCACGCACGGGATCGAGCCGGATGAGGTCGAAGAGATAGGGGGAGAATTCGGCGATGCCGGAGACGATCGCGCCGGTGCGGGGATGCGTCGTCATCGCCTCGCGCCAGGCCTCCGCCTCGCCCGGGGCGAGATCGGCAAGCCAACCCGCGATCCGTTGCTGCGCCTCGTCGGGCGCAAAGGATTCGGGATTTGTCACAAAACGGGCAGCCAGCGGCCGAAGGCCGGTGGCGCCTGCACGCGCTGACGTCATGCCGACGCTTGTTCCACGTCTCGCCCCGGCATGGCAAGGGTCGCGCGCACGCCGGGCCTCGCATCGTCGAGCCGCAGTTCGCCGCCGTGAAGCACCGCCACCGCGGAGGCAAGACTTAAGCCTAATCCCGAGCCCGGCAGGGTCCGGCTGGCCTCAAGCCGCACGAACCGTTCCATCGCCCGGCGGCGGTCGGCTTCGGGAATACCGTCGCCGTGATCGGTGACGCTGAGCTTGACGCCCTCGGCGTCGCGGCGGGCCTCGATCAGCACCGAAGGCTTCTCGCCGGGCACGGGCGTCGACGGCTTGCCGTATTTGATCGCGTTCTCGACGAGGTTGGCGAGTGCCTGGCTGATGAGTTCGCGATTGCCGCGAATGACGGCGGGGTCGGTCTGCACCTCGAGGGCGAGGCCGTTGTCGTCCGCGAGCGGCTCGTAGAGTTCCTGAATGTCGCGCGCGACGGTCGCGGCATCGAAGTCGATCATGTTGTCGCGCGCCTGCCCGGATTCCGCCCGCGCGATCATCAGAAGCGCATTGAAGGTGCGGATCAGGCCGTCCGATTCCTCGATGGTGCGTTCCAGCGCCTCGCGATACGACGCCTCGTCATGGCCATCGGCCAGCGCCTCCTCGGCGCGGTTGCGCAGCCGCGTCAGCGGCGTCTTGAGATCGTGGGCGATATTGTCGGAGACTTCCTTGAGCCCCGCCATCAGCGCCTCGATCCGGTCGAGCATGGCATTGAGATTTTCGGCAAGGCGGTCGAGCTCGTCGCCGCTGCGGCCGACCGGCAATCGCTCGGTAAGATCGCCTCCCATGATGCGCTGGGTGGTGCCGGTCATCGCGTCGATACGATGGAGAACGCGCCGCGCGACGAAGATACCGCCGCCGAGCCCGAGCAGCAGCACGATTGCGATCGACCACTGCGCCGCCTTGGCGACGATGCCGAACAGCCGCCGCCGCTCTTCGAGATCGCGCCCGACCAGCAGACGGAATCCGCCGGAGAGTTCGGCAACGCGCACCAGCGCGAAATGGTTCTTGGCGTCACTCTCGTCGAGGCGATGGTAGAACGTATCGGCCCAGCCGATGTTGTTCATGATGCCGGGCTGCAGCGAGGAGATATTGCCCGCGACCGCCTGCCCTTGCGGCGTCGTCAGCAGATAGACGTTGGCGCCGGGGCTCATCGCGCGATTTTCAATCGCGAACACCAGCCCGCGAATGCCGCCGCGCGTATATTGTTGCTGCAGTTCGACGACTTCGCTGTTGACGGTCTCGGTGATCTGCTCGGTGATCATCCGCCGCGTGTTCCAGGCGAAATAACCGAGCAGCGATGCGGCGAACAGCGCAAACAGGAAAAGGTACACCAGCGTCAGACGAAACGCCGTGGTGCGGATCAGTTTACCGAAGGCCGTCACGTATCATGTACCCGGCGCCGCGAATGGTATGCAGGAGCGGCACCTCCTGCCCCTTGTCGATCTTCGAGCGCAGCCGCGAGATATGGACGTCGATCACGTTGGTCTGCGGATCGAAGTGATAGTCCCACACATTTTCGAGCAGCATGGTGCGCGTCACCACTTGGCCCGCATGCTTCATCAGATATTCGAGCAGCCGGAACTCGCGCGGCTGCAGCGTGATTTCAGTGCCGCCGCGCTTCACCTGATGCGACAGCCGGTCGAGTTCGAGATCGCCGACGCGATAGCTCGTTTCTTCCGACGGCCCGCCGCGGCGGCGCGACAGCACCTCGACGCGCGCGAGCAGTTCGGCGAATGAATAGGGTTTCGGCAGGTAATCGTCGCCCCCGGCGCGCAGGCCCTTGATGCGGTCGTCGACCTGCCCGAGCGCGGAGAGGATGAGCGCAGGCGTAGTATCGCCTGTCTCGCGCAACGTGCCGATCACCGACAAGCCATCGCGCTTCGGCAGCATGCGATCCACCACCAGCACGTCGTAACCACCGGACTGCGCGAGCGCGAGCCCTTCCTCGCCATCACGGGCGAGTTCGGCGACATGGCCGGCTTCGCGAAATGCTTTCGCGAGATATTCGGCCGACTCGCGGTCATCTTCGATAATCAGCAGGCGCATCTGCGATGAAGTGGGCTCGGGACTGTTCATTGTCACCATGGCGCGACGACCATTTTCTTGCAAGGCATGGAGGCGCCCCGAAAAGCAGATGGGCGGCGAAGCTGGGGAAACCTCACCGCCCACCCTTAAACCTTCCGACGGAGGGGGGGCGTTATCCATCGAAAGGAGCCTCGATCTAGTTAGCCCTTGCCGACCGGCAATGCGACAAAGCGCGAAGCATCGCCGCTGCGGATACGGATCAAGACGCTGTTCTTGTTCTCGTCGCGGGCGGTCGTCAGCGCGCTGCGAATATCGCCCGCAGTTGCCACCGACTTCCCCGCAACCTCGAGAATAACGTCGCCTTCCTTCAGGCCGCGCTCGGCCGATGCTCCGCCCGGATCGACGGAGGTGATGACGACACCTTCCCTGCCCGCGCCCGCAACCGAACGCGCCGGCGCAACGGTAAGGCCGAGGTTAGGCACGTCCGCGCCCTGGCCGGGTCTCTCGCTCCTGCTCTCGGGGTTGAACGATTTCGGCGAGACGTTGTTCGGCAACTCGCCGAGCGTCAGCGTCACGGTCTTCTCGGCGCCCTTGTGCAGCACGCCAAGCTTGATCGAGGCACCCGGTGCGAGACCGCCGATGGTGCGGGCGAGTTCGCGCGCGTCCTTCACCGGCTGATCGTTCACCTTGTTGATGACGTCGCCCGATTCAATGCCGGCCTTCGCCGCCGGACCATTCGCCTGCGGCTCAGCCACCAGCGCGCCTTCCGGCTTCTTCAGGCCGAGGCTATCGGCGATCTCCGGCGTCACCGGCTGAATCTGCACGCCGATCCAGCCGCGGCTGACGCTGCCCTTGTCCTTGAGCTGCGCCACCACGTTCTTCACGGTCGCGGACGGGATCGAGAACGCGATGCCGACGCTGCCGCCGGACGGCGAATAGATCGCGGTGTTGACGCCGATCACCTCGCCCGCGGTGTTGAACGCCGGGCCACCGGAGTTGCCCTTGTTCACCGCGGCGTCGATCTGAATGAAGTCGTCATACGGGCCATTACCGATGTCGCGGCCACGCGCCGAGATGATGCCCGACGTCACAGTGCCACCGAGGCCGAACGGATTGCCGACCGCAAGCACCCAGTCGCCGATGCGCGGCTCGCTATCGGAGAGTTTCGCGAACGGGAAGTCGCTGCCGCCCTCGACCTTGATAAGCGCGAGGTCGGTGCGCTTGTCGGAACCGATCACCTTCGCCTTGTAGGTCTTGCCGTCATCGGTCGTGACTTCGACCTGCTCGGCGCCATCGACGACGTGATTGTTGGTCACGGCATAGCCGTCAGCCGAAATGAAGAAGCCGGAGCCCTGTCCGGTCGTCAGATGACCGCGCCCGCGCGGACCACGGCCGCCCGGGAAGCCATCCGGTCCGCCGAAGCGACGGAAGAAACGCTCCATCGGAGAGCCCGGCGGGAACGGCAGATCGTCCTCGTTGGCCGACTGCTTTTCCTCGATCTTGACGCGCACGGAGATCACCGAGGGTTTCACGCGCTCGACGATGTCGGCAAAGCCGATCGGACGCTCGACCTGGCGCACGTCCTTGTTCACCTGCGCATGAGCGGCGCTGACGAAAGACGGAGGCGCCGACGGCGCGAGCCCATAGGCGGCAGCACCGAGGCCGGCGACGACCGAGGCCATCAGGGCAAACCGGCGCGCGGAGAACAGGCCGCAGCGCGGCGCAGTGGAGGGATTGGAATTGGAAGAAGACGTATCGGCGGGATTGGTCTCTGAAGGATGGGTCATGGGTCACTCCGGGGAAGCAGAATCGGGCAGCGCGGGTGCGCCTTCGGAGTGAAGATGGGGGATGCGCCCTTACGGCGCGCTGTCGGGGGGATTAAGGTTTGGTAATCAACGCCGTTTTCGGCTGCGGACAGATGCCGCAGGGCGCCCGGTGCAGGGCACGGATCAGGTCTTTGCCTGAGAGTCGGGAATGTCCGCCATCAGCTTTTCCAGCCGTGCGGTTTCCTCCGGCGTCAACGCCGTCACGTCTTCGGGGCGGGATGCCCACCGGCGGCGATTGTAGAGCCACAGCCCTAGGCCGCCGCCAATGAGAACGGCCGGCGTGAGCAGCCACAGGATGAGCGTCTGCCCTTCCACCGGCGGCTTCAAGAGAACGAACTCGCCATAGCGCGTGACGAGATAGTCGAGCACCTGTTTGTCGTTGTCGCCGGCCGCGATGCGCTCGCGCACGAGCAGGCGCAGATCGCGTGCGAGCGGTGCTTCGGAATCGTCGATCGACTGGTTCTGGCAGACCATGCAGCGCAATTCGCGCGACAACGCCCGCGCCCGCGATTCCTTGGCGGGATCGCGCATCACTTCATCGGGCTGCACGGCGAAAGCGGCAGACGGCAGGAAGATCGTCACAGCGACGAACAGAATGGCGATCCAGTGAGCCAACGCTCGCGCGACAAACGCAATGCGCCCCCTCGCCCCGCTTGCGGGGAGAGGGTTGGGGTGAGGGGTTTTACGCATGACGACCTCTCCCCAACGGGGAGAGATGAAGGCGGAGGATCGCCCCGCGCAAAAACTTGTCGGCCGAACGCCCACCATCGTCCTACTCCGCAGGCTGCGGAACGCCGAGCTTGGCGCGCGCGGGCTTCGGCGCGCCGACGCGCAGGCGGCGATCGGACAGCGACAGCATGCCGCCGAACGCCATCAGGATCGGACCGAACCAGATCAGCAGCACCAGCGGCTTGTAGTAGATCCGCGCGGTGATCGAGCCATCGGCCTCCGCCGCGCCGAGCGAGATATAGAGCTGGCTCGCGCCACGCGTCAGCAGCGCCGCCTCGCTCGTCGCCATGCCGCGGGTTGAGAAATTGCGCTTCGAGGGCGTCATGGTGCCGACCACGCGGTCATCGCTGCGGATAGTGAACGCTGCGATATCCTCGCGATAGTTCGGACCCTGCTGCGCTCTCAAACCGTTGAACGTCACGCTGTAGGCGCCGAGCTGCGCGGTGTCGTTCGGGCGCATCGTTGCGATGTGCTCGATGTTCCATGTCGACTCGCAGACGATGCCGATCAGCGCGATGCCAAGGCCCGCATGCGCGAACGCCGTGCCCCACGCGGAACGCGGCAGGCCCTTGGCGCGGTGCCATGAGGTGTTGAACGACGCCTGAAACAGCTTCACGCGCTCCGCGATGTCGACGATCGCGCCGAGCACCACGAACACCGCAAGCCCGATCGCGAACGGCGCGAGCGCAGCCCCGCCGCTCTGCCATGCCCAGACGATGGCAATGGTCACAAGAGAAACGACGCCCGCCATCATCAGACGCTGCATCGCGCCCGGAAGATCGCCGCGCTTCCAGGCGAGCAATGGGCCGAACGGCACGGCGACAAGAAGCGGCACGAACAGCGGCGCAAAGGTGAGATTGAAGAACGGCGCGCCGACGGAAATCTTGGCGCCGGTCAACACCTCGAGCGCCAGCGGATACAGTGTTCCGACGAACACGGTGGCGCAGGCCGTCGTCAGCAACAGATTGTTGAGGACGAGCGCGCCTTCACGCGAGATCGGCGCGAACAGCCCGCCCTGCTTCAGCGAGGCCGCGCGCCACGCATAGAACGTCAGGCTGCCGCCGATGAAGACGCAAAGGATAATGAGGATGAAGACGCCGCGGGTGGGATCGGTCGCAAACGCATGGACCGAGGTGAGCACGCCCGAGCGCACGAGAAATGTGCCGAGGAGCGACAGCGAGAAGGTGAGGATCGCAAGCAGCACGGTCCAGATTTTCAGCGCCTCGCGCTTTTCCATCACCACCGCGGAGTGCAGCAGCGCGGTGCCGGCGAGCCACGGCATCAGGGACGCGTTCTCGACCGGGTCCCAGAACCACCAGCCGCCCCAGCCAAGTTCGTAATAGGCCCAGTAGGAGCCCATCGCGATACCGAGGGTGAGGAAGATCCACGCCATCAGCGTCCACGGCCGCACCCAGCGCGCCCAGGCGGCATCGATGCGACCCTCGATCAGGGCGGCGATAGCGAAGGAAAAAGAAATCGAAAACCCGACATAGCCGAGATAAAGCATCGGCGGATGCAGCGCGAGGCCGGGGTCCTGCAGCACGGGATTGAGGTCGCGGCCCTCGATCGGCGGACGTGCGATCCGCAGGAACGGATTCGAGGTCAGCAGGATGAAAAGATAGAACGCGGTCGCGATCCATCCCTGCACCGCGAGCACATGCGCGCGCAGCGAGGGCGGCAGGTTGACGCCGAACAGTGCGACCATCGCGCCGAACAACGCGAGGATGAACACCCACAAAAGCATCGAGCCTTCATGATTTCCCCAGACGCCGGTGATCTTGTAGATCAGCGGCTTCAGCGAGTGCGAATTCTCGTAGACGTTGGCGACGGAGAAATCCGACAGAACATGCAGCGAGATCAGCGCAACGAACGAGATCAGCACGAACGCGAACTGTGCGAGCGCGGTGGAGCGCGACACGTTCATCAGCGCAGGATCGTTGATGCGGGCGCCGATCAGCGGCACCACCGACTGGATCAGTGCAAGGGCGAGCGCCAGCACCAGCGCATAATGGCCGCCTTCGACGATCATCTCACCGTCCCGGGCGTATCGGCGGCAGAGGTTTTGCCGTAGTCACCCTTCTTGAGATAGTCGTCCTTCCAGTGGCCGTCCTTCTTCAGTTCGTCGGCCACCGCCTTCGGCATGTAGGTCTCGTCGTGCTTGGCGAGCACGGTGTCGGCATGGAAGATGCCACTCGTATCGAGCGCGCCTTCGGAGATCACGCCCTGCCCCTCGCGAAACAGATCCGGCAGGATGCCCTGATAGGCCACCGGCACCTTTGCGTTGCCGTCGGTCACTTCGAAACGGACCTTCAATTGATCGCCGCGAACGAGTGAGCCCTGCTCGACCAGGCCACCGAGGCGGAAGCGCGTGCCGGGGGCGATCTGCTGCTCGGCGATCTTGCCCGGCGTCGTGAAGAACATGATGGAACTGCGCATGGCGTTGAGGACCAGCGCGGCGGCGATTCCCAGCACGGCGAGCGCGCCTGCAATCATCGTCAGCCGCCGTTGTTTGCGCGTCATAGCTTCCTTCACCCACAACGTCCGCCCAAGGTCCTAAACCCTTCCGGCGGCGCTGTTTTTTACCCGTCTAACCCCAGCCCCTTCAGGCCGTCATTGAGCTGGCGCAAATGTTCCGGCGTGCCGGTCAGCGCCTGCCGCGCCTCCTCGCGTGCCGCCTGCGCCTTGTCCTTGTCGCCGAGCACCATATAGGCCCGGACCAGCCGCAGCCATCCTTCGACGTCATCCTTGTTCGTTTTGAGACGGCCCGCGAGGCGTTCCACCATGCCCTCGATCAGGGCTTTCTGGTCGCCCGCGGCCATTCCCTGCACAGCCGCCATCTGCTCGTTGGACAAGGCCGGAGCCCGGGGGCCGGAAACCCGCGCCAACGCTTCCTGCACGAGCGGACGCCATGTCGCATCGGCCGGAGCCTTGGCCAGCATGTCGCGCCAGATATCGGCGGCCTTGGCGCCCTGCCCGTCCTGTTCCAGCGCAAGCCCGGTGAAATACCGTGCCTTCGCCTCGTTCGGATCGAGCGCGAGCGCGCGGTCAAACTCGGCCTTGGCCTCCGCCGTCACCACGCCGTTGGCCACCGCCGTCATCGCCTCGCCGAGATCGGAATGGCGGCCGGCGGTCTCGCCGTTATAGGTGAGCGAATTGCGATAAGCCTGCACGGCCTCGTTGAAGCGGCCGAGCTTGAACAGCACCGGCGCCAGCACATTCCAGCCGCGACCATCTGTCGGGTTCTTTTCCAGAATGCCCTGAACCTGCGCCACGAGACTCTCGAGCGAGGCGTTCTGCGGGGTCTGTTTACGGGCGGCGAGCGGAAAATCGGGAAGCGAGGGCGAGCCGACCTGCAGATAAAGGCCGATCGCGAGCAACGGCACGCCGATCAGCGCCACGATCGAGACGGCGCGGCGCGAGAAGCGACTCGCCGTCGGTGCCGCCTGCGCCGCGTGATCCGTTGCGGCGAGCAGACGGCGGCTGATTTCAACCCGCGCGGCTTCCGCCTCGACCGGGCCGATCAATCCGGCCTCCGCGTCGCGCGTCACCTCAGCAAGCTGATCCTGATAAACAACGGCCTCGCTTGCCTGCGGGGCGCGGCTGACACGCCGCCCGAGGGGCCATAGCACCGCGAAGACCGCCGCAGCCGTCATCAACGCGAGCAAGAACCAGAGCGACATTGCAGCTTCCAGACGCAGCGGGAAAACCCGCGAAACTTCAAGACGCGGCGGGGTTACACCATGCGCGGGCTGGCTTGCAAATAACTATTTCGCGGAAACCTTGCGACAGATCAGGTCGCGCGGGACTTTTTGCGCTCACCGGACTTGGCGACCTCGACCGCCTTGTTCATCAGCGAGGCATAATCCGGCCCGAACATCACTTCGCAGAAGCGGATCGCGGCCTGCGCCTGCGCGTAACGGAACGGCCGCGTCCGGGCGTCGCTGGCACGCAGCGTCTCCACCAGCGCTTCCGTCGCCTTCTCGATATATTGCTGCAGATCGCTGTAGGTGCGCCGCGTCACCTCGTTGATCGCAAGCTCGCCCGCATAGTTGCGGCATGTAGCGACGAAATCGATGAAAGCCGCGGTTTCCGTGACTTCCATCTCGTCGACGCGGCTGTTCGCGGTGATGTCCTTGTCCGGCCGCTGACGCAGCAGACGGCGGACACGGCCCGGCACGCTGCCGATTTCCGACTGCAACGCGTTGGAGATTTCGGCACGCATCGACGACAGTTGGCGGCCCCAGGTCGAATCCGAGCGAATATCGAGTTCGGTGCGCAATCCACGCAAACCGTCGTGCAGCACCTTCATGATGTTGGCGGTGTCGTCGAACTTGCCGCGGCGTACGTCGTTGCGCAGTTCCCCGACAAGACGGGAGAGATCGTGGATCGCCATGGTGACGGCCATGCCGTACGGCGTACCAGCAACGCGCACCTCGTCATCGGACGCCGCAACAGAAATGGCGAGCCGGATGATCTGCCAGGGTGACATCAGCCGCTGCATCACGATCGACAATGCGAACGGCAGCGCCTGTGGCGTTTGCAGGGAGGGAATGTTCATCGCCGCGGTGACGGCAGAGATATGCGTCTCGGTGAAGGCGCGGATCTGGCCCGGCAGGCGTGCACCGAAGATCTCGAGGGACTCGCGAACCCTGAGGACTGCGCCGATCGCCGGAATGTCCTCCACGGCGGCAGGCGTCCCGATCCGGTTGAAACCACGACGGTCGGTGCCGTTCGCGGCCGCCTCGATCGCCTGTGCGGCAGCCAATTGCACCTGACGAACCACCCGGCCGACCTCGGCGGCGCTCAACTGCGGGTTCTTCAACTCCGCTTCATAGGTGCGGACGGCATCCTGCGCACCCTCACGCGACAGCCACATCCAGACCGGCATCAGCGACGAGCGGCGGACCTGCCCCGGCCGCACCGCGCCCGAGCCTTCGATCAGAAACGGCTCGACCGGCTCGAACATCAGCCGTGCGGGGTCATCGGTGCGGGGCGTCGCATCATCGGAAGCGCGCACGATCTTGCGCAGTTCGGCGAGAACGATATTGGCAATCGCAGCGTCGGCTCCGCCATTCTCGATGGCGCGTTCGAACTCCCGCATCAACAGCGCCTGCGATTTGGGCGGGAGCTGTGCGAGAAACTCTCTCAGGCGATCGAGTGACGAGGGGCCCATAAATAAACACTGCCAGCCGCGAATGCGGACGGTTCTCTCGCCTGAGCTAACCCGAACGTCGTTAATATCGCGTTAGGAATGGGCCGGCCGACGCCCCTTGAGGCGAGGTTCGTCAAGGCGTTAGCCGCTCAGGAAACCGCCGGCAGGGTTAGTTCAGCCCGGAGCCCACCGATGGGAGCGTCATCGAGCTTTAAGCTCCCCCCGTAAAGCCCTGCCAGATCGACAACAATCGCGAGCCCGAGGCCCGAGCCGGGCTTCGATTCATCGAGTCGCTGGCCACGCCGGGCCGCCTGCCCCCGCTCGGTCGCCGACAGGCCCCGGCCATCGTCGTCGACGACGATTTTCAGCATCGGATTGAGTTCGCCGGGCTGCGGCGGAACGACCGAGACGGCAATCCGCACCTTGTGGGTCGCCCATTTGCAGGCGTTGTCGACGAGGTTGCCGACCATCTCCTCGAGGTCCTGCCGCTCACCGCGAAATTTTGCGCCCTCCGGCGCCTCCCAGTCGAGCACGATGCCGCGGTCGCGGTGGATTTTCTCCATGGTCCGCACCAGAGCGTCCAACACCGGCTCGATGTCGGTGACGGTCGCAACAACCGTCAGGCGCGCCGCGATCCGCGCCCGTTCCAGATGATGGGCGACCTGATTGCGCATGATCGCCCCCTGCTCCAGGATTTTGCCTGCGAACGGGTCGGCGTGGCGGGTGTTGGCTTCGTTGATGATGACCGACAGCGGCGTCTTCAGCGCATGCGCAAGATTGCCGACATGGGTGCGGGCCCGCTCGACGATGGCGCGGTTGGCATCGAGCAGCGCGTTGGTCTCGCGCGCGAGCGGCGCGATCTCGACGGGGAAACGGCCCTCAAGCCGCTCGGCCTTGCCGGAGCGGATATCGGCGAGTGAATTGGAAATGCGTTTCAGCGGAGCAAGGCCGAAACGCACCTGAAACAGCGTCGTCAGCAGAAGAACGACGGTGAGCGCCACGAACGTGCTGCCGAGATACCAATCAAACAGCCGCGTTTCGGCAAAAATCTCGCCGGCATCGCCCGCGACGGTGACAAGATAAGTGCCCTCGCTGCCGAGATCGATCGGCCGCTCCACCACGCGCAGGTTCTGGTCCTCCGGACCCTTCACATAGCCGAGCCGGACACCCAAGGGAGACAAGGGAATTTTCTCGTCGAGTTGCGGCAGCGTCGCATCCCACAGCGAACGCGACGCGCGTGCATCCTGCTTCGAGGGATCGACGCTTTCGATCTGCCAGTACCAACCCGACAGCGGCAACTCAAACAGCGGCTCGCCGAGCGCGGGGATGCTCTTCTCGGGATTCTTTTGATCGTCGGGCGAACCGACTTCTGCGATCAGCGTCCGCAGATAAAGATTGAGTCGGCGATCGAAGGCGCGCTCGACCGAGTGCTTATAAAGGGAGGACAGCGCAAAGCCGGTAACGGTGAGAATGAGGACGACCCACACCGTCGCCGACAGGAACAGGCGTGTGGCGAGCGAATTAGCGCGCATCGGGTGACGGCGGCGCCAGCAGATAGCCGAGGCCGCGCACGGTCTGGATGATTTCGACGCCAAGTTTCTTGCGGATGCGGCCGACAAACACTTCGATGGTGTTCGAGTCGCGGTCGAAATCCTGATCGTAAAGATGTTCGACGAGCTCGGTGCGGGACACCACGCGGCCGGCATGATGCATGAGATACGCCAGCAGCCGGTACTCGTGCGACGTCATCTTGATCGGATTGCCATCGACCGTGACGCGGCCGGTGCGCGTGTCGAGCACGACGGAGCCGCAGGTCAGTTCGCTTTGGGCATGGCCGGTCGAGCGGCGCAGCAGCGCGCGAATCCGCGCCAGCACTTCTTCGAGGTGGAAAGGCTTTGCGACGTAATCGTCGGCACCGGCATCGAAGCCCTGCACCTTGTCGCTCCAGCGGTCGCGCGCCGTCAGAATGAGGACGGGCATGATCCGCTTGTTGCGCCGCCAGGATTCCAGCACCGAGATTCCGTCCATCTTCGGCAACCCGATGTCGAGCACGACCGCATCATAAGGCTCGTTGTCGCCGAGGAAATGGCCTTCCTCGCCATCGAACGCGCGGTCGACGACATAGCCCGCATCGCTCAAGGCCGTGGTGAGCTGGCGGTTGAGATCGGGATCATCTTCGACAACGAGAAGGCGCAAGGCAGGCTCCAACATCCTGAACTGATGCGCTCAAGATGAACCGCGCACGGGTGAATGGCAAATGAATGTCGAGCGCCCGGCAAGGCCGGCCAACCTTACATTTCGGTCAGGATCGTCACCCTGGCCGAGAAGCCGCCAGGCCGCTCGCTCAGATCGCGTGACTGCTCGCCTTGGACGAGGCGCGCTCGTTGGACTTGATGAAATGGACGCCCATCTGGCTGCCGTTGATCCACGCAAGGCGGCAGCGGCGGAAGGCCACTCCGGTCGAGGACAGCATCAGGAAAAATTCGTCGAGGACGAGACCACCGAGAGAATCCTGAAACTGAAGCAGCGCTCCGTCCTCGGAAACGTCGAGGATTTCACAAGCCCGGTACCAGGAGCCGTCGATCGCGATGATCTTCATCGCAAAACCTTTGCCGAACTGGATCCGGCTGCTTTTACGCTTCTGCTCCATCTCAAATTACCAACAATCATCGCAATGGTTGATCGTTAGAAAAGAACTTTAAATAATCACTTAAGCTATTCCTTACGCTGGCGGTTTTGCCTCTCACAGCGGCGTGATGCCTCAGAGAAGGTAGTATTAGGATACTTCTTCCTTGAAGACGATATGCCTCATGTCGTAGTCGAACCGTCATCCGGCGGCAGCGGCGTCAAGAACTCATCAGTCGCGGCGTTGATGCGCGCAAGCACCGCATCGATCTCCTCCGGCGTCGCGTTCGTGCCCTGCAGGAGGCCGGCAATCGCCTGCACATAAGGCAGAGACGACACAACGCCGCGCTCGATCGCAGGCGCGGCTTTCACGATGGCTGTCACGATCGCTTCCGCGATCGCGATGCCGGCTTCGATCTCAGCGATAGTCACCATGTCAGTTCGCTCCCGATGCAAGAACAGCCTGAACGTCGGCAAGCGCCGTCTGCGCCGCCGCAACGAAATTGGAGATGTCGAGCGTCGGATACGCCCGCTGGAATGCGACGAGATTGTTCACCGCGATCCGCGCTCGCCGCATCGCAGCCTGCAGGTTCACGATCACCGAGCGTCTGGCGCAGATGTTGGTGGCGCTCGGCCTCGTGCCGGTCTTGCACAACGGCAGCGCCTTGTAGGTATTGGCCGCGTTGACCGCGATGCCATAGGCATTCTCGATGCCGTAGACGGTGTTGAGCGCCACCGCATTCGAGATATTGAGCATCGGCGGTGTGGTCTGACAGCCGGCCAGCATGAGGCCAGCCATCATCATCGCTGCGATATAAATTTTTCTCATGAAACCTCCTTTCGAGTGATTACTTTTCGACCGGCGGCTGCGGCTTGATGAGGCCGCCGAGACCATCGCGGACAATGTTGACGATCAGCTTCAGGCCCTGCAGTGCGGCGATAACCGCGGTCGTATAGGCCGGATTGATCCATGATCCCGAGCAGTCAAAAATGCCGCCCGGCGTTTGCGCGCAACCGGACACCAGCAAGGCAGCCGTGCCGGCGGCAAGGAGCAGCGAGGCAATATTCGCCGCGTTGTGAAAAGCGTTGCTGTTCACGTCAGTTCTCCAGTCGGTGATGTGAGGATTTGCGCGAAGCCGTCCGCAGCGGACGACGAATGGGTCATGCATGCGCGAGCGCCAGCGCGCCCTTGACGTCGCCGGCGAACATCAGCCCTTCCGCTTTGCGGCGGCGCGTCAGCCCGGCCAATACTCTGCCGCCTGCCCTGTTCCACTTCGCAAGCTCGATTGGCACGGCTTTCTTGTTTCCGGCGTTAAGTTTCTTCCAGAGAGTCGCAGTGGCCGGCCCGCCCGTATTGAAAGCCCACGACACCAACGCATCGAACTCATGTTGCGCGAGTTCGATTTTACAAAGCCGCTGTACGTACCGCTCGAACGTGATCATGTCGCCCGCGAGCGCGGCATCGCACTCAGCCTGCGTCCAGACGGCATCGCGCGTAAAATGCGGCAGATGATGATTGGTGTGGCCCCAGCCGATGGTGAGAATGCCCGCCCTGTCCCGATATGGTCGGAAACATCCCGGCCTGCCCTTGATCCTTGCCATACAGCTCTCGAACGCCTTCACAAGCTCGAGGCCGCTTTCGCTGATCTTTGCAGGCACGACGACGCGCACCGCCGGGGCAGCGTGAAGCATTGGATTTCCTCTATTGGATACGGCTATTTTTCGGATAGAACGGGAGCCGCGGATCAATGAGCGATCGCGCACTGTTCGTATCGCGCATGCAGGAATCGGCCTTGATGAAAACGACCTACGGCATCATCGGATGCGGCGGCTTCGGGCGCGAAGTCGCGCCCCTGGTTCAGCTCGAGCGGTCGCGCGACTGCACGGAGAACGGCAGCAGAGTTGTTTTCGTCACCGAAGGCCAACCCTCCGATCCGACAGTCAACGGTGTACCTGTCATATCACTGGATCAGTTTCTGAACCTCGGCGACAATCGACGCTTCACGATTGCCATCGCCGACTCGCACGCACGAGAACGCCTTGCCAACACCTGTTTGGTGGCGGGTGCGGAATCATTCAGCGTGACCGCGCCCACGGTCCGGGATCTGGGTAACAACAAGATCGGCGAAGGGGCGATCTTGTGCGACTTCTCCATGCTCACATCCAACGCAACGATCGGAAAATTCGTTCATCTGAATATCTATTCTTACATCGCGCACGATTGCGTAGTCGGCGATTACGTCACCTTCGCGCCCGGCGTGAAATGCAACGGACACGTGATCATTGAAGATCATGCCTATATCGGCACCGGCGTCGTTATCAGGCACGGCAGCCCAAAACCTATCAGGATCGGCAAAGGCGCTATCGTTGGCATGGGCGCGGTGATCACAAAAGATGTCGAGCCCTACACCCTCGTCGTCGGAAATCCGGCCAAGATCGTTAGAAAACTTGAGCAGCCGGTTTCTTAGGTGCACTAAGCGCAGGAAGGCTCGTCAGAATCAAACCTCATCACAGATACTGCCCTCCGCTTGCCGTACTCCCGGCGGTTGAACCCGGGAAGAAATTAGGGCCGGCGCCGCCCGTGTAAATCACGCCATTGATGAGGACGATATAACGAGCACCTGTCGCTCCTCCCGAGAAAGACGTCCCGGACCAATCGGCGACTGAACATCCCGATGCTTGTGCGAATGTCGTAAATGCCGGTGTGCCGGTCAGCGTTACGACAATGCCGCTGACGAACATGCTGGATGTGGACGTCGCAACGGAGTGCTGTATCGCTCCACCCGTTATTGTGTAGCCGGAGATCGCCCTTATGAAAGCTCCGGGCGCACCCGTGAAGCAGTGAGCATTCGCAGCAGCCCCGAAGACAAGACTCCCGATGAGGATTGTTCCGGCTGCACGGTGGGAGATGCCGTTGCCGGCAGCGGCCGTCTGAAGCTTCAAATTCTTGATGGTGAGAGGACCAGGCAGCGGCGCCGCGGTCGCAATTGCATCGGCATTCGTGGTCGAAAGCAGCACGCTCGCCGGCGTCGATGCGTTGCCTTGAATCTTGACGGAGCCGCCGCCGGTCCAGGGCTGAGAGACAGCCAAAACGCTCGTGCCGCTTGGCGGCGCATAGGTGCCATCGGCAACCTGGACCGTGACCGTAAACCCGCCAAGATCGAGCGTCGCCGCGATCACATCGTACGCTCTCTGGATCGTCTTGAATGCACCACCCGCTGTGTTACTGAATCCGGCATTACTGTCATTGCCATCCGTGCGGACATAATAGGTGCGATCGGCGGTGAGCATCTCACGCGCACCACCGGAGGGAAACAAGACACGCCCCGTCGTGCGATCGAACTTCAGCGCGTCACGCCACAAGGTGCCGTCCGCACTCACCTTGAGATGAAAGTCATCGTCACCCGTCAAGCCAAATTCGGCACGGCCGGAAAAGGCATTGGCGAACACCACCGATGCCGTATTCTCCGCCGCCTCCTTGGAGAGCTGCAGCCGCACATCACCCGTGCCGTCGTCATCCGCGTCGATCGCATGAAACAGCACGTCGTCGGAGCGGACGGTGAGCAAGTTCGTCTCGGCAGCAGCCGTGTTGATGCCGAGATGCGTCAGGTTGTCGGGCGAAAACGGTGTCCCGCCCGCAGCCGATACCGGCATCCAGGTGCTACCGTCGAACACCAGCATCGCATTATCGGCGACGGACCACACGCACCACCCAGCTTTCGGCGCAAGAAAGCGCCACGCATTGGTCTCCCACGTTGCCACCGCATGGCCCTGCCCGACCCATGCACCGCTGGCACCGCTTGCCACGACATAACGCTCACCATCGGCGGGTGCTAACGGTGGCGTCGTCCGTGCAGTATCCTGCACCGAGATCTGGATTGCATCGTCGAGGATCCGAAGAGCCTCATTATGGGTGATGTGCTTCTGCGCCTGGCCGCCCTCGATGAACGGCAGGCCAAGATTGGCTGTCTCTGTCATGTGACCTCAAAGCGCAAAGGTGGATTGCGCGGGAAAGCCGCGCCCAACCGTGGAGGAAAGCTGAAACACGCGAATGGTGAGGTTTGTCTGCGCCACGCCGAAATCGACGATCTCGTCCGCCGAGACATATGTCGCAGCAGACGCGCTCACCGAAAGCGTACGCTTCACGGTGCTGTCCGAAAGTATCTCCACGTCATAAGCCTCGACATCTTCGCCGAGCGGCACTTCGATGCCCCAAGCGTCGCCGTCCTTCCGCGTCCGCCTGATCCAGGTGATTGAAATATCGCCTGCATCGTTTCGGACGGCGCGCAGATGCACCGGCGCAAGTGGCATCAGCGCGACAGACTGCGGCACCAGCGTCATTGCCATGGCGGAGGGATCGTCGTGGCTGCGGCCGGTCGCGACGATGCGCAGATCGCTTGCGCGGTCCAGTGCGCCGATGCCGCGCGCGATCTCGATCAGATGCTCGTCGAGTAGCACGAACGGCGCACCCACAGGCAACGGCGCAGCTATCGCATGTTCGCTGCCGCCCTGCCCACGCAGCAGGCGACTCAAACGATAGGTCCGTTCCTCGACCAGTTCTGCGTGCGCGAACTGGATCACCTCCCATGCGCCGCTTGGCGTCATCACCGCCGCGGCGTTGGCACCATTGAGCACGTTCGCATCCGCAGCCGAGGTCAGCGCATCGCCGTAAAGCCGCACGCGCATCGTCCCGCCGCGATCCCAGCATGCTGTCGGCCCCGCAGGCAGCGGGTCGAGCGTCTCGCCCATCACCGAAGGCGCAAACGTCGTCGCTGCGCGTTCGAAACTCAAACCGTCGGCGGAGCGCCACACCGTAACCGAGCCCGGCCACGGGCTGGCGAATACCGCAAGCCGGGTCAGTACTGGCGGCTCGGAGGCGTCCAACATCGGCAGATCGAGCGCCAATGCCTGCACCGGCCCGAGCGCCGGCGGGATCACCGGTATGCTCGCGCGCGGCAACGGCAGCGGCACCGCGAAAATGTCGGGATCGATGCTGCGCGCGGTGAGTTGGCGCTGCTCGGTATCGACGAGTTCGTTGATCTCATAAAGCGTGCGGCGGCCCTTGAGCGTGACGCCGATCACATCGCCCGGCGTTAGCGCAAGCTGCGCCTGCCCCAGCGCGAAGGTGGCGCTTTCACGTCCTGCCCACAGATCCTGCAGATGAATGTTGGCGCGCCGCGTCGCGGCTGCGTCATCGGTGACGACCGCAAGATCCGCATGCAACGTGCGGCGCGCGCCGCCGACAAGCCGCCGCGAGGTGGCAGCCGCGCGGCGGTAATCGACCGACGCATCGGTGTAACCGAATCTCACCTCGCGCGGCAGCTCGGTTTCCTGCGCGCGCGTCAATTGCGCCAGCGCCTCTTTACCAGAATCGACGAGATGATCTTCTGAAAGCTCAGCCACCGGCGCGCCGCCACGCGGCACGAACACGAGATCGCTTCCCACTGCCGTCGCATCAAAAGCGTAAGCGGCGGCCAGCGGCTCGATCATCGCGCGCGGCGTCATCGGCCGGTCCACCACATAGCCATCGAAGCTCTCGCGCAGCGGCGACGCATCGACGCCCTCGACACCGGCATCGCGCAATAGCGCGGCGACCGTCGCATCGAGCGGCGCGCCGCCGAGCCGGCCGGTCAGCCAATGCCCGGTCTGCCAGTTCGCGGCATCGTCCCAGACGTCGCGCGCGAGCGGAAAGATCGGATAAGGCCGCGCATCCCAGGTCCACAGGTGGATGCCGGAGACATCGACCATCCGTCCGCCATAAACAGGCGACAGCGGATTATGCGCCTCGTCGCCGCCGAAGGCCGGATCGAACGCGCCGAGCACCGCTTCCAGCATTCGGCGCTGGATCAGGTCATCGCGCTGGCCGTTGGAGAAATACGGCACGTTGCCGTCGGACGACTTCGCATCGGGAAACACGCTCGGCTGGTTCGCGCCTTTGTCGACCGCCGGGCAGCCGATCTCGGTCAGCCAGATCGGCTTGCTTGCGGGAGTCCACGTCGTTGCGGCGGGCAACTCATTGCCATCGACGCGCTCGTGATGCGCGCTCCCCCACCAGCTCCAGATATCTTTCGCGCGGAAGATCCACGGCTTGCCGAGGCCATCGGTAATGGGGCTGCGCACCTGCGCTGCGCGCGCAGCGGCGTCGGCGTAAAACCAGTCGTAAGCTTCGCCGCTCGTGAGGCGGCCGCGTAAGTAGTCACGCTGATAGATCGAGGGCGTCTCCGCCGCATCGAGATGCCCGGCCTCGTCGCGCCAGTCGGAGAGCGGCGCATAATAATCGATGCCGACCGCGTCGATCGCAGACGAGGCCCACAGCGGATCGAGCGGAAAGCGTACTTCGGACGCGTTCGGCGACACCACGTCCGCACCGTATTCGGTCCAGTCCGCGGCGTAAGTCACGGTCGTTGCCGCGCCGAGGATCGCCTTGACGTCGGCCGCAAGCGTTACGAGCGCTGTGACGGCCGGATAGACACCCTCGCCGGAACGTACGCGCGTCAGCGCCTTCATCTCCGAGCCGATCAGGAACGCATCGACCCCGCCGCTGGCTGCCGCAAGCGATGCGTAATGCAGGATCATCCGGCGATAATTCCAGCCGCTCGCGCCACCGCCGGAGAAGAACGCCGCGACCTGCGCCGCTGCATCACTCGTTCCCTGCGGTGAACCGCTCTGCCCCGGTGCGGGGTTGCAGGTGATGCGCCCGCGCCAGGGATAAGCCGGCTGCGAGACCGCACCGCTCCACGGGTCCGGCAGCGCGTTACCGGGCGCAATGTCCATCATCAGGAACGGATAGAGCGTCACCTTCAGGCCGCGTGCCTTCAGCTCCGTGATGAGATGCTTCACGCTATCGTCGGACGGCGTGCCCCCATAGGACGGCACACCATCGATGCGCGATACGAGATATGCGGCAGGCCGCGTCACGCCCGCAACCGACCAGGTGCCGCCCGACGTTACCTTGATCGCGTTATCGACGCCGGGTCGCACGATACAGTTTCCCGCGCGCAGATCGCTGCCGAACCACGCCACCACGATGGCGACACGTTCGAGGTTCGGGCATGTCGCCTGCAACTCGTCGAGCGAGGCCATCACATCCGATGGCGCTGTCGCAACATGGCGATTCTCCGGCGCGGATTGGCCGGGACCGAGCACGCGCACCACGGGCGACGTCTCGTAGCCGAACTCCGTCGAGCCTGGAATGAGCGTCACCGCGCGCGTCATCTGCTCCAGCGCGCCGACCGGCCGCACGATCTCGAACGACAATTGCGGAATGCGGTTGCCGAAATTCGCAAGCGGCAGCCGCTCGAACAGGACATAAGCGAGACCGCGATAAGCCGGCGCATTGCCTGCGCCCTCCTTCGCGACAATCAGATCATCGGGCAATTGATTTTCGCCGCCACGATGCACGCGCAACGTCAGCGTCGAGGTATCGAGCAGTTCGCCATCAGCCCAGATGCGGCCGATGTTGCCGATCTCGCCTTCGCACAGACCGACGGCGAAGTTCGCAAAATAGGAATAGGTCGTCGTGGTCGTGGTGACGGTCGCGCCACCGAGGCCGCCTTTGCCGCCCGATGACTGCGTGCTGGTGGACACCACCTCCTCGAGCCGTGTCGCCCAGATCACCTGTCCCGACAGACGCGCGCGGCCATAGAGGCGCGCGATCGGCGCGCCTTCAGTCGAGGCCATCACGTCGAGATCGGCAAGCCGCGGCCCGGTGACGCTCCGCGCGGTCGAGCCGAACATCGCGCGGTCGATCATGTTGCCCGCGAGCGCGCCGGCAATGCGCCCGGCAATCGCGCCCGCCGGGCCGAACACGGCACCGGCCGCGCCACCCGCGACAGAGAGAACGAGAGCCGCCATCAGTCGCACACTCCCGGAAAGCGAAATGCATAGGCCAAGCGCCGCACCCACCATGGCGACAACGCCACCTCGCACACCGCCGCGCCGTCATGCGCATGGATCATCGTGCCATCGCCGCTTGCGATGGCGACATGCTTGGCAACGAACCCCTCGCGCCAGCGAAACAGCAGCACATCGCCTGCACCGATTTCGTGCAAGGCGGTCCTCACGAGATGACGCGCAGCCGCCTGCGCCAGCGTCTCCTCGCCATGCGCCTCAGCCCAATCGGGTGCATACGGCGGCGGCAGCTCCGGCTCCGCACCAATGCAGTTGCGCCAGACACCGCGCACGAGGCCGAGGCAATCGCATCCCACGCCCTTGCACGAGGCCTGGTGGCGATAGCGCGTGCCGATCCAGCTTCGCGCCTCGCTGACAATCGCGGCGCGAGTTAAAGGTGTTGTCATGGTGTGTCTCAGGAGGCGAGCGAGCCGCCGTCGTTGTTGCCGGCGGCATGCGCGCCGGCGATGACGAAGTCGTTGCCCGGAATGTGCGGGAAACCACGAAAATTGACGCTGTTGAAAAAGCGGTCGCGACAGGTCTCGAACCGCTTGTCGCAGCCCGCCGTCACAGTGAAGGCATCGCCGACGCCGATCGGCTCGCTCGCTGCTTGCCATAGCGTGAACTGTGTCTCGCCGTTGACGATACGATGTTCCTTCACCTCGACCGAAAGGTTCAGGTTTGCACCGCTCACCCATGTCAGGCGCCCCGCCGCAAAGAAGCCTTCGGTAAATCCGTCAAGGCCAGTCACCGCGATCGCCGATGCGCCAAGTAGCCGCGTAACGTTGCCATTGCCGCGCAAACCTTCCGTTTCAAGATCGACCTTGCAGCGCGCATCGCCCAAATCTGCTCCGCAGCGCGCGGTATAAAGCTGCCCGCTTTCCTGCGAGAGCTTGTCGGCGAGACCACGCAGTTCGGCGCGAAACGCTTCACCCTCGCGCTTCACTTCGCCGAGCGTCGCGCGCGACAGCAGAACGCTCAGCGCGACGTCGCTCCAGTCCACGAGCCAGGTATCGACCTGCGCGGCGTCGAAGCGCCCGGCCGCAAGATCGGCCTCGGTCAGCGCCTCCGCCGCGAGCGCACCGGAAATCTCCGCGCCATCGATCGACAGATCGAACCGATGGGATGCCTCGGAGGCGCCGAAGCCGGTCCCGGCGCGGCAGATAACGCCTTCGACAACGAGGTCTGCGTCGTGATCGGTAAAACCCTGCACCACGCCATCGCGACGGGTGAGAATCCAGCAGCGCGCCAGCGTGGTGACGCCACTGTCCAGTTTGGCCTGCAGCGCAGGCGGAATGATTCTCATGGCTTGATCTCGATCAGCGGGATTTTCGGGATCGCGCCGGCCGTGAACGCCGACAGATCGACCTCGAGATAATCGGTGTCGAAACGCACCGGCACATCGAACAGGAAGCCAGCGGTGACCGCCGCACCTTCCGTCGGGATATGCCCCGGCACGAACGTCACCACCCCACGCGTCGCATCAACGGTGAAGGCACTTGCTTCAACCTCAACACCGCCGACCGCAACGCGTACGCTACCCGGCACCGGCTTCTCGATCGGCCGCGCATAAGGCGCGTAGCTCGCGCCGTAAATCTTCACCAACTGAAAATCCGTCGCTACGCCGTCACCCGCGCCCAATAACTGATCGAGCGGAGCCGGTGCAGCACTGCCGGATGCAGACGAATGGTCCAGCCGATCGCGCCAGCGAAAGCCATAGAGTTGGCCGCGCCGCTCCTCGAAAAAAGCAACCACCTCACGCAGCGCATCGAGCGTCTTCACGCCATAACCGGCATCGTAACGTCGCCGCGAATGCGCCCAGCGCGCGTTGCGCTGCTCGCGCCCGGAGCCGAACGCGACGATCTCGGTGCGCCGCTCCGGCCCGCCCGCACCTCGCAGCGCGACGTCGAGCGGAAACAGAACTTCGTGAAAGCTGGTGGGCATATCGATGTCCGACTGGAATGGCGAGACGGCTCACCATTCAATGTGTCATTGAGAGGAGTACCCGGATCGACGCAAAGCGTCGTCCGGGCACAGGCTCCGCAACGAAGCAATGACGGCTACAAACTGCGCTGGCCGCGCGCCACCGCGCGCGCGATCTGGCCGGTGATGTAACTCTCCGAGCGGCGGAAGCTGCCGGGATCGGGTGTCGCGATCTGCACGGTGATGTTGTTGACGCCACCACCTGCGCCGGCGACGCCAAGCCGCCCATCCGGCCCGCGCCGAAGCGGCATGATCGCCTCCGGTCCCGCTTCACCGGCAAGACCGACACCACCCTGCATCAGCGGAAAGTATGTCGGCGTGCCGATCACGCCACCGGCCGCAAACGGCTTTACCGCACCCGTTGCCGCAGTGACTGCGGCGTTCGTAGCAGTGCCGGCGCCGGTCAACCCCGACAGCAGGCTTTCGATGCCGCCCGCGATCGAATTTTGCAACGGCTTCAAGGCGAGGTTGAGCGACAGGTTCGACAGCCGCAGCGCCAGCGACTTCAAGACATCGTCGAACTGCCGGCCGCCTGTGACCGAGACCGCAAATGCGCTCGTCATCGCCCGCGAGAACGCGTTGGCGGAGTGCTCAAGATCGCGCACCCGCAGCGTCAGACCATCGGCCCTCTGCTCGGCGTCGTCGAGACTGTTGAATGTATCGCTCACGATAGTGTCCTCTCGCGATCCGGAAATCGCTTCATCAGCTCATCGAGCGCGGCACGCCCGATCGGCTCGTTCAGCGGTCCGCGCACGGCGCGGATTGCCGCCGCCAACTCGCGCGGCGTCATCGCCCAGAATTGTGCAGGCGGCAGATGCAAGACGCCGAACCCGAAACCCATCGCCTCCGTCCAGGGAAACGGCTTCACGATTTGGCCTCATGCGACGGAGCCGCGGCGTTGCCGTCATCGAATGTCGCAGCGATCAGCGCCGCCGCGATGCGCACATAGCCGGCCGCCCCGCCCTCGACCCGTAGCGCCGCAACCTCGTCGTCGGTGAGGGTTTCGCCTGCACCGCGCAGGCCAGCCGCGATGATCCGGATCAGGTCGCGCGCCGACAGCCGTCCCGTGCCGAAGCGCTCAGCCAGCGCCATCAGGTCGTCGGCGCCAAACGCGCTTTCGAGTTCAGCGAGCGCACCGAGCGTGAGCACCAGCGTATGCTGCCGGCCGCCGAGTTCGGCGACGATCTCTCCACGATAATGATTGGGCACGATGCTCTCCTAGAGCGCGGTGAAGCTGAGCGCACCGGCGGACTCCAGCCCGAGGTCGAACGTCACCTCGCCATTGTGCTCGCCGGAAAACTCCAGGCTGGAGATCTGGAACGGCCCCTCGACGGTACCGAAATCCGGCACCACTACCTGACACGATGCAATCGCGCCATTGAAGAACACCTGCCGCACCAGCGCATCGGAAGCCGCGTCCTTGAACAGGCCGCGTCCGGAAATCGAGGCGCGCTTCACGCCCGCGCCTTCCAAGAGTTCACGCCAGCGATCGGCCGATTCCGCATGCGTCACGTCCACCGTCTCGGCGTTGAACGCAATCCTGCGGCTGCGCAGCCCCGCCACCGTGACGAAAGCGGAGCCGTCGTTCATCTTCAACAGAAGGTCCTTGCCCTTTTGCGCGCCCATGTCGTCTCCTTGAATAAGAATGTCTCGCCGCGCTCAGGCGGACGGCTCCGTCACCGCGCGAAAGCGCACCAGTGCGTGATAAGTCCGCCCGTCGCGCTCGCGACGAATGTCGGCAACGGAAAAACGGAAATTGACGAGCCGGTGCCCGCCGAGCGGCAGCGGCGCATCGTCGAGCGCCTGCAACAGCGCACCCGCGATGGTATGCGCCTCGCGATGACCGCCCTGACGCGACCAGGCATGCAGCGTGAGCTGATGCTCCTGCGTCGTGCCGCCATCGCCGGAGAGATCGGACAGCCGCGCCTCGCCCAGCGTCACATAGGGAAAGGCAACATTGCGCGGCGGCTCGTCATAGACATGGCTGCCGCCGAGCACGGCGGCGAGCCCGCTATCGCTGCGCAACGCCGCATGAACGGCCGCACGCAGCGCGACACTGGCTGAGGTCATGATGATCTTTCGGATTGAGAATTGGTGGATGCCTCACTCGACGCGAAGCTCAGCATCGAGCTCGATAAAGCCGCGTTCGCGCGCATCGCGGATCGCGGTGATGCGATAGATCTTGCCGCCGTCGACCAGGCGATGCTGAAGCGTCAAACTGAAATTCGCCCGCAGCATTATTGTAAAAGCCTGCGTCGCACCGGCGGAATCCGCATCCATCTCGTAGCGCGAACCGCGCGGCACCACCTTCGCCCACGCATTACCAAAACTCTCCCAGGTGCGGACCACGCCGCCCTGATCGTCAGCGGTCTCGATCGGCCGCTGCAGCACCAGCCGCGTTCTCAACTGTCCCGGATCGATCATAGCGACAGCACCCGATGGGAGGCGATCAGTGCGTTGACGCTCGGCGGCATCACCGCGACGCTGGAGCCGATCGTGATCAGCCCGCGATTGTCGTACCAGTGCGCGAGCAGCATCCGCAGCGCCTGCATCAGCGCGGGCGGCACATCGCTACCCGCCGCACCGAAGCCGACCGTGACATCCATCTCGATCCTGGCCGTCGCCCGCCCCGGCTGCGGCAGCGACACAGCGCGCATCGCGATGATGCCGCACGCTGCATCGAGCACGAAATTCTCCGGGTCAACGGCATGCGCCACATCCGTCTCGTCATAGACACGCGCCGCCATCACCGCGCGAAGTGGCGCAAGCTTCAGCTTCATGCGTCCGTCGGCGGGCCAGCAATCGCGCACCAGCCGCCAGGTCTGTGTCAGCATCGCGCAGCCGCTCATCGCCTCAATGTGACTGCGCGCCGCCGCGATCAGGCTTGCGATCACCGCGTCATCATCGTCGGTCTCGACCCGCAGATAGGCTTTGGCGTCGGAGAGCGACAGCGGCTCGCTCTCCGGCGGCGTCAGAAGAATGGCGGCCATCTCTCACTTCTCTTTCAGTTGACAAAATGCGCGCGTGCAGGCTCAAGCTGCGTCCATGACGCCGCTTCGCCTCATCTGCTCACTCATTGCGTGGTTCACACTCGCGCAGCCCGCGCTCGCCATCACCGGCAGCCGCTCGGCGCCAAGCGATGCGGTCGCACGCGCGCTCGTCACCGTGATCGGGCCGAACGGCGTAGTCTGCACCGGAACCATGATCGCGCCCGCGGTTCTGCTCACCGCCGGACATTGCGCGACATCGCAGGCCGCGCTGCGGATCGTCGATTACGCCGCGACGCCGCCGCGCCTGATCACGCCGCGAAAAATTCTCATTCATCCGCGCTACAACGCGCAGGACATGGCCGCGCATCGCGTGACCGTCGATCTCGCGCTGGTGCAACTGCCTGCACCGATGCCGGGCAAGGCGCCGCTCGCGCTCGGCACGCCGCGGCTGCCGGTGGTGACAGGAGCGCCCTACACGATCGCGGGCATCGGCTCGAGTTCGCCGAGCGGAAGCGACGTCGGCACCGCACGCGCGGCACCTCTTGTTGCAACCGGCAAGCCCGGCACGCTGCAGATCCGCCTCACCGATCCCTCAACGCAGAACAAGCGCCCCGGCATGGGCGGCTGCACCGGCGATTCCGGCGGGCCGATGCTCGAAATGCAGGACGGCCGCAGCGTCATCGCGGGCGTGGTCAGCTGGTCCACCGGGCCGAACTTCACGAACGGCTGCGGCGGCCTCACCGGCGTCACACCGCTCACATTATATAGAGATTGGCTCGTGCAGGCAGCGCGCAGCCTCGGCGCGGCGCTTTAAGCACGGCCGCACCTATCAGGAGCGGAGACACTCATCATGCTGTTCCGATCCCTCACCATTTTTATCGTATCGCTCATGGTCATCGCCTGGAGCGGCACTGCTTCCGCGCAACACGACAAGCGCAAGCCGCGAAAGCCCGCCGCACAGGAAGCCACCTCAGCGCCACGCACGACTCCGCGTGATCCCTGCGCGCAATATGGCGCAGGCTTCACCCGCGTACCGGGCAGCGACACCTGCATCCGCATCGGCGGCAGCGTCGAGGGCGAAAGCAGATTTTAGCGCAAGACGATGCGTTGTCGTTCATGCGTAAACGCGCGTGTGACAGCATCGCTGTCTACCGAAAGATGCCTACTGGAACGCGACACCGATGCGACGGCCATTGGTCCACGCCACACGACATTTCTTCTTGATAGCGCCGTGGATCAACTCGAAGCGCCGCGGCAGCACCACGCCGGGGTTCACCTGCAGGCAGACGCCGCCCGCGCCATAATCGATGATGTGACAGTCGATCAGCGGCGACTTCGCGTCGATCGCGATCTTGCCGGAGCTTGAAATTCGCCCACCAGGTTTGACACGGGCAAAGCGCCTGTTCTGAACCACCGCCGCACCTCGAAATTTACAGATTGCAATCCAGGCTCACGACATAATCGGTAACATTATGAGGGCGCAGGTGAACGAGCGGTTAAAGCGCCGGTCGCCTATGAGTGGTCACAGGTCGGCCATTGGACGAGCGGCCAGCCCGATCTATGTCGGCTTGTAAAAGCCGCTATCGAGATTATCGAGCGTCATCCCTGCATCGCCGGCAAACGGCCATTCTTTCTTATCGACGATATTCTGGATCACCGCCCGCGCTGCCGGATAAGCCAGTGCCAACGTCATATGCGCGGCCATAAGGCGCACCTTCGGAAGTGGATGCTCATAAAGCACCATAAGCGCACGCCGCTGATCGCCCGGCCGGCTTTTCAGCTCATTGGCGACGCCCATCATCTGTGCGAACAATTTTTTATATTGCTGGATTTTGTAGTGCCTCAGCGCGTCGCCCTGCTTGGCAGTGATCTCAGAAAAAAGCTGAACAAGCTCCTCCACAGTCATGTTCTGGAGAGCGTTCATGGCTCACGCACCTAGCGCTTTCGTGGTTCGGCTCCGTTATCCTAACAAACCGAAAACGGCGCGCAAGGAGCGCGCCGCTCTCATCGTCGAAGCGACGCCTCAACTCGCAGCAAACTTCACGAGCTTGATAGCGTCGAAGTCCTGCACGCCACCACCGACGCGCTTGGTCGTGTAGAACAGCACGTAAGGTTTGGCGGAATACGGATCGCGCAACACCCGCACGCCGAGCCGGTCGACGATCAGATAGCCGCGCTTGAAGTCGCCGAACGCGATCGAGAGCGAATCCGCGCCGATGTCCGGCATGTCCTCCGCTTCCACCAGCGGGAAAGTCATCAGCGAGGCGCGCCCGCCCGCCTGCGCCGGCGGCTGCCAGAGATACGCGCCGCCGGTGTCCTTGAACTTGCGGATCGCGCCCTGCGTCTTGCGATTCATCACGAAGGTCGCGTTCTGCCGATAGCCCGCCTTCAGCGCATAGATCGTATCGACCAGCACGTCGGAAGGATTCGAAGCGGGAAACGCGCCGGCG
This sequence comes from Afipia carboxidovorans OM5, assembly GCF_000218565.1. Classification (NCBI taxonomy): domain Bacteria; kingdom Pseudomonadati; phylum Pseudomonadota; class Alphaproteobacteria; order Hyphomicrobiales; family Nitrobacteraceae; genus Afipia; species Afipia carboxidovorans. The sequence continues at coordinate 1,581,502 of NC_015684.1, read as the reverse complement.
TTGCCGCTCGCAACCGTGCCGAGCTTGCCCCAGGCCCACGAACCATTCGCGACCGTGGTGTAATCGAGAAAGCCCTTCGGCTTGCTGCTGCCGTCGCCGTTGACGAACGCGGCGCCCTCCTGCACGGCGAAGGTGAGCTCGACCTCGGAGGCGATCCATTCGTCGATGTTCACCGCCGCGTCGTCGAGCAGCGTCGCGGTCGCAGCCGGCATGGCGTAAAGCTCCATCGCCGGGAAGCTCAATGCATCGAGCGTCGGCGACGTGGTCTGCGTGCGCGCGTCGGTCTCGCCGACCCAGCCGGTCGCCGGGCCCGCGGTCATGAACGGCTTCTTGTAGACGCCGCCGGAAATCTCGCGCACCGAGGCGATGGCGCGGATCGGCGAGATCGCCGCGAGGCGCTGGCCGATCTCGTGTTCCAGTTCGCTCGGCACCAGATAGCCGCCATCGGCATTGCTGCCCGCCGACATCGCCTTGGTTTCGATCTCACGCAGCGCCGACGCTTCGCCGGAGCGGACATAAGCCTCGAACGCGCTCTTGTGTTCGCGCGCGACATTGTCGGTTGCGTGCGCGCGCAGGCCCGCCGGCCGCGAACCGTCGAGCAGCGGCCGCGCCGCCTTCAGCGCGAGTTCGTCGATCCGTTTCATCTGCGCATCGAGCGCGCCGTTGATGCGGTCCACCTTTTCCTCGAGCAACACATCGGCGCGGCGGCCAAGCGCTGCAAGGCGCTCGTCGTTCGCGGCCTTGAACTCCTCGAACATCTGCACGATCTGGTCGTGCTCGCCGCGCGCGGCGGAAATGCCGGACTTGTGCTCCGGCGCGTGATCTTGAATGTCGTAATCCATCGGGGTCTCCTTTGTAACGTTTCGATCGGGCAAACAAAAAGCCGCCCAATGGGCGGCAAAAACAAAAATCCAGATGCAGATGGCCGCCGAGCCGGGCAGCGCCGGCCGAGCCAAACTATCCCACGCGGTTCACTCCTCCTTCGTAACCACCAGCCCCGGCACATCGGCCAGCAGCTTTTTGAGCGACACCATCAGCGGATCGATCTCGGCCAACGAAGGTGACGACTTTTCACGCTGTCGATAGAAAATAAACGCGAATTGAAATTCCGGTGCGCGCCTTTTCGACCTGTTTGAACCCAGCAGCAGAATGTTCTTCTGCGACAATTGGAAGAAAATTTCATCGGGATCAGGCGTCAATTGCCTGATGTTCAAATCGAAATGGTGCTGATCGGCAAAACGCCTGACCTGTTGTACAAAATGATTTCGTTCGCTGCGATCCATTTGAACATAGAGCAAACGGATCGGCGACGACCCTTCCGAGCGATCAGACATGGGCCTTCGCTCCCACGACCACATGGCGAGTGCCAAGGCGACAGCCGGCAGCCACAGCAGCACGAGGAGTCCACGTCGAGTCCACGAAACTTTTTCGCCCATGATGCCGCTCGATGTTGGCGCGCATCTGCCGGTCCAAACCATCGAAAATGCCCGGACCGAAGATCTGGTTGATCCCATTCATTCCGGGCTCGACATTATTGCCGATGCCGCGCGTTGTCACGTACCACGCGCCGTCAATCGTTTGCGTAGCACGACGCTCGACTGTTCTATCGCCTGGCGATAAGCGTCCGGCCGCGTGAAGCGCGAGCGCTGTCGCGCGTCGAACACGTCGCTGCCGCGGATCATCGGCGCGCCTCCATGACTTGATCCATCGCTTGATGGCGGCGCGAGGATCGCGGCACGCTTTTCACTGCATGCACGCGCGCGCCGGCGAGCAGCGGAAAGGTAACGATCGACACTTCCCAGAGATCGACCTGATAGAGGCGGCGGATGCGCGTCTTCGGATCGATCCGGCCGCGCACGGTGCGATAGCCGATCGACAGCCCGTCGATCGCGCCCTCGCCCACCAGCGCCATCAATTCGCGCCCACGCGCGACCTCGGGGATCAATCGCCCGCGCGCCCACAGCCCGCGCCAATCCTCGCGCAGCTCCAGCCAGATGCCGACCGGCTCGGACGGGTCGTGCTGAAACAGCATCGGAATGCGGCGCAGGCCGCGGCTCTGCAGCGTCTGCGTGAACGCGCCCGGCATCACCATGTCGCGCGCCTGATCGACCGCGCCGAACAGGCTGGCGTAACCTTCGACGGCGCCGTCGCCGGTGAACGAGACGCGGGAGGCGGATGGCAGCGGCGCATGCATAGGCGTTCTCGCAGGGTGCAAGGTGGGAAGGCGTTAAAGAGAGGCTGAAGAAGTGCGGCTACATTCGATGTCGTTCCCGCCAACGGATCGGCGCGAAGCACCGTCCGATGACAGGCTCCGGCGGGGACCCATAACCGCCAGCGGTTCTGAGTATCGCGCTTGGAATCACCAACTTCATAAGTCTGGATCCCCGCATGCGCGGGGATGACATCATTACTTCACGCGGCGCGGAGTCTTCTTCGCCGGCCGCGTGGGCCGGGCCGCAACGCGAGCGGCTCTGCCCGGCGCACGCGGCGCCTTGTGCTGGATCTTTTCGAGATGGGCGAGGAACTCGCGAAACACCGTGAGGTGCGCGGGCTTCGCCTTGGTCTCGCTGCTGATCGACTGGATCACGGTGTGCAGTTTGTCCATCATGGGTCCATCGGTTTGCGGCGGCGCGCGCGCCGGTTGAAAACGGAAAGCTCGCGCACAGAATCGTCGAAGCGCTTTGAGGCGACCGCAAGTTCGCGCAACGTCACAAGAAACGCAGTGCTGGCGACAGCCGCCCACAGAAACAGCGCGAGATGCGCGAGGTCGCCGCGCTCGACGAAGATGCGGATGAGGTCAATCATGGCGCCTTTCCCCGGGCGCGGCGCAGTATTCTTCATGCTGCACCGCTGAACCGGGGCCATCTCGAGTTTAGTATTTTTGGCGGCCCCGGCTCTGCGACGCGGCGCATGCGCTGCATCGCGTCCGGGACACTCATCACCCCAGCCGGTCGCCACCGTCCACTGGTGCGTAGCCGGCGGCTTCGCGCTTTTCGTTCAGCGTAAGAAACTGCGCGCGTTCAATCCGCTCCCACAGCGCGTTGCGGTCGGACGCCAGCGCGTCGATGCGGTCGGTGTCGATCACCAATCGCAACTCGTTGCCGAACTGCGGCCCGAGCCATTGCACCAGCACCGCGCCGACACGCGAGGCGAGCGGCAGCACCGTCTGGCGCCACAGCGCGCGGTTGGCTTCCTGATAATTGGCATAGGTATTGTCGCCCGGAATGCCGAGCAGCATCGGCGGCACGCCGAAGGCGAGCGCGATCTCGCGCGCGGCGGCGTGCTTCGCCTCGAGAAAATCCATGTCCTTCGGCGTCAGCGACATCGCCTTCCAGTCGAGCCCGCCTTCGAGCAGCAGGGGCCGCCCGGCATTCGCCGCACCTTGATAAGTATCGGTGAGTTCACGCTTCAGCCGCTCGAACTGCGAGTCGGAGAGCACCGCGCCCTCCGGTCCGGCATAGACCAGTGCGCCGGAAGGGCGCGCGGCATTGTCGAGCAAGGCCTTATTCCATTTCGCCGCCGCGTTATGCGTATCGACCGCAACGGCGGCAGCTTCCAGCGGCGCGAGGCCGTAATGATCATCAAGCGGATGAAAGAACGTGAGATGCAAAATCGGCGGCACGCGCTCGGCCGATTGCTCGAACCGTACGCTGCGCCCGCCCGCGGTGTACTCATAAGCCTCGGCCCAGCCGTTCGCGCCCGGCACCACCTTGATGCGATCGGGCCGCAGCGCATACAGCTCGCGCACTTCGTCCTCCAGCGCCACGCCTTCAAGATAGGCGTTGCCGGCAAGCAGCATGTGCGCATAGAGCGCCTCGAACAGGCTGGCACCATCCTGACGCGGGTTCGGCCGCGCGAGGAGCTGCAGTAGCGGATGCGATTCGAGTTCGCGCGCGCCTTCGTACAAGAGATAATGGCAGGATGCCGCGCTTTCCGCGATCAGCCGCACCGCGCGATGCACCACCGCATTGGCGAGGTAGCCTTCGCGCGCGAGCGTCGCGTAATCGCGCGGCATCCATCGCGCCCGTCCACCGGAGGCAAACGCCAGCACCTGCGCGGTGCGGCTCGCCTTGGCTTCGGGGGCGGCGAAGAAATGTTTGAGGCGGTTGAGCATAAGAAATGATCCAGCATTCTTGCCCCGGACGCAGCGCAGTATTCTTCATATCGCGCCGCCGAGCCGGGGCCGTTTCACATTCGGAGTTCTTGACGGCCCCGGTTCTGCGGCGCAACGCTTGCGCGTTGCATCGCGCCCGGGACACGCCTCAATGGACTCGACTTTCTTTGTCTACGTTCTGGCCAACTGCCCCAGAGGGGTGCTCTATGTTGGTGTCACCAGCGATTTATCGCGACGTCTATCCGAACATCGGGTGAAGCTCGTCGCCGGCTTCACCGCAACCTATGGCGTAACCAACCTCGTCCATGTCGAGACATACGCATCGATTATCGAAGCTCGTGCCCGCGAGCATTCGCTCAAGCGCTGGCGACGCGCGTGGAAGTTCGACCTGATCGAGAAGGACAATCCAACGTGGCGCGATTTGTCCGGCGATATCTAATTATCAGAATGATCCGTTGCCCCGGGCGCGGTGCGGCATCCTTCATGCCGCTCCGCTGAACCGGGGCCGTTCCAAACATAGTACTCTGAACGGTCCCGGTTCTGCGAAGCAGCGCTTTGCGCGCTGCATCACGCCCGGACAAATTTCTCACAGCTCCCGCACCCGCGGCCGCACCGCCGCGCCATGGGTGAGTGCGGTGAGCGCCCAGACCAACGCGTCGAGATGATCCGGCGAGCGGCCGGAGCTCAAGCCGCTGGTTGCGAAGTCGCACATCTCGTCCTCGAGCGCGGCGAATACGCCGGCGTGGCGCACCCGCCCCTGCTCGTACAATGTCGCGATCGGCTCGGCGCGCAGCCACTTGCCACGCAAGGCCCGCACCGGCTGCACCGGCACGCTCGGGTCGACCTGTGCGATCACCGCGCGCACCATCTCGCCGCCCTGGTTGACTTCGACGACCAGCGCATCCGCTTCCAGCCGTCGCCACAACGCCACCGCCCGGGCGGCCCACGCCGCCGGCGCGGCCTGCGTCAGTGTCTCGTCGGCCAGCACATACAAACCGTTATCAGCGGCAACTCCCGCCGCGACGATGCCGCAGGCATCCGCACGCTTGCCGGAGGTGGCGGGCGGATCGACCGCCACCACGATCCGTTGCAACGGCGGCGCTTCACTGATGCGACACGTTTCGATCAACCCGCGCGACCACAGCGCATCGGGCCGCTCCTCGATCAGTTCGCCGTCGAGCTCCTGCCGCCCGAGCCGCGTGCCGGCATAGCGCGCCATCACACTCTGCAGAAACGTCGGCGCCAGATGCAGCGCATTGGAGCGCGTCGCCGCGCGCGTCGTCACGCAACTCTCATCGTTCAGCAATCGCTTGATCAGTGCGGTCGGCCGCGGCGTCGTGGTGATCAACTGGCGCGGCTGCGCGCCGAGCCGCAGGCCGAACTGCAGCATGTCGAACGCCGCCTCCGCGTAACGCCATTTGGCGAGTTCATCCGCCCACGCGCAGGCAAATTGCGGCCCGCGCAAACTCTCCGGGTCCTCCGCCGAGAATGCATGGGCGACCGCGCCGTTCTTCCATTCGAGCCGGCGGCGCGAGGGCTGCCACATCGGCCGCTCGTCGCGACGGTGCACGGCGAGAAGACCGGAGACGCCTTCGATCATCACCTCGCGCACGTCATGTTCGGTTTCGCCGACCAGCGCGATGCGCCCGGCAGGCTGTTGCGCGAGCGGCGCGAGGCCAAGCGCCTGCGCCCGGATCCACTCCGCGCCCGCGCGGGTCTTGCCCGCGCCGCGCCCGCCGATCAGAAGCCATGTGGTCCACGGCTTGTCATTGGCGGCAAGATCGGGCGGCCATTGATGCGGATGCGCGAACAGTTGCCAGTCGGAATGCAGCGCTTCGAGTTCATCGCGGTTGAGCCGCGCCAGGATGTACAGCCTTTGCGTCGGCGACAAGCTCGTCCAGTCGTTGCGCGAGCTTGGCTCGAAGCTCGTCGATGTCGCGGGGCAAGGCGTCGTCATCCTCCTCACACTTCTCCTCGCTCTCGCGCAACTGCATCACCTCGCGCAACGTGCGCGCGAGCGAGGCAAGCGTGCGCGCCCGCCGCTCAGCTTCGGTGCGGTGGCGCGGCAGCACACGCGTGCCGCCCACGATCAATTCGATTTGCGTGAGCTCGCGCTCGATCGCGCGGCTGACGCGATTGAGCAGCGTCGGCAATGGCGCTGGCGGCGGATCGTCGAGACGCTCGAGCGCGCTGCGGCGATGGTTGGAGAGTTTCGCGCCGTGACGCCCGCGCGCGAACGCCATCGCGTCCTGCGCCGTCTCGTCATCGTCCAGCACCACCGCGTCAAGAACAGCCGGCGTTACCCGCCGCTGCGGCAGCGAATCCCCATCAAGACATTCGTCATCGGCTGTAGCGGAAACTTTTTTTGCAGGCTTTTTTGCCGCAGATTTTTTGGCTGAAGCTGTCTTGGTTGAAGCCTTCCGGACCGGAGACTTCTTGACCGGAGCCTTCTTTGCCGCCCTCTTCTTCGTTGCGGCCTTGCGCACCGCGACCGGCTCGACACTCTCGTCCTCAACAGATATCGCCGCCGCCGGTCGAGCGACCGGCACGGTTGTCTTTCGCACAGGCATGAAAACGATCGTCCCTGTTGCGCCGTCAGCGGACGGCCGCGACGTCAGGTCCGGAAGAACACGAACCAGATGATCGCGAGAATGAAGATCGACGCGATTGTGCTCACCGCAAGCACTGCCGCAATGGAAGGCCCCGGCTCCGCCTGGCGGGCTTCCGTCGGTGTTTCCACGATCTGACCGTGCTGCTTTGTTACCATCTCCGCCTCAAACTTCCGTTCGCGTTGGATTGCTGCAAACCGGCAGCGTGCGCCGGCTTCACTCAACAGGCCAACGTGCGGAAGAAAGGCGGGTTCCTCAGAACCCAATTTCGGAGCATGGCGTAACCCTACTGCGGGAGCGTCACGCTGTCAAGGACTATTTTCCTAGTCATGAATAACGTACCCAGTCAAAAACTGGTACGCTACCGCGTCGAGGAGTCGTGAGCCTACCCTACGCACCTCCTAGGGCGGCTTCGACTTCGATCTCGGCGCATGTTAGCGGCATTGTTTGGCTGGTACAGGACGAAAAAGTCTTTGGCCTTTTTGAGAGCGTTTATCGACGATTCTGGCAGCGAAAAGGGGGATCGACGTCTTTTCCTAGCAGGCTATCTAAATCGCGCCGATAAATGGGCTCTTTTTGCCGACGCCTGGAAAGAAGAGCTAAGGGCGGCACCATCGATTGATTACTTGCACATGGTTGAGGCTGGGAATTTCAGAGGGCAATTCCATCGAAAATTGGGTTGGAACGAGGAAAAACGCGCGGAAAAACTGCGTAGTTTAGCGCGCGTGATCCGCCACTTCGATCCGATATCCTTTCAAATATCGATTGATCGCAACCATTTTTACGAGGTGCTTGCTCCTGTTTCTCCTCGCGGTTTGGCAAACCCATATTTTACCTCCTGCTCTGCGCTCATCGCTAAGCTCGCTCAACAGGGCGAGACGACCGGTACTAAGGGCAAGATAGAATTCATCTTCGACAGTCAGGAGGGTGTCGACGATGATATGGACATGTTTTTCGATGACATGATGCAGGGCATCTCTAAAAAGGCCCGCAGTTGGATAGCTGGACGACCCCTTTTTAGAAGTGACCGGGAATTTGATGGCCTACAAGCCGCCGATCTTCTGGCTTGGCACATTCGGCGGGAACACGAAGAGGTAGGATTTCCAAATATGCCAATGGCTGAGTTGTTACGGGGCAACAACCATATCGTTTCAGAAATTCCCAATTCGTACATTGATGCTTGGGCTGAGCACCATCGGCAACAGCCTGGAATCTCATCAGTGCAAAGTAAGACTCAATGGCGCAATCTTAAAAGCGAAGCACGAAAGCTCCGGTCAGTGGGCATCAACCCAGCAAGAGTGACGAAACCCGGAGTATATTATCCTGATAGCTGGGGCATCTTTGGGCGAGTGCTTGAACTTGCAAGGCGCTTACTTGGGCGCTGATCTTTTTAACGTGATTTTTCGCGTTGCTACACCCTTGGTCAGGGGTCGAGAAACGACAGCACAAGCGCGGGCGCGTAGTAGCCTGCTGAAATAATTTCGGGCGGTGGCACACAATCGGGCCACGCCCGCGCGGAGTTCGTCAAAGCCTGCATGCAGGGCAAGATCAAGTAGCGCTCGGGCTCACGCCGCGATCGCGATGAAGGAGCCGCGCGCTGCTGCGCGGCTCGCCTATTCCGCCGCGATCGGTGCTTCGCGCGGCGGGCCGCCGGCGAGCGGGCGTTCTTCCATCAACGCAAACAGCAATGCCGCGATCGCCATGAACAGCATCGCCGCGAAGAACACGTAGCGGAAGCCCGCGACCATCGCTTCGGGCGCGCCGGTAAAGGCACTGTGCGCGCCCTCGCCGACCGCGATGCCCGGCCCCACCGCCGCAAGCAGGATCGCGGTGAACAACGCCACCGCGAACGAGCTCATCAGCGAACGGAAAAAGTTCATCGCCCCGGTCGCGGTGCCAACCTTGGAATGCGGCACCGCATTCTGGATCGCGACGACGCTGATCGGGAAGCAGGTGCCGAGCCCGAGCGCAAAGATCGCCAGCAGCGTCAGCAACAGCCAGAGCGGCAACGGCGACAGCGCGCCCATAATCAGCGAGCAGATCACCGCAACCGATGCGCCGCCGACCGCCGCCCATTTGTAATGGCCGGTCGTCGCCATGAACTGCCCCGCGCTCCACGCGCCGAACACCGAGATCGCGACCAGCGGAATGAGCGCAAGCCCCGCTTCGCTCGCGCTGAGGCGATAGACCGATTCATAGTAGATCGGCATGTGAACGATGAGGCCGATCATCGCGCCCATCGCGCAACCGCCTGCGATCATCGCATACGGGATTACCGATCCGCTGATGAGCGACAGCGGCAGGAACGGCTCGTCGACGCTGCGCGCATGCAGGACGAAGCCCGCGAGCAGCACGACAGCCGAGCCGATCATGCCAAGGATGGTCGGTGACAGCCACTCGAACTTGTGCCCGCCCCAGGTCAGCGCCAGCAGGAAGACGACGGCCGCGATCATCAAGAGGAAGCCGCCCGTCCAGTCGACCTTGCGGCGGCGGTGATAGGTCGGGATCTTTTTCATCCGCGGCAACAGCAGCATCAGCGAGACGACGCCGATCGGCAGGTTGATCCAGAAGATCATCGACCAGTGCAGATGTTCGGCGAACACGCCGCCGAGCACCGGGCCGCCGATACCCGCCGTCACCCAGACCGAACTGATGTAGCCCTGATAGCGGCCGCGATCGCGCGGCGTCACGATGTCGGCGATCAGCGTCTGCACCAGAGGCAGAATGCCGCCGCCGCCGATGCCCTGCAGGCCGCGCGCGAGGATCAGCGCCAGCAACGTCGGCGCAAGCGCGCACAACACCGAGCCGACGAGGAAGATCACCGTCGCGGTGATGACCATCGCGCGGCGGCCGTAGACGTCGGCGAGCTTGCCGTAGACCGGCGCCACCGCGGTCGAAGACAACAGATAGGCGGTGATCACCCAGGACAGATTCGAGACGTCGCGAAACTCCGTGCCGATGGTCGGCAGCGCGGTTGCGACAATGGTCTGGTCGAGCGCGGTGAGGAACAGGTTGAGCATCAGGCTCAACACAATCGGCACCACCTCGCTGTGCGGCAGCGGCGCGAGGTCGGACTGGTGGGTGGTCTTGATTTTCTTCCCCTTGTTCGCCGTTTTGGCGGGGCTCTTGGTTTGTGCGGGCACAGACTGATCTGCCTTTGCCGATTCGCGTTGCAACGGATAGCCCGGTCTTTCGATCTTGTTCATGCGGCCAAAGCGCAAAACGCGCGCAGTCTGAGGTAAACTCGTAAATATATCGGATGGCGGAGCGTTTCTTTAGCCCGAACAACGCGGCACGGTAAGCGGCCACAACGCATGGGATGGCTTCCCTGCGCGCACAGCGCTCCACGCAAATGTGATCGAACTTATGCCCGGCGCTTCATCCGCGCGCGCTTCGGCAGCAGCGTCGGCCAGCGCACGATGTGGTCTTCGAGGTCGGCGTCGTCCACCTCGTCCTCGGTCGCAACCACGCGGCCCCGCACCGAGACGCCGGCCTCATGAACGGTATTCGGATCGCCCGAGATCAGCGGATGCCACCAATAGAGGTCGCGCCCTTCGGCCACGAGCTTGTAGGCGCAGGACGGCGGCAGCCAGTTCAGCGTCCGCACGTTCTCCGGCGTGAGCCGCACGCAGTCCGGCACCTTCGCCGAGCGGTTCGGATAGTCGCTGCAGCCGCAGGCGCCGACATCGAACAGCCGGCAGGCGACATGGGTGAAGTAGATCTTGCCGGTGTCCTCGTCCTCAAGCTTTTCCAGGCAGCAGCGCCCGCAGCCGTCGCACAGGCTCTCCCATTCGGCGCTGGAGAGTTCCTCCAACGTCTTGGTTTTCCAGAAGGAATCCTTCTGGTCGGACGGCTTTTCAGGTGGGCGGGTCATGGGTTCGATATACGCTCTCAGCCGTCATGGGCGGGCTTTCCCCGGGCCATGACAAGGACGAGTCCTGAATTAAGGGTTGGCGCGAAAAACACCAAGGCTAACCGCCGCTTGGCATTGGTTTGTCCCCTGACCTCGGCTAGAAAGAGGCAGATTCCCGAAAGCGGAAAGGTTCGGGAACATCCGGCCGCAGGACGCCATTCCTTTCCGATGCAGGCATCGACGCGCGGAACAGGGCTTTAGCCCACACCGCACAAGGGCCGCCTTCATCACCGCCACGGGGATGCCGCAAACGAACCGCCATGTTCGTTCGCGCCCTGCCCGAGCGCCCGGCGGGCCGGAGTGAACCGCAGATTTAGGACGATCGGTTGCGCAGGATCATCCCCAGCAATTGGACGGAGCGGGTCCGGAATTTCTTTCTGGACCTCGATTCACGCTTCGATTCCACCCTGTTCTCCTCAGGGCGCGGCTTGCGCGAACTCTATGAGCGCTATTCGGCGTTCATGGACCGCTTTTATGTCGGACGCTGGAAGCGCTGGGTGTTCATCGAGCCGTTGTCGGAGGCGGCCACCATCGGCCTTGCCGGCGGCATCGTCATGCTGGCGCTCGCGATCCCCGCCTTCCACGAGACCTCCGACGAAGACTGGCTGAAGAAGTCCGACCTCGCGGTCAGCTTCCTCGACCGCTACAATAATCCGATCGGCAACCGAGGCATCAAGCACAACGACTCCATCCCGCTCGAAGACTTTCCCGATCATCTCATCAAGGCGACGCTCGCGACCGAAGACCGCCGCTTCTACGATCATTTCGGCATCGACCTCGCAGGCACGATGCGCGCGCTCGTCACCAACGCACAAGCGGGCGGCGTGCGCCAGGGCGGCTCCTCGATCACCCAGCAGCTTGCGAAGAACCTGTTCCTGTCGAACGAGCGCACCATCGAGCGCAAGGTCAATGAGGCGTTCCTCGCGATCTGGCTCGAGACGCGGCTGTCCAAGAACGAGATCCTCAAGCTCTATCTCGACCGTGCCTACATGGGCGGCGGCACCTTCGGCGTCGACGGCGCGGCACATTTCTATTTCAACAAGTCGGCGCGCGACGTGAACCTCGCGGAAGCCGCGATGCTCGCGGGTCTGTTCAAGGCGCCGACCAAATACGCGCCGCACATCAACCTGCCCGCAGCGCGCGCCCGCGCCAACGTCGTGCTCGACAACCTCGTGGACGCAGGCTTCATGACCGAGGGCCAGGTGTTCGGCGCCCGTCGCAACCCGGCATCCGTCGTCGACCGCCGCGACGAGAACTCGCCGAACTACTTCCTCGATTACGCCTTCGACGAGATGAAGAAGCTCGTCGCGACCTTCCCGAAATCCTACGCCGAGCGCGTGTTCGTGGTGCGCACCACCATCGACATGAAGGTGCAAAAGGCGGCCGAGGACACCGTCGAGGATCAGTTGCGCCAGTTCGGTCGCGACTATCACGCAACGCAGGCCGCCGCGGTGATTGCCGATCTCGACGGCGGCGTGCGCGCATTGGTCGGCGGGCGCGACTACGGCGCGAGCCAGTTCAACCGCGCCACCGACGCGATGCGCCAGCCCGGCTCCTCGTTCAAGCCCTATGTTTACGCCACGGCGCTGATGAACGGCTTCAAGCCGACCTCGGTCGTGGTCGACGGCCCGGTCTGCATCGGCAACTGGTGCCCGCAGAACTACGGCCGCTCCTACTCCGGCTCGATCACGCTGACGCAGGCGCTGACGCGCTCGATCAACGTCATCCCGGTGAAGCTCTCGATCGCACTCGGCGGCAAGAGCGGACCGAAGGCCGGTCGCGCCAAGATCGTCGAGACCGCGCGCAAGTTCGGCATCGTCACGCCGCTGCCGGATACGCCCTCGCTGCCGATCGGCGCCGATGAAGTGAACGTGCTCGAGCACACCGTCGCCTACGCCACCTTCCCGAACCGTGGCAAGGCGGTGACGCCGCACGCGATCCTCGAAGTGCGCACCGGCATGGGCGATCTGGTCTGGCGCTTCGACCGCGATGGACCGCAGCCGCGTCAGGCGATCCCCACCTCCGTCGCCTCCGACATGGCGATGATGATGAGCCACGTCGTCTCCGAAGGCACCGCGCGCCGGGCGCAACTCGACGGCATTCCCGCCGCGGGCAAGACCGGCACCACCAACAATTATCGCGACGCCTGGTTTGTCGGCTACACCGGCAATTTCACCGGCGGCGTGTGGTACGGCAACGACGACTACTCGCCGACCAACCGCATGACCGGCGGCTCGCTGCCCGCCAAGACCTGGCACGACATCATGGAAGTCGCGCATCAGGGCATCGAGATCAAGGAATTGACCGGCGTCGGCGCAGGCAAGGCGCTGCCGCGCGACGGCGTGATGGCGGGCGCGAGCGCGCCGAAGATCATCGACATCGCGGCCGGTCCGCCGCCGACGCTGACACGGCGCGGCGTCAACATTCTCGTGAAGATCGAGAAGGATATGGACGAAGCCGCGAAGGCCATTCCGGCGGACAAGACCTCGATGAAAGACCGGAAGCCGCCCGCGCCGCGCGCCGCCGTTCCCTTCACCGACAGCTTCGCCTCCGCGGGCGATGCCGTGACCTCCTCCGTGCCTGCGAAGAAATGACGAGGGGCCGGACGATCATGGGGGCGATGCTGCCGTGCGGCTGATTTTCGTGGTGATCCTCGCCATGGCGATTGCGACTGCCACAGGCCTCGGCCTGACGTGGAGCACCGCCACACGCGGCGTCGACATCGGCACGCTGACGATCGGGCCGTGGACCGCGCGGCCGTGGATCGGCACCAGCGACATTGATCCCTACGCCCGCGCATCGATCGCGCGCAGCGGCGAATTGCCGATCGGCGCCGGCGACGGCATCACCTTCCGCGCCGCCGCCGACAGCGACGGCAAGAAACTCGACGGACGCTGCGACGTGGTCGTGAGCGGCATCACCCCGCCCGCGCGATTCTGGACGCTGACGCTCTACGACACCAGGGGCCGCCTCGTCGCCAACGCGCTGTCGCGCTACGGCTTCACCAGTCAGGAAGTGGTGCGCGCCGCCGACGGTTCGTTCACGGTGCGGATCGCGCCGCGCGCACGCTCCGGCAACTGGCTGCCGACCGGCGGCATCAATCGCTATCAGCTTCTGCTGCGGCTCTACGATACGCCGGTGGGCGTCGCGACGCGCTCGCAGAAGGATGCGCCGCTGCCTTCCATCAGCATGGCGGGGTGCTCATGATCCGCTGGCTGTTCGCAATTCTGGGGGGCATTCTGCTCGGCGGCGTCGTGCATCTCGTCAGCGTGCTGGCGCTGCCGCGCATCGCCTCGCAGGACGCCTATGCGCGGCTCTCGCCGATGCTGAAGGTGAATGCGGTGACGGCACTGCCCGATGCCACGCCCGACACCGCGCCGATGCCGTTCATGGACCCGGCCTTCGCCTCCGCCGCCTGCAAATACGATCTCGCCGGCGGCGCGATCAAGCTACGGGTGCCGGTGAGTCAGGCCTACACGTCGGTGTCGTTCTACACCGACAACGACATCGCCTATTACGCGATCAACGACCGGTCCGCCGGACGCAAGGTGATCGAGCTCGATTTGATGACCCCGCAGCAGAAGGCGGCGCTGCCGGAGGACGAGGACATCACCTCCGCCGACCGCCTCATCATCGAATCGCCGACGCCAACCGGCCTCATCGTGATGCGCGCGCTCGCCGCCGAGCCGGGCCTGATGAAACAGGCCAAGGCCTCGCTCGCCGCCGCAAGCTGCAAGGAACAGGTTCAGGTCGCCCAGCCGAAGCGGCGGTGAAGTTACCTTCACCTCTCCCCAACGGCGAGAGGGAGCGCGTCGCGGAAGTGCCAGCGCGGCGTCAGCCAGCCTGCACCGCCGTTGCACTTGTCACGAGCCTCTCCTCCTGGTCATTCCCGCGAATGCAGGAATCCACACTTACCGGGTCCCCGCCTACGCGGGGACGACAGTGGAGAGATGCGTCGCGCGGCGGCGGCGCACGAACAGCCGGCGCAGATCGAGGCGGAAGGAGAACACGCACTCGTGGCAGCGCAGCCCCTTGCCGCCCTTGACGAGCCCAAGGTCGCGAATGACGGACCAGCGTCCGTCGCTCATCCGCACGAGACGCAGATCCGGGTAGCGCCGTTTCAGATATGACAGCATGCAGCACCGCGCGTGGATCGCGGCCCATGATGCATCGTGCCCGCGAGCGGTCAATGCTTGACGCCCGCGCCGCTCCTTCACAAGAACGAATCATAAATGACGGTTGCGTCTTCACGCAGCCTTGAGGGCTGCCATGAGACGGCTATGCGCTCACCCGCTGGCGCCGACCCCGCGCGCTCTCTATGTTGGGGGAAACCAACGGAGTCTCGTATGCGAATTCTCATTACCGGCCTGATGGCGGCCGCCACCCTCGGCGTCATGCTCGCCGCACCGACCCCGGCGGAAGCCTTCGAACGGCGGATCTGCCTGATCGGCGGCGGCTACCCCTACCCCGGCGACTGCGCCTACGACACCTTCGCGCAATGCAAGGCATCGGCCGCCGGCCAGCAGGCCTATTGCGACGTCAATCCGGCCTACGCCTTTGCCGAGGCGGAAGGCCGCCGCATCCATCCGCGCGACGGATTCGACACCACCCGCTTCATCTTCGGCGGCTACCGCTTCCGCTAAGGCACCCACACCTCACTCTCATTGCGAGGAGCCATAAGCGCGTTTACGCGCGTCTTCGACGCGCTATGGCGACGAAGCAATCGCCCCCACCCCAACCCTCCCCCGCTTGCGGGGGAGGGAAAGGGAGGGAGCGTTCCGGATTGCTTCGCGGAGTCTGTCATCGGGCCGGCAAAGCCGGACCCGTTGGCTCGCAATGACAGGGACAGACGTGGATGCCCGGCATAAAGCCGGGCATGACAAATCAGTCGAAAGGGCGCGCGAGGCCATCGCGCGCCCGTTTTGCGTTACGACGCCCCGCGGCCGGCCAGCCACGACAGGATCTGCGGCTGCACCTCCATGAAACCGCGATAGATCATGTCGCCCGCGACGTAGAGGATCACAGCAAGGCCGACATAGGCGATCCAGCGATGCTTCTGCAGTAGCTTCGCGATGAACGACGCGGCCGCGCCCATCATCGCGATCGACAGCAGCAGACCGAACACCAGCACCCACGGATGCTCGCGCGCGGCGCCCGCGACCGCGAGCACGTTATCGAGCGACATCGAAACGTCGGCGATGATGATCTGCCACGCCGCCTGTCCGAGTGTCTTGCGCGGCGCGGTCTCGTCGTCGGCAAGCTCATCGAGATCGGCCGACGCGTGGTGCGCCTGCACCCGCAGCTCGCGCCACATCTTCCAGCACACCCACAACAGCAGGATGCCGCCCGCGAGCAACAGGCCCACGATCTGCAGAAGCTGTGTGGTGAGACCCGCGAACAGCATGCGCAGCAGCGTCGCCGCGCCGATGCCGATCATGATCGCCTTGGCGCGCTGCTCTTTCGGCAGGCCCGCGGCGGCGAGACCGATGACAATGGCGTTGTCACCGGCAAGCACGAGGTCGATCAGGATCACCTGAAACAGGGCGGTGAGGACCTGCGTGGTAAATACTTCAGTCGTCAGAAATTCTAACATAAGCCGGGCTCCTTGATGACGAAGGAGCGGCTCCTGCAGCAGGCACGCCAATCAGGCATCGCGGCCGCTAACGCGGCTACAATGTCGATGAACGAGGCGGCGGGACGCAACGCATTACGGCGGCGGCCGTTAATAACGGTCACCGTCCGTGCGCAAGCACGTCCCACGGCAGAAACAAGGGCCACTCCAACTTTTCCAGTCCGACATCACAGCTTGTCGCTGCCAGAGGGGCCCGGGCTGGTCTCTGCTTAGTAGGTCAGGTCTCCTGCTATCGTGACTCGGATCGGCGTTCGAACAGATGCTCGAACAGTTGTGCTGCGTGTTCCGGCTCGGCCATCACCGAAGCGGCGCAACCGGTGATGACAAATCCACCGGCGACATCCCAAAGCGAGAGGCTTTGCGAATTGCGCTTGCTGTTGATGAACCAGGCCGTCACGGCGGCAAGGGTGGCACCGAGAAAGAACATGACGCTGAAGGCGATCATCATCAGTTCCCGATCGAGCGTTCGCGCGATGAAGAGAACCGGGACGAAAACCGCAAGGGTCAGCGCGGTCAAGCTCGGAGCGGACTCCTTCAGGCTTGCCAGTTCGCGTTTCCAGTTGCGGTCACCTATGCCGATCATGGCCTTTACTCGTTGCGTCCTTGCCGTCCTGTCCAGTGCGAAGCCGCAACGGCTTCTCACCGAACACACCGGAATGGCTGCCGATACCGGACCGAAACCATTCCGATACACCGATCCAACACACGACCGGCGATTCCGACAACGTGGTGATGCGCCGCGCGCCAACAAGACGCGGGTTTGCTCACGCATGCGTGAAGACGCTGCATACGATCCATTTCGGGAACTTGATTTTGCGAATGACGGTCAGCCGCCGACGCGCAGCACGCGTCCTGCAACCGGCGTCGCACTGGTCCAGGCTGTCGCAGCACGACGGGCGAGTTCCGCAATCAGCGCGTCGGCCTGCGCCGCAAGCGGGTCCGGCGCCATGATGACGAGACGCTCGAGCGCCCAGCGGTAGGACGAGACGCGCTGCTCGACGCATTGCTGCGCCCACTGCACCACCAGCACGTTCTCGCGCATCCGTGCCTGCGCATCACCGCGCTCGCGCGGCGACAGATCGCCGACATAGCCGAGCGCCTTGTTGCGCTTGATATCGAGGTCGTTGATCTTCACCGCGAGCGGAATGAACTGATCGAGCATCGAGAGATCGTTGCGCACGTCCTCCATCAGCCCCTGATAGGAGGAGGCCTGCGAGCGATGCGGCTCGTCGATCATCTTGCGGCCGTAAGACGTGCGGTCGAACACCACCTTCTGCCGCCACGGCGAGGCGATGCGATCGTAATCGCCGAACACGGCCTTCCACGCCGGGCGCGAGTGCGGCGGCTGGATGAAGTAATAAGCCATGTCGCGCAGCGCGCGCTCATTGTCGGTTAGTAGAAATTCGGATGCACGGCCGCCGAGGCTCTCGGTCGCCTCCGCGCCAACCCACTGGTGCATGTCCTGATGATAGATCGTCTGGCGGGTGCGGCCGAAATCATCGCCAACGCACCCGAGCCCGAACACCAGCGGGAGAACGAAAAGAGGAGTGCACATCGAACGACGCCGTTCTCTTGGTCACGCGCCGGACGATCCGGCGCGAATGGTTACGACCGCGCCCGTCGCCTGCGGCGGCGCCCTGCGGCAGCGCCCTCTTCCGGCCCGTGATCGCCGTTCGGCTCCTCGACGTGCCGCTCGATGCGAACGACCGGAAGGATCACGATTGTCGCCTCACACGGGGCCGATGCCATGTTTGAGTCCGCGCGCCGCGACGCCGCGTCCGCCGGAAATTCAAGAATGGTGCCCATCGCTACTGTCTCCTCGTCACGGCATTCACACGACCGTGACGCAGGCCATTAGAGTGAGGCATGGTTAATGGTGTCTTAACCGAACGATTCCGATGTGCAGCATCGGGTTAACCGTTCCCTAATCTTAACTGCCCGTTAAAAAAGCCGCTCTAAATTGACGCAATTCTCGTCAACGCGTCCGGTCTCCATGAGCGTGCCTCCTCCCTTTCAAGGCTTCGACGGCCTGTTGTCGCTGTCCCGGCGCGAGGGCGTGGACATTCGCCCGACGCTGCTGCGCGTGCTGACCGATCTTTACGTGCAGACGCCCGCTCACACCGCCGACGAAGAGCAGCAGTTCACTGAGCTTGCGATACGGCTGCTCGACGAAGTCGATGACGCGACGCGTGCGATGGTGCGCGCCAAGCTCGCGATCTATCCGAAGACGCCGCGCGACATTCGCCGCAAGCTTCTGATCCCCCCACCACCGCTCTATCCGCGCGAGGTCGCGCCATCGCTGGTGCCTGCGCAAGCCGAGACCGTTGTGGCAGAGGCCGAGGCACAGACCGCCGATGCGCCGCCGCTTGCGCCGTCGCAGCCGCAGGGTCCCGCGCTGCTGTCGATGAAGCCGCAGGATGCCTCCTCCCTCATCGAGATGTTCACCGGCGCCTCCGCAAAAGAGCGTGCCAGGATTCTCGAGAGCCTCGCGGATGCGCCGCTGAAGCCCTCGGTGAAGATCGATGCGAAGCGTGCAACCCGCGCCATCGCCTTGCTCGAGGGCGCGGCGATGGTCGCCGATGCACCGGCCTTCACCACCGAACTGGCCGATGCGCTGATCCTGCCGGGATCGGTCGCGAAGGCGATCGTCTCCGATCCGCTCGGCGAGCCGCTCGCCTGCGCGATGAAGGTGCTCGGCATGAGCGCGGAAGCATTCCAGCGCGTGCTGCTATTCCTCAATCCCGCAATCGGCGCGTCGGTGATCGACGTCTATCGTCTGGCGCGGATGTACGACGTGTTGAGCGAGCGCGTCGCGCTGATCATGATCGCGGCCTGGCGCGGCTCGTCGATCGCGAACGCACGGGCGAAGTATCAGCCGGTGCTCTACGACGGCGAACGCCAGCGCGCCCGCCTCACGCCGCACACCCAGCCATTCCACATCGCAACCGACGACGGCCTGCGCAAAGAGCGGGTGTGAGGTTCAACACGAACGGCAGATGTCCTGGGCGCGATGCAGCGCGAAGCGATGCGTCGTAGAACCGGGACCGCAACAGCATCGCATTAGGAACGGCCCCGGCTCAGCGGCGCAGCATGAAGGATGCCGCACCGCGTCCGGGGCACCATCGCAGACTGGATACTTTCTTCACCTCTCCCCGCCGGGGAGAGGTGCAGAAGAAGCCAGATTGCTTCGTCGCTGACGCTCCTCGCAATGACGGCTAGAATGATTTCGCTTCTAATGGAAACGAAAGCTGTCATTGCCGGGCATAGCCCGTCGAAGACGGGCGTGAACGCCCTTATGACCCGGCAATCCATCTTCTTGAGAAGACTCACCCTTTTTGATGAATCAAGTCCGCGCATGACGGCCGGTAATCACACCTTCGCAAGGTCGAGCAGGTGCCGCCCCTTGGGATCCTCGATCTCGACGATCCACGCATCGGGATCGAAATCGACCTCGCGCCGCAGCCGCGCTTCCACCGCCTTCTCCTCGACAGGTGCAGCACCGGTCGCAACGAAGGCGCGGTCGGACGGCTTTGCATCGTCATAGATCGTCTGCGGCGCGGGCACGAACAGCGCCGCGGTGCCGTTGAGCAGCGCAACCTTGACGAACACCGCGCCCGCCTCCTCCGCGCCGCGGCGGCGCACGGCGGCGAAGATGCCCTCGCCCTGCAGGCGGCGCAGATAGGCCGATACCCAGATTGCGGATTTCAGTCTCATGCCGTCGTGATAGGCGATCCGCCTGACTCGCGCCAGCGCGATATCAGGCTGGGCGCGCGGACTTACGCCGCGCGCGGCCTCACTGGATCGTCTTGCCGGTCAGCTTCGCCATTTCTGCCAGCAACCAGTCGGAGATCTTGCCGGTCTGCGGATGGCGGCGGTCGGCCTCGAACTTGCGGATCGCAGCCTGCGTATCCGCGCCGATGATGCCGTTCGCCTTCAACTGGCCGTAGCCGTAATCGGTCAGCACGCGCTGAACCGCGATCACGCGATGGCCGGCGCTGATGAGATCGCCGAGCGGGTCCTTGTGCGTGGGCACCGGCGCGGGCGGACGTACCGCGGCGGGCGCGGCCGCAGGCTTCGCGGCCGGGATCGCAACCATCGGCTTCGGATCGATGACGTTGGCAGCCTCGATGTCGGCGGGGCGCGGGCGCGGCATCGGCTGCACGGTCGCCGGAGCCGGAGCGCTTGCCGCCTGCGGCGCGACATAGGCCGTACCGAACATCGGCGAGGGATGATGGCCGGACTGCAGGAACATCGCATTGACGACGATCGCGGTCATCGCGCAGAGCGCCACCGCGCACGCCATCGTATCCTTCGGGCTGTGCAGCAGCACGCGCATCACGAAGTTCTGCTCGCGTTCGATATCGAGCGCCACCGCCTTTGCAACGGTCCTGGCGCGGGATTTACGGCGGGGCTTGTCATCGTCCATGGCTGAAGCTCTAGGCAATTTTCTTCACCAGCGTCACTTTGGAATCGGCGCGCGGCGCCGGAGACAGGGTTGCGATGTTGCTCGGCTTCGCAGCCGGCGTGAATACGATCGGCAGGCGCACCGAGACGGTGGTGCCGCAGTCGATCTCGCTGTCGACGCGCATCTCGCCGCCGTGCAGCGCCACGAGGTTCTTGACGATCGACAGCCCGAGCCCGGTGCCTTCGCGACGGCCGTGATAGCTCGCACCCGCCTGGAAGAACGCCTTGCCGAGATGAGCGAGATCGTCCTTGCCGATGCCGATGCCGGTATCGGTGACGCGCAAGGCGAGTTCACGCCCCGCGACCTCGGCGGAAACCGTGACCGAGCCGCCTTCTTCGGTGAACTTGATCGCGTTCGAGAGCAGGTTCAGCAGGATCTGCTTGAACGCGCGCGCATCGCCGGTCATCTGCGGCAGATCGGACGGCGCGCGCAGCACCAGTTCGACGCCCTTGTCGCGCGCCTTCAGCACCATGAGATTGCAGGAACTCGCCAGCGTCTCGCGCGGCGCAAACGGCTCGGCGACCAGTTCAAACTTGCCGCTCTCCATCTTCGACATATCGAGAATGCCGTTCACGACCGACAGCAGATGCAAGCCGGATTCGTTGATGAGGCCGGCATATTCGTGACGGCGCGCGGCATCGATCTTCATCTCGTCTTCATGCGTCAGCATTTCCGAGAAGCCGATAATGGCGTTGAGCGGCGTACGCAGTTCGTGACTCATGGTGGCGAGGAAGCGCGACTTCGACGCGCCCGCCTCTTCCGCCTCGCGCCGCGCGATTTCCAGCGCCTCTTCCTGCGCCTTGCGCTCGGTCACGTCGCGCATCACGGAGACGACTTCGCAGGCGCCGCTGGCCTTGTCCTGCGTCGGCTCCAGCGGGCGGCAGCGCATCTCGACCCAGATGAATTCGCCGCCATGCACGGCGCTGTCGCGACGCACGCGAAACTCGACGCTGCATTCCTCGCCGCCGCGTGCGGCATCCGACAGCGCGGTGAGGTAACGCGGCCGGTCGGCGACATGCACGCGATCGAACAGCCCATGGCGCAGCAGCAACGGGCCCGGCACACCGAGCAGCGCTTCCGCGGCCGGTGAGATGAAGTTGACATCGCCGTTGGCGCGATGGCGCGCGATCACATCCGACATATGGCGGGCAAGCAGGCGATAGCGCCCCTCTTCCAACGTCAGCAGCCGCTTGCTGGTGTGCGCGAGCGATTCCGCACCGAACGCAAGCCCCGCGGCATAGACGGTCGCAAGCGTAATGCCGATTGCGGTGAACAGCGTGGCGAGATCGCCGGTGACGGTCGAGGCCGGCAGCGCACCGAACCATTCGAGCAGCACAAGCATGATCGCGCAGCCGAGCGCCATGCCGACGGCTGCCGCCACCACGCGGCGCGAGGCCGACAGCGCCGCCTCGAGCGGCACGGCGACCAGCCAGATCGCGGCAAAGGATGACATGCCGCCGCTCTGCACCGCCACCGCGAACACGAGCGTGGCGAGCGAAGCCGACGACAGAATGTGCGCGGTCTCGAACCGGCCGGTGCGCGACAGATAATAGGAGATCAGGATCGGCGACACGAACCAGGCGAGGATCGTCACCTCGATCGAGGACGGCGCGCCGCGCGCGGCGAGGTAAAGCGGAACACCGGCGAGCGCGACAAGCCCGCCGCCCATGCGCAACGCAATGAAGGCACGATGGCGCGCGCTGCCCATTGCATCGCCTCTCACCGAGGGATGCAGAAGCGATTCAAGTCTCTCACGCAGGATACTGAACAGCGTCACTGAAACCACATCACGAGCCGGCAAGAACGCAACCGGCGTGCCCCCTTTATTGTTCGCGGGATCGTGTCAGAGCGAACTTAAGCGAACGCTAAGGTGAACACATGAACCCGGCCTGCGGCTGCAACGACGCGCATTTGCGGGCGTTTTGCAGCCTGCATTCGACCCTGATGGTGAATGGTTGGTTTCGATGCGCGGACGCTTATGGTTTCGAAAAGGTAGACGCTGTTTCAAATTGGCAAAGCGGGCGCGATGCATCGCCATTCCGTGTTCCCGGCAAGCGAAAATTTACGCCAACCGCAACGATTCAAATTTTACGCAAATTTAGCCAATCCAAAACACTCAAGATTTATCGGGCGGTGGTTTAACGGGGCCAACAAGGCTGCGTCGGGAGAGCGCAGCCATACGGGGATGCGAGATGTTCTTTCTGCTGCGCATGGCCTTCTGGCTCGGTCTCGTGCTCGTGCTGCTTCCGCGCGACCCGGCTCCGGATTCGGAGAAGGGTCCGCAGGTGAGCGCGAGCGAAGCGGTATTGGCGGCAACGGCGGCCGTC
Organism: Afipia carboxidovorans OM5; assembly: GCF_000218565.1. Classification (NCBI taxonomy): domain Bacteria; kingdom Pseudomonadati; phylum Pseudomonadota; class Alphaproteobacteria; order Hyphomicrobiales; family Nitrobacteraceae; genus Afipia; species Afipia carboxidovorans. Next base: position 1,558,442 of record NC_015684.1, on the reverse strand, counting down.
TCCGACATGTCGCAATTCTGCACGCGGCAGCCCGCGGCCTGCGCGGTCGGCGGACAGGCTGCGAGCGTTGTCGGCGAGCGCGCGCAAGCGGGCGCGAAGAAGGTCTACGATTTCCTCACCGAGAAGACCGACAAGCCGGAGGCGAACGACAAGGCCACCAAAGCGGACGAGATCGAGAAGCCGCAGGCCGCTCCGGACAACAAGGCGCAGGCTGCGCCCGACAAGGCGAAGAAGACCGGCAAGCATGGCGCGGCCGAGCGGAAGAGCCCGGACCATACCGGCTCGATCGACGCAACTGACGCTGCCGCAGACGACAGCGCAGCAGCGAACACGCTGTCGTCCGTCTCCGGTACGCTGACCGACGCCGATCTCGCCATCGCCTGGCAGGGACCCGTGCTCTAGGCGCACCGACCTGCCGGATCCACGCTGGCGGGCACGCTGCCCGCCGTGCAAACCTGCGATTTTTCGCAGAAAATATTGCTCAAACTCTCGCTTTTCGCCGGGCCCGTTCTCATATAAGCCGTAAGGCAACGGCGCGACGCGCCTGCCCTTTCCTCAGCTCCGGCACATTCGGCATGACGACGATCGACGACATTCGCGAGAATTTTTCGCTGCTCGATGACTGGGACGATCGCTATCGTTACGTGATCGAGCTTGGCCGCACGCTGGAGCCGATGCCGGAATCCGAACACACGCTCGAGAACAAGGTGCAGGGCTGTACCAGCCAGGTCTGGCTCTCGCGCAAGGACGAGCAGGACGCCACGGGCGAGCCGGTGCTGCGCTATCTCGGCGACAGCGACGCTCACATCGTGCGCGGCCTCGTCGCCATCCTGCTCACGCTTTATTCGGGCAAGCCCGCGAAAGAAATTCTCGCAACCGATGCGCTCGCCGTGTTCGACGAGTTCGGCTTCCGCGAGCATCTGACGCCGCAGCGCTCGAATGGTCTGCGCGCGATGGTCGACCGCATCAAGGCCGACGCCACCCGCGCCGTCGAAGCCGCGGTGTGAGCGGCGAGGCGTCACGCGCCTCCAAAATTTCCGATCATCGCTGTCGATTGCTTGCCCCGGATACGACCGGCTATCTGTTCTCTGGATGCGGTATAGCTCGCCCCGGACGCGGTGCGGCATCCTTCATACTGCGCCGCTGAGCGGGGCCATTCCAGACACAGCGTTCGCTACGGTCCCGGTTCTGCGACGCACCGCTTCGCGCTGCATCGCGCCCGGGACACGCTGATCAAGCTTGCATGCTCTATTGGAATTCAGTGCTGCCCCACAAATGATCTGCCATTGCCGGGCATAGCCGTTCAAAGAACGGCGTCGCTTCCGCTCGCCTATGACCCGGCGATCCATCCCTTGGTGCTGAATTTCTTTGCATGATGGATGCGCGGATCATCCTCAGGTCGGGGACAGAGGCCCGCGCATGACATTCAGAGATAGCTTCAAAATCACCTCTCCGATTTCCGATAATTGCGTATTCCGACAATCTTGCCCCGGATGCGGTGCGGCATCCTTCATGCTGCGCCGCTGAGCCGGGGCCATTCCAGACGCAGCGTTCGCTACGGTCCCGGTTCTGCGACGCACCGCTTCGCGCCGCATCGCGCCCGGGACACGCTGATCAAGCTTGCATGCTTGCTATCAGAAACGCTCCACTGCACTACGAATGATCTGTCATTCCGATCAAGCCGCCCTCACCCCGTCTTCTTGCGGGACAGCGTGTGCGACGGTTTTGCGGCGGGCTTCTGCGAAGCGTCGAGCTTGTGCACCTTCGCGCCCCTTTTTGCGGTCCCCTTCGCCGGCTTGTTCACGGTCCGCTTGTGTTGCGGCAACTCGACCTGCGTGATCTGAATTTCGTCCATCGGCACGCTCCTTTTAAGCGACAGTTCAGACGGGCAAAACGCGCGCCGCGTGCGCGCGTTCCGCAGGAACGGCGGTTCCGGCCGCCTCACGCCGTGAACGATGCATCTTCCGCAAGCCAGGTGCGGATCGGCGCGCGATGCGCGGGGCGTTGCAACCCGTAGTGCCGCGCAAGGCGATCGAGCGCGAGTTGCAGCACCACCTTGGCCGAGCGCGCGGGCCAGCCGTGCGCGCGCTCGACATCCTCGAGCCCGTGCAGGAAGCAGCACACGTCCATCAGCACGCCGGAAAATTCCGGCCCGCATGCGTCAAGCGCAAGCTGCACCCGCTGACGCGCGGCGATCACCATGTCCGTCATCGAACCGGCATCGCCGCCGCCGCAATTGCGGCCGCGCGCGAGCCCCGACCAGCTCGATGTCACGCGCGGGCTGAGATGCGCGCGGGTGAAATCGGCGCGCAACCGTTCGCCCGCCATGAACTCGATGGAGTCGATCATGGTACGGCCGTCGCGCCCCTTGCGGCGCGCGAGCCAGGCAAGCGGGCTTTCGCTGTCGTTGACGGTGACGCGGTCGAGACCGTTCCCCGTCATGATCTCGCGGGTGCCGAGTTGCATGTGAGCGGCGCGCCGGACGTCGATGCCGCTCGCGGCTGCGGCGGCCCCGGCCGAATGGCTGCGCCGGGTGCGGGACTTGTGCGCCTTCATTGGCCGCACCCCCGCCGCACGGCGCTGACACATTGCCGCTCCAGCCTGGCGAGGCGCGTGTCGAAGCGCACCTCCTCCCGCCGTTCCTCGATCACGCGGCAGGCATAGGCGACCGTGGTGCGGTCGCGATGAAACAGCCGCCCGATCCCCTCGAAACTCAGCGCGAAGCCGACATGGCAGAGATACATCGCGACCTGCCGGGCCAACGAGGCCCGCGGCGAGCCGCGCGAGCCAAACCCGAGTTCATCCGCGGTGATGCCGAACTCGGCGATCACGCAGGCCGCGACGCGGCGACGAATGGCTTCGGGATCGCGCAGTGGCGGCGAGGCAGGGTTGCGAGCTGGCGCAGCGGAGAAAGACGAGGAATGATAAGCAGGGGTGGGCAGCATTGGGCGACCTCGTTAGGATTTTATACCTACACCCTACCCCAACTTTTTCAACCGGGGATATCCCGCACCAGCGAATTTGTGTTTTCGTTTGGATCGGATGAGCAATCCAAAGGGCGAACGATGTTTGAGATTACCTCTCCCTCAAAAGAGCCGGCTTGTTCCGGGCGCAACGCAGCGCGAAGCGGTGCATTGCAGAACCGGGACCACGGCGAACGCTGCATTTGGAGCGGCCTAGCTCAACGGCATGTCATCGACGATGCCGCACCGCGTCCGGGCGCACCAGCCTGACGGAAGCTCACCGCTTGCCGCGACGGCGCTGCTGGCCGAGGCCCATCTTCTTGGCAAGCTGCGAACGCGCCACCGCGTAGTTCGGCGCCACCATCGGATAGTCCGCCGGCAGACCCCACTTCTCACGATACTGCTCGGGGCTCATGTTGTAGCGGCTGCGTAAGTGGCGCTTCAGCGACTTGAAGCGTTTGCCGTCTTCGAGACAGACGAGATATTCCGACGTCATCGATTTCTTCACCGGCACCGCAGGACGCGTCGCCTCGACCGGTTGCTCCGCGCCAGTCGCAACACGCAGCAGCGCGGCATGGACCTGCGCGATCAGCCCCGGAATTTCCGAGGGCGGGACCGTGTTGTTGCTGACATAGGCGGAGACGATGCCTGCCGCCATTTCGACAAAGCCCTTGCCGGCCGGCTCACTCATTCAAGTTCTCGTAAAATCAGGTTCGCACTAACGCTGCGCTGTTGCGTGACGGCGCAGGCGGTGCACCGCCTATCGCGGATACACAAACATTTAAGCGAGCCGTTCGGCGGGACGCAAGGGCGCGATTTAACGCGCGCCCGGCAATACACCGGCGTATCAGCCGCGCTGGTCGAGATGGGAGCGCAACTCCTCGATCGAGTCGAAGCGCACAGTGCCCTCCGGCAACTGCGCCTCGATCGAACCATCGGAGTAAAGCGAATAGGCCATGGAATCGACCACGCCGGACTTCACCACGCTGACCTCCGGCTCGCGGCGCGGCGGCGGCGTGAAGCTGCGCGAGGGCCGCAACGGATGGCGCGGCTCGGACGCACGCTCCTCCTCCGCGGCCGAGCGCGAGGCCTGCACCCACGGCGGTGACTGAGATGGCGGCGATTGAGACTCACGCGCGCCGGACTCGGCCTGCGCGGAAGCCTCATCGTCATGCGACAGATCCGGGGCCGCCTCCGGTTCGCTCCTGCGACGGCGCGAGGAAAACAGGAAATCGCGACGCGGCCGCTCGGACGATGCGGTCGCCGTCCGCTCAGGACGCTCCGTGCGCTCGAAGCGCTCAGCACGCTCCGCTCGCGCAGATTGCTCGCGGGTCGGCGGCGGGAAGTCGAACTCCTCCCCGGCCTCGGAAGGTGCGGCCGGATCGTCCCGCGCGAACAGGAAGTCGCCGTTCGCCGGCGCGCGCGGCGCAGGCCGCGGTTCGGGACTGACCGGCGCGGGAGCCGGCGGCGGTACGGGGACTTGGGCGACCAGCACCTCGTCCAGCTCCGTCGCTTCCAGCCGCGGGGCTGCGCCGAGCCGGCGCGCCGCCTGCCGCACTTCGCGGGCGAGGATGCCAAGACCGATCAGCACGAGGCCGGTCGAGGACACGACCGAGCCGACGATGATCATCGTATTGCCGAACGAAAATTCCTTGATCGGAATCCCGAATACGATCGCCAGCACGCCCGCGCAAAACACCACCGTTCCGGCCAGCAACAACGCAACCATCACTCAAACTCCGGGTTGCCGCCCTGTTGGGAGGGGCGGCTCCTGCAATGCCACAATACTGTCAAACTAACTGCCCGATGAAGGTAAATTTTCCGTCCCCTGCCCGGAAAAGTATAAGAACACCAATATCATCCAGCCCTCCTGAGCGGCCTTTCGAGCGACGCGCTTCCCTTCAACCCCGAAGACGCCCTGATTGTTGCGACGTTTCAGGAAAATTAAGCCATAATCGCTCACTATCGCACCGCTGGTCCGATCAGGCAGGCATGGCCGCACGGCCTTTAACGAGCGTAATCCCATCATGACATCGATCACGGCGTCCGGCGTTGAGGTGCCCGCCCGGCAATCGATGGATCAGCTCTACGATAGGATCGCCTACGTCACGCTGGCGCTGGTCGCGAGCGTCGCCCTTCTCACATTTCGCGCCTACGGCCTTGGCTGGGACGACTACACCCATGCCGAATATGCCGACCTCTTGCTGAAGATGTTCGGCTCCGGCTTCAAGGATACGAGCGCACTCTCGTTCGCGAACCTCTACATGTATGGCGGCGGCTTCGACATGGCGGCCGCACTGCTGCACAAGGTTGTCCCGCTCGGCCTGTTCGATACGCGCCGTCTTGTCGGCGCGATCGTCGGCATCATCGGCCTTGCGCTCACATGGCGACTGACGCGCCGCGTCGGCGGGCCGCTCGCAGGCCTCGCCGCGCTTCTTCTTCTCGCACTGTGCCCGACCTTCTACGGCCACATGTTCATGAATCCGAAGGACGTGCCGTTCGCGGTCGCGATGATCGTGCTGTTGCTCGGCCTCGTGCGGCTTGCGCAGGAATATCCTGCACCGTCGCCGCACACCGTGCTGATCCTCGGCCTCGGTGCAGGGCTATCGCTCGGTTGCCGCGTGCTCGGCGGCTTCGGCGTCGTCTATGCGCTCATCGGCTTCATCCCGATCTGGCGCATGGAGGTCGCGACGTATGGCTGGCGCAAGTCCGGCAGTCGCTTCGTTCACACCTGCTACGTTCTGCTGCCGGGCCTTCTGATCGGTTATATCGTCATGGGCCTGATCTGGCCGTGGTCGATCATCGAGCCAGCCAATCCGCTGCGGGCGCTGACCTACTTCTCGGCATTCTTCGAAAAACCGTGGAAGGAATTGTTCGACGGCGCGGTGGTCTCTGTACCCGAGATGCCGTGGTCGTATCTGCCGACACTATTCGCGATGCAGATGCCGGAAGTCTTCCTCCTGCTCTGCGGCGGCGGCCTCGTGATGACCATCATGGCGCTCGCTCATCGCAGCGACGATCCGCGCCGCAAAGCGATCATCATCATGATCGCCTCCGCCGCTTTCCTGCCGCTCGCAATCGCAATGGTGAAGCGGCCCGCGCTCTACAACGGCATTCGGCATTTCATTTTCGTGATCCCGCCGATGGCAATGCTGGGCGGCCTCGCGCTCGCACGCTTCGTGACATGGGTAAGCGCTGACGGCCGCCACCGCGACCGTCAGTTCGCAGCCGTCGGATTGTTCGCCGCCGGGCTGACGCTGCCGCTCATCGACATGGCGCGGCTGCATCCCTACCAATACACGCACTTCAACTACATCTCCGGCACGGTGCGCACCGCCGACCACCGCTTCATGCTGGACTATTGGGGTCTTGCGCTGAAGCAGGCCTCTAACATGCTGCGCGAACAGATCATCTTGCGGCAGGAGATTCCGCCGGCCAATCGCAAGTGGAAGGTCGCGGTATGCGGGCCGCAGCGGCCGGCGCAGGTCGCACTCGGTCCCGATTTCTCCATCGGCTGGGATAGCCACAGCGCGGACTTCGCGATGACTCTCGGCGAGTTTTACTGCAAGGGCCTGCCCGCACCGATCTATGCTGAAGTGAAGCGCGACGATGTGGTGTTCGCCCGCGTCTACGACATTCGCGGCCAGAGCATCGCAAGCCTGCTTGCGGTTCCGCCACCGTAAACGGCCTTGACCTCAGCGCCAAGCGGGTTAGGTTCGCGCATCACCCTCTACACGATTTCAAACGCCGTCCAATCCCGGGCGGCGTTTTTACGTTGGGGTGTGAGTGCAGCGCACGACCGCATTTTGATTATGCCGAAATCTCTCATCCGTCATGGCCGGGCCTGTCCCGGCCATCCACGTCTTTCTTAATTGAGGCTTTTAAGACGTGGATGCCCGCCACAAGCGCGGGCATGACGAGTTTAGGCTTTCATCAAACCAATGCTACCGCGCCACCTGCGCAAACGCTTCGAGGATGCGCACCCACGAGCGCGTACCCTTGTGGAAGCTCTTGAGGTCATATTTCTCGTTCGGCGAGTGGATGTTGTCGTCGTCGAGACCGAAGCCGATCAGCACCGTGTCGAGCCCGAGCGTCTTTTTGAAATCCGCAACAATCGGAATCGAGCCCCCACAGCCGATCAGCAGCGCCTCGGTGCCCCACTCGTCCGTCAGCGCGCGGCTCGCAGCCGCGAGCGGCTTCATGCCCCAATCGAGCGCGACGGCGGGTGCGCCCGCATGGTCGAGGAATTCAACGCTGCAATCAGCCGGGATGCGCGCCTTTACGTAGGCACGGAACGCGTCGCGGATTTTGGCTGGGTCCTGCCCTTCGACCAGACGGAACGAAATCTTCGCCGACGCCTGCGCAGCGATCACCGTTTTCGATCCCTCGCCGGTGTAGCCGCCGACAATGCCGTTGATGTCCGCCGTCGGGCGCGAGGAGACCTGTTCGATCAGCAAGCGATCCTTTTCGCCCGCGGGCAGCGACAACCCGATCGGCTTGAGAAACATTTCGGGCGTCAGGTTCAGCTTCTTCCATTGCTCCAGAATGGCAGGCGGCAGATCCTTCACGCCATCATAGAACCCCGGAATGGTGACGCGGCCGTTGTCGTCATGGATGCCGCCGAGGATGCGCGTCAGCACCCGGATCGGGTTTTGCGCAGCTCCGCCGAAGAGACCGGAATGCAGGTCGCGGTTGGCGGCCTTGACGATGATCTCCTCGTAAACCAGGCCGCGCAGCGAGGTGGTGATCGCAGGCGTGTTGCGGTCCCACATGTTGGTGTCGCAGACGAGCGCGAAATCAGCTTTGAGATCGGCCTTGTTCTTCTCGAGGAAGGGGCCGAAGTTCTTCGAGCCGACTTCCTCCTCGCCCTCGATCAGGAGCGTAACGCCAAGCGGCAGGCTTCCCGTGACGTTCTTCCACGCCCGGCACGCCTCGACGAAGGTCATCAGTTGGCCTTTGTCGTCCTCCGCTCCGCGCGCGACGATAATCTCGCGCCCGTCCGCATGCTTCGTCACAACGGGCTCGAACGGCGGGCGGTCCCACAGGTTCAACGGGTCGACCGGCTGCACATCGTAATGGCCGTAGAACAGCACATGCGGCCCGCCCGGCACCGGGCTCTCGCTGCGCGCGACGATGGCCGGATGGCCGGCGGTCGGCCGCACCTCGGCCGAGAAACCGATGGTCTTGAGATCGTCCGCGATGTGCTGGGCCGCCTTGGCGCAATCGTCATTGAAGGCCGGATCGGCGGAGATCGACTTGATCCGCAGCAGCGAAAACAGGCGCTGCAGGCTACGGTCGAAATCGGTATCGACCCGGTCAAGAACGGCAGAAAGATTATCAGACATCGTGGCGTGTCCTTACAGAAACGAGGGCCGACAGGCAGGCTGCCGAAATAATTCCGGGGCGTCCATGCGCCCCGGTTGAGGTGTAATCCGAATTGCAGCGCCGGGAAATGCGGAAAGCACGCGGCCCGCAAACAGCTACCGCCGCAGCAGGCCGCCGAGTGCACCGCGGATGATCGAGCGTCCAATGGAGCTGCCGAGCGAGCCGCCGACCGACTTACCCAAATCCGCCGCGACGCCGCCAACGACCTTGTTGGTGACGGAGCGCGTGACGTTGCGGGCGATCAACTGGCCGGTGGTCAGCCGCCCCCGCGAATTCGAGGTGCCGAACACGGAGCCGACGATGGAGCCGATGCTGTCGAGAAGCCCGCCGCCGCTGCCCGCCTCGCCGGTCGCCGCGGTCTCAAGGCGCTTCTGAAGCATTTCATAGGCGGACTCGGAATCGACCGCGATGTCATATTTCCCCTTCACCGGGCTCTTCGCGATGATCGCGTTGCGTTCCTCCGGCGTCACCGGCCCGATCCGCGCGCTCGGCGGCCGGATCAGGACGCGCTCCACCATCGCGGGCGTGCCGTTGCCTTCCAGAAAGGAGACCAGCGCCTCGCCCTTGCCGAGCTCGGTGATGACACGCGCGGTATCGAGCGCCGGATTCGGCCGGAAGGTCTGCGCCGCCGCTGCGACAGCCTTCTGATCGCGCGGCGTGAAGGAGCGCAGCGCATGCTGCACGCGGTTGCCGAGCTGGGCCAGCACCTTGTCCGGCACGTCGATCGGGTTTTGCGTCACGAAGTAGACGCCGACACCCTTCGAACGGATCAGCCGCACCACCTGCTCGATCTTGTCCATCAGCGATTTTGGCGCGTCATTGAACAGAAGATGCGCCTCGTCGAAGAAGAACACGAGCTTCGGCTTCGGCAGGTCGCCAACTTCCGGCAACTCCTCGAACAGCTCGGACAGCATCCACAACAGGAAGGTCGCGTAGAGCTTCGGGCTCTGCATCAACTTGTCGGCCGAGAGGATATTGACGATGCCGCGGCCATCGGCGTCGGTGCGCATGAAATCTTTCAATTCCAGCGCGGGTTCGCCGAAAAACTTTGCGCCGCCCTGGTTTTCCAGCACCAGAAGCTGGCGCTGGATGGTGCCGACGGTCGCCTTGGAGACGTTGCCGAACGACTGCGCGGCAGCGCGCAGCGAGGCAAGCGGGTCCTCCTCGCCGGCCTTGGCAGGCACCGGGATCATCGCGTCCAGCAGCGCGCGCAGATCCTTCATATCGATCAGCGGCAAGTGGTTCTCATCGGCCAGACGGAAGGCGACGTTGAGCACGCCTTCTTGTACGTCGTTGAGATCGAGCATTCGCGACAACAGAAGCGGTCCCATTTCCAGCACGGTTGCCCGTACCGGGTGTCCCTGCTCGCCGAAGACGTCCCAGAACACCGTCGAGAACTGGTCGGGCTGGAACGCAAGGCCCATACCCTTGGCGCGGCTGAGGATGAAATCCTTCGGCTCGCCTACTTCAGCGATGCCGGAGAGATCGCCCTTGATATCGGCGGCGAAAACCGGAACGCCGGCGCGTGCAAAACCCTCCGCCATGACCTGAAGGGTCACGGTCTTGCCGGTTCCGGTCGCGCCCGTCACGAGGCCGTGGCGGTTGGCGAAAGCAAGATCGAGAAAAGCGGACTTGTCACCCCGGCCGATGAAGAGCGCCTTATCGGTATCGGCCGATACCGGCTGCGCTGATGCCCCTGCAGCACCTGAGCTCGCTGATGCAGAAGCTTTTTTCGTCGTCTTCGCCATCGTCGTTCCTCATCCTTCGGCCGCGATCAAGATCGGCATCTATTGGCGCATCTCGCCCGCTTCTTCAATGCCATTGGAACTATTCAAACATAGGTTGGGACGAAACAAATCCAAATCTCGACAATAGAAGAAGATAATTCGTCGCGCCCTGTCGGTGCCATTTCCTATTCTGGTTCAATCATTTTGCATTTGAACATTCTTTCTCTTGCATGATGGCAACACTTGCTGCGCCTTGCATGAGAAATCGAGACGCATACGCGTTCGTCTCTTGTAATTCGCGCGCCATCCGACCAAGATGAAACAACAAACTCAAGAACCGGACAAACCGGAAGGACTAAAGAGATGACATGCGGGGCCACGTTGCAAGGGATGGTGTTGAAAGGGATCAACACAAAACCCAAGCAGACCTCGCAACACTCTCACCTCTTCGATCTTCCGTATCTGCACCGCCTGCGCCACGCTCCCTGCTCCTGTCGTATGTGACGATTGAGAGCCCGTGACCGTCTTGACTTCCAGCCTTACCTCTCGGACCGCGTAACTTCTTCCAGTGCAATGACATACCCTCTTTCACAGATCGACGGGCTCGGCCCCCTTGCTGCTGCCAAACTGAAAGCTCAAGGCATCCGCACGACCGAAACCCTCCTTGAAAGAGCGGGCACCTATAAAGGCCGCAAGGAGCTCGCCACCACGACGGGCCTTTGCGAGAAGCAGATCCTGGTCTGGGCCAACATCGCCGACTGCATGCGGATCAAGGGCATGGGCCGCGCCAGGGCGGAACTGATCCGCGCGGCCGGCGTCGCCACGGTGCGCGAATTCGCGCTTCGCAATCCGACGCGGCTTGCGCAGGCGATGGCCGAGGCGAACGCCAAGCGCAAGCTGGTGCGCGTGCTGCCCTCCGAAAAGTCAGTGGGCCAGCTGATCGAGCGCGCCAAGAAGCTGCCGCTCAAGATCAGCTATTAGCAGATTCGGCATCCGCAAACGTGCCCGCCCGACAGGGTTGCGAATGTTGAAATCGCACCGCTAGCACTGCCGTTTAGGGCACCTTCCCACCCGCTTCCGGCTTGACTCGTTTCCCGAGTCCGCGCAAAGCCGCGCCATGACCGCCCGCTCCTCAACCTTTGGCACTTCAGCCAGCACCCGGCACGACATATTGCCCGCGCTGCTGGGAAAGCCGCATCCGCTGGTGATGGGGGTGCTCAATGTGACGCCGGATTCCTTCTCCGACGGCGGCCGTTTTCTCGATCCCGCCACCGCGCTTGCCCAGGCCGAGCGGATGGTGGCTGAAGGCGCCGACATTCTCGATGTCGGAGCGGAATCGACCCGTCCCTACGGCTCGGTCCGGATTTCGGAAGAGGACGAACTGGCGCGGCTGCGGCCTATTCTGCCCGCCCTCACCCGGCTCGGCGTGCCGATCTCGATCGACACCATGAAGGCCGGCGTCGCCGCCTGGGCGCTCGATCAGGGTGCCGCGATTGCAAACGACGTCTGGGGGCTGCACCGCGACCCCGCGATGGCGCGCCTTGCGGCCGCACGTGGCGTGCCCGTCGTGGTGATGCACAATCGCGATGCCGCCGACCCGGCCATCGACATCATGGACGACATCGCGGCCTTCTTCACCCGCTCGCTCGCAATCGCCGACGAGGCCGGCCTGCCGCGCGAGCGCATCGTGCTCGATCCCGGCATCGGCTTCGGCAAGACCGCCGAGCAAAGCATGATCGCGCTGGCCCGCCTTGGCGAACTGGGCCGGTTCGGGTTGCCCATTCTGGTGGGCGCTTCGCGCAAGCGCTTCATCGCCAGTATCTCGCCATCCGAACCAGATCAGCGCATCGGCGGCTCTCTTGCGGCGCATCTCATCGCGGTTCAGAATGGTGCCCGCATCATTCGCGCGCATGACGTCCATGAGACCGTCCAGGCGCTGCGCGTGGCGGCTGCAATCGGGGACAAGCGGTGAGCGACACCATCTTCATCAAGGGCCTGCTGATGCACGCCCGCCATGGTGTCATGGAGCATGAAGCGGAGGTCGGGCAGCGGTTCGTCATCGACCTCGAACTCACCATCGATCTTTCGGAGTCCTCACGCACCGACAAGCTGATCGACACCGTGTCCTATTCCGACGTGGTGACCAGCGCGAGCCAGGCCTTCAAGGGGCAGAATTACTATCTGCTCGAGCGTGCGGCCGGGGCGGTCGCGGACGCTGTGCTACGGGATTTTGCCCGCGTCGAGGCCGTCAAGGTGACAATCCACAAGCCGCACGCGCCGATTGCCGCAATCTTCGACGATGTCGGTGTCGTCATCACACGACGGCGCGCCTGATCATGTCGAGTGTCCTGATCGCGCTGGGCGGCAATGTCGGCGATGTCCGCGCGACGTTCAAATCCGCCATTTCGCACATTTGCGGCGCGACGCAGGCCTCGCTTGTCGCCCGCTCATCTGACTACCGCACGCCGCCATGGGGCGAGGAAGACCAGCCGCCCTTCATCAACGCCTGCATCGAGATCAGAACGTCGCTCGACCCGCTCGCGCTGCTCGCCACGCTGCACCGGATCGAGAAAAGGTTTGGCCGCGACCGCGCCAATGAACGGCGCTGGGGTCCGCGCACGCTCGACCTCGACATTCTCGCCTATGACAACGGCACCATCTCAACGCCGGAACTGACCCTGCCCCACCCGCGGCTGTTCGAGCGGGCTTTTGTTCTGGTACCGCTCGCGGAAATCGCCCCAGACAGAAAAATCGGAGAGCGAACGCCGCGCGAGGCGCTGGCGCAGCACTCGACCGAAGGTATCGAGCGGCTGAGCGATTAGGCTCGGGCCTTGTTTATGATGTCGTCCCTGTCACGATGCTCGTGACGTCGTCCCCGCGCAGGCGGGGACCCAGACAGGCAGAAAAACTCTCAATCGTCATCACCGGGCTTGTCCCGGTGATCCACGCCTTTTCTAAAATGGGCCACCAAGACGTGGATGGCCGGGTCAAGCCCGGCCATGACGATGGAGATATAGGCCCCATCGGGGACGACGATAAGCACAGAATTGCTGTATAGAAAGCGAATGCTCCCGCTCGCACCGATCCATAACATCGTCCGTATCGTCGTTGTCGGCATCTTCCTCACGGGAGCGTGCTTCGCGGCCGAACCCAAGCCGGATTTCGCGATCAAAACCGATGCGGTCGATATCGGCATCATCCTCGATGCCACGATCAAGGCCAATCCGGCGCTCGCCGCCGACTGCCTTGCGGAAGGCAAACGCTACGCCAGCACGCAACGCAAGGAAGCGACGGATGCCAAGCGCAGCGATCCGAAATATTTTCCGAAGGACGGCTATACGTTCGAGCGCCATTACCTCACGGCATCGGTCGTCGCCGGGCGGTACATCAGCGTCCTGCGGGAGGATTACGCCAACACCCACGGCGCGCATCCCAACACCTACGTGAACACGATCCTGTGGGACGACGTTGCAAAAAAGCGCATCAGCATCAGGCCTTTCTTCAAGGAAACCGCTGATGACGGCCCGACCCTGAAGGCAATGAAGAAAGCCGTCATCGTTGCGCTGAAGGCTGAAAAGAAAAGGCGCGGCATCGTGGACGCTGAGTCCCCGCTCGACTGGTACGAGAATATCGGCGCGAGCCTTCTCAAGATCGGCCCGGTGACGCTGGCGCCTTCAACGGAGTCCGGCAAAAGCGCCGGGCTCATGTTCCACTACGAACCCTATGCGGTCGGCCCCTATGCCGAAGGCCGATTTGACGTGGTCGTGCCATGGCAGGAGTTGAAGCCGTATCTTTCTGCGGAAGGCACGGCGATCTTCGGCGGAACACCCCCAAAGCGCGACGACAACGATCAGCGATGACGCGGGGCAGGCTTCGCGTCCTGATCACCGGCTTCGGACCGTTTCCCGGCGCACCCTATAACCCGACCGAGAAACTCGTCACCCAACTCGTCCGCCTGCCGCGCCCTGCGTTCACCAACGTCGAGCGCATCGGTCACATCTTCCCGGTTACCTATGCGGCGGTCGATGCCGAATTGCCCGCCCTGCTCGCACAACACGCGCCGGATATCCTTCTGATGTTCGGGCTCGCAACCCGGACACCCTGGTGCCGGGTGGAATTCCGTGCGCGCAACGCCATCACCCAGCTCTGGCCGGATGCCGCCCATACAGCCGTTCTCAGCCGCACGATCGATCCCGCCGCATTCGCGACGCGGTCGTTCGGCGCGCACACCGCACGGCTCCTGCATGCGGCAAAGGCGAATGGCGTGGACATTCGCCCCTCAATCAACGCTGGTAGTTACCTCTGTAATTACCTGAGCTGGCGTACAATCGAAGCGGCCCAACGCTCGCCGAACCATGCGCCGCTCGCGGCCTTTATCCACATGCCGCTTATCGCCCGCAACGAAGCTCACCTGAAGAAGCCCAAAGCCATCCGCTTCGCGCATCTCGCCGCAGCCGGTGAAGCGATCCTCGCCGCGCTCATCCAGCGCGCACGGCAACGCGCCCTTCGCTCCTTTTAGCTGGGCAAATTTAACCAAGAGCGCGCCATAAAGCCTGCAGTGCCCTCTCTTTCGATATCGGGACGTGTCATAAACGGCAGCAGGAGCCGCACCATGAACCTCACCCGCCGCCGTTTTGTGAACTCGTTCAGCCTATCTGCTGCCGTGCTCACGCTGGAGAGTGCACGCGCGATTGCGGCCCCGGCAGTGACACCTCTTGGCCGCGATGCGGGCCAGCTCGGCGTCAAGCACAACAGTCCCGACGATCAGACCATTCCGTTGCAGCGCGCGATTTACGCCACCGCGGCGGCACGCACGCCGCTGGTGCTGCGGCCGGGAATCTATCGTACCGGCGAACTCGATCTGCCGAGCGGCGCGCAGATCATCGGCGCGCGCGGCGCAACACGGATTGAATTCACCGGCGGCACCGCCCTCCTCACCGCCAAGGGCGCGGACGGCCTCGTTCTCACCGGGCTGACGCTCGATGGCGGCGGCGCTGACCTGCCGCAACGGCGAGGCCTTATCAGCCTGCAGGCCTGCCGCGACATCCACATCGCCGATTGCGACATTCTCGGAAGCCGCCGCAACGCCATCTGGCTGGAGACGTGCTCCGGCGACATTCGCAACACCACCATCCGCCAGACGGTCGCCACCGCGATCGTCAGCGTCGATGCGCTCGGCCTCCTGATCGCGCAGAACGTTATTCAGGATGCTTCCGAGAATGGCATCGAGATTCTGCGCTCGGCCCCCGGCGACGACGGCACCATCGTCACCGATAATCGCATCGAAAACATCAAAGCCGGCCCCGGCGGCTCCGGACAATACGGCAACGGCATCAACGCTTACCGCGCCGGCAATGTGATTGTGCGCGGCAACCGCATCCGCAATTGCGACTTCTCCGGCATACGCGGCAACTCCGCCTCCAACATTCAGATCATCGCCAACAACGTCACCGACGTGCGTGAGGTCGCACTCTATTCGGAATTTGCGTTCGAAGGCGCGATCATCGCCAACAATGTCGTCGATGGCTGCACCACCGGCGTGTCGGTCGCCAATTTCAACGAAGGCGGCCGCCTTGCCATCGTGCAGGGCAACATCATCCGCAACACCAGGGCAAAGCGCGATCCGGGATCGGATATCGAAACCGGCGGCCACGGCATTTACGTCGAGGCCGACACCACCGTGACCGGCAATGTGGTCGAAAATGCACCAGTCTGCGGCATCGTCGTGGGCTGGGGGCAATATCTGCGCGACGTCAATGTTTCCGACAACGTGATCCGCAACGCTTTCGTCGGCATCGGCATCTCGGCGATGGACGGCACCGGCAAGACGCTCGTGACGGGCAACCTGATCTCGAATGCACCGCGCGGCGCGATCGTCGGTTACGATCACTACAAGCCCATCACAGGCGATCTTGCGGTGATCGGCGCGTCAGAGTTTCCGAAGATCGTACTGGGCCTCAACACCGTCCAATAAGCTCGAGCCCGGCAGACCGTCCGGCACGCCCGCCTCCGCATTCTCGGCTTGCGCAACCGCAACCTCGGCCGGCTTGTCGAGCGTCTCATCGGGCGGCGCGAGCTCCTGCCAGATCTTCAGCGCGGTGTGCGCCTCCTGCAGCATCGTCAGGAAATCGCTTTCGGTGTGATAGAGCTTCCAGCGCCCGCTGGCGCCCAATTCATGCAGATAATCGAGGCGCTGCTGCGCGAGGATGCGCCAGCGCGCGACGACGCTGCGGCCTGCGGCTCGCACCGTCTTCAAGGGAGCTTGAGACATCGCCTCTTTCCGTAACAAAATACGTTGCAGAATGACGCCGGCCGACAAAGCCGAGACGAACCGAGGATGACGCAAAGCAACAGGGAGCGCGGCAAACGCGCGTGAACCCGAGAAACGGCAGGAAAGGAATCGCCGCTGGAACGATGTATCGTCCCTGCCAGGGCGGTTCGGGTCAAGGTATTCACGTATAGTGAGCCTCTAAACTCACCCGCAGCGTTAACGCATCGGCGCGGCCTCCGGCCCGACATCAACGCTCACAGGTAAGCCGGCCGGGAGATTTGGCGCTTCCCAATGGGAGGCTCAAAAACCATAAATCATTGAAATATATTATAATTCGATACTCCGCGAAAACCCGCGGCCAACCGCCACAAGGCATCCGAAGGCGGCTCCCAGATACGAAACCTAAACGCTTTGCCCGGTACTTTAGGGGCGGAGCGATGGGATTTTTTCGAAATGTGGGGCGCCGTCCTACCACTAAAGCTGACTGATCAGTTCGACTTTTCCGACGTTGCCGCGCCGGATGTCCTGAAGCGGCGTGCCACCCAGCGCCGACAACTCCTCGCGATCACGGCGCTCAGCTACCTCACCGACACCGTCGTGCTGGTACTCTATGCCTATGCCGGCACCACAAGCCTGACGACGCCGCTGGTGTTCCTCGTCTGCGCGCTCCTCACCGTTACCTGCTTCGCCATCCTCTCCGACGCCCACTTCAACGACCGCTTCAAGGACCACTATCTGGTCCTTCAGCAGATGAGCGTCAGCTTCCTGTTGATGCTCGCCTTCATCTACATGGCGCCGGAAGTAGGCTGCGTCTTCCTCTGCTCGCTGTTCGTTACGGTGGCGCTGGGTTCGCTGCGATCGACCATGCTCCAGATCGGCATCGCGTGGACGCTGATCACCGCAGGCCTCGCCGTTCTGTTCCTTTTTACCGATATCCCGATCTCCATGCCGCACGGCTCGCCAGCCGAGCGTTTCGCAACGTTGCTCCTGTTCGTTTTCACCATCAGCCGCTGCATGATGATCGGCATGTTCTCGAGCGCGCTGCGGGAATCCTTCTACAGCCAGGGGCTGGCGCTAAAGGAAGCCTATCGGCGCATCGAGGAGCTGGCTGAATTCGACGAACTCACCGGCGCGCATAACCGCCGCAGCATCATGCATGCGCTCGCCGAGGAAGCCGAGCGGGCCGCGCGCAGCAAGTCGCCCTGCTCTGTCGCGCTGATCGATCTCGACTGGTTCAAGAAGATCAACGATCATTTCGGCCATCCTGTCGGCGACGAAGTGCTACGCACCTTCGCCATCACACTGTTCGCGAATATCCGGTTGATCGACAAATTCGGGCGCTACGGCGGGGAAGAATTCCTGCTGGTACTGCCCGAAGCCGGTGAGGACGTTGCCGGAAGGGTCGTCGACCGGCTGCGGACGATCGTTGCGGATGTCGACTGGAATTCGATTTCGCCGGGTGTTGACATGACGATGTCGGCAGGCGTGGCGACACTGCTCCCCGGTGAAACCGTGGACAGTCTTCTTCTGCGGGCAGACGTTGCGCTTTACCGCGCAAAGGACCTGGGACGAAACAGAATCGAACGAGCTTAGACGACCGCCCCGGTGCAAGAATTGCATCGGCCTGTTTGGGACAGAAAGTTATGAGTACAAACGCGGCCAACGCCAAGAGTCTGTTGGCAGACCTTCAGACCGCCCTCACACATGGGACGGTTGCGCGGCGTGTTGAAACACTCCAGCGCGTCACCGATCTGTTTCTCTACGCGCCTTCTCAATACTCCGAAGAGCAGATCGCGCTGTTCGACGATGTCTTTCACTGCCTGATCCGCAAGATGGAGATGTCGGCAAAGGCGCTGCTGGCCCAGCGCATCGCCACTGTCCCCGAAGCACCGACCAATCTCATCCATACGCTCGCCTTCGACGACCTCGTGGAAGTTGCGGCCCCCGTGCTCTCTTATTCCGAAAAGCTCAGCGACGACGTTCTCGTCAGAAATGCCAGGCAAAAAAGCCAGGGCCACCTCCTCGCAATCTCGAAACGCAAGATTTTGAGCCAGGCCGTCACCGACGTGCTGGTCGAACGCGGCAACGACGATGTTGTCGAAAGTACCGTCAACAATCCCGGCGCAAATTTTTCCGATAACGGCTATGGCCGCTTGATCTCGCGCGCAGAGGGGAACGACGACATCGCCTCCTGCCTTGGTATGCGTCCGATCCCGCGGCACTATTACCTGCAGCTCGTCGCCAAGGCGTCACGCTCGGTGCGCGAAAAGCTCAACCGCGCCAACCCGCATCTTGCGGCCGACGTCGCCTCAGTGGTGAAGGAAGTCACGCTTCAGGCAAGCAATGCAAAAAGCGAAGAGACGATCCGCGCGCAGACGCTCGTCAAGCTGCTCCACACTGACGGCCGCCTCAACGAGGCACAGGTGGCGACCTTCGCCGACAACGGCCGCGTGGAGGAGATATCGACCTCGATCGCGCTGATGACCGACGTGCCGATCCTCACCGTCGAAAACATGATGATCGAGCCGCGCGCCGAGGGTCTTCTCGTGCTTGCCAAGGTCGCAGGTTTGAGCTGGGCGACGGTCGAGAAGATCCTCAAAGCACGCCACCCCGCCGCGCCTGAGAGCATCTCGACGAGTCTCAGCGAATATCAGGATCACTTCAATCTGCTGCGGCCCTCGACGGCGCAGCAGGTCCTGCGGTTCTACCGCATGCGCGAGGCAACCGGTCAGGTGCCGTTCGCCGCATCTGCCGCGATCGCCTAGAACCGCAAGACTCGTCGGCCGACGAACGCGCCGACGATAGCGACAAGCACGGCCGCGAGCGTGTACCAGGTCGCAACGAACAGCGGCGAGTCGTCCATGCAATGCACGGCATAGATCACTCCGCCGAGCCCGGCTGACATCAGCCCCGCAAGCGCTCCGACCAGCATCGGGCGTGTCGTGGCGCCCCGGCGCAATGTCCATAGCGCCGCCGCAAGAAATGGGATCGCAAACAGCGGGATCGACGCCATGCAGGCCATGGCGCTCGATCCGACGAGCCGCGCTGTCCAGGAGTTGCGTTGTGGAACGGCGAAATCCGCGACGATGGCGATGCCAAGCAGGCCCGCCGGCACCGCAAGCAGCCATCCCCAGCGCTCCAGCGAAGCGCCCGGGCGCGACAGGTGCAGGCTGAGCGCCGCCGAGACCGAGGCAAGAACCAGCATCACCACGAATTTGAAATCGAAGAACGGGTTGTAGATCGCACTCGCAAGATCCGGCCGCATCCGGAAGCTCATCATGAAGATTGCGGCCGACAGCGGCAGCGCGGCAAAGAGTCCCGCGAGAAGCCACAGCCACACCGGCTGCATCCGCGAAGGATGATCGGCGACAAGACTTGCGATCAGATCGTCGGTCTTCATGGCAATTCTTCCCGCGCGCGAGCGGCGAGGCTCGCCAATCCCCGGTGCAACGCGACCCGCACCGTGCCTTCCTTCATCGTAAATTTTTGCGCCGTCTCCGAGATCGACAGGCCGTCCACCGCGATCGCCTGCAGCACGTCGCGCTGGCGTGGCGGCAGAAGCTGCAGATGCGCCGCGACGTCAACGCCGTTCGCGGGTTCCGGCGCATCCTCACCCGGCAACACATCGGTGAAATCGTCGATATCGACGAACACGCGGCGGCCCCGACGACGCAATGCATCGATCAGCTTGTTGCGCGCGATCGTGAACAGCCACGGCGCGAACGGCGCTTTCGGGTCCCAGGTGTGACGCTTCAGATGAACAGCGAGCAAAGTATCCTGCACGATATCCTCGGATTGATCGGGCGATTGCCCTGCGCGCAGCAATCCGCGCCGCGCCGACGCCCGCAAGACCGGCGTGATCGCCGACAGGAGCCGATGGTACGCAGCCGCATCGCCTGCATTGGCCGACCGCATCAGGTCGGTCCACTCATGTTCCTGACCGCTCACACTGCTCTCTCTAGTGCGGTGGTTCAGACGCTCGCTCTATTTCTCCGCGAGTCCCTCAAGCCAGCGTCTGAGTCTAAACCGCACTAGAATTACATATTTACTAGTGTCCTTCGAATCTGAAGCTCGCTCCCAGAGGGCGCGGCACGGCTCATGCGAGCTTCGGATTCGGGACACTATGCAATACGACGCATTTTCGAGGATGTTACAGCTGCCGCTGGCAAATCGCATACGCCGGATCGATCGCGGAGGTCCCCGGGCTTTGGCCTGCAAAAACCAAAGATTTCCTCGCTTTTGCCGCGGTCTGGCCACTTCCGCAGGGCCATCTGGGACGCGGGCGCGGGGCGATGCGGAGACACCACCATGCCACGAGGATTGCGTTACGCTGTGATGGCGGCCGCCATGGCGCTGGCCTCGCTCGCGGGAAGCACGACACCCGGCACGGCTGCGCCTGAAACGACTAGTGCGAAGCCGCTCGCGCTCGGACAGTTCACCAAGCATCGTGCCCATACGCGCAAGAAGCACGTCCGTCCGCACCGTTCCGCAAAAAAGCACCGAACGAGCACCGAGAGCCGGACCAAGGCCAAGACCGTTTCATCCAAATCTGACACGACGAAGAATGCGAAGGATGAGTCGCGCCTTCCGTCTTCTGTGGCCGATGCCCGCGCCGAAGTACCGCCCGACAATTCAGCGCAGGAAAACCTAGCGCCTGATACTTCGACCTTGACCGAGGCAGACAAGACGGCGGTTGAACGGCCCTTGGCGGCTCCTCCTGCACAAGGCGTCGAAGTGACGACCTCCGATCAGTTGAACGAGATCGATCGTGCCGTTGCGGAGCCCGAGCCGCAGCACGCCATGACGTTGGCGCTTGCTCAGATGCCGGAGCCCACGGAATCCGTATCGGAAGGCGGCATATGGGGCAGCGCATCGCTGGTCGGGAAAATCTTCATCGCCATCGGCGTGCTGCTGACATTCGCCTCCGCCGCGCGGATGCTATGGCCTCAACGCACCACGTAACAACAAGCGATAAACCCGCTCGCGCAACGTCGCCGGCGCATCGAGCTTCATGCGCGCAAGACACTCCGCATCGTCGGCATCGTCTGCCGATAGACCGCGCCAGCCGAGCGTAAGCAGCGCAGCAGGGCTTGCCGACACCTCTTTCAGCCGCTGCAATGCCGGGATCAGGCGTTGCTCGACGCCGGTGAAATCGGTCCCGAACGGGAATTGCGGCAGCAAACTCTTGTCGCGCAGTGGCGCGAGCGCACGGGCGATGCGTTCCGGCGTGTTGTCGCGAAAGGCCTGCGGAATGTCATAAGCCTGCGGCAGCTTGCCGGCGTCCTTCGCCTGCCGCATCAGATCATCTTGAAAACGCGAGTCCGCTACGCACAGCATCGCGGCGATCACCTCGGCATCGGATTTACCGCGCAGTTCGGCAACACCATATTCCGTCACCACAATATCGCGCAGGTGACGCGGAATCGTGGTGTGGTCGTAGGACCAACGGATGTTCGATTCCAGACGTTTGCCGTTATGTCGCGTCGCCTCGAGCGTCAGGATCGAACGAGCGCCTTCGAGCGCGAAAGCCTGCGCCACGAAGTCATACTGGCCGCCGACGCCGCTCACCACCTGCCCGTTGCTCAAGCCATCGGAAACGGCTTCACCGAGCAGTGTCACCATCATCGCGTTGTTGACGAAGCGCGCTTTGGGCCGCCCGCGCCGCTTGCGATCTTCATCGCCATAGAGCGCGTTGGTGAACGAGACCGGCATCATCCGGATGCGATCGAGCCTGTCGGGCGGCATCTCGCGCAGGGCGCGATAGAATGATTTTGGCCCGAGGAAGAACGCCGCATGCAGCGCTGCGCCATCCACCTCGCGTCGAACGATGCCAGCTTCGATCAGTCCGAGAAACGCCTCGAAGAACATTTCGCTGAGGCCGTGCAGCCCTTCCTCGAAGGGCGCGCAGGCGCGTCCGCTCACACCCGGTGCAAGACGATCGATCGCCGCGCGAAAATCCGCATTGTGGCGATCGCGCACGATCAATCCTTGCGCGAGCGCGTCGCCGACCTGCCCGATCCCGATCTGCAACGTGCCGCCGTCCTCGATCAGGCTCGCGGCGTGAAGGCCGATCGCATATTTCGCTTCGCCGACCGGCTCCGACGGCGGCGCGAACGGCGCAAAATCCGTCTCCGTGCTGTCGAGAATCGCATGGAATTCGAAGGCCGGAAGATCGCCTGGCCCAGGCATGAAGGGCAGTTCGGAGTTCACCTGTCCGATCAGCTTGAAATCGATCTTGCCTTCCGCGCGTGCCTTCAGGAGATCGAGCGTGGTGTCGGTGTTGCAGCTCAGGCTGTAGCGCACTTCGCCGTCGACCACGCGCTTCGCCACAAGCTGCAGCACCACGTTGAGACCGCGCGTCAGCATGCCCGCAACGGCGTGGGTGTAATTCGCGGCAATGTAATGCTGTTGCGCATAGCCATGACGGAGCCAGCGGCCCGCGAGGAAGAAGAACTCCGTCACCTCGATGTTCTTCGGCAGCGTGCCCGCGCGCAGCCATTTCGCGTAGAGGAGATCGGGATACCCGCCGAACAGCCGCTCGATCACAGGGCC
The DNA here is from genome assembly GCF_000218565.1 of Afipia carboxidovorans OM5. Lineage (NCBI taxonomy): Bacteria > Pseudomonadati > Pseudomonadota > Alphaproteobacteria > Hyphomicrobiales > Nitrobacteraceae > Afipia > Afipia carboxidovorans. The sequence goes on along the minus strand of NC_015684.1, from coordinate 1,535,544 downwards.
GATGAAACGCCGCTCCAGATCGGATTTCGGCGCGGGCTTCTCAAGCGTCAGTGCTGTGAAAATCGTGAGACGGATGGCGTCATCCTGCGCCGCCCGTTCACACAGCGCATTGGCGATGTGGTTGGCCTTGCCGAGCCCGAGCGGCAGGCCGACGACGAGTTCGCGGCCACATTCACGCAAAATCGCGTCGGCGAGCTCACGGGGATCGGCATAAACCGTCGACATTGCTTTTCTGCCTCACCCGTTCCGCCCCGCGGCATCCGGGGCCGAATGTCCCGAGCGGGACGGCGGGGTCAAGCCCGTAAGCCGCTTTTCCCCGCTTCCGAGGGTGGGATTGCCACAGGACCGAACAATTTCACGGGACAGTTTGCCCAAGCCGGGTCCGGCCAGTATGACTGCCCTGCAGGTTGCGGTATCCGCAGAGTGCGGGGACGTGGTGATTAGGGCGTTATGATTCGTCGGCATTCAGGGCAGCGTTGCGGGGCGGTGGCGGGACTGCTGATGCTCGGCGTGGCGGCGGGCGTGCAGCCCGTAGCCGGCGAAACGCTGCCGGAAGCCCTCGCCAAGGCCTACCAGTCGAGCCCGCAGCTCAACGCCCAGCGTGCCCAGCAGCGCGCGACCGACGAGAACGTGCCGCAGGCGCTCGCAGGCTACCGCCCGCAGATCGTGGCCAGCCTGTCTGCGGGCTTGCAGACGGTCCGCAATACCCTTCCCGACAATGCGATTCAGGCTCAGGGGCAGAAGCCCTGGCAGATCGGCGTCACCGTAACCCAGACGCTGTTCAACGGCTTCAAGACCTCGTCGAGTGTCCGGGTCGCCGAATTCCAGGTGCTGTCAGGGCGCGAGGCCCTGCGCAATATCGGCCAGGGCGTGCTGCTCGACGCGGTGACGGCCTATATGAACGTCATCGCCAATCAGGCGCTGGTCGAGACCCAGAAGCTCAACGTCCAGTTCCTGCGCGAGACACTCGGCGTCGCCCGCACCCGTCTTGAGGCCGGCGACGTGACGCCGACCGACACCGCACAAGCCGAGGCGCGGCTGAGCCGCGGGCTCGCCGACCTCAACGCCGCACAGGTCGCGCTCCAGATCAGCGAGGCGACCTATGCGCAGGTGATCGGCTCGCCGCCGGGACGGCTTGCTCCTGCGCCCACGGTGGACCGCTTCATCCCGCACAGCCAGCAGGCGGCGATTGACCGCGCCACCCGCCAGAACCCGGCGGTGATCGCGGCCTCCTATGACGTCGATGTTGCCACCGCCACCATCAGCGTCGCGGAATCGAGCCTGCTGCCGCAGGTCAACGTGCAGGGCACGGTCAGCCGCCAGTCCGACGGCGATCCGTTCCTCAGCGTGAAGCGCTCCGATCAGGCGACCGTCCTCGGCCAGATCAACGTGCCGATCTACGATGGCGGTCTCGCCGCCTCGCAGACCCGGCAGGCCAAGGAAGTCGTGATGCAGAGCCGGCAGGTGCTGGAGCAGGTCCGTAATCAGGCACGGACAGCGGCGCTCAGCGCCTACATCACCAATGAAGGCGCAAAGGTCGGTCTTTCGGCCGCCGAAAGCGAAGTGAAGGCAGCAACTGTTGCCCTTGCCGGCGTGCGGCGCGAGGCGCAGGCGGGCCAGCGCACCACACTCGACGTACTGAACTCGCAGGCCGACCTTACCGCCGCGCGCAGCCGCCAGATCCTCAGCCAGCGCGATCGGGTGATCGCCTCCTACACCTTGCTGAGTGCAATCGGAAAGCTCGACGTCCGCACCCTCGGCCTCAACACCCCGGATTATCTGCCCGAAGTTCACTACCATCAGGTGCGTGACGCATGGCACGGCCTGCGCACACCATCGGGACAGTAACGGCGGTTCTGCTGGATCAATCGTTGTTATTGCGAGGAGCGCAAGCGACGAAGCAATCCAGCTTTCTGGATTGCTTCGCTTCGCTCGCAGTGACGTTCGTGAGCGTCTGTCCTACCGGCCGTGCCGCGAGAAGGTCAGGATCAGCACCGGCAGCGTGACGAGGATCACGAACGGCGCAACCGCCATGCCCGACACCACGACGAGCGCGAGCGGCTTCTGCACCTGCGAGCCAATGCCGGTCGAGATCGCCGCCGGCAACAGGCCGATGCCGGCGACGGCGCACGTCATCAGCACCGGGCGCATCTGCAATTCGCCAGTGCGGATCACCGCCTTGACGCGGTCGAGCCCCTCGTCGATCAACTGATTGTATTGCGACAGCATGATGATGCCGTCCATCACGGCAACACCGAACAGCGCGATGAAGCCGATCGCCGCCGACACGCTGAACGGCACCCCGCTTAACAGAAGTCCGAGCACGCCGCCCAGCACCGCCATCGGGATCACGCTCATCGCAAGCAGCGTGTCGGTGACCGAACCGAAATTGAACCACAGCAGCACGGCAATCAGCGCGAGGCTGATCGGCACCACGACCGACAGCCGCTTGATCGCGTCCTGCAGGTTGCCGAACTCGCCGACCCACTCCGCCCGCGTGCCGGATGGCAGATGGACCTCCTCCGCGACCTTCTGCTGCGCTTCGCGGATGGCACTGCCGAGGTCGCGCTCACGCACCGAGAACTTGATCGGCAAATAGCGCTGCTGCTGCTCGCGATAAATATAGGCCGCACCGGAGACGAGCTTGATGGTCGCGACTTCGCTCAGCGGGATTTGCGTCACGCTGCCGTTCGCGCCCTGCACACCGATACGCAGATTCTGGATGCTCTCGGCGCTCTTGCGGTATTCCGGCGCAAGGCGAACGATGATCGGGAAATGACGATCGCTGCCGGGCTCGTACAATTCGCCCGCGGATTCGCCGCCTATCGCCACACGGATCGTCGCATTGATGTCGCCGGGCGACAGGCCGTAGCGCGCAGCGCGGATGCGATCGATATCGATGCGGATGGTCGGCTGGCCGAGCGAGGTGAACACCGACAGATCGGTGACGCCGCGCACCGTCGCCAGCACGGACTTGATCTTGTTCGCCGTCTCGGTGAGCTCGACCAGATCGTTGCCGTAGAGCTTGATCGAGTTTTCGCCCTTCACGCCGGACACGGCTTCGGCAACGTTGTCCTGCAGATATTGCGAGAAGTTGAACTCGACGCCGGGGAATTTCGCCTGCAGGTCCTTCAGGATTTCGGCGGTGACATCATCCTTGTCGTGCGAGTTCGGCCACTGCTTCACGGGCTTCAGCGGCGCAAAGAATTCCGCATTGAAGAAGCCCGCAGCATCCGTGCCGTCGTCGGGGCGGCCATGCTGCGACACCACCGACTGAACCTCGGGCCGCTCGGCAATCAGCCGCCGCATCTCGTTGACGTAGGTGTTGCCTGCCTCGAGCGAAATCGTCGACGGCAACGTCGCGCGAATCCAGAGGTTGCCCTCCTCGAGCTTCGGCAGGAATTCGAGGCCAAGCAGCCGCACCGCGAACAACGACAGGATGAACAGCATGCCGGCCGCCGCCATCACGGTCCGCGTATTCTTCACCGCCCATGCGAGCAGCGGCGCGTAGACCGCATGCAGCCACCGCACGATCCGGGTTTCGACTTCGCGGACATGCGCGGGCAGGATGATGGCGCTCAGCGCCGGCGTCACGGTGAAGGTCGCGAGCAGACCGCCGACCAGCGCGTAGGCATAGGTGCGCGCCATCGGGCCGAAGATGTTGCCCTCGACGCCGCTCAGCGTGAACAGCGGCAGGAATGCCGCGATGATGATCGCTGCTGCAAAGAAGATCGAACGCGACACGTCGGCGGCAGCGCTCAGCATCGCGTGCCCCTTCATGTCCATGACAGTGTCGGGCGAGATCGCCTTTTCTTCCGACGGCGACAACTCGGTGGTGTGCGACAGTCGTCGGAAGATCGCCTCGACCATGATGACGGTGCCGTCGACGATCAATCCGAAGTCGATCGCGCCGACCGACAGAAGATTCGCGGATTCCCCGCGTAAAACCAGAATGACGACCGCAAAGAACAGCGCGAACGGAATCGTCGCGCCGACGATCAGCGCGCTGCGCAGATCGCCGAGGAACAGCCACTGCAGCAGCACGATCAGCACAATGCCGAACACCATGTTGTGCAGAACGGTGGCCGTCGTGGTGTCGATCAGGTCCTTGCGGTCGTAGATGCGCTCGATCCGCACGCCGGGCGGCAACACGCCCGAATTATTGATCTGCTCGACCGCTTCGCCGACACGCGCAATCGTTGGCGAACTCTTTTCGCCGCGCCGCATCAGCACGATGCCTTGCACAATATCGTCGTCATTGTTCATGCCGGCGATGCCAAGCCGCGGCTTCCAGCCGATCTCGACCTTGGCAACGTCCTTGACGAGGATGGGGGTGCCGCCGCTCTGGGTGATCATCGTGTTGGCGATGTCTTCCACACTGCGGATCGCGCCCACGCCGCGCACCACGGCCGACTGCGTTCCGATCTCGACCGTGCTGCCGCCGACATTGACGTTGGCATTGCCCACGGCCTGCAGAAGCTGCGGCAGCGACAGGCCCGCCGCGGCGAGCTTGTTGAAATCGACCTGCAGTTCATAAGTCTTGGTCTTGCCGCCCCACCCCGTCACGTCGATCACGCCGGGCACCGAGCGGAAGCGGCGCTGCAGCACCCAATCCTGCAAGGTCTTGAGATCGACGACGCTGTAGTTCGGCGGCCCGACAAGACGATAGCGGTAGATTTCGCCGATCGGGCTAAGCGGCGAGATCTGCGGCTGCGCCCCGCCCGGCAATGGCGGCAGTTGCGACAACCGGTTCAGCACCTGCTGCAGCGCTTCATCGTAAGTGTAGTCGAATGAGAACTGCAGTTTGACGTCGGAGAGACCGTAGAGCGAGATCGTGCGGATGGTCCGCAGGTTCTTGATGCCTGCGACCTGCGTCTCGATCGGAATCGTGATGTAGCGCTCGATCTCCTCCGCCGACATGCCCGCACTCTGGGTCACGATGTCGACCATCGGCGCCGTCGGGTCGGGATAGGCTTCGATATTGAGCTTCTCGAACGCGATAACGCCGCCGATGACCATCGCGGCAAACAGGCCGAGAATGACGAAGCGACGATGGACGGCAAAGGCAACCAGACGGTCGATCAAATCAGGCCCTCTGGATCAAGGGCTGTCGCGCCGCGATGCCGCACATAGGAATCCGGCATGCCGTAACACCCGCGGCGTTCTCGCTTCGCCGTCCGCCACGGCACCGGCTTGCGATTTCTGCCATCTCTAGCTGCCGGACGCCGCGCGATCGATGAACAGCCCGCCTTTGACGACGACCTGCTCACCGGAAAAGAGCTTGTCCTTCACCTCGACGAAATCGCCGTTGGAAAGGCCGGTCTGCACCGTGCGCAGCTCGATGGTGTGGTCGTCGTGAGCGACCCAAAGCCGGACGCGGTCCGCCTCATAGATCAGCGCCTGCCGGGGCACGGCAACGGAAGAGTGATCGCCCGGCGAATAGATCGTGACGTTCGCGAACATCTCCGGCTTCAGGCTGCGATCGGCATTGTCGATCGTCGCGCGAATGGTGAGCCGCCGCGTGACCGGATCGATCGCGGTGGCGACGTAATCGATGCGGGCATTCCGCTCGCGTCCGGGCGAGGCGAGCACGGTGAAGGAGATATCCTGCCCCACCGCGATCTCGTCCGCATCGGCTTCGCGGACATAGCCCGTCAGCCACACGGTGGAGAGGTCACCGATCACAAAGACCGGATCGGTCGCGCCCGCGCTGATGTACTGGCCAGGGCCGACCTTGCGCTGAACCACGGTGCCCGCAATCGGCGAGACCACCGTCACCTCGGGATTGATGCGGCCCTTGTCCTGGAACGAGGTGATCGCCTCCTCGCTGAGGCCGAGAATACGCAGGCGATTACGCGACGCTTCAAGCGCGGTCTGCGCCGAGCGCATATCGTTTTCCGCCTGGATCAACGTGGCCTGCGCGGACTGATAATCCTTGAGCGGGATCGCTTTGCCGTCGAACAATTCCTTGGCGCGCTTGCCCTGCGTCTGCGCAAGGTCGAGCGCGGACTGCGCCTTGTTCGAAGCCGTCAGCGCCGCGATGAAATCGTTCTGCGATTGCACGGTATCGGCCGCTTCGAGAACGAACAGCGGCTGGCCTTGCGCAACCTGCTCGCCGGGGCGCACCAGAAGTTTGGTCACACGCCCGGTATAGGGCGAGAACACCTGCGTCGAGCGATCCTCGTCGATCGAGATCTTGCCCTCGGTGACATGCTCGGCACGGAACACGCGGTCGGTGACCGGCGCGATCGTGAGGGTCGCCCACTCGAGCGACGTCGGCTTGTAATGCGTGGGGTCCTGCACCGCCTTGCTCGAGATGTCGGACATCTGAGGGCGGCTCGTCGTGTACTGGTAGGCGCTATAAGCGGCGCCCGCGACGGCGAGCACACCGAAAAGGCTCAGCACGGCGCGTTTGCGACCAAACTGGTCGGCCATCACCTTCAAGGAAGACATCGTCTTCGAGGGAGACATGTGGTCCGGCACGCAAACGATCCCATGAAAAGAAGAGCTACATTGCTCGTATCATGACAAACTTGGAGAAATAACGACAACCTCAACTGTGCAGTCTGCACGACAAAGCGCCACGGCCAAGTCTTAACGTTAAACCCCCGCTCGCGCGGTGGCTGACCTGCGACCTTCTGACCAATCTTTAGGGCGGCTTTTGGTCGCCCGACAATCCAAAACATCGTGCGGAAGGTCGATTCCGCACACTTCTTCGATTATGTGTTAATTCCGCTGCAGGAACGGGTCCCCGGAGCTTCCCTACACGGTCCGGCAGGATGGCTGCAGCCACTGGCGACAACCCGCCGGAAGGCTCACAAAACGCGTTTTCCTGCTTTTCAGCCCGCAAGCTGGGTTTCGACCAGCCGCACCCAGTAGGACGTTCCAAAGACGATGGCCTCGTCGTTGAAGTCATAGGCCGGGTGGTGCCAGCCTGCGGTGTCGCCATTGCCGAGGAAGATGAACGCTCCCGGCCGCGCCTCCAGCATGTAGGCGAAATCCTCCGCGCCCATCAGCGGCGGGAAATCGGTGCTGACGCGCCCCTGCCCGGCCACCTCGCCCGCCACCCGCGCGGCAACGTCGGTCTGGGCCGGATGGTTCACGAGAACGGGATAGCCGCGCCGGTAGCTGAGGTCGATCTTCGTTCCGCTCTGGGTGGCAACGCCGGCCACGACCTCCCGCACCCGCGACTCCACGAGATCGCGCATCGGGGCTGTCAGCGTGCGGACGGTACCAGCAAGGCTCGCCGTCTGCGGAATGACGTTGCGCGCCTCACCCGCCCTGAACTGGCAGATCGAGATCACCGCCGGATCGAGCGGATCGGCGGCACGCGAGACGATCGACTGCAGCGCCACCATAAGCTGCGCTCCCGCCAAAACCGGATCGACCGCTTTGTGAGGCGCGGCGGCGTGACCGCCGACCCCTTCGATTTCAATATCGACATGGTCGGTCGAGGCCATCGCAGGCCCGGCGCGCAGCGCAAACGAGCCGACCGCCATGCCGGGCGCATTGTGCATGCCGTAGACTTCGTCGATGCCGAATTTCTCCACCAGCCCGTCGTCGAGCATCGCGGCCGCGCCAGCACCGCCTTCCTCCGCGGGCTGGAAGATCAGCACGGCATCGCCGGCAAAATTGCGCGTCTCGGCGAGATAGCGCGCCGCGCCGAGCAGCATCGCAGTGTGGCCATCATGGCCGCAGGCATGCATCCGGCCGGGCACGGTCGAGCGATACTCTGCGCCGGTCTCCTCCTCGATCGGCAGCGCGTCCATATCCGCGCGCAGTGCGACGACCTTGAGCCCGCCCTCACCCGCGGGCTTGCGGCCCCTGATGCGTCCCACGACACCAGTGCGCCCGAGGCCGGTCACGACCTCATCGCAGCCGAACGCACGCAATTTCTCCGCGACGAACGCCGCCGTGCGATGCACCTCGTACATCAGCTCGGGGTGTGCGTGCAGCTCGTGCCGCCAAGCGGCGATATCGGGCTGGAATTCGGAGATGCGATTGACGATCGGCATACGGCGAGCCTGCATTGAGTGCGATGCACAAAACTAACATGCCCGCCTGTCTCGCTCAAAGTGCAATGGCGGACGGTGCGCATGCGCGTTAAGACAACTCATACTTGAATATCCGAAAGCTCCCAACATGCCGAACCGTCTTGAAGGTGACTATGACTATATTGTCGTCGGCGCCGGCACTGCCGGCTGCATCGTTTCCAACCGATTGTCAGCCAATCCCAAGAATCGCGTGCTGACGCTCGAAGCCGGTGGCCTCGACAACTGGATCTGGTTTCACATTCCGGTCGGTTATCTGTTCGCGATCGGCAATCCGCGCTCGGACTGGATGTTTCGCACCGAGCCTGAACCCGGCCTCAACGGCCGCTCGCTGCATTATCCCCGCGGCAAGGTGATCGGCGGCTGCTCGGCGATCAATGCCATGGTGTCCATGCGCGGACAGGCGGCCGATTACGACCATTGGCGCCAGCTCGGCCTCGACGGCTGGGGCTGGGACGACGTGCTGAAATCGTTCAAGTCGCTGGAAGACCATTATCTCGGCGCGACCGAGTATCACGGCGCGGGCGGCGGCTGGCGAATCGAACCGCCGCGCATTTCGTGGGACGTGCTCGACGCCATCGCCAACGCAGCCGAGCAGATGGGCATCCGCAAGATTCCCGACTTCAACACTGGCGACAATGAAGGCTCGAGCTACTTTCAGGTCAATCAGCATCGCGGCCGGCGCTGGTCATCGGCGCGCGGCTTCCTCAAGCCGGCGTTGAAGCGGCCAAACCTGCGGCTTGAGACGGGCGTCCTCGTCGACAAGCTCATTATCGAGAACGGCCGCGCGGTCGGCGTGCGGTTCAGCCGCGGCACCGAGACTTTCGAGGCGCGCGCCAAGGGCGAAGTGATCCTGACTTCCGGCTCGATCGGCTCCGTTCAGGTCCTGCATCGCTCTGGCATCGGACCGCGGGAATGGCTCGAACCACTCGGCATTACTCCGATCCTCGACCGTCAGGGCGTGGGACGAAATCTGCAGGACCATCTGCAGCAGCGCGCGATCTTCAAGGTGTCCGGCATCAAGACGCTCAACGAGATTTATGCCTCGCTCATGCAGCGCGCCTGGATGGGGATCGACTATGCGCTGCGCCGGCGCGGGCCGCTCACCATGGCGCCCTCGCAACTCGGCATCTTCACGCGCTCCAGCCCCGACCATGAGCGCGCCAACATCCAGTTTCACGCTCAACCGCTGTCGCTCGACAAGTTCGGCGATCCGCTGCACGACTTTCCCGCCATCACGCTCAGTGCCTGCAACCTGCGGCCGACCTCGCGCGGCGAAGTGAAGCTGCGTTCCGCCGCACCAGACGACAAGCCAATCATCGCGCCGCATTACCTCACGACCGACGAGGACCGCAGGGTTGCAGCCGATGCGATCCGCGTCACGCGCAAGATCATGCAGCAGCCGGCGATGGCGCCCTACAAGCCCGAGGAATATCTCCCCGGCCCCGCCGTCAGCGACGACGACGAGGCGCTTGCCAAGGCAGCGGGCGATATCGGCACCACGATTTTCCATCCGGTTGGAACCGCGAAGATGGGCCTTCCCAATGATCCCTTCGCGGTGGTCGATGCGCGGCTGCGGTTTTATGGAATCGAGCGATTGCGCGTCATCGACGCTTCGGTAATGCCGACCATCACCTCGGGGAACACCAATACGCCGACCGCCATGATTGCGGAAAAAGGCTCCTCTTTCGTGCTCGCAGATAATCGTTAGGCGCGACAATCGTCGCATGGCAGCGGCACGATTGCTGCCACATTTGATCCGCACAAGGACGAAATATTCCCGGTGCGGGGCTGCACGCCCGCACGGAATCCGGCAGGCGCGAACGGCATTTTTCGCTTGTCACCGGCACCCAAGCCGTGCGGCATTACAGTGCGATTCGTGTCGCCATCAGATTGAAGGACGAAGATGATCAGAACACTTCTCGTTGCCGCATTGCTTGCGTCCTCGTCGGCCGCGGTTCTCGCCCAGGGACAGTCGCGCAGCGGCACCCCCGAGGAGCAGAAGGCTTGCGCAAAGGACGTCTCGCGCTACTGCCGCGCCGTGATGGACCAGTCGGACCTCGTAATCCTGTCCTGCCTGCAGCAGCATCGCCCCAAACTCAGCAAGGCGTGTGACGGCGTCCTCGTCAGCCACGGCCAGTAAGACAACTCCGGATCAACAAAAAGCCGCCGCATCGAGGATGCGGCGGCTTTTTGCCGTGCAGGTTTCTACGTCATTCCGGGGCGCGAGCAGCTTCGCGAGCGAACCCGGAATCTGGTGCTGCGAGTCCGCATCAATGTCGAGAAAGATTCCGGGTCTGGCCCCCTGCGGGGCCCATCCCGGAACGACGGTCTTAAACCGAGAAACGCATCACGCCGACTTCCGCACCGCGTTGTCCACCAGCGTCTTGCCGAGCGACCACACCGCTCCCGGCACGCGATGGCTCGCCGCGATCACCTCGTCGAGCGACGTCTCGATCCAGGTGCAATCTTCATCCGTGATGGTGAGCGGCGGCAGCATCTTCACCGTATGGCTCGCATGCCCCGCGACCTGCGTCAGGATCTTGTGATCCTTGAACAGCGGAATGGTGATGAGCTGGCAGAACAGCCCCTTGCTCGCCGTTTCCAGCAAATTCCACGATGCCTTGAGCGCCAGCGACTTCGGCGGCCCGAACTCGATGCCGACCATCAGGCCCTTGACGCGCACCTTTTTCAGAAGCTCGTAGCGCGGGATCATCGCGCTGATCGACGCATTGAGGCGGTTGCCGCAGTGCTCGGCATTCTCGATCAACTTCTCGGACTTCAGAACGTCGAGCGTCGCGATACCCGCCGCCATCGCAAGATCGTTCTTGGCAAAGGTCGAGCCGTGGACGACAGCACGGTCCATGCGATCGAAAATCTTGTCGAAGATCGCCTTGCGCGTCAGCACCGCACCGACCGGCACATGACCGCCCGAGAGCGACTTCGACAGCAGCACCATGTCGGGCTCAACATTCCAGTGCTCGACCGCGAGGAAGCGGCCGGTGCGTCCAAGGCCGCACTGGATTTCGTCGGCGACAAAGATCGTGCCGTACTTCTTGCAGAGCGCCGCAACGCCCGGCAGATAATCGTCGTCCGGAATATTGATGCCCTTGCCCTGGATCGGCTCGACAACGAAAGCCGCGACGTCGCGCGACGCCAGCGCCTGCTCCAGTGCGGCGAGATCGTTGAAGGGAATGACCGAGCAATCGGGCAGCAGCGGGCCGAAGCCGCCGCGGAAATTCGCATCGTCAGTGAGCGACAGCGAGCCGTAGCTGAGGCCGTGGTAGCCGTGGTCGCAATAGACGATCTTGGTCCGTCCGGTCGCGCCGCGGGCGAACTTGATCGACGCCTCGACGCATTCGGTCCCGGAATTGGCGAAAAACACCTTATCGAGGTAGGGCACATGCGCAATCAGGCGTTCCGCCAGCACACCTGCCAGCGTCGAAATATCGAGCTGGACGAGGTTCGCATACTCGCTGTCGAGCACGCTTTTCAGAGCGTCGCGAATCACGGGATGGTTGCGGCCGAGCGCAAACACGCCAAACCCGCTCAAAAGGTCGAGATAACGGACATTATCGCGATCGAACAGGTATTGGCCCTGCCCGCGCTGGAACCCGACGTCGTAACCAATCGTTTTAAGAACCCGGACGAGCTGTTCGTTCAGGTATCTCGTATGCAGCGCGCCGCGCTGAAACTGGCGGTCGGCGACTATCTCGGAAATGTCTAGATTTGCTTTCACCATGCAGTACATACGTCGTCTGACAGGCTGTTCGTCAACCGAAAAAAGCGCGACCGCCTGTCACCGGCCGGTGGAACATCCTGGAAAAATGCGATTTACTTTCGCAAGCAGCTTACGCGAGGGTTCATGCGGAAATTAGCTTGTTCGGCGATCGTCTTGCTCGGCACACTTGGCCTCGGCACGCTTGGTGCGGCTCATGCCGCCGAAATCCCCGGCGAATGGCGGGTGGAGGAAGGTGTGGCCACGATCCGCATTGCCAATTGCAACAACCGTCTCTGGGGGGTGGTCGCCTCGGAAAAGACACCGGGCGGCCTCGACAGCAAGAATCCCGACAAGGCCAAAAAGAACCGGCCGACGCTCGGTATGCCTGTCCTCCTCAACATGAAGATGGACGAGGATGAAAAGGGCAAGTGGGACGGCGAGATCTATAACGCCAAGAACGGCAAGACCTACGAAGCCTCGATCAAGCTTGCCTCCCCCAACAAGCTGAAGGTGGAAGGCTGCGTACTCGGTATCCTGTGCGGCGGAGAGACCTGGACACGCGTCCTTGAACCAGCGCCGGCTCCGATGGCCGCCAACCCGACGCCGGGCATACATCCCGGCGCCAAGGCGCCGCCGGCCACCGGCTCAGTTCCTCCGCGCACCATCGGGCAGAAAGCTCCGCCCGCAGGTGCTGCGGCGCCGGGCGCTACCGCCGCAGCGCCTCAGGACCCCGCCTCAGACATCTGTCTTCTCCCCGACATCGCGCGGGCGACCCATTAACGCGGGCTGAAACAGCACCGCAGCGGCGAGCGTCGTCACGAGCGACAGCGCCATCAGCTTACCCATGCTCGACGTACCGGGATGGCTCGACAGCCACAGGCTGCCGAACGCCGTCGCGGTCGTCATCGCGCTAAAAAAGATCGCGCGCGTCAGGCTCGATTGCAGCAGGTCGACCTGCCCTGCCCGCCATGCGGTGATGTAATAGATCTTGAACGCAACGCCGACACCGAGCAGAAGCGGCAGCGCGATGATGTTCGCGAAATTGAGCGGCAGTCCGATCAGGACACAGATCTCCAGCGTTACTACGCCCGCGAGGATGAGCGGCACCAGCGTCAGCAGCACGTCGCTGAACCTGCGCAGCACGATATAGAGCAGGATGCCGATCGACAGCAGCGCCCAGCCGCCGGCCTGAATGAAGGCCATGACGATGGTATCGCCCGATTCGAGAATCGAGATCGGCCCACCAACGGCCAGCGGCTCGATCTTCTGAACGGCAGCGGCAAACTTGCGCAGCGTGTCGTTGTCGTTGGGGTCGCCCTTCGGCAACGCCTCGACGCGGGCACGGCCGTCCGGCGTCATCCACTCGCTGACGATCTCCGGCGGCAGGTTCTTCAGCGTGATCGGCTGCGCCTTCAACGAATTGCGGACCTGCTCAACCAGCGTACGATAAGGCGACAGGAAGATCGTTTCGACCTTGTCGCGCACCTTTTTGTCGGACTGCGCGAGCCGCGTGAGATTTCCCGCAAGACGATTCGCCGCGGCCGCAACCTCGGGCGGTGACTTGCTTGCGGTGCGCTTCAGACTCGCGGCGGCATCGGTCAGCGCCGCAACATTGTCGAAGTCCTCCGCGGGGCTTCCCGGCTGCGACTTGAAGATTGGATCGAGCGCCCCGGCGGCACGGCGGATCAGGCCGAGCTTCGCCTGCTGGTCGTCCGGCACGAAGCTCTCGATCGTCGTGGTGCGCGAGACCTCCGGCAACTTGGCAAGGCGCTCCTGCGCCTCCTTTGCCGCCGCCAGCGACGGCGCCAGCAGGTCGACCGCGTTGCTCGCCGTGGTCGGATCGCGACGCAGATCGAGATAGGTCGCAATCGACTCGACCTTCGGGCTGCGCAGGTTCATCGGGTTGAAGTCGAAGTGCAGGAAATACAGGAGCGGCAGGCCGAGAACCGCAATGCCGAGCGTGCCGACAACAATGCCGACGCGGTGATCGTCGAGGAATTTGTCGACCGGTGCGAGGAAGGCATAGCCCACCGGCTCCTTTTCGCCGGCCGGATTGAGGATCTTCAACAGCGCGGGCAGCACCGTGACCGCCATGAAGAACGCAATCAGCATGCCGGCGCCGGCGATCTTGCCGAGTTCGGACACGCCCTCGTAGCTCGTCGGCAGGAACGACAGGAATCCTGCCGCCGTCGCCGCAGCCGCAAGCGTAAGAGGCACGGCCGCGTGCTTCGCTGCCGACTCGAGCGCTTCCTGCAGGTCGGGAATTTCGTAGCGATCAGCGCGATAGCGGACGCTGAACTGAATGCCGAAATCGACACCAAGTCCGACGAACAGAACGAAGAACGCGATCGATATCAGGTTGAACGAATTCGCGAGTAACAGCGCCACCGCAGTCGTGACCGACAGGCCGATAAAGAGCGTCACCAGCACCGCGATAATGATCCGTGGCGAATGCAGCGCAAGCCACAGGATGAAGATCACGATCAGAATGGTAATGGTCGCGTTGAGGAAGGCACCCTCCTGCACCGTGCCGAATTCCTCATCGGCTATCGGAACGGGGCCGGTCAGGCGCACGCGGGCATGGAAATCATGGTCGAAAGACAGGTCACGCGCCGCCTGACGGATGGCGTCGGTCGCGACTCTGCCGGGCTCCAGCGCCTGATAGTCAAGAATCGGCTGGATCAGGATGAGGGAACGCAGGTCGGAGGCGGTCAGCGGTTCGCTGCTCGTCATCTTGCGCCAGGAGAAGGTCCCGTCGCCGGTCGCGAAGATTTGTTCGAGGCTGTCGGAGACAATGTTCAGGGGCCGCGTCAGCGATTCGCGTGGAAGCTTCCCGCGCTCGGCGCCCTGCAGCCCGGTCTGCAACACGCCGGTGAGGCCGCGGATGCTCGGGTCATCATGCAGAATGTCGAAAAACGGCTGTGCCGCCGCGTATTGTCCGGTGATCTTGCCGACTTCCTCGGTCGGCAGAAACAGAAGGCCGTTGGTCTCGAAGAACGGGGTATTGGCCGGGCGCATCACCGACTTGAACTTGTCGGTCTGCGGAGTGAGTTTCTTTTCGAGCGCGGCACTCGCCTGGGTTGCAAGTTCGGGGGTCGCCGCCTCCACAACGGCGAGAATCAGCTCGTTTCGGCCGGGAAATGCCTTTTCATAGGCGATTTCGCGCTGCCGCCAGTCCAGATGCTCGGAAATCAGCTTGTTAACGTCGGTCGAGATCGCAAAATTTTGCGCCGCATATAAACCGGAGACTGCCGCCAAAATAACGCCAAGAATGACGGTAAGCCATGCGTAGCGCGTGCATGTCTTCACCAGAGAGACAATTATCCTTGTCAGCACGGGTTTTCTTTCTATCTGAAACGATCAAATCGTGGGATTGCGCGTTTTAAAAAGGTCAGCCGGTTAACTCTGACCTGTTGGATAGGTGCCCTTAGGGCACACAATAGTGGCATAAGGCGGAAAGTTGCTGAGAACTACTGCTTAATAGCTGCCATAATGATACACTCGCTCGCCGTTCCTGTCTTGTTCTTGTACGTTCGGACCCCCCTCTTATGACCTCATCCACCCCGCTGCTCGACCAGATCAACTGTCCCTCCGATTTGCGCAAGCTCAAAGAAAGTGAGCTCACTCAGCTCGCCCAGGAGCTGCGCGCGGAAACCATCAACACAGTGGCGGTAACCGGAGGCCATCTCGGTTCAGGCTTGGGCGTGGTGGAACTCACTGTTGCGTTACATCATGTTTTTAATACGCCCGACGATCGCATCATCTGGGACGTCGGCCATCAGGCTTATCCTCACAAGATTCTGACTAGTCGACGTGACCGGATTCGGACGCTTCGGCAAGGTGGCGGTTTGTCCGGTTTCACCAAGCGCGCCGAAAGCGAATACGATTGCTTCGGCACCGCGCACTCCTCGACATCGATCTCCGCTGGCCTTGGCATGGCGGTTGCGCGCGACCTCGCCGGCGAAAATCGCAGCGTGGTTGCGGTGATCGGCGATGGCGCGATGTCGGCAGGCATGGCCTATGAGGCAATGAACAATGCGGGTGCGATGGATTCGCGCCTCATCGTTATTCTGAACGACAACGAGATGTCGATCGCCCCGCCGGTCGGCGCAATGTCGTCGTATCTGACGCGTCTCACCTCCAGCAACGCCTACCGCTCGCTGCGTGAGATCGGCAAGCAAGTGGCGCGGCGGCTACCGAAATTCATGGAAAAGGGTGCGCAGCGCGCGGAAGAATATGCCCGCGGCATGATCTCCGGCGGCACTCTCTTTGAAGAGCTCGGCTTCTATTATGTCGGCCCGATCGATGGCCATAACCTCGATCAGTTGCTGCCGGTCCTGAAAAACGTGCGCGACTCCAAGGTCGGGCCAACGCTCGTCCACGTCGTGACGCAGAAGGGCAAAGGCTACAGCCACGCCGAAACCGCCAAGGACAAATATCACGGCGTCGTCAAATTCGATGTCGCAACCGGCAAGCAGAACAAAGCGAAGGCGAACGCGCCGTCTTATACGAGCGTGTTCGGCAGCACCCTCGCCCGGCTTGCCGAAACTGATGACAAGATCGTCGGCATCACTGCCGCAATGCCGTCCGGCACCGGCATCGACCTGTTCCAGAAGGTCCACCCCGAACGCACGTTCGATGTCGGCATCGCCGAGCAACACGCGGTGACGTTCGCCGCGGGTCTCGCCACCGAAGGCATGAAGCCGTTCGTCGCGCTCTATTCGACGTTCCTGCAGCGCGCCTACGATCAGGTCGTCCATGACGTCGCGATCCAGAGGCTGCCGGTTCGCTTCGTGATCGACCGCGCTGGTCTCGTCGGCGCCGACGGCCCGACCCACGCCGGTTCTTTCGATATCGCCTATCTCGGCTGTCTGCCCGACATGGTCATCATGGCGGCGGCGGATGAAGCCGAACTCGTTCACATGGTCGCGACCGCGGCTGCGATCAACGACCGTCCGTCCGCCTTCCGCTTCCCGCGTGGCGATGGTGTCGGCATCGATCTTCCCACCGAGCCCACGCCACTCGAAATCGGCAAGGGCCGCATCGTGCGTGAGGGCTCGTCGGTTGCGATCCTCTCGCTCGGCACACGGCTTGCGGAATCGTTGAAGGCTGCGGACATCCTGAAGTCGCATGGCCTCACCACCACGGTTGCCGATGCGCGCTTCGCAAAGCCTCTCGACACCGATCTTGTGCTGAAACTCGCACACGAGCATGAAGTGCTGATCACGATCGAGGAAGGTTCGATCGGCGGCTTCGGCGCCCACGTCCTGCACCTCCTCGCCGAGCACGGCGTGCTCGACAAGGGCCTGAAGGTGCGTTCGATGGTGCTGCCCGACGTGTTCATCGATCAGGACAGCCCTGCCGCCATGTACGCCAAGGCCGGACTCGATGCCAAAGGCATCGTCACGCGTGTGTTCGAGGCGCTCGGCCGGGAAAACGAAATCGACGCGGTGCAGCTTGCTTAACAGAGCCCCAATTCAAGTTCTGCTGGCACAACCGCGCGGCTTCTGCGCGGGCGTCGTTCGTGCGATCGAAATCGTCGAACGCGCGCTCGAGCAATATGGCCCGCCGGTCTACGTCCGCCATGAGATCGTCCATAACAAGTATGTGGTCGAAAGCCTCAAGGCCAAGGGCGCGGTGTTCGTGGAGGATGTCCACGAGGTACCGGACAATGCCATCACGGTGTTCAGCGCTCATGGCGTTGCGAAGAGCGTCGAGCAGGAAGCGGCGTCCCGTAACCTGCCGGTGCTTGATGCCACCTGCCCGCTCGTCTCCAAGGTCCACAATCAGGGCAAGCGCTACGTCGGCAAGGGCCGCCGCCTGGTTCTGATCGGCCATGACGGCCACCCGGAGGTTGTCGGGACCATGGGTCAGGTGCCGGGCCCGGTGACGCTCGTGCAGAGCGTCGAGGACGTCGCCCGTCTCGACATCCCGACCGATGCGCCGGTCGCCTACATTACCCAGACTACGCTCAGCGTCGACGACACCAAGGACATCATCGCGGCGCTCGCAGCCCGATTCCCCGATCTTGAGGGGCCCGATACCCGCGATATCTGCTATGCTACACAGAATCGTCAGTCTTCGGTCCGCGACCTCAGCAAGCATGCCGACCTGATACTTGTTGTCGGCGCGACCAACAGTTCCAACTCCAATCGTTTGCGTGAAATCGGCGCCGAGGTCGGTGTCCCGAGCTATCTGATTGCCGATGGCAGCCAGCTCAATCCGGACTGGCTCCATGGCGTCAAAACGGTTGGAATCACCGCCGGGGCCTCTGCTCCGGAAGTTCTCGTCGATGACGTGATCGACGCCCTACGCCGCATCGTCCCGGTTACCGTGGATGTGCTGCCGGGGCGCGAGGAAAACATCGAGTTCAAACTGCCCCCTGAGCTGACATCGGTCAGAGTCAGAGCCGGGGCAGAGCTCTAATCGGAAAGACGCTGCCTCATGGCCATACCATTTTTCAAGGAAATCAAGATTGGCTCCTACCTCGTGAAGCAGAAGCTTCTCGGGCGCAAACGCTATCCGCTGGTGCTGATGCTCGAGCCCTTGTTCCGCTGCAACCTCGCCTGCGCCGGCTGCGGCAAGATCGATTATCCGGATGCGATCCTCAATCGTCGCATGAGCCCGCAGGAATGCTGGGACGCGGCCGAGGAGTGCGGTGCGCCGATGGTCGCCATTCCGGGCGGCGAGCCGCTGATCCACAAGGAGATCGGTGAGATCGTGCGCGGCCTCGTCGCGCGCAAGAAGTTTGTCTCGCTCTGCACCAACGCGATGCTGCTCGAGAAGAAGCTCGATCTGTTCGAGCCCTCGCCCTACCTGTTCTTCTCCGTCCACCTCGACGGTCTGCGCGATCACCACGATCAGTCGGTGTGCCAGACCGGCGTGTTCGACCGCGCCGTCTCCGCGATCAAGGCCGCCAAGGCGCGCGGATTCACCGTGAACGTCAACGCGACGATCTTCGACAACTATCCCGCCGAGGAAATCGCCAAGTTCCTGGATTACACCACCGAGCTCGGCGTCGGCGTCTCGATCTCGCCTGGCTACGCCTACGAGCGCGCGCCGGATCAGGAGCACTTCCTGAACCGCAAGAAGACCAAGGAGCTGTTCCGCGGCGTGTTCGCACGCGGCAAGGGCAAGAAGTGGAATTTCATGCACTCGAGCCTGTTCCTCGACTTCCTCGCCGGCAACCAGAACTTCCATTGCGAGCCGTGGGGCATGCCCGCACGCAACATCTTCGGCTGGCAGAAGCCGTGCTACCTGCTCGGTGAAGGCTACACCAAGACCTTCAAGGAGCTGATGGACACCACCGACTGGGATTCCTACGGCACCGGCAAGTACGAGAAGTGCGCGAACTGCATGGCGCACTGCGGCTACGAGCCGACGGCGGCCAATGCGGCGATCACCAATCCGCTCAAGGCGGCGTGGGTCGCGATTCGCGGCATCAAGACGAGCGGCCCGATGGCGCCGGAGATCGATCTCTCCAAGCAGCGCCCGGCGCAGTACGTCTTCTCCTCCGAGGTGCAGAAGCGCCTCTCGGAGCTGCGCGCCGACGAAGCCAAGGAAGCCGAGGCGAAAGCGGCTGCGAAGCTTGCCGCGCAGGCTGCCACCGGGAAGCCGGCTCCAGAGAAGGCGACCAGCGCCGCCTGATCCGCTCAACCATCATCCAGCAAAAAGGCGCGAGAAAAATCTCGCGCCTTTTTATTTGCCTGCAGGCGATACTCGATCTTGCCGGTCTCAGTGTCTCATCAGCCGTTTAATCTTTTTCACCCTCTTGCGAACCTTCGTCTTGAACCGCGATGTCCATCTGGGCCGCTCCGGCAATAGCTCCCTGAAGACATCGACCATATCACCGATGAATTCCCTATCTTGCTGATCGGTCAAATGGGGGAATTCCGACCGCATGAAAGAGCGATACGACGCCACTGAGCTGCCGTCCGTCAAAAATAGCTTGTTGGGCACGAGAGCGAAGGGCCGCAGCGTGCCGCCCTCCCGCTTGTAGCGCACATATCCACTGATCACGCCGGTCCATGACGGATGCAGAATATCGTCAAGCGCGACAATTCCTCCAGTGGCGATGGTGCGCTCCGCAAGGCGCAAGTCGTTAGCCGTGATCGCCTCCGTATGCCCACCATCGATCGAGAAAAACCGGATCTTGCCGTACTTCGAAATATCCCCGGGCGACAGACGTGTCGAATTGGTGTGAAGAGTAATGACGCACGCCGGGTTCAGGAATTTCGTGACATTTCCCTCGAACATGTGCCGGTCGCCCATGCCCGAATGGTCGATGTTCTCTTCCTGATTCTCAAAAAGATCGATCGCGATGGCTTGTTCATCCCGGCGCAGTTCGGAGGCAAGCGCGATAAGTATTTGCCGTGATGAATGCCGATTTCGCAGATAGGCCCGACTAGCCCACCAGTACTCTGATGACGCATCAAGCGGTTTGAAAGGATGGCGGTGGTCTTGCTCAGCCAGCCTTCGACATCATCGATATGTTTGAAGTAATGATCGAAAGCGCTCTCGTTCATCCGTGACGCTCCATTTATTCGGAGCAGTCTGACGATAGCTGCCTCAACGTCCCAAGGCCGTCATTGCCATCGCACCATCGAGGCGGCTGCGGTAGCTGCGCAGGCCACGCAGTGCGCGATTGAAATCGCGTCCTGAATGCACCAGTGCGCGGATCTGCGAGGGACTGCGGGCGATGCCGCGCATCACCTTCCAGACATCGACGTTGCCGTCGGCCTTCAAAGCCGCCGCCGCGATTGCAGGGAGCGCACGGTGCGCAGGGTCGCTGATAACGCGGAGCGCCGCGAACGGCAGGCTGTGCTGCGCAGCATAGCGCGCCGCGATATGGCTTTCCATGTCAACCGCATCAGCGCCGGTCGCCGAACGCAGCGCCGCCTTGGCGGTTTGGCCGAGCACGACCTCTTCAACGCCGGCAAGAACGCCGCGCACGATGCGATGTGCGCCCTGCTCCGGCAGGCCGTACAAGGCCTGGCTCAAAGCTTCCGCTGCAAGCCAGCGGCCCTTGGACGCGATGATCTCCGAGGCGATGACAATGTCACCGGAACGCAACGCCGGGTTCAACCCACCGGCCACACCGAAGCTCACGATCCCGCGGATGCTCGCGGGATCGAACGACATCATCATTTCGCGCAGTTGAACCGGATTGCTGGAGCTGCAGATCACGGTGAGGCCGGGGCCCGCGGCAATCCGGGCCTCCTGCTTCAATCCGGTGACGATCAGAACCGGCTTTTCGATTTGCTGTGCGGCGTCTTCGCCGGTGGTCTCAATCACATTCCAGCCCCTACGAACCGGCTGTTGCTGCTACGCAAATTCCTATATCTCGCCATCGCCCACAAGGGGAAGAACTTAGAATATCCGTGGTATCGCAAATAGAACACACGCGGGAACCCGCCCCCGGTGTAGTAGGGTTCACCCCAGAAGCCATCCGCTTCCTGTGATTGCACAAGATTATCAATACCACGCTGGGTAGCGTCGCGATCCACCCGCCCGGCCGCCATCAGGGCGAGCGTCGCCCAGGCCGTCTGTGACGCGGTAGTCGCAGCGCGCTCGTATCCTTTGTAGTTGAGCTTGTAGCTGTTGCCATCCTCGCCCCAGCCGCCGTCCTCGTTCTGGATCGACTCGAGCCAGTCGGCCGCCTTGGCAATCATGGGGTCGTCATGCGGCACACCCACGGCATTCAGGGCACACAGCACCGACCAGGTGCCGTAGACGTAGTTGATGCCCCAGCGGCCGAACCATGAGCCGTCGGGAAGCTGGGTCTTGCGCAGATATTCGACCCCGCGGCGCATCGGTTCGCTGGTCTCGAGCGTATCGCCAAGCTGTGCCAGCATCGACAGGCAGCGCGCCGTGACGTCCTCGGTCGGCGGGTCGAGCAGCGCGCCATGATCGGCGAACGGAATGTTGTTGAGATAATATTCGAGGTTGTCGGCGTCGAACGCAGCCCAGCCGCCGTTCTCGCTCTGCAGTCCGAGAATCCATTCCGTGGCGCGGGCGATCGCCTCGTCGTACTTTGTGGTGCCGTCGAGGCGCCGAACCCGGTCCATCGCCATCACCACGACCGCGGTGTCGTCGAGATCGGGATAATGGGCATTGTTGTACTGGAACGCCCAGCCACCGGGGCGCACGTCCGGGCGCTTGTCCGCCCAGTCGCCCTTAAGGTCGAGCACCTGCCGCGGCAACAGCCAGTCGAGCCCTGCCTTCGCCGCCTCGATATCGGCAGCCTCCCCGCTCTCAAGCATGGAATGCGCGGCGAGCGCCGTATCCCACACCGGCGAGACGCACGGCTGGCAATAGGCCTCATCATCCTTGATGACGAGCAACCGCTCGACCGATTCACGCGCGAGCGCGCGGTTTGGATCGTTCGGAGGATAGCCCAGCACATCGTACATCATGATGCTGTTGACCATCGCCGGGAAGATCGCGCCCAACCCATCGACGCCGTTGAGACGCTCGGTGACAAAGGCTTCCGCCTTGGCGATGGCGCGCTTGCGCATACCCTTGGGAAAGAACGGATCGGTGATGCGCAGCACGCGGTCGATAATATCGAAGCTGGTGAACCACAACTGGCTCTGATGTGCTGCCTTCGGTGTCGGGCCGACCGTCTGCGGGTCTTCCAAGAACAATTCCCGGACGCCGATGCCACGCGGATTCTTCGCACGCGGCTTCAACGTCATCAGTACCAGCAGCGGCACGATAACGGTGCGTGCCCAATACGAGACCTTGGTGAGGTGGAACGGAAACCAGCGGGGCAGCAGCATAATCTCGACCGGCATCATCGGCACGGCCTTCCAGCTCACCTGACCGAACAGCGCAAGCATGATGCGGGTGAAGACGTTGGCGCGCGATGCACCACCGCGGGCGAGCATCGCCTCGCGCGCTTTCTTCATGTGCGGCGCATCGGGCGAATCCCCGATCATCTTCAGCGCGTAGTAAGCCTTCACGCTCGCGCTCATGTCGAACTCATGGCCGTAGAACAGCGACCAGCCGCCGTTGTCGTTCTGCATCCGGCGCAGATATTTCGCGATCTTCGCTTCAATCTCGGCGTCGACCGGCTCGGCAAAATAATGCCGCATCATCACATATTCGGCCGGAATCGTGACGTCGGCCTCGAGCTCGAACACCCAGTGGCTGTCCGGCTGCTGCACGTCATGAAGCGCGCGGCTGGCACGCGTAATGCTCGTTGCGAGGCGTCGCGGATCAAGCGCGGCTGCGCTTGCGGTATCGGAAGTCATGGTCGTCTTGTCACTCTTGCGTCTGCAGGATGAGGTCGGCGGCCCGATCGCCCGAACGGATCGAGCCTTCAATCGTCGAAGGCAGGCCGGTGTCCGTCCAATCCCCGGCCAGAAAAAGGTTCTTCAATTCGGTGGCAGCACCGGGGCGCAAAGCGTTCTGCTCCGGTGTCGCCTCGAACGTTGCGCGACGCTCGCGCACGATCTGCCACGGTGGCAACGGCCCTTCGGCCACATCTTCGCCAAGGTCCGCGACCTTGCAGATATCGCGCCAAATATCGCGCGCAAGGTCTTCACGCGGCAAATTGACGAGCCGTTCCGCGGCGCTGATGGTGATTGAGAGACGATCCGGGAACGCAAACAGCCACTCGATCAGTCCGCCGACAACGCCTGTCACATCCGGAACACCCGCTGGCGGCGTGTATCGAAAATGCGCGTTGAGGATGGTGCGGAATTTCGTCGGTGCCTTGATGCCGGGCATCAATCCCGAGGCCGCACGAGCGGTCACTGCCAGCACGACAACATCGCCCGGCCCGAGCGGCACCGTATCCTCGCCGAAGTTAAGGCCCGTCGCGCGAAGCGGCGAGCGCTCGATCTTCCGCAGTTCGTGACCCAACGTCAGCGAGCCACCCTTCTTCTTGATGAGCTCGATCGCAGGATCGATCAGCACGGGCGACAATCCCTCACGCGCGATCAGCGGGCGGCAGGCCTTGCCTCCCGCAAGCAATGTCTCGCGCACGATCGCGCCTGCAAGACCCGCCGAGCCCTGCGGCGGTTCGACGTTCAGTGCTGCAATCAGAAGCGGCTGCACCAGCCTGTCATACAGCACGCCCTCACACGGAATGGTGTCACCAACGAGCGCCTCCGGCTGCGCCGAGACGAGCGGCAGCAGCGCGAGATAATCGCGCACATGCGTATCCGGCACGCGGCGCTTGGCGCTGAACACCCAGGTCGGCAGCCGCCCTGCTCCGAGATCGAGCAGCCAACGCTTGCCGCTCGCAATGTCCATGAATGGAAATTGCGCACGCGCCGGGCCAACGAGCTTGTCGTCTGTGCCGAGTGTCTTGGCATAATGGCGGACGTGGCGGTTGCCCGACAGCATCAAATGATTGCCGTTGTCGATCACCATGTCGGTTGCGCCGTCGTAATACGAACGGCAACGGCCACCGGTGTATTGCGTCGCCTCATGGACGTGGACCGTGAACCCCTCGTTCGCAAGGCGCACGCCCGCGCTGAGGCTCGACAGTCCGGCGCCGATAATATGAGCGGTCCTCTCCATCAGAACACCGCGTAGCGCAAAAGAATCGACATCTTCGCTGCCTTGCTGAGCTTCACAGGCTGTCGTGGCGGCGCGAAGCCGCGCGCCAGAAGCCGCTTGAGAATTTCCTGATAATATTTCGACATGATGCGCGGGGCGCGCACGGTGCTGCGCGGATAGCGTGCCATGATCGCATCCGCCTCGCGGAAATAGACTTTCACGCGTGCGACGATCGGCATGCAAACCCGCGGGATATTCGGATCGGCCGCAACGACCTGCGGATCGTTCGACGTAATGCCCGCCCCTGCCAGCAATTCGCGCGGCAGATAAAGCCGGCCGATGCCTGCATCCTCGTCGATATCGCGCAGGATGTTGGTGAGTTGCAGCGCGCGGCCGAGATTATGCGACAGCGCAATGCCATCGTCCTCCGACAGGCCGAACACCCGCACCGACAGACGACCAACCGCGCTGGCGACACGATCGCAGTAGAGATCGAGCGTTGCCTCATCCGGCGCACGGATTTCTGCCGGCACGTCCATCTCCATGCCATCGATGATGGCGATGAAATCTTCGCGCTTGAGACCAAAGCGCTTCACGGCAGCCTGATAAGGCGCGACGCGCGGCGTGGGGTGCCCCTCATACAGTGCATCGATATCGCGCCGCCACTCCGCCAGCGCTGCGAGGCGCTCAGCACGCGGGCCGTCGGAATCGGCGATGTCGTCCACCTTGCGGCAGAAGCTGTAGATGTGAAACATCGCCTCGCGCTGCTCGCGCGGAAGGATACGCATCGCCGCGTAGAACGAGCTGCCGGAGGCCGTCCGGGCCGGTGTTGTATCGACATCGCTCATGGCAGGATCATGCGCCCGTGGATAGCCGCGGCATCGACTTGGTGCCGGTCATGCGCCGGCCGAATTCCGCCGCAGCCGAAAGAGCGGCGAGCCTCAGCATCTCGCCTTTCGAGAGGTGAACCTTCTCGCACAGCGGATCGTGGGTTTTCAAAAGGCCGACGATCCGTCGTGCAAAAGCATCGATGACGGAAATCTCCATGCCGAGCCGCATATCCTTCACCTGAGAGGAAAACGATGCGCTCTGCGTCAGAAGCGCCTCGTTGCGCTCGGCGAGCTTGCGCAGGCAGGCAAGAAGCGAGGGCGAGGATTTGGCCGCGCCGAGCTCTTCGACTGCAACACCTGCGGTTTCCAGCGCATCGCGCGGCACGTAAACGCGGTTGAGCTTGCGGTAGTCCTTGCCGCAATCCTGCAAGTGATTGTTGATCTGAAGCGCAGCGCACAGCGCATCGTTGGCGGCCCAGGTCGCGCGATCCTCGCCATGCACGTCGAGCACGAAGCGGCCGACCGGCATCGCCGAATAGCTGCAATAGTGGATGAGATCATCCCAGTTCTCGTAACGCAGCTTGGTGACGTCCATGCGAAACGCCGTCAGCAGATCCTGCGCATGGCGCGGCTCGAGCCCACGCTCGGCAAGTGCACGGCGCAGCGCCACCGCTTCCGGCTGGGTATCGCCATCGCCGAGCAACTCCGCTTCGAGACGATTGAGCTGGTCGAGTTTCTCCTGCGCCGGCAGGCTCTCATGGTCGGCAATGTCGTCCGCCGTGCGCACGAAATTGTAGAACGCGAGGATCGGCGCGCGGTAGCGCGGATGAATAAGGTGCGAGGCAACGGGGAAGTTTTCGTCCTTGTGCCCTTTGCCTGAGCGCAATTCAGCGGCAGCCGTCATGATGCGCGGCCCCCACGGGAGGACACCGCACCCTGCGCAAGAATCGACAAAAGCTGGGCGAACAAAGTCGTCACGTCTCGTTAAGCCATTGGTTTCATTGATAAAAACAAGGCGATACGGCCAAGCGGCGGCATCATACCCCACCCCCGCACGGAATGCGAGAGGGCCCAAATCATTGAAATATCCCGCTATTCCGCGGCCTGCGGCAAGGCCTCGGCCGGCTTGTCGGAATAGTACGATGCGGTCTGGCGGCCACTTGAGGCGCCGCGCGCAAACGTAATCAGATGGTGCGCCACCAGGCTGCAACTGATGAAGCGTTCGACATCGCCCGCCTTCAGTCGCGGCCACGCAAACTTCCAGAACTCGCGCCGGTAGTCGCTGCGCACGCCCGCGTGCCAGATGATACGCGCCATCATGGTGAGACCACGCTTGATGTTCGCCGCAGTGAGGCGCTGCTTCGTCGGCGGCGGGTGGATGCGGTTCGGATAAGTATGCTCGATCTGATGCTGGAAGCGCGCGAACATTTTCTCCGGCGTATAGGCGCGGCCCATGCAGTCACGCCACATCGCCACCACCTGCTCATAAGGCAGCAGGAAATCGACATTCGAGTCTCGCTCGGTGTTTTCAATCAGGCGGCCGGCACGCGCGAGGCGATCCCACAGCGGAGTCTTGGGCAACGCCTGCAACAGATTGATGGTGAGCAGCGGAATCTGCGATTGGTCGACGAACTCGAGAATACGCTCGCCTGAATCGTCGGTGTCGGTATCAAGGCCGAGGATGATGCCGGACACCACCTCGAGCCCGTAGCTGTTGAGCGTTTTCACACCCTCCAGAATTGGCACCATCATGTTGTGCTGCTTCGACATCGCCTGCAGCGCCTTCGGGTCCGGAGTCTCGATGCCGCAGAACACGGTGAGGAAAAAGGCATCGTGCATGAGCTGCAGGATTTCCGGCCGTTTGGCGATATTCAGCGTCGCCTCGCACGCGAACTGCACGGCATAGCCGTTTCGTTTCTGCCATTCGACAAGATGCGGCAGCAATTCCAGCACCGCGCGGCGATTGCCGATGAAATTGTCATCGACGAAATACACCGCGCCGGACAACCCGTTCGCCACCATCTTGTCGAGTTCGGCCAGAACCTGCTGCGGCGATTTCAGACGCGGGTTGCGGCCGTACAGCCCCGGAATGTCACAAAACTCGCATTGATACGGGCAGCCGCTGGAGAACTGGATGCTGCCGAGAAAGTACTTTCGCAGCGGAATGAGCTCATAGGCGGGCTGCGGAAACTCCGCCATAGCTAGCCGCTCATGCGTCGTCAGCGCCACCTGCCGCGGCGGCCGCGCGACATCGTCCGCCAACCGTACGAACAACTCCTCGGTAGCATCGCCGAGTTCGCCAATATGCAGATAGTCGAACTCCGGATAATAATCCGGGCATGCACTCACCGATGGCCCGCCGAGCGCGACGACGCGTTCCGCCTCATGCGCGCGGCGGCAGATATCGTTGATCTGCTTGCGCTGGATGTGCATCCCGCTGACGAACACGGCTTCCGCCCAGGCAAAATCCGCATCCGTCGCGCTGCGGATGTTCTCGTCGATGAAGCGGACGCTCCACGACGGCGGCAGCGCGGCCGCGATCAGCAGCAGGCCCTGCGGCGGCATGAAGGCCTTCACGCCGTCCGTCAGCGGATAGGCATATTCGAACGTGCCGAACGACGGCGAATATTTCGGGAAAACGCAAAGGATGCGGCGCGGTGAGAGCTCTGCCTGCTTGTCCATCAATGCCGCCTCGCCTCCTTCTGCCTTCTCGTCTGCCCGATATCGTCAAATCCGCCATGGCTTTTCGGTGAGAATGGGGCCGCGGTACCTACCTCTCTCGGCAGGCAACCCTTCGCTGGGCCGCAACACCCGCCTGCGGCCCATTTTGCCCTTGCCGGAGGGGCCAAGCGGCTTACGCTGACGCGCATGATTTCCTATATGATTGGTTCAAACGATCTTGCGGGACGAAGGTACAACTCATGACGGAGCCGACAGTTTCAGCCCATCGCCAGATCTGGCGGGAAAACGGCCTCAGCGAGGGCATCCGCGTCGTGCCGGAAGAGACGGCGCTTGCGATGTCCTACGGCGCGAGCACCCACGCGGTGATGATGGGGACGCCACAGGACCTCGAGGATTTCGCAGTCGGCTTCAGCCTGACGGAAGGCATCATCGATAACGTTGACGGCATCGAATCACTGGAAGTCGTCCCGCAGGACGAAGGCATCGAGCTGCGGATGTGGCTCAGCGGGACCGAGGCTGCGCGCCAGAGCGAGCGCCGCCGCCACATCGCCGGCCCGACCGGCTGCGGCCTGTGCGGTATCGATTCCATCGCCGAAGCAATGCGACCCGTGGCACTGGTCGGCACCGGCATCACCGTCACGCCGGCGCAGATCATGACGGCGATGCAGGCGCTCTATCCGCTGCAGAAGCTGAACACGTTGACCCGCGCGGTCCACGCTGCCGCCTTCTGGGACCCGGAGAAGGGCATTCTGGAATGCCGCGAGGACGTCGGCCGCCACAATGCGCTCGACAAGCTCGCAGGTGCCCTCGCCCGCAACAGGATCGACGGCGCCAGCGGCGCGGTGCTGCTGACGAGCCGCGTTTCGGTCGAGATGGTGCAGAAGACTGCCGTGATCGGTGCTTCGCTGATCGTCTCGGTTTCCGCGCCAACCGCGCTTGCGATCCGCATGGCGGAACGCGCCGGGATCACGCTGTGCGCCATCGCGCGTTCCGACGGGTTCGAGATTTTCACGTATCCCAACCGGGTGAAAACGGACGACGCCGCCATTCACGTCGCCTGACACGCCTTTCCGCGCGAGCTTCGAGCCACTATAACAGCGCGATGCCGTACAAAGTCGCCGCGTTCTATCAGTTCACCCCGTTGCCGGATTTCGAGCAGTTGCGCGATCCGCTGCGCAGTATGTGCGTCGCGCTCGACATCAAGGGCATCATCCTGCTCGCCGCCGAGGGCATCAACGGCACAGTCGCAGGCAGCGCGGTGGCGATCGACGCGCTGATGAAGCAGATCGAGCACGGTGCGCTGTTCGGTGGACGCATCGACAATCTCGAGCTTAAATTCTCGACCGCGCTGGAGATGCCGTTCAACCGGATGAAGGTCCGGCTGAAAAAGGAAATCGTCACCATCAAGGACGGCGCTACCGATCCGACGCAACAGGTCGGCACCTATGTTGACGCCGCAGACTGGAACGATCTCATTACGCAGCCGGGTATGGTGCTACTCGACACGCGCAACGCCTTCGAGGTGGAGATGGGCACGTTCGAGGGCGCCGTCGATCCGGACATTAGCAGTTTCAGCGAGTTCAAGGATTTCGCCGACCGCACGCTCGATCCCGCACGAGACAAAAGCATCGCCATGTTCTGCACCGGCGGCATCCGCTGCGAGAAGGCGAGCTCTTATCTGCTGTCGCGTGGGTTCGAGAACGTTTTCCACCTCAAGGGCGGCATCCTGAAATATCTCGAAACGATTCCAGAGGCGCAAAGCCGCTGGAAGGGCGAATGCTTCGTGTTCGATCAACGCGTTGCACTCGGCCATGGATTGACCGAGCGTGCCGCGCGGCAGGAAGGCGACGATCATGAGTAACGCAGGCGATCTCGCCAAGCGCGTCGAGGCGCTGGAAATACAGATCACGCATCAGGACGCAGCGATCGAGGCGCTCAATCAGGTCATCACCGCACAGTGGCGGCAGATCGACATGCTGACGCGCGAACTCTCGCGGCTGACCGACCGCATCGCCGCCGCCGAGGAAAGCATCCCCGTCGCACCCGGCAGCGAACCACCCCCGCCGCATTATTGAGGGGCACCTCTACCATCATTGCGAGGCAAAAAAGACCAGACACATACTGTGTCGTCCCCGCGCAGGCGGGGACCCAATAGTATTTGGCACCCAGACAGCTATAAATCGAGCAACGAAAATTACTCGACACCACTGACAGGCGCCTCTCGATTTTTAAAGAGCTGGGCCCCCGCCTGCGCGGGGGGCGGCAATATAATTCTACAGCATCGGCAGATGCGAGGGTTCCCGCCCGCGCGGGAATGCCTTGTCGATCTGCGCGATCTCATCGGCACTGAGCGTCAAGCCACCCGCGCCGGCGTTCTCCTCCGCGTGCACGGCCGAGGATGCCTTCGGAATCGTCACCACCGCAGGCTTGCGAGTGAGAAAGGCAAGCGCGACCTGACGTGGCGTGACACCTCGCGCACTTGCAATCTGCTGCAGCACCTGCCCGCCCTCCGAGCGCGGCGATGGGAAATCGCTGTGGCCGAACGGCGAATAGGCCGTCACCGTCACGTCATGCTGCTCGCACCACGGGATCACCGAATGTTCGATCGCGCGCTCCTTCAGGTGATAGAGCACCTGATTGCAGGCAATCTTGCCCTTGCCCGCGATGTCGTAAATTTCCTGCATGTCGTCGGCATCGAAATTGCTGACACCCCATGACAGGATCTTGCCGTCCCTCTTGAGCTGATCGAGCGCGCTCACGGTGTCTTCCAGCGGATAGCTTCCGCGCCAATGCAGGAGGTAGCAATCCATCCGGTCGGTCTTCATGCGCGAAAGCGAGCGCTCGCATGCCTTGATGGTGCCGGTGCGCGAAGCATTACTCGGCAGCACTTTCGAAACCAGAAACACTTCGTCGCGACGCCCGGTGATCGCTTCAGCGACCACGAGTTCGGCATCGTCATACATCTCGGCGGTGTCGATATGGTTCATGCCGAGATCGAGCCCCTTGCGCAACGCCGCGGCGGCGGTCGCATGGTTGCCCTGATCGATGTACCAGGTGCCCTGCCCGATCACCGACACCAGCCGTCCCGTCGTTCCCCACGATTTCTGCTGCATCGCGCGCACGCTCTCCGCCATCGCCTACTCCTGAATTCTTTGAGATTTTCGCTTAGCCCATCTTGCGCAAATGCAAAAGGCGTAACCGCATTTTTGTTTCAATGCGCGGGCGCACCAAGGTTTGATTGCGCCGCCATCCAAGCCTCAAGCGCTGCAATTTCTTCGCGCGACAGCCACAGGCCAAGCTTGGAACGTCGCCATACGACATCTTCCGCCGTTCTCGCAAACTCATGCGCCATCAGATAGCGCACCTCGCGCTCGGTCAGGGTATGACCGAAATCTCGGCCGAGATCGGCGAAACTTGCTGCCCGACCGAGAACACGCTCGGCCTGCGTGCCATAAGCATGTGCGAGTCGATTGGCGTGGCGTTGCGACAGGAACGGGTATTCCCGCAAGAGGCGCTGCACGAGCATATCGACTTCGCCCATCGGAAAATCGCCACCCGGTAGCGGCGTATCCGCCGTCCACGGCTTGCCTGCACTGCGGAGGTAAGGCGACAGCTTGTCCAGCGCATGTTCGGCAAGCTTGCGATAGGTCGTGATCTTGCCGCCGAACACCGAGAGAACGGGCAGCCCCTCCGGCGCATCAAGCTCGAACATATAGTCGCGCGTGGCGGTGCGTGCCTCGCTTGCATGGTCATCGTAAAGCGGCCGCACGCCGGAATAGCTCCACACCACATCGGACGGCAAGACGGGCGTTGCGAGATATTCGCTTGCAGCGGCACAGAGATAATCAATCTCCTCTTGCGTCGCGCGGACTGCCGCGGGGTCTCCCTCATAATCGCGATCCGTCGTGCCGATCAGCGTGAAATCGCGCTGGTAGGGAATGACGAAGATCACTCGCCCGTCGGCGTGCTGGAACGTATAGGCATAGTTGTTATCGTAAAGCCGCGGCACCACGATGTGCGAGCCCTGCACGAGGCGGACGTGGGCTGTCGCTTCGACGCCGACACGCGCGGTGAGAATATCCTGCACCCAGGGGCCGCCGGCATTCACCACAATGCGGGTCTTGACGGTGTGACGCGCTTGTGTGGCGTCTTCGACCTCAAGCTGCCATACGCCGTCGCCCCGCTCTGCGCGGATTGCCTTGGTTTGTGTCGCGATGGTCGCGCCGCGTGCAACTGCATCCTGCGCGTTAAGCACGACGAGTCGCGCATCGTCCACCGTGCAATCGGAATAGGAAAAGCCCGTTTTAAAGCCCGGCTTCAGCGGCTTACCTGCAATATCGCGGCGCAGATTCAGCGTGCGTGCAGGAGGCAGACGGCGGCGACCGCCGAGATGATCGTAGAGAAAAAGCCCGAGCCGCAGAAGCCATGCCGGCCGCAAGCCATCATGATGCGGCAGCACGAAGCGTTGCGGCGCGATGATGTGAGGCGCGATGCCCCACAGCACCTCGCGCTCGATCAGCGCCTCGCGCACCAGACGGAATTCATAGAATTCGAGGTAACGCAAGCCGCCGTGAATGAGCTTGCTCGACCATGACGAGGTGCCGCTCGCGAGATCGTTCATCTCGCACAAATAGACCGAATAGCCCCGCCCCGCCGCATCACGCGCAATGCCGCAACCGTTGACGCCACCACCGATGATCGCGAGATCGTAGATATGATCCAAGGTCATTCCTGCTGGCGAGGGGATCAGCAAACTGCCGCTTCGCCAACCGATCATAGCGGCCGGGTTTATAAATTGAAATTACATGCCGCCGGCGTCAGCAACAGTAGAGGGTGCATCCCCCTCCCCCCGGATTCGTATTCGGCTGCGGCGCCTGCTGGGTCTGACCGGTCTGCGCCTTGTTCTTGGCGATCTCATTGCCACCGTCGAAAATCGAGACATAGCCGAGCGGATCGGTGCCCGGCGGGTGGGTCGGGTCCGGCAACGTGCTGATGCCGTAACCCTGACGGCTCGCCATCGAGTCGGTGGGCAGGTCGACAGCGCCACCGCTCTGCCCCGGCTTGCTGCGGAGATCCGCCATGATCTGCGCGAGCAACGCATCGGAGACGCGGAACGGCTCCGGGATCGGGTCGTTCGGCCCAGTCACGCAGGTCGCGAAACCGGGGCGCACGTTCACCGAGCCCGCCGAGTTCTTCACCGTCGACGAGCCGACATGGCCGACGATTAACTCCCCCTTGCAGCCCGCGATATTCGCATCGGCAGACGCATAGGCCGCCGTGATCGGGTAGACGACCGTCGCAACACCACCGCGAATACCGAGCGTCGCGACCGGCGTGTTGATGGTAACTCCTGCAGTGTGGCTGATCTGGCCTCCAACGAAGCGCAGCACGCCCTTGCCGACGGTCGCGACCATTTTTCCGGTGCCGGCATTCGGGTCGTACACATACTCGTCGATCACGATGTTGCTGTTGCGGCCAACATTCAGCGTCGAGGTGTCGGGAAACAGAATCTGCGTCGAACCGGAGGCCGTGGTCTGGATACGCTCCTTGTGAACGACATTGTTGCCGATCGCGAGCATCCGCGAACTGTTGCCCGGTGGCGTTCCGGTCGCACTCTGATTCACCGCGCCGACGCGGCCAACATTCTGTGCCTCAGCGGGCAGCGTACCGACGAGCGCCGACGCAGTAGACAAAAGCACCGTCAGAAGCGGAGCGAGGCAGGATCGTACGCGCGCATCCATGGCAGTGTCCTTGGCAAATGTCCCTAGAACCGAAGCGTCGGTCCGACGATCACCGAGAAATTGTTCATCCGATAATTCGGCAACGTCGAGTTCGTGCGATCGTACTGCACCGTCGTCATGAAACCGATGGCCTTGGTGATCGGCGTATTGAGGATTGCGCCGGCGCTCCATCGGTCGTCACGGCGCACGGTCAGCGGATCGATGAAGGGATTGGCGGAATCAAAGCGCGTGTTCGCGTATTTGACGTAAGGCGCGATACTCCAGTTGCGCGGAATGCTCAGGAACGGCGGCATGAACTCGACCGTCAGCGCGCCCTCGATACCCCACTGATCGAACGACTGGAATACGAAATCGGAATCGCCGCGGCGATAGAGGCCCCGCCCTTCCAGCCGCACGGTCTGGCTGATCTGCCATGAGCCGCCGACCGCGCCGGTGTACCAGTTGCCGGAGCCGTAGCCGGAATAGGTCTGCAGCGGACTGTTATGGAACTTTGCCTGCCGCCACTCGAAGCTCGGGCCCCACGCGAAATGTGTACCGGTCGGGAAATTCAACGACACGCCCGCGCCGCCGGACGACAGATAGGACGAGCCACCGATCCAGGTGTTGCCGCCAACCACATACGGCTTGATCGTCGCGCCCGGCAGCAGTTCAGGCGCGAGTGCGAAACGCGGACCAAACGAGATATCGAACAGACCGACGTTGAGTTCATCGAAGCGCTGCTGCGCGGTGAGATAGCCGGAGAAGCGCGTCTCCAGCACATCGCCGCGCTGATTGCCGAGATCGTAATCGTGGCTCAGGCCAACGAGGCCGAACCAGTTGGTGTCGCTGCGCTTCAACGACGACTGCGGCAACGCAAACAGCGTGCCGTCTGCTAACAGCGAGCCGGTCGTCGGCGCGTAATTCGCGTTCGACTGGGTGCGGATACCGGTCTGGGCGAAGCCGGAGAAGCGGCTCGGCTGAAGCTGCTTTTCGGCGTCGGGCAGATAGGCAGCGATGCGCCCGCGCGTCACCTCGTCGAGGTCGGGGCTTGCCAACGCCTCCTTGAAATACCGCTTGGCCATCTCATAGGAGCCGAGGCGGAAATACAACGCACCGAGTTCGTATTTCACCCGCGTCAATTTGGGGTTGTAGAACAGAAGCCGCTCAAGCGCGCCGATTGCAGCCTCGTAATCGGTGCGGGCGGTCGCGACACGCGCATATTCAAACGTCAGATCGTGGTTTGTCGGGTCACGAACCATTTGTTGGAAAAGGCGATTTTGCTCGGATGCATCCTGCGCGGCGGCAGGCGCGACGCCGCTCAAACCAGCAGCGATGGCGGCAACCAGAATACCGCGCGACAGCGGAGCTGCTTTACGCCCAACCCAGGTTCGGACATCAGCTCCGAGAAGCATACTGGTTGGCCCCCTCAGCCCAACGCGCCTTTTCAAAGACCACAAAGATTGTGCGAAATCAAATCGGCGGAACCGGAGGAGCGTCCGGTTTTCGGTCCGAGTCACCGAAAAGCCTCAACTCGCCTTATGGGCAAAAGCTCACGCGCGCTCGAATCCAGCGGTACGATACATATGCCGCACCCATCGGTTCACCTGATCGAACGTCATTCGTGCGGGGAAGTCAGCCGCAATACCCTGACGCGCGAGCAGACTTTCCATATGTGAGCCCTCCGGCGGCGCCAGCACCGACGGAATGCCCGCCCGCCGCCAGACCTCATCCTGCAGATGTAGAAAGACGGATGACGCGGCGGCGCGTTCGAGTTCATCTTTCTTGCGCGGGTCGAACAGGTCGGGGACGTTCAGCCATGAAATCGGCCCAAGCCCTGCATTCTTCGGACGGGAAACAGGAGTGCGAGAAACGATCTCGCTGAGAAGCGCGACCCCTGCCTGCTCCCATTCCTCAGGCCGCTCGCGCATCTCATAGGCTCGCGCGTGCGCTTCTTTCATTACCGGATGCCCTGCCGGAAATTTCAGAACGGCGACCGGTGTGCGGCCAAAAATGTCGGGCCCCGCCAAAAATATATCGTCCTCCGGCAGGTCCGGCTGCATCAGCATGACATCGGGATCGATCCACCAGCCGCCTAATTTTTCGAGCAACGCGTAACACAACAGCCGCGCATGAATGGCCTGCTGTCCATTGGAGAGTGCATGCAGCACATCTTCCTCCGGCAAAATCTCGCGTGCATCACGCGCGACAAGCCCCTCCGCAAAGCTTGCATCCGTCTGATACGTCAACACCTCGACGCGGTGGCCGTAGCGCACAAAACTCTGCAGGCACGCCTGCTGATAGATCGGCATCGACGTGCCGTGCCAGAAAGTGCGCACCGTTTGTGGCTTTGCGCTTTGCGGCGCTTCATTCCACGGCCGCCGCAGCACAGCAGGACGATAGAGTCGCTCGCGGGGCTCGAAGCCATCGCGCCTCAACGCCGCGATGAAGCCATCGAGGGTCTCACCAGACGGACTCGCCTCGCCGAGACGCTGTTTGTATTCCTCAAGAATGCAATCCTCCATCGCCCATGACGCGATGGATTCATAACGAAGCCTGCCCTCCTCCGGCACGTTGATGCCGAAGTGCTCGAACAGGCGATCGAGCAAGCTACCGCGCGGCGGGCCGTAGTGGCGCGGAATGCGCAGCCTGTTCCAGGCGCCGTTCCACAAATGCGTGAATGTCGAATCCGTAAGCCGCGCCTCCAGCGCCTTGCATTGACCCGGGTCGAAGAACGCCAACGCCTCGTTATACGGAATGGCGTAGGCATCCTGCATCGGCGCTGCACGATCATTGAGCCCGTGCTGTTTCAGAACCCGGCTAAGCAGCGGCGTACCGATAACCGCGCGCGCCGTGTTCGACTGCACCTCGCCTGCCTCGGGCAAAATTCGCTCTGCCTCAAGGATGACGTCGCGTAGCGCCGGAAATGCCTTCGGAAATTTCAGCAGCCCTGCAAAGGCGCGCATGCCGGTGGAGCGCCCAAAATACATCTCCGCTGGAGGCAGGCGATCAGCGAGGCAAACAACATCGAGATCGGCATACCAGTTGCCGAACCGCTCCAGCATCACATAGCGAAACAGATCCGAGTGCCGCGCCCACGCATCGGGATTGCCGGAATTGTATCGTTTCAGGACATCGAGCGGCAGCACCGCCTCGGCATTGTGTAGTTCGACGCCCTCGGGCACGGAGAGGTTCTTATCGTACGAATAAAGAATGACGCGCGCACCCGTCGCGAGAAAACTCGTCAGCGACAGGATTTCATAAGTACTGAGCGGAGGTCCGACCCAGAAAAAGCGGACCTCGTCGCTGGCGGGCGGCGAGAGCGGATGATCCATCCGCCTATTGTGAAGGCCGGCCCCGTTTGTCGCAAGACGGGGCCGGCCGCATTCATCGTCAGGTCGTCTGGCCCAACTCGAAGGCCTTGATGTCCTTCGCCCGCTTCGTTGTCGCAGCGGCGGTATGGTCGGTCGCGATCGCAACGTAGACCGCCGGCAGCACGAACAGGGTGAATATGGTGCCGATGGTCATGCCCGCGACGACCACGAGGCCGATCGAGAAGCGGCTCGCGGCGCCTGCCCCGCTCGCGGTGAGGAGCGGCAGAAGGCCGGTGACCATCGCCGCGGTCGTCATCAGGATCGGGCGAAGACGGACACGGGCGGCCTTTTCGATCGCCGCGCGGCGGTCGAGACCTTCATTGAGCTGCAGCTCATTGGCGAACTCGACCATCAGAATGCCGTGCTTGCTGATGAGGCCGATCAGCGTCAGCAGGCCGACCTGCGTGTAGATGTTGATCGTCGCCACCCCGAAGAACAACGGCACCAGCGCGCCGCTGATCGCCATCGGCACCGAGATCAGGATCACCAGCGGGTCGCGGATACTCTCAAACTGCGCCGCCAGCACCAGGAAGATGATAATCAGTGCGAAGCCGAAGGCGACCGCGAGCTGATTGCCTTCCTGCTTGTACTGACGCGCATCGGCGAGGAAGTCGTGACTAAATCCTGCAGGCAAATTCTGCGCCTGCTTCTCGAGGAAGTCGACGGCCGTCCCCACCGTAACGCCCGGCATCGGCACCGCCTGGAACGTCGCCGAATTGAGCTGATTGAAATGCGTTAGCGCGTTGGGGTCGGTGCCCGTCTCGATGTTGACGAGGGTCGCGAGCGGGATCTGCTGCCCATTGATAGCCGAGACATAGAACCCGTCCAGCGAATGCGGCGTCAGGCGCAGACTGCGCGGCACCTGCGGGATCACCTGATAGGAGCGGCCCTGCAGGTTGAAGCGGTTGATGTAGTTGCCACCCAATGCGACCGCGAGCGTGTTGCCGATGGTCTGCATCGTCACGCCAAGCTCGTTCGCCTTGTTGCGGTCGATCGCCACCCGCACAACCGGCTGGTTGAACGCGAGATCGCTGTCCGAAGCGATGAACAATCCGCTCTTGCGCGCAGCATCCTTCAGCTTCTCCATTTCCTGGAAAACCTGACGGAAGTCGTTTGTCGAGTTAATCACCATCTGCACCGGCAGGCCGCCCGGCCCGCCCGGCAGCGCCGGCAGGTTGAACACGAAGGCCTGCGTGCCGGTGATCGCGTTGACCGCGTTCTGCACCTCCTGCTTCATTGCAGTCGATGAGCGCTTTCGCTCATCCCACGGCTTCAGGATCATGCCGGCGATGCCCTGATTGCCGACGGGAGTGCCGTTCAGAACGAAGGTCAGATCGGTTTCGGGGAAGCTGCCGAACACCTTGCCGAGTTGGTCACCATAATAATTGACGTAGTCAATGTTGGCGTATTTCGGCGCCTTGGTGAGCGAGAACAGGATGCCCTGATCTTCCTCTGGCGCGAGCTCCGAATTGGAGTGCGTGTAGAGAAACCCGACGAGACCGAGGATCACCACCGCAAACAGCGCCGTCACAGGCCGATAATCAAGCGTGCGGTCGAGGTTGCGTCCGTACCAATCGGTCACCTGACGGAAGATGCTGTCGACCTTCCGGGCGAACCAGCCCTGCTCCACATGCGTGAGCAGGATCGAGCACATCATCGGCGACAGCGTGAGCGCAATTACGCCCGACACGATCACCGAGCCTGCAAGCGTGAAGGCGAACTCACGGAACAGCGTGCCGGTCAGGCCACCGAGGAAGCCAATCGGCGCGTACACCGCCGCGAGCGTGATCGTCATGGAAATGACCGGGCCGACGATCTCGCGTGCGCCGATCAGCGAGGCTTGCACAGGAGGTTTGCCCTCCTCGAGATGTCGATGGATGTTTTCGACGACGACAATCGCGTCGTCGACCACAAGGCCGATGGCGAGCACCATCGCGAGCAGCGTCAGGAGATTGATACTGAATCCCATGACCAGCATCAGCGAACAGACGCCGATCAACGATAGCGGAATGGTGACGACCGGGATGATGACCGACCGCAGCGATGCGAGGAACAGGAAGATCACCACGATCACGATGATGACCGCCTCGGCGAGCGTATGCACCACCTCGTCGATCGAAGACTGAATGAATTTGGTCGAGTCGTAGGCGACCTTCATCTTCAGTGTCGGCGGCAGGTTGCGTTCAATATCGGGGAACAGCGCCCGCACACCCTTGACGATGTTGAGAGGGTTGCCTTCCGGCGTCGCCTGCACACCGATGAAGATTGCCTGCTGGCCGTTCATCGCGACGCTCGAATCCGTACTCTGCGCCGCCAGTTCGACGGTTGCGATATCCTCCATGCGGACAAGACCGCCGTCCTTCGACTTCACGACCATGCGCTTGAAGGCATGCACGTCACTGAGGTCGGAGTTCGTCGTCACGTTGGAGACGATGAAGAAGCCTTTGGTTTGGCCGGCCGCGGCCTGATAGTTATTAGCTTGAATGGCAGCCGCAACGTCGGCCGCGGAGACGCCGCGGCCCGCCATGCGCGCTGGATCAAGCCATAACCGCATCGCAAACGTCTGACCGCCGAGAATGTCGGCGGAGGCAACGCCATCGACTGTGGACAGGATCGGCTGCACGACGCGTGTCAGGTAATCGGAAATCGCTGAGCCACCGAGCTCATCGCTCGCAAAACCGATATACATCACCGCCGTTGTCTGGCCGGTGGATTTGGTGATGACCGGGTCGTTCGATTCCTTCGGAATGAGATATTTGACCGAGTTCACCTTGGCGAGCACCTCGGTCAGTGCCTGATTGGAATCGAAGTTCAAGCGCACAAACACCTGAATCGTGCTCACGCCCTGCACCGAGGTCGACGTCATGTAGTCGACGCCTTCCGCCGAGGCGACGGCCTGCTCGATCGGCGTGGTGATGAAGCCCTGCATCAGCTCCGGCGATGCGCCAGGATAGCTCGTCGTCACCGTGACAACGGTGTTCGACAGCTTCGGATATTGCCGGATCGGCAAACTGGTCGCGGCCTTGAAGCCGATCAGCAGGATCAGCAGGCTCACGACAAGCGACAGCACCGGCCGCTTGATGAAAATGTCGGTGAAGACCATGAGGGCTCGCTCCGGCTGATCAGTAACGCGGCGGTTGTGCCGGAATCGGCGGCGGGGGATCGGACGAGATCGTCACGGCAGCACCCGACTGCAGCTTGAGCTGGCCGACCGCGACCACGCGATCGGTGGCCTTCAGTCCGCTTGTGATCGCCACACGTCCATGAGCACGCGTTCCGACCTTGACCGGCACGCGTTCGACCGTGAGGTCGGTCTTGCCGTCTTCACCCTTCTTTTCCTTGATGAGGAAAACAGAGTCGCCATACAGCGTGTAATCGACTGCCGTCTCCGGCACGGTCACCTGCGCAGGCGTCGCGGCCAGCACGACGGACACCGTCGCGAACATACCCGGCTTGAGAAGATGCTCGGGATTGTCGAGCGTCGCCTGCACGCGCACGTTACGCGTCTCTGGGCTGATCTGCGGCTCGATGGTGGTGATCTTGCCCTTGAAGGTGCGGCCCGGATAGGCGTCGACCGTAAGCTCGACGTCTTGTCCGACGTCAATAATGGCGCGATCCTTTTCCGTCACGGTGATGTTGGCGTAGACCCGCGAAAGATCCGTCAGCGTCACGATCAACGTGCCCGCGCTCAGGAACTGGCCGACTTCCACGCGCCGCACGCCGAGCTGACCGTCAAACGGCGCACGGACGAGCTTCTGCGAAATCACAGCCTCGGTCTTGGCAACGCTGGCGCTCGCCTGATCGAAAGCGGCCTGCGCCTGATCGACAGTCGCCTGCGGACCGAACGACCGTGCGAGCAGCGCCTTGGCGCGATCGAGCGCGAGCTGAGCGTTCAGCGTCTGCGCCTTGTAGCTCACGAGGTCCGCCTGATCCGGCGCATCGAACAATTGCACCAGCGGATCGCCCTTCTTCACCGAGGCGCCCGCGGTGAACAGAATATCGGTGACGCGACCGCTGACATCGGCGGAGACATCGACCTGATGCACAGCGGCGAGATCGCCGATCGTCGTCAGCAGGTTCGGCAATACCTCGCTCTTCGCGTCCACCACCGCGACGCTGACCGGCGGCGGCTTCATGTTGGCGAAGAACTGTTTGATCATGTGCGAACGGAAGGCGTTGAAGCCTACGAAGCCGGCCACCACCAGGGCAAGCAGCCCGCCGATGATGATAAACCACTTGCGTAGACGCACCGGCTTTTTGGCAGCGTGCGTGTCGTCTTCCACGGGGACCGTCATATTTAGGCGCCTTCTGGAATAAGGTGATGCGGGTTTGATTGTGGAGCGGCACTGTCGAGATGGGCGGTGATGACGTCCGCCTTCACGCCGAGTGCACGCAGGATGAAGCCGTTGAGTTCACGCGCAAGCGCCTCGTCCGCCGGATAGTCGAGAGAGGGTGTGTCCGGCAGCCGCGTCAGCGCAAGAGCATGAAGCAGGTGATGCACGAACCAGAACGAATGGATCGGTTTGGTTTTGATCGGCAACGCATCGCCCGAGGCAATCGCCGCCTCGAGCGAGGCAATGAATAAAGGCGCGATCAGACCCGCCACCTTCTCGAACAGGAGCCGCGCGAACTCACCGTCGTCCAGATGGCTCGAGGCGGTGAGGCGAAGCCGCTCCTCTTTCTCCCGGTCCGCCAGAGTGCGGATCGCGAGGAAATGGCTGACGAACTCCCGCACCAGGATCACGAGCGTCTCGCTCGAAGGCCGCAGGCCCAGGAGCCGGTCGAGATCGGGGTCGGCCTCGCAGGCTTCGGCGAGGATTTCGGCGTGCAGCGCGGCCTTGGTCGGGAAATGGCGGAACAGCAGCCCCTCAGAAATGCAGGCCGCACTCGCTACCTTTCGCGTCGTCGTGCCCGCAAATCCGTATTGCGCGAAGCACTGCTTCGCGGCGTCGAGGATCTGCCGCCGGCGCGAATCGCTGCTCATCCGCTTGAAAACCATGCGGCGAAGTAAGCACTTACTTGGGTGCAGTCAACGGAATTCTAGGCGGCCGGAGGACCACTTTCGGCCAAGGAACCCTCTCACAAGGCCAGAATAAAGAGGCTCTTTCGCAAGCCGAGCCCAAAATGGACCGGCGGCCCCCGATCGGTAGGTATCGGGGGCCGCCGGCAGGACCTGACAGGGAGTGAGCACGCCCTACCCAGGGAACCGAGGCAAAGCGTGACTGCACCCTGTCCGGAACGATCAGGCGCGTGCCGGGCGGAGCACGCTGCCAATCTTGGAGATCGCCTTCTCGATCGGCGTCAGGAACAGGAGCACGAAGGACAGCGTCGTGATCGAGCCGACGAGCCAGTTCGACCAGAACACCCCGAGCGAGCCGCCTCCGCTGATCATCGACAGGCGGAAGGAGTCCTCGGCACGGCTGCCCAACACCAGCGCGAGCGTCAGCGGCGCGAGCGGGATGCCGATCTTCTTGAAGACGTAGCCGATGACGCCAAACACCAGCATCAGCCAGATATCGAACATCGCGTTCTGGATCGCGAAGGCGCCGATCGCGCAGGACACGACGATCATCGGGGCGATCGCCGCGAACGGCACGCGCAGCACCGAAGCGAACAGCGGCACGGTCGCGAGCACGATCAGCAGGCCGACCACGTTGCCAAGATACATCGAGGCGATCAGGCCCCAGACGAAGTCCTTGTGCTCCACGAACAGGAGCGGACCGGGGTTGAGGCCCCACACCATCAGGCCGCCAAGGAGGATCGCGGCGGTGCCCGATCCCGGAATGCCGAGTGCCAGCATCGGCAGCAGTGCCGAGGTGCCGGAGGCGTGTGCCGCCGTCTCGGGCGCGAACACGCCCTCAACCTTGCCCTTGCCAAACTCCTCCGGATCCTTGGAGAAGCGTTTGGCGAGGTTGTAGCCCATGAAGGACGCGGCGATCGCACCGCCCGGCGTGATGCCGAGCCAGCAACCGATTGCGGACGAACGAACCAGCGTCACCCAGTAGCGCGGCATCTCCATCCACACCTTGAGCACGACGCGTGGGCTGATCGCCGCCGCATGCCCCTTCAGCGCGAGCTGCTCTTCCATGGTGAGCAGGATTTCGCTGATGCCGAACAGGCCGATCACCGCGACGAGGAAGTTGACGCCACGCAGCAGGTCGGTCGAGCCGAACGTCATGCGCAACGTGCCGGACACGGTATCCATGCCGATGCCGGTGAGCAGAAGCCCGAGCGCCATCGAGATGATGGTCTTGTGCTTGTCCTCACGTCCCAGTCCGACGAAGGAGCAGAAGGTGAGCAGGTAGACCGCGAAGAATTCCGGCGGGCCGAACCGCAGCGCAAAGGACGCGATGCCCGGCGCGACGAAGGTGATCAGCAACACCGCGACGAACGAGCCGATGAACGAGGAGGTGAAGGCCGCCGTCAACGCCTCGCCTGCCCTGCCCTGCTGGGCCATCGGATAGCCGTCGAAAGTTGTCGCGACCGACCACGCCTCACCCGGGATATTAAAGAGGATCGAGGTGATGGCGCCGCCGAACAGCGCGCCCCAATAGATGCACGACAGCATCACGATGGCCGATGTCGGGTCCATCGAGAAAGTGATCGGCAGCAGGATCGCGACGCCGTTCGGGCCACCAAGACCCGGCAGCACGCCGACGAACACGCCGAGGATCAGGCCGACGAACATCAGGCCGATGATCTTCCAGGTGAGCAGCACCGAGAAGCCGTGGAGCAGCAGCGAGAAAGCCTCCATGTGCCCCTCCCCCTAGTAGCCGAGCAGGGCTTCGAGCGGCCCCTTCGGCATGATGACGTCAAACTGGACTTCGAAGATGTAGAACATCGCGCAGGAGAAGATCAGCGCCGTCAGGACCGACTTCCAGACGGAGATCTTGCCAACGAAAATCATGAAGCCGGCGGTGAGAAGGAAGCTCGAGACATAGAGTCCGAGCGTCTGAATCCCGAACACAAACGCAACGGTCGGCCCGAACACGAGCATCACGCGCTTCAACTGATCGCGGGTGACGAAAATCTCGGGGTCAGTTGCGACCCTCCGCTCGCGGACTGACTTGATGATGCCGAACACCGATGCGCCGAGCAGGATCATCGACAGATAGAACGGAAAATATCCCGGCTGCGGGCCATCTTCGGCCCAGCCCATGCCGGTATGATAATTGTCGTAGGCCATCAGCAGCGAGAACGCCCCGAGCGCGGCCAATGCCCAGATATCGACCGTCAAGGTCTTGGCCACCGGCGGAGAATCCGGCGCAGGCGCTGTGGGGTCGGAGACCTGTATTTCGATATCGGTATTTGACATCAGCTTCGCTCGCACATGAGTTCACCGTTCCCGCGCGCCGCCTGGATAGCGGCGCGCAGGTTGTTCGTCGGTCTTGCAGTCAGCCTTACTTCGCGACGAAGCCGGCAGACTTCATCAGGTCAGAGTTGATCTTGTCGTCCTGCTCAAGGAAATCGCGCATCTCCTTGCCCGTCATGTAGACCGGCTTGAGTGCCTGCTTTTCCATGTACTCCTTGTATTCCGGAGCTTCGCTGACCTTGCGGAACATGTCCTCGTAGAACTTCACCTGGTCAGGCGTCACCTTGCCCGGCAGGAACATCGAGCGCAGCATCTTGTACTGCACGTTGACGCCCTGTTCCTTGCAGGTCGGAACGTCGTGCCAGGACTGCGTATCCGTCACCTTCGCGGTGTAGGAGATGCGCTCATCGTCGAACACGCACAGCGCCC
The DNA here is from genome assembly GCF_000218565.1 of Afipia carboxidovorans OM5. NCBI lineage: Bacteria > Pseudomonadati > Pseudomonadota > Alphaproteobacteria > Hyphomicrobiales > Nitrobacteraceae > Afipia > Afipia carboxidovorans. The sequence goes on along the minus strand of NC_015684.1, from coordinate 1,490,918 downwards.
GAACCTGGCCGGCACGCCAGACTTCTAGATTTTCCGACGGGTTGTTGACGTTGGCGTCGATATGCTTACCGACGAGTTGGGTCGCTGCCTCACCGCCCGACTTGTAAGGCAGATAGGAGAACTTCGCGCCGGTCTGCTTCTCGAGACCGACCATCAGAATCTGGTCTTCGCGCTTGGAGCCCGTGCCGCCGAACTTGAGCGGCGTCGAAGACTTCTTCGCCGCTTCGATGAAGTCCTTCACGGTCTTCTCCGGCGACTCGGCGTTATTCCAGAGGATGAACTGGTCGAACGCCATGACGTTGACCGGCGTCAGATCGCGCCAGTTGAACGGAATCTTGGCAGACAGCGGCAATTGATAGATCAGCGAATAGGCGATCATCACCTTGTCGGCGTCGCCCGGGCTGCCCTTCATGTACATCAGTGCTTCAGCGCCCGACGCGCCGCCCTTCAGCGACACAACGACGGGAGACTTGATCAGCTTGTACTTCTGGATGACCGATTGCAGCATTCGGGCCATCTGATCGGAGGCGCCGCCGGCACCGGCAGCAACCACGATTTCAACGGTCTTGGTCGGCTCCCAAGCGCTGGCGCCCGTTACGCCAGCGCACATTGCCATCGCGGCAATCGCAGCCGTACTCATTGCCTTCCGCATTGCGTCGTCTCCCTTTTTGCCCTTCACCGAATACGCGCCGCTCTTTTTCCTGAGCTTATGCGCTTGTTTCGTTGCGTGACGGAGCGTCACGCAACGGCCACCCGTGCAACTTCGACTGTCTCTTCTTTCGATTTCAGAACATCCATCGCCGCCAGCACGCCGCCGCTCTTGTGCGGAACGCGAGCGAGATCGAGACCCATTTCGACGCCCGAGAGCGTGCCCATCAGCATCAGGTCGTTGAAGTGACCGAGATGGCCGATGCGGAAGGCGCGGCCCTTCAACCGGCCAAGGCCGGCGCCGAGCGACATGTCGAAATTCTCGAGGATGATCTGGCGGAATTGATTGGCGTCATGACCTTCCGGCATGAGCACGGCCGTCGTGACCGGAGAATACTCGAGCGGATCGACGCACACCGTCTCAAGTCCCCACGCCCGCACTGCCGCACGCGTTGCCTCGCCGTGCCGGGTATGGCGGGCGTAGACGTTCTCAAGCCCCTCCTCTTCCAGCATCGCGATCGCTTCGCGCAACGCATAAAGGAGGTTGGTCGCCGGCGTGTACGGCCAGGAGCCAAGCTTGTTTGCCTTGATCGCCTCGGCCCAGTCCCAATACGAACGCGGCATGCGGTTGGTCTTGGAGGCCGCAATCGCCTTGTCGGAAATTGCATTGAAGGACAGGCCCGGCGGCATCATCAGGCCCTTCTGCGAGCCGCACACCGTGACGTCGACGCCCCAGGCATCGTGCTCGTAACGAATCGAGCCGACCGAGGAGATGGTGTCGACGAACAGCAGCGCCGGATGCTTCGCGCGATCGATCGCCTTGCGAACTTCCTCGACGCGGGTCGTGACACCCGTCGAGGTTTCGTTGTGGACGATCATCACCGCCTTGATGGCGTGCGCCTTGTCGGCAACGAGACGCGCTTCGATCTCCGACGCACGCGCACCATGGCGCCAGTCGCCGGCAATGGTCTCGACTTCGATCTGGAAGCGCTCCGCAAGGGTGCGCCAGAGCACGGAGAACTGTCCCGTCTCGGCCATCAGAACCTTGTCGCCCGGCGACAGCGTGTTGACCATTGCTGCTTCCCACGCGCCCGTACCGGAGGAGGGAAAGATCAGCACAGGATTCCTGGTGCGGAAAATACGTTTGCAGCCTTCCATGATGCCAAGAGCCATCTCGGCAAATTCCGGGCCACGATGATCAATGGTCGGCATATCCATCGCGCGCAGAACCCGGTCCGGCACATTGCTCGGCCCCGGAATCTGGAGGAAATGCCTTCCTGTATGAACAACCATCGTTAAATCCTCGATTTTTATGGCACAAACGCCCTTATTATAAAGGCGGTTTGTCGTCGGGAATGTATCGGGAAAAGCCCCCCACGCAACCATAAAATCGCCCTGTTTGGTGATCCGGAACAATCTTTAGTACGATGAAATCCCTGTTTTATTTCAGGCCGCTACCTTCCTTTGATTAGCCTCGAGCCGCCGGTCGACGAGGGCAACGATGCCGTCGAGAACCGGGTGACTCATGCCGAATTGCCGTGCGCAGAGTTGAACGAGCTTGTCGGCACGTTCGATGTGAGGCGCGCCGTTATGGAGCGCGCGTGCAGCCGACGCCGGACGGGTCAGGCTTTCCGCCGCGGCCGCATATTTCTCGAACGGAACGAGATCGCTGCGCGAGGCGCCGAGCCTGACGCAGACCTCGACCACGAAATCGTAGATCGAACGGGATTCCGCGATGTTGGAATGCACCGCTTCCTGCGCGGTTCGCATCCCGTCAGGCGTGATGCAGCGGTAATTGCCTGCCATCAGCATCGCCCATTTGGCGAGCGGCACGAACAGCGAATCGTGGAAGCGCAATTTCACCGGCAGTTCGATCGGACCTTCCGGCGCATCGAAACGCACCGCCTGGATGTCTGCCTCCAGCCCGCGCAGCATCTCGTTGCTTGCTTCATCATCAAAGCGCGCGACCTTGAAATTGGTCGGCAGCGTCACCTGCAGGACGTTGACCTTCTCCTCCGGCGGGCGAACCGCCTGCGGATCAGGGCTGCACAGCGTGAGGCGGCCGGGATCGAAACTGTCCCACACTTCCGGTGCCGTATAAGCCGGCTTCAGTTGATCGGCGTCGAGCCCCGGAATGCGCCGCATGTACGGCAGCGGCGGCATGTTCATGATCGACATGCAGGGCACGCGCGATTTCGCCACCGCATCGAGCAACTCCCGCACGCCGGGAGAGCCATATTGCGGCTCCTGCATCGCAAGGCCGACAAGATCGTAATCCGCGGGATTGACGTCCTTTGGCCCTGCCGCAGAAACCTTGCCGGGCAATTTCCGGGAGTCGATCTCGATCTGGTCCTTGCGGCCACGGACAGGCATCCGCACGCGAAAACCTTCCGCGTTGATGAGATCGGCTTCCGCCGGGAGGCAGACGAGTTTGACGTGATGGCCGCCGAACAACAGCTTCGAGGCCAGAAGCGAGCCGTAAGACGCGCCGAGGATGAGAATGTTGCGACGAGGCATTGACGCACTCCCAGGTTTTTTCCGCCCACTTCGCTCCGTCTCTGTCGGACGGATTCGAAAACTGAAGCTCCTCAGGTCTTGATGAGCTTCAGGTGGTTAGCCGCATTCGCACTCGTGCGATCTTCGAGCAGCTTCATCGCCGCATCGACGCCACCGGCGCGATGCGGGACGCCCGCGATCGACAGACCCATTTCGATGCCCGTCAGCGCCGCGAGCAGCGTGAGCTCGTTGCACTCGCCGAGATGGCCGATGCGGAACACCTTGCCCGAAAGCTTGGTGAGGCCCGCGCCGAGCGACATGTTGAAGTTCTCGAGTACGATCTTGCGGAATTGGTCAGCGTCATGGCCGGGCGGCATCACCACCGCGGTCAGCACCGGCGAATACTCTTCCGGATTCTGGCAGAGCACTTCGAGACCCCAATGCGTCACCGCTTCGCGCGTTGCGGCGGCAAGACGCTTGTGGCGCGCAAACACGTTCTCAAGCCCCTCCTCCAGCATCATCGCGATCGCTTCGCGAAGGCCGTAGAGAAGGTTGGTCGCTGGCGTATAGGGGAAGAAGCCGTCGGCGTTGGGCTTGAGCATATCTTCCCAATCCCAATAGGAGCGCGGCATGCCTCCGGTCTTCGCCTTGGCACGAGCCTTCTCCGAAATCGCATTGAAGCCGAGGCCCGGCGGCAGCATGAAGCCCTTCTGCGAGCAGCTCACCGTGACGTCGACGCCCCACTCCTCGTGGCGATAGTCGGCCGAACCGAGCGAGGAAATGGTGTCGACGAGAAGAAGCGCCGGATGCTTCGCGTCGTCGATCGCCTTGCGGATCAGCGCGATCCGGCTGGTGACACCGGTCGAGGTCTCGTTATGGACGACCATCACCGCCTTGATGGCGTGATCCTTATCCTGCGCAAGATGCTCGCCGATCGCAGCGGGATCGGCGCCGTGACGCCAGTCGCCCGGGATGAATTCGACATCGAGGCCGAGGCGGCGCGCCATCTTCTGCCACAGCGTGGCGAAGTGGCCGGTTTCCACCATCAGGACCTTGTCGCCGGCAGAAAGCGTGTTGACGATCGCCGCTTCCCACGCGCCGGTACCCGAGGATGGGAAAATGATGACCGGGCCGCTGGTCTGGAAAATCTTCTGGCTGCCGCTCAGCACCGCCTTGCCGAGTTCGGCAAACGCTGCGCTCCGGTGATCGATGACGGGCATATCGATCGCCCGCAGCACCCGATCGGGAACCGGGCTCGGTCCGGGGATTTGAAGGAAATGGCGCCCTTGGAAACCGGTCATAGCGTTTGAAGCCTCTGTCTTGATCTTGGGTCCGGATCTTTTGCGTCCGTTCACCCGACCATTTGAGGATTGCATGTGCATTTTTTGAATGCAACATAAATTTTGAATTCAAAAAAATCTCGACGATTTCTGCGCACCAGATTAAAGTCACAATAGTGAAACCAGCGATTTCCCCATGACTGCGACCCTCGCCACACTGCCCTCTCGCGACACTGCGGGGAGCAAGGAAGAAACGTCCCTGCACGATGAGACGCTGTCGCGTCTTCGCGACCATATCGTCGAAGGCAACATCCCCGACGGCGGCCGCATCCTCGAGCGCGAGCTGTGCGAACTGCTCGGCATCTCACGCACGCCGCTGCGCGAAGCACTCAAGGTGCTCGCCTCGGAAGGCATCGTCGAACTACTGCCGAACCGCGGCGCACGCGTGCGGGCGCTGAGCGAGCAGGATCTGCACGAGCTGTTCGATTTGATGGGAGGCCTGGAAGCCTTATCCGGCAGGCTTGCCTGCGAAAACATCACCGATGCGGAAATCGCCGAGATCGAGCGGCTGCACCACGAGATGTACAGCTTCTATCTCCACAAGGACATGCACAACTACTTCCACGCGAACCAAGCGATCCATCAGAAGATTCTGGAAGCCTCGCGCAACCATACGCTGCAGGCGACCTACGCAACGCTCGCCGGGCGCATTCGCCGCGTGCGCTATTCCGCAAACTTCGCCCGCGACAAGGAGCGCTGGGGCGAAGCCGTGCGCGAGCACGAACTGATTCTCGACGCGCTTCGCCGCCGCAACGGCTCCGAGCTTGGCGAAATTCTCTTCCGCCATCTGCGCAATAAGCGCCGCGCCGCCATGGAACCCGGCCATCCACAATAAAATACCGCCGGATTTTTTTGTGCGCTTCTTTGTCGCTAAATTATGAATACAAAAATCCGGGCGTGGGCGATTTCTTTTGCATTTTATACCGCCCCACCCTACCAAATGAGCCTGCCTGCCCACGCATGGAGCGTAAGATCGGCCCGGCAACCCGGCAGGCAGAGCAAATGACAGGGCATCAAAGGCGCGTCTGGCCAAACCTCCCGCCCCTGATGCCCGTTTAATGAACCGCAGCCGATTAAGCGGCAGATTGTGTAGAGGTTGCCAATGGCAGGTGGAGCGACATCGAATCTGGAGCGACGGCTTCGCACTGAAATCACCGGGGAGGTGATGTTCGATGCCTTCTCTCGCGGCCGCTACGCCACCGATGCCTCGTTTTATCAGATCATGCCGGCCGGCGTGGTCACGCCCCGCACCAAGGCCGAGGCGCTCGCCGCCATGGCGATCGCCCGCGACGAGGGCTTGGTCGTCACCCCGCGCGGCGGCGGCACCTCACAATGCGGCCAGACCATCAATAACGGCCTCGTCGTCGACGCCTCGAAATACCTCAACAAGATCGTTTCGTTCGATGCCGGGAAGCGCACCTGCGTGGTTCAACCGGGCATCGTTCTCGATGACCTCAACCGGCAACTGAAGAAGCACGGCCTGTGGTTTCCGGTGGATGTCTCGACCGCCTCGCGCGCCACGATCGGCGGCATGGCCGGCAACAATTCCTGCGGCGGGCGCTCTCTGCGCTACGGCACCATGCGGGACAATACGCTGTCGATGAATGCCGCGCTTGCCGACGGCACCGAACTCCATTTCGGTCCGCTCGCGCGCGATGCGGCTTGGCCGAACGTCAACGAGCCGGGTCGCGATCTGTTTCGCGATCTGCTGGCGCTCGGTGCGCGCGAAGCGAACGAAATCGACGAGCATTTCCCCAAAGTGCAGCGCCGCGTCGGCGGCTACAACCTCGATGCGCTGACGCCGAAAGGCGCCGTCAACAACATGGCGCATATTCTGGTCGGCTCTGAGGGCACCCTCGCCTTCACGACTGAGGTCGAACTGAAGCTCTGGCCGCTGCTCGGCACCAAGGTGTTCGGCATCTGCCATTTCGGCAGCTTCTATGAAGCAATGGATTCCGCGCAGCATCTGGTGAAGTTGAAACCGATCGCGGTCGAGTTGATCGATTCCACGATGATCGCGCTCGGCCGCGACATCGCAATGTTCAAGCCGACCATCGAGGCGGTGGTGCGCGGCGAGCCGGATGCACTGCTGGTCGTCGAGTTCGCCGAGGAGAGCGAGGGCGTCAATCTCGCCAAGCTTCGCCAGCTTAACGAACTGATGGGCGATCTTGGCTTCGGTTGGAATAATCCCCAGCGCAAATGGGGCGGCGTGGTCGACGTCGTCGAGCCGGCGATCCAGGCGGCGATCACCGATTTCCGCAAGTCCGGCCTCAACATCATGATGTCGATGAAGACCGCCGGAAAGCCGGTGTCATTCGTCGAAGATTGCGCGGTGCCGCTGCCGCACCTCGCCGAATATACCGACCGCCTCAACAAGATCTTCGTCAAGCACGGCACGCGGCCGACGATGTATGCGCACGCCTCCGAAGGCTGCCTGCATGTGCGTCCGGTGCTGAATCTGCGGCTCGACAAGGACGTCAAGGCGATGCGCGCCATCGCCGAGGAAGCCTTCGCCATGGTGCGCGAGTTCAAGGGCTCGCATTCCGGCGAGCACGGCGACGGGCTTCTGCGCTCCGAATTCCATCAGGACATGTTCGGTCCGCGCATCGTGCGCGACTTCGAGGAGGTGAAGGATCGTTTCGATCCGCAGGGCACGCTTAACCCCGGCAAGATCGTGCATCCACCGAAGATGGATGACCGCTCGCTGTTCCGCTTCAAGCCCGGCTACAAGGTCGAGGATTTCAAGACCGAGCTCGACTGGTCGGCCTGGCCCGGTGCCGCTGGCGGTTTCCAGGGCGCGGTCGAGATGTGCAACAACAATGGCGCCTGCCGCAAGCTCGAGGGCGGTGTGATGTGTCCGTCCTATCGTGCCACCCGCAACGAGAAGGACGTGACGCGCGGCCGCGCCAACACACTCCGCCTTGCGATCTCCGGCCAACTCGGTCCCAACGCACTATCATCCGACGAGATGATGGAGACGCTGAAGCTTTGCGTCTCCTGCAAAGGCTGCCGCCGCGAATGCCCGACCGGCGTCGACATGGCGAAGATGAAGATCGAGGTATTGGCTGCGCGGGTGAAAACCCACGGCCTTACACTGCACAGCCGGCTCGTGGGTTACCTACCCCACTATGCAAGTTTGGCTTCCACGTTCGCGCCGCTCGTCAACCTGCGCAATAAAAGCAAGCTGCTGCGCTGGGCGCTGGAAAAGACCGCGGGCTTCAGCGCCAAGCGTGACCTGCCAGAATGGCGACGCGACACCTTCGCGCCCGACGCCACCGCATTCGGCCCGGAAAACGGCCCCCAGGTCGTGCTGTTCGCTGATACTTTCAACCGCTGCTACGAACGGGAAAATCTCGACGATGCGCTGAACGTGCTGGTCGCGGGCGGCTATCGCGTCCATCTGCCGAAGCCTGTGGAAGGCAAGCGCGCGTTGTGTTGCGGCCGCACTTTCCTCTCGGCGGGGCTCGTCGATAAAGCACGTGATGAACTCTCCCGTCTCGTCGCAACCTTCGCCCCGTTTGCCGAGCGTGGTGTGCCGATTGTCGGGCTGGAGCCGAGCTGTCTACTGACGCTGCGCGATGAGCTGCTCTCGCTGCGCAACGATCCAGCGGCAAAGGCCGTCTCGCAACAGGCGCTCCTGTTTGAAGAATTCCTGGTGCGAGAAGCGGCGAGCGGACGGCTGCAACTGCCGCTGAAGCCGATTGCGCCCAAGGCGATGGTGCACGGCCACTGCCACCAGAAGTCGTTCGATGCCTTCAAGCCGGTCGAAAAGATTCTGCGGCTGATCCCCGATCTCGATGTTCAGGTGATCGAATCGAGCTGCTGCGGCATGGCCGGTGCGTTCGGCTATGGCGCCGAGACCTATAACGAATCCATCGCCATGGCAGAGCTGAACCTGCTCCCCGCGGTGCGCAAGGCACCGAATGAGGCCATCATCGTTGCCGACGGTACCTCCTGCCGCCATCAAATCAAGGACGGCTCGGGCCGCGGCGCACTGCATGTCGCACGCGTGCTCGCCATGAGCCTCGATGGCCATTCTGCCAGCCATGCTGATCAGGAGCGCGCTTGATCGGCTAAAACCAACGTGCTGAAAACGACTGCATTCACGTCCCAGCAAGGAAGCCAGCCATGACCGCTCTTACGCTCGATACCGCCCGCGCAATTCTCGACGCCGCCCTGGCAAAGATCGCCGCGATGAAGCTGAAGCCGATGGCTGTCGTGGTGCTTGATGCGCGCGGCTGTATCCGGGCGGCGGTGACGCAGGATGGCGCGAGCCTGATGCGGCACGAGGTGGCGCACGGCAAGGCCTATGGCGCGCTGGCAATGGGGCTCGGCTCGCGTGCACTGTTCAAGCGCGCCGGCGAGCAGCCGTTCTTCATCGATGCCGTGAATACCATGGCACGCGGCGCCCTGATCCCGGTACCCGGCGGCGTTCTCATCAAGACTGCAAGCGGCGAGACCATCGGCGCGGTCGGCATCAGCGGCGATACGTCGGACAACGACGAAGCCTGCTGCATCGCAGGCATCGAGGCGGCAGGCCTGAAGGCAGACGCAGGCTAGCCGGAAGCTGCCTGTTCTCGCGGTGTCGTCGCTTCGCTTTCAATAAAAGAGTTGGGAACAACCATGTCTGCGCCTCAAGCTTCCAGCGCCCTCTCCCGTTTCACCGTGCTCGATCTCACCCGCGTCCGCGCCGGCCCCACCGCCGTGCGGCAGCTTGCGGATTGGGGTGCGAATGTCGTGAAGCTTGAGGCGCCGACCGATGTTCCCGATGACGAGCAGCTCGGCGGCGCGCGGCATGGCGGCGACTTCCAGAACCTGCATCGCAACAAGCGGGCGATGACGATCGACCTCAAGAGCGAGGCTGGAAAGCAAACTTTTTATCGCATGGTCGAGAAGGCCGACGTCGTAGTGGAGAATTTCCGCCCCGACGTAAAGGCCCGCCTCGGCATCGATTACGAGACGCTGCGCAAGATCAATCCACGCATCGTCTATGCGAGCATCTCCGGCTTCGGTCAGGATGGCCCCTATGCAAAGCGGCCGGGTTTCGATCAGATCGCGCAAGGCTTGGGTGGCCTGATGTCGATCACCGGCGAGCCAGGGCGCGGGCCGATGCGTGTCGGCATTCCGATTGCCGATCTCACCGCAGGCCTGTTCTGTGCGATGGGCATTCTCACCGCGCTGCTGGAACGTGAGGTTTCCGGCGAAGGCCAGTGGGTGCAGACGTCGCTGCTGCAATCCCAGATCTTCATGCTGGACTTCCAGACTGCACGCTGGCTCTTGCAGAAGGAAGTGCCGCCGCAGGCGGGCAACAATCACCCGACCATCATCCCGACCGGCGTATTCCAGACCTCTGACGGTTACGTCAATATCGCAGCCACCGGCCTCGTCATCTGGGAGCGGCTTGCCAACGCGATCGGCAAGCCGGAGCTGGTGTCCGATCCCGACTATGCGTCGCCAAAGATGCGCTCGAAGAATCGCGATGCGCTGAACGCCATCATCGAAGCCGTGACACGCACGCGCACCAGCGCCGAATGGGTCGAGATTCTCAACAAGGCCGGTGTGCCTTGCGGGCCGATCCACACCATCGACAAGGTGTTCGACGATCCCCAGGTCAAGCATCTCGACCTGGTGCAAAAGGTCCCCGGCACCGGCGAGCGCGACGTGCGGCTCGTGAAACAGCCCTTCACCCTGTCACGCACGCCGAGCAAGTTCGTCGCCCCGCCGCCCGAGGTTGGCGAGCATACCGATGAGTTGCTGCACGAGTTCGGTTTCAGCGACGCGGAGATTGCCACGCTGAAACAAGATAAAGTCGTCTGAACCGGAAAGGCGCCCCATGGCAGAGACGGACAAGATGATCGCCCGCAAGGACGGCGCGATCGCCACACTGACGTTCAACAACCCGGCGCGCCACAATGCAGTGTCGCTCGATATGTGGCGCGCCTGCGCCGACATCATGAAAGACTTCTCCGCGGATCCCGCCATTCGCGTCGTCATCATCACCGGCGCGGGCGAGAAGGCGTTCATCGCAGGTGCGGATATCTCCAAATTCGCCGAGGAGCGCTCCGCCGACAACGGCGCTGATGTCTATAACGAGGCAGTCGAGGCCGGCTACGCCGCGGTCTATGATTGTCCGAAGCCGACCATCGCCATGATCCGCGGCTATTGCATCGGCGGCGGCATGGGGCTTGCGAGTTGCTGCGACATCCGCATCTGCACGGAGAATGCACGTTTCGCCGTGCCCGCGGCCAAGCTCAGCGTTGGCTACGGCTATGCCGGGGTGAAGCGGCTTCTGGATATCGTCGGCCCCTCCTTCACCAAGGAGATTTTCTACACCGCGCGCCAGTTCGATGCCGAGGAGGCGCGCGCGATGGGTTTCGCCAACCGCGTCGTACCCAACGACCAGCTTGAAACCTATGTCCGGGATTACGCGGCTACCATTGCCGGGAATGCGCCGCTGACGATCGATTCGATCAAGTTTATCGTCGGCGAAATCGCCAAGGACGCGGCAGAGCGCGACATGGCCAAATGCGAGGCCATGGTTGCAAATTGCTTCACAAGCCGCGATTACGAAGAGGGCCGCACGGCCTTCATGGAAAAGCGCAAGCCGGTCTTCACTGGCAAGTAAGGGACAGATAATGACAGCTCGACGCCCCGCCGAGCCGGGCATGCCTCTCGCGCAGGTAGAGACACCTGCGCTGATCGTCGATCTCGACGCGATGCAGGCGAACATCAAGGCGCTCGCGACGCGCGTGTCGGCGTTTCCGTCGGTGCGAGCGACACCGCACGCGAAGGCCCATAAGTGCCTCGAGATCGCGCGGCTGCAGATGGCGGCCGGCGCGAGCCGGATCTGCTGCCAGAACGTCGCCGAGGTCGAAACCCTGGCGACGGGCGGCATCACCAACATCCTGCTGTCCAACGAAATCATCGGTGCGGATAAAGCGCGCCGCCTCGCGGAAGCCGCACGCACGGCGAAGGTCGCCGTCTGTGTCGACCATGCCGATCAGGTTGCTGTTCTCGCCAAGGCGGCGGACGAGGCCGGCGTCACCCTGGATATTCTGGTGGAGATCGACGTCGGCATGGGCCGCTGCGGTGTTCCTTCCACGGAGAGTGCGGTCGCGCTCGCCCGTGAAGTCGCCAAGCACAAGGGACTGCGCTTCACCGGCTTGCAGGCTTATCACGGCACCGCGCAGCACCTTCGCAAACCAGAAGAGCGTGCAGCGGCCATCGCCAAAGCGGCTGCGTTCGCGCGCCAGACAGCCGATGCCTTGCGCGAGGCCGGCCTGCCCTGCGAGGTTATCGCGGGCGCCGGCACCGGCACCTACGAAAATGAAATGACCGGCGGCGTATACACCGAGCTGCAATGCGGCTCATATGTGTTCATGGATGCCGATTACGGCCGCAACGACACCGCCTACCCGTTCCGCAACGCGCTGTTCGTGCTCACAAGCGTCATCAGCTCCGCTGCACCCGGCCGCGCCGTGTGCGACGCCGGTTTGAAATCGCTCACCGCCGAAAGCGGCCTGCCAGTGACCTACGAGGCGCCGGGCGTCACCTATGTCAAAGCAACGGATGAGCACGGCACGCTGGAGCTTTCGGCTGACGCGCAGGTGCGCCCCGGCGACCGGCTGAAGCTCATTCCCGGCCACTGTGACCCCACCGTCAACCTGCACGACTGGCTCGTCGCCTATCGCGGCGATACCGTCGAAGCGGTGTGGCGGGTGGCGCGCGGCTGGTAACAGCCAGCCGGAGTATTTCGATGGCATCAAGCAATCTGCAGATCGATTCCGGGCGGCTATGGCGTGACATTCACGACACTGCGAAGTTTGGCGCCACTCCCAAGGGCGGCGTCAAACGTCTCACCCTGAGCGAGGAAGACAAAAAGGTTCGCGACTGGTTTCGCGAAGCCTGTCTTGCTGCGGGTTGTGAGGTGCACGTCGACGAGCTTGGTGACATGTATGCGCTGCGGCCGGGCCGCGACAACAATCGTCCGCCCATCGGGTTCGGTTCGCATCTCGACACCCAGCCGACAGGCGGCAAGTATGACGGTGTCCTCGGCACGCTCGCGGCACTTGAGGTGATCCGTACGCTGAACGATGCCGGGATCGTCACTGAAGCGCCGCTCTGCATTATCAACTGGACCAACGAGGAAGGCTCCCGGTTCGCACCCGCGACGATGGGTTCAGCCGCCTATGTCGGCGAATACACCGCCGAAAACATACTCGGCCGTCGTGATGTCGATGGCGTGAGCGTCGCTGCGGCACTCGAGAGCATTGGCTACCGTGGCAATGAGGCGATGGGCGCGCGAAAGCTCGGAGGCTTTGTCGAGTTGCATATCGAGCAAGGCCCCATTCTCGAAGCCGAGAACAAAACCATCGGCGTTGTCGAGGGCGGTCAGGGCATCGTCTGGTACGACGGCACGATCACCGGTTTCGCGAGCCACGCCGGCGCCACCCCGATGGCGCTACGGCATGACGCACTGCTTGCCCTCTCCGAACTGGCGCTCGCGGTCGAACAGGCAGCCATCACACATAAAGCGGTTGCGACCATCGGCGAGATAAAAATCGAGAATGCGTCCCGCAATGTCGTGCCGGGCGATATCACTTTCACCATCGATGCCCGGAGTCTCCTTACAGAGGCACTGGACAAGATGGATAAAGCATTCAAGGCGGCGGTGGCCGAGATTGCCGCACGCCGCGGTGTCGGGATCGAACTCATTCCGATCTGGCGCAAGGAGCCGACCATCTTCAACGCGGACTATGTCGAGGCCGTCGCACAGGCGAGCAGCAAACTTGGTTATGCCAGCCGGCGCATCACCTCGGGTGCGATCCACGATGCCTGCAACCTCAGCATGGCGGTACCGACGGCGATGATCTTCGTGCCGTGCAAAGACGGCATCAGCCACAACGAACTCGAAGATGCGAAGGAAACCGATTGCGCCGCCGGCGCGAACGTGCTGCTTCACACCGTGCTCAAGCTTGCGGGCGTCGCGGGCGAACGGAAGCCCGGCTAGCGGTGCGCGATCAATTCGCGCCCGGCAGTTCGGTGCCGAGCCCTGCCATCCGCATCAGCGACTGGATCTGGCCTTTCTGGTCGGCGCGCAGTTGGGCGAGGAACGGCCCTGCTGCCGCCATCAGGCGCTTCACCGCCTCATGATCGGCATCGAACGACGAGGGCTGGCGGCGGCTGACATGCATCGCCGAGATCAGTTCGCGTAGCGCGCTTTCGACCGGCGGCCAGTACTTCTCCTGTGCAGTGGTGAGCCTCAGCCGCGCTTTGAGCGCAGCGATCTGCTTGTCATCGAGAAGCGCATTCGTCGCGCGGACTGGCGGCTGAGCAGGCGCCACGACCGGGGCCGACATGAAATGCCGTGCCGTCTCCAACGTCATGCTGGGGCTCACATCGGCAAGTTGGGGCAACCGATCGCCCTTGGAGTCCGCGTTGGAGCGCAGCGGAAGCGGCTCGGAATCGGTCTTCAGCTCCGACACCGGCTGCGGGGTCTCCCTCACCTCGCCCGGCCATAACGGGCCATCGGTCAGAGCAATGACGGCGACTGCCGCCGCTGCTCCGGCCAAAGCCGCCATCGCAATGTAGGTGGCCCAGGGCCGCACCACTCAACTCCCATTCCCCGCCGTGCGGGGTAACCACCACCCAAATATGGCACCCTGATGCCATCTGGCGAGTCCTCGAAGGCCGGCACCCGGCCCACGACCGGCTTTTCGGCGATTCGGCGCCCCCTCTCCAACCCCGCAATTGCGGGCTTGGCACAGGCGCTGAGGCAACCGGGAATGGAGACGCAGATTGGCTGTTCGGGTGCGGCGCTTTGACCGTCGCTGAGAATGACAATGCGCCCGCACACAGAGGCCGCCGCTCCGGCATGCGGGTCGCTTTTTTACTTCCCAGTGGAGCGCTCAGCATTTCAAACTCGGGGGAGCGCTTTCAGTGTCTCGCGGGTGTCCTCAACGATGGTGATGCTCGGGCGAGCCCTCATGCAACTCCCGCATATAGGCAAGGCCCTTCACCGCAAGGCGCTGCTGGTCGTGCTGACCCTCGGAGGCGAGTCCGTCGATATAGCTCGCAAGCTTAATGCGTGAAGCCTCAAGATCGGCATTGTCCACATTACGCATCATGGCAAATGTCGTCATGACCCTGTCGATCACGTCGTCCATGGCTAACCTCGATCGTTATGGAAAAATAAAAAGCTGCGGCAGAACAACGCTGCCGCAGCTTTAAAGTTCCATTGCTTGCGCGAGGCTTATTCAGCCGCGCTGCGAAGCTCCGCCTTTTCAACGCGCGCCGCGCAGAACTTGAATTCGGGAATCTTTCCGAACGGGTCGAGCGCGGGGTTGGTGAGCAGGTTCGCCGCCGCTTCCGCGTAACAGAACGGCATGAACACCATGTTCTCCGGCACGTCGCGGTCGGAACGCGCCTTCACCTCGATAGCACCGCGGCGAGTCTCCAGCCGGATGAAATCGCCCGGCCCAATATTGAGGCGACGCATGTCCCGCGGCGACATCAGCGCAGTTGCTTCCGGCTCGATGCTATCCAGCACCCCGGCACGGCGGGTCATCGAACCCGTGTGCCAGTGCTCGAGAATGCGCCCGGTGGAAAGCACCATCGGATAATTCTCGTCCGGAACTTCATCCGGCGGCGTGACGTGCGCAGGCACGATCTTCGCGCGGCCGCTCGCGGTCGGGAAGCCGGTGGTGAAGATGATCTCGTTGCCGGGCTTCTGCGGATCGTCCGCCGGATAGGTGACCGCGCCTTCGCGGTCAACACGCTCCCAGGAGATGTTATCCAGCGACGGCATCAGGCTCGCCATCTCGGTGTAAACATCACTGACGCTTTCATAGGTCCAGCCGCAACCCATGCGGTTGGCAATCTGCTGAATGATCCAGATGTCCTGACGTGCATCGCCCGGCGGGTTCAGCACCTGACGCGACATCTGCACGCGGCGGTCGGTATTGGTGAAAGTGCCGACCTTCTCGGCAAACGCGGAGGCCGGCAGGATCACGTCGGCATGGAATGCCGTTTCGGTCACGAACAGATCCTGCACCACGAGGTGATCGAGCTTGGCGAGCGCCTCGCGCGCATGCTGCAGGTCGGGGTCCGACATCGCCGGGTTTTCGCCCTCGATATACATACCATTGATCGTGCCTGCATGGATCGCATCCATGATCTCGACCACGGTCAGTCCTGGTACCGGATCGATTTCCTTGCGCCAGACTTCCTCGAACGGCGTGCGCAGATCGGTGCGGCCGACCGGCTGGTAGTCCGGCAGCAGCATCGGGATCAGGCCGGCGTCGGAGGCGCCCTGCACGTTGTTCTGGCCGCGTAACGGGTGAAGGCCCGTGCCCGGTCGGCCGATCTGGCCGGTCACCAGCGCAAGCGCGATCAGGCATCGCGAGTTGTCGGTGCCGTGAACGTGCTGGCTAATGCCCATGCCCCAGAAGATGATGGACGATTTCGCCTTGGCATAAAGCCGCGCAACCTCCTTGAGGGTCTCGGCCGGAACGCCGCAGATCTTCTCCATCTTCTCCGGCGGGAACTCCTTGATCTTCTCCTTGAGTTCCTCGAAGCCCTCGGTGTAGCCGGCGATGTACTGCTTGTCGGTCAGGTCTTCGGTGATGATCGTGTGCAGCATGCCGTTCAGCATCGCCACGTCGGCGCCCGGCTTGAACTGCAGGTGCTTATAGGCAAGCCGCGACAGCGGCTGCTTGCGCGGGTCCATGACGATGAGCTTGGCGCCATTCTTCTTCACCGCGTTCTTGAAGAAGGTCGCAGCGACGGGATGGTTCGCAGTCGGGTTCGCACCGATGATGATAATGACTTCAGCATCGAGTGCTGCCGAGAACGGTGCCGACACCGCGCCCGAGTTCACACCCTCCATCAACGCTGCGACGGACGATGCGTGGCAAAGCCGCGTGCAGTGGTCGACGTTGTTGGAGCCAAAGCCCGTACGCACCAGTTTCTGGAACAGATACGCCTCTTCGTTCGAGCCCTTGGCGGAGCCGAAACCCGCGAGCGCTTTCGGACCCTTCTCGTCGCGAATCTTCACAAGTCCCTTGGCGGCGACGTCGAGCGCCTCCTCCCACGTCGCTTCACGGAAGTGCGTGAAGGGATTGGCCGGATCGACCTGATCCATCGCGCTCTTCTTCGCGTTCGGCAACCGGATCAGCGGTTTGGTGAGGCGATGCGGATGGTGGATGTAGTCGTAACCAAAACGGCCCTTGACGCACAGGCGGTTATGGTTCGCCGGGCCATCGCGGCCCTCGGCGTAGACGATCTTCTCGTCCTTGACGTGATAGGTGACCTGACAGCCGACGCCGCAGAACGGACACAGCGAGTCGACCTTGCGGTCGGCATAGACCGTGCGGGTGAAGTGCTGTTCGTCGAGCAGCGAGGCCGGCATCAACGCACCGGTCGGGCACGCCTGCACGCATTCACCGCAAGCAACGCAGGTGGACTCGCCCATCGGATCATCGAAGTCGAACACGACCTTCGCGCCGTGGTTGCGATACGCCATGCCGATAACGTCGTTCACCTGCACTTCGCGGCAGGCACGCACGCACAGGCCGCACTGGATGCAGGCATCGAGATTGACGCTCATCGCCGGGTGGCTGTAGTCGCCGGTCCAGCGCTCCGCCTTCGGAAAGCGGCTCTCCGCGACTTCAACGCGATCGGCCCACTGCCAAAACTTCGAATCCGGATCGTGCGACGTCGTGCGCTCGGGCTGATCGGCAACGAGAAGCTCGATCACCATTTTGCGGGCCGATGCGGCGCGCTCGCTCGCGGACTTCACCTTCATGCCGACAGCCGGCATGCGCATGCAGGACGCCGCCAGCACGCGCTCACCTTCGATCTCGACCATACAGGCACGGCAATTGCCGTCGGCGCGATAATCCGGCTCCGGCGAATAGCACAGGTGCGGGATCTCGACGCCTTCTCGCTTGGCGACCTGCCAGATCGTCTCGCCCGGAGCGGCTTCGACCTGACGGCCATCAAGCTCGAACTGAATCTTGTTCATTCTGCTGCCTCCCGAGGCGCAAACTCGTCTGGGAAATATCTAATGACCGATGTCAGCGGATTCGAGGCTGCCTGACCGAGGCCGCAAATCGAGGCGTCGCGCATCGTCTGGCTCAATTCCATGAGCAGGTCACGGTTCCAGACGTGTGACTCCATCAATGCAGCGGCCTTCTGAGTTCCGATGCGGCACGGCGTGCACTGCCCGCAGCTCTCATCCTCGAAGAACTTCATCAGATTGAGTGCAGCACCCTTGATGTCGTCCTTGTCGGACAGCACCACGACCGCTGCAGAGCCGATGAAGCAGCCATATTTCTCAAGCGTTCCGAAATCGAGCGGAATGTCGTTCATCGACGCTGGCAGAATGCCACCCGATGCACCACCCGGCAGATACGCACGGAACTGATGGCCGTCGGCCATGCCATCGCAGAATTCTTCGATCAATTCCTTGATGGTCACGCCGGCTGGCGCAAGCTTCACGCCCGGATTCTTCACGCGGCCCGAGACGGAATAGCTGCGCAGGCCATGCCGCTCATTGCGGCCATGAGACTGCCACCAATCGCCGCCCTTCTGGACGATGTCGCGCACCCACCAAAGCGTTTCGACGTTATTGATCAGAGTCGGCAGGCCGAACAGACCGACCTGGAACGGATACGGCGGCTTGTGACGCGGGAGGCCCCGCTTGCCTTCGATGCTTTCCAGCAGCGACGATTCCTCGCCGCAGATGTAGGCACCCGCGCCCCGCCGCAGATGCAGCGTGGGACCACCGGGCGGCAGCTTGGCAATTTCCCGCGCAAGAATTTCGCGCGACGCCGGATATTCGTCACGCAGATAGATGTAGACCTCGCCGGCATCGACGATGTGCGCGCCGATCAGCATGCCTTCGAGGAAACGATGCGGGTCGGTTTCGAGATAGAAACGATCCTTGAACGTGCCGGGCTCACCCTCGTCGCCGTTGACGGCCATCAGCCGCGGCCCGGGCTCGCCCATCACCGCGCGCCACTTGCGACCGGTCGGGAATCCTGCGCCACCAAGGCCACGCAGCGAAGCACCATCGAGAGCCTTGAGAATATCTTCCTTCGAGGTCTGACCAGAGCGAAGGCTGTTCAGCAACGCGTAGCCGCCCTGAGCGACATACGAGTCATACTCGATATAGTCCGGCACATGCGCGTGCGTGTCGCCTTCATCGGCGGCCGCAAGAACTTTTGCCGGTGTCGCTTCATCGATGAAATTGTGTCCGACCTCGGCCACCGGCGCATGATCGCAGCGCCCGACGCACGGCGCGCGAACAACGCGCACTTCCGGCCCGGCCTTGTTCTGCAACTCCTTCATGAGCGTGTCGGCGCCCAGCATCGCGCAGGTGAGAGAGTCGCAAACCCGGATCGTCAACGGCGGAATATCCGGCTCGCCTTCCTTCACCACGTCGAAATGCGCGTAGAAGGTCGCGACCTCGAAGACCTCAGGAAACGAGAGTTTCATCTCGTCCGCCAAGGCCGCAAGGTGAGCCGCGGAAATCTGCCCCCACTTGTCCTGGATGAGGTGCAGGTGCTCGATCAGCATGTCGCGACGATGCGATTTGCCCGCGAGCAGTTCCTCGATTTCCCCACTTGCCCGGGGGTCGATCTGCCGCCCTTTTGGCGTCGGTTTCGTCCGACGCTTACCCTCGCCAGGGTGTTCAAAAGGATGGACTTTTTGCTGCTCCACATGAGCCATCTTGGAATCCTTCTAAAACAGGAAAACCATACCTCCTCCCGCTTCCAGCGTGCAAGGGAGAAACAGGCTTCTTTTCCATTCCCTGCGATGCAGAATGCCGCGGCCTCAGCCCGCAGATAGGTTCACGGGTTCATATAGGTTAAGAGATCGAGCACCAGTTCCGCCGGCCGGCAAATGCGCGCGCCGTTCGGCGTTTCCACGATCGGCCGCTCCAACAGCCGAGGATATTGCACGACAAAGCCGAGAAGATCGTCGTCGCTCCACTTCGGATCGTCGAGATCGTGCTCGGCGTAGACCGTTTCCTTTTTGCGCAGAAGCCCGCGCACCGGAATTCCCATCTCCCGTGCGAGAGATTTCAGCCGGCTGCTGCTCGGAGGCGTCTTCAGATATTCGATGACGACCGGGACTTCGCCGCTTGCCTCGATCAACGCGAGCGCCCGGCGCGACGTGCTGCAATCCGGATTATGATATAGGGTCACGACCCCGCGCGGCTGACGGCCCTTGGGGCGCAACGATGTTATGTCGGAGACCATTCGCTGTCCCTCTTCCTGATTTACGGCCATCTATCGCACCTCCTGCAGATGACATCCGATGACCAACTTCGAATCCGCCATCAGCCTCATTATTTCATCCGACGCGGCGTTGCTCCAGATCATTGAGCTCTCGCTGTTCGTCAGCCTGTCGGCGGTGGGCATTGCCGCGCTCATCGGGTTTCCGTTGGGTGCGCTGATCGCTTTAAGCGATTTCCGCGGCCGCTCATTGGTCATCGTCATCGTCAACGCGTTCATGGGCCTCCCGCCCGTGGTCGTCGGCCTTGTCGTCTATCTGGCGCTATCGCGCTCGGGCCCGCTCGGCTCGCTCGGCATCCTGTTTACACCGCAGGCAATGATCATCGCCCAGACCATTCTGATCGTGCCCATCATCACCGCCCTCGCCCGGCAGACCATCGAGGACTACTGGGTGGAATATCGTGACGAACTGACGGCACTCAACGTCTCGGCGCCGAGACGTGTTGCCACATTATTATGGGATGCACGGTTCAGCCTGATCACCGCGCTCCTTGCCGGGTTCGGGCGCGCAGCCGCAGAGGTTGGCGCGGTTATCATCGTCGGCGGCAATATCGACGGCTTCACCCGCACCATGACCACGACCATCACGCTGGAAACCTCGAAGGGCGACCTCCCAAGCGCCATCGCGCTCGGGCTGGTGCTGATCTCGATCATCATCACCATCAACGCCCTCGCCTGGTGCACGCAGCGCATCAGCGCGCGCCTGTCAGGTGCCTGATGGCAGGCCGCCCTCCGTCCGATCTGCCGCTTGCGTTGCATGACGTCAGTTACCGTGCGGGCGAGACCATCATCCTCGACGGTGTGTCGCTGCATCTGACAACGGGCGCGCCGACCATCATCATCGGCCCCAACGGCTCGGGCAAGACCACGCTGTTGCGCGTGGCAATGGGGCTTCTGCAACCCACCATAGGCCGCGTCACCTGGGGCGGGCGCGAGAATTCGCCGCCGATCCGGCGCGCATTCGTGTTTCAGCGGCCCGTGATGTTGCGCCGAAGCGCGGCAGCCAATATCCATTATGTGCTGAAGAGCGCTGGCGTGCCCCGCCGTCGATGGACGGAGGAAACGAAAAGGCTGCTGGACATGGTTGGACTTCCGAATCTGGGCGCGCGCCCCGCGCGCAAGCTGTCGGGTGGTGAACAGCAGCGGCTCGCGCTTGCGCGGGCACTCGCGCGAGATCCCGAGATTCTGTTCCTCGACGAGCCGACTGCCGCACTCGATCCGATCTCGACGCAATCCATCGAAGAGATTTTGCAATCTGCCGCCGCGCGCAACATCAAGATCGTGATGTCGACGCACGATCTTCATGAAGCAAGGCGACTCGCGGGCGATATCGTCTTCATGAATCGCGGCCGCGTGATCGAGAACGCGCCGAGTGCCACCTTCTTCACAAGCCCTGCAACCGAAGATGGCCGCCGCTTTACACGCGGCGAACTTCTGACCTGAGAAGCGCGACACAAGGAGACCCATCATGAAACTGTTTCATTCACTCGCGGCGCTCGCCGCTCTCGGTCTGGCGCTCACCGCAACACCCACACTCGCCCAGGAAAAATCGATCGTCGTCGCGTCCACGACATCGACGCAGGATTCCGGCCTGTTCGGCCATATCCTCCCCGCATTCAAGAAGAAGACCGGCATCGATGTGAGGGTCATCGCACAAGGCACGGGCCAGGCGCTCGACACCGGCCGTCGCGGCGATGCCGACGTGGTGTTCGTTCACGCCAAGGCCGCAGAGGAGAAATTCCTCTCGGAAGGCTTCGCCAAGAAACGCTACCCGGTGATGTACAACGACTTCGTTCTGATCGGACCGAAGAACGATCCGGCCGGCGTGAAAGGCACCAAGGACATCGTCGCCGCACTGAAGGCGATCAAGGACAAGGGCCTGCCCTTCATCTCGCGCGGCGACCGCTCCGGCACGCACATGGCCGAGCTGAAGCTCTGGAAGGCTGCCGACATCGACATCGCCAAGGACAAGGGCCCCTGGTACAAGGACATCGGCCAGGGCATGGGCGCGGCGTTAAACACCGCCTCGGCCTCAAACGCCTATGTCATTTCCGACCGCGGCACATGGCTGTCGTTCAAGAACAAGGGCGATCTTGCCATCGTCGTCGAGGGCGACAAGCGGCTGTTCAACCAGTACGGCGTGATGCTGGTCAATCCCGAGAAACATCCGAGCGTGAAGGCCGATCTCGGCCAGCAGTTCATCGACTGGCTGATCTCGCCTGAAGGCCAGAAGGCGATCGCCGATTACAAGATCAACGGCAACCAGTTGTTTTATCCGAACGCGACCGATCCGAACGCATAGCACAAGATTTGAGCGCAGTGCTCTCACAGGGGCCGCGATAACGTCGCGGCCCTTTTCATGGCTTGTGCAAGATAACTCAGCAATCAGACGGCGAACGCCGCCGCTACCGCCTCCCCCACCGCGGCCAGCGCTTCATTACGCGCGCTCATCGGCGCCGCCGTCTCCGTGAGGTAGGCCGCGACAATGATCGGCGAAGCGGCAGGCCGCAACAGGAAGCCGACATCATTGGTGGTGCCGCGCTCGCCGCTGCCGGTCTTGTCGCCCACGCGCCAGCCGGCCGGAAGCCGCGCACGCAAACGCATATCGCCGGTTTTGTTCGCCAGCAGCCATGTCTTCAATTGATCTTTTGAAGCGGAAGCCAGCGCGTCGCCAAACAATAACTTCCGGATATCGGCCGCCATCGCAGCCGGCACCGTGGTGTCGCGCGCATCGCCGGGCGCCGCCTCGTTCAACGCCGTCTCGATGCGGTCGAGCCGCGTCAGCGAATCGCCAAGCGTGCGGGCGTAGGCCGTCAACCCGGCAGGCCCGCCGATCGCAGCAAGCATCAGATTGCCTGCCGTGTTGTCGCTCAGCGTGATCGCAGCCTCGCATAATTCCGCGAGGGTCATGCCATCAGCGATGTGCTTTTCAGTCACGGGCGAATAGGTCACGAGATCGCTCGCAGTATAACGCACGCGTCGCGCAAGTTGCTCCTGTCCTTCATCGACGCGCTTGAGGATCGCCGCCGCCGCGAGCAACTTGAAGGTGCTGCACATCGCAAAGCGCTCGTCGGCCCGATACTCGAAACGGCGTTGCGATCCGGTATCGAGCGCGGTGACGCCGAGACGGCCTTTCACCTTGCCTTCGATCAGGCGAATCTTCGCTTCGAAATCCTGCGGCTGTGCAAATCCCCTCACGGGGTTCAAAGCACCTCCCGTGAGAAGAGCCGTTGCCGTTATGATGAAGTGGCGTCGTGTCGTCATGGCTATCCCTTGTCGACGCGGACAAAAAGGCCAGGGTCACTTTTGTGACCCTGGCCAGAGCGGCCGCCTGGGAGCGACCCTAGGACATTATGGAGCTTATTGGAAAAGCTTCATCGCATTGATCAACGTCTGCGTGACGCCGGCAAGAAGCGGAATGCCCGCGATGCTCCAGGCGAGAGCAATCATGTAAGCCGGCGTGGTGGCGCTGTGTTCGACGTTTTCCATCTTCAACCTCCTTAGGCGTTGGCACTGCTGGGAGTCGCCGCCAATTCCTCATCGGCAGCGCTGTCCGGTTGATGATGACCACCGGCCATGTGGTACTTGGCGTTCACCGCCTTCACGCAGGCATTGCAGATGAAGCCGACGATGAAGAGCCCCGCCATGATGTACATGGTGGTGTTGTAGGCCTCCGCCTTCGGCACGCCGTGCGTGACGTTGTACTCACGGATGTAGTTGATGAGCACCGGTCCCGCGACGCCCGCTGCCGACCAGGCGGTGAGGAGGATGCCGTGGATGGCGCCGACATAACGCGTTCCGAACAGGTCGCGCAGATAGGCCGGAACGGTCGAGAAGCCGCCGCCATACATCGAGACGATGATCAGGAAGCAGAACACGAACAGGACGACATTGCCGCTGCTGCCTGCGTAAGGAACGGTGACGTACAGCGCAAAGCCCAGGCACATGAACACGAAATAGGTGTTCTTGCGGCCGATGAAGTCTGACAGCGTCGCCCATGAGAACCGCCCGCCCATGTTGAACAGGCTCATCAGTCCGACGAGGCCGGCGGCCGCGATCGGGGTGATGTGACCGGGGAACATCTCCTGGCTCATCGCCGACGCCTGGCCCAGCACGCCGATGCCGGCCGTGGTGTTGAGGAACAGCACCGTCCACACCAGCCAGAACTGCGGTGTCTTGATCGCGTCATACACGAACACATGGTTCCTGGTGACGAGCTTCTTGCCGGTTGCGGCTGCGGGCACAAATCCCTTCGGCTTCCAGTTCTCGGCCGGCACGCGCACGATGAACGCACCGAACATCATGAAGCAGAAATAGACGCAGCCCAGCACGATGAAGGTGTTGAACACGCCGACATCCGTCGTCGTGTGGAATTTGCTCATCAGCCAGACCGACAAGGGCGAGGCGATCAGCGCACCGCCGCCGAAGCCCATGATCGCCATGCCCGTCGCCATGCCGGGACGGTCCGGAAACCATTTCATCAGGGTCGAGACCGGCGAGATGTAGCCGATGCCGAGCGCGCATCCGCCGATCACCCCATAGCCGAGATAGATCAGCCAAAGCGTATGCAGGTGCACGCCGAGCGCGGAAATCAGAAAGCCGCTGGCCCAGCAGATCGCCGCCGTAAACATCGCCTTGCGCGGGCCGCCTTCTTCGACCCAGCGTCCGAACACGGCCGACGAGATGCCGAGAAACAGCATGGCGATGGAAAAGATCCAGCCGAGTTCGGTGAGCTTCCAGTCACCCGGCGCGGATTCGGTGACGCCGAGCAGCTTGGTCATCGGCAGGTTGAACACGCTGAACGCATAAGCTTGCCCGATGCACAGATGCACGCACAGCGCCGCCGGCGGAATCATCCAGCGGCTGTAGCCCGGTTTTGCAATCGTGCGCTCCCGGTCGAGAAACGGAATCCACGCCTTGGCGTAGGTTTCCGGGGTATGAATTATCGCTGCCATTATGTCTCCTCCCGATAGGTCGTTGCCTGCCGCGCGGTTTGCCGTCCCTGGCCTTGTCCGCAGCCGCCTGTTTCCGGCGGTCCGTGGGGCCAGGTGAAATGACGCGTGGGATCGCAGGGATTGCAGCGCGCAGAGAGCTGGTCTCTCCCGCACCGTCCCTTCACGCTCACTTCACGAAGACGAAGCGCATTCACTCCGCCGACGACTAAACCCGCATTGCTTGTGTTATTCCGTTCCGCCCCAACATTTTTGAATGCGAACGGCATACCGATTGGGACAGAGGATTTGATTTGTGTCGATCATCCAAAAGTATGGATGCACGCAATTTGTTTTATCGTGCTGCTACTGCGAATGGAAATTTTCTTCATATTATGTCGTGAAACGACCTACTTTTCAAAAGTGCGATATTTATAAGGGTTTTCTCATTGTCAAATCTGTCAACTTATGACGGTAAAACATATCGTATAAATGCGTCTTATGACGATATTATGTATCCCAATACCCCTGTTATGGTGGCGGGATGAACATTGGAATTTCTCTAGGAGAAGATTGTTTTCTAAGGGGCGTCTGCCGGTCGAATCGACTTAGCGCTTCTCGATCAGGAAATGAATGCTCTCGGCATCCTGCTTCAGGATCTCGATATGATCGCCAGTCTCACCAATAAGATGCGGTACGTCGATCGCTGCAAGCGGGTCGGTGCAGATCACTTCCAGCCGGGCACCCGGCGCCAACCCCTTCAGCGCCTTGCGCGTGCGCAGCACCGGCAATGGACATTTCAGTCCGCTGAGATCGAGTTTGTGCGAGGGCATCGCGATTACAGAAGGCTCGAATAGGGAAGGAAGCTCAGCATATCGCCCGACTTCACGGTGGTGACGTTCTCGCGAAGCTCCACGAGACCATCGGTCTGCACAAGCGACGACAAGATGCCCGCCCCGTCGCGCGGAAATTTGGTTGCACCGAAGAGCCCGTCCTCATCCTGCACGAGCGTCACCCGGACGTATTCGCGCCGGCCCGCTTTCTTGTGGTAATCGAATTTGGCGCGAACCTGCAGGGGGACCGGTTTGCGCGACACCACTCCGGAGAGCGCGAGGATCGCAGGACGACCGATATAGGTGAAGGTCACAAACCCCGCCACCGGATTGCCCGGCAGCCCGATAAACGGCGTGCCGTCGATCACACCCATCGTAACGGGGCGGCCCGGCTTGATCGCCATGCGCCACAACACAAGAGTGCCGATGCTCTCGATCCCGGCCTTGACGTGATCCTCCTCGCCCGTCGAAACGCCGCCGGTGGTGAGGATCAGATCGCACTCCTGTGCGGCCTGTTTCAGCGAGGTCGATACGGCCGCCTCATTGTCCGGAATGATGCCGAGATCGACCGGTTCGCATCCGAGACGGCGCAGCATCGCGCTCAGCATGGTCCGGTTGGAATCGAATAGTTGCGAAGGCCCCCTCTTCTCGCCCGGCGACACGACTTCGTTGCCAGTCGAGAAAATCGCAACACGCGGACGGCGACGAACCGGCAATTCGGTGAGGCCGAGCGCCGCTGCAAGCGCGACGTCCTGCGGGCGCATGCGCCGCCCTTTGGGCAATGCCACCGAGCCGATCGGAATGTCCTCGCCTGCGATGCGCACATTGGCACCGCGCGTCAGTCCCGGCGGCAGGACAACCGTCCCGTCCTCCGCGACGCTGACGTCTTCCTGCATGAAGACCGTGTCGGCGCCCGGCGGCATCGGCGCGCCGGTAAAGATGCGAATGGTATGGCCGGGCTTGATCTCGGCATGCGCGCTAGAGCCTGCAATGACGCGCTCCTGCACAACAAACACCCGCGCGCTATCCGTCGGCAGATCCTCGCCCCGCACGGCATAGCCATCGACAGCGGAATTGTTGAACGAGGGAATATTGATCGGCGCATACACCTCGGCAGCCGTCGTACGCCCATCCGCGGCGGACAGCGGGACCTGTTCGACATCTTCGACCGGCTGAATTCGCGACGTGATGATCTCGAGCGCCTCATCGACGCTCATCATCGGGCCGCCGAATGCAAAACAATCGTCCGACAACTGCGCCATCGATCAATCCACCTTGTACTTCGCCGAAAATTCTCCGAGATCTTCGGCCTTGGCTTTCACGACCTCGGCAATCGCCGGGATGTCGTTGAGATCGAAAACCGGCAGTGTCGTTTCCGGCCTGATGTCGCTGGCAATCGCAACGATATTCGGGTCGTTCGGAAACATCAGCGGCTTATTGTTCGCCGTGCGATGGATCTCGATCTTGGGATGGCGCTCGGCCTTGAATCCCTCGATCAGAATGTAGTCGACGGGTGACATCTTCGACAACAGCGCAACCAGCGGCGGTTCGGGCTCGCCGCGCAACTCATGCAAGAGCGCCCAGCGGCCGCTCGAGGAAATCAGCACATCCGTCGCACCCGCCTGCCGGTGAATCCACGAATCCTTGCCGGGTTTGTCGATATCGAAAGCGTGATGCGCGTGCTTGACGACCGATACGCGCGCGCCACCCTCGATCAGATACGGCACGAGGCGCGACAGCAACGTGGTTTTCCCTGCGCCGCTCCACCCCGCAAACCCGATCACCCGCATTGCATTCTCCCTTTCGCCCCTGCGTGCTATAGCGTGACTGTCGTCCGGCACAAGGCTGGAACGCGTGAATCAACGCGGGTTTGCAGGAAATCATGTCACCTGATCGCACGATAGAGGACGGCTATCCCGCCACACCCGGCGTGCTGCTCGCCGGCGGCCTCGCCCGCCGCATGGGTGGAGGCGACAAACCGATGCGGCTAATTGCCGGCCGCACCATTCTGGCACGGGCAATCGAGCGCCTCACTCCGCAATGCGACGGATTGATCCTGAACGCCAATGGTGATCCGGCGCGCTTCGCTGCGTTCGGCCTGCCGGTCGTGCCGGACAGCGTGGAAGGCTTTGCGGGGCCGCTCGCAGGCATTCTCGCAGGCCTCGACTGGGTGGCGGAAAATCGGCCCGGCATGCGTTACGTCTTCACCAGCGCGGGCGATTGCCCGTTTCTGCCGCGCGATCTCGTCGCACGCCTTCATCAGGCCCGTCGCAAGAACGATGCCGAAGTCACCGTGGCCGTATCCGGCGGCCAGATGCACCCCATCATCGCGATTTGGGATATCGAACTGCGCCACGCGATCCGTCATGCCTTGACGGTGGAAGATTTCCGCAAGGTACATGCCTTCGTTCGCCGCTTTCGTCTTGCGCAGGCGTCGTGGCCGACGGAGCCGCTCGATCCGTTCTTCAATGCGAACGAAGCCACCGACCTCGAAGAGGCCACGCGCCTTGCCGCGCTCGACGGTGGCTGATTACGCCGGACGAAAGCCTGCCTTCTCGAGCGCCTTGCGCGTCTCATCAGAGTGGAGCGAGGCCAGAAACGCTTTCACGCCGGGCCGCTTCGCACGGGCATCCACCAGCGCAAAGTCATAATGCTCCTCGGTCAACGGCAGAAAACCAAGTTCTGCCGCATTCGCAACCGGCGCAATCGTCACGCCCCAATCGGCGCGTCCCTGCGCGACAGCCGCCGCCACCGCATTGTGAGAGCGCGGCTGATTCCAGTAACCATCGGGCCGCGCATCGCCAAGCAGACGATCAATGAGAATGCGCGTGCCTGCACCCTGATTGCGGTTGACCATCAGGCAGGAGGCATCCGCGAGCGCCGCTGCCACAGCAGCCTCCGGCGTCTTGCCCTCGAAACGCGCATCACCCGGGCGAAATACGATGCCCTGCATGCGGCGATAGCCGGGCACAAGCGTCAGACCCGGCGCCAGGAACGACGTGTTGTAGGTGTCGGTCTTGTCGGCGAAGAGATGGATCGGTGCGAGATCGCATTCGCCGCGTCGCGCTGCCGCCAATCCCCCAAGACTGCCAACTGAAATCGAACGCACCGACAATCCTTCGCGCACGACAGGCGCAGTGACGACGTCGAGTCCCGTACAATGACTGCCGACGATGACGAGATCGGGCACGCGCACATGCGGTGTAAGCAGCGTCACGTCGGTCTTGGTGCCGGCCGGCATCTGATCGGCAAGCGCCTCGATGCGCAGAAAGCCATCAGCCTGCGCGAAGGACGTGATCGCGCCGGAGCCCTTGCCCGTCGGATACGCGATCAACTCGCCGTCTGCGCCTTCCACCAGCGAGACCATCACAAACTCGGTGCGGCCGAGTTCGGAAGCAATCCGCACCGGCACCGTCGCTTCCACAGTCGTGTCGGTCCGCAGCGGCAGGCCTGCAAGGCGGCGCAGCACCGGCACAATGATATCGTGGAACGTGAACATCGCCGAGGTCGGAAAGCCCGGTAGAATAACGACCGGCTTGCCGTCGCACACCGCAAGGCACAGCGGCTTGCCGGGCTTCAATGCGACACCATGCGCGATGATTCCGGGCGCGCCGAGCCGCGGAATGATCCGGTGCGAAAGGTCGCCCGCACCCTTCGAGGTGCCACCGGACAGTACGAGCATATCTGCGCGCGCAAGCGCAGCACGCATGCCCTGCTCCAGCACGTCCTCCTCGTCCGGATAGGAGCCCATGAAAATCGGATTGCCGCCATTCTCCGCAATCGCCGCGGTGACGATGGGGCCGTTGGTGTCGTAGACCGCCGCGGGTCGCAGCGGCGTGCCGGGCTGCTCCAGTTCGTCACCCGTCGAGATCACCGCGACCACCGGGCGGCGCACGACATTGACCCGCGCAATGCCGCAGGCCGCGAGCATTCCGATTTCCCGCGAGCCGATCACCGTGCCCTTGTGCATCAGCACTTCGCCGCGCGCGATGTCCGAGCCCGCATAGGAAATAAACTGCCCGGGCGAAACCGCGCGGCGAACTTCGATCGCATCGTTTGCCAGCGGCTGGGTGTGCTCCACCATCACCACCGCATCGGCGCCGCGCGGAATCGGACCACCGGTCGCAATCGGCGTTGCCGTGCCGGGCTGCACGATCTGTTTTGGCGCTGTGCCGCAAGCAATCGTTTCATTATTCAAAGCAAGACGGACCGGGGCGCCCTCGCCTGCTTGCGCGAGATCATCCGAGCGCACCGCAAACCCATCGACGTTAGATCGATCGAACGGCGGCACATCGATCGGCGCCATCACGTCCGTTGCAAGCGCAAGCGACAGTGCGTCCGCAAGTGGCACCGTGTCGACCGGCAGTGAGCGCGGAAACAAAGCGTCCTCGAAACGCGCCAGCACTTCCTCGCGCGACAGGATCGTCAGGAACTGATCCTGATCGCCGGGCAAAGATGACGACAGGTCGGTCACGTCAGACATACCCCTCCAACACAAAACCGCGACATATCGTGCCGGCGGCATATCCCTCGCTCTCGCCCGGCACCACCAGCCATGCATCAGCCTCCGCGATCAGGGACAACGGCAGATCGCCGATTGCGAGCGGCATCCAGCGCATATCGTCGCGCTTCAATAGCACGATCTCGGCCATGCCCGGCGCGGACGAAATCTTGCGAACAAGCGGCAATGACAGAGATGGTGGCTCGCTTCGCGCCGACAACCGCGCAAGAACCGGCAGTGCCAGCAGAAGCCAGGCCGAGAGTGCCTGATCAAGTCGTCCCGGCAACGCCAGAATCGGCAAGCCTCCCATGCGCCCGGTCAGCGCTGTCGTGCCCGGCGCGATCGCAATGCTGTGGGCCAATAATGCGCCGCGCGACGAAATTGCGGCAGCAACGTTGTCATCGCGGCCCTCGCCTGTTCCGCCAATGAAAACAAGCAGATCCGCCTCGGTCTCCAGCGTGGCGACTAATGTGGCCATATTGCGGTTTTCCATGCGTCGAAGCGAAACCGCCGCACCGGCCCGGCGCGCAAGCGCGGCGATGAAATCCGAGGTCACCGCCTTGTCGGTCGACGACACGACGTCGACGATAGTCACGCGCGGCTTGCGAATGGCGATGCCGGAAAGACCGGCCGCGCACGCAAGCGCCGCATCGAGCGGCCGCACGACGCTGCCCGGCGCAATGATGCTCGCTCCTTGCGCGATATCACCACCGGCGCGGCGAACACCGGCTCCGGGACTCGCCTCGCCTGTGACCTGTGCGAGCGGACCATTTACCTCGACGAGATCGGGATCGACGATGCAATCGCATCCCTCGGGCATCGGCTGCCCGGCCTCGATCCAGAGCGGCGGGTTTGGCAGGAATGCGGGAGCGTAGGAGGTTGCGCCGACGAGATCGCGCGAGGACAGCGCCCAACCGTCGCGCATCGCCGTGTCTTGCTGCGGCACGCCCACGCCAAGCGGCGCCATCGCGGCAGCGATCGAGCCCACCGCTTCCACAACCGGCACGGATATCTCCTGCACGGCAGCGAGCCCTTCGAGCAGACCCGCAAGCGCGTCATCGAGCGAGACCAACGGCTTCATGATACTCCGCTTCGTTTCCGGGCCTCTCCAGGGCGTTTTCGAGCGAAGTGGAAACCGCTTCGCGTGAAGAAAACGCGTCAAAATAATAAGCTAGGGTCCCGCTTTGCTTTTATCAAAGCGGGACCCTCGCCCGAACCGGCGTGGAAGTCCCATCGCGACTGCGCGTTCACGGCGCACATTACGCCCCCCAACGCAAAAGGCCGGCTGCGAGAGCCGGCCTTTCCGTCAGATCGCGGATGCGATCAGCGTGTCTTAGTAGCGGGCCACAACCGGACCACCCCAATTGAAGTGGTAGTTGATGCCAGCCTTCACAGTGTGAAGGTCGTCGCGGTAGCTGACCGTGCTCGGCAGCGTGCCGAAGGTGAGCGCGGTGCGGTCGAAGTCGTAGTACTGGTACTCGATCTTCGCCGACCAGGCCGGAGCGAACATGTACTCGAGGCCCGCACCGACGGTGTAGCCGGTGGTGTCGCGGCTGACCAGGAACGGCGTGGTGGCAGCAATACCGCCGTTGTCGCGGAACGCGACACCGCCCTTGGCGTAGATCATGCCAGGACCCCAGGTGTAGCCGAGACGGCCGGTGACCGAAGCCAGCCAGTCGTTCTTGACGCGGATGCCGTCAAAGCCATCCGTGAAGGTGTAGCGGTTGTTCGACAGGCCGTTGAACTCACCCTCGATGCCGAGCACCCAGTTCGGCGAGAACTGGTAGTTGGCGCCGAGCACGCCGCCGCCGAGGAACGAGGAGTCGTCACGGTTACCGGTCACGAGCGGATCGTCAGTGACGAAGCCGCTGCTGCCCTGGAAGGCACCGCCAACCTGAGCACCGATGTAGAGGCCGGTCCAGTTGTAGATCGGCGCGACCGGAGCCGGCGGAGCCTTCGTATAGGGCCGTGCCGCCAGGTCCGCAGCAAACACTGACGTCGAGCTCAGGGCTGCGATCGTCGCTGCAAGAAGAAGCTTGTGCATTTTCGTCTCCAGACATCCCAAGTTGAATGATCGCTATTGATCACGCGCCGAGACAAAATGCTGTAGCGCAAAGACCACACTGAACCCCCAAAAACCGTAGCGTAAACAAGGCAATAACGTGGCGGAGACTCACCCCAAATGTGGCGGAACAAATGTGGAACCCGTTGATATTGGGTAAAATTCCGTCTCGCTTTCGGCCATGGGCGCGGCGGCTCCCGGTCTTCCGCCAAAATCTTTGGAACGATGTGGTGAACACTCCATTGAACAGGCTGGTGTTGCGTAACCCGGAGTTAAGACATGGCGCCCCGCGCGAACTGGAAGGGCTTCCTACGGCTGTCTCTCGTCACCTGTCCGATCGCCTTGTTCCCCGCAACATCGGAGTCCGACAAGATCCGGTTCAACCAGATCAACAAGAACACCGGGCATCGGATCAAATACGCCAAGGTGGATGCCGAGACCGGCGAGGAAGTCGAGCGCGAGGACATCGTCAAGGGCTACAAGGTCGACACCGACACCTACATCCAGGTCAGCGACGACGAACTCGACAATATTGCTCTGGAATCGACTCACACGATCGACATCGACGAGTTCGTGCCGCGCGAGGAGATCGACAACCGCTTCCTGATCCGCCCCTATTATATCGTCCCCGACGGCAAGGTCGGGCATGACGCCTATGCGGTGATCCGCGAAACCATCCGCTCCATGAACATGATGGCGCTTGGCCGCATCGTGCTCACCAACCGCGAGCACATCATTGCGCTGGAGCCTCTCGAAAAGGGGCTGATGGGCACGCTGCTGCGCTTTCCTTATGAGGTGCGCGACGAATCCGAATATTTCGACGACATCAAGGACGTCAAAGTCACCAAGGAAATGCTGGACCTCGCCCGCCACATCGTCGAGAGCAAGGCGGCCGATTTCGATCCCAAACATTTCGAGGATCATTATGAGGCCGCGCTCGCCGACCTGATCGAACGCAAGCGCTCCGGCGAGAAGATCAAGGCGCCCGCCGCACCGCGCGAGAGCGGCAATGTCATCAACCTGATGGATGCGCTGCGCGAAAGCCTCAAGGGCAACGCCAAATCCGCACGCCGCCCGGTCAAGACACAGGCCCGCACCGCGCGGAAACCGGCGAGATCAAAGGCCCGCACCCGCAAGGCAAGCTAACGGGATTTAGCTTCTGTCATTATTGTGCGGAGCCACTTATCCGATCCGGCAGCAATATTCCCTTCACCTCTCCCCGGCGGGGAGAGGTCGGCGCGCAGCGCCGGGTGAGGGGGACTAGATATTTAATCGAGGCATTTAGAGCCCTCACCCCGACCCTCTCCCCAACGGGGAGAGGGAGCAGATTGCAATCGTTGCTTGCACTCGATGAACGTTTTTCAGATCGGCACTGAATGCGAACGCTTGTGTCAGAATGTAAAGTGATCTGAAGGCAATCCGAAACGCTAAACCGCCCGATGCCGAAACACCGATCTACTTCTTCTGGCCGCGTGCGCGGAACACAACCGGCAGCGTGAAGGTCAGCCCTTCGTCGGCCACGAGCGGCGGCGGCGCGGGCACGGGATCGGAACGCTTGAGCATCGCAAGCGCCGCCTGATCGAATTCCGGATCACCCGAGCCTTGCGCGATGGTCGTGGCAATCAGGCGGCCGGTCCGGTCGATTTCAAAGCTGACCATGATCTTGACGCTGACGTCCGAGCGGTCCGCCGGATAGCGCTTGTGACGGTCGAGATGAGCGACGAGCTCCTTCTGCCACGTCGCGCGGATGCGCTGCTTGCTGGCCCCGGTGCCCTGCGCCAGCGTCATGGAGCGATCCGACTGCTGCGCGGCCTCGGAGGTCGGCATTGCGGTTGCCTCGGCGGCCACCGATTCCGTCGAAGCGGTCTGCTGCCTCGCCGCCTTGTTCGGATCGTTCTCCTTCGGATCGGTCGCCTTGTCCGGCGACACCACGCGATCAGGGTCCTCGGATTCGACCGGCTTCTCCTGCGGCAGGTCGCTCTCTTTCACTTCCGCCTTCTGCTCGACCACTTCAGGCGAGGCCGCGGAGGCTTCCGTATCCGGCCCCGGCGGCAGATCGGTTATCTCGCCGCGCGGCGCCAGAAATTCGAGGCCGACCTCGATGCCGGCCGCGCCGAGTTCTTCGTCATCCTCGGTGCCGGAAAAGCTCGCGACCGCAACCGCCGCGACCGCGCCATGCAGGACCAACGCCGCGATCGCCGCAAGCACCCATACGCGGTGCGAGGAGTCATTCCACAGGCGGGTCAAGAACATTGCACGTCCGAACTATTGCGGCTTCGCGTCCGCCGCCGGGATTGCGGTGCCGGCGCTGTCAGGCACGCCCTCGAGCGCCACCAGCGCGACCTTCAGATATCCTCCGGCGCGAAGGATTTCGAGCACGTCCATCATGTTGCCGTAGGACACGGCGCGATCCGCGCGCAGGAAGATACGGCGATCCTTCTTGCCCTCTCCGGCCGCATCGAGCGCATTGACGAGATCGACGCGCTTCACCGGCGTCTCGCCGATCGCGACCGCGAGGTCGGACTTGATGGTGACGTAAGTCGGCTTGTCCGGCTTCTTGGTCGGCGTCGCCGTGGAGGACGGCAGATCAACCGGCAGATCGACGGTCGAGAGCGGCGCGGCCACCATGAAGATGATCAGAAGAACGAGAATGACGTCGATGAACGGCGTGACGTTGATCTCGTGCGTCTCGCCGAGATCGTCGCCATCATCGACATCGTTGAACGTAACGCCCACAACCGTCTCCGTTATTCGGCCGCGTGGGAAACCGCAGAGCCATGGCCGCGGTCGAGGTCACGCGAGAGAAGACGCCCTGCCGAGCCCGAAGCCTGGTTGACGTATTCCATGTAGCGCCGGGTGACGCGGGTGAAGTGGTTGTAGATGATCACCGCCGGGATCGCCGCGACGAGGCCGAGCGCGGTCGCGAGTAGCGCTTCCGCGATGCCGGGCGCAACGACGGCGAGGTTGGTGGTCTGCGATTTCGAAATGCCGATGAAGCTGTTCATGATGCCCCAGACGGTGCCGAACAGGCCGACGAACGGCGCGGTCGCGCCGATCGTTGCGAGCACGCCCATGCCGAGGCGCATCCGCCGCGCTTCGCTGCGCGTGACTTCGGCGAACAGCGAAGCCGCGCGCTCCTTGATGCCGGCATCGCCGACGATGCCCGATGACATCCGCAGTTCATGAACCGCCATCGCGAGGAACGACGACAGCACCGTCTTGCCGGAGCCGAGCGCCATCCGCGCCTCCGCGAGCGTGCGCGAGTTCGAGACCGCACGCAGCGCCGCCTTGAGGCGCTTCTGCATCACATACTGTTCGCGCAGTTTCGCAAAACAGATCGTCCAGGTGAGCAGCGAGGCGAACGCCAGGCCGATCATCACCAGCTTCACGACGATATCGGCCTGCATGAACATGCCCCAGGGGGACAGGTCGTGCGGCACCACCGCCTCTTTCACGATCCCCTCCGCCGCAGGCAGCGCGGTCGGCGCCGGTGCAGCCTCAGTCGCGGCAGGCGCGGCTGCGGGGGTCGATGGAGCGGCCTCCGTTGCGGGCGCATTCGCGGCGGGAGCGCTTGCCGCCGGCTGCGCAGGAGCAGCCTGCTGGGCCAGCGCGGGTACGGCGCCTGCCACACAGACGACAATGGAAAGGCACGTCATCAAGCGAATGGTTTTCATACGTCAGCCCAGTAGCGAATGAGGTTGTGATAGATGCCGGTCAGTTTGACCGTTTCCGGGTCGTCCCGACCCAGCCGTTCGACGAGGGCCTGCACGGCCGTGTCGAGATCGAAAATCATGCTACGCGCGTGTGCATCGCGTACCATGCTCTGCAGCCAGAAAAAAGATGCAACCCGGGTCCCGCGCGTCACCGGCGTCACCAGATGCAAACTAGACGCAGGATAAAGAACGAGGTGCCCCGCAGGCAGCTTCACCTCGTGAGAGCCGTAATAGTCTTCGACGGTGAGAACGCCGCCGTCATAATCCTCGGGTTCCGACAGAAATAGCGTCACCGACAGATCGGTGCGAATGCGCAGGCCCGTCAGACGATCGCCGCGCACCGCATTGTCGACATGGACACCGAAATGGTGGCCGTTGGAGGACGCATAGCGATTGAACAGCGGCGGAAAGATATGCAGCGGAATCGCTGCGGAAATAAACAGCGGACTGCGTGTCAGCGCGCTGAGAACACGCTGGCCGAGTGCGCGCGCGACATCGCTGTCAGGCGGCAGTTGCTCGTTGCGCTTCACCATGGCGGATTGCGCCCCGGCGGTCGAGCGGCCGTCTTCCCATTCGGCTGCATCCATGACGCGGCGGAAGTCTGCGACCTCGGCCTTGTCCAGAATATCGGGGATGCAGATCAACATGGCGAACTCATATGCATACCGGGCCTTGTATGTCCCAAGGCCCGGTATAAGTCATTCTCCGAGGCCGATTTTTCGGCTTCGCAAAGATAGAATAGGTCTAGAATTTAACCGACGTCATCACGTAGACCGCCCGCCCCGGCGCAACCGCCACGAACGGCGCAGCGCTGCGGTACAGCGTGTCGTAGTAGAGCTTGTTGAAGATGTTCTGGGCATAGAGCTTCACGGTCACGTTCTTGTCGATCTTCTTTTCCAGGAAGGTGTCGAAGCGCCAATAGCTTGGCAGTTCCGTGCCCACGCTGGCCGCGAGCGTGCCGCCATAGACCTTCGAGCGATAGATCGCCTGGCCGCCCAGTTCCCAACCGTTGTCGAACCGGTATTTCGACAGCAGGCTGAAGGACTCATGCGCGACGTTGGCAAGCTTGAGGCCGATATTGTTGGCTATCGCGGACTTCGTGACCTTGGAGTCCATCAGCACCACGCCGCCGAAGATGCTCCACCTGTCGGTGATCTTGCCGCCGACCCCGAGGTCGATACCCTGGATGCGATAGGCACCACCGCCCTGAAGGACGTTGCTGACGGTCTCACGGGCATTGTCCTTCGTGGTCTGGAACAGCGCCGCCGTCACCAGCAGCTTCTTGTCGAACAGCTCCCACTTGGTGCCGACCTCAGCCGATTTGTTGCGCTCGGGGCCAAGGATCTGGCCCGTCGGCAGCGTCGGGCTGAGGCCACCATAATCAGCGCCGCCAGCATCCATCTCCTGTCCGATCGGATTGGAAGACGTCGCATAGGCCGCATAGACGCTTGCGAACGGCACCGGCTTCAAAACAGCGCCGACATTGTAGTTGAACAGACCGTCGTGAGCTGAGTTCGATGCCGTGTTGTTCTGCGTGTGGATGTCGTAATCGTCGTAACGGATACCGCCATTGAGAATCAGAACATCGTTATAGTTGGCGGTGTCCAACAGATAGACGCCCTTGGTATTGATCGTCGGCTTGAGCGGATTGCCGACCAGCGTCGGCGACCCCGTGAACGGCCATTGGTTGTAAGCGGGATAGAAGATCGACTGGTTCTGGAGTGCTCCCGAAGACGTGAAGGGATCAGAACCGCCGACCTCCGATGTCAGACCGCTGTAGCGATCAACCGACATCTTCTCCTGGGAAAATTCGGCGCCGAAGATTGCCGTGTGCTTCCACGCGCCGGTGTTGAACTTGAAGGTCGCGTCGTTCTGGTTGGCGAGAACGTCGGTGACCTGATAGCGGCTCTGCGCGCTCGCGGTGACAGTCCACTTCAGCGGGTCCGGATCGGTGGTGTTCGGCCCCTGCGGCAGCGTGCCGATATAGTCGAGGACAGAGCGTGCGGCGCGGACGCGGCTCGAAAGCGTCAGGCTGTCGTTGACCTGCACCTCGGCAGCCACCGTGCCGAAATCCTGCGTCGATTTGGTGTAATCGCGATTGACGAAACCGTACCAGGTGCCGCGCGGCACGCCGACCTCGGTCACCGGCACGTTGCCCTGCCGGTAATAAGGAATGCCGAAATCCGGCAGGCCGCTGAGATCGGTGTGAACGTAATTCGCCGTCACCTTGACGTTCTCGGTCGGCGTCCATTTCAACGCCGCGAACCCGCCCCAGCGGTTGTCCTCGACATAATTGCGGCCGGCGACACCTGCATCCTGAAACAGGCCGCCCGCGCGCATGGACAGGGTCGGGTTGATGACCTGATTGACATCGAGCGTTACGCGCTTGGTGCGGTCGGTGCCGAACGTGGTCTCGGCGTTGTAGAAATTCCTGTCGCCCGCCTGCTTGGTGACGATGTTGATTGCGCCGCCTGCGGTGCCGCGCCCCGCGTAGGACGACGCCGGGCCACGCAGGATCTCGACCTGCTCGGTGAAGAAATTCTCACGGATGCTCACTGACGGATCGCGAATGCCGTCGATAAAGACGTCGCTGCGCGCATCGAAGCCGCGGATGAAGAAACGGTCGCCGAACGCGTTGCCGCCTTCGCCCGAACCGAGCGTAACGCCCGCGGTGCTGCGGCCGATTTCCCGCAGGGTGGTTGCGTTCTTGTCCTCGAGCACATCCTTGGTGAGAACGGTGATCGTCTTCGGCGTGTTGATGAGCGGCTCGCTGAACTTGTTCGATTGCACCCGCGTCGCCTGATAGGGCGCGTTCGGGTTCGCATAAGGATCTGCATCCGGCGGCAACTGGCCTGCGTTCGGATACGGCACCGGCTGCACTTGGGTCTGCTGCTGGCGCCGCGCGGCCCGGCGCAATGCTGCAGTGGCACGCCTCTGGTCCGCCGAGGGCCTGGCGCGGGTGGCACGCGGCTTGGGCGCATCGACCGTCACCGCAGGCAATTGCGACTGGGGCTGCGGTTGCGGCTGGGCCTGCTGAGCTTCCGCCCCCGACACCGACGCAACCGCGATAAGCCCCGCAATCGACGTCACTTTTCCTGCTGAAACCCCACAGGCACTAGTCTTCAATGTCCGCAACGAGCGCGGCGCCTTCACCCCATTCATGTCTCTTGCCCCAAATCCAGAGTCGGTCGCGTCACTTTGACTGTGCGACCTTTTGTCTAGTCGCTCATAGGACTCGGGAACTGCGCAATCAATTTTATTCCGATGCTTTTCCTTTTGAATCCCTCAAAAGAGGCAGATCGGAAGCACCTTTTAAGTTTGAGTGCTCCAAGTTTTTAATCGTTCTAAACTTGAGATACTCAGGGCTTTCACTCGTGGCTTTGCGAAGGATCGGCATCCTCGCTCGGCGGCTTCATCAGTGAAAACATCTCATCGACCGTCTCCTGCGCGGTGCGCCGGATCGCATCGGCATTGGGAGTACCGGCGATATTGACGCCGCGGACCACGGCGCGGATTTCGTCGCGAAAGTCGGTGAGAAAGCGCAGCGGATCACGCTGCTCGTTGGCGACACGCGCGATCAGTCCCGTAATCAGGATCTGGCAGGCGATCATCCGGCCGTTGAGTTCTTCCATGGGTCGTTCCGTCGGTTCTGTTGCAAAAAGCGATCACGCTCTAGACAAAACCGAAAATAATGTCGCGCGGAATCTGCGCCGCTGACGCCCCCTGCCCGGCATGTTACAAGCGCCCGGACCAACCGAAGCGGTGACCCTTGGCGTCCCTCCCCTCCGATATGCCATCTGTCGACGAGCGCTACAGGAGCGCGCTGGACGCGCTGACGCGCGACGCGCGACTGCGCAGCCTGCATCCGCGCCAGGGCATCGATTTCGTCTCGAACGATTATCTTGCGCTCGCGGAATCGCCGCGGCTGCGCCAGGCGGTGATCGCCGCCATCGATGCCGGCACGCCGATCGGCGCGGGCGGTTCGCGCCTCTTACGCGGCAATTGCGCGGAGCACGAACAGCTCGAGGCGCAGGCGGCGGCGTTCTTCAAGGCCGAGAACGCACTCTATTTCGGCGCGGGCTACAGCGCGAACTTCGCGGCGCTGAGCACCCTGCCCCAGCGCGGCGATCTGCTCATCATGGACGAGCTTTCGCATGCGAGCATGCGCGAAGGCGCCAAGGCGAGCCGCGCCGAAATTGTCGAGTCGCGCCACAACGACGCGGGCGCAGTGGAAGATGCGATCCGCACTTGGCGCGCCAATGGCGGCAAGGGCCGGCCATGGATCGCGGTCGAGAGCATCTATTCGATGGATGGCGATATCGCGCCGCTCGATGAGCTGATGCAAATCGCCGACCGGCACGACGGCTTTCTCTATATCGACGAAGCGCACGCGACCGGCGTGTTCGGCCCCGACGGGCGCGGGCTTTCCGCGCCGTTTGAAGGCCGCGCCAATGTCGTCGCGGTTCACACCTGCGGCAAGGCACTCGGCGCCTCCGGTGCGCTGGTGCTGACAACAAAACTGCTGCGAGATTTTCTCGTCAACCGCAGCCGGCCTTTCATCTTCGCCACCGCGCCGTCGCCGCTGATGGCAGTTGCGGTCGGCGAGGCATTGAACATCCTGCGCGAGGAGCCGGAACGTCGGGAGCGGCTGCACGATCTGATCGCGCTCGCAGGTCGCATCATCGGCGCGCAAGGCTGGACGCCGTCCGGCACGCAGATCATTCCCTACCTCGTCGGCCATAATGACCGCACCATGGCGCTCGCATCCGCCCTGCAACATCGCGGGTTCGACATTCGCGGCATCCGCCCGCCGACGGTACCTGCGGGCACCGCGCGGCTACGCATCTCGCTGACGCTCAACGCCAGCGCCGACGATCTCCAATCAATGCTTGCAGCGCTCGCGGAAGAAGCGCACACACTGCCGGCATGAGCACGCGCCTTGTTGTCAGCGGTACCGATACCGATGTCGGGAAAACTGTTTTCAGCGCCGCGCTCGCGGGCGCGCTCGATGCCGATTACTGGAAACCGGTGCAGGCGGGCCGCGATGACGGCACCGATGCATTGCGCGTCGCACGCCTGAGCGGCCTCCCGCCCGAGCGCATCCTGCCCGAGCGCTACATCCTCAACACGCCCGCCTCCCCGCATTATGCCGCGCGGATCGACGGTATCACGATCGATACAAATGATCTCACGCCGCCGCCTGCGAAGGACCGGCCGCTGGTGATCGAAGGGGCCGGCGGGCTGATGGTGCCGATCAACGAGGATACGCTTTTCATCGACGTGTTCGCGCGCTGGAAGCTGCCGCTCGTGCTCTGCGCACGCACCACGCTCGGCACCATCAATCACTCGCTGCTGTCGATCGAGGCGGTGAAGCGGCGCGACATTCCGCTCGTCGGTATCGCGTTTATCGGCGAAGACTATGCCGAGAGCGAGCGCATCATCTGCAAGATCGGCGGCGTGCGCCATCTCGGCCGCCTGCCGCCGCTCTCCCCACTCACGCCCGAGGCGTTGCGCGCAGCCTTCATCACCTCGTTCAATCTGTCCGACTTCACCGCATGACCTCACCCACGCAATCGCCGGTCTGGCACCCGTTCACGCAGCATGCGCTCTACGATGATTTCCCGACCATCGTGCGCGCCGAGGGCGCGTTCCTCTACACCGACGACGGCCGCCGCATCCTCGATGCCATCGCGTCGTGGTGGGTGGTAACGCACGGGCATTGCCATCCGAATATCGTGCGCGCTATTCAGGATGAGGCGGCGCGGCTCAGCCAGATCATCTTCGCGGGGCAGACGCACCCGGCCGCCGAGGAGGTGGCGGAGCGGCTCATCGGGCTCTCGCCCAAAGGGCTCTCGCACGTCTTCTTTTCCGACAGTGGCTCGACCTGCGTCGAGGTCGCGATCAAGATGGCGTTGGGCTACTGGCGCCACACCGGCGCGCCGCGCGAGCGCATCGTGGTGATGGAGCACTCCTATCACGGCGACACCATCGGCACGATGTCGGTCGGCGCGCGCGGCGTGTTCAACGCGGCCTACGAGCCGCTGCTGTTTTCCGTCGATTGCATCCCCTTTCCGGCCGCAGGCAAGGAGCAGGACACGCTCGACGCGCTGGAGCGGGCCTGCCGCAACCGCCCGGCCGCGCTCATCGTCGAGCCGCTGGTGCTCGGCGCGGGCGGCATGCTGATGTATTCGCCGCAAACCCTCAAGGAAATGCGGCGCATCTGCACCGAGGCCGATGTGCTGTTCATCGCCGACGAGGTGATGACGGGCTGGGGCCGCACCGGCACGCTGTTCGCCTGCGAACAGGCCGGGATCACGCCGGACATCGTCTGCTATTCGAAGGGCATTACCGGCGGCGCGCTGCCGCTCGCGGTGACATTGTGCACGCGCTCGATCTTCGATGCCCACTACTCAACGGATCGCACCAAGACCTTCTACCATTCGAGCTCCTACACGGCCAATCCGGTCGCCTGCGCGGCGGCGCTTGCGAACCTGAAGATGTGGGATGATAGCGCCGTTCGCACGCGCATCGACGCGCTCTGCACCATGCAGGAGCGCGCGCTCGAGACATTCCGCGACGATCCGCGTTTTACGAATGTGCGCCGCTGCGGCACCATCACCGCGCTGGATCTGAAGGTTGAAGACGCCGGTTATCTCGCCGACATCACGCCCCGCCTCTGGGCCTATTTCAATGAGC
Organism: Afipia carboxidovorans OM5; assembly: GCF_000218565.1. NCBI lineage: Bacteria > Pseudomonadati > Pseudomonadota > Alphaproteobacteria > Hyphomicrobiales > Nitrobacteraceae > Afipia > Afipia carboxidovorans. The sequence continues at coordinate 1,448,396 of NC_015684.1, read as the reverse complement.
ACGACCTGCTCATACGGCCGCTCGGCAATACGATCTATGTAATGCCGCCCTATTGCGTGACGCAGGGCGACATCGATCGGATCTACGCCGCCATCGGCGAGGCGGCGAACCTGCGCGCGTAAAGCCGCGCGCCTTGGAACGTTTTAGACTTACTCGGAATCGTCATGCGCGGGCTTGACCCGCGCATCCATCAAAAAAGAGTTTGCTCAAGAAGATGGATTGCCGGGTCAAGCCCGGCAATGACAGATCGCGTTTCCAATAAAACGAAAATACTCCAAACTAGTGACCCTCGAGCCGCCTTACGCGGCCCGGACGGTCTCCAGGAACTTCGCGACTTCCGCCTTCAGCCGCTTGTTCTCGTTCGAGAGCAACTGCGCGGCCGAGAGCACCTGCGAGGATGCCGTACCGGTGTCGCCCGCGCCGCGATGCACGTCGGCAATGCTGGTGGCGACACGCGAGGTGCCGACCGCCGCCTGCTGGACGCTCACGGCGATTTCCTGCGTCGCCGCGCCCTGCTCCTCGATCGAAGCCGCGATGATCGTTGCGATCTCCGACAAACGGCCGATGGTGCCACCGATCTCCTTGATCGCAACCACTGACTCTTCCGTGGCCGACTGCATCGCTGCAATCTGGGTGCTGATTTCGTGGGTCGCCTTGGTGGTCTGGGCGGCCAGCGCCTTCACCTCCTGCGCGACCACCGCAAAGCCCTTGCCGGCCTCGCCCGCGCGCGCCGCCTCGATGGTGGCGTTGAGCGCAAGGAGATTGGTCTGGCTCGCGATCGTCGTAATCAGCATGGTGACGTCGCCGATCCGGCTCGCGGCCTGCGACAGTTCGCTGATCCGCTCGTCGGTGCGCTGGGCCTGCGCCACAGCTTCCGATGCGATCTGGTTGGAATCCGCGACCTGACGGCCGATTTCCGACACCGACGCCGCCATCTCCTCGGTCGCTGAGGCAACCGACTGGACGTTGCTGGAGGTTTCTTCCGAAGCGTTCGCCACCACGGCGCTGAGCTCCTGCGTCGCAACGCTGCTCTTGGTCAGTACCTCCGCAGAGGCTTCAAGGTCGCTCGATGCCGAGCTGACGTGTTCGATGATCCTGCCGACCGCGCTCTCGAAGGTTTCAGCGAGCGTATAGAGCTCGGCCTTGCGTGCGGACGCAGCTTCGCGGTTCTTCGACTCGCGCTCCACCGCCTCGGCCTCGGCCTTCGCCACGGCCTGGATTTTGAATTCCTCCACCGCGCGCGCCATCTTGCCGACTTCGTCGCCACGATCGAGGCCCGGCAACTGCACCGTGAGATCGCCCGCGGCAAGCTCACGCATCGCCGTGGTCATCGCGACGACCGGCTTGGAGATGCTGCGCCCGATGAAGAAGGCGAACAGCACGCCGAGCAGCGACACGACGGCAAGCACCACCTGCAATGTGAACTGCTGCTCCTCGAGGCGCACCTGCGAATTGCCGATCTCGATGCTCTTGCGGTTGCCGCTCGCCATCATCAGATCCGACACCTGACGCGAGACCACGGCGAACTGCTCTTCCGCTTCCTTGGTGAAATGAGGGTCCGCGCCCATGGCGCCGGTCTTCTCGACAATCACCTTGCCCTTTTCGAGGTAGGCGTTGACCGCGTCCTTGAGGTGGGCGTAGTCGGCGGGCGTAAACGACGAGCTCGGCTGCAGCACGGTGATTTCAAGCGCTGCCAGCGCATCGGATGCGCGGCCGAGCGAGGCCGAGGCATCGAGCGCATAGCTCTCGATATGCTTGGCGTCGGTTTCGATCGCGGCGGTTGCAGTGAGACGATAGAGATTGGCGTGAGCGGCCCACGTCATGGCGGTGAGCTCATTCATCAGCTCCGCCTGCCGCACCGGCCCCGACATCAGGTCATCGGCGGCGGTCTGGTTGGATTGCAGCGTCGAGAGCGCGTACATGCCGATCCCGACGATGGCGACAACCATCAAGCCTGGTCCGATCTGCGCCTTCCAGGACAACCCGACGTGCTTGATCCAAGCGAAAATGTTGAATTTCTTGACCCAGCCCAGCATATCCGTCCCTTCAAGTATAAGCGAACACAAAACTGAAACCTGTAGCCGCTCCTTTGCGACAACGACGCATGCTTTGCGGACAACAATCCGCTCACTTCAAATTCCGTGCAGGTTGTGCGCAGGCCGCTTGCAGCAATGGCGGAAGGCAAAGCCTTCGCAGCTTCGGAAACGAAAGGCGCTCGGAAGAACGCCGCCTCAGCCCATTGCCGGCAAATGGCCGCCAAACCCACGGTTCAGACATGGCATAAAATGTAAAATCGTCCGTTAAGATACTACCGCCGACAGCATTGCGCGGCGCGCAACGGTCGGCCCCGGAATGGCTTGATCTCGTTCAGTGAACGAGCGCGCTTTGCGAAAGATCACTTTTTCCGTGGCTGTCGGCACGCAAGATTTTGAGCGCCGCTTGTCGCATCCCTATGCTTTAATGCGGCCGCGGCGACCGCCGCATTCTCCCTTTCTGACATAGACGAAGTACGAGGCTGTCCATGGAATACGTCAAGTTCGGCAAAACCGGTCTGAAGGTGTCGCGCCTGTGGCTCGGCTGCATGACCTACGGCACGCCGGATCGCGGCCAGCACCCCTGGACCATGCCGGAGGACGCGAGCCGGCCGCTCATCAAGCAGGCGCTCGAACTCGGCATCAACGTGCTCGACACCGCCAACACCTATTCCGACGGCACCTCGGAAGAAATCATCGGCCGCGCGGTGAAGGATTTCGCCCGCCGCGACGAGGTCATCATCACCAGCAAGGTCTGCCTGCGGATGCGCGACGAGCCCAACGGCGCCGGCCTTTCCCGCAAGGCGATTTTCACCGAGGTCAACAACAGCCTGCGCCGACTCGGCACCGATTACATCGACCTCTACCAGATCCACCGATGGGACTACGACACGCCGATCGAGGAGACGCTGGAGGCGCTGAACGACATCGTTCGCGCCGGCAAGGTGCGCTATATCGGCGCGTCGTCGATGCACGCATGGCAGTTCGCCAAGGCGCTCTACACCTCGCGCCTGCATGGCTGGAGCGAATTCGTCAGCATGCAGGACCATCTCAATCTTCTCTATCGCGAGGAGGAGCGCGAGATGCTGCCGCTGTGCCTCGATCAGGGCATCGCCGTGGTGCCGTGGAGCCCGCTTGCGCGCGGCCGCCTGACCCGCGAGTGGGACGACGTCAGCGAACGCACCAAGAGCGACGTGTTCGGTCGCACGCTCTACACGCAGGCCGTCGACGCCGACAAACAGATCGTCGCGGAAGTCGCGCGCATCGCCAAGGCACGCGGCGTGCCGCGCGCGCAGGTCGCGCTCGCCTGGGTGATCCAGAAACGCGGCGTCACCGCGCCGATCATCGGCGCCTCGAAGCCGCAGCACCTGACCGATGCGGTGGCGGCGCTGTCGCTCAATCTCACCGACGAGGAAATCAAGGCGCTGGAGGCGCCCTACATTCCGCATCGCGTGTCAGGGCATCAGTGAGGATCGGGCACGCGAGCGCGGTTCTATTGGGATAGAAACGCGCCCTGCTGTCATTGCCGGGCTCGACCCGGCAATCCATCTTCTTATAAGGAGACTCTTCTTTTTAGATGGATGCGCGGGTCATAGGCGAGCGGAAGCGACGCCGTTCTTCGAACGGCTATGCCCGCGCATGACGAGGCGCGCTACCCGACCATCGCCGTCTTTGACGTCTCGGGCGGGCGGCCGACGATACCGGCATAAGCAGCGATCGGCTGCGGGCGGCCGATCAGGTAGCCCTGCATCTCGAAGCATCCCGCATCGGCGAGGAAATCCCGCTGCAGCTCGGTCTCGACGCCCTCGGCAATGACGCCGAGATTGAGCGCCTCGCCGAGGCTGATGATCGCACGGATGATCGCGGAGGACTGCACGTTCTTGTTGATCTGCGCGACGAACGCCTGATCGATCTTGATCTTGTCGAACGGGAACGACTGCAGATACGACAGCGACGAATAACCGGTGCCGAAATCATCCATCGCAACCCGGACGCCGAGGTTCTTGATCCGGCGCAGGATCGAGCAGGCGCGGGAGAAATCCTGCACCAGCACGCCTTCGGTGATTTCGATCTCGAGCCGCTTCGGGTTGAGGCCGGTTTCCAGAAGGATGGAGTGGATGAGGCCCGGCAGATCGTTGTGCTGGAAGCTCATCGGCGAGACGTTGATCGCAATCGACAACGGCTTCGGCCAGCTCGCGGCCTCCTGACAGGCCTTGCGCAGAATCCATTCGTCGATCGCCACGATCGCGCCGGTCTCCTCGGCGAGCGGCACGAAAACGCCCGGCGGCACCAGCCCCTTTTCCGGATGACGCCAGCGCACCAGCGCCTCGAATCCGAACGGTGTGCCGTCGGGGTCCGCCTGCGGCTGGAAATGCAGTTCAAGCTGCTTGTTCTCGAGCACGAGGTCGAGATCGTGCAGCATCACGCGCTTCTCGCGAAGCTGCCTGTCCATCTCCGGCTCGAAGAAACGGATCGAGCCGCGCTCCTCCTTCTTGGCGCGATAGAGCGCGACGCCGGCATTGCTGATGAGCGTTTCGATATCCTCGCCGTCCTGCGGATAGATGCTGACACCAACGGTGCAGCCGCTGTGGATCGCATGACCGTCGATGTTGAACATCATCTCGAAGGCGGTCAGCACCCGCGTGCAGATATCGCCGGCGCGCGCGGGCTGCTCGCCCTCCGAGGATACGATCATGAACTCGTCGCCGCCGAGGCGGGCGATGAACGCACTGCCGCAGGCGGCCTGCAGACGCCGCGCGGCTTCCCGCAGAAATGCGTCGCCCGTGCTGTGGCCGTAGGTGTCGTTGATCTCGCTGAAGCGGTCGATATCGAGGCTGAGGATCGTGAACGGATGCTTCTGGGCTGCCGCCTTCTGCCAGACCTTGCGGACGTGATCGTTGAAGGCGACGCGGTTGAACAAACCGGTCAACGAGTCGTGCTGGGCGAGATACTGAATGCGGGCTTCGCTCTTGCGCTGCTCGGTGATGTCCTCATGGGTGCCGACCCAGCCGCCATTCTCCATCGCCTGATACGCGACGCTGATGGTGCGGCCGTCGACCAGTTCGAGAACCCAGCGCGCGGACTCGCGGTTCTTCACCGAATCCCACAGCCGCGTGGAATAGAAATCGAGCTCCTTGACGATGGTACCCGCCTTCTTGCGCGCGGCGAACAATTCCTCGACGGTCGCGCCGACACGGATATCCTCGGGCGCGATCCGGTACATCGAGACGTACTTGTCGTTCCAGAGCTGCAGGCAATTGTCCGGCCCGAACATGCACAGACCCTGCATGATGTTCTGGATCGCGGCATTGAGCTGAATGTTGCGCTCGTTCATGTGCCGGCGGCTGCGGCGATCCGAAATCGCGCCGATCAGGCAGGCGATCACGATCGCCACCATCATCGACGCAACGCTGATCGACAGCACAATCGGCGAAAGCCCGGCTTCGTCCGAAACGGTGTTGATATCCGGGATCAGCCCGATCGCGCTCACCGCGATGATATGATCGGACAACGTCGCGGTGGCGAGCAGTGCGGCTGCAATGCCGCTATGGGTGATGGCGGTGCCCTGCCGCACCGTAAACAGCGACAGCGTGCTGAAGACGATGCCGCAGACGGCCGACAGCACCAGCAGATCCGGCATCCAGACGATATCGGCCGACATCCGCAGCGCGACAATGCCGAGATGGTGCATCACCGAAATCGCAATGCCGACGATCACGCCGCCGACCAGCGACGACCACGTCCGCTCGCCGTAGATTGCCGCGACGAATCCGGCCGTCATCATCACGACCGCGACCGCGAACGACACCATTGTCATGGTGAAATCGAACGTGATCGGAACGCCGGGCGAATAAGCGAGCATTCCGATGAAATGCGTCGACCACACGCCGCAACCGCAAACGAGGCCGGCCGCAAGCGTCCAGAACAGGCGGGACTTCGCCTTGTTCGCGCGCGCGCGTTGATACATGTTGATCGTCGCAATACTCGCCAGCACGCAAACACCAGCCGCCAGGAGAACCAGTCTCCAGTCATGTTGGGTTTGCAGGCAGTTGAGAATTCTCAGCATTTCGGGGAGTCGCTGCGATCGAGACCAACGAGGCTAGCAGCGAGAGGTGTGTTGCTGCTTAACGTTTTACCGCAAAGCGCGTGTTGGTAAATGCGATGTAAATGACGTGCTGCGAATGTCCGGCAGACCGTCGCAATGTCGGCCAAAGGACGACACCGCCGGCCATTGTGCCCCCTCGGAAGCCGCACTCGGCGCGCACGAGGCCGAGGCACCCGGCTAACTCAAGGCACTCGCCACGCTCGTGGCCTCGCTCTTGCGCAGGTGCAGATAGTCGTCGGAAAAATCGCCGAGGGTCGCAAGCCCCTCCCAGTTGCGGATCTGGATCAGCCGGGAATCCCATTCCAGCAGGCCGAGCCGCCGCAATTCCTGAATTACGCGGTTGGTATGCACCGTCGAAATGCCCGCGGCATCGGCGACATCGGACTGCGTCCACGGAATCGTAAACGCCATGTCGCGGGCGAGGCCGACCGCCTGCAGGCGCACCATCAGTTCGCAGATCATGTGCGCGACCCGGCTGATGGCATCGCGCCGGCCGTTGATGACCCATTCGCGGAAGATCGCGGCATCGACCAGCGATTCCCGCCAGAACACATGGGTGAGCCGCGGCGATCCCTCGAGCATGTCCTTGAAGGCCGCATGCGGGATGAACGCGATCACCGTCCCGCCGAGCGCGGTGACGGTATGATCGAGCTTCGGCAAATGCAGCGTCTGCAAATCCGGAATGTCGCCCGGCACATGAAACGACATGATCTGCCGCTGCGAGCCGTTGGCGAGCTTGTGGCGGAACAGATAACCATCGAGGACCAGGATGCACTGGGTGCTGATGTCGCCCTCCCGGGCGACGTCCTGCCCGTTGGCGCAGTTCTTCACCGTCATCGGCAGTCTGGTGATAGCGTACCTGTCGCTTTCCGCCAGAGACACGATGCTGTCCAGCCGACGCAATAATCTCGTATAGGGCCGCCCGGCTTCCATTCTTGCCTCTGCTCCGATTCCGTTGACGTAAGGCCAACGGTTCCCCGGAATGCCAGTTCCTGACGAGGCAGTTCCATAACCCATGTTAATCGTTCTGAAGGTTGTGCTTTAAAAATGCGTCCACCTCACTGCCACAAGTGAGGGGAAAGTCCGGCGGATTGGGGGTTTTCAATGCGCTATACGCATTTTCCGCGCGCTCCATGCGGGCGGAACACGCCGCATGGTCGGGCGTTTGAGACGCCGAGGGACGGTTCGTTCAGGCAAAAGTGGCCGGATTGAAATCGTTCCTGACGAGACGAAAAACATTGCAAACGGCGACGATGCAACCAAGCCAAAGGCCCACCGTTGTCTTGGCAATCACCCAAACCGCTATGAGGAACGCTGCATGACTCGACAGAGCTCGAAAGTATGGTCTGAATACGAGTTGAAAAAGCTGAAGGACTATGCGGACGCGGGCGCGTCGCATTATCGGACGGCGGCTGCCCTCAATCGTACCGTTTCAGGCGTGCGCAGCATGGCGCAACGTCACGGCATCCGCTTCATTTCGCCGAAAGCGGCGCGGCACGCTGCCAGAGAGGCAACGCCCGCACTGCTTTCTTAAACGTGTGGGTTATGAGGTGTAAGCCGTTCAGCCCACCGCCGACACTTTGGCAGTATCGACCTGCTTCAAAAGCGTCACCACTTCAGCCGGCGTATTCGCCACCCGAATTCCCGCTTTCTCGAGCGCGGCGCGCTTGGAGTCATAGCCACCGCGCCCGCCGGTGACGATCGCGCCGGCATGGCCCATCTTCTTGTCGGGCGGCGAGGAGCGGCCCGCGATGAAGGAGACGATCGGCTTCTTCATGGTTCGGGCATATTCGGCCGCTTCTTCTTCCATCGCGCCGCCGATCTCGCCGACCAGCACGACGGCGTCGGTCTTGGCATCGCGATCGAGTTCGATCAACGCATCGCGCGTCGTGGTACCGATGATCGGATCGCCACCGATACCGATGAACGCCGACTGGCCAAGGTCGGCACGCGTCAGGTTCAGGCACATCAGGGTGCCGAGGCTGCCGCTGCGTGAAATCACGCCGACGCGGCCGGGCTTGAAGATGTTGGGGTTATGTCCCGGCATGATGCCGACGAAACCTTCGCCCGGCGTCACGATGCCGGCCGTGTTGGGGCCGATGATCCGGCTCTTCGAGAGCCGCAGGCGCGCAAAGATTTCCAGAACGTCGTGCGCCGGAATGTGCTCGGTCAGCGTGACGATGGTGCCGATGCCCGCATCGATCGCGTCGATGATCGCGGCCTTCGCCATCGACGGCGGAATGAAGATCACCGAGACATCGCACGGCGTCTCCTTGGTGGCCTCGACCGCCGATCCATAGATCGGCACGCCAAGATACGTCTCGCCCGCACGCTTCGGATTGACGCCCGCGGCGACATCCGTGCCCATTTCCCGCATCCGCTCCGACCAGAACGTGCCCTGCTTTCCGGTCATGCCCTGAACGAGAACTTTTTGTCCGCGACGATAAATCATTGCGCTGCCTCGACCGCCGCTTTCACGGCATCTTCCATGAAGTCATAAGGTTCAATGCCAAGCCGCTCCCGCACCAGCTTGACGGCTTCGTCCTCACCGGTGCCGTGGATCGAGAAGAACACCGGCACCTTCGGCTTCAGCGTTTCCCAGGCCTTGACGACGCCTTCCGCCATCACATCCGTGCGCGCGAACGCGCCGCAGAAATTGATGACGAGGCTTTTGACGCCGGGATTGGACAGCACCAGATCGAGCGCGATTTCCGACTTGGTGTAAGCCTCGCCGCCGATCTCGAGGAAGTTGGCGGGCCTGCCGCCAAAATGATCGATGACATCCATGGTGGTCATGGTGAGGCCCGCGCCGTTCGCCAGCACGCCGACATTGCCGTCGAGCTGGATGAACTTCAGGCCGTTGTCGGCGCCGCGCTGTTCAAGCTCGGTCATCTTCGCGGGCGTTGCCACCTTGGCGAGATCGGGCTGACGCAGCGCGGAGGAATCGTCGAGCACGAATTTGCAGTCCAGCGCCACCACGCGCCCGTCCTTCAGAACGGCGAGCGGGTTGATCTCGACAAGCTCCGCATCCTTGTCCTGGAAGATGGCGTAGAGCTTTGCCAGCACCTCGCCAACGGCCTCAGTGGCCGAGCCGAGCGGCAGGCCTTTCAGCATCGCCGCCGCATCGGCAGCGCTGAAGCCCTTGTGGATGTCGACGACATGCTTGCGGATGGCGTCGGGGTGTTTCTCCGCCACCTCTTCGATATCCATGCCGCCTTCGGTCGAAAACAGCACCAACGGTGCACGGCTCGCGACGTCGATCAGAACCGCTGCATAGAGTTCGCGTTCGATCGGGCAGAGCTGCTCGACCAGCACCTGCGAGACGCGATGCCCGCCGATGCTCATCGACAGGATATCGCGCGCCGCGCTTGCCGCTTCATCCGCCGTCTTGGCGATCTTGATGCCGCCGGACTTGCCGCGCTTGCCGGTCGGCACCTGCGCCTTGATGACCGACGGGCCGATGGCCGTCACCGCGGCCGCGGCTTCCTCCGGCGTCTTGCAGACCCGGCCCTCAGGCGTCGGAACGCCGGTCGGCACGAGCACGTGATGCTTGGCTGCATGCTCCTCAAGATTCATATCGTCCTGCCCCTTACTTGCCGTAACGCGCCCAATGCGGCCCGAACAGATCTTCCTCGCTCGGCTTGTCTTCCGGAATCGGCGTGACAAGGTGCGTGATGTTGAGGAAGTGCTTGTAGTTCAGGTTCTCGGAGATGCTGTTCTTCTGCCAGGAGCCGCAGCCCATGGTCAGCGTGAACTCGAGGCCGCTGTCGAAACCGCCACCATTGCCGAAGGTGTGGGCGAAGTTGACCAGAACGCGCACCACCGGCAGGTCTTCCGCCAGTTCGCGCGCACGCTCGAGCTTGGTGGTGTGCAGGCCCATCGAGTGGCCCTTGCCCTGATGGTTGAGAATCTTGTGGACGGTATCCTTCGCCGCGGCAAAATCCTTCGCACGATAAACGGTGAGCACGAGCGACAGTTTCTCACCCGAGAGCGGATAATCGCGGCCGATGCCGGTTTCCTCGACGAGAAGGAATTTCGACTTCGCCGCTTCCGCCGGAAGGCCGAAAGCCTCCGCGAGGATCGACATATCGCGCGCGATCAGATGGCGGTTGAGCTTGCCGTTCTTCCACAGCTCGCTCACAACCTTGTCCTTCGCAGACGGATCGACGAGGAACGCGCCCGCCTTCTTCAGCGCCGCGATGGCCTTGTCGTAGCAGGCATCGACGATCACCACCGCGTTCTCCGACGAGCACGAGGTCGCGTTGTCGAACGTCTTCGACGCGCAGATCTTCTGCGCGGCAGAATCGAAATCCGCGGTTTCATCGATGATGACCGGCACGTTGCCCGCGCCGACGCCGATCGCCGGCGTTCCGCTCGAATAGCCGCGGCGCACGTTATCCTGCGAGCCGGTAATGACGACGAGGTCCACCGCTTCCATCAGCGCCTGCGTCGTATCCTTGGTGACCGGCGACGGCAGGATCTGCACCAGATCCCGCGGCAGGCCGATCTGATCCAGCGCATCGCGCATGAAGTTGACGACCATCTCCGTGGTGCGGAAGCCAAGCGGCGACGGCGCGATGACGATGGCGTTGCGGCCCTTGATCGCCATCAGCGCCTTGTTGACGGGCGTGGCGCCGGGATTCGTCGACGGCGTGATCGCACCGACGACGCCGATCGGCTTGGCGAACTTCACGATGCCGCGCTTGTCGTCGCGCTCGATCTCACCGACCGTCTTGGCGCGCAGCATGTCGCGCAGCGTGCCGAACGTCTTGCGCTGCTTCTTGATAATCTTGTCCGGCACATTGCCGAGGCCCGTGTCCTTCACCGCCAGCTCGGCCAGCGCCTTGGCGTGCTCCGGCTTGTAGAGCGACCACGCGACGGCGCGAACGGCTTCATCGGTGCGGGCCTGATCGGCCTGCGCAAAGACCTCCTGCGCGACGCGCGCGCGGCGTACCAGATCGGCTGCGATCTTCTGCGCATCCGAATTCCGGTCCTGCATTTCAACGACAACACTCATGACATTCTCCATTCATCGCGATCGTGGGGGTCGCTCTTCCTTGCCGGACGAACCGGCAAGGTGCGCGCCATCCAAAAACTATCAGCCAGCGTGGTGCGGGCGCCTGAGCGGCGCTGCGACGTTCCTCCGCTGTCTGCCGGTTCAGCCCGGCTTCAAAGTCATGCAGCTTTATCGACCATGCTACAGGAAGCCAAATCCCATAAGGAAATCGATAATCTGCATCGCATCCATTCGCGAGATTTATCAGCGTGAGGTCGGCGCAAAAATATCTCGGGACATCAAGCGCCGCCCGTTATGTATCGATCGATCGCAACTCGCGATCGCTCTCACGCAGGAGCAGCCACCTTACGCTTGGCCCAAGTCCGCTGGAGGAACGGCAACGCAAGGATGACCACCGTGCATGCCATGACAATTCCGGAAATCGGCCGGGTGAAGAACACCGTCCAGTCATTGCCGAAACTGATCATGGAGTTCATGAAGGCTGCCTCGGTCAAAGGCCCGAGGATCACGCCGAGAACCAATGGAGCGACCGGAAATTTGAACCGCTCGAACAGATAACCAATGACGCCGAACCCGATCATCAGCCACAGGTCGGTGACGTTGTTGCGGATCGACAGCGCGCCGACGAAGCAGAGCGTCATCACATAAGCCGACACCACCGCCTCTGGCAGATCCAGAATCTTCACCAGCGGACGAATCGCGAAGTAGCCGACGACGCACATCAGCGCGAGACCGACGAACACCGAGGCAAACACGGTGTAGACGATCGGCGCCGACGTCAGCATGACCTGCGGACCGGGCTGAATGCCGTGCAGCATGAAAGCGCCGAGAATGATCGCGGTCGCGCCGCTGCCGGGAATGCCGAGCGCGAGCAGCGGCACGAGCGCACCGCCCACGGACGCCGTTGCCGCCGCCTGCGGCGCGACAATCCCTTCCGCGATGCCAGTGCCCATTTCCTTCCGGCGCTTGCCAAACTGGGACTCGAGACCGTAGCTCACGAAGGAGGCGATCGTCGCACCGGCGCCGGGAATAAGGCCGATCACGTTGCCGAGCACGCTTGCCCGCGCGAACATCCATTTCAGCGCGCTCATTTCCCGCCAGCTCGGCAGTTCGGTTCGCGCATTGCTGATCTTCTCGATGGGTCGGGTGGAGAATCCGGTCTCGAGCCGCGACAGCACTTCGCCGATGCCGTAGGCGCCCACCATCACCACAAGAAACTCGATGCCGTCGGCAAGGATTGGCGAACCGAAGGTGAAGCGATAGGCGCCGTAGGTTTCATCGGTACCGACCGTTGCGATCAGAATGCCAACGCAGAGGCTGATGAGCGCATTGGCAAGCGAGCCGCTGCCGAGCGCGACGACGCTCGACAGGCCGAACACCAGCACGGCGAAATATTCCGGTGTCGAGAACCGCAAGGCGAAGTGCGCAAGCGGCTGCGTCAGAAGCACCATGATGACGGCCGACAGCAGGCCGCCGCCGAGCGCCGCGACCAGCGTCCAGCCGAGCGCCTTTGCAGGCTTTCCCTTGCGGCCCATCGTGTAGCCGTCCCACAACATCGGAACGTCAATCGGCTCGCCGGGTATCTTGAACAGGATCGCCGTGAAAGCGCCGCCATACGTACCCGAGACATACATCGCCGTCAGCAGCACGATCGAGGCGGTGACGTCCATGTGGTAAGTGAAGGGCAGCGCCAGCGCCACGCCCATCACCAGGGTGAGGCCCGGCAACACGCCGACCAGCAACCCGATCACGATGCCCGCTAGGAGCATCAGCATGTGACTTACGGTGAAGCAGTTGAGGAAGCCGTGGCCCAACTGAAGCAACATCTCAGCCATGATTGTGTACCCCTGCCTCAGCCGCCGATGATCATGCGAACGAAATCGGTGAAAGCGTCAAACGGCGGTTCGCCGCGTGGAAGCGAGACATAGGCAATGCGCATGAACAACAGCGCCGCCCCCAATGTGATGCCCGCGCCCGTCAGCCAGATCGCAATGTGGTTGCGATAACGGCCGAGATACATGAACGCCACGAGGAAGATGAAGGTCGAGAGCAGGAAGCCCAGCGTCGTGACAACGGCGGCATAAACGAGAACAAGCACGACGCCGCCGGTAAGGAGCCAGGGATAGGTCGGAGACGACGTCTCCTCCTCTTCTTCCTTCTCGAAGGTTTCGGCGATCCCGTGGGTCTCGCCCCCGAAACCGACCAGCCGGCGAACGATCTCGATGAGGCAGATCAGCGCCATCATGCCGATCGTGATCTTCGGCCAGAAGTCCGGACCGAGGCTCCCCGGACGCGGGGAATACTCGATCTGCTGAGCGTAGTGATAAAGGATGCCGGATATGATCAGGCCGGCGACATACGGAAGAGTGAGACGAAGTGCGCTTTTTCCCATAGTGTCGTCGGCCCGTCTGTTTGAGGAATGACGTCGATGGCAACTACTTCGCGGCCGTCACTTTCTTCATGTCGTCGAGCTGCTGCTTGACGAAAGCGCCAGCCTTCGAGGAAGGCTCGAAGCTCGTGGGTTCACCAAACTGGTCCGCGAGAAACTTCTTGTACTCGGGCGATTCGGCGACCTTGGCGAGCGCGTCAGACAACTTCTTGACGACTTCCGGCGGCGTGCCGGAACGCACCACGATCGAGCGGAACTGCGGCAGCGCGATCTTGTAGCCAAGCTCGTAGGATGCCGGCACGTCCTTGAACGCATCGAGGCGCTTTTCTCCGAACAGGAGAATCGGGCGCATCTGCTTGCCGCTCAGGAACTGAGCGACGTCACCGGCCTGCTCATAGAGCGCATCGGCATGACCGCCGAGGATCGAGACGTAACGCTCGCTAGGCTTGGCGAAAGGCACCTGCACAACCTTTACGCCGCCCTGCTGATCCAGCACGGAGAGCGAGAAGTCGTCGACGCTGCCGAAGCCGAGCGTTGCAACCTTCAGCTTGCCGGGATTGGCCTTGGCTTCCTTCTCGAAGTCGGCCCAGGTCTTGAAAGGACTGTCCTGCTTGACGAAGATGAAGGACGGTCCCTTGATCATCACCGCCACCGGCGTGATGTCGTCCATCGTCCAGCGCGGCGATTTGCCGGCAAGAAGCGCGTGGCTGTCGGCGATGTAGATGGCCATCGAATAGCCGTCCGCGGGCGAAGCCATCAGCTTGGCCATGCCGGTCGCGCCGGTGCCGCCCGGCACGTTGACCACCGGGATACTTTGTCCGATCAGCGGTTCCATCAGCTTGCTGACAAGTCGCGCAAGCTGATCGGCGCCGCCGCCCGGTCCCCACGGGACGATCAATTCAATCGGACGGTCGGGATAGCCTGCAGCGTTTGCGCTGCTGCCGAGAGGCATGCTGCACAGAAAAGCCGCGGACAGAACAGCAAGGGTCTTCGCGGCCCAACGGGCCGAGGATTGTATCGCCTTCATGGTCGCCTCCCAGCAACGGTTTGTCGTTTTGTCGACTTTATCGTTGGGCTTGTACGCCCACTTCACATGAAGCCATTTTTCTTATGGTGCACTAGTCAGCAGTCGTGGCAAAATTGATATAGTGCATGAACATCATTCGCGGAATTTATCAGTGAATCAAGACCTCGACATTTCGCTACTGCGAACATTCGTTGCGATCGTCGATACGGGTGGCTTGACATCGGCAGGTAAAAAGGTCGGTCGCACGCAGCCCGCGATTACACATCAGATCAAACGTCTCGAAGGTATCGTCGGCCGCACGCTGTTCGGCGAAAATCGCAGGCAACTCGTCCTGACGCCCGATGGAGAGGTTTTGCTGGAGTTCGCCCGCACGATGTTACGCCTCAATGACGAGGCCCGCGGGCGCTTCTCGATGCCCGGCATTGCCGGCCATGTCACGCTCGGCACGCCGGATCTGTATGCGGCCTATCTGCTGCCGGATGTTCTCAACAACTTTGCCCGCACGCATCCGAATGTCGAGATTCATCTGCGCTGCACCCGTAGCGTCTATTTGAGTGCGGCGCTGGAGCGGGAAGAAATCGACATCGCGCTGATGACCAATCAGCCGGAGTTTCGCCGAGGCGAATTGATCCGATATGAACCGGTGGTCTGGGCCGCAAGCCAGAGCGAAGCGCAGGAGCGCCATCGGCCCCTGCCGCTCGCGCTGATGCCGCAGGGCAGCGTCTATCGGCAGATCGCAATCGACGCGCTCAACACCGCCAACATTCCGTGGACGATGCGTTCGATCTGCGACAGCCTGGCCGGATTGCAGGCGGCGGTGCTGGCGGGCGTGGCCGTCTCGGTTTTCCCCCTCTGCACCATTACGCCCAACATTCGCGCGCTCAACAAAAGCGACGGCCTGCCGGAACTGGCTCCCATCGAAATGGTCCTTCACCGCAAGGAGCAAGGCATTTCGGAGGCGGCCGAGCAACTGGCGCGTTATATCGCCCGCGAGCTCAACAACATCCCGCCTCCGGGAGAGACGTAAAATCGGAATAAAATTTTGATGTGGGCTCTTTCTTCACCTCTCCCCACGGGAGAGGTGGGACTCAAACATCGCTCGAGTCCAAGACAAGCGGCAGCGATATAAGAAAAACCCGGCCGCGTGGCCGGGTTTTTCAGTTTTACAAATGGCGCTGAGCGCCCGTGCGTCTCGGATCACACAACCGTCTGCGGGCGCATGTCCTCGCGCTTGATGCCAGCAACCACCACCGGCTTCTTCATCGCATCGCGGCGGAACGGCTCGCCCAGTTCCTGATTGAGCAACACCTCGATGAACGTGGTGATGCCCTTCTTCTGGTCTTCGCAGGACTGTCGCAGCGCGTCGGTGAGCTCTTGCTGGGTCTTGACCTGAACACCCTTCAGCCCGCACGCGGTCGCGACCTTGGCGTAGCTCAGGTGACGGTCCAGCTCGGTGCCGACGAAGTTGTTGTCGTACCACAGCGTCGTGTTGCGCTTCTCCGCGCCCCACTGGTAGTTGCGGAAGATCACCATGGTAACGCCCGGCCACTCCTCGCGGCCGATCGAGCTCATCTCGTTCATGGAGATGCCGAACGCACCGTCACCGGCGAAGCCGACGCACGGCGTATCCGGATTGCCGATCTTGGCGCCGATGATCGCCGGGAAGCCGTAGCCGCACGGACCGAACAGGCCCGGCGCGAGATACTTCCGGCCTTCATCGAACATCGGATAGGCATTGCCGATCGCGCAGTTGTTGCCGATGTCGCTGGAAATGATCGCATCGGCCGGCAGGCCCGCCTGAATCGCGCGCCATGCCTGACGCGGCGACATCAGATCCTTGTCGCGCACGCGCGCGTCCTTGTTCCAGGTGGTGCCCGGATCGTCGTCCTCGTGATCCATGCTGGAGAGCGTCTGCAGCCATTTCGATTTGGTGGTGTGGATCAGCGCCTTGCGCTCGTCGCGGCCGGCATTGCCGGCGTTCGGCGAAAGCTGCCGCAGAATGCCCTGAGCAACCTGCTTGGCATCGCCGCAGATGCCGACAGTCACGGGCTTGGTCAGGCCGATGCGGTCGGCATTGATATCGACCTGGATGATCTTTGCATCCTTCGGCCAGTAATCGATGCCGTAGCCCGGCAGCGTCGAGAACGGATTGAGACGGGTGCCGAGCGCGAGCACGACGTCCGCCTTCGCGACCAGTTCCATCGCGGCCTTCGAGCCGTTGTAGCCGAGCGGGCCGACCGCAAGACGATGGCTGCCGGGGAAGGAGTCGTTGTGCTGGTAGTTGTTGCACACCGGCGCGTCGAGCTTTTCAGCCAATGCGACGCAATCGGGAATGGCGCCGCCGATCACCACGCCCGCGCCGGACAGGATGACCGGGAATTTGGCGTTCGACAGAAGTTTTGCCGCTTCCGCAATCGCATGCTCGCCGCCCGCGGGGCGCTCGAAATCAACGATCGCGGGAAGATTGACGTCGATCACCTGCGTCCAGAAATCGCGCGGAATGTTGAGCTGCGCCGGCGCGGAGAGGCGCTTCGCCTTCATGATCACGCGGTTCAGCGTCTCGGCGACGCGGGACGGATCGCGCACCTCTTCCTGATAACAGACCATGTCGCGGAACATCGCCATCTGCTCGACTTCCTGGAAGCCGCCCTGCCCGATGGTCTTGTTCGCCGCCTGCGGCGTCACCAGCAGCATCGGCGTGTGATTCCAGTACGCGGTCTTGATCGGGGTGACGAAGCCGGTGATGCCCGGGCCGTTCTGCGCGATGGCCATCGCCATCTTGCCGGTGGAGCGGGTGTAGCCGTCGCAGATCAGGCCGCCGTTGGCTTCATGAGCGACGTCCCAGAAGGTGATACCGGCCTTGGGAAAGAGATCGGAAATCGGCATGAAGGCCGAACCGATGATACCGAAAGCATGCTCGATGCCATGCATCTGCAGCACTTTTACGAAGGCTTCTTCCGTTGTCATTTTCATGAGCGAACTCTCTCTTTTTTACGACGCCTGGCAGGAGGGCCCGATGCGGGCCTCATAATGTCCTGCCCGTATCTGCCATGAGCCTTGACGAGGCGCAACGGATATTTCAATTTAAAACTTGTTACGTTCCGTATATCGGAATTTCTGTGTAGGATGAGGTATGAACGAGCTCCCGGGCGCTCTGAAACCATTGGCTCTGCTCGAGGCCATCGCCGGCTTGCAACATCCGGCGAGCCTCGCCGAGCTCGCCGTGAATGTCGGCGTGCCGAAGCCCACGATGCATCGCTGGCTTGCCTCGCTCGAACAGGCGGGCCTCATCCAGCGCACGCCGGACGGGCGGCGCTATGAACTCGCGATGCGAGCGACCCAGCTTGCATTTTCCATTCTGACGAACCGTCCCGGCGGCGCGCTGCGGCACGATATTTTGCGGCGCGTGGTGCAGGAGGTCGGTGAATCCTGCAACCTCACCGTGCTCGACGGCTCGCAGGTGATCTATCTCGACCGCGTCGAATCCAAATGGCCGCTACGCATCACGTTCCAGCAGGGCTCGAAAGTGCCGGCCTATTGTTCGGCCAGCGGCAAGCTGTTTCTTGCGCTGATGCAACCGGCGAAACGCGATCTCGTTATCGCCGAGATGACTCTCGAACGCATGACGGACAATACGATCGTCGATAAGTCCGCCCTTCTCAAGGAGCTGTCAGAGATCCGTCGCAACGGCTACGCACTCGACCGCGAAGAATTTCTCGAAGGGCTTGTCTGCCTCGCCGTCCCCATCATCTATCGGAAAGGCCGCAACCGCGCCTGCGCGGCAGCGCTTGCGATCCAGGCCCCCGTCACCCGGATGTCGCAAGCCGAAATGATCGACAAGATTCCGCTTCTTCAGAATGCCGCAGAAACCATGAGCGCGACGATTAGCGCCGACGTCGGAGCCACCTGATGCCGTCTACATCGCACCCGAAACTTGATGCTCTCGAACAGGCGGCGCGCGGCAAGGGCCGCCTGAGTGTCGCCGTCGCCTACCCCTGCTCGACCGATGCGCTCGCCGCAGCGCTCGCAGCCTACGAGGACGGCGTGATCGAGCCGATCCTCGTGGGACCGCGCAGCCGGATCGAAGCCTGTGCCAAGACACTCAATGCAAGCCTCGACGGCTTGCGTCTCGTTGATGCCGATGACGATCCGGTTCTCTCCTCCCGCGCCGCGGTGGCGCTCGTCAGCGCCGGCGAAGCCAAATCGCTGATGAAAGGCTCGCAGCACACCGACGAGTTGCTCGGCGCCGTGGTGTCGCGCGATGCAAATCTGCGCACCTCGCGACGCATGAGCCACGTGTTCTGGTTCGATTGTCCCGCCTATCACAAGCCGCTGATGATCACCGACGCCGTGGTCAACATTCAGCCCGGCCTGAAGGAAAAGACGGACATCCTCGCCAATGCGGTCGATTTCGCGCACCGGATCGGATTCGAGGCGCCGAAGGTCGCGATCCTGTCGTCGGTCGAAACCGTCAATCCCGACCTGCCCTCCAGCATGGACGCCGCCGCGCTCGCCAAGATGGCCGACCGCGGCCAGATCTCCGGCGCGATCGTCGACGGCCCGCTCGCTTTCGACAATGCGATCTCCGCGCAGTCCGCCAAGACCAAGGGCATCGCCTCCGCTGTCGCGGGCGATCCCGATCTTCTGATGGTGCCGAGCCTCGATGTCGGCAACATTCTCTACAAGTCGTTCATCTACATGGGCGGCGGCGAATGCGCGGGCGTCGTGCTCGGCGCAAAAGTGCCGGTGATCCTGACGAGCCGCGCGGATTCCCGCCGCGCCCGCATCGCCTCCTGCGCGCTGGCAAGATTGAGTCTGGATTAGAGCGCTTCACGTTTGGACAAAAACAAGATGATCCGTCATGGCCGGACTTGTTCCGGCCATCCATCTCCTTAAAACAACTCTTCTTTTAAGATGGATGCGCGGGTCAAGCCCGCGCATGACAACTCTGAGTAAACCTAAATCGCTTTTGCAAGGCCCTGCGCCTTGCTTGCGCGATACTCCCAAACAAAAACGGCCCGGTCGAAACCGGGCCGTTTGCATTTGTATCGTGCCGCTCGGCTTACGCGACCAGCGCGGCAGGTGCTGTCCCGCCCGCCTGAATGCGTTGTCGCGCCAGACGCGCGATCCACATCGCCGACAGCGCGCTGACGACGCCGGCAAAGACGGCATACCAGGCGACCGCCCACGCTCCGTTCTGCGGGCCGTAATACTGCATCAACGCCGTGGCGATGATCGGGGTCAGGCCGCTCGCGAAAATTCCGGAGAATTGATACACGAACGAAATGCCGGTGTAGCGCACCTCGGGCCCGAACAGATCGCAGAACAGCGAGGCTTCGGGGCCGTAGACCGACGCGTAGAGAATTCCGAACGGAATGATCAACGCCGCCCACACCGCCATCGGCTGATCCGGATACGTCATCCAGATATAGAACGCAGGCAGCGCGGAGAGACCGGTGATCAACGAGCCCCAGGCGTAAGTCCGGGTTCGGCCGACGCGATCGGAGACCCGGCCAAAGTACGGAATGAAAATACACATGATGAGCGCGGCGGCACAAACGCCCAGCAGCGCCTCGGTGCGCGGAATCTTGAGCTGCGAGGTGAGATAGGCAATCGAGTACACACCGAAGATGTTGAAAAACACACCATCGATGTAGCGCGCGCCCATGCCTGCCAGGATCTCCTTCGGATAATCCTTGATCATGGTGGCGAAAGGCACCTGCACCTCTTTGCGGCTCTCCTTGAGCTTGGAGAACTCGGGCGTCTCCATGATGTTGAGGCGAATATAAAGGCCGACCAGCACCAGCACGAAGCTCAACACGAAGGCGATACGCCAGCCCCACGCCAGAAATTGCTCGTTGGTCAGCGAGTACGACAACAGCGCCACCACGCCGGAGGCGAGGCACAGGCCGATCGACAGGCCGATCTGCGGCAGGCTGGCGTAGAGGCCGCGCTTGTGCGGCTCGGCATATTCATACGTCATCAGCACCGCGCCGCCCCATTCACCGCCAAGGCCGATGCCCTGCAGAATGCGCAGCACGAGCAATGCGATCGGCGCCCAGATACCAATCTGGTCATAGGTCGGCACCAGACCGATCAGGAACGTCGCGACACCCATGATCATCAGCGTCAGGATGAGCATGCTCTTGCGGCCGATACGATCGCCGAAGTGGCCGAAGATCACGCCACCAAGCGGACGGGTGACGAAGCCGACCGCGAAGGTCGTGTAGGCCAGCATCGTCGAGACCAAGATGTCATGCGACGGAAAATACAGATGATTGAAGACGATTCCGGCGACGACGCCGTAGAGAAAGAAATCGTACCATTCCACGGTCGCTCCGATCAAAGATGCGAAGACGACACGTTTTAAAAGTGCTTTATCCGCCATGTGACCTCTCCTCGTTGCAGGGTCGTTTCCTAAGCTGCGATAGAATTTTCTTTTGAGTCAGCTAAAATCATATCGGATGCCTTTTCCGCAATCATGACGGCCGGCGCATGCGTATTGCCGGAAACGAGGTTGGGCATGATCGAGCAATCGACCACACGCAGCCCTCCAATGCCGTGAACCCGAAGCCGGGCATCCGTCACGGCCAGTGGATCCGATCCCATCTTGCAGGTCCCGGTCGGATGGAAAATCGTCGCGCCGTATTCGCGCGCGAAATCGAGGATCTCGTCGTCGGTGCTCACGTCAGCGCCGGGCTTGTATTCGCCGACGAGATAAGGCCTGAGCGCATTCGTCGATGCGAGGCGGCGGGCGTATTTGATCGACTCCACCGCGCAGATGCGGTCGGTCTCCGCCTCGAGATAGTTCGGCTTCATCGATGGCGGCTCCATCGGATCGGCCGATCTGATTTCGACAGTGCCGCGGGACTCAGGGCGCAACTGGCAGACCGAGAACGTGCAGCCCGACCACGGATGCGGCTTGCCGCCCGCCATGTCGGCCGACAGCGTGCCGAAATGAAACTGGATGTCCGGCGTCTCCGACCCCGGCAGGATTTTCGTGAACAAGCCGCCCTGATTGATGCCGATGCCGAGCGGACCGGTGCCCTTCAGCAACCACTGCAAACCTATCTTCGCCTGGCTGAACAGCGTGCGCAGATCGTCATTGGTGGTGATCGGTTTCGAGACCCGATACATCAGGCGCAACTGCAAATGATCCTGAAGGTTCTGGCCGACGCCCGGCAGATCGTGCACCACGTTGATCCCATGGCGCTGCAGCAGCGATGCAGGCCCGATGCCCGACAGTTGCAGAAGTTGCGGCGATTGCAGCGCGCCTGCCGACAGGATGACCTCGCGGGCCGCACGCGCTTCCCGCGCAACGCCGTTCTGGAGATATCGCACGCCGACCGCACGGCGGCCTTCGAGAATGAGGCCGGTCGCATGCGCGTCGGTTTCGATGCTCAGGTTGGCACGATTGCGCGCGGGCTTGAGATAGGCAACCGCCGACGAAATTCGCCAGCCATTGTGCGTGAACAGTTGATAGTAGCCGACGCCTTCCTGATCGCCGCTATTGAAGTCGTCGTTCTGCGGCACGCCCATTTCCTTGGCGCCGCGAATGATAGCTTCCATCAATTCGCTCTTGGCGCCGATGTCGGACATCCACAGCGGACCATCACCGCCATGCACCGCGCTGGCGCCACGGCTGTTGTGTTCGGACTTGATGAAGTACGGCAGGACGCTTTTCCAATCCCATCCGGGATTGCCGAGCTGCGCCCAGCGATCGTAATCCTCGCGCTGCCCGCGAATGCAGATCAATCCGTTGATCGAGCTTGACCCACCGAGACCCCGGCCGCGCGGCCAATAGATGCGGCGATCTTTCATGTTGGGCTCTGGGTCGGTGTAGAAGCCCCAGTTGTACGCCTTGTGAAACATCGTCTTCCCGTAACCGATGGGAATGTGGATCCACAGGTAGTTGTCCTTCGGGCCCGCCTCGAGCAGCAGCACCTTGTGGCGGCCATCGGCGCTCAAGCGATTTGCCAGCACGCATCCGGCGGAGCCTGCTCCCACCACGATGTAATCGAACTGATCGGGCGTCCTCACCATTTTTATATATCCCATTCATTGAGACGATTTATATTGAATGCTGGACCTCGTTCAAAATACTGTCAACATGGTGAGGCGCCGTGTGGCTCACTGAGCGGGATTGGGTTTCAAAAAATGTCATCGCAGACGACGACGTCAGTTTCGGAACGGGCTCTGCTTCTTCTCGAAGCCATCGCCAAGGCCGAGGAACCGCCCACGCTCAACGAGTTGATGGCGGCGATCCGGTTGCCGAAGGCAACAACACATCGCTTCGTCGCTTTGCTCGAGCGATTGGGGTTCGTTCGGCGCACACTTGACGGACGGCGCTATGAAGCAGGCCATCGTCTGCTTTCGCTTTCGCTCGACGGAATGCGGCACTCGTTCGATCTCGCGCCGCGTCGGGTCATCCTGTCGTCGCTGGTGAAAGAAATCGGCGAGACCTGCAACCTCACCACGCTCGATGGCGATCACCTGATCTATCTCGACCGCGTCGAATCCGCGTGGCCTTTGCAGTATCGTCTCAACATCGGCTCGCATGTGCCGTTGCATTGCACGGCAAGCGGCAAGCTGTTTCTCAGTCTCTCACCGGCGGCATTGCGCAAGGCGATATTCCGCACGCAGCCGTTCCAGCGCTACACCGAGCGAACCCTGACCAGTACAAAACTTCTCGAAGCCGAACTGACGCGCATTCGCCAGACCGGCATCGGCACCGACAACGAGGAGTTCATGGAAGGCATGGCCGCGAGCGCCGTCCCGGTCCACGATTCCCGCGGCCGGATCTGCGCCACCATCGCAGTGCACGGCCCCATCACGCGGCTGCCGCTCTCGCGCGCGCTCGCCCTCGTGCCCGCCTTGAAAAGAGCCGCCAAAGCTCTCGAACAAACGCTCCTGCCCGATACCAGCGCGTCAGCCGCAAGCCCTTCGAGCAGCACCGCGGCAGCCCCGTCGCCTGCCACCACACGCGGCTCCGTGCGCGCGCCGAAATAGCATCGTGCGCGCAAGAATCGTTCAAACAGCGAGCGATTTATCGGCTTCAGAAAAGCCATGCCTTCAATGCGGGCAAAGAAGCAGATTCGTTCTTTGCCGGTGTTGAAATATGGTGAGCTGTTTTCTTGAAAGACCACGCATCGCGAGACAAATTGGTCCTGTTTCAGGACCCTCGCAATGCCCCGCCACGACTTCACATCTCTGTCGGATCACGACACGCCGTGGACCGAGCAAACCACGATCGCAACGGCGTCCTACTCGCCGGTGGTGCGGCTCGGCACCGTCGCGTTCTGGCTGTTAATCGCAGCGCTTCTCGTGGCGCGCGTGCTGATCGCGACGCCGGAGACACCGGCATCCGATACAACCAGCGCCCCGCCCCCGGCGCACACGACCTCGCTTCAATAAATTTGCAACCTACATGAAGAAGCGGCGCCCCTCACATGAGGGACGCCGCTTTCTATCGTGTGCGATGCGGTTTACGCGAGCGCGCGCAATTCCTTCGCCGCCGCGACCATGTTGACGAGCGCGGGCCGCACCTCATCCCATTTACGGGTCTTCAGACCGCAATCGGGATTGATCCAGATTTGCGCATCGTTGAGGCGCTTGCGCGCCAGCACGAGCAATTCCTTCATCTCCGCAACGTCCGGCACCCGCGGCGAGTGGATGTCGTAGACGCCGGGACCGATCTCGTTGGGGTAACGATAGGTCTTGAACGCATCGAGCAATTCCATCTTCGAGCGCGAGGTCTCGATGGAAATCACGTCGGCATCCATCGCGCCGATGGCATCGATGATGTCGTTGAACTCCGAGTAGCACATATGGGTGTGGATCTGCGTCTCGTCGGCCACGCCCGACGAGCACAGCCGGAAGCTTTCCACCGCCCAGTCGAGATAGGTTGTCCACTGCGAGCGACGCAGCGGCAGGCCTTCGCGCAACGCGGCCTCGTCGATCTGGATCATGCGCGCGCCAGCCTTTTCGAGATCGACGACCTCGTCGCGGATCGCGAGCGCGATCTGCCGGCAGGCTTCGCTGCGCGCAACGTCGTCGCGCACGAACGACCAGTTGAGGATCGTCACCGGCCCGGTCAGCATCGCCTTCATCGGCCGCTTGGTGAGCGACTGCGAATAGCGCCACCAGTCGAGCGTCATCGGCTTTGGCCGCGAGACGTCGCCAAACAGCACCGGCGGGCGGACGTAGCGTGAGCCGTAGCTCTGCACCCAGCCCTGCTTGGTGAAGGTGAAGCCTTCGAGCTGTTCGCCGAAATACTGCACCATGTCGTTGCGCTCGAACTCGCCGTGCACCAGCACGTCGAGGCCGATCTCTTCCTGCCAGCGCACCGCGCGCGCCGTCTCCTCCTTCAGGAACTCCTCGTACTGCGCATCGCCGAGCGTGCCCTTGGTGTGGGCGGCGCGTGCTTTACGCACATCGGCCGTCTGAGGGAACGAACCGATCGTCGTGGTCGGGAACAGCGGCAGGCCGAAGCGCGCGTGCTGGATTTTCGCACGGGCATCGAACGGGCTGTTGCGGCGGCGCATCTGATCGGTGATCGCCTGCATCCGCTTTGCGACCGCGGGATTGTGGATCTTGGGCGAAGCCTTGCGCTTGGCGGCAGCCGCCTTCGAGGCCGCGATCTGATCCGCGACCTCATCGCGGTGGCCGGAGAGTGCGCGGCCGAGTACCGCAAGCTCGCTCATCTTCTGCAGCGAAAACGCAAGCCACTCCTTCACGTCGGCGTCGAGACCGGTTTCCGCATCGAGATCGATCGGCACATGCAGCATCGAGCATGACGGCGCGATCTGCACCCGGCCGCCGCCCAGCCCGGCGACCACCGGCTCCAGTTTCTCGAGCAGTGACGGCAGATCGGCGCGCCAGATATTGCGGCCGTCGATCACGCCAAGCGACAGCACAAGTTGCTTCGGCGCTTTTGCCACCACCGCTGCAAGCTGATCGGCGCCGCGCACGAGATCGAGATGCAGGCCCGCCACCGGCAGTGCCAGCGCGGTGTCGCGGTTGTCGCCGAGATCACCGAAATAGGCCGCAAGCATGATCCTGATCTGCGGCACGGCCTCCGCGAGTACTGCATAGGCACGGCGCAACGCCTGCCGTGCGGTATCGTCGAGGTCGAGCACGAGGCACGGCTCGTCGATCTGCACCCACTCCGCGCCCTCGGCGGCGAGGCGCTTCAGCACCTCGACATAAACCGGCAGCAGATTGTCGAGCAGCGACAGCGTATCGAAGCCTTCCTCCTTGCTCTTGCCGAGCTTGAGGAACGTCACCGGGCCGACCAGAACCGGGCGGGTCTGATAACCGAGCGCCTTGGCTTCCTTGTATTCGTCGATCGGCTTGGTGGACGACAGCGCGAAGGTCTGCCCCCTGGTGAATTCCGGCACCATGTAGTGATAGTTGGTGTCGAACCACTTGGTCATTTCCTGCGCAGGCACGCCGTGCCCGCCATGATGGGCATGGCCGTGCGAGCAGGTCTCGCCCTCGCCTTCCGAGCCGCGTGCCATCGCGAAATAGGTCGCGAGCGGCACACTGCCGCCTTTCCAGCCGTAAATCGCCGGAATGGCGCCGACCATGACGCTGGTGTCGAGCACCTGGTCATAGAGCGAGAAATCGTTGGAGGGGATGACGGTGACGCCGCGCGCCTTCTGGCGCGCCCAGTTCGCAGCGCGCAGCTCGGCCGCGGTCGCGAACAGACTTTTCTCATCGATCTTGCCTGCCCAGAAACTTTCCAGAGCGGTTTTCAGTTCACGGCGCGGACCGATCCGCGGCGTGCCGAGCGTTGCAACATCAAGAGTTGCGACAGTGAGAGTGGTAGACGTTGACGAATTCGACATGGCTTCGACCCCGAAGTGCGAGTGCGCAAGGCGGGACGAAGGCGCGCGCATGAATACCGGGGCGCGTGCGCCTCCAGTCTGGAACCTGCGCCCACCGGATACCCCGCCCGTGGAGAACGTGATGTCGCGGCAGGTCTCCTGGCTCGCGGGTCGCAGCCTACACCCGTCTTCCCAAGGGCAAACGCCTCAGTGACATGAATGGGTGTCGGCTCGCCGCTCACAGTTGCGGGGGCAGCGCCGGAATCAGCGCAAAGCGCGCTCCACCGGCTTCCCTCTTAGCTTCGCATCAGAGTGCAATGCGAAGACCACGACGATGCGGACTATGGCGCGGGGGCGGAATCAGTCAACGCGCGGAGGGTGGGATTATCCCTCGCCCTCGGTGGAATCTTGCCCATAGAACTTCACGCCGAGCGTAATCGGCTCTCGCCCGCCCGCACGACGGTGGGCATTGGTATCGCGCAGCGAATAGACGCAGCCGCAATATTCCTGCTGGTAGAACTCCTCGCGCTTGCTGATCTCGATCATGCGGGCGGAACCGCCGCCCTTGCGCCAGTTGTAATCCCAATACTCCACGCCATCATATTTCGCGGCGGCGCGTTTCCCGCAATCGTTGATCTGCGCCATGTTCTTCCAGCGGGAGATACCGAGCGAACTGGTGATCACCGGGAAGCCGTGCTCGTGCGCGTAAAGCGCGGTGCGTTCGAACCGCATGTCGAAACACATGGTGCAGCGCGCCCCGCGCTCCGGTTCCCACTCCATGCCCTTGGCGCGCGCGAACCAGTTGTCCTTGTCGTAATCGGCATCGATGAAACCGACGCCATGCTTCTCGGCAAAGCGGACGTTCTCGTCCTTGCGCAGGAGGTATTCGCGCTCCGGATGAATGTTCGGGTTGTAGAAAAAGATGGTGTAGTCGACGCCGGAGGCGAGCATCGCCTCCATCACCTCGCCTGAGCACGGCGCGCAGCACGAGTGCAGCAGCACCTTTTTCTGCCCACCGGGCGGGTTCAGGATCGGGCGGACAAAATCGGTCATCAACTCATCTCGATTCGGGCGAGGCTCTGCCTGGGACCCCAATTCGGGGCAACAGCGAGGCGTTCCGGGGATGGATTCGCGGGAATCCTCTTTCTCCGGAAGCCTCTATCTAATGAGCACCCTTTCAGCCGTAAAGCCGGGCCTGTTTGCCGCCCTTGTGGCCGGCCGGAACGCCACTTCCCACCCGATCAAATCCCACCCCGGAATTCTCTCACGGAACCGGGGGAAGAGTCCTTGGCCCGGGGTGCAGAATCGCAGCACTCTGTCGGTCCCCGATGGAATTCAAGGACTCACCGGGAGCTTCCTTTCTCATCGGGGATATCGGGGACCGCTTTAATCTTTTCTTGACTCTCCTGGCTAAAGATCACCACATATAGGTGTCATCGTCTGATTTGGTCCAAAATGTAGTGGGCCAAGGAGAGAGCAAGGGAAGGAGCGGCGAGCTGTAGCCCGGTCGGGGAAACCGGAAAAGCTTGTCAGTTTGAGTACCGGACAGCTCTGCCACACAGCTTTGTCATCCAGGTCGCCGGCCGTTGCCGGGGCCTCTTAACGCCGCAGCGACCCGCCTGTGAGGGGGCCTGCCGCGACACGAAAAAACGCCACGGACGGGGGTCCGTCGCTGGCATTTGGCGATCGCGCCAGATGCTCAAGTGCCATGCTCCCGTCCTTCTGAAAATTCGCATCACGGGGCTTGTCGATGTCGTTAAACCTGCAGACCGCCAAAACTGAAAAAGCGCCGCTCGTCCAATTGAGCCCAGAATCGCTTGCGCCCTCGCCGCGCGAGCCCGCCATGCAGATCATCCGGCGCAACGGCACGGTTTCGCGATTCGATCCCTCCAAGATATCGATCGCGATGACCAAGGCCTTCCTTGCGGTCGAAGGACATACGGCAGCCGCGTCCCGGCGTGTCCATGAGATCGTCGAGGGGCTGACCCAGGAAGTGGTCACCAACCTCACCCGCCGCCTCGGCGAAGGCCGCACTTTCCACATTGAAGACGTGCAGGATCAGGTTGAACTCGCGCTGATGCGCAGCGAGCACCACAAGGTCGCCCGCGCCTATGTGCTCTATCGCGAGGAACGCGCCCGCGAGCGCGCCGCCGGCAAGAGCGCCGAAGCAGCCGTCTCGAACGAGCCCGCGCTGCAGATGACGCTTGCGAACGGCACCCGCGCGCCGCTCGACATCAAGCGCCTCGAACTCATTATCCGTGAAGCCGGCGAAGGCCTCGACGGTGTCGACCCGGCGCCGGTGCTGGCCGAGGCCCGCCGCAACCTTTACGACGGCATCAGCCAGGACGAACTCGCGCTTGCGCCGATCATGGCCGCGCGCACGCTGGTCGAGCATGAGCCGAACTACGCTTACGTCAGTGCCCGCCTCCTGCTCGACAAGCTGCGCAGCGAAGTTCTGACCTATCTTTACAAGACGCCGACCTCCGCCTCGCAGGCCGACATGGCAACGCGCTATGCCGAATATTTCCCGGTCTACGTCAAGGCCGGCATCGAGGCCGAGCTGCTCGATCCCGAACTGGGGCGCTTCGATCTCGACCGCCTCGCCAGCGCGCTGAAGCCCGAGCGAGACCTGCAGTTCCAGTTCCTCGGCCTGCAGACCCTTTATGATCGCTACTTCCTGCACGTCGGCGGTTCGCGCCTCGAACTGCCGCAGGCCTTCTTCATGCGCGTCGCGATGGGCCTCGCCGTCCGCGAGATCGACCGCGAAGCACGCGCCATCGAGTTCTACAATCTGCTGTCGTCGTTCGACTTCATGGCCTCGACGCCGACACTGTTCAACTCCGGTACGCTGCGCCCGCAGTTGTCCTCGTGCTTCCTCACCACTGTCGCCGACGATCTCGACGGCATCTTCAAGGCGGTGAAGGACAACGCCCTGCTCGCGAAGTATTCCGGCGGCCTCGGCAATGACTGGACCAACGTTCGTGGTCTCGGCGCGCACATCAAGGGCACCAACGGCGAGAGCCAGGGCGTCGTGCCATTCCTGAAGGTCGCGAACGATACCGCGATCGCCGTCAATCAGGGCGGCAAGCGCAAGGGCGCGGTCTGCGCCTATCTCGAGACCTGGCACATCGACATCGAGGAATTTCTCGACCTGCGCAAGAACACCGGCGACGACCGCCGTCGCACCCACGACATGAACACCGCGAACTGGGTGCCGGACCTGTTCATGCAGCGCGTCGAGGAAGACGGCACATGGACGCTGTTCTCGCCCGACGAGACACCGGACCTGCACGACCTTTACGGCCCCGCGTTCAAGGCCGCTTATGAAGGCTACGAGGCGAAGGCCGCACGCGGCGAGATCCACGTATTCAAGGAAATGCGCGCCACCGATTTGTGGCGGCGCATGCTGACCATGCTGTTCGAGACCGGCCATCCCTGGATCACCTTCAAGGATGCCTGCAACTTGCGCTCGCCGCAGCAGCACGCCGGCGTCGTCCACTCATCGAATCTCTGCACCGAGATCACGCTCAACACCTCGGCGGACGAGGTGGCGGTGTGCAACCTCGGCTCGATCAACCTTCTCAACCACACCACCCGCGAGGGCCTCAACCACGACAAGTTGAAGCGCACCATCGCGACCGCGGTGCGGATGCTCGACAACGTGATCGACATCAACTTCTATACGATCCCGGAGGCGCGCCGCTCCAACCTGAAGCATCGCCCGGTCGGCCTCGGCCTGATGGGCTTCCAGGATGCGCTGCACATCCAGCGGATTCCGATCACCTCCGATGCCGCCGTCGCCTTTGCCGACGAGAGCATGGAGATCATCAGCTACCATGCGATTTCGGCGTCGGTCGATCTCGCCGGTGAGCGCGGCCGCTATCCCTCCTTCGAGGGCTCGCTGTGGTCGCAGGGCATGCTGCCGATCGACTCGGTCTCGATCCTCGCCAAGGCACGCAACGGCGCTCCGCTCGACACCTCCGCGACGCTCGACTGGTCGGGCCTGCGCGAGCGGGTGAAGACGGACGGCATGCGTAACTCCAACGTGATGGCGATCGCGCCGACAGCGACGATCTCCAACATCTGCGGCGTCACGCAGTCGATCGAGCCCGCCTACCAGAACCTCTACGTCAAATCGAATATGTCGGGCGATTTCACCGTCGTGAACGAATTCCTGGTCCGCGACCTGAAATCACGCGGGCTGTGGGACGAGGTGATGGTCTCGGACCTGAAATATTTCGACGGCAGCGTCGGCCAGATCGACCGCGTACCGGACGATCTCAAGGCGCTCTATGCGACCGTGTTCGAGATCGACACCTCATGGCTCATTCAGGCGGCAGCCCGGCGGCAGAAGTGGATTGATCAGGCACAGTCGCTCAACCTCTATATCGCCAACCCGTCAGGCAAGAAGCTCGACCAGCTCTATCGTCTGGCGTGGCAGCTCGGTCTCAAGACCACTTACTACCTGCGCTCACGCAGCGCGACGCATGTCGAGAAATCGACGCTGAAGGGGACCGATGGCAAACTGAACGCGGTTTCAGCCTCGATTCCGTCCGCTCAGCAGCATGCGCCGATCGTCGTTCCGAATGACACCGCGCCCGATCTCACCGGCGTCAAGGCCTGCTCGATCGACAACCCTGATTGCGAGGCGTGCCAGTAGACTTGTGTCGTCCCCGCGCAGGCGGGGACCCACACTTTAATATGGAGCCAATCCAGGGCGGCTCATTACACGACATTTTACCAACGATGTCTCCAAAGCACTGGGTCCCCGCCTGCGCGGGGACGACATCGGAAAGACAGGAAACATCATGCTCGACTGGTCCGAACCATCCACATCCGCAAAGCCAACGCCGGCCACGATCTTCAACACCGCACCCACGTCGTCGGCCGAGCAGACGGGCCTGGGCGAGATCGACCGCACCGGTGGCCGCGTGTCCGTCGACGAGAAGCGGATGATCAACTGCCGTGCGGACGTCAACCAGTTGCTGCCGCTGAAATACAAATGGGCATGGGAGAAATATCTCTCCGGCTGCAACAACCACTGGATGCCGACCGAAGTCTCGATGCAGGCGGATATCGCGCTGTGGAAGTCGCGCGACGGCCTGACCGATGACGAGCGCCGCGCCATCAAGCGCAATCTCGGCTTCTTCGCGGCCTCCGAGAGCCTCGTCGCCAACAACATCGTGCTCGCGATCTACCGCCACCTCACCAACCCCGAATGCCGCCAGTATCTGCTGCGGCAGGCGTTCGAGGAAGCGGTGCACACCCACACCTTCCAGTACATCGTGGAAAGCCTCGGCCTCGATGAGGGCGAACTGTTCAACATGTATCGCGAGGTGCCCTCGATCACCGACAAGGCGGCATGGGCGCTGAAGCACACCAAGAATCTCGACGACCCGGACTTCAAGACCGGCACGCTTGAGGCCGATCAGGCGTTCCTGCGCGACCTCGTCGCCTTCTATGTCGTGTTCGAGGGCATGTGGTTCTACACGGGCTTTGCGCAGATCCTCTCGCTCGGCCGGCGCAACAAGATGGTCGGCATCGCCGAGCAGTATCAGTACATCCTGCGCGATGAATCGATTCACCTGAACTTCGGTATCGACGTCATCAACCAGATCAAGCTGGAGAACCCGCACCTCTGGACCAAGGCGTTCCAGGACGAAGTGCGCGGCATGATCAGCGAGGCCGCCGGGCTCGAAGCCGCTTATGGCCGGGACACCATGCCCCGCGGCTTCCTCGGTCTCAACGCGGCGCTGTGCGAACAGTACATGCACTTCATCGCCAACCGCCGCTGCGCGCAGATCGGTCTCGCACCGGTGTTCGCGGAAACCGAGAATCCCTTCCCGTGGATGTCGGAGGCGATGGACCTGAAGAAGGAAAAGAACTTCTTCGAGACACGCGTGATCGAATATCAGAACGGCGGCGCGCTGAGCTGGGATTGATCGCGCAACCGTTCAGACTCCACGGATTAATCTTGCAATTCTGTTTCGAGAGGCTGCCGTTTCGGCGGCCTCTTTTGTTTTGAGATTGCGCTAGTGGGAAACACATCGCATGGCGGGCTTACGCCTCGATGGCACCGCTCGCTGCATCAGGCAAAGCTTTAACAAAATCCTTACTGTTAGGCGAAGATGTGCCGTTCGCCGCTACGTTTCATTGAACAATAGCGGGCACGCTGGCGCGCATCGCTTCAGTTCGATTGGCATGCCTCGGCGGAAATCCCATTCAAATCATGAACGAATTTAAGACCAAAACGCGCGCGCAAGCAGCGAGAGTGTTCGAGCCGGCGTCACCGGCCGGCACCCTGGTGCTCAGCGTCGTGCTTGCGGTCGCCTATGTGTTTTTTGGCCGCCTGACCTTCGCGCTCTCCGTCGAATACGGCAACGTCACCAGCGTGGTGTTCATCCCGGAAGGCATCGCACTCGCGTTCTGCATCCGCTTCGGCTCCCGCGTTGCCGGCGGCATTTTCATCGGACAGACGATCCTGTCGCTGTGGTCCGGTCCTTCGCTTCTCGGCGGCGCGGTGATCGGCCTCGTCAACGCGGGCCAGGGCGCGTTGGGCGGATATCTGTTTCACCGCTGGTCGATCTCGCCGCGCTTCGATCATCCGCGCGATGTCTCGCTGTTCATCGGAATGATCTTCCTCATCCTGCAGCCGATCAGCGCCACCGGCGGCGTTGCCGTGCTCTATCTCCTGGGCGTGATCCCGCCGAGCGCCATTCCGCTCGAATGGGCGTCATGGTGGTGGATTCACGGCATGCAGAAACCGTTGCCGTCGCTCGATCTCGTACCCTCCGCGTGGGTGCATTGGTGGATCGGGAATTCGGTCGGCCAGTTGCTGGTTGCGCCTCTCATTCTGGCATGGTCCACCAAGAAAGCGCCGGTCGACCAGCCGAAAAGCGCGCTGGAAGTTACGCTCAGTGGCATCGGCATCCTGACTGTCATTGCATTGGCGCTCGGCGGCATTCCAACACATCCGCTGTTGCTGCTGGCGGGGACCTATCTGCTGCTGTTGTGGATCGGCTTGCGACGCGGTCTGCGCGGCATCACGCTTGCCAACGTCCTGATCGGCGCGGCGGTGACATGGGCGGCCTCCTCCGGCGGCGGCTTCATGGCGCATCTGTCGATCGCGGATCGTCTCTCGAACGCCGGTTTCTTCGTTGCAGCCGCCTGCGCACTGTCTCTGTTCCTATTCTCCTTGTTCGAGGACCGGCGAATTCTGATCGACCGTCTGACCCACCTCGCATCCTGGGATTCGCTGGTGGAGTTACCCAACCGCCGTCACTTCATCGAAGTGGCCGAGCAGGAAATCGCAATCGCCCGTCGTGACAGCCGCAACCTCGCGCTGCTGATCCTCGACGCCGACAACTTCAAAACGCTCAACGATCAATGGGGCCATGCAGCCGGCGACGCCGCTTTGCGGATGATCGCGCTGGCCTGTGCCTCGGTGAGCCCGCGCCCCGATTGCGCCGGGCGGATCGGCGGTGAGGAATTCGCGATGCTGCTACCGGCGATGTCCGTTGCTGAGGCGTCGGATTTCGCGGAGATGCTACGCGCGCAGATCGCGGCAACGCCGGTTCAGATAGCGCCCGACACGACCATTTATGTCACGGTCAGCATCGGTGTCTCGGCCTTCGGTGCGCATGCCGACCTTTGCGCGATGATGCGCGCAGCGGACCAGGCGCTTTACACGGCGAAGGGGCGCGGCCGCAACAAGGTTGTTCAGGCTGATGACCAGATCATCGTGGCAAGCGATATCGATCGTATGAATATCGAAATCAGCGAGCCCGGCGTGCGTTTGTCGCCAACGCTAGAGTGCGAAGCCCATCCGCACTGGCGGCTGATCCGGGCGCGATAACGCGCCGTTCATCGGCAGCACGAAACCGGCACGCTGCCCGTGTGTTGTCATCACGCACGTCGATCCATCTGTTGCCGGAGCATAAGATGCGATTTTCCTTTCCGCACAGTCACGCCTTTCCGGGCGGCCGCGTCACTGTCGAGGACGACGGAAAATCAGAGCCGAAATGCCTCGTCGAATTCGGCGACGGTGTCACCGTGATCGCGGATTGGCAGCAAACCGGCTCCGACATCAGGCTCAGCGTTCCGACCTATCGCACGGCGAAAGGCACAGAGGTCGCGTCCCGAACGTGGCGGCTGGTCGAGCGAGCCGACGGCGTCTGGCGCTCCCAGCTTGCACCGGTGATCGGCGGCGCCTCACTGGTGTGAGGCGATCTTGCCGCTTCCTCGCGCCGTCAGCCGATGGCCATCAGGCTGGCATTGCCACCCGCCGCCGCAGTGTTGATCGAGGTCGATACTTCTTCCAGCAACCAGTTCACACAGTAAGCATCCGGGTCGCGCGCAATTTCTTCCATCGCGGCGGATTGAACAAGCACCAGCGGCCCTGGCAATGCTGCGATCCTTCGATTGACGGCCAGCACACGCGCGGCATCGCCTTCAATCAGCGCACCGGCGAACGGCCCATCAGCCTGCCAATCCGACGTCCAACTCACACGCGCCGCGACGCTCGCCGGCAAACCTTGCAGCTTGTTCTGAAATTCGCTCACCGCATCGATCACCAGTTGATTGCCAGTCGCGAGCGTCACCGCCGTCTGGCGGCGAAGACCGGCCTCGGTTGCCGGGACAAGCAGGATTCGTCCGCGCGGATGCAGCGCATAAAGGTTGCGCTCGCCCACAGGCCCTGGCAGCTCCGTGTGAAAGCCGAGCGCCGCATGTCCGCCGATATCGATCGCGGCTTTGGCTTCCGCACTCAATCCCTTGCCCGACAACCAAGCCGCGTAATCGCGCAGCGTCGGGTCGATGTCGATCGAACCATGCTGCGGCAAGATCGATGCCTTCCGTACGAGGCGCCCGAGATAAAGCGGCCCGCCCGCCTTCGGGCCGGTACCGGATAGTCCGCGGCCACCAAACGGCTGCACGCCAACCACCGCGCCGATGATATTGCGATTGACGTAGATATTTCCGGCCTTGATGCGGCTCGTGACGTGCGCGATCGTCTCATCGAGGCGCGTGTGCAGACCGAAGGTCAGCCCGTAACCAGCGCCGTTGATCTCGTCGATGAGGCGATCGAGATCGGCTCGACGGAAGCGGATGACATGCAGCACAGGACCGAACACCTCGCGCTTGAGATCTGAAATCGAATTGATCTCGATGATGGTCGGCGGGACGAAGGTGCCATTCGCGGTCTCCGCCGGCAGCGGCAGTTGCTCGATCCTGCAGCCAAGGCGGCGCATCTGCGCGATATGCCGGTTGATGCTGTCGCGCGCCTCAGCGGTGATCACCGGGCCGACATCGACGCTGAGCCGATCCGTCTTGCCGAGCGTCAGCTCCTGCAACGCGCCCTTCAGCATCGTCAATGTGCGCTCGGCAATCTCCTGCTGCAGGCAGAGCACGCGTAGCGCCGAGCAGCGCTGGCCGGCACTGTCGAACGCCGAAGCAATCGCATCGCCGACGACCTGTTCGGCAAGCGCGGAGGAATCCACGATCATCGCGTTCTGACCGCCGGTCTCCGCAATCAGCGGGATCGGTTTGCCCACGTCAGATAACCGTTCCGCCAACTGCGCCTGAATGAGCCG
This sequence comes from Afipia carboxidovorans OM5, assembly GCF_000218565.1. NCBI lineage: Bacteria > Pseudomonadati > Pseudomonadota > Alphaproteobacteria > Hyphomicrobiales > Nitrobacteraceae > Afipia > Afipia carboxidovorans. Next base: position 1,412,407 of record NC_015684.1, on the reverse strand, counting down.
CGCCACCTCGGTGGAGCCAGTGAATATGACGCCGGCGGTCTCGCGCGCGCCGACCAGCACCGCGCCGACGCGGCCATCACCCGGCACGAACTGCAGCGCTCCGCGCGGCACACCCGCCGCGTGCAAAATCTTCACGCTCTCATGCGCAATCAGCGGCGTCTCTTCCGCGGGCTTGGCGAGCACGGTATTTCCGACGACGAGCGCGGCGGCAATCTGCCCCGTGAAAATGGCGAGCGGAAAATTCCACGGGCTGATGCAGACGACCGGACCGAGCGGAAGATGCGACGGCCCCAACGCGCAACGCGCCTGCTCGGCGTAATAGCGTAAGAAATCGATCGCCTCGCGCACTTCGCCGATGGCATTCGCGGCGGACTTTCCGGCCTCGCGCATGATGACGCCCATCAGCGATTCCATGCGCGCCTGCATGATGTCCGCCGCTCTGTCGAGACAAGCTGCACGCTCAGGTGACGAAACCGCCGCCCATGATGCGGCATGCTCCGCCGCCAGAGCAACGATGCGCGTGGCGACCTCCGCCCTCACTTCGGTGACACAGCCGACGACATCGCGATGATCCGCGGGATTCAACACATCGCGCGCCTCACCTTCAGCGCTGTCATCAGCAAGGAGCGGCGGCGCGTGCCATGGCTTTGCAGCCGATGCGGCGAGCTCGTTCGACAAATGCGCAAGCGTCGCCTCGTTCGACAGGTCGAGACCTTTCGAATTTGTCCGCGCATTGCCATAGAGCGCAGACGGCAGCGCAATCTGATCGTGCGGCGCGCCGATGACAGGCATCGCCGCGACGATATCGACCGGGTCGGCAATCAGAGATTCAATCGTGACGTTGGGATCGGAGATACGATGGACGAAGGAGGAATTGGCGCCGTTCTCGAGCAGACGACGAACGAGATACGCCAGCAGCGTTTCATGCGTACCGACCGGCGCATAGATGCGGCACGGCCGGTCGAGTTTATCTTGGCCGACGACCTCCTCATAAAGCGGTTCGCCCATGCCATGCAGGCACTGGAATTCGTAATCACCGACGGTGAAGTCCGGTCCTGCGAAGTGATAGATCGCAGCAAGATTCTGGGCGTTATGCGTCGCGAATTGCGGAAAGACCGCATTCTTTGCCGCCAGCAGCTTGCGAGCACAGGCGATATAAGCGATGTCGGTATAGACCTTGCGCGTATAGACCGGAAAGCCGTCCAGCCCGTCGACCTGCGCACGCTTGATCTCGGCATCCCAATAAGCGCCCTTGACGAGGCGCACCATCATGCGCCGATTGGCGCGGCGCGCGAGATCGATAATGTAATCGAGCACGAACGGGCAACGCTTGCCATACGCCTGCACCACGAAGCCGAGGCCGCTCCAGCCCTTGAGGCTTTCGTCAAAGCTGATCTCTTCGAGCAGATCGAGCGACAAATCCAGTCGATCCGATTCTTCGGCATCGATGTTGAGGCCAATGTCGTAAGACTTGGCGAGCCGCGCTAACCCCCGCACGCGCGGCAGCAATTCGCCCATCACCCGGCCGGCCTGCGCGCGGCTATATCGTGGATGCAGCGCCGACAGCTTGATCGAAATACCGGGACGTTCATAGACACCACGCCCCTCCGCCACCTTTCCGATGGCGTTAATCGCTGCCTCATAGGCGCGGTAATAGCGCTCCGCATCGGCGGCGGTCATCGCCGCTTCGCCCAGCATATCGTAGGAGTAGCGGAAGCCGCTCACTTCCAGCGACCGCGCGCGTTCGAGTGCGTCATCGATCGTCTCACCCATGACGAACTGCTCACCCATCATCCGCATCGCCATGTCAACGCCGTGCCGGATCACCGGCTCGCCGCAGCGCGCGATCAGTCGCGTCAGGGCGGCAGCGAGACTGTGATCGCTCACCGTTGCGGTGAGCTTGCCGGTGACGACAAGACCCCAGGTCGCGGCGTTGACGAACAGCGAGCGGTCGCTATCGAGATGAGACGCCCAGTCGCCTTCGGCGATCTTGTCGCGGATCAGCGCGTCACGCGTCGCCGTATCGGGAATGCGCAGCAACGCCTCGGCCAGACACATCAGCGCCACGCCCTCATGGCTGGAGAGCGAATATTCCTGCACCAGCGCTTCGACGCCCGTGCCTTTATGCCTGGCGCGCAATGCTTCGATCAACGTGCGCGCCGTGCTGGCGACCTCCCGCTTCATCTCATCCGGAAGCGTAGCCGCGACGACCAGCGGCGGCAGGCATTCCGGCTCCGGACGGCGATAGGCTGCGGTGATGGCCCGGCGCAGCGCCGTCTGCGGCCGGATCGGCGGTGCAAATGTCGCGAAGGGAGGCTCGCTAACTGAGCCTTGGGAAATTGTATCGCGCACCCTGCCGGACATCCGAATGCTCACGCCAAGAGGATTGAAACGCTTCAATCCTCCACCAGACTATACCAGAACGGGGAGAACTATTCGGTCGTTCCTGCGCCGAATTTCGGCAAGGCAAGAACGGCTACCGTTCCGGTAATCCGGCCTTGCGCAACCCTTCGGCGAACACTGCGAAATTGTCGTCCCGATTGATCGGCAGCCATTTCCTGAGATTAGTGATGCGCAATGCAGGATCGAGCTTGCGCAATTGCTCCATCGCCTGCTGTGCTTCCGCGAGCCGCCCGCTCAGCGCACGACTTGCTGCGATGATGCTTACCGTCATCAGAAAGCTCGGAAGGTCGGTATAGGAATCCTCGGCCCATGCCGTGGCCGCGTCATACCGGCCCGCGAATAGATGCGCCATCGCGATGCCGGACTTCATGCGATAGAGCTCGGGGTCGACCGGGCTGAGGCGCATCGCGTGTTCGAAATGCTCAATCGCGCTTTCGGACTCGCCGCGCCATATCCGCAGAAATCCGCCGAGAAACCATGCGGAAGCCAGATTGGGATTGAGGAAAAGAGCCCTGTCGATCAGCGCGATGCCGATATCGAAATCGCCTGCGAGATGCGCGAGCGCATGCCCGGCCCGCGTCAGTGCCAGCGCATCGTTACGGCCGAGCTCGACCGCACGGCGCGCCAGCCGCGTTCCCTCGGCGGTCTCCCTTGCCCGATCCTCCGACCAGCCGTTGACCCGGCGCCAGAAATAACACCACGCCGCCATGGCATGAGCCGCGGCAAAATCCGGATCGATATCGAAAGCCTTGTGAAACAGCGGGAGCGCCTTCTCGATAGCATCCTTGTTACCACGATGCAGATGCGCGAGCCCGCGCAGGTAGCAGTCGTAAGCATCGAGGCTGTCGGTCGGCTTGTGCTTGGCGCGCTCGATCTCGGCCAACTCCACCTGCGGCGCGATGGCGCCGACCACGCTGGTGGCGATACGATCCTGCAGCTCAAAGATGTCGCCGGAGGCGCCTTCGAAGCGATCGGCCCATAAATGCGCGCCGGTACATACGTCAATGAGCTGACCGGTGATGCGGATGCGATCCGCCGCTTTGCGCACGCTGCCCTCCAGGAGATACCCGACACCGAGCGCGCGCCCGATCTCGCGCGCATCCATGGCGTGGCTCTGATAGGCGAAGCTCGAATTACGGGCGATGACGAACAGCCAGCGCAGGCGCGACAACCCGGTGATGATGTCTTCCACCATACCGTCGGCGAAATACGCCTGCTCGGGATCGCCGCTCAGATTCTGAAACGGCAGCACGGCAATCGACGGCCGATGCGCCTGCCCCTGCGCGGGCTGCGGCGTGGCACGTGAAGGCTTCTTCTCCACTGCCGCTGACTCAGCCGCATAAGCCATCTCCGTAACGTCACCGACAAAACGAAAGCCTTTTCGCGCAATGGTGCGGACGAGAGCCTGCTCGCCGCCGCTGTCGCCGATCGCCTTGCGGACGGCGTTGATGTGACTCGTCAACGTCGATTCGGAAACGATGCGCTTGCCCCACACCGCGTCCAGAAGGTCGCTCTTGCTGACGACGCGCTCGCGGTTCTCGACGAGATAGGCCAGCAGATCGAAGGCTCGCGGCGCGATGGAGACCTGATCCGCCCCACGCGTCAGCTCGCGCCGCTCAAGATCGAGCATGCAGTCGCTGAACTGAAATCGCATAGAAGCCCCCGGCCGCCGACTGATCGCCCGATCAAGGCTCCGCAACCGAATGGCGGGCGGTCCACGGTCCTTTGGACGAAAAGGCAAGGAAAATCCAAGAATATCTCAAGGCGCCCGCAAAGTCTCGGGGCGATTTTAAGCACATTGTCTTCTCCGAAAATGCCGGCCCGGTTCAGGGCAAGGAGTTGGACATGAAGATTGTTGTGATCGGAGGCAGCGGCCTCATCGGCAAGACGCTCGTCAGCACGCTGCGTGAGAAAGGGCACGAGGCGCTTGCCGCCTCGCCGCGCACCGGCGTCAACGCAGTGACGCGCGAAGGCCTTGCGGAAGCCTTGTCTGGCGCGCAGGTCGTCGTCGATGTCGCCAATTCGCCCTCGTTCGAGGAGCGGGCGGTTCTGGAGTTCTTCGAAACGTCGAGCCGCAATCTGCTGGCGGCCGGGATCGCCGCCGGGGTTACGCACCATGTCATTCTGTCGGTGGTCGGCGCGCAGCGCGTACACGACAGCGGCTATCTTCGCGCCAAGGCCGTCCAGGAAAAACTGGTCAAATTGTCGGGACTTCCTTTCACCATCCTTCAGGCAACGCAATTCTTTGAATTCGTCGATGCCATCATCGAGGCAGGCACGGAGAATGACGTTGCGCGACTGTCGCCGGCGCTGATGCAGCCGATCGCAGCCCGCGAAGTCGCAAATGCGCTGGCGGAGATCGCGCTCAACAAACCTTTGAACAGCACGGTCGAGATCGCAGGCCCCGAGCCGATCCCACTCGATGCGCTCGCGCGGCAATATCTCGCTGCCAAAGGCGATCCGCGCGCGGTGATCGCCGACGTCCACGCAAAATATTTTGGCGCCCAGATCGACGATACATCGCTGACGCCGGGCGCTGCGCCTCGTCTGGGAACGATGCATTTTCAGGACTGGCTCGACCACGAATTTGGCCGGCGCTAGCGCCGAGACAATGCCGGATCACCGAGGGACCGGAGATCCGTTGTGTTCGGATAAGCACGAGGGGCTGCATCCATGAACAAACCGAAGTCACCCGAGCCGCCCATGCGCGGAGAGCCACCAGCGCCCGAAGCCGACGGACACGACGCGCGGTCATCCGAGCGGCGCTCCGCAAATGCGGAGATGACGCGCGTTCTCGGCGTCAAGCCGCTCCATATCGCAACCGATTCCGAAGGCACCATCGTGCACTGGAATCACGGTGCGCTGCACGATGTAGTCGAGCCGATGGCCGATCATGTCGTCATGACCTACATGAGCACCATGCAGCGGCTGGAGCGGCGCGCCGGCAAATCGCTCGCGACCGGAACGGCACGCACCGGCGTCGTCACCATCATCCCGGCAGGCTCCACCTCCCGATGGGATATCTCGGGTAACGTCAACGTCGTCCAGCTTCACCTCCCTCATGAGACACTCGCGCGCGTTGCGGCTGAAGCCGACCGGGGCGGCCTGATCGATCTTGCGGAGCGAACCGGGCATCCCGACCCGACCACCTCGCGCCTTCTGATGAGCGCAGCGGATTCTCTGGACGGCAGCGACGTGCTGGACAATCTGTTTCGGCAGCAGCTGATCGATCTTCTGGCGACGCGCCTTCTCGTCGCGCATATCGGCAGCCAAACATCTCCTCAGTCGATCGTCGGCGGTTTGTCTCCTACTGTGTTGCGCCGCGCGATCGAGCGCATGCGCTCAGATACCGATGCGGATATTTCGCTCGCAGCCCTCGCCGCGGATGCGGGGCTGTCGCGATTTCATTTCTGCCGGGCCTTCAAGGAAAGCACGGGCCTGTCGCCGCATAACTGGCTGCGCCGCTACCGGCTCGAGCAAGCCATGACCATGCTGCGCGACCCCGGCATCTCGGTCGCCTCCGTTGCGGCGGAGCTCGGCTATTCCTCGCAGACGGCGTTCGCGGCAGCCTTCCGGCGGCTGACCGGAGATACGCCGAGCGATTGGCGCAAGCGGCCGCGTTAGCAGCAATCGCGCTGCAACCACCGCAACCGCTCTGGCGCAGCCAAAGGGCCGGTTCGCTAAATCATCGTTGTCCTCACGTCATCGACCAACGGAGACAACGAATGACCTGGAACCACTCCCTCAGCCAGCTCGGGCGGATCACGCGCCGGAACGCGCTGGCGACCGCGTTCCTTTACGCCATGTCCGCAAACATCCGTTTCTCCTCGGCCGCGGGCGACGACAGGAAAGTCCCCTCACACCTCGCTCAAGGAATTGATCCCATGACCACTGTCACCACCAAGGACGGCGTCAAGATTTTCTACAAGGACTGGGGCCCGAAGACGGCACAGCCGATTGTCTTTCATCACGGCTGGCCGCTGTCCTCCGATGACTGGGAAGCGCAGATGCTGTTCTTCCTCGGCAAGGGCTATCGCGTCATTGCGCACGATCGCCGCGGGCACGGCCGCTCGAGCCAGGTCGCCGAAGGCCACGACATGGACCATTACGCCGCCGATGTCGCGGCGCTGGTCGAGCACCTCAATCTGCGCAACGCCATCCACGTCGGCCACTCCACGGGTGGCGGCGAGGCCACACGATATGTCGCGCGCTACGGCGACGGCCGTGTCACCAAGCTCGTATTGATCGGCTCGGTCACGCCGGTGATGCTGAAAACCGCAGCAAATCCCGGCGGACTTCCGATCGACGTATTCGATCAATTGCGCAAGAGCCTCGCCAGCAACCGCTCGAACTTCTATTTCGATTTCGCGAGCGGCCCGTTCTATGGCTATAACCGCCCGAACGCCAAGCCCTCGCAGGCGATCATCTGGAACTGGTGGCGCCAGGGCATGATGGGCAGCGCCAAGGCGCATTACGACTGCATCAAGGCGTTTTCAGAAACCGACTTCAGTGACGACCTCAAGAACATCGGCGTGCCGACACTGGTGATGCACGGCGACGACGATCAGATCGTACCGATCGCGGATTCCGCGCCGCTGGCCGCAAAGCTTCTCAAGAAAAGTACGCTGAAGATCTACGAGAAGCTGCCGCACGGCATGTGCACGACACATGCGGACACCGTCAACGCCGAACTGCTCGCTTTCATCACGGCCTGATCGCTTCACCACGCCTGCGGCCGCCTCCGATGTAACGGACGTCCCCTGATCGGGGCGGGGGCAGGCTGTTGCAAATTTCCAAGAGACAAAACCACGGAGTATATCCAATGCGAATCGTCATTATCGGAGCCGGCTTCGCCGGCATGTACGCCGCCCTTTCCGCCGCCCGCCTGCGCGACATCGAAGGCGTCTCACCCGCAGGTCTTGAGATCATGCTGGTCGCGCCGGAGCCGACGCTCGTGATCCGCCCTCGGCTTTACGAGCAGAATCCGGAAACGCTGACCGCGCCGCTGCAGGATGTCCTCGCTGCCATCAACGTCGTCTACGTTCAGGGCCGCGCCGAGGCAATCGATCCGGCATCGCACACGGTCGAAGTTGCAACCACGAACGGAGCGAATAAATCGCTCTCCTATGATCGCCTGGTGGTGGCATCCGGCAGCCAGTTATTTCGCCCGAACATTCCCGGCCTCGCCGAGCACGCCTTCAGCGTCGATCAACTGGACGATGCGATTGCGCTCGACCGGCATCTGAAAATCCTTGCTGGTCGCCCGGCCTCGCCAGCCCGCGATACGGTTGTCGTGGTGGGTGCGGGCTTCACCGGCATCGAGGCGGCAACGGAAATCCCGGCGCGGCTGCACACCATCTTCGGCGCCAAGGCGAACCCTCGCGTCATCATCATCGATCGCAATGAAGCGGTGGTTCCTGACATGGGCAGCGGTCCGCGCCCGATCGTCGAAGATGCGCTCCGCAAGCTCGGCATCGAGACGCGCCTCGGTGCAGGCGTCGCTTCGCTCGATACATCGGGCATCACGCTCTCTAGCGGCGAGCACATCGAGACCGCCACGGTGATCTGGGCGGCGGGCATTCGTGCCAATCCGCTTACCGCGCAGATTCCCGTCGAGCGCGACAATTTCGGCCGCCTGATCGTCGACCGCGATTTGCGTGTGCCGGGCGTAGCCGACGTGTTCGCCACCGGCGACGCGGCCAAGGCAGCCTGCGACGACGCCGGCAACTTCGCGCTGATGTCGTGCCAGCACGCCACGCGGATGGGCGCGTTCGCCGGCAACAACGCAGCCGCCGAACTGCTCGGCGTGCCGACGCGGCCCTATCACCAGGAGGCGTACGTCACCTGCCTCGATCTCGGTGAAGCCGGCGCCCTCTTCACTCGCGGCTGGGACCACAAGGTGGAAATGGTCGGCGATGGGGCCAAGAAGACCAAGCAGGAGATCAACACGGTCTGGATCTATCCGCCGCGTGCCGAACGCGCTGCCGCTCTCGCCTCGGCCAATCCGGAGCGCGTCACCGATCTCTGACGCGCTACCGCAGAATCCGGACGTCTTCGTGCACGCGCTTCGAGGATGAGTTTCCTCGCACCCTGTCCCTGATGCGAGGTGATGCGGCCAGGTCTCCCTCGTCCCGCCTGGCTCGCAATGGCGGCCGGTCTTTCCCTCGGGATCGGCCGCCAGCTTTTTCAGGTTCTGATCTGTATCTCGCTCTCGATGCTGCGCGGCGCACGGCGGGCGCTCCCGGCGCCTCAAGCATGCTACACTTACGGGTCCCATTGGAGCTCACATCATGATGCACGCACGTTATCTTGCCGGTTTGGCAGCCGCCCTCATCATCGCTGCGACCTGCCACACGGAGGCGCAGGCCGCGGGCGTTCGCGTCGGCATTTGCAAGACGAGCGCGGCCGCAGCTTTGACAGGCAAGAACAGGATTTCGGACCGCCGGGCGAAACGGCTGACCGGCGCCACCATCGTCCGCCAGATCAGGCCCGGTCAGGGCGTCACGATGGATTACAGGCGGGAGCGCGTCACGATCGAGACCAATCCCAGGACAGGAAAAATCGTTCGCGCGTTTTGCGGTTAACGGCAACGCTGCGCTGCCCAATTGAAACCGGACAGCGCAGCCGCCTCAGAACTGTTAGCTGCAGCCTGTGGTCGCACCGCAGGTATCGCACTTCATGCAAGTGCCGTTGCGTACCAGCGTGAAGTTGGAGCATTCCGAGCACATGTCGCCTTCATAGCCGCGCGCCCGTGCTTCCGCGCGGCGCTCGGCCTTGGAGAGCGTTGCCGGTGCCGGTGCAGTCACCTGCGCGGTGCCCGCCCTGCTCCACTGCTCCGCCTCGAGCTTCTCCGTCGGCGAGAGCGCGCGCTCCGGTTCCGCGGTCTTCAGCGCGGCAGCGCCACTCTCAGCGGCACCTGATGTTGTTGCAGTGACGCGCGATCCGCCCACCGGCGCACTGTCATTGTGCGCGGTGACGGCCGCACTTGCGCCGCCCTGCATCACCACGAGATTGTCGGAGCGTGAGCGTGTGAGACCACGCGAGAGATACTTGCTCGGGCCGGTTGGGCCCTGCGCCTTGCCCTCGTTCACGCCCTTGCCGAGCGAGTCGAAACTGGTTTCGCTCGGGTCGACATGGGCGAGGTCATAGCGCGACAGGTAGCTCACCGCGAGTTCGCGGAACACGTAGTCCAGGATCGAGGTCGCGTACTTGATGGAGTCGTTGCCCTGCACCGGACCCGCGGGCTCGAAGCGGGTGAAGGTGAACGCATCAACGTATTCCTCAAGCGGCACGCCGTATTGCAGGCCGAGCGACACCGCGATAGCGAAGTTGTTGATGAAGGAGCGGAGCGCCGCGCCTTCCTTGTGCATGTCGACGAAGATTTCGCCGAGGCGGCCGTCATCGTATTCACCGGTGCGCACATAGACCTTGTGCCCGCCGACGATCGCCTTCTGGGTGTACCCCTTGCGGCGATCCGGCATCCGCTCGCGCTCGCGCGAGACATGTTCGACCACACGCTCGACGATCTTCTCGACAACCTGCGTGGCACGCGCGGCCATCGGCTTGTCGTGGAACGCCTCGATGGCATCGTCCTCATCATCCTCGTCGGCGATGAGCTGCGAGTTCAGCGGCTGCGACAGTTTCGAGCCGTCGCGATAAAGCGCGTTCGCCTTCAGTGCGAGCTTCCACGACAAGAGATAAGCGTTCTTGCAATCCTCCACCGTGGCGTCGTTCGGCATGTTGATGGTCTTGGAGATCGCACCCGAAATGAAGGGCTGCGATGCCGCCATCATGCGGATGTGGCTCTCGACGGACAGATAGCGCTTGCCGATCTTGCCGCAGGGATTGGCGCAGTCGAACACGGCGTAGTGCTCGTCCTTCAGGTGCGGCGCACCTTCCACCGTCATCGCACCGCAGATGTGGACGTTCGCGGCTTCGATGTCACGCTTGGAGAAGCCGAGCGCCACGAGCAGGTCGAAGCCCGGTGCGTTCATCACCTCAGGCGCGATGTTGAGGCTGTTGCGGATGAAGTCCTCGCCCAGCGTCCACTTGTTGAACACGAATTTGACGTCGAAGGCAGTCGGCAACGCCTTCTCGACCTTCGCCAGCGCTTCATCGGTGAAACCCTTGGCCTTCAGCGTGGAGGCGTTGATGCCGGGCGCGTTCGACAGCGAGCCGTGGCCCACCGCGTAAGCCTCGATCTCGGCGATTTCGCTTTCGCGGTAGCCGAGCGCACGCAACGCTTCCGGCACGGCGCGGTTGATGATCTTCCAGTAGCCGCCACCGGCGAGCTTCTTGAACTTCACCAGCGCGAAGTCGGGCTCGATGCCGGTGGTGTCGCAATCCATCACCAGGCCGATGGTGCCGGTCGGCGCCACCACCGTGGTCTGGGCATTGCGATAGCCGTTGGTCTCGCCGAGTTCGAGCGCACGGTCCCACACCGCCTTGGCATGCTCGACGATGTCGGCCTGCGGGCAAGAGGCGTGATCGAGCGGCACCGGATCGACGGCGAGCGCCTCGTAGCCGACCGCAACACCATGCGCGGCGCGACGATGGTTGCGGATCACGCGCAGCACGTGCTTCGCGTTCTTCTTGTAACCCGGGAAAGTGCCGAGCTCGGCCGCCATCTCCGCCGATGTCGCATAGGCGGTGCCGGTCATGATCGCAGAGAGGGCACCGCACAGCGCACGGCCTTCCTTGGAGTCATAGGGCAGACCCATGGTCATCAGCAGGCCGCCGATATTGGCGTAGCCGAGGCCAAGCGTACGGAATTCGTAAGACAGCTCCGCAATCGCCTTCGACGGGAATTGCGCCATCATGACGGAGATTTCGAGCACGATGGTCCACAGCCGGCACAGATGCTCATAGGCATCCGTATCGAACCGGCGGGTGTGCGGATCGTAAAACGTCAGAAGATTGGCGGAGGCGAGATTGCACGCCGTGTCGTCGAGGAACATGTATTCCGAGCACGGGTTCGACGCACGAATGTCGCCGCTGGCTTTACAGGTGTGCCAGTCGTTCATCGTGGTGTTGAAGTGCAGGCCCGGATCGGCGGACGCCCAGGCGGCGTAGCCGATCTTCTCCCACAAATCGCGCGCACGCAGCGTCTTCCTCACCTTGCCGTCGGTGCGGCCTACCAGATTCCATTCACCATCTGTCTCGACCGCGCGCAGGAAATCATCCTTCAGCGAGACGGAGTTGTTGGAGTTCTGGCCGGAGACGGTCAGATACGCTTCCGAATCCCAGTCGGTGTCGAAGGTGTCGAACTGAATATCGGTGTAGCCCTGCCGCGCGAACTGGATCACGCGCTTGATCATGTTATCGGTGACGAGGGCGCGGCGGGCGAGCTTGATCTCGCGTTTCAGCGCCGGGTTCTTCTCCGGATCGAAGCAGTCGTCGCCTGAACCTTCGCAGTTCACGCAGGCCTTCATGATGGCCTTGAGGTGCTTCTGGTTGATCTTGGAGCCGGTGACGAGCGCCGCGACCTTCTGCTCCTCGCGCACCTTCCAGTCGATATAGGTTTCGATATCCGGATGGTCGGCATCGACCACGACCATTTTCGCCGCGCGGCGCGTGGTGCCACCCGACTTGATCGCGCCCGCCGCGCGGTCGCCGATCTTGAGGAAGCTCATCAGGCCCGAGGAGCGGCCGCCACCCGACAGCTTCTCGCCCTCACCGCGCAGCCGCGAGAAGTTCGAGCCGGTGCCAGAGCCGTATTTGAACAGGCGCGCCTCGCGCACCCACAGGTCCATGATGCCGCCCTCGTTGACGAGGTCGTCCTCGATGCCCTGGATGAAACAGGCGTGCGGCTGCGGATGTTCGTAGGAAGATTTCGACTTGGTGAGCTTGCCGGTCTTCCAGTCGACATAATAATGGCCCTGCCCTGGACCATCGATACCGTAAGCCCAGTGCAGACCGGTGTTGAACCATTGCGGCGAGTTCGGCGCGACCATCTGCTGCGCCAGCATGTAGCGCAGTTCGTCATGGAAGGCGCGGGCGTCGTCCTCCGAGGTGAAGTAGCCGCCCTTCCAGCCCCAATAGGTCCAGCAGCCGGCGAGCCGGTCGAACACCTGCTTCGAGGACTGCTCGCCGCCGAACCGTTCGGCCTCGGGCAGCGCCGCGAGCGCCTCGGTGTCCGGCACCGAGCGCCACAGCCAGGACGGGACGGTCTCCTCCTCGACCTTCTTCAGACGCGCGGCCACGCCCGCCTTGCGGAAATACTTCTGCGCCAGCACATCGGAGGCGACCTGCGACCAGAACTCCGGCACCTCGACATTATCGAGCTTGAACACCACGGAGCCGTCGGGATTGCGAATCTCGCTCGTCGTCAGCCGAAACGAAATGGCGGCGTAGGGTGGCTGATCGACCTTGGTGTAGCGGCGTTGAATTCGCATTGTATGCCCCGTCTATGCGCCCCAGCACCCGCATGACGCGGCGCCGGGAATTTCAATCTGCGGATATTTCCGATCCGCCGTTCGACCGTTTCCACTCGGATTTGAGGGCCGGCCTGTTAACTCCGGGAAGCATCAAGGGGTTCTTGTGATCCCGCCCGCCTCCGACGCTTTACCCCTCGTCACCCACGCGCACACCGCGGGGATGACGCCCCCAAAACCGCGGACAAATCCGCCTCCGCCGTCTCTATAGAGAGATGCGGATGTGCCTTTTGACCATTGTCAGAGACGCCCGGTGCGCTCACACGATACTTGGCCCGGACAGCTCAAACGCTAGGACGACTCGGCAACGCCCGTCAATCATTAGTATTCAATGTTAAATTAAATACTAAATATGGTGTAGATTACCGGCAACATCCCGCCCGCCAAAACCAGCGGCTTCCTAGGAAATGTGGGGAAATCCGCCTCCGCTTCCAAGGCAAAAATCGCCTTTCAACAGGTTCCCACATGCAGAAATCCGGGAGGGGTCGGGTCGCGAGAAACGCCCGGTTCTGCCTGCGGATCAGACGATGCCCTGCCGGATCGCCCAGAGATTGCGAGCGACGCACCCGCCTCTCCGCGAATCCGTAACAGTCTGTTCAGTATCGGCCTGAACGGTCGATTCAAGGATGATGGGCTATAGCTTGGCGGAGATTCGCACTGCCGGAACGAGAAGGCCTCGGGGGTAATGGAAGCAGGCACGGTCTTTACGACCATCTCTTTGATAATGATCGCCAATGCCTGCGTCCTGAGCGTGGTCTCTCGCGACCTGCCGCACACGCTGCGCCCGGCCGCGCGATCCTGGCAGATCGGCACCGTCCTCATCGCGGGCGGCTGCGCCGTGTTTGCATTCGGCAGTTCCTGGCCTCGCCCTGCCATGCTTGTCGGTGCCAACGGCCCGATGGCTCTCGGCCTCACCGTCTATTATGCGGCGATTCAGCAATTCTATAACATCCGTCCCAAAGCGTGGCAGTTCATACCGGCCGTCATCGCGACGCTCGGCGTTCTCTGGTTCTCTCTCGTCACGCCCAGCTTTCAAACCCGGGTGGTGATCGTTTCGATCGTCTGGGTTTGGCTGATGGGCGCCAGCATCTGGACGCTGCTGTTCAAATCGGCCGGAGACACATCACTCAGCCGCAAGATCCTGATCGGCCTCATCGGGGTCGGACTGGTCTTCTCCTCTGCGCGAGTGATCGCCTACCTGCTCATGGGCGTCAGCAGCAACTTTGCCGTGGAAAGCGGCGCGAACTGGCTGAACATTCTATCGCCAATGGTGCTGACGGTTCTGCCCGTCGTCGGGACCACCGCCTTCCTCCTGATGTGTTCGGACAATCTGAGGCGCCGGCTCGAAGTCGTTGCCTCGACCGACTATCTCACCAGCCTGCCAAATCGCCGGATGCTGGCGCGCGCCGGTGAGAAGAGATTCAGGGACGCCAAGGTCCGCCATTCCGGCTTTGCCGTTGCCGTGATCGACATCGATAACTTCAAGACTGTGAACGACACCCACGGCCACGACGTGGGTGATCAGGTGCTCGTCACGGTCGCCAGCCTCCTGCGGGAACACAGCCGGAAGGAGGATATGGTCGCGCGCAGTGGCGGCGAGGAATTCACCGTCCTGCTCAATGTCGAGCATCACACCACGGCAGTTGAGGCCATCGAGCGGATGCGCCTTGCCGTGGAGCAAGCACGGTTCGTGACGGGAGCGGTGCGGATACGCGTCACCATCTCGGCGGGCGTCGCGGCCTACCTCCCCACCGACAACACGTTTGAAGAAATCTTTCGGCGTGCCGATCAGGCTTTGTACAGCGCCAAGGCGGCCGGGCGAAATCGTGTCGAGAATGCTACCGTCCCCCACATCGGCGGGCAGAGCATTCCGATGGCGCCGAACTTGGCGGACGCCAAATAGCAGACGACCGCACGCGAAAGAAACGGAGCGGCCTCACACGCGGTCGCTCTCGCCTCACTCCGTCAAACGCTCCGCGCTCTTCTCGTCTTCTTCCGAAACCGTATTCGGGCCTTCCACCACATAGTGAAGAGCACCAAGCGCAGCCGCTACACCCATGACGGCCAATCCGGCATATTTGGTTGCGCCCTTCCAGATTTCGACGATCGGACTGATGGTCGGGTCTTTCGGAAGGTTGGCGTAAATCTGCGGCTTGTCCGCGTGATGCAGAACATACATCACATGGGTGCCGCCGACGCCCGGCGGATCGTAAAGGCCTGCATTGGTGTAGCCACGCGATTTCAGATCCTTGATGCGATCCTCGGCGTGCCGCTGCATTTCTTCCTTGGTGCCGAACACAATCGCATGCGTCGGGCAGGCTTTGGCACAGGCCGGCCCCTGACCGACGGCAAGGCGATCGGAGCACAGCGTGCATTTGTAAACCGTATGATCGGTCTGGGAGATGCGCGGGATGTTGAACGGGCATCCCTTGATGCAATAGCCGCACCCGATGCAGTTCTCGTGCACGAAGTCGACGATGCCGTTGGAATACTGCACGATAGCGCCGGGCGCCGGACACGCCTTCAGGCAACCGGGGTCCTCGCAATGCATGCAGCCGTCCTTGCGGATCAGCCATTCCAGGTTCTCGGTCTCGGGATTGACCCACTCCGTGAACCGCATCAGCGTGAACATCTGCGGCGTGAGATCTTCCGGATTGTCGTAGACACCCCGGTTCTCTCCCACGGGCTGCCGCACGTCGTTCCACTCAAGACATGCCGCCTGACATGCCTTGCAGCCAATGCATTTCGACACATCGATGAGCTTGGCCACCTTCGTCAGTTGACGCTCCGGCTTCGGCACCGATGACGCCGAGCGGCGAACGAGATCCTGCTGACCGAAGGTCACGGCAGGATTGCTGGTATTGGGATTCGGCAGTTCGAATTCAAAGGCCATGGCTCTCTCCTTTAAGCCACCGGCCCGGAGATGGGCTCGATATTGACAAGGAACGCCTTGAACTCCGGCGTTTCGATATTGGCATCACCGACGAAGGGAGACAGCGAGTTCGGGCCAAAACCTTTCTTCGCCGCGCCCATGAAGCCCCAATGCAGCGGAATGCCGACGACGTGCACGGCCTTGCCGTCACACATCAACGGCGCGATCCGCTTGGTCACCACGGCTTTCGCTTTGATGGAGCCACGTTTCGACCAGACCCGAACCCAGCCACCCAGCTTGATGTTCCGCTCCTTCGCAAGCTGCTCGGAAATCTCAACGAAGAATTCCGGCTGGAGCGACGCATTGATCTGCGCGTGCTTGGTCCAGTAATGGAAGTGCTCGGTGAGGCGATACGACGTTGCGGCGTAAGGAAACTCCTCCGCATCGCCGAACTGCTTCAGATCGGCCTCGAACACCCGGGCGACCGGATTGCCGCGAATGCGCGGCGCCACCACGTTGACGACCGGCGATTCAAACGGCTCGTAATGTGCCGGGAACGGCCCGTCGCGCATCATGCCGCGTGTAAACAGACGCGCGGTACCTTCCGGATTCATGATGAAAGGCTGCACCTCGCCCGGCTTGGCGTTCGGCGCGATGTCCGGCACGTCGTAACCGGCCCATTTGGCACCATCCCACCACAACAGCTTGCGGCTCGGATCCCACGGGTTGCCATTCATATCCGCCGACGCACGGTTATAGAGAATGCGGCGGTTGGCGGGCCACGAGAACGCCCATTTCGAGAACGTGCCCGTATCGTCGGGATCGCTATTGTCCCGCCGCGCCATCTGGTTGCCGGCCTCGGTGTAGGAGCCGGTGAAGATCCAGCACCCGGCCGCCGTCGTGCCGTCATCGCGCAACGCGCCGAACGTCGCGACTTGCTTGCCCTTCTGCAGGAGCGTTTTCGACGAATCGTTCGGGTCCGGCACATCGGCAAGCACATAGCCGTTGGCCTCTTTCGCGATCTCGTCGGGTCGCGGATAGTTCGGGTCTTCATAGTTCCAGACGAGATTTTTGATCGGGTCCGGAAATGCGCCACCTTCCTTCTCGTAGAGGGCTTTCATGCGCTGGTGAATCTGCGCCATGATCCAGATATCGTGCTTGGCTTCGCCGGGAGGGCTCCCGCCCGGCCAGTGCCATTGCAGCCAGCGGCCGGAATTGACCAGCGAGCCCTCGTCCTCGGCGAAGCAGGTCGTCGGAAGCTCGATCACTTCGGTCTGGATACCGGCTGGATCGACATCGTTATGCTCGCCGTGGTTCTGCCAGAAATGCGCGGTCTCCGTCTGCAACGGGTCCATCACCACGAGGAACTTGAGCTTCGACAGTGCCTCGGTGACTTTTCCTCGGTTCGACAGCGCCAACAGCGGGTTGAAGCCCTGGCAGACATAACCGTTGACCTTGCCCTCGTGCATCAGATCGAAGATGCGCAGCATGTCGTAACCGGGCACGTCGAGCTTGGGCAGGTAATCGTAGGCCCAGTCGTTCTGCGCGGTCGCGGCGCTTCCCCACATGAACTTCTGAAAGCTGACGAAGAACTTCTTGTAGTTCTGCCAGTAGCTCATCTGGCCTGGCCGTAGCGGTTTGAACTGACGCGTCGAGATATAATTGTCGAACGTCGCTTCCTTCTCGAGCGGAATCGTCAGGTATCCGGGGATCAGATTCGACATTAGTCCGAGGTCGGTCAGGCCCTGAATGTTGGAATGGCCGCGCAGCGCGTTCATGCCGCCACCCCGGACGCCGATATTGCCGAGGACGAGTTGCAACATCGCCATCGCGCGAATGTTTTGCGCGCCCTTGGAATGCTGGGTCCAGCCGAGCGCATACATCGAGGTCATCGTCTTTGTCTTTGACGAGCACTCGGAAACCATTTCCGCTACTTTGAGGAATTTCGCTTTCGGCGTACCGCAGATGCGCTCCACCATCTCCGGCGTATAGATCGAAACGTGCTTCTTCAGCAGGCTCCAGACGCACCTCGGATGTTCGAGGGTGTCATCCGCCTGCACATAACCATCGGCGCCGAGTTCGTAATCCCAGCTCTCCCGGTTGTAATCACGCTTGATCTCGTCGTAGCCGGTGAACAGGCCATCCTTGTAATCAAAGCCTTCCTTGATCACGTAAGGCGCGTTGGTGAACGCCTTCACATAATCCCACTGCACCTTGTCATGCGAGATGCAGTAGTTGATGAGACCAAGCAGGAAGGCGATATCGGTGCCTTGCCGGATAGGCGCATATAGGTCCGACACGGAAGCCGAGCGTGTATAGCGCGGATCGACGACAATCAGGCGGGCGCCTCTGTTGGCTTTCGCCTCTGTCACCCATTTGAATCCGCACGGGTGCGCCTCCGCGGCATTGCCGCCCATGATCACCACGAGATCCGTGTTCTTGATATCCGTCCACGAATTCGTCATTGCACCGCGACCGAATGTTGGGGCCAGACTGGCCACCGTCGGTCCGTGTCAGACGCGTGCTTGGTTATCGAAGGCCAGGATTCCCGCGCTGCGCACCACCTTGTAGGTGAGAAGTGCCGTTTCGTTGGTGGTCGCGGACGCAGCAAGAAAGCCCGTGCTCAGCCACCGGTTGACCGTCTCGCCCTTGCTGTTCTTGGCAATGAAATTCTGGTCGCGATCGTCCTTCAGCAACCGCGCGATGCGGTCCAGCGCAAAGTCCCAGGAGACGCGCTCGAACTTGTCGGAGCCCGGCTTCCTGAGCCGGGGATACAGCGTGCGGGTTTTCGCATGCACCATATCGAGCAGCGCTGCGCCCTTCGGGCACAGCGTACCGCGATTGGTCGGATGGTCGACGTCACCCTCGATATGGACGATCTCGGCCTTCTCGCCCTTCGTCAGATCACCCTTGGAATAGATGATGATGCCGCAGGCGACCGAACAATAGGTGCAGGTATTACGGACCTCTCTTGTGCCCGTGAGCTTGAAATGCCTTATCGCAGCCGCATGCGCGACTTCTACCTCGCCAAATCCAAGCGCGCCGATCGCGGTGATCGCGACACCACCACCGGCACCTTTGATAAATTGGCGGCGTGAGAGCTCCATGTTCATGACGGCTATCCCTCCGGGTCTTCATATAAGACCTCGATACAGCCCACCCCCGCAGATGCCCCAACACAGGAATACGAGCAATCCATGAACCCGCGACGACACCCCCCGGTTTCAAACCAACGAATAACATCACCGTGATTTCGGGCACGTAATCGTCGATACGATATTTTTCCGAATCCTGCTGTTTGCCAATTTTCAAGCATCTTTCGAGCATACGGCGTCAAACCGAGGCCGGCTTAAAGCGACGCTTGGATTGTCGCAGACGCCTGCGCCACTTCGGCGCATGCTCCTCGCAACCATCTTGCGCAACTCCGCACGGGCCGTTGAGCCGCAGTTGCGTCAGGAACGATCCGCGGCACCGGATCGTTCTGCCTGTTTCCGACAGGAGGCTTCGATGAGAACACGTAGCACTCTCACCTGGGCGAGCGCCCTGCTGCTGATGTGTGGGGTGGCTGCCTACGCGCAGACCGAGAGTTCTACGCCCGAGCGCAAAGGCAACACCGGCTGGACCGGAGGTGCGCAGGATCAGCCGAGCCAAACCGGCGAAACCGGCAAAACAACCGGCCAGAATCCGCAAGGCTCGACGGCGCAGTCTCCGGCTGATGGCGAGGCCGCGAGCAAGCAGCCGCTAACGGCAACCGGTTCCGACCTCAAGGGCGCGCCCCAGCGTTTCCCACCCAACAAAACGCCGGAATGACGCCGCTCCGCTGAAAAACGGGCCGAAGCCGAACGAGCGATCTCCGGAACGCGCTTCAAAGCCCGCCGTTGCCATGCGCTCAATTTTACAAAGGGAGCCGGCAATGAAAAACTTACTGATCGCAGCGGCGATGGTGTCGATGATGTCGGGAGCCGCTTTCGCTCAAGCTGGAACGCCGCAGGGCGATTCAATCGTGCCTAATCCACCCCGGTCGGCGTCCTCAAACGACCGATCCAGAGCTCCTGCCGCGGTTATTCAGGGGAGCCAGCGTGAGGCGACAACTCGCCGCCACGTGAAAAAGCCCAGCAAGCACAAATAGGACAGAGAAGAAAATCCGCCTCGGCCGAGGCGGATTTTCTGGTCTTTCGTGTTCAGCTTGAGCGCTGCTTGGCGCCGAACAGCCACTCGATCCCGACGATCCGGTCGCAGATGAAGACCGCAAGGCATGCGAGCAGAACCAGCAAAGACGCTGCGGCGGCGCCAAGCGAGTCCGCGTTCTGCTCAATGTAGCTGAACAACTGCACCGGCAGCGGCGTGGTGTGCGTATCGGAGAGGAAGAGCGCGATATTCACGTCGTCGAGCGAAACGATGAAGCTGAACAAGAAGCCCGCCAGCACCGCGTGACGTATCAGCGGAAACGTCACATGCCAGAACACCCGGACGGGGTTGGCACCTAAGATCGACGCCGCGCGCTCGAGCCGTGGATCGATGCCGTTGAAGCTCGCCAGCACCAACCGGATCACATAGGGACATGCGATCAGAAGCTGGCCGAGCGTGACGGTCAGGACCGACGCCTTGATACCGAGCGACTGGTAGAACTGCATCAACGCCAAGCCGATCAACACCGTCGGCAGCATCAGCGGCGAGAGAAAAAAAGTCTGCAGGACGCCGGAGAGCGTATTGTCCACGGCGCGCAGCCCGAGCGCGGCCGCAACGCCCAGCACGGTCGAGAGCGATGCCACCGCAACGCCGATCTTCAAGGTCAGCCACAGCGCGTCGCTCCAGATCGGGTCCGACATCACCTGCTGATACCAGGTGAGACTGAAACCTGATGGCGGAAACGACAGATAAGCCGCGGAGTTGAGCGATGCCACAATCACGATGGCGATCGGAAAGATCATCAGGCCTGAGACGATCGCGACATAGACCGTGAGGACGCGGTTCATCATCGCACGACCCTCCGCTTGCTGGCGCCGTCACGGACCGCGAATGTGTAGATCGCCGTCACCAGTGCCGTCGCGACCAAGAGGATCAACGCCACCGCCGACGCAAACGGCCAGTTCAGCACCAGAAGCCCCTCTTTATAGACAAGATAAGGCATCACCGGCACGGCCGCGCCGCCGACCAGCGCAGGCGTCACGAAGCCGCTCGCCGCAAGACAAAAAACGATGACGGAGCCAGCCGAAATTCCCGGAAGGGTCAACGGCAGGATCACACGCAGGAACACGCTGACGCCGTTGGCGCCGAGAATCTGAGCCGCCCGCGCGAGCGATGGATCGATCTGCTGCAGCGAGCCGACCAACGCGATCACCATGAATGGCAGGAACACATGCGTCAGGGCGATGATGACGCCGGCTTCGCTGTAGAGAAGATGCCCCATTGGAATGCCGATGCTGTTCATCAGCGAGCTGAGAATTCCATTCGGGCCGAGGATGATGATCCAGCCGTAGGAGCGCACGACCGCACTGACGAACATCGGCGCGATAACAAGAAACACGACGAGCGATCGGCCCTTGCGCCAATTCTGGGACAGATAGACCGCGATCGGATAGCCGATGATCAGCGTCATCAGGGTCGTGATCGCGCTGATGCGCATCGAACGCCACAGCACGGAACGATAGAATTCGTCGCCGAAGAAATGAGCATAAGTCTCAAGAGACAGTTGCCCGGCCGGAGCAAAGCTTCCCCACGTCGAGAGGACCAGCGGCCACACGAACAGGGCCGCGTAGAACAGCAAGGCCGGCACCAGGAGAAGGCCGGCATTCAACCTCAGCAGGCTGTTTCCTGCCGCGGAGAGCCGTCCGTTCTCGACGGTCGTGCTCATTGCAGGACTCTTTCCGCGGCGCTCGCTTCCATCGATGCGCCCGGCTCTTCGTTCGGCAGAATGCGGGTGTCGTCGGCCGGCCACGAGACCGACAACCGATCCCCGATCTTGCTCAGGCAACGCTTGACCGGAATATCCGCGATCAGCCGCGCGCCATTCGCCTCAATCTCGATCCGCCGCACCGGCCCATGATAGGTGCTGGAGATGACTTCCCCGGTCACACAGTTTTCGCCGGCATCCTCTCCCTTGGTGATGTTCTCAGGCCGGATGGCAACGGTGACCCTGTCGCCGACCGTGCAACCCTCCACCTCCGCCCGCAACCGGCCGAATGCCGTCTCGACAACAGCATTGCCGCGCTCATGAGCGATCACCGTGCCATCGAGGAAATTGGTGACGTCCATGAAGCGTGCACTGAAGATGGTCTGCGGCCGTTCATAGAGTTCGTTCGGCGTGGAGCTTTGCTCGACGCGTCCCGACGCGAGAAGGACGATCCGGTCAGCCGAGACCAGCGCCTCCTCCTGATCGTGCGTCACCACAACCGTGGTGATATTGGCCGATTTCAGAATCTGCCGCATCTCCTCGCGCATTCTCTTGCGCAGCAAGGCATCGAGATTCGACAGCGGCTCATCCAGAAGAAGAACGGACGGACGCACTACGAGTGCGCGCGCGAGCGCCACGCGTTGCTGCTGCCCGCCCGAAAGCTCCTTGGGATAGCGTTTCCCAAGTCCGCCAAGCTGTACGAGTTCGAGCGCCTCCTGCACGCGTTGCCCCACCTCGCCAGACGAAATGCTCCGCATCTTGAGGCCGAAGGCAACGTTGTGCTCGACGCTCATATGCGGAAACAACGCATAGTTCTGGAACACCATGGCCATGTCCCGCTTGTGCGGCGGCACACGGACGATGTCGCGACCATCGACGATGACGGTGCCTTTGTCGGGAGACAGAAAGCCCGCGATCACGTTGAGCAAGGTGGTTTTGCCACAACCGGAGGGACCGAGCAGCGCCACGATCTCTCCGGAAGCGGCCGTGAAGGAG
Organism: Afipia carboxidovorans OM5; assembly: GCF_000218565.1. Classification (NCBI taxonomy): domain Bacteria; kingdom Pseudomonadati; phylum Pseudomonadota; class Alphaproteobacteria; order Hyphomicrobiales; family Nitrobacteraceae; genus Afipia; species Afipia carboxidovorans. The sequence goes on along the minus strand of NC_015684.1, from coordinate 1,389,810 downwards.
ACATCGTCAAGCGCGACGAAGTCTCCATACGCCTTCCTCAGTCGACGGACGTCGAGGTGGGCGTCCATTAGCGGCCTCCCACCATTGCGGTCCAGCGCGCGGTCAGGCTCTGCAGGTTCTGGTTGATCGGCCCGATATCCAGATTGAGGAGCGCGGTGACGTTCTTCTCGCCATAAGGAACCTTGGCCGCCGCCGCATCATCAAGCTTGACGGTCTTGTTGACGGGACCAAGCAGAAGGCTTTCCGCGATCATCTTCTGCGCCTCGGCGCTGATCGTGAAATCGATGAACTTCTGGGCGAGATCCGGATGCGGCGCGTTGGCAACGATGTCGAACTGCTGCGGATAGAGAATTCCGCCCTCCTTCGGCAGCACCATCGCAACCGGCGCGCCGGTGCCGGCAAAATCGTGCACGCGCGCGCTGCCGTTGAAGCCGATCCATGCGCTTCCCGTTCCGAACAGCGCATCGACCTGCGCCGGCGGATCGACGAAGGCGAGCACATTCGGCTGCAGCTCCTTCATCTTGTTCCAGGCCGGCTCAAGATTGGTGACCGATCCACCATTCATGTCGGCGATTTTCGCGAACAGAAGGTTCGTGTAGCCGATCGGCATGTTGTAGAAGACGACATGGCCCTTGTATTTCGGGTCCCACAGATCTGCCCATGAGGTCGGCGGCGCCCAACCCTTCTCCTTGAACACCTTGGTATTGTATTCGATACCGAGCGCCTGAACGCCCATCACAATGCCGATGCCGTCGCGATCCTTCGCGAAGTCATAGAGCTGGGACAGGTTCGGCACCTTGGCCGGATCGAGCTTGGCGTAAAGCTTCTCGGCCTTGCCTTGATAATGCGTGGTATCGTTGGCCCAGATCACATCGATCTGCGGGCTGTTGCGCTGCGCCTTCACCTTGGCGAGAATCTGGTTCGACGTGCCGGTGACGTAGACCACCTTGACGCCGTACTTCTTCTCGAATGCCGGAATGACCGTCGCCTGAAGCGACTTCTGGAGCGAGCCGCCGAAGCCTGCGAACACAAGCTCCTTCTCGTCCGCCGCCTGCGCGGAGCTGCCGACACCGGAGAGAACCGCGAGCGCGCCCCCTACCGCAAGAACCAGAGCACAGGCTTTTCGCACATGACGTACCGTATCAACGATCTTCATCATTCACCTCCCTGAAATTTCATGCGGTCCGTTCTGCGCGGACTTCGCTAATTGATGGATTTACTGCAGGCCAAACTCCACACGTCGTACATTATCGGGGTCGATTTCGCGGATGATGGATAACTCCGCCGCGGTCGGCTCCGGTGTCACCGGCGCACTCTCGAGATTCGGAATACGGAAGCCGGTTTTCTCGGCAAGCTCCGCACGCGTTACGCCGGGATGGATGCTTTCAAGCACCAGTCGCCCGTCTTCCTTGCGGAAGATGCACAGCGGCGTGACGATCCGGTCAACATTTCCTGCCGAGGTCGTGAACCGGACCTCCTCGACGAAAATCTTCGGCGAATGCCCCGCGCGCCACAACACCGCGCGTTTCGACATCGGCAGGATCGCCGGGCCACCGCCACCGCCGGGAAAACGCACTTTCGGCTTGTCGCGTTCGCCGATGAAGCTCGAGTTCACCCGTCCCTTCGCATCGACCTGCGCCATGCCGAGAAACGTGAGATCGAAACCGCCGCGGCCGTTCAGCCCGTAAATTTCCTGATTGTCGAAGATGGATGCCGATCCGCGGCCGAGATCGGCAGTGCTCGTCGCGGCCATGATCTTGTCGACGGTCGGATTGATACCGCCGCCTACCGAGATGAAGGTGCAGTTCGGTGCGTTGTGACGGCGCGCGAGCGTCGCTGCGGCTAGCGGCAGCGGCGAATTCACGCCCACGAATACGACCTCGCCATCGCGGATCAAGCGCGCCATTGCGACAGCCATGATATCGGCAGGGCTGTAGGACGCGCTCATGCGGCGACCTCCATCGGCCGGCGATCGTGCGCCTCGGTCTCATCCAGATATTTTCGGAATCCATCCGGCGTCCGGCTGAGCTCAAGATAATGACGCATTGCCGGTTCATCGATGTCGTAACAATCGAACACCGCCGTCGGCCAGGCACCGGCGGGCGCGTGCACCACCGCCTCGACAAACAGCTCCGGCACCACCGTCATCTCCGGCTGCGCGACGAAGTGCGACGTATCGAGAATTTTCTCCGCGGTGAGGATCACGCGCTTGGCGGCGCGGCTCATCAGACGATCCCAGACCGGCGTGCCGTAGATCCGTGCATTCCCGCGCACGTCGGCTTCATGCACATGCAGGATCGCCCAGTCCGGGCGCACGGCCGGTACTACCAGCGTATCCTTGCCGGAGAACGGGTCCTTCACCGTCGCGAACGGCGCGACACCGGGCACATCGCTTCCTTCAAAGCCCGCGACCGCCTGAAACGGCAAACCGAATGCCGCCGCTTGAAGGCTCGCCATCACCGCCGGACAGGCATTCTCGATCACTTCGAGCTCGCCGCGCTCGGCAGCCCTGCGGAAACTCGGCGCCATGCCGAACGGCTGCTCCAGCGTCGTCATGCCGGCCCGCACGCTCGCGAGACATCCGCCCGCCGCCAGCACATCGGCATCGAACCCCGGCGACGGTTTGATGAGGTGCAAGCCCTTCACGCCTTGTCGCGCCAGTTCGCGCACCATAGCCGCCGGAATTCGCTGCGACAATGTCCCGCCGATGGTGACGATCTGATCGTTGGCGACCAGCCGGGCGGCCTGCTCCAATGTCATCTGTTTCATGATGCCATCTCCTTCGCCCCGCTCTGGAAGAACTGCGCAAGATCGCGGCGGAGAATCTTTCCGGTCGCATTGCGTGGCAGTTCATCGACAATTGCGATTTTGACGGGGACCTTGAAGTCCGCGAGATTTTCGCGGCAGTGAGCGATCAGTTCCTGCTCGGACGCGACCCCGTTGGCGACAACGCAGGCGACAACCACCTCGCCCCATATCCGGTCCGGCAATCCGCCAACCGCGACGTCCCGAACCGAGGGGTGACGGCACATAACTTCCTCGATCTCAAGCGGCGAGACATTCTCGCCACCGCGGATGATGATTTCCTTCTTGCGGCCGACGAGAAAGACATAGCCCTCTTCGTCCATACGGCCGAGATCGCCGGTGTGAAGCCAACCGTCGATAATAGTTCTGCGCGTCGCCTCTTCGTCGCGGAAATAGCCAAGCATCATCGTCGGCGATTGAATGACCAGTTCGCCAGTGCTGTGAGGCGGCAGGAACCGACCCTGGTCATCCACCACCGCAATCTTCTGCCCGGCCAACGCCTGCCCGACGGAGCCGATCTTGCGGCGGCCGCCCGCGTAAAGCGGGTTTAGCGTGCTCGTCGCCGTGCACTCGGTGAGGCCCCAGCCTTCGATCAGAATATCCTTGCCGAACCTGTTCTCGAAGCGCGTCGCAAGCTCCACCGTCAGCGGCGCCGAGCCGGTCTTGACGAAATCGAGCTTGATGCGCGCATCCCGCGCCTCCGCTTCGCGTTCGAGAAGAATAGCGAGCACGGTCGGCGGCGCGCTGAAGCTCGTGACCTGATGATCCGCCACCAGCCGCCAGTGTTCGCGTGCGCTGAATTTCCGGCACAGCACGATGGTGCCATGGCCGATGAACGTGCTGATATGACTGACGATCAGCGCATTGCAGTGGAACAGCGGCATGAAACACAGAGCCACATGGTCCGAAGTCACGCGGAAGCCCTGCGACAACGCGACACCGTCGGCCCAGACATTTGCATGGCTAAGCAGCACACCTTTCGGGCGGCCAGTCGTGCCCGACGTGTAAATGAGAAGGATCGGCGTCTGTTCCGTCAAACCTTCAACAAGCCGTGGCGTGCGCTTCTGCCGATAGAGATCCTGCTCCGAGACGACATCCGCCGGCAGGGCCGCATCGACATGCGCACCGAGCAGGACAATGCGCGGCGGATTTGCAAGCTCGGCGATTGCCTGCAACGCCAAAGGCAGGAATTCCGGCGTGGTGATGAGAACGCGCGCCTGCGCATGCTCCAGCACAAACGAGACTTCACTCGCCGTCAGGCGGTTGTTGATCGGATTTGCAATCAGCCCCGCCTTGAACAAGCCGAAGTAGGAAGCAACCACCAGAGGCTCGTTACCGATCAGCAGACTGACCCGATCACCGATATCGAGCCGCAGTTCACCGAACAGATGGGCAAACTGATTGGCAAGATCGTCCAGTTCCGCATAGGAGAGCACCGCCCCTTCAAAGATGATCGCGGGCTTGGAATGCCGTCCATCCTGCAAGAGTTGGTGAATCAACATGCGCGACTATCTCGAGGCCGGCGTTTCTGAAGAAAGTGCTGACCGAACTCCCGCGAGATACCCTCCGAGGCCTCGATCACCGCGGGCGCAAGCGCCGTCGCGTGCTTGACGGTGAAACGATATTCGGGGCCGGAGACGCTGAGCGCGGCAATCACATGCCCCTGATGATCGCGAATAGGCGCCGCGACGCCGACGATTTCGCCACGATATTCGCCATGATTGATCGCAAAGCCTCGCTGCCGGACAAGATCGAGTTCGCGGCGCAGCTTGCTCGGCTTGACGATGGTTTTCTTGGTGAAGCTCTGCAGCGGGCCGTCACACACCCGGTCGATCTCGCTTTTCGGCTGAAACGCGAGAAGCGCGCGACCGGTTGCCACGCAATAGGCCGGCGCGCGGCGACCGACATGAATGTTGGCGCGGACCGGATTGGGGCTATCGACGCGGTCGAGATAGATCACCTCGCCCGGCGCGCAATATTCGGCAAGCTGCGAGCTTTCGGAACTGAGCTCGACCAGCTTCTGAAGATAACGGTGCGCGACCTTCGGAAGCTCTATCGACTCGGATGCGACAAGGCCGAGCTCCCACAACCGAAGCCCGAGCCGGTAGCCCGGCCGATCCGGCGCGCGCTCCACATATCGTCGTGCTTCGAGGTTTGACAGCACGCCATGAACCGCGGCCTTGCTGAGCTCGAGCTTCACCGCGATCTCACCAAGCGTGAGCGGGACGCTGGAGGACGCCAGCAACTCAACGATGTCGAGCGACATGTTGAGAGAGTGCAGGTGCCGCCGGGGGCCGATGGGCTCAACTACGTTATTCACGAGTGGTGAACACCATTTTCGTTTCGTGAACTAACGCTAAGCCCGCTGCCTGCCCCGAGTCAATCTCCCGATCCGTCGCACGGATCATTATTCGTGTTCCAACTATCGCAACACGAAGGCACAGGGCGGCATAGACGCCGCCCTGTGGTTATATGTCGTTACACGATGTTATTGAGGATAGGCGCGCACGCGCGATATGTCATCCGCGTGGATGTACGAGCGGATGCCTACTTACGCTGGCTCAAAAAGCAGACGAGACCCGTTATCGATCAATGCCCGGCGCGGTACTGCGCAATGCGCTCGTGTAGCCCGGGCGCGCTCACCGATTTCACCAGCTCAGCCATGTCACCGTCATTGTTCTGAGCCGAGGTCAGATGCAAAATCCGGTTGCGTGCGACACGGTCCAGCGAGCCAATCTGCGCAATAATCTCGTCCGCTTTCTGCCGCATGCTCCCGGCATCGACGAGGTGCGTCAGCAATCCGATATCGACAGCGGTCAATGCATCGATCGTTGCATTGGTCAGCAGGATATCGCGCGCCCGTTGCGGGCCGACAAGCTGCGCCAGATGCCGCGTGCCAAGCGCCACGCCGAAACGGAATCCCGGAAAGCGAAACCGGCTTGCGTCGGTGCCGATGCGATAGGTGCAAGACGCGACGATGTCCGCCCCCGCCCCCATCGCCGCACCATGCACCAGAGCAATGCTGACAAACGACGACTGGCGCATCCGCTGCAGCAACTCCTCGATCCGGACAAAGCGCAGCAGCAGGTCGCCCGCCGACATCGATTCATAACCACCGAAATCAAACCCGCCGCAAAACGCCTTGCCGTTGGCGGCGAGGATCAGCACGCGGCAATCCTCCGCCTCGGCCTGGGCGACACACGCAAGCAACTGGTCCACGACCTCCGCATTCAACGCGTTGGCCTTGGACGGACGATCCAGTGTGAGAACGCGTACGCCGTTGGCAAGCGGCGAAAGGCTCACGAATTCCTTCCGCTCTTCGTCCATTCCTCAAACACCTCGTCATTATGCGCGCCAAGAACAGGCGGCGGCCGGTCGATCTCATAGGTGAAGCCGGAAACCCCGATCGGGAAACCGACGGTCTTGGTGGTCGCGCCGTTGGCGAGCTTGATGTCGCGAACAAGTCCCATGTGCTCGACCTGCTCGTTCGAAAGAATTTCGCTATAGTCCAGAACAATCGCACAAGGGATGCCCTTGGCATCGAAAGCGTCGATCCATTCCTGTGCAGTCTTGGTCAGGAAGATCGGCTGCACAATCTCCGCAAGTGCCTTCTGGTTGCGGGCGCGATCGAGTTGCGCACCGAAGCGCGGGTCCTCCGGCAACGCCGGCAACCCGATGACGCCGCAGAAATCGCGCCACAGCTTGTCGTTACCCGCCGCCACCGTGAATGGGCGATCCTTCGCATCGAAGCCTTGATACGGCGCGTTGCGCGGATGCGCCGAGCCCAGCCGCCGCGGCGGCTTGCCGGTGCCGAACAACTCGCTGGTCTGCAGCCCGGCAAGTCCGATCAGGGTGCCGAGCATCGAGCAATCGATATAGGCACCCTGCCCGCTCTCCCGCGCCTTCATCACCGCGGCGAGCGAGGTGAACGCGCCATAAAGCCCGGCGCCGAAATCGCCGACCGGAACGCCGCACTTGACCGGCGGCCCGCTTTCCTCGCCGGTCACGCTCATCATGCCGCTCATCGCCTGCACGGTGACGTCGAACGCGCCCTTCTGCGAATAAGGGCCGGTCTGGCCGTAGCCCGATATCGAACAGTAGACCAGGCGCGGGTTGTGCTTGCGCAGATCGTCGTAGCCGAGTCCGAGTCGCTTCGGCACACCGGGGCGATAGTTCTCGATGAAAAGATCCGCTTGCGCCACGAGCTGATAGAACCGCTTCATCTCTTCCGGGTTCTTCACATCGATCGTAATGCTGCGCTTGTTGCGATTCACCGATACGAAATTGCCGCTTTCGATCTTGCCGTCCTCGCCTTCGATTGCCGGCGGCCAGCTTCGCATACCATCGCCGCCATCCGGGCGCTCGACCTTGACGACATCGGCACCGAGATCGGCAAACAGGCTTCCCGCGAAGGGGCCTGCTGCGATCTGCGCGAATTCCAGAACCTTGATGCCCGAGAGAGGACCTTTCATCATTCCATCCGTGGTTATCGTGATTGGCTAAGCGATCTTTCGGCGGGGCGCAGCTTCGCCGGAATAGCCCAGCGCACGCGAGATAAGCTCCGCCGTCTCGATGACGACAGGTGCCTGCTCTCGCATGAATGCGGGCTTCATGCGGCTTTCAGGCCCCGAGATTCCAACAGCGGCAATGACGTTGTGCGATACATCGCGGATCGGCGCGGCAACGCCGCAGACGCCCTCACGCCATTCTCCGCGGTTCACCGCGTACCCGAGTTGGCGCACGCGTGCGAGTTCGCGTTGCAGTTCCGCCGCATTGGTGATCGTGCGCGACGTATTTGCCTCGAGCCGCTCGCAGAGTGAAGCGATCATCTCCGGGCTCTGATGCGCCAGCAGCGCCTTGCCGGTGGCGACGCAATAAGCCGGCGCGCCCTTGCCGATCTGGCTATAGGCGCGCACAGGCTGCACGCTATCGATCTTGTCGATGTAGACGACGGAGCCTTCAGACAACAGAGAAAGGTGAACCGACTCGCCGGTCTTGTCGGCCAGCACCTGTAGAAGCGCACCCGATACGTTTTTGACATCCACCCGCGACAGAACATGAGAGCCAAGCTCCCAGACTTTGAGCGTGGCGCTGTACTTGCCGGCATCCGCGTTGTTCTGGGCGAAGCCGCTATGCACCAGCGTTTTCAGTAGGCGATGCGCATTGCTCTTGGTAACGCCCAGTTCGCGCCCAAGCTCGGTGACGCCGCGCGGCCTGTCCGACAGCGCCAGCGCCTGAAGCATCCGCAACCCTTTGAGAAACGTCGCGTCCATAGCGTTTCAATGTGTTCCAAATATTGATACAGCGTTCCAGATTTTGATCTGATGAACCCGGGAGTGTCAATACGCATCTACGGGGCACACGCCATGGCGCGTGCCGGATATTGGGACACGATGGGAAATACGCAGGTGCGCATCACCAAACGAGATGACGTCGCGCGGGATCGCGTTCGGACGTGATCGAGAGCGGCGGGGGCGCCTCACGATTTTGCGAAGCCTGTTACCGGGTGATTGCCGCTAGAAAAATCGTCAACGCCTCAAGGCACCCAGACGTTCGGCACGATGTTTGACGAGTAGCCACTCCGGAAGGTGTTGGCCGTTCCGCTGACATCGAACGAATGGCGATCGATCGCGCCGATATTGCCGCCGTAAAGATGAAGGCTGACAGAGGGTTTCGACTTCAGGCCATTGGAGACCTTGTGAATGTCTCCGATCGATGGCGACACCATATCGATCGCGCCAGCTTCCAGCACGTCTGCGCTTCCGGTCTCATGGAGCGTACCATCGCCCCACTCGTAGCGCTGGGAAACTTCCGATCCACGCAACACGCCGATGATGCCCCAGACCGTGTGATCGTGAATCGGCGTCTTCTGCCCCGGTCCCCAGACGAAGCTCACCAGGGAAAAGCGCTCCAGCGGATCGCAATGGAGGAGATACTGCCGATAGCTTCTCTCGTTGGGCTCGGCGAAAGCGTCAGGAAGCCATTCATCTTTGGAAAGAAGCTGCTGCATCAGCGGCCGCGCCTTCTCCAGCAGACTCGGCTCATCCATGCCCTCACCCGCCAGCCGGGTCATGTCCGCAATAAAATCTCTCAGAGGCTGAATGCTCGCCATTTGACGTCTCTCTTTTAAGCCCGCAATGCAGCGCATCCGCGGACGATATTTTCCGCTTCGCTGCACTCCTTAGCAGTTTCGAGAGAGGCGACCTAGATGGCCCGCTCAATATTCTCCAAGACTTTCGCTCGGCACAAAATGCGTCGTGCGGATACGGCAAAGCCAAAACGGTTCCAAATACTGAAACAGAAACCAGACATCAGAGCGCTACGGCTCAATCTTGAGCAGGAGTTTCCCGCGCGTCTTCCCGCCTTCGATGTAACGGTGGGCAGAAGCGGCATCAGCCAACGGAAAGACGGTGTCGATAGCGACGGACAGCAGCTTTTCCTTCATCAGCCTGAACAGATCTCCTGCCCGGCCGCGGATTTCATCGGCGGTCGCCATATAATCCGCCAGATGAGGTCGCGTAAAAAATACGGACCCGGCCTCTGCAAGCGAAAGGGGTTCAATCGCATCGACGACGCCGGAGCTTGCTCCGAACAGCACGCACAGCCCTCTGCGCCGGACGCATCGTATACTGCTCATGATCGTCGTCTTCCCGACGGAATCATAGACGACATCGACTCCCTTGCCGGAGGTGAGTTTCATTAGCTCTTCGCGAAAATCCACGTCACGATAGAGAATGCAATGATCAGCACCACGGTTACGCGCGATTTCGACCTTTTCCTGCGTACTGACCGTCGTGAACACCGTCGCACCCAGGTTCTTCGCCAGTTGAATCAACAACTGCCCGACGCCGCCTGCACCCGCATGCACGAGGCAGCTCTGCCCCTTTTGCAGCGGAAAGGCTGAATGGCTGAGATAATGCGCCGTGCAGCCCTGCAGCATCAGCGCCGCCGCGATCTCGAGCGGCACATCATCGGGCACCGGCACCAGCTTCCAGGCCGGCACAGCGACAAACTCGGCATAGCTACCACGCAACAGGCAGAAGGCGACCCGCTGCCCGACGCGCAGATCCGTGACCCCTTCACCGATTGCATCGACTGTGCCTGACGCCTCCATGCCGATCACCATCGGCAGCGGCGTCTTGTAGGTATGCGAGCGCGCGTAAGTCCCGTTCCGCATATAGACGTCGATGAAATTGACGCCGGCAAAAGCCACCTTCACCCGCGCCTCACCCGCTGCCGGTTCCGGAATCTCAACGTCATCGATAATGCAGGTCTCCGGGCCGCCAAACGCGTGAACGTTAATCGCCTTCATGCCAGCCCTCACAGATAAAATGACAGTCCCTTGATGGTCACAACCACGCCGGTTGCGGCCACGCACAAGATCGAGATCTTCCGATACTTCGACGCGTCGATGCGATCGAATACATAAGCCCCGAGATACTGGCCGAGCAGGAGCGCCGGAATCGACAGTGTAGCGATAACCACGCACTCCCTCGTGACGATGCCGTGCAGGAAGCCGATCACCACGCTGGCCGTGCCGAGAAACAGAAAGACGCAGGACAGCGTGGCGCGACAGCGCGCTGCGCTCCATGACGACGACAGGATCAGCAGGATCACCGGCGGGCCCGCCATTGCGACGGCACCTTGCATCAGACCGCTGAGCGCGCCGGCGCCGAACAACTCGTAACCCTTCGGGTTTCGATTGGCTTTCACACCGAACGCGAGACAGAGCGAGGAGAAAACAACAGCCACGCCGACTGCAAGGCGCATGATATCCGGCGACATATTCGCGACCAAGTAAACGCCCGGGACCAGTGCCGGCACCCCGCCGAGCCACGCAATCGATGCCGAGCGAAAATCGGTATCCGGCCAGTCACGAAACACCGTCGGGAGGCCGGACGGAATTTGCAGCAGCGTTGCGACCGGCACGGCCACGGCTGGTGGAAAAACCAGAGCCAGCAACGGCGTTGCGACGATGGCAAATCCAAATCCGGTCAATCCTCGGACAAACGATGCGATCCCGATGAAGATCACAGCCGCCAGTACCATGCCCCATTGCATGCAATGCACCCCAAGGAGAGCCGACTGCTACGGCTTGCCGATCGCCACGTGCGTTTTGAATCCGGGGCGTTGCGACAGCGCCTGATGATAGGCTGCAACCCGCTGGTCCAGCGCATCGCTGCCGAGCAGCGACACATAGCGATGCAGCATCGCGCCGATGCAAACATCGGCAGCCGTGACGCCTGCCCCGAGCAGAAAGCCTTCGCGTGGAAGTGCCTTCGCCAGCACACCATCAAGCAACTTATTGACGCTGTCGGTTGAAGCCTGCACCACCTTTTCGTCGCGCTTGTCACCAAGCCTTACGATCTGAAGGAAGATAGTATGTAACGGCGGGTTGAGCGTGCCGAGTTGCCAATCCATCCACTGACCGATCCGCGCGGCCGATGCTGCATCCCTGCCGCCGAAATTCTTGCCGGGTGCATAGGCCGCAGCAAGATAGCGAATGATCGTGTTCGATTCCCAGATCGTGACATCGCCATCGACAAGCGTCGGAACGAGGCCGTTCGGATTCATCGTGCGATAATCCGGCGTATCCGTCTTCCCGAACGGGCCGCCGTAATCTTCGCGCGCAAGGGCAAGCTCCATCTCGGCCGCCGCCCACAGCACCTTGCGCACGTTGGACGAATCCGCCCGCCCCAAGAGCCTGATCATTACACTCTCCCGCTTCTCATTATGTTTTTGAATTTGTCGTCAGGCACGGACAAGCCACTCGCCGTTGTCTTCGCGCAACTCGAACATCTCGAGCGGCAGCTCCGCAATCCCGACCTTCTCGCCGGTGCGGACATTCCATTGCCAGAAATGTAACGGGCACGTCAGAATGTCGCCATCAAGCGACCCTTCAGCGAGCGGCGTATCCTGATGCGGGCAATCCGCACAACAGGCGTAGTAACCGCTCTCGCTTCTGAGAATGAGGATGAGCTTACCATTAGACAGCGACACTTCCTTGCGATCTCCCACTTCGAGATCGGCGAGCGACCCGACGGGCTGCCAGACATCAGCCGAAACGGTCATAACGAATCTCCGCAGGACTTACTTTGCATTCGGTGACGAGCATGCGCATCGTCGCGTTCACCATCACGGGCGGTCCCGCGACAAAGAAGATCGGATTGGTATCCGCAGGCACTGCACCACTCTGCATGGCGGCGCGCACCACATCGTGCACAAACCCATCGACGAAATTGATGTTCGGATAGCGCGCGGCGAATTCCGGGCTGCATGCCTCGTTGGAAAACGCAACTGTCACAGCGAGATTGTTCTGCGAGGCGGCGACCGCTGCTGAAATCTCATCAAGAAGATAGCTGCTGGCGGCATCACGCAACCCGAAGAACAGTTTCGATTGATGCTTGCTGAAGTGTCCGCCATTCATCGCATGATTGAGAATTGCGAGAATGCCCGCGATGCCCGAGCCGCCGGCCATCGCAATGAATGGACGCCCCTCATCGCAGGAGAAGGTGGCGCGGCCAAGCGAGCCGAACACCGCAACCTCATGAGAGCGCCCAAGGTCATCAAACAGCGCGGTAGAGAATCTGCCGGATGGATCCTTGCGGATCAGGAGGTCGATGCGGCTTGGGTCCGCCACCTCGCGCGTCATCGAATACCCGCGCGCACCTTCGATCCCCAAACCTGACACCAGAACAAACTGGCCGGGTTGCCACACAATCGGGTCACGGAGCGCAATCGAGAACAGCGCCACCTCGGACGTAAGCTCTCGCACAAGCGACAGTTCGCCCTTTGTCTCTCGTGGAGCAGGCTCATAAGGCGGAATGAAGTTTGCGCGCAACGACAGTTCGACCGGTACATCGGCAGCCGACTGACACAACAGCGTTTCATTCGCGCTCCGAAGTGCTTTCGCACCCGGGGCTTCGGGCCAAAGGCGCCGGACGTCGCCTTTGACCACTGTCGCCTTGCAGCTACCGCACGTACCGGTCGCGCATTCATGCGGCAGGCCGACCCCGGAGGCGAGTCCGGCCTGCAGCAATCGTTGCCCGCTCTCGGCGGAGAACGTCGCACACTGCCCTTGTCTATCGACGACCTTGACTGCGATCATACCGTGACCACGACGTCACTGCCTTCGATCTGCACATCGAAGAAGCGAAGCTTCATTGGCAGATGCGTGGTGCCTTCAACGATCGGGCGGCCATCCAGCAGCGAGAACTCAAAGCCGTGCCATGGGCATCGCAGCGTCTCTCCCTGCCCGCAATATTCCAATGTGTTCACGGATTCGCTTTCGGTATGTCCCGAAATACATCCATGCCCCAGATCGGCGCCTTGGTGCGGACATCGCCCGCCGACGGCCCGGATTTCTCCGGACGGCAGCTTGGAGACGATGATCGGAGAACGGCCGATCTTTGCCGGGATGATTTTTCCGACTTCGAGATCGGACACCTGACAGACAACGTGCTTCGCCATGATTCACTCTGCCGCCTGGTTGGGGATCGTCGATTCACGCACATCGAGACCGTAGAAGTCGGCAGCGTTCTTCCAGAGAATCTTGTCGCGCGTTCCGGACGACAGAGATTTCGGAATCGCCGCGTTCGGATCGTCGAAATCGAAGTGCGGGTAGTCGGTTGAAAACACCAGAATATCGTCGGTCCCCATCAGATCGATCAGCTTCCCCCAGTCCTCGCCGCTAATGTCTTCGGTCGGCTGCGTGGAAAGGCGCAGCCGCTCGCGGCAATGCTGGCTCGGCAGCTTCTTGATCCACGGCACCTCGACGCGGCCCTGTCGATACTCGCGGTCCATGCGCCACATCACATGCGGCAACCAGCTGAAGCCTCCCTCCAGCACCATGAAGCGCAGGTTGGGATAGCTATCGAACACGCCGTTCGCGATCAGGCTGATCACCTGCGGCATCAGCGAGATCGGAATCAGGCAGTGCCGCTCCATGTAATGCAGACCCATGCCGTAGGGCCCCTGCGCAAACGTGGTGTGATGGAAGGCGACCATCAGCTTGTTGCGCTCTGCCGCAGCGAAGATCGGACGATACATCGGATGGCCGTAGGCAATATCGTCAACCACCGGCAGCATCACCTGACGGATCTGCGGGTGCGCAGCCATGCGATCGATTTCGCGCGCAGCCGCTTCCGGATCACGCGCGTTGATCTGCACACTGCCGAGGAAACGCTTGTCCTTGGAAATCCAGTGCTCCAGGACGTAATCGTTGTAGGCGCTCGCGAGCGCACTGCCGAGACCGTACTGAAGCTTCAGGCCCGTCGGATAGAAATATCCGGTCAGCACCGCATAGGACAGCTTGTACGGATCAAGCAGTTGCGAGCGCATCAGGTTGTAGTCGGAGACAGACGCCGAGCCATCCGCGCTCTTGACGTCGGCGCGGTTTCCGTTGCCCGGCGACGTATAGGCAAACGGCTGACTGAAGCCACGCCAGGCTCCGTTTCCAATCCAGCTTTTGTACGGCTCTGGCAGATACGGAACCAAGTCCTTCAAGCTGGCAAAGCTTTCATGAACGTCGGTATCGATGATGTGCATGGTGTTATCCTCGTTAGCTTAAAGGCGATTTATCTCAGTTGGCTCTGGCGGCCGCCGCTTCAGCCATTTTCACGTCGGCGTTCTTCCGCGCTGAGGCGCGAGAGATCATTTTCTTCAGTGTTGGAAACACCAGCGACAGGATCGACAGGAACATCAGCGACGCGCTGATCGGTGAGCGGAAGAACATCGTCCAATCGTCGTGATAGGTGATCATGCTGCGCGTGAAGGAATCCTCGGCGATGGGCCCGAGAATGGCGCCAAGAACCATCGGAGCCACAGGCAGCTTGACCCTTTCCATGATCCACGCCAGCACACCGAAGATCACGACGACCCACAGATCGGACATGCTGTTGCGATCAGCGAACGCGCCGATCAGCGCGAACATGGCAATCACCGCGATCAGGATTCCCGGCGGCACCTTGAGCACCTTGATGACAAGGCGGATCCAGACGAAGCCAAGCAGGCACATGCCGATCACCGACACGAACATCGAGGCCAGGATGGTGTAGACGGTGAGCGCCGACTCCGGATTCTTCAGCATGAATGGCCCGGGCTGTACGCCGTGCAGCAGGAACGCCGCAAGGATGACCGCGGTCGCGCCGCTGCCCGGCAAACCGAGCGTCAGAAGCGGCACCATGTGACCGGCCACCGATGCGGTGGATGCGATCTGCGGAGCCACAATACCTTCCGGAATGCCGGTGCCGATCTGACGGCCGCGCTTTCCGTACTGGCGCTCGATGCCGTAGGCGACGAAGGAGGAGATCGTCGCTCCCGCACCCGGAATGAGGCCAAGCAGCGTCCCGACGGTGGTGCTCCGCGCAAGTGTCGCGCGTAGTCCCCACAGCTCTCTCCAGGACGGCAGGCTGGTCGCTGTGCTGCTACCCGCCGGCAGCGAGACGGATTTCGAGCCTTGGCCGATCTTGTCGAGAATCTCGCCAAAGCCGTACATGCCGACCAGCACCATCACGAACGGCACGCCGTTGATCAACACGTCGGACCCGAATGTAAATCGCTCCGATCCGTAAGTGGCGTCGATACCGATGGTGGAAACGAGCAGACCAAAGCACAGGCTGATCAGCGCGTTCGGCAGAGACTTGCCTGCGAGTGCAACGACGGTTGTCAGACCAAAGAAGACCGCGGCGAAATATTCCGGCGCGCCGAAACTCAACGCGACCTTGCTGAGCGGGCCAGCGAGACTGACCATCACCGCCGAGGACACAAGACCACCCGTGAGTGCTGCGACCAACGCCCAGCCGAGCGCCTTTGCCGCATCACCTCGCATCGTCATCCCCCACCCGTCCCACAACAGTGGAACGTCCATCGGCTCGCCGGGGATTTTGTAGAGGATCGCCGTGTAGCAGCCGGCATAAGTGCCGGACATATAGATGGCGGTCAGCAGGATAATCGAGGTTTCGAGACTCATCGAGTAGGTGAACGGCAGCGCGAGCACCACACCCATCACGAGACCGAGACCAGGCAGAACGGAGACGGCCATGCCGACGCACAGGCCGATCACCAGCGCGACCATGTCCTGCCATTTGAAGACTTCGGCAAAGCCTGCCAACAGAAGATGAAAGGTATCCATGTCGTCCCCCTCAGTTGGCGCCGACAAGTTTCATGACGATCAGCGAGATCTGAGCGAACGGCCCCTCCCCGAGTGGCAGTGCGACGTAGATCAGCGTCATGAAGAAGAATGAAAAGACGAAACCGAAGGAGATCGACAGCAGGCCCAGAAGCGCGGGCTTGCGCACACCGCCGATCCACATCACGGCCGCGAGATACAGAACTGTCGCCGTGAAGAAACCAAGCAGGCCGAGCAGCAACAGGTAGCCGACCGTGGCGGCCGTCGCCGCAGCAACCAACATCGGATGGGCTTCCATCTGCTGTGAGAAGCCCTCGTCATCCACAGTCTCCGCAGCAGTGCGCGGTCTGACAGACACGATGATCCGACGCACGATCTCGAATCCGCTGACGCAGATCAACAGCGCGATGATGATCTTCGGCCACCGCTCCGGCCCCATCTGACCGGGGATTTCGGTATAGGAAATCCGGGACGCGATCTGATAGAGCGCGATCGCGGCGCCGATGATCAGAACGTAAGGCCCGAGATCGCGGAGCCACTTCAAGGCAGGCACAGGAGTGCCGGACCCGGCGCTCCCATGCACTGATTTACTGGACATTGCGTCACCCGACATGGCTGGCGCGTTATTTCGCGGCCGTGGTGGCGGCGTTGTTCTGCGAGAGCGCACTCGCCTCGCTGAGCCAGCCCTTCATGAACTTCAGGCTGTCTTCGGGACCGATAAAGCTGTCAGCCTCGGCATATTGCAGCTTGAGATAGTCGCGGTATTCCTTCGACTGTGCGACCTTGGCCAGCGCATCCGACAGAGTCTTCACGATCGCCGGATCGGTGCCGGAGCGCGCGATAATGACGCGGAATTGCGGAAGGTAGACGTTGTAACCGAGCTTGCCTGAATACGCGACGTCCTCGAAGCCCTCGACCGGCTTCTTGCTGAAGAACAACACCGGCTTCATCTGCTTGCCGTCGATGAAGCTGCGAACGTCACCAGCCTGTTCATAGAGCAGATCGCTCTGGCCGCCGACCACTGACGCGTAGCGCATGCCGGGCTCGGCAAAGCTGACGCTCTGGAATTTCATGCCCTTGGCTTTGAAGAAATTGACCGACATGTCATCCGGGCTGCCATAGCCCGTCACCGCCATGCGCAATTCCTTGTCCGCGACGGCCTTCTCCACATCGGCCCAGCTCTGCAGCGAACCGGTCACGCTCGAGAAGAAGCCCGAGGGCTGCTGGATCATCACCGCGAGCGGCGTGATCTGCTCGAGCTTGAAGCGGGAGTTCTTCGCGGCAAACAGCGCAAGCGTGTCACCGGTCATCACCTCGATGGTGTAGCCATCCGCCGGCGAGGTCACGAGCTTGGTGAGGCCGGTCTGGCCGGTCGCACCCGGCATGTTCACCACCGGCACCGAGGTCTTCAGCTCAGGCTCGACCAGCTTGCTGACGATCCGCGCGACCTGATCGGCCCCGCCGCCAGGTCCCCACGGCACGATGAAGGTGATCGGACGGGACGGATAATCGGCCGCAATGGACGCAACGGGTGAAAAAACCACTGTTCCAGCCAAGCCGGCTGCGAAAGCCAAGAAAAGACCCCTCATTAGCGTGACTCCCTTGATTTATTTGGATTTTTGGGATGGGCGTTTGGCCCCTTTTTGATCTTGATCAAAACTTGACAGCAAATCTCGAACGAGTCTAGAAAAAAATGGTACGTTTTTTTCAAAAAAATGGAACGATAAAACAATGCCAACAGGTCTTCCCAATTCCAAAATCGCCCTCGCGACGGCCAAGCTGCGGCTGCCTCTCACGGTCCCCTACCGATTGGCCTTCGGCGAGCAGACGCATTTCGACGTGCTGCTGGTGGCTGTTCTCGACAACGGAAATATCGGTTGGGGGGAAGCAACTATCCTGCCCGGCTATACCGACGAGACCATCGATCAGAGCTGGTCGCTGGCACAGGACCTGACGGACAGTTGCACGACGACGCAGGAACTGGTTTCCGCGTGTGACAAAATGCTGGATAAGGCGCCGTTCACGGCGACTGCATTCCTCACTGCACTCGACTGGCGAGCAGGAGATCCAATCCTGCAGCGTAGTGGCCGCTTTGAATTGCTCGGAACGGTCAATGGAAAAGCCGATCACCGCGACAAGCTCGAGCACGAAGTCGAGACATTGCTGGATCGCGGCTACAAAACGCTGAAAGTCAAAATCGGATGGGAGCCAGAAGCGGACCTCAAGCAGGTGAACGTGGTCCGGGAGATCGTAAATGGCCGGGCGAAACTACGCGTCGACGGCAACCAGGGTTACAATCGCGAACAAGCGATCCATTTTTTGAGCCGGCTCGAACCAGAAGACATCGAGCTTGTTGAACAGCCTTGTGCGGCAGAGGATTGGGAGTCGGCAGCCGCGATCGCCAAGGTCAGCAGTGTGCCTTTGATGCTCGACGAATCGATTTACTCTTTGAGCGATATAGATCGGGCAGCCGACCTGAAATGCGCCGATTACATCAAGCTCAAACTCATGAAACTGGGCCGGTTGAATACGCTGGAAAACGGCCTGCGGCAGATTTCCGACCGCGGCATGACAGCCGTTCTCGGCAACGGCGTCGCAACGGATCTTGGCTGCTGGATGGAGCTTTGCGTAGCGCTGAGCAACGTCAAGACGGCCGGCGAGATGAACGGGTTTTTGAAAACCCCTGTCCAGCTTCTCGAGCCTGCTCTGACATGCGAGGGGGCATCCGTTATTCTCGATGGCAGCATGCCAAAAATTAATTTAGACGCTGTGGAGCACCACGCAATCGATCGCGCGGGCGCCTGGAAAGAGATAGCCTGAAACAACACGCCGACCCGGATTTTGGCGAGCCATGGTGAAAAAAATGGACGACGAGGCTGACAGCAAAATCACCGCGGTCCAAAAGGCCGCGCGTCTGCTTCAGGCCATTGCCTCTGCCGACGAACCGCAATCGCTCGCCGATCTCTCCGATCAAACAGTGATGCCAAAGCCGTCGGTTCACCGGCTTCTCTTGCAACTCGAAGAGATCGGATTCGTGAAGCGCGACCTCAGCGGCCGTGGTTACACGGTCGGCGCATCGTGGCTGCGCCTCTCGGTCGACGCATTGGTCACCCAGGCGCGTCAACCAATTGTTCGCGGTGTGATGCAGAGGCTCGTGGATCGGGTAAAGGAATCCTGCAACCTTTCTGTTCTGCAGAATCACGAAGTGCTCTACCTCGAGCGTGTCGAATGCGACTGGCCATTACGCATGCAATTGCAATCGGGCTCTCGTGTCCCAATCCATGCGACGGCGTCCGGTAAGCTCCTGATCGCGCAGATGTCGGAGAAGAACCGGCGCGCGCTCCTCAACAGCGTTCACCGCGAGAAATTTACCGACACAACGATTGTCGATCTCGACGAGATGGAAGAAGAATGCCGCATCATCAGGAAGAACGATCTGTCGATGAACAAGGAGGAATACCATCGCGGGTTGATAGGTGTGGCCGTTCCGCTGCGACGTTCAGACAATACCGTCATCGCCACGCTCTCGATCCACGCACCCAGCTTCCGAATGTCCGTCGAAACGGCACTTAGCTATGCGCCGCTTTTGAAGGAATCGGCAAAAGAGATTGTGGCCGAGCTTGGGCTGTAAAGATGCTTACAATTGCTGACGTTCGACGGCTTTCCCCGCCGGTTCCTCGAACAACGACACGTATGCATCGTCGAACTCTTCCACTATAATCATAAACTGGCGTCAGCGTCTTCAGCACCGGCAGCAGGAAGCGAGCAAGGAGAAGGAGCAAATTTCTAGCCGCAAAGGAGATTGAGAATGCCAACAATTGCGGCAGTTATTCCGCTTTATAATGGTGCGCCTTATATCAAACAGGCTATTGAGAGCGTGTTTGAGCAGGATCGCCCAATCGATGAAATCATCGTTGTCGATGATGGCTCGTCAGACGATGGAGCGCAAATCGTCGAGGACATGCGCCAGAGCGACGACCGGTTGCGGCTTTTCCACAAAGCGAATGGTGGCCAAGGGTCTGCCAGAAATTTTGGTGTTGCCAATACCTCTTGCGACCTGATCGCGTTTCTGGACCAGGATGACTATTGGTATAAGAATCACCTTGCGGTCTTGGAAAAGCTGTTCCTTGCCAAAGATGACGGGCGGCTGGCGTATGTTTACTCCAACCCCGATCGAGTCGCTGTGAACGGCGACCTTATCGCTCCGAGATTTCTTGACACCCTTAAAAACCAAGAACACCCGAAGTCATCTTTGATGTCTTGCCTCACGCGGGACATGTACATTCTGCCCGGATCCTCGCTGATCAGTCGAAAAGCTTTTTCTAAGGTTGGCGGATTCGATGAGCAGTTCAGAGGCTATGAAGACGATGATCTGTTCTTGCGCATATTCTGTGCGGGCTATCGATCAGAATATATAAATCAGGGTCTTTATGCATGGAGAGATAATCCCTCTTCCACGTCTTACAGCCGTAAAATGCTGATTTCTCACATTTTATTTTTCGAGAAAATTTCGAATCAAGACATAATTGGGAAGCTTTCAAAGGCTGAGAGATCCATCGTCGCCCATAGATTTGCGCGGATGGCTGCCCGGCACGTTAAAACGCTCATTCCACGGAATGATCGAGAAACCATCGACTTCCTTCTTCCTCACATAAGAAAAGCAACGAGCGAGATGTTGCCTTATCCTCGATCTCTTCTGAGGTTTAAGGTTTTTAGGCGATATTGGCTTTTCCGAGCACGGCTTGCGCTTGAGAACATGCTTGGCATTAAACGCGATTCAAAGCCGATGCCGGCATCTCCCAATCAGTAGATACATCCATAAACGACGCTTCGGACTAGGTGCATATCTAAGAACGCCCCCCGGCGCAGCTTGCCACGCTTGCGCTGGATCAAACCTCACTAATATCCGTGAGGTAGGCTTCCGTATATAAAAAGGGAGCTTCCCATGGCCTTCAAGGATGTTCTTCTGTCGCTGACGACCTATCCCGATCCGACGCCAGTGTCTGCCTTGGAAGACCCAATCGCTTTTGCTGCGGCGATAGGTGCGCGGATTTCGGCCGTTGCTTGCGAGGTTAAATATCGTGTGCCCGGTAGCGTGTTTGGAAATATGCTGCTGAACATTCCGGCAATAGCCACCACGGAATTCAAGAAAAGCGCAGCCAACGCTGAAGAACTCCTTTCCGCGTTTCAGAGCGCCGCGGAAAGAAAGGGCGTGTTCGGGGAGCGGATCACCGAACAGTGCCTGACGTCGGATACGGCTGACGTCCTGGTCGAACATGCCAGGCTGCGCGACCTGACGATCGTCCCTGTTCCTGACGGCGATCACCTCGATCAATGGTATGCTCAGTCGATTATCTTCGGGTCAGGACGGCCGACGCTTGTTACACCTCACGCACGCAAACGGACCGGAGCGCTTACCCTCGACACCGTAGCTGTGGCGTGGGACTTCAGCCGCCCGGCGGCACGCGCCGTTACCGATGCGCTCCCGATCCTGGAGAAGGCGAAACAGGTTCATATCGTGACGGTCACCCATGAGAAGAATATCTCCAGCCGACGGTCGGCCGACGAGCTGGCGAAAAATCTCCTCAGTCACGACGTGCAAGTCACCCTTGACACCGTCGATGCCGGCGGCCGTGGAATTGGCGAGACCCTCACATCCTACGTTGACTCGGTGAATGCAGACATCCTGGTCATGGGCGCTTATGGACACTCACGGTTGCGGGACTTCATCCTGGGCGGTGCGACCAAGAGCATGGTATCGAAGCCTCCAGTCCCGATCTTCCTCTCACATTGATGGCCGAGGTGAAGAATCTACCCAAACGCGAGCCGTAATACCTCTGGCGTCAATTAAGATGAGCAACATGAACCCGCTACCGTAAGCGCGGGAGTTGCCGTCGGCTGGCCCCGACGGCAACTCAGAAGTTGGCAAGGCTGAAGGCCATCTATCCGGCTGCAGAAAATAGCTTGTCGAGATTTCACAGCCCGTTTAACTGAAAAGAGCCTTAGGGCCGTAAACGGCTATAAGGCTGGATATAATTGCGCCGTATTTTAACCCGCCCGTTCCGGATCGCTGCTATTTTGATCCTGAAATCACGATAGCTTATCGATATGTTCAACTGGAACGATCTGGTCTTTTTTCTCGAATTGGCGCGGCAGAATCGACTCGCGCCGGCGGCGCGGCGACTGCGGGTGGATCACACTACGGTCAGCCGCCGAATTTCCGAGCTCGAGAGGAACCTGTCGGTCAAACTTTTTGACCGCAAACCGGATGGCTTTGTTCTCACCGAACAGGGCCACCGCCTGTTCGTCGTTGCCGAGCGAATCGAGCAGGAAATCGGCAACGTACCCCAGGCATTGGGTGCCGAAGACATGGCCGCGACCGGCCGCGTCCGCGTCGTCACGATGGAAGGAATCGGCGCATTCTTCCTCGCCGAACGTCTCGCTGAGTTGGCTCAGCGTCAGCCGGGAATCGTGGTCGAGTTGGTGACGGAGCGTCATATCGTCAGCCTGACCAAGCGCGAGGCCGACATCTTCATCAGCTTCATTCCGCCAACAGGCCAACGCCTCGTCGTGAGAAAACTCGGCAGTTTCCGGCTCGCCCTCTATGCCAGCTCGGCCTATATCAGCCGCAACGGGATGCCGAAGGATCACTCCGAGCTGATCCATCACACCTTCGTCGATTATGTTGAGGACCTGATCGCAATCCAGCCGGTGCGCTGGTTACTCGATGTGATCGATCCGCTCACCGTTTCGTTCCGTTCGTCCAGCATGCATGCTCAGCAAAATGCGATTGCTGCCGGGGCTGGCATTGGTCTGCTGCCGCTGTTTTCCGCGAAACGAAATCCGGGTCTGGTGCCGATCCTCGCTGACGCGGTGCAGGTCCACCGTGACATCTATTTGTCGGTGCACGAGGATCTGGAATTCCTGGCACGAGTGCGCTCGGTGATTCGCCACCTCGGCGAAGTGTTCCAGCGCGACAACACCTACATGAACGAATTCTAAGAGCCCTGGTTCTGATGCGATCAGAACCAGGGCTTTGTACTTCTTCACTTCGCTCGAAAACGCGACAGGTATTGCGGGCACTTAGACCCGCAACGCCTGGCCCAATCAGATCGCTGTCTTGGTGAAATCGTAACGCGGCGGAAAAACCTTGATCATCTCTTCCTTCGTCACCTTCTTCTTCACTTCGAACTTGCCATTCTCGACACGGGAAATATAGCAATCCACCATGCCGGAGTGATCTTCACGGCGCAGCAGCTTTTCTCCCTGCGGGTGGCCGAGAGAATTAGCCAGCTTGGCGCCTTCGAGGGCCTCAATCACCAATTTATCGTCCTTTTTCGTCTTCCACCCCGAAGCCTCGATCGCCTGCTTGATCGCGAAGACGTTCTCCCACGACTGCCAGGCATGGCTCTTGGCCATCACCCGCTTTGAGTTGGTCTCGCGCGCGTCGACATCGTCGATTCCCATGCGCTTGTTATGCTCACGATGGAATTCATCGTCCTTGTATTTGAGCACTCGCGGGAAATTCTCGACGATGTAAACGCCCTCGCCCGCCCCCTGAAGGTCGTCCGGTGCGATCGCTTCCATCGTTCCGCAGATCGAATACATTTTCATGGTCTTTTCCAGACCCATCGACTTGGCCTGGGTATAGAAGGCAACCGACTGTGCGCCGAAGAACACCGAGAACAGAACCTGCGTGTCCTGCGGAATCTTGGCGAGATAAGGCACCATGTCCTTCGCATCGAGCGGCACGAAGATCGGATCGTTGACCTTGCCGCCAAGCTTTTCGATGACTGCCTTGTGTTCCTGATAGTGACTGTGGCCCCAGGCGTAGTCCGGCGAGATAATCGTCCAGTTCTTGCCGAGATTCTCGAAGGCCCATGGTGCACCGGCCGCCGCCAGCGCATAGGTATCGGTACCGGTGCGGAAGGAATAACGGCTACCCTTGGAACCCGTCGCTTCGGTCGCCTCGCCCGCCGAGAAATAGACGGTCTTGAGTTCGGTCGCGACCGGAATAGCCGACAGCATGACGCCGGAATGCACCGAGCCGACGATAAAGTTCGCGCCGCTGCGCTCGATCAGAGAGCGCAGTTTGCGGGTGCCGATCGCGGGGTTCGATTCGGTGTCTTCCGTGACGAGTTCAACCTTACGGCCGGCAATCCCGCCCTGCTCGTTGACGAGCGCCACCGCGGCCTTCGCCGCCTTGTCGTGCCAGTATCCCCACGATGCAAAGCCACCGGTGAGTTCGCAGTGATTTCCGAGAATGATCGGGCCGCCGTCGCGAGCATAAAGATCGCGCGTCAGGCCAAGATAGGCAGTGCCCGCCGCTACGCCTCCAGACAAGGCATGGGACAGGAAGCTTCTCCGGTTCAGTCTGTATTTGCTCATGACATTCTCCATACCTTTTCGCTTCAGATCGATACGCCAAGATAGCGATGAACAGCCGAAGGATCGGCGGAAAGCTGCTCCGGTGTCGCCTCATGGACGACAACGCCTTTTTCCATGAGATAAATCCGGCTCGCGAGCTTGAGCGCGGTGCGCAGATTCTGTTCAACGAGGAGCACGGCAACGCCGCGGCTCGCGATGGTGGAAATCTCACGCCGGATTTCATTGACGAGCTTGGGCATGATGCCCTCGGTCGGCTCGTCGAGCAGGATCAACTTGGGAGAGCGCATGAGGCAACGCCCGAGCGCAAGGATTTGCTGCTCGCCACCGGATAACGTGCCGGCACTTTGGTATCGCCGCTCGAGAAGACGGGAAAACCGGCCATAAATGTAGTCGAGAATGGCGGGATCCGGTCGCTCGCGTAATCCGAGAAACAGATTCTCCTCGACCGTCAGATTCGGAAAGATACCGCGCCCCTGCGGCACGTAACCGATGCCCTGCCCGCTCACCCGATGCGCGGGCAGCCGCGCAAGATCATCGCCATTGAAGTGCACATGGCCGCTTTTGCGCGGAAGCAGGCCCAGGATCGCACGCAGCGTCGAGGTCTTGCCGACGCCGTTTCGTCCGAGCAGCGCAACGGTCTCGCCCGGCTGAACATGTAATTGAACGCCG
This sequence comes from Afipia carboxidovorans OM5, assembly GCF_000218565.1. Taxonomy (NCBI): domain Bacteria; kingdom Pseudomonadati; phylum Pseudomonadota; class Alphaproteobacteria; order Hyphomicrobiales; family Nitrobacteraceae; genus Afipia; species Afipia carboxidovorans. The sequence continues at coordinate 1,364,819 of NC_015684.1, read as the reverse complement.
CGCAAAACCGGGATGCGCCCGATCGAAGCCATAAGATTGACGACATCCAGAACCGGTTTCATTCAACTTCCTCCGGAGTGCCGAGATAGACTTCCTGAACCTTGTCGTTCTTGGCCACTTCATCCGGCGTGCCCTGCACCAGAAGGCGCCCCTGCGCCATCACGGTGATAAGATCGGCAATCTTGAAAACCACTTCCATGTCGTGCTCGATGAGAATGACATCGATCGTGCGCGCAAGCTTGGTGATGCGCTCGACCGTTCGCTCTGTCTCGCTCGGGCTCATACCGCAGATCGGCTCATCCAGCAGCAGAAGCGTGGGCCGATTCGCAAGCGCGAGCGCGATTTCGAGGAGCGCGACGTCGCCATACGACAGCGCACCGGCATTCGCCGAAGCAAGACGATTGAGCCCGGTCTCCTGCAGGATCTCGTCAACGCGCCGGCTGATGTCGCGATAGCCGCGCGCGGGGCGGAACGGGTTCGACACGCCTTCATTGGCAAAGACGGCGATCCGAATATTGTCTCTCACCGTCATGCCGCCGAACACACTTTTGATCTGCAGCGTGCGGGACAAGCCGCGCGCGACGATCTGATGCGGAGGCTTTCCGATCAGGTCCTCACCCTGAAAGAACACGTGGCCGGACGTCGCGGGCAACATTCCGGTCACAAGATTGAAGAGCGTGGTCTTACCCGCGCCGTTCGGGCCGATCACCGCATTGAGGATGCCCTTCGGAAAGCGGATGTCGATATTGTCGACCGCGGTGAGACCGCCAAAACGCTTGGTCAGACCCTGAATTTCGAGCGCCGTTTCCATGCCGCTTAGTCCGCCTGTGCCAGGGGTTCGATCTCGGAGTCCTCACGCCCCTCTTTGCTGCGCTCGCGCCGGCTGATCAGATCGTTAAAAATTCCGACGATACCGCGCGGCGCAAACATCACGACAAGGATGACAAGCGCACCGACTGCGATGAGGTAATTTTCCCAGATGCCGGAAATGACTTCGCGGAACAGGATCAGAAGTGCCGTGCCAACGAACGGCCCGAGCAGCGTTCCAGTACCGCCGACGATGCTCCACACCACGGCTTCGCCCGACACGTGATAAAACATGTAGGATGCCGATGCGTAACGGCCGAACAACGCAAACAGTGCACCGCCGACACCTGCAAAAAATCCGGCGATCACGAAAGCGATCCAACGCGTCAGGTAGACATTGATGCCAATCAGCGAGGCACGATTTTCGTTATCGCGCACTGCCGCGAATCGCATTCCGAGCGGGCTTGCAACGAGCAGCGCGAACGCAGCGAAGCAGGCGAAAACGATCATGTAGATGAAATAGAACTGCGTCACGCGGTCGGTCAGCGACAATCCCGCCGCCTCCCATAACGCCGGGGTGCTGAAGGACAGCCCATCATCGCCGCCGGTGATCGATTTCGCCGACATCGCGACGAAATAGAAGATCAACGAAAACACGACCGTGATGATTGCGAAGTAGTGCCAGGTCAGGCGAACGGCCACCGCCCCCGAAATGGCCGCCATCGCGCTTGCGGCTCCGACGCCGAGGAAGAAAGCAGGCCACAAACCAAGGCCGAAATGGCTGACCCCGATCGCAACGCCATACATGCCGAAGCCGAAATAAAGCGCCTGACCAAACGACAGCAGCCCGACGTAACCCAGCAGCAGGTTGACGCTGGCGGCGAGCAGCGACCAGATCATGATCTCTGCGATAACGTTGATCCAGAACAGGTTACCGGTCTGCTCCAGGATCAAGGGAGCGCAAGCCAGCCCGGCGGCTATGACGGCAACACCCGCCCATTTGATACGACCGGCCATCATCGCGTTGCTCCTGCAAACAGACCATTCGGCTTGAGCAGAAGAACACCGCTCATCACGGCAAGGGACGTGATCCGGGCCAGCGTCGGATCGGCAAAGCTGGATACGAGCCCCTCGAGCACGGCGAGCAGGATCGCCGCCGCAACAGTCCCCTTGAGATTACCGAGGCCGCCAATCACAACGGCCATGAAACTGACCGGAAGGATGTCGACACCGGTACGGAATTCGACGGTGGTGATCGGCGCAGCGATCGCACCGCCCAGAAGCGCCATCGCGGTACCCAGTCCGAACGTGAAAGCACAGACGCGTGTGACCGGAATGCCAAGCGCCGTCGCCGTTTCACGATCGTGGCGTACCGCACGTATCCACGTTCCGAGCCTCGTGCGGGACAGAAACAGGAAGAACGCGGCAATACACAGCATGGCGAACACAGCCGCGAACAGCCGATAAACGTCGTATTCGAGGCCGAACAGCGGAACGGTGCCGGGAATTGGCGCGGCCATGCGACGGGCCTGCGCGCCGAACGTCGCACGCACGGCTTCCTGCAGGATCATCGACAGACCGAATGTCGTGACGATGGTCAACGATGCGGCGCTGATGGTTGGCCGGATCACCAGGCGCTCGATGACAAGACCGAGTGCGAGGCCGATGAGCGGCACCAGGACAAGCGCAATCCAGAAGCCTGTCGTCCCCGCAATGACCAACGCCAGCACCGTGCCGACCATGAAGAAGTCGCCGTGCGCCACGTTGATAATGTCAAGAAGGCCGAAAATGATCGAAAGGCCGAGCGCAATCAGCGCGACAATCAATCCCCACACCAGGCCGTTAATTGTCAAGGCAATGACAAGATCCATGCGCTCCGCCCAAATTATCGTTTTGCAGGACCAGAAAGCTTCCGCCCGGCTTTTGACAAGTTTGCAACACTTGCCTGTCGGCGGAAGCAAGAAAACGTGCAAGTGCCTTTGCGCAAATGATATGTCGCATTCGCGTGCAGTTGCACAATGGATCATCACGGGCATGGTCGATGGACGGACCACCCCACTGATGAAGCGGCTATTGCTGCTTAATTCCGAAGTCAACAAAGCCTTTTTCGCGCTGCAAAATTGACGCTGTCGCATGACGCGAGAGTGCCGGCGAGATTACCGCTCAGACAAGACGATATGTCGCGGCGCACATACGGCTTTGCCGTTACACCAGACAGACCGCTCCCCAGTGACGTCTCAACCCGTCACCACACAGTATAATGTGGACCCTGAAGGACGACGATCATTCCACGCAAGAGATCGCAACGGCAGCTTTCGCACTCGCGCAACTCGATCGATGTCGTGAGGAGAAACACCTCTGCCGATACGCAAGATGCTTGCAACACGCCTTGCAAGATTCGGCATCATTGCTCCTGAACAGACGTGCTAGCCTCGATCACACGATAAAACAGAACACGAGGTTTCGGATCATGTCGTCGCTTGTGAAAGTTGCTGCGGTTCATGCCGCGCCAGTCTTTCTCGATCGTGCCGCTACCACGGCGAAGGCGATTTCAATCCTGCGAGAAGCGGCGAATGCAGGCGCGGAACTGGTCGCGTTTCCCGAAACCTACATTCCGGCGTTTCCGGTCTGGGCTGCTCTGTGGGCGCCGATCGATAACCACGACCTGTTCACGCTGATGGCCGAACAATCGGTGTCGCTCCACGGCCCCGAAATCGCGGCGCTGCGCCGCGAGGCACGCGCGCTCGGCGTGATCGTCTCGATGGGTATCAGCGAAAGCTCGAACGCGAGTGTCGGTGCGATCTGGAACAGCAACGTGCTGATCGGCAGCAACGGCGACATTCTCAATCATCACCGCAAACTCGTCCCCACCTTCTACGAAAAGCTGGTGTGGGCGGCAGGCGACGGCGCAGGCCTCAAGGTTTCTTCGACGCCCATCGGGCGGATTGGAAATCTGATCTGCGGCGAGAACACCAATCCGCTAGCCCGCTATACGTTGATGGCGCAGGCCGAGCAGATTCACATTTCAAGCTGGCCGCCGATGTGGCCAACCCGTCGGCCGAGCACCGGCGGCAATTTCAACAACGTTGCAGCCAACCGAATTCGTGCCAGCGCGCACTCCTTCGAGGCCAAAGCCTACGGTATCGTGACAGCTGGCTATATGGATGCCGCGATGCGCGATTTCCTCATTGCGCGCGACCCATCCGTCGTCGAGGTCATCGACCGTACGCAACGCGCTGCAAGTTTCTTTGTCGACCCGACAGGTGAAGCCGTCGGCGATCTGCTGCAGGATCAGGAAGGCATCGCCTATGCCGAGTTCGATCTGACCCGCTGCATCGAGCCGAAGCAGTTTCATGATGTCGTCGGCTATTATAACCGCTTCGACGTTTTCGATCTCACCGTCAACCGCAAGCGGCTGAAGCCTGCCACCTTCCTGGACATCGCCGAGACCCCGGCCGCTTCCGAGACGGATGAAAGCGGCGCGCTGGACGATGCGTCCTTCCGAAATGGTAACGGAGGAAGTCTTGATGCGTGAGACCTTCTTCGCCGATCTGCTTAGTCAGATTGCGGATCGAGGGCGTGCACTGTTTTCGGGAAGCCGCCAGGTCCCGCTATTAGGGCATCAGCCCGACATTCGCGATCTTTGCCATGCCCTGCTCTCCCGGCGGGGTGAAGCGTCCGGCGTAGCACTCGCCGACCAGATCCTGAGCATCTGGAGCCAGGGCGACAGCGAACAGAAGAAGCGTTTCCTGCTGGATCTCGTCGCCGATTTCGGCCCTTCGATCCCGCAGTTCGAAGCGGCGGTAGCGGCGTGGAAGGAACAACCTTCGGAAGCTGCTCTTCGCACAATTCATGCGGCCGCCGAGCCTCGTCGCCAGGAACTTATTCGCCGCCTCAATCTCGCGCCGGGTGGCACCCGCAGACTGGTTTCGATGCGCGAGGAAATCTTCGCTCATCGCAAGGCGCATCCCGAACTCGACGTTCTCGACGCCGATTTCGTGCATCTGTTCTCGTCCTGGTTCAACCGGGGCTTTCTGGTGTTGAGGCGGATCGACTGGACCACGTCCGCCAACATTCTTGAAAAGATCATCCGCTACGAAGCGGTGCACGCCATCCACGACTGGACCGAACTGCGGCGACGGATCGAGCCGGAAGACCGCAGGCTGTTTGCTTTCTTCCATCCTCAGATGACAGACGAGCCTCTGATATTCGTCGAAGTCGCGTTGACGCGTGACATTCCCGACAGTATCGCACCGCTGCTTGCGCCGGATCGTCAAGCTATCAGCACCACCGAGGCCGACACTGCGGTATTCTATTCGATTTCAAACTGTCAGGCCGGTTTGCGCGGCGTGTCGTTCGGGAACTTCCTCATCAAGCAAGTGGTTGAGGATCTGCGACGCGAGCTTCCCAATCTTCGCACGTTCGTGACGCTGTCGCCGGTCCCCGGTTTTGCCAAATGGCTCGACCGGCAACTGAGCGCCGCCCCGGCATGGCTGACGCCAGCCGATATAGACGCGCTGGAGAGTCTGCGGCAAAGCGGCGGAATTCATAACGATCAGGAGCGTACACGCCTCGCCACCACGCTGGACGGAGCAGCCGCACAATATTTCCTGGTGGAGAAGAACGACCACCAGAAGCCGATCGATCCAGTAGCCCGATTTCATCTCGGCAATGGCGCGAGGCTCGAGCGCCTCAATCCTTTCGGCGATACGTCCGCGAACGGCATCCGCCAGTCCTACGGACTGATGGTCAACTATCTCTACGATCTAAAAAGTATCGAGGAGAACCACGAGGCGTTCGCAGAAGCCGGAGAAGTGGCGGCATCATCCGCCGTGCGCGGAAAGCTGCGCCCTGCAACAGTCGAACGCAAGGACAACAGGAAGATCGTAGCGTAACTCAGGGCGGAAATAGTAATGACAGACGAAATGGCCAATCTGTATACGGCCTTCGTTGCGCGCTGCGCGAATCCGGATAAGACTTTCATCAAAACGCAAGACGGGCGCCGCATCCGTTACCGCGAGGCTTTCGATCTCGCCGGACAGATCGCCAATGTCCTGAAAGGCAACGGCGTTAAGCCGCTCGATCGTGTCGCGGTTCAGGTTGAAAAATCGGCCGAGGCCCTGATCCTGTATCTGGCGTGTCTGCGCGTCGGTGCAATCTATCTGCCGCTCAACACTGCCTATACATTGAGCGAGCTCGATTACCTCATCGGCGACGCCGAGCCACGCGTCGTAGTCTGCAGACCTGCATCTCATGACGCAATCCAGTTGCTCATGGCACGCCTGCCCGGCTCGTCGGTTCTCACCTTGGGAACGCAGGGAAGTGGCTCTCTGATGGAGGCGGCCCGGACTGCATCCACCAAGATTGATGCTGCACCGTGCGGCCCCGATGATGTCGCAGCCATCCTTTATACGTCCGGTACGACCGGCCGCTCAAAAGGCGCGATGCTGACCCATCGCAATCTCTACTCGAATGCGGCAACGCTGGCAGATGCATGGCGCTTCACGGCGGATGACGTTCTGCTCCATGCGCTGCCGTTGTTTCATACCCACGGCCTGTTCGTCGCCACCAACATCGTCCTGATGGCTGGCGCATCGATGATCCTGCTGCCGAAATTCGACCCTGTGGTCATCCGCGAGAAACTGCCCCAAGCCACGGTGATGATGGGTGTTCCCACATTCTATACCCGCCTGCTTCAGGAAGATTGGCTCGATGCGAAGACCGTCGCGCATATGCGGCTGTTCGTATCAGGCTCGGCCCCACTGTTGGCCGACACTCATCGGGAGTGGAGCGAGCGTACCGGCCACGCCATTCTCGAACGCTACGGTATGACCGAAACCAACATGATCACCTCCAACCCCTACTCCGGTTCGCGCATACCCGGAACAGTCGGCGCGGCACTTCCAGGCATCGAGGTTATCGTCACGGCCCCACAGACCGGCGTGCCTCTTCCGCATGGCGACGTCGGGATGGTCGAGGTGCGTGGACCGAATGTGTTCAAGGGCTATTGGCGAATGCCCGAGAAAACCGAGGCGGAGTTGCGCAGCAACGGATTCTTCATTACGGGCGATCTCGGCAAACTCGACGACAACGGCGTGCTCTCGATTGTCGGTCGCGGCAAGGACCTTGTCATCACCGGCGGCTACAACGTCTATCCCAAAGAGGTGGAAACCCAGATCGACGAGATCGACGGCGTCATTGAGAGCGCGGTGATCGGCGTGCCGCATCCTGATTTCGGCGAGGGCGTCACGGCCATCGTCGTCAAGGCTGCTTCCTGCAATCTGAACGAGAACGCTATCGTTCAGGTGCTGGATAGCCGTCTCGCCAAATTCAAGCTGCCGAAACGCATCATCTTTGTCGATGAGCTGCCACGCAACACGATGGGCAAGGTTCTGAAAGAAGCGCTGCGGGCCCAATACAAATCCATCTATACTGGATAGCCTGATTAGCTCGATGTATCGGCCAACTCGCGCACGGCAGACACAGGCAAGCTCATTCGCAACGGCAGCGCGTCCGCTCTCCTCACAATGCGCTCCGGCGTGAAGCGCCAGGCTCGCTCAGCACCTTCGAACGAGGCGCCTTCGCTGCAGGCGGTCAGCACTTCGACCCGCCCCGTCATCTGCAGTAAATCTCCGCTCCGCCAGTCCACGAACACCAATCCCGCGCGCGAGTTGGCAAGGAAATTGCCGAGCGTATTGAAGAACATGTTTCCTGCATAATCGGGAATCGTGAGCGTGTTGACGTCGATCCGAACAAAGCCGGCTCTGCCGCCACGATGCGAAACATCGACGCGCCGGCCCCGCTCAGCGTCGACATAAGACGCCACGAAGAACGTATCCGCGCGCAAGATCAATTCAACCGATGCGCCATCGAGGCACGGCAATTCTACGGTCGCGCCCACTCTGGTTATTGACGGATCGCGAGTGAACTCCAGATTTCGAGGCGTAATGAAGCGCGGGCAGTTGCCAAAGGATTCCTGCACCAAAACCTCGAACGCCTCGCTTCGGTTGCGCCGGACGATGCCATTCAGCCGATTGCGGCGGCGTGTCTCGAGCTGGATGCCCAGAAGAGCGATAGCGTCACCATCGTTCATGCCGCTGTCTGCCGGATCCGTCTGATCACGACCGATCTCGACACGCAGCAACGATGGATCGGGCGAATGGAGGAAGCCGGGAGTGCCTGCGCGGAGCGTCGCCCAAACGTCGCCACGCCCATCGACCGCTCCCAACACAATGAAGGGCAACTCTGCAAAGAAAAGGCGATGCTGGTCGATAAGGTGGCGGCGAATGACCCGCGGCCCCACGACGCCCATGCGATCGGCGACGCCGGCGCAGCGCTGCATATGCACTTCGCCAGCGTGCCACGGAGAGAGTTTATCGTCGTTGCCTGGATGTGACATACGTCACCTCCGATCAGGCTCCTGCCTCGAGGCCTGCTTTCGTTTTACGGAAGGGGAAAAATCCGGACAGCGCTTCGACCCGGCGGAGCCATGATCTGACATGACCATAGGCAGCCAGATCGACATTCCCTTCCGGAGCGCGGTCGATATAGCTATAGAGCGCGACATCCGCGATGCTTGGCTCGACCGTTCCCGCGATCCAATCCTTGTTGCGAAGCTCATCATCCATCACACGCAACAGGGCATGCGATCGCTCGATGGCTTCGTCCGCATTCATCTTGTAACCAAACACCGTGATAAGCCGCGCGGCACAGGGGCCGTAAGCGACCTTTCCTGCCGCAACCGAGAGCCAGCGTTGAATATTCGCGGCCGTAACAGGATCTTCGGGAAGCCAGTCTGTCGTCCCACTTTTTTTCGCGAGATAAACGAGAATGGCATTGGAATCCGCGATAACGGTGCCGTCGTCATCCAGGACAGGAACTTCGCCAAAACTGTTGAGGCGGAGAAACTCGGCAGTCTTGTGATCACCGGCGCGAAGATTAAGTTCGATCGGCTCGTAATCCATTCCGAGCAACGACAGAAAAAGCCGCGCGCGGTGTGAGTGGCCGGACAGTGGTCCATAGTAGAGTTTCATGGTATTTTTCCGGAGAATTATGCATGTACGAAAACAAGATATGCTCTGGTCATCTTTGAAATAATGGATGAAATGGGTATAACTTTATTTCTGGAAATGAAATAATGGATCGCCTCGATGCCATCCGGGTCTTCATTGCCGTTCTGGATGAAGGCAATCTGACCAAAGCCGCTCTACGCCTGAACCGTTCACCGGTGGCCGTGACACGTGCGATTGCATTTCTGGAAGCGGATGTCGGCACCGAACTGCTTCACCGCACGACACGGAGCGTCCGTGTCAGTGAAGCCGGTGAACGATACGCGGTCGTATGCCGTCGTATTTTGAACGATCTGGAGGAAGCTAATCTCGCGGCGGCGGGATTGCATTCCTCTCCCCGTGGCGTGCTGACCATTACCGCACCGGTCTTGTTCGGAACAAGAATCCTGCGCTCCGTCATTGATGATTTTCTGGAAAAGTATCCGGCACTCAGAATCCGGTATCTTCTTGTGGATCGTCAGGTCAATCTGGCCGAGGAAGGCATAGACGTCGCCCTACGAATTGGACATCTGCCTGATTCAGGATTGATAGCCACAAAGATCGGCAGCGTGCGCCGTGTTATCGCTGCCTCCCCCTCCTATCTGAAGGGTAGACCCGCAATTCGCACTCCGTCGGACTTGGCGGCGCATAACTGCATCTCGAACTTCGAACTTGGGCATGGTGAGGTCTGGACCTTCCCACCGAAGCCCGGGACGAAAGCCCACCGCAATGTGCGGCTGAAGCCTCGCCTGAGCGTCAACACCATCGAATCCCTGGTTCGTAGCGCGGCCGACGGGCGCGGTGTTGTCCGCGTGCTGTCCTATCAAATTGAAGAAGAAGTCCGGAAGGGCAAGCTACAGATATTGCTTAAGAGCGCTGAGCCGGACCCTCTACCCGTTCATTTGGTCGTGCCCGATGGACGAGCGGAGCTATCCAAAGTGCGGGCATTTATCGACTACGTCGCGCCCCGTCTCAGAAAGATGTTACGCACGCCTGCCGTTTAAAGCCCGCCTCCCCACACGAAATCAATTTCGTCGGGGTCAACCAATCCCTAGACCTTAATACCAAGCTGCGCGGAAATCTTCTTTGCGGTCGCAAGGCGATCCGCTGTCAGCTTGCTGACCGCATTGCGCGCGTTCTCCAACACCTGCTTGGGGGCACGATCCGGAGTCCCTGCATCGAACGGCGGTTCAGGCTGATACTGCATGTAAAGCTGAATTTGCTCCGCCGCAGGCTGGCCGCGCAGCAAAGCGGCCACATGCAACGCACCATCAATTCCGGACGTCACGCCGGCAGCGAAGACCCAGTTGCCGTCAATCACAACACGCTGGTCCACCGGCGTCGCGCCGAAGTACGGCAGGAGATGGTGAGACGCCCAATGCGTTGTCGCCCTTTTGCCTTTGATCAAGCCGGCAGCACCGCAAAGCAAGGCGCCCGTGCAGACGGAAAATACATACGTCGCCTTTGATGCCTGCTTGCGGATGAAGTTGAGAGTCTCCTCATCTTCCATCAATGCCTGTTGCCCCGGGCCGCCCGGCACGTGCAGAACGTCCAGATCGGGAGCCTCGTCGTAGGTCATATCGGCAACGAGGTTCAGCCCGTGAAAGTCCTTAACCGGGCTCTTGGTCTTCCCGACGACATGCAGCGTCGAATTGGGAATAGCCGACAGAACCTCAAAGGGGCCGGTAAGATCGATCTGGTCGAGACCTGGAAACAGCATCGATCCGATCGTGAGGTGCTTGTCCGGTGGAAGCATGGTGCTTCTCCTGTTGCGGCGGTTCGGCTTCCGGTTGGTTCTAGCAGACAAATAACCTGCATCAAGACATAAATAGATCAAATTATATTTTGTCTGGACAATTCTCAAGAAACTCGAGATTTTGTCATAGAGAGCGTTCGGAACAGTGGCGTTACTCGATGGGTCTCACGACTCGCTCCTCTCCAGCCAAGAGATGTCAGCAATGGCAAAGACATTATCCGTGCAAACAAAGCCAACCGCCTCTGATGGGGTCGTCACCGGCCGGACAGCTATGCAGATCATGAGCAGTCTCGAGGCCGCCATTCGACGCGGCACCTTTGCCGCGGGCGAAGCCCTCCCGCCGATCAGGACATTGGCAGACAAACTGGGCGTGAACCGCAATACCGTTGCCTCTGCCTACCGACAGCTTTCCGATGCCGGCCTTATCGAAGGGCGTGGGCGCCAAGGCAGCCGCGTGGCAACTCCCGGTATGGGCGCCACGAAACCCCCTCCTTTCATTTACGATATGGGAGCGGGCAACCCCGACCCTCAGCTTCTTCCCGACGTTTTCGGAGCCTTGCAGCGCTGCCAATGGCGCCACCGCGACTACGACGACGCCCCCGATGAACCGGCGCTTCTCGAATACGCCACTCAGCAGTTTCGCCAGGACAGCATACCCATCGGCGATATCTGGATCTCGAACGGCACTTTCGACGCCATCGCTGTCGTCTTACGGGCAACCCTTCCGAAAAGATCCCCGATCGCCGTCGAAGACCCCTGCTTCATGACAACCTTGGGGTTATTGCGCGAACTCGGCTACCAGCCTGTTCCGGTCGCGGTCGACGATGAAGGCGCGATTCCTCAATCTCTCGACCAGGCGCTCAAGAGCGGCGTTAAAGCTGCCATCCTGACACCGCGCGCACAAAACCCTTACGGCGGCTCATGGTCGACGGCCCGCCAAAAAGAGCTTGCAGCAGTCATCGCACGCTACAAGGATGTCCTCATTATCGAAGACGACCATTTTTCAGCACTCTCACAATTTAAACCCGTCACACTGGTCTCGGACGATCGCCCCAATTGGGGCGTCATCCGGTCAGTCTCGAAATACGTCGGCGCTGATATGCGTCTCGCCTTTGTAAACTCCAGCAAAGAGCTTGGACCCAAGGTCATTGGATTGAGCGCGTTTACCTATCGCTGGGTCAGCAGCATTCTTCAGAAGACGTTGCTTGCGACAACCAGCGCAGCCGATTACGAGGCAACGATACGCAAGGCCTCAGAGCTGTACAAAAAGCGGCGGGAGACCTTCGTTCAAACGCTCGCCAAGTTCGGCATCGAGAGCCACGGAGCAGACGGCATCAATGTCTGGATTCCAGTCGAGCACGAACAGTTCACCGCCCAACGGTTGATGGAAGCCGGATGGATCGTCAGAACTGGATCGATCTTCAGGCTGAACAGCCCTCCGGGAATCCGATTGACCACAAGTACAATCACCAAATCGCAATCGGTCGAGTTTGCAAAACTCTTATCCAGCATTCAGCAACACGGAGCACGCGTGCAGCGTAGCGCTTAGTGTTACGTCAGACGAAAAAACGGACTGACGAAGATGCACCTGAGCATTGTGCTCAGGTGCATCTCCGGCAAGCGGCGACAAAATAAGAAATTACGCCTATAAATGCCTATACATAATGTGGATCTGAAATTCGCAGCTAGCAAGACTAATAAAAATACCGCCGTCAAAAAATACGCCAACATGAGCTAATGAAATCGCTCACGGATTGGAGTGCGGAGTATCGCGCTTTATCTTCTTCTCCTCCAACAAGACACGCTGCGCCCGGTTGACCAGTTCTCGAGGATCGGGATGACCGTCATATTCGACAACCCCTACGCTGAGTGAGCAGTCCAGCACCGTTTCCCCGTTCACGCTGAAATGGGTCGTTGCATATCGATCCGTAATAAATTTAGCGAGCTGCTTTGCAGCCAATAGATTCGCCTCGACATAGACGACCAAAAACGTCTCGCGCCCCATACTGAAGACGCTGTCGCTTGTGCGGGTCGAGTCAAAAATCAGTTGCGCGGTGCGCTGAACAATTATGTCACCGCCCGTCTCGCCCAAACGGGATCGCAGCTGATCGAATCGATCAATCTCGATCATCAGCACTGAAAATGGATGAGTCGACACCTTCTGCGCGGTGATCTCCGCGGAGATCACCGTGTTGACGAATTTCCGATTGAGAAGCTGCGTCAACGTATCGCGCGCACCCTGCGCCTCCAGCGAATTGTCGAACAAGAGAGCGAGGAGTGAATTGATTTCACCAATTGCCGCTTTGATCTTCCGTAAATAATCGATCCGCTGTTGAGGCGGAGAAAACGTCACCAGTTCAGAAATCTGTTCGACATTCTTTATAGCATCAATGAGCCGCTCGTACTCGGAGGAGCGATCAAACAATAAAATGGCACGATGAAATACCCACAAACCAAAATCTGATTGCGATATCGGAACAAAAGTAAGAGGGCTCGTGCCCACCTGTAGGGTGAAAAAGAACGACTGAGCCCACTCTGAAAGAGATGCGCGCTGGCGCTCACGCTCCGTCACGAGATTTTGGCCCAAAGAAAAGAGCCGAAATGCTTCATCCGACCGTACGCTTCGCTCAGAGCGATCAATGTAAGCGCACGTCATCACGTCGAAACCGAGATCGAGCAAAGCAGAGACAAAATAGATAGCGGCAGAAAGGTCTTCACGCGACAGGCGCGTTCCGCGCAGGCTGATGATAATATTTCGCTTCAGCTCGCGAAAACCTCGCGATACCAATCGCTCCGGCACCTTTATACGCGCATGGACCCAGCCAACCTGCTGCTGCCTCCGGATAAAAGACTTGGCTTCAATGCCATCACGCTTGAACAAGTCATCGAGCCACTCCTTCATCGCTCGATGGAGGCGCTCATTCACAAGTTGATGGTCGAGGAAAAAATGCGCGCCCGGCTGATTAATCACCACATCATAAAATTGATCGGTGAACTCGGCAGATGTCCGCCTAATAACGTCGTAGACAGTAGTCCGAACGCTGGAAGGTGTGACGCGATAGACTTCCTTTAATTCCGCTTCGATCGCCTCCATTTCCTCGGAGGCGCTCAGATTCTCACTTTGATTCTGCGTATTCACTCATGCCTACTCCTCGATGCGGTTTGAGAAATTATTTAAAATATATTTCAAACGTATCTAATCGTCTCTCAACTCAACTAAATGTTTTGTTTACTCCGGTTAATTCTCTTAATGAAGTGGCATCTCCTACTCGCCACCCGCCAAGCCCACGGTATCTATTTCCCGCTGATCTATCGCCGCTTTTAGGCGCGCTGTTAATCTAGATGAACGCACTCTTTAATTTTCTTAACCTTCCTTAACAAAATCCTAAAATCGGCAAACTGGCTCTCAGCCGCGAAACTTAACGCTGTTTGCGTTTTCTAGGCCTCGTTGTTCCGCTCCTTCCTGCGGGACGACATGCGGCACACACAGCGAGGCAGAGCCATTTCATGACTGCGACTATCTTTAATTTTTTAGCCAAGAGAAACGACGCGTCCGACCACATCCTTCCGCAATCTGCCTTCCCCAACAACCAAACCCTCGGTTCGCTGGTCGAAGGGCTCAACGCGCTGATGCAGGAGCTCGAGCACTTCTACCTGGAGATGGAGCACGTCCTCTCGGAGGGGGCTATCTCCATTGAGGATCAAAGCTCTCTGCGACACAGCCAGATCAGCGTCGTTACTGACATTCAAACAGCAAACAGAACCCTCTGCTCGCTTTTGCAGGAACTAGCTCCTGCGAACACCGCGCGCATATCGGATCCAGCAGAAACCGCTCTGCCGCCTTCAACTTCGATCCCCTCTCAAACTTTCCCGAGCTGAAGCCGTCACTCCACTCTCCAGTTTTCTCGAAAATTCCCAAACGCCATAGAATCACAAGGAACAGCAATGTTTTCTCGTAAATCTCACACTGACTCTCATGCGCAAATCGAAGCGATCGGTCAGTCGCACACCATCATCGAATTCAACATGGATGGCCTGATCATCACAGCCAACAAGAAATTTCTCGATACGTTCGGCTGCAGCCTCGAGGATATTCAAGGCAAACATCATTCGTCGGTTCTGCCGGCCGACCAGCGTGATGATACCGAATACAAGGACCTGTGGGCTGCATTGAAGCGCAGCGAATCCCGCACCATCCGGTGCAGGCGGTTGACCAAGGACGGTCGCGAGCTTTGGATCGAAGCGTCCTACAACCCAATTATGGGTCGCGATAAGCGGTTAAGCGGAGTGGTGGAAATTGCGACCGACATCGCACAGAAACAGAATTCCAACAGAAAAGAGACTACAAAACTCGATGCCATCAACAAAACTCAAGCGGTCATCGAATTCGATCTGGATGGCACCATTCTAACCGCCAACCAGAATTTCCTTGATGCGCTCGGCTACACGCTTGGCGACATTCAAGGCAAGCATCACAGCATGTTCGTCTCATCATCGGAGCGCGACACCGATGCGTATCGTGAGTTCTGGGCCAAGCTTAACCGCGGAGATTATGTCAGCGGCGAGTTCAAGCGCATCGGGAAAGGCGGCAAGGAAGTCTGGATCCTTGCGTCCTACAATCCGATCATGGACGAGAAGGGGCGGCCTTTTGGGGTCGTAAAATTCGCCACGGATGTGACCGCCAGCAAGTTGAAGAACGCCGATTTTGCCGGGCAGATCGAGGCGATTGGCAAGTCACAGGCCGTGATCACATTCAATATGGACGGCACGATTGTCACCGCCAACGAAAACTTCCTGCATGCCGTCGGTTATACTCTTCCGGAAATCCAGAACAGGCATCACAGCATCTTCGTCGATGCTGACGAGCGAAATTCCGACTCCTATCGTGAATTCTGGACGGCGCTTAATCGCGGCGAATATAAATCCGCAGAGTTCAAGCGGATCCGCAAGGATGGTAAGGAGATCTATATCCAGGCTTCCTACAACCCCATCCTCGACCTCAACGGCAAGCCCTTTAAGGTCGTCAAATACGCCGCAGACGTGACCCGGCAGGTTCTCGTCCGGATTGGCAATGAGCGGGTCAGGTCCATGATGGAGTCGGTTGCGGCAGGCTCCGAAGAACTCAGCGCATCGGTTCGCGAGATCTCGGAAGCCATGGTCAAATCACGCAGCACAGCCACGGGCGCGGTCGAACAAGTTGTCCTCGCGGATACGCAAGCTCTTCGTCTGACGGAAGCAACCCAATCGATGAGCGGGATCGTTCAGCTCATTCACGACATTACGGGTCAGATCAATTTGCTGGCTCTGAATGCCACGATCGAGTCCGCTCGCGCTGGCGAAGCGGGTCGCGGCTTTGCCGTGGTCGCGTCGGAAGTCAAGAATCTTGCCAATCAAGCCAAGCAGGCAACCGATAAAATCGCCGCTGAGATCGATAGTCTCAATGGCATCTCCAGCGACGTGGTCGCGGTGCTGAGTGCCATAAAGACTGCGATCAACAATGTCAGCGAGTATGTCACGTCCACCGCGGCGGCCATTGAAGAGCAGAGCGCCGTGACAAACGAGATGTCCAACAGCATTCAACATGCCGCCGCTGAGGCCTCCAAAATTGCTTCCGGAGCAGCATAACCACCTTTGCCGGGATCAAGTCGGGAGACATAATTTGTCTCCAGAATAACGAGGATGATCCCAGGCTACCGACCTTGTGTATGACCCGAGAAGTCGGGTCATACGCTCCCTAGGAAGCAACAAGGCAACGCACCGGCCTGCCGACTACCTCGCTAGTTGATGTTCTCAGACCGACAGCCACGAGTAGGACGCCATCACCAACAGGCTGTTCTGCGGCAGGTAAAGCCTCCTGAGGCATCGGGACCGAATTCGGCCAAAGCCTCTTCAATCCAATCATATTGCGCGTCACGTAGTCGGTGTTCCGCCCCGCTCGTGGCGAGGCAGCACGTGCGTCCCGCTTTAGCACTTGCTATATATTCAAATATTCGTATATTCGTAAATATGAATATTAAATCGAAGATCGACCCGGAAGCGATGCGCGTGGCCGCCGACGAGGCCAGCACGCTGTTGAAGACGCTGTCCAACCAGCACCGTCTCCTCATCCTCTGCCAACTCGTTGGTGGCGAGAAGTCGGTCGGCCAACTCGCGGAGTTCCTCGACATCCGCGATTCCACAGCATCGCAGCATCTATCGTTACTGCGCCGCGATGGCATCGTTGCCAGCCGCCGTGACGGCCAGACCATTTGGTATCGCATCTCCAGCGAGCCTGCGCTCCACATTATGCAGGCTCTCTATGCGGAATATTGCACTGGATCAAAGTCGAGAGACGGCAAGAGGCGATCATGAGCCGCACGACCATTGCAAAGCTCTCGAAGCATTACGGACGAAGGCTGATCCATAAGAGGACGCCGCCCCTCCGCAAATCGCCACCCTGTTCACAAGGAGTAGAGCAATGACTATCGATCGTGCCGTTATGCTGTTTGCCGGCTTCATGGTGCTGTTGTCGCTGGCGCTCGGCTTTTACCTCTCACCCTATTGGTACCTTTTGGCGGCCTTTGTCGGCGTGAACCTCATGCAAGCGTCGATGACCGGTTTCTGCCCCGCAGCCAGAGTCTTCAAGATGCTGGGCGTAAAAAGCGGATGCGCGTTCGACTGATCGCCCACGCTCGGCGAGCGATAGTCAGCGCACGGCTCCGTTTATCTGAAGGAAGCACCATGCCTCGCGGCATCAGCTTTGTCTGCCTCACGGCGTTGACGTTGCTCTCCAGCGCCGCGTCGGCAGCGGCCGAGTATGTGGTTCGGCCCATCGCCGTGCCGGATATGAAGGCTGTGTTCGGCCAGGTCGAAAGCCGAAGGGTCGTGCCAGCGCGGGCGCGCATCGGCGGTTCGCTACGCGAGATCAAGGTCAGCGAAGGCACGCAAGTCAAGGAAGGCGAAGTTGTCGCCATCGTTGTGGACGACAAGCTCGCGCTCGAATTGAACGCCGCCAACGCCAAGATCGAGGCGCTCAATGCGCAGCAGGAAAATGCACGCGCCGAATTTGAACGGGCACAGCAGCTTCTCGCCCGCGGCGCGGGGACCCAGGTTCGCCTCGATCAGGCCAGGATGCAGCTCGACGTCGTCGTTAATCAAGTTGCCGCCGCACAAGCCGAGAAAACTGTCATCGAGCAACGGGCTCGCGAGGGCGAGGTGCTCGCTCCGGCGGACGGCCGCGTGCTGACCGTCCCGATCACGCTCGGATCGGTGGTGCTTCCCGGCGAGGAGATCGCGCGTATCGCCAGCGGCCGTTACTACCTGCGGCTGTCTTTGCCCGAGCGACATGCTACAGAGATCAAACAGGATGCCCTCGTACGCATTGGCCAGCGTGGGCTTTCACCCGCCGCCAGCGGCAACATCGCCGAAGCACGGCCGGGCCGCGTCGCCAAGGTCTACCCGGAAATCACGAACGGCCGCGTCATTGCCGATGTCGATGTCGACGGCATTGGCGATTATTTCGTCAACGAGCGCACGCTGGTGTGGATTCCGGTCGCGCAACGTTCGGTACTCGCCGTTCCGCCACAGGTGATCGTGACACGCCACGGCATCGACTATGTCCGCGTCATCACGGATGACGGACCGATCGAAATCGCCGTAATCCTCGGTGAGACGATTGGAACCGATGACGGCTCGCGCATTGAAGTGCTGACCGGGCTGCGCGACGGCGACCGCATTTCCCTGCCGGGCGGCAAGCCATGAAGCTCGGAATCGCTGGTCACCTCACCCGTGCCTTCATCGCCTCGCCGCTGACGCCGCTATTCCTGCTCGCAGCGTTTGCTCTCGGGCTGGTTGCCCTCCTCACGCTGCCGCGTGAGGAAGAGCCGCAGATTTCGGTGCCGATGGTGGACATCCATGTCGAGGCCAACGGGCTCAAGGCGGAGGATGCGGTCAAGCTCGTCACCGAGCCACTCGAGACCATCGTCAAGAGCATCGATGGCGTCGAGCACGTCTATTCGCAGACCGAGGACGACGGCACTGTCGTCACTGCGCGCTTTCTCGTCGGCACCAGCGCCGATGCCGCGATTCTGCGCATCCACGAGAAAATCCGCGCCAATATGAATCGCATCCCGGTCGGCATCCCGGAGCCGCTGATTGTCGGCCGCGGCATCGACGACGTCGCCATCGTCGTCGTGACGCTGACGCCAACACCGGCTGCTGCGGAACGGTGGACCGCGAACGACCTCACTCGCCTCGCCCGCGAGCTTCAGGTCGAAGTGCTCAAACTGCCCGACATCGGCCTCACCTATATCGTCGGCGATCAGCCGGAGGAAATCCGCGTTGAGCCAGATCCAGAGCGGCTGTCGCTCTATGGCATCACGCTGCAGCAGCTCGCAGCCAAGATCGCCGGCGCCAACCGCTCGTTCCAGATCGGCCGGGTGCGCGAACGTGGCGAACAGCGCACGCTCATGGCCGGCCAGACCCTGCAATCGCTCTCCCAGATCGGCAACCTCTTACTGACGACGCGCGACAGTCGGCCGGTTTACGTGCGCGACGTTGCCACTGTCGTGCTCGCCACCGAGCCGAACGAGGCGCGGGTGACGAACATCCGCAAGACGGCCGTAGGCCTGCAGCGCGCGCCCGCCGTGTCGCTCGCCGTCGCCAAGCGGCCTGGTACCAACGCTGTGGTCATCGCCCATAATATCGTGGAGCGGCTCGAGCAGGCGCGTGGCCAGATCTTCCCGGCCGAGGTGGAGATGTCCGTCACCCGCAACTATGGCGAGACGGCGAACGAGAAGGCCAACGAACTCCTGTTCCATCTCGGCCTGGCGACCGTCTCGATCGTGATCCTGGTCGGCTTCGCCATCGGCTGGCGCGAGGCGCTGGTGGTGGCGGTGGTGATCCCGACCACCATCCTGCTCACGTTGTTCGCATCGTGGATCATGGACTACACGCTCAACCGTGTCAGCCTGTTCGCCTTGATCTTCTCGATCGGCATCCTGGTCGACGACGCCATTGTGGTGATCGAGAACATTGCCCGCCACTGGGCGATGAACGACGGACGGCTACGCAGGCAGGCCGCAATCGAAGCCGTGGCCGAAGTCGGCAACCCCACCATCGTCGCGACGCTGACGGTGGTTGCCGCATTGCTGCCGATGCTATTCGTTTCCGGCATGATGGGCCCCTATATGAGCCCGATCCCTGCAAATGCCTCGGCGGCGATGCTGTTCTCCTTCTTCGTCGCCGTCATGCTCACACCATGGCTGATGGTGAGATTTGGCGGCGGCGCGCCTACAGCCGCGCACGAGAGCCAGGGTGGCTGGCTCGGCCGCGCCTATGTCAAAGTTGCCGACCCTATTTTGCGTACGAAGAAGCGGTCATGGATCTTCTTGATTGCCGTCGGAATCGTCACCCTCGCCTCGCTCGGGCTGTTCTACACACAGCACGTCACCGTCAAGCTGCTGCCGTTCGACAACAAGACCGATCTTCAGGTGGTGGTCGATCTGCCCAAGGGTTCGTCGGTTGAAGATACCGACCGGGTGCTGCAGACGATGGTTGAACGGCTTGCAGGCGTCACGGAGGTGGTCTCGTTCCAGACCTACGCTGGCAGCGCCGCGCCGTTCAACTTCAACGGCCTCGTGCGTCACTATTATCTTCGCTCACAGCCGCAGCAGGGCGATATCGCGGTCAATCTCGCACCCAAGGGCGAGCGCAGCCGCACCAGTCACGATATCGCACTCGATCTGCGGACGCGGCTGAACGGCCTGCCGCTTCCCGAAGGCACCATTGTGAAAGTGGTCGAGCCGCCACCAGGCCCGCCCGTGCTCGGCACCCTGCTCGCGGAAATCTATGGCCCCGATCCGGAGACACGGCGCGCGGTCGCCGCCAAGGTGCGAGAGACGTTTGCAAGCGTTCCCTTTATCGTCGACATTGAGGACAGCTTCCGCAACCGGCCTGAGCGCGTGCGAGTCAGCATCGATCAAGACAATCTTGAATATTACCGTGTCGAGCAAGGCGACGTCTACGATACGATCCGTACGTTCGGCAGTGGCACAACGGTCGGCTACTCTCATCGCGGCGGTGGGCGCCAGCCCATCCCGATCCGCATCGCACTTGGGAAAAGCGAGCGCGTCGTCAACCCGCGCACCTTGACGACGCCAGTACCGGCGAATGCATTGCCCGGTGACCGTGCGATCGTCGAACTTGGAGACGTCGTCTCGGTGACGCGCGAGCGGGCCTCCTACCCGATCTTCCGGCACAACGGCCGCGCCGCCGAGATGGTGACAGCCGAACTTGCCGGCACGTTCGAGGCACCGGTCTACGGCATGCTCGCGGTATCCGACGCCATCGCCCGAGCCGACTGGGGTGACGTTCCGAAACCGGTCATTGCGTTGCACGGCCAGCCTAACGACGAACAGCACCCGACGCTGTTATGGGACGGCGAATGGGAGGTCACCTGGGTGACCTTCCGCGACATGGGTGCAGCATTCGCGGTCGCGATCCTCGGCATCTACATCCTCGTCGTTGCGCAATTTCGCTCATTCACCCTACCGCTGGTGATCCTGACACCGATTCCGCTCACCTTCATCGGCATCATGCTCGGCCACTGGTTGTTCGGCGCGCCGTTCACCGCGACCTCGATGATCGGCTTCATCG
The DNA here is from genome assembly GCF_000218565.1 of Afipia carboxidovorans OM5. Lineage (NCBI taxonomy): Bacteria > Pseudomonadati > Pseudomonadota > Alphaproteobacteria > Hyphomicrobiales > Nitrobacteraceae > Afipia > Afipia carboxidovorans. The sequence continues at coordinate 1,343,573 of NC_015684.1, read as the reverse complement.
CGCTCGCCGGCATAATCGTGCGCAACTCCATTCTGCTGGTGGATTTCATCCGCCATACGCGAACACCCGGACGGCCGCTGGTCGAAGCGTTGCTGGAAGCCGGCGCCATCCGCTTCAAGCCGATTCTTCTCACGGCGCTCGCCGCCATGATCGGTGCGGCTGTGATCCTTACAGATCCGATCTTTCAAGGGCTCGCCATCTCACTGCTGTTTGGCCTCGCATCCTCGACGGCCCTGACCGTGATCGTCATCCCGGCGATCTATATTGTGCTCAGGGGAGAACGGACTTTGCGACAAGAACCTGACCGCCTTCCCAAGGCGTGACAAATATCAAAGGCACGGCCTCAGAAACACAACGCATCGTCGTGCGTTAGAGAGCTATGTTTGTCGCATATGTGAGCAGTCGATGCTTAAAGTCAGCAAGCATTCCGATATTGATTTAATGAGGCGCTGCATTGCATTAGCCAGATCGTCCCTCGCTGCGGGTGAATATCCGTTTGCAGCCGTCATCGCCTGCGATGGCGTATTCGTATGCGAATCGATCAACAGGGCAAGGCAGGATCAGGACGTTAATCGTCACGCAGAAGTCGTCGCGATTTCGTTGGCGCAACAGATTCGAGGAATAAATTTGGCTGATTGCACCCTCTATTCAGCGGTCGAGCCATGCGCCCAATGCTCATACGCAATTCGCGAAGCCCAGATAGGACGGGTTATCTATGGTTTAAAGTCACCATTGATGGGCGGGCATTCCCGATGGGACATTCTGTCGGATGCCAAGCTGTCAACCGTACTTCCCGAGGTCTTCCTGCCGGCTCCTGAGGTTGTGTCCGGATTTCTACACGAGGAAGTCGAAGCCCTCTTTCGCGAGTGGAGCCCTTTAATTTGGTCCATTATCAAGGCACGCGGCGTGTTCGTCAGTGACACAGAAGAACGCGTTCAGCTTCCGCATCGGCGCGGATTTGTGGCCACCCTGTTCAGACGCTTCAGAATGTACATTATCGATCGTATCAGGCAGCGGCGCGGCGCGCCTGCATCAACATCCCATCAGCCCGCAGCCGCTATCGATCTTGACACACATCAACGGTAGAGGCCCTGCCATACTTCATAGTTGCGAGCACCGGAGCGGCCATGGACACGTCAGACTCCTTTCCAGATGATGATGTTGGCAATGCAGCGGTGTCTGGTGAGCCTGCACAGGAAGCCGTGTTCGCCCTGCTCGCCGATCCGGCGACCCACGGCGGCGGGCCGGTGCTACGCTGTGATACCCATGCGTCGGCGGTGTTTCTGGCGCCTCGGCGGGCCTACAAAGTCAAGCGCGCCGTGCAATTTCCGTTTCTTGACTATTCGACGCTGCCGAAGCGCAAGGCCGCATGCGAGGCGGAATTGGTCATCAATCGCCAGTTCGCGCCACGCCTCTATCGTCAGGTGATAGCGATCACGCGAGAGTCAAACGGCCAGTTAGCGGTAGGCGGTAAAGGCAAGCCTGTCGAATGGGCGGTCGAGATGGAGCGTTTTGACGAAAGCCGGACTCTGGATCACATCGCCGCTCGTGGTGCCTTCGACGATACTTTGCCCGCAAAGCTCGCTCACATGGTCACAGCGATGCACCAGAGAGCGGAGTGCACCGATCCTGATCCGTGGCTCGCGGCACTCCCCCGCTATATCGAGCAGAACACCGTCGCGTTGCGTGAGGCCAGTGACATCTTTCCCGCTGAAGCTGTCAGCGAACTCGATCGGCGCTCGCGGGACGCGCTGGCACGGATTCGTCCGCTTCTCGTCTCCAGAGGCCAACGGGGCTTGACACGCCGCGGCCACGGCGATCTGCATCTCGGCAATATCGTACTTCTCGACGGAGAGCCCGTTCCCTTCGACGCTATCGAATTCGATCCAGTTATGGCATCCGGTGACATCCTGTACGATCTATCCTTCCTGCTGCTGGATTTGATCGCGCACACGCTTACTCCTGCCGCCAATGTCGTTCTCAACGGATATTTCGCGGCAACACATCAGATTGAGGATTATGACGGCCTTGCCGCGCTGCCCCTCTTCATGTCGATACGCGCTGCAGTCCGGGCGAAAGTGACCGCGGCTCGCCTCAGCCAAAATACCGGTGACAAACGGAACGAGATTATCCAGGCGGCTCAACGCTATTTTGAGTTGGCCCGGATATTGATCGCACCTCCATCACCTTCGATCGTTTGCGTCGGAGGCCTTTCCGGGACGGGGAAATCGATATTGGCACGATCACTTGCGCCGCTTATTCACCCTCTTCCGGGCGCGATCGTTCTGCGCTCTGATGTCGAACGCAAAACGTGGTTCGGTGTTGATGAAACCGATCGCCTGCCCCCAGAAGCCTACCGACCTGAGATATCGACAACCATCTATGCAATGTTATGCGACAAAGCTGCCCGGATTGCCCGAGCCGGTCATTCGGTCATCGTCGACGCCGTCTTTGCCAAAGCTTCCGAACGCGCCGCGATCGAGGCCATCGCGCGCGAGGCGAATGTGACATTCCATGGGTTATTTCTGGAAGCCGATCTGGCCACGCGCATCGCTCGGATCAGCGGGCGAGGCCCGGATGCCTCCGATGCGAACCCGAGCGTCGCGCGCCAACAGGAAGACTTCGAAGTCGACTCCCTCTCGTGGTCCGTCATCAACGCCGCCGGTTCTCCGGCGGACACGCTCGCCCGGGCATGTGATACTCTTCCAGAACCATGAAGTTTGGAGAGCGCTGGGTCATGAGGAACGAAACGATCCAACCTGAGTGACGGCCATGACAATCCGAAATCTGAGTCATGCTTTCGCACCCAAATCCGTTGCCGTTATCGGAGCTTCGCTTCGCCATGGCTCGGTTGGACACATCGTGCTCAACAACATCGTGAACGGCGGTTTCGAAGGTGAAATATGGCCTGTGAACCCGAAGTACACGGATTTGAACGGCCGCCGCTGCTATCCCTGCGTAAGTGATCTTCCCGGAATTCCCGACCTCGGCGTCATCATAACGCCGGCAGCCGTGGTGCCAGACCTTATTAAAGAGCTGGGCGAAAAAGGAACCCGCGCTGCCGTCGTCATCACCGCCGGTATCACCAGGGAAAACGGCCTGAGGCAAGCCATTCTTGATGCGTCGAAGCCTCACCTGCTCCGCATCATCGGCCCGAACACCCTCGGACTCGTGCTGCCTCTCGCCAAACTCAATGCAAGTTTCGCCCATATGGGAGCTGCGCCCGGCAACATCGCCCTGCTGTCTCAGTCAGGAGCCATCGCCACCTCATTGATCGATTGGGCAGCGGCAAACGGTATCGGATTTTCGCAAATTGTATCACTTGGCGACATGGCGGATGTCGATGTTGCGGACTGTCTGAACATGCTCGCGGGTGACGCTCAAACACGCGCCATCGTGATGTATTTGGAATCGGTGCCGAACCCGCGAAAATTCATGACCGCAGCCCGCGCTGCTGCACGCGTCAAGCCGGTCATCGCCATCAAGCCGGGACGCCACGCCGAAGCTGCCAAAGCCGCCGCAACCCACACCGGAGCGCTTTCAGGCGTCGATCGCGTGGTGGACGCAGCGCTCCGCCGTGCCGGAATTCTGCGGGTGAACGAACTGGCCGATCTTTTCGGCGCAACGGAAACAATCGCGCGGTTTTCACCCATTGAGCGGGCGCGCGTCGGTATCGTCACCAACGGCGGCGGAGCCGGTGTTCTGGCCGTCGACCGATTGATGGATTTTCATGGCGAGCTTGCCGTTCTATCACCCAAGACGATTGCTGCCCTTGACCAGACGTTGCCGTCAAACTGGTCGCATGCCAATCCTGTCGACATCGTCGGAGATGCTCCGCCGGAACGCTACCGCGCCGCCGTCGAAGCCGTCGCCGCAGATCCGGACGTCGATGTGCTGATGGTGATGAATTGTCCGACCGGCGTAGCGTCGTCGTCCGATGCAGCGACGACGGTCGCATCCCTCGCGAAAAACGGCACGATCAACGACAAACCGGTTCTGACATGCTGGCTGGGCGAGCAGTCCGCGCGCGGCGCCCGCCGGTTGCTGCAGGCGGCTGGGATCACAAGCTATGAAACCCCGGCGGCAACGGCGACGGCGGTATCCTATCTGACGGACTGGTCGCGCTCCCAGAAGATGCTCCACCGCGTTCCTTCAGACAGAAGCACGGACGTCACAAGCGCCCGCGCCACCGCACTCTCTATTTTTCGACAAGTCGCGGGGGAAAGCCGCCGCATGTTGACCGAACCCGAGGCAAAGGCCGTCGCAAAGGCTTACGGCATCCCGGTTCCAGAAATTATCGTGGCGCATTCGCCTGACGACGTCGAACAAGCAGCAACAGATCTTCTCGCCAATTCAAACAAGGTCGCTGTCAAGCTGCTGTCGAAGTCGATCACGCACAAATCGGACGTGGGTGGCGTTGTCCTCAGTCTCGAGACAGCGGCAGCCGCACGCGAAGCGGCAGAGGCAATCACGCGACGACTGCATCAGCATCGCCCGGATGGCACCATCGAGGGGTTTGCCGTACAGCCGATGATCGAGCGCAGGCAGGCGCAGGAGCTTATCCTTGGCGTCAATCGTGACGCTATTTTCGGCCCCATCATTCTTTTCGGCGCCGGCGGCGTGGCAGTCGAGGTCATGGATGATATCGCCATTGGCCTGCCGCCGATGGACGACATTCTAGCTGGCGATTTGATTGACCGGACCCGGATCGGACGCTTGCTCGCCGGTTTTCGAGATCGTAAGCCGGCAGACCGCGCCGCAATCAGCCAGGCACTCAACGGACTGTCGCAATTAGTCGTCGATTTTCCTTGCGTCACCGCCGTGGATATCAATCCTCTGTTGGCCGATAGCGATGGCGTGATCGCCCTCGATGCCCGGATTGAAATTGACCCACTGTCTGTCGAACAGCCCGGCCCCAATCCTGCACTTGCCATCCGGCCATATCCGGCAGAATGGGCCAGGGATTTTACCCTCGACGACCACACATATCATATACGACCGATCCAGCCAGCCGACGCGGCGCTCTATCCTGCATTCCTCGCCAAGATTGCCAAAAGGGACATGCAGCTCCGCTTCTTCAACATCAGTACGGAATTTTCAGACAAGTTTCTGGTGCGCCTCACTCAGCTCGACTACGACCGCGAAATGGCATTCGTGGCTCTCGATGAAGAGAGTGGCGCACTATGTGGCGTCGCACGGCTGTCGAACGATCCGGATCATGAAGTGGCGGAATATGCAGTCCTGGTGCGCAGTGACCTGCAAGGACAAGGCCTCGGCTGGACGATGCTGAATCACCTGATCCGCTATGCCAAGGCGGATGGTCTGAGCCGGGTTGAAGGTATCGTTCTCAGCGCGAATACAAAGATGCTGCGGATGTGCCGCGAGATCGGCTTCCAACTCGCCGCGGAACCTCCCGGGGATGGCACGGTCAAGGTGTCGCTTGATCTTGCCAAATACGACCCGGACTGAAGCGGCGATTGCAGAGCACTGCGCTCGTTCAACGAAAGGCGTCTGTGGCGGGTCTCTGTGCACCTTTCCATCGCCAGTTTCTCACCTCAGGCAGATCGACGCCGTGAGTACGGATGAAACGCTCGTGCTCAACCAGTTTGTCGCGAATAGCCTGTTTGGTGTAGACGGCGGCCGCGCCAAGCTGCGGCACCCAGTCAATGACAGCCGCAATCAGATGAAATCGATCGATCCTGTTCCGAACAGCCATATCAAAGGAGGTCGTCGTGGAGCCCTCCTCTTCATAGCCCCGCACATGGATATTGTGGTGATTTGTACGTTTGTAGGTCAGCCGATGAATTAACGTCGGATAGCCGTGATAAGCAAAGATCACCGGCTTGTCCGTGGTGAACAGCGCATCGAAATCGTTGTCGGCCAGCCCGTGCGGATGCTGTTCTTTTGATTGCAGCGTCATCAGATCAACGACATTCACGACCCGAATTTTCAATTCCGGAATCTGCTGCTCCAGCAAATCGACAGCAGCAAGCGTCTCCAGCGTCGGCACGTCACCCGCGCACGCCATGACGACGTCCGGCTCGCTGCCGCGATCGTTGCTGGCCCATTCCCAAATTCCGATTCCTTCCGTGCAGTGTTTGATCGCAGCATCCATCGAGAGCCACTGCGGGCTCGGCGCCTTACCAGCAATGATGACATTGACGCGATCCCAGCTCCGCAGGCAGTGATCGGCCACATACAGCAGAGTGTTTGCGTCGGGCGGCAGATAAACGCGGACGATATCGGCCTTCTTGTTGATGACGTGATCGATGAACCCGGGATCCTGATGGCTGAAACCATTGTGGTCCTGCTGCCAGACGTGCGAAGTGAGCAAATAATTCAACGAGGCAATCGGCTGGCGCCATGGCACCTCCCGAGCGGTTTTCAGCCACTTGGCATGCTGGTTGAACATCGAATCTACAATGTGAATGAAGGCCTCATAGCAAGAGAAGAAGCCGTGGCGGCCGGTCAGCAGATAGCCTTCGAGCCATCCCTGGCAGGTGTGTTCGCTCAGAATCTCCATGACGCGGCCATCGGGACCAAGGTCATCATCGTCCGGGATTATTTCGGCATTCCATGACCGGTCGGTAACGTCGAACAGAGCCTGTAGTCGATTTGAAGCTGTCTCGTCCGGACCGAATACGCGGAAATTGCGGTTGGCTTTGTTCGCCGCCATGGTGTCGCGGAGGAAGCCACCCAGCACGCGCGTTGCCTCCGCGTCGACCTGTCCTGGAGCTTCCACATCAACCGCGAATGACGTGAAGTCAGGAAGGCAGAGCGGCCGCCTTTTGGTGCCCCCATTCGCATGAGGGTTGGCGCTCATCCGCTTTGCCCCTTCCGGCGCGAGGGCCGCGATCTCGGGGCAAAGCCGGCCAAGATCATCGAACAGCCGCTCCGGAAGGTAGCTTCGAAGCCAGTTCTCCAGAAGCTGCAGGTGACCGGGGGCTCGTATGTTACTGAAAGGGACCTGATGCGATCGCCATGATCCTTCGGTCTTCTGGCCATCCACCGTCTTCGGCCCGGACCATCCCTTTGGGGTTCGCAGAACAATCATCGGCCAACGCGGCCGCTCAGGATTACGTTCGCTTCGGGCTGTTTTTTGGATTTTTGCGATATCGGAGAAGGCAGTTGAGAGCGCCAACGCCATCTTCCGATGCATCTGGAAATGATCGTGCCCCTCTACGAAGATCGGCGCATATCCGTAACCTTCAAACAAGGCGCGAATTTCCTCCGAAGGAATGCGCGCAAGAACGGTTGGGTTGGCGATCTTGTAGCCGTTGAGATGAAGGATCGGCAGCACGGCACCATCGGACGCCGGGTTGAGAAACTTGTTGCTGTGCCAGGCGGCAGCAAGCGGCCCGGTCTCGGCCTCCCCGTCGCCGACCACGCAAGCAATAATCAATTCCGGATTGTCGAACGCCGCTCCAAAAGCATGGGATAGCGAGTAGCCGAGCTCACCACCTTCATGGATAGAGCCCGGCGTTTCAGGTGCGGTGTGGCTTGGCACACCACCGGGAAACGAAAATTGGCGGAACAGGCGCTTGATGCCTTCAATATCCTGCGTGATTGCAGGACAGAGTTCGCTGTAGGTGCCCTCGAGATAAGCGTTCGCAATAATTCCCGGAGCGCCATGACCGGGCCCAGTCACAAACAGAATGTTCAGGTCTCGCGCCTTGATGAGACGATTGAGATGCGCGTAGATGAAGTTAAGCCCCGGCACCGTTCCCCAGTGGCCAAGGAGACGCGGCTTGACGTGCTCGATAGCGAGCGGAATTTTCAAGAGCGGATTGTCGAGCAGGTAAACCTGACCGACAGAAAGATAATTGGCCGCCCGCCACCAGGCATCAATGAGACCAAGCTCGTGATCCGTCAGGGATGTGTCCGCTACCATAGAGCCCTCCGGTCAGCATCCAGGAGGTAAGACGACGTTTTATCCTTGGGCGATATCAAACTCGGCCCGATAAAAATGCAGCGCCCGATCGGTTCCGGTTAGCGTATCGCCCACGATAACCACCCCCAGGATGCCTGCATATTTTTACACGGCGATTAAGGCGAGACAAGGAAAGGCGTCCTACGCCGACCCTTAACCTAACGTCTCCAATATATCGCATCGACTGTGGTTATCTGTTGAATCTTAATTTTAAAGGCACTGCTCCTCTAGGTAAGTGTTCCTGTCAGAGCCCGACGGCTGCGACGTTTCGCGACAGCAGGACATTCTCTCCATCTTGCGCGAAATCAAGCGCGCCTCTTCCGAAAGCCTTATTCTGAAAGCAATAGACCGGCCAAAATCGCTTATCCCGTGACCGACCCAGATGGAAGCGATCCGGCGCTTCATTTCAGGAGAAGGCAAATGCACCTCGACAAAATCCTCGTCGACGAGAAACAGCCTGCCGATCTCATCCAGGGAAAGACCGTTATAAAATACCCAACAGTCGCAGCCGCCGCGTTTGAGTTTCAAAAGCTCTCGCCCCGCGAGCAGAAAAGAACGCGCATCAAAAGCGGCGGGTTCACCTACACGTACGACGAGATTGAACGGCTTTGCTACGCAAAAGACGAGATTTCGTGCAGTACAAAGCCGCGGCGCCTTACGAATCTGGCCCGCATCAAGAAGGCGCCGTTTTCCTATCGCGCATCAAGGCGCCAAGCGCACGATAGCGTGCTGAGCAATTAAGGCTGGAAATTGCCATTGCAGTAGCGGGATGAGATAGCGCCCTTCCCGCTCCGCTCCCACGAGCCTTCAACACGTGCGACAATCCAAGTCACGGCGCCCCAACTAGCTGCGGGATTCCCGGCGTTCGTCTTCCGGAGACAGCAGGCTCAGGCCGGACATCGGATCAATCCAGCAAAGATGATCATGGACTCGCTTCACGCCTTGCACATTCTCGGCCGCGACGATGCTGGCCTGCCGCGACCGCTCATCGGTAATGATGCCATCGATATGAACGACGCCCCCGCGAACGCGAATATTGAAACTGATCGGCCGCCAATCGTTCGATTCGATCGCACGGATAATGCGCTGCTGTAGATGATCATCATCGGCCGTGGGATCGGGAACCTCACGATCCAGGCTGGCGACGGTGCGCAACAGGTCCGTCCGCGTCACCATTCCCAGAAGCTGCATATCCTTCACCACAGGCAGCCGCTTGATGTTGTGCTTCTCCATGAGGCGCACGATGTCTTCCAGATTGGTATCCTCGGTTATGGTCACTGGCTGAGGGTTCATGACCACTCCGACCTTGCGGCCTCGCTCATGGACGAACTCGGTCGCGGCCCGGCCGGGACCTATGAAGAACGCCAGCCACCGAGCCCGTTTCGTTTGAGTGCCAATCTCCACCCTGCGCACGAAATCTCCTTCGGAGATAACGCCGACGAGCTTGCCAAATTTGTCAACGACAGGGAGCCCGCTGATGTGATTCTGCAGCATCAGCAGGGCCGCCTCTCTCAAGGTGGTATCTTCAGTAACGGAGACCGGATTCCGGGTCATGATCTGATGGGCGCGCATGGCTCTCTCCTTCAACTGGCGAAGGAATACACCCGTCGGGGCTAGTGCTTTTGATACCGATCAACCCGAATTGTCGCCTGTTTAGCGGAACTCTCCTAAATCGCTACCTATCATACGATATAATTATCTGGCGGCGGGTGAGTGCGTCATCCTATCGCATCAAGGCTTGAGGACGGCCGCCCCGACCAGACTTCCTTGTCGCAACATGGCAAGCGCCTCGTTGGCGCGCCCAAGTTGGAAGACCGTGGTATGCGTCTGGACCTTGGCTTGGGGCACGATTCTGAGAAACTCGATCCCGTCGCGACGGGTCAGGTTTGCGACCGAGACGATCTGTCGTTCTTCCCATAACAAGCTGTACGGAAAGGATGGGATATCGCTCATGTGAATGCCGGCGCACACGACACGGCCGCCTTTCCGCACCGCGCGCAGCGCCGCAGGAACAAGAGAGCCGACAGGCGCATACAGGATCGCGGCATCGAGAGGCTCCGGCGGCAACGCGTCGGAGGAACCGGCCCATACCGCGCCCAACTCTCTCGCAAAGGCTTGCGCTGCAGCATCATCGCCGCGGGTAAAGGCATAAATCGACCGGCCTTGCCACTTCGCCACTTGCGCCACGATATGGCCGGCTGCCCCAAAACCATATATTCCAAGACGCTTTGCATCACCGGCCATGACCAGCGAGCGCCAGCCGATCAGGCCGGCGCAAAGCAACGGGGCAACCGCCTCGTCAGGTCCCTCCTCTTCCAACGGAAACGCGAAATCTGCGTCGACAACCGTGTGCGTCGCAAATCCGCCATCCCGCGTATAGCCGGTGAACAGAGGATCATCGCAAAGATTTTCCATCTCGCTCCTGCAGTAAAAACACTCCCCGCAGGTGTGACCAAGCCAGGGAACACCGACCCGCTCGCCAAGACAATGGTTGGAGACGCCAGGTCCGATCGCGTCCACGCGCCCGACAATCTCATGTCCGGGAATGATCGGATATTTGATATGCGGCAACTCGCCGTCCATGACGTGAAGATCGGTTCGGCAGACGCCACAGGCACCGACCCGCACGCGCACCTGGCCGGGCTGTGGAACAGGATCCGGCAGATCGGCCATCTTGAGTTCCGCTCCCGGTCCGCTCAGAACCATCGCGCGCATTTGCCACCTCTTTGCCCAAGAGCCCGATAAAATTATCTGCCCACCGATCTTTGACTCCGCTCAACACAAAAATGATCGGTCCGGCAAAAATAGCTGCGGAGCATGTGCTCCGACATGGAGGCTATCATGACAGTGAAATCAGTCATTCCCGTAGCTCAAGATCGTGTCGTTGCCCGCAAGGAGTCGAACCCGTTCTCCCTGCTGCAACATGAGATCGACCGTCTGTTCGACGGCTTTACGCGCAACTTCGCGCCATTCTCGCAAAACCCTGTTGTCCCCAACATGGATGTCGCCGAAACCGAGAAGGAAATCGAAATCACGGCTGAACTCCCCGGTCTCGAGGAGAAGGATGTTCAGATCAACGTGGCCGACAATCTTCTCACCATTCGCGGCGAGAAGAAGAATGAGCGCGAGGAAAAAGAGAAAGACTATCACCTCGTGGAGCGTAGCTACGGCTCGTTCCTTCGCACGGTCGAACTGCCGCCAGGCGTGAACCTTGACACCATCAAGGCCACGATCGCCAAAGGCATTCTGAAGGTGACGGTGCCAAAACCTGCGCCCTCGCAAATGAAAAAGATCGAGGTCAAGACGGCGGCGTAAATGATGGATGAAAGAAAAGCGGCATAGACAACTATGCCGCTCTTTTTTGGTTGGCGCCTAACCGCGCTAGAGGCGCTCTACTCGCATCACCCGGAAGGGGCGTGCCTCCTCATCCTCCGTAATCGAGACATATTCCCCTTCGACAAAACGCTCGTCTTCAAAATGATACCCCGCCTCATCAGGCGACGTCTCATAGCGGAATGCCCAGGTTCCTCCTGGACGACGGACCAGATGACCATGGATCTCGGGCTCGTCTCGCCGCAAGCGGATGACGCGGCAAGCATCTTTGTGATCGCGCCATAGCTCGTGATCGATATGTCCATCCGGCGTCAGCGGCATGACGAGGACATAGCCGACCTCCTCGTCGCCGGCCGGATGGTCCGGCTCCCGCGCAAGGATCAGGCGAACGCTACGGAACGCTGGCGGCAGGCTGGTGTTCAATATCGGCTCCAGCTTCGGCATGGGACCTCCATGAACTAATGAAGACAAGCCCAGAAAGCCTAGCTTTAGCAAAGCTGCCGCTGTTGACTTGCCTCAAGGTTCCATCGCTGCCGCTCCCTTGAGACACATCAACACTGCTCACACACTAATCCGCTTACTAAGCGTCGAAGATTGGTTGGGAGGCAAAGCATGAGTGTCGCGCCGAAATTGACGACCGATCTGATTGACGGTCGCGCGCAGATGTACGCTGCCGGATCCTGGACAGCATCTCAGGTATCAGCGCTTGAGCCTGCGGTCGAAGCCGCAACACGCACCGCGTCTGGAGCACGGGCACTGCAGCTCGACATGTCAGCCGTGAACGAGATCGACACCATTGGGGCCTGGCTTCTCGAGCGCATGATCCGTCACGCACGCCAGGCGGGCTCGGAAATTAAGACGGTGGGGATCAGCGAGCGCTTCGCGGGGCTGATCGAGGAGCTGCGATCCGCCAACCTCAATCCTCCGGTCTACGAAAAGCAGAATCCTCTTCTCCTCAAGCTCTACCAGATCGGCCAGTCGACGGTTTCCTCACTGCAGGAACTGTTGATCTTTATCGACATGCTGGGTCGGCTCGGCACCGTTCTCGCAAGGGTTATTCTTCATCCCAGGCGTTTGCGCCTGACATCCACGATCTATCAATTGCACAAAGTCGGATGGCAAGCCGTCCCTATCATCGTGCTGATCACTTTTCTGATCGGAGCCATCATCGCCCAGCAGGGCATCTTCCATTTCCGGAAATTTGGTGCCGACGCCTATGTCGTCGACATGGTCGGCATTCTGGTCTTGCGCGAAATCGGCGTTCTGATCGTTGCCATCATGGTCGCCGGCCGGTCAGGCAGTGCGTACACCGCAGAGCTCGGCTCCATGAAGATGCGTGAGGAGATCGATGCCCTCACGACGATGGGCCTCGATCCGCTCGAAGTGCTGATCCTGCCGCGCGTCATCGCCCTCATCATTGCGCTGCCGATCCTGACATTTATCGGATCGATCGCAGCGCTTTACGGCGGCGGTCTGATCTCATGGCTCTACGGCGATATGATGCCGGCAACCTTCATCGCCCGCCTTCACGAAGCCGTGTCAGTCACCCACTTTGAGGTTGGCCTCATCAAGGCGCCGTTCATGGCACTCGTCATCGGCATCGTCGCCAGCAGCGAAGGATTGCGCGTCAAAGGAAGCGCTGAATCGCTCGGGCGACAGACGACGACATCAGTCGTTAAATCGATCTTTCTCGTCATCGTTCTCGACGGACTGTTCGCGGTCTTCTTTGCATCGATCGGGATGTGACCATGAACGAGTTACAGCCTGACATTGCCATCCGCGTCCGCGATCTCGTCGTCGCATTCGGCAAGCATACGGTCCTCGATCACCTCTCGCTCGATGTCCGGCGTGGCGAAATTCTCGGCCTCGTAGGAGCATCCGGCGGGGGCAAGTCGGTGCTGATGCGCACCATCATCGGATTGATCCCGAAGCAAAGCGGCACCGTCGATGTGATGGGATCGCAAATTCACGGCGCCGACGACAGGCAGACGCAGGAGTCGGCCGCGCGCTGGGGTATTCTGTTTCAACAAGGTGCGCTGTTCTCATCTTTGACCGTGCGGCAGAACATTCAGGTGCCCATGCGCGAACACCTCTCCATGTCGCAGGAGCTGATGGACGAGGTGGCCAATGCGAAACTCGAGATGGTCGGCCTGAAGGCGACTGACGGCGACAGATACCCCTCGCAGCTCTCAGGCGGCATGACAAAGCGCGCCGCACTCGCGCGCGCTCTGGCCCTCGATCCTGCAATTGTGTTTCTCGATGAACCGACCTCTGGACTCGATCCGATCTCGGCCGGCGACTTCGATGCGCTGATCAAGACCTTGCAGAAAACACTCACCTTCACCGTGTTCATGGTGACGCACGACCTGGCCAGCCTCCATACCGTCTGCGACAGGATTGCCGCCTTGGCTGACGGCAAGATCGTTTCAATCGGCACGATGGACACACTTCTTGAAGCAACCCACCCCTGGGTGCGCGCATATTTCCACGGCGCTCGCTCGGAAATGCTCCAACCCCGTAAAAATTGAGGATTCCGATGGAGACGCGCGCGCCCTACATCATTGTCGGTCTCTTTGTCCTCTCGATCGCGGCAGCCGTGTTCGGCTTCGTCTATTGGCTGAACAATGCCGGTGGCCTTGGCGCGCGCAGCATCTATCAGGTGCAATTCGACGAGCCGGTGCCAGGATTGCTCGTCGGTGCCGGCGTGCTGTTCAACGGCATCCGCGTCGGCGAGGTGACACGCCTCGCGCTCGATCCTCAAAGCCCGCGCCGCGTGAATGCATCCGTCAGCGTGCTCACCGATACGCCTGTCCGCGCTGACACCAAGGTTGGGCTGGAGTTTCAGGGGCTGACAGGCGTCCCTGTGATCGCACTCGAAGGCAACAAGGATACGCTTGCGACAACTCCGATCGGCGTGCTGGTGGCATCACCCGGCGCGGGCCAAAGTATGACGCAGGCGGCTCGTGAAGCGCTTAGGAAAATCGATTCCGTTCTCAGCGATAATTCGCAACCTCTCCATGACACCATCGCCAATCTGAGCACATTTGCCGAAGGGCTCGCCCGCAATACGGGACGCCTCGACGGTATCCTCGCAGGATTGGAAAGAATGACCGGTGGAGGCGAACCGCAGGCGCAGAAGCACGTCTACGATCTAAGTGCCGTTCAGACCTACGCGGCTACCCGGACACCTCTCACGCTCCAGCTTGCGATTCCCGAGCCAACCGTAATCCTCGCACTCGATACGCAACGCCTGATCGTGACACCGGAGGGGGACGCCCTTGATGCGTCGATCGCTCAGGCGCAGTGGGCCGACAGCATACCCAAGCTCGTTCAAGCCCGGCTGCTCGAAAGCTTTGAAAATTACAGCGAAGAGAAAGCGCCGGTTCGCCCGACCGATGGAGTGCAAACCGATGCGACGCTGCTGAGCGAAATCCGTCGCTTTGGCGTCGACACTTCCGGTAGCCCGACTGCCGAAATTTCCCTCTCGGTGAAGCTCGTTGCTAAATCCGGGCAGATCGTCGCCTCCCGCATTTTCCGGTCGAACCAGCCAGTCGCACACCTTGATGCAAAAACCGCCGTGTCGGCTATCGATCGTGCCTTCACCGACACAGCCAAACAGATCGTCACCTGGGCTGCCGACAAACTCAAATGAGATCGGCCGGTCCGTCCAACTTTGGAGCACGAGATTGGCCGTCAGCGAACGACCAACACCGGTACCTTCGAAGTCGAGACAACTTGCGTGGTCTGGCTTCCGAGCATGGCTCGACTGAGACCAGTACGACCATGAGACGACATCACAATGAGACTGCAGCCACACTGCTCCGCGATTTCCACCAGCGCATTCGCAGGTGTGCGCCACGGAACGTGGATGGTCTCGATCGGGACGCCAGTCGCTTCAGCATCTTGCCGGATCCGCTCCAGGATACGCTTCGCTATTGCAGCCTGATTTTTGTCGTAGGCTGCGATTTCGCCCTCGCTTGGCGACCACAGATCGGAGGCGAAGGCAAATTGTCCACCGAGCGGTTCGGTCACCGTCACGGCGGTGACCTTGCTGCCATGTATTTTTGCCAGCCTTAACCCATGATCGACGCCCGCTTGCGCGAGATCCGAGCCATCGCTCGATACGAGTATGTGCTCATACATCATCGATTTCTCCGCTCTTGGGTCGTGATTATCCAAGCCGACTGCACTGGCCGGCAAGGATGTCATGAAGGCGGAGGCATCTCAATTCCGGAGCATACCTGAGGAAGAAACCACACGATTTCTGGCTGACGGTCGCACCCCTTCAGCCTCAAGCCTTTGCGCGAATACACGTCCGATGCCGATCAAAGCAGGCTGCCCATCCCGTATGATAGTGCAGCAGTCCGGCAGCCCAGCCAGGTCCGTCGAATGTATCGCTTCACCGGGGCGGCCGATGTTCACACCAACGACAGCGGGCGTGCGAGCAGACATCCCCCGCTGAATAAGCTCCGCGGAAATCCGGGCGGCCGTACGCGCGCCCATATAGAAGATCGTCGTGGCAGAGGGATCGGCAACAGCAGCCCAATCCACATCTTGCGGCAAGCCACCATGCTGCGAGTGGCCAGTCACGAACCGCACGGACCTCACGCAGTCGCGGTGGGTCAGCGACACGCCGAGCCGTGCAGCCATCGCAAGCCCCGCAGTGATGCCGGGCACGACATCGTGCCCAATGCCTTCATTTTCAAGGGCCGCAATTTCCTCACCCAAACGTCCGAAGATCATAGGATCACCGGACTTCAGACGTACGACCCGTCGACCGGCCTTTGCGAGCGCGATCATCATCTCGTTGATCTCATGCTGCTTGCAGCTCGGCCGCCCGGCGCGCTTTCCAACGAGGATGCGCTTCGCTTCGCGCCGCGCCAGTTCCAGCACCTCATCTGACACGAGATCATCGAACAGGATCACGTCGGCCGCCTGAAGCGCGCGGACAGCCTTCAACGTGAGCAGTTCAGGATCACCGGGCCCGGCACCAACGAAGGTGACATAGCCCTGCCGTTTCTGTTCAGCTACCTCACGAATATCGCTGCGAAGCTGTTCCAGAGCATCACCGCTGGGCGCACCAGCAAAGGCGCGATCGACGAACCGCTCCCAGAAATGACGTCGCGCCTCACCTGGCAACAGGCGCTCAGCGACAACATCGCGCAACTGTCGCGCAAGCGCGGCCCAGTCAGCAAGCGAGCATGGTAGCAGTGTCTCAATGCGGCGGCGTACCGCCTGGCTGAGGACAGGGGCCGCGCCCGACGTCGAGATGCCAACCACCAATGGTGAGCGGTTGACAATAGAGCCGAACTGAAACTGGCAATGGGCCGGTCTGTCGATGACATTCCAGGCCGCACCTGTTTTGCGGGCGGCCGCTGCAAAAGCTATCGCCTCCGATTCATCCTCCACATCGGCCAGCGCCATCACGGCGCCCGCAAGGCAATCCGCATCCCAGACGTGGCGGTGGAGTTTCACGCGGGGCTCGCGCTCATGCAGCACCACCATGCTCTCTGACAAGCGCTCGGAAGCTGTATAGACATCGACCTGAGCGCCGGCCGCGGCTAGAAGTTCCGCTTTCCAAGCGGCAGCCTCACTGCCGCCGGCCACGACGGCTCGCTTTCCCGTAAGATCGAAAAACGCGGGAAGAACGCTCAACGCGGCAATGCGCGGCGGTGCGGAGTCACTCGGCGGCCTGGAGACGAGCTTCATCGATGATCTTTCTGATTTCAGCGCGGCAGGAGCCGCAATTGGTACCAGCACGAATGTGTTCGCCGATTTCGCCCACGCTCCGGCATCCCGCAGCGACCGAGACCGCAATCTGGTTTACCCCGATGTTGAAGCAGGAGCAGACGATGCGGCCGATGGACGGCGTCGGGACAGGCGAGCGGCCGGACAGGAGCGCCATGCGCTCGGCCCCGCTCAATGGTACGCGAGAGCCAAGCAGCGACACCAGCCAGTCGCGCGATGGCAACTGGCCCTGAGGACTGACCAGCAGCGCCTCGGCCATCGCTCCATCGTCGTCGATGGCGGCCGCGCGATAGTTCAAGCCGCGGCGGTCAGTGTACTCCAATAACTCCTCGCGCCGGTACGCCTCCATGAACTGCCGAGAAAGCAGAATGCCCTGATCGGGCGTCTCAGTTCCACAGAGCTCGTAGATCCATCCGCCCGACACGGTTTGCCGGCTCCAATGAACAAAACCAGTAGGTCGAAGATAGCGTCGTGTGATCAGAACGCCTTGCCATGCAACTTCCTCGCGCACGATCTTCACTGGAACGTGTTTCAACTCCGGCTGGCCGGAAACCGCATCGGCCAATGGTGTTGCAAGTGGCCCTGCCCCGGCATTGGCCGCGAATTGGCCGCTCCAGTGCATCGGGAGGAATGCGCTGCTCGGTTTCTGACTGCTGGAAACCTTTACCTTGGCACGCGCTAAGCCGTAGGGACTCGAGACGCTGGCGAGATCGCCATCCGCCAGCTCATATCTAATAGCGTCTTCGGCTGCGATTTCCAGCAATGGCTCCGGTGCGTTCGACATCAATCTCGGCACACGTCCGGTCCGAGTCATGGTGTGCCACTGATCACGTAGGCGACCTGTATTCAGCGAGATAGGACGCGTGGCGTCGACAGCCTGCGCGACACTTTGCTGGCGGACGGCGACGAAGAAAGCGCGGCCGTCGGCCGTTGGAAAGCACCCATCACCAAATAGCCGATCAGCAGACGCACCATCACGCGACACCGGCCAGCACACGGGCGTAAAGCCGTCATACTCTGCCTCGGTGACGCCCGCGAAAGCGCCAATATCAAACAGCCGCTCACCCGCGTTCTCATAGGTGGAGAGAGCCGCGTGCTCGCGAAAGATGGCGGCCGGCCCATCGAAGCTGAACGCGTGCCCATATCCCATGCGGCGAGCCACGTCGCAGACGATCTTCCAGTCCGGTCGTGCGGCTCCCGGCAGCGGCAGAAACGGGCGCTGCCGCGAAATCCGGCGTTCCGAATTTGTGACAGTCCCACTCTTCTCGCCCCAGCCAGCAGCCGGCAGCAGCACATCGGCGAACCGCGTGGTGTCGGTTCGGATAATGTCGGAGACAACGACGAAATCGCAGGCCTTGAGCGCGGCGCGCACGCGGCCAGCGTCCGGCATGGAGACGGCGGGATTGGTGCCCATGATCCACAGCGCCTTGACGCGACCATCGCCCGCCGCTCGGAATAGATCGACTGCCTTCAGCCCAGCCTTTCGTGCGATGTTCGGCGCGTTCCAGAAGCGTGAGACAGTCTCAATGTCCTGCGTGGATTCGAAGCTCATATGAGCGGCGAGCTGGTTGGCCAGGCCTCCAACCTCGCGGCCGCCCATGGCGTTGGGTTGCCCCGTGACTGAGAACGCGCCCATGCCGGGCCTGCCGATACGCCCCGTCGCCAGATGGCAGTTAATGATCGCATTGACCTTGTCGGTGCCGTGCACCGACTGGTTGACGCCCTGGCTATAGACGGTGATGGATCGCTCCGTTGCCGCGAACAGCTCATAGAAAAGGCGAACGTCGCCGGAGTTGAGGCCGCATCCCTCAGCCACCGACTCGATCGACGGAGCATCGGCAGCCGCCGCATCGAGTGCTATCGCGAGGCCCGAGGTTCGGCCGGCCACGAAGCTCTCATCGATAACGTTTGATCGAGCCAGATGAGCCAGCAGCCCGTTGAAGAGCAGCACGTCCGTTCCTGGATCGATGGCAAGATGCAGATCGCCCTCCTCCGCCGTCGCAGTACGGCGCGGGTCGACGACAACGATCTTCGTGCCCCGCTTGCGCCGAGCAGCCAGCAAACGCTGATAGATGATCGGGTGGCACCAGGCGGTGTTGGATCCCGCCAGCACCACAAGGTCAGCCTGTTCGAAATCCTCATAGATACCGGGAACGATGTCTTCACCGAAAGCGCGGCGATGGCCCGCTACTGAAGATGCCATGCACAAGCGCGAGTTGGTATCGATATTGGCGGAGCCTATGAAGCCTTTCATCAGCTTGTTGGCGACGTAGTAGTCCTCCGTGAGCAACTGGCCGGAGACGTAGAAAGCAACCGAGTCAGGGCCGTATCGCCCGACAGTATCCGTGAAGCGCCGCGCAACGAGATCCAGCGCATCGTCCCAGGATGCTTCGCGTCCGCCGATCTCCGGCGCAAGCACGCGTCCTTCCAGACCTGTCGTCTCGCCGAGCGCCATCCCTTTCGAGCACAGCTTGCCGAAGTTGGCCGGATGCTCGGGATCGCCACGAACAGAAACCGATCCATCGGGGGTCACCCGCGCGAGGACGCCGCAGCCCACTCCGCAATATGGGCATGTGGTTCTTACTTCGGCTACGGCTGGCTCCTGCATGCCGTCACTCCGCCGCCGCCAGAGCAACGTCGAGAGCGAGCGAGATACGCCCTCCGACAAGCCTGACCGGAATGGTCTTCAACGCACCTTCGTCAGCTCCCAGCGCCTTGCCCGTTTCCAGCGAGAACACCCAATTGTGCA
This sequence comes from Afipia carboxidovorans OM5, assembly GCF_000218565.1. Taxonomy (NCBI): domain Bacteria; kingdom Pseudomonadati; phylum Pseudomonadota; class Alphaproteobacteria; order Hyphomicrobiales; family Nitrobacteraceae; genus Afipia; species Afipia carboxidovorans. The sequence continues at coordinate 1,323,813 of NC_015684.1, read as the reverse complement.
GCGGGCAGGTTACGGACGCGCCATGAACGATGCCCTGACTGAGAGGGCCGCCGCGATGCGGGCAGTGATCCTCGACCGCGTAAACCTTGTCATCGGCCGTCCGAAAGACGCCGATACGACCCTGCGGCGTCTCAACACACCGCGCACCACGCTGTGGGATGTCTTCAAGTGCACCTATTTCAAACCAACCCATCGCCTCACTCCGCCGCCTGCGGGAAAGGAACAGCCGCCATGGGCCGAAACTCATGCTTGTCCTTGCCCGACACCCGCTCGGCCCAAGGATCGATCTGCGCGAATTTCTGGCTAAAGACGAAGCGGTCGAAATACTCCTGGCGCCGCGCGGTATTCTCCAGCACCTGCTTCCTGATCTCATCGGTGCCGATGCGTTTGGCCCATTTGTAGATGCGCTCCAGATAACGACCCTGCTCGCGATACATCTGGACGAGCGCGACGATCACCTCGAGCGCCTCGTCCTCTGTCTTGACGAGGCCGAGGACTTCCGTGCCCTTGATGTCGAGCCCGGCAGCACCCGCGAAATGAATCTCGAAGCCGGAATCCACACAGATCACGCCCACATCCTTGCAGGTCGCCTCGGCGCAGTTGCGTGGACAGCCGGACACAGCCATCTTCACCTTGGCTGGCGTCCACGAGCCCCACATGAATTTTTCGATGCGGATGCCGAGCCCCGTAGAATCCTGAGTGCCGAACCGGCACCAATCGGTTCCCACACAGGTCTTTACCGTGCGCAGGCCCTTCGCATAGGCATGGCCGGATACAAAGCCAGCCTGACCAAGATCAGCCCAGACAGCGGGCAAGTCTTCCTTCTTGATACCCAGCATGTCGATGCGCTGGCCGCCGGTGACCTTCACTGTCGGGATGGCAAACTTGTCCACGACATCGGCGATGGCTCGAAGCTCGCGCGCCGAGGTGACGCCACCCCACATTCGCGGCACCACCGAATAGGTGCCGTTCTTCTGGATGTTGGCGTGGGCGCGCTCGTTGATGAAACGGGACTGATAGTCGTCGGCATACTCATCTGGCCAGTCGGCCACCAGATAGTAGTTGAGTGCGGGCCGGCACTTGGCACAGCCGCAGGAGGTCTTCCATTCAAGCTCCTGCATGACGGCAGGAATGGTCTTGAGTCGCTTGGCCTTGATGAGCCGGCGCACCTCGCCATGCCCGAGCGTGGTGCAGGGGCAGACCGGCTGAACGGTGGCCGGATTGTAGCTGTCGCCCAAGGTGAGCGTCATCAGCTTCTCGACCAGTGGCGTACAGTTGCCGCAGGACGCCGAAGCCTTGGTATGAGCCCGCACGCCGTCGAGGCTGGTCAGCCCCTTGGACGTGATGGCCGAGACGATCGTACCCTTGCACACGCCGTTGCAGCCACAGATTTCCGCATCATCCGCCAGTGCCGCAACGGCCGCCAAAGGGTCCGCAGACGTACCACCTTGGAGCGCTTGACCGAAGATCAGCGTGTCGCGCATCGCCGATATATCGGTCTGCTTTTTCTGCAGGTCCGCGAACCATGCCCCGTCCGCCGTTTCGCCAAACAGAACCGCGCCGATGATGCGATCGTCCTTGAGCACGACGCGCTTGTAAATACCCGCGGAGGCATCCCGCAGCACGATCTCCTCGCGGTCGTCGCCATCGGCAAAGTCGCCGACCGAATAAAGATCGATGCCTGTCACCTTGAGCTTGGTCGGCGTCTCGGAATGCACGAAGCGCGCCTCCGGCGCACCGGCCAGATTCTCGGCCGCCACGCGGGCCATCTGATAAAGCGGCGCGACGAGGCCATAGGTCCGGCCTTCGACTTCCACGCATTCGCCGAGCGCCAAAACCGACGGATCGGATGTCTGCATGGAGGGATCGACCACAATGCCGCGCCTAACCTCCAGGCCTGCCTCCTTTGCGAGCGTCGCATTCGGGCGAATGCCGACTGCCATGACCACCAGTGAAGCCGGGATCACTCGACCGTCCTTCAACGCCACACCGGTGACGCGCTTATCGCCAAGGATTGCCCTGGTATCAGCCTTGGTGATGACCTTGATGCCTCGCGCCTCGACGGCCTTCTGCAGCAGGTAACCGGCAGCGGGATCGAGTTGACGCTCCATCAGAGTCGGCATGACATGGAGGACCGTCACATCCATGTCTCGCTCTTTAAGTCCGGCTGCCGCTTCAAGACCGAGCAGCCCACCGCCGATAACCACCGCCTTGTCACGCGATTGCGCGGCAAGCAGCATGGCATTCACATCATCCAGGTCACGATAGGTTATGACTCCGGGAAGATCGGAGCCCGGCACCGGGATGATAAAGGGGACCGATCCGGTCGCCACGACCAGCTTGTCGTAACTCTCGGTAACGCCCTTGTCCGAGGTAACCGTCTTCCCTGCACGGTCGATGGCAACGATCTTGTGACCCTTGTAGAGCGTCACGCCATTGGCGATATACCAACCATCGCCATGGATGACGATTTCCTCGAAGGTCTTCTCGCCGGACAGCACAGGCGACAGCATGATACGGTCGTAATTGACCCGCGGCTCCGCATTGAAAATGGTTACCTCGTAGCGGCCGGGAGCAGCCTCGAACAGGTGCTCCAACATCCTGCCGGGAGCCATGCCGTTACCGATGATGACAAGTTTCTCGGTCATTGCCGTATTCTCCTCAACGATTATTCCGCGGGCTGAGCGAGCGCAGAGCTCGACGGCGTAGCGCTCGTTTCCATGCGTCGGATCGCGAGATGCATCCACGCGAGGCACACTCCTGCGAGAGCGAACAGCAGCATGAAGCAGTTCGACCAGATGCCGGTGAGATCGTTGAGCGCACCAAAGACGATCGGCAGAACGAAGCCGCCGAGACCGCCGATCATGCCGACGAGGCCACCAACCGCGCCAACATTGTTCGGATAGTAGACAGGGATGTGCTTGTAGACGGCGGCCTTGCCGAGGCTCATGCAGAAGCCAAGGATGAAAGCGACTGCAACGAAGGCGACCGGCCCGACCGTCATGTGGAAGGCGATCGGTCCCTTGATGCCGTGCACCGTGTAGTCAGCGGCCGGAATCGACAGGATGGCGCAGCAAACCGCCGACACCGCGAAGGTCCAATAAAGCACCGTGCGCGCACCGATCCGGTCGGAAAGAATGCCGCCATAGGCCCGGAAAATCGAAGCGGGAATTGAATAAGCCGCACCGATGATACCAGCGGTCGCTATGTCGAAGCCGTAGACGCCAATGAGATAGCGCGGCAGCCACAGAGCCAGCGCAACGAAGGCCCCGAAGGCGAAGAAATAGTAGAGCGAGAAGCGCCAGACGCGCACATCCTTCAGCGGCTTGAATTCGGCAAGGAAGCTGCGCGCCTGCCCGCCCCCGGTCTTGCGGCGATGGCGGATCACCGGATCGTCTTCGGTCATGAACCAGAACACGACCGCGATGATGGCCAATACGCCGGACCATATCATCGCAACGCTCTGCCAGCCCCACGCGATAAGGACGAACGGTGCGATAAACTTGGTGGCTGCCGCACCCACATTGCCGACACCGAAAATGCCGAGCGCCGTGCCCTGCCGAGAGGCTGGGTAGAAACGCGACACATAGGCAACGCCGACCGCGAACGAGCCACCGGCCAGGCCGACACCAAGCGCTGCGATCAGCATTTGGGAATAAGTCGTCGCAAAGGTGAGCAGGAAGGTCGCCAGCGCCGCGGCAAGCATCGTGATGGTGTAGACGAGGCGCCCGCCGAGGCGATCGGTCCAGATGCCGAGAAGCATGCGCACGAGAGAGCCCGTCAGGATGGGCATCCCCACCAGAAGGCCAAATTGCGTATCACTCAGACCGAGTTCGTCCTTGATGCGAACGCCGATGATCGAAAAGATCGTCCACACGGCAAAACACACGGTGAAAGCGATCGTCGACATCGACAGTGCTCGTGTCGCCGAGCGATCGCGCATGTGTGCGGGGTTAGCAGCTTCCGTCATCTCTCACTCCATCAGCACCACGCGGAAGCGGTGCTGGATTGAAAACAAAAGGCCGCCGATCAACCTCTACGCACCCGGATATCCGGATCGCGATCGAGCCCGAGCGGCGGCCTTGCCTGGAAGCGCCCGACGTTGGACGCGAAATTTCTCACCCAGCTTTGGGCTTGCAGCACTTGTTAAGCAGGAGATGTGCCAGTTTTGGCGATGTGCTGATTTATTAAATATGCCAGCGACTTAACGGCCCAAGCGTCGCCATGCGGCGTGGGCACATAACCGATCATGATCGAAATTGAAGTTGATGCTGCCCAAGATTTGTGCGCTGCATAATTATGCGCCGTCAAATGAAGCAGGCGTCGAGCCGATAGGGTCGGGAGCTATGTGTTTTCCGGACCAAGCAGACCGGCGGCCATGACCAAGCTCTCGGCAACTTCTGAGATCTTGCGGTTCTGATTCATCGCGGTCCTGCGCAGGAGCGCATATGCGCCCTCCTCCGAAAGGCTACGCGACTTCATCAAGATGCCTTTCGCGCGTTCCACGAACTTGCGGTTCTCCAGTTCGGTTCGCACTTCCTCCAGCTCCCGTGCCATCCGCGAGACCGCATTGAAGCGGCTGATTGCCATATCAAGAACTGGCTTCACGCGGTGCTTGTGCAGCCCATCAACGACGTAAGCCGAAACGCCCGCTTCGACGGCCGCCTCGATGGAGGCGCTATCGGAGCAGTCCACGAACATAGCAATCGGCCGCTTCACGGAGCGGCTTAGCTGAAACATGCTTTCAAGCATGTCGCGGTTGGGGTTTTCGAGGTCGATTACAATGGCATCCGGTTCGATCTCAGCAATGCGCTGCGCTATGCCCGTCATGTCGTGGATGATGGTCACGCCACCATGTCCCGCCTCGCGCAAACCTTCTTCAATGATCGCTGCGCGAACCTGGTTTTTATCAACGATCAGGATACGAAGGGCGTGACGGCTCATGAGACAACTGGTTCCGCATTAAACACCCATCGCTACAGGCAAAATCGGTGCCAAACGACAGAACGCATTGGGCGTCGTCACGTCAGCACTAGCGGAATTCAATGGCCGCTCAGCACCAGTGTCTTGACCGGCAATAGCAGAGCCTGAATACGCAGCAGCATCGCATGCACGATCCCGACAGCATCGACAGCATGCAGCCAGAGACCCTTCAGAAAACCGGTTTCCTTCGCGGCGATCCGATCATGATTGCTGGTATAGGCATTGGCGATGCAACGGCTGCCTGGAGTAACGCCGTCAAGGCCACCTTTATAAATCGGCTCCATAATGACAAGAATAGAGCCAGGCGCCAAAGCTTGCTGGGCGTCGATAAGTTGCTCACCGCCCCGGAATTGGCCCGCTGCGATGTAATCCTGCACGCTCGTGATAACCATCGGAATAACGGTCCATGGCTTTGAGATGCATGTCGCCTCAGCCACCATTCCGACCTTCATGACCTGCGCTTCGATCTGTCCGAACCCTGCCGCAAGCCTCTGCCGTCCTGCGCCTTCCGGAATAAGGACACCAGCCGAGCGCATCATGGGATTAACGACATCGCCCGGCCGCAACAGGAATTGTTCAACACGACCATCAACGCCGGCGCGAATGAATGTCTTGTCCATATCCACCTGTGCTTGAGCGAGCGCAGCCTCTGCACTGGCTTTCTCCGCGGGCAGCAGGGCCGTCACGCGAGCCATGATGGATTGGTGGGCGGCGGTTGCCGCATCGACGGCGGCTTGACGGCCGGAAACGACAACGTCCAGCTTTTCAATATCGCGCTGCGGGACGATGCCGGGATTGCGCCTCTGCAAATCGCGTTTGACATCCAACTCCTCGACCGCCTGCCGGTATGCACTTTTGGCTTCCTGGATCTGCGCATCCGCTTTCAGAATGTCTGCCTGTGCCGCAACCATGGCAGCATCGATTTCCGCGACTTTGCGGCGGGCAGATGCAAGTGCGGCCTCCTGCTTTGCGCTATCCAGCTTGAATATCACCTCCCCTTTTTTAACGGGAGCGCTGAAATCGGCGTGAACCTGCGATACACGTCCGATCGTCTCCGGCACGATCGGAACAGTTCTGAAATACAACGTCGCACTGGTCGTGGAGGGATGAAAATAGAAGATGATTGTGATCAGAGCGACTGTCAGCATGAGGCATGAGACGATGCCCCATCTTAATTCGTACCAGACTGAGAAGAGCGTAATCTCTCGGCCAATGCGCTTGCCTTGCGCGTAGCGACGATAAAGATAGTCGGGAAACACTGTCAGGAGTGAACAGAGGATGAGCTCAAGCATGGCCCTGCTCCCTCACTTCGTCGTTTGAATCTTCCTTTTCATTTGGCAGGCTCGCAGCCGCTCGAGACATTTCAGGCGGCTCTGGCGGATCCGGGTCGGGAGGAATGCCGGCTATTTTCTGAACGGAAGCTGCGATGCTGTGCAGCGGCGTAGTGAAATCGGGAAGATCGATCAGAGCAAGAAGTAATCCAGCCACCCAGAACAAGTGATTGTGCGTAAAGAGGGCGAGCAGGCAGAGTACGGCTACGATCTCGAACTGCAGCTTCTGCGATTTGTGCGCCATCCGCTCCGGCAAGGAGTGGATCTGCAGATAGATGTTGCCGACAAACAGAATGGCGAGAAGCAGGATGATGCCGACGACGACCATCAGGATGTCGGTATTGCCGGGAGGGGTGATGAACGATGGCAAATGATGCGGCGCGAGCGGATGCAGCGAATCGTTCAAAGCAGCCTCCCCTAACGATTGTTCATCGAACAACGTATGATCGGTACTGGCCGTCCGGTTCCATCTTTGCACAAAGCGAGAGGCTGGCAAGTGCAGAGGTGTTTGCGGTGGCGCACAGGTTCAGACCGGCGCACGCTGTCGACGGCGAAACAACGCCTTATACCGACTGACAAAAGTAATGATTATTGATGTTGAGAGTGAACTGACAAAAAAGCCAATATCCAAATAAAATCAATCGGCTGAGAGACAGCACAATCCAAAATTACGTTGATCCCTGCAGTCGTTAATTGCGCGGGCTGCTTCGTCTAAATCGGTCTCTGCACGGCGACATGAAGATGACCGTGCTGCGACACCATGCGAGCTCCCACGACATAGACCTCCTCAACATCTGCGGCGTAACCGCCTCGCTGATGAAGAAGAGCGCAAAAGAAAGCTCGCCATCGAGAAACGAGGGCGAGCTAAGGTTGTGCTGGCACTCAACCAGCTAAGGGGAGAAGTTGACGGACCTACTAGAAGCCAATCCAACCTTTCCAAAAACAGGCTACATTCGATCGACAAAACATTCTTTGATCTTAAACAACAAAAACCCCGCTTTCGGGAGTATCCAGCTCGGACCACCGCCGCACGCAATCGAGTGATTCCGGATCGCAGTTGCCTGACAAAATCAACCCTTCAAGGGCCCGCTGTCAGCGATAACCAATACCCATCACATAGTCGCGCAGCAAATCTTCCTCGTATTCCGTTTCCTTCAACAAGGCCTGCAGTGCATCGCGAGCATTGAGGGTGCCGAGCGGACGATTATCATCATCGACGACTGGAATATGCGCATGACCTTTTTCCTTCATCCGCTTCCACGCTGTTTCGAGCAACTCGGGCGGCCGGCAATAAATTACGTCGCGTGACATGACCGAAGCGACCGATGCCGTGCAGGCATGGCCCTGACACCGGCTGATCCGCGAGACGATATCCATGCGGGTGACAACCCCAGCCATCTTCCCCGTATCCTCGCATACCACGACAAGATCGATCCTGCCGCTGCCCAGAAGGGACGCCGCATCTACCAGTTGAGCCTTGTCGCTGACCGTGATCAGGCGCTCCCGCGTAACGGAAAGGATGCTTGCGATGTTCATGGCGTCACCATGGACAGACAAGCATGCGCAATGTCCGGAAAGCCCGGAGACACTTGTCGATAGCATTGCTTCACTTCCAGCATGTTGCGCCACCGTAGCAGCGGTTCCGGGAGAATTCGGATGCACCAAGGATACTCGCAACCAGCAGAAGCAGATTGATCAAGGACAAACTGGCCCCGATATCGAATCCGCGGAACTGCAGCCGACAAACCATGGCGCGCGTCTTCAGGAAGTCACGCCACCTTCCACAGGCACCCATTCAGCATATTCAAGCGCCAGTTGGAGGGAATGCCGCCAACGGGTTGCTCTCTTGGCTACCGTCTATTCAGCGGACGTTGAAGCTAGAACGACACTCCTCCACGGGAGAAACGATGGCAAACCAACATTGCTAGGTAGCAACATGGTCTTTCATAAACTGCATCGTTTAAATCGCCCCCTGCACAACGACATGAAGATGACCGTGAAGCGACTCCACGCGCGCTTCCACGGCATAGACCTCGCTCAACATCTGCGGCGTAACCGCCTCATCCGGCGCGCCATGCAGATAGAGCGCTCCGTGATTGAGAACGACAATCGAGTCTGCCCAACGTGCGGCTTGGGAAAGATCGTGCAGCACGCAGATGACGATCTTTCCCGCCGCGGCGAGCTCACGGACAACCCCCATAACGGTCGCCTGATGGCGCAGATCGAGAGCGCTGGTCGGTTCATCCAGCAAAAGGATCGAGGGATCGGAAACCAGCGACTGCGCCAGACTGCAGAGCTGACGCTGCCCGCCTGAAAGACAATCGAGCGGATCCAGCGCGATATCCGTAATGTCGAGCTGCTCGAGCACCGAGATCGCACGGTTACGATCATGAGCGTTGCCCATCATGCCGGGGCGGCGCGTGGCACGGAGCGTTGCGATGACGCTTTCCAGAACGGTCAACGACACGCGCTCCGGAACCGACTGCGGCATGTACGATACGAGCGCAGATCGTTCGCCATAACCCATGGTCAGCAGGTTCTTGCCGTGAACGAGCGCCGATCCGCTGGCCCGCAGCAAGCCTGCAATGGCGCGGAGCAATGTTGTCTTGCCGGCCCCATTCGGCCCGACCAGAGCCGTCACCTGCCCCGCCTTGATCGACGACAAGGTCAGATCGCGGACAATCCGCTTGCTGCCATAGCTCACCGACAAATGCTCGAGCTGCAGGTCCCCGCTCTCGTGAGCCATCATGCGAGCCTCCGCGGACGAAGGATCAGCGAGAAGAACACCGGAAGCCCGATCAGTGCCGTGACGATTCCGATCGGAATCAGCACGCCGGGCAGGATCGCTTTACTGGCAATCGACGCGAGCGCCATGATCGCGGCGCCAGTCATCGCACTCGCCGGAAGAAAAAAGCGGTGGTCCTCTCCGAGTAGGAGACGCGCGATATGCGGACCAGCAAGGCCGACAAATCCGATCGTGCCCACGAAGGCCATCGCCGCTGCCGTCACAGGCTGACGCGCAGCAACGACATGAAGCGAAGGCGCGTAACATTGACGCCAGCGCTTCTGTCTCGATCTTCGCCGAGTCGAAGTGCCGTCAGTTGCCGGCTTGCAGCGAAGGAAAACGGCGTCACGACTGCGACGACAAGCGCAAGGACCGTAACTTTCTGCCAATCCGCGCGGGCAAGGCTGCCCATGATCCAGAATACCAGTTGCTGCAGCGCCTGCTGGCTCGCCACAAACTGCAACAACGCAGTCAGAGCATTGAAGGTAAAGAACAGCGCAATGCCGCACAGCACCAGCGTATCGATCCCGGAGCCGCGAACGCGCGCGATCGCCTGCAGGAGCATGACCGAGATCGTTGCGAAAATGAAAGCATTGGCCGGCACGATCCAGACTTGGGAGATGCCCGGCAATCCTGCACCGATGATGATGGCAAGAGCTGCACCGAAAGCCGCCGCAGACGACACACCCAGCGTGAACGGACTCGCCAGCGGATTGTTCAGGATGGTCTGCATCTCGGCGCCGGCCAGAGACAGCGCAACACCCACGAGCGTGGCAAGGCAGGCTTGCGGCAGCCTCACCTGCCAGACGATGGACGTCGCCGCTTGAGAGGCCTGTCCGGAGTCTATCAGCGCAGCCCATACCTGATGCACACCAAGGTCGGAGGGGCCGATCACGAGGTCGAGCAGAAATCCCGCCACCGCGATGACAAACAAAGCAACGCAGATGGCGATGCGCTTTCGCACGAAAGCATCGTAGCGCGCCGCAACGGATGCTCCCTGCGGAGAAATATTCAAAGATGGGCCGGTCAGGTTGTCCGTCAAAACTTTCTCTTGCTCAAAGCCCCAGAGAGTGCGCCCCACATCACTTCAGATCGACCAGATAGATACCCTTCAAGGGGACGGAGAGAAATCTCCTATTGATCTCATCGATGGTTTGCGCCGGATCAAGATCACCAAACAGCGACGGATGAATCCATTTTGCCAGCGCTTCCGTGGCGACGATATTCAGCGGCGTCGACATCAGGTTGTGAAACATGCCGTGAATCCGGCCGTTTCGCACAGCATTGATCGAGGAAAATCCGGGCCGCGCAGCAAGCCCGGCAAGACGTTTTCCGGTGCCGTGGTCTGGATGTACGAATAGACCAACGATCCACCGGCCGTGCGCGCGTGAGTGTGGGTATAGCCAGCATAGACCTGCAGCCCGGTCGCAAGTTTGTCCAGTTGATGTCGCGAAGGCCTACCGGGGCGAAGATGCCCGTATAGCTGCAGCCTATCGCGCAGCGAATGAGGAAGAAGCTGAAGCTTTCAGAGCTGATGGACGGCCAGGGCGCGCGTTATCAGCGCACAAGATCCAGCAGAGCCACGGGGGACACGCCCAACGCAACATCGCGCGGGCTTTGTCAGCGCCCAGAAAGCGTCACGCGCACCGGCTGGTGAACGCTTTGGCAACATCCGTTCAGAATGGGCAAGGAAACAGTTTCAGAATGAGACTGTGAAAATTTCCAAATAGCCAAGTAAAATCAATTGGCTGGGGCGGGAGGATTCGAACCTCCGCATGGGGGAATCAAAATCCCCTGCCTTACCACTTGGCGACGCCCCAACAGCCTTGAGAGCCTCCCGAGCCGGGAGTTTCAGCATGATCTCGCGGCCTTGGTCCGCACGATCCGAGCCTCGCGCTGTCTATAGGCACCGCGCCGCGGTTTCAACCGCGAAGGCGGATTATGCGCGCGAAATTGTTCTGAAAAATCAGCGGAGTGAGAGAAATTGCCTGTCGCTCCAGCGATTACGGCGACAACCAGCGCGCCTGATAATGCCTGCGCCGTTTCTGTTCGTATGCAGCAGCTCGCGCTGCCGCTACCTGAAGATGCTCGCGTCGGAAGGAGAGATCTGAACCCCCACGACGTCATCTTCCGAAAAGCCGTTACGCTTACCGATATGGGGCACGTCGATGAAGATGTCCTCGCCACCAGTCTTCAGGGCATAACGGATCGTCGATCCTAAAAACTCCCGGCCTGAGATGCGGGCCGACAATCTCAAATCGGAGCCAGAGGCGACTTCGCTCTTTGTGACGAGGCTCGCATTCTGCGGACGGAAGAACAGCTTTGCAGGACCCGGCTCCTCATTAGCCGGCGCCGGCAGAACCTCTCCTCCCACGGCCTGAAACACCCTCTCCGAGCCATTGGCGCGGATTTCGCCGCTCACCGTATTCGCCGTCCCGAGAAAGCGGCCGACGAACAGATTGGCGGGATTGTCGTAGAGCTCCATCGGCGTGCCGACCTGCTGCACCATGCCTTCGCTCATCACCGCGATGCGATCGCAGACCGTATTCGCTTCTTCCTGATCATGCGTGACGAAAATTGTCGTCAGCCCGAGCCGGCGCTGCATCGCGAGAATTTCGCGCCGCACCTGAACGCGCAGGCTTGCATCGAGGTTCGACAACGGCTCATCGAGCAGAAGCACGGTTGGTCTGACGGCAATGGTGCGGGCCAGCGCCACACGCTGCTGTTGGCCGCCGGAGAGCTGCGACGGCTTGCGGTCCGCCAGCTTTTCGAGGCCGACCAGCTTCAGCGCATCCTCCGCGCGCTGATTGCGCTCCTGCGCCGAGAGCCGACGCTCCTCCAAGCCGAACGTGACGTTCTTCCAGACCGTCATATGCGGCCACAGCGCATAGGACTGAAACACCATGCCGACATCGCGCCGCCATGGTGGCAGCGTCAGCACATTGCGCCCGCCGATCACCACGCTGCCGGTCTGCGCGGTGTTGAAGCCCGCAATCAGGCGCAGAAGTGTGGTCTTGCCGCAGCCGGACGGGCCAAGGAAAGCGAAGAACTCGCCCGGCTTGATTTCCAGATTCACGTTCTTCAGCGCGTGATATGCGCCGTACGACACATTCACATTGCTGATCGAAATCTCGGCAGCCTCGCGCTTCAAAGCATCCAGAGACGATTCGGCCATGTTGCGCTCCCTGATCGATAACGTCGCTGTTAGTGCGACTGCGAGCTGTTGCGACGCTCGAGATAAACGTGGCTGAGATAGGCGCACACGCCGACGATGATGACCGCGATCACGCCAAGCGCAGCGCCCGGACCGCGACCCGCCGGAGACTGCATGAAGACATACAACCCATAAGACAGCGGTGCGTTGTCGGTCGATTGCACCAGCATCATCGTCGCCGACAGTTCGACCGCCGCCGTGGCAAAGCTCGTGACGAACCCGGCGACAATGCCGCCCGCCATCAGCGGAACGACAATGCGGCGGATCGTCTTCGGCTTGGCGACACCGACATTCTCGGCTGCCTCCTCGAGCGAGACAGAGACCTGCTGCAGGCCGGCCGAACAGGCCCGCATTGCATAAGGCAGGCGGCGGATGCCGAGCGCGATTCCGAGCATGATCCAGAACGCAGCAAGCGACGTGCCATCCGGAAGCTGGATGTCGTAGAACGTGCGCAGATAGCCGATGCCGAGAACGACGCCGGGCACGGCGAGCGGCGCCGTGGCGATATAGTCGAGCGCGTGGCGACCGATCGCCTTGGTGCGCTGCGACAGGTAGGCAATCGCGGTACCGAGCGACACACCGATCACTCCGGCGATGGTCGCATACAACAGCGTGTTGGTGACGAGCTGCGAAGACTCGTCGAAAATCACCTTATAGTGCGACAGCGTGTAGCCATCCGGCAGCGGCGCGAACGACCAGACGGTCGCGAACGACAGCAGCAGCAGGCCAACATGCGGCGCAAGCACGATAGCAAGGATTGCGAAGATGATCCCGTAAGCGACAATGGTGTCGACCTTGTTCATCCGCCGCTTCGACAGGCCACCGCCGCCACGTTGAACGGTGGAATAGTCCTTGCCCTTCGTCACCAGCGTCGAAGCCCAAAGTGAAAACACCGAGAAGGCAATCAGCACGACGGAGATGACGTAACCCATCGGGTCAGCGATGCCCATCGAGGTGATGCGCAGATAGGCCTGCGGTGCCAGCATGTCCTGCACGTTGAGCAGGAGCGGCGTTGCAAGATCATCGAACACCTTGATGAAGACAAGCGCGGCGCCCGCGATGTAACCCGGCATTGCCAGCGGGAAGATGATCCGCCGGAACAGGCGGAGACCGCGGCAGCCGAGATTCTGCGCCGCCTCTTCCATCGAGCGATCGATGTTGCGCAAGCTCGCGACAAGATTCAGCAGAATGAACGGGAAGTAGTGAACGGACTGCACGAGAATGACGCCGTTCAGCCCCTCCATGAATGGCAGCGTGAAACCGAACCAATCATCCAGCAACAGATTGACCGTGCCGGTGCGCCCGAACAGCAACTGCATGGCAATCGCGCCGGCGAACGGCGGCATAATCAGGGGCAGAACGCCGAGCGTCTGAATCAGGACAGCGCCCTTGAACTCAAACCTGGTGGTGATGTAGGCGAGCGGGATTGCAAATGCGCTTGCCCACACCACCGCCATGAATGACGCATAGATCGAATTCCACAATGACCGCCGGAACAGATCGTTCTGGAAGAAATCGTAGAAGTTCACCAGTGTGAAGGTGTTTGTGCCCTTCTGCATAAAGGCGGTCGTGATGACGCTGAGAAGCGGCACCAGAAAGAACACCGCAAGAAACAGGAACAAAAAGGCCGTTACAGCATGCAACGACCAATTCGTTCGCGCCGGCGGCGCGCTTTCCACTGATACAGAAATAACGTCCGCTTTTGCCACCGAAGACACGGCTTCCCCTCGTCGCTTTATGTTACGCGGCGGTTTCGAAGCTGGTGCAGGCTAGCCGATCGCCTGATCGGCCTTTTTCGCAAGCTCCAGAGCCTTCGCATAATGATCGCGTGCAAATGTCGACCACTGCTGCTCAAGCTCCGACTGTCTTGCTCCCTTCGGTGCCCCCTTCTTTCCGGAAGCTCCGGCGAACGCCTCGATGTACTCCTTGGACACAGCCTGGTTCTCATCGAACGGGCTGGCTGCAATCGCCTCCCGCGCCTGCTTGAGGAGATCGGCCGCCGTCGCGTTGCTCTTCTTCGCGAGCTTCGCATCGGCGTCGTGAATGGCCTTGGTTGCGGCCTTCAGCGCATCGAGCTGGAAGGTGATCGTCTGATCGAACATGGAGTCGACCACGGCGTAGCGCGTCTCGGACTTGAGGACGTCGAACTTGAATCCGCCACCCGGGCCCCATTTGATCTCGAACGGATTCGGAACCCCTTCCGGTGCTTTCTTGTAGGCGGCGGGGAGTACCGGCAGACGGCCGATCTTCGGATTGAACAGGAGCGCCTGCCCTTCCTCCGACAGCATATATTCGATGAACTTCTGCGCCATCTCCTTGTTCGGCCCGTTCTTCACCACGCCGATGTTGGAGGGCACGATGGTGGTATCCGGCGGATAAGCAAATTCGACCGGGAAGCCGGAGCCATGGGCCGCCAGCGCCTGATAGTCGAACACGATACCGTAGCCAAACTGCCCCGAACTCACGGCGTCCGGCACGCCGAACGAGCGCTCCGTGATCTGGCGCATGTTGCCGCACATGGCCTTCACCAGAGCCCAGCCGCCGTTCCAGCCGCGTGCCTGTAGAATGGTTTCGAGCGTGAGATGCGTCGAACCCGACCGCGACGGCATCGCAATGCCGGTCTGATCGAACAGTTCGGGCTTGGTCAGATCGTCCCAGGTCTTCGGGACAGGAAGCTTCTTGGCCTTGAGGTAGCGCGAATTCCACATGATCGCGCCGCCGGAGAGCGCAAAGCCTGCATAGTAACCCTCGGGATCGTTGATCGGATAATCGCCGATCTTGGCAGGGACTCCCGACTCCTTCGGAGAGAACTTCTCCAGGAGATTGTCCTTCTTTAGCACCTCGAAAGCGTCGGGCGCCGACGCCCACATGATATCCGAGGTATTGTTCGCCTTGGTCTCGCGCAGGAAGGTTACAGCAGCCTGCGTTCCACGCTGCTGCACCTCGACGACAACATCAGGATAGAGTTTTTCGAATCCCTGCTTGTACGCCGCCGACAATTCTTTCGGCAGCGACGTCAGTACGGACAGTTTCTTTTTCTCCTGCGCAAACGCTGCAGGCACGGAAAAGACAACCGGAGCAAGGCAAGTTCCGATCAGAAATTCGCGGCGCTTCATGACTCTCTCTCCCTATCCTGTATTTATATTTTTAGTGTGACAGCCAGACTCTAAGCTGGTCCGTTCAAGGCAAAGTCAAAGATGTCGAAGTTGCGCAGCCGACGCGCTGCAACGATGGCCTGATATTCTTTGTTCAGCGGCTTCGACACCATAAAGGGCACAGGCTGTTCGGATAGCCCGCCATGCGAGCGGAGCTTGTGGCCGTTCAGCCCGCTCAGGTCATGCTCATCCGGACGCGAACCGATCGCCGTATAGGTGTCTCCGATCGCGATGAAGTCGCCTTCCCTTTCGATCGGCATTTCGTAACGTTCCGACGCACTCTTGCCGTCAAGCACCAGCGCTACGCCCGGAATACGCGCAGCCGCATCCATCAGAGTTTCAGGCGAAGTCTTGCCGGTGGCGTAGACACGCACGAACGATCCGAGCGCACCGTGATGTTTGACGAATGGATCGGTAATCGGGCAGATCACCCGCACCGATCCCGGGCCGAACTGTTCGTTCAGCATCTTCTCCAGGAACACCACCTGCGGCTCGCCGTCCGGCGTGCATTTGTCGGTCATGCCGTGATCGGCAACAATGCCGACGACCGCACCAAGCTCCATCAGGCGGCCAACGCGCTGGTCGACGTCGCGATTGAACTGGTCCGCAAGTTCCTCTCCGGGCCCCGCGCTGTGCTGCACCATGTCCGACAGCGACAGATAGAACAGGTCGGCCTTCTTCTGCTCCAGCAGCTTGATACCGGCATCGAGCACGAACAGCGACAAATCGGGGCTGTACATGCCCGGCGTCTTGCGGCCGACGAGCGCTTCAACGTTCTCAATGCCGTTTTCCGCAAGCGTCGCTTCATTGGCTTTCTCGGACGAGAAGCAAATGCCCTTGAGGCCGCTGCCCAGCATCTTGCGCAGCTTGTCCTTGGCGGTAATTGCAGCCACCCGGACGCCCGCATCGGCAAGCCCGGCGAGCACCGTGCCAGACGACACCAGCGAGGCGTCGGTGATCATCACTTCTTTTCCGGTCTTCTTATCCAGATAGTAGTTGCCGGAAATGCCGTGCACGATCGGCGGCGCGCCGGCGACGATCGACATGTTGTTTGGATTGGTGAACGTCGGCATCGCCGCGTCGGCGATCGTATAGAAGCCCTGCGAAATCACCTTCGAGATGTTCGGGAAAAGGCCGGCGGACAGGCCATGCGAAATGTAGCGAGGGTCGCAGCCGTCGAAACAAATCACTGCGGTTGGCTGGCGCGGTGCACGATAAACCCGCCCGTTCACTTCAACCGTTTTGTTTTGTGCTACCGTTGCCATCATCGCGTCCTCGATTAATTCGCTAGTCAAACACTATGAATTTTCGTACGAATAAAAATCGATAATATCTCACAATCATGTGCGGAAAACTCAACGATGAAAACGCGCGAATTGCCCCTCTCCGCCCTGCGTGCATTCGCCATCGCTGCGCAGTGGAAAAATCTCGGTAACGCCGCACAGGAACTGGGCGTGACCCACGGCGCCATCAGCCGCCAGATCGGCAAGCTCGAGCAATGGATTGGGCGCGACCTGTTTACCCGTCAGGGGCGCCAGCTTGTCCTGACGCCGACAGGCGAACTGCTCGCATCAAAGATCGGAAATTCTCTCACCGAAATGATCGGCGCCTGCACGGAAGTCGCCGGCACCGGACAGCGACACATCGTAACGATTGAAGCGCCGACGACGTTTGCGATGTACTGGATCCTTCCCAAGCTGAAGGAGTTCGAAGCGCGTATTCCGGAGACGGAAATTTCTCTCACCACGCGCATGACGAATGAAATTCACGATGGACCGTTGAGCGATATCGTCATTACGCGCGGACCCGGCTTCGACCGCAGATTGCAGAGCTACGACAAATTCATTCTGTTCTACGAAGATCTCTGCCTGCTCGCAGCGCCATCGTTCGTGCGGTCTGCCAAAATCTCAAAGGCCCGGGACGTCCTGCGGCAACAGATCGTGGGCTCGGTGACACGGCCGACGGATTGGCCCGGCTGGCTGAGCGAAGCCGGCTTGCGCGGAGAGCACATCCGCTTCCGGCATGTGTTCGACCACCTGTTTATCGCGATGCATTGCGTCCGCGACGGCATCGGCACCATCGTCGCGCCTCGCAACATCTTCAACAGCGGACCGGGCTCATCCTCCGCGGGCTTTCGCCCTGTCCTGCCGAACATTCATTTTCGGGGGGCGCCTTATGTCGTCCACCACCGTCCGTCGGACCGGAGAGTTATCGGCAAGCTCGTCAAGCTGATCGAGACATTCTCGGAATAATATGGCCCTGCTGGAACCTTGATCACTGCCCACAACCGCGAGTAGACGCGATGCTTGTGCCGCGTCATTCGAGCCGGCAAAGTGCTTCATCTCTATCGCTTACGGACATCCAACCATGACGTCATCTGCCTCCCCCGTCCTCTATCGCGGCATGAACCGCGCTGAACTCGACGCTGCCTATAATAACGGTGCGGCTGTCAGCGACAGCGCCGCATGGACGGAGTCATGGCGCGAGCGCAGCGCGCAGGCACAGCAGAAGCCTGGGGTACTTCTGGATATTCCCTATGCGGACGGCGAGCGCACGAAGTTCGACTACTTCCCAGCCGGGGCTGCGAAGGCGCCGCTGTTTGCCTTTATCCACGGCGGGTACTGGGTGCGCAATTCCCGTGACCTGTTTTCCTTTTTGGCCACGGGACCGAACGCGCACGGCATCGATTTCGTCTCGATCGGTTACACGCTGGCACCGCAGGCGCGCCTGCCGAAGATCGTCGACGAGATCCGGCAATGCCTCACATATCTCACGACGCGGGTGGACGACCTCGGATACGATCGCGAACGGATTTTCGTTGGCGGCTGGTCGGCCGGCGGTCATCTCACGGCGATGACCTGCGATCATCCCGCGGTGCGCGGTGCGCTCCCGATCAGTGGGGTCTTCGATCTGGAGCCGCTGTCGCTGAACTATCTCAACGAGCCGCTGCAATTGACATTAGAAGATATCCAAACACTAAGCCCTCTGCACCACCTGCGGACGGGGCTGCCGCCGCAACGTCTGGTGGTCGGCGGCAGCGAGCTGCCGGAATTGCAACGGCAGTCCCGCGAGTACGCCGCGGCAGCAGAAAAGCAGAATCTCGATGTGAAAATGCGCGTTTTACAGGGGCATCATCATTATTCGATCCTCGACGAACTCGCCAAACCGGACGGCGGCATCACCTCGGATCTGGTCAAACTGATCTCCCACGCATCAGGCCCGGCACGCTAACCGCACCCGTTACGTCATTGATATACAACCCTCTTGTCAGTGATATACAAGCAATGTAGGGTCGATCATAAAGAGAATCGTTTAAACTAACCGCTCTGGATATATCGTTCCCTGATATAGACTGAGACGCTGTTTTTTACGACCGATTTTCGAGACGATGCGAACATCTCAGCCTGCGGCGAGCTGTCGCTGGCCAGAAAAGAGACGAATTTTGAAATCAAAAAAAAAACTTCAAAGCGGCGCACCTCTGCAGCGAGGGCTAACCACGCGACCCTGACAGACCTCGCCTATAGCGAGCTCGAAGAAATCATTGTTACTCTGCAAATTCCCCCCGGCACGGTGTTGTCGGAACGCACGCTGATGCAGCGCCTGAAGATCGGGCGCACGCCGACCCGCGAGGCCCTGCAGCGCCTCGCCCACGATGGCCTCGTCGTGATTATCCCGAGACGCGGCATCATGGTCTCCGAAATCAACCTGCAGAAACAGCTCCGCCTGCTCGAGGTTCGCCGCGAGATCGAACGGCTGATGGCCCGCCTCGCCGCCGAACGGGCGAATGACGAGGAGCGGAAGGAGTTCGCCGAGCTCGCCAAGAACATGGTGAAAGCCGCCAAGAGCGCCGACGACATCGAGTTCATGCGGCTCGATCAGCGCTTCAACGGCCTCATCGCCAATGCCGCGCATAACGAATTTGCCCGCCGCTCGATCGGTCTGATGAGCGCAACCTCCCGCCGGTTCTGGTATCAGCACTATCAGCGGGTTGCCGACCTGCCGTTGGCGGCGACGCTCCATGCCAAGGTCGCCAAGGCGATTGCGGACCGTGACCCGAAGGGCGCAGCCGACGCCTCCGACCGCCTGATCGACTATATCGAGGATTTCGCACGCAAGACGCTCGATACCTGATGCAGGGAGAGCCTCTGGCGGCGGCCGCCGCCAGAGGTTTACCCGCTCGTCTTAGTCGAACATCACAATGCTGCGGATCGTCTCGCCCCGCTTCAGCGCTTCAAAGCCGGCGTTGATATCCTCAAGCGAGATACGGCGCGAGATCAACGAGTCGAGATCGAGCTTGCCGTCGAGATAGGCCTGCGCCAGCAGCGGAAAATCACGCAACGGGCGGGCATTGCCATAGCTCACGCGGCGGATGCGCTTTTCCTGCATCAGCGAGCCCCAGCGGAACGAGACATCCTGCTGTACATCGACCTTGCCGAGCCAGATCACCTGGCCGCCAGGCCGCACGGCTTCCATCGTCGTCCGAAACGCCGCAGGGCTTCCCGCCGACTCGATCACCACGTCGACGCCACGGCCATTGGTGAGATCGCGAGCCGCCGCCACCACGTCCTGCTCCTTGGCATTGATGCCGTGGGTGGCGCCGAGCCTCTTCGCCAGCGCGAGCTTGGCCGGATCGAGATCCACCGCCACCACGGCGCCTGCGCCCGCCAACCGCGCGCCCTGCACCGCCGCAAGGCCAACCGCACCACAGCCGATCACCATCACGGTGTCACCATAGGCGATGGCATTCAGATTGAGCGCCGCACCGACACCGGTCATCACGCCACAGCCGATCAGGCAGGCGCGATCAAACGGGATGTCCTTTGGCACCACGATCGCTTGCTGGTCCGGCACGATGCAATACTCGCCGAACGCACCGAGATACATCAGATGCTGCAAACTGCGGCCATCACCGAGCGTCGCCCGGCTGTCACCGTCAAAGCCCCGCGCCTTGGCGCCTTCGCCGAGATAGGTCTCGCACAGGATTGGCGCGTCGCGATCGCAATAAAAGCAATGGCCGCAATGCGGATTCCACGACAGCACGACATGGTCACCCTTGCGGACACCGCGCGCCTCCGGCCCGACCTCTTCGACGACGCCGGCCGCCTCGTGCCCGAGCACGATCGGCATCGGAAAGCGCAATCCGCCTTCGATCACTTCAAGATCGGTGTGACAGAGCCCGGCAGCCCGTATCCTGACGACAACATCGGCCGGCTTGAGCGGCGTTGCCGTCACGGGCTCGATCGTCATCGGCGTTTTGGCGGCGTGCAGAACCGCCGCACGATAGGTCAGCGGCATCAGGCGACGGCCTTACCGCCCTTGAGAATGGCCAGCGCCTGGGCGATGTCGTCCGAGGTCATCTCCCATTCGTTGCCGAAGTTGGCGACAACACTCTTCATGAACGCGCTGGACGACGCCTTGGCGGCTTCCGCATCGCCAAGATGATCCATCAACAACGCAAATGCGAGCTGGAGCGGCGACTCGCCCTCGTAGCCCCATTCAATGCCGTTATCGCTATATTGCATGACGTCAGTCCGCGGCGACAGCGGAACGCCGTCGACGCTGACCTGAACTCCGTCAATCGTTCTGTCGCCGACATAATGTTTCATTTTTATTGTCCTCTTACGTTTCAATAATTCCAGCGCAGCAACTACGACGCCATCTCGACTTCGCCGGCGATCACCCGCATCACGTCGCGATCACGATGCGCTTCCGCGAGCGTGCCGGTGAACATCAGTTCGCCGCGCTCCAGCACGTAGAGCCTGTCGACATATTCGGGGATGTGGTGGACGTTGGATTCCGCCATCAGAACGCCCTTGCCCATGGCGCGGATCGAAGCGACGCCTTCGGCGATCAACGGAATGATTGCGGGCGACAGTCCCTCGAACGGCTCATCGAGCAGCAGAAGTTTCGGGTCGAGCGTCAAGGCGCGGGCGATCGACACCATCTTGCGTTCGCCACCGGAGAGCTCCGCACCGCCGCGGGCGAGATACTGCCGGAGTTTTGGAAACACATTGTAGGCTTCCTCGATGCGCGTCTTGGCATCGCGTCCGGTCGGCCGCGTCCAGGTCGAGAGTTCGACATTCTCCGCAACCGTAAGGTCGGCATAGACCTCCGACTCTTCCGGCGAGAAGCCAATGCCGCTCTGCGCGATCTTCCAGGTCGGCATCTTGGTGAGGTCGAGTCCGTCAAAGGTGATCTCACCGGAGCGGATGCGGCGATAACCCATGATACTGCGGAAAGTCGTGGTCTTGCCCGCGCCGTTGCGGCCGACGAGGCAGACGAGTTCGCCCGCACCGACCTCAAGAGTCACGCCGTTGAGAATGCGGCTGCCCTGGATATCTACCTTCACATTGGAGAGGTTGAGCATCACGAAGCCCTCTTCATGTTCGGCGGCCGGGTGCCGACCACAGCGGAGATCATTTCCGGATCGGAGAAGAATTGATCAGGCGGCATGTCGGCCAGCACCTGCCCGGCTTGCAATGCGACGATCCGGTGCGAGTAACGCGCCACCAGATCCATATCGTGCTCGACCTGGACGATGCCGCGCACGCCCGCCTCCTTCGCCGCACGCACCAGCACTTCCATGATGGCGTGCTTGTCGCCGGTGGAGACGCCGCTGGTCGGCTCGTCGAGCAAAATGACCTGCGGATTGAGCGCAAACGCACTCGCGATATCGAGGAGCTTTTTCTCGCCCTGTGACAACGTCGACGTCACGGTATCGAGACGCGAGCGCAGGCCGAGGACTTCAGCCACACGCTCGGCTTCGGCCTGCAACTCCGTATCCTTCCGAAGCGAGCGGAACGGATTGGAGACGCGATTGAGGCGCGACGCGATGGCGACGCCAAGCGTCTCACGCACCGTAAGTGCGGGAAACACGTTGACGAGCTGGAATGCCCGCGCCATGCCGCGGCGGCCCAGTTCGACTGGCCCGACACCTGCGATATCGCGGCCAAGAAACCGCACTTCGCCGGTCGTCGGCTTAAGGAGGCCTGTCACCACGTTGACGATGGTGGTCTTGCCTGCCCCGTTCGGGCCGACGATCGAGATGAACTCGCCATCGCTGAGGCGGAACGAAACGTTATGCAGCGCACGATAGGCGCCGTAGAACTTGCTCACGCTCTCCGTCTCAAACAGAGGCGTATCGTTCTTTGCAGGAGTCGCTTGAGGCTGCATCACTTGCCTCCACTCTGGCGGGAGAACAGCATCTTGAATGCTCCGGAAATGCCCTGCGGCAGGAAGATCACCAGGAGCACCAGCACCGCGCCCATCACGAAGCGCCAGTACTGCGTCACGGTCATCACGATGTCCTGCAGCGTCACGAAAGCGAGCGCACCAATCACTGGGCCTACAAACGTCCCGCTGCCACCAAGCACCGCCATGAAAACGAGGTTGCCAGAGTGCGTCCAGTACGCGAGCTCGGGATCCGCAAGGCCGGTGGTGATGGCAAGAATAGTGCCACCGACACCGCCATAAACCGCCGAGATTACGAAGGCGGCAAGCCGCATGCGGAAGATCTGCACACCGACATAGGCCGCTTTGTTCGCGTTCTCGCGGATCGCCTTGAGATGCAATCCGAACGGCGATTCCGTGATCCGCCACATCACCGCGCCAAGCACTGCGAACAGCGCCAGCACATAATAATAGAACGGACCGATCAGGAAGCTGGTCTTGCCCCCGCCGAAATCTATTCCGAGCAGCAGCGGACGCAGCACACGCATGCCCTGATCGCCGCCAGTGACGGAATAGAACTTGAACAGGAAGGAGTGGAACAGCATACCGAATGCAAGCGTCAGCATGCCGAAGAAGATTTTGGTGTAGCGCACGCACAGCGCGCCCACGATGACCGCGACCAGCGCGGACACCAGCATGCTGACGAGGAGAATCGCCTCGTAGCTCAGCACACCGAACTTCGATGTCAGCGTCGACGCCGTATAGGCGCCGACGCCGAGGAACAGCGCATGGCCGAACGACAACAGGCCGGTCGTACCGAACAGCAAGTTGAAGCCGAGCAGCGCGATTGCGTAACCGAAGAACGGCAGCAGCATCAGCAGCATGTAGGATGATGCGAAGAACGGCATCACCGCCATGACGGCAATCAACGCCGCAAGAACCCACAGGCCGGAAATACGCGGCATTGCTCGTCGCTCCGTGCGTGGCAGAGATACATCCATGGATTGCTGGCTCATGCTGTCACCTTTCCAAACAATCCGGCAGGCTTGAGAATGAGGACCGCGACCACGACGAGATAGACCGACAGCAACTCCATTTCAGGCATGATGGAGATCGACGCCGCACGCATCAGACCGACGATGAGAGCGCCAACCAGTGCACCACTCATGCTGCCGAGACCACCGATCACAACGACGGCGAACGCCTCGACGACGAGTTCGACGGCCATTTCCAGCGACGCAGCGCTGGAGGGCACCACAAGCGCGCCACCGACAGTGCCGAGCATGCAGCCGACCGTGAATACCAGCGCGAAGATCTTCGAGACGTTGACGCCAAGACCTTCGGCCATGTCGCGATTCTCGGCGGTCGCACGCACGATACGACCAGTCCGGGTCTTCTGGAGGAACAGGCCGAGCGCAACGGCAATGCCGATGCTCGCTGCGATCACCAGAAGATTGTAGGTCGGCACGCGGACACCAAAAATGTCCGCGACACCATAGACCAGATAGGCATTGTCCATAGTGCGCGGCGTGGCGCCCCAGACAAACCTGAACACGTCCTGAAACATCAAGAGTAGGCCGAACGTGATGAGAAGCTGGTAGCTCTCGTCACGCCGGTACACTGCACGCAGGACGCGCTCGATCGGAAAACCGACCAGGCCAATCAGGAGGCCTGCCGCGATCACCACCGGAAAGAAGGAGGCTGCAGGCAGACCCAGACTCATTGCGATCCCAACCGCCGTGATCCCGAAATACGCGCCAAGCGCGTAAAACGAGCCACAGGCGAGGTTGATGATCTTCTGAACCCCGAAGACGAGCTGGAGCCCAGCCGCTACCAGAAAAAGGACAGCGGCATGGAATGCCCCGCCGAGGATAACGTCGACGACCCCCTGCATGGTCAGACCGGCATCTTACCAGTCTTGATCCACTCCCAGAAGTCGACTCCGGGCGGCTTCTGAAGCTGATCGGCCTGGAACACGTCCACCGAAGCCAGCGTCGGGAAATCGTACTTGTTCTTGTTGGTCGAGGGGCCCTGATAGAACACCTGCTCCGCAATCTTGTCCTTGCGGAAGCGCCCCTTGCCGCCGAGGCTCTCGACATCGAGACCCGGAATGGCCTGCGCCACGGCATCTGGCGTCGGCCACTTGCCACCCGCCTTCTGCGCCGCCTCAACACCAGCCTTGTAAGCGGCGAGCGCGAAGTAGGCACGATCGGCTTCCCAATGCGGAGCTTCCTTGTAGCGATCCATATAGTCCGCAACGAAGGCCTTCTGCAGCGCGGAGCCGTCGGCGTAATCGAAGTAAAGGGTGTTGTGTCCGAAGATCACGCCGTCAGGCATGAATTCCTTCTTGAGCTGGTTGAGCTGCCAACCGGCTGCCGGCAGCACGACCTTGACGCCATCGAACAGACCGGCCGCGGTGCCCTGCTTCATGAACACCGGCAAGTCAGCGAACAACATCGAGGAGAAGATCAGGTCTGGCTTTTCAGCCTTGAGCGCAGCAACGTGCGAGGTCAGATCAAGCGTGCCGACCTTCGGCCACTGCTCGGCGACGAACTCGGCCTGAACGCCGAAGCGCGTCAGAATCTGCTTGAAGGCTTCCCAGTTGTTGCGGCCATACGAGTAATCCGGGTTGATGCCGGCGACGCGCTTGAACTTGCCTTTGAAGTGCTTCACCGCGAGAAGCGAACCCATCACGGCTTCACACTCGTTATCGGTTGAGCGGAACACGAACTTCGGATCCGGCATCGTTTCCTTGACACCGTCCTGCGTCGTTCCGTCCCACATCACGAACAGCGAACGCTCTTCTTCGGCCACCGGTGCAACACCGAGGCTGACGCCGGTCGAGATCAGACCGTGCACGCTCTCGACCTTCTCCTGAAGGATCAGGCGGCGGAACCGTTCGATCGTATCCTTGGGGTTGGTTTCTTCCTCAACAATGAGCTGGATCTGACGGCCAGCGATGCCGCCCGCCTTGTTCATCCGCTCTGCCGCCCACTGCACGGCACGAATGCCGCACTCGCCGGCAGTTCCGGCCACGCCGGAGCGCGGCGCCAGAATACCGATCTTGAGCGGTCCGCTCTGGGCGATCGCCGGGCTGAAGACTGCAGGAATTGTCGCAGCCGCAAGACCCGAGCCGGCAAGTTTTCCAAAGGAACGACGGGTTAGTTTCATAGGCCCCTCCCATATCATTGTTTTAATTAGGAACGTTATGTTGTAGGCATACGTTGTTGCCATACCATAAATATATCACGGGCATTATAGCAAGCAGTTTTTGATATAGATCTAAAATTTTCGCGACTCGCGTGAACTGCTATTGTCTGCGTAATAGATGGCTGATATATCAGAATCCAGCGCGATCCTGTTACGGGTCGGTCAGACTATTCATTCAATGGGAGGACAGAATGGTGGAACTCACTTCCAGTCCGATGATGGACAAACAACGCAAGTATCGTGCGACCTATCGTGATCGGATCGCCGGTTGGTATAATGGCTGGCTGCACGTCGCCGTCATCTCGATCATCGGCGCCGCGGCACTGTCGGTTTATATCGGCAACATTCACAACGTCGCCTGGTGGGAATGGCTCATCGTCCCGGTGACCTTCCTGTTTGCGAACTTCTTCGAGTGGTGGATCCATGCCGTCGTCATGCATCGCCCCTCCAAGATCAAGGCGTTCCGCGCGATCTACAATCGCCACACGCTGATGCATCATCAGTTCTTCACCGAGAAGGAGATGCGGTTCGCCGATCATCACGACTGGCGCGTGACGTTCTTCCCGCCCTACGCGCTCGTGACCTTCACGCTGATGTCGATCCCGCCGTCGCTCGTGCTCGGCTGGCTGATTTCGCCGAACGTCGGCTGGCTCTTGATCACCACGACGACGGCGACCTACCTCGTCTATGAGTTCATGCACTTCTGCTGCCACGTCGGCGACAACTGGTTCATGCGCAACACGCCGTTCATCAACACAATCCGGCGCCACCACACGGCCCACCACGATCAGTCGATCATGATGGAGCTCAACATGAACCTGACGTTCCCGATCATGGACTGGCTGCTCGGCACCTCGGATCTCGACCGCGGTCTGATCGGTCACCTGTTCAACGGCTACAGCACCAAGCATCTGCGGAAAGATATGCGTAAGACGTCCCGCACGCCGATGCCGAAGGCTGACGGGAACAACGGGCAGATCGTGTCGCCCGCCGAGTAAAGACGACAGACAAGGACAACGCTCATGAGTTCGATCGAACCAAATTGGCTGTCTCTGCTCTGGTTCACATTGTTCGCGGCGATCTGCGGCATTTCGCTGCTGATCGTCACGGGCATGTTCCCGCTCGGCCACGATCCGGAGGGGCGGCGCCGCTCCGGATTGACCGTGCTCCTCGTGCTCGGCAACGCCGCTCTGCTCCTGGCGCTGGCGATCGGGACCGGGATCTACGGCTACAACGAACTGCGATGGAGTTCGCTTGTGGCGGTGACCGGCCTGATCATCCTGTTTGCGCCAGGCCTCTTTGAGGAGTGGCGCTGGCCGATCGGCGGCATCCGGACTCAGCTTGCCGTTCTTGTCGGCGTCCAGGCGCTCGCGCTTGTTACGCTCAGCCAGATCGGCGGCACCGTCCTGCCGTTCGCATCATAGAAAACTGACCAGGGAGCAACCCCATGCCTTTCCACATCAAGCTAATGATATCGATCGTCACAGCGATCACCGCGGCCGTCGCCTTCTATATGCAGGGGCAGATCGGCCATGTCCGCGAACAATACCTGATCGCCTTCCTCGGCCTCTTCATGGTGTTCGCAATGTGGCTCTTCCCGGAGGTGAAGCGGGAGGAGCGCCCCAATCGCAACAAGCAATCTGCCTGAGTAAGTACGACTACCCTACCTACCTTTGCTTCGCCTCATCCGGCCCGAAACGACGCTCTCCGTTTCGGGCCGTTTTTTATGTCAGCTACCAACGCTGCTGGCATAGCTAGGCCAGCACGATCGACGCACGAATTACGGCTGGTCAGGAAGATTGGCGGGCGACCCAGGTCGATAACCCGGCGATGGTCTTGAAGTCGTCTGCTGCACGGGCGGCGATGCTTGGCATCTCCTCTCCCATGATCTTTGTCAGGGCCTTCCCTGCTCCAAACTCGAGCGTTGCAGTGACGCCGTATTCACTGAGCGCCAACATCGTGCTGGCCCAATCGAGGTGCACACAGATTTGCCGGGCCAGACTGGAAATCGCTTGCTCGCGGCTCGTCACCGATGCGCCATTGATGGGAGACAGAAGGCGGTGAGACGGGCGCCGCCACTCGCATTGCTGTAAGACTGTCTCGAATTCCGCTGCAGCCGAAGCAAGGTAGCTCGTGTGAGAAGCAACTCGCACCCCGAGACGTTTGATATGCGCGCCGGCAGCCTCGGCTTTCGCTTCCAGCGTGTCCAAAGCAGCAACCGGCGCGCCGACAACGACGTGATCACGCCCATTGACGAGAGCAATCTCGACACTGCTATCTGAAGCCATCTCCTGGATCGCCTGAATCGAAAGGCCGCGTATCCCCGTCATGCCAAGCATCGTGCCGCACTCGGACGCGGCGCGATCCATTGCACGCCCCCGAGCATCTGCAAGCTTCAACGCATCGTCGATCGAGATCGCCCCGGCGAGCGCATGCGCCGCAAGATCCCCAACGCTGTAGCCTGCAACTGTCAGCCCATGTGTCGGACGGTCGGAAAGCGATGACCAAAGTGCGAGCGTGTGACCAACAACAAGAACCTGTGCGATCCTGTTTTCGGTGAGAACCTGCGGATCGTCGAGATTGCTCAGGGTGAGACCCGTGAGTTCCTCGATCTTCGCCAGAATCAGCTTTGCCGGCTCCACGTCAAGCAATCGTTGAAACATGGCCGCATGCTGACTGCCCTGCCCGGGACATAGAATCGCAAGCGACATACCGCTCAGACTCCGAACATCGACTCGAAATCATGGAGAAAGTAGCACAAGGCCAGCATGTCCGCAGAGCCGCCGGGGCTGAGCCACGCGGCAACAAACTCGCTATGAAGAAGCCGCGCCGCACACCGGCCTTCCATGGTAAAAGCACCGCCAAGCAGCAGCGTTTCTTTTGCGCCACGTTGCGCAAAGTCGAGGGCATCCCTGCCCCCACGATGCAGCAGATTGCTGTCGTCAAGCACCGCAACACTGGTCAAAAACGACTGCACACCAGCCCAGTTGATATCGAAGCCGGCCTCGCGCGCCGCACGCAACGCCGGGAAGGAATGCCGACGCAGCGCCGGAAATCCGTCGGCCGCCTGCTCGCGTGCACCGGCAACACCGTAGCGATCGCGCACAAGAGCACCATTCGTGCCTCGGCACTGATAGCTCGTGGCGAGCATCTCGGCGCCCCAGAGATTGCCGACCTGCAGGCAGACCGAATTTGCTGACAGGCGTTGATCGCGTGCCGCCCCATGGCCGGCGGCGGCTGCGAGCAACCCTAGGGAAAACACCGCACCGCGATGCGTATTCACGCCTTGGGTCGCGGCCAACATTTTCTGCTCGGCGGCCATTCCGATCCGGTTGAGCGTTTTGAAATCCACCGCGCGACGGCCGGCATCGGCCATATCTTTGAAGTAGCCGCGAAGGCTATCGATGCTGGCCAGAAAGGTCGCAGCATCCATATCGGCATGGCTGCCGCAATCCCGGAAGCTAACGAGGCCGGGCTTGGGATAACAGGCGAGCTCGGCGTGGAGCGCTTTGATCGCAAGATCGTCGACGGTCTGCGCAAACGTCGAGGTTTCAACAGTTGCGTTGACGGTCATGGTACGCGCCCTTCCAGGGGGCTCAGCCACATATCGCGAGACGCAATGCGTGGGCCGCGAATATCCTTCACCAGAACATCCCTGCTCGAGCTCAACAGCTCGCGCCATGCGACAGCTTCACCGCTCGGCGCAACGATCTCCCCGTCAATGCGCGGACCCGGTGACAGATCACTGTCTTCGAGAATTTGCAGCAATGCTCGCAATTGGGCCATGCTGGTCGGGTGGATCACGAGATCAAGGTCAGACCGCGGATGGAGATAAATCTCGCCGGTGAGATATTGCCAGGCAAGCGAGCCAACCACGCGCACGCTCGCTGCGTGCTCGGTTAATTCCTGACACAGCCTGTCAACCCCAGCTCTCCACTCGGGCGGCAACGTCTCGATAGCTTCGCGCAAGGACGGCGGCTGCGCGACAGATTGAACGAGCGAGGGCTCAACGGTGAGTGCAATGCGTTTCTTGCCAAGATTGAGCGGCAGCGGCAAACCAAGCGCAATCAGGCCATCCGCATCCCGATCGGAGCGTGTACGGGCGATCAGCGGCCGGCCTGCGCGTATCCAGCTTTCGATAACAGCAATATCCTGCGAATGAGCCGTACGGATCGCTCCATCGCTCAGCCGCTCCGGCGCGCAATAGACGAAGGCATGGCGTTCGCCGGGATGGCCCGTCATAACCGCTCACGTCCTTCGCGCACCGCCTGAGCAACCTTGGCAGCGAGCAACCGCCCACCTCGCTCCGCACCACGTGCTCGGCGAGGGTCTTCCTGATCAGGCGAGGACAATGCTTCGCGCAGATGCGTACGCAGATCGCCCGACCACACACCAGCGATCGCGCCAATGCGCTCAAAATTCTTCACGCCCGGCCCAAGAATAGGATTGGACTTCGTGAGTTCGCCAAGCCGCTCCAGCGGAATACGCGTAATCCGGCTCATCGCCTCCGGCGCCATCACGCGAAGCTCAGCACCTTCACAAGCGTAGCAGTCGCCGGTCGCCATGCCCGTCGCCATGAACCCGCCGCTGATCGCAAGCTCATGCACAAGGCCGATGACCGTGTGCCCACGCCGCCGCGCCGCATCGAGGCACGTCGACAGATGCGCGATATATCCGTTATTACCGATCAGTTCGTCGAACAGACTGAGCTTCTGCCCGCTATTCTCGACGACGAGAAGGATCGGCCGCCCGGGGTGATCCCGCATCACATCGAGAACATAGCGCGCCTGCTCGAGCGCAAGGGAGGCACTGATATAGGCCCGCTCCAGCGTCCCGAGAATAGCGATCGTCTTGCCTTCGAACGTCGCCTCGCCATGAAGCAACGAGCCATCAAATTCGATAGCATACTTGTCGCCAAACAAATCGGAAAAAAGCCGCTCAAGGCTTTGATGGGATTGTTCACTCATGGCCGACGCACCGCGCAGGAAGATGCAAGATTTTCGAACTCATCCGGATTAAGGTCCGGCACGCGGCCCGACTCGTTGACGCCAAGGCGCGCCCATATCTCCCGCGCATCGCGGCAATCCTCAAAACGCTTGAGGCGGCTTGCAAGAAATTCCTGTTCCGCATTCAGCGCATCAAGCGTCAATGGCCGCGATTTCCCAAAATAATCCTGTGCGGCTGCGCGGAACGCGTCGATATCGTCAGCCACCACGCGGTCGATATCGCCAATCAGGCGGCGATGCTTGACACCCATCGTACGCCACACCAGCGCGCGATCCTGCGAGTCGAACTCCTCCGCGCCCTCGACCGTTTCGATCACTTCCGGGCCGGAGATCGAAAGTCGTCCCTCTTCACTCCCGATAATCCAGTCGCAGGTCCGCGCAACGATCGAGGTTCCGCCGTAACAGCCGTTACGTCCCCCAACAAGCGCGATGACCGGCACACCAGCATGGCGCGCAGCCAGAACAGCGCGCTGAATTTCACCGACCGCAATGAGACCAGCGTTCGCTTCCTGCAAACGGACCCCACCGGTGTCGAACAACAGCAACACCGCTGAGGGCTTGATGTCGATGGCACGCTCCAGAAGGCCGGTCAGCTTCGCACCATGCACTTCGCCGACGGCGCCGCCCATGAACTTGCCTTCCTGCGCTGCAATCAGAACGGTACGGCCACCGATCTTGCCCTCGCCAACAGCTACACCGTCATCGAAGGCAACCGGCATATCCAACTCGGGAAGGTGTGGACTGGTGACCCGTGCGGTCGGGCCCAGAAATTCCACAAAGCTACCCGGATCGAGCAGACCCAGGATGCGGTTGCGGGCGCTCGCTTCCAGATAGCTCCTGCTCATCGGGCCGCTCCGAGATAATCCGCGACAGCCTGATCGAGCCGCAATGAGACCACTGCCGGCGTCGCTCCGCCATCGTTGATGGAAATTCGAATGTCCGACAGCGTATGTCGCTCCATGAAATCCGTCAGCACCTGCCGCCACGTCTCACCAAAGCCGACAATCGATGTCGAGATGGTTGCGAGACAATCGCCTTTGAGGTCGGCCGGCTCGATCAGAACTTCGAGATTGCCGGACCCGACCACGCCGACGAGTTTGCCTTCGGCCTTCCAGACAAGGCCGGGCCGCCCCGGAAAGCGAAATTCAAGATGCTCCATGAGATCACCAATTCCGAAAACGCGCGGGCGGATCGTACAAACCGCCAGACCAACGCACGAGGTCTTTGATGGAACGCGCCGCAAGAAGGTCGCGGGTCGCAAGCCGCTTATCGACGCCGATGTCCTCGGGGTAGACGACCGCGCCCTTGGCGCGCAATCGCGTAACTACCGCCCGGTCACGGCCGAGGCCGACAGGTGTATAGCCCGCAACGGCACGAATGGCCTGCTCACGCTCGGCAAGATCATCGCACAGCAGAAGATTGGCAATGCCCTCTTCAGTCACAATGTGCGTGAGATCGTCGCCGTAGACCATGACCGGCGGCAGCGGCAGACCGAAGCTGTCCTTCAAGGTCCATGCATCCAATCGCTCGACAAAGGTCGGCGATGTCGGATCGGAGAACGTCTGGACAAGCTGCACCACAAGCTTGCGCCCGCGCGGCATACGGTACGGGTCGCGTGATGCCTCCTGCCCCGCCAGCAGCCAACTGGGGCTCGCATGACGCCGGCCTCGTGACTCCGAACCGAAATTCGGCGCTCCGCCAAATCCGGTGATGCGGTTATGCGTTGCCGTCGAACTGTTTCCTTCCAGATCGATCTGCAGCGTCGAGCCGATAAACAAATCCGCATAGTGGCCGGCAAGCTGGCAGAACACCCGGTTCGAGCGCATCGAGCCGTCCCGGCCGATAAAGAAGACATCGGAGCGCGCAGCCACGTAATCGCTCATGCCGACTTCGGAGCCGGCGCAATGGATACCATCTATAAAACCGGACTCGATCGCCGGGATCAGCGTCGGACATGGATTGACCGACATATAGCGGCAGATCTTGCCCTTGAGGCCCAGATCCGCAGCATAGGTCGGCAGGATCAGCTCAATCGCCGCCGTATCGAATCCGATGCCGTGATTGAGCCGCGTCACACCGTATTTCTCATAGATGCCGCGGATCACCATCATCGCCATCAGGATCTGGATTTCCGTGATGACAGCGGGATCGCGGGTGAAAATCGGCTCAATGTAATAAGGCTTCGGCGACTCGATCACATAGCTGACCCAGTCTCCCGGCACATCAACCCGCGGCACGCGATCGACGATACGGTTGACCTGTGCGATCAGGATACCGGACTTGAACGCCGTCGCCTCGACAATGGCCGGTGTGTCTTCCGTATTCACGCCCGTATAGAGATTGCCATCGCGGTCGGCAGCATCGGCCGCAATGAAGCTCACATGCGGCGTGAGATCACAAAAATAGCGGCTATAAAGCTCGAGATAAGTGTGGATCGCGCCGACCTTCACCTGCCCGTCTTTCACAAGGCGCGAGATGCGAACGCCTTGCGGGCCCGAGTAACAAAAGTCGAGTTTTTCAGCGAGACCGTTTTCAAACACATCGAGATGTGTCGGCAACGCGATATTGGACTGCACGATGTGCAGGCCGTGAATCCGCTCCGGCGAACAGC
The DNA here is from genome assembly GCF_000218565.1 of Afipia carboxidovorans OM5. Classification (NCBI taxonomy): domain Bacteria; kingdom Pseudomonadati; phylum Pseudomonadota; class Alphaproteobacteria; order Hyphomicrobiales; family Nitrobacteraceae; genus Afipia; species Afipia carboxidovorans. Next base: position 1,290,348 of record NC_015684.1, on the reverse strand, counting down.
GGGCGAGTTCGGCGGCGAGAAAATCTGCATGTTTCTGGTTGTTGCCTTCGATGCAAACCCGATCACCGGGTTCGATCACAGCCTCCATCAAGGCGACTGCATCCTGATGCGGGACAATCTTGTGCCCGGATATCGCGTTGCCGCGCTCCATGCGGCCCCGATAGCTCTGCTCGAGCCGGGTCCAGTCCCGTGCGGGCTTTCCTAACATCGAAGATTGATACACAGGCGTTCTTGTCCTCTCAGAAAAATCACCGAGCGCCTCGATTCACGATAGTCGATATCGCAGCGCGCAAGCAAAGCGCACCATCAGGACGATGGTTCAACCGTCACCGTGGCCGGCCGTCCGAAAAGGCGACGTACCTGGCTGGTGATCGGCCCCCACAACAGCAGCGCGAACGACAGCACCACCAGCGTGGTCACGAGCGGATTGTCGAAGAACACCGACAAGTCACCAGCCGATCCGATCAAGGCCTGACGGAAAGCATCCTCCGCCCGGTCACCGAGCACAAGCGCCAGCACCATCGGAGCAAGCGGATAGTCCAGCTTCTTCAGCACATAGCCAACGATCCCGAACACCAGCATCAACCAGATGTCGAAGCGCGAGTTCGCAACCGTAAACGCACCGATCGCACAAACCATGAGGATGACAGGTGCGATCAGAGCAAACGGTACGCGCATAATCGCGGCGAACAGCGGCACCGTGGCGAGAACGACCAGCAATCCGGTAATATTGCCGAGATACATTGAGGCGATCAGGCCCCAGACGAAATCCTTCTGCTCGACGAAAAGCAGTGGCCCCGGCTGCAGGCCCCAGATCATCAGGCCACCGAGCAACACGGCGGCAGTCGCAGACCCGGGAATGCCGAGCGCAAGCATGGGCAGCAAAGCCGACGTGCCGGCGGCATGCGCGGCCGACTCCGGCGCGAGCACACCCTCGATGTTGCCCTTGCCGAAGCTATCGCGGTTCTTCGAGAAACGTTGCGCAAGACCGTAACCCATGAACGACGCGGCGACTGCGCCACCAGGGGTCACGCCCATCCACATGCCCGTGATCGATGAGCGGACCAGCGTCTTTAGATAGCGCGGTATCTGACGCCAGACATGGAAGACCACGGCCATATCGATGCGTGCGCGCTTGCCTTTGAACTCCAGCCCCTCCTCTAGGGTGACCAGAATTTCGGAAATGCCGAACATGCCGATAACCAGAACGAGGAAATCGAATCCGTTCATCAGTTCCGGAACATCGAACGTCATTCGCATGTCGCCGGAAATCGTATCGATGCCGACGGCGGCCAGCACAAAGCCGCCTGCAAGCGAAGCAACGATCTTCGCCTTGTTCTCCTTGCCCATGCCAATGAAGCTGCAGAACGTCAGCAGGAACACAGCGAAAAATTCTGCGGGACCGAACCGTAACGCGAACTTCGCTACCATCGGTGCGAGGAACGTGATCAGAATGACGCCCGAGATCGCCCCGATGAACGATGCCGTGAAAGCCGCTGCCAGCGCCTCGCCGGCGCGACCCTGCTGCGCCATGGGATAGCCGTCGAACGTCGTTGCGACCGACCATGGCTCACCCGGAATATTGAAAAGAACGGCAGTGATGGCTCCGCCGAACAGCGCGCCCCAGTAAATCGCCGTCAGCAGAATGATCGCCGTTGTCGGATTCATACCGAACGTCAGCGGCAGCAGGATCGCTACGCCATTGGGGCCGCCGAGCCCCGGCAGCACGCCGACGACGATACCAAGCAGAACGCCGATAATCATAAACAGAACGTTGTGCCAGGTCAGCGCAACCGCGAAGCCATGAAACAGAAGCTCGAGGTTTTCCATCAGTTCACCTCAGTATCCCAGCCAGGCTTCAAGCGGCCCCTTCGGGAGCGGCACCTTGAACTGCAGTTCGAAGACCCAGAACGTCACCAGCGGGATGAGGAGTCCTGACAGCAGAACCGCCCACCACCGGAACGAGCCAAACGCAACCATGAATCCTGCGATGAAGAACGCGGAGGCAACATAGACGCCGACATATTCGATGGCGAGGATGTAAAAAGTGAGCGGGATCAGCACCTGCGCGACGCGACGCAACTGCAACCACGTGACGAGAACGCCAGGTGGTCGACGCAACCCCTGAAAGAATATGAATATCGAAGCGACGAGCAGAATGCCGGCCATCTGCGCCGGAAAGAATCCGCTCTGCGGCCCGCCAGACCATCCTGCTCCCCGCTCAAAGCTATCCCAGAGCGCGAGCCCGGAGAAAAACGCGACGATAAGCGCCCATCCACATTCCGCAGCTCGATAGGATAAGCCGCGTTCGAACTCGCCTTGCTGCAAGTCTGATTGATCTGACATCCCACTATCTTTCGAAGAGCATTCCCGATCACGCGCGACTTTGCAGAAGCAGGCAGCCCGTTATGAGCCGCCTACCTACTGTCCGCGTTTATTTTGTCGAGACGAACCCGGCTTCGGTCATCAAGGTCTTGTGCTTGCTTTCGTCAGCCGTGAGGAAGTCGACATACTCTTTCCCGGTTCTCAGATCCGGAAGAAGAGCGTTGCGCTGCAGGTATTCCTTCCATTCAGGCGTTGCCGCGACCTTCTTCAGAAGATCGACGAAGTAAGCCTGCTGATCCTTGGTCACGCCGCCCGGCATAAAGAGGCCGCGAAGCATGTTGTAGGTGAAGGAAAGCCCCTGCTCCTTACAGGTCGGCACATCGCTCCAGGCAAGATCGGTCGTGATCTTTTCGGTGTAGGTGATGCGCTTTTCCGAAAGCACGCAGAGTGGCCGCGTCATGCCGGCACGCCAGTTCGCAACGTCCTCTGAGGGATTGTTGGTTTCCGCAGCGGTGTGACCACCGGCGAGCTGCGTCGAAGCTTCGCCGCCGCTCTTGTAGGGGATGTAGGAGACGGTCGCGCCGAGCTCTTTCCACATGCCATAGGTGATGAGTTCGTCTTCACGCTTCGACCCGCCACCACCGATCTTCAACGGCGGCTTTGCGGCCTTCGCGGCCTCAACGAGATCCTTCAGCGTCTTGTAAGGCGCTGCCTGATTGACCCAGACGAGAAACTCATCCTGCGCCACCATTCCGACCGGCGTGAGATCATGCCAGGTCACAGGAATGCGGGTTGCGAGCGGCGTCATGTAAATCGTGCTGGACGTCGTCAGCAGCTTGTGCGCATCGCCTTTCGACTTCTTCATGTCGAGCATCGCTTCGCCGCCAGTGGCAGCCGGCTTGTTCACGACGATGAAGGATTGCGAGGAAAGATTATGCTTCTGGATGATCGCCTGCATGGTGCGAGCCATCTGATCGGAAGCGCCGCCCGGGCCAAACGGCACGATGATTTCGACAGGCTTGGTGGGTTCCCAGGCAACGGCGGTCAGTGTCGACAGGAGCAATCCAGCTCCGGCAAGAGTCAGAGACTTCATATTCCCCCCTTGTGAGTTTCACGCGTGTTTCCGCGCTTGTAGGGGGACTTTGTTATGTCAGTCGGTCACGATATGCAATTGAAATATTCTAGATATACTAGATGTCAGCCTGTACGAAATACATAAATATCGCACGATGGATCGCAGAAAGCGGCGTTACATGAGTTTCACTCGTATCGTGAAAACTACAAAAACAGCTGATACATCGTATCATTTCGAAATAAGCACGAATGCGTGAGCGGTAAGCAGTTGCAGATCTTCAACACGTGTTAGCACATGCAACATTCAATGCAGACGCGCACGCTACGCAATCAATCGGCGGCGCGCTATCGCTAGCTCTAAGCTTTGGATGACGAAGCCAGCGGTAATGCCTGCATCTGTTCGCTCTTGGTGAAACGAGAAATCAACGCCGTGCGATTTAATCGTTCGATTTGTCCGCTCATTCCGTTCACTGCAGCAGAAGCGGCACAAAAGATGCAAGCCAAGCCTTTCATGGATACGCGACCGGTTTGGTCTTAGGTGGCGCGATTGCCTCGTTAGCCTGTTGTGACGGGACGTCTCCGTCGGGCCACCAAAGCACTTCCACACGCCCGGATCCGGTAGACATTAATATGAACGCCGGAGATCGCCTCAAGGCGGATAATCATCTTCTTCGTTTGCGCGCGAAAAGAGGAACTTTCTCTCCCTGCCGAGAGGCGGAAGGTCATTTTTTGTTATTTTTCTGAATGGGTTGCCCGCGCTGGACGCCTGTTCCACGATCCCCACATCAGAATTTCATCATCCGACCGAAAGGTGGCCGAGGCCCTTTGCACCGGCCGCCCGGAACGATGCTTATTAGTGGAACGCACCATGACACGCTTGCCTATTCTTAATGCCGCAACAGCCCCCGAAGCCGCCAAGGAGAGAGTTCAGAACGCCGAGAAGGCGAACGGCTTCCTGCCCAACCTGATCGGGCTTCTCGCCAATGCGCCCGTGGCACTCGAGACCTACCAGACCGTCAGCGGCATCAATGCGCGCAGCGGCCTGACACTTGCCGAGCGCGAGGCCGTACAGATCACCGCTGCCGCCACCCATGGCTGCGGCTTTTGCGTCGCTGGCCACACCGCCGTCGCCTACAAGAAGGCCGGTCTCGATGAGGCGGCCGTAAACGCGTTGCGCGATGGTTCGCATGGGCCGGACGCACGCCTCAATGCCGTCGCCGATTTCACCCGCGCGGTGATCCGCAGCCGCGGCCGCGTCGAGGATGCCGAGTTGAAGGCGTTCCGCGATGCCGGGTTCTCCGATGCCAACGCGCTTGAAGTGGTGCTCGGCGTCAGCCTCGCCACACTGTGCAACTTCTCAAACAATCTCGGGCAGCCGGATCTCAATCCGCAGCTCCAGCCCTATGCCTGGAACAACACCGCCGCCATTGCTGCTGAATGACGAGCGAGGACATTGCCGTGACATACCTGACCTCTGATCTTGGTGCGTGGCTCGACGCCAACGCCTTCCATCTCGATACCGCGGCCGACACTGATGCATCAGTTCTGCCGAAGCTCGCGGAAGGCGGCCTGTTTCGCATCGGCGTGCCGGTTCAGTGGGGCGGCAGCGGCGGCAATGTTGGTGAAGCGGCCGCAGCGATCGCCGAAGTCTCGGCACGATCGCTGACGGCAGGCTTCGTGTTCTGGGGCCATCGCACGTTCATCGAATATCTCTTGCAAAGCCCGAACGCGGCTCTGCGCGAAGCGCTGCTGCCAGATCTGCTGGCCGGCCGCGTCGGCGGCGCCACCGGACTGTCGAATGCGATGAAATTCCTCTCGGGCATCGAGGGGCTGTCGGTACGGGCACAGCGCGATGGCGCACGGCTGCGCCTCGACGGCCGCCTCCCCTGGGTCACCAACCTGCCGACGACGGGCTTTCATGTGGCGATGGCCGTCGAAGGCGCGGACGGTGCTCCGGCTTTCCTTGCCACGTTGTCGTCCAAGGACGCCGGCCTTTCGCGTTCTGCCGATCTCGATCTGATGGCCATGCGTGGCTCAAACACCGCGGCGCTCAAGATCGACAGCGCGCATATCAGCGAGAGCCGCATCATCCATCCCAACGTGGCCGAATGGCTGCCGTTTGTCCGCCCTGCCTTTCTGTCGATGCAATGTGCGATGGCCATCGGGCTTGCACGTCGCTCGCTCGAGGAAGCAGGCAGCCGGCTACAGAATGATCGCGACATTCTGAGCGAACCGGTTGCGGCGCTGACCGCAGACCTCAAAGCTGCCGAAACCGCGATGCACGACGGCCTGAACGGGTCGCGCTTTGTTGAGCAACCGGCGAGCCTGTTCCGCCTTCGCATTCGCCTCACCGAGATCGCGGTGCAGGCCGTGCAGCTCGAACTGTCCGCCTCGGGCGGCAAGGCCTATTTGTCCGAACCCGGCGCGGGCTTCCAGCGGCGGCTGCGTGAGGCCGCTTTCATTCCGGTCGTTACGCCGAGCCTGGTGCAGTTGAAACTCGCGCTTCGCATTCAGGAGTTGCCGACGGCTGTCGGCGCCACCGCATGACAGCGACCGCACAACTCGCCCCTCCTCCACCGGCTCAGCAAGCCGCGCTTCTCGAAGCGTCCGGGATTGTGCTGCGCTACCCCGGCCAGCCGCAGCCGGTGGTCGAGACGTTCGACTTTGCGCTCGAAGCCGGCGAGACCGTCAGCGTGCTTGGTCCGAGCGGCGTCGGCAAATCAAGTCTGCTGCGCGTCCTGGGCGGCCTGCAGAAGCCGACCGCCGGCGCAGTGATGATGAACGGCAAGCCGCTGCAGGGCGTATCACCGCGCGTCTCCATCGCGTTTCAGGATGCGAGCCTCCTGCCCTGGCTGTCACTCGAGAAGAACGTCGCATTCGGATTGAACTTCAAGCATCAGCCCGAACTGACGTCAGAGGAAAGCAAGGCCCGCGTCGATGTTGCAATCCGCGAAGTCGGACTGACACACGCGCGCCGTTACTTCCCGGCACAATTGTCCGGCGGCATGGCGCAACGCGCCGCGCTCGCGCGCTGCCTCGCACGCAACCCGGAAATCCTGTTGCTCGACGAGCCGTTCGGCGCGCTCGATGAAGTGACCCGCACCGAGATGCAGCATCTGCTGCTCAAGGTTGTGCACAATTTCCATACCGCGGCGATCCTCATCACCCACGATATCGATGAAGCGCTGCTGGTGTCCGATCGCATTCTGCTGCTTGGCGGCGCGCCCGCACGGATCATCGGCGAATGGCGCATCGACCTGCCGACGCCGCGCGAGGATTACATCGCAGAGCTTGGCGCCATTCGTGTCGAAATTCTCTCGCGACTGCGCGGGGCCACGCAACGGCGCGTTCACTGAACCGTCCCGCGGGAACACCGCGCGACAAGATGACGACTTAAAGGACCTAATTATGTCGATCGATGAATTTTCCCGCTATGATGTCTCGCGCCGTCAGATGCTGCGCCTCTCGGCGCTCCTCACGGCAGGCGGTGCCTTGCCGCTCCTGAAGGCCTACGAGGCGCGGGCACAGGAGCCCGACGCACCGCTGCGCATCGGTTATCTGCCGATCACCGATGCGACGCCGCTTCTGGTGGCGCACGGCAAGGGCTTTTTCGAAGAAGCCGGCATCAAGGCCGAGAAGCCTGTGCGCCTGCGGAGCTGGGCGCAGGTGTTGGAAGCTTTCATTTCCGGTCAGGTCAATGCGGTTCATCTGCTCTCCCCGATGACGGTGTGGGCGCGCTTCGGCAGCAAGGCGCCGGCCAAGGTGGTTGCGTGGAATCACACCAGCGGCTCCGGCCTCAGCGTTCTGCCGCACATCAACAGCGTAAAAGAGCTTGGCGGCACCACAGTCGCCATTCCGTTCTGGTATTCGATCCACAATGTCGTGCTGCAGATCCTGCTTCGTGAGAACGGGCTGACGCCGGTGTCGAAAAAGACCGGCACGCCTGCCGCGAACGAGGTCAACCTCATCGTCATGGCACCGGCCGACATGGTGCCCGCGCTCGCCTCGAAGCAGATCTCCGGCTACATCGTCGCCGAGCCGTTCAACGCCGCAAGCGAAGTGCTCGGCGTCGGGAAAATCCTGCGCTTTACCGGCGACGTCTGGAAGGACCACGCCTGCTGCCTCGTGTTCATGCATGAGCGCGATATTCAGCAGCGCCCGGAGTGGGTACAGCGTGCGGTCAACGCCATGGTGAAGGCGCAGCTTTGGACACGCGAGAACCGCGCCGAGACGGCTGCCCTGCTCTCCAAGGACAATCCGAACCAGTACACGCCGCACAGCGTGCAGGTCCTCAGCAAGGTGCTGGCGCCGCCGGAAAGTGACGATGCCGTCTACATCAAGGCCGGCGCGATCCGGCACGCCGACTGGCGCGAGCGCCGGATTGATTTCCAGCCTTATCCGTATCCGAGCTACACCGAGGAGCTGATCCGCCGGCTGCGGACCACGCTCGTCGAAGGTGAGCGCGACTTCCTCGACAAGATCGATCCGGGTGCGGCCGGCCGCGAGCTCGTCGACGACACCTTCGTCAAAAAGGCAGTGATCGCCGCAGGTGGCATGGCCGCGTTCGGCCTGCCCGAATCCTTTACCCGAACCGAGGTCGTCGAAGCATGAGTGCAAGCTGGTCGAGCGACAGCCTGGGCGTGTCCACGTCTTCGCAACCCGTCGGAGCGTGGCGTGGCGGCAAGCTGCCATTGACGCTGCCCGGGCTGATGGGCGGCCTGCTCGGCATCGGCGGCCTCATCACGCTGCTTCTGCTGTGGTGGCTCGGCACGGATGTGCTCGCATCATCGGAAGGCTTCATCCGCCAGTTCTCACCGACCACAGCGATCCCGAAGCTCGCAGCAATGCTGGCTGGCCCCGATCTGCCGGTGCACATTATGGTCAGCCTTCGCCGCGTGCTGGTCGGCCTTGGCTTCGCCCTGCTGATCGGCGTGCCGCTCGGCCTCGCGGTCGGCAGCTATGCCCGCCTCAACATCGCGACCTCGCCGGCGTTTCAGTTTCTACGCATGATCTCGCCGCTGTCGTGGATGCCGATCGCGGTGATGGTGTTCGGCGTGGGCGACAATCCAATCTATTTCATGCTGGCCTTCGCCGCGGTGTGGCCGATCCTGCTCAACACTGCTGAAGGCGTGCGCCGCCTGCAGCCGAGCTGGCTCAGCCTTGCGGATAGCCTCGCGGCCACCCGCTGGGAAACGCTGTGGCACGTCATTCTCCCGGGCGTGCTCGGCCATGTACTGACCGGCCTGCGGTTGGCCATCGGCATTGTCTGGATCGTACTGGTGCCGTGCGAAATGCTCGGCGTCTCGGCCGGGCTTGGCTACTTCATCCTCGATACCCGCGACCGCCTTGCCTATTCCGAACTGATGGCAACGGTGCTGATGATCGGCATTCTTGGCTTCATGCTCGATGCCGGAGCGCGGGCGCTCTATCAGGCCGCAACCCGCAGCCACGCCGCCTGACCGCGCAACAGCTTTACAGGCCGCGCATCCTTCTCCCCAAAAAAAATCCACCCGGAGCGGACCTATCCGCTCCGGGTGGAGACTTAAGTCAGATCGACAGTCTTAGAACTTGACCGTGATGCCGGCGTGGAGGCTCTCCTCGGTGCAGGAGCCAGCACGCAAGCCCGTGCAGGTTGGGCTCCGCGCATGATCGATACCGAACTTGTTCTGCCAGTAGCGGTAAGCCACCCAGACGTCGGTGAAGTGCGAGTACTTCGGACCCCAGATCATCTTACTGGCATCGAGCGTCAGACGAACCGGCTCGGTGTTGATTTCAGTGACAGTCGCAACACCGGTATTAAGCGGGCTGTTCTGGTTGCCCTTCGGACCGTAGAAGCCCGCACGACCGCTGATGGAGATCGGCAGATAATCCGGCAGGAAGCCGAGATCCATGTAGTAGTTGATCTCCAACGCCCATGACGTCTTGTATCGGGTGTTGCCATCGACGAGACACGGCGGCGCACCGAGTGTCGCGCACGACAGGAAGGCGTTGTGGTTGAGCTCCTTGGCAACCATCGGTGAGATGTTCAGGAAGCCCTTGTACGGCAGGCCGAACTGGAATTGCAGACCGGCAAGGCCGAGGCGCTTCGCGGGATGAACGGCATTGTTATGAGTGTTGGCATCACCACCAATGACGAACGACACGTTACGCAACGGGCCGACCGAAAATGCCTTGGTGTCGAAAATCTGATTGAAACCAAAGGTGCTGCGCAAGATGCCATAGAACTCTGTTGAGCCGGCAGTGCCACCAACGGCCGGGTCGTTATGGTCGGACTTGTTCACCGAAATCGAGAAGAAGTTCGTGCCATAAGCCCAGACGTCGAAGTGGGTGAAATTGTAAACCTGCTTCGCCGTCTTGCCCGTGACGCCTGGAGCCGTACCATTGAAGATGTACGAGTAGCTCAGGCGGTTATCGTTGACGAGAAAGAATGGATTTTCCGGCACCGTGACAACCGGCTTAACCTTGGCAGGCATGTCGGCTGCGAACGCAGAGCCGAGGCATATTGTTGATATGAACAATGCTGCACTAACTTTACTTCCTAATGTCATTTGTCCCCCCTGATGAGACCCGGAATCGCATCCGGGCTTGATGGTTGATCGTCAGCCCACTCACGAAGTCCCGTGGCTCCCAGTTACGATTGCCTTCCGGACGCCTTCGTGAACTCTCGGCCACATTCGCGCCCTCTCGGATTGCGCGCGCCCTGCGTCATCCGTTAGTTACGAACAGGGAAACGCTAGATATCGTTGACTATTCAGTCAACTAGACCAATCAACTGCATTACTGACGAAAATATCAGCTTGAAGATCGCCGTCTTATTTTCAGAAAATATAGGTATTTTCGCAGCTTACGCTTCAAACCAATCAATCTGTAGATGGATTGGTAGAGTCGCTAAACCAACTAATCTGTGTTGACTATTTTGTCAGTGTGATTGTCATGACACGGAAAAGAACAAAAAAATAAGTAATTAAATACCGAGACGACGTGTCGATCAGCCAGGAGAGAATCGGAGAGGCAGAATCTTCAACGCCATTCGGCTACACAAGCAGAGGACAAAGAAAGTCGCTCATCGGCTAGACAATAAACCATCCTAACAGAGCGATTGCTCAACTACGACGGACGACTTCATCTCCGCTACCGATCATTGTCCGGCCTTCACAGCCACTATGGACGACAACAAGGTTCTCAGTGATGGCACCCGGTCGGCGATTGAGAGTTAAACCGAGGAGCGACAAAGGATCGATTATTGAAAGTTGTGTCACGTCGGCAGATCGCGAGAATTCCTGGCGACAATTCGTGGGTCACGGGTGGCGTAGTAACCGTATGTCAATGAGGCTTACTAACAACTTAGACTAATACCCAAATACCCAAACACCCAATTATAGATTCACAATCGAAATACACTTCTTCCGTGAAGCTGCGCCTCATTATCTCCAACGAACCCGCGTCTTCCGGAGCGGAACCTCGCATGCTATTATTATTAGCTTTCTGCCTGCACTAGAAGAGCGCTTGTGAGCGGTAACGCCGCCGCTGTCGGCTTGGCCGGCCACATCCACCATCCGGCATTGTCGCAGGATATTTTTCCGAACTCCTGCGTATTCGAAGAACTTACTGGAGACGAACCTTGGCACGCCGTAGCGCCGACCCTGTCCGGACTCGAGAAAAAATCTTGAAATATGCAACCGATGAGTTTGCTCGTTTTGGTTTTGGCGGTGCTCGGACCGACCGCATCGCGGCACGATGCAAGCTCAGCAAGAACATGCTCTATTATTACTTCAAGTCCAAAGAGGGCCTTTTCATCGCCGTTCTCGAACGCATGTATCAAACATTACGCGATAATCAAAGAGACCTTTCTATCAGGGCGAGTGATCCTCTCCGTGCGCTGGAGCAACTGATCCGACATACTTTCCATGCGTTCGAAAGCAATCCCAACACCATTCTCCTTCTCAACGAAGAGAATAAGCATCGCGCCAAATACATCCGAAAGTCACATCGTACGAGGGAGATGTACTACCCTCTCATCGATACGGTGGGTCTCGTTTTGGAAAAAGGGCAACGGGAAGGAGTTTTCAGACCCGGCCTGGATCCGACCGACGTGTATCTGACACTTGCGTCGATGTGCTATCATGTCCTTTCAAACCAATACACGCTCGAGATTGCGCTGAATCGCAATTTTGGTGCTACTAGGGTAAAAAGCAAATGGCTAGATCACATCGTTGATGTGATCTCCATGTACTGCATGCTCGAGCCGGTGCATCGGCCCAGTGAAAAAGAAAAGACCCAGAAGAATGCCTTGACAGCGGCATCTTAAACAAACTTCACGTCCCTGCCCCGGTGACGAGCCCCCTATCGCTGCGCATCACGCGCAAAAACAAACCGGCGCCAACGGCGCCGGTTTTGATCACATCACGGAAAGCGAAAGCGAAGTCCGCCTTCTCTTCATGCGGGCATTACTTCTTGTTGCCGCTCGCGTCGAATTGCTTGAGATAGGCAATCACGTCCGCACGCTTGCCGGCCTGCGAGATGCCGGGAAACGCCATCTTGCCGCGCGGCGCAAGGTGCTTCGGATTGGTGATGTAGTCGTCGAGCGTCGCCTCGTCCCAAACCTTGCTGTTCTTACCTGCCGTCAGATCGGCTGAGTAATTATAACCTTCGACTGCGGCCCACTTACGCCCGACGATGCCGTTGAGCTCAGGACCGACCTTGTTCTTGGCGCCGGGGCCGACCGCGTGACAGGCCATGCACACCTTGAATGCCTGCTCGCCCTTGGTAACGTCGCCTTCGGCATGGGCCGTGCCGACAAGGGCAACGAGGGTGGCGGCTGCAATCATCCAACGCATTTTCTTCTCCTTTTTTTGTTCAACAAATCGAACCGCAACGCTCCGTCCATGCTTGGTCAGCCAGCGCCGGAGCTCGGCGAAGGCTCTACAAGGCGCGGCTGGGAGGGTTGGATTTGGGAAATCCAAAGCGAGGCTGCGATTTTCGTTACCGCTATACCACGATCAGACATGCTGACGGCAATAACAGCACCGCATCTTTTCATCACAAGCGAATGTGATGCTGAGGCCGCTTCATCGGCGGATGATCAGCACGTGGAAGATCAGGCAAGCTTGCGTGCAAACGGATAAAATTTCAGCGCACCGCTGCCCATTATTGCGGCAGCGGCGCGTGCAATGTCCCTCTATAAGGGCAATGCCTCTCTATAAGGACGCCCATGCGCATTCTCGTCTTTCAGCACGCTGCTATCGAGACCCCCGGCATCTTCCGCAAATTCTGGCGCGAGGCCGGACACAACCTCACCACGGTACAACTCGACGAGGGCGAGAGTATTCCGCCGCTCGACGCATTCGATCTGATGGTGGTCATGGGCGGCCCGCAGGACGTCTGGCAGGAGGATCGGTTTCCCTGGCTCGTCTCAGAAAAGGCCGCGATCCGCCATTGGGTCCGCGAGGCGGAAAAGCCGTATCTCGGCATCTGCCTTGGCCATCAATTGCTCGCCTCCGCACTTGGCGGCACGGTCGGAAAAATGCAACGGCCTGAAGTGGGGCTCGCACCTATCATGTTGACGCCGGAGGGGTTGCGTGATCCCGTCCTTGCAGGTTTCACAAACCCGGTGGAGAGCTTTCACTGGCATGGCGCCGGCGTCAGCGAGCCGCCTGCGGGCGCCGTGGTCCTTGCGGGCAACGAGGCTTGCCCGGTGCAGGCGATCCGTGTTGGCCGTAACGCTTATGGCTTTCAGTATCATTGCGAGATTGAAGCCACCACGGTCGAGGACTGGAGCACGATCCCGGCCTATCACGCGAGCCTGATGAAGGCGCTCGGCCAAGATGGCGCCGCCCGGCTCCCGCATGAGTTGCTGGAGCGCCTGCCCGCTTTTCACGCTCGCGCAGAGCGGCTCAACGCCAACCTGATGGATTTGATCGCCACCACAACCGCCTGATACGAAACCTGCCGCTCAGTGCAGCTTGATAATGGAATGCTCGGCTGACGCCACGATGTGCGCCAGCGCTTCTTCCGTCTGCGGCGGGCTGAACAGATAGCCCTGCATCTGATCGCAACCGAGCCTCCTCAGCGCATCGAGTTGCGCGGCCGTCTCGACGCCTTCGGCAGTCGTCGTCATGTTGCGGGCAGCGGCGATATCGACCACCGCCTTGACGATGTGAGACGCGCCATGCGGCTCGTTGATGTTGCTGATGAAGCAACGGTCGATCTTGATCTTGTCGAACGGGAAAAGCTGCAGATAGCGAAGCGACGAATAACCCGTGCCAAAATCGTCGAGCGCGATCCGCACGCCGAGCCCGCGCAACTCATGAAGGATGGCCAGCGCTTCCTCATCGTCGCGGATCAGAACAGCCTCGGTGATCTCAAGCTCAAGACGGTTCGCCGGCAGGCCGGAGGAGCCAAGTGCCGCGGCCACATTGAGCGCAAGCGTATGGCCCTTGAACTGCACCGGCGAGACGTTGACCGCGAGGCGCACACGCTCCGGCCAGTTTGCGGCGGCGTGACAGGCCGTCTTCAACACCCATGAGCCGAGCTGGTCGATCAGGCCAGTCTCCTCGGCGATCGGAATAAAGTCGGCAGGCGAAATCAACCCCCGCTCCGGATGACGCCAGCGCACCAGCGCTTCCGCGCCAAGAACGGTCTTCGTTTTGATGTCGACAAACGGCTGGTAATAAACCTCGAACTCCTGACGCGCGAGCGCGCTGCGGATTTCCATTTCCAGATCGTGGCGCTTCTGGGCACGAACTTGCATCTCCGGCTCGAAGAAGCGATATGTCCGCCGGCCACTGCCCTTCGCGGCATAAAGCGCGAGATCAGCATTGCGCAACAAGCCCTCGAGTTCGCTACCGTCGCAGGGGGAGACAGCAACGCCGATGCTCGCATCGACATTGAGGCGATGCCCGACACAGCTATACGGCAAGCGGATCGCCGCGTGGACGCGCTCGATCAACGGAATGAGGTCCGCCCTCTCGCGTACGCCGTGGCGCACGATAGCAAATTCATCACCGCCAAGCCGCGCGACAAGATCGCCGGGCTCCATGCAATCGCTGACCCGGCCTGCAATCGCGACAAGCAGCTCGTCGCCCACGAAATGGCCGAGCGTATCGTTGACCTGCTTGAACTCATCGACGTCGATCGACAGAACCGCGAGAGGTTCACTCTGTCTCAACATCGTCTCGAGGTGATCGCGGAACATAGTGCGGTTCGGCAGATCGGTCAGCGCGTCATAGCGGGCCATATGCGCGATCCGCTCCTCGGTCCGCTGCCGCTCGGTGATATCCTCGAAGGTCGAAACCCAGCCGCCGCCGGAGATCGCCTGAAAATTGGTGTGGATGATCCGCCCATCCGGAATCTCGGTGGTGAGAGAGCCGCTGTCGGAGGCGAGATTGAGCGCATTCAGGCAATAGCTCTCGATATCGCCCTTGAACATGCCGCGCCGCCTCAGCAGCTCCATGATATCGCGCAGGCTGCAGCCGGGCGCGATATCCCGCCTCGGAAGATGGAATATCTCGGCATAGCGACGGTTCACGACCACCAGCCGATGATTGGCGTCGAACAGCAACAAGCCCTGCTTGAGATTGTTGACCGCGGTGTCGAGGCGCTGCTTCTCCAGCATCAGCCGCTGCCGCGCGGCCTGATGCTGCGACATCAGGCGGCGGACGATGAACCAGACAATCAGCACCACCGCCATTGACGCAGAAAACGCGATCAACACCAGCATGCGGATCTGCTCGTACCAATCCTTCAACGCAGCATCGACGGTCTTGGTGGCGATGATGACGATCGGAAAGTCTTCGAGCTTGCGAACAGAGCCGACCTGCTTCTGGCCGGTGACGGGGCTCACCATCAGCCGCGAACCATAATTGGCATGTCGCAGTACGCCCTGAAACAGCGGGCCGTTACTGAAATTCCGGCCGATCATGGAGTCGACATGCGGATAGCGCGCGATCATCGTTCCGTCTGCGTGGAACATGGAAATCGCAGCGTCCGAGCCGAGCGCCAGCGAGGCAAAGAAAGCCTCGAAGCGCGAGGGCTCAATGCCCCGGCTCACCATGCCGACGAACTCACCCTTGGCACTGACGAGCTTGCGCGCAAAAACCGTCGTCCACGTTCCCGTCACCCGGCTGTGGACAGGGTTGACGACGAGTTGGAGCGATGCCGCGCCATATTTCAAAGCTTTGAAATGCGACCGGTCGGACACATTGATATCCGGCACCGGCCATATTTCCGAAGAATTGACCAGCTTGCCGTCGGGATCGAAGAAATTGACGGCGCCGACATACGGCAGGGCCCGAACCTTGTTTGAAAGCCTGCGGTGGAAGTCGTCGCTCGAAATGAGGCGGACATAGTCCTTGACGGTCTTGGCTTCGAGAGCGCGAACACTCGCGACCGCATCATCCTGTGCGACCTGCCAGTCCCGCAATTGCTGATCGAAATGACGGGTCAGCAGAAGAAGGGTGTTTTCAAGTTCGCGCTCGCTGCTCAGCAGCGTTCTCTCGCGAAAATTGTTGATGGCGAGGACCGTGCCGAGGACGATCGCCGCAACGAGTACGGCACCGCTCACAATCAGCCAATAGATCGGGCTTCGCTGGCGAGGCTTGATGGCCTGTTCTATCGCAGCGGCGATCTCCGGCGCGTCGAGGCCGCCGTCCTGATATAGAGCGTGATTTCCCATCATCCCTCTTTTCCGGGATGAGTGGATACAGGTGCGAAGTGGATATCGTGTTAGCAGGAGGGGTTAGCGGGCGGTTAAACGCTGCCGCAAAATATTGCTAACGCTTTCTTTCTTGCTCAAGCCCGTTCCGAAAAATGAAAGGCGCCGCACAAGGCGGCGCCCAATCATTTCCCACACCCTCGGGGTCACATATTCGGGAAGGCGAACTCCGCACCCGAGGCAATGCCCACCGGCCAGCGGCTCGTGATGGTCTTGAGCTTGGTATAGAAGCGCACGCCTTCCAGCCCATGCATGTCGTGATCGCCGAAGAACGAGGCCTTCCAGCCGCCGAACGAATGGTAGGCCATCGGGATCGGGATCGGAATGTTGACGCCGACCATGCCGACCTGAATGCGATGGGCGAACTCACGCGCCGCATCGCCGTCCCGCGTGAAGATCGAGGTGCCGTTGCCGTACTCATTCTCATTGATCATCTTCGCGGCGGTCTCGTAGTCGGGCGAGCGCACAACAGAAAGAACCGGGCCGAAGATCTCGTCCTTGTAGATCTTCATGTCGGTGGTGACGTCGTCGAACAACGTGCCGCCGAGGAAGTAGCCGTTCTCATAGCCCTGCATCTTGAAGTCGCGACCGTCGACCACGAGCTTGGCGCCCTCCGCCACACCGGTGTCGATATAGCTGTGCACGCGGTCGCGATGTGCCTTGGTGACGAGAGGCCCCATCTCGGCATCGAGATCGGAGCCCGGCCCAATCTTGAGCCCGCGCACCCGCGGTGTCAGCTTCTCGATCAGCGTATCGGCGGTCTTCTTGCCGATCGGCACCGCAACGGAGATCGCCATGCAGCGCTCGCCGGCCGCGCCATAGGCCGCGCCCATCAGAGCATCGACTGCCTGATCCATGTCCGCATCCGGCATGATGACCATGTGGTTCTTGGCGCCGCCGAGCGCCTGGCAGCGTTTTCCTTCATGCGTCGCGGTCTGGTAGATGTAGCGCGCAATCGGCGTCGAGCCGACGAAGCTCACCGCCGCAACGTCGGGATGCTTCAGGAGAGCATCGACCGCCTCCTTATCGCCCTGCACCACGTTGAAGGCGCCATCCGGCACGCCTGCTTCCTTCAGCCAGTCGGCGATCAGAAGCGCACCGGAGGGATCGCGCTCGGACGGCTTCAGCACGAACGTGTTGCCGCAGGCGAGCGCCACAGGGAACATCCACATCGGCACCATGGCGGGGAAGTTGAACGGCGTGATGCCGACGACGACACCAAGCGGCTGGCGCACGGCATAGCTATCGACGCGCGTGCCGACATCCTCGCTGTAATCGCCTTTGAGAAGATGCGGCGCACCGGTCGCGAATTCCACGACTTCCATGCCGCGCTGCACTTCGCCGCGCGCATCGGTCAGAAGCTTGCCGTGCTCCTGCGAGATCACCTTGGCGAGTTCCTCGCCGCGTTCCTCGCAGATGCGCAGGAAGCGATTGATGATGCGCGAGCGGCGCAGCGGCGTCACCGCAGCCCATTCAGGAAACGCGCGCTTCGCAGCGGTCACGGCCTCATCGACTTCCGCCGCATTCGCAAGCGACACCGCCGCGATCTGCTGGCCGATCGCCGGATTGAACACCGGTGAGGCACGTCCGCTTTTGCCCGCTACGCGCCGGCCGTTTATATAATGGGGGACATCCGAGGCCATCATTGCTCTCCCGAGGCTGTTTTCCTCCTCTGAAAATCGCCCCGTAGCGGCATGCGGACAATCTCAACTATTGTCCCTCCGTTGTGCAAAAATTAAAGTACCTCATGTGAGGTGCTCAATGGACTGGGATCGCGTCCGGATATTTCTCGAAGTCGCCAGAACCGGCCAGATTCTTGGCGCTGCAAAAAAGCTCGGGTTGAATCACGCGACCGTGGCGCGGCAACTCACCGCTCTCGAACGCGAGATGAAGACGCGCCTCGTCAAGCGCGACACCACAGGTTGTACGCTGACGCGCTCGGGTGAAGCGCTGATGACGACCGCAGAAAAGGTCGAATCCGAATTTCTGCGCATCGGCTCGCAGCTTGTTTCCACGTCCGACCGGGTCACGGGAACCGTGCGGGTCGGCGCGCCGGACGGCATCGGAAATTATTTTCTTGCCGAACAGCTCGGCGCGCTTGCCGCAATGCACCCGGAACTGATCGTGCAGCTTGTTCCACTACCGCGCACCTTCTCGCTGTCGAAGCGCGAGGCCGACATCGCCATCATGGTGGAGCGGCCGAAGGAAGGCCGCCTCATCACCACCAAGCTCACGGATTATTCGCTGAGCCTTTACGCCTCGAAGCAATATCTCGATCGCTTTCCGCCGATCCGCAGCGAGGCCGATCTCGCAGGCCACCTCTTCATCACGCAGGTGAGCGATTTCATCTACAGCCGCGCGCTCGACTACTCGTCCTATTTCGACACCATCATGTCGCGGCGTTACGAATGCGGCAGCGTCGTTGGCCAGGTCGAAGCGGTGCGCGCCGGCCACGGCATTGGCATCCTGCATGATTTCTCGACCCGCCGGCATCCCGAACTGCTGCGGCTGCTGCCGGAAATCCGTTTCGTGCGGAATTACTGGCTGATCTCGCATCCGGACACACACGGCACCCGGCGTGTCCGTGAAGTCCATCGCTACATCGCCTCGCGGGTCCGCGCCGAGCGGCGGCATTTCCTGATCGAATGAGGAAGCCTGCGGCGAGCGCTGCGGCCATTCGCAGCGCCTCGCCTCTTTCCGCACATCAAGCTATCCTCGCGAAACCTGCCGCTTCTCTGAAGAGTTTTGCCGATGACTTACCGCGCTCCCGTTGATGATATCCTGCTTGCGCTCAATTACGGCGCAGGCCTGAATGACGCCGTCACCGCGGGCCATTACCGCGCTTACGATGCCGAGACCGCAGCCGCCGTGATCGAGGAAGCAGGCAGATTCGCCACCGAGGTGCTGGCGCCGCTCAATCGGGTCGGCGACGAGCATGGCGCGACGCTGAAAGACGGCAACGTCACCACCTCGCCGGGCTGGCGCGATGCCTATCGCAACTGGGCTGAAGCGGGCTGGAATTCACTCACCGGCGACGAGGCGTTCGGCGGGCAAGACCTGCCGATCGTGCTTCATGCCGCCTGCAGCGAAATCTGGAGCGCGGCGAACATGGCGTTCGGTCTCTGCCCGCTGCTCACGGCGGGCGCGATCGAGGCGATCGGCGTACACGGCAGCGACGATCTCAAGCGTATCTATCTTGAAAAGCTCATTTCCGGCGCGTGGACCGGCACCATGCAGCTTACCGAACCGCAAGCGGGCTCCGATGTCGGCGCGCTTCGTACCCACGCCGAGACGCAGGCCGACGGCAGCTATCGCCTGTCGGGCACAAAAATCTTCATCACCTACGGCGACCACGACATGACCGAGAATATCGTGCATCTCGTACTCGCCCGCCTACCCGGTGCGCCGGAAGGCACCAAGGGCATCTCGCTGTTCGTGGTGCCGAAATTTCTCGTCAATGCCGACGGCTCGCTTGGCGCGCGCAACGATATTTACGCCAGCGGGCTCGAGCACAAGCTCGGCATTCACGGCTCGCCGACCTGCACCATGACGATGGGCGATCATGGCGGTGCCGTCGGCTATCTGCTCGGCGAAGAGAACAACGGCATGGCCTGCATGTTCACGATGATGAACCAGGCCCGCCTCGGCGTCGGCCTTGAAGGTGTCGGCATTGCCGAGCGCGCGATGCAGCAGGCGATCGCCTATGCACGCGAGCGCAGGCAGGGCCGCGCCATCGGAAAGAAGGACGGCGGGCCCGATCCGATCATCGTGCATCCTGATGTGAAGCGGAATCTTGTGACGATGCGTGCGCTCACCGCGGCGGCACGCACGATCTGCTACGCCACGGCAGTCGCAATCGACGTCGCGCGCGAAAGCACAGACGAAAATATACGTACGAAAGCCTCGGCCCGCGCCGGCCTTCTCACCCCGCTCGCAAAGGCTTTCTCCACCGATATCGCCAATGACGCCGCGGCGCTCGGCGTTCAAGTGCATGGCGGCGCTGGCTTCATCGAGGAAACCGGCGCTGCGCAATATATTCGTGACGCGCGCATTCTCACTATCTACGAGGGCACCAACGGCATTCAGGCCAACGACCTCGTGATGCGCAAGCTTGCCGTCGACAAGGGCGCGGCGCTGAATGATTTATGCGCAGAGCTTGCAGCGATTGTCGCGCGCGTGGCGGCCTCGAACGATCCCACCTTCGGTGCAACGGCAGCGCGACTGCAGGACGCGCTTGGGTCTGTCGAGCGCGCCAGCCGCTGGCTGCTGGACAAAGCCGCATCCGCACCGAACGAAGCGCTGGCAGGCGCAACGCCGTATCTGCGCTTGCTTTCGCTTGCGACCGGCGGCTGCCTGCTGGCGCGCGAAGCACTCGACGGCCGCGCTGATGAGACGCTGCGCGAGGCCGCAACACGCCGCGCCTCGCTGGCGCGTTTTTTCGCCGAGGCTATCGTCGTGCAATCAGGAGCCCTCGAGCACAGCATCGTTGAAGGCGCGGCAGCGCTTGCGGCGGCCGATGCTGCCTTTATGCACGACAGTACCTGATACGAACCTGACAGCGCTTCCGCCTCTAAAACAGGCATGTCTCTCCCCAGATCATTCGGGGCCGCCGGCGTTTGCCTATTAGGGCTCCCGCGCAACATCGTGTAAGATAGCGCGACATTGCCGCCCGCCCCGCAAGGTTAAGGACACGCATGCCAGACCATGTCATCGTCACCGACGAAGAAGCCATCCGCATCATCAAACTGCGCCGGCCGGAGAAGAAGAACGCACTGACGCAAGGCATGTACGATGCGATGCGCGATGCCATCGACACCGCGCAGAACAACCCGGCGATCCGTTGCCTCATGATCACCGGCGGGCCGGGCGTCTTCACCGCAGGCAACGATCTCGAAGATTTCCGCAGCACCACCGCGGGCGACCCGCGGCCAGTGGGTGCCGTCAAATTCATGTACTCGCTGGTGCAGAATACCAAGCCGGTTATCGCGGCCGTCGATGGCATCGCCATCGGGATCGGCGTCACGATGATGTTTCATTGCGACTACGTGGTCGCGAGCACCACGGCGTTGTTCTCCACGCCCTTCATCCATCTGGGGCTGGTGCCGGAAGGTGCATCGAGCCTGCTCGCCCCGGCGACGATGGGCTATCAGCGCGCATTCGCGATGCTACTGATGGGCCGCCCCATCAGTGCCGAGGAAGCTCATCAGGCAGGATTCGTCAACATGGTGGCCCCGCCCGGCCATGCCGAAGTCGAGGCGCTCAAAGTTGCGCGCGACATCTGCATGCTGCCCGCGGAGGCGCTCGCGGTTTCGCGAAAATTATTGCGTCCCCCGCCGGAACAACTCTTGCGCCGGATCGATCAAGAGAGTCATCTGTTCGGCGAGCGGCTTTCTTCGCCCGAGGCGGTTGCCGCATTCAACGCGTTTTTTGCGCGCAAAAGCGCCTGACGCCGCACCCGTACCACATGCATTCGTGACCTATGCAAGGATCGTCTATGTCCACTCTTCTGCTGACGCACACCGCTTCGTCCCTCAATCATAAAGTGAGCGAAGGCCACCCGGAGCGCCCCGACCGCATTCGCGCGATGGAGAAGGCGCTGAGCCAGGACACCTTCAAGCCGCTGGTGCGCGAGGAAGCGCCGATGGGGGACCTCGAGACCGTCAAGCTCTGCCACGACGAAAGCTACGTCGAGGAAATCCGCGCGATGTCGCCGAAGCAGGGCCTCGTCTATCTCGACGGCGACACCATGATGTCGCCCGGCACCTGGGAAGCCGTGATGCGCGGCGTCGGTGGCGCCAATGCGGGCGTCGATGCCGTCGTCAGCGGCAAGGCGCAGAACGTGTTCGTCGGCACCCGCCCCTGCGGCCACCATGCCGAGCGCAACCGCGCGATGGGCTTCTGCTTCTTCGATCAGGCTGCGATCGCCGCGCGCTATGCGCAGAAGAAGCACGGCGTCGGCCGCGTCGCCGTGGTCGATTTCGACGTTCACCACGGCAACGGTTCGCAGGATATCTTCTGGGCCGACCCCACTGTGATGTATTGCTCGACCCACCAGATGCCGCTGTTTCCCGGCACCGGCGCGGCACAGGAGCGCGGCGAACATGACACCATCGTCAACGCGCCGATGCGCCCCGGCGATGACGGCGTGAAATTCCGCGAAGCCTTCGAGGGTGTGATCCTGCCGCAGCTTCAGAAGTTCTCGCCCGAACTCATCATCATCTCCGCAGGCTTCGATGCGCACTGGCGCGATCCGCTCGCCAACATCCAGCTCGACGAGAAGGATTTCGGCTGGGTGACGCGCAAGCTGATGGACGTTGCCGACAAGAGCGCCGGCGGACGTATCGTCTCGGTGCTCGAAGGCGGCTACGATCTGCAGGGTTTGCATGATTCGATCGTGGAGCACGTCAGCGCCCTGATGGGCCACTGATACGCCACATTGCGTCCGCAAATCGCACCTACGATTCACCACGCGTCACAGGATCGACCGGGAAATACTGTCATGGCCAGCAACGCTTCAGCCGACGTCACGACGATGACATTCGAGCGCGCAATCGAGGAACTCGAATCCATCGTCAAGCGTTTGGAAGACGGCAAGGTGCCACTGGAGGAATCGGTCGCGATTTACGAGCGTGGCGAAACGCTGAAGCGCCGCTGCGAAGAGTTGCTGCGGCAGGCGGAGGCCCGTGTCGACAAGATCACCACGGACGCAAACGGCGCGCCCGTGGGCACCGAGCCTCTCGACGTTCGATAATACGGCCTTTTCGTAAGCGGTTTTCCTAAGCTTTGCCTTGCGCGGCCAGCCTCGCGCAAGGCCTTTCGGGCTCGCTTCAGACGCCATTTTCGGCCCTTTCCGGACACGTTTTCAGGCGTCGGGACGCATTGGCATGACTTTGGAATTGGTATAAAGCCTGCCGCATCCCGACCCGGCTTCGGCTGGAGGGTCGCTCCCCTATTCCGCAAGGTTGATCCGTGACCAGCACGACCCCGTTGCTCGACAGCGTTCCGACTCCCGACAAGCTTCGCGCGCTCTCGCCCGAGCAACTGCCGCAGCTTGCCGACGAACTGCGCCGCGAAATGGTCGATGCCGTCTCCGTCACGGGCGGCCATCTCGGCGCGGGGCTCGGCGTCGTTGAACTGACCGTTGCCTTGCATTACGTTTTCAATACGCCGGCCGACCGCATTATCTGGGACGTCGGCCATCAGGCCTATCCGCACAAGATCCTCACCGGACGCCGCGACCGCATTCGCACGCTGCGTCAGGGCGGCGGCCTCTCCGGCTTTCCGAAGCGCGCCGAGAGCGAATACGACGCGTTCGGCACCGCGCACTCCTCGACCTCGATCTCCGCCGGCCTCGGCATGGCGGTAGCGCGCGACCTGCAGGGCGGCAACAACAACGTCATCGCGGTGATCGGCGACGGTTCGATGTCGGCCGGTATGGCGTATGAGGCGATGAACAATGCCGGTGCGCTGAACTCACGTCTGATCGTCATCCTCAATGACAACGATATGTCGATTGCGCCGCCGGTTGGCGCGATGTCGGCCTATCTCGCCCGCCTGATCTCGAGCCAGACCTACGGTACCGCGCGGGAAATCCTCAAGACCATCGCGCAGCGGATGCCGAAATTCTTCCACGATCGCACGCTGCGCGCGGAGGAATATGCCCGCGGCATGGTCGCGGGCGGCATGCTGTTCGAGGAGCTCGGCCTGTTCTATGTCGGTCCGATCGACGGCCACAATCTCGATCACCTGTTGCCAGTACTCACCAATGTGCGCGACAGCGGCACTGGCCCGGTGCTCATCCATGTCGTCACCAAGAAGGGCAAGGGTTACGCGCCGGCCGAGGAATCCGACGACCGCTACCATGGCGTCGTGAAGTTCGACGTCGCGACCGGCAAGCAGTTCAAGGCGAAGTCGAACACCCCCTCCTACACTTCGGTGTTCGGCAACAGCCTCGTCAAGGAAGCGCAAAAGGACGACAAGATCGTCGCCATCACCGGCGCGATGCCGGGCGGCACCGGCATCGACATTTTCGGCAAAGCGTTTCCCGATCGCACGTTCGACGTCGGCATTGCCGAGCAGCATGCAGTGACGTTTGCGGCCGGTCTTGCGGCGGAAGGCTATAAACCGTTCTGTGCGCTCTACTCCACCTTTCTGCAGCGCGGTTACGATCAGGTGGTGCACGACGTTGCAATCCAGAACCTCCCGGTGCGTTTCGCGATCGATCGTGCGGGCCTCGTCGGCGCGGATGGCCCGACCCATGCGGGCTCGTTCGACAACACCTACCTCGGCTGCCTGCCGAACTTCATCATCATGGCGGCGGGCGATGAGGCCGATCTCGTGCACATGATTGCCACCCAGACCGGAATCGACAATGCGCCGAGCGCGCTGCGCTATCCGCGTGGCGAAGGCCTTGGCGTCGAGTTGCCGGATGTCGGCGTGCCGCTCGAAATCGGAAAGGGCCGCGTGCTGCGCGAAGGATCCAAGGTCGCGCTGTTCTCGTTCGGCACCCGGCTCGGCGAATGCCTCAAGGCGGCCGACGATCTCGAGTCCCGCGGCCTGTCGACCACGGTCGCCGATGCCCGCTTCCTCAAGCCGCTCGACACCGATCTGCTGTTGAAACTCGCGCGCTCGCACGAGGTGCTGATTACGATCGAGGAAGGTTCGGTCGGCGGCTTCGGCACCCATGTCATTCAGGCGCTGGCCGATCACGGCGCGCTCGACAAGGGCCTTAAGATCCGCTCGATGGTGCTGCCCGACATCTTCATCGATCAGGATTCGCCCGCGAAGATGTACGAACAGGCCGGGCTCGACGCCAAGGCCATCGTCGCGAAGGTTCTGGAAACGCTCGGCAACGGTGTGGCGCCCAGCAAGCTGGCGTGAGTTGGCGAAGACGTCACAAAGCTAATGCACTCCCTCTCCCCGGCGGGGAGAGGGTCGGGGTGAGGGGCACTGAATGCCTCAGTGCGGCACCGATCCCCTCACCCGGCTCGCCTTGCTCGCCGACCTCTCCCCCACGGGGAGAGGTGAAAAAGGGACGACGATGACTGAACGCAAGCGCGCGGACGTTCTTCTGGTCGAGCGCGGCCTGTTTGAGAGCCGCGCTCGCGCGCAAGCGGCCATCGAGGCTGGGCTCGTCACCGCCAACGGCAAGGTCATCGCCAAAGTCTCGGAATCAATTCCAGTCGACGCAGACATCAGCGCCGAGCCTGCACATCCTTGGGTATCGCGCGGCGGCGTCAAGCTCGCGGCTGCACTGGAGCATTATCCGCTCGATATCGAGGATCACGTCTGCGTCGATGTCGGCGCCTCGACCGGTGGTTTCACCGAGGTGCTGCTTGCGAACGGCGCGAGCCTCGTTTTTGCAATCGACGTCGGCACGGCCCAACTGCACCCGAGCCTGCGCGGGAATCCGAAAATCGTATCGCTGGAGAACACCGATATCCGCTCGCTTGAAGGCCGCCGCCTTGAGGTGCGGCCGGATGTTGCGGTGATCGACACAAGCTTCATTTCGCTGAAGCTCGTATTGCCAGCGGTGTTCTCGTTCACCGCCGCGCCGATGCAGATGCTCGCGCTCATCAAGCCGCAGTTCGAAGCCGGCCGCGCGCAGGTGAAAAAGGGCATCGTGCGTGACGAAGCCGTGCATCGCGCGATCTGCGACGATATCGCGGCGTTCGCGGCCGCGCAGGGCTGCACCGACATCGAGGTATTTCCCTCGGCCATCGCAGGCGGCGACGGCAACCGCGAGTTCTTCCTCGGAGCCAGGCGCGGCTAATGTCGCTCGAGCGCCTCACCATCGACCATGTCGGCCAGCAGGGCGACGGCGTGTCGTTCGACAGCGGACACGCACTCTACGTGCCCTACACGCTTCCCAATGAAGTCGTCGACGTTACCTCCTCGCCCGGCGCACAAGCCGATCGCCGCGGGCTGGTGAATATCATCACCCCGAGTGCGGAACGCATCGCACCGTTCTGCACCTATTTCGGCATTTGCGGCGGCTGTGCGATCCAGCATTGGCAAGAGGATTTCTATCGTGCCTGGAAGCGCCAGCTTGTTGTCGACACGTTGAAGCAGGCAGGCTTGGTTTGCGAGGTCGGCGAACTGATCGATGCCCATGGCACCGGCCGCCGCCGCGCCACATTCCACGCGCGACAGGGGTCGGGCGGACTGCGTGTTGGTTTCGCCGCGGCGGGACGACACGAGATTGTCGCCATCGACCGCTGCCCCATTCTCGATCCGGCAATGGAGGCCGCGCTTGCCGCCGCCAATGCGATTGCGCAGCTACTAAAGCCCGTCGGCAAACCGCTCGATATTCAGGTGAGCGCGACCGAGAACGGCCTCGACATCGATGTACGTGGCTCTGGTCCGCTCGATACGGCGATCTTAACAAAGCTGTCCGAGCTCGCGGACCAGCATTGCCTCGCCCGCCTGACACGCCATGGCGAACTCGTTCTGCTGCGCGCGCCACCAACCATCCGCGTCGGCCGAGCAGGCGTGACACTGCCGCCCGCCTCCTTCATGCAGCCAACACAAGCCGGTGAAGAAACGCTCGCTGCTCTCGTCATTCAGCGCTGCAAAGGCGCGAAGCGGATCGCCGACCTGTTCTGCGGCTTCGGCCCGTTCGCGCTGCGGCTCGCGGAAAAATTCCGCGTGGCCGCTTT
Source organism: Afipia carboxidovorans OM5 (assembly GCF_000218565.1). Lineage (NCBI taxonomy): Bacteria > Pseudomonadati > Pseudomonadota > Alphaproteobacteria > Hyphomicrobiales > Nitrobacteraceae > Afipia > Afipia carboxidovorans. The sequence goes on along the minus strand of NC_015684.1, from coordinate 1,263,579 downwards.
CGACAGTGACGGCAAGGCGATCGACGCGCTGAATAACGCCGTCCGCGCCACGCAGGGGTTGAAGCCGCTCACGGCGGTGGCGCGCGATCTGTTTCGCCGGCCGCTGGTGCCGCAGGAGCTACGCGAGTTCGACTGCGTCGTGTTCGATCCGCCGCGCCAGGGCGCTGAGGCCCAAAGCCGCCAGCTTGCCGCCAGCCGCCTGTCCCGGGTGGTCGCCGTCTCGTGCAATCCCGCGACCTTCGCCCGTGACGCACGAATCCTGACCGGCGGCGGGTTCAGGCTCGCAAGCGTCAGCCCGGTGGATCAGTTCCGCCATACGGCCCATGTCGAACTCGTCGCGGACTTTATCCGCTAGGACTTTGCCTAGAGCAAAGAGGGCTCGGGCCGGTCACGGATTTCGGTGGCCAACGGGTAGAGATTTACCAACATTTCATACTGTTTAGTTACCTTGTCACATGCGGGTCCGGGTCTCATTGCAGCGCCTCGGCCCGACTGGAACTCGCCACCTCTGCTTCCGCGACAGTCTGGTTTCCCAGGCAATGCCGCCTTGCGTCTTTTTTCAGGGCTCTCCCGCCTTTAAGGACTTCGATCATGCTCTCCAGGCTCTCCATCAGCGCCAAACTCATTACGCTCGTGTCCGTCCTCCTGCTTTCGCTTGCAGCGCTCGGGACGTTTTCGATTGTCGAGATGCGGACGATCAATGCGTCGACCCAGGAAATCCGCACCAACTGGCTGCCGAGCATCCGCTACCTCGGCGAGATGCGCACCCAGGCCGCGCGCTTCCGCGCCGTGCTGCGCGACACCCTGACGGAGCCCGATGAGGCCTTCATGGCCGACATCATGAAGAACCTGACTGCCCGCGCCCGCGACTTCGACAAGGCCTTTGAAGGCTACGGCGCGCTGATTTCCTCACCGGCAGAGCGCGAGATGTACGCCGACCTTGATGCTTCCTGGAAGAAATTCCGGGCTTCGGCCGACGAAGTCGTCGAACTCGCCAAGAAGAAGGACGTCGCCGGCGCCCGCAAGCTCAACGCCGAGAAGTCGGTGAAGATCGGCCGCGCAATGGACGGCGCCCTCGCCAAGATCGTCGCCCTGAATGACCAGAGCGCCGACGCCGCCGGCAACCAGGCCACCGAGGATTACAACATCGGCTCGATGATCGTAATCGGCGCGCTCGCCATTATGATCCTGATCGGTGCAGGCGCTGCATTCCTCATCGTCCGCGACGTCGCCCACTCGATCGGTTCGGTCATCAAGCCGATGGAGATGCTGGCGGAGGGCGATCTCTCCGCCGAAATCCCGCAGCAGAGCGAGAAGACCGAAATCGGCAAGATCGCGGCCACGCTGCAGGTTTTCAAGAACGCGCTGGTCGCCAAGAAGGCAGCCGACATCGCCGCTGCCGAGGAGGCAAGCGCCAAGGTCAAGCGCGCCGAGATGGTGGATGGCATCACCCGCGAGTTCGAAACCATGATCGGCGAACTGGTGACCTCGCTGTCGTCAGCTTCCACCGAAATGGAATCCTCCGCCGGGACGCTGACCAAGGCCGCGGACGTCACCCAGCAGCTCTCGACCTCCGCCGCCAACGGTTCGCGCACGGTGTCGGAGAGCATCCAGTCGACCGCTGCGGCAACCGAAGAGATCACCTCCTCCGTCGGCGAGATCGGCCGTCAGGTGATGGAATCGAGCCGCGTCGCCCAGCGCGCCGTGCAGCAGGCCGAGAAGACCAACGCCAGCATCAGCGAGCTTTCGGCTGCCGCTGCCCGCATCGGCGACGTCGTCAAGCTCATCACCGCGATTGCCGAGCAGACCAACCTGCTTGCCCTCAACGCCACCATCGAGGCGGCGCGCGCGGGTGAAGCGGGACGCGGCTTTGCGGTCGTCGCTTCCGAGGTGAAGGCCCTCGCCTCCCAGACCGCGAAGGCGACCGACGAGATCGGCGCGCAGATTGCCGGCATGCAGGCCGCGACCGACGACTCGGTCGTGACCATCAAGGAAATCAGCGCAACGATCGACCAGATCTCGGAAATCTCCTCCGCGATCGCCGCCGCTGTCGAAGAACAGGGCGCGGCGACGCAGGAGATTGCTCGCAATGTGCGTCAGGCGGCCGAGCTCTGTTCGCAGGTCGCCGTCAACATCGACGAGGTCCATCGCGGCAACAGCGAGACCGGCGCGGCCTCCTCGCAGGTGTTCTCGGCGGCACAGTCGCTGGCACAGGAAAGCACCCGGCTCGAAGTCGAGGTGCAGAACTTTATCGGCCAGATCCGCGCTGCCTGAGCTGACACCACTTCAACATGCAAACGGCGGCCCAAGGGCCGCCGTTTTTGTTTGCCGGAGCGTTGCGATAACGCCGCAAGCGATCAATCGCACACGTTGACGGTCCGTGCGTGCCAGCCCGTCCGGGTGTGATAGCGCGTCACCCGGTAACACGAGTCATTATAGGCGTAGTCGCCGTAGTAGCTGTCACCGTAATAACCATCGCCGTAATAGGCGTAGTCATACGGGTAATCGTCGTAATAACCGCCGTAGTAGCCATAGCCGAACGCCAGCGGGACTCCATAACCCCAACCACGGTGACGCCATCCGCGATGTCCATGGCCGTTCCAACCGCGGACATAGCGACCGCTACCGACTGTGGGACCAAACGAGCGGTTGATTGTGGCATTGCGCATCACGCCCGGATTGGTCGCCGCAAAACTGTTGCGCATGCCGCCGCCGCGCATCACGGAGCCGCCAAAGCTTCCGCCGCCGCGGGAAAAACCACCACCGCGCGCGAACCCGCCGCCACCAAAATGACCGCCGCCAAATCCGCCTCCGCCGCCGAAGTGCGCACCGCCGCCCATGTGGCCGCCTCCGCCACCTCTATGCTGCGCCATCGCCGCACCGGGCTCAAACGCCGCCATGGCGGCGACGATCGCCGTGCCTATCAGGATTGTCTTGAGCATCGCTCATCTCCACCTATCCGTTCCGTGGAGATAATGAGCCTGCGACCAATTGGCTCCCGGCCCGCGCGCAACAATGCGCGTTCCGGCATCAGCAATCCGTGAACGAAAGAATGTGAGTCTAGCCGTTCTGGCCGCGGTGGCGCAGGAAGTGATCGGCCAGCACGCAGGCGACCATCGCTTCGGCAACCGGCACCGCGCGAATGCCGACACAAGGATCGTGCCGGCCCTTGGTCAGGATGTCGGTCTCCCCGCCTGCGCGATCGACGGTCTTGCGCGGCGTGAGGATCGACGATGTCGGTTTCACGGCAAAGCGCGCTACCACGGCCTGTCCGGTCGAGATGCCGCCGAGGATGCCGCCCGCATGGTTCGACAGAAACACCGGACCGTTATTGCCAGCGCGCATCTCGTCGGCGTTGTCCTCTCCGCGCAACTCGGCTGCGCCGAAGCCCGCGCCGATCTCGACGCCCTTCACCGCGTTGATGCTCATCAGCGCAGCCGCAAGATCGCTATCGAGCTTGCCGTAGATCGGTGCGCCCCAGCCCGCGGGTACGTTTTCCGCGACCACTTCGATCACAGCACCGATCGACGAGCCGCTCTTGCGGATCTCGTCGAGATATTCCTCGAAGAAGGCGGCCTTGGTCGCGTCCGGGCAGAAGAACGGATTGCGCGTGACATCGTCCCAGTTCCAGTTGGCGCGGTCGATCTTGTGCGGCCCCATCTGCACGAGCGCAGCGCGCACCTTCACATCGGGAATGACCTTGCGCGCCACCGCGCCCGCCGCAACCCGCGCCGCGGTCTCGCGCGCCGAGGAGCGGCCGCCGCCACGATAGTCGCGGATGCCGTACTTGGCTTCATAGGTGTAGTCGGCATGACCGGGACGATATTTGTCCTTGATGTCCGAATAGTCCTTGGAGCGCTGATCGGTGTTCTCGATCATCAGCGCAATCGGCGTGCCGGTCGTCACCTGCCCGCGCTCGGTCTCCATCACGCCGGACAGAATCTTGACCTGATCGGCCTCCTGCCGCTGCGTGGTAAAGCGCGACTGGCCGGGCTTGCGGCGATCGAGATCGCGCTGGATTTCCGCAGCCGTCAGTGGAATGCGCGGCGGGCAGCCATCGACCACGCAGCCGAGCGCTACCCCATGGCTCTCGCCGAAGGTGGTGACACGGAACATATGGCCGAAGGTGTTGAAGGACATGAGCCAAGCCAAATAGGAAATTTCCTACGTGGTAGCCAGATGTAGCGAAAATCGCAACAGCCGTCGCAACATGCGTCATGCCCCGCCTTGTCCCAGTCATGACACTGGGGACGGGACTCTTCCCCTCTCCCCTTGTGGGAGAGGGTGATCCGAGCGTTAGCGAGGATCGGTGAGGGGTCTACCACCTTGAGCCTTGACCCCTCACCCGGCTCAATCTCGCTTTGCTCGATTCGCCACCCTCTCCCACAAGGGGAGAGGGGAAGAAGCAGCTGATAGGCTCGGCTTCCTCTCAACTATGCTTGGTGATCTTGCCGTCCTTGAAGACGTAGACGACGCCCTGCTCGATATAAATCTCGACCGCACTGACCGGCGTCTCGACCTCGAGCGCCGCCATCAGCGCGCGGCAGGCGCCGCCATGGGACACCGCAACCGTGTCCTGCAGCAGCGAATCGTACCAGTCGCGCATGCGTAGCGCCACCGACGCATAGCTTTCGCCACCGGGCGGCGGCACGCCCCATTTGTCGGCCTGCCGCTGCGCAAACAGTTCGGGGTGAGACTTCTCCATCTCGACCAGCGTCGAGCCTTCCCAGTGGCCATAACCCACCTCGCGCAGACGGTCATCAAGGTCATAGCCGTGCGGCGGCATGCCGAGCTCGCCGCGCACAAGCTCCATCGTCTGACGCGCCCGGCCAAGTGGCGAGGCGACAAACGGAATGCGCTCCGGCTTGTGTGAATCCACAGCGAGAATGTCGGCCAGCAGTTCGCCCGCGCGCACCGCTTGCACCTTGCCGCGCTCGTTCAGCGGAATGTCCTGCGTGCCCTGAAAGCGGCCGGCCGCATTCCATTCGGTCTGGCCATGGCGGATGAAGTAGATGGTGGGAGACGGCATCGGGCGATTAATCTCAATTCAGGTCGTCATTGCGAAGGATCGGCCCCTCAAGTGTCCCGGGCGCGATGCGGCGTGCAACGCCGCTTCGCAGAACCGGGACCCTCGCGGACACCGAATTCGAAACGGCCCCGGCTCTGCAGCGCACCACTTACGTGATGCGCTGCGTCCGGGGCACGCAGCGTCGGAGTTCAGTCTTTCCCCGCAAGCGATATATCCGGCGCGTCGGGGCGTTTCATGCCGACGACATTATAGCCGGAATCGACATGGTGCACCTCGCCGGTGACGCCGCGCGCGAGATCGGACAGCAAATACATCGCACTGTCGCCGACTTCTTCCTGCGTCACGGTTCGGCGCAGCGGCGCGTTGTATTCGTTCCACTTCAGGATGTAGCGGAAATCGCCGATGCCGGACGCGGCGAGCGTCTTGATCGGTCCCGCCGAAATCGCGTTGACGCGGATGTTCTTCTCGCCGAGATCGGCCGCGAGATACCGCACGCTCGCCTCGAGTGCCGCCTTGGCAACGCCCATGACGTTGTAATGCGGCATCCACTTCTCCGCGCCGTAATAGGACAGCGTGAGAATCGAACCGCCCTCCGTCATCAGCTTCTCGGCGCGCTGCGTGATCGCCGTGAGCGAGTAGCAGGAGATCAGCATCGAGCGCGAGAAGTTCGCCTCGGTGGTGTCGAGATAGCGGCCGTCGAGTTCGTCCTTGTCGGCAAAAGCAATGGCGTGGACGACAAAATCGATCTTGCCCCACTGCTTTTTCGCTTCCTCGAACACAGCGTCGATGGAAGCGCCGTCGGTGACGTCGCAATGGCCGAGCGTGATCGCGCCGAGCTCCTTGGCGAGCGGCTCGACGCGCTTCTTCAACGCATCGCCCTGCCAGGTCAGCGCCAGTTCCGCGCCCTGGTCGCGGCAGGATTTGGCGATCCCATAGGCAATCGAGCGGTTGTTCGCGACGCCAAGGATGATCCCTCGCTTACCGCGCATCAGACCGGTATTTTCAGCCATGAAAACTGTCCGTTGATTGGAAAACCTGAAAAACAGAGGCCCGTCTTGGCATAGCCGGTTTGACCGGGCAAGGCCGCGAATGGGCGGGGCCAATACCCTGCCTAAAGCCACCAGAGCGGGAATAGACGTAATTTCACGGTGTTATACAGGACAACGCGAACCAGCCGCCAGAGCCTGAACCCATGCCCGACTTCCGCGACAGCGTTGAGACCATGATTCCCGCGCTGCGCCGTTACGCCCGGGCGCTGACCCACGACCGTGAGGCGGCCGACGATCTCGTCCAGGATACGCTGGTGCGGGCGCTGCGGGCGGAGAAGCTGTTCCTCGGCGGCGACCTGCGCGCCTGGCTTTATACGATCCTGACGAACCTTAACCGCAACCGCCGGCGATCGCTGGCGCGGCGGCCGGTGCTCGCGGAGTATCACGACGATGCGCCCGAACCCTCCGGCACCGAGGCCGAAGGCCGCGATATCGCCCGCGCGCTTGCGACATTGCCGGACGACCAGCGCTCCGCGCTTCTTCTCGTCGCGCTGGAAGGCCTGAGCTATCGCGACGTCGCCGAGATTCAGGGCGTGCCGATCGGCACCGTGATGTCACGCCTCGCGCGCGCCCGTACCCAGATCCGATCCGTTCTCGACGGTGAGCGCCCCGCGCTTCGCCGCGTCAAGTGAAAGACACTGCGATGATCCACGACACGCCTGTCACCGAAGACGAACTCCACGCTTACGTCGATGGCGAGCTACCATCCGAGCGACGCGACGCGGTGGAAGCCTGGCTTGCCGCGCACCCTGACGATGCGGAGCGGGTTCGCCTGTGGCGCACGATGAGCGACATGCTGCATGCGAAATACGATCATGTCGCCGACGAGCCGGTGCCCGCGCGCCTCGCGCTCGATCGTTTGACGCAACGCCCGCGGCAGTGGGCCTTGACGGCGACGGCCGCGATGCTGGCCGCCTTCCTGATCGGCGGGGGCAGCGGCTATGTTCTGCGCGGCATGACCGCGCAAACGACTGCCACCACGAGCTTCACCGGCGATGCGCTGGAGGCGCACCGGCTTTACGTCGTCGACGTGCGCCATCCGGTGGAAGTCGGAGCAAGCGAGCGCGCCCATCTGCAGCAATGGCTCACTAACCGCTGCGGCTGGCAGGTGCGCGCGCCCGAACTCGATGCGCAGGGCTTGAAGCTTGTCGGCGGACGTCTCCTGCCCGGCCCCAACGGCCCGGCGTCATTCTTCATGTATGAAAATGCATCGGGCGAGCGCTTTACGATCTATGCGTCGCGCGCAACGAGCGCGTCGAGCAACATGCGCTATGCTGCGCAGGACAAGGACGCCGCGATGTATTGGGCGGACAACGGCATCGGTTATGTCGTGTCGGGCCCGGCCGACAAGGAGAAGCTGACGCAAGTCGCGCGGCTTGTGTTCGACCAGACCGATCAGGCGGGGCGGAAACTGTAGGGCCGCATCAAAGCAGCCCGTCATGGCCGGGCTTGACCCGGCCATCCATTATTTTTGAAAGATGGATGCGCGGATCAGGTCCACGCATGACGACTGAAAAATCCCTCGTCTATGCAAAACATAGGCATCCCTCACGCGCCGTAATACTCGCCGACGGATTTCGTGGCCGCTCCCCAATCCCATTCGGTGCCGGGCTGATATTTCGGACCGGCTTTCAGCTTCTCGACCGGGATCATGATCTGATAGCCGCCAAGGTCGACGTTGTATTTCAGTGCGGGCCACGGCAGCGGGTAATGCGCGTCGCCGATGCCAAGAAACCCGCCGAAGCTCAGCACTGCGAACGACACGCGGCCGCTTACCTTCTCGATCATCACGCATTCGATCACGCCGATCTTCTCGCCATCGGCATCGAACACCGAAGTGCCCTGCACACGATCGCTTCCGATCAAACTGGAGGTCGAACGATTGAGGTCGGTCGGCATAGCATTCTCCCGTCAGAACAAGGAAGTAATGCCCGCTGCAACGCCGTGGTTCCGCAGTCCGCGGCACCATCACGCAATCGGTTTCGGAACTACCGTGCGTAAAAAACAAGGCCGGAGCAAGCTCCGGCCTTGCGAACAAACATGGGTTGAACAATCTGCAGGTGAATGACTAACGGCCGCGTACGGCCGCCATCTCTCACGCTTTCGCGCGCTTCAAGACCGGCTTTGCGGCCTCTTCAGCCTCTCTGGCGAGGCGCAAGGCACGCAGCCTTGCCATGTTCTGACGGACGGCAACCGCCTCGCGTGCAACCTCGGCGAGTGCCTTCTCGCCCTCGATACGGGCGACACGTTGCTTTTCCGCACGGGCGATCTGTTCGGGGGTTTGGGATTTCGCTGTTTTGCTCATCCCTTAGATATGGGGATGGAACCGTAAATTTGAAACCCGTGGAACCCGGAAAAATGGCCGTTTCAGGACCCGTCGCCGGAGCCTCAGCCGAGCCCGCTGCGGGGGTTGTAAGGGTGCTGGCTGCGCCACTTCTCCATCAGCGCCTCAAGTTCGGCGTCGTTGCCATCCGGCAAGACGATCCGCACCGAAACATAGAGATCGCCGCCTCCGCCTTTCGCAGGCACACCCTTGCCCTTGAGGCGGAAGGTGCGGCCGCTCGAGGTGTTCTTCGGAATGGTGAGTTCGACCGCGCCCTTCAGTGTCGGCACGCGGACCTTGCCGCCCAGCACCGCCTCGTAGAGCGTCACCGGCAGTTCGATGCGCAGGTCGTTGCCGTCCACCTTGAAGAACGGGTGCGGCGCGATGTTGATCGTCAGCAGCACGTCACCGGGCCGATGCCCGGGCGCGGTGTCGCCCTGCCCCTTCAGCCGGATCTGCTGGCCTGAAGTTACGCCCGCCGGAATCTTGACGTTGAGCTCCTTGCCGTTCGGCAGGCGAATGCGCTTGCTGCCGCCATTTGCTGCCTCTTCCAGCGAAACGCTCAGGTTTGCCGCGATATCGAGATCGACGCCAACGCCGGGATCAAATTCGAAGCCGCCGCGTCCACCGCCGCGCGGACCTGCACCGCCCATGCCGGCTCGCCCGCCGAACATGCTGGAGAGAATGTCCTCAAAGCTGCCCGCTCCGGCACCTGCGCCCGCACCGGGGCCGCCGCTCGTAAACGAGTATTCAAATCCGCCGGGCCCTGCACGCCCACCGGCGCCGCGCGCACCGAACGGAGAGCCCGCACCCTCGAAGCCCTGAAAGCGCGGCTTGCCTTCGGCATCGATCTCGCCACGATCGAACTGCTTGCGCTTGTCCTCGTCACCAAGGATTTCGTTGGCCGTATTGATCTCGGCAAAACGCGCCGCCGCTTTCGCGTCGTTCTTGTTGGCGTCGGGATGGTGTTTCTTGGCGAGCTTGCGAAATGCGCTTTTGATCTCCGCAGCGCTTGCGCTTCGCTGCACCCCCAGGACCTCATAGGGGTCGCGCATCCGTTACCTCTCCTTCAAGCATCACTCAGTCAGATGATCGGGCCGGACAGCCCCAAGAATACCGACAATAAATGGGAACGCCGTGAAGCGGTTGCAACCGTATCACGACCGCTTCCAGGGCTTCATACTGCGGATTTCCCAGGCACCGCCTGACTTGCAGGCCTCGCCCTGCAGCCAGCCCTCGTTCGTACCCCGCACATAGCTTGCGAGGAAATCCCGGCACATCCGCCCGCCCTCGCCGGTATAGGCAGAGGCAAGAGGCGTCACCGAGCCGCGCGCGCCGGTCTGCGGGTTCTCCCACGGCTGGCTCGCATCCCTGGCGCCACGGGTCAACACGTCGGAGGCAGCGTTACGCGCCAGCGCGAGGTCGGTATCGGTGAGATTGGTATCGTCGGTCAGGCGTACCGGGGTAATCGAGCCGGTCACTTCGACCTCGGCAGGAGCCGCAGCCTCTTTTGCCTTGTCGCCGCCCAGCATATCGCCGAGCTTGTAACTGCAGCCACCGGCGCAGATACCAAACCCGACCATCAGCGCCACCACCGCCATCTGGCGGATCGGCGTTTTCCCCATTCGATGGCTTGCCCTATAATGGGGGGTAAACGCGCGGTTAATGGGCGCGGGCCAACGCAACGCGGTACTCCAGACATGAACACGACTGATGCCATTCAACAACAAAGTCCGTTAACATCCGGTGATTTTACCGAAAGCACCGAACCGTTCGCGCTTTTCACGGCATGGTTCAACGAGGCAAGGGCCTCCGAGCCGAACGACCCCAACGCCATGGTGCTCGCGACCGCCGATGCCGATGGCATGCCGGACGTGCGCATGGTGCTGATGAATGGCGTCGGTCCGGATGGCTTCGTATTTTACAGTCATATCGGCAGCGCCAAGGGGCAAGAGCTTGCGGCCAATCCGAAGGCCGCGCTGTTGTTTCACTGGAAGTCGCTGCGGCGGCAGATCCGGGTTCGCGGGCCGGTCACGCCCGTCAGCGACGCCGAGGCCGACGCCTATTTCGCGACCCGGCCCAAGCAGTCACAGATCGGCGCATGGGCGAGCAAGCAGAGCCAGCCGCTGGAGAGCCGTCTCGCCTTCGAGAAAGCGATTGCCCTGAACGCCGCAAAGTATGCTATCGGCGACGTCCCACGTCCGCCGGGATGGAGCGGATGGCGGATCACGCCGCAATCGATCGAGTTCTGGCACGATCGCCCCTTCCGCCTGCACGATCGCATCGTTTTCCGCCGCGAGGGCGACGGCTGGAGCAAGACCCGCCTTTATCCTTGAGCGATTTCACTGTCCTTTCTGTCACCGTGAGTGAAGAATCCCATCATGACGTCACCTCCCCCACCCAACCAGCCGCGCCGCACGCTTCTGTTGACCGGCGCGAGCCGCGGTATCGGCCACGCCACAGTGATCCGATTTTCCAGTGCGGGCTGGCGCGTCATCACCTGCTCGCGCCATCCCTTTCCCGAGCAGTGCCCGTGGGACGCCGGGCCTGAGGATCACATCCAGGTCGACTTGTCGGACATCGACGACACCGAGCGCGCCATTCAGGAAATCCGCAGCCGCCTCGAAGGCGGCCAGCTTCATGCGCTGGTGAACAATGCCGCGATCTCGCCCAAGGGCGAAGGCGGCAGCCGGCTCGGCACCATCAAGACCGACAACGACACCTGGGCGAAGGTGTTTCGCGTCAACTTCCTCGCGCCGGTGTTTCTCGCGCGCGGCCTGATCGAGGAATTGAAAGCCACCAAGGGTTCGGTGGTGAACGTCACTTCGATTGCGGGGTCGCGCGTGCATCCGTTCGCGGGCGCGGCCTATGCCACCTCGAAGGCTGCACTTGCGGCGCTGACGCGCGAGATGGCTTACGACTTCGGCAAGGTCGGCGTGCGCGTGAACGCCATCGCGCCCGGCGAGATCGACACTTCGATCCTCTCGCCCGGCACCGAAAAGATCGTCGAACAGCAGATTCCGATGCAGCGGCTCGGCACGCCGGACGAGGTGGCGAAGATCATCTACGTGCTCTGCACCGAAACCTCATCCTATGTGAACGGCGCGGAAATCCACATCAACGGCGGCCAGCACGTTTGAGGCATCAGCCTCAGTCGATCTGCTCACTGCGTCATTGCCGGGCATAGCCTGTCGAAGACGGGCGTGAACGCCCTTATGCCCCCGGCAATCCATTTTTTTGGAAGATGGATGCGCGGATCAAGTCCGCGCATGACATTTCGTTAAAGCGAGAGAGCAGTCAAAGGAACCTGAGCGCAGCCTTGCGGGTTTATCTCCATTCCTCGCAAGGCAGCCTCCCGTGACCCGTAAAAAGCTCTCCGTCTACCAGACCAAACGCGACTTCACGAAAACCGCGGAGCCCTCCGGCGCTGCAAAAGTTACGCGTGGAAAGTTGCCGCGTTTCGTCATCCAGAAGCACGATGCGACGCGACTGCATTACGATCTTCGGCTCGAAATCGACGGCATCTTCAAATCATGGGCGGTGACGCGCGGCCCCTCGCTTGATCCGAAGGACAAGCGCCTCGCCGTCGAGGTCGAGGATCATCCGCTCGACTACGGCGATTTCGAGGGCACGATTCCGAAAGGCCAGTATGGCGGCGGCACAGTGATGCTGTGGGACCGCGGCTTCTGGCACAGCGACGATCCCGCAGGCGGCCTAAAGAAGGGCGATCTCAAATTCACGCTGGAGGGCAAGAAGCTGCACGGCGAGTGGGTGCTGGTGCGGATGCGCCATGACCGCACCGGTGGCAAACGCACCAACTGGCTTCTCATCAAGCATCGCGACGAGGCCGCGCGCGAGGGCGAGGACATTCTCGATCAGGATCGCTCGGTCGCATCCGGCCGCACGATGGAGCAGATCGCGCAAGGCAAGGGCCGCGGGCCGACGCCGTTCATGACGGCGAAGGGAAACGCAAAGCCAAGCCGCTCCAAAGCCGACCGCGTCTGGCAATCGAACCAGGGCACAGCGGCGGCATTGCGCGCGAAATCGGTGGCAAAAACGAAGACGCTGGCAAAGCCAGTGCAGGCAGCCGTGCGCAAGGTCGATCACCTGCCGGAATTCATCGCACCGCAACTGTGCAAGTCCGTTGCCCGCCCGTCCGATGGCGCGGACTGGATTCACGAAATCAAGTTCGATGGCTACCGGATGCAGTTGCACATCCAAGGCGGCAAGGTGCACTTGCGCACGCGCAAGGGCCTCGACTGGACCGATAAGTTTCCGGCTATCGCCAAGGCGGCCGCCAAGCTGCCGGAGTGCATCATCGATGGCGAGATCGTTGCACTCGACCACGAGGGGCACCCGAGCTTCGCCTCGCTGCAGGCGGCGCTATCTGATGGCGACACCGATGAACTGATCTTCTTCGCGTTCGACCTTTTGTTCGATAAAGACAGCGACCTGCGCCGCCTGCCGCTCACCGAGCGCAAAGCGCGGCTGGAACAGTTGCTCGACCGCCAGAGCAAAACCAGCGTCATCCGTTATGTCGCGCATTTCGACACCGGCGGCGACGCGGTGTTGAAGTCGGCCTGCCGTCTCGCGCTCGAAGGCATCATCTCCAAGCGGCGCGACGCGCTCTATCATTCCGGTCGCACCGAAAGCTGGACAAAAGCAAAGTGTCGCGCGGGGCACGAGGTTGTCATCGGCGGCTGGAAAACCACCGCGGGCAAATTCCGCTCGCTGATGGTCGGCGTGCCGCATGAGGATCATCTCGCTTATGTCGGCATCGTCGGCACCGGTTACGGTCAGGCCGTCGTTAAACGGATTATGCCGGAGTTGAAGAAGGTGGCTTCGACGACAAATCCGTTCGGCGGCAAGAACGCGCCGCGGAAAACGACGGGCGTGCACTGGGTCAAACCCGAGCTTGTCGCCGAGATCGAGTTCGCCGGCTGGACCGGTGACAACATGGTGCGGCAGGCCGCGTTCAAAGGCCTGCGCAAGGATAAGTCGGCAGACGAAGTGCAGGTCGACGAACCGGTCGTCACGCCCATCGCCGAACCCGCACCACGCAAGACCAACACCAAGGCCAATACGAAGACTCGCGCGAAAGCTGCCACACGCACGTCCTCCTCCGGCAACGCCGTGGTGATGGGCCTCACCATTTCCAAACCGGACAAACCGCTCTGGCCGGACGATGGCAAAGGCGAGCCGGTCACCAAGCTCGATCTCGCCCGCTACATGGAGACCATGGGCGAATATCTGCTCCCGCACATCGAAGGGCGGCCCTGCTCCATCATCCGCGCGCCGGATGGCATCGAGGGCGAGAAGTTTTTTCAGCGTCACGCCACGGCCGGGATGTCGAACCTGATCGATCAGGTTCGCGTCTCCGGCGACCGCAAGCCTTACATCCAGATCGATCGGATCGAAGGGCTTGTGGCGGCGGCGCAGATCGGCGGTGTCGAATTCCATCCGTGGAATTGCGCGCCGAACGAACCCGATGTGCCGGGCCGTCTGGTGTTCGATCTCGATCCCGCGCCGGGCGTCAACTTTACCGATGTCATCACCGCCGCGCGCGATCTGCATGATCGGTTGTCGTCGCTCGGACTCGAGAGCTTCTGCAAGACCACCGGCGGCAAGGGCCTGCATGTGGTCACGCCGTTGAAGGATGCGAAGAAGGATCGCATCGACTGGAAAGCGGCGAAGGCCTTTGCACAGGCGGTCTGTCAGGCGATGGCGGCGGATGCGCCGGAGCGCTATCTCATCAACATGTCGAAGAAGAAACGCGAGGGCAAAATCTTCCTCGACTATCTGCGCAACGACCGCATGTCGACGGCGGTCGCGCCGTTCTCGCCGCGCGGGCGCGACTTCGCTCCGGTGGCATGGCCGATCACCTGGGCTCAGGCGCGCACGGGCCTCGATCCGCTGAAGTTCACGCTACGCACCGTACCCGCGCTGGTGAAGACATCGAAGGCGTGGGCCGGTTACGACCGCGCCGCGCGCTCGCTGAAAGATGCGATCCGGAAAATGGGTGGCTGACGGTTAAAATCCGTCCACAAAATGATCTGTCATGCGCGGACTTGATCCGCGCATCCATCTTCGAAAAAGTGGATGGATTGCCGGGTCATGAGGGCGTTCACGCCCGTCTTCGACGGGCTATGCCCGGCAATGACACCCGGATGTTTCCGAGCGACATGAAAAACGCTTCATCCCACCTCACCCATCAGCCATGCCCGATATTTTTCGCCGACGCCATCGACCGGCAGGCGAATGATCTCAGGTGTATCGTAGGGATGAAGCTCCAGCAGCAAGACTTCCAGCACGGCAAACTGGTCGGTCCGCGTCTTGAACAGGATCATCTGCTCGCCGTCCTCGACGACTTTGCCCTCCCAGCGATAACAACTGGAAATCGGAAGGGTCTGGGCGCATGCCGCAAGGCGCGCATCGACCACCGCGCGCGCAAGCGCCTTTGCCTGCTCCGGGGTCGTGACGGTGGTCATCACGATGCAAACGTCATCGGCCATCATTACCTCCTATTGTTCCAGGCGGGATGGCTTACAGCCACTTCTTCCACTTGAAGAACACATAGGGCAGCACCGCCGCAAACAACATGGCCATCAGCGCAAAAGGATAGCCGTGCCGCCATTCAAGCTCCGGCATGATCTTGAAGTTCATGCCGTAGATCGAGGCGATCAGCGTCGGCGGCATCAACACCACCGCCATAACCGAGAACAGCTTGATGATGTTGTTCTGCTCGAGATTGACGACGCCGAGCATCGCATCGAGCACGAAGGTGATCTTGTTCGACAAATAGGAAGCGTGATCGGTGAGCGACTGCACGTCGCGCTGCAACGTCTTGAGTTGCGCGCGCTGCTCCTTGCTCCAGCGCCCGGTCTGATCGATATCGACCGTGACAAAGGAAATCACGCGGCCGATCGAGACGAGACTTTCGCGCACCTTCGACGTCAGGTCTCCCTTGCGGCCGATGGTGATGAGAATGCGGGAATATTTGCGCGCCTGCCCGCGATCGGCGGACAATTCGAAAATCGTGTTGCTGACGTTATCGACATCGGCACCAACACGCTCGAGGACGTCGGCGCTGCGATCGATGATCGCCTCCAGCAGCTCCAGCAGGACAGCATCACCGGTCGTCCCCGCGGGGCAGGTACGCCCGAGCTTTCCCGCTACCAGCATAAAGGGCTTCGGCTCATCATAGCGCACGGTTACGAGCCGCTGCCCCGTCAGGATGAAGGAGACCGGTGCCGTGCGCGGGTTAACGCCATCTGTGCCGCAAACGAGCGTCGCCGTCATGTAGCGAGCGTTGTTCTCGATATAGAGGCGCGAGGAGATTTCGATCTCCTGCATGTCCTCGCGGGTCGGGATCTGGATGCCGACGAGCTTCTCGACCGCCTTGTCCTCGCCGGGAACCGGTGCCTTGAGGTCGAGCCAGACGGCATCCTCAGGCAGCGCGTTGAGATCCGCGACGTCGACTTTCTTCAGCGACCCCGATGAGGGTGCGAATACGGACAGCATGACAGGTGGTCTCCGGCTGCGGCACGACGTCACTCGCCAAAACGCAAATCCGCTCGATTCGGGCAAGTCGGAAGGAGTTCGGCCCCGGGGATGCCTGTTCCACGGGCAGAGGCAGGGTTTACAGAAGCTTTATGACGCAGGAGTGCGGCAGCAATGCCACAGGTGGGATGCTGCGTGGCAAAACAAGGCTCGCGTGGCTGGCGTTGGGCGAAAACCTGATGTTTATAAGGCAAGCGATATGATGGCGGCTTAGGTCCATTGATTCTTGTTTTATCCGCCGCCGCGCCTTCAAGGTTCAAGTCGATGCCGTCGATTGCTTCCAAATTTGCCGTGCTCGCCGCCGGCCTGTTCTTGGCGGGCTGCATGCAGACCACCCATTACGAGGCCTCGAGCGATAGCCTGCTCAAGCCGCGTGACAAGGAACTCCTGTCCAAGGTGACCTATGCGAAGGCGCCGGTGGCTGAGCCGTTCCGTCGTGCCATTGTGGATTACCACCGCAAGGAAGCACCGGGCTCGATCATGGTCGATTCCGACAACCACTATCTCTACTACGTGCTCGATAACGGTAAGGCGATCCGCTACGGCATCACCGTCGGCGAAGAAGCCATGGCCTGGTCCGGCATCGCCAAGGTCGGCGCGCTGCGCGAGTGGCCGGATTGGCACCCCACCAAGAGCGAGATCGAGCGCCTCGGCGTTCCGACCTTCGTCAAGGGCGGCCCGGACAATCCGATGGGCTCGCGCGCGATCTACCTGTACTCGGGCGGCAAGGACACGCTGTTCCGCATTCACGGCACCAACCAGCCGGAATATATCGGAGCGTCGATTTCCTCGGGCTGCATCCGCATGACCAACGAGGACGTCATCGACCTCTACAGCCGCGTCAAGATGGGCGCGATCGTCGTCGTGCTCGAGCCCAAGCAGGGTGACTCGCCCTTCAACTCGAAGATGGCGCTGCAGGGCGGCAACACGCTCTATCAGTAAGCTGTCGCAATCTTTCAATCGAAGCGCCGCCCCTCACCCGGGCGGCGTTTTTCGTTGGGCGATACAGGTATTGCCATGCGAGCTCACTCATTCGTTGCCCAATCTCGCAGCAGCGTTCCCTTCACCTCTCCCCCAACGGGGAGAGGTCGGCGAGCCATTAGCGGGTCTTTGACACGCTAGGGCGAGCCGGGTGAGGGGGACCAGATATTCAATCGAGGCATTTAGATCCCCTCACCCCAACCCTCTCCCCAACGGGGAGAGGGAGCACACCGTGGGCGATAAACCTCCTCACAATAACGATTCAACCCGATTCATTCCGCCTTGCCCGCAGCCGCACCCGCTTCCCCCTTTGAAGGCTCGGACGTAGCAGGCGCCGGTGCATCTGACGGTCGCTCCGCCGGCAGGAATGGCGGGGTCGCCGGCAGCGGCTCGTAGATATTCCACTGGCAGAGTTTGTAGTTGTTGCGGCGCTGCGCGATGTCGAGATGGATATGATCCTCGTGATACCAGTCCGAGCCCGGACCGAGCACCGTCGTGAAGCGCGTGCACACCGACCACAGCACCTTCTCGCGCACCTCGGGCGCCAGCGCACGATCGGTCAATGACAGTTTCCTGCCGTCGGCAAGATCGAGGCTACGCACATCGAGCGCATTCGCCTTGCCGTGCTCGGACAGTTTCGCTCCCTTCACGCGGTTGCGGCCGCGGCAAGAATAGGAATCGAAATTGTCGAGCGCATCGAGCTCGGAGCCGAGGCTCTGCGCGAGAGGAGAGGCATCCTCGCGTATCCAGTCTGCAACCGCCCGCGCCATCTCACAGCGCAGTGTTGCCGCCGGCTTGAGGCCGACACGCCGCCCGTCCCGCAGCACCACGGCCTCGAGCCGCACCAAATCCTCGCCACCACAGCCGCTGGCATCGCGAATTGGCGCGATTGACGGGGCAATCGCGATGTCGTCGGTCAGGGACTTGCGGCAGGCCGAGACTTCCGGCGTTGCGGGCTCAGCCGGGGCACTCTTCTTCTCGTCACCAACCTGCGGAGCCGCCTCCGGCGCGACTGCGGGCACCTCCGCAGGGCGCGGCCGGGGCAGCGGTACGGACGCCATCGCGGCCGGCAGCAAGGCAAGCATGCCTCCCGCCGCAAGGGCCATAACCCACGCCTGCAGAAGGCCGTGCGCGCGGAGATTTCGATAGGCTTGCGGGATCGGCATTCCGGAGCAGACAGGCAATTCTGGAAGGGACGACGGAAGGTGCTTCGTTGCCTTTCCCCCACCATAAAGCGCCCTGCCGCTGCTGCCAATTCCGGGCACGCACGCGATACGATAGAACGGAACCATGGGGCTGATTCTCGTTCTCATCGTCGGGCTTGTGGCCGGCATCTTCAGCGGCATCGTCGGAACCGGCGCTTCGATCATGCTGGTGCCGGTCCTTGCCACCATCTATGGACCGAAAGCCGCGGTGCCGATCATGGCGGTCGCCGCGGTGATGGCGAATCTCTCGCGCATCCTTGCGTGGTGGCGCACGGTCGATTGGCGCGCGTTCGCGGCTTACAGCATCACCGCGGGTCCCGCCGCGTTTCTCGGCGCGCGCACGCTGCTGATCCTGCCCGCGCGCGCGGTCGATTTCACCATCGGACTGTTTCTGCTGTCGATGATCCCGCTACGGCATCTGCTCGCCAAACGCATGATCCGCCTGACGCTGTGGCACATGGCGCTGGCGGGCGCGGTGATCGGTTTCCTCACCGGCATCGTCGTCTCCACCGGACCGATCTCGGTGCCGGTGTTTCTCGGCTACGGACTCGTGAAAGGCGCATTCCTCGCAACCGAAGGCGCGTCATCGCTCGTCATCTACGTCGTCAAGGTGCTGACTTTCGGCAGCAGCGGCGCACTGCCGCTCGACCTTCTGCTGAAAGGCCTCATCACCGGCGCCGCGATCATGGCCGGCACCTTCATCGCCAAGCCGTTCGTGCTGCGCCTCGCGCCGGAAACCTTCCGTGTCATCATGGACGGGCTGATGCTGATCTGTGGCCTCACCATGATCTGGAATGCGGTGATGGCCTCATGAATTCGCGGCCCGATTTCGATGTCCACGACTTCCCTCCCCGCAGGGAAATAGGCTAGGTCAAACGAGCCGGCGCAAGCCCTGCGCCCGTGGATCATCGAATGGCCCGCCGCTTTTCAGCCGCCTATCTGAAAGAACCGATTTCACCGCTCGCCTCGTGGGCGCGGCGAATGGCGGTGTTCGCGCTGGTCGCGACGGTTGCCTCGGTTCTGGTGGTGCGTTTCGGCTTCCTCGATTTCCGCCCCGCATTGACGACGTTCTTCGGCGCGCTCGCCTGCGCGGGCCTCTCCATCCTGCTGTGCTTCGCCGCCTTCGCCGCGATCTGGCAGAACGGCTCGCGCGGCATGAGCCGCATCCTGCTCGCGCTGTTCATCGACGTGCTGATCCTCGCCTACCCGGCCTATCTCGCCTTGCAGTACCAGCGCCTGCCGCGGCTCTACGACATCTCGACCGATCCGATCGACCCGCCGCGCTTCGATGCACTGGCCCGCCTGCGCGCCGCCGATGGCGCGAACCCGGCCGCCTATGCCGGGCTCTATTCCGCCGAGATGCAGCGCGAGGCCTATCCCGACATCGAGCCGGTCTATGTCAACCTGTCGCCGCAGCGCGCCTACGACATGGCGCTGCGGATCGTCACCCACCGCAAATGGCTGGTGATCGACGATCGCCCACCGGCTCCGCCGCAGCGGATCGGGCGCATCGAAGCGGTGGCGCGCACGCAGGTGATGGGATTGCGCGAGGACGTTTCGATCCGCGTCGTGCCGGACGGCGACGGCGCGCGCGTCGATATTCGATCTTCCTCGCGCTACTTCGAGCATGATTTCGGCAGCAACGCTTCGCGCATCCGCGCCTTCGCGAGCGAACTCAGCGACGCGGCCGACAACGCCAAACCCGAGAAGAAGATTCTCGAACCGGCAAAGCCTCAGCCCAAGGGCACCAAGAGGCGATAGGTCTTGTCGATGGTCGGCGCGCCATTGGTTACGACGATGCCGCGCTCGGCCAGATCTTCGAGATGCGCAAGCACCGAATAGCCTGCAGCGCTCACAAGCCGTGGATCGATGCCGATATAGCTCGCACGCACGATGCTCGGAATATCGGCATCGCCCTTCGCCAGCCTGTGCAGGATCGAGGCCTCGCGCGCACGGCGATGACGGATCATGAAGTCCGCGAACCGCGGCCCATCTTCAATCTCCGGCCCGTGGCCCGGAAAATAAAGCCGCTCCGGCCGCGCTGCGAGCTTTTCGAGCGAGGCCATGAAATCGATCATCGCGCCATCCGGCGGCACCACGATGGTGGTGGACCAGCCCATCACATGATCGCCGACGAAGATCAACGAGCGCTCGCGCCAGGCAAACGCCATATGGTTCGCGGTATGGCCCGGCGTCGTCACCGCCTGCAGCGACCAGCCCTCGCCTGAAACAACCTCGCCGTCCGTTAGCGCGACATCCGGGCGAAAGTCGAGATCGTTGGATTCCTTGTTGCGGGGCGGCTCGCCTTCATGCATCGGCCGCGCCGCGCGGTGCGGGCCCTCGGCATAAACGCTCGCACCGGTCGCCTGTCTGATCTTCGGCACAGCAGGCGAATGATCGCGATGAGTGTGGGTGACAAAAATGTGCGTCACCGTCTCGCCGCGCACGGCGTCGAGCAGCGCCGCGATATGCGCATCGTCGTCCGGCCCGGGATCGACGATGGCGACGCGCCCTTCGCCCACGATGTAACTCACCGTGCCGGTGAAGGTGAACGGGCCGGGATTGTCACAGAGAACTCGCCGCACACCCGGCACCGGACGATCGACCACGCCGGGCTTCAGCGGAAAGTTGCGATTGAACGGAATGTCGTTATCGAGCGCCATCACGCGCCCCTTTGCGCGAGCGTGCGCAAACCCATCATCGCATGCCGTACGCGCATCAGGTGAACGCCTGAATTCCGGTGATGGCGCGGCCGAGGATCAGCGCGTGCACGTCGTGGGTGCCCTCATAGGTGTTCACGCTTTCCAGATTCTGCGCATGGCGCATGACATGGAATTCGCTGGAGATACCGTTGCCGCCGTGCATGTCGCGTGCGACACGGGCGATGTCGAGCGCCTTGCCGCAATTGTTGCGCTTCATGATCGAAACCATCTCAGGCGTGACCTTGCCCTCGTCCATCAACCGGCCGATCCGCAATGATCCCTGCAAACCGAGTGCAATCTCGGCCTCCATGTCCGCGAGCTTCTTCTGCACGAGCTGGGTCGCGGCGAGCGGCCGGCCGAACTGCTTGCGGTCGAGCACATATTGCCGCGCGCGATGGAAGCAATCCTCCGCTGCGCCCATCGCACCCCAGGAGATGCCGTAACGCGCGCGATTGAGGCAACCGAACGGCCCCGCAAGCCCGGAGACATTCGGCAACAGCGCGCTTTCCGGCACCACGACGCCATCCATCACCACCTCGCCGGTGATCGAGGCGCGCAACGACAGCTTGCCCGCGATCTTCGGCGCCGAGAGGCCCTTCATGCCCTTTTCGAGAATGAAGCCGCGTACCTTGTTGTC
This sequence comes from Afipia carboxidovorans OM5, assembly GCF_000218565.1. NCBI lineage: Bacteria > Pseudomonadati > Pseudomonadota > Alphaproteobacteria > Hyphomicrobiales > Nitrobacteraceae > Afipia > Afipia carboxidovorans. The sequence continues at coordinate 1,242,093 of NC_015684.1, read as the reverse complement.
ATGCGCCTGCGACTTCGCCCACACCACGAACACGTCGGCGATCGGCGCATTCGATATCCACATCTTCGAGCCAGTGAGACGATAGCCGTCGGAAACCTTCTCGGCGCGGGTTTTCATGCCGTCGACATCGGAGCCTGCGTCAGGTTCGGTCAGACCAAAGCAGCCGACCCACTCGCCGCTCGCAAGCTTCGGCAGATATTTCTTGCGCTGCGCCTCGTCGCCATAGCTATAGATCGGATACATCACCAGCGAGGACTGCACGCTGTTCATCGAGCGATATCCGGAATCGACCCGCTCGATCTCGCGCGCGACAAGGCCATAGGCGACGTAACTTGCGTTGGCGCAGCCATATTCTTCGGGGAGCGTGAGGCCGATCAGGCCAAGCTCGCCCATCTCGCGGAAAATGTCGCGATCCGCCGTCTCATCGGCATAGGCATCGAGCACGCGCGGCAGCAGCTTGTCCTGCGCGTAGGCATGCGCCGTATCGCGGATCATGCGCTCGTCTTCGGTTAGCTGGTCTTCAAGGAGAAATGGATCGTCCCATTTGAATACGGGCTTGTCCTTCGCCTGGGGGCGCACGCTCATGTATCGCTCTCTCGCTTGCTCTGCCCGAAAAACCTAGCACGCCGCCGCGTCGGCCGTATATCGCCGGCCTTTCGCAAATCGTGTCAGCTCTCGAACAGCTCGTTCCCCACGATCTCGATGCCGTATCCCGACAGACCCTTGTAGTCATGGACCGCGGAGGTGAGATGGCGGATCGACGTCACGCCGAGGTCACGCAGGATCTGTGCGCCGACACCGATCTCGCGCCATTGCCGATTGCGATCCGCCTCCGAGGAATGATGCTGATCGATCGGCGCCACCGGCACGCCGACCACGCCGTCGCGCAGATAGACGAGCACGCCGCTGCCGTTCGCCTTGAACCGCTCCAGCACCTTCGCAAGGCGCTCCGATCCGAAGAAGATGTCGCGCGTGAGGTTCGGCTTGTGAATGCGGGTTAGCACACCCTTGCCGTCGCCGACACCATTATAGACGAAGGCCGCGTGATAGACCGGATCGAACGGCGAACGATAGGCATAGCCCTGCATCGGGCCGATCGGCGAATCCACGGTGAAGGTGGAGACACGCTCGATCAGTTTCTCGCGCGCCTGCCGATAGGCGATCATGTCGGCAATGGTGACATGCTTGAGGTTGTGCTTGGCGGCGAAGCTCGTCACCTGCTCGCCCTTCATCACGGTGCCGTCGTCGTTCATCAGTTCGCTGATGACGCCGACCGGCGGCAGGCCCGCGAGCTTGCAGAGATCAACCGCCGCCTCGGTATGGCCGGAGCGCAGCAGCACGCCGCCCTCGCGCGCGATCAACGGAAAGACGTGGCCCGGCCGGGCGAAGTCCGCGGCACCCGCATTCGGGTTGGCGAGCGCACGGCAGCAGGCAAGCCGCTCTTCCGCCGAAATGCCGGTCGTCATGCCGGGCTTGTAGTCGATGGAGACCGTGAATGCCGTGGTGTGGTTGGAATCGTTGTTCGCGACCATCGGATCGAGCCGCAGGCGCCGCGCATCCTCGACGGTGATCGGTGCACATACGATACCGGAAGTGTGGCGGATGATGAACGCCATCTTCTCCGGCGTGCATAAGGTGGCGGCAACAATCAGATCGCCCTCGCCCTCACGGTCGTCATCGTCGGTCACGACAACGAGTTCACCCGCGGCAAATGCCTTCAGGACTTCGGCTATAGTGTTCGGCATTTTTCGTACTCAGTGCGACTTATTGAATCAGGCGATCGATTAAATCGTATGATGCACAGGGCGGCCTCGCACAACCGCCTGCCGGGCTAACAAATTCCTTACCTATCTGGTGAGAATGGCACAACGGGAATCCCGCAGCCTTTTCCCCGGTGGCTTTTCGGTGCATTGAAGATGAGAGCCCGATCGCCCATATCAGATATGGAGATTCGAGACGATTCCCCCGTCATTCGCCCCTCGGTTCCACAATCACGCACGGTCCTGATGGTTCTTTCCGCACACAACATCCTTCTCGCCGGTCTCGCATGCGTTGCGATGACGCTCACGGTCCCGCTTCCCGCTGCCGCGCAGAATACCAATCCGGTTGTCGGCACGTGGCGGACGGAGAAAGGCGATGCCACGGTGCGCGTCACCACCTGCGGTAGCGGCATTTGCGGCAAGGTCGTCGGCTTGCGTGAGCCGATCGATCCGGACACCGGCAGGCCCGCGGTTGACAACAAGAATCCGAATCCCGCGCTGGCACAGCGCCCGATCATCGGGCTCAATCTCTTCAACGACATGCGCGAGACCAGCGCGACAACCTGGGCCGGCCGCATTTATAACGCCGACGACGGCCAGTTTTACGCGAGCAAGGTCGCTATCGAGGGCCCTTCGCGGCTACGCGTGGAAGGCTGCGTCGGCGCGATCTGCGGCGGCGAGATCTGGACCAAGGTCAGCCGCTGATATCGCATGCTCGTCAATCGCGCGACGTCAAAATTTCACCTCGCGTATAACTCTCCAAACTCATCGCATGCCTGAGCTTCGAGCGCGCGCATCAAGCCGTCGCCACGCCTGATGTTGAATTTCCGGTCAGCATCGCATTCCAATGCCGGCTGGCCGAAGAGATGACGCGCCAGACTCATGCATCGCGCAAATGTTTGAGCATCGCTCAAAGTCTGACAGACCGTGCCCTCGAACATCGGCGGGCGGAAATGCACCTTCTGTGAGGGCCAAGGGTGCAGATATCCTGAAAACAGGTACCACCACCACTGGTCTGACGATGACATTGCGCCGGCAGGCCCCATCCATGGCCGGCAACCCGGCCGAGAGCGGCTTGGAGCAACCTGCCGGAAAGCGGCGGCCTCATCTCCCGGCTTTCAGGAGGGATTGCGCCGAAATTCACCGAGCGCCGGACGCGTATGTCACACGCTCCGCTGCGAGGAAATACCGGTCAATTTCAGGGATTTGAAAAAATGGTCGGAGTGGCAGGATTCGAACCTGCGACCCCTGCGTCCCGAACGCAGTGCTCTACCGGGCTGAGCCACACTCCGACGTTGAGGCGGGTCTTATAGCCGCGCCCTCCGCTCGCCGCAAGGCGCGCGAGAACGCTTTGACGCAGGCGCGCCCAGCGCTCATAAAAGGGCGCGATGACCCTGATTTTGACCACAAAAATCCTTCCCGCGGCGGAGGCGACCCGCCCGGCGGCAGAATGTCTGGCGGCTGGCGGCCTCGTCGCCTTCCCGACCGAGACCGTCTATGGCCTTGGCGCGGACGGCACCAACGGAAGCGCCATTGCGCGGCTTTACGAAGCCAAGGGGCGGCCCTCCTTCAACCCGCTCATTGCCCATGTGCCGACGCTGGAAGCCGCCCAGCGCATCGCCCGCTTCAACGACACCGCCTTCAAGCTTGCGAGGGCCTTCTGGCCGGGGCCGCTGACGCTGGTGCTGCCCAAAACGGCCGATTGCCCGGTTTCGGACCTCGCCACCGCGGGGCTCGAGACGGTCGCCGTGCGGATTCCGGCGCATCCGGTGGCGCAGGCGATTCTGCAGGCGCTCGGCCGGCCGATCGTCGCCCCTTCGGCCAATCGCTCCGGCCATGTCTCGCCGACGACCGCCGCGCATGTCCGTGATGATCTCGACGGCCGGATCGATCTCATCGTCGATGGCGGACCGGTCCAGGTCGGCGTCGAATCGACCATCGTCGGCTGCACTGGTACCCCCATTCTGCTGCGCCCCGGCGGCACACCTCGTGCCGCGATCGAAGCCGTACTCGGCACGCCGCTGGCGCGCCAGCCCGCGCCTGTGCAGAACGGCCCGCTCGCGCCCGGCATGCTGGCCTCGCATTATGCGCCCTCAGCCAATGTCCGACTCAATGCCACGGAGCTTCGCAACGGCGAGGCGCTGCTTGCCTTCGGCCCGCCGCTCCCCGGTGCGCCTGCGGGCCGCACGCTCAACCTCTCGCCGCGTGGCGATTTGATCGAAGCTGCTGCCAACCTGTTCAGCCATCTGCGGGCGCTGGACGAGACCGGCGCGCGCACGATAGCCGTGATGCCGATTCCCACTGCCGGCCTCGGCGAGGCGATCAACGACCGGCTGCGCCGCGCCGCCGCCGAGCGGCCCGCGCCATGACGGCCGCGCCCCTCTCCGACGATCTGCTTGCGCGTTTCCGCGCCATCGTCGGCGACAAGCATGCCGTCAGTGGCGAGGCGGATAAGGCGCCTTATCTCGTCGAGGAGCGCGGCCTCTATCAGGGCCGCACGCCGCTGGTGCTGCGCCCCGGCAGCACCGACGAAGTCGCGGCGATCTGCAAGCTCGCGAGCGAGACGCGGACGCCGCTGGTGCCGCAGGGCGGCAACACCGGCCTCGTCGGCGGGCAGATCCCGCATCACGGCGAGATCGTCATCTCGCTGCGCCGCCTCGACAAGATCCGCGAGGTTGATGCTGCCTCCAGCACCATGATCTGCGAGGCCGGCGTCATTCTCGCCAATGCCCACACGGCGGCAGAACAGGCCGACCGCATCTTCCCGCTATGGCTCGGCTCGGAGGGAAGCTGCACCATCGGCGGCAATCTCTCCACCAATGCCGGCGGCATCGCCGCGCTGTCCTACGGCATCGCGCGCGATCTGGTGCTCGGGCTTGAAGTCGTGCTCGCCGATGGTCGCATTTTGCGCGGCCTGTCGAAGCTGAAGAAGGATAATACCGGCTACGATCTGCGCAACCTGTTCATCGGCTCCGAAGGCACGCTCGGCATCATCACCGCGGCGGTGCTGAAGCTGCTGCCGAAGCCGCGCACGGTCGAGACCGCCTTTGTCGGCCTTGCCTCGCCGCAAGCCGCACTGTCGCTTCTCAACCGCGCGCAGGCCGCCGCAGGCGCGACGCTGACAAGCTTCGAGTTGATCTCCGACGTCGCGGTGTCGTTCGCGGTGAAGCATGGGCCGAGCTTGCGCGCGCCGCTCGTAGGCCCATATCGCTGGTATGTGCTGATGGAAATTTCCTCGCCGCGCGAAGATGCGCGCACACTGATTGAGGACATTCTGTCTGCTGCGATGGAAGATGGCTTGGCCGACGATGCGGTGATCGCTGCAAGCCTTGAGCAGCGCAAGATGTTCTGGACGCTACGCGAGGTGATCTCGCCCGCACAGAAGCCCGAAGGCGGTTCGATCAAGCACGACGTCTCGGTGCCGGTGGCGGCGGTGCCGACGTTTCTCACCGATGCCGATGCAGCGGTGGCGAAGCTCATTCCCGGCGCTCGGGCGGTGGCGTTCGGCCATCTCGGCGACGGCAACATCCACTACAACGTGAGCCAGCCCGTTGGTGCCGACAAGGCGGCCTATCTCGCGCGCTGGCATGAGATGAACGAAGTCGTCCACGCGATCGTGTTGAAGCATGGCGGCTCGATCTCTGCCGAACACGGCATCGGCTTTCTCAAGCGTGACGAGCTTGCGCATGTAAAGGACCCGGTCGCGCTCGACCTGATGCGCACGCTGAAGCGCACGCTCGATCCGCTCGACATTCTCAATCCGGGCAAGGTGGTGTGAGATTTGTCATGCCCGGCTTTATGCCGGGCATCCACGTCTTAAAATTTTCGCCCGAAGGAAGACGTGGATGGCCGGGACAAGCCCGGCCATGACGAGTCTTTCCATCAGATCAATTTAAAACAGCGAGCCCTGCCTCTCCTCCGACGCGCGACGCGTGGCACGACGCGACGAAGCCTCCGGCTTCTCAGGCTCCGCAACTTCAACAGGCTCGATGCGCTCCAGCAACCCGGCGTGATCGTTCGCAACACGATTGACCTCGACCGACACCGGATGCCACGCGAGGCTTCCCGAGGGCGGCGGCTGCAACAGACGGATCGCCTCCGCCGTTGCGGCCTCGCCGCCGTCGAGCCAGCAGGCATAGTCATTCGGCGCGATCAGCACCGGCACGCGCGCATGCAGATGCGCCATCTCCTCCCGCGCCGCTGTCGTCACGATCGCCACGGTGTCGAGTTCCTCACCGTTCGGCCCGACCCATGTCTCGGCAATTCCGGCGAGGCCCATCGGCGCGCCGTCGCGCGGGTGAATGTAGAACGGCTGCTTGCGCGCGCCGCCCGCCTGCCATTCGTAATAGCCGTCGGCCGGCACCAGGCAGCGCCGCCGCCGGATCGCATTGCGGAACGCAGGCTTCTCCAGCACGCTTTCGGAACGCGCGTTGATGACGAGCGAAAACGCCTTCGGGTCTTTCACCCAGGCCGGGATGAATCCCCAGCGCACCAACTGGAAATGCCGCGCGCCCTCGCTGGCCAGCACCACCGCGACCGGCTGCGTCGGCGCAACGTTATAACGGGGCGGAAAGTTCGGCTGCTCGGCATAGTTGAAGGCCTGCCGCAGGATAGCCGGCGCCGATGTCAGCGTGAATCGCCCGCACATGCCTTCCCTCTAACCAGATACCGATCATTAATGGGCCGCGTTGTAACCTTTTAGCCAGCCGCATCAGACCCTTCAAAGCCCGCAATGGCGTTATCCCAATCTTCAGCCCTGACGATGAGCCAACCCGATGCCGCGGCAAAAGCGGCTCGCGACAAACTGCTGAAGGACAACAACATCAATCCGCGCACGGGGCTCGCGACCGACTATCTCAATCATTTCAACGAAGCGATCATGCTGCTCGAAATGATCCCGGACATGCCCGAATGCGCCGAGGATTTCCTGAGCTGGCGGCCGCTGACCTACCGTCAGCATTTCGAGGCCTCGAACCTCAAGGCGCGAGAGCTCACCATCGAGGCCTATGAGCAGGCCGAGGTCGCGATGAAGGCCGAATTCGACCGCGTGATCGGCTCGATGCGCGATATTCTGGTGGCGGTCAGCGAAGGCATGCGCAGCACCAGACAGGACACCACCCGCATCAGGCTCGCCACCGAGGCAATCGGCTGGATTCAGCCTCTGCTTGCGATGGCTGGCGCTTTGATCCACGGTGTCTCCGACGGCACCGATATCGACAGCATCATGGAATCCTGAAGACGTGAACGACACCCTCGCCGCACGGCCGCAGATCGCGGTCAGCGCAGGCATTTTCCGCGACGGCAAGATCTTGCTCACCCGCCGCAACCGCAACCCGGCCCGCGGCATCTACACCTTCCCCGGCGGCCGTGTGGAATTCGGCGAATCCCTGACCGAGGCGGTCGCACGCGAGGTGATGGAGGAAACCGGCCTCACCATCGAGGTCGTGGGGCTCGCCGGGTATCGCGAGGCCCTGCCGCTCAGGACCGGCGCCGGCCGCCATTTCATCATCCTGCCCTTTGCCGCCCGCTGGGTGTCCGGCGAGATTAATCTCAACGACGAACTCGACGACGCCAAATGGCTGACGTCCGGGCAGCTCGGCAACCTGCCGGTGACCGAAGGGCTGCGGGACGTCATGCTCTCCGTCGAGCGGATTCTGGCGGCGACCCCATAAGCCAGCCTCGGCCTGCCGCGAGAGCCGCCTTGCTTACGCCACGCCGGCAGGGTTATGACCCCCGCCATGCTGCGCCGTGCCCTCGCCGTGCTCCTCACCTGCCTGATCCTGCTGCCGGCCACCGCCGCGCGGGCGGAGGACGAGGCCGCGCCGTTCGATGCCGATTTGCAGCGGCTCGCGGAAATCCTCGGCGCGCTGCATTACCTGCGCGGCATCTGCGGCACCAACGAGGGCCAGAAATGGCGCACGCAGATGCAGGCGCTGGTGGAGGCCGAGACGCCGTCCGGCGACCGCCGCACCCGGATGATCGCCAGTTTCAACCGCGGCTATAACGGCTTCCAGCAGACCTACCGGACCTGCACCCCGGCGGCGAATCTCGTGGTCCGCCGCTACCTCGTCGAGGGCGCCGACATCTCGCGGAACCTGACTTCGCGATATGCCAACTGATTTATCTACAGCCGTCTCGTTTGCGTTAACCCTTTCGCAAGAACTGACTGGGCTCGCCCGCCCCCCATGTTAAAGCTCTGGAACATTTCAACGGCGCGCCGCGCCTGATTCCGGATCGTTCATGTCGTATTCCCGTCTCGCTCCGTCCCGTGCCGCTCTCCCCGATCAGGAACAGAAGCAGGCCGCGCTGACCTATCTAAACGAGGCGTGGGCGGAAGCGCTTCACGACGGCATCGACGGCGACTGCCTCGCGCAGGCGAGCCTGTTCGCGGCCTTCGCCGAACTGGTGAACACCTACGGCGAGGATGCGGTGGCGAAGTTCGTCGAGGGTCTGCCCGCACGCGTGCGCAGCGGCGAATTCTCGCTGGTGACGTTCAAGCAGTAACGACGCTCAAGGTATCCCACGCACTATCGCCGTTCCCGCGCAAGCGGGGACCCAGATAGATTCAAAAAACACGCGACCTTCATCACCGAGCTTGTCCCGGTGATCCACGCTTTTTTTCTGCGGATGTCGCCAAGGCGTGGATGGCCGGGACAAGCCCGGCCATGACGCAAGCAGCGTATTCTCTCACCAGGAATTACGGCTTCAGCGTTTCCATGAAGCGCACCGGTTCGCCGCCGGATGCCGCCACAAGTTCGCCCTGCCACATCACCCGCCGTCCGCGAACGAACGTGCCGACCGGCCAGCCCTTCACCTTCACACCATCATAAGGCGTCCAGCCCGCGCGCGACGCGTTGTCCTCGTTCCGGATCGTCTCGCTGCGCTTCATATCGACGACGGTGAAGTCGGCATCGTAGCCCGCTGCGATCCGGCCCTTGCAGGCGATGTTGAAGATGCGCGCCGGCCCCGCGCTCGACAGATCGACGAAGCGCGCAAGCGACAGCCGCCCGGCATTGACGTGATCGAGCATGATCGGCACCAGCGTCTGTACGCCGGTCATGCCGGAAGGCGAAGCCGGATAGGTTTTGCCCTTCTCGTCCAGCGTATGCGGCGCGTGATCGGAGCCGAGCACGTCGACGATGCCCTGTGAGATGCCCTGCCAGATCGCCTCGCGATGGGTTGCATCGCGCACCGGCGGATTCATCTGCGCGCGAGTGCCGAGCCGTTCGTAGCATTCGGGCGCGGCGAGCGTGAGATGATGCGGCGTCGCCTCGCAGGTTGCGACGTCCTTGTGATCGCGCAGGTAGGCGATCTCTTCCTTGGTCGAGATATGCAGAACGTGAATCCGCTTGCCGTATTCGCGCGCGATGCCGACGAGCCGCTTGGTCGCAATCAGCGCCGCCATCTCATCGCGCCACACCGGGTGCGAGCGCGGATCGCCCTCGATGCGCAGATTCTTGCGCTCGTTGAGGCGATATTCGTCCTCGGCGTGGAACGAGGCGCGGCGGCGGATCGCGCTCAGAATATGCCGCAGGCCGTCATCGTCCTCGACAAGTAGGCTGCCGGTCGATGAGCCGATGAACACCTTGACGCCCGAGCAGCCCGGCGCGCGCTCGAGTTCCGGCAGATCGCGATAGTTCTCACGCGTGCCGCCGATGAAGAAGGCGAAGTCGCAATGCATGCGGTGATGCGCGGCGTTGATCTTTGCGGTGAAGGTTTCCTCGGTGATCGTCAGCGGGTTGGTGTTCGGCATCTCGAACACGGCGGTGACGCCGCCCATCACCGCACTGCGCGAGCCCGTTTCCAGGTCTTCCTTGTGGGTGAGGCCCGGTTCGCGAAAATGCACCTGGGTATCGATCACGCCGGGCAGGATGTGCAGGCCCTTGCAGTCGATCACCTCGCCGGCACTGGCATCGTCCGGCACGTCGAGCGCGGCGATGCGCCCCGCGGTGACGCCGATGTTGCGCACCCCCTCCCCGTCCTGATTGACCACGGTGCCGGATTTGAGGAGGAGATCGAAGGTCTGAGCCATTATCTGAAATGCCGCTGCTGGAATGTCACATTTGCGCCGCGCAAGCCGCGCGCGGGGCTTGTTGCGCGCACCTTACAGCCTTACGTTTCATGGCGATATCGGCGATGTGCGATTCTTCGCGAAACTTCTGCCGATCAACGTCTTTCAAGAACTTGCCGATCAAGAATCCCATGAAATCCGCATTTCTCTCCGATCGGGGCGTGATCAAAGTCGGCGGCGAGGACGCTCGCCACTTTCTCAACGGCCTCGTCACCACCAATATCGAACTGGTCCGCCCCGGCCTTGGCCGTTTCGGCGCGCTGCTGACGCCGCAGGGCAAGATCATCGCCGACTTTCTCGTCACCGAGATTCCCGCGGGCCATGGTGGCGGCTTTCTGCTCGATTGCCCGAAAAGCCTCGCGCAGCCGCTCACCGCGCGCCTGTCGATCTACAAGCTGCGCGCCAAGGTCGTGATCGAAAACCTTTCCGACTCGCTCGGCGTGTTGGCCGTCTGGGACGGACAACCGCAGATGACGCCGGACCTCGCGTTCGCCGATCCGCGCGACAATGAGCTCGGCTGGCGTATCCTCGTGCCCGCGGAGCTTGCGGAGAAGGCGGCAGCGGCCATCGGCGCCACGATGACGAGCGAGGCCGACTACGAGGCCCACCGGATTGCCTGCGGCGCGCCACGCGGTGGCGTCGACTTCGGTTATAACGACGCCTTCCCGCACGATGCCAACATGGATCGCCTGCACGGCGTCGATTTCGACAAGGGCTGTTACATCGGCCAGGAGGTCGTCTCCCGCATGCAGCATCGCGGCACCGCGCGTAACCGCATCGTCCGCGTCGGCATCGACGGCGATGTTGCGTCCGGCACGACGGTGATGGCGGGCGAGAAGACGGTCGGCACGTTCGGCTCCTCCGCGGGCGGACACGGACTCGCGCTGCTGCGCGTCGACCGCGTCAACGATGCGATCGAATCCGGATTGGCGGTCACGGCCGAGGGCCATGCGCTGACCTTCGTCGCGCCGCAGGACATCGCGCTGCCGAAGAAGGCCGTCACATGAGCCCTGCTCTTTCGCGCGTGAAAGATCTGCCGCGATGCGCCTGGCCGGGCGAGGACCCGCTCTACGTTGCCTATCACGACGAGGAATGGGGCGTGCCGGAATATGACGACCGTGCACTGTTCGAGAAGCTGATCCTCGATGGCTTCCAGGCGGGGCTGTCGTGGATCACCATCCTGCGCAAGCGCGACAATTTCCGCAAAGCCTTCGACGATTTCGATCCGGTGAAGATTGCGCGTTACGACGCGAAGAAGATCGCCGCGCTGATGAACGATGCCGGCATCGTGCGCAATCGCGCCAAGATCGAAGGCGCGGTGAAAAGCGCGCAGGCCTATCTCGTCATCATGGAGGAAGGCCCCGGCTTCTCGAAGCTGTTGTGGAGCTTCGTCGACGGCAAGCCGAAGATGAATCGTTTCCGCAGTAAAGGGCAGGTTCCGACCTCGACGCCGGAGTCGATTGCGATGTCGAAGGAGCTTGTGAAGCGCGGCTTCAAGTTCGTCGGCCCGACCATCGTCTATGCCTTCATGCAGGCAACCGGCATGGTCAACGATCACATGATCACCTGCCATTGCCATGCCACCTGCGGGCAACCGAAGCGCCAACGCAAGACTTCCCGCAAAGCCTCATGACGGCGAAACGCACACCCGCAAAGCCCGCGCCTCGTGCCTGGCAGCGTATGCTGTCGGGCCGCCGTCTCGACCTACTCGATCCCTCGCCGCTCGATGTCGAAATCACCGACATCGCCCACGGGCTTGCCCGCGTCGCGCGCTGGAACGGCCAGACCCACGGCGCGCATATCTTCTCGGTGGCGCAGCACACGCTGCTGGTCGAGGAAGTGCTGCGGACGCACGCGCCGCGCGTCGACCGCCGGGTGCGGCTCGCGGCAATGCTGCACGATGCGCCCGAATACGTCATCGGCGACATGATCTCTCCGTTCAAGGCGGTGATCGGCGGCTCCTACAAAGTCGTAGAGCGGCGACTTCTTGCCGCAATCCATCTGCGCTTCGGCCTGCCTGCGGTGCTGCCCGCCGAGATCGAGACCATGATCAAGGCCGCCGATATCGGTGCGGCCTATCTCGAGGCGACGCGCCTTGCGGGCTTCAGCCAGGCCGAGGCGAAACGCCTGTTCGGCCGCGACCCGAAACTCAGCCCGGCGAGCGTCGACAGCTATCTGACGCCCTGGTCGGCGACCAAGGCGGAAAAGCTGTTCCTCGCGCGCTGCCAGTCGTTGACCGCATAGTCGGTCCGCCCCGCCGCGCTTTGCCCGCGCGTCTGCCTGACGTATAGAGGGCTGATATCCCGAGGCCCTTGATGATCCACGTCTGTTCGCTCGCCGAGCTTCATTCCACCGTCGCCGCCGTCAGCGCGAGTCACATCGTGACCGTGATGGGGAAGGTCGAGAAGGCGCAGACGCCCGCCTCTATCCTCGCGGCGAACCATCTGCGTGTCTCGATGGACGATATCACCGAGGCCGCCGACGGCTTCAAGGTTCCCGCAGCCACGCATATCGAGACCGTGCTGCACTTCGTGCGGCACTGGGACCGCCGCGCGCCGCTCGTCGTCCATTGCTTCGCGGGGATCAGCCGTTCGACCGCGACCGCCTTTCTCGCCGCCTGCGCGCTCAACCCCGGCCGCGACGAAAGCGAGATCGCGAGCGCGATCCGCGCCGCCTCGCCAAGTGCGAGCCCGAACCGGCTGATCGTGCAGTTGGCCGACCAGATCCTCGGCCGCGACGGCCGCATGGTCCGCGCCCTCGATCATATCGGCCCCGGCAGCGCCGTGCTGGAAGGCCGACCGTTCCGCATCCACATCGAGTAACGCGATGGCCGAGAAGTCGCTGACCCCGATCGAGATCGGCCTCACCGCCGCGATCGTCTCGATCAACGACAACGAGCCGCTGATCCTCACCGCCCCCGGCGACGAGGATGAACTCGCGGGGCTGCCGTTCGGCCCGTTCGATGCGGTGAGCCATCGCACGTTCGAGATCGGGCTGCGCGCCTGGGTTGCCGAGCAGACCGGCCTCCGCCTCGGTTATGTCGAGCAGCTCTACACCTTCGGCGACCGCGGCCGCCACGCCACCGCCGACCACACCGGTATGCACGTCGCCTCGATCGGCTATCTCGCGCTGACGCGCAGCGTCGATGGCGAATCCTCGCCCAAGGTCGAGGGCGCAACGTTCGAGCCGTGGTACCGCTATTTCCCGTGGGAAGACTGGCGCGTCACCAAGCCCGCTCTCATCGATCAGGAAATTTTGCCCGCACTGAAAGCCTGGGCGGACAAATCGGATGCATCGAACGCCAACCGCGCGCTCAGCCGCGCCGATCGCGTGCGGCTTTATTTCGGCGCGGAAGGCGCGCACTGGGACGAGGAGCACGTGCTCGACCGCTACGAGCTTCTCTACGAGGCAGGCCTTGTCGAGGAAGCGAAGCGCGACGGTCGCCCGGCAGCACTCGCGCGCAAGTCACTGCCGCCGCTCGGCGCCGCGATGCGCTTCGACCATCGTCGCATTCTCGCGACCGCGATTGCGCGGCTGCGCTCGAAACTGAAATACCGCCCGGTGGTGTTCGAACTGCTGCCACCGGAATTCACGCTGACCGAATTGCAGCACACGGTGGAGGCGATCTCCGGCCGCCATCTGCACAAACAAAACTTCCGTCGCCTGGTGGAAGCGGGTGCGCTGACTGAGCCGACCGGTGAAGTCTCGACCCGCACCGGCGGGCGCCCGGCCGCCTTGTTTCGCTTCCGTCGCGAGGTGCTGCAGGAGCGCCCGGCCCCGGGGTTGCGGGTGCGCGCGCGCAGGTAACCTTAACGACCCGCCGAAAAAGCCCGCAGCCAATGCCTGCAGGACAGGCACAGGCTTCATCAAAAGGTTTTATAGTCCATCGCATCGCCTGAAAAATTTTATCGGTCCCAGATATGGCCGTGATAGATGATTTTCAGGACCAGGCTCCCGCTCCGACGCGGGATCACGATTTTCTGACGCCGCAGGGGCCGCACCACTCCCTCACCGGCGATGAAGGCGAGGACCTTTGAGCATGCAAGACTCTTCGAGCAGCGACGTTACGACGTCCGGCCCCACCGGCGAGCCAACCATGTTGCCTCCGCTGGTGCCGCACCGGCTGCGCGCCTCGATCCTCAATGAGCTGCACGCCCGCCCGTTCACCGCGCTCGCGGTGCCACGGCGCATCCTGCACTTCGCCTTCCAGACCGACGAGGCGGCCGCGCAGACCGACCGGGTGAACCTGTTCGCGTTCTGCACGACGCGCGGCCTTGCCGGGCCGCTGCCTGCGGAAAAGCATTATCGCGTCGCACTCGGCTCCACGGTGCTGCGCTGGGAGCAACACTCCGAATTCACCACCTACACCTGGGAGATGCCGTCCGCATCGAGCGATGCGCCGTTCACGCCGAACGTTGCGGTGATCGAGCCGCAGACCCGCGCCATTCCCCAGCCCGGACCGCTGCTGGTTGCGATCGACCTGCACATCCTGCGGAAGGATCCGAACCACCTTCCGCTCGAAGATATTTTCGATCGTGCAAGCCTTGCGAGCGCCGAAAACTCCGACGGCTCCGCATCCTATGCGACAGACTTCCGGCTCGACCCGTCGGGCTTCGTGCGCATTCTCATCACCGACAACGGCCTTGCGAGCGATCGCGCCGGCGCGCTCGTGCAACGCGTGATCGAGATAGAGACCTACCGGACGCTGGCGCTCCTCGGCCTGCCCGAAGCGCAGCGGCTCGCGCCCTCGATCAACAAGATCGAACAGAAGCTCACCGAGGTGACGCGGAAGATGCGCGAGGCGACCGACCTCGGCAGCAACCGCCAGCTTCTCGACGAACTCGTGGGTCTCGCCTCCGACCTCGAAGCCGGCGCCGCCGCGAGCGTGTTCCGCTTCGGTGCGACGCGGGCCTATGACGAGATCATCCACCAGCGTCTCGCCACCATCGGCGAGCGCAAGATGGGCGGGCTGCCGACCTGGACTTCATTCCTCGCACGGCGAATGGCGCCCGCGATCCGCACCTGCATCACCACCGAGACGCGGCAGAGCGAACTGTCACTGAAACTGACGCGCGCCGCCGACCTGTTGCGCACTCGTGTCAACGTCGAGCTGGAAAAGCAGAACCAGGAACTCTTGAAGTCGATGAACGAGCGCACGCGCATGCAGCTCAGGTTGCAGACGACGGTTGAAGGGCTGTCGGTCGCGGCGATCACCTATTACGTCGTCAGCCTGTTCGGCTACGTCGCCAAGGCGATTCACGAGACCGGCTACGTGCACATCGATCCGGTCTACATGATCGCGGCGTTCATTCCGGTCGCGGCACTTGGAATCTGGGCGACAGTGCGCCGCATCCGCAAGCACCACATCTCGCATGAATGATGGTTCTCATCTCTCGCGTAGGGAGAGGTGAAGGCGCGAGTCCAAACTAAATCGGTTTAGTCCGCCTTGGTCCGGCGCAGTTCGGCGACCGGCTCCGAGCGCGCTTCGGCGCGGCTGGCATCGGCGCGCACTTCGTTCGCCTTGTTCGGCGCATGGAGCGAGCGCGGCTTGCGCTGGATCATCCGCGTCAGGAAGGTGCGGACGTTGCCCTGGCGGCGGAAGTCGCAATAGGCGAAGCCGAGCCCGTTGACCGAGCCGCGGAAGCTCACCTCGTCATGCTTGTTGAGGTTGAAGCACGGCTCGAACGGAAGGCCCTTCACCGAGGCGCAGACATTGCCCGAGCGAACCTGCAGCGTATTGCTCGGCAGCCGCATGTGGCGCAGCGGCCCGGTGCCGCTGAACTGCACGGAGCCTGCTGCGGAGCCGTCGTCATAGATGCGGCCCGCGCCGCGCGTGCCGTCGAAGCAGGTAAACGAGAACAGCTTGTTGGTGACGAATTTGCGCGCCTGGCTGGCGTCCATCTGCTCGGCGAAAGCCGGCGCGGCCATGCACCCGGCGAGCACAACTCCAAAAGCCAACCGTGCGAACATGCAGACCACTCCAACTCGGGACATATCGGGATGGAAGCCGCGACAACCGTCCGGCCTTAAATCCCTGATTACCATATCAACGATGGCAAGAATGGAGCACTATGGTTTGCAAACCCTGAACGGCGTCAGACGATTTTCACCACCACGCGCCCGCGAATCTTGCCCGCGAGAATGTCGGAGCCGGCGCCAATCACCTCGTCGAGGGTGATTTCCCGTGTCATTTCAGCAAGTTTTGCCTTGTCGAGGGTGGTGGCAAGCCGCGCCCATGCGACATCGCGCAAGGGCAGCGGGCACATCACGGAATCGATACCCAAAAGGCACACCCCACGCAAAATGAAAGGCGCAACCGTGGCAGGCAGGTCCATGCCGCCGGCAAGGCCGCAGGCGGCGATGGCGCCGTGAGCTTTGGTCATCGACAACACATTGGCGAGCGTGGTCGAGCCGACGCTGTCGACACCCGCCGCCCAGCGCTCCTTGCCGAGCGGCCGTCCCGCGCCGGACAGCTCCTCGCGGTTGATGATTTCCGCTGCGCCGAGATCCTTCAGGTAGGCGCTCTCGCTGACACGCCCGGTCGAGGCGATGACATGGTAGCCCGCCTTCGCAAGCAGGCTCACCGCCACCGAGCCGACGCCCCCGGCCGCACCGGTCACGACTGCCGGCCCGTCCGCAGGCGTGATGCCGTGCCGCTCCAGCGCCAGCACCGACAGCATGGCGGTGAAGCCCGCGGTGCCGATCGCCATCGCCTCGCGCGCGCTCAGGCCCTCCGGCAGCCGCACCAGCCAGTCGCCCTTGACGCGGGTCTTTTCCGCATAGGCGCCGAGATGGGTCTCGCCCATGCCCCAACCGGTGCCGATCACCTTGTCGCCGGCCTTCCACTTCGGATGCTCGGAGGAAATCACCGCCCCGGCGAAGTCGATGCCGGCGATCATCGGAAATCGCCGCACCACCGGGCCCTTGCCGGTGAGCGCGAGGCCGTCCTTGTAATTGAGAGTGGACCATTCGACGGCGACGACGACGTCGCCCTCCATCCATTCGCTTTCGTCAAACTGCGTCAGCGACGCGACGGTGCCCTTGTCGGCCTTGTCGATGCGGATGGCTTTGAACGTTCCCACAACTCGCTCCCTTATTTCGTGCAGCCGCACAGTAGTATCGGGTTGCGAAGCGTCAAATCGACGATGGTGTTATGCAGAAGGCCTCTTATTCCCTGCGCAATAAATTTGGGAGAAGGTCTGGCGAGGTCGTCAAAGACCTGTTATATTAGTTTTGCTCTAATTGAGAATAATGGTCGCCATACCGGCGATTTCTCGAGGCGGGCAATGTACCGGCCTAGGCCGGCTTTCTCAGCGTTCATATATGCTCAATCGGAGTATATATGGGAGGTGACCATGCCCCTGACTGGATTGTTCGGACCCGAAGATTTCGGCACCCCCGCTTTGGCCCGGAACACGGATGCGCCGCGCTGCGACGCCCGCGAACGCTTCACCTCGCTGCCGACGCCCGCTCTTGAGTGGACGCCCGAGGTCGAGCGCGCGACCGCGCACCTCTACGAGCGCGTCAAGGAAGTTATCCCGCCGGTCGAGTGGCCGTTCATGGCGCCGTACATCAAGGCGATCAACGACCTGAAGCGCGAGCGCAACGCCGTGATCCTCGCGCACAACTATCAGACGCCTGAAATCTTCCATTGCGTCGGCGACGTCGGCGGCGACTCGCTGAAGCTCGCCATCGAGGCGACCAAGGTGAAGGCCGACGTCATCGTCCAGTGCGGCGTGCACTTCATGGCCGAGACGTCGAAAATCCTGAACCCGTCAAAGACCGTGCTGATCCCGGATTCTCGCGCAGGCTGCTCGCTCGCCTCCTCGATCACCGGCGAGGACGTTCGCCTGCTGCGCGAGCGCTTCCCCGGCGTGCCGGTTGTCGCCTACGTCAACACCTCCGCCGATGTGAAGGCGGAAGTCGATATCTGCTGCACCTCGTCGAACGCGGTTGCGGTGGTGGAGAGCCTCGGCGTCGACACCGTCATCATGGTGCCGGACCAGTATCTCGCGAAATACGTCGCCACGAAAACCAAGGTGAAGATCATTGCCTGGAAGGGCGCGTGCGAGGTGCATGAGCGCTTCACCGGCGACGAGTTGCGCAGCTATCGCGCGGCCGACCCCGACGTGCAGATCATCGCGCACCCGGAGTGCCCGCCCGACGTCATCAACGAGGCGGACTTCACCGGTTCGACCGCGCACATGATCGACTGGGTTCGCAACAACAAGCCGAAGCGCGTCGTCATGGTCACCGAGTGCTCGATGGCCGACAACGTGCAGGCGGAGTTGCCGGAGGTGAACTTCGTCAAGCCCTGCAACCTCTGCCCGCACATGAAGCGCATCACGCTGCCGAAGATTCTCGACAGCCTGCTCTACATGCGCGAGGAAATCGTGATCGATCCGATGATCGCGGACAAGGCCCGCCGCTCGGTGGAGCGGATGGTCAATCTGAAGAACTAACCAACGAGCTCGCACCTCTCCCCTGCGGGAGAGGTCGGCGCCAAAAGCGCGCTGACGCGCGTCTTCGCCGCGCTATGGCGCCGGGTGAGGGGGGTTCCATGCCAATGATTTGGACATTGATCCCCCTCACCCCGACCCTCTCCCCGCAGGGGAGAGGGAGCAGATCGCACATGCGATTGGAGTACGTCCTATGAGTGCGATTGCGCATCCTGATTTTATGAATACAGCCTCCGACCATGTCGTCATCGTCGGCGCGGGCCTCGCCGGTCTGTTCTGCGCACTGAAGCTTGCGCCCCGCCCCGTCACCGTGATCTCCGCGGCCTCGCTCGGCGAAGGCGCATCGAGCGTCTGGGCGCAGGGCGGCATCGCGGCGGCCGTCGGCGAAGGCGACACGCCGGAATCCCACGCGGCCGACACCATTGCAGTGGGCGGCGGCATCGTCGATGAAGCGGTAGCGCATCGACTCGCCCGCGAAGCCGCAGGCCGCATCGAGGACCTGTTGCGCTACGGCGTGCCGTTCGATCGCGACCTTGAAGGCAAGCTCGCAGTCGGCCGCGAGGCCGCGCACTCCGCGCGCCGCATCGTCCACGTTCAGGGCGACCGTGCCGGCAAGGCGATCATCACCGCGCTGATCGAGACCGTGCGCAAGACGCCGTCGATCCGGATCATCGAAGGCTACACCGCCGAAGACCTCATGGTCGCGGATGGCGCCGTCGCCGGGCTGCGGCTGCGCAGCACCGCCAGCGGCAAGACGCGGACGCTGCCCGCGCGCGCCGTGGTGCTGGCGACCGGCGGCATCGGCCATCTCTATGCCGTCACCACCAATCCTTCCGAATCCTATGGCGGCGGCCTCGCCATCGCCGCGCGCGCAGGTGCGGTGATCGCCGATCCGGAATTCGTGCAGTTTCACCCGACCGCCGTAATGATCGGCAAGGACCCTGCCCCGCTCGCCACCGAAGCGTTGCGCGGCGAAGGCGCGACACTCATCAACGGCGCGGGCGAGCGCTTCATGCTGAAGCGCGATCCGCTCGGCGAACTCGCGCCGCGCGATATCGTGGCGCGCGGCGTGTTCGCGGAGAACGCCAGCGGGCGCGGCGCCTTCCTCGACGCGACCAAAGCCGTCGGCGCAGAGTTCGCCTCAAGGTTCCCGACCGTCTATGCAAGCTGCATCGCGGGCGGCATCGACCCGGCGACGCAGCCCATTCCGATCGCGCCCGCCGCGCACTACCACATGGGCGGCATCGCGGTGGACGGGCGCGGCCGCTCGTCCATCGTCGGCCTGTGGGCCGCAGGCGAAGTCTCCTCGACCGGCGCGCATGGCGCCAACCGCCTGGCCTCCAACTCGCTGCTGGAAGCCGTGGTCTACGCCGCACGCATTGCCGACGACATCGGCCGCTTCACATGGAACGCACCGGCTCCGCTTCCCGCTACAACAGAAACGGCCAACGCCGCCGTCGAACGCGATCTCGAGACGAAGCTGCGCCAGACCATGAGCGCGCATGTCGGAGTCATCCGCAATGCGGACGGACTTGCGGAAGCGGTCCGCATCTTCGGTGAGATCGAAGCTGCCTCGCAGAGCCGCGCACTGCGCAACATGGCGACCACAGCGCTGATCGTCGCTACCAGCGCCTATGTCCGCGAGGAAAGCCGCGGCGCGCATTTCCGCTCCGATTTCCCGGTCGCCGTTCCTGTGTTCGCGCGACGGACCATGACGACGCTGTCCGCGACGCGCGCCGTCGCCGCCGAGATCGCGCACGGCGCACCGCTGCAGCTTGCCGCGGGAGCATGAGATGAGCGCGCCGGTCTCACCCGCCTCGCTGCTGTTGTTGCCTGACGCCTTCCTCGCACCGCTGGTGATCGAGGACGCCGTCCGTCACGCGCTGTCTGAGGATCTCGGCCGCGCCGGTGACGTGACCTCGATCGCCACCATTCCGGACGGCATGCCCGCGCGCGCCGTGATGGTGGCACGTCAGGCCGGTACCATCGCAGGTCTGCCGCTCGCGGTGACCGCATTCCGCATGCTCGCGCCCGATATCGAAATCGAAGCCGGCGCCCGCGACGGCGACACCGTGACGAAGGGCCAACCGCTTCTCACCTTCGCCGGTTCGGCGCGCGCCGTGCTCTCGGCCGAGCGTGTCGCACTCAATTATGTCGGCCGCCTCTCCGGCATCGCGACACTGACGGCGAACTATGTGAAGGAAACGGCAGGCACCAAGCTGCGGATCTGCTGCACGCGCAAGACCACGCCGGGCCTGCGCGCACTGGAGAAATATGCCGTGCGCTGCGGCGGCGGCTTCAATCATCGCTTCGGCCTCGACGATGCCATCCTCATCAAGGACAATCACATCGCGGTCGCGGGCAGCATCGCCGCGGTGCTGACGCGCGCTCGTGCGGTCGCAGGCCATCTCGTCAAGATCGAGATCGAGGTCGATACGCTCGATCAGTTGCGCGAGGTGCTCGCAACCGGGCTCGCCGACGTCGTGCTGCTCGATAACATGGATATCCCGACGCTGCGCGAGGCTGTTGCGTTGACGGCGGGCCGCGTAGTGCTGGAAGTGTCAGGCGGCGTCACGGTCGAGCGCATCGCCGAGATCGCCAAAACCGGCGTCGACTATGCTTCCTCCGGCGCGCTCACGCACTCGGCACCGAATTTCGACGTCGCGCTGGATATTGAGGTTTAGCTCAACGCGCTACGGCAATTGGTTTGAACAAAACCCGCCACTCGTCATGCCCGGCCTTTATGCCGGGTATCCACGTCTTTCTTTGTAAAGCATTCTAAGACGTAGATGGCCGAGACATAAGGGCGTTTACACCCGTCTAGGACGGGCTATGCCCGGCCATGACAGAATCAATATGTTTCGATCAATCGGAGCGCCCTTAGCGCTTGTAGCCCTGCTCGGCCGAGCTCTTTGCCGCTTCAAGCAGTTCCTTGGAGATTTCCGCCGTCTGCGAAGGCGAACCCCAACTCGGTGCATCCTTGCCGTCGCCCCATGCGCGAGGCCGATAGAAGGTGTGCACACCGAAGCGATACATCTTCTTCATCTCGTTCGCCCAGGACGGGCGCACCCAGTAGGCGTGATAGTGGGTCGACTTCGCGACTTCCGGCAGCCACAGCTTGCCGTCGAGCGTCGCCTTCGCAATGCGCTTCGCGCGCTCCCACATCTCCGGCTCGCGGATCACGTCGCGGACGTTGTCGCAGGCGAAAGTGAACTGGCAGGCGAGATGCCGATGTTTGTTCTGATAGACCACGCCGCAGATCGTGGTCGGATAGAAGCCAGAGAACACGCGGTTCATCACCACCTGCGCCACCGCGATCTGGCCACGTACGGCCTCGCCGCGCGCTTCGTAATAGACCGCTTCCGCGAGGCACTTCTCGCCCTTGGCGCGCGCCTTGGCGTCCAGCTTCAGCCGCTGCGCGGGTGAATCCTTGTTGACCTCGCCCTTCGGCGCGATCGACTCGCCGCTCTCCGCATCGCTTGGTGCATGCGGCGACAGCGTCACCTGCCGCTTCAGGTCCGGATCCGGGCCCGGCACGATCACCACCGGCTCCTCGCCGGGCTGCCAGCGCTCGAGCCGCTCGCCGCTCTCCCCGAGCGCGGCGCTGCCGAAGAACAGGCTCGAAGTCTTGACGGTGAACGGGTCGCGCGGCGCGACCGCACGGTTGGGCGTGGCATTGAGAGCAACGAGCGCGTTGTCGTCAAGCACGGCATCATCGGTCTTCGGTGCATCGTATTGCGGCAGGCGGGGCGCATCGAGCGCCTCCTGCAGTTCACGGTCGAGCGGCTCGCTCGCTGCCGCGACATTCTCCGATGTATCGGGTGCGGCCTCAGTGGACGCATCTGCGCTCTCCGCGTCAGATGTTTGTTCCGGCGCGGGCGAGACCGAGCGCGGTGCAACGGGAAGGCGATCACCCTTCGCGGCACGCATCACGGTCGGATAATCGGAAGGCTGCAGCGGGCGCACAGCCTGCCCGAGCGCGTGACGGCCGAGCGAGCCTGTGATGTCGACATCGCGGCCGCCGAGGCTTGCGAGCGTCAACGAGGCGGCTTGCGGCACGTTGGTGCCGATCGGGCGGACGAAATTGAAGGACGCGACGCGCAGCGCATTGCCCGGCGAGGACACCATATGCTGCTGCCACCGTTGCGCAACGCCCGGCTGGCGCGCGAGCTGCGCGGCGATATCCTGATAGCCGACCTCGGTCGGCATCAGCGCCAGAAGGCAGACAACAAAACTGAAGGGCGCAACCTTTGCGCCCTTCAGCCTGTTACGCAACATAACCATATTACGCTCACGCAACACACGTCACACACGCGATCTCCTCGCACATTCAGTGCAATTTGATCGTTTTCGGTGTTATCGAATTAAAGTTGCTGCTGAGTTAATCGTGCGACTGCGCCGCCACACGCAACACTATCGCACCGCTGACGCGATGAATCGTGCTCTTTAGTAAACGGCCGCTCTCACAGCGTGGTAAACAATCGGTCAACAAAAGCGAAGGCCGCACCTTCTTTCATGAAGGCGCGGCCCGCAATTTCATCAATTCTATCGTAACCGGCGTATCAGGCCTGACCCGCCGCCGATTTGCCGAGCGCGGCCTGCGCGGCGGCGAGGCGCGCGATCGGCACGCGATAGGGCGAGCACGAGACGTAATCGAGCCCGACCTCGTGGCAGAACGTGACCGATGCCGGGTCGCCACCATGCTCGCCGCAGATTCCCATCTTCAGCTTCGCGCGCACCTTGCGGCCACGCTCGGCGCCGATCCGCACCAGCTCGCCGACACCATCGCGGTCGATCGAGATGAAGGGATCGGTTTCGAGGATGCCCTTGGCGAGATACGGGCCGAGGAACGACGCCGCATCGTCACGGCTGACGCCGAAGCCCGTCTGCGTGAGATCGTTGGTGCCGAACGAGAAGAACTCCGCGCTCTTGGCGATCTCGCCCGCCATCAGGCAGGCGCGCGGCAGTTCGATCATGGTGCCGACCTGATAGGTCAGCTTGCCGCCGGTTTCCTTCACCACCGCCTGCGCCATCGCATCGATGCGGTCGCGCACGATGTCGAATTCGTTGCGGGTGGCGATCAACGGTACCATCACCTCGATCACCGGCGGCTTGCCGGTGCGCTTGGCGGCTTCCACCGCCGCCTCGAAGATGGCACGCGCCTGCATCTCCGCGATCTCCGGATAGACAATCGCGAGACGGCAGCCACGGAAGCCGAGCATCGGGTTGAACTCGGCGAGTTCGCGCACGCGATCGGCGACCTTGCGCGGATCGGTGTTGAGAACGCGCGCGACTTCCTCGATCTCGTGCTGCGTGTGCGGCAGAAATTCGTGGAGCGGCGGGTCGAGCAGCCGGATCGTCACCGGCAGGCCCTTCATGATCTCGAACAGCTCGACGAAATCAGCGCGCTGCATCGGCAACAGTTTTGCAAGCGCCGCACGGCGCGCCTGCTCGTCCTCGGCGACGATCATCTCGCGAACAGTGCGGATACGCGTCTCCTCGAAGAACATGTGCTCGGTGCGGCAAAGGCCGATGCCCTCGGTGCCGAAGCGGAGCGCAGTGCGCGCATCCGCCGGCGTATCGGCATTCGCGCGGATCTTGAGCTTGCGGAATTGATCCGCCCAGCCCATCAGCGTGCCGAACTCCCCGGACAGCTCCGGCTCGATCATCGGCATGCGGCCCGCGAGCACCTGACCGAGTGAGCCATCGATGGTGATGATGTCGCCCGCCTTGAAGGTGCGACCGCCGACCGACAGCGTGCCGCGGCCGTAATCGACACGGATGCTGCCCGCGCCGGAGACGCAGGGCTTGCCCATGCCGCGCGCGACCACCGCCGCGTGCGAGGTCATGCCGCCGCGCGTGGTGAGAATGCCCTCGGCGGCGTGCATGCCGTGAATGTCCTCGGGCGAGGTCTCAACACGCACCAGCACCACCTTGTGGCCTTCGGAATGCAGCTTCGCGGCTTCATCGGAGGAGAACACGATCTCGCCCGACGCGGCACCCGGCGACGCCGGCAGACCGGTCGCGACGATATCGCGCTCGGCGTTCGGATCGATGGTCGGATGCAACAACTGATCGAGCGAGGCGGGCTCGATGCGCGCAACGGCATCCTTCTTCGAAATCAGACCTTCATTGGCGAGCTCGACCGCAATGCGCAGCGCCGCCTTGGTGGTGCGCTTGCCGTTGCGGGTCTGCAGCATCCACAGCTTGCCCTGCTCGACCGTGAATTCCATGTCCTGCATGTCACGGTAGTGCTTCTCGAGCTTCTGATAGATGCGCGTCAGCTCGGCGAAAGCCTCGGGCATTTCCGATTCCATCGACGGCTTGTCGGAGCCGGACTCCTTGCGCGCCGCCTCGGTGATCTCCTGCGGCGTACGGATGCCGGCGACGACGTCCTCGCCCTGCGCGTTGATGAGGAATTCGCCGTAGAGGCGGCGCTCGCCGGTCGAGGGGTTGCGCGTGAACGCAACGCCGGTCGCGGAGGTGTCGCCCATGTTGCCGAACACCATGGACTGCACGTTGACGGCGGTGCCCCACGATTCAGGGATATCGTGCAGGCGGCGATAGGTGACGGCGCGCGCCGTCATCCACGAGCCGAACACTGCGCCGATCGCACCCCAGAGCTGTTCGTGCGGGTCCTGCGGGAAGTCGTTGCCGGTCTCGCGCGCGATAACTTCCTTATAGCGGCCGACGATAACCTGCCAGTCGTCTGCATTGAGATCGGTGTCGAGCGAGTAGCCCTTGCTGTCCTTGTAGGTGTCGAGCACGTCCTCGAAGTGATGATGCTCGAAGCCCAGCACCACGTTCGAATACATGGTGATGAAGCGGCGGTAGCTGTCAAAGGCGAAGCGGCGATCGCTGGCGTTCGCAGCCAGCGCTTCCACCGTCACGTCGTTGAGGCCGAGGTTGAGGACGGTGTCCATCATGCCCGGCATCGAGGCGCGCGCACCGGAGCGCACGGAGACGAGCAGCGGGTTCTTGGCGTCGCCGAATTTCTTGCCGACAGCCTTGCCGACAATATCGAGAGCCTTCTCGACCTGAGCCTTCAGCTCTTTCGGGTAGCTCTTGTTGTTGGCGTAGAAGTAGGTGCAGACCGTGGTCGGGATGGTAAAGCCGGGAGGGACCGGCAACCCGAGGTTGGACATTTCGGCGAGGTTGGCGCCTTTGCCGCCGAGCAGGTCTCGCATACTCGCTTTGCCTTCGGCCTTGCCGTCGCCGAAGAGGTAGACCCATTTGCCGGATTTCGCGGCGGTTTTCGTGATCGTCGGCCGTTTGGCGGCGGAGGATTTCAGGGCTTTCGCCGGGGTGCGGGCTTTGGTCGGAGCCGCTCTCGTCAGCGCTTTCGCGGGCGCGCTTCTGGCCGCTTTCGTTGGCGTTTTCTTGGCCGCCTTTTTAGGCACCTTGCGGGGCGGCGCCTTTTGCACGGTCTTGCGTGAGGCCGCCGCGCGCTTGTTCGAGGATTTTGCTTTTACGGATGATTTTTTGACCCTGGAGAGAGCTTTTGCCATGACCGCCAGTCGCTGGATGGAATTGGAAAGCAGGCGCGTTACACCACGGTTTGAAGGCGTGATGCAAGGTATGCGCGACGCATAGCACGTCGCCGCAATATCGACTTTCGACTAGCTCAGCGGAAAATGCCGAGCCCGAGAATGCCGACAAAAATCAGATAGATCGCGACGATGAAGTTCAGAAGCCGCGGCACGAGGAGAATCAGGATGCCGGCGATCAACGCGACAACAGGTTGCAGATGGGCGACAGTAATCGTCATGACGGCATCTCCTGGAAGCACGGGGTTGAGTTCGTCGCGGGACGTATCGCTCAGCGCGATAGACGATCAACGACGATTCTGAAAGCCGATCAGTTCCACTCCCGCACAAAATGGCCCCAATGATGTCACGACTGGTGCAGGAACACCCCTCGTCTCCGTGAATTGACCGGCAGCCGCTCTCAGCCGGCATCACTTTACAGGAGACAGACATGCGACAGTCAGCACTTGTTCTTGCCGTCCTCGCCGGTACTGCCGGCCTGCCTGCACTTGCGCACGCACAGGACCGCATCATCGTGCGTGAGGGCGCAACAACCGGCATGGTGGTGGAAGGTATCTCGCCCGATGTCCGGCCGCGCTTCCGTGAATATCTCGTGCAGGAGAACGTCCCGAACTACACCGTACCCGGCCGTATCATCGTCGGCGCAACGTTGCCGGAAATCGGCGTGACCTATTACGACGTGCCGCAGCAGTATGGCGCGCATCGCTACCGCTATACCCGCGTCAACGATGAATACGTCGTGGTCGATCCGCAGACGCGCCGGATCATTCAGGTGATCGATTAAGCGGACGGATCGGTTCACCTCTCCCGTGGGGAGAGGTGAGGGATTGCTTCGCTCGCAATGACGAAATTTGAACTAAGGCTTCAGTCCTGAATCCTGGAGAAATCCGCGACCGCGCGCGTCGCCTCGCGGATTTCGTTCAGGAGCTTGAGGCGGTTTTCGCGCACCGCCTTGTCGTCGTCGTTGACCTTGACCTTGTCGAAGAACGCATCGACCGCGGGCCGCAGCTTCGCCAGCACGCTCATCGCGCCTGCAAAATCTTCCCTAGCAACCGCCGCGGCTGCCTCAGCCTTCACCTCATCGATGGCGCGCGCGAGAGCCTTCTCTTCATCGAGCTTGTAGAGCGCGGCATCCGGCGCACCGGTGAAGCTGCGCTTGTCCTTCTTCTCCTCGATGGCGAGGATGTTCGCCGCGCGCTTGGTGCCCGCGAGCAAATTCTTGCCGTCGTCGGTATCGAGGAATTTTCCGAGCGCCTCGACCCGGCGCACGACCATCAAGAGATCGTCCTGCCCTTCAAGAGCGAACACCGCATCAACGAGGTCATGCCGCGCACCCTGCTCGCGGAGCTGGACTTTCAGGCGATCGGCGAAGAAGGAGAGAACGTCGGAAGGCAGTTTATCGAGCACTCCTAAACACACAGAGTAATCCAAGACTTCCTTCCGAAAAACCGAGGGCGTCATTTTCTGCAGAAGAAAGTAATTCGCTACAGACTCATCGGAAAGGTCCCTTTCCCCACGATAACACCAGATTTCTTGATCTGAAGGCAAAGGCCATTTTTCTTCATAGAACGAGACTGACCCGTCTTCTTCGGTATGACACCATTCCGATTCGTCTTGCCAAAATGAAAGTTTCTCAAAGAACCCTGACGTTGGATTGCGCGTAAACAAACGAAAGGCATTTGCTTCTTTTCGTAGAAACAGTTCATGAGCAGAACGAAGTCGCTCAATAATTTTTAAGCGTAAAGAATTATCGCTTATTAACCGGATCACACCCAGCGCAGCGCGGCGCAACGCGAATGGGTCCTTCGATCCGGTCGGCTTTTCATCGATCGCCCAGAACCCGGTGAGAATGTCGATCTTGTCCGCGAGCGCAACAGCAATCGCAACGGGATCGCTCGGCACGCGGTCGCTCGGGCCCTGCGGCTTGTAGTGATCCTCAATCGCCTGCGCGACGCTCGCGTCCTCGCCCTGGGCCAGCGCGTAGTACTTGCCCATCAGGCCTTGCACCTCGGGAAATTCGCCGACGACTTCGGTGAGCAGGTCCGCCTTGGCAAGACGCGCGGCGCGCTTCGCCTTTTCCACGTCGGCGCCGACCAGCGGCGCGAGCTCAGCCGCCAGCCGCTCGATGCGCGCGATACGCTCGGCCTGCGAGCCGAGTTTTTCGTGGAACACAATATTGTCAAATTTGTTGAGCCGCTCCTCAAGCCGGGTTTTGAGGTCGGTCTCATAGAAGAATTTGGCGTCCGACAGCCGTGCGCGGATCACGCGCTCATTGCCGGCGATGATCGCACTGCCGCCGTCACTCGCCTCGATGTTGGCGATGAGAATGAACTTCGGCGCGAGCTTTCCGGTCGGCGCCGCGTCGCCGAGCGCAGTCCGCGACGCTGCGCCAGACTTGGGATCGCGCACCACAAAGCACTTCTGATTGTTGCGGATGGTGGCGCGGATCACCTCATCGGGGATCGCGAGAAACGCCGGATCGAACGAGCCCATCAGCGCGACCGGCCATTCGACAAGACCCGCCGCTTCTTCAAGCAACGCGTCGTCTTCGACAAGCTCATAGCCTTGCGCGAATGCAAGCTGCTTCGCATCCGCAAGGATCGTATCGCGCCGGCGCTGCGGATCGAGCATCACCTTGGCGGCATCGAGCTTCGCGACATAATCCTCGAAGCGGCGCACGGAAAATTCGGCCGGCGCCATGAAGCGATGACCGCGTGTCACCTGCCCCGCTTTGATGCCACCGACATCGAACGTCACAACGTCGGGGTCTTCGGTCTCGAGGCCGAAGGTCGCGACGATGGAATGCAGCGGCCGCACCCATGTGAGCGCGCCGGATTTTGCCGAACGCTCGCCCCAGCGCATCTGCTTCGGCCACGGGAAGGTGCGCACGACAACCGGCAAGATCTCCGCGATCACATCGATCGCGGGACGGCCCGTCTTCTCGATCAGCGCGATATAGAAATCGCCCTTCTTCGGGTCTTTCTGAATCTTTGCTTCATCGAGCGAGGCAAGACCGGTTGCTTTCAGAAAGCCCTGGATCGCCGCGTCCGGCGCGCCGACCTTGGGACCCTTGCGCTCTTCCTTCAGATCGGGCTGACGGCCGGGCAAGCCATGCACGGTGAGCGCGAGACGGCGCGGCGTCGCAAATGCCTTGGCGCCATCATAGACAAGCCCCTCGGCGACAAGCTTGTCGGTCACCATCTTGCGCAGATCATCCGCCGCCTTCGCCTGCATGCGGGCGGGAATTTCTTCGGAGAACAGTTCAAACAGAAGATCGGGCATGATTTCTACTCACCCTCCCCTTGAGGGGGAGGGTCGCCTGCCAAAAGCAGGCGGGGTGGGGTGGCGTCGATCGCCTGACGTATCATCTCCAGCACAGCCGTCGTCTTGTTCATCACGTCATTGTTCCAAAATCGAAGCACGCGGTAACCTTCATCGTTCAACCAGCGCGTTCGCTCACCATCTCTTCGTAGACCTTCGTCCGTTCCGTGCTGCGATCCATCAACCTCAATAACCAGTTTCACAGACAGGCTGGCAAAATCCGCGATGTAAGGCCCGATCGCAACCTGCCGCCTGAAATGACTCCCCTGTACATCAAGATGTCGGAGATGATGCCAAAGGAGCGCCTCTGCACCCGTTACATTCGCTCGTAATCGCTTCGCAGTCCGCCGCTTGAAGTCGCTGACAGTCTTCCTGACCATTCGCCACCCCACCCCGGCTCGCTACGCTCGCCGACCCTCCCCCTCAAGGGGAGGGTAAACTCAAACCATCACGTACAAAACTATCCCCTCACCCCACCCGCTTCGGTATGAATCCATGCCTCACCGCAGGCTTTAGCCAGTTCGCGCACGCGCAGAATGTAGCTCTGGCGCTCGGTGACAGAGATCACGCCGCGCGCGTCCAACAAATTGAACACATGGCTTGCCTTGATGCACTGATCATAGGCCGGCAGCGCCATCAGGTGCTTGTCCTTCTTGTCGCTCGCCCAACCGGCATCGAGATATTTTTTGCACGCGCCTTCGGCCATTTTGAATTGCTCGAACAGCATCGCGGTGTCGGCGTGCTCGA
Organism: Afipia carboxidovorans OM5; assembly: GCF_000218565.1. Lineage (NCBI taxonomy): Bacteria > Pseudomonadati > Pseudomonadota > Alphaproteobacteria > Hyphomicrobiales > Nitrobacteraceae > Afipia > Afipia carboxidovorans. Next base: position 1,212,188 of record NC_015684.1, on the reverse strand, counting down.
AGTTGTGCCGCGAATATTCCTGCTCGGCCTGCAGGAACACATCGCCATAGGTCACCTTCTCGGCGCCATCGCGGCCGTTGAAATTGAGGTCGTAGACATTGTCGACGCCCTGCACATACATCGCCAAGCGCTCGAGACCGTAAGTGAGTTCGCCCGCGACCGGCGCGCATTCGACGCCCGCGACCTGCTGGAAGTAAGTGAACTGCGACACTTCCATGCCGTCGCACCAGCATTCCCAGCCGAGCCCCCACGCACCGAGCGTCGGGCTCTCCCAATCGTCCTCGACAAAGCGGATGTCGTGGAGCGCGGCATCGACGCCGATCGCCGCGAGCGATTTCAGATAGAGGTCCTGAATGTCTTCAGGCGATGGCTTCAGGATCACCTGAAACTGATAGTAGTGCTGCAGGCGGTTCGGATTCTCGCCATAGCGGCCGTCCTTGGGGCGGCGCGAAGGCTGCACATAGGCCGCGTTCCAGCGCTTCGGACCGAGCGCGCGCAACGTCGTCGCCGGATGGAAGGTGCCTGCACCGACCTCCATGTCGTAGGGCTGCAGGATGATGCAGCCGTAATCGGCCCAATAGCGCTGCAATGTCAGGATCAGGCCCTGAAACGACTTTTCGGGGCGCATATGCGGCGGAAGCGTATCCATGGAGATGTCTGCAATCAGGTCAAAGGCGGCAAAGCCGGGCTGGCGCGGCGGACCGTATCGGCGCGGGGGTCAGGAATCAAGGAGAGGCCGCGGAAAACGGCGTTCTTCGCGGAATCCGGCAAGTCCTTCCAGAGCCATGCTTAATCCGGACGGACCGATGCGGCTCGCCTAATGCGGACGGTAAGTGCCGGTCTGCGGGTCGCGGCGCAGCCGCACCGCGTCGGTCTGCTCGGAAACCGCCTGCTCACGCGCCTCATCGAGCTCGCGATTGATGCGGCGGCTTTCCTTCATGGCGAACCGAACCAGTGCGGCTCCGCCCATCACACCCAGTGCAATCAGAACCAGCGGCGGCATGCGTTCCTCACCTCAAAGTCCGTAGCGCGCCCACAAGGCGCGCGCCTCGATTGCGGAAATCAGATCATCACCGAGGCCCGCACCAAGACCCGCCGCGATCATCGCGCCGGCGCCCGGCTTCCGGCCTGAAAGATTGGCGAGCAGCCCGCTCTTCGGTGCGATCACCGGCATGCGGACAGTCTCGCCAAACCGCGCACGCAACACGCCGCGCAGATCACCAATCGCATCGGCAAGTCCGAGTTCGATCGAACGGTTCCCGGCCCAGTATTCGCCGGAGAACAGATAGGCCTCCTCGCCTTTCAATCGCGCGCCGCGACTCCGTTTCACAAGGGCGATGAAGTCGTCGTGAATATCGCGCTGGATTGCTTTCAGCCGCGCCACGTCGTCCGGGTTTTCCGGCAGGAACGGATCGAGGCTGCTTTTATGCTCGCCCGAGGTGTAGATCCTGCGCTCGATGCCGAACCGCTTGATGAAATCCTGAAAGCCGAAGGTGCCGCCGATCACGCCGACCGATCCCAGGATCGAGGATGGATCGCAGAAAATCTCATCGGCCGCGCACGCGATCATGTAACCGCCGGAGGCTGCGACATCCTCGACGAAAGCCAGCACCGGAATTCCCTTCGCCGCGGCAAGCTGGCGGATACGCGTGTAGATCTGGCGCGACTGCACCGGCGAGCCGCCCGGCGAATTGATGACGAGTGCGACCGCCTGCGCGCGCTTGGTCTCGAAGGCCTTGTCGAGCGTCTTGCTGACGCCTGCGAGCGTGAGCCCCGGACGCAGCGGCGTCACCGCCCCGATCGTGCCGCTAAGGCGGACCACGGGAACGACCGGTGCGCGAAAGCGTTCCGGCAGGTAGCGGGTCCAGTCACTCATCAGCACTTTTTGATCGCCTCTCTCAAAGGTCATGAAACGCTTTCCACATTAACCGCTTATTAGCCATGAGCTGACACTTAGAGCGCCCTGCGGCACAGCCCTTGCTTCGACAAAGCGAGCGGATGTCCGCCTTTGCCGGTCAAGCCCCCGGCAATGCCAGCCGAAAAAGGTGCCTCGATGAAAATCTACCTGATGATGTTGATGTTGGGGGCTCTTTTTACGGCGATCCGATTCACGTCCAGCCAAGATAAGCGACCGACCTCGCTTCCGCAGTAAGCGTTCCGCCTATTTTTCGGGCACGTCACGCGGCGTTTGGTCCGCCCCGGAACCGAGCGCCGCACCTTCGAGAATTGATTTCGCTTCTGCTGATGGATTTCCCGCAACATCGTTCAGCACAAGGCCGGCGCACAGGTGAAGCGGCGCCCGGCTTCCCTTGACTGCCCGCACCAGAATCCGGATCGCCGCGCCTTCGGGCTTTGGATAGACCGGAACAATCTCGATCCCGCCGAAACCGCGGCGAAGCGCCGCGAGCACCCGGTCAAGCTCATCGGCGCGCCAGATCAGCGTCAGCGTGCCGCCGGATTTCAGAACGCGGCGCGCGGCTCCAACCCAGACATCGAGCACCTCGCCCTCATCGAGATGCGCCGTCCGCCGCGCCGCATCGGGCGAGGCGCGATGCCGTTCCGCTGCATGAAAGGGTGGATTCATCAGCACATGGTCGGCGCAATCCGGCGGCAGCCCGGCTTCCGCAAATTGTGCGGGCGGCGCGCCAAGATCGAGAACCACGGCTCGCGCCACGATGTTGTTCGCAGTCGCATTGGCTTGCGCGAGATCAACGAGCGCGGGATTGATATCGATCAGGGTGAGATCGATGCCATTCACCCGCCATGCCAACGCGAGCCCCGCCGCTCCCGCGCCCGCGCCGAATTCGACAACACGTGCGCCAGCCTGCGCCCGAACGGCGGCCGCAAGCAGGATCGCATCATGGCCCGCGCGATGGCCGCGCCTCGGCTGGCGAAGCGAGAGCCGCCCCGCGAGAAAGGCATCCTCGGTGAAATCGGCGGCAGCGGCCGGATCAGCGGGCATCGCGCAATTCGTGCCCCAGCCCGGCCTCGGTCAGCAATTGGCGAGCGGCGGCATCGTCGTCGTCGCTCACGAGCATCCGGCGGGGAATGGCACCGGCCGAACCTTCGAGGACGCTCATATTGCCGTCGAGCAGCACGTGCTTGATGTTCGCCCCATCGAGCAGCGCACCCACAGCCGACACCAGAACCATATCGTTTGTCCGCAAAATCTCGCGCAATCCTGCTTCCTCCCGTCGCCCATGACCGAGGAGCCCTTGCCGTGAGACGCCTCAGTTTCTATTGTCCGCCCAGCCAGACCCCGGAGACCCTGCGTGGCCGTTATCGTACCTTTTGAGAGTCATTCCACCCCCTCGATCGACCGGCTTGTTTCGCTTGTGGCGGACGATATGGCAGGGGTCAATACGACCATTCTGGCGCGGACCGGGTCTGAAGTCACCATGATCCCGGAGGTCGCGAACCACCTGATCTCCTCGGGCGGCAAACGGCTGCGGCCGATGCTGACGCTCGCGATGGCGCAGCTCGCGGGCTATGTCGGCGACGGCCACATCAAGCTCGCCGCCGCAGTTGAATTCATGCACACTGCAACGCTGCTGCACGACGACGTCGTCGACGAGAGCGAACTGCGCCGCGGCAAGCTGTCAGCGCGGATGCTGTGGGGCAACGAGGCGAGCGTACTCGTCGGTGATTTCCTGCTCGGCCAGGCCTTCCGGATGATGGTCGAGGTCGGATCGCTGCGCGCGCTCGATATCCTGTCGTCGGCCGCTGCTACTATTGCCGAAGGCGAGGTAATGCAGCTTGCCGCCGCGAAGAACACCGCAACCACCGAGGACGAATATCTTGCGGTGATCCGCGGCAAGACAGCAGAACTGTTTGCCGCCGCCTGCGAGGTGGGCCCGGTGATTGCTGAGCGGCCGAAGGCTGAGCAGACCGCCTGCCGCGCGGTCGGCATGAATCTCGGCATCGCCTTCCAGCTTGTCGATGACGTGCTCGACTATGGCGGCACCGCCGCAAAGCTCGGCAAGAACGTCGGCGACGATTTCCGCGAAGGCAAGATCACGCTGCCGGTCGTTCTCGCCTTCCGCCGCGGCAACGATGTCGAGCGCGACTTCTGGATCAGGACGCTTGAGCGCGGCGAGGTTGCGGACGCCGATCTCGACCATGCTATCGGCTTGATGGCCAAGCATCGTGCACTTGAAGATACCATGCAGCGCGCGGAGCATTACGGCGCGAAGGCCGTCGACGCGCTGGCGCTGTTTCCATCCTCGCCGATGAAGAGCGCGCTCGAACAGGTCGTGGCGTTCTGCCTCGCCCGCTCGAACTAAACTAGCTCAACACCCCGGCGTGGACCCACCATTGCGGATGGGCCTGCGCGACATGACCTGCGATCTCTTTCGCGGTCGCAACGTCATCATAGACTGCAAAACAAGTCGCCCCCGAGCCCGACATCCGCGCAAACCGCACACCCTCGTGTGCGCGCAGCGCAGCCAGAACCTCGCCGATCACCGGCTCGACGCGTAGCGCCGGCGCTTCCAGATGGTTGACGCCCATCGCAAGCTGCGTGATCCAATCACTAGCCGAGGCTCCATCCTTGGGCAGCGTCACCGCCTCGATCATCTCGCCGACGCCGACCCGCAACTCGCCGGCACGAAGCCCAAGCCCCGCGAAGACGTCCTTGGTCGCCACCGCAACCCGCGGATTGACCAGAACGCACGCGAGCGGCGGCAGATCGAGTATCGTCAGATTTTCGCCGACCCCGCTCATCACGCAGGCATGCGAGGGCACGCACACCGGCACGTCGGCACCGGTCGCACGTGCCGTCTCGACCAGCCGCGGATCATCGGTTGCGAGGCCGTTGATCTTTGCCAGCAGCCGCAGCGCCGCCGCGGCGTCGGCCGAGCCGCCACCGATGCCCGCCGCCACCGGCAGATGCTTGTCGAGCGTGAAGTGGCCGAGCCGCAAGCCCGGCACGCGTTCGGCGAGATGACGCGCAGCACGGATGACGAGGTTATCGTCGCCCTCGCCACAGACAGCGGCGCCGGGGCCGGTGACAGTGAGGCCGAGATCGCGATGCGGATCGAGCGTCAGGCGATCTGCGCAATCGGCGAACGCAACGATGCTGTAGAGATCGTGATAGCCGTCCGGGCGGCGGCCCAACACACGCAGCGTCAAATTGACCTTGGCCCGCGCGATATCGGTCAGCTCACCCATCGACATCCCTTTTCATCGTGCCCGCGCCTGTCGGCGGCAGCTTCAGCCATACCAAGACGGCAATGGCCGGGACAAGCCCGGCCATTGCATCTGAGAACTGCGCGCCGAAGGACGGCGGACTCCAGGACTCGTACCCAAGGGGCTAGCCGCCCTTGTCGTCCTTCTTCTTGTCCACGGATGCCGCAGCCTCGCCGGGCGGCAGGTCCGGCAGGCCGTTCGCGATCTTCTCCTCGATCTTCGGCAATTCCTCCGCCTCGGGCTTCAGATCGCGCGCATGCGTCCACTGATACTTCGCCTCGAGCGTCCGGCCGACACGCCAATAAGCATCGCCGAGATGGTCGTTGATGGTCGGGTCTTCCGGTTTGAGATCGATGGCGCGCTCGAGCGTCTTCACCGCGTTGTCGTAGTCGCCGATGCGATAATAAGCCCAGCCGAGCGAATCGACGATGTAGCCATCGTCAGGGCGCTGCTCGACCGCGCGGCGGATCATCGCCATGCCCTCGGGCAGATTCATGCCCTTATCGACCCACGAATAGCCGAGATAGTTCAGAACGTGCGCCTGCTCGGGTTGCAGCTCCAATGCCTTCTTCAGGTCGGCCTCAGCTTTCGGCCAGCGCTTGGAGCGCTCCTCGCAGATGCCGCGGAAATAGAACAGCACCCAGCTCGGCTTTGACGCATCGGATGAATCGATCGCCTTGGTATAGGTCTCGCTGCAATCGTCGAACTTCTTGCGCGCGCGCTGGATGTTGCCGAGCGCCGTCAGCGCCTCGGTGTCCTTGGCATCGCTCGCCACGACATCCTCGAGAATCTTCACCGCTTCGTCGGTGCGCTCGACGCTATCGAGATCGGTCGCAAGCTGAATCTGCGCATTGCGCTTCAGCGGCGAGTTTGCCGGCATACGCTCGTACACCTTGATCGCGAATTGCGGCTTCTTCACTGACTCATAGAGATCGGCAAGCGACAGCAGCGCCAGCGGGTGCGTGGGCTGCAGATAGAGCGCAAGCTGCAAGTAGATGAGCGCGAGGTCTTCGCCGCCGCGCCGCGTCAGCGACGAGCCGATGCCATAGAGCGCCTCGGCAGCACCGGCCTGCGGCGTATCGATCTGCGCCGGCAGCTTCTTGCCCGCCTTCAAATCCTTCAACGCATCGAGCACCATCGGATGGCGCGGCACCTTGGTGCTGAAGGTCTCGAACAATGCAGTTGCTTCCGTCGGGCCCTTGTTGCGCGACAACCAGCGGCCATAGGCATCGACAATCCGCAGCGCGGTGTCATCGAGCTTGTAGGCCGCCTCAAAGCGGACGCCCGCATCCTTCTGCCGGTTGGCAAGCTCGTCGATCAGGCCGGCATGCAGGTTCTTGAAGATCGGGTACCATTCGGGGCCGGTGAGCTTGTCGATGTTGGCAAGCGCGGTAGACGTGTTGCCCGCCCCCTGCATCGCATAGCTCGACAAAAGCGTCGCCACGAGATCGGTGATCGGCCCCCGCACCGACTGGTTGATGTGCTGCTGCGCCGCCGTGTATTTCTTCTGCTTCAGCGCGTGAACGCCTTCGACAAGGCGCGCAACGCGGTTCGTCTTGTCGATCGCGAGAATTTTGCCGGCGAGCTTGACCGCCTCTTCCATCTCGCCATCGGCGACCGAGGAGATGAAGGCGCGATCGAGAAGATCGTTGTTCTTCGGATTGAGGCGCAGTGCCGCGCGATAGAACGAGGCGGCCACCCCGGCGTCGCGATCCGCGCTCGCATGACGTGCGGCGAGATAGCTGCCCGCCGGGCTCAATCCCTGCAGGTCCCGCGCCGTCGGATAGCTCGACAGGCCGTTGTCGATCGTGGGCGTCGGCTCGGCGAAGCCTGCAACCGGCGCGAGGCCGACGAGCGCCGCAACCGCGGCAATCCGCACCGCGCGAGAAGAACGAGTTTGGAAATTCACGCGCACCGTCTCCGTGAGAAGGGGTTGAAAGGGCAAGGCGCGAGGGCCGCCCGACCGACCTGCACAATGGCCCGTTTGCAGGCCATTCGCAAGGATTCGCACCGCCGTCAGAACGGCTCAGAAAGTATGGCCGTATCGTGGCCGTTGCCTGCGGGAACGCAAAAGCCCGCCTGAGGCATAGGGGTGCGGAACACACCGTTTCAGCGTCATCGAAAGCTGCTTTGGTGCGCGTCAAATGTTTTTAACGATCAGCGCGGCACCCGACACGATCAGGATGATGTAGATCATGAAGAGCAGGCTCTCGCTCTTCAACCTGTCGTGAAGGTGATGGCCAAGCTTCACGCCGGCGAAGCAGGCTGGCAGCGCGAACAGCCACCACCACCAGATGTGCGCATTCGCATAGAGGCCGCTCGCACCGAAAATGATGATCCGCAGCGTCGTCGTCACCACGATCACATTCAGGATGGTGGCGCGCAGTTCGCCCTTGTCCCAGATCCGGCTGGAAAGATAAGCCACGAAAATCGGGCCGCCGGTTCCGAACGTCATCGAGATCGCGCCTGCGACGAGGCCGAGCGGAATCGCAAGCCATCGATTGATCTGCGCCCTGCCCTTGGGCCCGAGCAGACGATAGAGGCCATACCCGCAGATGAGGACGCCGAGCGCGAGGAGCAGCAACCGTTCCGGAGCTGTCAGCAGGATCGTCGCGCCGCCGAGCATGCCGATAATGGTCGGCGGCAACAGCACGCGAAGCTCGCCGTAGTTCGCCTGCTTGCGGAACTTCGCCATGTTCCACAGCACGAACACGGTATCGAGCAGCGTCATCAGCGGCACGAAAAACTTGAGCGATCCGATCATCGCAAGGAGCGGCATCGCAACAAGACTCTGGCCGAAACCGGTAATGCCGAACAGCGTATAAGCGCCGAACAGGATGAATGCCGTCAGACCAAATGAAGCGACGTCATCCATCGGGCCTCCCCCAAAGCTTTCACGGAGGCTTTCCTGATCGAGGCTGTCCTTATCAAGGCTCTCACCGCGCGCCTCTCACATGCCCTGATAGTTCGGACCGCCGCCACCTTCCGGCGGCACCCACACGATATTTTCGTTCGGGTCCTTGATGTCGCAGGTTTTGCAGTGAACGCAGTTCTGCGCGTTGATCTGAAAACGGGGACCGTCCGGCTCATCGAGCCATTCATAGACGCCCGCCGGACAATAGCGGTTCGATGGCCCGGCGAAGACATCGTGCTCGGACGATTTCTGCAGCGCCATGTCGCGCACCTTGAGGTGGATCGGCTGATCCTCCTCGTGATTGGTGTTCGAGAGAAACACCGACGACAGCCGATCGAAGGTGAGCTTGCCATCCGGCTTCTGCACGGGGCGAAGCTTGCAGGCGCTCGCGGGCCGCAACGTGGCACTGTCGGGCTTTCCGTGACCCAGCGTGCCGAACAGAGACAGGCCGAGCAGCGTCTGCATCCACATGTCGAGACCGCCGAGCGCCACGCCGAGCACCGTGCCGTATCGCGACCACAACGGCTTGACGTTGCGCACGCGATAGAGGTCGCGCCCGACCGAGGATAACCGCCAGCCCTCTTCATAAGCCGCAAGCTCATCGTTGGCGCGCCCGTCGGCGAGCGCCTCCACGACATGACGCGCGGCGATCATGCCGCTGCGCATCGCGTTGTGAACACCTTTGATGCGCGGCACGTTGACGAAACCAGCGGCACAGCCGATCAGCGCGCCGCCCGGAAACGACAGCTTCGGCACCGACTGATAGCCGCCCTCGGTGATCGCGCGCGCGCCGTAGGACAACCGCTTGCCGCCTTCCAACATCGGTGCAACCGAAGCGTGGGTCTTGAAGCGCTGGAATTCCTCGAACGGTGACAGATAAGGATCATCGTAATTGAGATGCACTACGAAACCGATGGAAACGAGGTCCTCGCCGTAGTGATAGAGGAACGAGCCGCCACCGGTTTTGCTATCGAGCGGCCAGCCGAACGAATGGCGGACAAGGCCCGCTTGATGCTTCGCCTTGTCAATCTGCCAGACTTCCTTGAGCCCGATTCCGAATTTCGGCGGCTCACGATCCTGCGCAAGGCTGTAATGCGCGATCAACTGCTTCGTCAGGCTGCCGCGCGCACCCTCGGCGAACAGCGTATACTTGCCGAGCAATTCCATGCCGCGCGTGAAAGACGCCTTGTGCGAGCCGTCGCGCGCAACGCCCATATCGCCTGTCGCAACGCCGCGCACCTCACCCGCCTCGCCATACACGATCTCCGCCCCGGCGAAGCCCGGATAGATCTCGACGCCGAGCGCCTCGGCACGCGCACCGAGCCAGCGGCATAGATCGCCAAGCGAGCCGATGTAGCAATGATGGTTGTTCATCAGCGGCGGCATAAAGACATTCGGTAGCTTCACCGCCCCGCCGCCGGTCATCCAGTAAAACTGATCCTCGGTGACGCGGGTCTTGAGCGGGCAGTTATCCTCCTCGCGCCATTCGGGAAGGAGATCGTCGAGCGAGGCCGGATCGATTACCGCACCCGACAGAATATGCGCGCCGACCTCGGAGCCCTTCTCGATCACCACCACGCTGAGCTCGGGCTCGATCTGCTTCAGGCGAATCGCGGCAGAGAGCCCCGCGGGGCCTGCTCCCACAATGACGACATCGAACTCCATGGACTCACGGGGCTCGGCTTCGTGGGACTGCAACTCGTCGTTCATGTCGGGACTCGGCGGATGGCAGGCGGGATTAAAAGATCACACGTTGTTGACGATTTTTCCTGAGGCGGCAAGCCATCCGAAATTCATTGCAGCCGTGCGGGATGGCAGGGCTCAATGCGAATGCGATAGGATGCAAATCGGGACTCTCATTCCCGGCCGGGACGCTTTAGAATGACCACCATGATGTCCGAGCGCCCGCCTACACAGCACGAACTGCTGGCTTTCTATCTGGAAGCCGGCGTCGATTGCGCGCTCGCAGAAGAGCCCGTCAATCGCCTGTCGGAGACAGAAGCGGAGCCCGCACCGATGCGCGCGACGCCCGTCAGGGAACGGCCGGCCCCTCTTCCCGTACCGCGCACCGACGTCGCGCCCGCGCCAGACGTCGCCATCGAATCCGCGCGCGAACTCGCCCCGCAAGCGAAGACCCTGGATGAGTTGCGCGGCCTGCTCGAAGTCTTCGACGGCTGTGCATTGAAGATGACAGCGACCAGATTGGTTTTCGGTGATGGCAATCCGCAGGCGCGCGTCATGTTCGTCGGCGAAGCGCCGGGCCGCGACGAAGACCTGCAGGGCATTCCTTTCATCGGCCGCTCGGGCAAGCTTCTCGATCTGATGCTCGCCTCGATCGGGCTCGACCGCACCAGCGCCTATATCGCGAACGTCATCCCCTGGCGCCCGCCCGGCAACCGCGAGCCGTCGCCGCATGAGACGCAGATGTGCCTGCCGTTCATCAGACGGCAGATCGAACTCGTCGACCCGGATGTTCTTGTCTGTCTCGGCAAGCCATCCTCACAGGCCGTGCTCGAACTCAAGGACGGCATCGTGAAAAGCCGCGGGCGCTGGTTCGACTACAACACCGGCACGCGCATGATCCGCGCGATGGCGACTTTCCACCCCGCCTACCTGCTGCGCCAACCGATCTACAAGCGCATGACATGGAAAGATTTGCGCATGATCCGCCGCGCGCTTGCAGCGTTGCCGCCGCGTGAGAGCGCGTGACGCACGCACACACGCGCTCGCACGCAACCCCTCGACATCACGCCGGGGGCAGCACATCCGTTTCGCCTCAGGAGACTCCCATGGCCGCAGAGAACAACGGAAATTCAAAAGCGAAGATCGCTCTTGTGACGGGCGGCAGCCGCGGCCTCGGCCGCAACACCGCGCTCAGCCTTGCCCGCAAGGGCATCGACGTCATCATCACCTATCATTCCAATCACGCGGAAGCCGACGCCACCGTCGCCGACATCAAGGCGCTCGGACGCAAGGCGGCGGCGCTGCAACTCGACACCGGCGCAACCGGCAGCTTCGCCGATTTCGCCACGCGCCTGAAGACAACGCTTCACAACACATGGAGTGCGGCGCAGTTCGATTACCTCGTCAACAATGCCGGCATCGGTATCTACAAGCCGTTTGCGGAAACCACCGAGGCCGATTTCGACCGCCTGATGAATATCCACGTCAAGGGCGTGTACTTCCTGACCCAGACGCTGCTGCCGCTGATCGCGGACGGCGGACGCATCGTGAACCTCTCGAGCGGCCTCACCCGTTTCAGCCTGCCGGGCTTTTCCGCCTATGCCGCAGCGAAGGGCGCCATCGAAGTGCTGACGCATTATCTCGCGCGGGAACTGGGGCCACGCCGCATCGCCGTCAATACGGTGGCGCCCGGCGCCATCGAGACCGATTTCGGCGGCGGCCGCGTCCGCGACGATGCCGAAGCGAACCAGCAGGTCGCGAGCGCCACCCCGCTCGGCCGCGCCGGGTTGCCGGACGATATCGGGCCGATGATCGCGTCGCTGCTGTCGGAGGACAACCGCTGGATCAACGGCCAGCGCATCGAAGTTTCCGGCGGGATCTTCGTCTGAGCCATTTCCCTCGCGCCATGCGACTCACGTGCGAAAATGCATAGGGGGTCTTCGCAACCGGGAGAAGGCTTTTCCATTTCACCCCGGCATGCGAGAGAGATTTTCTCTTGCGCGCCGGGACCATCATGACCGCCTTCGCTCTCGATACCAGTGACGACCGGAAAGCCCGCGATATGGCGGGGCGACTTGCCGTCGCCCAGGCGCTGACCGGCGCCAACACCGCGGTGATTTTCGCGACCGGCTCGATCGTCGGCGCCGCAATCGCGCCAAGCCTGTCGCTCGCAACGCTGCCGCTATCGGTCTACGTCGTCGGGATCGCCGCCGGCACGCTGCCCACCGGGTGGATTTCGCGGACCTACGGTCGCCGCACCGCATTCCTGATCGGCTCCGGCTGTGGCGCACTGTGCGGCCTTCTCGCCGCGATCGCCATCATCTGGAGCTCGTTCCCGCTGTTCTGCCTCGCAACCTTCTGCGGCGGCCTCTACGGCGCGGTTTCGCAAACCTATCGCTTTGCCGCAGCCGATCGCGCAAGCGAGGGATTCCGGCCCAAGGCGATCTCGTGGGTGCTGGCGGGCGGCATCTTTGCAGGCGTGCTTGGTCCGCAACTCGTGCAGTGGACGATGGATTACTGGCCACCACATCTGTTCGCGGCAAGCTTCGTCGTGCAGGCGATCGTCGCGCTGGTGGCGATGGCAGTGCTCTCCACGGTGGATGCGCCGAAACCCGCCGCAACCGACTTGTATCGCGGGCGGCCGCTTTATCAGATCATCGGTCAGAGCAGCTTCATCGCGGCGGCGCTGTGCGGCACCGTCGCCTACGCCATGATGAATCTGGTGATGACCTCGGCACCGCTCGCGATGCAAATCTGCGGGCTGCCGATCAGCGATTCCAACTTCGGCATTCAGTGGCACATCGTGGCGATGTATGGCCCGAGCTTCTTCACGGGCTCGCTGATTGCGCGCTTCGGCGCACCGGTGATCGTTGCGATTGGCCTCGCGCTCGAGGCGACCGCCGCAGCGATCGGCATGTCCGGCATCACGCCGATGCACTTCTGGGTGATGCTGATCGTGCTCGGGTTCGGTTGGAATTTCGGCTTTATCGGCGCCTCCGCGCTGGTAGTGGAAGCCCATCGGCCCGAGGAGCGCAACAAGGTGCAGGCCTTCAACGACTTCCTGGTGTTCGGCATGATGGCGATCGGCTCGTTCGCCTCCGGCCAACTGCTCGCTGATTTCGGCTGGACCATCGTCAACGCCGTGGTGTTTCCGCCGGTCGCGGTCGCGCTGATCTGCCTCGGCGTCGCACGCCTGATGAAGCGTCGGGCGCGGTCTTCATAAAAAGAGAATGCTGGAGAAGCAGCAGGCCGTCAGCCGCTGCTTGAAAACGCCTAGCCCATGCCGAAGAACATCAGCGTCTTGCGGGTGTATTCCTCGGCGTAATCGACGATGCGGTCGGAGCCTTCGCGCGCGCCCGCCTCGTCGTTCTCCGCGATCCGCCGCGCCACGAAGGCATGCAGCGCGCAGACCCGCTGCAGGTCGCCGAACTGTTTGAAATGCACGTACCAGAACCGCCGCGTCTGCGCCTCGATCGGGGAGATCGCCTGCGCGGCATATTTGTTGCGCGCGGTCGTCACGATCAGCGAGTTGAACTCGCGGTCCGCCTCGACAAAGATGTGGCCATCATTGGCGGCAGCCGACCGCTCGAACATTGCCGCCAGTTCGCGAAAGCGCTTGCGTTCGGGCTCGCCTGCAAAGCGCGCGGCACGTCCCGCCAGCACGTTCTCGATGCCCTTACGAACTTCGATCATCGCGAGCTGATCGACGAGATCGATTTCGGAGACGAAAGCGCCCGAGCGCGGCACGATCCTGACCGTCCCCTCGAACGACAGCCGCTGCAGCGCTTCGCGGATCGGCGTGCGACCAATGCCGAGCTTGGCACTCAACGACGCTTCGGAAATGCGCGAGCCAGGCGGCAGCTCGTGCGTCACGATCATCGCCTCGATCAGGCGATAGGCCGTACGCGACTGCGGCTCATCGTCATGGACTTCGTCAACTTCAGGTAGCGTCATGGTGCGCATTGTAAACGCAGGTGTCATTGCAAGGTGTGAAAAAGCAGGCGGGAATGCTGAATGCAAGCCCGCCCAGTGGAGGATAACGAAACGTCGCCCCTGCGACAAAAAGACATCGTGTTGCGGCCGTGAAGCCGGAAGAGCTCGAACAACGAGCCCCTAGCGCAAGAGCCACGAGCGAATCGCGGCGATAAATCACATCGGATCGGTATCTGAAGGGCACGGCGTCCGCCATGCGCGACCATCCGATTCTGCGATCTGAGTCCGGAAATCTACGGCAGGATCGCTGACCTACTCTCCACCGCTCCCTTGTCGCCAGACTCAAATACCGCTTGCAGCCTCCGACAAAGTTCAAATACAACTGACATGGTAGAGATATCTCAGTGAAAAACAAGGCACCAGAAAATGGGCCGACAGTCACAACATAGGGAGCGAAGCAAAATGACGACCACAACTGCACCAAACGGGGCGTCGCCATCGACGCGATGGTTCCAACTTATTCTCGGCATGATCGCCATGATGGCGATCTCCAGCCCACAATACGTCTGGGCGCTGTTCACCGGCCCTCTGACGGAAAAACTGCGGGTGCCGCTCGCAGAAATTCAGGTGACCTTCTCACTGCTGATCGTGCTGCAGACCTTCCTGTCGCCCGCTCAGGGATATCTCGTCGACCGCTTCGGCCCTCGCCTTCTGCTGTCGTTCGGCGCAGCGCTGACCGGCCTGAGCTGGGTGCTCGCCGCACAGGTTGAGAGCCTGATGGGCCTCTACCTCACCTATGGTCTTCTCGGCGGCATCGGTACCGGCATCATCTATGTCGGCGTTGTCGGCATGATGGTGCAGTGGTTCCCGGACAAGCGCGGTCTTGCGACCGGCCTCGTCGCTGCGGGCTACGGCTTCGGTGCGATCCTCACCACGCTGCCGATCTCAACGAGCCTGAAGACGAGCGGCCTGTCGAGCACGCTCATGACCTTCGGCGTCATCATCGGCGTCGTCGGCATCCTTGCGGCTCTCGGCACCCGCCGTCCGTCCACTGCCGTCGCTCACGTCGCGGCCGATGCGGAAGAGCGCGGCCTCGTGCAGGAAACCCGCAACTACACGCCGCGGGAAATGCTGCGCAGCCCGATCTTCTATTTGCTGTTCGTGATGATGACCATGATGTCCACCTCGGGCCTGATGGTGATCTCGCAGATGGGCGCCTTCGCCAAGGACTTCGGCGTCAAGGACGCGCTCGTCTTCGGCCTCGCCGCCCTGCCGCTCGCGCTGACCATCGACCGCATCACCAACGGTCTCACCCGTCCGTTCTTCGGCTGGGTGTCCGACCGGATCGGCCGCGAGAACACCATGACCATTGCCTTCGGCCTTGAGGGCATTGCGATGACGATCTGGCTGCTCTATGCCCACAATCCGTTGGCCTTCGTGCTGCTGTCGGGCGTCGTGTTCTTCGGCTGGGGTGAAATCTTCTCGCTGTTCCCCTCGACGCTGACGGATACGTTCGGCACCAAGCACGCCACCACGAACTATGGTTTCCTGTATATTGCACAGGGTATCGGCGCGATCCTCGGCGGCCCGCTCGCGGCGCTGCTGCATCAGATGACGCTGTCCTGGCACGTGGTGTTCGGCGTTGCGATCACGATGGACCTGGCAACGGCGTTCCTTGCGTTCTTCGTGCTGAAGCGGATGCGCGCCAACCATCGGGCCCGCAATGCGCAGCAGATGGCGGCGCTCGCGACTGCCTAACGATCATCAGCCGGGGCGCTCGGCGCGCCCCGGCTCTTTCCACGCACAACAGATCAGGTCGAAAGATGTTACAAACTGTTCGTTCCACCCGCGGTATGGCCGTTGCTCCGCATACCCTGGCAGCACAAGCCGCCGTCGATATTCTGCGGGCGGGCGGCAATGCCCTCGAAGCCATGGTCGCGGCGGCATCCACCATCGCGGTGGTCTACCCCCACATGAACAGCTTCGGCGGTGACGGATTCTGGACGATCTCCTGCCCCGGCAAGCCGGTGGTCGCCATCGAGGCCTGCGGCCCGGCGGCGAGCAGCGTCTCCACCGAGTACTACACGGCCAAGGGCTACAAGAAGATTCCGACACGCGGGCCGGATTCCGCCAACACCATCGCCGGCGCGATCGGCGGCTGGCAGGCGGCGCTCGAACTCAGCAAGGAATGGGGCGGCAAGCTGCCGCTCGGCCGGCTTCTGGAAAACGCAATCTTCTATGCCAAGGACGGCATTCCAGTTTCGCGTTCGCAGATGATCGCGACCACCAAGAAGCTCGACGAGTTGAAGCCGATCCCGGGCTTTGCCGAAACCTTCCTCGTCGACGGCAAGGTGCCGCAGCCGGGCGACCGGATGCGCTTCGAGCCGCTCGGCCGGACATTGCAGGCACTCGCTGACGACGGCCTCGACAGCTTCTATCGCGGCCGCATCGCCGAGAGCATCGCCAAAGAGCTCAAGGCGCTCGGCAGCCCGATCTCGGCCGAGGATCTCGCGAAGTATCGCGCGCAGATCCGCACGCCGCTCGTGCTCAAGCACAGCCTCGGCCAGATCTACAATCTGACCCCGCCGACACAGGGGCTCGTCTCGCTGATGATCCTCGGCATTGTCGACCGCCTCGGCATCGACCGCTTCACGGCAGAGAGCGCCGAGTACGTCCATTGCGTCGTGGAGGCGACCAAGCAGGCATTCATGATCCGTGATCGCCACATCACCGACCTCGACCACATGGACATCGATCCGCAGTCCCTGCTCTCGCCTGAGCACCTCGACAAGTTGACCTCGGCGGTCAACATGGAGGCGGCGCTGCCGTGGGGCCAGGGCAAGGGACCGGCCGACACCGTGTGGATGGGCGTGATCGACGGCGAAGGCCGCGCGGTGTCGTTCATTCAGAGCATCTATCACGAGTACGGCAGCGGCATCGTGCTGTCGGACACCGGCATCAACTGGCAGAACCGCGGCTGCTCGTTCTCGCTCGATCCGCAGCACATCAACGCGCTCGCGCCGAACAAGAAGCCGTTCCACACGCTCAACCCCGCACTGGCGCGGCTGAACGACGGTCGTGTCATGGTCTACGGCACGATGGGCGGCGACGGCCAGCCGCAGACGCAGGCCGCCGTGTTCACGCGCTACGCTGTCTATAATCAGACGGTGCAGGCGGCGATCACCTCCCCGCGCTGGCTGCTCGGACGCACATGGGGCGAAGACACCGATAGCCTCAAGCTCGAAGGCCGCTTCCCTGAAGAGACCTGCCGCAAGCTCAAAGCGCTCGGCCATGACGTCGAGATGGTCGACAATTTCGACGAGATCGTCGGCCACGCCGGCGCCATCGTTCACTATCCGAACGGTGTCTTTGAAGGAGGCAGCGACCCGCGCAGCAATGGCGGTGTCGCGAGCTTCTGATGTCCTCGCCTTCAGCGGCGGCGGCTATCCGCCTCTGAAGGTGCGTGCGGTGAAGCAACCCGGCTGGCCCCTACCCCTTCCGGGTTGCTTCGCTTTACGCGTAACGGCGGCTTCAATGCAAGCCGCACGCGATCACGACAAATAAAAAAATTCTAGCCCGCAGTCACGCGAGTGACGCAAGAGCTCTTCAACTCGCGCGCGCTTTGTCTGCTTTTCTTCTGATGCCTACTTGGTATCGCGCGGACGCACCACGCCCCAGCCGATCCGCAGCGTTTCCTGCTGCCCTTCGATCAGCCGATCGAACGTGCGCGGCACTTCGGCAACGAGGCCGGGAAACTGCTTTGCGAGTTCCGGCGGCGGCGCACCGACCGTATCGTGCGCGCGCCACACCACGACCCCGCCTCCATTGTTGATCGTTGCGGTGTCGATCCATGGCGTCCGGCTGTAGCGTGTACCGAACAGCACTTGCGGCCGCGACGGCGCGCCGAGGCTAATGAGCGACGCAATCTGCGGATCGCCTGCAACCGCCGGCAGCGGACGATTGGTGCGCAGGCGATAATGGTCGGAAAAGAACGTGCCCATCTGGCGCGCAGGCAGCGAGGTCTGCACCTCCTTGCCGTCTATCCAGGGCTGCACACCCACTATCACGAGTACGATGATGACCGGCGTCGCAAGCGCCAGAAGCCAGATCGCGCGCAGCACCTGCTGACGGCGCAGATAGATGAGATCGCCGCCCATCACGACCACGAGAACACCGGCGAGAAGCAGCACGACACCATTGCCGCCGATGACATGATCAAACCCGAACGCAGCAGAGACCGGCGGAAACAGCACAAGCGGCAGCACGCCGAAGAACAGCACGAAGTGCCGCGCGAGCGGATCGAGATGCGGGCGGAAGATCGCAGGCGCTTCCTCGCCCTTGCGCTCGAACCAGGGCGCGTTCGCCACGACAAGCGCAATGACGCCGAGCGCCGACAGCACCAGCGCGCCGTACAACAGAGCCGCGCGCCACGCATAAGCCTCAAGCGAACCAAGCGAGAGGCGCCGCCAGATGACGCCGTTGCGCACCAGCCAGATCGCATAAGGCAGCGCGATAACGGCAATCACGAGAAGACCGAGCACCGGGTCGATCGACCTGAGCGCCTTGCGGCCGCGGGACGTGGCGAGCGCAAAGATGACGAGCAGACAGAACAGAACCGGCGCTATCGCGGTGGTGAGAAACAACAGCCCGAGTTCGATCGAGAGCGCGAACCATGCGCCGCGTCGTCCCTCGCCAATGACATACCATGCATGAAGAAGCACGAGCGCCCATAAGGGCCGCGCCAATATATCGGGGCCGAACTCCAGCCCCGGATAACTGAACGCCGCGATGGCGATCGTCAGAAGCGTGGCGACCGCACCCTGCTGCGGACCGACCATTGCGCGCGCAAGCGCGAACACCGCGGCCATCGTCACCACGAAACAGATCTGCGCGAGAATATAGACGCCGAACGCGTAGCCGCCGACAAGGCGGAACGCGACATCGGCAAGCCAGAATGCGAGTGGCGGCCCGAGTTCGCTTCCGAGCTGATATTCGCGGCCGAAGGCCAGCACATCCGGCACGCGGCCGGGCGGACTGAGATAAAGCAGCGTCGGCAGGATCAGCCACACCAGCGCCAGCGCAAGAACGCTGCCCCAGAAAATCCATCGCGGCTTGGCGCGGATAAGCTCGACGATCAGGGAGGTGAAACGCATCGCGCGGGCGGACCGGGGCGGGAGGGCGGAAAGAGCGCTATCGCGTTTGATAGAGGTCCGCGTCCGATCAGGCAACCTGAACGGCAGCTTCCTCAACGACGACCACGCTGTCCGGCAGATCAAGGCCCGGCAATTCCGGGGCGCCGGACACGACGCCTTCAAGGCGGGCCCACGCCGCCGCCACCGGCGCGAAATGCCGACGATGATGCGGTGTCGGGCCATGACGCTCCAGCGCCGCGAGGTGCTGGGGCACGGCATAGCCCATGTGGGACTCAAAACCGTATTGCGGATATTGCCGTGCAAGGGCGCACATCAGGCGGTCGCGCGTCACCTTGGCGACGATCGAGGCCGCGCCGATCGAGAACAGCAAACCATCGCCGCCGATCACCGCTTCGCACTCGCACGACACTGCGATCTTGTCGCGGCCGTCGACGAACACGTGGCGTGGCGGCTGCGGCAGCCCTTTGACTGCACGCGTCAACGCCCAGAGCGAAGCACGCAGAATATTGTCGCGATCGATCCGCCACGGCGGCGCCGCTGCAACCGAGACGAACGCAGTCGCACAAATTTCCTCGAACAACGCCTCACGCGCCTCCGCCGTGAGCCGCTTCGAATCATTGATGCCCTTTGGAATACGATCGGGATCGAGAATGACCGCGGCGGCCACCACCGGCCCCGCGAGCGGCCCGCGCCCGACTTCGTCGCAGCCCGCAACCGGCCAGATGCCCTGCTTCATCAGCGCGCGCTCGCGGCGGAAGCTCGGCCGCGTCACAACCGTGACCTTCGCAGGCTTGTCCACAGCCTTGGCGGCGACTTTGGCGTTCGCAGGAGATCCGGTCCGACTCATGGCCGGACAGTGCGATCAGACGCGTCGCCTCGCAAGCCGGAACTCGAAATCTTACCCGTTATCCAACCCGGCCAGCCCATGCGGAGGCGTCCACCATATAAACCTGCCGCGCGCCGCGATTGCTCACCGTCAGGTCCTTCACATGCGTCATGCCGATCTTCTCGATGACCCGACGCGAGGCAGCATTGTCGGGATGGACCAGCGCCAGCAGGCGGCTTCGCGCCATTTCGCGAAACCCGAAAGCGAGTTGCCCTTCACCGATCTCGCGCGCAAAGCCCTGTCCCCATGCCTGTTTGGCGAGAATGAAGCCCAGCTCCAGGTCGTCCGCTCCCAGTACATCGCAGGGAAGCAGCCCGGCAGCACCAATGATCTCTTCCGAACCTCTCTCCATCAGCACGGAGAGGCCGGTCGTCGCATTCCCGAAATTGAAATTTGTCTTGATGAAGGTTTCAGATTCGCCGGCCGACAACTCGCCGCCCGCGAAAACATAGCGCATCACCTCGGGCACGCCGAAAATCCGCTGATGAAGCGATGGAATGTCCGTCTCACAGACAGTCCGCAACAACAGCCTTGGCGTGATCAGCACCGTTCCCATCGGACCCTGTTTCGCATTTCATGGCGAAGATGATCCGAAATCATTGCCGCACGCTAGAATAAATCGAGTTGCTCGCCACTCTTTGCCGGTTGCACGAAATGCGCAGTCGAGAGCTTCACCCGCTTGCGGTTCAGTCCGAGCCGCTCGCAGGCAATCTCGAAGCGGCGGCCGATCATCCACGCTATCGGACCCGTGCCTTTCATCCGCGAGCCCCACTGCGAGTCGTAATCCTTGCCGCCGCGCATGTCGCGGATCAGCGAAAACACATGGCGGTAGCGATCCGGGTAATGCGCCATCAGCCATTCCCTAAACAGGTCACGCACCTCGAGCGGCAGCCGCAACACGGTGTAGTTCGCCTCGCGCACGCCGGCATGGGCGGCGGCATCGAGAATGCGCTCGATCTCCGAATCGTTAAGCGCTGGAATGATCGGCGCGGTCATCACCACCGTCGGAATGCCCGCGGCGGAGAGTTGCCGCAATGCCTCCAGCCGCTTCGGTGGTGTCGAGGCCCGCGGCTCCATCGCGCGCGCGAGTTTCGGATCGAGCGACGTCACCGAGATTGCGACCTTGGCAAGACTTTTCTCCGCCATGCGCGCAAGAATATCGATGTCGCGCGTGACCAGCGCCGACTTGGTGACGATGCCGACCGGATGGCCAGCCTTCTCCAGCACCTCGAGAATACCGCGCATGATGCGGTGCTCGCGCTCGATCGGCTGATAGGGATCGGTGTTGGTGCCGATCGCGATCGTGCGCGGCTCATAACCCGGTGCCGTCAACTCCTTCTCGAGAAGCATCGGTGCATCCGGTTTCACGAACAGCTTGCTCTCAAAGTCGAGACCGGGTGACAGCCCGAGATAGGCATGGGTCGGCCGCGCGAAACAGTACACGCAGCCATGCTCACAGCCGCGATACGGATTGATCGAGCGATCGAATCCGATGTCGGGCGAATCATTGCGGGAGATCACCTTGCGTGCAGTATCGAGCGCGATGGTGGTTTTGAACGGCGGCAGATCGTCGAGGCTCTGCCAGCCGTCATCGAACGCAGCGCGCGCCTCACGCTCATAACGTCCGCTCGCATTGGTCTGCGCGCCGCGGCCGCGGCGACGCTCGGCGTCGATCGCAACGCCGATTTCGGCGAAGTCGGAAATGCCGCCCGCCGGAACGGGAGGCAGCGGTGAAGATGCGGGCTGCAAGGCTTTGCTCAAGACTCTGCTCGTGGCTCTGCTCATGCAAAAAGCATAATTACTCTTAAGAACAAAACAAGAACATTTTTAGCCTTTCCTCATGGAGCTTTCGCAAAGCACCCGCGTTGTCGCCCGGGTGGCTTTCAGGAGGAGGATTCAATGCGGACATATCTTTTGGCAGCAGCGGCACTGGGCCTCGCCGCCGCGGGCATTACCACGGTCGGCACAGTGCCCGCCAAGGCTGGTACGGTTTGCCTCACCGACCAGGACAGCCCGAACACCTATCGGTCCTGCGAGTATTACAGCTTCCGCGCCTGCCGGGCTTCATCGCGGGGCGTTGGCGGCTCCTGCGTGCGCAATCCGTTCGGTGACGAAGATGCTTATCTCGTCGCGCCATCCGTCGAGTTCGGTTCGGCCTACAACCGTTATGACGGCCCGATCTACGATCGCGGCTATTACGGGCCGCGCTATCGCTGGTAAGTCTGAGATTTTTTACTGATTGAAAGCCCTCTCCTACCGGGAGAGGGCTTTTGGCCGCATTACTTCGCCTGTGCCTTGCCGCGCTTCAGGTGCTCATCGAGCCGCGGCATGATCTCGACGAAGTTACACGGATTCGTGCGGTAATCGAGTTGATGGGCGAGAATGCCATCCCAGCCATCACGACAGGCACCGGGCGAGCCCGGCAGCGAGAAGATAAACGTGGTGCCCGCAAGACCCGCCGTCACGCGACTTTGAATCGTCGATGTGCCGATCTTGGCGTGGCTCAGCATATGGAAGGCGATGGAAAAACCGTCCATACGCTTGTCGAATAAAGGCTCGACCGCATCGGGCGTGATATCGCGTCCGGTGAAGCCGGTGCCGCCCGTTGTCACCACGATGTCGATGCCATCATCGGCAATCCAGCGTTTCAACTGTGCCTGAACTTTCTCGATATCGTCGGTCACGATCTCACGCGCAGCCATCTTGTGGCCTGCCGCGGTGATCCGATCGGCCAGGATCGAACCGGACTTGTCGTCGGCAAACGAGCGCGAATCCGAGACGGTCAGCACCGCGATGTTGAGAGGAATGAAAGGCTTTGATTCATCGAGAGAGGTCATGATCTTTTATCCGTCATTCCGGACAGGCCGCGAAGCGGACTGATCCGGAATCCTGATATGAGGCGTGAGATTCCGGATGCGCTCGCAAGCGCTCGCGCTCCGGAATGACGTCACAAATTCCCCGCGCCAAAGGTGTTGCACGCCGAGATGTTGCCCTGCTGATAGCCGGTCATGAACCAGCGCTTGCGCTGCTCGGCCGAGCCGTGGGTGAAGGAGTCCGGCACCACGCGGCCCTGCATCTTTCGCTGCAGCGTGTCGTCACCGATCGCCGCCGCGGTGCGCAGCGCGCCGTCGATGTCACCCGGCTCGATGAAACCCGGCCGCTTTTTCTCCTCGCGATTGACCCAGACGCCCGAGAGGCAATCGGCCTGTAGTTCGATCCGCACCTGAATGGCGTTCGCCTCGGCCTTGCTGCGCGCCTGGCGCTGCTGGGCGTTCGCCTTTTCGAGAATGCCGAGCAGGTTCTGCACGTGGTGGCCCGCTTCATGCGCGATGATATAGGCCGCGGTAAATTTGCAGGCGCTGCCCTGGCAGCCGTTGAAGCGCGTCTCGATCTCGCGGAAGAAGCTGGTATCGAGATAGATGCGCTGGTCCGGCGGGCAGTAGAACGGACCCATCGCCGATTGCGCCATGCCGCACTGGCCGCCATTGGTCGCCTGACGGAACAGGACGACGCGCGGGCCGCGATAGGTTCGGCCATTGGCCGAGAAGATTTCGCTCCAGCGATCGTCGATCTCGCCGAGGACGCCGGCGATCATACTGCCGACCTCGTCGGTCGGGGCACCACGCTTGGCCTGCGATGACGGCCGGTCGGTCTGGTAGCTCGGCGCCTGCCCGCCGCCGGTGAGAATCTCCGCGCCGCCGATCAACACCCTGGGGTCGATGCCGACCGCCCAGCCGATCAGGCCGAGAACGATAACGGTGCCGATGCCGAGCCGGCCCCCACCGCCCATGGGAAAGCCAAACCCTCCACCGCCGCCGCCGAATCCGCCGCCATCCTCGCGCCGGTCCTCGACATTGTCGCTGCGGCGGAAATCGTCATAACGCATCGGTCTCTCCTCAAGGCGTCCTTACGCCCAACGGCCTACGGCGGGAATCGTTTGCGCCATGATGCGACAAAATCCGTCCCCGGATGAGAATTTTAGCGCCCCCGGCAATTTTTGCCTAGTCGCACTGCGCGGCCCGATGGTGCATTGGGCGACACCATTTTCACACGGCGCGTACCTCACGCGAAACACATCGAACAGCAACGCAACACGATGCATTTTTGAAAATGCAAAATACGGATTCGAAAATGCAAAAAGCAATTTCGAAAATGGAAAACGATTAAGTCGATTTTTACCTTGGGCATTCATGGTGATGACAAGTCGGATTTGTTAGTCCCGCGTCGCCGACTGCGTCGCCTGAGTCAGGTTTTGAGTCATGGTTGTGTCGCGTCGCGGGGCGTCTGCAAAGGCGCCCCGCACTAATTTTGAAACCTCGCCATCCGCACGCATCGTCATCGGCGATTGCGTCGCTGAAATGACGAAGCTGCCTGCGAACTCCGTTGATCTGGTGTTCGCGGATCCTCCTTACAACCTGCAGCTCAAGGGCGAATTGAAGCGCCCGGACGAGTCGCATGTCGATGCGGTGAACGACGATTGGGACAAGTTCTCCTCGTTCGCAGCATATGACGACTTCACGCGCGCCTGGCTCTTGGCCTGCCGCCGTATCATGAAGCCGACAGCAACGATCTGGGTGATCGGTTCCTATCACAACATCTTCCGCGTCGGCGCGATCATGCAGGATCTCGGCTTCTGGATCCTGAATGACATCGTCTGGCGCAAGTCGAACCCGATGCCGAACTTCCGCGGCCGCCGTTTCACCAACGCGCACGAGACCATGATCTGGGCCGCGCGCGACGAGGCGACCAAATACACCTTCAATTACGACGCGCTGAAGGCGGCCAACGAGGACGTGCAAGCCCGCTCGGACTGGCTGATCCCGCTTTGCACCGGCGAAGAGCGCCTCAAGGGCAAGGACGGCCGTAAAATCCACCCGACGCAGAAGCCGGAAGGCCTGCTCGCGCGTGTGCTGCTGTCATCGTCGAAGCCCGGCGACCTCGTGATCGACCCATTCAACGGCACCGGCACCACCGGCGCCGTCGCCAAGCGCCTCGGCCGCAGCTATATCGGCTTCGAGCGTGACCGGACCTATGCCGAAGCCGCCGAAAAGCGCATCGCCGCCGTCGAGCCGCTGCCGCAGGCAACGCTCGCGCCGTTCATGACCGCGCGCGAAGCCCCGCGCGTTCCGTTCGCCGAGCTGATCGAACGCGGCATGATTTCGCCCGGCGCGAAACTCGTCGATTCCAAGAAAAAACATGCCGCCCTGGTGCGCGCCGACGGCGCCATCATGCTGGGTGATAAGGTCGGCTCGATCCATCGCATGGGCGCGCTGGCGCAAGGCTCGGAAGCCTGCAACGGCTGGTCGTTCTGGCATGTCGAGACCAAGAAGGGCCTGCGGTTGATCGACGAGTTGCGCGCCGAAGTCCGCCGCGAAAGACAGTCCGCCTGAACGACGGATTCATACGCCAATACAAAAACGGACGCCGAGAGGCGTCCGTTTTGCGTTCGATGATAGTCGGGCCTTAGCCGCGCAGCAGGCGATAACGCTTGTGCATCAGGCAGGTGTTGACCACGAGCGCATAGTCCGCGGTCGCCTGATCCGCCGTCATCGCACCGCTCGCCGCCACCGCACCACCGGCCGCCTGCGCGGCATCGGTTGCATTCCCGAGCGTGTAGGCCTGACGGAACGACGAAACCGGAATGAAGGACGCTGCCGCGCCCGCCACGGCAATCGCTGTACCGGCTGCCTGCTGCTGACGCGCCTGACGGGCCACCGCTTCCTGCGGCGCGGCCTGCTGACGGCATTCGGCGAGATCGCGACGATACTTTACGGGATTGACACGATGCATATCCACGAGCGGCTCGTAGATCGGCGGTAAAGCTTCCTGTGCCGCACCGGTATCAGAGGCCGCCGCGACCGGTCCCGGGGCAGGCCCGGTGGTCTGATTGCAGCCCGCAACGAGCAACCCCAGCCCCAACGCAAAAATTATACGCATGAACGCTTCCCCCAGCGCTGAAAATAAAGCGCGTCCTAAGCATGCGCTGCGACGGGGAAGCAAGCGCTGCCGTAAAAGGCCCCCTGCGACACTTTAGACAGGTAACAGCCAAAACCGGGCGGAGGGTGAGCGCCGCCCGGAGATCAATCAGGCCACTGGCCTAGTGAGGGAAGGTCTGTGTCTCAGGCCTTGTATTGCGCGAGCACTTTCTGCACGGCCGGACGCTCCTTCATGCGCCGGTAGTGATCAGCGACCTTCGGGAAGTCGGCAATATCGACGCTGTCGCTCTTGGCCCACCCAGCGATGGTGAAAAGATACGGATCGCAGATCGAATAGGCCTCGCCCATCACCCAAGGACCGCGCATCATTTTGGTTTCGATAAGGTCGAACCCGGCACGGATATTTTCAGGCACCTTGCGGCGCATATCCTCGAATGAGGACTCTTCGCTCGCCCAGCGCCGGCCGCGCATCCGGTGCGCATGGGCGATGTGCATGCCCGAGCAGATGTAGCTGTTGAACGACTCCGCCTGCGCGAACGTGAACGGATCATCGAACGGCGCGAGCTTCGCCTTCGGAAAACTCTGCGCGATATACATCAGGATCGCCGGGGTCTCGGTGATCACGCCTTTATCGGTCGCGAGCGCCGGGACGCGTCCCTTGGGATTGACCGCGAGGTAGTCCGGGCTGTTCTGCTGGTTCGCCTTGAGATCGAGCCGCTCGGCAACGTAATCCGCGCCGGATTCTTCGAGTGCGATATGCGAGGCAAGCGCGCATGTGCCGAGGCCGTAGTAAAGCTTGAGCATTCTCATCTTCCTCCCAGTCCGTGCGCAATGACCTTGCGCATCAGGTTCGGCAACGCCTCGTCCGCGAGGGTAGCGATCTTCACCCAGCGCATCCCCTTCGGCGCGCGCGTGCCTTTCGGAACTTCGCTCGCATAGACCGAAAGCTCCAATGGAAAATGCGTGAACACATGGGTGACGGTGCCGGTCTTGCGCCGCCAGCGGGCAAGATCTTTCAATACCGGCGCTGCCGCACGCGCGGCTTTCTCATCATGCTCCGCGAGCCAGGCCGAGGTCGGCACCTCGGTCATGCCGCCGAGCAGGCCTTTTTCGGGTCGCGTACGCACCAGAAGTTCATCGCCGCGCGTGACGACAAAGGCCGCGCCTTGCCGGAGCGCGCCGGTTTTCTTAGGCGCCTTGCGTGGAAACGTCTCCTGCTCCCCCTGATGACGCGCAAGGCAATCCTCGTTCAGCGGGCACAACACACAGGCCGGTTTCTTCGGCGTGCAGATCGTGGCGCCAAGGTCCATCAGCGCCTGCGCCGAATCTCCCGCACGCGACGGCCCAAGCAGCGTCGCCGCAAGCCGCTGGATTTCCGGCTTCGCCTTCGGCAACGCTTCTTCGACCGCGAACAAACGCGACACCACGCGTTCGATATTTCCGTCGACCGGCATGGTGCGGCAGTCGAAAGCAATCGCCGCAATCGCCGCCGCCGTATAGGGGCCAATGCCGGGCAACGCGCGCAGTCCTTCCTCAGTATCGGGAAAGGCACCGCCATGCGCGCTTGCTACCGCAACCGCACAGGCATGCAGGTTGCGCGCACGCGAGTAATAACCAAGCCCTGCCCACATCCGCAGCACATCGTCGAGCGAAGCGGCGGCAAGATCGGTGACGCGCGGCCAACGCGCGACGAATTTCATGAAATACGGACCGACCGCTTTCACGGTGGTCTGCTGCAGCATAATTTCCGACAGCCAGACGCGATAGGGATCGGCGGTCTCGCCCGGTTTCGCCCGCCACGGCAGCACGCGGCGGTGACGGTCGTACCACGCAAGCAACAGTTCCGCGCGCGGCACGGATTCCCCCGGGCCGGATGCCGAGACTTTGTTTCGTCGCGCCGTCGCACCTGTTAGGGTCGTCATCAGACTTCTTAGGCACCACAGACAATTATGAGCAAGCCCGGCCCGCTCACCTCCAAGCCGTTATCCGCGCTTCTTGCGGGCGTCTTCAACGACGTTTTCAAGAAACAGGGGTTCGCCTCGCGCGAACTCGTCACCCGCTGGAGCGAGATCGTAGGCAGCGACATCGCGACCTATGCCGAGCCGCTGAAGATCCAGTGGCAGCGACCGATGGAGGGCCAACCGGACCTGCCCGCGACACTGATCCTGCGCGTGGAAGGGCCCCGCGCGCTGGAAATCCAGCATTCCTCGACGGTGATCCTCGAGCGGGTCAATCGCTTCTTCGGCTGGAACGCGATCGGCAAAATTGCGTTGCGGCAGGCGCCCCTATCGCGCCGGGAAAAACACAAAGCGGGACGGCGGCCGAGCGAGACGGAGATCGCCGACAAGGCCCGCGAACTGACCAGCGTCGATGACGAAGATCTGCGCACCGCGCTCGCGCGGCTGGCCACCTCGATCAAGCGAAATTGACGGGTGTCGGGGCGCCTCTCCTCCCGTTCCCAGCATTGCCTCGCGCAGGGTTTCAAGCTAGCAGACCTCATCCCGCGCGCTTGCGCCAAAGCCGACCCGGAGTTTCCAGCGATGATCACGCGTCGTACGTTCAATGCCGCTCTCGCATTCGCAGGCGCCACCGCCATAGTCGGCACATTGCCATGGAAACTCGTGAGCTCCGCGTTGGCCCAGGAGCCGGCTGCGATCGCAAAGCCGAGCACGCTCGGCGACATGTCGCTCGGCGCCAAGGATGCGCCGGTGACGATCATCGAATACGCCTCGATGACCTGCCCGCACTGCGCCGCCTTCACCAAGGACGTCTTCCCGCAGATCAAGTCGACCTATATCGACACGGGCAAAGTGCGCTTCATCTTCCGCGAGTTTCCGCTCGATCAGGTCGCGCTTGCAGCCTCCGCGCTGGCGCGCTGCGTCGCCAAGGACGACTCGAACAAATATTTCGCCATCATCGATATCCTGTTCAATCAGCAGGCGGGCCTGCAGAACCAGGCCTTCGAGACGATCAACCGTGTGGGCAAACAAGCAGGCCTCACCGAGGCAATGATCAAGGCCTGCGTGCAGGACGACCTCACGGTGCAGAAGGGCATCCTCGCCGATCGCGAATACGCCAACCAGACGCTGAAGATCGACTCCACCCCGAGCTTCTTCATCAACGGCACGCTGGTGAAGGGCGAAACCTCCTTCGACGGCTTCAAGAAGATCATCGACCCGCTCATCAAGAGCTGAGCCGGGGTTCCCTGAGCCCTCCCGGCGGTAATCCGGTCAGGGCCGCAGGGCAGTTTTGTTCGCTTTTCTTTCTCATGGAACCGGGCAAGCTGCCGTAAAATCGTTGGAAAATCGGTCAAAACCACCGGGAAACGGCGGTCGGGGCGTTGCCCTGCCCCCGCCTGCTGGCCATTGTCCGGCCAATCATGAGTTTTGGCGATTCGCCAAATGCTCGCGATCACCGGTGGGGATGATGTCCCCGAGGGCATGGTCCGGCGGGCCGTCCGTACAAGCCGCCAACAGAGTAAGTGTCGCATGAAACTAACGCGTCTACGCCTGCATGGATTCAAGTCGTTCGTCGAGGCGACCGACTTCCTGATCGAACCCGGCCTCACCGGCGTGGTCGGCCCCAATGGCTGCGGCAAGTCGAACCTTGTCGAGGCGCTGCGCTGGGTGATGGGCGAGACGTCCTACAAGTCGCTACGCGCCGCCGATATGGATTCCGTGATCTTCTCCGGCTCCGGCAACCGCCCTGCGCGCAACCACGCCGAAGTGGTGATGTCGATCGACAATGCGGACCGCACAGCGCCGTCGTCGATGAACGATTCCGAGTTGCTGGAAGTCTCGCGCCGGATCGAGCGCGAAGCAGGCTCGGTCTATCGCATCAACGGCCGCGACGTGCGTGCACGCGACGTGCAGATTCTCTTCGCTGACGCCGCGACCGGTGCACGCTCCCCTGCCCTCGTCCACCAGGGCAAGATCGGCGAGATCATTCAGGCCCGCCCCGACCAGCGCCGCCGTGTGCTGGAAGATGCCGCGGGCGTCGCCGGCCTTCATGCCCGCCGCCACGAGGCCGAGCTGCGGCTCAAGGCTGCCGAAACCAACCTCACTCGCGTCGAGGACGTGATCGGCCAGCTTGCGAGCCAGATCGAAGGCTTGAAGCGGCAGGCACGGCAGGCGATCCGCTTCCGCGAAGTCGCTGCAAAGGTCCGCAAGGCCGAGGCGTTGCTGTTTCACCTGCGCTGGCTGCAAGCGAACGAGGATGTTGCTGAATCGAGCCGCACCCACAATGCGACGGTGCGCGAGCAGGCCGAGCGCGTTCGCGAGCAGGCCGAGAGCGCACGCATTCAGGCAATCCGCGCTTCCGAACTACCAGCATTGCGCGAGAACGAAGCGCGTGCAGCCGCTGGCCTGCAGCGCCTCACCAATGCGCGCGACATGCTTGCGCGGGAGGAAGAGCGTGCCAAGGAACGCGCCGCCGAACTCGATCGCCGCCTGACACAATTGGCCGCCGACGTCGCGCGCGAACAGCAGCAATTGTCCGACGCCGGCGTCGCCGTCGAGCGCCTCGACTCCGAAGAGACGATCCTCAAGGAAGAGATCAAGTCGCGCGTTGAAAAGCGCAGCGGTGCCGATGCCCGCGTCTCGGAAGCGGACGCGGCGCTTGCCGCTGCCGAGCGCACCTTCTCCGAACTCACCACTGCGCTCGCCGACCTCACCGCACGTCGCCGCCAGTTCGAGGCAAACGTTCGCACCCACACCGAACGGCTCGCGCGCATCGATCAGGAGATCGCGAATGTCGGCCGCGACGTCGAGAAGCTCGACGCCGAAACCGGCAGCCTCGCCAATCTCGAGACGCTGGCGCAGGCGATGACCGCGGCGCAGGACACGCTCGCGCAATCCGCCACCACCGTGCAGACGAACGAAGCCGCGCATATCGCCGCGCGCGCCAAGCTCGACGGCTCGCGTGCGCCCGTTGTTGAAGCCGACAAGCGTGTGCAGCGGCTCGAGACCGAAGCGAAGACCATCGCCAAGCTCGTCAACAGCGAGACCAAGAATCTGTGGCCGTCGATCATCGATGGCGTCAGCGTCGCCAAGGGTTACGAGAAGGCGTTGGGCGCTGCGCTCGGCGACGATCTCGACGCGCCGACCGATGCGTCCGCACCACTGCGCTGGTCGAACCTCGGCATCATGGCCGACGACCCTGCACTGCCGGATGGCGTCGAAGTGCTCGCCACCCATGTCAACGCGCCGCCAGAACTGGCGCGACGTCTCGCGCAGATCGGCGTCGTCAGCCGCGAACGTGGCGCCGAACTCGTCAGCCGCCTCAAGACCGGCCAGCGGCTGGTCTCGACCGAAGGCGATCTGTGGCGCTGGGACGGCTTCATCGCCGGCGCCCATGCACCGACCGGCGCGGCACGCCGCTTGGCCGAGCGCGCACGCTTGGCCGACATCGAGCACGAACTGGAGCAGGCTCGCGCGGATGCCGCCACCAAGCGGCAAGCGCTGGAAGCCGCTGAGTCCGAGCTAAAGTTCGCCGCCGCCGCCGAGCATACCGCACGCGAATCCGCCCGCGCCGCACAGCGCGATGCCGATACCGCGCGCGAGCGTCATGCGAGCGCCGAGCGCGAGATCAACCGCCACACCGCGCGCCGGTCCGCACTTGCCGAGGCGCACACCCGCCTCGCCGCCGACCGCAGCGAAGTGGAGAGCGCCCACACCGTTGCCGTTCAGGCGGTCGCAGACCTTCCGGCAAGCGACGAGACCGAAGCTCAACTCGCCACCGCACGCGCAGCGATGGACGAGAAGCGTCAGTCGGCCGCGCAGGTGCGTGCCGAGGCGCAGGCGCTTGCCCGCGAAGCAGAGCTCGCCGACCGCCGCGTGCAGGCGATCGCCTCCGAGCGCAACGAGTGGCAGGCCCGCCGGGACAATGCCACCAAACAGATCGCGACCATCGAGGAGCGCACCACCGAGGTGAAGACCGAGCGTGCGCAGCTTGAGGACGCGCCGGCGCAATTCGCCGAGAAGCGCCGCGGCCTCATCAGCGAGATCGAGACTGCCGAAGCCGCGCGCCGCGAAGCTGCCGACGCGCTCGCTGCAGCCGAGGCGCTGATGGCCGAGACCGACCGCGCGGCACGCGCCTCGCTTGAAGCTCTCTCTGCCGCGCGCGAAGCAACCGCCCGTGCCGAAGAGCGCATGGAAGCAAGCCGCCGCCGTCTCGAAGATATCGAGCGCGAAATCCGCGACGGCCTTGAGACCGAGCCGCAGAACGCCGCATCGCTTGCGGAAGTCACGCCCGAGACCGAGTTGCCCGACGTCGCCTCCGCCGAGGCCAATGTCGAGAAGCTGCGCCGCGACCGCGAGCGCCTTGGCGCTGTGAACCTGCGCGCCGAGGAAGAGCTGCGCGAGATCGAGACCCAGCACACCAGCCTCACCACCGAACGCGACGACCTTGTCGAAGCGATCAAGAAGCTGCGCACCGGCATCCAGAGTCTCAACAAGGAAGCGCGCGAACGCCTGCTGAGTTCGTTCGAAACCGTGAACAACCACTTCAAGCGGCTGTTCACACAACTGTTCGGCGGCGGTCAGGCCGAGTTGCAGTTGATCGAGAGCGACGATCCGCTCGAGGCAGGCCTCGAGATCATCGCCAAGCCGCCCGGCAAGAAGCCGCAGTCGCTGTCGCTGCTCTCCGGCGGCGAGCAGGCGCTGACCGCGCTCGCGCTGATCTTCGCGGTGTTCCTCACGAACCCCTCGCCGATCTGCGTGCTGGACGAAGTCGACGCACCGCTCGACGACCACAACGTGGAGCGGTTCTGCAACCTGCTGCACGAAATGACGTCGCAGACCGAGACGCGCTTCATCATCATCACACACAACCCGATCACGATGGCGCGGATGAACCGGCTGTTCGGTGTCACCATGGCCGAGCGCGGCGTCTCGCAGCTCATCTCGGTGGACCTCGATGGTGCGATGAAGGTGCTGGACCAGAACGTGGCGTGATTTCGCCCTCCCCTTGAGGGGGAGGGTCGGCGCGAACAACGTGAGCGCCGGGGTAGGGTGACAATCGCAAATGAAATCCACCCCACCCCGATCTTCGCTATGCTCAGATCGACCCTCCCCCTCAAGGGGAGGGTGAAAGATGTCCGCCTTCGACCTCCCTGCCGATCTGAAAGCCGCGCTGGCGCGCAAGGCCGAGGGGCTGTCGCGCAGTGACGCTGCGAAGCGCGCAGGCACAATCTCGGAAACCTATCGCAGCGGCGGCACCTCCGCGCCGATTCGCACCGAGGCCGATGCGCTCGCCTACGCACTCACACGAATGCCCGCGACCTATGCGGCAATCGCAGCCAGCCTGAATGCACTTTCCGAGCGACGGCCCGACTTCACTCCCGCGACGCTGCTCGACGTCGGTGCCGGCCCCGCAACCGCAAGCTGGGCCGCGGCGCGGACATTCGATTCACTCACGCACTTTGTCGCCATCGACGCCAACGCCGCGCTGCGTGCGCTTGCCTGCGATACCGTCACAGATAGCCGCCTCGCAGCGATGCGCTATGTCGAAGGCAATGTGCTGGCCGGCTTGGCGGCGATGGAGAGCGCCGATCTCGTCATCGCAAGCTACGTCATCAACGAACTTGGTGAGGCGGATCGCACCACGCTCGCTGACCTGATGTGGCAAAAGACCCGCGACACCCTGCTGGTAGTCGAGCCCGGCACGCCCGCGGGCTACGAGCGCATTCTCGCACTCCGCGCGCACCTCATCGCGCAAGGCGCGCATGTGATCGCACCCTGCCCGCACGACAACGCCTGCCCGCTTACCCCACCCGACTGGTGCCATTTCTCACAGCGGCTCGCGCGCTCGCGGGCACACAAACAGATCAAGGGGGCGGAGCTTCCGTTCGAGGACGAGCGCTATTCCTACGTCGCACTCTCCCGCACGCTCGCACCGGGACATATCTCACGCATCCTGTCCCAGCCCACACTGACCAAGATCGAGGTCGCGGCCAAACTCTGCACGACAGCGGGATTGTCGCGCCTTGCTGTGCCTCGCCGCGACAAGGCGGGCTATGCCGCCGCGCGCCGCTGGAACTGGGGCGATGCAATTGCGGACAAGGCGGCGGAATAAATCGGCAAGCCCGGAGTTATCCCTGTGACGCGCCCAGCGTCGCGTTTCACAGGGAGTCCTCACATGCCACGCACATCGCTCAAATTCGCCGCCGCCATCGTTATGGCCACGGCTTTCAGTTCGCTCGCGCTCGCTCAGGCAACCGCACCAGCCAAGACCGCCGACACCGCGAAAGGCAAAATCCTCGTCGATGCCAAGGGCATGGCGCTCTACACCTTCGACAAGGACTCCGCCGGTAAGTCCGCCTGCAACGGCCCCTGCGCCGTCAACTGGCCGATCCTTGCCGCAGGTGCCGACGCCAAGGCCTCCGGCGACTGGAGCGTCATCACCCGCGACGACGGCAGCAAGATGTGGGCCTACAAGGGCAAGCCGCTTTATACCTTCAAGCAGGATGCCGCGCCGGGCGAGGTCAAGGGCGACGGCTTCCTGAATGGCGCCTGGCACGTCGCCAAGCCCTAACAGCCCCAACGGCACAAGGCGCCCTGCCCTCGTCACTGCAACAATCGCGGCGGGCGGGCGGGGATCGCCTGACATTTTCTTCATGAAGCGACGCGAGGCTTGAACGTCGCCACCTTGAGGGCAACTTAGCAAGGCACGCGCACATTGCGCGGGCCCTGCCATGCAGCGCACTTATCTAACTTTTTGTTTTGACGCGTTTTCTTCACGCGAACCGGTTTCCACTTCGCTCGAAAACGCTCTAGGGTGTGCGGGTCCGTTGTCTCTCAGGGAGCTTACTTCTATGTCGACCGGCTGGATTGTCCTCGGCGTTATCGCCCTTCTCGTCCTCTTCGGTTTCTCCGCCTACAACCGCCTCGTCGCGCTGTCGCAGCGCGTGAACCAGGCTTTTGCCGACATCGACGTTCAGCTCAAGCAGCGCCACGATCTTATTCCGAACCTCGTGGAGACGGTGAAGGGCTATGCTTCGCATGAGCGCGGCACACTCGACGACGTGGTGAAGGCGCGCAACGCGGCGCTCTCTGCGCAAGGGCCGGCGCAAATCTCCGCCGCCGAGGCACAGCTCTCCGGCGCGCTCGGTCGCCTGATTGCATTGTCGGAAGCCTATCCAGACCTCAAGGCCAACGCGAACTTCCAGCAGTTGCAGAGCGAGCTCTCCGACATCGAGAACAAGATCGCGGCGAGCCGACGCTTCTTCAACAACGCGGTTCAGGAATACAACACCGGCATTCAGCAGATGCCCGCAGCGCTGTTCGCCGGCATGTTCGGCTTTACCCGGAAGGATTTCTTCGATCTCGGCGAGAGCCGCGGGCAACTCGAGCAGGCGCCGTCGGTCAAGTTCTGACTGTCGATTTCGTGGCGACGACTCCGTCATTGCGAGTACAAGCGAAGCAATCCGGCAAGGCTAGCAAAGGGCTGGATTGCCTCGTCGCTCTGCTCCTCACAATGACGACCATGTAGGACAATCCCTGCCATGGCCGCCTACGGTCTCTATACGCATATCGCCTCGAACAAGACCCGCTCGGTGCTGCTGCTCGCCGGGCTGTTCCTGCTGGTCTATGTGATGGTCTTCGCCGGCGCGCTTGTCGGCGAGGTCTTTGCCGACGGCGGGCGGGCCGTGAGCGACTATTTCCATCTGGCGCTGCGTGATCTGATCGTCGCCCTGCCCGTCGCCACCATCGGCGCGGCGATCTGGATCGTGATCGCTTACTTTTTCCATCAGTCGATCATCGATGCGGTGACCGGCGGCCACGAGGTTACGCGCCAGGAAGAGCCGCGACTTTACAATCTTCTGGAGAACCTCTGCATCTCGCGCGGCATTCCAATGCCGAAGCTGAAGATCATGCAGAGCGAGTCGTTGAATGCTTTCGCCAGCGGCCTCAACCGGCGCCAGTACGCGATCACGGTGACGACCGGCCTCCTCGACGCGCTCGACGATCATGAGATCGAGGCGGTGCTCGGCCACGAGCTCACCCATATCCGAAACGGCGACGTGCAGTTGATGGTGATCGCGGTCGTCATTGCAGGCGTCGTCGGGTTCTTTGCCGAGCTGTTCTTTCGCATCTATTTCAACTCCGGTGTCCGCTTCAGCGGCCGAAGCTCGAACGGTGACCGCAAGGGCGGCGGTGCGATCCTCGTGATCATATTGGCGGCAGCGCTGCTCGCGCTTGCCTGGCTGTTGTCGCAGGTGGTGCGGTTCGCGCTGTCGCGATCGCGCGAATTCCTGGCCGATGCCGGCTCGGTCGAACTCACCAAGAACCCCGATGCCATGATCTGGGCGCTGCGCAAGATCGAAGGCCGGGGCGAACTGCCCCGCGCGACCTCGGCGATCATGGAAATGTGCGTCGACAATCCTCGCCGGGGCTTTGCCGACCTGTTCGCAACCCACCCCTCCGTCGAGGCGCGGGTCCGGGCGCTCGTGCAATATGCCGGGGGACACG
This sequence comes from Afipia carboxidovorans OM5, assembly GCF_000218565.1. NCBI lineage: Bacteria > Pseudomonadati > Pseudomonadota > Alphaproteobacteria > Hyphomicrobiales > Nitrobacteraceae > Afipia > Afipia carboxidovorans. Next base: position 1,176,027 of record NC_015684.1, on the reverse strand, counting down.
ATCCGGGGCCGCTAGCGCTGCCCGAGCCCCCGCAGGAGGGTGAGGGCTACGGAGACGACGGCACCGCCGCTCCGCCGCCCGATGGCCCCTGGTCGGCCCAGCAGGGCCCGTGGGGCGGCAAAACCCCGCCGGACGGCCCTTCCGGAGGCACCACGCCGGGCCGTGGCGCCGACATTATTCCGGGCCCCTGGGGCAGACGCTAAGCCCTTTACCTGTTAACGAAATCGCGGGATGACCTCTCGGGGCCGCAGTCAAGAATTGAAATCTCTCTCGATTCTGCCATGGTCCGAAAAACGCTGGGTGGCGCCACTGGTGCGAGCCAGTCTGGCGCGGTAAAGGGACGTGATGGCGAAGCCGGCAGTTATTGTGGTGGGTGCGGACAAAGGCGGGGTCGGCAAGACTACTGTGTCACGCACCGTTCTGGACTATTTCACCGCCAACAACATTCCGACGCGGGCCTTCGATACCGAGTCCCCGCGCGGCACGCTGAAGCGGTTTCATCCGGAGGTCACAGAGATCGTCGACGTCACGACGACCTCCGACCAGATGAAAATCTTCGATACGCTCAACACGGCGACCGCCAACGTCACCGTGATCGACGTCCGCGCAGGCCTGATGTCGCCCACCCTCGCAGCGTTGCGCGATATCGGCTTCCTCGACGCCGCCCGCTCCGGCCAGATCACCTTTGCCGTGTTCCACATCCTCGGCCCGTCGATCGCCTCGCTCGACGAGATCGCCGAGACCGCGAGCTTCATGGACGGCGCGAAGTACTTCCTGGTGAAGAACTTCATCAACAACACGAGCTTCTTCGAGTGGGACCAGGCGACTTACAACTCGTACTTCAAGCGCATCAAGAACGCGACCGAGATCACCATCCCGAAGCTCAACGAAATGGCCTATGAGCAGGTCGAGGTCTCCTCGGTACCGTTCCTGAAGTTCGTCGCTAACAAGGGCCCGAACGACGAAACCGCCAACTATTCCTTCGTGCTGCGCGGCTATGTCCGTCACTGGCTCGGCAATGTCTGGGGCGAGTTCGACCGCATCAAGCTCACCGACATTGTCGGCAGCAAGGACAAGGGCTTTGCCCGCGCCGACGAAGACTGACAATGACGGCCGCGGCGCGAACGCCGCACGCGGCTGATTTTTCACGATGCCCCGCACGCCTGTCTACATCGTTTCCTCGCCGCGACCTGATGTCGGCAAGACGCTGATTTCTCGCGTCCTGAGCGAATTCCTGTTGCTGCAGAACGGCAATGTGCTCGCCTTCGACATCAACCTGCGCGAACCCTCGCTGCTCGACTACCTGCCCCGCACCACCGAGACCGCGGCGATCGACGATACTCGCGCCCAGATGGCGCTGATGGATCGCCTCATCATCAATGACGGCGTCTCCAAGGTGATCGACCTCGGGCTGCATGCTTTCGATGATTTCTTCAGGGTTGTTGACGAAATCGGCTTCATGAAAGAAGCGATCCGGCACGGCATCGAGCCGGTGGTGCTGTTCATCCCCGATGCGACACGCACCTCGTCCAATGCCTGGACGATGCTGCGCAAGACCTTTCCGGGATCGCCGTTGATCCCGGTCGACAACGAGCATGTTTTACACGGCGAAACGCCGAAAGATTTCACCAGCGTAAGGCCGCTGCGGATCGCGGCGCTGCCGGCGTTCCTCCGCTCCATCGTGCAGCGCCAGACGTTCTCGTTCACGCATTATCTGCGGACGGCACAGGACTCATCCGCGGAGCTGCACCAGTGGACCCGCGCCAACTACACGAAATTCCGCAATCTCGAAGCGCGGCTGAAGCTTTACGAATAGTACGCCCAGCAATAAGGGCGTATCGCGTTAGTGCCCGTCGAATTCCATTAGCGTGCGCACCGGCACATCCATCGCCCGCAGCTTGGCCGCACCGCCGAGATCCGGCAGATCGATGATGAAACAAGCCGCAACGACTTCGGCGCCGATCTGGCGCAGCAGCTTGACGGCGCCCTCCGCAGTGCCGCCAGTCGCGATCAGATCGTCGATCAGGATCACGCGCTCGCCGGGCTTCACCGCATCGGCGTGCATCTCCATCTCATCGAGACCATATTCGAGAGAGTAAGCAATGCGCACCGTGGTGTGCGGCAGCTTGCCTTTCTTGCGGATCGGCACGAACCCGGCCGAGACCTGATGTGCGACTGCGCCGCCGAGAATGAAACCGCGCGCCTCGATGCCCGCGACCTTGTCGATCTTCGAGCCGGCCCACGGCTGCACCAGTTGATCCACCGCCCGGCGGAACGCGCGCGCATCGCCGAGCAACGTCGTGATGTCGCGAAAGATGATGCCGGGCTTCGGATAATCCCGGATCGCGCGGACCGAGGCCTTCAAATCGTCAGCGATGGTCATGGATGCTTCTGCCATTTATTTCTGCCCCAGCCGGAACGCGTTCTCGACGATCTTGAGGCCGACATCGCCTTCCAGCGACATCAGCGACTCGGGATGGAATTGCACGCCGCCGACCGGCAAATCCTTATGTTCGATCGCCATCGGCACGCCGTCTTCCGTCGTCGCGGTGACGACGAGAACATCTGGCATTTTGTCGGGCGCAACGAACAGCGAATGATAGCGGCCGATGGTGATCTCGTTCGGCAGATTGCGCATCAAGGTGCCGCCACGGTTCTGCACGCGCGAAGGCCGGCCGTGCGCGGGCTGCGCGAGTTGGCCAAGTTGGCCTCCGAAATGCTCGCCGATCGCCTGCAGGCCGAGACAGACGCCAAACACCGGCATCTTCTTGCCGAGTGCCTCGGTAATGAATCGCGACACGCCGAAATCCTCCGGCCGCCCGGGACCGGGCGACAGCACGAGAAGATCGAACGTCTCGTTCTTGAGTCGCTCCATGGCATGCACGTGCCGCGTCACGCTGACATTCGCGCCGACCTGACGGAAATAATCCGCCAGCATGTGCACGAACGAGTCATCGCAATCGACAAGCAGCACGCGCTTGCCCGAACCGGTCGCATCCGGCGCGAAGGCCGAGAGCGTCTTTGGCGGATCGCCGCGTAGCGCCTGAAACAGCGCCGCCGCCTTGGTCTGGCACTCCAGCTCTTCCGCGACCGGATCGGAATCGAACAGCAGCGTTGCGCCGACACGCACCTCGGCGAGGCCGTCCTTCATGCGGATGGTGCGGATGGTGAGGCCGGTGTTGATGCCACCATCGAAGCCAAGGAAGCCGAGTGCGCCGGCGTACCAGCGGCGCGACGAGCGCTCGTTGTCCTCGACGAATTGCATCGCCCACAGTTTCGGCGCGCCGGTCACCGTCACAGCCCAGCAATGGGTGAGAAAACCGTCGATGGCATCGAACCCCGGCCGCAGCATGCCTTCGACATGATCGACGGTGTGGAACAGCTTCGAGTAGGTCTCGATCTGCCGCCGCGCCAGCACCTTGATCGAACCCGGCACACAGACGCGCGCCTTGTCGTTGCGATCAACGTCGGTGCACATGTTGAGCTCGAACTCGTCCTTCTGCGAGTTCAGCAACTCCTGAATCTGCCGCGCGTCGCCGATGGCATCCGCACCGCGCGCGATCGTGCCCGAGATCGGACAGGTCTCGACGCGCTTGCCGTCGGAGCGCACGAACATTTCCGGCGAGGCGGAGACCAGAAACTCGCCTTCTCCAAGATTGAGCAGCGCGCCGTAGGGCGAAGGGTTGATCGTGCAGAGCCGCTTGAACACCTCGGCCGGCGTGCGCTCGCACGGCTCCGCGAACAACTGCCCGGGCACCGTCTCGAACAGGTCGCCGCGCGCAAATGCCTGCCGGGCGCGCTGAACCGTCGCCTGATAATCGCCGGGCGCGTGATCGGCAAAGCCTTCGCGCTTCGTCTTGGCATAAATACTGTCCGGCGTATCGCGTCCCTGCCCGCGCGTTGTCGCGCCCTTGTAGCTGAATTCGTATTCGATCACGACGCCGCGCCCGGTTGCGCGGTCGTAAGCCAGCAACTCGTCGGGAATGTAGAGCACGATGTCGCGCTGATCGGCTTCGCGTTCGCGCTTCTGTTTCAAATCCTCGATCTGAAACACAAGGTCGTAGGCGAATGCGCCGAACAGGCCGAGTAGCGGATCGCCCGCATGGCTCATCGACGCAATGATTTCGCGCACCAGCGTCATGATCGATGCGCGGCGGGTGCGCTGCTCTTCATCGACCGGCGCGGCACCACGCACGATATGGCCTTCGATGCGCTCGATGGTCATCGCGGTGATTTCGATGGCGGGATGCTCGAGCGTCGCCGCGAGGAACGCGACCAGCACCTTGCCGCGCGCGTTCAACGCCGCGATGGTGAAATTCTCCCCACGCGACTCCACCCGCAGCGGCGGGTTGGCGAAGCCGAGATCGAAACTCTCATAGCGTCCCGGCACCGTGGTGCCGGACGACAGCACAACGCCGCGCCGCCGATCGAGGAGATCGATCAGCGCATCGAGCTTCTGCCCGCCGGAGAACGGCGTCACCTGCCGCGTCACCTCGAGGCCGCGGGCCGTGGTGTAGGCCACCGTGGGGGGAAGCGAAAAAACGGTCCTGTTCATGGGTTCCTCTTAGCGCATGATCCGCGGAAACGTGAGCAGTTTGACGGATCGTTCGTGCGCCTTTTCAGGGGTTTGATGAGGACGCCATGCAAGACCAATAAAAAAGCCGCCCTGCGTGGCGGCCTCGACGACAAGTCATGACGAAAATTCATGCGCAATCGCACCGGCCACCTTTTACAAGGTGCGCCACCAAGAACGGAGGGTGCGGATCGCTGCGGTCATGAGCGGCAAATCATCACCCGGCAGGGCAGATGTCAAGGGCCGCATACCGGCCGAACGCCCCTCGCCTGCTCTCACGAAGGCAGGACCAAGCCCTGCCCCTACCCCAAATGCTTCTTGAAGAAATCGATCGCCCGGCCCCAGGCGAGCTCCGCCGCTTGCCGATCGTGGACCGAAGCGCGCTGTTCGTTCACGAAGGCATGGTCGGCGTCGTAGCGGAAGAATTCGCACGATTTGCGCGCTTTCTTCAGCCCGCTCTCGAAGGCATTGACCATCTCGGGCGAGAAGTAATCGTCCTTATTGGCGAAGTGACCCTGCAGCGGCACCTTCACGTCGGCAGGCTTCACTGCTTCCGCCGGCGGCACACCGTAGAACGAGACCGCTGCCGTCAACTCCGGAATTTTCGCCGCGCCGATGATGGTCACCGCGCCGCCCATGCAAAAACCGGTGAGGCCAACCTTGGCGCCGTTGCGCTTGAGATACTGTACAGCGCCGCGCACCGTCTGCTCGGTCGCGTCCATGAAATTCAGCGACTGCATCTCCTTCGCCGCCGCCTCGGCGTCGTGATACGGCACGACCACGCCGTTGAAGAGATCGGGCGCCAGCGCATCGAACCCGGCCACCGCGAAGCGATCGACCAGTCCCTTGATCTGCTCGGACAGTCCCCACCATTCCTGAATGACGACGACGCCCGGCGCATTGCCGCGCGCAGCGTTGGCGAGATAGCCCGTGGCTTCCTTGCCGTCGGGACGCGAGAAGCTGATCGTAGTGCCCATGAGAAACCTCGGGAAATAGCAATGGAACGAGGCTGACAATGCCGCCTCACGCCCCGGAGTGCAACGAGGCAAAGCCGCACTGGGTTCAACGCCACCTCACGAAAAAGGGCTCCCGAAGGAGCCCTTTTCATTTCTGCCGTCATTGCGAAATCGCAACGACCCAAGCGTCCGATCCAAGCGTCAGTGAGCGTCAGCCCAGATCTTGCGCTTGGTGAAGTACAGAAGTCCCGCCAGCACGACTAGGAACAGCATCACCTGCATGCCGAGCCGCTTGCGGGCTTCGAGGTGAGGCTCCGCGGTCCACATCAGGAAGGCGGCGACGTCCTTCGAGTACTGCTCGGCCGTCGCAGGTGCGCCGTCGTCATAGGTCACCTGACCGTCGGAGAGCGGTGGCGGCATCTTGATGGCGTGGCCGGGGAAGTAGGTGTTGTAGAACGAGCCTTCCGGCAACTGGAAGTTCGCAGGCTTTTCCGCATACCCGGTCAGGAGCGCGTGGATGTAGTTCGGACCACGCTCCTGGAACTGGGTGAACAGATCGAAGATGAAGCGCGGGAACGGCCGCTCATAGGAGCGCGCCTTCGCCATCAGCGACAGGTCCGGCGGAGCCGCACCACCGTTGGCGGCACGAGCTGCGTTTTCGTTCGGGAACGGCGCCGGGAAGTAGTCCGCGGGGCGGCCCGCACGCTCGAACATATCGCCGGCATCGTTCGGACCGTCCTGGACCTTGTATTCCGACGCAAACGCTGCTGCCTGCGCCGGGCTGTAGCCCGGTCCGCCCGGATCGGCGAGATTGCGGAAGGCAACGTAGTCGAGCGAATGGCAGCTCGCGCAGACTTCCTTGTAGACCTTGAGGCCGCGCTGAAGCTGCCCCTGGTCGAACTTGCCGAACGGTCCTGCGAACGACCAGCTCATCGCCGCCGGCACAGCGCCGTGACCATCAGCCGCCTTGGCAGTGTCGAGGCCACCGAGCGTCAACGAGCCTGCCAGTGCAAGGGCCAGCGCCGCCGACACCATCGGCTGCTTGCCGGACTTGGCGAGCACATCGTCTGCGATCGAATTCGGCAGAGGCCGTGTGGTCTCAATCCGCGACAGGATCGGCAGAACGATCAGGAAGTAGGCGAAGTACGCAACCGTCAGGATGCGGCCCGCGATGACGTAGATGCCTTCCGGAGGCTGGGCGCCGAGATAGCCGAGGCCGATGCAGACCGCGACGAAGATCCAGAAGAACTGCTTCGCAAGCGGACGATACTTCGACGAACGCACCTTGCAGCTATCGAGCCAGGGCAGGAACGCGAGCACGATGATCGCCGCGAACATCGCAATGACGCCGCCGAGCTTGCTCGGGATCGAACGCAGGATCGCGTAGAACGGCAGGTAGTACCATTCAGGCACGATGTGCGCGGGCGTCACGGCGGGGTTCGCCGGGATGTAGTTGTCCGCCTCGCCGAGATAGTTCGGCACGTAGAAGATGAACCAGGCGAAGAAGATCAGGAAGCAGACCATGCCGAACCCGTCCTTGACGGTCGCGTACGGCGTGAACGGCACGGTGTCCTTCTCGGTCTTCGGCTCGACGCCGGCCGGGTTGTTCTGGCCAGCGACATGCAGCGCCCAGACGTGCAGCACGACAACGCCTGCGATCACGAACGGCAGCAGGTAGTGCAGCGAGAAGAAGCGGTTCAGCGTCGGGTTGCCGACCGCGTAGCCGCCCCACAGCAGCGTCACAATGCTGTCGCCGACATACGGGATCGCCGAGAACAGGTTGGTGATGACGGTCGCGCCCCAGAAGCTCATCTGGCCCCACGGCAGCACGTAACCCATGAAGCCCGTCGCCATCATCAACAGGTAGATGATAACGCCGAGAATCCAGAGTACCTCGCGCGGCGCCTTGTAGGACCCGTAATAGAGACCACGGAACATATGGATGTAGACGGCGATGAAGAACATCGAGGCGCCGTTCGCATGAATGTAGCGCAGCAGCCAGCCGTAGTTCACGTCACGCACGATCAGTTCGACCGACTTGAAGGCGAAGTCGACGTGCGGCGTGTAGTGCATCGCGAGGATGACGCCGGTGATGATCTGCACCGCGAGCATCATCGAAAGGATAGCGCCGAAGGTCCACCAGTAGTTGAGGTTACGCGGTGTCGGATAGGCGACGAAGGAGGAATGGACTAGTCCGCCAATCGGCAGGCGTTGCTCGATCCACTTCAAGGCTGGATTTTGCGGGTTATAGGTAGAGGGTCCGCTCATGAGTTGCGATCCTGGAAAGTAGACGGCGACTGACGTCAGCCGATTTTAATCTTGGTGTCGGAGACGAAAGCGTACGGAGGTACGGGGAGGTTGAGCGGCGCGGGCCCTTGGCGGATACGGCCGGACGTGTCGTAGACCGAGCCATGGCAGGGGCAGAAGAAGCCGTCGTAAGAACCTTCGTGGGCAATCGGAATGCAGCCGAGGTGGGTGCAGATGCCGATCACGACGAGCCACTGGTCGTGGCCTTCCTTGACGCGGGACTGGTCAGTCTGCGGATCAGGAAGGGTCGCCACGTTAACGGCGCGCGCCTCCTCGACCTGCTTCTTGGTCCGGTTCATGATGTAGATCGGCTTGCCGCGCCAGAACACCTTGATGTCCTGTCCCTCCGCGATCGGCGACAGATCGACCTCGATCGGTGCACCGGCCGCAATCGTCGCGGCGTCGGGATTCATCTGGGAGATCAGCGGCCAGACAGCGGCCGCGCTGCCTACGGCAGCAACCGCACCGGTTGCGACATAAAGAAAATCACGGCGCGTCGCCGGATGTGCCGAAGAAGAAGCAGTCACGTTTGCAAACCCTTTCCGAACTGCAACCGCCCGACGGCCTCCCATCAATGCGCGGGCAAACGCGCGGGAAACGTCAGCCGGTGCCCGCGGGCCTCGCGGTGGCAAAGACCAATTGTCCCGCGCTGAGGGCAGAACAGGTGATCTAGAATCGATCTATTGGCACCCTTGCCGATTGAGCGCAAGCCCGGTATCGGCTCCCGCTCGCGCGATGCGCAAATTCTGCGCATGGCAACGGTTTTTGCCCCCATTTTTCAATCGCCTCATCGCCCATGCGGATCGCCCTCTATCAGCCCGATATCCCCCAAAATACCGGGACGATTCTGCGCCTGTGCGCATGTCTTGAGGTCGAGGCACATATTATCGAGCCCGCGGGCTTTCCTGTGAGCGACCGCCATTTCCGCCGCGCGGGGATGGATTATCTCGACCGGGTCTCCATATCGCGTCATGTGTCCTGGAATGCCTTCCGGGTCTGGCGCGAGGCCGACGGCGGGCGGCTCGTATTGTTTACGACCAAGGCAGCGACCTCCTATCTCGCGCATCGCTATGAAGATACTGATATTCTTCTGTTCGGCCGGGAGAGCGCGGGCGTGCCCGACGAGGTCGCCGAAAGCGCCGATCAGCGGTTGTTGATCCCGATCGCGGAAGGTATGCGCTCCCTCAACATCGCCGTCAGCGCGGCGATGGCGCTCGGTGAGGCGCTACGTCAGACGCGTCATGGTGTCACAAATGGAGACAACGCGCCGTGAGCTACGCGGTGAAGGAAATCTTCCTGACCTTGCAAGGTGAAGGCGCTCATGCGGGGCGCACGGCCGTGTTCTGCCGTTTTGCAGGCTGCAATCTCTGGACCGGTCGCGAACAGGACCGTGCCGACGCCACTTGCCGATTCTGCGACACCGACTTCGTCGGCACCGACGGCACGCTGGGCGGCCGCTACGCCACAGCCGATGCGCTTGCTGACCAAATCGCTGCAACCTGGGGCGAAGGGACGACACACCGTTTCGTGGTGCTGACCGGCGGCGAGCCGCTGCTGCAGATCGACGTGGAATTGATCGAAGCACTTCATGCACGCCATTTCATGATTGCGGTTGAGACCAACGGGACACTCCCCGCCCCGCCCGGCCTCGACTGGATCTGTGTGAGCCCCAAGGCTGACACAGAGCTTGCGATCCGGCAGGGCCACGAACTGAAGCTCGTTTATCCGCAGGCGGAGAACACGCCGGAGGATTACGCTGCGCTTGCCTTCGCCCATTTCTCACTGCAACCGATGGATGGGCCTGATTTGGCGCAAAACACCGAACGCGCGATTGACTATTGTCTGCGCCACCCGCAATGGCGGTTGAGCGTGCAGACCCACAAAACCATCGGGATCAGGTAAGACAGTCGCTGGAGTGATCTTTCGTAATGTGGGAATTGACCAAATCCTTCCGCTTTGAGGCCGCCCATTCGCTGAAGGGCACGACGCTCGGCGAGTCGAGCGAGGAAATCCATGGCCATTCATTTCGTGCCGAAGTGACGGTCCGCGGCACACCCGACCCTGCCACCGGCATGGTGATGGATCTTGGCCTGCTCGAGCAGAAGATAGCGGCCATTCGCAGCGCGCTCGACCATAAATTCCTCAACAAGATCGAGGCGCTCGGCGTACCAACGCTGGAGAACCTGTCGCGCTACATCTGGGAGCAGGTTCAGGGCGCGGGCAACGTGACGCGTGTCAGCGTTCATCGCGATAGCTGCGGTGAGAGCTGCACCTATTTCGGCCCTTCAAGCTGACGGATTGAAAATGGACGCTCCTCTCCTCGAAAACCGCAAGACCACCGCCCGCGCATGGTTCGAGAAGCTGCGTGACGATATCTGCGTCTCCTACGAGCGGCTGGAGGATGAAGCGCCCGCCTCCCTCTATGGCGATCAAGCCGGACGTTTCGAGCGCAAGGCATGGGAGCGCACCGACCATACCGGTGCGCCGGGCGGCGGTGGCATGATGTCGATGATGCGGGGCCGGCTGTTCGAGAAGGTCGGCGTCCATTGCTCGACCGTGTTCGGCGAATTCGCCCCCGAATTTCGGGCACAGATTCCGGGCGCGGCCGACGATCCCCGCTTCTGGGCCTCCGGCATCTCGCTGATCGCCCACCCGCGCAACCCGAACGTGCCCGCGGTGCACATGAACACCCGCTTCGTCGTCACCACCAAGCGCTGGTTCGGCGGCGGCGCCGATCTGACCCCGGTGCTGGAGCGGCGGCGTACGCAGGAAGACTCTGATACGATTGCGTTTCACGAGGCCTTTCGCAAAACCTGCCACGCCCATGCGGCGGTCGCGCCCTACGACAAGTTCAAGAAATGGTGCGACGACTACTTCTTCCTCGCCCACCGCAAGGAGCCGCGCGGCATCGGCGGAATCTTCTACGACTGGCTGGAATCGGGCGACTGGGACGCCGACTTCGCCTTCACCCAGGACGTCGGCCGCGCCTTCACGGCGATCTACCCCGAACTGGTCCGGCGGAATTTCGAGGCGCCCTGGCAGGCGGCCGACCGCGAGGAGCAGTTGATCCGTCGCGGACGCTATGTCGAATTCAACCTGCTCTACGACCGCGGGACCATCTTCGGACTGAAGACCGGAGGCAATGTCGAATCGATTCTGTCGTCGATGCCGCCGGAAGTTAAGTGGCCGTAAACCACGGTTCCGCTTGGCTTTATCGTCCACTGTGGCCGCAGAGCTACATCGCGCTTCCCGAAAATCCGATAGCTTTTGGCAGAATTCACGACGTCATCGGGTTTGGGGATTTTCATGAAAAAGATTCTGCTGGGCTCCGTCGCCCTGATTGCTCTGGGCAGCGCCGCCAACGCGGCTGACCTTTCGGCCCGCTACACCAAGGCGCCGGTCGTTGCGCCAGTGTCCAACTGGACCGGCTTCTACGTCTCCGGCGGTTTCGGCTACGGCATCATGGAAGCCGACCAGCATGCAACCACCAGCGGCGTCGCCTCCGTGGTCGACACCCGCATGGGCGGGCGTGGTTACTTCGGCACCGTTGGCGTCGGCTACGACTACCAGATCACTCCGTCCTGGGTGGTCGGCGTGTTCGGCGATGCGCAGTGGGGCGACATCCGCGGCAGCCTGATGGATCTTAACAACGGCATCACGGCGCGCCTCAAGAACGACGCTGCTTATGCCGCAGGTGCCCGCCTCGGCTATCTCGTTGCGCCGAACGTGCTGTCCTACGTCAACGTCGGTTACAGCTACGCCTCGTTCAAGGGCACGACCTTTGACGACGGTGTCAGCACCATCGGCAAGTCGCATCGCGACGGCTGGTTCATCGGCGGCGGTGTCGAGAACGATCTGAACTTCTTCGGCATCAACGCGCCGGGCTGGTTCATGAAGACCGAATATCGCGTTGCCGAGTACAACCGCCGCAACAGCGTTTACGCCGGCGACATCGACGGTATCGCCTTCAAGCCTTACGTGCAGACGGTTTCGACCTCGCTCGTCTACCGCTTCAATTCGCAGGTGCGCCCCGGCGCCCAGGCTGGCACGCCGTTCTACACCAAGGCGGCCCGCTCCCCCGCCTATAACTGGACCGGCTTCTACCTCGCAGGTGGTGGCGGCTATGGAATGTTCTCCGCCGATCAGCGCAGCGTCGATACCACGACGGGCGCCATCACCGGCATCGACACCCGCAACGGCGGCCGTGGCTACTTCGGCACCATCGCCGGCGGTTACGACTGGCAGATCAACCCGACCTGGGTGGTCGGCGTGTTCGGCGACGCACAGTTCGGCGACATCCGCGGCTCGCTGTCGGATGCCGGGCTCGGCGTAACTGGCCGCCTGAAGAACGACACCAACTACGCCGCGGGTGTTCGCGTCGGTTACCTGATTGCGCCAAACGCGCTGTCCTACGTCAACGGCGGTTACAGCCACGCCGACTTCAAGGGCGTGACACTGACCGATGAGACCGGCCTGGCAGTTGGCAGCACAGGCAAGAGCCATCGTGACGGCTGGTTCATCGGCGGCGGCGTCGAGAACGACCTGAACTTCTTCGGCATCAACGCGCCGGGCTGGTTCATGAAGACTGAATACCGCGTCGCCGAATACAGCCGGAAGACCAGCGCGCTTTACGACGCAGCCGGCACGCTGACGACCGACGGCATCGCCTTCAAGCCTTACGTCCAGACGGTCCAGACCTCGCTGGTCTACCGCTTCAACTGGGGCAGCCCGGTCGTCGCAAAATACTGATCCGGTTCACCGGAATTGAAAAAGCCCCGGAGCGATGCTCCGGGGCTTTTTTGTTTCAGCGAGTAGCAACGACTGAATATCCGCGCGGCCGCAAGCGTTGCAGGTTGCTCCCGCAAAGTCTTCTCGCCTCAAAGTTGATCGAGCCCGTGCGAATCATCGCAGCGATATCGCTGCGCTTCACCGCGCGTAATTCCATCGCGATTGAATCAAATACGCACTGCTGCAGAGGCAAAACTGCCGCGGGTTGCCGTTACGGCCGACATATGGTTTCAACAATAAACTCAGGGCTGAGATCGACTGACAGACAGAAAGGGGGGACTCGATATGACCAGACTGCTTTTGGCCTCGGTGGCCGTGATCGCATTGGGGACATCGTCCTACGCGGCGGATCTCGCCGCACGGCCGTACACGAAGGCTCCTGCCACGGCGGTCGCGCTCTACAACTGGACAGGTTTTTATATCGGCGGCTTCGGCGGCTATGGCTGGGGCGGCAAGGCTCGTGCCGACAACACCGATTTCGATGACGACGGGATCGATGACACCGCTGCATTCCCCAAGATGAAGGGCGGCTTCGGCGGCGGCACCATCGGTTACAACTGGCAGGGGTTCGGCAGCCCGTTCGTGTTCGGCCTCGAAGCCGAGATCGCGGGTAGCGGAATCGATCTGTCGTTTGTCGATCCGGCGGATGGCAGCGGCGCATCCTACAAGCTCAACATGTTCGGCAGCGTCACCGGCCGCGTTGGCTACGCAGTCAACGATATGCTGTTGATCTACGCCAAGGGCGGTTACGCCTGGGCCCGGACGAAGCTCTCCGTTGTCGATGGCGCGGATTCGTTCAGCTCCAGCGCAACGCATTCCGGCTACACGATCGGTGCCGGCCTCGAATACATGATGGCCCGGAACTGGTCCACCAAGGCGGAGTATCTCTACGCCGATTACGGCAAAGCCACCTACGGCCCGGCGCCGGATGGCGACACCGGCCGCATCGGCTTGAGCAATCACACCGTAAAGTTCGGTATCAACTACCACTTCAACTAAGCACGGGTTGCGGGCCGCATCGGCCTGCACCGGAAGCTATATCGATAAACTCAAGCCCGCCCTCGATTATCGGAGGCGGGCTTTTCATTCGCAGGTTTGTTTAACTGGCTGAGACTCGCTCAAAGCCTGTGATCGTGCCGGAAGCGTTGCAGCGTCTGGTCCGCAATAGTGGCAAGGCTTGCGGCATCGAGCGGGAAGTTCGCGGCAAGCCACGCATCCTCGGCAAGCGTCAGGACGTGGCCAAGTGCAGGTCCCTCTTTCAAGCCGCGCGCAATGAAGTCCGCCGCCTTGAGCGGAAACACCGGCGCAGTCCAGCGCCGCGTCAACGTTGCAAGATCGCGCCAGCGCGGAGCCGAAAAATCCTGACCCGAACGCGCCCAGGCCAGCATCACGCGCTCGGTGTAGCGATCCGCGCCGAGGCGATAGACGCGGCGGCGCGCCACCTCCTCGTCCATGCCGCGCATCCGCCACCAGCGGTGCCCCATCGAATCGAGGCGCTTCGTCTCCGCATTGGAGAGCCGCAGCCGCGTCGAGAGCCGCTTGGCGTCTTCCGGCGTTGCAACGGTGAGCGCGCCGAGCCGGCGGATCGGATCGGCCACAAAGCCCAGCATCCGCTCGGCCTCGACCATGCCGGCAAATGGCCCATGGTAGCTGACGCCTGCCGTGATGCGCCCGAGCAGCCCGGCATCGTCCATCGCAACGAGGGCATCGGCTGCGCCGCGCGCCACCACAAGCTTCAGCATCTCCATTCGCAGCCGCTCGGCCGACAGCAGATCGAGACCATCGCGCGCTGCGATACAGGCATCGCGCGCAGCCTGATCGGGCTCGCCTTCGCCGTAAGCCGCATGGATACGGAAGAAACGCAGAATGCGCAGGAAATCTTCGCCGATACGCCGCGCCGGATCGCCGATGAACCGCACCCGCCGCGCGGCGATATCGGGAAGGCCGCCAACGTAATCGTGCACGGTCCCATCGGTAGAGAGCGACAGGCCGTTGATGGTGAAATCGCGCCGCTCCGCATCACGCGCCCAGTCGCGGCCGAACGCCACCTTGGCCTTGCGGCCGAAGGTTTCGATATCTTCGCGGAGCGTCGTGACCTCGACCGGCGTTCCCTCGATCACGAGCGTCACGGTGCCATGCTCGAGCCCGGTCGGCACGCATTTGATACGTGCGACTCGCGCGCGGCGGACGACCTCTTCGGGCAACGCAGTTGTTGCGATATCGATTTCGCCGACCGGCAGATTGAGGAGCGCATTGCGCACCGCGCCGCCGACGACCCGCGCCTCCTCACCCTCAGTATTCAGGAGCGCGAGCACGCGTGCCGCGGGGCCGGATGTGAGCCATGCCCCCGCAATCACTGCAGCCGACCCGCGCGAGCTCTCGCTCATCGACTCGATCCCGATCCCGGAATGAACTTGCCGTTCTCAACTCGCGCCGGTGTATAGACCGAATCCGGCGCCTCGCCCGAGAAATGCGCGAGCAATACGAGGCTCAGGATCACCAACAGAAACGCACTGACCGAGAGGATCAGCACGATCCGCAGCGGCCAGGACGAGCGGTTCAACACATCCCGGCGGCTTGCGAAAACGAACAGCGCATAGGCCACGAACGGAATCAGGAATATCCCGACCTCAGTCAGCAGCGGACGGATCATGGTTTGTAGATCCGCTCGTACAGCACGCGCAGCATGCCCGCCGTCGCGCCCCAGATGTAACGCTGCTCATAGGGCATTTCGTAGAAATAGCGAAGCCGGCCGCGATATTCCTTGGTGCCCTGCTTGTGGTTCGCGGGGTCCATCAGGAACGCGAGCGGCACCTCGAACGCATCGTCGACTTCACCGGTGTTGAGATGGAGGTCGAAGCCGGGACGCACCCGCGCAAGCGTTGGCAAAATCCGGAATCCGAAGCTCGTGGAATAGACATCGAGATAGCCGACCGGCTCGATGAAATCGGGTGTGAGGCCGATTTCCTCGTTTGCCTCGCGCAACGCCGTCTCGAGCGGCGAGTTATCCTGCGGATCGATCTTGCCGCCAGGAAATGAGATCTGACCGGGATGCTCGTTGAGGCTCGGCGAGCGTGTGGTGAGCAGCACGGAGGGCTTCTCGCGCTCGACGATGCCGATCAGCACCGCCGCCTGCCGGATCGGCTTCTCACGGGCCACGATCTCGAGCATCCAGTCGGTGCCGCGATCACCGGTCTTGGGAACGATGCTGGGATCGCTGAGCGCGGGCGGCACATCGAAGCTCAGCCGCTCGCGAGCGCGCTCGAAAAATTCCGCCGAACTCATATCGATTGAATCGCGGTGCGGAACCGGAAGCGCGTTGGCACCCGCTTTGTCTTCCAGGAAACTTTCGCTCAAGCGCTACCCTTTAACTTGCGCGGCATCGGCAATCGCGAAGAACGCATCTCCCGACGCCACGCCAAAAATCTCTTCACCCTTGATCGCACGAATCTCGCCGCGATCGACCAACTCATAATATAGCGGCCGTGACAGTTTTGCCCACAAGCCCGACCGTACATGCAGATAGGGCACAAGCCCGCCCCTAGGTGCGTCCTCGAACCGCAGCCCATGTGCGGCATCGCAACACACCCAGTCTCCGACATTGGTGCGAAACGACAAAAGCGGCTTTCCGTCCTGTTCCACGGCCATCATTTCCACCGCCAGGAACGGCGCATCGTCAACGACGATGCCTATTTTTTCCACCGGCGTGACCAGAAAATAGCGATCACCCTCGCGTTTCAGCACGCTCGCAAACAGACGCACCAGTTCGGGACGGCCGATCGGGCTGCCCAGATAGAACCATGTGCCATCGGCCCCCACGCGGATATCAAGATCGCCGCAGAACGGCGGATTCCATTTCTCGACCGGCGGCAGGCCGGAAGCTCTGACCCGCCGCGCGGCCTCGGCCAGCGCATCGAGCCGCTGTGCACCCGGCTCGGCCTCCTCGGTCTGCCCTTGCTTCGCCATGGTTTACCCTGACTCTCGGGCGTGATCTGGCATCATTTAGGCGCGTTTTTCCATATTCAACCGCCTCATCCAATCGACGCATCGTGATGGATGTCGCATCATCGGACCGTTAAAATAGGATGACCGGCGCACCAAGTGAACCCAGGGTGACCTCAAAGAGGCAACCTTAAGTAAAACGGCCGCCGGTGACCTCGACGTGGACCTCGACCAAGTGCGCGCTTGGAAACGGGCTTTCGCGAGGTCAGCCTTCGCCCGGCAAATCGGCCCGACACCATCGGGATCTTAGAACCCCCAATCCGCGATCGGCGCGGCAAGGAGCAGGAATGAGCGGCGCAGATGTCGAGAAGCTGGAAGACGTGATCGTGCGCTCCGCGGAGCAACTCGCGGACAACATTCGCGCCGCACGACAGGCAGTGTCCACCGTGATCTTCGGCCAGGAGCAAGTCGTGGACAATGCGCTGGTGACGATTCTGGCGGGCGGCCATGCGCTGCTGATCGGCGTGCCGGGCCTCGCCAAGACCAAGCTGGTGGAAACACTCGGCGTCACGCTTGGGCTCGACGCCAAGCGCGTACAGTTCACGCCGGACCTGATGCCGTCCGACATTCTTGGCGCGGAAGTGCTTGACGAGAGCACCTCCGGCAAGCGGTCGTTCCGTTTCATCGCGGGACCGATCTTCGCCCAGCTTCTGATGGCCGACGAAATCAACCGCGCCTCGCCGCGCACGCAGTCGGCATTGCTGCAGGCGATGCAGGAGCAGCACATCACGGTTGCGGGCGCGCGCCACGATCTGCCGACGCCCTTCCATGTGCTTGCGACCCAGAACCCGCTGGAGCAGGAAGGCACCTATCCCCTGCCCGAGGCGCAGCTCGACCGCTTCCTGATGGAAATCGATGTCGGCTATCCCGACCGTGAGGCCGAGCGCAAGATCCTGTTCGACACCACCGGTGCGGAGCAAACCGCCGCGAAACCCGCGATGACCGCCGAGACATTGATCGCCGCGCAGCGTCTGGTGCGACGCCTGCCGGTTGGCGATTCCGTGGTCGAGGCGATCCTGACGCTGGTGCGCTCGGCGCGCCCCGGTGAAGGCAGCGACAAAGCAACGAAATCGATCGCATGGGGCCCGGGCCCGCGCGCGAGCCAGGCCCTGATGCTGGCGGTGCGCGCCCGCGCGCTGCTTGATGGGCGTCTTGCACCGTCAATCGACGACGTGCTCGACCTTGCCGAACCGGTGCTGAAGCATCGCATGGCGCTGACCTTCTCCGCGCGCGCCGAAGGCGAAAGCGTCTCGGGCGTGATCGGGCGGCTGAAAGCGCGGATCGGCTGATGGCCGCGGCGCTCAAACCTGCGCTGACCGAAATCGAAGCGATCCGGCGCGCCGATGGCGAAAGCCGGACGCTGGCGGCTGCAATGCCGCATCTCGTGCTGGAAGCACGCCGCATCGCCTCAACCGTGATCCACGGCCTGCATGGGCGCAGACGCGCCGGCGCAGGCGAGAACTTCTGGCAGTATCGCCGCTTCGTCTCCGGCGAGGCTGCCCAGCGCGTCGACTGGCGCCGCTCGGCGCGCGACGATCTGCTTTATGTCCGCGAACAGGAATGGGAGGCCGCGCACACCGTGTGGCTGTGGCCCGACCGCTCCAGGTCGATGGCGTTCGCATCGAAAGACGCGCGCGACAGCAAACTCGAGCGCGCGATCGTGCTGTCTTTCGCGCTTGCCGAATTGCTCGTCGCGGGTGGTGAACGCGTCGGCATCCCCGGCCTGATGCGGCCGAGTGCAACCCGCGGCATCATCGAGCGAATGGCGCAGACGCTGCTGCACGATTCATCCACGCGCGACAGCCTGCCGCCGGGTTTTGTGCCCGCCTCGCTTGCCGAGGTCGTCGTGTTCTCGGATTTCTGGACGCCGCTCGATGGCATCTCCGCAACGCTCGCGAGCCTTTCCGCCTCCGGCGCGCGCGGCGTGCTGCTGCAGGTCGTCGATCCGGTCGAGGAAACCTTTCCCTATTCCGGCCGCATCGAATTCACCGAGCCCGAAGATGGCCGCGCAATTCTCGCCGGCCGCGCCCAGACATGGCGCGACGATTACATCACCCGGCTCGAGATGCACCGCAGTGCTATTCGCACTGAAGCCGCGCGGCGCAACTGGCTGTTCTCTACCCATCGCACCGACCGCTCAGCGGCCGAGCTTCTCCTGTTCCTGCATCAGGCGCTCACGGCCTCGCGCGAAAGCAACGCTCGATCGAGGTGGCCCGCATGATCGGACTGCCGCTTTCCTTCACCGAACCGTGGCTGCTGGCCGGGCTGATCGCCCTGCCCGCGCTGTGGTGGCTGTTGCGCGTGATCCCGCCGCGTCCGGTGAAGATCGACTTCCCGCCCGCACGGCTTCTGTTCGACATCAAGCCCCGCGAGGAAACGCCTTCGCGCACGCCGTGGTGGCTCACGCTGCTGCGGCTTCTCGCTGCGGCGCTGGTGATCCTCGCCGCCGCAGGGCCGGTGTGGAATCCGAACCAAGCGGGCGGCACATCAAACGGCCCCCTTGTGATCCTGCTCGACGACGGCTGGAGCGCGGCTGCAAGCTGGGAGATGCGCATCCGCTCCGCTGACGAACTGATCTCCCACGCCGACGTCACGCGCCGCGCCGTCGCACTTGTTCCTCTCTCTGAGCCGGCGCGCGACATCACGTTGATGCCGGCCAGCACCGCGCGGGTGGCGATGCGTCAGATCGTGCCGAAACCCTACGCCATCGAACGCGGCGCAACGCTGCCGCTCATCAAGCGCTCCCTGGACGAGATCGGCGACGCCAGCATCGTCTGGCTCAATGACGGCATCGACAGCGGCCGTGGCGCAGACTTCGTGAGCGGGCTTCGCGACGCTATCGGCAATCGCTCGCTGACGATCTTCGAAGGCGGCACGCCGCCCGCACATGCGCTTGTCGCCGCCGACAATGCCGCCGCGCAGATGACCGTGAAGGTGCTGCGCGCAAGTGGTGGCGCCGATGCCGGCATGGTGCGGGCGCTCGACCAGAAGGGCGCGCCGATCGGCGAAGCGCATTTCACTTTCTCAGGCGACACCCGCGAGACCGAAGCTGCCTTCGACCTGCCGGTCGAACTGCGCAACGATATCGCGCGACTCGAAGTCGCGGGCGAACGCTCCGCAGGCGCGGTGCAGCTTCTCGACAAGCGCTGGCGCCGCCGCGCGATCGGCATCGTCTCGGGTGCAAGCACCGATACCTCGCAACCCCTGCTCGCGACGACATTCTATCTCGCGCGCGCGCTCGCGCCATTCGCTGATGTCCGCACCGCCGAACACGCCGCGCCCGCGGAAGCGATTAGGCAACTGCTCGACCAGAAGCTGCCGATGGTGATCCTCGCTGATGTCGGCACGCTGTCGCCCGAACTGCACGATCGGCTGGAAGCATGGATCGCGCAAGGCGGCGTGCTGGTGCGCTTCGCGGGCCCGCGCCTTGCCGCCGGCGAGGACGACCTCGTGCCGGTGAAACTGAGACGCGGCAATCGCAGCCTCGGAGGCACTCTCACATGGGAGAAGCCGCAGCACCTCGCGGCCTTTGCCGCCGATGGCCCGTTCGCGAACCTTCCCGTGCCAAACGACGTCACCGTGTCGCGGCAGGTGCTGGCCGAGCCTGAACCCAACCTCGCCTCACGCACCTGGGCCTCACTCGCTGACGGCACGCCGCTCGTCACCGGCGAGCGGCGTGGCAAGGGCGTGCTCGCGCTGTTCCACACAAGCGGCGATACCCGCTGGTCCGATCTGCCGCTCTCCGGCACTTTCGTTGAGATGCTGCGCCAGATCGTGGACATGGCAGGCTATGCCGATGTCACCGGCAGCAACCTCACATCCGACGCCAAGGTCGACACCGTCGCGCCGTCGCGCGTGCTCGATGGCTTCGGCGCATTCTCCGCACCACCTGCAACAGCCAAACCCGTGAAGACCGACTATCGCGGCCGCGCAAGTCTCGATCATCCGCCGGGATTCTACGGCCCGGCCGATGGTCCGGTTGCGGTCAATACACTGACGGCGACCGACCGCCTAACGCCGCTCGACACATCGGCGCTCAGCGCGACACGCGCGAGCTATTCCAATGCCGAACCGCGTGACCTGCGCGGTGCGTTGCTGTCGCTCGCGCTGCTGCTGTTCGTCGTCGATGCGATCATCATCGCATTGATCGGCGGCACGCTAGTCTCGCTGTTCGCGCGGCGCACGGCGACAAGCGCTGTGCTGGCTCTCGCCATCGCACTGACACCGCTCCTGCCCGCCCAAACCTATGCACAGACGCCCGCACCCGCCCAAAATTCTGCGGCAAACGACCAGCGTGCGATCAACGCCGTCTCGGAGACCCATATCGCCTATGTCGTCACCGGCAATGCCGAGGTCGATAACGTCGTCAAGGCCGGCCTCAGCGGACTCGCGCTGTTTCTCGCCCAACGCACCGCGCTCGAAGCGGGCGACCCGATCGGCATCGATCCGGCAAAGGACGAACTCGCTTTCTTCCCACTGATCTACTGGCCGGTCGTGGCGGATGCGCCGAAGCCGTCGCAGGATGCGATCAACAGGCTCGACGCCTACATGAAGAACGGCGGCACGGTGCTGTTCGATACGCGCGATGCGATCGATGCGCCGCCAACTTCAAATGGCGAAGCGCAGACACCGGGCATGATGGCGCTACGGCGGATTTTGGCCTCGCTCGATATTCCGGAGTTGGAGCCGGTGCCGCGCGAGCACGTGCTGACGAAAACCTTTTATCTGCTGCGCGATTTTCCCGGCCGCTTCGCTTCAGGCCAGACCTGGGTGGAAGCATTGCCGCGCGACAATGAGGAAGACGGCATCGAGCGCCCGGCGCGCGGCGGCGACGGCGTCTCGCCGATCATCATCACCTCGAACGATCTTGCCGGCGCATGGGCGCTGCGCCCCGATGGCCAGCCGATGCTGCCGCTGACGCCGGGCGAGCCGCGCCAGCGCGAATTCGCCTTCCGCGCGGGCGTCAACATCGTGATGTACACACTGACCGGCAATTACAAGGCCGATCAGGTTCATGCCCCCGCGCTCATCGAAAGGCTCGGGCAATGACGCGTATGAAAGCTCGATATGCGCTGCACGGCGGATGCACTCCCTCTCCCCTGCGGGGAGAGAGTTGGGGTGAGGGGCTCTTAATGCCAAACGCGGCGCGACCTCTCCCCCACGGGGAGAGGTGTAAGAAGAGGTATGCCGCATGACCCAATACGGCATCGCCTTCGCGCCATTAGTCCCCATGTTCGTGCTGTGGCTCGGGCTTGCGGCGGCGCTTGTCGTCGTGGCCGTGCTGCTGCTCCGGCGTGCGCGGGGCACGGCATGGCGCGCGGCGGCGCTGGCGCTGATCCTGCTTGCGCTCGCGAATCCCTCCTTCACACGTGAGACGCGCGAACCGCTGTCGTCGGTTGCTGCCGTGATCGTCGACAAGAGCCCGAGCCAGAATTTCGGCGATCGCACGAAACAAACCGACGAAGCGCGTGACGCGCTGCTCGCAAAGCTGCGCGAGATCAAAGGGCTCGAAGTCCGCGTGGCCGATGCCGGTCAGGCAGACGGAGAGACCGACGGCACTCGGCTGTTCTCCGCACTGTCGTCCACGCTGTTCGACGTGCCGACCGATCGCATCGCCGGCGCGTTCTTCATCACCGACGGGCGCGTCCACGATATTCCGCCGAACTCCGAAGCGCTTGGCTTCCAGGCTCCGGTGCATGCGCTCGTCAGCGGACATTCCGGCGAGCGCGACCGTCGTGTTGCCATCGTCTCCGCGCCGCGCTTCGGTATTGTCGGGCAGGCACAGACCATCACTTACAAGCTCGACGATCAGGGCGTGAGCGGCGAACGCGCCGAAGTGACCATACGGCGCGATGGCGAAGAGCTGAGCCGTCGCATACTCGCGAGCGGCGAGACTGCGCGCATCCGGCTCGACATTCCGCATGCCGGCCAGAACATCGTCGAGATTGAAGCCTCGCCTCTCGAGGGCGAACTGACACCGGTAAACAATCGCGCGGTCGTCTCGATCGACGGCGTCCGCGACAAGCTGCGCGTGCTGCTGGTCTCGGGTGAGCCACATGCGGGCGAGCGCACCTGGCGCAATCTTCTCAAGTCCGACGCCTCGGTCGATCTCGTCCACTTCACCATTCTGCGGCCACCGGAGAAGCAGGACGGCACGCCAATCAACGAGCTCTCGCTGATCGCCTTCCCGACGCGCGAACTGTTCCAGCAGAAGATCAACGAGTTTCAGCTTATCATCTTCGATCGCTACGCGCGGCAGGGCGTGCTGCCGACCGCCTATTTCGACAACATCGCACGCTATGTGAAACGCGGCGGCGCGGTGCTGGTCGCCGCCGGTCCCGATTATGCGAGCCAGACCAGCATCTGGCGCACGCCGCTCGACACCGTGCTCCCGGCCGAGCCGACCGGCGTTAGTGAAAAGGCCTTCCGCGCGCAGTTGACCGACATCGGCAAGCGTCATCCGGTCACACGCGGGCTGAGTGGTGCGGCGAGCGAGCCACCGAACTGGGGCCGCTTCTTCCGTATCGTCGATACTCGCAACCCCACTGTGCCGCCGGTGATGGAAGGCGCGGCCGGTGAGCCGCTGCTGCTGCTGTCGCGGCAAGGCGAAGGCCGCGTCGCGCTGCTGTTGTCGGACCAGATCTGGCTGTGGGCGCGCGGCTATGACGGCGGCGGCCCGCATCTCGATCTGTTGCGGCGGCTGTCGCACTGGTTGATGAAGCAACCCGAACTCGACGAGGAAGCACTGCGCCTCGGCACGCAGGCGCGCGATCTCGTCGTCACCCGCCAGACCATGGCGGAAGGCGTGAAGCCGGTGACGGTGACATCGCCTTCGGGCAAAAGCCGCGAGGTCACGCTTTCCTTGAGCGAGCCCGGCGTCTGGCGGGCAACGCTTCCTGCCGACGAGCTTGGGTTATGGCAAGCCACCGATGGCGAGTTGAAGGCGCTCATCAACGTCGGCCCCACCAATCCGAAGGAATTCGCCGAGGTCACGTCGACGACCCAAGCCCTCGCTCCGCTCGCCAAGGCGACCGGCGGCGATGCACGGCGCATCTCCGAGAGCGGCAGTGTCGTGCTGCCTCGCATTCTGCCGATTCACGGCTCGTCGGTGTTCGAAGGCTCCGGCTGGCTCGGCGTGAAAATGCGCGATGCCAGCGTCGTGCGTGGCATCGGCGTGTTTCCCGCACTCACCGGCCTGATCGGGCTTCTCCTGCTGCTTGGCGCTTTTGCGGCGACCTGGGTGCGCGAAGGACGGTGACGGCAAAGCCACAGCTGCGAGCCGTCGTGCACAGCCACAGGCCCGGATGCATTGACATCGCCTGACCTCCCGATGTTACATTGTAACATCCGGGCAGGATCGCACCGGCAGGGGATGACTTCCAATGGGTTGGCTGCGCACGAAAGCCAGAGGGCTGTCGTTGCTCGCGCTGTTTGCGCTGGCGATGCAGTTCGGGCTGTCGTTCGGCCACACCCACGTCTCGGCCGCGCCGACAGACGCTACCGCGATTGCCGCAAGCCAATCCTCCAGCGATACGCCCGACCATCACGATGCCGATGCGCTCTGCGTCGTTTGTATCGTCACCGCGATGACGGCGAACGCGCTGAGCCCGGCCGGGCCCGCGCTGCCGCTTCCCGTCTCGTTCTCTACCGTTGCCTTCGTATCCTTCAGTTTGACGGATGCACCACGCGCACGCACGGCCGCCTTTCACTCGCGCGGCCCGCCCTCCTTCCTGACCTGAACCTTCGTTGCCGCTTTCGCGGCTGAACTCCGTTCAATCCATGGCCGCTGCCGACGCGCAGCCCGTGGCGTCAGGATCATCGACGATCATGCCCCGCTCTCTTCTTCGCGCTTCGCTCGCAAGCGCCTCCGTTTTGTCTCTCGCTCTCGCCGCGCCGCCTGCCAATGCGCAGCAGGCGAGCCAACCCACTTCACCTGCACCGGTTGCAAACAGCACCGTGCTGCCGGAAATCATGGTGCATGCGCCAAGCCCGATCGATCACCATCGGCATCATCACGCGACCGCATCGAAACGCGGCAGCAACGTTGCGCGCACCCGTGGCAAACCACGAGAAACCCCTGCGGCACCGGCTGTTGTTGAAGCCGCACCGGCACCGCTGCAAGGCGCGCTGCCGATCGTCGCCGATCAGTTCGCGACGGTGACGGCCGTCACCAATGAGGAAATCCGCCGCAGCGGCGCGCAGACGCTGGGCGATCTTCTGAACGACAAGCCCGGCATCACCGGCTCGTCGTTCGCGCCGGGTGCATCGAGCCGCCCGATCATTCGCGGCCTCGATGTCAACCGTGTCGGTATTGTCGAGAACGGCATCGGCAGCAATGGCGCATCCGATCTCGGCGAAGATCACTTCGTGCCGATCGATCCGCTCACCACCAATCAGGTCGAGGTGATCCGCGGTCCGGCGACGTTGCGTTATGGCTCGAATGCCATTGGAGGCGTGGTCAGCGCCGTGAATAACCGGATTCCGGACGCATTGCCCTGCAATCCGATTACGCCAGCACAAACATGGGGTTACGCCGTGAAAGCGCCGCCGTCCGGAAACGGCGGTTATTGTGGCAGCTTTGAGTCACGCATGGGCTATTCGAGCATCGACAATGGCCGCGAAGGCGCGGTGCTGTTGGACGCCGCGACCAGCAATTTTGCGATCCACGCCGACGGCTTCGGCCGCAAGACCGACGACTACGGCGTCCCGAACTCGCCCTATCGCTTCGAGCCGGGCCATCCATTCAACGGCACGCAAGCGAATACCGGAACCCGCTCCTATGGCGGCTCGGTCGGCGGCTCGTATTTCTTCGACGGCGGCTTCATCGGCGCCGCGATCCAGCAGAACAACAACCTCTATCGCATTCCCGGCGAGGAAGGCGAGGAGCTCGGCACCCGGATCGACGCCAGGCAGACCAAGTTCACCGCCAAGGGCGAATATCGTCCCGATGCAGCGGCGATCGATACGATACGTTTCTGGGCGGGCGTCACCGATTACAAGCATCATGAAATCGGGCTCGCCGATGCAGGCGATCCGTTGTCGGACGGCATTCGCCAGACCTTCACCAACAAGGAGCAGGAAGGCCGCGTCGAGGTGCAGTTCGCGCCGGTGAACTTGAGATTCGCGGCGATGACGTCGGCGCTTGGCGTGCAGGCCTCGCATCAAGAGCTGACGGCGCCGAGCCCGGATGACATCGGCAGTCCGTTGAACGGACTGTGGGACCCGAACAGCAACACGCGGATCGCGGGCTATTCGTTCAACGAGTTCGCCTTCAACAACACAACGCGGGCGCAGATCGCCGGCCGCATCGAGCATGTCAACCTCAAGGGCAGCATGCCCGCGTTCATTCCGGACGTGTTCGACATCAACACCAACCCCGGCGATATCGGCCCCTCGCTATCACGCAACCTCTCCTTCACGCCAGCGAGCGGCAGCGTCGGCCTGATCCACGACCTGCCCTACGGACTTGTCGCCAGCATCACCGGGCAATACACCGAGCGCGCGCCGAAGCCGGCGGAGCTGTTCTCGCGTGGCGGCCACGATGCCACCACGACGTTCGACATCGGCAATCCGAACCTGAAGATCGAATCCGCACGATCGATCGAGATCGGGCTGCGCCGCGCGACCGGGCCGTTCCGGTTCGAGATCACCGGTTACGCCACGAAGTTCAACGGCTTCATCTACCGCAACCTCACCGGCAACAAGTGCGAAGACGGGGTCTGCGATGCCGATCCGACGCTCGAACTCAATCAGGCGGTCTACGCACAGCGCAACGCCTATTTCCGCGGCGCGGAATTCCAGTTCCAGTACGATGTGATGCCGTTGTGGGCCGGGCAGTTCGGCGTCGAGGGGCAATACGACATTGTCCGCGCGACGTTCGACGATGGCAGCAACGTGCCGCGCATTCCGCCGCAGCGGCTTGGCGGCGGCGTCTACTATCGCGACGCCAACTGGCTCGCACGCATCAACCTGCTGCATGCGTTCGCGCAGAACAACGTCAGCGGCGTCGAGACGACAACGCCGGGCTACAACCGGCTGAAGGCGGAGCTGAGCTACACCACCAAGCTTGCCAAGAACGACTGGTGGGGCGCGCAGGAAATGCGTGTCGGCATCGTTGGCGACAACCTGCTCAACGAGGATATCCGCAACGCGGTGTCCTACAACAAGGACCAGGTGCTGTTGCCCGGAATGGGCGTGCGCTTGTTCGCCAACGTCAAATACTAACCCCTGAGCGTTTTCAGGCGAAGTGGAAACCGGTTCGCGTAAAGAAAACGCGCCAAAATAATAAGTTGGAGTCTCGCTTTGTCTCGATCAAAGCGGAGAAGACTCTGGTGCGGCCGCCTTCGGGCGGCCGCTTCATTGGGCTGCGACCCTTGACACCCTTATCCTTTTAATTGTTATGTTATAACATAACATATTGAGGCTCGATGTCCCTTCAATCCCGGCTTGATGCCCTTCACAGGCTTTTTGATCTCGATGCAAAAACTCCCCGTCACAGTGCTGTCCGGCTTCCTCGGAGCTGGGAAGACCACCCTCATGAACCACGTTCTGAACAACCGGCAGGGCCTGAAGGTCGCGGTGATCGTGAACGACATGAGCGAAGTCAATATCGATGCCGATCTCATTCGTGACGGCGGCGCCAACCTCTCGCGCACCGACGAGAAACTCGTCGAGATGACCAACGGCTGCATCTGCTGCACTCTGCGCGACGATCTCCTGAAGGAAGTGCGCGCACTCGCGGAAAGCGAACGGTTCGATTATCTGCTGATCGAGTCGACCGGCATTTCCGAGCCGCTGCCGGTTGCGGCGACGTTCGACTTCCGCGACGAAGATGGCGCAAGCCTCTCCGACGTCGCCGTGCTCGACACCATGGTCACGGTGGTCGACACGGTGAATCTCCTGAAGGATTATTCCTCGACGGAATTTCTGCGCGAGCGCGGCGAGTCGCTCGGCGACGACGACAAGCGCACGCTGGTCGATCTTCTCGTCGAGCAGATCGAATTCGCCGACGTCGTGGTGCTCAACAAGATCGACGATGCAGACGCCGCGCAACGCGATGCCGCGCGCAAGATCGTTCGCGCACTCAACCCCGATGCCGATATCGTCGAGGCCAATCACTCGCGCGTGGCCTATGAGCGCGTGCTCAACACCGGCCGTTTCGATTTCGAGCGCGCACAGCAGCATCCGCTGTGGGCGAAGGAGCTTTACGGTTTCGCCGACCACGTGCCGGAGACCGAGGAGTATGGCGTCACGAGTTTCGTGTATCGCGCGCGGCGCCCGTTCGAGCCGGCGAAGTTTCACCAGTTCCTGCAGGAAAGCTGGCGCGGCGTGATCCGCGCCAAGGGCCACTTCTGGCTGGCGACGCGGCCGCAATGGCTCGGCGAACTGAGCCAGGCCGGCGCCCTCGTCAAAACCGAGGGGCTCGGATTCTGGTGGGCGAATGTGCCGATGGAGCGCTGGCCGAACGATCCGTTCTGGCGGCAGACGGTGAAGAAGAGCTGGAACGAACTATACGGCGACCGCCGTCAGGAGATCGTGTTCATCGGGACCGGCATGGATGAGGAGTCGATCCGCAGGCGTCTCGACGCCTGCCTGGTCGGCGGCAAGCCCGGCATGCATCTCGATGCGTGGTCGAAACTGCCCGATCCGTTTCCGCGCTGGCTGCGCGCCGACGAGATCGCGGCGGAGTGAGATTTACGCGACCGCGTTCCAGTCCGGACGGATCGCGCCGGAGACGCCCTCGAAAGCGCCCTCTTCCAGCTCGTGCACCAGAAGCCGCGCCGGGTCCACCGGGCCCGGCATGGTGGTGACGCCGCTCGCAATCCGCTTGAAGCCCATGCGGCCGTAATAGGGCTCGTCCCCCACCAGCACCACGAGCCGATGGCCTTTCGCCTTCGCCTCCGCGAGCGCGTGATCCATCAGCGCGCGGCCGATGCCACGGCCACGGAACGGCGGCTCGACGGTCAGCGGCCCCAGCAGCAGCGCGGGCGTATCGCCGATGCAGATCGGCAGTTGCCGCACAGAGCCGACGAGCAGCGTGCCGATATGCGCGGTGAACGACAGATCGAGTAGATGGTCGACATGCTCGCGCAGCCGGTAGGCGCTGAGCACGAAACGGCCCGGCCCGAAGGTGCGCTGATGCAGCCGCTCGATCGCCTGCGCGTCGTTCGGCGTCTCCGCCAGAATGGTGATGGAAAGATCGGTCATCGCCCGCGCGAATAGCACTTGCCGCGCCGCCGGTCCATCCGTCGATGATGGAACGGCGGAATTGGGTGAATCGCCAGTTTCGGCCGCGCTCGCACGCGGCTAGAGTCTTTCCCGCTTTGATGGAATCAAAGCGGGAAAGACTCTAGCTTATTGTTTTGACGCGTTTTCTTCACGCGAACCAGTTTCCACTTCGCTTGAAAACGCTTTAGCTCCAGTCCGCCGGAATCGGCCGGTTCTCCAGCACTTCGGCGATCCGCAGGCGCGTGCCGCGGGTGGTGTCGGGCGGCAACGCGGCCGGGTGAAAGAAGCCGCAGGCGACGATCTCGTGGTTCGGCTCCGGCAGCTTCTCCTGCCGGAAATCGCGCACGATATAGACCGCGACATGATCGCGCCGCGAGACATGACGGTTGAAATAGACGCCGTGCAGCCGCGGTTCTCCGGTGAGTTCGATGCCGCCCTCCTCGATCAGTTCACGCGCCAATGAGGCGAGGATGGTCTCGCCGGTCTCGACGCCGCCACCCGGCAGATGCCAGCCCGAGACGTAGCTGTGCTTGACCAGAAAGACGCGGTTCTCGGCATTGAGCACAACGGCACGGGTGCCGAGCGTCATGCCGCGCGCAAACCGCGCATAGACGTGAAACACGCGGCGGATGACGGGTTCGAATTTCAGCCGCAGTTTTTGGCTCGACATGAAGGAGATCACCTGAGCGGATGCCCGCGGGAGGGGAGATGGCTTTTAGTAGAGCGTTTGCGCCCTGATGGAAATGTACTTCCACATGGCCGGGCGCCTGTGTCTCTCATTGTCATTGCGAGTTCTTCTTTCACCTCTCCCCGACGGGGAGAGGTCGCGAGCCATCAGCGCGTTTACGCGCGTCTATAACGCGCTATGGCGAGCGGGTGAGGGGACCTAGGTCTTCAATCGAGGCATTTAGAGCCCCTCACCCCAACCCTCTCCCCAACGGGGAGAGGGAGCGCATTGCGGGTGCCGGAGCAAAAGGACGTTACGCTCATCTTCGTAACTTGCCCCGCGCCACCACAGGCCTTGCGCCCTCTTGTGCTTCCGGCCACAACGGCGGCAGGCTTGATCGGGAGCGATCAGCCAGCGCCCGAACCAACGATCCATGGCAGCATTTACCCTCGCCCATCTTTCCGATCCGCACCTTGGGCCGATGCCGCCGGCGCGGCTGATCGAGCTCTTCGGCAAGCGGGTGATCGGCTACACCAACTGGAAGCGCCGTCGCCATGCCATCCATCGGCGCGACGTGCTGTCTCTGCTGCTCGCCGACCTGCACGCCCAGCGCCCCGACCACATCGCGGTGACAGGCGATCTCGTCAACGTCGCGCTGCCGGCCGAATTCACGCAAGCGCGCGCATGGTTGGAGACCGTCGGCTCCGCGCAGGATGTCTCGCTGGTGCCGGGCAATCACGATGCCTATGCGCGCGCCGCGCGCGGCCAGTTCGCGCTGTCGTGGGCCGATTACATGCGCGGCGACGGCGAGACCGAGGTGCACTTTCCCTATCTGCGCCGCCGCGGGCCGCTCGCCTTGATCGGCCTCACCACGGCGGTGCCGAGCGCGCCGTTCATGGCGACGGGTCGGATCGGCCGCGCGCAACTCGCAGGCCTCGACCGCCTGCTCGCGCGCATCGCAACTGAGCCGCTGTGTCGCGTCGTTCTCATCCATCATCCGCTGCGTTCGGCACCGGGGCGATGGAGCGCGCGTCTCACCGATGCGCCAGCGCTGATTGCGCTCCTCGAGCGTCACGGCGTCAACCTCGTGCTGCACGGGCACGACCATCGCCACGCAACCGTCTGGTTCAAAGGCAGTCGCGGCCGCTTCGCCTCGATCGGCGTGCCGTCGGCTTCGGCATCAACCGGCGGGCACCATCAGGCGGCGGCGTATCAGCTTATTTCGTTCGAGGAAGATGCGGCGAAGGGATGGACCATCAGCCGCCGCGTGCGCGGTTTCGGCAGCGACGCATCACCGGACAGCATCGTGGAGTTGAAGGCCGAGACGCTCGCCTGACGCTTACATCGAGCGCAGCGCTGAGATCAGCGCGATAGCGAACAGCCCGGCGGCGCCGATGATGACGCCCAGCACGAACGACCAGAACCGGCTCGCGGGTTTCGCCGCAACCGCAACGCTCCGCGTGGGCGACACGATGTCCGCGGGCAAGGCCGACACCAGCGCGCGGTCGCGCTCGATGATGCGGCGCGCGATGTAATCGGTGACGGCATCGACCATCACCGGCACGTCATGCGATTCGGCGAGCACGGTGCGGCCGTAGCGGGTGTCCTGCACGAAGCGATAGATCCGCTTGTCGCGCCCCATCGCGACATGAGCGATCGAATCGATCCACAGCCGCGGGGTATCGCCCTGGCTCATGCCGCGGTCGAACAGGTCGACGCCCGGCGGGATCTCGCTGAAAAGCTGGTCGAGCGCTTCGTTCAGGATTTCCAGACGCGCCGCTTCGGCATCGCGCAGGTCGACGACCACGCCGGTGCGATCCGCCGCCTCGATTCGCGCCTTGTGCAGCGCAGCACGCAGACTCCCCGCGCCGGGCTTCACGGCCGCTCCGTCGACACCCTGCTCCGCCATGCGGTCATCCTTCCCGTTCCTTCTCATTAACCTAGCAATAACCAAAACGCCCCGCTAGCCGCCTCGCGGGGTGCTCCCGGATAACCAACGGATGGACCGCCGCCTTGTGCCTTGGTTGTGGCTTGTGATCTGCCTTGGGACGAAAAAAAGCCCCGCCCTTTGAAGGGGCGGGGCCAGTCTAGAGCAGGCGCGGAGTACGCCCCACCCTGGGAAAGAATCGCCTGAAGGCTTTCACCGTTGGGGGAAACGGCGAAAGCCTTCAGAGTCTTGCTTCGACGCGTCGTCCTCAAGCGCTCTCGCGCTGCGGCTCCTCGACGACGGAAAAGCGCACGCTGCCACGATGACGATTTTCCTCGGAAACGACGCGCCAGGCATCTTCGGCTTCCTTGCGGGTCTTGAACGGGCCCTGCACCTGAGCCGAGCCATGGACGAGCTTGTGGAAGTTCATCGAACCGAACTCACCGCCGATCACCCAAAAATTGCTGCCACTCATCCGAGCCTCCATTGGTTAGCTAGAAGTCCATTCAATCGTCAGAACTGGTTCATGGTGTTGTGAACGCCGCCCGCCTTCAGGGCCGCATCACCGGCAAAGTATTCCTTGTGGTCGTCGCCGATGTCCGAGCCGGCCATGTTCTGATGCTTGACGCAGGCAATGCCCTGGCGGATTTCCTGACGCTGCACGTGCTTGACGTAGCCGAGCATGCCCTGCCCACCGAAATAGTCCTTGGCGAGATTGTTCATTGTCAGGGCCTCGGTGTGATAGGTCGGTAGCGTAATGAGGTGGTGGAAGACGCCGGCCCGCTTCGCCGAATCCGCCTGGAACGTGCGGATCAACTGGTCGGCTTCGATAGCCAGCGGCGTGTCGTCGTATTCCGCCTTCATCAACTCGGCGCGGTTGTATTTGCTGACGTCCTTGCCGGCCGCCTTCCACTCGTCGAACACCTGCCAGCGGAAGTTCAGCGTCCAGTTGAACGACGGCGAGTTGTTGTAGGCGAGCTTCGCGTTCGGGATCACCTCGCGGATGCGATCGACCATGCTCGCGACCTGCGCGATGTTCGGCCTCTCGGTTTCGATCCACAGCAGGTCCGCGCCGTTCTGCAGCGACGTGATGCAATCCAGCACGCAGCGGTCCGCACCCGTACCCGGACGGAACTGATACAGGTTGCTCGCCAGACGCTTCGGGCGCAGCAGCTTGCCGTTGCGGCTGATGATGACGTCGCCGTTGCCGATCTTGGTGGCATCGACCTCCTCGCAATCGAGGAAGCTGTTGTACTGGTCGCCGAGATCGCCCGGCTTGTGGCTGACGGCGATCTGCTGGGTCAGGCCGGCACCGAGCGAGTCGGTACGGGTGACGATGATGCCGTCTTCGACACCGAGTTCGAGGAACGCATGGCGGCAAGCGCGGATCTTCGCCAGGAACACTTCATGCGGCACAGTGACCTTGCCGTCCTGATGGCCGCACTGCTTCTCGTCGGAGACCTGATTCTCGATCTGCAATGCGCAGGCGCCTGCTTCGATCATCTTCTTTGCGAGCAGATACGTCGCCTCCGCGTTGCCGAAGCCGGCATCGATGTCGGCAATCACCGGCACGACATGAGTGTGGAAGCCATCAATCTTCGCGATCGCCGCGGCTTCCCTGGCCTTGTCGCCGGCCTCACGCGCGGCATCGAGTTCGCGAAAGATGTCGTTGAGTTCGCGCGAGTCGGCTTGACGCAGGAACGAGTAGAGTTCCCTGATGAGATCCGGCACGGTGGTCTTCTCGTGCATCGACTGATCCGGCAGCGGCCCGAATTCCGAGCGCAGCGCTGCGACCATCCATCCCGACAGATACAGGTAGCAACGGTCGGTCTTGCCGCCGAAATGCTTCTTGATCGAGATCAGCTTCTGCTGCGCGACAAAGCCGTGCCAGCAACCGAGCGACTGGGTGTATTTGGTGGGGTCCGCGTCATACGCGGCCATATCCGCACGCATCAGGGCCGCCGTGTAGCGCGCGACATCGAGACCTGTCGTGAACCGGTTCTGCAGGCGCATGCGGGCAATGGCTTCCGCCGTGACGCCGTTCCAGGTGGGTTTGTCCTTGAGCAAGGCTTCGGCCGCCTTGATCTCGCTTTCGTAGGAAGACGGACCCTGGACCGCATGGTCGGTGATGTCGCGTGCCTGATAGTTCATTTTAATACCTACATTTGTTACATCGCATTGCCAAAGAGGACCCTTGCATCCAACGCTATTGTTCAGATATCGTCTAGATACACAGGAAAACGATCATGATGGGTTGTATGAGTTTTACATCAGCATGACCGTTAATTTGTAAATCTTGTAAATATCTTGCTCCAAGGCCAGGACCGACGCCCATGCGCACCCCCACCGAAACGGGACGAAAGCTGTTCGTCGGGCCACGCTTCCGCCGCCTGCGCAAGCAGCTCAACCTGTCGCAAACCCAGATCGCCGAAGGGCTCGGCCTGTCGCCGAGCTACATCAACCTGATCGAGCGGAACCAGCGCCCGGTGACGGCGCAGATGCTGCTGCGCCTCGCCGAGACCTACGACCTCGACCTGCGCGACCTCGCCACCTCCGACGAGGACCGCTTCTTCGCCGAACTCAACGAAATCTTCTCCGATCCCCTGTTCCGGCAGATCGACCTGCCGAAGCAGGAACTGCGCGACCTCGCCGAACTCTGCCCCGGCGTGACCCACGCGCTGCAGCGGGTCTATGCCGCCTACACCGAGGCGCGGCGCGGCGAGACCATGGTCGCCGCCCAGTTTGCCGATCGCGACAAGGCCGTCGGCCACGACTATGAGGCGAACCCGATCGAACGCGTGCGCGACCTGATCGAAGCCAATCGCAATTATTTCCCCGAACTCGAGGCTGCCGCCGAGAGCGTGCGCGACGAGATCGACACCGACTCGCAGGGCTTACTCGCCGCGCTCGGCAATCGTCTGCGCGAGAAGCATTCCACCACCGTGCGGATCATGCCGGTGGACGTGATGCAGGAAACGCTGCGGCGCTGGGACCGCCACCGCCGTCAGGTGCTGATCTCCGAACTCGTCGACAGCATTGGGCGCACCTTCCAGCTTGCGTTCCAGCTCGGCCTGTCCGAGGCGGGATCGGTGTTCGATTCCATCATCAACCGCGCCGGGCCGCTCGACGACACCACGCGCAAGCTCTACCGCATCACGCTCGGCAATTATTACGCCGCCGCGGTGATGATGCCCTATCAGCCGTTCCTCACCGCCGCCGAAACGCTCGGCTATGACCTCCACGTTCTTGCGCGGCGCTTCAATGCGGGCTTCGAGCAGGTCTGCCACCGGCTCACCACGCTGCAGCGGCCGAACGCGCGCGGCGTGCCGTTCTTCCTGCTGCGCGTCGACAATGCCGGCAACGTCTCGAAACGATTCTCGTCGGGCACGTTTCCGTTCTCGAAGTTCGGCGGCACCTGCCCGCTGTGGAACGTGCACTCCACCTTCGACACGCCGGACCGGCTGCTGCAGCAGATCATCGAACTGCCGGACGGCAGCCGCTATTTCTCGATCGCGCAGACGCTGCGCCGCCCCGCCGTGCCGTGGCCGCATGTGCAGCCGCGCTTCGCCATCGGCCTCGGCTGCGAAATCCGCCACGCCGCAAAGCTCGTCTACACCGCGGGCCTCGATCTCGACCGCGCCGAGGGCACGCCGATCGGCGTCAACTGCCGCCTGTGCGAGCGCGAGAATTGCAGCCAGCGCGCCGAGCCGCCGCTGACGCGCGCGCTCATTCTCGACGAGAACACGCGGCGGGTGTCGTCGTTCTCATTCGCCAGTGCGCGCGAGATGTGAGTTCGGAGAAATACGGAGCTGAAGTCGAACGGGTCGCGAGATCGTCCTCGCAGGAACGTGCGTTGCACACCCGCACGAAAGCGTTACATCGGTGCTGCCGCCTGCGCGGCGATCACGTTCAAGAAGGCCCGCCGATGTCGTTCTATGATGGTACCGCTCCGCTGTTCACTCACGCCCTGATCGCGCTCTCGAAGGTTCTCGCCAAGGGCGAGGCTTATGTCAAAGACCAGGGACTCGCACCGGAGGTGCTGCTCAACGCGCGGCTCTATCCGAACATGTATCCGCTGACGCGACAGGTTCAGCTCGCGTGTGATTTTTCCGGCCGCGCCTGTGCACGGCTTGCGGGCGTTGAAGTGCCGGCGATGCCGGACACCGAGACGACGTTCGCGCAGTTGCAGGAGCGCATTGCCAAGACGATCGCGCACATCAAGGCGATTCCGCCGGAGCGCTATGACGGCAGCGATATCCGCGACGTCACCTTCCCGGTTGGCAAGGACCAGACCAAGACGTTATCGGGACAGCGATTCCTGAATCACGTCGCGGTGCCGAATTTCTTTTTTCACTGCACGACCGCCTACAACATCCTCCGCCACAATGGCGTGCCAATCGGCAAGCTCGATTTCCTCGGCGCGAATTAGAGAAAATCAACAACGCGCTACGGCGTCGCGTCCGACCCGTCATTGCGAGTGCAGCGAAGCAATCCAGAAAAGACCCCCACCCCAACCCTCCCCCGCAAGCGGGGGAGGAAAAGGGAGGGGCTGGATTGCTTCGTCGCCATAGCGCGTCGAAGACGCGCGTAAACGCGCTTATGGCTCCTCGCAATGACGAGAAAGACGAGACGACAAAAGCCGGCACGGCAGGTGCCGGCTTTTTATTGTGTAATGATGTGAGCAGGAAAGCCCGTGCGATCAGGCGATCGCCGTCGCAGGCTTGCGCTTGCCGCGCAGAAGTTCGCGCGCGACACGCTCCGCCTCGCGCACGCTGCGAAACAGACGGCCTTCGAGTGGATTGAAGCGATTGCTCGCGGCGAAGAAACGGAATCCCGCCTTGTCCCTCACCACGATACCCGCCGGCTCGGAACTGACTTCGATGATATAGGTATCCGACATTTTAGCCCTGCCCGGATGGCTCCGGTCCCTTCAGATGGCGCAATAACGCAAAATGGCTGAGAAAGTTTCAGACGCACGCGTATTGACATACGGCCATTCGACATACGGCCGCCGTCGCGCGGGCTTGGCGCGACGCAAGAATAAACGGTGAGGAAGCGAACGGTGAGAGACGTTCGTTGCTCGAAAGCTTGGCTGTCAGGATCAGCATGATTGGGCTGCCTTTCACTTGCTTCGTACCACGAGCATATAACGAATTTTCGACACGTTGAACGACGAAGTGACGCATTATCCCAAATTGTAATGTCCATGCTGCGCTGCGCACACACGAGAGCATAAAGCGCATGCGTAAACGCACGTGCGAAAATTGGTTTCCTTCTAAAAAGTGGTATTTAACGTCGATCTTTCAAGTCTTCCGCAGACTTGGGTGCAACGCGTTGATGCACCACGGCACGATCGTCAGCATAAATGCGCTGCCAACCGGGCAAACGATCCAGCAATTTTATTGCTGGTGTATTGGATGTCAGCAGCGTCGCATCAATGTCATAAGTGTTAAGCAGCGACAGGAACCCGCCGACATCTTTCAGCGCGAAAGCGTTGAGCGTATCGACAACAAATCGCTCGCCGTACAATTCGGCACGACCGTCGATGAATACCGGAATGTTCTGCGTGATGAGATAGCCGCCGAGCCCCGCTGTGTTGAGAACGCGACGCGGATGCTGCGCTTTCAACGCCTCAACCGCCGCAACGGGTGTGATTTTACTGTACGGAACCGGTGGGCGCGCGATAAGCGCCGCAACAACGACCGCGCATGTGACAAATATCAACGCGACAAGACTCCATCGTGACGATGGCTGTTGCGCGACCGGCGCGAGCTTCCATTGCGCAACCAGCGGCTTCGCGACGACGAGCGGCGCCAGCAGTGCGAAGATCTCGAAGTTGCGGCTGTGCGACAGCGCCATGTAAAGGAGGCCCGTGACCAGCAGCGCGCGCGGCAGCGATAGCGCCACGCCACGCATCAGCAGGCCGCCAAGGCAGACCATCACCGCGATCTCGAAGAATTCCGGCTCGGCAAAATTCGCAGGCAGCCATTCCGGAATCAGCGCCATCGCACTGCCGAGCGCGAGAATGTTTCGCGACGCGAGGATCGAGTTCCAGCCGTAAGGCGTGCAGCACGCGGCAATGAGCGTCGCAATGCCGAACAGAAACCATCGTATCAGCAGCGAGACGCGCGCGTCGGTGTCCGCTTCCCACATTGCGATCAACGCGAATGGCGCAACGAGCGCGATGCCGAACACAAAGCTGCCGTGCAGGTTGGCCCATAGCACCATCAAGGGAAGCAACAAGAGAGACGGCGCACGCCGCGCGTCCGCCGCCGAGGCGAGACCGGCCGCCCATGCCAGCGTCAGCGGCAGCACCAGTACATGCGGCCGGGCAAGGAAGTGCCCCATCGAGATCAGAACAACGACGAGCCCGATCAGCACGGCCTGCCGCGGCGCCAGCCATTGGCTCAACAGATAGACAAACAATCCGAACGTGACCGCGATCGGAAGTGCGGCCACGACAACCGGTCCGGCCCATCCTGCCGCGTTGTAGGACAGCGCATAGAGAACCTGCGCGAGCCACGAGGTCGAAATCCACGGCTCGCCGAGTTTGGTGAACGAGTAGACATCGACATGCGGCCACGCGCGATGATCGATGATCCATTGTCCGACCGCGATCTGCCAGTAGGTGTCGGCATCGTAGAGAAGGCGGCTCCCGCCGATGACGAGCAGCACGAATGCGCAGGCGCCGAACCACGCCCATGCCGGCGGCGCGATGCGCACGCGTGTTTCCGCGCCCTGTTCCCTCTCCGCGCTGGACATTGCCACGCTCATGGCTGCACCTCACCGGACGTGCGACTGGGATCGCGGACATGCACGACCGCAACGCCGTCGGCATGGACGCGCTTCCATCCCGGCAGGCGATCGAGCAGCGTCACCGCGGGCGTCGCGGGCGCAAGCAGTGTCGCATCGATGTTGTTATCCGAGAGCAGCGCAAGAAAGCGATCGACGTCGCGCAATTCCAGCGCGCGCAGATAATTCGTGTCAAACTCTTCGCCATAGAGTTCGGCGCGACCGTCGACGAACACCGGCACCTTGCGCCAGATCAGATAACCACCGAACGGCAGATCGTTGAGGACGCGCGTGGCGTGGTGCTGTTTCAGCGCATCGACCGCGACCGATGGCTGCGCTGCGAACGGCGTGAAGCGCAGGGCATACGCCGCCGTCGCGCCCACGCCCGCACATAACGCCACGAGAAGCGCCAGCATCACGGGTGAAGCGGATTTGCGCGGGGCTTGCGTATCCACCGCGATGACCGGGAAACGCGCAACCAGCCGCGCGGCGACAACGAGCGGCACGAGAAGCGCGAGCAGTTCGATGTTGCGCCGATGCGCCAGCGCCATGCCGACGAGGCCGAGCACGATCAGCGCGCGCGGCCATGCAAACGAGATGTTGCTGCACAGGAGGCCGATGATGAGGCCAAGCACGGCGATCTCGAATAGGCCGGAATGCCCGAAGTCGGCGGGCCGCCATTCGGAGATGATGTTCAGCAATCCGCCAAGGCCCAGAATCTGCGAGGCCGCGATGAACGAGCCCCAGCCATAGGGTGTCATGCAGGCGGCGAGAAGCGCACCGCATCCGAACGCCGCCCATTGCAACACAAGCCGCCCGCGCTGTGCCGCCGGCGCATTCCACAACGCGTCGAGACCGAACGCGCCCGCAATCGCGATACCGAACACGAAGCTGCCATGCAGGTTCGCCCACAGCGCGATCAGCACCAGCAATAACGGCGACGGCGCGCGCCCCGCTTCGCCCGCCTTCGACAACTCTGCCACCCACAGCACCATCACCGGCATGACGAGCACATGCGGCCGCGCCAGAAGATGCGGCATCGACAGCGCCAGCGCGCCAAGCGCGATAACGGCGGCGTAAACCGGCGCAACATATCGGCCGAGCGCACGCACCAGCAGACCTGTGGCCGCGGCAATCGCAGCAGCGGCGAGCGCCACCACGCCGCCCCAGCCGCCGAGCGCATAGGCCTGCGCATACAACACCTGCGAGAGCCACGACGAAGAGCGCCACGGCGCACCCGCGCGCGTGAACGAATAGATGTCGGCATACGGCATCGCACCGTGATCGATAATCGACTGGCCGACCGCGATCTGCCACAGCGTGTCGGAATCGTTGAGAAGCCCGTTGCCGCACGCCATCATCACAACGAAAGCGCCCGCGGACACCAGCGCCCACGCCGGTGCGCCCGCGCTGCCGCGCGGCGTAGACCTGATGTTCTCAAGCTGCGCCACGCTCATCGTTGACCCAGGGGTTCTCAAAGGGCTCAAGGCGAATTCCGCGCGCGGCCCCGCAACCGGAGCGCGCATCCGCCTGAAAACTACGGCAAGGCCGATAATTCCGGGTAAACTTGGCGTCAGCACTTACATCTAAAGTATTGACCCCCGGGGGTCGAAAGCCTATCGTTAATACCGTTCCGAGGGGGGCTCCGTCGCAGGAGCTGAGATACCGCGAGTGTGCGGTGACCCTTTGAACCTGATCCGGGTCATGCCGGCGAAGGGACAGGGATGTTACAGAATCCAGCGTCTTCCGACGCAACTCATCACATTCAGGACGCCGCCAATCGCCACATCACCATTGTGGGCGCAGGCGTTGCCGGTGCGTGGCAGGCGCTGTCGTTCGCCAAGGCGGGCTATAGCGTCAAGCTATTCGACCGCGATGACGCGGCAATGACGCACGCCACCAGCCACTTTGCCGGCGGCATGCTGGCGCCATGGTGCGAGCAGGAAACCTCGGAACCGGTGATCACCCGGCTCGGCACCCGCTCGCTCGATCTGTGGCGCACGGAACTGCCCGACACGCCGTTCAACGGCTCACTGGTCGTGGCGCATCCGCGCGACCGTGCCGATTTCGAACATTTCGCCCGCATCACCAGCGAATACGAGCGGCTCGATGGCGAGGCCATCGATAAGCTCGAACCCTCGCTCGAAGGCCGCTTCCGCGAAGCACTGTTCTTTCCGGCCGAAGGCCATGTCGAGCCGCGCCGCGTGCTGCCGCAACTGCACGACAAGATCACCAAGGCCGGTGGCGAAATCCGCTTCGGCTTCGAGTGCGCGCCGGATGCGCTCGCAAGCGATGGCGGCCTCGTCATCGATTGCCGCGGCATCGCCGCGCGCGACGCCGTCACCGACCTGCGCGGCGTGAAAGGCGAGATGATCATCGTCGAGACCGACGAGGTCTCGCTGTCGCGCCCGGTGCGGGTGATGCATCCGCGCTGGCCACTTTACGTCATCCCACGCGAGGATCATCGCTTCATGATCGGCGCGACCTCGATCGAGAGCGAGGACAATCGCGTCAGCGTGCGCTCCGCGCTTGAGCTGCTATCGGCCGCTTATGCGCTGCATCCGGCGTTCGGCGAGGCGCGCATTCTCGAAGTGGGCGCGGGGCTGCGCCCTGCCCTGCCCGACAACCTGCCGCGCATCACCGTCGACGGAAACAAGATTCGCGTCAACGGGTTGTACCGCCACGGCTTCCTGCTCTCGCCCGCACTGGCGGAACTGACGGTGAATTACGTCACGCGCGGCCTGATCGATAACGAGGTGATGCAATGTTCGTGACCGTGAACGGCGAGCGCCGCGAGATCAAGGCGACCCATGTCGCGGAGCTGCTGAACGAGCTCGACTATCAGGGCACGCATGTCGCGGTCGCGCTGAATTACGACGTCGTGCCGCGCACACGCTGGAGCGACACGCCGCTCAACGACAATGATCAGATCGAAATCCTCACGCCGCGGCAGGGAGGGTGAGAGTGATGGCGGTTCATAATCTTTCGTCATTGCGAGCCCCCTCCCCAACCCTCCCCCGCAAGCGGGAGAGGGAGCGTATCTCGTTCTTTCTTCACCTCTCCCGCTTGCGGGGGAGGTCGACGCGCAAAGCGCGGCGGGTGGGGGCATGGACTGTGCGCGGGAGCCAGATATGACCAAAGTGAAATTCTACGACAAGGAATTCTCCTCGCGTCTGCTGATCGGCACGGCACTGTATCCGTCGCCGAAGGTGATGCAGGACGCGATCCGCGCCTCGGGCGCAGGCATCGTCACCGTCTCGATCCGTCGCGAAATGGCGGGCGGCAAGACCGGCGATGCGTTCTGGTCGCTGATCCGCGAACTCGACGTCACCGTGCTGCCGAACACCGCGGGCTGCAAGACCGTGCGCGAGGCCGTCACCACCGCCAAGCTGGCGCGCGAGCTGTTCAACACCTCGTGGATCAAGCTCGAGGTGATCGCCGACAACGAGACGCTCCAGCCGGACGTCGTCGGCCTCGTCGAGGCGGCGGAAATTCTGGTGAAGGACGGCTTCCAGGTGTTCCCCTATTGCACCGAGGACCTGTCGGTGGCGCAGCGCCTTGTCGATGCCGGTTGCCGCGTGGTGATGCCATGGGCGGCGCCGATCGGTAGCGCGCGCGGCATCACCAACCGTGACTCGCTCAAGCTGTTGCGCGCACGCCTGCCCGACATCACGCTCGTGGTCGACGCCGGCATCGGCGCGCCGAGCCACGCCGCGCAGGCGCTCGAACTCGGCTTCGACGCCGTGCTGCTCAACACCGCCATCGCGAAGGCCGAGCGACCCGTCGAGATGGCGAGCGCCTTCCGCCTTGCGATTCAGGCCGGCCGCGCCGGCTTCGAGGCCGGGCTGATGGAAGCGCGCGACCTCGCCTCTCCTTCCACTCCAGTCGTTGGGACACCGTTCTGGCATGCCGTATCCTGATCGCTTCTATCCCGTCGTCGATAGCGTCGCCTGGCTGGCGCGCCTCGCCAAGCTCGGCGTCGGCACCGTGCAGTTGCGCACCAAGGAGCTTGACGACCCGCAGGCAAGTACCCTCGTGCGCGATGCGCTCGCGGCTGTCGCGGGCACACAGACCAAGCTCGTCGTCAACGATTACTGGCGCGCGGCGATCGATCACGGCGCGCAGCATCTGCATCTCGGCCAGGAAGATCTCGTTGACGCCGACCTTGCCGCGATCCGCAAGGCGGGGCTGACGCTCGGCATTTCCACGCATGACGAGGAAGAACTCGCCATCGCGCTCAAAGCCAGGCCCGATTACATCGCGCTCGGCCCGATCTTCTTCACCACGCTGAAGGCGATGCGCTTCAAGCCGCAGGGCATTCCGCGCATCACCGAATGGAAGCGCGCGATCGGCACTATCCCGCTGGTTGCGATCGGCGGCATCAAGCTCGAACACGCCGCCGATGTGTTCGCGGCCGGTGCCGATTCCATCGCCGTCGTCAGCGACGTCACCCAGAACGCCGACCCCGATGCGCGCGTGCGCGCCTGGCTCGATGCCACGATGGAGACGGCGTGATGAGAGAGCTTCTGATCCCATCATTCCGGAGCGCGAGCAACGCGAGCGCATCCGGAATCTCGCTCAACGAATTCCAACTTCAAGATTCCGGATCGGTTCGCGCTGCGAACCGTCCGGA
Source organism: Afipia carboxidovorans OM5 (assembly GCF_000218565.1). NCBI lineage: Bacteria > Pseudomonadati > Pseudomonadota > Alphaproteobacteria > Hyphomicrobiales > Nitrobacteraceae > Afipia > Afipia carboxidovorans. Next base: position 1,133,154 of record NC_015684.1, on the reverse strand, counting down.
ATGACAAGCAGAGAGTTAACAGGAGAGACGCCATGAACATCCGTTCCAACCCAGACACGACGCTCCCCGCCGTCACCACCGGCCCGTTGCCGTCCTCCCGCAAGATTTTCTCGACGCCTGAAGCCGCGCCGGATCTGCGTGTGCCGCTGCGCGAGATCATCCTCACCGAAGGCGCGGGCGAGCCGAACCTGCCGGTCTACGATACGTCCGGTCCCTACACCGACCCGGCCGTCGTCATCGACGTCAACGCCGGTCTTCCCCGCACCCGCATGGCGTGGGTGAAGGAGCGCGGCGGCATCGAGGAATATGAAGGCCGCGAGATCAAGCCGGAAGACAACGGCAATGTCGGCGCGAGCCACGCGGCCGCGGCCTTCAAGGCGCATCACAAGCCGGTGCGCGGCGTCGGCGATGCGCCGATCACCCAGCTCGAGTTCGCCCGCGCGGGCATCATCACCAAGGAGATGATCTACGTCGCCGAGCGCGAGAACATCGGCCGCAAGCAGCAGCTCGAGCGCGCAGAAGCCGCGCTCAAGGACGGCGAGAGCTTCGGCGCGGATATCCCCGCATTCATCACGCCGGAGTTCGTGCGCAGCGAGATCGCGCGCGGCCGCGCCATCATTCCGTGCAACATCAACCACGCCGAACTCGAGCCGATGATCATCGGCCGCAACTTCCTCACCAAGATCAACGCCAACATCGGCAACTCCGCCGTCACCTCCTCCGTCGAGGAAGAAGTCGACAAGATGGTGTGGGCGATTCGTTGGGGCGCCGACACGGTGATGGACCTGTCGACCGGCCGCAACATCCACACCACGCGCGAGTGGATTTTGCGCAACGCGCCGATTCCGATCGGCACTGTGCCGATCTATCAGGCACTGGAGAAGTGCGAAGGCGACCCGGTCAAGCTGACCTGGGAGCTTTATCGCGACACGCTGGTCGAACAGTGCGAACAGGGCGTCGACTATTTCACCATCCACGCCGGCGTGCGCCTGCCCTACATCCACCTCACCGCCAACCGCGTCACCGGCATCGTCTCGCGCGGCGGCTCGATCATGGCGAAGTGGTGCCTTGCCCATCACAAGGAGAGCTTCCTCTACACCCACTTCGAGGAAATCTGCGACCTGATGCGCAAGTACGACGTGTCGTTCTCGCTCGGCGACGGTCTGCGCCCGGGCTCGATCGCCGACGCCAACGACCGCGCGCAGTTCGCCGAACTCGAGACGCTCGGCGAACTCACCCAGATCGCCTGGAAGAAGGGCTGCCAGGTCATGATCGAAGGCCCCGGCCACGTGCCGATGCACAAGATCAAGATCAACATGGACAAGCAGCTCAAGGAGTGCGGCGAAGCGCCGTTCTATACGCTTGGACCGCTGACGACCGACATCGCGCCGGGCTACGATCACATCACCTCCGGCATCGGTGCGGCAATGATCGGCTGGTTCGGCTGTGCGATGCTCTGCTACGTCACGCCGAAGGAGCATCTCGGCCTGCCGAACCGCAACGACGTCAAGACCGGTGTGATCACCTACAAGATCTCGGCACATGCCTCCGATCTCGCCAAGGGTCACCCGGCCGCGCAACTGCGTGACGATGCGCTGTCGCGGGCACGGTTCGACTTCCGCTGGGAGGATCAGTTCAACCTCGGACTCGATCCCGACACCGCGATGGCGTTCCACGACGAAACGCTGCCGAAGGAAGCACACAAGGTCGCGCATTTCTGCTCGATGTGTGGGCCGAAGTTCTGCTCGATGAAGATCACGCAGGACGTGCGCGACTACGCCGCCACGCTGAACGATCCCGAAGCGGTCGGCCTGCCGCACGCCGGCACCGCCGAGGAAGGCATGGCGCAGATGTCCAAGAAGTTCATGGACATGGGCGGCAACGTCTACGTCGAGGCCGACTCCGTGAAGGAGAGCAACAAGGCGTTGTAAGGCGTCGGCGTTTCTCTCACATCATCCCGGGTTCGCCCGGGTTGCATCTAAAAACCAAAGGCCGGGTGAAAGCCCGGCCTTTTTCGCTAACAGCGCCGCGCGATGCAGCTCACCACACAATGCGGGAGCATCGTGCAACCTTTCCGCGCGATCCGGCTTTGCTATACGGCGCGCGTGCGCGTGTCCCGCCATCAACCTCCGTGCCAACCCCTTCAGGTGCCGCGATGAAAATAACGAAGCCCGTTTACATGTCCGCTCTCATTGCGCTTGTCGCGCTGGTAGCCGCTGCCAGCACCACGACAAGCGACGCCGCCGGCACGCGGGAGCAGCGCCGCGCCTGTCGTGCGGACGCCATGAAGTTTTGCCGGGACCACGTTCCCAACGTCAAACGCATCACCGCCTGCATGGAAAAGAACATCGCGAAACTCAGTCCGGCGTGCCGGGCACAATTCCGATAGTTCGCAGGATCTGAGCGAATCGAGCAATGGCGCTTCGCCTCACCGCCGCACGATCTTTTCCCTCATTGATGAAAGGCCCGACGACCACGCGGCCTTTTCTATCGCCCGTTTATATCGTGTCGCTGGCAACAACAGAGCCACGGCCAAAGCCTAACACCATACCTCTCCGCAAAAGCCTTTGAAGCGATACGTTTTTCCGCGTAGCCACGGTCTCGCCACAAGGTTCCGCGGCGGTTCCAATTTGTCAGTTGTGATAATGGGTTAGCCCGCATTTTAAGGCTTTGTTAACCACCCGCGCCGACCCTTGAGAGCGGGGATTGGGGCTCATCTCTTCCACTCCGGCTGAGGAAGCCGGGCAGCATCGGAGGTACCGATGAACCAGACACCACTCCAGCCGCTGGAGTTTCCGGCACGGCCGCCAGTCGCACCGGGGCGCGTCGTCCCGCTCCTGATCGGCGCAACGGTTGGCGAGATCGAACGCGAACTCGTGCTGCAAACGCTGGCACGCTGCAGCGGCAACCGTACGCAGGCCGCGCTCATGCTTGGCATGTCGATCCGCACGCTCCGCAACAAGATCCGGCAATACACCGCCCACGGAATCGATGTGCCGGGACCGAACGCGGATGCACTGGGCCGGGCTAGCTGAGCATTGATTGTTTCGCGCCGTAACCTGCGGCGCGAAACGACATATTGAGCGATCATCGCAGCGCTCATGCTTCGGCAGTCGCTAGAATGGCGCCTTGGTCTTCTTGAATTTGGACGTGACGTTGCCGGCGAGCGCGATGTCATCCGGGTCAAGCGCCATCACCGGTGCGCCGGATTTGAGATCGAACTTCATCAGGTCGGCCCAGATCACGTTCGGCGATGTCGTCAGCTCGAAGAAATACCAGCGCTTTCCGAGATCCATCGCCGTCCGGTATTCGGTGTTGTAGATGCCGAAATCCTTGTAGGGCGCGCCGAACGGCACGGAGACGTTGCGCGCGATCGCGAGCACGCCCGCAATGGCTTCCCGGTCGCTCTTCGGCTCCGGCAGCATCGAGGCATAATAAGTCGCCCGCTGGAAGCGATCCTGCGCGTTAACGTTTCCCGGCAGCGGCATCGTGCTCGACGGCTTGGAGAAATCCTGCTGCTTCAGCAACGCCAGTTGCTCGTCGTATTTCGGATCGTTCGTCATGATCGTGTACTGGCGGCCGTGGTGAATGAGCGGCTTGCCGTCGACATATTCAACGATGGCGGAATCGCCACTCGCATCCTCCATCGCAAGATGCACGGTGGCCTTGCGACCGCGCGCCTCGGCCATCACGATCTGGACCTTCTCCAGAATCTTCAGTGCCTCATCGACGCTCGCCGCATTGTCGAGAACATATTGTCCCCACAGGCCAGCATGGATGCCCGGCTTGCTGGCGTCGCGCGGGCCAAAATCGGTCGCGTTGAGGTAGAGCAGATGAATGCCGACGCCTTTCTCGTTGATGCCATCGACGGCGCCCAATCCATAAACCGTGGTGACGAGGCTGCCGTACTTCGCTGTCCACTTCGCGGGATTGTCCTGAAAGGCCTTGTCCGGGCCGCGGCCGATGGCGGCCCCGTCACGCTTCGTGCCGCGCGGAAACACCACGAGCTTCGGCTCGGTGCTTTCGGGCCAGTCCATGGTCCGGCTGGCGAATGTCGACAGCTTGTTGTCGTTCCAGAGAATGCGCGTGCAGGCGTCGGAATTCCGGATCAGCAGGATCGATGCGGCTACGCACACCGATGCGATGAAGAGTTGCTTTTTCATCAAAATCTCCCTTGCTCCGTGCCTGCGATCCATCGATTAAACGCGGCGGCACTGCATCCGCCTAGCGATTTATTCCCTCGCCTTCTCACAAAAATCTCACCTCATTCGATATTGATGCCATGTTAGCGTTCTCGCCGAGCGGCCCGGCAAGCGGCCGCCCTGGGGAGAAACATCATGAACCTGTTTCACGCCTGTCTCGCAATGACCATTGCCACTGTCCTTTCCGCCGGCACCGCTGCAGCCGCGGATTATCCCGTACCGAAGCAAGGCGATTTCATCGCCATGGATTTCAAATTCCACACCGGCGAAACCATGCCGGAGTTGAAGCTGCATTACACCACCGTCGGCGAGCCGACCGGGCAACCGGTGCTGGTGCTGCACGGCTCGGGCGGCAGCGCGCTGACGATGCTGACGCCGGGCTTCGCCGGTGAGCTGTTCGGCCCCGGCCAACCGCTCGACGCCACGAAATATTTCATCATCATTCCGGACGGCATCGGCCACGGCAAATCCGCAAAACCGTCCGACGGCATGAAGACCGCGTTCCCGAAATACAATTACGAGGACATGGTCGAAGCGCAATATCGCCTCGTCACCGAAGCGCTCGGCGTCAAGCACCTGCGGCTGATCATCGGCAATTCGATGGGCGGCATGCACGCCTGGCTGTGGGGCGCGAAGTATCCGACGTTCATGGATGCGCTGGTACCGATGGCCTCGCAGCCGACCGAGATGGCAGCACGCAACTGGCTGTTGCGCCGCGCGATGCTGGAGACGATCCGCAACGATCCCGGCTACATGAACGGCAACTACACGACGCAGCCGCCGATGATCAAATATGCGGTCGCGGCGTTCGGCCTCGCCTCGGCGGGCGGCACGCTCAATTATCAGACGCTGGCACCGACGGCCGAGAAGGCTGACAAGATTTACGACGCGCGCATCAACGGGCCCTTCCACGCCGATGCCAACGACTTCGTCTATCAGTGGGATGCCTCGCACGATTTCAATCCGTCCGCCGGGCTCGACAAGATCGTGGCGCCCGTGCTGCTCATCAATGCGGCCGACGACGAACGCAATCCGCCGGAGACCGGCGTGACGGAAGCCGCAATGAAGCGCGTGAAGAACGGCAAGATCTATCTTATTCCGGCGAGCACGCAGACGCGCGGCCACCAGACCACCGGCAATGCGAAGTTCTACAGCGCGCAGCTTCGCGACTTCATCGCCGCCACAGCGAAGTGAGGGACAAGCCTCTCGCCTCTAAGGCTGCGCCGCTGCTGCAAACAACGTCCTCATGACTACTAAAGCCCCGGCCCCGCGCCGGGGCTTTGGTATCCTGCTCGGGATAACCACGCCTCGAGGCCACGCCCCGTGCGCGCAGCGTCTTGCCGGAATCATCGGGCTCGGCATAGTTCGAGACAGACGGGCTTCCGGCGAGGTGCATCTTGATCAAATATCTGACCCACCCGCTCACCATCGCGATCCTGCTCGCGTTCAACGGCGGGGTCGTCGACACCGCCGGCTTCCTCGGCCTGCACGGGCTGTTCGTCGCTCACGTCACCGGCAACTTCGTCACCATGGGCGCCGCGATCATCGGCGGCGGTCAGGGCTTCATCGGCAAACTCGCGGCGTTGCCGGAGTTCGTGTTGGTGGTGGCGCTTGCCCGCCTCGCCGGCACCGGAATGCGGCGGCTGGACTGGCCAGCGATGCGCATCCTGTTCGTGACGAACATCCTGCTTCTCATCCTGTTTACCGGCCTTGCGATCTGGTACGGCCCGTTCGCCGATGGCGATACGCCGATTGCGTTGCTCACAAGCGCGGCGGGCGTCGCGGCGATGGCGATGCAGACGGCGGTGCAGCGCGTTCATCTGGCTGACATGCCGCCCTCGACCATGATGACGGGCTCGACCGTGCAGGCAACGCTCGACGCGGTCGATCTCCTGACCCGCGCCCATCCCGAGCAGCAGGCCGCGACCAGCGCGCGCCTTCGCCGCCTGTCCAGCACCATCGCTGCGTTCGCCTGCGGCTGCGCGATCTCGGCGGTGCTGTTCTCCTATGTCGGGTTCTGGTGCCTCTTGCTCTCCGTGGTCGTCGCGATCTGCGCCACCGACCTGCAATCTTCTCGTCACCTTGAGGCGAGCCGCTAGAGCAGGTTTGCTTTAGACAAGACGAAATCAGCGGCCCGTCATGCCCGGCTTTATGCCGGGCATCCACGTCTTTAGAATTTCAGCAAAGAAAGGCGTGGATGGCCGGGACATAAGGGCGTTCACGCCCGTCTTCGACGGGCTATGCCCGGCCATGACGAAACAGAGTTCCGTCAAAACACATCCAGCTCCAGATGCAAATTGCCCCGCAACGGCAGTGCCGGTGCGGGGCAAGAAACCATGACCTTGAGCGGTCGCGGGATCGACTAGCCTTCTTCCGGCGGATTGTCGTCGCCGATGTGGCCGATGTGGCGCTGTTCGTAGAGCTGCAGGCCAACCCGCTCGACAAGGTCAAGCTGGGTCTCGAGGAAGTCGATATGGCCTTCCTCGTCCTTCATCAGCGACTCGAACAGGTCGCGCGAGACGTAGTCCTTGACGCTGTGGCAGTAGGTGGCGGCCTCCTGATAGAGATCGCGCGCGCTGTGCTCGGCGGCGAGATCGCACTCCAGAACTTCCTTGACGTTCTGGCCGATCCGCAACGGATCGAGCACCTGCATGTTCGGGAAACCGTCGAGGAACAGGATGCGATCGGTGAAGCGATCGGCGTGGTGCATCTCCTCGATCGACTCCTTGCGCCACTGCTTGGCGAGTTCCTTCAGGCCCCAGTGGTTGAGAAGGCGGAAGTGCAGCCAATACTGATTGATGGCGGTGAGTTCACTCCGCAGTCCCTTGTTCAGATAGTCGATAACCTTCGGATCACCCTTCATAGCCATCTGCGCTCCGTGAAATGGGCTGGAAATCTAATTTAGAACGTTTCTAAATGAGATTTGGCGCAAGAGCAAGCCCTCGCCGGGAGCATGGATGAAACGTGAGAATTGCGTGTGGAGAAATCCGGAAAACGTCGCGCTCAGGCGGCGACGTCGATCTTCGCTTCTGCAGCGGAATCAATGGCTTCCGAGTGCGCTGCGGCATGCGGACACGCCGAGCAGCAGCCACCTTCGCAAGCGGCCAGAGCCTCGTTCATGATCTTACGGATGGTGCGGGCACAACGGCCACACTGGGCGCTGCAGCCAAGGCAGCCATAGACCTGCCCCGTCGTCCGAGGAGGCTGCTTTGCATCGGTGACGACACCGCGAACATCGTGGTCGCTCAACACATTGCAGGAACAGACAATCATCAGCACCAACATTGCGAAAGAGAAGGTGCTTATTGATATGTCACCCGCCTCGCCGGATGCAAAAGCAAAAGGGCCACTTTCTAGCTATTCCAAACTGAGGCGAATCGGACACGGCCTTACCGAGACACCTCGACGGCGGAGGGCTGTGCAGAACCCTGCACGTTCCCCGATCAACACTTCTGACCGAGTGTTACGGCGTTTCGCCACCGTCCTTAAAAGCAAACAATATCAAATATTTATATCGATCTGAACAAACCCGAAGAAACTTGCTTAAGACTATGATCGCAATTTCGTCACATAGCCCACGTACGTCGCAGCGCAACCTAATCACGCACATGCGAACGAGGATCATGCGGAAGCTTCCGATTGCCATTATCGTTGCCCTGATGTCGATGAGCGCCCCCGTCGTCGCACAGGATGCATCGGCCAAGCCCGCGAAGGTTTCCACGCTGCGTGCCGCCATTAGTGAGGTCGCGATCATCCGCTGCCGCGCCGCACTTAAGCTCAAGGCGGAACAGGAAAAATACTGGCCGGCGGTTGCCGCCGCGCTTCGCACCCTGTCGCGTCAGCCGATCACCGAGGAAGCCGTCCGTCGCGCCGCCCCTGCGGTCACGCCACTCCTCGAGACGCTCGACGATCGTCAGCGCGCGGTTGCGATGCAATTCGCCCAGCGCGCCGGGTTCAGCCAGTACGCGGCGCTGTTCTAAGTCGCTCTCATCACAGTTTCCGATCCTTCCAAATCCGGGCCCTGCGCCCGGATTTTTGCTGCGAGGCAAGGAAGTTCATGGCAGAAAACAGGCGCGCCCGTTCAGACTTCATTTAATGCGCTCGTGCAACCTTCCAGGCGCGGTGACCGTTGTCCGGGCCGTTCACACTTCGAAAGGTGAAGCCATGAAGAAGATGTTTCTGGCAGCCGCGGCGGCCGCCGTTCTTGCAGCAGCAAGCGTTGTGGCGCCGGCGCCGGCGAATGCGCGTAACGGCGGTGCCGTTGCAGCAGGCGTTCTCGGCGGTCTTGCCGCTGGTGCCATTATCGGCAGCGCTGCTGCCTCTGCCCCTCCTCCGTACTATTACGGCCCCGGCCCGGCCTACGTCGCCGGCCCGCCCTGCTACTGGCGCCGTGAGCGTTTCTGGGACGGCTATGGTTGGCGTGTCCGTCGCGTCCAGATCTGCGATTAAGTCGTATCGCGACGCTTAAGACTTTGATCACCAAACCCCGACCGGCTGGCCCGCCGGTCGGGGTTTTGCGATTCTCTTTAAGCTTTTGCTCCTTAAGCTTTTGGCTCTTTGATAAAGCGACCAACCGGCCAGCTTGAGGAGACGATGATGAAAGCCCCCTGCGCGCTGTCCCTCGCGGCGATGATGCTCGGCGCCTTTGGTGCCTTCGCCATCGTGCAGCCCGCGACGGCCGCAGATATGCCCGCCGATCGCGCGCCCGTGGTCAAACGCATCCCGCACGCGCATGGCCGTGTTATCGTGCGCGGCTGCCGCCTCGGCACCGAACGACTCTGGGACGGTTACGGCTGGTATGTGCGCGACATCCAGGTTTGCAGATAAACCCGACTATCTCGCACGATAGATTTTTTAGTCAGCGTCCGGCCCGCATCGCGCGCAGCACTTCTTCGCTCGGCCAGCAATCGACCTTGATGCCTGCTCTCTTCTGATACGCACCAAGCGCCGCGCGGGTTTTCATCCCGGCCTTGCCGTCGATCTTGTCGCTGTACAGACGCAATTCCGTCAGCCGCCGCTGCATCGCCTCGACCGAAATCGTGCGAAGCTGGTGCGAGGCCGACCATGGCGTCTCGAACGACGCGCCGCCAGCCATGCGGTCGGCGAGATGGCCAACGAACAGCACGTAGAGATCGGAGAAATTGTATTCCTTGATGACGAAGTAGTTCTGCGTGGTCAGAAAGGACGGGCCGTAGATGCCCTCCGGCTGCAACAGCGATGCGCTTTGCGCCTGCTCGGCCGCGCTCAGGCGCAGACCGCGCGCCGGCACAAAGCCTTCCTGCAGCCATTGTCCGATCGGCTTGGTCACTTCCGGCACGCCCTGCGTGCAGTCGGCATTGCCCGGCGCGCGCACCTCGTAAGCCCACCGCACGCCACGCTGCCAGCCCTTGTTGACGAGTTGCTGCGCGGCGGAGGCAAGCGCATCCGGTACCGAATGCCAGAGGTCGACGCGGCCATCGCCATCGAAATCGACGCCATGCTTCGTCACCTCGGACGGCAGAAACTGCGTGAGGCCGACAGCGCCGCCCCATGACGCGCGCAAATCCTTGCGCGTCACCACGCCGCTTTGCAGGAGTTGCAACGCCGCGATCAGTTCGCCACGATACTGCTCCTTGCGGCGACCGACATAGGCCTGTGTCGCCAGCACACGCACCGCGTCATACGGCAGACGATGACGGCCGAAATCGGTTTCGCGGCCCCAGATCGCAAGAATGATCGGCCCCGGCACACCGAAGCGCTGTTCGATGGCGCGCAGCGTCGCAGCATGCTGCTGCATCAGCGTGCGACCGTGAGATGCAAGGCGAGCGATGCTTGCTTCCCGCAGATAGTCCGCCGGCACCTGAACGAATTCCGCCTGCGACGGCGCACCGGTTTTCGGCCGCCCCGGCAGCAACAGATCCGGCAGCTTATAGTCGGGCTCGAGCCCGCCGGTCTCGCGCGCGAACACGGCGCGTGAGACGCCGGCCTTTGCGGCTTCAGGCCATAGCGAGGAGATGAACTGCGTGAAGTCTGCGTCGGCGGCAGCGGCAGACGACGGCACAACCGTCATTGCGAGGAGCAAAGCGACGAAGCAATCCACCCCTCGCCTGAGAACCAACCGAACTGGATTGCTTCGCTTCGCTCGCAATAACGATTCCTTTCGCGTTTAGCTGCGCGCTATCCCGCTGCTGCCTCAATGGCCGTGCGCGCCCTCCTCCTCGAGGCTGGAGGAAATGCGGTCGACATAGGCGATGCCGATGGCCGAGAGAATGAAGACGACGTGGATGATGGTCTGCCACATCACGCCCTCAGACGTATAGGTGGTGGTGCGTCCGACGCCGCCGAGATTGCCGGCCTCAATGAAAGTGCGCAGCAGGTGGATCGAGGAGATGCCGATGATCGCCATCGCGAGCTTGATCTTGAGCACACTGGCGTTGACATGGCTCAGCCATTCCGGCTCGTCCGGATGGCCCTGCAGATTGAGCCGCGACACGAACGTCTCGTAGCCGCCGACGATCACCATCACCAGAAGGTTCGAGATCATCACCACGTCGATCAGGCTCAGCACCACCAGCATGATCTGTTGCTCGGAAAAATCGAACGAGTGCTGGATGAGGTGCCACAGTTCTTTCAGGAACAGGATGGCGTAGACACACTGCGCGACAATCAATCCAACGTAGAGCGGCAACTGCAGCCAACGCGATCCGAAGATCAACATCGGGATCGGGCGCAGCGCCACGCCACGCGGGGGCAGCGGCGTTTCGGGGGTCATCGACATTGCGATCTCCACTATCCGGTCAAATGGCTTTTCGGATGGCGAGAATGTCCGATTCTGTCATGCCGCGCCGCAACGACGTTTAGCCGCAGAATGCTTTTTGTGCTGTCATCGTGACATCATACCGCCAGTGGAACCGGCTGGCTGCAGACGCTTGGTGTGAGATGCGTTAGCGCGTCAGCACGATGAAGAAGCGCGGAAACCGCAGCAGCACCTTACCGTCGATCCGCGGCGGATAAGCCTCCGCGATGCGGGCGGTGTAGGCTTCGAGGAATTCCTTGCGCTCGGGAAAGTCGAGCGGATCGAGGAAGGGACGCAGGCCCGTGCCCTTCACCCATTCGACGATCGCCGCAGCATCATCGAGCGCATGATGATAGACCGTGTGCCAGATATCGAGAGCGCGGCCGAGCGGGCGCAGCGCATCGTAATAGACGCTGGGATGCGGCAGCGCGGCCCGCGCCTCGGCCGCATGCGCAAGCTGCTTGCGGAATTGCGGAAGCTGCGCGACCTGACGCATCAGCGCATGCGAGGGCTGATCGAGATTGTCCGGCATCTGCACCGCGAGCACACCACCTTCCGGCAGTCCTTCGGCAAGGCGCTTGAATTGCGTCAGATGATCCGGCACCCACTGAAAGATTGCGTTGGCGAACAGGATATCGGTGCCCGCAGGCGGCACCCAATGCGCGACGTTCGCCTCGATAAACGTCGCATCCGGCAGCCGCTCGCGCGCCTGACGCAGCATATCGGCCGAGGTATCGATGCCGATGATCTTCGCCTGCGGCCAGCGCCGCGCCAGAAGCTCGGTGGAATTACCGGGGCCGCAGCCGATATCGGCAATCTGCCGTGCCTCAAGCCGCGGAATCTGCGCGAGCAAATCGCGCGCCGGCCGGGTGCGCTCATCCTCGAACTTCAGATACTGCTCCGCGCTCCAGTCGGCCATGCCGTACCCTTATCACGTCACCGCGTCAGCTTCTTGTACTTTACGCGGTGCGGGATCGCAGCATCCTGTCCCAAGCGGCGCAGCTTATCCTTTTCGTAATCCTGGAAGTTGCCCTCGAACCATTCGACATGGCTGTCGCCCTCGAAGGCCAGCATGTGGGTGGCGATGCGGTCGAGGAACCAGCGATCGTGGCTGATGATGACAGCGCAGCCGGCGAAATCCTCCAGCGCTTCTTCCAGCGCGCGCAGCGTATCGACGTCGAGATCGTTGGTCGGCTCGTCGAGCAGCAGCACGTTGGCGCCGGACTTCAGCATCTTGGCGAGATGCACGCGGTTGCGTTCACCGCCCGACAGCGCGCCGACCTTCTTCTGCTGGTCCGCGCCCTTGAAGTTGAACGCCGAGCAATAGCCGCGCGAGTTCACTTCCTTCTTGCCGAGGAGGATCTGGTCGTTGCCGCCGGAGATTTCCTCCCACACGGTCTTTTTGCCGTCGAGCGCGTCGCGCGACTGATCGACATAACCAAGATGCACCGTTTCACCGATAGTGATGGTGCCCGCATCCGGCTTCTCCTGCCCGGTGATCATCTTGAACAGCGTGGACTTGCCCGCGCCGTTGGCGCCGATCACGCCGACGATGCCGCCCGGCGGCAGCTTGAAGGTGAGGTTGTCGATCAATAGGCGATCACCGAAGCCTTTGGTCAGGCCCTCGAAGTCGATGACGTTGTTGCCGAGACGCTCGGCCACCGGAATGATGATCTGCGCAGTCTGGGTCTGCTTCTCGCTCGCCTGCTTGAGCAACTCGTCATAGCGTTGATAACGCGCCTTGGACTTGGCCTGACGCGCCTTCGGCGAGGACGCGATCCACTCCTGTTCGCGCGCCAGCGTCTTCTGATGCGCGGCGTCCTCGCGGCCTTCCTGCTCGAGCCGCTTCTGCTTCTGCACCAGCCACGAGGAATAGTTGCCCTCGTAGGGAATGCCGCGGCCGCGATCGAGCTCGAGAATCCAGCCGGTGACATTGTCGAGGAAGTAGCGATCGTGGGTGACGATCAGGATCGCGCCGGGATAGTTGCGCAGATGGCCTTCGAGCCACGACACGCTTTCCGCGTCGAGATGGTTGGTCGGCTCGTCGAGCAGCAACAATTCAGGCTGGTCGAGCAACAGGCGGCACAGCGCGACACGGCGGCGCTCGCCGCCCGAGAGCTTGGTGACGTCGGCATCGTCCGGCGGACAACGCAGCGCGTCCATCGCCTGATCGACCTTGCTGTCGAGATCCCACAGGCCGGCGGCCTCGATCTCGTCCTGCAGCTTGGTCATCTCGTCGGCGGTCTCGTCGGAATAGTTCATCGCCAGTTCGTTGTAGCGATCGAGGATCGCTTTCTGCTTGGCGACGCCTTCCATGACGTTCTCGCGCACGGTCTTGCTGGCGTCGAGCTGCGGCTCCTGCTCGAGGTAGCCGACGCGCGCACCTTCCGCGACCCAAGCCTCGCCGCTGTAGTCCTTGTCGATCCCCGCCATGATCTTGAGCAGCGTCGACTTGCCGGCGCCGTTGACGCCGAGCACGCCGATCTTGGCGTCGGGGTAGAACGACAGATGAATATTATCGAGCACCTTGCGGGTGGGGTAAGCCTTGGTCAGGCCCTGCATGAAATAGACGAACTGACGCGCCATCTTGATCCTGTCTGAAGACCGAACTGTGCGGGGATTTTGCTTGCTGTGATGTAGCCACGACGGCAGGAAAGGGCAACCATCCCGCTCCATGACGCAAGCATCGCGTGCGTTTCACCGGATCGGCCTGATTTTGAGGGCTTGCCTGCACGCATAAACGCTTGCGCCATGCGCATTCCGGCTGCGATATTCCGGCCCTGCGCTGGCCGGGCCCTCCCCGGCGACGCGGCGCTCCGGGGGCCTGTTTCTCCCGAAATTCGACATTTCCGTCACATCTTTCGAGATTCCGACGGAATGCCCGCCAAATGCCCGCGATGAACGGCCAAGTTTCGGTCAGGTTATTGACGGTCCCGCGGCGTCCACTTACCACTTCGGGGCAAACGACAGCACCCAGCCACCACCAGACCCCCTCTCCCATGGCGGCTGCATATTGTTGTGCCCGTATAACGACAGGTGAAGGATTAAATGCTCGACGAAAAGCTTCAGCCGATTTTTGCCGAAGTGCTGCGCCGCAACCCAGGCGAAGAGGAATTTCATCAGGCCGTTCGTGAGGTGCTCGACAGCGTCGGCGCCGTCATCGCCAAACACCCGCATTACGCAGAAGACGCGCTGATCGAGCGCATCTGCGAGCCCGAGCGGCAGATCATCTTCCGCGTGCCGTGGACCGACGACAAAGGCAAGATCCACATCAACCGCGGCTTCCGCGTCCAGTTCAACTCGGCGCTCGGCCCGTTCAAGGGCGGCATCCGCTTCCACCCGACGGTCTATCTTGGCACGATCAAATTCCTGGGTTTCGAGCAGACCTTCAAGAACGCATTGACCGGCATGCCGATCGGCGGCGGCAAGGGCGGCTCGGACTTCGATCCGAAGGGCCGCTCCGATCGCGAGATCATGCGCTTCTGCCAGTCCTTCATCACCGAATTGTATCGCCACCTCGGCGAGTACACCGACGTGCCGGCGGGCGACATCGGCGTCGGCGGGCGGGAAATCGGCTACATGTTCGGCCATTACAAGCGCATCACCAATCGCTACGAATCCGGCGTGCTGACCGGCAAGGGTCTGGCCTGGGGCGGCTCGCAGGTGCGCACGGAAGCGACGGGCTACGGCGCCACCTACTTCGTGCAGCGCATGCTGGAGACCCGCGGTCAGGGCTTCGACGGCAAGAAGGTCGTCGTCTCGGGCTCGGGCAACGTCGCGATCTACACCATGGAAAAGATCATGGAGCTCGGCGGCAAGATCGTCGCGTGCTCGGATTCCAGCGGTTACGTCGTCGACCAGTCCGGCATCGACCTGCCTCTCCTCAAGGAGATCAAGGAAAAGAACCGCGCCCGCATCTCCGAGTACGCCAAGGCGAAGGGCAGCAGCGCGACCTTCATCGCCAACGGCCGGGTGTGGGACGTGCCTGCCGACGTGGCAATGCCCTCGGCGACGCAGAACGAGCTCAACGGTCAGGACGCCCAGACCCTGCTCAAGAACGGCCTCATCGCCGTGGGCGAAGGCGCCAACATGCCGTCTACGCCGGAAGCCGTCCGCAAATTCCTCGATGCGGGCATCCTGTTCGCACCGGGCAAGGCGGCCAACGCCGGCGGCGTCGCGACCAGCGCGTTAGAGATGCAGCAGAACGCCTCGCGCGATTCGTGGACCTTCGAGGCGACCGAGAAGCGCCTCGAGACCATCATGCACAACATCCATGATCGTTGTGCCGAGATGGCCGAGACCTACGGCTCGCCCGGCAACTATGTGCTCGGCGCCAACGTCGCGGGCTTCATCCGTGTCGCCGAAGCGATGCGCGCGCTCGGCATCGTCTGAGTTCAGCTTCTTTTAGAGTTGCCCGGCACCCGCCGGACAGCCCTCAACCGCCAAACAAAAACGCCTCTCATCCGATCTGGATGAGAGGCGTTTTTTATTCTGCGATCGTCAGATCAGCGCACGTTCACCGGAGCGGGCAGCGGCGGCACGGCGGCCGGTCCCTGATTGGGAACGCCCATCGGTGCAGCTTGCGCGCCACCCGGCGCATGACCGGCAGCGGCCGGCGCGGCATTCGCCGACGGTCCGTAGCCTGCCGTATCGGCAGCGGGCTGTGCCGAAGCGGTCACCGACGGCGGCGGGCCACCGGGCAACACCACGACGCGGGTGCCGACCTTGACGCGCTCGAACAGATCCTCGACGTCCTCGTTCAGCATGCCGATGCAACCCGACGATACGAACTTGCCGATCGTGGACGGCTGGTTGGTGCCGTGGATGCGATACACGGTATTACCGAGATACATCGCGCGGGCACCGAGCGGGTTGCCGTCGCCACCGGCCATGAAGCGCGGCAGATAAGGCTGGCGCTCGATCATCTCTGGCGGCGGATGCCAATCGGGCCACTCGGCCTTGCGGGTGATCTTCTGGACACCGGCCCAGGTGAAACCGTCACGGCCGACGCGCACGCCATAGCGGACGGCCCGGCCGTTGCCGAGAATGTAATAGAGCTGGGTGTTCGCCGTATCGACGACGATGGTGCCGGCCGGCTCCTTGGTCTTGAAGTTGACCTCCTGACGGCGGAGGCGAGCGGGCAACTCCGGCCGCGGGCCGACTTCCGGCTGATCCTCAACCGGCAGCGCGGCGATCTGCACCGGCTGGCCATTGGCGCCAATCCGGCCCTGCTGCGGCATGCCGGCGGCATCGATTCCACCCGGCGGGCGGAGCGAACCGTCAGGGTTCTGCTGTTGCTGCGGCACGCCCTGACCACGATCGGAATAGAGCGGCGGCGCATCCGGCGGGCGGCCATAGCGCGGATCGTCCGGAGACAGAATCGGCCCCTGAGGTGCGGCCTGATAGGCAGGCGGTGCGGACGATGTCTGGTAGCCCTGCTGCGGCGGGCCGGCATCCTGGAAACCGGGAGCCGACAGCGACGCCCCGCCACGCGAGTCGTCGTGCAGCCGGTCGAAGTCCGGCATCCGGTTGTCCTGATAGCGGTTCGCTTCTGAATAGGGCGACTGCTGATAGCCAGGCGGCGGAGGATAATTCTGGGCCAGCGCAGTCGGAATTCCGGCCATGCTCGCTGCCAGCACCAGAAGGCTTGTCGAAAGGCGATTGGACATTGTGCCCCTATGATAGTGCGAAGCGGAAACCGCATCGTTAACGCCACATCGCCCACGATCACGGCGCATTCAAGACATGACGCAAAAAAAGCCCTCTGTGCTGACTTTTTTGCGACAGTTGGAACACAAAACCGCTATCCACCGCCATTTCAGGCCCGCCCGGGTTTTGCACGGCGCGCCGTGCAGCCTTTCGGCTATCCTTAGCTCGCCCTTGATTCGACGGTGGTTTCAGGCGTGCCCGGACGGAGGCCACGCTTTTCACCTGCCGCTGATTCAAGGCCAATGGCTCCGGCTCCTCTTTTGGGCCTCCCGAGGCAGGACACGATTGCACCATGCTCCCCGGATTCCGGCTTTTGGCGATCATCGTGGCCCTTTCGGCATCCACGCTGGTTTTCGGCCTGGGAACAGCGGCGGTGCTGCGCGCCACCCATGAGGAATTCGCCACCGCACCGTTGAAGAGCATGCAGGTGCCGCCTTCGAATTTCGTCGCCGAGACACCGACCCTCGCGCTGCTGCAGGTGGAGCCGCCGGCCGACCATGAGGCGCTCCCCGCCCCGCCGCCACCGATGGAAGCGCCGCCTGCTCAGGAGACCAAGGCAACCGAGCCCGAGGACGAATCGCTGCTCCCGCTGGTGATCATCTCCGATCCGCCATCGCCGCCGCTGACCGACGCTGTCGTCGAGCTTCCGCCGCAGTCCGAGGCCGCACCTGAGATCATACCGATCCCGGAGAGCAGGCCGCATACGCTGAAGCAGAAGGCAACGGTTCGCCACAGGCCGCGCGTTCGCCACCGGGCGCATCGCCATTACCGCCGCATCGTCCGGCCGCGCCCCGCGCCGCCGCCTCCGCCGCAGCCGAGCTTCTTCCCGCTGTTCGATCCGCCGTCCGCCACCACGGCGTCGACCGTCGCCACGACAGCGACATTCCCGCCGCGTTGATAATAACGGCGGCGAGCGATCAAGGCTTACCGGTCGCAACCGGCGGGCCATCGGGCAAGCCCCATTCCGCCCACGAGCCATCATAGAGCGCGCTGTCGACACCAAGCCGCGCCAAGGCCAGCGAGATCACGCCGGCGGTGACGCCCGAGCCGCAGGAGGTGACGATCGGCTTCGCTAAATCGGCGTGAGCCGACGCAAAGATCGTGCGCAACTCATCTACCGGGCGCAACGCGCCGGTTGCGGGATCAACCAGATCGGTGAAGGGTACATTGAGGCTGCCGGGAATACGCCCCGAGCGCCGCCCGGGCCAAGGCTCCGGCGCGGTGCCTTCATAACGCTCGCGCGAGCGCGCATCGATCACCTGCTCTCGGCGGCTGTCGAGATTCTGCTGCAACTCGCCGAGCGAGCGCACGCGCGCCTTGTCGAACTGCGCACGATACGTTTTCGGAGCAGGCATCACGGGATGATCGTCAACGGCGCCACCTTCAGCGAGCCATGTCTTCAAGCCGCCATCCAGCACACGGACACGATCATGGCCGAATACGCCGAACATCCACCAGGCGCGCGGCGCGCCCATGTAATCGCCGCGATCGTAGACGATGACAAGATCGTCATTGCCGATGCCAAGGTTGCCGACGTCGCGCGCGAACTGCTCCGGCGACGGCAGCATATGCGGCAGCGAACTCGACCGATCCGCGATGGCATCGACATCGAAGAACACCGCACCCGGAATGTGGCGCGCGGCATAATCCTCCGCCGTTGTCGGCGGGCGCATCGCCGGCATCCGATAGGACGCATCCATCACCTTCACGGCGGGATCGGCGAGATGCGCGCGCAGCCATTGCGCCGAGACCAGCGGATCGTTTGTCGTCATTGCTTGTCAATCCTCACTCACTCTTTCGGCTTGCGCGGCTCGACCTTCTCGATCGGTCCGCCCGCCTCACGCCACGCCGTGAAGCCGCCTTCGAGATGGGCGACCGGCTTCAGCCCCATGTCCTGCGCGGTCTTGGCGGCCAGCGCCGAGCGCCAGCCGGAGGCGCAGTGAAATACAAATTTCCTGTTCTGCTGAAACACCGGCTTGGCATAAGGGCTTTCGGGATCGATCCAGAATTCCAGCATGCCGCGCGGGCAATGGAAGGCGCCGGGGATGCGCCCTTCCCGCTCAAGCTCGCGCGGATCGCGCAGATCGACGATGACGAGATGATCGTCTTTCAACGCCGCCATCAGGTCCTTCGCCTTGATCGTCTCGACCTCGCGGTTCGCCTCTTCGAGCAGCGTCTTGATGCCGCGGTGGATCGTCTGAGCCATACAACCTCCCGATAAAAGCAATGCTATCGCGCAAGCTCGCGGATCGCCTCGTCGAGGCCTTCCAGCGTCAGCGGATACATTCGACCTTCAAACAACGACCGGATCATGGTGGTGGATTCCGAATAATCCCAATATCGGCGTTGTTCGGGATTGAGCCAGACGACGTTCGGATAAGTCTGCACCACCCGCTGCAGCCAGACCGCGCCGGGCTCGGCATTGACGTGCTCGACCGAGCCGCCCGGCACCGCGATTTCATACGGGCTCATCGCGGCATCGCCGACGAAGATCACTTTATAGTCGGACGGATATTTGTGCAGCACGTCCCAGGTCGGGGTCCGCTCGTTGAAGCGGCGGCGGTTGTTCTTCCACACGCTCTCGTAGAGGCAGTTGTGGAAGTAGAAATACTCCATGTGCTTGAACTCGGTCCGCGCCGCCGAAAACAATTCCTCGACCTGCGCGACATACGCATCCATCGATCCGCCGATGTCGAAGAACAGCAGCACCTTGACTGCGTTGTGCCGCTCGGGGCGCAGATGCACATCGAGATAACCGCGATTGGCGGATTGCTTGATGGTGGTATCGAGATCGAGTTCTTCGGCGGCGCCGGTGCGAGCGAACTTGCGCAGCCGGCGCAGCGCCACCTTGATGTTGCGCACGCCGAGTTCGACATCGCCATCGAGATCCTTGAACTCGCGGCGGTCCCACACTTTCACCGCGCGGAAGTTGCGGTTGCCGTCCTGCCCGATGCGGATGCCGGCGGGGTTGTAGCCATAGGCGCCGAACGGCGAGGTGCCGCCCGTGCCGATCCACTTGCTGCCGCCCTGATGGCGTTTCTTCTGCTCCTCCAGCCGCTGGCGCAGCGTCTCCATCAGCTTGTTCCAGCCGAGCTCTTCGAGCTTCGCCTTCTCTTCGTCGCTTAAGTATTTCTCGGTGAGCTTCTTCAGCCATTCGGACGGAATGGCGGTCTCATCCACCGCGTCCGCAAGCGACTCCAGTCCCTTGAAGGTTTCACCGAACACCCGGTCGAACTTGTCGAGATTGCGTTCGTCCTTCACCAGCGCAGCGCGCGACAGGTAATAGAAATTCTCCACATTGTGCCCGGCCAAACCCGCGTCGAGCGCCTCCATTAGCGTGAGGTACTCGCGCAGTGTGACCGGCACATGCGCCTGTCGCAACGATGTGAAGAATTTCAGAAACATCGCATGAGGTTCGCGCACGGCAGGGTGTCCGTCAAGCGCAGCCGTGGCATCGGGTTTTGCGCTTTACGGCAGCCTCATTTCGCTTACATTGCGGATGCCCTGCAAAAAGGCTTAGGAAGCCGCTTTCATAACAAAGCAAGCGCGCCACCACCCCGACCCTGAACGGACGTCATGCAATTTACCGGCACTGAAAATTACGTCGCGACGGAAGACCTCAAGCTCGCGGTCAACGCCGCCATCTTCCTGCAGCGCCCGCTTCTCGTGAAGGGAGAGCCCGGCACCGGCAAGACCGTGCTCGCCGAAGAGATCGCGCGCGGGGTGAATGCGCCGCTGATCACATGGCACGTCAAATCCACCACCAAGGCGCAGCAGGGTCTTTACGAATACGACGCCGTGTCGCGCCTGCGCGACAGCCAACTCGGCGACCCGCGCGTCTCCGACATCGCCAATTACATCAAGCGCGGAAAATTGTGGGAGGCGTTCACCCACGCCGAGCGGCCGGTGCTGTTGATCGACGAGATCGACAAAGCCGATATCGAATTCCCGAACGACCTGCTGCTCGAACTCGACCGCATGGAATTCCATGTTTACGAGACCGGCGAGACCATCAAGGCGCGTCAGCGGCCGATAATCGTCATCACCTCGAACAACGAGAAAGAGCTGCCCGACGCCTTCCTGCGCCGCTGCTTCTTCCACTACATCAAATTCCCCGACACCGAGACCATGAAGGCGATCGTCGAGGTGCACTTTCCGGGCATCAAGCAGCAGCTTGTCGACGAAGCGCTGCGGCTGTTCTTCGACCTGCGCGACATTCCGGGGCTGAAGAAAAAGCCCTCGACCTCCGAGTTATTGGACTGGCTGAAGCTTCTTCTCAACGAAGACATCTCGCCTGACACTTTACGCGAGAGCGATCCGCGCAAGGTGATCCCGCCGCTGCACGGCGCGCTGCTGAAGAACGAACAGGACGTCCACCTGTTCGAGCGCGTCGCGTTTCTCAGCCGCCGGGAAAGCTGAGCCCGCCTCGCTCAGGCCAAAGCGGCAACGCCCTGCGCAAGCAGCTTGCGGAAGGCGCGGTCGCGTTTCAAATGCCACTCGCGGCTCATCGCCTCGTTGCGTGTTGCGAACGTCTCGACATGCAACAGCACCCAGGTTCGCCCGCGCGTGGAGCGTGCACCGGTGCCAGCATTATGGCGGGCGAGCCTGCGCGCGACATCGTTGGTCCAGCCGACATAGGTGGTGGTGCGGCCCTTGTGCAGGCAGCCGAGCACATAGACGAAACAGGCGTCTTGCGGCGCGTCGCACTTCTGTAGCGCATCGCTCATTATTTCGCAGCCGGCTCCTTCGGCTTAGGTGCTGGCGGCGCGGCCGCCGCTTCCAGTTTGCCGACCTTGGTCTGCAGGCTCACCACGGCTGCTTTCAATGCATCGATCTGCCGATTGGCGGCATCAATCTTCTGCTGATGCGCCTGCGCCTGTTTCGAGAGCGTGCGCATCAGGAAATTCACATTGCTTTGCAGGCAGCTCGTGCGCCGCTCCATGGTTTTCTCGGCGGTGCAGATTTCAATGCCGACGACATCCTGCGCCATCGCCTGCCCTGCGAGCATCACCATCGCGAACACCGCGCTCGATTTCCACATCATCATGCTCCTTCGTTGAGGCGTGGTGCCCCATTTTGCGACAGCCAGATGAGCCTGCTTTAACTCTCGGAACACGCCCGGAACGAACCGCGTCCGAATCAGCGATTCATATCACGACTGGTTTCGTTCCCAACAAGATGTGGTGTCGTCTGCTCTCTTCCGCCTCTATTCACACGCCCCGCAACTCCGTTTTCCTACGCCTGCGACGCAAAAGTCTTAACGCGGGTGTTGAGAAGCCCGCGCCCCGCCCCATCTCCATTGAAGGGCCGGGTCGCACCGCGAACCCGGCGAGGTGGCAGTGCGTTGGAGAGAACATCGGGAACACGAGAGGCGAGGCCATGATCAAGGTCGTCTATCAGATCGTCGAGCACGACGGCGGCTGGGCGTACAAATTCAACGGCGTGTTTTCCGAAACCTTCCCGAGCCGCAAGGCTGCCTATGACGCAGCCGTGGCTGTCGCCACCGAGCAGCGCGTGCCGGGCCGGACCGAAGTGATCCAGTACGAGGATTCCGAAGGGCACTGGCACGAGGAGACGGCGCGCGGCAGCGACCGCCCCACAACCGAGGTCTCCGACGAGTAGCGGCGGACGAACCGGCTGCGGCGATTCATGATCAGAGGATGTAGCGGCACAATAGCCGCGTACATTCCTTCTCTCCCGTTTGAGGCTCCCTCTCCCCCGTTGGGGAGAGGGTTGGGGTGAGGGGCTTTAAATGCCTCGATTGATATCTAAGCCCCCTCACCCGCCGCGCTTCGCGCGTCGACTTCCCCCCGACGGGGGGAGGTGAAGAAATGACGTTTGTTTTCGTCAAAATATGCGGCCGAGTCGGCAGATAGGGATCAGCCCAGCACGTTGTACTTCTTGAACCAGGCCTGCATGTCGGCCCACGCCTGCTCCGCCGGCTCCTTGCGATAGCTCGGCCGGTAGTCCGCGTGGAAGCCATGCGGCGCGCCGGGGAAGATGCGGAATTCCGCGGTCTTGCCGGCCGCGGCGAGTGCTGCCTTCATCGCATCGACCTGCGCGACCGGGATGCCCTGATCCTCCGCGCCATAAAGACCCAGTACCGGCGCCTTCATCTCGCCCGCGAGTTGCGTCGGGCTTTTTGGCCAGAGCGGATTCGGCGGATCGACGAGCGAACCGTAGAACGCAACGCCCGCCTTCAACTGCGTGCTATGCGCGGCATATTCCCATACGGCGCGGCCACCCCGACAGAAGCCGATGATGCCGAGACGGTTGCCGTCACCGCCCTGTGAGACTGCCCACGCCGCCGTCGCATCGAGATCGGACAACAGCTCGCTGTCCGCTTTCGCGTTGACGATCGGCATGAGCTGCGGAATGTCCTTGATCCTGGTGAGATCGGTACCGGCACGGAAGTAATAGTCGGGCGCGACGGCGAACGCGCCGAGCTTGCCGAGGCGGCGCGTCACGTCCTTGATGTATTCATGCAGGCCGAACACCTCCATCGCTACCAGTACGATGGGCGGGTTTGGTACGCCCTTGGGCCGCGCGAAATAACCCGGCATGTCGCCGCCCATCACCTTGATCGTGGCATTGCCGGTCTCGAGTCCCGTCTCGTCCGTTACGATGACATCGGCGCGAACCGGGCCCGCGGCGAGCGTGTATCCCGCGGCAACGGCCGCCGACGCCGTCATGAAACCGCGCCGCGACAAAGGAGAGATGCGGGTGAGGCCCATCTCATCCGAGGTGAGAGTCTCGTCGTCCATACTCTGTTGCGCCCGCGAATCCATCGTCATGTAGCCTCCAGATCGCCTGTCAGGTTCGCGCGCAGGCTAGGGGCACGGGCGGGGCTTGGCAAATCACCCGGCTGCGAGGTGATCGCGCAGCTCCCTTCTCCCAAACAAAAAGCCCGCCGGAGGGCGGGCTTTTGCAGATCCGGCGGGCGTCAGATACGGCCCATCAGGATAAGGATCAGCAGGATGACGATGATCAGGCCGAGGCCGCCGCCGCCGTAATAACCGGTGCCGTAAAATGGGCCGCCGCCGATACCGCTGAACCCGCCGAGCAATGCAATAATCAGGATGATCAGAATAATCGTGCCGATGGACATTTGATGCTCCTCGATCCCGTGACGTCACCCCAACGGGTCGCGGAAAATTTGGTTCCCGTCACGCAACCGGCGCCGGGCGGCCACATCAGGCCGGTTCGTGCGATACAATCCGCAATTCCAGAGCACGCTGGATGGCGTCTTTATCTATGGCGCGATCCCACGCCTCGATCGGTACCGGCAGCTTGCGCCGCCAGTTCGGGTGCTCATGCATCGTGCCCGGCACATTGGCCTGATCGACGACGCCGAGAAGATCCTCGATCGCGACGCCCAACAAACGCGACGGCGTGCAAGCAAGAGTGCTCAGCACCGCGCTGAAATCGGCACCGGACTCTCCTGCCTGCCCAAGCGCGGCGTCGAGCGCGGAGACGGCATTCTCCCGCTCCCGCCCGCTCTCGCCCGGATTGATGCCAATCTCTTCCTTCAGCGCGACGTCGTGCCCCTGCCGCCAGCCCGCATAGGTTGCGAGATCATGCGTGCTGAAGGTGACGAGCGCTCGCGCGGGATAATGCTCGGGCGCGACGAACCCGCCATCCGCACCACGCTCGAACATCATCACCCGATAGGACCAGATCGCCCAATCGGCGAGATTTTCGCGAAAGCCATCCGGCACCGTCCCGAGGTCCTCACCGATGACGATGCAGCGATGGCTGACGCTCTCGATCGCGACACTCGCAAGCATTGCCTCGAACGGCATGCGGATGTAGGCGCCACCATCCGGCGCGGCACCTTCCGGAACGACATAGATCCGGTTCAGCCCCAGCACATGATCGAGCCGCACCGCGCCGGCATAGCGCATCGACGCCGCCAGCATCCTCCGAAACGGCGCAAAGCCATTCGCGGCAAGCCCTGCCGGGTTGAAGCCGGCGAGCCCCCAATCCTGCCCCGCGGTGTTGAGCTGGTCCGGCGGCGCACCGACCGAGAGGAGGCGGGTGATCGCGCTCTGCTCGGCCCACGCGTCGAACCCGCCGGCTCTCACGCCGACGGCGATATCGAGATAAAGCCCGACCGGCAGATCGAGCGCGCGGGCAAGATCGACACACGCCTGCAATTGCTCGTGCGCGCACCACTGCACGAATTCGGCAAACGCAACAGCATCCGCATCTTCGCCACGGCGCAGATCTGCCAACGCATCGTCATCCGGCGCGCGCCATGGCTCAGGCCAATCCCACCAGGCGATCTTGTATTTCCGCCGCAGCGCTTCGAAGGAGGCAAACCGCGCCAGCGTCGCGCCACCGCGCTCGCGAAACGCATCGAACGCCGCGCGGCGCTTCAGCGTCGTCCATTTGTTGAACTGCGCGAACGCGAGCCTCAGCGCACGCTGCTTTAGCGCCGCGACGCCGGCATAATCGACGAACTCGGCATTCCGCAGCCGCTCGATCTCTGCCGCATGCTCGGTCGCAAAATTCTCCGGCAATTCCGGCAGCGCCGCGACGTCGATGTAGATCGAATTCAGGAACAGGCGACTGTTCGGCGCATACGGACTGCAATCGTCGCCTTCATCGTCAAACAACGCATGCAACGGATTGAGGCCAACTCCCGCCGCGCCACACGTCGCGGACCAACGCAGCAGCGTTTGCAGATCGGAAAAATCGCCGATGCCCCAGTTGCGCTCCGAGCGCACGCCGTAGAGCTGCACCGACAGAATCCATCGGCGATCGAACGCACCTTCATAAGCGTGCTCGGGCGCAATAATCAGCGATCGCTCGCCAGCGTCGCTGTCTTGCAGACGATAGACGCCGAAGGGAAGGTCGCTTTCACCCGAGACGCCATCCATCTCAGAGGCGAGTACGTCGCCATTCGCATCACACACGCGCCATGCCGGGAGGTGTGACAGCCTTGCGACAAGATCATTTTTCTCCACGCCATTCACAGTCCGAAAAATAACAGGCGCTGGCCCCGCAGGCGTAGGGCCCAGAGCATCCGCAATCCGATGGAAAGTCTGCTCGTCGATTGTGTGGGTGTGGCCTTTGCCGTCGATAAAACTTGTCTCAATCCCGTATCGGGACATTTTCTCGGGCAAATCCATGCTGCCTCATCGGAATAAGAGCGAACCTCACACATAGTTCGTCCTTACGGCAAACGCCCCACGCTTCAATCCGTTCCGATGGAACCAATCACCGCCTGCGCCATTGTCAGAGGACATCACCTCTATTTCGACAAGGCGCTCCCGGATGTCCGTGCTTCCGCCCATGAAAACAGTTGAAAATCAATTGGGCTTTTCCTCGACAGATTCACCCGGCCGCAGCGTTTTCCATATCGAGGATGTCTATCCTTGCATTGATGGCGGGCGCTTCCCGGTGAAACGCCTTGCGGGCGAACCGATCGAGGTCTGGGCCGACATTTTTCGCGGCGGACACGACATTGTGGCAGCAGCTTTGCTGTGGAGGCTTGAAACCGCACGCGAATGGCAGCGCACGCCGATGCACCTCCATAATAATGACCGCTGGACCGGTACGTTCACGCCGCAGGCTGTGGGCCGTCATGTGTACGTCATCGAAGCATGGACGGATGCGTTTGCGACCTGGCGCCACGGCGCGATCGCCAAGCTCGACGCCGGGCAGGACGTCTCGCTCGACGCGCTCGAAGGCGCGGCGATGATGACCAAGGCCGAGCCGCCCAACAAGGAGACGGCGTCGATCATCGGGACCGCCTGCGAAGCGTTTCTGCAGAAGGGCGACATCACCCCGCTTCTCAGCGACGACGTCGTACAGGCGATGGCCGTGAGCCAGCCGCGTACGGACCTCACCCGCTCAAAACCGTTTCCGCTGATGGCCGACCGCGCCCGCGCCATCGAGGGCGCCTGGTACGAGATGATCCCGCGCAGCCAGAGCACGGTGCCGGGCCAGCACGGCACCTTCCGCGATTGTATTGCGCGGCTACCCGATGTCGCATCGATGGGTTTCGACGTTCTCTATTTCACGCCAATCCATCCGATCGGCCACACCAACCGCAAGGGCCGCAACAACGCGCTAAAGGCAGAGCCCGGCGATCCAGGCTCACCTTATGCGATCGGAGACGAAAGCGGCGGGCACGACGCCATTCATCCCGAGCTCGGCACGCTGGATGATTTCCGCAATCTCGTGCGCGCGGCGAAGGCCAACGGCCTCGAAATCGCGCTCGATTTCGCTGTGCAGTGCTCGCCCGATCATCCGTGGCTGAAGAACCATCCGAACTGGTTTAAGCGCCGGCCCGACGGCACCATGCGCTACGCGGAAAATCCGCCGAAGAAATATGAAGACATTCACAATCCGGATTTCGACTGCGACGATGCGGACGCACTATGGCGCGCGCTGCGTGACGTCATCCGGTTCTGGATCGATCAGGGGGTCGAGATTTTCCGCGTGGATAATCCGCACACCAAGCCGTTTCCGTTCTGGGAATGGCTCATCAAGGACACCCAGCTTCATCACCCGAACGTCATTTTCCTCGCGGAGGCTTTTACCCGGCCGAAGCTGATGAAAGGTCTCGCCAAGCTCGGCTTCTCGCAGTCCTACACCTATTTCACCTGGCGCACGGGGAAATGGGAGATGCAGGAATACCTGCGCGAGCTCACGGACTATCCGGAGCGTGAATATTACCGGCCGAACTTCTTCGTCAACACGCCGGACATTCTGCCGTATCACCTGCAGGGCGGCGAGCCGTGGATGTTCAAATCGCGCGTGGCGCTCGCTGCAATGTTGTCGGCGTCCTACGGCATTTATAATGGCTTCGAACTGCTTGAGCACGAGCCGATCCCGGGGAAAGAAGAATATCTCAACTCCGAGAAGTACGAGATCAAGACCCGCGACTGGAATGCGCCGGGCAACATCAAGGACTACATTCGAAATCTCAACGCCGCGCGGCGCGCCAACCCGGCGCTGCGCCAGACGGCCCGCCTCGATTTCCTGAACGTCGATGACGACCACGTCATCGGCTTCAGCAAATCGACCGCCGACGAGACGAATGTCATCGCCGGTGCCATCGCCATAGCGCCCGAGCCGCGCGAGATCTGGCTTCCGCTTGGCGGCATCAACGTGCGACACGGCACCGAGCTTGTGCCGGTGGTGGCGCTCGAGAATATCGTGACCGGTGAGCGGCACGGCGTGGAATGGGGCGGCATTCGCCTGCGCCTCGATCCCGCGCGCGATCCCGCCGCCCTCTTCCGCTGCCTGGCGTGAGGTGCGCGCCATGAACGTCATGACCTCCATTGCCAAAAGCCAGCAGACCGAAACCGACGAACTCTGGTACAAAGATGCGATCATCTATCAGTTGCATGTGAAGGCATTCGCCGACAGCAACAATGACGGCATCGGTGACTTCGCGGGCCTCACCGAGAAACTCGATTATCTGCAGGATCTCGGCGTCACCTGCCTGTGGCTGTTGCCGTTCTATCCCTCGCCAGGGCGCGACGACGGCTACGACATCGCCGACTACGGCGCGATCAATCCCGATTTCGGCACGATGAAGGATTTCCGCCGCTTCATCACCGAGGCGAAGCGGCGCGGGCTTCGCGTCATCACCGAGCTCGTCATCAACCACACCTCCGATCAGCACCCATGGTTCAAGCGGGCGCGGCGAAGCCATGCCGGCTCCAGCGCGCGCAATTGGTACGTGTGGAGCAAGACCGACCAGAAATATCTCGATACGCGGATCATCTTTACCGACACCGAGAAATCGAACTGGACCTGGGACGCGGAAGCCGGCGCCTATTACTGGCACCGCTTCTTCTCGCATCAGCCGGATTTGAATTTCGACAACCCGCGCGTCGTCAGCGCCGTCGTGCAGGTGATGAAGCGCTGGCTCGACACCGGTGTCGACGGTTTCCGGCTCGACGCGATTCCTTATCTTTGCGAGCGCGAAGGCACCAATAACGAGAACCTTCCCGAGACGCACGCCATCATCAAGCATCTGCGCGCCGAACTCGACGCCTACGCTAAGGGCAAGGTATTGCTCGCTGAAGCCAACCAGTGGCCGGAGGATGTGCAGCACTATTTCGGCGACAGCGACGAATGCCACATGGCTTACCACTTCCCGCTGATGCCGCGCTTCTACATGGCCATCGCGCAGGAAGATCGTTTCCCTGTCACCGATATTCTGCGCCAGACGCCCGACATTCCGTCGAGCTGCCAGTGGGCGCTGTTCCTGCGCAACCACGACGAGCTCACGCTCGAAATGGTCACCGATGTCGAGCGCGATTATCTGTGGTCGACTTATGCGAACGACCCGCGCGCGCGCATCAATGTCGGCATCCGCCGCCGCCTCGCGCCGTTGATGGACAACGATCGTCGCAAGATCGAACTGATGAACTCGCTGCTGTTCTCGTTTCCCGGCACGCCGATCATCTATTACGGCGACGAGATCGGGATGGGCGACAACATCTATCTCGGCGACCGCAACGGCGTGCGCACGCCGATGCAATGGACGCCGGACAGGAACGGCGGATTCTCACGCTCCGATCCCGCGCGGCTCTATGCGCCTCCGATCATGGACCCGGTCTACGGCTATGAATCCGTCAACGTGGAAGCGCAATCGCGCAGCCTGTCGTCGCTGCTGAGCTGGACCAAGCGGCTGATTTCGGTGCGCAAGACCAGCAAGGCGTTCGGGCGCGGCGGCATCACCTTCATCCGCCCCAGCAACCGGGCGACCGTCGCCTATATTCGACAATATGAGGATGAGATCATCCTCTGCATCGCCAACCTGTCGCGCTCGGCGCAGGCGACCGAACTCAACCTCGCACCGTGGAAGGATCGCGTGCCGCTGGAAATGCTTGGCCGCACGACATTCCCGCCGATCGGCGAACTTCCTTATCTCATCACGCTCGCGCCTTATGGCTTCTATTGGTTCAAACTTCTTGAGAAGCCACCGGAGGCTTCGAAGGAAGAGCCATTCCCTGAATTCGAGACGCTTGTCGTGCCCGCGGGCTCGACCTGGGTCACACTCGAGCGGACGCGACATATTTTCGAACGCGACGTCCTGCCCGCGCACCTAGCGCGCACGCGCTGGTTTCCGCAGCGCTCCTCCTACGCGATCATCACCAAGGTCACGTCGGCTGTTCCGTTTGAAGAAGAAGGGCCGACGTCATGGCTGGCGATCCTCGAATCGCCGCTGCATGGCCAGATCCACCGCTACGCGCTGCCGATCCGGGTGGACTGGGTGCGGTTCGACCGCGAGCGCAGCAATCCGACAGCCCTTGCCGCTGTCCGTCAGGCCTCGCGCGAAGGCACACTGTTCGATATCGCAACCGACAAGCAGTTCATCATGCTGCTGCTCGATAATTTGCGCCATCACCGCGTCACGACCAACGGCACCGACCGGCTGCTGTTTGAACCGACCGAAAAATTCCTTGAACAGCCCGACATCGAGATTGAAAACGTCCATGCCGTTCAGACCGAGCAATCCAACAGCACGAGTCTCGTCGACGAATCTTTTGTCGTGAAGATTTACCGGCGGCTTGAAGCCGGCATCAATCCGGAAATCGAGATGGGCCGCTTCCTCACCGAGGTTGCGGGCTTCGCCAACACGCCGGAGTTGCTCGGCAGCGTGGAGCTTGAAGAAGGCGACAAGCGCTCGGCCGTAGCGATCATCCATCGTCTGATTCCGAACCAGGGCGACGCATGGGCGGTGACGGCGAATTATCTCGATCGTTTCGTCGAGGAACGGCGCCTGCTCAGCGTCGAGCAGAAGGACATGGAGCGCGCGGAGCAGAGCAATTATCTCCGCTACATGACGCAAGCCGGGCGGCGCGTCGCCGAGATGCAGACAGCGCTCGCAAGCCGCAGCGACATTCTCGATTTCGCACCCGAGGCGGCAACCGCCGAAGACCTGCAGGTATGGCGCAATGCGCTGCATGCCAGCACCACGCGCGTGCTGGAGGCTCTGCAGAATTATCTGCCGCGGCTGGAGGAGCGAGACCGCAAGCCGATCGAGGCGCTTCTCGCCTATCGCGCCGACCTCTCAGGGCTGATCGATACACTGCTTCCAAAGCCGAAGGACATTCTCAAGGTCCGCCACCACGGCGATCTTCACCTCGGGCAGTTGCTCGTCGCCTCCGACGATATCCAGATCATCGATTTCGAAGGCGAGCCGCGCCGCTCGCTCGCCGAGCGCCGGCGCAAGGCACCCGCGGCACGCGACATCGCGGGGCTTGTGCGGTCGATCGATTACGCCGCAGGCGCAGCGCTGTTGCGCGCCCGCGCGGCGGCGCCCGATGAGAATGGCGAAATCGCCGAGGAACTTGAAGGCTGGCGCGACATTTCAACGATCACCTTCATCGATGCCTATCGCGAGCACACAACCGATCCGCGGCTGTGGCCTTCCAATCCACTTGCCGCGGATCGGCTCTTGAAATTTTTCCTCCTGGAGAAGGTGTTCTACGAAATCGAATACGAATTGGGACATCGTCCGGACTGGCTCGGCATCCCGCTCGACGGCGCGCTGCGCCTCCTCGCAAGCGAAACGGAGGTGGCGACATGACATTGCCCGCCGAAGCCTACGCCATTCTCGAAGGCCGCCATTCCGATCCGTTTCACTATCTCGGCCTGCATCCGGAAGGCGACCGCAGCGTGGTGCGCGCCTTCCTGCCTCATGCCTCGCAGGTCGAAGCGATCGACGACAACGGCCATCGCGCCGAGCTGTCGCGCCTGCATGACGCGGGCTTGTTCGAGGGCTCGCTCCCGAGAGAAGTCGGCGCCTATCGGCTGCGCGCAAACTACGGCGACAACGTCGTGGAGCTGCATGACCCCTATCGTTTTCCGCCGGTGCTGACTGATTTCGATCTCTATCTGCTCGGTGAAGGCCGTCATCAGGAGCTCTACGACAAGCTCGGCGCGCACCCGATGACGATGGAGGGTGTGCACGGCGTTGCCTTCGTGGTGTTCGCGCCGAATGCAAAACGCGTCAGCGTGGTCGGTGACTTCAATTTCTGGGACAACCGCCCGCACGCCATGCGCGTGCGCGGCAATGGTTATTGGGAAATCTTTATTCCTGGCGTCGCCATTGGCAGCCGTTACAAGTTCGATATCTCGGGCCCGCATGGCGAACCGCTGCCGCTCAAGGCCGACCCCATCGCCTTTCAGGCCGAGATCCGGCCGAACACGGCCTCGATCGTTTTCGACGAACGCACCTTGTCGCCGAAGCTGCGGGCTCCGCCGCAGGCCAACGCACTCAGCTCTCCGATCTCGATCTATGAGGTGCACCTCGGCTCATGGCGCCGGAAGAACGGCAATGAATGGCTGACCTATCGCGAGCTTGCCGAGACGCTGCCGAAATATGTGCGCGAGATGGGCTTCACCCATGTCGAGTTGCTTCCCGTCAGTGAACATCCCTTCGACGGTTCGTGGGGTTATCAGCCGACCGGCCTGTTCGCGCCGACCAGCCGCTTTGGTCCGCCGGAGGATTTTGCTGCTCTCATCGAGGCCTGCCACGCCGAAGGGCTTGCCGTGCTGCTCGACTGGGTGCCGGGGCATTTCCCCGACGATCGTCATGGCCTCGGCCATTTCGACGGCACCGCGCTTTACGAGCACGCCAATCCGCTGCAAGGCCGCCACCTCGACTGGGGCACGCTGATCTACAATTACGGTCGCACGGAAGTCACGAACTTCCTCATTTCAAATGCGCTGTTCTGGCTCGAGCGCTACGGCGTGGACGGCCTGCGCGTCGATGCCGTCGCGTCCATGCTTTATCTTGATTACAGCCGCCCGGCCGGTGGCTGGATTCCGAACAAGTACGGCGGCCGCGAAAACCTCGAGGCCATCGCCTTCCTGCGCCGCTTCAACACCGAAGTGTTCGGAAAATTTCCACACGCGACGACGGCCGCTGAAGAATCGACCGCCTGGCCGCAAGTCTCGCGTCCCGTGGAATTCGGCGGTCTCGGCTTCGGCTACAAATGGAATATGGGCTGGATGCACGACACGCTGAACTACATCAGCAAGGACCCAATCCATCGCAAATATCATCACGATCAGATTTTGTTCGGCTTGCACTACGCATTCTCTGAAAATTTCATTTTGCCGCTGTCGCACGACGAAGTGGTCCACGGCAAACGCTCGATTCTCGGCCGCATGCCCGGCGACGACTGGCAGCGCTTCGCCAACCTGCGCGCCTATTATGCCTTCATGTTCGCCCACCCCGGCAAGAAGCTGCTGTTCATGGGCTCTGAGTTCGGCCAGCAGCGCGAATGGGATCACGATCACTCGCTTGATTGGCACCTGCTCGATCAGACCAGCCATCGCGGCGTGCAGGCGCTGGTGCGCGATCTCAACCACCTCTACCGCAGCCTGCCGGCACTCCACGAATTCGATAGCGATCCCGCAGGCTTCGAATGGATCATCACCAACGATTCCGACCGCAACGTGTTTGCCTGGGTCCGGAAGGGCAACGCGCCGCGTGAGCGTTGCCTTGTCGTGGTGAATTTCTCGCCGAACGTCTATCAGGATTATCCCGTGCGCGTGCCGTTCCCCGGCCGATGGCGCGAGGTGTTCAATTCCGATTCCGCGCATTACGGTGGCACCAATGTCGGCAACATCGGCGGACGCGAGACGCTGGAGGGTCTCGTGCCGCACTTGTCACTCACCATCCCGCCGCTTGCCGCGGTTTATCTCGTGCCGGACGGTGATTGATGCGCCTGTCAGCCGGCATACACACTCGCCTCGGCGCGACATGGGACGGCCGCGGCACCAACTTCGCGCTGTTCTCCGCACACGCCCAGAAGGTTGAGCTCTGCCTGTTCGATGCGCAGGGCCGTCGCGAGATCGAACGCATCGCTCTGCCGGAGCGCACCGAGGATGTCTGGCACGGCTATCACAACGATGTGTCGCCGGGGCAGCTTTACGGCTATCGCGTCCACGGCCCCTACGCGCCCGAGCAAGGCCATCGCTTCAACGCCCACAAGCTGCTGCTCGATCCGTATGCGCGGCGTCTCGCCGGGCGCCTCGTCTGGAGCGATGCGCATTTCGGCTACCGTACCGGAAGCCCGCGCGAGGATTTATCGTTCGACCGCCGCGACAATGCGCGCGGCGTGCCGAAGGCCGTAGTCGTCGATGAGATTTTCAACTGGGGCCGACGCGAGATCCGTCCCAATATCGCGTGGGCGGACACGATCATCTACGAAGCGCACGTCAAGGGGCTGACCCAGACACGGGAAGACGTTCCGCCGCATCTGCGCGGCACGTTCTCGGCGCTCTCCTGCCCCGCCATCGTCGATCACCTCAAGCGTCTCGGCGTCACCACGATCGAACTTCTGCCGATTCATGGCTTCGTCGACGACCGCTATCTGGTGGAGCGCAAGCTCGTCAATTACTGGGGCTACAACTCCATCGCGTTCTTCGCGCCGGAGCAACGCTACACCAATGCCAACAACAGTGCGCTCGATACCTTCCGCACCGCCGTAGCACGGCTGCACGATGCCGGCATCGAGGTGATGCTCGACGTCGTCTATAATCACACCGCGGAGGGCAATCAGCTCGGGCCGACGCTGTCGTTCCGCGGCATCGACAACCTCTCCTATTACTGGCTGAAGCCGGACAACCTCCGCTATTACGACGACTTCACCGGCACCGGCAATTCGCTCAACCTCACCCACCCGCGCGTGCTGCAGATGGTGATGGATTCACTACGCTACTGGGTCGAGGTCTGCCACGTCGATGGCTTCCGCTTCGATCTCGCCACCACGCTCGGGCGCGGGCCGAACGGGTTCGATCGCGGCGGCGCGTTCCTCACCGCCGTGCGGCAGGACCCGGTGCTGTCCACGGTGAAGCTTGTCGCGGAGCCATGGGATGTCGGCCTTGGCGGCTATCAGGTCGGCGCGTTTCCGTCGCAGTGGTCGGAATGGAACGATCGCTACCGCGCGACGTTGCGCCGTTACTGGGCTGGCGAAGGCAACCTGCTCGGCGAGTTGGGCGGCCGCATGACAGGTTCATCGGACCTGTTCAACCACGACGGCCGCACGCCGCAAGCCAGCATCAACCAC
The DNA here is from genome assembly GCF_000218565.1 of Afipia carboxidovorans OM5. Classification (NCBI taxonomy): domain Bacteria; kingdom Pseudomonadati; phylum Pseudomonadota; class Alphaproteobacteria; order Hyphomicrobiales; family Nitrobacteraceae; genus Afipia; species Afipia carboxidovorans. The sequence continues at coordinate 1,098,415 of NC_015684.1, read as the reverse complement.
ATCACGGTGCACGACGGATTCACCCTGATGGACCTGTTCAGCTACAACGAGAAGCACAACGAGGCCAACGGCGAAGAGAACCGTGACGGCTCGAATGACAACAACAGCAACAATTGCGGCCACGAAGGCCCGACCGACGATGCCACCATCGTCGCGTTGCGCCAGCAGTTGCGCAAGAACCAGCTCGCCTGCCTGTTTCTCGCGCAAGGCGTGCCACTGCTGCTGGCCGGCGACGAAGTCGGCAACAGTCAGCAGGGCAACAACAACGCGTATTGCCAGGACAACGAGATCGGCTGGGTGAACTGGGACGGCACCGGCCAGGATGGCGATGACCTCACCGAGTTCATCCGCAAACTTGCCGTTCTGCGCGGGCGCTTCTCGCAATTGCGCTCACGCAAATGGGTCAACGGGCTGCGCGGCGATGGAAGTTACGGTGTGCTCTGGCTGACACCGGAGGGCAACGAGATGGAGGAAGCCGACTGGAATTTTCCCGAAGGCCGCTTCCTCTCTTATGTGCTCGGCCCGAAGGAGCGCGGCGAGGCGCCGCTGTTCATCGTGCTGAACGCCGCGCCGGAGCCGATAACGTTTACGCTGCCGAAACTGCACGAATACACCAAATGGTCCTGCGTGCTCGACACCACCACGGCAGCGGAATCACCGGACAATCGCGCATCCGGCGAGACGATTGAGGCTCCGCCACGCTCGGTGCTCGTATTCGCGGGGGCCGCATGAATGGTTTCTCGTTTGGCCCTCACCTGACATCTGACGGCGTCGCCTTCCGGCTCTGGGCGCCCGCGGCAGAGCGCGTCGATCTCATGCTCGGCGATGCGGCGCACGAGATGCAGCGCGAGCCGGAGGGATGGTTCACATGCGATATCGCAGGCCTTCATGCGGGCGCGCGCTATCGCTTCCGGATCGACGGCGATATGGAAGTCCCCGATCCCGCGTCCTCATTCCAGCCGGATGATATTTCCGGCCCGAGCGAAGTGATCGACCACCGCAGTTACACCTGGCGTGCAACGGAATGGCGCGGGCGGCCTTGGGAGGACGTGGTCTTTCTTGAAACACACGTCGGCACGTTCACACCCGATGGCACCTATCGCGCGATGATCGACAGGCTCGACCATCTGGTCGAGACCGGCATCACCGCACTGGAGTTGATGCCGCTTGCGGATTTTCCAGGCCGCTGGAATTGGGGCTATGACGGCGCGCTGTGGTACGCGCCGGATTCAAGCTACGGCCGGCCCGACGACCTCAAGGCGCTGATCGACGAAGCTCACCTGCGCGGGCTGATGGTGTTTCTCGATGTGGTCTACAATCACTTCGGGCCTGAGGGGAATTATCTCGGCCTCTATGCACCGCCCTTCTTCACGCGCACCCACACGCCATGGGGCATTGCGATTGACTACCGCGTGCCGGAAGTCCGCGGGTTTGCGGTCGAAAACGCCCTGCATTGGTTGCGCAACTATCGCTTCGACGGGCTCCGGCTCGACGCCGTCCATGCTATCGATACCGCCGACGATCTTCTCCTGCGGGACATCAGCATCGCCGCCGGGGCGCTGGCCCGCACCAGCGGCCGCACCATTCATCTCGTGCTTGAGAACGACGATAATCGCGCCAGCCTGCTCGATCCGCTCACTGAGCCGCCTGCGGGAAAATATCGTGCTCAATGGAATGACGACTATCACCATGCCTGGCATGTGCTGCTGAGCGACGAGAGGTTCGGCTATTATCAGGACTATCAGCCGCCGATGCCGCACATCGTGCGGGCGCTGGAGGCCGGCTTCGCCTATCAGGGCGAGCCATCATTGCATCGGGAAGGCGCATTTCGCGGTGAGCCGAGCGGCAACCTGCCACCCACCGCTTTCGTCAATTTTCTGCAGAACCACGACCAGATCGGCAACCGTGCCCTCGGCGACCGGCTCGCCTGCGATCCGGCAGCACTCGATGCCGCGCTTGCCATCACGCTGCTCGCACCGATGCCGCCGCTTCTGTTCATGGGCGAGGAATGGGGCGCCACCACGCCCTTCCCGTTCTTCTGCGATTTCCACGGCGATCTGGCGCAGGCCGTGCGCGAAGGACGCCGCCGCGAATTCAAACAGGCGTATGAAACCTTCGGTGACGACGTTCCCGATCCGCTCGCCGAGGCAACCTTTGCGCGCGCCAAACTCGACTGGCAGGAACTGCAAAGCCCGGACGGACAGCGCCGGCATGCGCTCATCCGAAAGCTTCTCGCCGTGCGTCAGCGCGAGATCGTGCCGAATTTACGCGATGCTACCTTCGGTGAAGCCGGAATCGAGTCGGACGGCACGCTGTTTGCCTCATGGTCGCTCGGCGGCGAGCTTCTGACGCTGACGGCCAACCTCTCGACTTACCCGAGCGCGCGAACCGTCCACAGCGACAGCTTCATCTGGGGAGAGCCCGGCCCGCTCGCACCATGGCGCGTCTGCTGGACGATGGAGGGCGCCTGATGCCACCCGCGATCCCGCTTGCAACCTATCGTCTTCAGCTCAACGAGAACTTCACCTTCGACGATGCCGCCGCTGTCGCGCCTTATCTGAAGGCGCTCGGCATCAGCCATGTCTACGCCTCACCCTTTCTGAAGGCGCGCGCGCATAGCCAGCACGGCTACGATATCGTCGATCATAACGCCATCAATCCCGAGCTCGGCGGCGAGGCTGCGTTCACGCGCTTCAGCGCCGTTCTGAAAGACAACGGGCTCGGCCTCATTCTCGATTTCGTGCCGAACCACATGGGTGTGCATTTCGCGGACAATGGCTGGTGGCTCGACGTTCTCGAATGGGGCGAGGCTTCGCCCTATGCGGAGTTCTTCGACATCGACTGGGATCTGCTGCCCTTTCGCGCCAAAGGCGGCGTGCTGCTGCCGATCCTTGGCAGTTCCTACGGCCACGCGCTGGAGAATGGTGAGATCGAGCTTCGGTACGACGCCGGCGAAGGCAGTTTCTCCGCATGGTATTACGAGCACCGGCTTCCCATCGCACCGGAACGCTATAGCGAAATTCTGCGCACGGCTGTCAGCGAGGCCGGTGCGGAGGACAACGAAACAGGACAAGCCATTCTCGATCTGGCTACTCGCTACAGCGGCCTTCACCGCCCGAGCCGCATGGAAGCGCCGTCCTTCAAGGCGGCGCTGCGCACGATCGCGGGAGCTGATGCGGTCATCACGCGCGGCTTGGAGGCCTATCGCGCGGGCGCGGGGCGCGAAGCGCAGATCAAGGCACTGCATTATCTTCTTGAGCGGCAGCACTATCGGCTCGCCCATTGGCGGCTTGCGACCAGCGAAATCAACTACCGCCGCTTCTTCGACGTCAACAGCCTCGCCGGTCTGCGCGTGGAGAATGCCGCGACGTTCGACGCCATTCACGGCCTGGTGCGAAAGCTGATTGCCGAAGACAAACTTCAGGGTCTGCGTCTCGATCACATCGACGGCCTGCGCGATCCGGCACAATATTGCCAGAGGCTGCAGCGACTGATCCGCGATACGCGCGGCCGGCCGCGTGAGGCGTTCTATCTGGCGATCGAAAAGATACTCGGCGAGCACGAGGACCTGCCGCACTTTCCTGGGGTTCACGGCACAACCGGCTATGAGCACCTCAACCTGATCTCGCGCGTGCTGCTCGACGGCAAAGGTCTCGACACGCTCGACGAGACATGGCGGCAAGCGAGCAACATCGCGCCGGATCTCGATCCCGTTCTTCGGGCCGCCAAGCGGCGCGTGATGGAAACATTGCTCGCAAGCGAGTTCACGGTGCTGGCGCGGTTGCTCGCGCGCATCGCGGGTGGCCATTATACGACGCGCGACTTTTCCGCCGACAGCCTGCGGCAGGCGCTGGAGCTGTTCGTTCTGCACTTTCCGGTCTATCGCACCTACATCGCGACAGGCGGACCTTCAGCGGAGGATCGCACGCTGATCGGTGAAACGATTGACAAGGCGCGGCGCGACTGGTTCGGCGCCGACGAAGGCATTTTCGATTTTCTGCGCGATACGCTGACGCTCGATCTCGCTGCGCCAAACCGCAAGGCGCACAGCCTCCGCCGCCTCCGCCGCTTTGCCTTCAAGGTGCAGCAGTTCACCGGACCGATGATGGCGAAGTCGCTGGAAGACACATCCTTCTATCGTTACCATCGCCTGCTGGCACTGAACGAGGTCGGCGGCAATCCGGCTGCAACGTCCCTTTCCATCACAGCGTTTCAGGCCGCCCTTCAGAAGCGAACCCAAACTTTCCCTCACGGCATGACGGCGACTTCCACGCACGACACCAAGCGTGGCGAGGATGCACGCACGCGCCTGCTTGCGCTCGCAGAGTTGTCCGGGGAATGGGCGAGCCTTGTCGGCAAGTGGAAAGCGCTTAATGCACCCCACGTCGTCACCGAAGGAAATCTGCGCGCCCCCTCGCCTGCCTTCGAGTACATGCTCTATCAGGCGCTGATCGGCGCATGGCCGGAGGCGATCGACGCAACATTTCTCGCGCGCATGAAGGCCTACGCCATCAAGGCAGCACGCGAAGCGAAGCTTGAAACAACCTGGCTCAATCCGAACGCTGCTTATGAGCGCGGGCTAGAGCTTTTCCTCGAACGGATTCTGGACCCGGCTCAATCCGCCGATTTCCTGTCCTCAATCGACGCGTTTGCGCAGCGCGCCTCGCTGATCGGTCGTCTCAATTCGCTATCGCAACTGATGCTCAAGACGATGATGCCGGGCGTGCCGGATTTCTACCAAGGCACGGAATTCTGGGACACCTCACTGGTCGATCCCGACAACCGGCGGCCGGTTGATTTCAAAGCACGTGCGCAGGTACTCACAAGCCTGCCGCCACAGCCGCAATGGCGCAACCTCATGACGCACGCTGCCGATGGGCACATCAAGCTTGCGTGGACCGCGCATCTCCTCGCCTTGCGCAATCGCTATCCTGACGTCTTCCAGCGTGGCGAGAGCCGCCCGCTCGACGTCACGGGGTCGCACAGCGATCACGTCATCGCCTTTGCACGCATCTACCGCAAACAGGCGGTGATCGTCGCCGTGTTGCGCTGGTTCGCGCCTTTCACGGATGGCGGGCGCATGTGGCCTCATGGCACTATCGACGGCGAGCTCAAGATCGACGGGCTACACGTTAGTCAAAGCGCCCAAAACGAACTGCGCCTGAGCGAGCTGTTCGCAAACCTCCCGGTGGCCGTCCTCGAAGCAACGGCCGCGCGGCAACATGAAAAGGCCGCCCGGGGTCCTGGCCGGGCGGCCTAGCGGACGTCGTGCCGACTCAAAGGTACGGTTCCCTCCCCCCGCGGCGGCGATTATTGAGACAGCTTGACGAAATTCAATTCGCCAAAAGGTTGGCTGCCCTGCTCTTCACAGCTTTCGCTGCGTTGTGCAGAAAACCCAACGCCGGGTTGCAGTTTTGCAAATTGCAAATATCTGTTTCGCTCATAGGAGATTGCCCGTGTCGAAGCCGCTTGTCGTTTCCATTCCGCATAGTCTCGGCCGCGAGGAAGCCATTCGCCGCCTGAAAAACGGTCTTTCAGGAGCTCGCACGCAGTACAGCCAGTACCTAACTGTGAATGAAGAGACCTGGGACGAGAACCAGCTCGCGTTTCGCGTCACCGCACTGAAGCAGGCCGTCAGCGGCACCATCGACGTCGCCGAAGATCATGTACGGCTCGAGGTGGTGCTGCCCTGGCTTCTCGCCAAGCTTGCCGACGGAGCACAAACGCTGATCCGCGACAAGGGCCGCCTGATGCTGGAAAAGAAATAGCTATTTTTTTATCGCACCAAAAAGCCGGCTGCACGCACGCAGCCGGCTTGTTGTTTCTCTATCGGATTATTCCTGACGAGCGGATATTATATCGCCTGCGTCACCAGCTTAGTGTTGAGGTAGGCTTCGACGGCTTCGATACCACCCTCGGAGCCGTAACCGGAATCCTTGATGCCGCCGAACGGCAATTCCGGCAGCGCAATGCCATGGTGGTTGATACTGACCATGCCGCTTTCGATATCACGACCGAGATTGGCCATCGTCTTCGCCGATGTCGTGTAGGCATAGGCGGCAAGCCCGTACGGCAGGCGGTTGGCTTCGGCAATCGCCTTGTCGTAATCAGAGAAGCGGCTGATGAGCGCGACAGGGCCGAACGGCTCTTCGTTCATGACCCGCGCCGACAGCGGCACCTCCGTCAGCACCGTCGGTTTGAAGAAATAACCGCGGTTGCCGATCCGCTCGCCACCGGTGGCGACCTTCGCACCGCGCGAGGTCGCATCCGCAACGAGCGCTTCCATCGCTTCGAGGCGTCGGCTGTTGGCAAGCGGCCCCATCCGGGTACCCTTCTCCATGCCGTCACCGACCTTGACGTTTTCCGCAGTCTCCACGAAGCCCGTGAGGAAATCCTCGTAGACCTTGTCCTGCACCAGAAAGCGCGTCGGCGCGACGCAGACCTGCCCGGCGTTGCGAAACTTGTTCGCCGCAAGAATCTTCACGGCGTGCGCCACGTCCGCATCGTCGAACACCAGCGCGGGCGCATGACCGCCGAGCTCCATGGTGACGCGCTTCATATGGCTGCCCGCCATCGCCGCAAGCTGCTTGCCGACGACAGTCGAACCGGTAAACGAAATCTTTTTGATGATCGGATGCGGGATCAGATACGAGGAAATTTCCGCGGGCACGCCGAACACGATATTCACCACGCCATCCGGGATGCCGGCTTCCGCGAACACGTCGATCAACGCGGCACAACTCGCGGGCGTTTCTTCCGGTCCCTTCAAAATGATCGAGCAGCCCGCAGCAAGCGCGGCGGAGACTTTGCGCACCGCCTGATTGAGCGGGAAATTCCACGGCGTGAAAGCGGCGGCGACGCCGACCGGCTCCTTCACCACCATCTGCGTGACGTTCATGGCCCGTGCCGGGACGATGCGACCGTAGGTGCGGCGCGTTTCTTCCGCGAACCACTCGATGGTGTCCGCGGCACCGGTCGCCTCCGCGCGGGATTCGACGAGCGGCTTGCCCTGCTCCAGCGTCATCAACGTGGCGATGGTATCAATCCGCCCGCGCAATATCTCCGCCGCGCGGCGGATCAGCTTGGAGCGCTCCAGCGCACCGGTTCGCCGCCATACCTCGAAGCCACGCTGCGCGGCCGCGAGCGCCTCATCGAGATCGGCCTGCCCGGCATGGGCGAGCGTACCGATCATCTCCTCCGTTGCCGGATTGACCACCGGCAGGCGCGGCTTGCTGCCGTCGCGCCAGCGGCCGTCGATGAAAAGCTGGGTGTCGGAATAGGAGGCCATCGCGAAGAACCCTTTGCCTTAAGATCAAGAATGACGTGCCGTAGCACAGAAAGGATGCAAGCGCATATAAACCGATCCGGCCCGCCAACCCACTCTCGAAATGTCAAAGGCGCCATGCGCAACCATGCGCCGTGACCGTAGCCGCTTACGTCGCGCCGCCGTTGCGGCGATAAATCCCTTGCGCCGCAATGCAATCTCCTTGCGGGGCGACCGGAAAACCGGCAGGATTCGCGGTACTCAAGGACCTTCGATTCTCGTAAGTGCCCGTAGGGCAAGCTGGTCAAGGAGACTCGCTTCGAGTTCGGCCTTCCGCAGCATGCTGTCCGGAGAAGGCCACTGACACTCTGTTGCGCAGCATCCTCAACACCGAGGGTGCAGATGGGGGCGCGCTTTCGAGGAATTTCGTTTTGGTCATTCTTGGCTACCTCTACCGGTTCGCTTCGAACTTCGCGTTCCTGGCGCTGGTTTATTTGACCCTGAATTTTCTCAGCAAGTACAGCGAGCGATCGATCATCGCCTTCCTCGTTCTGGTCTATTCGTCGATGCGGATCGTCTCGACGATCCGGCAGTTCATTTTCTTCCAGAAAATCGAGCGGCTCGAGAACGAAGCCAGGACCGGAAGCGCGGAAGGGTCGGTGCGCCGGCAGTCGGCCCGCGAGGTTTCGCGGCTGCGCCATGAGGGCGAGCTCAAGTCCTACATCGACCTGCTTTTTCTCACGCTGATCGTGCTGCTATGCGCCTCGAAAATCCTCACGAGCTGAGGCGCGAGTTAGCGTGACGAAATCATGGCGGCGAAGTTAGCGCGGCGAAATTGTGGCAAGGCGCCAAGAGGCGGCTGTCGCCCGCGCGATGCGATCGTCCATGAGAGTTTGGACGACGATGTGAGGTACGCCGCCACGCAAACCGCGGCATGAGCACTCAGCTCGTCAGCAGCGCGGGCGCGTCCTTGCGCTCATGATAGAGGAAGAAGATTTGCGACTCGACTTCCGCACGCCACAGCATAGTGGCGGAGGGCAGGAAGCTCTGCTTCATTCTGTAAAGCGGGTCGCCCTCACGCGAAGGCAGGTACGCCTTGATGAGAAAATAGCCGGCCGCGACGATCAACACGCCGCCGACCGCGCCGCCCATCAACCCTAGCCAGAATGTCCGGTTTTCCATCGTCGCCCCAAGAATGACGAACGATAGCCAGCCGCCGCTTCGATGTAAATCGTCAGGCTGTAGCCTTGATAGCCCAGGTTATTATCATGGGTTAATCGCGCGCGAAAAAAACGCAGTCGTCACAGCGGAAGGCGGTAACCGCCTTACCTCGCCGCCCTCGTGGAATATTTCAAACTTTGGTCGACACCCAAGGCGTCATGCCGGGCATAGCCCGTCGAAGACGGGCGTAAACGCCCTTATGCCCCGGCAATCCATCGCATCCGTAAACGGCCCCGGCTCGGCAGTGCGGCATCGGGCGATGCCGCGCTGCGTCCGGGGGCATAAGGATTGGGGAGTTACCCCACCTTCGGCACGATGGTTTCGACGATCGAGGCGTCGAGCGCCTCGTAGTCGTGGAGGCGGATCGTCGCGTAAAGCTCGGCGCGGGTCTGCATCTCGTCCACCATCGCCTTGGTGGTGCCGTCGCGCTTCAGCGCGGCGTAGAGCTTTTCCTGCGCCTTGTTCGCCACGCGCAGCGAGGACACCGGCCAGATCACCATCTTGTAGCCCATCGCCTCGAACTCGGCGGCGGTGAAGAACGGCGTCCGCCCGAACTCGGTCATGTTGGCGAGCAGCGGCACACCCGGCATGCGCTTGGCGAATTCCGTGAACATCTCCCGCGAGGTCAGCGCCTCGGGAAAGATCGCATCGGCGCCGGCCTCGATGTAGAGCTTGGCGCGCGCGACCGCGCCGTCGATGCCTTCGCTTGCCGCCGCGTCGGTGCGGGCGATCAGATAGAGGTGCCGCCGCGCCTTGGCAGCCGCGGCAACCTTCGCCGCCATGTCGCGCGGATCGGCCAGCTTCTTGTCGTTCAAATGGCCGCACTTCTTCGGCAGCAACTGGTCCTCGATGTGGACCGCTCCTGCCCCGGCATCCTCGAACGTCCGCACCATGTGCATGACGTTGAGCGCCTCGCCGTAGCCGGTGTCGCCATCGACCAGCACCGGCAGGCCGGAAGCACGCGCGACCTGGCGCACGAAGAACGCCACTTCATCGACGGTGATCATGCCGAGATCGGGCAGCCCCATCGAGGCCGTCATCGCCGCACCGGACAGATAGAGCGCCTCGAAGCCCGCATCCTTCGCCTGAATTCCGGCCTGCCCGTTATGGGCACCCGGAATGCCGAGAATGTGCGAACGATCGACCAGCGTGCGGAAACGCTCGCCCGCGGAGCGGTCAGCCAGATCGGCGCCGACAAGATAGGTCATGCTCTCTCCTTACCCGGCCTTCGACGAGGTCGCTTTCTTTCCACGCTTCTTGATCGGAACGAACTTCAGGTTCTCCGGGCCGACATAATTTGCCGACGGCCGGATGATCTTGTTGTCGATACGCTGCTCGATAATGTGCGCCGACCAGCCCGAGGTGCGCGCAATCACGAACAACGGCGTGAACATCGCCGTCGGCACACCCATCGCGTAGTAGGAGGCTGCGCTGAACCAGTCGAGGTTCGCGAACATCTTCTTGGTCTCGGCCATCACCGCCTCGATACGGTCGGCGATCTCGAACATGCGCATGTCGCCGCGCTCGGCCGACAGCCGCCGCGCCACGTCCTTGATGACCTCGTTGCGCGGATCGGCGACGGTGTAGACCGGGTGACCGAAACCGATCACCACTTCCTTGGCCTCGACGCGGCGGCGGATATCGGCTTCCGCCGCATCAGCATCGGCATAACGCTGCTGGATCTCGAAGGCGACCTCGTTGGCGCCGCCATGCTTCGGCCCGCGCAGCGCGCCGATCGCGCCGGTGATCGCCGAATACATATCCGAGCCTGTACCCGCGATGGTGCGCGCGGTGAAGGTCGAAGCGTTGAACTCATGCTCGGCATAGAGAATGAGCGAGGTGTGCATCGCGCGCTCGTGCGAGCTAGACGGCTTCTCGCCATGCAGGAGATGCAGGAAGTGCGCGCCAATGGAGTCGTCATCGGTCTCGACCTCGATGCGACGGCCGTTGTGCGAGAAGTGATACCAATAAAGCAGCATCGAGCCGAGCGAAGCCATCAGGCGGTCGGCGATATCCTTCGCACCCGGCTGGTTATGGTCGTGGGCTTCCGGCAGCACGCAACCGAGCACGGAGACGCCGGTGCGCATCACGTCCATCGGATGCGCGGCGGCGGGAAGTTGCTCCAGCGCCTGACGCACGGCAGCCGGCAGCCCGCGCATCGCCTTCAGCTTCGCCTTGTAGGCGTCGAGCTCGGCAACGGTCGGAAGCACGCCGTGAACGAGAAGATAGGCGATTTCCTCGAACTCGCAGGTCTCCGCGACGTCGAGAATGTCGTAGCCGCGATAATGCAGGTCGTTGCCGCTGCGGCCGACGGTGCAGAGCGCGGTGTTGCCGGCCATCACGCCCGACAGGGCGACGGATTTCTTGGGCTTCGGTGCGGAATTCGCGTCCATCACATTTCCTTCCTTTATTTCCCGGCGAACCGAAACCTTTCGCGTCAGGTCCGCCCATATTGTTCTTTCAGATCCCATTCTTTCAGGCCGAGTCGGCCCGGAGTACTCGCATAAAGGCATCCGGCCCCTGCATTTGCGCCCGGCCGCCGCTGGCGGCCGGAACACGCAGATACCGGGAGTTTTTACTTCGCGCGCCAGTCGAAAATGCCGTGCGGCGAAGCCTTGCCGAGCTTGCTCGCTTCGACCGTGAACGACAGTTGCGCAAGCTCGCCTGCCTTCAGCGAAGTCAGCGCCTCGACCGCAGCGATGAAGCGATCCTGCTCCTTCGTGGGCACGATTCCCTCGGCAAGCGTGCGGAATTTCTTGACGTAGTCGGGGCGCGTGAACGGCCGCGCGCCGAGCGGGTTGGCGTCGGCAATCGCGAGTTCGTCCTCGATCACCTTGCCGTCGTTGAGCGTGACCACAACCTTGCCGCCGAACGCCTTTTCCTTCGGGTCCTGGCTGTGATAGCGGCGGGTCCACTCCTTGTCCTCGACGGTCGAGATCTTGTGCCACAACGCCACCGTGTCCTTGCGCTGCGCACGCTCGGGCGCATAGGAGCGCTCGTGGTGCCAGCCGCCGTCCTCGAGAGCCACGGCGAAGATGTACATGATCGAATGGTCGAGCGTTTCGCGGCTCGCGTTCGGGTCCATCTTCTGCGGATCGTTGGCGCCGGTGCCGATCACATAATGAGTGTGGTGGCTGGTATGAATGACGATGCTCTTCACCTTTGAGAGATCGCCGATCTTCGGACCCAGGCGACGCGCGAGGTCGATCAGCGCCTGGCTCTGGTATTCGGCGGAGTGCTCCTTGGTGTAGGTCTCGAGAATGGCGCGCTTGGCCTCGCCCTTTTCCGGCAGCGGCACGACATATTCGGCCTTGGGGCCGGACAGGAGCCAGGCGATGAAACCATCCTCGCCCTCATAGGCCGGCGACGGCGCACCCTCGCCGCGCATTACGCGGTCCACCGCCTCGATCGCCATCTTGCCTGCGAACGCCGGGGCATAGGCCTTCCAACTCGAAATCTCACCCTTGCGCGACTGCCGCGTGGTGGTGGTGACATGCAGCGCCTGCTGCACCGCCTGATAGATCGTCTCGGTCGGCAGCTTCAACAGCGTGCCGATACCGGCCGCGGCCGACGGGCCGAGATGGGCGATGTGGTCGATCTTGTGCTCGTGCAGGCAGATGCCCTTCACGAGGTTGACCTGAATCTCGTAGCCGGTGGCAAGGCCACGCACGAGATCGGCGCCGGACAGATTGGTGTGCTGCGCGACCGCGAGGATCGGCGGAATGTTATCGCCGGGATGCGAGTAGTCGGCGGCCAGAAACGTGTCGTGGAAATCGAGTTCGCGCACCGCGACGCCGTTCGCCCACGCCGCCCATTCCGGCGAGACGCGTTTGTCGGCCGCAAGGCCGAAGATCGTGGCGCCAGGTGCAAACGGATGCGCCTCCGCCTGCGCCCGCGCGCTCACCACCGGCCGCCGTGCCAGTGAGGCGGCGGCAACGGAGGCATTGTCGATGATGCGGTTGCCGATCATCTCCGCGACCGCGGGCTCGACCGCGACCGGATCGGCAGCCACTTCGGCAATCTTCCAGGCCAACTGGTCGGCACGCTGGAGGTGTTCGGCGGATTTGTAGGTGCGGACGGTGTGGTTCTTCACGGGTCGGGCTTCCTTGGCTTTACGTCGATTGGGATGGGTCGGGGTCGATCCGGACCGGACGCCCCTGTTCGTTGACGGCAACCATCTCGAACTGGCCGCGCATCGCCGCGCGATGCTGCTTGCTCACGAGATCTTCGCGCAGGATTTCCACGCCCACCGTCATCGAGCTTTTTCCGGTGCGGGTGATGCGCGCCACGATCTCGATGAGCTCGCCGACCTTCACGGGTTCGAGAAAGTCGACCTTCTCGGCGGTCGCCATCACGACGTTGCGGCCGGCGCGGCGCGCACCCGCGACAAAGGCGGCCTTCGCCATCAGGCTCAGGGCGCTGCCGGCAAACAGGGTGCCGTAATGGTTGGCGTGCTCGGGAAAGACGATTTCGAGAAGACGCGTGTCGCCCGATGTGCTGGCTGCTGGGGCGGGCGCATCGGGGGCGGACTGTGGACGAGAGGTGGGGGTCCGGCTTTTCATCGCGGCGCACACTAGCCATCCCGACCGGCTTTTGAAATGACGAAGAAAGTCTAGGGCGGGCCTGCGGCGAGGAAAATTATACCTATAAGATCAGCGCGTTATCTTCCGGCCCCGATCACGGGCCCAACCCGCGCGACAATCGGGCCCGAAAAAATGCATCTTCTGTCATGGCCGGGCTTGTCCCGGCCATCCACGTCCTCCCCTGTCGAAGGTTCCAGAGACGTAGATGCCCGGCATAAAGCGGGCATGACAACTGGCGAGTAAATCCACCCGCCCTAGATCGCAATCGCCACGTAGATCGACACCGTGATGATCGACAGCGTGGTCGAAATCAGAATCGTGGTCGAGGTGATGCCGGCCTCGCGCTTGTAGAGCTCCGCGAGCATGAACGGACCCGTGCCGGTCGGCAGCGCGGAGAGCAGCACCGCAGCCTGGGTCAAGAACGGCGACAGGTTGAACACCTGCGTCGCCAGTACCCAGGCGAGCACCGGATGCAGCAGGAGCTTCAGCGTCACGAACAGCGTCGCCGCGCGGGTGTCGGCCGCGGCACTTTCACTCTCGCGCTTCTCGGCGAGAAACAGGCCGAGCGTCACCAGCGCGCAAGGCGCGGCGGTCGCGGCCAGCAGCTTGATGAAGTTGTCGATCGGCCCCGGAATCGTCACGCCCGAGATCGGGATCAGCGCGCCGAGCGCCGGCGCGACCAGAAGCGGATTACGCAGCAGCGAATTCCCGACCTTCAGCGCGACGAGATGCACCCTGCCCTCCGGCTGCAGGCCGATCTCGATCAGCACGATCGCAACCGCGAACACCACGCAGACCGTGATGATGCAGGCGATGGTGGTCGGCGCCATCGCCTCCTGCCCGAGCACGATCAGCAGCAGCGGAAATCCCATGAAGCCGGTGTTGGCATAGCCCGCATTGAGGCCGTCGATCGCCGCATCCGCAAGATGCCGCGGCTTGCGATAGCGCAGCACGAAGGCGAGCGCGTAGATCAGCAGGCTGCTCAGTCCGAACACCGCGATGAAGCCGGGTTTCCAGATATCGGCCCAGCCCGCATGGGCAATCACGTCAAACAAAAGCGCAGGCAGCGCGAGATAGACCACGAAGCGGTTGAGCTCGGACGTCGATTGCGGGCCGAGCACGCCAATGCGGCGCACCAGCCATCCCGTGAAAATCAGCGCAAAGACGGGGAAAACAACGACGAGGGCAGACAGCATGCTCAACCAATCGAGAGATCCGCAGGCTTCCTGCGAAGCAAGATGAAATCACGCGTGCCGCCCGCCGTTCAATGGGGCGCACGGCGTTCCGCATAAGACTTTGGTGACAACGCAAGATCGTCTCTCGATACGCTACCCGCGCGCGACAAGCTATGCGGCAGAAACGTTGGCCCCCTCCCCTGTTGCATAGGAAACTTTCGTCCGCATTGTTGTATTGCGTACGATATGCTTCAGCTTCGCATCCGATGAAAACCCGCCAGCCCAAACCCGCCGCACCGGCCCCCGCCGCCCCGATATGGGTCGAGCGCGGCACCGGCACCTATCGGCGCATTTCGATTGCACTGTTTCTCGCGGGCTTCGTCACCTTCACGCTGGTCTATGACGTGCAGCCGCTGCTACCGGAATTCGCCACCGATTTTCAGGTGAGCGCGGCGACGAGTTCGCTCGCTCTGTCTGTGACGACGGCCTGCCTTGCCATCGCCATTCTGTGCGCGGGCGCGGGCTCGGAAATGTTCGGCCGGCGCAAGCTGATGTTCGTCTCGATGGGCCTCGCCTCGTTCCTCAACATCGCGCAGGCGGTGGTGCCGGACTGGCACGCGCTGCTGATCATCCGCGCGCTCGAAGGCATCGTGCTCGGCGGCGTGCCCGCGGTGGCGATGGCCTACCTCGCCGAGGAAATCCACCCCAAAGGCCTCGGAATGACGATGGGCCTTTATATCAGCGGCACCGCGTTCGGCGGCATGGCGGGCCGCGTGCTGAGCGGCGTTATTGCCGAGCATACGTCGTGGCGATGGGCGCTCGGCACCATCGGCGTCATCGACCTTCTGATGACGTTCGCCTTCATCATGCTGCTGCCGCCCTCGCGCAACTTCCAGCGCCAGTTGGGCTTCGATGCCCGCTTCCATCTGCAGGCATGGGGCCGCCATTTGCGCGATTCCGGCCTGCCGTTTCTGTTCCTGATCGGCTGCCTGTCGATGGGCGCCTTCATCACGATCTACAACTACGCTGCCTTCCGCCTTGTCGGCGCGCCTTACGAACTGAACCAGACCCAACTTGGCCTGATCTTCACGGTCTATCTGTTCGGCATCGTCGCATCCTCGACCGCGGGCGCGATGGTTGATCGCATCGGCCGTGCGCCGGTGCTGCTCACCGGCCTTACCGTGATGCTGGCCGGCATCGGCGTCACGCTGCTGCAGCCGCTCCTTCTGGTGATCGCCGGCATCTCGCTCGTCACCATCGGCTTCTTTATTTCGCACTCGGTCGCGAGCGGCTGGGTCGGCCGCATGGCGAAGACCACCAAGGGCCACGCCGCCTCGCTTTATCTGCTGGCGTATTACACAGGCTCCAGCGTTGCCGGCTGGGTCGGCGGCTGGTTCTGGGCCGCGGAAGGCTGGCTCGCGGTGGCGGCCTTCACCGCCGTCATGGTCGCCTGCGGCCTCGCCGCCGCGCTGCATCTGGCGCGGACGCATCCGGGCTAGTGGGCTTCGCTTATGAGCCGGAAATCGCGCTGTCGAGCAGCGCTTCACTCGCATCCATCTGCGCCCGGCGTGTGTATCCCTCAAGATGCGCGGGAATGTTGGCGCGATAGCGCGCGATACTGTCAGGATGTTTGACAAGGTCTTCCAGTGTTGCCGCGAGTGAGGCCGCATCGCCCTTTTTGAACACCGGCCCGCAGGGGCCGATGACCTCCGGCAACGCACCGCTATCCGCGACAGCAACAACACATCCGCTCGCAAGGGCTTCCAGCGCGACGATGCCGAACGGTTCTTCCCATCGCGACGGCACCACGGCGATGCGGTGGTGGCTCAGCGTTTGCGCCAGCGCCTCGCCTCGCAACGCGCCCGTGAAGACGATCCGGTCCAGCACGCCCGCATTCTCGGCCTGCCTCTTCAAGGCGGCTTCTTCCGGTCCCGTACCGATGATCGAAGCCGTGATGACGGTGCCGTTCTTTGCGGCGAGAGCGATCGCCTCGACCAGAAGGTCGACGCCCTTCACCCGCGTCAGCCGGCCGAGAAACACGACATCGCGATCCGGCCGAATCTCCTCCCTGAAACGGAAGATATCCGCGTTATACGAGTTGGGAATGATCGGCCCATCGAGCTTGACGGCATCGCGCAAAGCCGTGCTGACAAAGCCATTGGTGCCCAGCTTGCAGACGTACCGTTTCAGGCTGCCGTATTGCGTGCCCGACCCCGGATCGGTGTCCAGCCAGATGTGATGCATGAAGACCACCGGACGGCGCAGCACAAGCGCGGGCCACACCAGCCGCAGCGAAATGTGGTTTTGCCACACCACGTCCGTATCGCGTGTCAGATTCCACATGGTTTTCGCGTCGGGATTGCGAACAACCTTGAATGGGTACCGATCCGGCTCGCTGCTCGGTGTCGTCGCGGCGACCGTGACATCGTGACCGCGTTCCGCAAGACCCGATGCAATGTCCAATGCGGCGGTTTCCATGCCGCCCACGCTCGGGGGGAATGCGACGGTCGAGATCAGAACGCGCATGACGTCAGTCTTTCACAAAGTTGAGCCGCATGACCGGAGCATGCAAAAGCTCCGGGTCATGGCGTAGCGTACGACAAGCAGGCCACCAGCCGTCAGCAGGTAAGCCAGCGCTGCGCCTGCAAGGCCCAACATCGGCAACAGCGCCAGATTGAGAATGATCGATGCGATAGCCCCGCCGACGCTTGCGATCGCAATCGCCCGGTCCTTGCGCAGCGCCAGCATCATGAAGCCATAGCTGTCGGCGCCGGCGCGCAACGCGGTTGCTGCAAGGATGATCCAGAACACAGACAAATTTTCCTGAAGCAAGGGACGATCGAGCAGCGGCAGCAGAAGAAACAGGGCAACGCTGGCGCCAACCGCGAGAAGGACAATCCAGATCCCACCTTCCCTCTGCAGCTTGCGTTCGAGAACACGAAACGATGCATCGTCCGGCTGCCGGGCGCTCTCGATCATGCGCCGGAGATTCGGCTGGACCACGCTGAACACGACGAGATTGTGCAGCACGTTGGCGACCGACCAGAACAGCGTGTAGACGCCGGTCAGTTCGAGGCCGAGGAACGCCGACAGCAAAAAACGGTCAAGATACAGGCTCACCGAGCCTGTCAGATCCTTGATGTAGAACGGGACGGACGCGCGAACGCCGCCCGCCATCCACGATGCGCGAATGCCGACGGCACGCCAGCGCGATTGCGAGAAGAGCTGCGCAGCAAGCACGATCCACGTCAAGATCAACGAGCAAAGCCAGCCAAGCAGGAGGCATTGAAGCGTGCGGGCTGACGGATCCAGAAGACCCCAGGCGATCACGACCGGAGGCCAGAGGCCGCCACGCATGAAGAACACGATGTTTGCGAAATAAACCCACCCGCGCCCGATCAGAAGGTCGCAGGCATCGGACGCGATGTGCTCGAGGAACAAAATAGCGCCGCCGATCAGCAGGAGCTGCCACGGCACCGGCGCGCCGAGCGCATAGTTCACGGCCCACAAGATTGGCTGGCCGATGGCGTGCAACAGCATCGGCAATGCAAGGCGGGTGGCGGAGCTCGCGATGGCCTCATCGCGCGGCATGGTGGCGATATGGCGCAACACCCAGTCGGTCGTACCGAGACCCAGCACAGCAGGGATCATCGTCGTCGCGCCGACGAGCAAGCCATAGACGCCGAGATCGGCGAGACCAAGGTAGCGCGCGGTATAGATCGTGAGAATGAATTTTGCAGCCGTACTGGCGATGCGGAGTGCCATAAGCAAAAGCGACTGCATCATGATCCGGTACCGGTTATCTGGACGTGTGATGAATTGAGGCCGATGATTCGAATGAGGCCGGTTAAAATCGTCCGATCCGCTGTGGCACCGCCCAAGCTCGCCCGGCCATCGGCGCCTCCTATAGAAGCGAAGGGGACCTTAATTTATCGCAAAAAAGGGCCGCAAAACTTCATCCAGAGGCTGATTTATTGGCCGGCACAACCATGGATTCAAAGGCTCGCAATCCTGCCACGCGTCATGACCGCAGCCGGACGATGCTGTCGCCGGCCGCCATCGCCGCATCGAAGGGCGCAAGGCTTGCCTCGCTCGAGGACAAAAGCACACGGTTACGCCCGGTGTGCTTCGCATCGTAAAGCGCAAAATCCGCCCGCCGCAGCAGCGCGATGATATCGACCTCGCCGTTCTCGCAGGCGACGCCGGCGCTGACCGTCACGCCGAAATCGCCCGACGAGGAAATGAAGCGCTGCCCGGCGAGGCTTTCGCGCACGCGCTCCGCCACCTGCATCGCCTGAGCAGCCATAGTGCCAGACAGAACGATGACGAATTCCTCGCCGCCGAGACGCGCGGCGAGATCGCCCTCGCGGGTGTTGGCGGCGAGCAGGCTCGCAAACGTCTGCAGCACGGTGTCACCGACCTGATGACCATGCCGGTCGTTCACCGCCTTGAAGTGATCGACATCGAACACCACGACGGCGACCGGCGCCGCAACGCGCTGCGACTTGTCGAACAGAGCGCGGCGGTTGAGGAGACCCGTCAGCGAGTCATGCTCGGCTTCGCGCTGATGGTGGCGGGTGATGCGGACCTGATTGAGCGCCAGCGACAATGCACCGAGCCCGCCGATACTGGTGATCGACATCACGAGATTGATGTTCTCTGCCCAGCCGGAGGGCGCGCGATGCATCATCCATTCGCCCTGCTGGAGCAGCACCACAGCGCACAGCACGAAGGACAACGCCGTCAACGCATAGAGCGCGGAGAGAAGAAGAATGAGGAGCGGCGCTTCGGCGCGCCAGCGCCAGTATTCCCACGCGGTCGCCAGCATGAACGCCGCCGCACCGAGATTGAGCGCGATATAGGAAATGCCGTCATAGCCCCGCAGCATCGGGACGGCCATCAGCGCGATCGACACGCCCGCTGTGACGGCAACGGTGCGCGCCGGCAGTTTGCCGGTCTGGAATTGGTAAGCCGAGCCCATGAACAGCGCGAGGCCGATCAGCAGCGCCGCAAAGGCGACGATGCCGATCACCGGCGAGAATTCCGCGACAAACGACTGGTAGAAAATCAGCGCGATGGCGAGGCAGGACACGCCGCCAGCCCATGTCATCAGGATGCTGTCGGTGCGCGACACCAGCCAGCTCCCGAAGAACGTGAAGGCGAGCCCGGCGCTACAAAAACTCAGCGCGATCAGAAGAGAATTGTAATCGAGCACGGCCGTCCCACGTTCCCTGAAACCCGGCTGCACCATGCGAGGCTTGTCATTAAGAGAACGCTTAATGCAGTGCAACACCCGCAAGCAAACCTAACGGATGCTGAATCGGATGATTAAAATGATAACTAAAATTATGCCGGGTGGAAGCGCGGCATTTGTCGGCTTGCAGCGGCGCGGCCAACATTCCCGTCATGCCCGGCTTTATGCCGGGCATCCACGTCTTTCCTCATCATTACGCGACGGACTGTGCTCCGCCCTAGTGCGCTGATTCACGCGCACTTAAACATAAACCTTACACGCCCCGCGCACCGCGAGCGGGCCGGCGGCGCTCGTGAAACCACGGTCGATACTTCGTCATCTTGGCGCGCTGGGCCTCCGGCGCGTGGCGCTTGCAGGTCGCGGCCTCGTCGCTACTCGCGGTCGCGCCCCACCGCAGTTCGACGCAGTCGTTGACGTTGTAGGCCATCTCCAGCGCGGGCGCGCGGTCGATCACATCCTTCACCGTCAGCGTCCACGGCGAGCCATCGCTGCGCGTATAGGTGAATTTACGTGCAGCAAGCTCTGAGGCGAGCGCGCTTTGCAGTTCGCCCTTCACGTCCGCAACGCTCCTGCCCGCCGGCATCGCGTAACGATCGGGTCGCCGCGCAACGCGGTCCGGGAAGCCGCGCACCACGTCGATCGCAATCAGAAGCCGCAGATCGCGTGAGGGGGTCGCGAAATCCTCCCACGCGCCGGTGGTCTCGAAGATCGCCGCGCCCTCCGGCATCGACGCAACACCGCGGCCACTGTCGAGATATTTGCGGCCGTTCTCGACCGACGTGACGCGCGCCTGCGCCTGTTCGTCGAGCGCGGCAATCACTTCCTTCATCGCGCGCGAGGGATCGAGCGGCGCGGGCGACATCACATCGTCCATGCGGTCGTAGAACGCCTCGGTCGTCATCTTCGACTGCTCGGCCGAATAATTGCCGTACTGCGCGCTGCCCGCGATCTGGGTGTTCGTCAACCGCCGCAGCGCGCCGTTGCGCTCGCGCACCACCGGGCGAAACCGCTTGAAGCCCGGCCCCGTGGTGTTGTCCTGCGCGAACAGGAAATTGCCGCGCCAGAATCGCTTGATCGCCACCGTGCCGTCCGGCTGCGCATCGGCCGCGAGGAAGACGCCGGCCGAATGATCGGTCTGCGCGACGCGCTTCGTCAGCATCAGGATGTGCCCGAACGGGTCGGCGTAGATCGTGCCGGGCCGCAGCGCTGCCTGCGTCAGCGCCACCGGATAGTAATCGGTGTTGTTATCCGCTGCCGCCGTTCGTCCCGAGCCGGAATGCACGGCATCGCCGATCACGTTGATGTATTTGCCGAAGGAGGCTGCGAGGCTGAGGCGCTTTGCCGGCGCAGGCTCGGCCGCGGCAGCATCCGCAGGCTCGGCCGATGCCGATTGCTGCGGTGGTTGACGCGCGGCCTCGACACTCTCGATGTTGAACCACTGCGGGCAGGTCGGTGCCTTGGTCGCGGTGCCGCGCGAACAGCGCGAATAGCCGAACGGCAGCCCGAGCTTGAAGGCGAAATACGCGCGCAGGAAATACGGCATGTCCGCGCAATCGGGGTGGAACACCATCCCCATCTCATCCTCACCGAGGCCGAGGTAATCGAACAGGAAATTGCGCGAGCGATCACGCAGCACCTCATGCAGCGCCTTCCACGACGGCGGCGCATCGAGCGAGGCATCGAACAGCTTCTCGATCCAGGCCGAATAGAGATTTTCCGTAGCGCGATCCCAAGTGTCGTGAACCGGCCAGACGCTGCCCGCCACGGTCCCCGGTTTCTGCGGCCGCTCGGCGCGCACCGCGATCTCGCGCGTCACCGTCTCGCAGCCGGACACAGCACGATCACGCACGAATTTCGCATGCCACGTTCCCGCAACCGGCGTTGCGACTTCGGCGATCCAGAAATAAGGCGGGCCACCATGCGGCTTGCTCGATTTCACCGCGACGCTGCCGTCCGGCGCAATCAGCGAAAGCTCGCCCTGCGCCGACTTCTCGGCTGCGAAGATCACCCGCAGCGGCGCACCTTTCCATGGCACGGCAGGCGAGGCCAGCACGGCGAGGTTGGTGCCCTCGGTGGCGCATGCGCTGGACGTTTCGGCCCATGCTTGCGTGGATGAAACAGGAGAGATGAAAAAGGCGCTCGCGATCAGCAGTGACGCAGTCGCGGCGGCAATCCGGCTGTGCGGAAACATCGGGCCTCCCTGCACGCTGTCAGAACGGCGCCCGGATATTGCGAAAAGCGAGGTGGCAGGTCCACCCTTTTATAGGGATCGCAAACCGATATTTGGGTGCGGAAGGAACCGGATTTGCTGCTCTCTGCCAGGGCTAGGCAGGTTCATCAGCGATTGATTCGAAGTTGTTATTCTGCGGGCCTCACCCGCGATGCGCTCCCTCTCCCCGTTCTTGCGGGGAGAGGGTTGGGGTGAGGGGCACTGAACTCAAACGTGAAATTCGATCCCCCTCACCCGGCTCGCCATAGCGCGTTGAAGACGCGCGTAACCGCGCTTATGGCTCGCCGACCTCTCCCCGCCGGGGAGAGGTAAAGGGAACCTCTGCGGGCACGATCACTGAATGAGTAACCTGCACTGCGATGACGAGAGAAGTTCGGCGCACTCGCCGCCTCATCAATCGTCGACCTCGGCGACCTTTTCCTCCGGGAACGTCGGGTAGATTCCCTTCACCCGCCCCATCTGCTTGGCGAGGGCGAGCACCGCATTGATGTGCGGCGTCGGCACTTCGGTGAGACGGCCGAGTTCCTGCACCGAGGTCAGCAGCGCGTCGAGTTCGATCGGGCGGTTCTTGTCGACATCCTGCAGCATCGAGGTGCGATGGGCGCCGACGCGCGCCGCGCCGTTGATGCGCCGTTCGATATCGACTCGGAAATGCACGCCGATGCGCCGCGCGATACGCTCGGCCTCCTCCATCATGTTGCGGGAGAGTTCGCGCGTGCCTGGATCGGTCGCGACGACATCGAGAGTCGCATGCGTCAGCGCCGAGATCGGGTTGAAGCACAAATTGCCCCACAGCTTCAGCCAGATGTCGTTGCGGATCTCGGGCAGGATCGGCGCCTTCAGCCCGGCGCTCTCGAACAGTTGCGACAGCTTTTGCGCGCGCTCGGTGACGGCGCGGGTCGGCTCACCGAGGCCGAACTTGTCGCCAGAGATGTGATGGATGACACCCGGCGCCTCGACCTCCGCCGCCGGATAGACCGTGCAACCGATGACGCGCTCCGGCCCGATCGCATTCCACTGCCGCGAGCCGGGATCGACGCTCTCGATGCGCCGGTCGGCATATTGCCCCTGGAAGCCGTGGAAGTACCACCACGGCAGGCCGTTCTGCGCGGTGACGACCGAGGTGTTCGGCCCGAGCAGCGGCTTCATCTGCTCGGCGACTTCCCACGCCTGATGCGCCTTCAGCGCAATGATGACGTAATCCTGCGGCCCGAGTTCCGCGGGATCGGCGGTCGCCGTCATCCGCGCGACCTTCTCCTCGCCGCCGATGTGCAGCTTGAGTCCGTCGTCCTTGATCGCCTTGAGGTGCGCGCCGCGCGCAATCAAAGACACATCGGCCCCGGCGAGCTTCATCAACACGCCGACATAGCCGCCAATCGCTCCCGCGCCGTAGATACAAACCTTCATCGAAATGCCTTGCTCTTTGTGTTGCGAACGACGCAGGTTTGCGCCTCCACAAGCGGCATGACACATCCGGCAGGGCCTCCGCCACGAATGCCGTGTGAGGTGTAAAAGTTAGTCAAATTACAAATTTACAAAACAAGTCAGCCGTCTTGTGACTAAACCGACTCCGGGAAAGCCGAACTGCTCCGAACGGGGAGCGGACGCAAGCAAGGACCACGGCACCCCCTCTCCCCGTTCTTACGGGGAGAGGGTTAGGGTGAGGGGCTCTCAATGCCTCGATTTAATATCCAGTTCCCCTCACCCGCGCCTATGGCGCGGCCTCTCCCCAACGGGGAGAGGCGAAGGAAACGCGGCTGCGGGACCGATCGATGAACTATTGAACATCCACGGCCGCGAACGACCGTCGCGATCAGTGCCCAAGCGACCAGCGCCGCTCGATCGGCGTTGGCTTCTTGCGCACCGCGCAAAGCGCGCAGCCACAGCCGGCAAGATGCTTGCGGGAAACGACACGCGGCTCCGACGCCGTCTTCTCCGAGCGCGAAAGTGCACGGCGCAATCCCGACCCCATCGTGCTGAGATGAGGCGTCGCCATCATCCGCGCCGCTTCGGCCGCGCAGCTCGGGCAGCACATCGCCTTCTCCGCTTCCGACATCTCCGCCCATCCCTCGAAGGGACCGCACTCTTCGCAGGCGTAACTGTAAAGTGGCATTCGATCCTCCAGAGTTTTTTGACGCGTTTTCTTCACGCGAACCGGTTCCCGGTTCGCTCGAAAACGCTTTAGATTTTCCCTTCGAGCATCAGCATGCCGGGCAACCATCCGGTGAAAATGCCGACCAGCAGTGTCGCCATGCCTGTTGCCGGCAGAATCGGACGCTTGGCCGCGAGCAGCAGGAAATACATGAACCAGAGCACCGCCCACGCGGTCCAGTTGAACGCCATCCAGAGGCCCGCGATATCGGCCGAGTCCCTGAATGCACCGATTGCAACCGGCACCACGGTGATCGCGACGAACAGGCTGAACCAGCCGAGGCCGCGCCCATCCACCGACACCACCCGGTTGTAGGCAACCCAGAGATACGTCGTCGTGAACAACAGGGTCAGCGCCGCGGCCCGCACCGAGCCGGCATTCGCGCCCGGCCCGAACGCCGAGTAGAGCGCGACGCACAGCGTGATGAAGCCCGACACCACGTTGATGAAAGCAATCTCGCGGTCTTCGATCTTCCCGAGCAGCCAAAGGCCATTCAGGGTCAGAACCGCGCCGACATAAAGTAACGCCAATCCGAGAAGCATGGCCCGTCCTCCGCCGGCACCGGTCGGCCCGGCAAAACTGCCGGGCCTTCCGCATGCATCAGTTGATCGACCGAGCGATCAGCTCGCTCTTGCGACATCCGCCCCGCTCACCTGCTTGGTCGGGCCGGTAGAGGATGGGTTGATGTCGAACTCGAAGATCTTGGTCGGGATCGCGACGGTGGCGCAGACGTTCGGGATATCGACAATGCCCGCAATGCGCCCTTCCACCGGCGCAGTGCCGAGGATCGAGTAAGCCTGCTCGCCCGAGTAACCGAATTTCTTCAGATACTCGATGGCATTGAGGCAGGCCCGCCGGTAGGCCACATGGGCGTCAAGATAATACTGCTCGCCGGTGTGCTCATCGACCGAGATGCCCTCGAAGATCAGATAGTCGTCGAAATGCGGATCGATCGGGCTCGGCTTGAAGATCGGGTTGATAATGCCGTACTTCGCCATGCCGCCCTTGATGAGGCCGACGCCGATGTCGATCCAGCCCGCCATTTCGATGGCGCCGCAGAATGTGATCTCGCCGTCGCCCTGCGAGAAGTGGATATCGCCCATCGAGAGGCCGCCGCCCTTCACGTAGACCGGGAAGTAGCAGCGCGAGCCGCGCGACAGGTTCTTGATATCGCAGTTGCCGCCATGCTCGCGCGGCGGCACCGTGCGCCAGCCCTCCTTTGCCGCCTTGTCGCGCGCGCCGCCGGACATCTGGCCCATCAGCGCGGTGTCGGCATAAGGCAATGCCGCAAGCGGCGGCACGCGGTCGGGGTTGGTCGCAACCAGCGCCGCTTCACGGCGGTTCGCTTCCGCGAGCAACTTGTGGTCCGGCAGACAGCCGATCAGGCCGGGATGGATGAGGCCCGGGAAACGCACCTTCGGGATGTGACGCGAGGTGGTGTAGACGCCGTGGAAATCCCAGCATGATTTGACCGCATGGGGATAGTGCTCGGTCAGGAAGCCACCGCCGTTCTTCTTGTCGAACAGGCCGTTGAAGCCCCACTCCGATCCCTCGATCGGGCCGATGTCGAGAATGTCGACCACCATGAGGTCGCCCGGCTCGGCGCCTTCGACGCCGAAGGGGCCGCTGAGATAGTGAACCTTGGTGAGATCGACGTCGCGAATGTCGTTGGCGCTGTCGTCGTTGTGAATTTGCCCGCCGGTCCAGTCGTAACATTCAACACGGAATTCGGAGCCCGGCTTGAATGTCTCCACCATCGGAAGATCGGGATGCCAGCGGTTATGTGTTTTGACTGACTGGGTTTCCGGGGCCTTGTTGACGTCGATCTTGAATACGGTCTTGGCCATTTGCTTCCTCCCTGTGCCGGTGCACGATATTTCGCTGAAAGTGCGCCCACGCAGACCGCGTGGCGCACCGCACCCGGGAAGAGGCTAAGCTCGTCATGTAAGCCGCATGTGATCGGAAGGCCGGCGCTATGTAATTTTTTGTAACCGGATTTTGTGCCGCAGGCCCATATCGGGCCAAAGCCGGATATGATCTACTCAATCGAGGATCGGGTGCCGTGAAACCCTGCGAGATGCAAGGGGAGTGCCGTGCAGACTCAGCGTATCCTGATGGTGGACGACGACCCGCGGCTGTGCGGCTTCGTCTCCAAGTTCCTGACACGCGAAGGCTATGCAACCGAATTCGCCTTCGATGGCAACGCGATGCAGCGGGCACTTGCCAATGTTCCGTTCGATCTCATCATTCTTGATCTGAGTTTTCCGAACGGCGAGGACGGCATCACCCTCGCCCGCGATATCCGCACCCGATACGATACACCGCTCGTCATGCTGTCCGGGCGGCATGAGACCGTCGACAAGATCATCTGTCTCGAAATCGGCGCCGACGATTATCTGACCAAGCCGTTCGAGCCGCGGGAACTGCTGGCGCGCATCCGCACCGTGTTGCGCCGCGCCCGGCCCACGCCGCAGCGCAGCGCCGCTCCCGCGGAGAAGGACATTATTCTTTTCGCCGGATGGCGGCTCGATCTCGGCCGCCGCGAATTGTTCTCACCGGATGATGAGGCGGTGGTGCTGACGAGTCAGGAGTTCCATCTGCTGGCGGCGCTGGTGCAGCGCGCGGGGCGCGTGCTGACGCGCGACCAGATCCTCGACCTGATCGCCAACCGGCACTGGACGCCGTTCGACCGCAGCATCGACGTGCTGATCGGCAAGCTGCGCCGCAAGCTCAACGATAACAATCGCGCCAACCAGATCATCAAGACGGTTCGCGGCGCGGGCTACGTCTTCACACTCTCGCCGGAATCGTCGCACTGAGCGAGCGCGCGGCGCAGCGCCGCCGCCAGCACTTCGATCTCGACGGGCTTCTGCAGGATCGGCACGCGAGGGGCTGAGCCTTCCTCGCATAACGTCTCGAGCGCAGCCGCGGGCAGCGCCGTCGCCAGCAGAATGGCGGTGCGCGGCCAGCGCTGCCGCACGATCCGGCACAGGTCCGTGCCGTTGATCCGGTTCGGCAGCATCACGTCGCTCAGCATCAGGTCGAAGGCGCGGCCGGATTCCAGAATGCGCAGCGCGTCCTCGGCATTCCCCGCCGCCATCACCTCGTATCCGAGGCGGTTGAGCTGGCGCGTGAACAGCGCCCGCACCGGCGCCTGATCCTCGACCAGCAGCACCCTGCCCTTGTCTGCAACTTCACTCCGGGCCGCCTGCTCCGCGCGCCGATCGGACGCGCACAGCGGCAGATAGAGCGAGACCGTGGTGCCGACACCCGGCATGCTGTCGATGGCAAGATTGCCTTCCGACTGCCGGACGAAACTGTAGACGGTGCTGAGGCCGAGGCCGCTGCCGCGCTCCGCCGCCTTGGTGGTGAAGAACGGCTGCAACGCCTTCTCGCGAATCTCGGCCGTCATGCCGCAACCATTGTCGGTCACGCTGATGCGGACATAAGAGCCGGGCTTCATGTCGGGTAGCAGCCGCGGCGAGCCTTCCCGCAGATCGACGCAGGCCACGTCGAGCACGATCCGCCCGGCCGCGTCTTCTCGCTCGGCAACGGCATCGCGCGCATTGATCGCAAGATTGAGAAGGCTCGCATCGAACTGATGGCGGTCGGCGTAAATCGCGCACGCGGTCTCCGGCACATTGACGACGAGACCGACCTCCTCGCCGAGCATGCGCTCCAGCGAGCGCGACAATTCGCTGACCTGAATCCGCAGGTCGAGCGTTTCCGGCGTCAGCGCCTGATTGCGGCCGAGCGCGAGGAAGCGGCGCGTGGTCTCCACCCCGCCGAGCGCGGCATCGAGCGCGTCCTGCACAAGTTCACGCAGCACCGCGGTGTCGGCGATCGCGGACGCAGACACATCTTCTCGCGCGAGGCGAAGATTGCCAATCACGACCGACAGGAGATTGTTGAAGTCGTGCGCGACGCCCGCGGTGAGCTGGCCCAGCGCTTCCATCCGGCGGCTGTGGCGCAACTGCTCCTCCGCCTCGCGCCGCGAGCGCACCAGATCGAGGCGCTCGAAACAGCGGTCGAGCGTCGCCAGCAGATCATCGGGATCGAACGGCTTGCAGAGATAATCGTAAGCGCCGGCGCGGATCGCCTTGATCGCGGTCTGGATCGACGCATAGGCGGTCATCATCACCACCAGAATATCGGGATGGTGCTGGCGCAGCTCCGCCGCAAGCTGCACACCATCGGCATGCCCGAGCCGGATATCGACCAGCGCGACATCCGCCCTGGCACCGAGCGGCAGCGCGGTCTCGGGCCCATGGGCGATCTCGACATCGTAGTGTTCGAGTTGCAGCAACGAGGCGAGGCTTCCGGCGACGTCGGCATCGTCGTCCACGATCAGGACGCGGCGGGCGCGCTGTTTCTCTCCATGCACGGGAAAGATCGCCTCATCCATTATCCGCGCCCTCCATCTCGCGAGCCGGCAGGCGCACTTCGATATTGCTGCCCTTGCCCGGCTGGGACGAAATCACAATCGTGCCCGCATGACGCTCCACGATGCGGGCGACATGCGCCATGCCAAGCCCGACGCCGAAGGTCTTGGTGCTGAACAGCGGCTCGAACACGCGGGCGCGCACCTCCTCCGTCATGCCGACGCCGTTGTCGATCACCGACAGGCGAACGACGTCGCCGATATTTTCGGTCGAGAGCACGACCTTTCCCTCGCCCGCGGGATGCTGCTCGGCCGCCGCCTGCATCGCATTCTGCACCAGATTGACAAGCGCCTGCCGCAACCGCTCGCCGTCCGCCTGAATGAAGCGGCCGGATCGCAGATCGAGATCGAGCGAGACATCCGACAGCGCCCGCAGATCCGCGGCGTTCTGCTCGATCCAGCTATCGATCGCGAGCGGCGCCAGCGCCATGCGCGGACGCCGCGAGAACTGCAACAGATCCTCGATGATCCGGGCGCACCGCTCAATGTTGCGCTGGATGCGGTCAAGCTCGCCGCGCACACCCGGGCTGGTATCTGGCGGCGTGCGTTTCAGCACCGCAACCGACGCCATCAGCGAGCCGAGCGGATTCCTCAACTCATGACTCACCGTTGCGGTAATCTGGCCGATGGTGGCGAGGCGCTCGGTGCGCGCGAGTTCGCCCTGCGCATCGCGCAATTTCTCCAGCGATGCCACCAGGTTGCGCTGCGCGAGTTCGCGGCTCTCGTTGGAAAGCACGATCCACCATGCCCCGACGGCGAGCAGCGGCAGCAGCGCCAGAAACACCCGCAGCAGCAGCGCGTCATTTTCGAGGCGCGGCACATCTGCTCCCGGCTCGACCAGACGATAGGTCAGCAGGAACAGCGCGCCCGCCACAACCGACAGTGCCAGCAACAGGCTGCCAACCTTGAGGAGCCGTTGCGGCATGTGTGGCGCCAGCATGCGCGAGAAGCCCGGCCCGAAATAATGCGAGCGCGAGGTTTCGATCGCCGCACTCGATTTCTTGCAGACGTCGTGACAATGCGCTTCGAGGCTGCAGCACAGCGAGCAGATCGGCCGCTCATAAAAGCTGCAATAGGCCATGTCCTCGCGCTCGTAGGAATGG
Organism: Afipia carboxidovorans OM5; assembly: GCF_000218565.1. Classification (NCBI taxonomy): domain Bacteria; kingdom Pseudomonadati; phylum Pseudomonadota; class Alphaproteobacteria; order Hyphomicrobiales; family Nitrobacteraceae; genus Afipia; species Afipia carboxidovorans. The sequence continues at coordinate 1,068,992 of NC_015684.1, read as the reverse complement.
TCGCAGATTTCGCAGCGGAGCGCCGGTCCCTGCATCCCGGCGATATGCGGCGGCGGCTGGCGGGCGATGTAATAACGCCCGCGCGTGGCGATGCCGATCAGGATCGCCAGCGAGAACGAGGCGACGAACGAAAGGGGCGCGGAGTAAGCCTGCGCAACCGGTCCCAGCAGCCCGTTGAACGCCACGATCGACACCAGCGAGCCGAACGCCATGCCGCCGCACCCGACCGGATTGAAATTCGGCAAATGCGCGCGTTTGAACTCGATGAAGGACGGGCTGACCTTTAGCGGCTTCAGCACCCACAGGTCGGCGAAGATCGCGCCGATCCATGCGGTGGCGATGTTGGAATAGACGGCAAGCACGAGTTCCAGCGTCTGGAAGATGCCGAGCAGCATCAGAAGAAGCGAGATGAGAATGTTGAAGACGAGCCAGACGACGCGGCCGGGATGATAATGCGTCACGCGGGAGAAGAAGTTCGACCACGCCAGCGAGCCGGCATAGGCGTTGGTGACGTTGATCTTCACCTGCGAGAGGATCACGAACACGGTCGCCGCAAGCAGCACGGTCGCCGCGTCGTCGAACACATAGCGATAGGCGGTGATGTACATATGGATCGGCTCAAGCGCGACGGCGGGCGGCAAACCGCCCGACACAGCGAGCACCGCGAGCAGGCCGCCGCAAAGCACCTTGAGCCCGCCGATGATGATCCAGCCAGGGCCTGCCATCACCACGGCGCTCCACCACCGCACCCGGTTCTCCGGGGTCTTGTTCGGCAAAAACCGCAAATAATCCGCCTGCTCCCCGACCTGCACCACGAGCGAGCACATCACGCTGACCGCCGCCCCGAAGGCGAGACTGTTGAATCCGGTCTTGCTGCCGTCGAGGCCGGCGAAGTTCGTCCACGCGACGATATCTTCCGGCTGCTTCCAGATGATCATGACGAACGGCACGATCATCATCAGGAGCCAGAGCGGCTGGGTCACAAGCTGCAGGCGGCTGATCATGGTGACGCCCATCATCGTCACCGGGATGATGATGAGCGAGGATACGATATAGCCGACGACCAGCGGTACCCCGGCATAGAGCTTCAGCGCCTGCGCCATGATCGCGCCTTCGAGCGCGAAGAAGATGAAGGTGAAGCTCGCGTAGATCAGCGATGTGATGGTCGATCCGATATAGCCGAACCCCGCGCCGCGGGTCAGCAGGTCAAGGTCGATGTTGTAGCGGCTGGAATAATAGGAGATCGGCAGATTGGTGACGAAGATGAAGATCGAGCCGACCAGAATTGCGAGCGCGGCATTGGTAAAACCGTAGCTCAGCGTCAGCGCACCGCCGATCGCCTCAAGCGCCAGAAACGAAATGCCGCCGAGCGCGGTATTGGAGATGACGAAAGGTGACCAGCGCCGAAACGACTGGGCAGCATAGCGGAGCGAATAGTCCTCAAGGGTCTCGTTCGCGATCCACGAGTGATAGGAACGCAAAGCCGGAAGCCGTGGCGTCTCCACTGAACAGGTCCCCGTTCATACGGGAACGATCTTATAGTGTTTTCGAGCGGCGTGGATACGATCCGCGTCAAGAAAGCGCGGCACCCGAAAAAGCGAGGCTTCGGGGCGGCCGCGTGCCGCCCGCCGTCAGGTCGAAAGCGCGCGGAGGTAACGCACGGTGCGGCCGGTCGAGGCCGCCTGCGCGGCGTGAACGATCGCGTTGGTGTCGATATTATAGTGATGGTAGAGGTCGGCGATGGTGCCGGTCTGGCCGAAATGCTCGACGCCCAGCGCCTTGACGCGATGGCCCTGCACGCTGCCGAGCCATGACAGCGTCAGCGGATGGCCGTCCGTCACCGTGACAATGCCGCAATTGCGGTCGAGCTTTTCCAGCATGCGTTCAATATGGCTCGTCGCCGCCGCATTGCCACGCTGGCGCGCACGCTCGGCCGCCTGCGCGCCGGCGTTGAGGCGATCCGCCGAGGTAACGGCGAGGATCGCAACATCGCGGCGATCTTCCGCGAGCAACCCCGCGGCGGCAATCGCCTCCGGCGCGATCACGCCCTGATAGGCGATCATCACGGTCGTGTTCGGCGTCGGCGGGCGCATCCAGTACGCGCCGAGAATAATGTCGTTCGCAAGCTGATCGGTCATCTCGCGCACCGGCTGCTCCACCGGCCGCGTCGACAGCCGCAGATAGACCGAGCCGCCGGTCTGGTCGCGCAGCCATGTGGTCTCGTCGGGATCGCCGTCGCCGTTGCGCTGCATGTAGTCGAACGCAAAACGCATGATGACGGCAAGCTCATCGATAAACGCGGGCTCGAACGCGCACAGGCCATCCTGCGCCATGCCGATCAGCGGCGTGCCGATCGACTGATGCGCGCCGCCCTCCGGCGCGAGCGTGATGCCGGACGGTGTGCCCGCCAGCAGGAAGCGCGCATCCTGATAGCAGGCGTAGTTCAACTGGTCCGCCGCACGATAGATGAAGGGATCATACAGCGTGCCGACCGGCAGCAGCCGCACCCCGTTGATCGAATGCGACAGGCCGAGCGCCGACAGCATGATCATCAGGTTGGACTCGGCGATACCGAGTTCGAGGTGTTGGCCGGAGGGACCGAATTCCCACGTGTAGGTCGAGGGGATGCGCTCGGCCTTGAACGTGTCGGCGAGCTTATCGCGCGCGAACAAGCCGCGGCGGTTCACCCACGGGCCAAGATTGGTCGAGACCGTGACGTCCGGCGAGGTCGTCACCACGCGGCTTGCAAACTCGCTGTCGTCGCGGGCGATCTCGTTGAGGATCTGGCCAAAACCCATCTGGGTGGAGACGACCTTGCCGGCATTTTGCGGGACGACAAGCTGCGCAGGTACATCCACGCTCGGTGCCGAATGGTGGCGCGTGCCTTGCGCGAAGAACGGTGCGGCGTGCACGAAAGCTTCCAGCTTCTTCGGATCGACCGCCGTGCCTTCCCACTTGTCCCATTCGTGGCCCTGGCGGACACCAACGCTGGTCTGGAAGGTCGCAAGTTGCGCGGGCGTCATCAGCCCGGCGTGGTTGTCCTTGTGGCCGGCGAGCGGAAGGCTGAAGCCTTTAATCGTGTAGCAGATGAAGCAGGTCGGCCGGTCATGCTTTGAAGCCGCCTCGAACGCCTGCAACAGGCTCGGCATGTCGTGGCCGCCGAGATTGTTCATCAGCGCCTCTAACTCGGCATCATTGCGCCGGTCGATCAGCGCGCTGACCGGCCCCTGATCGCCGATCTCGTCGAGCAGCTTCTTGCGCCACGCCGCGCCGCCCTGGAACGTCAGCGCCGAATAGAGCTGGTTCGGGCAACGGTCGATCCAGTCGCGCAGCACCTCGCCGCCGGGCTCGGCAAAGGCCTGCTGCTGCAACCTGCCGTGCTTGAGGATGACGACATCCCAGCCGAAATTCGCGAACATCTGCTCGAATTTCTGCCACAGCCCTTCGCGGATCACGGCATCGAGCGACTGGCGGTTGTAATCGACGATCCACCAGCAGTTGCGCAGGCCGTGCTTCCAGCCCTCGATCAGGGCTTCATAGATGTTGCCCTCGTCCATCTCGGCATCGCCGACGAGCGCCACCATGCGGCCTTCGGGGCGCTCGCCCATCCAGCCATGGGCGCTGACGTAATCCTGCACCAGCGAGGAGAACAGCGTCTGCGCCACGCCAAGGCCGACCGAGCCGGTGGAGAAATCCACGTCGTCGATGTCCTTGGTGCGCGAGGGATAGCTCTGCGCGCCCTTGAGGCCGCGAAAGTTCTGCAGCTTCTCGATGGTCTGGTTGCCTGCGAGATACTGGATCGCGTGGAAGATCGGCGAGGCGTGCGGCTTCACCGCGACGCGGTCCTGCGGACGCAGCACGTCGAAATAAAGCGCGGTCATGATGGTCGCGAGCGATGCGGACGAGGCCTGATGGCCGCCGACCTTCACCTCGCCCGGCTCGCGCACATGGTTCGCCTGATGGATGGTCCACGAGGCAAGCCACAGAATGCGCCGTTCGAGCTCGGCGAGCATCTTCAGCTTGTCAGATTCCGCGGGTGACATGGCGCGCTCCGCTGTTACTTGACCCCTGACCGAAAAAATTCATCGACCGCATTCCACAACACATGGCGCGCCTTGCCGAGCGTCGCAATGTGCGCGAGATGCGGCAGCACGGCGAACCGCTTGTCGTTGGTCGGCAGGCGATTGAAGAACGCCAGCAGGTCGTCCATCGTCGCGAGGCTGTCGTGCTCGCCACGCACCATGAAGGTCGGCGCGGCAATCCTGTCCGGGTCGACCAGCGGCAGCTTCGTCGTCATGTCGAGATAGGTTCCGGTCGGCACCGAGTCGTCATAAAGGAGCTGCGCGCGGGCGCACGCTTCGGCAACGGCGGGATCGGTGGTGCCCGGCCCGTCGCGCAGGAAAATGCCGACGATATAATCGATGTCGATGGCGCGGCGATTCGAGGCTCGGAACTGCGCCACGCCCGCCCTGCGCTTCTCCAGCGTCGGCGAGCCCTCCCCCGTCCACACGAACGCATCGAGCACGATGCGCGCGGCGTGTTCGGGCGCTCCTTGCGCGAACGCAGCAACCCGCAGCGAGCCTGACGACAGGCCATAAAGATTGAACTCCGACATGCCGGTCTCGGCCGCGATCACGCGCGCCGTCGCCTTCAGGTCTTCCACGCCTGTTGCAATGTCGGAGTTTCCGGGTGTGACAGTCGAGCGGCCATAGCCCTCGTGATCCATCGCCCAGACGTCCCAGCCCCGCAATGCGAGCCAGTCCATGAACGAGTAATCCGGGTGCCCCGGCACGGTGAGGTCGAAGGTCGGCAGCGCCGAATTCGACGACCCGTGCACGAGGACGACGGGGAGACGCTTTGTTTGATCCGCGGAACGCTCTCGCAGCCGCTTGCGCGCCACGAACAACGAGACGTCTCCCTTTTTCGCCCAGTGCTCGTCGTAGGCAATCCGCGGATCGGTGGTCATGGCAGCATTACTTTTCCGGAAGGAACGCGTTGGTGAAGGTCTTTTCGAACTCGATCTTCTTGTCGCCCGGCGGCTGCAGGAAGTCGTAGACCTTCTTGCCGCCTTCGAGCGTCATGCGGCCGTCCTTGCTCCAAATCTGCGTCAGCGTCTCGTAGGAGCGCTCGTTGGTCTCCGCGGTCATTTCCGGAAACTCCTGGGCCATGATCTTCTTGCCGCGCGCAGGATCGAGCAGGATGCGCTGCGCCTCGGAGAACACCGCCGCGAGCTTCTTCACGGTCTCGGGCTTGTTCTGGATCATGTCCGGCGTGGTGACGACGCCCATGAAAATGAGATCGCGGAACTGCTCGACGTCGCCCTTCATCAGGTTGACAAAGATTCCGCCGAGCTTCTTCTGCTCGAGCATGACGCCCGCAGGCTCGAACGGCATCGCCGCATCGATCATCTTGGCCTGGAACGCGCCGACATAACCGCCGGCATCGGCGCCGAGATAGACGAGCTGGACATCGCCCGGCAGCGTGAGCCCGTATTCCTTGGCGAGAACCCCGAGCATCTTCTCGCCCGAGCCGCCCGGCGACGGCGTGCCGATGCGCTTGCCCTTCAGCGCCAGAATTTTGTCTTTCAGCGATTTGTTGGCGTTGGCCTCGATCAGTTCGTTATTGGCGATGACGTTGTTGATCGGCCGCGTGGTGATGTTGAAGATCTGCACCAGGCTCTTGCCCTGTGCCGCCGCGGTGATGACGTGCTCATAGGTCAGAACGCCGAAATCGGCGTCCTTGCTGAGGAGCGACTGCAGCACCAGCGAGCCGCCCTTCACGAAGGTCACGTCCGCCTTGAGGCCGTGCTTCTCGAACAGCTTCTCGCGCATCGCGACATAAAGCGGGCCCGCGTAATAGCCATGCCCGATATTGGTAATGCGAACGGTTTCCTGAGCGTTGGCACAGGTTGCGCCAACCATCGCAAACAGGGCCAGGATTGCACACTTGATCGATCTCATCTTAGCGCCTCCTCCCATTGCACCTTAGCGGTGCGTTTCGTTGTCCTATCGATTAACAATCTTCCAGCGTTCGAGTCGCTCCTGCGAAGCCTGAACGAACTCGTTGAGCACCGCGGCAATCACCGCGATGATAGTCAGCGCGGCAAATGCGCCCGCTGTATCGAACTCGCTTCCCGCGCGCTGCACGAGATAGCCGAGGCCTTTGTTCGAGGCGATCATCTCACCGATGATGACGCCGATCAGCGCGTACGGCAGCGAGGATTTCAGACCGACGAAAATCCACGACAGCGCCGACGGCAGGATCACCTTCATCAGGATCTGCGAGCGCTTTGCCTTCATCAGGCGCACACCGTCGATCAGATCCTGATCGACCTCGCGCACGCCGGAGAAGGTGTTGACGAACACCAGGAACACGACGAGCACCGCGGCGAGCGCAACCTTCGAATGGATGCCGAGCCCGAACCACAGGATCAGGAGCGGCGCCAGTGCGACTTTCGGCAGCGCGTTGAACGCCCAGATGTAGGGATTGAGCAGCCGGCTGAAGAACGGCGACACGCCGAGCCAGATGCCGCCGACCACGCCGAGCACGGCGCCGATCGCAAAGCCGAGGAAGGTTGCGTACACCGTCGCCCAGATATGGACGAAGATGCTGCCGTCGGATGTCCATGCGACAAGCCGGGCGATCACTTCGAGCGGGCTGCTGATGAAAAACGGATCGATCAGCCACTCCGAGGCGGCCTGCCACAGCACCAGCAGCAGAAGGCCGAACAACGTCTGGTAAACCGCCATCATCGCCGTAGACGCATCGGCAAGCGTCCGGCTCTGCCGGGCTTCCAGACGTTCCGCTTCGGACTCGGTCGTTTCAACTGCAGCAGGCTTATTCAAATCCGTTCCTCGTCGTATTCCTCGCGGAGGCGGTCCCAGATCGAATTGTGCGTGTCGTGGAATTGCTTGGTGAAGCGAACCTCGCGCACGTCACGCGGCCGCGGCAGATTGACGAGCTGATCCATCGCCACCCGCGCCGGGCGCTTGGTGAAGACGACCACGCGATCGGCCAGCGTGATCGCTTCGACGAGATCGTGCGTCACCAGAACGATGGTCTGCTGCTGCTCGGTCCAGAGCTTCAGGAGAAGATCGTGCATCGCCAGCCGCAACTGCGCATCAAGCGCCGCGAACGGCTCGTCGAGCAGCAGCGTCTTCGGCCGGTACAGCAGCATGCGCGCGAGCGACACGCGCTTGCGCATGCCGCCCGAGAGGCTGCTCGGATATTTATCCTCGAACCCGTCGAGGCCGACCTGCTGGATCAGCGCGCGGGCCTGCGCGTAGCGGGCCTCACGCGACGTGCCGGTCAACTCGAGTGGCAGCGCGATGTTGTCGATCACACTGCGCCACGGCAGAAGATTGTCCTTCTGCGTCATGTAGCCGACGTCGGTGTTGACGTCGGTGACCTTGTCGCCGTCGTACATGACCTTGCCGACGGTCGGGCGGTAAAGGCCCGCAATCATGTTGAGAAGCGTGGACTTGCCGCAACCGGACGGGCCGATCAGGGCGACGATCGACCGCGGCGCGATGGTGAGATTGACATCGGCAACCGCTTTCGTCCGGTTCGCGCCGGCGCCAAACGTCTTTCCGATGCCCTGCAGTTCGATCATCTCACCGCCCGCCTCATCAAGATCACGATATATCGCCCGTCCGCCTGCCGCGGACTTACCACAGCCCCTTCAAGCGGCCTCCGTCGACGTTGAGCGAAACGCCCGTGATGTAGCTTGCCCGCTCCGAGCACAGGAACGCAATCGCGCTCGCAAGCTCTTCCGGCTTGCCGAAGCGGCCGAGCGCGTTTTTCTTCGCGGCCAAGCGTCGCGCCTCGTCCTCGTCGCCAACGCCGAGTTCCTTCTGCAGGCCCTGCGCATGCTGACGCCACAGTGCGGTTGCAACCCAGCCCGGGCACACCGCGTTGACGAGCACGTTATCGGGACCGAACTCGGTCGACAGCGACTTCGTCATGTTGAGAAGCGCGCTGTTGGTGATCGCAGAGCCGAACATATAGGGGTCCGGCTCCTTGCCGGCACCGCCGATCATGCTGACGATGCGGCCCCACTTCTTGTCGCGCATGATCGGCGCGACGGTGCGGATCATCCGCAGGAAGCCGAACAGCTTGGTATCGAGCTGCTTCTGCAGGCCCTCGTCGGTCATCTCGGCGAAACGGCCGGAATACATCGTGCCGGCACAGTTGACGAGAATATCCACCGTGCCGAATGCTTTCACGGCCTCATCGACCACGCGGGCGATATCGGCAGGCTTTGTAGTGTCAGCGACCGTGTGCTTGATCTCGCCGCCGGTGAGCTTGGCAAGCTCCTCGCTCGTCTTCGTGATCTCATCGGCCGTGCGCGAGCAGATGAACACCTTCGCGCCCGCCTGCAGGAATTCGCGCGCGCTTTCGCGGCCGATACCACGGCTTCCGCCCGTGACGATGGCAACACGGCCCTTGATACCCAAATCCATCGGCTACTCCCCTGATCGGTTCAAACTTGTCGTTGGTTGGCTTTCGAGTGCAGGCACGCGTCCGCGATCTCTGCCTGCGCAGAGCGCGCCCCGTCCGGGCGTTAGGTCCGGATCGTCCGATATGTCGGCTTGCTGCCCTGCGGGCGGCGACGGCTCCTCTCCCTGACGTTTCCTGCGCGAACGGGCCTTTTGGCCTCATTTTATTCTGACAATATTGTCATACAATATTTTCAGCGTTTTGAAAGTCAATCGCCATGTGCGATTTTGAAGCACGAGCGAGGGTGAGATGGCGGCGAGCGTTGACGTAATTGATGAAGCCGGCAGGCCCAGTGCGGCCGGCCTCGGCAGCGCGGCGGGCGCACGCCGCGGCAAGATCGTCGATGACATTATAGAGCGCATGCGCGAGGCGATCTTGGCCGGGCGCATCGTGCCGGGACAACGGCTGGTCGCGAACGATCTCACCACGCAGCTCGGCGTCAGCCGCGGCTCGGTGCGCGAGGCGTTTCAGCATCTCGCGGCTGACGGCCTCGTCGATCTCATTCCGAACCGCGGCGCGATGGTGCGGCGGCTATCGCGCGATCACGTGCGCGAACTGTTCGAGATCCGCATCAATCTTGAAGGCCTCGGCGCGAAGCTCGCCGCCGAGCACATCGACGAGGGCGATCATCGCGCGCGCTTTCTCGCGGTGTGGGAGGAGACGAAGCCGGACGGCTCGAGCTGGTCGTGGTCCAATTTCATGCGGCAGAACCGCATCTATCATCAGACCATCGTCGGCATCGGCGCCAACAAGCAGTTGTCGCAGCTGATCGAGAACCTGCATCTACCGATCGTGATGTTTCAGGTCGGCCAATCGATGCAGCCCGACAAAATCGTCAGTTCGCACAAGGATCACATCCGGATTGCCGATGCGATCCTCGCAGGCGACGCCGCCGCCGCGCAGAACGCGATGGAAGATCACCTGCGCGCCTCCGCAAGCTGGATTCTGCAATTGCCGGATACAGCGTTCAATTTGTGAGGGCTACGCACCTGAACTCTGCATGCGCCCTCTTCTCCCTCGCCCCGCTTGCGGGGAGAGGGTTGGGGTGAGGGGCAAAACTGCGAAGGGCATTTCCTGCAGGCCTGATAATCCCCCTCACCCGGAGCTTTTGCGTCCGCTCAAGCTCCGACCTCGCCCCGCAAGCGGGGCGAGGTGAAGACAGGAGCCGGCGGCCGCAGCCAAGCGGGAGTTCAGCCACTTCTTCAACACAGACAAGCCCACCCCGAAGCCGGAGCGGGCCTGCCCTTGCACCACGTTGCAATCAGAAATGCGTGCGGTTGTGGTTAGTGCTGACCGCCGCGACGGCCGGCGTCGGAAGCGCGCTGCCGATCGTTGGCAAAATTGCCCGAACCACCGCGCTGACCGCCCTGCTGGCCGCTCGACCCGCCGCTCTGCTGCTGCTGACCACCGTGACTATGCTCGCCGCCCTTGCGGCCCGCTTCGGCAGCCAACTCGCGGTCCTGCGAAAAGCTCCGCTTCTCATCCGGCACGCTTTGCCCGCCCTTGGCTGCGATGTTGCGCTGCTTGTCTTGGTCCATACCGGCAAAGCCGCGTCCTTCATTCGCCATGACATCTCTCCTCTTGCTTGGCTTGAGGCAGTGCGTCGTTGCACTGTCCCTGGTCAAGCAAGGGCGCATGTCCGCGTTCCTGCCGATGAATGTGATCTTTCCAAGAAAGGAGCTTCACTCCCTCGCCACACTTCGCGGCAGCGAAGCGTTCTCAAGGGCTCGGCGGTGGTCATCTCCGGCGGAAAGAAATCATTGCGAACACGAGGCATCCAAGTATCTTACCTCGATATTTCGGAGTGTTTGTTATGCGAGTCGCCGTTGCCGCGATCCTTCTTTTCCTTACATTTCAAACCGCGCCCTCGAGTGCCAAGGTTTCTCCGGAATATGTCGACGCCGTCATACAAAGGCTTATGAGCAGCGCGCAAGCCTACCCAATTCGAGGCGATCGAAATTGCCGGGTTTTGACGACTATCGTGAAATTTAAAATCGACCGCGATGCCCTCTCATACGCCAAAGTATTGAAATCCAGCGGATTCGACATTGCAGACAAGGCGGCAATCATCAACGTGCAGCGGGCTCAGCCCTTTCCGCCGCCGCCGCGCAACTTCGACGACAGTTTCCGCGTCCCTATCGTTTTCAGACCATCGCGGATGAGATGTCCGATGCTGGAAATGTAATAGGCCGACCATCCAGGACTAACGACCACCCAAAACTAATGATGCCTTCCCGCAAGAAAAAGCCCGCCGCGGGTGACATCCGGGCAGGCTCAAGTCGAGGGAGGTACAGGCCCAACCACGCGCGCCGCAAAAGGTTTCAGCGTGGCCACGATATGTCGCGGCGATTCAGGACTCGATTTTTGATGAGCGTCGTCGCTTAACAAGCGAGGCTGTTATCAGCCGACCACGGCGGGTTGAGCATCCAGCTCCTCTTTGAGCACATCGATCAGCACCTGATCGCTGGTTTGGACCCGGAGATATCCATTCCAGGTGACAGGCCCGACCTTGGCCTGCTCCGTCGGAAGGCTGTCGCGAAGCACCGAGAACTGTTCGCGGTGGCGAGGCGGGATGAGCAACTCCATGTCAAAACCTCCAAGGACCTTCAAGGCCTGCCTGCCGACGGGACAGCAAAGCTGCGATGCGCTGCTGGGTTCGTTCACCCCCGTTTTGTCGGCGATGGCTTCGTCGAAGAAGATGACGCATCACCTCCTCGAATCATAGGCCTCATGACAGAGGTGGTTTCTGGCCAGAGTATGTCCGCTGCTCTCAAGATGCAGCGCTCGTTTTCCCGCGCGGCCGCCGTATCCGGGAATATGAGGGCCGGGAAAGGCTTCAGCTTGGCCGCAGCGATTGTCGCACGGGGCTGACCAGCCGATGCCCGCAAGCCCGAGGTGAGAGCGGCCACCGACCCCGTCACCCTTCCCTATTTGCCGGGCCACCAAGCTGGTGCGCGTTGGCCATGGGTGCGCGTAGCAGGCGACGATCAACCGATAAAAATCCCACCGCAAAATTATATCGCTTCGCGAATTATTAACGACACGTACTATACCGTATACCACCCGGTATTTCAGGGAGGTTATTTTGACCGTCGATCTTATTTCTTTGATTGGTTTTACTGAAAACGATACTCGGCAACTTCGCGAACTGAAGGCTTCGATCACCGGCGACCAAGCCGCCATTATGGACAATTTCTACGGCCGGATCCTGTCATTCCCTTTCTTCCAGGACATGATCGGCAAGAGTTGCGCCCGTAACAACATCGATGCTGCGCAACTGGTCGCGCACATCAACGGCATCCAGTTCAAGCATTGGCAGCGATTCTTTGACGGCACGCCGGATGCGGAATTCCGTGAACTCTCCCAGAAGATCGGGCTGGCGCACGAGAAATGCCTGTTGACCAACGACCTTTACGTCGCAAGCTCGGCCATCCTGCTGGAAAATTTCCTGACCCGGATCGCCACGCAGCATCTCGGCGAAGGCGAGCAGGCAACCCGCCTCAGCGCCGCTATGAACTCCGTTGTCCGCATGTTCTTCCTGGACCTGTGCTACGCGATTTCGGCCTATGACAGCGCCGCCTCGCGCACCCAGATCAGAGAGATTTCCGAGCCGCTCCTGAACACCTTTGAGGACGACATTCTCAAGGCGATGGGCTCCGCCGCGGAAGAGCTGAACGAGACGGTCAAGACCGTGGCCTCGCTCAATGACGACAATCTGCAGCGCTGCCGCGAGACCGTCTCCAGCATCAATGTCCTGACACAAAAGCTCACCGAACTTGGCGAGATCACCAGGCAGATCGAGAGCTTCGTCAGCGTGATCACCGAGGTCTCGCGCAAAACCAAGCTGCTCGCGCTGAACGCCGCGATCGAAGCCGCCCGCAGCGGCGAGTACGGCCGCGGCTTCAACGTCGTCGCGAACGAGGTGAAGGCGCTTGCCGCCGAGGCCGAGAACGCCACCCACAAGGTGAAGAATCAGTCGAAGGACATTCAGGCAGCCCTTCTCGGCGCGATCCAGCAGATGGATGGCTCCCAGAAGCTGGTGCAGGCGATCGACCAGGGCATCGCGTCCGAAAGTCAGGCGATCCACCACCAGCACTCGGCGGCCAACAACATCTCGACCAATCTCGCCGCCGTCTCCGCCAGCGCGCGCTCGCTCCGTGAACGCCTCAACGCCCTCGACGCGGCCTGATTGTTGATCCGAAACGGCGGCCGCGGATTGCCCGCGGCCGCCGGAATTTCTCCCGGCAGGCTGTAATTGCCGCCGTGTCCGGCCCATTGTAAGGAATGGGGCCGATGTCGCCCCCATCTCGCGACAGGGGCCTGTAGCTCAATGGTTAGAGCCGACCGCTCATAACGGTCTGGTTGCAGGTTCGAGTCCTGCCGGGCCCACCATTTCCCCTTGCCGTGCTGGCCACCCTATCCGCAGCCGCCGATACCCCCGCCGTCCTCCCGCGTTAACCCTTTACTAACCATACACCGGGCAAATTTTGCCCAGTGAAAGTGAGTGTCGTTCTGCACCAGCGGGGGTCCCGTGGAAGCAAGCGCGGTGAATCACTTATCGCCCGGCGGCCCTCCGGCCGCCGCAAAAGTGTTTGGCGGGCAGCGGCGGCGTTCGCGTGGGGAAACGGCAGGCATGGTCGATGTGACGGCGGGGCAAGGCGGACCATCGCGCCTGCAGATTCCAAGTTTCGGTGACATCAAGGACACCCTGAAGCGCGGCGACCTCACGCTCGCCTTCGGCGTGCTGACGATCCTCGTCGTCCTGATCCTACCGCTGCCGCCTTTGGTGCTCGACCTGTTTCTGGCGATCTCGATCACCTTCTCGGTGCTGATCCTGATGACGTCACTGTTCATCCATGCGCCGCTCGAGTTCTCCGCCTTCCCGACCGTGCTCTTGATCTCGACGATGCTGCGGCTGTCGCTCAACCTCGCGTCGACCCGCCTCATCCTCTCGCACGGCCACGAGGGCACCGCCGCCGCCGGTCATGTGATCGAGGCGTTCGGCAGCTTCGTGATGAGCGGCAATTTCGTGATCGGCATCATCGTCTTCACGATCCTCGTCATCGTCAACTTCGTCGTCATCACCAAGGGTTCGGGCCGCATCGCCGAAGTCGCGGCACGCTTCCACCTCGATTCCATGCCCGGCAAACAGATGGCGATCGACGCCGACCTTTCGGCGGGCCTGATCGACGAGCAGACCGCGAAAGCCCGACGCAAGGAGATCGAGGACGAAAGCGGCTTCTTCGGTGCGATGGACGGTGCCTCGAAGTTCGTGCGCGGCGACGCCGTCGCGGGCCTCCTGATCGTCTTCATCAACATCATCGGCGGCATCATCATTGGCGTGGCGCAGCAGGGCCTGAGCTTTGGGGACGCGGCGCGCACCTACACGCTGCTCACCGTGGGCGACGGCCTCGTCACCCAGGTGCCGGCGCTGATCGTCTCGACCGCGGCCGGCCTGTTGGTGTCGAAGGCGGGTGTCTCCGGCGCCGCCGACAAGGCGATGATGAAGCAGTTCTCGGGCTATCCGCAGGCGCTCGGCATGTCGGCCGGCGTCATGCTCGTGCTCTCGCTGGTGCCGGGCATTCCGATGATCCCGTTCCTGGCGCTCGGCGCGGGCGCGGGCGTGCTGGCGCTGAAGGCGCGCCGCCGCAACACCCACGCCAAGGCCGAGGAAGCGCTGGCCGCCGCGGCACCGAGCGCCGAGGCCGCCGCCGCGGCTGCAGAGGAAGAGCCGATCTCGAGCGCGCTCAAGATCGACGACCTCAAGATCGAGCTCGGCTACGCGCTGCTGCCGCTCGTCAACGGCCCGGACGGCAACGACCGCCTCACCGATCAGATCAAGGCGCTGCGCCGTTCGCTTGCAATCGAGATGGGCTTCGTGATGCCGGCGGTGCGCATCCTCGACAACGTGCAACTCGAGGCCAACACCTACGTCATCAAGATCAAGGAAGTCGACGCTGGCGCGGGCCGCGTCTGGGCGAACCAGCTCATGGTGATGGACCCCGCCGGCAATCAGGTCGCCCTGCCCGGCACCCACACCACCGAGCCGACCTTCGGTCTGCCCGCCACCTGGGTCGACAATTCGCTCAAGGAGGAAGCCTCGCTCAAGGGCTACACCGTGGTCGATGCCGCGACCGTGCTGTCGACGCACCTCACCGAGCTTCTCAAGAGCAACATGTCGGACCTGTTGTCCTACGGCGAAGTGCAGAAGCTTCTGAAGGAGTTGCCGAAGGAGCAGAGCGAGCTCGTCAAGGACATCGTCCCGAGCCAGATCACAGTATCGGGCATCCAGCGCGTGCTGCAACTCCTGCTCGCCGAGCGCATCTCGATCCGCGACCTCTCCACCATCCTCGAAGGCATTGCCGATGCGCTGGCGTTCTCGCGCAACCCGGCGGTGCTGGTCGAGCACGTCCGCGCCCGCCTCGCGCGCCAGATCTGCGCGCAGAACACCTCGATCAACGGCTACCTGCCGCTGATCGCGCTCTCCGCCCGGTGGGAGCAGGCCTTCGCAGAGTCGATCATCGGCACCGGCGAGGACCGCACGCTGGCGATGCAGCCTTCGAAGCTCTCCGAATTCATGACCGCGACCCGCGACCGTTTCGAACAGGCCGCGCGCGAAGGCGAAAACCCGGTACTGGTCACCTCTGCGGCAATTCGTCCCTTCGTGCATTCGCTGGTGGAGCGTTTCCGCGCCCAGACCACGGTGCTGTCGCAGGCGGAAATTCACCCGCGGGCGAAACTCAAGACCGTTGGAAGCGTTTGAGAATCTGCGCTTTTGCCACCCGGCCGACATGACAATTTCGTCACATCCAAACGATTTCTTAAGCGTGCCGTTCGCGACTTCATGGAACTCGGATGGAACTAAAATTGTAACTATCTGATTTATCGTTATTTTTATTTCGTTCGCTAGATTGCTCCCGACCGATCAAGAAAAATCACTCGCTTGTGATGGGGTCTGGGAAACAAAAACGCCCTTCCCCACGTTTACGGAACATCGAGTTTGAACGGTTCGGCTCGGGACTGACCCCGCGGCGAACCAGGTAAGGCGGACGACGGCGAAAGCCGACAAGCGTGAGGGAGGCGACATGAACCATTCGTTGTACAGCGCTGACCGCATGACCCACCTCAAGATCGTGGTGGTGGGACTGGTGGCGGCCATCGGCATCGCCGGGCTCAGCATCTCCGCGCACCTCACCGCCGAAGCCAACGGTGTGCAGACCGCGCACGCGAACGCACCGGTTCTCAAGGCCAGCAAGACCATGATGTTGACCGACTCCGAACAACAGGTGATCCGCTGATCTGAATTTCATGAATTCATAAGGCTCTCTTCCCCGCCCCCCGAAGTCGCCTTGTGAATATTTCCGGGACATCTCATCCCCAATGAACCCGGACAAAAAGCGCCCGTCCCCCCACGGGCGTTTTTTGCTGTCTGGGGTTGGCGCGGCGGCGTCTCGATGCGAAGCAAAGTTCGATCAACTCATCCTTTAAGATGCAGCCCGAGATATCTCGTACCCACAGAAAGATGCAGCCCGAGATATCTCGTACCCACAGACTGTCATGCGCGGGCTTGATCCGCGCATCCATCTTTAAAAAAGTGGATGGATTGCCGGGTCAAGCCCGGCAATGACGCGCAAAGAGATTCACAGCATCTCCGTTAGACCGCCCTCACCGCGCCGGGACGCTCTCGTAGAGCTTGCCTGCCCAGAGCGGCTGGGCCGTTGGCTTGCCGTTCGGCGCGCCACCTTCCGGCTCCGGTGTCACGGCATAGATCGCGCCGTTCACTGTCGCGGCATCGAAGCTTGCGAGCGCATCGCTTGTGGTGAAGGTATCAGCCCCGATCACGCCGAGCGAACGTGGCTCGTTGGTGCCAGCCGGCACGATCCAGAGTTCATAGCTCGTGCCTGCCGGCGGCGGCGGACCGACACGGCGCACTGTGTAGCGGCGCGTTCTGGCATCGATGCTCAGGACGAAGCCCGGATCGCGCGCATCGGACTGCAGCGCGGCCACGAACTGCGCGGCCGGAGGCGGTGGCGGGATCAGCACCTTCTCGACGCGGATCTCCGGCTTGGGCCGCAGCGCGGCCGGCAGCCACTGCGGCCCCACGATCTGCAATCCGGCCAGCGCCGCGAACGCCGCCGCAATCAGAGCCATCAGGCGGCCGAAACCGCTGGAGGCTTTCGCGGGCTCGCGTTGCGCAAGCCTGTCGGCCGTTGCGGACGCAACCGCCATATCGCGTGATGTGAGCTCCGCATCCGCTTTCGGCGCAGCATCGGTTTCCGTAAGCCTATCGGATTCAGACGCGAGGGAAGGATCACTCGCCCCATCCGCCAGCGGCAGCGCACCACCGGCAGACGGTGCATCGGGCGTCACCTCCGCGGCTGCTACGTCCGCAGCCGCCAAGTTCGGAGCCGCCGAGTCTGTAGCTGCCAAGTCTGTAGCGGTCATGTCCACGGCATCGACGGGCGATTCAACGACAGGTGCGACCGGCTTCTCCCGAGGCGGAATGGCCGTCCTGATCCGCTCCCAGAGCAGTCCGGGCGGCTCGACCGGCGACACCATCTGATGCAGCGGCGCGAGCTTGCGCTCCCATGCGTGCACGATGGCGAGAAACCCGGGATCGACGATCATCATCGTCTCGACCAGCGCACGCTCGTCCGCATCGAGGGTACCGAGCGCGTATTCCGCCGCAAGGGCGATATGGTCTTCGCTGTACGCCATCATGCAAGTCCGAGGCAGGCGCGGATATCGAGAAGGCTGCGGCGCAGCCAGGTTCTCACGTCGCCAAGCGGCGCGTTGAACTTGACCGCGAGCTGCTCACGGCTCCAGCCGTTATAATAGGCGAGCAGGATGAGCTTCTGCCGGTCCGGCTCAAGCTGGCCGACGCATTCCAGCAGCGCCTTCAGTTCGTCCGACATCTCATGGCGCGCCAAAGGCTGCGGCGTATCGGAGGCCGCTTCAAAGCCCGCGGCCTGCGCCAGCGGCGCACCGCCACGCTTGCGCTCGACATCGACGGCATGGGTGCGCGCGATCGCCACCATCCATGACAACACCGATGCATCCTCGGGACGGTAGCGCTCAGAGTCGTTCCAGATCTTGACGTAGGCTTCCTGCAGCACTTCTTCGGCGAGGCTCGTGTCACGCAGGATACGCAGCACCACGCCGTAAAGCCGCGCGCGGGTCGCCTCGAACAGGCGCTCGAACGCACCCTGATCGCCATCGGCGACCTGGGTCATCAACTCCGAAAGTTCGGCCGGTGTGTGCATGCGAAGTCCCCAACTCCCGCGCAGCAGCGACAGCGGTCTTTATGCCAGCCTCCGGCGCGAGTGTAAAATGCGGGCTCGCACGTGCGGCGGCGCGCTTCCCATCCGCCTCGCAGCCTGTGGACCGCCGCCTGTCAGCCGGCAGCAAAAAGCCCGGTCCTTGCGGGCCGGGCTTTCCAACGTTTCAAAAATACCGTGTGTCTCAGGCGACCGCGCCGATCCGCGAGCGCATCAGGCCGATGCTGTCGAGGTCGGCCTGCTCGCGCGCGTTCTCTTCAGCGCGCTCACGGGCCTGGTCGCGCTCGTCGAGCAGTTCGACCTTCTTTAATTCCTCGAACGCGTCTCCGAGCTGCGCCTTCGCTTCCTCGAGCTGGCCGCGCAGTTCGTCGGCGGAGCGCATCAGATTCTCGCGGCGCTGGATCGCGGCCTTGGCGTAGGTCGGATAAGCGAAGTGAGAGGGGTCCTGAATGCCGGCGCGATCCTGCTCGGTCTGGATCTCGCGTTCGAGATCGACCGACATCCGCTGGAATTCTGCGATCATGCCCTCGATCTGAGCAACCCGGCGACGCTTTTCGTCGACCTGAAATTTCTTCAGACGGATGAGCGTTTCTCGTGACTTCATCGACTCAAACTCCCCAGAAGTCCCAGTACCAAAACGGGACAGAACCGGCTCCCCGATCGGGCCCCACCGGCGATAAACAGACACTGGGGATCATGGCCCGACAAAGTTAGCTTTCCGTTTCCACAGAACTGAGGATTTGCTGCAATTGCTGGTAGCCGCTGGCAAGCCCGGTGGCCTCATCCTTGGCCTGCCGCAGGAAATCCTCGAGCGGCTCGTGCAGGCGGATCGCCTCGTCCACCTCCGGGCTCGAGCCTGCGCGGTAGGCACCTAACCGGATCAATTCCTCCATGTCGGCATAAGTCGCCATCACCTGACGGCCGCGCATGATCACAGGCAGGAACTCCGGGTCGGCCGATTTCGGCATGGTGCGGGAGACCGACTTCAGAATGTTGATCGCCGGGTAGCGGCCGCGCTCGGCAATGGCGCGCTCCATCACAATGTGCCCGTCAAGGATGCCGCGTACCGCGTCCGCCACCGGCTCGTTGTGGTCGTCGCCGTCGACCAGCACCGTGAAGATGCCGGTAATGGTGCCCTCCCCGAGCCCCGGCCCGGCCCGCTCCAGCAACTTTGGCAGTTCGGTGAACACCGTCGGCGTATAGCCTTTCGCGGTCGGCGGCTCGCCCGCGGACAGGCCGATCTCGCGCTGGGCCATGGCAAAGCGCGTGACCGAGTCCATCAAGCACAGCACGCTCTGGTCCTGATCGCGGAAATATTCGGCAATGGCGAGCGTCAGATACGCTGCCTGCCGCCGCATCAGGGCAGGCTCGTCCGAGGTCGCGACCACGACGACGGAGCGCGCAAGGCCTTCCTCGCCAAGATCGTCCTGCAGGAACTCCTGCACCTCGCGGCCGCGTTCGCCGACGAGACCGATGACGGAAATGTCCGCATCGACGTTACGGGCGAGCATCGACAGCAGCACCGACTTGCCGACGCCGGAACCCGCGAAGATACCCATGCGCTGCCCGCGGCAGCAGGTAAGAAAGGTGTTGAGCGCACGCACGCCGAGGTCGAGCGGCTCGCCGACCCGCTTTCGCGCATGCGCGGGCGGCGGCAGGTTCCGGAACGACACCGGCACCGAGCCCTGCGGCAGCGGCCCCTTGCCGTCGATCGGCTCACCCATTGCGTTAACGACGCGGCCGAGCCACGCCGCGCAGGGCCGCACCTGACTTGCCGCGTTCACAATAATGGCGCGGCAGCCGCGCCGCACACCCTCGAGCCCCGCGAACGGCATCACCACGGCGTTGCTGCCGGTAAAACCGATCACCTCGCAGGGAATGGTGCGCGCGCCGCCGGTTTCGATCACGATCCGCGCGCCGACCGACATCGCATGAATGGGGCCCGCGACCTCGACCATCAGGCCACGCACGCCCACAACGCGGCCATAAATATTGACGCCGTCGATATCGCCGATCTGTTCGGCCAAAGCCTTCACTGCAAACCTCGCGTCACCGGAGCGCCTTCTTCATTTCAAAAAGCTTAAGTTTCCACGGCTTGGTCGCGTGTCTTTAACCCTGTGTTTACTCGCATCGTTAATGATTGCGTCACTGTCTTTGGTAACTGAAAGCGATCCGACCTTCAGAACGGAGGGGCGAATCGCAGGAAACGGTTAGGCCCGCTTCCTAAGACGAAACTTGAACGCGCGTGGATAAGAAAAGCCGCTTCTCTGCAACATCTTAGGTCGATTCGGCACAATTTGCACGAATAGAGCTTGCAGGCACGAATCAGCATTTGTTAACCATGTCTCGTCAGGATTCGAATCAGTTGTTCAAAGGCGTTCCAGTGCCGCGAGTGGTGCGGCCGACCTGACGCCCGCAGAGGCGACTATTAGGGGACTGGCATGCGCGTATTGCTGATAGAAGATGACAGCGCCACTGCGCAGTCGATCGAGCTGATGCTCAAATCCGAGAGCTTCAACGTCTACACGACGGATCTCGGCGAAGAAGGCATCGATCTCGGCAAGCTGTATGATTACGACATCATCCTGCTCGACCTCAATCTGCCCGACATGTCCGGCTACGAGGTGCTGAAGCAGCTCCGGGTTTCAAAGATCAAGACACCGATCCTGATCCTCTCCGGCCTCGCCGGCATCGAGGACAAGGTGAAGGGTCTCGGCGTCGGCGCCGACGATTACATGACGAAGCCGTTCCACAAGGACGAACTCGTCGCCCGCATCCATGCGATCGTCCGCCGCTCGAAGGGCCACGCCCAGTCGGTGATCCAGACCGGCGACCTCATCGTCAACCTCGACACCAAGACTGTCGAAGTCGGCGGCCAGCGCGTGCATCTGACCGGCAAGGAATATCAGATGCTGGAGCTGCTCTCGCTCCGCAAGGGCACCACGCTCACCAAGGAAATGTTCCTCAACCATCTCTACGGCGGGATGGACGAGCCGGAACTCAAGATCATCGACGTGTTCATCTGCAAGCTGCGCAAGAAGCTCGCGAACGCGTCCGAAGGCCGCAACTTCATCGAGACGGTCTGGGGCCGCGGCTATGTGCTGCGCGAGCCGAGCGAAGACGAAGCCCGCATCCCGGCCTGAGCTTCCTTTCACGGAATTGCAAAAAACCCCGCCACTGGCGGGGTTTTTTATTGGCGAAAAAGGCACCGCAGCGAGTTAAGCCGTGCAGGTGTCATTGCCGGGCTCGACCAGGCAATCCATCTTCTTAAGAAGACTCTTTTTTGATGGATGCGCGGATCATAGGCGAGCGGAAGCGACGCCGTTCTTCGAACGGCTATGTCCGCGCATGACTAACTGTGAATGTCGCTTGAACTAGGCCAACTCAGCGCAGCGCGGCACGCAGACTGCCTGCGCCCATCAATGGCACGATCGAGGGAGAGCCCGTCTTCGGCAGGTAGACGCCGCGGCGCTGCTGGCAGGGGCGATAGGCATCGGTCAACCCGACGACGGTTTCGGCCGCGCCGAGGAACAGGCAACCGTCCGGCTCATTCACCCGCAGCATGCGGGTCAGCACTTCCGCCTTGGTCGGCTGATCGAAATAGATCAGCACGTTGCGGCAGAAGATGACGTCGAACTTGCCGAGGCTCGCGAAGTCATTCAGCAGATTGAATTCCTTGAACTGCACCATGGCGCGGATGTCGGGATTGATCTGCCACATCTCGCCGATCTGCTTGAAGTAGCTGACGAGCTTCTGGATCGGCAGGCCGCGCTGCACTTCAAACTGGCTGTAGATGCCGGCCTTGCACTTCTCCAGCACCTCCTGGGAGAGGTCGGTCGCGACGATCTCGACGCGCCAGCCGGACAAGGCCGCGCTCATGTCCTTCAGGATCATCGCCAACGAATAAGGCTCCTGCCCCGTCGAGGCGGCCGCACACCAGATGCGCAGGGTCTTGCGCGCCGCACGAGCCTTGATGAGCTCGGGGATGACGCTGTCCTTGAAATGCTCGAACGGAATCTTGTCGCGGAAAAAGAACGTCTCGTTCGTGGTCATCGCCTCGACGACATCATAGACGAGGCTTTCGTTGCCACGACGCAGTTCGGCGACGAGTTCGCTCAGGCCGCCAAGGTTGACCTTGCGGGCGAGCGGCAGCAGGCGGCTCTCGACGAGATACTGCTTGTCGTCGGCGAGGACGAGACCGGACCTGTCTTTCAGGAGCTTTCGCAGAAAATCGTACTCGACCTGAATCACGAAAAATCTCCCGAGAACACTCTTTGCAGTTTTTGGCCGATCTGGTTGAGCGGCAGCACGGCGGCGCAGATGCCGGCCTGTGCGGCCGATCCCGGCATGCCCCATACGACGGAGGTCGCCTCGTCCTGCGCGATCACATTGCCGCCGGCGGCGACGATCTCCTTGCCGCCGCGCGTGCCGTCCGAACCCATGCCGGTGAGGATCACGGCAAGCACGTCGGAGCGCCAGATCTCGATCGCCGAGGTGAACAGCGGGTCGACCGCGGGGCGGCAGAAATTGATCTGCGGACCATCATCGAGCGCGATGACGGTGTTGACGCCCTGGGTCTTGACGCGCATGTGCAGCCCGCCCGGAGCGATATAAATGTTGCCGGGGCTGACGATCTGACCATCGACGCCTTCCTGCGTCGGGCGGCCGCTGGCACGGCCGACATGCTGGGCGAGAATGGTGGTGAAGGTCGGCGGCATGTGCTGGGTGATGAGCACCGGCACCTTGTCGACGATCGGACCAAGCTCGGTGGCGAGCACCGTCAGCGCCTGCGGCCCGCCCGTCGACGAACCGATCAGGAGAGCGCGGGGCTTCACCTTATTGAAGGCGCGTAGCGGGAATTTGACCGCGGACGGCGGCGCCATGACGGCAGCAGGCGCAGCGGCCACTGCGGACGTCGCAGGAGCGGCCGGGACCAAAGGCGGGCTCGCCACGCGGCGGCGCCGGAGGCGCGCGCTGAGGTGACGGATCTTCTGCACGAGATCGTGCTTGAACGCATCCGCGCCGCCGAGATGGTTACTCTCGGGTTTGGGGATGTAGTCGGCCGCGCCGAGCGAGAGCGCCTTGAGGCTGATCTCGGCATTCCGCAGCGTCAGCGTCGAAGCCATGATGACGACGAGGTCACGCTTCTTTGCCAGCAGCAGCGGCAGCGCGGTGATGCCGTCCATGTCCGGCATCTCGATGTCGAGGATCACGACATCGGGCTTGATGCGATCGATCTGATTGACGGCGTCGAGGCCGGTGCGGCAGGTCACCGCCACCGTCATATCGGCCTCGGCTTCGATCCAGCGCGAAATGATGCCACGGATGATGGCGGAGTCGTCCACCACCATAATCTGGATGCGGTCGCCGCTTTGCGAAACCGGTCGGGAGGCGGCTGCCAGATCGATACTCATTCAGTTACCAAACACGCTTTCTGCCAACGGCAGGGACACAACGACATCGATCAGGTAGCCAGCCGGCCTTGTTAGATCAGGCCGACTTCCTGAAACTTTGCCGTCACGATCTCCTTGTCGAACGGCTTCATGATGTACTCGTTGGCGCCGGCGTGAAGCGCGCGCGCGATGTGAGCGACATCATTCTCGGTGGTGCAGAACACCACCTTCGGCTTCTCGCCGTTCGGCATCATGCGCAGGTTGCGCAGGAATTCGTGGCCGTCCATCACCGGCATGTTCCAGTCGAGCAGCACGGCGTCGGGAAGGCTGCGCTTGCAGACCTCCATCGCCTTCTCGCCGTCCTCGGCTTCGATGATTTCAAAATTCAGGCCTTCGAGAATCCGGCGCGCGACTTTGCGGATCACGCTGGAGTCATCAACCACGAGACACGTTTTCATGCTGGCACCTGTTCTCCAACTCAAGCCCTGACGGGCTCTCAAGCCGCCATGTCAGGGGCAATCTCAAGGACACGATCGATATCGAGCACCACCATCAACTGGCCATCGAGCCGGTGGATGCCGCCCGCCACCTTTTCCATGCGGCGGTCGAGGTTGACCGGGTTCATCTCCCGGCTGTCGTCGGACAATTTCATGACTTCGCCGATCGAATCGATCAGGAGCCCGTAGGACTCGCCGCGATGATCGACACCGATCGCCATCGGCGGACGACCGTCTTCATGTCTCGGCAGGCCGAGCCGTGCGCGCATGTCGATCGCGGTGACGATACGGCCGCGCAGGTTCAGCACACCGGCGACATCCTGCGAGGCGAGCGGCACGCGGGTGAGCCGCTCCGGCATGAACACGTCCTGCACGCGCGAGATCGGCAGACCGAAGAGCTGACCGCCGATCATGGCGGTGACGTATTCGGTGATGTGGCCGTCGACTTTCTGAGCTTCCTGATCCATCTCGATGTCCTTACGCCGCGTGGCTGTCGCGAGCGGCCTGTTCCTTCAACGCCGCAATGAGGCCGGGCCGGTCGAACTTCGCGACGTAATCGTGGAAGCCGACCTGACGGCCGCGCTCGATCGCTGCGGGCGAAACGAGCGAGGACAGCGCGATGATCGGGGTCTCGGTATTGCGCTGGTCGGAGCGAATGGCTTCGGCGAACTCGAAGCCGTTCATCTCTGGCATCTCGATGTCGGTGAGGATGACGTTGAACTGCTTGCCGCCGCGCAGGATGTTCAATCCCTCGTTGGCGCTCATCGCAGTCTGGACGTTGTAGCCCGCCGCCTTCAGCACCGGCGCCAGCATGTTGCGGAAGAACGCCGAGTCGTCGACCAGCAGCACGTCCTGCGTGAGGCTCGAGCGCTGCATGTCCTTGCGGGTGAACCAGTCGGCGAACGCCATCGGCAGGAAGTGGCCGACGTCGATCACCTCGGTCGCCTGACCCTTGATCACCGCCGAGCCGAGCAGACCTTCCTGCGCGCTTGCGACTTCGATCTTGAGATGCTCTTCGACGATATCGACGATCTCGTCGACCACGAGGCCCATGGAGCGGCCGTCATCGACGAACACCAGGATCGGCTGCACGCCTTCGCTGCGGATGGAGACACCCTCCATCGTCACCAGCGGCATCAGGTGCTCGCGATACTGCACCATGTGGCGGCCGTTGGAGAACTCGATCTTCTCGGCTGCGATTTCCTCGAGCCGGGTAACGAGCGCAAGCGGCACCGCCTTCGGCTGCGTGCTGCCGGCATGGAAGACAAGAAGCGAGGTCAACTGCTCGGAGCCGGAGGTACGCGCCGCGGCGTTCTCGTCCATCAGTTCCGACTGCGCCGACATCGTATTGCCGACCGACTGCGAGATGCCGTTCGGATCGATGATCATGATGACGGTGCCATCGCCGAGGATGGTGTTGCCGGAGAACATGTTGATGTGACGCAGCATGGTCGACATCGGCTTCACGACGATTTCCTCGGTGTGGAAGACGCCGTCGACCACGATGCCGAAGGTCTGGCTGCCGACCTGCATCACGACGATGAAGCCGTTCTCCGGGTCGATCTCCTGACCGTCGCTGATGTTGAGAAGCTTGCGCAGGTGCAGGAGCGGCAACAGCTTGTTGCGCAACCGCAGCACCGGCGTGTCCTTGATGCGCTCGATGCGGTGATCCGAATTGGCGCGTGCGCGCACGAGTTCGACGACCGCGATCTGCGGGATCGCGAAACGCTCACCCGCCGACTCCACGATCAACGCCGAGACGATCGCGAGCGTCAGCGGAATCTTGATGGTGAAGGACGATCCCTCGCCCGGCACCGACTTGACGTCGATGGTGCCGCCGATCTGGTCGATATTGTTACGAACCACATCCATGCCGACGCCGCGGCCCGACACGCTGGTGACGGCGGCGGCGGTCGAGAAGCCTGCCGCGAAGATGAACTTGTGAATCTGAGACTCGCTCATCTTCTCAAGTTCGGCTTCCGTGACGATGCCGTTTTGCAGCGCCTTCTGCTTGATGCGCTCGGTGTTGAGGCCCTGGCCGTTGTCGGCGATGCAGATGATGATGTGACCGCCTTCGTGATAGGCGGACACGCGAATGGTGCCCACTTCCGGCTTGCCGGCGGCAACGCGCGCGGCGGTGCTCTCAAGACCGTGGTCGGCCGAGTTGCGCACCATGTGCGTCAGCGGGTCCTTGATGAGATCGAGCACCTGGCGGTCGAGTTCGGTATCGGCGCCGTGCATCTCGAGTTCGATCTGCTTGCCGAGTTCGGCGGAGAGATCGCGCACGATGCGCGGCAGCTTCTGCCAGGCATTTCCGATCGGCTGCATGCGCGTCTTCATGACGCCTTCCTGCAGCTCGGCGGTGACGTTGGAGAGACGCTGCAGCGGCACCTTGAATTCGGTGTCCTCGTGGCGGCGGCTGATTTCCATCAACTGGTTGCGGGTCAGCACCAGTTCGGAAACCATCGTCATCAGATGCTCGAGCGCATCGACATTGACGCGGATCGACTGCGTCGCGACCTTGTCGGCCTCCGGCACTTCATGATCGGCGCCGCTCTTGCGGGCGGCCGGTTTGGCATTCGCTTTCGGCTTTGCAGCCGCTGCGGCCGGCGCGGGAGCCGATGCAGGAGCTGCAGGCGCGGGTGCGGCAGGTGCTGCCGCTGCAGGCTCAGCCACTTCGACTTCGGTCTCGCGGAATGCCCGCTCCAGCTCGTCGAGCGAGACTTCGCCCGGACGCAATTCGCGCTCCAGCGTCTGCACAACGAGCGTACCTTCAGTGGCCCCGGATGACGCAGCGGCGGGCGCGGCTTCAGGCGGCGCGCCACCGGCCATCGCGGCCATGCCGATCTCGACCATTTTTTCCAGCGACTCGATGAGATCGCGATCCTCGCCCTCAGGCTCGGCCTCGCCCGACTCGAGTTCGGCCAGAAGATCCTTGATCCGATCGATGGTGGTGAGAATAAGCGACACGGCGTCGCCGGTGACCGGCATGCCGTCGCGGAATTTGCCCATCAGCGTTTCGGCCGCATGTGCCAGCGCTTCGAGGCGCGGCAGGCCGAGAAACCCGCAAGTGCCCTTGATGGTGTGAACAAGCCTGAAGATATTGTCCAAAATCTTGGCGTTGTTCGGGTCCTGCTCAAATCGGACCAATTGATTGTCGACGGTATCGAGGCTCTCGTTCGTTTCCGTCAGAAATTCACGCAACAAATCATCCATGAAACAGCCCAGCCTTCGAACGGAAGCGCACAACGCGCTGTCAAAGTCTGCGCAGTTTCAACTGAAAGCGTTTAATTATTGGTGAGCGAAAGGTAATTTTGTCGGGTCGAGCCACATGCGCGGCGCGCTTTTTTGGCGCGCCGCAAGCTGCAACGGTTCGTTAAGATTTCGACCCCTTACGCCGTCGCAATAACGACGGCGTCGTCCTCTTTGGTCATGCTGACCTTGAAGCCGCAGGCCTGGGCGAGCAGCGCCGTGTAATAGGGCTGCACCGCATGGGCGGTGACGGAAGCGGCATTCTCCGGATTGAGCTGCTCAGCGATGCCGTGCGGCTCGCGGGCGTTTTGCCCCACGGCGCGAATCCGGAAGCCCATGGTTTCGCCCTCGCCGAGCGGATCGATTACCAGCTCGCCGCCGCGCGGAATCGCCTGCTGGGCGATGACCATCATGTTGAGAAGCAACTTCACCCGGTTCTTGGGGAGCAGCATGTGCGGCAGATTCCAGGTGATCTTGGTCTTGGCGTCTTCCAGATGGCCGCGGGCGACCTTCTGCGCATCGCCGAGGTCGATCTGGGTGCCGGCCGAGCCCGCCGCGCCATAGGCGATGCGGCAGAACTGCAGCCGCGCCGAGGTGCTGACGGCGCTTTTGCGGATCAGGTCGAGGGCAAATTCCTTGTCTTCGGCCTTATTGCTGGAATCCATCACCTCAAGGCCATTGACGATTGCGCCTACAGGATTGATGAGATCGTGGCACACCCTCGATGACAGCAACGCGGCCAAATCGAGTGCATCGGGAGCGCCGGGGGTGCCTGACATGGAAATTTTCCTGCTGTGTGTTGGTGTAGGACGAACCGCCGCTGCAATTGCCGCAGCCGAATCACGCCGGATCATGATTTGATACACTGCGAAGCCCGCCGCGGCCACACAGGCCCTCGACGCGCCGCGGCAGGCGGGGAAAATTATTGTGTCTAAAGGGGTTATCGTCGCTGGCGAGAACGCCGTGGCGTTGATGGAGCCGCTGACAAAGCTCGCCGTCGAGGCGGGCGCCGCGATCCTGTCGATCAACCGCGCCACCATGGGGCTCGCTCAAAAACCCGACGGCTCTTCGGTGACCGATGCTGACATGGCGGCGGACGCGATCATCGCGCAGGGCCTCGCCCGTCTTGCGCCCGGCATTCCGGTGCTGTCGGAAGAACGCACGCACGCCGCCGCCCGGCCCTACCGCGACAGCTTCTTCCTGATTGATCCGCTCGATGGCACCCACGAGTTCATCGACGGGCGCGACGAATTCACGGTCAACATTGCCCTCGTCACGCAAGGTGCCCCCCTGCTCGGCATCATCGTCGCGCCGGCGCTCGGGACCGTATGGCGCGGCATCGTCGGCCGAGGCGCCGAACGGCTGCTCACCACCAAGGACGGCGCAAGCTGGGGCGCGCCCCAGCCGATCCGGACCCGGCCGCACCCCGGCCCCGCCATACCGTGGATCGCCGCCGTCAGCCGCTCCCATGCCGATCCCCGCACGGAAGCCTTCATCCTGGCCCGGCCCGGCGCAGTCCGGCAGGTGCTCGGCTCCTCCATCAAGTTCTGCCGTGTCGCCGAAGGTGGCGCCGATATCTATCCACGCCTCGCGCCGACCAGCGAATGGGACATCGGGGCGGGCCATGCCGTTCTCACGGCGGCGGGCGGCCTCGTCACCGGGGAGGACGGCAAGCCGCTCGTCTTCGGCGAGGAGCACGATGGCTTCGGCATCCCGAGCTTCATCGCCTGGGGCGACCCGGCTGCCGCAAGGAATGGCGCGGCCGCGCCGCAGCCCCAAAAGCAGCAACCTCAATAAGCCGCTCAGTAATCGGCAAGAGTCTCGCTCAGGGCCGGCCATTTCTCGGCCGCCTCGGCGAAGGCCGCAGGGTTGGCCGCGAAGGCATCGCGGTTCTCGATTCGGCTGAACAGATAAAGCCGCCCGCCATGGATCAGCCAGATATTGGGCTCGCCCGCGATGATCCGGCCGCGGGCGAGGCCGGTCGGATCGTAGCCGCCGAAGCGCGGGGCATAGACCTCGGGAGCCGATAGAAAGATCTCCCGGTCGCGCGCGTCATGGAAGCGCCAGATCGCCCCGCCCTGATGGGCCTCGAAGTCGGCCTTCCCCGCCACCGGCCGGGACTGGATGAAATAGGCGACCGGATCGAACCCCGCGATCGCAAGGCCGGTCCGATGGTCGGTGACGATCCGCTCGGTCGAGGCGGCCTCCGCGGGCGCCGCCCATGTTACCGCCGCGCAAAACAGGCCCAGCAGCGCAAGACCTGTTACTTTGGAAGCCCGGACGCCCCGCACTTTATTTTCCTGCCGCCATGCCGTCATAGTTGCTGCCGATAAGGTTTGAGTCGCGAGTTTAAGACACGCCTGTCAGCAAGCCGTTAAGCTGGAGGCCGGTGCCTTACCCGCCTCGACACAGCCTCGTTCGGCCCTCAAGGGAGTCTTCCATGAAATTCGCTCTGCGGTGTGCGGCCCTGCTTCTGGCAGCGGCGTTCTCCTTCTCCACACCTGCTTCGGCGCAACAGGCCCACCGTTCGGACTCCTACCGCTCCGACGAACTGGTGAACGCGGGCCATCGCTTCTTCGGCAGCGTCTCGCGCGGCCTCGCCACCATTATCGAGCGCGCGGTCAGCCGCTGGGGTCTGCCGAACGGCTACGTTCTCGGCGAGGAAGGCGCCGGCGCATTCGTCGCCGGGCTGCGCTACGGCGAGGGCACCCTCTACACCAAGAACGCGGGCGACCTGAAAGTCTACTGGCAGGGTCCCTCGGTCGGGTTCGACTGGGGCGGTGACGGTGCGCGGACCATGATGCTCGTCTACAACCTGCCCGCGACCCAGGCGATCTACCAGCGCTTCGGCGGCATCGACGGCTCGGCCTATGTGATCGGCGGGTTCGGCATGACTGCCCTCACCGCGAACAACATCGTGCTGGTGCCGATCCGCGCCGGTGTCGGCCTGCGCCTCGGCGCCAATGTCGGCTACCTCAAATTCACCCCGCACGCGACCTGGAACCCGTTCTAGGGCAAGGCTTTTCCCGCCGGCGAAAGAGCTGTACCAGGCCTCCGGATTTTCAACCCGGAGGCCTCGCCCGTTTCCCCCGGACGCGGTAATGCTCTAGAGCGTTTTCAGGCGAAGTGGAGCTGACCTCATGATTGAGCCGATCATGTATCTCGCGATCGGTTTTCTGATCTCGATGCTGTGCGGACTGATGATCATGCCGCTCGTGCATAATCGCGCGGTGCGGCTGACGACGCGGCGGCTCGAGGCGGCGGCGCCCTTGTCGATGGCCGAAATTCAGGCCGACAAGGACCAACTGCGCGCCGAATTCGCAATGTCGGCGCGGCGGCTCGAGATGAGCGTCGAGCAGCTCAAGGCCAAGACCACGAGCCAGCAGGCCGAACTCGGCAAGAAGGCCGACGCCATCAATCGCCTCAAGCTCGAGCTCAGCGAGAAGAGCGCCGCGATCCTCTCGCTCGAGGCGCGCGAAAAGGCGCTGCGCGACCAGTTGCAGACCACCGAGAAAGACTTCGCGAGCAAGACCGACAGCCTGCGCGACGCCGAACAGGCGTTGCGCGAAAAGCAGATCGAACTGACGAAGCTCTCCACCGAACTCTCCGACCGCACGCAGACGGCGGAAGCCCGCGCGGCCGAACTCGCCGCCGTCAAGGCGCAGATCGAAACCCTGCAGACGCGCGTTGCGCAGGCGGAGGAAGAACACACCGAGGCGCGCCGCCGTCTGGAAGATCATCGTGGCCAGTCGGAAGCGACGAGCCGCGAACTCGTCGATGCCCGCACGCATGCGGAATCGCTGACGGGCCGGCTCGGCGATCTCGACAAGCAGCTTGTCGATCAATCCGAGAAAACGCAGACGCTCACCGCGCGCATCAAGGAACTGGAAACGCGCCTCGTCACGCAGGACAAGGTTCTGCTCGAACGGGAGCGGGATATTGCCGACCTGCGCAAGCGCCTCGAAGCCGCAACAGCTGCCGAAGAAGCGCTGCGCGCCGGGCTTGCAACCGCAGGCACGGCCAAGACCGAGACACCGCGCGACTCCGAGGCGAAGGCCGTGCGCGAGGAGCACGACAGGCTGACGCGCGAGATCGCCACCGCAAAACGAGAGATCGAGACCGGTGCTACCAATGAGCGCCGGGAGAACACGCTGCTGCGCGAGCGGATCAACGCCATTGCCGCGGAGGTCGCGGGCCTGGCGATGACGCTCGAAGGCCCGGATTCCACGATCAAATCGATGCTCGCCACCGAGCCTGAATCCGCCATCACCACCATCGTCAATGGCGGCACCGCGAATGCCCCCGCGAAGCCGCAAGGCAGCCTCGCGGAGCGGATTCGCGCGATTCAGGAGATGCAGGCCGCACGCACCGGCGGGTCACGCCAGGCATAATTCGGCGGAACGCGCTTGACACCCCGACCATCCACTTCGTAAATCGCGGCTTTCCGGCTTCCGCGTGAAGCCGTCCCGGGCGCATAGCTCAGCGGGAGAGCGTTCCCTTCACACGGGAGAGGTCCAAGGTTCGATCCCTTGTGCGCCCACCATCATCAATCTCCATTCGATTGAAGAAAATCCGCCTCGCGGCGCGTGAGCCGGGACCATATGCCGCCTTCACGTTGCTGTGGGTTGCAGCGCGCTGGAGAATATGGCCTTTCTGAGAATCGAACCGACATAATTGTCCCCGAAGATCATCTCTGAAAGGCCTGCCGATGAAGCGCGTCGTCCCGTTGCTGTCCGCCTGTATTCTTCTGGCCAGCATGCCATTTGCTACCGCGCAGGAAGCAAACAGCATCGACGTCATGTTTCCGAACTTCTTTTCCTCCGGCATCGGCAAATCTAGCCCGATCCCGAAGCAGCGCGTGAGCTATCAGAGCAATTACGCACCGGGCAGCATCGTCATCGATACGCGCGAGCGCCGTCTCTATCTGATCACCGCGCCGGGCGAGGCGCTGCGTTACGGCATCGGCGTCGGGCGCGACGGCTTCCGTTGGGGAGGCGTTCACCGCATCACCGCCAAAAAGGAATGGCCGGCCTGGACCCCGCCGGCGCAGATGCTGAAGCGCCGCCCCGACCTGCCGCGCCACATGCCGGGCGGCCCCGACAATCCGCTCGGCGCCCGCGCGCTCTATCTCGGCTCGACGCTCTACCGCATTCACGGCTCGAACGAGCCCGAGACCATCGGCCAGGCCGTGTCGTCAGGGTGCTTCCGCATGGTGAATGAAGACGTGATCGACCTCTACAGCCGCGTGTCGGTCGGCGCGACGGTCTACGTCAAGAACTGACAATGCCGCGAGCAACGCGCCTGACCACCACGCTGCTCGCAGCTCTGCTTCTCGGAGGCGGTGCACTCGCCGCGATTGCCGAGACCCCGATCGTCACCGCAAAGCGCAACTACGAGCGGACGACGTTCACCGACGCCGAGATCATCGACGGCTTCATGAAGACGGCGTTCGGCGCGGAGTATCAACTCGCCGGACGCGTCGACCGCATCCGCAAATTCCAGAAACCCGTCCGCGTCTTCATCAATGGCGCGGCGCGGCCCGATCGCAACCGTCAGATTGAACACATCACCAGCGATATCGCCCGGCACATCCGCCATCTCGATCTCGCGCTGACGCCGCAGCGGGAAGGCGCCAACCTCATCGTCAATCTCGTGCCGGAGCGCGACTTCGACCGCGAGATTCGCAAGCTCTATGGCACATCGAACGCGCGCAAGATCCGCAAGTCGCTCGATCCACAGTGCCTCTCCGGTTTCCGGAAAAACGACGATTACGAAATCGAGCACTCCGAGGTGATCCTCACCGTCGACAACAGCGAGTTCGTATTCCTCGACTGTGCCTATGAGGAAATCCTGCAATCGCTTGGGCCGATCAACGACACCACCTCGGTGCCGTGGACGATGTTCAATGACGACGTGTCGATGGGTTTCTTCGACACCTACGACCGCTATCTGATGAACATTCTCTACGATCCGCGCATCAAGGCCGGCATGAGCGCTGACGAGGTGCGCCCGCTGCTGCCGGCGATCCTGAAGGACGTCCGCGCCAAGATCACGGTCCACTCGGCGCCGCAGCGCAAGACGCCGCATTAACCCAGCGCGCGCGAGGCTTCCTTCACCTTGCGGGTGGCGTCGTCGACCGAGCGGGTCGCTTCCGCAATCTCCTTCATGCTGCTGTCGATCTCGGAGACGCCCTTGGCGGCGACCTGCATGTTCGACGACATGCTCTGCGTCACCGACGCCTGTTCCTCCACGGAGGCGGCAATCGCCGACGAAATCTCGTTGACGCGCGAAATCGTCTCGGTGATCGCCTCGATCACCGTCACCGCGTTGCCGGTCGTGGTCTGCACCTCCGCGATCTGACCGCTGATCTCGCCGGTCGCTTTCGCCGTCTGCGCCGCAAGGCTTTTCACCTCGGAGGCCACCACCGCAAAGCCGCGCCCTGCCTCCCCCGCGCGCGCAGCTTCGATGGTCGCGTTGAGCGCGAGAAGGTTGGTCTGGTCCGCGATATTGTTGATAAGCTTGACGATGTCGCCGATCTTTTGCGCGGCGGCGGCAAGGCCCGAGACGATCGCATTGGTTTCGTTGGCCTGCTTGACCGCCTGCATCGAGATGTCGAGCGCGCTGGCCGCCTGACGGCTGATCTCGCCCACCGAGGCCGCAAGCTCCTCCGCACCGGAGGCCACCGCCTGCATGTTCGAGGAAGTCTGCGTCGACGCGCCGACGACAGATGTGATGCGCCCGGTGGTTTCGTTCACCGCGCCGGTAATCAGATCGAGATCGCCGTCGATCGCTTTCTGGATTTCGCCGCGCCGCAGTCGATCCTCGACCTGCGCGGTGACGTCGGTTGCGAACTTCACGACCTTCATCAGTTCACCGCCTGCGCCGTAGATCGGATTGTAGGAGGCCTGAATCCACACGACACGACCGCCTTTGCCGAGGCGTTTGAATTCGCCGGACTGATATTCGCCACGGCGCAGCGCATTCCAGAACTCGCGATAGTCAGCACTGTCGCGATAATCCGGCTCGACAAACAGGCTGTGGTGCTTGCCGCGAATTTCATCGATCTGATAGCCGAGCGCCGCGAGAAAGTTGTCGTTCGCCGTCAGCACATTGCCGTTGAGGTCGAATTCGATCACGGCCTGCGATTTGTGGATCGCCTTGATCTGCCCCTCATAGTCGGCGCTCTGCATCTTCTGCCTGGTGATGTCGAAGGCGAACTTGATGACCTTGCAGGGCTTGCCGGCGCGATCGAGCAGTGGGCTGTAGGACGCATGAATCCACACCACGCGGCCATCCTTGGCGATGCGTTTGAATTCGCGGGTCTGGAATTCGCCGGCGCGCAGCCTGGTCCAGAATTCCTTGTAGGCGGCGCTGCCGCGCTCGGCCTCGGGCACGAACAGGCTGTGGTGTTTGCCCTGCACTTCCTCGAGCCGATAGCCCAGCGCGTTGAGAAAATTCTCGTTCGCGGTGATGATCGTGCCATCCATCCCGAACTCGATGATGGCCTGTGAACGGCCGATGGCCTTCATCGTCGCGCGCAATTCCTGGTTCGCCCCGAACAGAGACATCGCTTTCCCCCATTGCTCCGGTTCGGGAAACGTGGGCGCGATTTGTTTAAACAACCATAACTTGTGTTAAGTCTGGTGTTCTCCCCTATGGAGGTGTCATCAAGGCACCACACCTTTCATCGGAGTCTGGCCCGCGCGCACCCGACAACACCGGATCGCACCATTCTCCGGTCATGGCCTTCGCAGGCCGTGCGGTGTATCAGGGGCGCGCCTTTTCTCTCTCGTGACGAGGATTTTCGTTTGACCCGCCCCGCTTCCAAGCCGTTCCTCGATGTCCTCTCTGGCCAGCGGCAGGTGCCGCCGCCGCTCTGGATGATGCGGCAGGCCGGGCGCTATCTGCCGGAGTACCGCGCGGTGCGCGAGAAGGCCGGCGGCTTTCTCGATCTCGTCTACAACCCCGACTTCGCCGCCGAGGTGACGCTGCAGCCGATCCGCCGTTTCGGCTTCGATGCCGCCATCATTTTCTCCGACATTCTGGTGGTGCCGCATGCGCTCGGCCGCGACGTTCGTTTTGAGGTCGGCGAAGGGCCGCGGCTAACGCCGCTCGATACGCCGGAAAAGGTTGCGGCGGAGCCATTCTCTGCCAACCTCGCGACCTTCGAGCCGGTCTATGAGGCGCTGCGCCGCGTCCGTCGCGAGCTCGCACCTGAAACAGCACTGATCGGCTTCTGCGGTGCGCCGTGGACGGTTGCGACCTACATGGTCGCGGGGCAAGGCACGCCCGATCAGGCACCGGCGCGGCTTCTCGCCTACAGCGCACCGGAGGCGTTTGCCAAAATCATCGACGCACTGGTCGAAACCTCGATTCCTTATCTCGTCGGCCAGCTTCGCGCGGGCGCCGAAGTACTGCAGATTTTCGACACCTGGGCCGGCGTGCTGCCGCCTGCGGAATTCGCGCGCTGGTCGATTGCACCGACGCGACGCATCGTGGAAGGCGTTCGTGCGCAGGTGCCGGATGCGAAGATCATCGGCTTCCCACGCGGCGCGGGTGCGCTGCTGCCCGCTTACATCGCGGAAACCGGCGTCGATGCCGTCAGCATCGACTGGACAGCCGAGCCGTCTCTGATGCGGGAGCGCGTGCAGAGCCGCGTCGCGCTGCAGGGCAATCTCGATCCGCTGGCGCTGATCGCTGGCGGCGACACTCTCGATCGGGCGGTCGATGACGTGCTTGCGAATTACGCCGGCGGTCGCCTGATCTTCAATCTCGGCCACGGCATCCTGCCGCAAACGCCGATCGCGCATGTCGAACGGATGGTCGCGCGGGTGCGGGCGTTCAAGGGCTAGGACCTCATTCGTCATGCGCGGACTTGATCCGCGCATCCATCTTTTAAAAAAGAAGATGGATTGCCGGGTCGTAAGGGCGTCCACGCCCGTCTTCGACGGGCTATGCCCGGCAATGACACTTCGTGGCCACGGCCACTAAAGGAACAGCCTTACTAATGCGCCGACACGGGCCGGGTGCGCGCGATGACATCGGCGGCGCCTTTGGCGAGCAGTTCGAACGCAACCGCACGGCCGAGTTCACGCGGGCGCGAAGCCGGACCGCGGCGTGTCACCTCGATGAAGTGATCGTTCGCCTCGTCGAGCACGGCCGCCTTGAGCAGCACGTCGTCGCCTTCGACAATCGCGTAGCCCGCGATCGGCGAATTACAATGGCCGTTCAGAACCCACAGCACCTCGCGCTCGGCCGCAGCACAGCAGCGCGAGACAGGATCGTCGATCTGCGCGAGGCGCGCGAGCGTACACCAGTCGGACGCCGCGCATTCCACCGCAACGATCCCCTGCCCCACCGCCGGCAGAATCTCATCCGGCGAGAAACAATGCGCGATACGATCCGCACAGCCCACGCGCTCGAGGCCCGCCTGCGCCATCACCAGTGCATCGGCGGGACCGACTTCGCCACCCTCGGGCAGCCGCTGCTTCTCGCCATTGTCGAGCTTGCGAATGCGCGTGTCGGCCGCTCCGCGAAAATGAATGATCTCGCATTCGGGAAACAATCGGCGGACATAGGCCGCGCGCCGCACCGCATTGGTGCCGATCTTGAATCCCTTGCCGCCCGTGCGCCGCAGATCGGCCAGCGTCACGCCATGACGCACCACCAGCGCATCGGTCGGCGGATCGCGCGTCAGCGTCGCGCCGATCACAAGACCGGGTGTGTCCTCGTTGCCCGGCATGTCCTTCAGCGAATGCATCGCTGCTTCGAGACGGCCTTCGCGCACGGCATCGCGGATCTGCGCCACGAACGCACCGCCCTTGCCGCCAAGGTCAAGCAGCTTACCGGTCTGGTCCTGATCGCCGGTGGTCTCGAACTTGACGATTTCGACGTCGAGCGCGGGATCGGCGGCCGTGAGCTGACGCGCGATCTCGCTCGTCTGCGCCAACGCCATCACGCTCTTGCGCGTGCCAATCCGCATCGCCTTGTCCGTCACGCCATCACCCGTTTTTTGCGCCACAGCTTGCGGCGCCGCGCATTCATTAGCTGCGAATGGCACCTCTCACAAGGCATTCTCCGCGCGCCGATTTGCGCCTCGCTCTCTGATCGAGTAATCGAAAAGCGCCGCGACAGGCCCGCCCGGACGGACAGATGAAGATCGCTCTCATTACCTTTCATGCTGACCCTACGCGTGGGGGAGCAGAACGCTATACAATCGAATTGGCTGGAGCACTTACTCAACAAGGGCATGATGTTGTTATTCTGCACTATACCCCACTCAAGAGCGCTCCTGCCCCAAACCTTGATTACACTCGAGTCGGAAGAAACCGCAGGACAAAGGCTGGACAGTATCTCGCGTTTATCGATGCGGTGGATAAACAAATTACTCGCGATCATTTTGATATCGTTCACGCAATGCTTCCGATCCGACGCTGTGACATCTATCAACCTCACGCCGGTTTCGCTATCGACTCCATCGCAGGAAATAACAAAAAGCGACGTGGCTTAAGTCGACTCCTGGCGCGCATTGGGAGCCAGCTAAACAGAAAGCGCCGGCTCTACGCATCTATCGAACTTGATCTGCTCACAGCCCCGTCCCCACCAACGGTGATTTGCCTCAGCGAGGCAATGAAAACTAGAATTTCGCCCATCATCCAACCTGATCTCATCCGTCTTTCGGTCATTTACAACGCTGTTGATCTAAACCACTACGATAGAAGCATAAATCCAGAAACGGGCCTCGACCTCAAAACAAAGCTTGATATCGTTCCCGATCAGGCCGTTGCATTATTTATTGCTCAAGATTTTGAACGAAAAGGATTAGCGCCCTCGTTAAAAGCACTAGCCGAGGTACACGATCCAACGCTTAAACTAATCGTTGTCGGCGGCGACAATGCTAAACCGTACCGGCGGCTTGCGGAGACCCTCGGTATTGCTCAAAGTATTATCTTTGCAGGAGAGATACACGACGTCTATCCGTTTTATGCAGCGGCAGACTTCGTTCTTTTTCCATCGTCATTTGATCCATTTGGGCTGGTCCCCGCAGAATCGATCTCAATGTGCGTACCTCCAATTGTGAGCCGCCAGTGCGGCGTCAGCGAGCTGCTCACCCACAATTACGATGCGTTAATTATCGAAGATCCCAGCGAGGTTTCTCAACTGGTCGCAGCCATTCATAAAATTCTTGAACCAAACTCACGTCGACTACTCGCATCTAACTGCGTTCAATCGCGTCAAGTTTTTGCTTACAAAAAGCACCTCGACTCAATACTCCAAGAATATCGAATCCGAATAAACGCACTATAGATTCTCTTCATGGAGCTGCCGCTCCGCCATGCAGAGGCAGCACATCACAAAAGCACTGCGC
Source organism: Afipia carboxidovorans OM5 (assembly GCF_000218565.1). Classification (NCBI taxonomy): domain Bacteria; kingdom Pseudomonadati; phylum Pseudomonadota; class Alphaproteobacteria; order Hyphomicrobiales; family Nitrobacteraceae; genus Afipia; species Afipia carboxidovorans. Next base: position 1,030,705 of record NC_015684.1, on the reverse strand, counting down.
CGCTACGCCACAATACGAAAACGTGATATGTCACCCACCGGCTGGAAACCTCCAGCCACTCTCCTCCGCCGAAACGGCCACGCTTCGACGAGCGCGCTCGGGAATCTCCCGTGCAGCGCTTGAGCCGGACAGTTTCGCGACGGGAGACTTTCAAAACCGGGAAGGTTTGAGGCTTATGTCATTGACGAATAAGATACATATAAAGTATATCTTATTGGCGAGCCTTGATAAGCGCCAAGCCTTCCGATGGTCATGTCCGAACGAAGGCGCGACTGGCGAGAAGGATGCCCGATGACTCACGTCGTCACCGAAAATTGCGTTAAATGCAAATACATGGATTGTGTGGAGGTCTGTCCGGTCGATTGCTTCTATGAAGGCGAGAACATGCTCGTCATCCACCCCGACGAATGCATCGATTGCGGCGTCTGCGTGCCAGAATGCCCGGCCGAGGCGATCTTCCCCGACTCCGATCCTGCCGCCGAGCCGCAGTGGCTCGAACAGAACCGGAAATACTCCGCTATCTGGCCGAATATCCCGTTCAAGAAGGTGCCGCCCGAAGACGCCGACAAGTGGAATGGCGTGCCGAACAAATACGACCAGTATTTCAGCGAAAAGCCGGGTGAGGACACCTGACAACTCTGGACGCACACCGCCTTGCCGCCGCCGCCAAACCAAGGTGAAATAGCCTGTTCGAGGACAGCTTTTTCCGTGCCAGCCCAGATTCCGCCAGCGAGTTCGTTCGACGATCTGCTCCAGCTTGGACTGGAGGGGTCGGATATTGGCACATGGGACCTCAACCTCGAGAACCGCGAACTCACGCTGTCGCCGACGACGCGCAAGCTGTTCGGCGTCTCGCCTGACGAGAGCATCGATTATCCACGCTTCCTCTCGCTGCTCGACCCGGAGGACCGCGAGCGCACCGAGCGCGCGATCGAACAGTCGATCGCAACCGGCACCAATTTCGACATCCAATACCGCATCGCCGCAACGCGCGGCACGGCGCATTGGGTCCGCACCCGCAGCGCCGTCGTCAAAAGCGCAAGCGGCGCCCTGCATCTTTGCGGCATCGTGATCGACATCGACGAGCAGAAGCAGCTCGAAGCCGCACTGCGAATTCGCGAGGGCCACCTGCGCTCGGTTCTCGACACCGTTCCCGACGCCATGATCGTGATCGACGGTCAGGGCATCATGCAATTCTTCTCCAGCGCCGCCGTGCGTCAGTTCGGCTATACCGAGCGCGAAGCGATCGGGCAGAACGTCAGCATCCTGATGCCCTACCCCGACAGCGCGCGTCATGACTCTTACATCGCGCGCTATCGCACCACCGGCGAGCGCCACATCATCGGCATCGGCCGCATCGTCTCGGGCAAGCGCAAGGACGGCACGATTTTCCCGATGCACCTTTCGATCGGCGAAATGCAGACCGAGGGCGAGCCCTACTTCACCGGCTTCGTACGCGACCTGACTGAGTATCAGCAGACCCAGGCACGGATGCAGGAGTTGCAGTCCGAACTCGTCCACGTCTCTCGTTTGACCGCGATGGGCGAGATGGCGTCTGCGCTCGCGCATGAACTCAATCAGCCGCTCGCGGCGATCAGCAATTACATGAAAGGCTCGCGCCGTCTTCTTGCCGCCGACACGGAAGAGAACCGCCACAAGATCGAGAGCGCGATGGATCGCGCCGCCGAACAGGCGATCCGCGCCGGGCAGATCATCCGCCGCCTGCGTGAATTCGTCTCACGCGGCGAATCGGAGAAGCGCGTCGAGAAGGCCTCGAAGCTGATCGAGGAGGCCGGCGCGCTCGGCCTGACCGGCGCACGCGAGCAGGGCGTGTCGCTGCACTTCCATCTCGATCCCGATCACGATCTCGTGCTGGTCGACCGCGTCCAGATCCAGCAGGTGCTGGTCAACCTGTTCCGCAACGCGCTCGACGCCATGACCGAATCCGCCCAGCGCACCCTCGTCGTCACCTCAACCCGCGCCACCAATGATATGATCGAGATCGCCGTTTCCGACACCGGCCATGGCATCGGCAAGGAACATCAGCCACGTATGTTTCAGACCTTTTTCACCACCAAGAAAAATGGCATGGGTGTTGGCCTTTCCATCAGCAGAACCATTGTCGAGGCTCATGGCGGACGCATGTGGACCGAAAACAACCCGGCCGGCGGAGCGACCTTCCGCTTCACGCTGCCGGCCGCGCCCACCGAAGGACTGACCGATGCCGGCTGAGGGGACCGTCTATGTGATTGATGACGATCCGGCGATGCGGGATTCGCTGGACTTTCTGCTCGACGCGGCAGGCTTTGAAGCGCGGCTGTTCGAATCCGCGGTGAGCTTTCTCGCCGCCCTGCCTGCGCTCGGTCCGGGTTGCGTCGTCTCCGACGTGCGCATGCCCAATCTCGACGGCATCGAACTGCTGCGGCGCTTGAAGGAAACCAACAAGCCGTTCCCGATCATCATCATGACCGGCCATGGTGATGTTCCTCTCGCGGTTGAGGCGATGAAGCTTGGCGCGATCGACTTCATCGAAAAGCCGTTCGAGGACGATCGCCTCATCGGCACCATCAAGGCCGCGCTCTCGAGTGCCGCGCAGCGCCACAAGGGCGAAGCGGTCACGGCCGATATCGCATCGCGGATTGCGAGCCTCAGCCCGCGCGAGCGGCAGGTGATGGAAGGCCTCGTCGCCGGACTGTCGAACAAGCTCATCGCGCGCAATTACGAGATCAGCCCTCGCACCATCGAGGTCTATCGCGCCAACGTCATGACCAAGATGCAGGCATCGAGCGTCTCGGAACTCGTGCGTTTGGCCATTCGCGGCGGTCTCCTGAAGGATTGAGACAAATCAATGCGGACGGGGAGCGGCGCAGCCAGTTTGGCAAAACGCGTCAACGCGCCGTTTTTCCGATCGAGTCTGCATGTCCTCGCTGCGCAAAAGTACCATTTATGTCATCGATGACGATCCCGACGTTCTCGGCTCGTTGCGTTTTCTTCTGGAAGCGGAAGGCTTCGAGACGCTGACGTTCCGCACGGCCGCCGCGGCGCTCGAGACCGGCGTGCCCCGCCACGCCGACTGCTTCATCATCGACTACAAGATGCCCGGCATGGACGGCCTCGACCTTGCCTCCCGCCTGCACCGGCAGGATGCGCGAACGCCGATCATCCTCATTACCGGCGACCCGGATGAGAGCATTTCGGCAAGAGCCGCCGCCGTCGGCGTCGCCTACGTGCTGCGCAAGCCGCACCTTGAGGAAAACCTGGTCGCCCACGTTCGCCGGGCGATGCAGGAGACCGAAACCACCCCCCGGCCCTGATAAAAGCGCCCCGGTCAATTCCGGTGGAACCCTTAGGTTGGGTTCCTTAGGGGACCAAGCGAAATACCTCTGCGCCTGCATTTCGGACAAATAGTCACATCGCCTGATAGGAGATGACCCATGTTTGTCGAGATGCCCGCTTCCCCCGCCACCAGTTCTTTCGGGCGGATTTCCGCCACCACGACGGCGCCGTGCATCGATCGCTTCGATACCCTGCTCGGCCGCGCCGGCCTCGCGAGTGCTTTCCTCAACTACCATAAGGACGAGGAAATCTACGGCGAGGGTGAGCCCGCCGATCATGTCTACAAGGTCGTCTCCGGCGCTGTGCGCACCTACAAGCTCCTGCCGGACGGCCGCCGCCAGATCGATGCCTTCCACCTTGCCGGCGACGTGTTCGGCCTCGACTCGGGCGAGGACTATCGCCTGACCGCCGAGGCGATCGTCGACACCCAGTTGCGCTCGGTGAGCCGCCGGCCTCTTGAGGTTGCGGCCGAGACCGACGTGCGGGTCGCCCACAGCCTCTGGACCATGACGGCCGACCATCTGCGCCATGCCGAGGACCACATGCTGCTGCTCGGCCGCAAGACCGCCACCGAGCGTGTCGCCACGTTCCTTCTGGAAATGGATCAGCGGCTGGCCGTCACCGGGCTGATGTCGTTGCCGATGTCGCGGCGTGACATTGCCGACTATCTCGGCCTGACGCTCGAGACGGTGTCACGCACCTTCTCGCAGTTGCAGAGCCAGGGCGTGCTCGGGCTCTCCGGCGCGCGGCGGGTGTCGCTGCACGACCGTCAGTGCTTGCGCGGCATGGACGCCTGAGGCGGCAGGCTGACGGTGAGAAACACCGGCGCATAGATCAGCGCGAAGCCGAAGAACGCCACGAACCACAGAGCAGCGGCCAGATGTATCAGGCCGCTGTTCCATTCGGGGAAAAGCACCGCTCCGATCCGCACCAGCGCCGCCGCGACCGCAAACGCGTAGACGGTCTGTGTCAGCCCTGTCGCCGCCAGCGGACGGCCGCTATGGCCGAGACTTGCCCGCGACATCACCGCAAGCGTCATGATGCCTGCAGCGCCCGCCATCCACGAATGAATGGCGGCACTCCTGCCGATCTCACCGAATGCCGCAGCACCGGCGAGCAGGAAACCGAGCGGCACGAAGGCGTAGCCGATGTGCAGAATCACCAGAAGCCGGTTGGGCCAAGTGCGATAGCCGGCCCAGCGCGCCAACCGCGCGAGGTGAAACAGTCCGGCAAAGAGGCACAGACCGCCGGTGATCGCGCCTTCCGGACGCACCACCCACGCGAGCAGCGCAACGGCGGCAACGCCTACGGCGGCGGCATCGAAGCGGGAAAACGGAATCGGCATGCGGCCCTGCGGCGCGCGCATCAGCCAGATTCGCGTAAATGCCGGCACGATGCGGCCGGCAATCACCGCAAGCAGTACGACAATGACGGCAATGCCGGCGCGCATACTGATGTCAGCCGCGCCGTGGGCATGCGCCTCAAGGTGGAAGGCGACGTTGCAGGCAAACAGCGCGAGCACGAGCACAACCACCTTCACATTCCGGGTGTTCTTCGCGACCAGCACCTCATAGCCGGCGACAATCGCCGTCAGGAGAAGGAACGACACATCGATCAGCATCGCTGGAAACCAGCCGATGTTCGCCGAACACGCCATGGCGATGCGGCCGATCAGCCAGACCACCGTCATCAGCAGCAGGAGGCGGCCCTTTACCGGCGCCCGGCCGGTCCAGTTCGGGATCGCGGTAAGGAGAAATCCCCCAATCACCGCGGGCAGGAAGCCGAACAGCATTTCGTGGATATGCCAATCGACCGGCGCAAAGGCCGTCGGCAGCGTGATCTCGCCGAAATAGAACGGCACCCAGATTGCAATCGCGAGTCCCGAGAACAGCGAGGCTCCGAAAAAGAAGGGGCGGAAGCCGAAGGACAGGACGGCGAGGCCGTTCTCATCCCCAAGCGGTGACATCTGGATCTTCATGGCTCCCCCAGCCGCTCGCGGCATGTGGCTGGCGCACGGCCGATCATAGCCGCGCGAGGAGCCGCGAGTTTACAAAAACAATCAGAAGCTGCGCCGCCGTGGTTTCCGGAGTCCGGCATGGCGGACGGGCGCCGCGCGCAGATCTTCCACCGCGCGCGCAGTCACCAACAATACCAGAACCAGCAGGACAAGATAGATCGACATGGCTGCTCTCCACTACGAACCAAGTCTCGCGTGTTTTGCCGGTTGCGGCATTGAGGAAAATCAACTCCATTTTGAGGAAATTCGGCGGGAAAAGCCTGTTCCTGTGCGTCGTTTTTCCGCATTTTACGGGACAAAAATAATCGTGGCGCGATGAATGCCGATTTGAAAAACCAAGCACAGTTTCACTTGGGCGCGCGCGTGACTTTGCGCTATCGCAATGCCCCCGGTTCGCCTGCGGATAGATTGTCGCAACAGTCTCGCAAATCCCAACAACGGTATGGCAAAATTCTGTAAGATACCTTGTGAACGCGGTCTGCGTTCTCCGAGGGGGATTTCCCGAGTCCTGAAGTCACCGCCTGCCGCGAGCAGGCCTTCGCCGGTGCGGAGCAGATAAAATGAGAATGGTCGAGCAACTCACCACCAACGAGCGAGAATCCGCGCTCGCCATCCTGATCGTCATGTTCATCGTCGGCGCCGTCATGACGGTCACCGGCCGCGCCGATGCCTTCGGCGTCCATGGCGCCATCGTTCTCCTCGCGGCGCTCGCCGGCATCTTCTGGATCGGTTCAGGCTACTACGCGCCGGAACCCTCGCCCGAACGCCTCTCGCAATATTACGACGACCCGACCAAAGCCGGCCTCCTCATCGCGATGGGCTGGGCCGTGGTCGGCATGTTCGTCGGCGACTGGGTGGCGTGGCAGCTCGTCAATCCCAACCTTGCCTTCGATGCCGGCTGGTCGAGCTTCGGTCGCCTCCGCCCGGTTCACACCAGCGGCGTGATCTTCGGTTTCGGCGGCAACGCGCTGATCGCGACCTCCTTCTACGTCATGCAGCGCACCTGCCGCGCGCGGCTGCCCGACCAGTTGACCCCGTGGTTCGTGCTGCTCGGCTACAACCTGTTCTGCGTCATCGCGGCGACCGGCTATCTGATGGGCGTCACCCAGTCGAAGGAATATGCCGAGCCGGAATGGTATGCCGACATCTGGCTGGTGATCGTGTGGGTCGTCTATTTCGTCCTCTACATGCGCACGCTCGCGCGTCGCAAGGAACCCCACATCTACGTCGCCAACTGGTACTACCTCGCCTTCATTCTGGTCGTGGCGATGCTGCACATCGTCAACAACCTCGCGGTGCCGGTGTCGTGGACGGGCGTGAAGAGCTACTCACTGTTCTCCGGTGTGCAGGATGCGATGACGGAGTGGTGGTACGGCCATAACGCCGTCGCCTTCTTCCTCACCTCCGGCTTCCTCGGCATGATGTACTATTACATGCCCAAGCGCGCGGAGCGGCCGATCTACTCCTACCGGATGTCAATCATCTCGTTCTGGGGCATCACCTTCTTCTACATGTGGGCGGGCTCGCACCATCTGCACTACACCGCCCTGCCGCAGTGGGTGCAGTCGCTCGGCGTCACCTTCTCGGTGATGCTGCTGGTCCCCTCCTGGGTGTCCGCCGGCAACGCGCTGATGACGCTGAATGGCGCCTGGCACAAGGTACGCGACGACGCCGTGCTGCGCTTCATGATGGTCGCCGCGGTGTTCTACGGCCTCACCACCTTCGAGGGATCGTTCATGGCGATCCGCCCGGTGAACTCGCTGTCGCACTATACCGACTGGACCGTCGGCCATGTGCACGCCGGCGCGCTCGGCTGGGTGGCGATGATCACCTTCGGCGCGATCTACGCCTCGGTTCCGTGGCTATGGAAGCGCGAGGCGATGTATTCGGCGCGCCTTGTCGAAGCCCACTTCTGGCTCGCACTCGGCGGCACCATCACCTACGTGTTCGCAATGTGGAATTCCGGCATCATCCAAGGCCTGATGTGGCGGACCTATAACGAGAACGGCACGCTTGCCTACTCGTTCACCGACTCGCTGGTCGCGATGCACCCCTATTACATCGCCCGCGCGATCGGCGGCCTGATGTTCCTGATCGGCGCCATCATCGGTTGCTACAACATCTGGATGACGATCCGCACCGCGCCGGACGTCGCAAGCGAGCCGACGGCAGACCATCCGATACCCGCGGGCGCGCCAGCCCTGCAGCCCGGGGAGTAACGCCGATGTTTGGATTCCACTATCGCCTCGAACGCAAGTCGATCGGTCTCGTGCTGATGATCGTCGCCGTCGCGAGCGTCGGTGGCCTGTTCGAGATCGCGCCGCTGTTCACCATCCATCAGACGGTGGAAGCTGCGCCGAACATGCGGGTCTATACGCCGCTCGAACTCGCGGGCCGAAATATCTACATCCGCGAGGGCTGCTACGCCTGCCACTCGCAGATGATCCGCACGCTGCGCGACGAAGTCGAGCGCTACGGTCACTACTCGCTCGCGGTCGAGTCGAAATACGATCACCCGATGCTGTGGGGCTCGAAGCGCACCGGCCCGGATCTCGCACGTCTCGGCGGCAAGTATTCCGACGAGTGGCATGTCGTGCATCTCAACAATCCGCGCGATGTGGTGCCGGAGTCCGTGATGCCGGCCTACGCCTGGCTGTCGCGCAACGAGCTGCGGGTTGACGACCTCAGCGGCCATCTCAAGGCGCAGCGCGCGGTCGGCGTTCCCTACACCGACGACATGATCGCGAACGCCCCGACCGATGCCTACGGTCAGGCCGCGCCGGATTCCACCGCTGCGGAAGGCGTCTCCAGCCGTTACGGCAAGGAGACCAACATCCGCGCCTTCGACGGCAAACCCAACCAGCTCACCGAAATGGATGCGCTCGTTGCCTACCTGCAGATTCTCGGCCGCCTGACCGATGTCGCAGGCAAGCCGGTCGCCGCTGCGGGAGAATGAGCATGAACTTCGATCACGACATTCTGGTCTGGTTCTCGAAATCCTACGGGCTGTTCTATCTGCTCGCGCTGTCGGCCGCAGTGCTCATCTACGTCTACTGGCCGTCGAACAAGAAGGTGTTCGAGGACGCGGGCCGCGCCATCATCGAGGATGAAGACCGGCCGGATACCGGCAAGACCGTGGTGAAGGGCTGAACGATCATGGGCGAGAATTTCATCCGCGACCCTCACACCGGTCATCAGACAACCGGCCACGAATGGAACGGCATCATCGAGCTGAACACGCCGGTGCCGCGCGTGATCTATTTCTTTCTGGCGATCACGGTCATCTTCGCGGTCGGCTACTGGATCCTGATGCCGACATGGCCGATCGGCACGACCTATACCAAGGGTCTGCTCGGCGACGACGTTCGCGCCGACGTGACCGAATCCGTCAAGCAGGCCGCGCTCCAGCGTGCACCGTGGGCCTCGCAGATCGAAAGCAAGAGCTTCGCCGAGATCGAGAAGGATTCGGCGTTGATGAATGTCGTGCGCGAAACCGGACGGACATTGTTTGGCGACAACTGCGCCGCTTGCCACGGGCGCGAGGCCAAGGGCAACAAGGGCTACCCCAACCTCACCACGCAGTCGTGGCTGTGGGGTGGCAGTCCCGAAGCGATTGCCGAGACGATCCGCGTCGGCATCAACTCCACGCATCCGGATACGCGCAGCTCGCAGATGCCGGCTTTCGGCCGCGACGGCATGCTGCAGCGGCCCGACATCGACAAGGTGGTCGCCTTCATCCGCAGCCTGTCGCATCCGAACGACAAGACGATTGCCGCGGATCAGGCCACGGCGGGCAAGGAAGTGTTCGCAGCGAACTGCGCCTCCTGCCATGGCGAGGACGCCAAGGGTAATCAGGAGATGGGGGCGCCCGACCTGACCGACGCGTTCTGGATTTACGGCGGTGACGTTCAGTCGATCACCAATACGGTCTGGGGCGGCCGCAACGGCCACATGCCGACATGGGAAGGCCGGCTGACCGACCTCGACCGTAAAATTCTCGCGCTTTACATCGCCGACCTGCGGAGTGAGAAGCCATGATCACCAGCACACCGATCGGACGCCGTGGACGTCTTGCGATGTGGATCATCGCAAGTGCGATCGTTCTCGTTGTCGCCATGGCGAACTGGCACCTCGTGTATGTCGCCATGACGTCACAACCCGAATGTGTCTCGCATCTGAAGCTCGGCAGTAACGGCACCGCATCCGGCGCCTTCAGTGCCGCTAAATCCTCCTGCACGCCGAAGTAAACGAGGGCCGCCATGATCGTCATTCCGGCTGTTGTCCCGCCGCTTCCTCACGAAAATCGCTGGAGCCGCAATCTGCCGCCCTCGACGGCGCTGACATGGCTCGCGCAGGGCTGGCAGGATTTCCGTACCTCGCCCGGTCCGAGCATCGCCTACGGCATCCTGATCTTCCTGCTGTCGGCCATCGTCATTCACGGCCTGTTCCTGTTCGGCCGCGACTACATCCTGTTTCCGGCGCTTGCGGGCTTCATGGTGATGGGGCCGCTGCTGGCGCTCGGCACTTACGCCAAGAGTCGGCAGATCGCGCGCGGCGAACCGGTCAGCCTGATGCGGATGATCCTGGTGAAGCCTGCGGCGGGTGCGCAGATTCTCTTCACCGGCGTTCTGCTCTGCCTTCTGATGCTGGTGTGGATGCGCGCCGCCGTCATCGTTTACGCGCTGTTCTTCGGCGTGCGGCCGTTCCCCGGCCTCGACCATGTCGCGGAGATGCTGTTCACGACGCCTGTCGGCTGGGCGATGCTGATCGTCGGCAGCGCTGTCGGCGCGCTGTTCGCCGCCTTCTCGTTCGCCATCAGCGCCTTCTCGCTGCCGATGCTGCTCGAGCAGCGCGTCGATGCGCTCACTGCCATGGGCACGAGCTTCGCACTCGTCGGCAAGAATCTGCCGGTGATGCTTGCCTGGGGCGCGATCGTGCTCGGCCTGTTCCTTGTCAGCCTCGTGACCGGCCTTCTCGGCCTCATCATCGTGTTTCCCGTGCTGGGTCATGGAACCTGGCATGCGTATCAGGCGATGAAGGCTGCGCCGGTTGCCGCTGAGGCCGGCTGAGTGCTATGGACCGGCGGCACCGCCGCCGGATTGTGAAAGCCCTTCCGCGTTGATCGCGCGAAGGCGTGTTGGAGAAGCCGATGACGTGCTGCACCTCCGCTGCAGGTATCGCGCTGACGGTCGCGAGCGACATCAACAAGGATGGCGAAATTCTGCTCGCGAGCCGGATTGTCGGCGAGGGCCTTCGCCAGACCGATCTCTCGGTGCCTTCCATCCATTGCGGTGCTTGCATCCTCGCCGTCGAGACCGCACTCGGCGCGCTGCCGGGCGTCGAAGCCGCGCGCGTCAATCTCTCCACCAAGCGCGCCACCATCCGCTGGCGCGACGGCGCACCGCCGCCTTTCATCGAAACACTGCGCCAGGCGGGCTACGAGGCTCACGTCTATGACGCGGGCGCGGACGTTACCGACAAGACCTTTGGCGAGCTGATCCGCGCGCTCGCGGTCGCAGGCTTTGCCGCGAGCAACATCATGCTGCTGTCGGTGTCGGTCTGGTCCGGCGCGGACGATGCGACGCGCGATCTGTTCCACACCATCTCGGCCGTCATCGCGCTGCCGACGCTCGCTTATTCCGGCCGCGTGTTCTTCCGCTCCGCCTGGCAGGCGCTGCGGCACGGGCGCACCAACATGGACGTGCCGATCTCGATCGGCGTGCTGCTCGCGTTCGGTCTCAGTCTCTACGAGACGGCGACCCATGGTCCGCACGCCTATTTCGATGCCTCCGTCACACTGCTGTTCTTTCTGCTGATCGGCCGCACGCTCGACCATCTGATGCGCGAGAAAGCCCGCACTGCCGTCAACGGCCTTGCGAACCTTGTCGCGCGCGGCGCACTGGTGCTGCAACCTGACGGCAGCCGCGTCTATACGCCGGTGAACGAGATCGCCGCCGGCATGACGGTACTGCTCGCGGCCGGCGAACGCGTGCCGGTCGATGCGGATGTCGTGAGCGGCCAGTCCGATATCGACAGCGCGTTGCTGACAGGCGAAAGCGCGCCGGTCCCGGCCGCGCCCGGCACACGGCTACAGGCGGGCGTGCTCAACCTCACCGGGCCGCTTACACTTGTTGCCACCGCAACGGCACGCGACTCCACACTCGCCGATCTGGTGCGGCTGATGGAAGCTGCGGAAAGCGGTCGCTCGGCCTATCGCCGGATCGCCGACCGCGCCTCGCAACTCTATGCGCCCGCGGTTCACGCCACCGCATTCCTCACCTTCATCGGCTGGATGATCGCGACCGGCGACCTTCACCGCGCGATCACCATCGCCATTGCCGTGCTCATCATCACCTGCCCCTGTGCGCTCGGCCTTGCCGTGCCGATGGTGCAAGTGATGGCCGCACGCCGCCTGTTCGAGAGCGGCATCCTTCTGAAGGACGGCAGCGCGCTGGAGCGGCTCGCAGAGATCGACACCGTGGTGTTCGACAAGACCGGCACGCTCACCGCGGGCGTGCCGCGCCTCGCGGCGCCCGACGCCATCGATGCAGGCACGCTGTCGCTTGCGGCCGCCATCGCCGCGCATTCGCGCCATCCCTATTCCCGGGCCATCGAAGCAGCCTCCACCGGCAAGGTGGCACCACATCTTATGCCCGAGACCGTGACCGAGCATCCCGGCTGCGGGCTCGAGGCGAAGGTCGGCGCGCATCTCTATCGTCTCGGCCGCGCCTCATGGGCGCTCGCCGCGCAGGATGAGGCGCACGACGAGGGACTCGTGCTGGCACGCGACAGCGCGCTGCTGACGCGCTTTGAGTTCGAGGACAAATTGCGTGGCGGTGCGCATGAAGCGCTCGCCGCTCTCAAGACGAATTTCGACATCGAGATTCTCTCCGGCGACCACGACGCCGCGGTGAACCAGATCGCCGGTGAACTCGGCCTGCGCTATCGCGCCGGCACCATGCCGGCCGGAAAGGTCGCACGCATCGAGTCCATCGAGGCGAGCGGCCACAAGGTGCTGATGGTTGGCGACGGACTGAACGACGCGCCGGCGTTGGCTGCCGCCCATGCCTCGATGGCGCCCGCCACCGCGGCCGATATCGGCCGCAACGCCGCCGACCTCGTGTTTCTGCATGACAGCCTCGAGGCCGTACCGCAGGCGATCGGGATCGCCAGAACGGCAGCACAACTCGTGCGGCAGAACCTCGCGCTTGCCGTCGGCTACAACATCATCGCGGTGCCGATCGCAATCCTCGGCTACATCACGCCGCTCGTCGCGGCGATTGCGATGTCGTCGTCCTCGGTGATCGTGATCGCGAATGCGCTGCGGCTGCGCGCTAAGCGCACCTCCGGCAAACGCGCGACGCCTGTGGCAAGCCGCCGCGCGCTCAACGTCACGGAGGAACCTGCGTGATGGCCGACTTTCTTTATCTCGTCCCCATCGCGCTGCTGCTCGGCCTCGCCGGGCTCGGCGCATTCATGTGGGCGCTCAGCAACGGGCAGTACGAAGATTTAAGCGGCGCCGCCGAGCGCATCTTCCTCGATGACAAGGATGTGCCGCTCTGAGCGCGACACCGCGCCAGCCTGAATGATCGCTTGAAGGGGAAATTGGCGCTCCCTACGAGAATCGAACTCGTGTTTCAGCCTTGAGAGGGCCGCGTCCTAACCGCTAGACGAAGGGAGCATTGGCACAAGGGAATAGCCGCCATGGCGGCAATCCGCAAGATGCGAAAGGCGGATTCGAGGCTTTAAGGCTCGTTCGCGAACCGCGCCCGGCCGAGCAATTTGAAGCTTTTGGCGTCAAACGTGCGGATTTCCGTGGTCCCGCCGACATCGAGCGTCACCGCGATCCGGTCGCCCAGCGCTGCCGTCGAGACGATCCGTGCCCCCTTCGGCACCACAAGGGTGGCCTCCGCCACCGCGGCGCCCTCGCCACGGTACAGCTTGTAGCCGATCGCCACGAACACCGCACCGATGCCGAGCGCAGTGGTGAGCCCGGCAATCAGCATCAGACGCTTGAGCCGCACCATCATGGCGGCCTGTTCAGGATCGGGCTGGGCGGCTACATGTTCGCTCATGCAAAGGTCTTCTTCAGATCATCCCGAAACGGGAACGGACATAGGACCCGGTCCTGCGGAGGCGGGCGACCGCCGCTCTATCACAGCCGCGGCCTCGGGCAAATCGCAGCGGCTCGACCGGCTGCTCGCGGAACAGATCGACGATCTGTCGCGTACCCGCCTGAAGGCACTGATCCTGGCGGGCCACGTCAGCCTTGGTGACACGGTGGTGCGCGACCCTGCCTATCAGGTGAAGGCCGGGGAGGCCATTACGATCGAGGTACCGCCGGCCGTCGATCCGGAACCGGTCGGGGAGAACATCCCGCTCGATATCGTCTACGAGGACGATGACATCATCGTGCTCGACAAGCAGCGCGGCCTCGTGGTGCACCCCGCCGCGGGTCACGAGAACGGTACCCTCGTCAATGCGCTGATCGCCCATTGCGGCGCGAGTCTTTCCGGGATCGGCGGCGTCAAGCGACCGGGCATCGTCCACCGGCTCGACAAGGACACCACCGGACTGATGGTGATCGCCAAGAACGATCATGCCCATCAGTCGCTGACGGCACAGTTCGCCGACCATGGCCGCACCGGGGAGCTGCGGCGCGGCTATCTCGCCTTCGTCTGGGGCGTGCCGGCGCGGCCGCGCGGCACCATCGACCAGCCGATCGACCGCCATCCCTTTGCGCGGGAAAAGATGGCGGTGCGCGCCTCCGGCCGGCAGGCGATCACCCATTGGGAGATGCTGGAGAGCTTTGCCGGGCGCGATGGCAAGCCGCTCGCCGCCCTCCTCGCCTGCCAACTCGAGACGGGGCGCACCCACCAGATTCGTGTCCATTTGAGCCACGCCGGCCATCCGTTGATCGGGGACGACGTCTACGGGTCGGGCTTCCGCACCAAGGTGAACCAGCTCGCCGAGCCTGCGAAAATTGCCGTCACCACCCTCGGCAGGCAGGCGCTCCATGCCTATCTCCTGCAGATCGAGCACCCGACGACAGGAGAGGTTCTGGAGTGGCAATCGGAGCTCCCCGAAGATCTGGCCCACCTGCAGGCCTTGCTACGCGCGGCGCCTTGACGCAGCTTCGCTTGAAGAACTCTAAAGATTACAGATATTTAATAGCCATAACGGGATCGTGAACCCGTTTTGTTCTTCCCTTTTCGCTCCGCGCCGGTGTATGCTGCACCTGCGTGACGGAGATGTCCCGGCACGGAACATTGCAGCTCCGCTGGCTTTGACAAAGCAGCAGCCTGCCTGGCCCGCCACTGTCGGGGGCCTGAACAACGGAGGGCGCTACCACATGGCCCGTACAGCCACTCTGCCGATTCTCAACGGAGAATCCGGCCTTTCCCATTACCTCGCCGAAATCCGCAAATTCCCCATGCTTGAACCGCAGGAGGAATACATGCTCGCCAAGCGTTGGCGCGAGCATGACGACCGGGATGCGGCGCATAAGCTCGTGACCAGCCATCTGCGGCTCGTGGCGAAGATCGCCATGGGTTACCGCGGCTACGGCCTGCCGATCTCCGAGGTCGTCTCGGAGGGCAATGTCGGCCTGATGCAGGCGGTCAAGCGGTTCGAGCCCGAAAAGGGCTTCCGCCTCGCCACCTATGCGATGTGGTGGATCAAGGCGTCGATCCAGGAATACATCCTGCGTTCGTGGTCGCTCGTGAAGATGGGCACCACCGCGAACCAGAAGAAGCTGTTCTTCAACCTGCGCAAGGCGAAGAGCAAGATCTCCGCGCTGGAAGACGGCGACATGCACGAGGATCAGGTCAAGCTGATCGCGAAGCGTCTCGGCGTGACCGAGCGTGACGTGATCGACATGAACCGCCGCCTCGGTGGCGACGCCTCGCTCAACGCGCCGATCCGCGACGACGGCGAACCCGGCGAATGGCAGGACTGGCTGGTCGATACCTCGCCCAACCAGGAAACCATCATGGCGGAGAGCGAGGAATACGATCACCGCCGCAACGCGCTGACCGGCGCCATGGGCGTGCTCAACCCGCGCGAACGCCGCATCTTCGAGGCGCGGCGGCTTGCCGAAGAGCCGATGACGCTCGAGGATCTGGCCGCCGAGTTCGGTGTCTCGCGCGAACGCGTACGCCAGATTGAGGTGCGTGCCTTCGAGAAGGTACAGGCCGCGGTGAAGAGCACGGTCGCACGTCAGGAGAAGGCCGCGCTGGAAGCCGCCTACTGACCCCGATCAACTCGTTTTCAAGAAAAATGAAGCCGGCGGAAACGCCGGCTTTTTCATATCAGTCGTAATCCTGCAAAAATTCCGCGAGCGAATCCGGGTTGTAGATATCCTTGCCGCCGAGAGGTTCGTTCAGCATCGTCAGGGCATTGGTTTTGTAATCCGCCTCGACATTATCCGGCGCGGCACCGAGCGGCTGCGACAAGATCGAGCGATACGATAAATAATTATCCTTGCTGCCGATGAAGATGCAGGCGCATCTCTTGGGATCGGCAAACAAGTAGCGCGTCACGCCACCGACAGTGTGAATCACGAAGCGATGCGGCGGCAGGGCGCGCAACGCTTTCTCTCCCTTGGGGCCCTTCGCAAGTTGCACCTTGAACCCGGCGGACGAGAGGTAAAAATTATTCTTGTCCAGAAAAGAAAGGCTGAGCTGCTCCTCCGCCGAGAGCGGGCTCGTCGACAGCAGCGAGATCAATCCGACCCCAAGCGACCAACGTCGCGTTCTCGTGAAATTCATGAACGATCCTCCGGCCGGAACGGAAGATGGGCTGCGGCGATCGATCTATCAAGAAAAAATGAGGAGAACAGTGAAGGCGTCCGTTCTCCGGGAACGCATCCCCGTGCCGCAACGCTTAACCGGCGCCGCCTTACGCGAGGCACCAAATATAGCGCAGCGCATGCACGCGATCCGCAAGCATCGTTACAAGGACGTCATGAATGCGCGCGTCATGCGTGCACGAGTAGAGATATTCTGAATTGCGTCCGATGATTTCGGCGCGCGCATTCATCGCCTGACTCACAACAGCCTCAATGTCCCTCGATGGTGCCGCATCACACATCCAACCAAGGAGATGCGCATGGTCAATCACCCGCCAGAAACCTTCAGCGCTGAAACCGTGGCTGCACTGCGCGAAGTCCTCGATATTGCGGTTGCCCAGATCGCCGTGGAAAATCGGACACCCGCCACCACCGCCAAGATGGCCGAGACGATCGTGCGGCGGGCGGCCGAAGGCGTGACCGACGCCAGCCATCTCGTCACGCTCGCCATTGCCGAAGGCCGGACACCAGCAGCGTAAACGATCATGCGGAATGAGGATGCAATGCCCGGCCGCGCGCCGGGCTTTTTTAATCGGGTGGCGCTTCGATTGCGGATTACGCTTCGACGGCAGCCTTGATCCGCGGCGCTCGCGTCGCGAACCGCTCGTCCTGCGGCTTGGCTGGCAGCGAGCCGAACGTCTTGGCATGATCGATCACACGCGCCATCAGCTTCAAACCGAGCGGCGCCAGTGCCCGCTCCCACAACTCGCGCGCGGTCTCGCCCTTCACGACGAAGCACCATTCCTGCGCGGCAATCGCACCGGCATCCATGCGCTCGGCGAGATGATAGATCGTACCGCCAGTCACGGGATCACCTTCGCGGATGGTCCATTCCACCGCGGCGATGCCGCGATGGCGCGGCAGCAGCGAGGGATGATAGCCGATGCCGCCGAGCCGCGAGGCCGCAAGCGCCTCCTCCGAGACACGGGCATGGCTGTGCGCGGTGATGATGAGATCGGTATCCGGCGGAATCTCGGACGCCTCGATCACCTTCGGGTCGGCCTGCACATGGAGATTGAGCCCGGCGTCGCGCGCCGCAGCCGCAAGACGATCATCGCCGTCGGCCACGACCACGCCCGCGATCTCGACGCCATGGGTCAGCAGCATTTCGAGCGTCTTCACCCCGAAGTGACGCGAGCCTGCAAGAGTCACTCTCAAGGTCATTGCCCCCAAGCCGAGAAAGCTTCGTTGAAGGCACGATCGCCGGGCGAGCCCTTCTCGATCGAGAGAATGGCGCGCTTGCCGTTGCCATAGACGATCGGGATATCGAGCGAGGAGCGCTCCTTCAGCACCTGAATGTTGCGGGCGCGATCGACGTCAACGTTGGACAATCCGATCAGGAAGTAGCCATCCTGCACCTTGACTGAAGTCGCGGCGAGCGGCGTGCCGCGCGGCTGGTCCGGCGACTTGGCATAGACGCCCGGCACGTTCGCAATCGTGGTGCCAAAGTCAGGCCCGACCACGAACACGATCTCCATGGTGTGGCTCGTCGCCGGCATGGTCGGATCGGTGTTGCGCATAATCGTGAGCGCCACTTTCACCTTGCGATCCGGCAATTCGACGTCGGCCTTGATCGCGGTATCCGGCTTCTGCTTCGGCGAGGGCGCGACCTGATCGAGACGCCAGACCACGGTGCCGACCGTCTGCTTGCCCTGAGGATCGGACGGATCTTCTTCGTAGAGGATCGCACGCTGCGCGACCGGCGCGACCTGCTGCCCGGCGTCGGGCTGGCCGACGCGGTCGGTGATCTTCGGCTGCACGCCGGTGTTGTTGGTGCCGGTCTGCTTTGCGCTCTGCTGGGCCGAGCCGAACATCGCCTTCAGCGAGGCGCCGTATTTCTGAAAACCTAGAATGCCGCCGCCGATCAGGATCAGCGCGAGGCCCGCGATCATTATGCCTTTGAGCGGGAAGCCGCCACGGACTTTGTCACCGGCGAGAGCGTCACGTCGGCCCTTTGCGCCGGCGGGCTCCTGCGGGCTGAGCTCATCGAACGACTCGTCTTCCGCATAAGCGGGGTAAGCGCCCCGCTCTTCCATGTCGGGTTCGGTGCGCTCGAACTCCGGGGTCGGCGAAGCAACCTTGGCGAAGGTCTTGCGCGCCGAGCGCGTCGCCTGCGAGGCAGCCCGTCCCAGTTCGTCGGTATCGGCCACGACATCGCGGAAACCGCGTGTGCCGACGCCCGGATGCGGCGGACGGCCCGGACCGGGCGGTAGATGCCCGCCCGGCAGAATATCGCGCCCCTCGCGCGGTGGGCCCGGTGGCCGGGATGGCGGGCGATCGCGATCCTCATAAGGAGGCGGCGGTGTATCGCCCCGCGACACGGTTGGCCGCGCCCCGTGGGGCCCACCATGCGGGCCCGGCTGGGCAGCACGGGCACCGGCAGCAGCGCGGGCGCTGTCGCGCAGGATATCACCCCGACGCGGGCCTTCACGGCCGGGGCCTTCCGGCCTCGGGCCACGCGGTCCCTCGGGGCGATGGTTATCGCCGCGCATGCGATGGGCTGCTTCCGCCTCGACCTTGCGCACGGCCTCCTCGAGCGCCAGGCGCTCGCGGGTGATCTCGGCCTCCGTCAGCGGCGGCTGCACCCCGCGCAACTGCGCGATCAGCGCAGTGCGGGCACGCTCATACAGGGCACGGCGGCTTTCCCCTGTGGCGTTGGGATCGAGCCCCGCGACGGCGCGCGCAATGAGGGGATAATAATCAGCCATTCTTGTTCAGCCGGCGAACCCTTTACACAACCTCATGACCAACCCGAGGCACGACCTGATAGCCGAGGCGCATGCCCTTTGCGGAATCATGCCTCGAACGGGTTTTGTACCAGAATAGTATCTTCACGTTCGGGACTTGTGGAAAGCAGCGCGACCGAACATCCCACCAATTCTTCCACACGCCTCACATATTTGATTGCCTGCGCCGGCAGATCGGCCCACGAGCGCGCATTCGCGGTCGGCTCCTGCCAGCCTTCGATGGTCTCGTAGATCGGCTTGATTCGGCTCTGTGCGCCCTCTCCTGCCGGAAGATGGTCGATTTCCTTACCATCGAGCTCGTAGCCGACACAAACCTTGATCTCCTCGAAGCCATCGAGAATGTCGAGTTTGGTCAAAGCGAGGCCATGGATGCCGCAGGTGCGGACGGTCTGGCGCACCAGCACGGCATCGAACCAGCCGCAGCGGCGCTTGCGCCCGGTGTTGACGCCGAATTCGCGACCGCGCTCGCCGATCAATTCGCCGGTGGCATCCATGAGCTCGGTGGGGAACGGTCCCTGTCCGACGCGGGTCGTATAGGCCTTGCAGATGCCGAGCACATAGCCGAGCGCGTTGGGGCCCATGCCGGAGCCGGTCGCGGCCTGCGCCGCCACCGTGTTCGACGAGGTCACATAAGGATAGGTGCCGTGATCGACGTCGAGCAGCGCACCCTGTGCGCCCTCGAATAGGATACGCTTGCCTTCGCGGCGCTTGTGATCGAGCAGATTCCACACCGAATCCGCGAACGGCAGCACCTTCGGCGCCAGTTCGGCGAGATCCTTGATGAGCGCGGTCGCATCGATCTCCGGCAGCGACAGGCCACGGCGCAGCGCGTTATGATGCGCCAGCAGCCGGTCGACCTTGTGCGGCAGGGTCTGCGGATCGTCGAGATCCATCAGGCGGATCGCACGACGGCCGACCTTGTCTTCATAAGCGGGACCGATGCCACGCTGGGTGGTGCCGATCGCGGTCGCCTTGCTCGCGTTCTCGCGCACGGCATCGAGCTCGCGGTGCAGCGGCAGAATCAGCGTGACGTTCTCGGCAACACGAAGATTGTCTGGAGACACGGCAACGCCCTGCTCCTTCAGCCGCTCCATCTCGATGATGAACGCCTGCGGATCGAACACCACGCCGTTGCCGATGACCGACAGCTTCGACGGCCGCACGACACCGGACGGCAGCAAAGCGAGCTTATAAGTCTTGCCGTTGATGACGAGCGTATGGCCGGCATTGTGCCCGCCCTGGAATCGAACGACGATGTCAGCCTGTTCCGACAACCAATCGACGATCTTGCCTTTCCCTTCGTCCCCCCACTGGGCGCCGACGACCACAACATTAGTCATTGGGGTAAGCCATTTTCTGGAAGCATCCTCGCGTTCGACGGAAGGCAGCCGATCAGGGCCGCGCCTGAAAGCAGCAACGCTCGCATGCCAGGCCACCACCCGATAAAGGATGATGGCATGTGACGCAAGCGCAACAGGGTTTTGACAAGGCCTGTAACATCTCCGCAAACCATTGATATCCCCAGCTAAATCGAACATTACGAGAATAGCTGCCGCCCGCAGGTACAATCCCCGATATGCCCCCGCCGAAGACGTTCCTGTCGACCCTCGGCCTCATGCAGAGGCCCTATCTGATCCTTTGCCTTGCCATGATGTTTTGGGCGGGAAATGTCGTGATCGGCCGCCATGCAGCGGGCGTGTTTCCGCCGATGGCACTATCATACCTGAGATGGCTCTTCGCCTTCCTCACCATCCTGCCGTTCGCCTGGTCCGACCTGAAGGCGGACTGGCCGATCATCCGCCGTCATTTCGGACTGGTGCTCGTCCTGTCTGTCACCGGCGTCGCGACCTTCAACACGCTCGGCTACTGGAGCCTGCAGTACACGACCGCGCTCAACGGGCTGCTGCTGCAATCGTCCGGGCCGCTTTACGTGGCGCTGTTCGCGCTCGTGCTGTTCAACGTGCGGCTCACCTGGGGCCAGGCGCTCGGCATCGCGATTTCGCTGATCGGCGTGCTGACCATCATCCTGCAGGGTGAATTCAGCGCCCTGCTGCGGATCGAGTTCAACAAGGGCGACATCGGTTACACAGTGGCGCTGTTCATCTTCGGCCTCTATTCGGCGGTCGCCGCACGCCGCCCGCCGATGAAGCCACTTGCACTCATCGCCGCCAGCTTCGGTATCGGCTCGCTGTTCATCCTCCCGCTGTTCATTCTGGAAATGTGGTCAGGACGCGTGACGCCGATCAACGCGCACACCATCCCGATTCTGATCTACGTCTCGATCTTCCCGTCGACGCTCTCGTACATGTTCTACAATCGCGGCGTCGAGCTGATCGGCGCCAACCGCGCCGCGCCCTTCCTGCATCTCATTCCGGTATTCGGATCGGTGATGGCGATCGGCTTTCTCGGCGAGACGCTGCATCTCTATCATATGGTCGGCTACGCGCTCGTGTTCGCCGGCGTCGTGCTCGCCGCGCGCAAGCCCAAAACGACATAAGCCGCGCGGGACACGAATCCCGCACGGCTTTTATGTTTCGATGCTCGCCCGGTGTTTACCGGAGCAAGCCCCAGATCAATTTCAGAACGCCAGCGCCTTGGCCTGCTTCACCTGTGGCAGCGCCGCAACCTTGGTGAGAATCTCCTGCGGCACCGGACCGTCGACTTCGACCAGCGCGATGGCGTCGCCACCCTGCTGGTTGCGGCCGAGATGGAAGGTCGCGATGTTGACCTTGGCATCGCCGAGCAGCGAAGCGAACTTGCCGATGAAGCCCGGCTTGTCCTCGTTGGTGATGTAGATCATCGACTTGCCGAACTCGGCGTCGACGCGGATGCCCTTGATGTTGACGAGGCGCGGAGCGCCGTCGGCATAGACCGTGCCGGAGACCGAACGCTTCATATCGTCCGTTGTCACGGTGACGGTGATGACGCTTTCATAGTCGCTCTCGGCGGCCCGCAGCACTTCGTCCACGATCATCCCGCGCTCCTTGGCGACGACCGGCGCGGACACGACATTGACGTCGCCCAGCATCGGACGCAGCAGGCCGGACAGCGCAGCCGCTGTGAGCGCCTTCACCTTCATCTCCGCAACCGCGCCCTCATAGGTGATCTGCACCTTGGCAATGTTGCTCTCGGTGAGCTGGCCCGCGAACGAGCCGAGCTTTTCGGCGAGTTCGATGAAGGGTTTGAGCTTCGGTGCTTCCTCCGCCGTGATCGAAGGGAAGTTGATCGCATTGGAAATCGCGCCAGTGAGCAGATAATCCGACATCTGTTCGGCAACCTGCAGCGCGACGTTCTCCTGAGCCTCAGTGGTGGATGCGCCGAGATGCGGCGTGCAGATCACGTTGGGATGACCGAACAGCACGTTTTCCTTGGCCGGCTCCTCGACGAACACGTCGAACGCCGCGCCGGCAACATGGCCGCTGTCGAGCGCCGCACGCAGCGCCGCCTCGTCCACCAGACCACCGCGCGCGCAATTGATGATGCGCACGCCCTTCTTGGTCTTGTTGATCGCGGTTGCATCGAGAATGTTGCGGGTCTTGTCGGTGAGCGGCGTATGCAGCGTGATGAAATCCGCGCGCTTCAACAACTCATCGAGGTCGACCTTCTCGACACCGATATCCTTGGCACGCTCCGGCGACAGGAACGGGTCGAACGCGACCACCTTCATCTTCAAACCAAGCGCACGATCGGCAACGATAGCGCCGATGTTGCCGCAGCCGATCACACCGAGCGTCTTGCCGGTGATCTCGATGCCCATGAAGCGGTTCTTCTCCCACTTGCCGGCCTGGGTGGAGGCATCGGCCTGCGGGATCTGGCGGGCGAGCGCCAGCATCAGCGTAATCGCGTGCTCGGCCGTGGTGATGGAATTGCCGAACGGCGTATTCATCACAATGATGCCGCGCGCGGTTGCTGCGGGAATTTCCACGTTGTCGACGCCGATGCCGGCGCGGCCGATCACCTTGAGGTTCTTGGCGTTGGCGAGAATCTTCGCCGTCGCCTTGGTCGCGGAGCGAATGGCAAGACCGTCATAGTTGCCGATGATCTCGGCGAGCTTGTCCTTGTCCTTACCGAGCGCGGGCTGGAAATCGACATCGATGCCGCGATCCTTGAAGATCTGCACGGCGGCGGGAGACAGCGCATCCGAGATGAGCACTTTGGGCTTGGTCATGGGTATGATCCTGAAAGCTGATGCATTTTGCTGAGCGTCACCCGCGGGCTCGACCCGCGGGTCCATCTTTTCTGATGGATGGCCGGGTCAAGCCCGGCCATGACAGGCTTCATGAGTAAGAAAACGCTACGCCGCCTTGGCGAGCGTGGCCTTGGTCTCGGCGAAGGCCCAGTCGAGCCACTGCGTGAGCGCCGCGACATCAGCGGCTTCCACCGTCGCGCCACACCAGATGCGTAGGCCCGGCGGGGCGTCGCGATAAGCCCCGAGATCATAACCCGCGCCTTCCTTCTCAACCGCCGCGACGAGCTTCTTGGCGAAGTCCGCCTGCGCGTCTGCAGGAAGTGCGGTGATCGCGGGATCGACCACCTTGAGGCACACCGAAGTGTTGGAGCGGATCGCCGGATCGGCCGCGAGGAAATCGACCCACGGCGTCTTCGCAACCCAATCGCTCAGCACCTTGGTGTTGGCATCGGCGCGCGCCGTCATACCTTTGAGGCCGCCGACCGACTTCGCCCAGTTGAGCGCATCGAGATAATCCTCGACGCAGAGCATCGACGGCGTGTTGATGGTCTCGCCCACGAAGATGCCTTCGTTGAGCTTGCCGCCCTTGGTCATGCGGAAGATTTTCGGCATCGGCCACGGCGGCGTGTAGCTCTCGAGCCGCGCAACAGCGCGCGGCGACAGGATCAGCATGCCGTGCGCGCCCTCGCCGCCGAGCGCCTTCTGCCAGGAGAAGGTGACGACATCGAGCTTGGACCAATCGAGCTTCTGTGCGAACGCCGCCGAAGTGGCGTCGCAGATCGCAAGGCCTTCACGGTCGGCCGCGATCCAGTCGGCATTCGGCACACGCACGCCGGAAGTGGTGCCGTTCCAGGTGAAGACGATGTCGGAATTCTTGTCGGCCTTGGCGAGATCGGGAATCTCGCCATAACCGGCGGTGAGCTTGGTGACGTCCTTGAGCTTCAGCTGCTTGACCACGTCGGTGATCCAGCCTTCGCCGAACGATTCCCAGGCGATCATGGTGACGGGGCGCGGGCCGAGCAGCGACCACAGCGCCATTTCCACCGCGCCGGTATCGGACGCGGGCACAATGCCGATGCGGTAATCGGCGGGAACTTCGAGCACCTCGCGGGTGAGGTCGATCGCGAGCTTGAGCTTGGCCTTGCCGACCTTCGCACGATGCGAGCGGCCGAGGCTGGCGTCTTTAAGATTTTCGGGGGTCCATCCGGGGCGCTTGGCGCAGGGGCCGGAGGAAAAGTGCGGCACGTTCGGCCGCAAAGCGGGCTTCGCTACAGTCATGTTCTATCCTTCCAGATAGCAAGCCTCCCGTTGGGGGGAGGTGTCCCGCCGCCGGAAATACGCGAAGCCGGTGGGCAGGTCAAGAGAATGCAGGGGCTGCCGCCGCCGGCATACCTGCCCTCTCCAATCCGGGGTACGCTCACGGCGACAGGCACCGTTCCCCCTCATCCAAAGGTTTCCCCGCCCAAATGCCGACCCATGTCCTCCTGCTCGTTCTGCTCTCTGCACTGATGCACGCGAGCTGGAACGCCATCGTCAAATCCGGCGAGAACAAGCTCGAGGAAGCAGGCCTTGTCGCGGGTGCGGCCGCGGTGATGTCGGCGTTGGTGCTGCCATTCGTCGAACTGCCGGCGTCAACAAGCTGGCCCTGGGTCATCACTTCGGCGGCGGTTCACCAGATCTACTTCATGCTGGTTGCCGCCGCCTATCGCGCCGGCGACATGGGCCACACCTACCCACTGATGCGTGGAACCGCACCGCTGATCGTTGCGCTTGTCAGTGCGGAGGTGCTCGGCGAAACGCTCACGATCGCGAGCTGGGCGGGCATCGGCCTGATTTGCGGCGGCATCCTGCTGCTTGCGATCCATCGTCACGCGAATAATCGTGCAACGCTGATCGCCGTCGCTAATGCAATGGTGATTGCCTTCTACACCGTGGTCGATGGCACCGGCGTACGGCTGTCAGGCAATGCCCTGGCCTATGTGTTGTGGCTCAATCTGCTCAGCGGAATTCCGATCTTCCTGTTGGTCTTGCTGCGCGACAGGCCGAAAGTGTTGGGCATGATGCGCACGAGCGGCCTCACCGCAACGATCGGCGGCGCCTGCAAGTTCGGCGCTTACGGCCTCGCGCTATGGGCGATGACACAAGCACCCGTTGCTGCAATCGCGGCGCTGCGCGAAAGCTCGGTGTTGTTCGGAGTTGCGATCTCGGCGCTGATCCTGCGTGAGAACAGCGGCACGCGCCGCATCGTCACCGCGGCTCTCATCGCCGCCGGAGCGGCGACGCTCAGGCTCGCCTGAGTTTTACAATACGATCAGAACTTGTAACCGAGGCCAACCCGGCCCGTGTTGATACTCGTATCAATCGGACCCGCGTACTTCAGGTATTCCCACTCTACGCGGCCGAAGAGATTTCCGAACAACATCATATCGACGCCGAGACCTGCGGCGTAGCCATAGATGAAACGGCCTCCCTGAGCTTCAGACTTCGCGAGATACACATTCAACACATCGTTCGGTGGTGCAGCGCCCGGATTTGTCTGCGTTCCCGAAATCACGGCCGTGCGCGCCACATCAGCCCGGCCGAGCGAAACACCTCCGAAGACGTAGGGCAGAAAGTTGTTCCATGCATAGCCAGCGCGAACCCTCAGCGAGCCGGTATCCGTTATCTTGAACCTGGATGTTCCCGAGTAGGTTATGTCATCGGTGTAGCCAGGGGCTGGCGTCGTTATGATGTCAGCAAACACGTAATTCAGGCTGCCGCTTGCGCTTCCGTTGAAGTTGCCGTGGGTATAGCTTGCCTCAACACCGAGAACCACATCGTCCCACTGGCTGTTGTAACCAACGAATCCGCCAAAGCCGTGCCCGTGTTGCGATTCCCTGCCTAGGATGGGCCACTGCGACACCTGAGCGCTCTGCTCGATGCTCGCGTACTGAAGTTGGCGGCTGATAAGCGAGCCGGTTGAGTTCGCGAAATTCATATCGGCCGAGCCATACGCCGCCTGCCCGCCAACGTAGAATCCCTGCCAGTTGACGACGCCGGTGCCGTATCCGACCGGGCCGCGCAGCGCGTAATAATCCGGCATGTCCGCTGCGTGGGCGGCCTGCACCACTCCCGCCACCATCATCGCCACCACCAGCCGACGCATCTGCGCACTCCTCAACACGATTACTTAACCCTGTCCGATCATCGCCCGTTAACCTTAACCAATCGTGTGCAGGGCCCTACCCGCGCAAAAGAAAACGGCGCGGGGTGAACCGCGCCGTTTCGAATTTATATCGTAGAGAGAGGTATCAGCCCTTGGTGATGAGCGGCGGATGATAATAGGCCGGTGCCGGATCGATCGCCCAGCGCACACCGAACTTCAGATCGTGCGAAGTGATGTGCTTGAAGTGCATCGCCTGATTGATCGTGCTTCCATCCGTATTGTAAAGGATGCCTGTCACACCATCGCCCATATCGACGTAACGATATGCTAGTTCCATCGTCCAGTTTGGCGCGAGTTTGTAGGCCAGGCCTGCGTGCAAAGCCCACGCAAAATTCCATTTTGAAGCATCGGCGGCGACGCCGGTGTGAACACCATTGTCGAGATAGTCGTTGAAGCCACCCAACGTGACACGCGCCGCACCGATGCCCGCACCCACGAACGGCGTGATATTCCACCACGTCCCAAGATCTGCATAGGCATTGGTCAGGACAAGCCATTCCGACTTGTGGCCGGTATAGTTGTCAGCACCGGCAGTTCCGGGGCTCGGACTGACCAAGAAAGTATCCCGTCCCCGATAATTCGATTTGGCGCGATACTCGCCCGTTACATCCATACGGAGCCAAGAGTTGAACTGATAGCCTACGCCTAAGCCGTAGATGCCCGCCGAATCGAAATGCGTGCTCTGATTGAGAGAGCCCGGAACGAGATCGGTATCATACCGAGAGTAATGCCGTTCCTTAATGCGCTGATTGCTGAAGCCGATATCGCCACGCAGGTACCATCCGCCGAATTCCTGCACCGGCGGCGGCATGTAGGGCGGAGGAAGCGGCATGTCGGCGGCGGAGGCCGCACCCGACAGGAGAGCCACCGCGCCGGCGGCAACTACAGTTTTCACGTAACGCATCGGATGGTCCTTTCGTCTGGTGAGGCAGACGACGCAAAGGCCTCACACTCATAACCTTCGACCCGGACCATGGCACCAAATGCTTAAGCCGCACTTAACCCTAATTCTTAACCGTGATTTTTAATGCGGGTGAACAGACGCGATTAACGCTTCGCTAACGCACGTTCATCTTGCTTAACAAAGGATTGAGAAGCGGAGAGAGGTCAGCCGCGCACGACCGACTTACGCGGCACGATACTTCAGCCGCGGCAGGAATACGGCGAGCAAGCCGATCGCCGGCAGGAACGCGCAGACCTGATAGACGAAGTCGATGCCTGCCCGGTCGGCAACGTAGCCGAGCACGGCCGCGCCGATGCCGCCGATGCCGAACACCAACCCGAAGAACAGGCCGGACACCATGCCGAAGCGATGCGGCATCAGTTCCTGCGCATAGACGATGATGGCGGGCATCGCCGAAGCGATCACGAGGCCGATCAGGATGCTTAGCATCAGCGTGCCGACAAGCCCCGCATAGGGCAGCGCTAACGTGAACGGCAGCGCGCCGAGGATCGAAAACCAGATCACGTATTTGCGGCCGAACCGGTCGCCGAGCGGACCGCCAATGAAGGTGCCGACCGCGCTCGAGGCGAGAAACACGAACAGATAGATCTGCGCCGTCTGGGTCGAGACATCGAATTTATGGATCAGATAAAGCGTGTAGTAGCTGCTGATGCTCGACAGGTAGAATGCCTTCGAGAACAGCAGCACCATCAGCACGACAAGCGCGAAATTCACACGCCGCGACGACAGATGGATCGCCTCGCGCGCCGCTTTCTTCGCCACGCGCGGCATGATCCGCGGCTTGTACCAGATACCGATGCGCCACAGGATGAACATCGCCGCCGCGGCAATCAGCGAGAACAGGCTGATAGCGCCCTGCCCGAGCGGCACCACGATCAGCGCTGCCAGCACCGGGCCGAGCGCGCTGCCGAAATTTCCGCCGACCTGAAACACCGATTGCGCGAAGCCGAATCGTCCACCGGACGCGGCACGCGCGACGCGCGAGGCTTCAGGGTGGAAGATCGCCGAGCCCATGCCAACGAGGCCAGCGGCAATAAGAATGACGCCATAGACGTGGGCGACGCTGAACAGCAACATGCCGATGAACGTGAACCCCATGCCGAGCGCGAGCGAGAACGGCTTGGGATTGCGGTCGGTATAAAGCCCGACCAGTGGCTGCAGCAGCGATGACGTGAACATGAAGGCGAGCGTGATGAGCCCGATCTGGGTGAAGTCGAGCGCGTAGTTCTCCTTCAGGATCGGATAGATCGCAAAGATCAGCGACTGCATGATGTCGTTGAGGCAGTGCGACACGCTGAGCGCACCAAGCACCATCATCGCAGGCCCCGCGGGCTGCGCCTTCACTGCCGCCTCGCCCTCCACCACGATGGGGACGGCGTTGACATCCTCCGAAAGAATGATCGGCTTGTTCACGTCAGACAATCCATGGCCGGAAGAACGAACGCGACAGATCAATTGTCCCGCATACACGTTGCCGGACGGCAGGGCCAGCCCCGTTTCGTCAGAGCTGGCGCGCAAAAGCCTCGCACGGGGCGTGCGGCTCTCGAAATCAAGACTTCGTCAGGGAGTTATTAGGCCGCGACCCCGATGCTCAAGGCCGCCACGATCATATCGACCGCCTCCTCGACCCTGTCACGATCATCGCCCTCGCCCATTACTCGAATCACTGGTTCGGTGCCGGAGGAACGGACCAGCAGGCGGCCGCAGCCGTTCAGCTTCTTCTCGGCATCGGCAATGGTCGACTGCACCTTCGGATTCTCCAGCGGCTTGCCGGAACGGTAGCGCACGTTCTTCAGGATCTGCGGCAGCGGCTCGAAGCGATGGCACACTTCCGAGACCGGACGGCCGAGCTTCTGCACCACGGCGAGTACCTGCAGCGCCGCGACGAAACCATCGCCCGTCGTGGTGAAGTCCGACATGATGATGTGGCCGGAAGGCTCGCCGCCGAGGTTGTAGCCCTGCGCCATCATCTGCTCGAGGACGTAGCGATCGCCGACCGGCGTGCGCACCATCGAGAGCCCTTCGCCCGCGAGAAATCGCTCAAGGCCGAGATTCGACATTACCGTGGTGACGATGCCGGGCTTTGCCAGACGGCCGTCTTCCTTCCAGCTCTGCGCGATGACGGCAAGCAACTGGTCGCCGTCGATCAGGTGCCCGCGCTCGTCGATCATCAGCACGCGATCCGCATCGCCGTCGAGCGCAATGCCAATGTCCGCGCGCATCTCACGCACCTTGTGCGCCAGCGCATCCGGCGAGGTCGAGCCGCATTCCTTATTGATGTTCATACCGTCGGGCTCGGCGCCGATGGCGATAACGTCAGCGCCCAGTTCCCACAGTGCTTCCGGCACCACCTTGTAGGCGGCGCCGTTCGCGCAATCGACCACGACGCGCAGGCCTTCGAGGCTAAGCTCGCGCGGCAGCGTGCGCTTGGCGAATTCGATGTAGCGGTCATGGACGCCATCGATGCGGCGAGCGCGGCCGAGCTGGGTGCTCTGCGCGAGGCGGCGGTCGATATTCTCGTCCATCAGCTCTTCGATCTGCAGTTCCACCTCATCCGAGAGCTTGTAACCGGAGGGGCCGAACAGCTTGATGCCGTTGTCGGCGAACGGATTGTGCGAGGCGGAGATCATCACACCGAGATCGGCGCGCATCGACTTGGTCAGCATCGCCACCGCCGGCGTCGGAATCGGGCCGAGCAACAGCACGTCCATACCGACGGAGGTGAACCCTGCGACCATCGCGGTTTCGATCATGTAGCCGGAGAGGCGTGTATCCTTGCCGATCACGACACGGTGACGATATTCGCCGCGCTGAAACACCAGCCCCGCCGCCTGACCGACCTTCAACGCGAGCTCCGGCGTGATCACGCCGTTAGCGCGGCCGCGAATGCCATCGGTGCCAAAATACTTTCGAGCCATATTGCCCCCGTGAACCAAATACCGTTGCGGGCGCTGCCGAAGCGGCGCGCCTCGCCCGGAAGGCTTCCTTATAAAGTGCAGGCGATTGAAACCGTTTCAAAAAATATGATGAATCATTACGCTCGCCAAGCCGGTAGAACCCGCAATCGTTGATCCTGCTTAACGACACTACTCTCCCTAACACCTTGAATTCGCTCAATGAGGCGATATTCAGCCAGGCTTGCGCCAGTCTTTCGGGCGTTTCGGCGGATGGGGCTGCGTGACGCTGACCGGATCGGACGCGGGAAAGGTATCCTCGAGCCCTTCTTCGAGCTGTTCTTCCAGCTCCTTGCGGTTGCCATTAGGCCTTTTGTCGGCATCCGAAGTATGATTTCGATCAGACATGATCGCCTCCATGCGACATATCTACTGACCGGCGAATGGCTGCTGACCCAAGCGGCCATCGATGGTCGTTTGCCTCGGGCCACCTACGTTAACCGGAAACAACAATGAAGAACATCACCTGCATCGACGACCTTCGCGACCTGCACATGCGGCGCGTGCCGAAGGCCTTTTTCGATTACTGCGACCGCGGCTCCTACACCGAGTCCACCCTGCGCGCGAACCGCGAGGATCTGGACCGCATCAAGTTCCGCCAGCGCATTCTCGTCGATGTCGCCTCACGAAGCCTCAACACCACCATCCTCGGCGAACCGGCCGCAATGCCGATGATCCTCGCGCCGGTCGGCCTTACCGGCATGCAGCACGGCGACGGCGAGATTTACGCCTGCCGCGCCGCGCACGAAGCGGGCATTCCCTACACGCTCTCGACCATGTCGATCTGCTCGATCGAGGACGTCGCCGCGAACGTGAAGAAGCCGTTCTGGTTCCAGCTTTACATGATGAAGGATCGCGGCTTCATGAAGTCGCTGATCGAGCGCGCGATTGCCGCGAAGTGCAGCGCGCTGGTGCTCACGGTCGACCTGCAGGTGATCGGCCAGCGCCATGCCGATATCAAGAACGGCATGACCGTTCCGCCGCAGTTGAAGCTGCGCACACTTTACGACTTCGCCACCAAACCCGCCTGGGTCTCCGGCGTGCTGCGCGGCAAGCGCAAGACCTTCGGCAACCTCGCGGGCCAGATGGCCGGCACCGAAGACCTCACCTCGCTGTCGGAATGGATCAGCACGCAGTTCGATCCTTCGCTAAGCTGGAAAGACATCGAATGGATCCGCAACATCTGGCCGGGCAAGATGGTGATCAAGGGCATCCTTGACATCGTCGATGCGCGCGAGGCAGTGCGGACCGGTGCCGAGGCGCTCGTCGTATCGAACCATGGCGGGCGGCAGCTTGACGGCGCACCGTCGTCGATTTCCGTGTTGCCGGAGATCGTTCAGGAACTCGGCTCGCAGATCGAGATCATGTTCGACGGGGGCATTCGCACCGGACAGGATATCCTGCGTGCACTCGCCTTCGGAGCCAAGTCCTGCATGATCGGCCGCGCCTATGTCCATGGCCTCGGCGCGGGCGGACAGGCGGGCGTCGCCAAGGCGATCGACATTCTCGCCAAGGAACTCAGCACCACCATGGGGCTATGCGGCATCAATCGCGTCGAGGATATCGACCGCCGCATCCTGGTCGATTACCGCAATAATCTCTGAGCTGAGATACCGCAACCTGAAAGACGGCATGCCCGGCACGATCCGGGCATGCCACCTTCTACATCACATCGGCGGCGTAAGGCCGCCCAACCCCACGCTGATGCGCGAGGTTTCCAGCACGCCATCGGCGTTACGCGAAGCGGCAGCAACGATCTTCGCACCGGACTGAAGGTCGGAACGTTTGCCCGGCACCAGCCGCACCACTTCGGTTTCAGGCCCAACCGTGACCTGCTTTTCACCGCTACGATATTTCACTGTCAGCATGTGGCCGTCGTTGCCTTCCACGATCTTGTCGAGTCCGCCATTGGTCATGCTGCTGCCGGGCGCAGTGTCCCATGCCTGCGTGCCTTCGCCTGCGCCGCGCAACGCCTCCGGAAACAGGTGAACCTCAGTGGCCTTCTGGTTGCCCTGCGCATCCGCGACTGTGGTGACACCGATATAGGCGCCGGGCTTGATGTCGGAGAGCGAGATTTTCTCCACGCCGGCAACAGCGACGTTTGTCGCCATCCTCATCGTGACATTGCGGCCATCACGGCCTTTCACGATCAGGAGATCGCCGTTGATAGATTCAATCGTGCCACGCACGCGAACGGGCGCCGGCTGCGCATCCGCCACCGGCGGCGCAATCGCGATGCAGGACAGGGCCACGAGGCCGGCGAGGAGCAAACGCAATGGCGACATGGTCATCCTCCTCTTGATTTCCGGTCGCATTGACCGCGCCGAATCCGCCGATATTTCGGCACTCACTTCACTGTGAGATCCGCTTCGACCAAAGCACGCAGTGCAGGCGAAACCTGCGGCCTGCGGCCAAACCACAACTCAAAGCCGCGCACCGCCTGATGTAGCAGCATGCCGAGACCGTCGGCAGTCTGCAGCCCGCGTCCGGCGGCGGCCGTGAGCAACTCCGTCCGCAACGGCACATAAACAAGATCAGCAACGGTTGCATCGGCCCGCAGCAACGCGACATCGAGCGGCAAAGGCGGCTGCCCCTTCATGCCGAGCGAGGTGGTGTTCACCACAAGTCCCGCTTTCGGCAGCAAGGATTCTACGTCGTCCCACGAGGCAACGCTGACGCGCTCGCCATAAGGCTGCGCCAGGGCCTGCGCGCGCTCACGGCTGCGATTGACGAGATGGATGCGCGGCACGCCACGCTCGATCAATCCGAACACCACCGCGCGCGCCGAGCCGCCTGCGCCGAGCACCACGGCGTCATCATCGGCGCGCCAGCGCTGCGCGGACGCATCGAGATTGCCGATAAAACCTTCGACATCGGTGTTGGTAGAATGCAGCTTGTCGTCACGAAAATAGAGCGTGTTGGCGGCGCCCACCGCACGGGCGCGCGCATCGGGAAGCGACAGCGCGAGCGCCTTTTCCTTGTGCGGGATGGTGACGTTCGCCCCGCAATAGCCGCGCGCGGCCAATGAGGCGATGAAATCCGGGAAGGCCGCGGGTTCGACCGCCTCAATGCGATAGTCGCCCGCAATGCCGAGTTCCTTCAGCCAGTATTTGTGGATGATGGGCGAGCGCGAGTGCGCCGCCGGCCAGCCGATCAGGCATGCGGTGGGCGTTTCACTCATCAGCTCGATCCCACATCAGGCATGATCTCTCGCCGTTCAGGAGGTCGCCGCCGCAAGTGCGGCACGGCCTTTGAACTTCGCATAGGCGCGCTCGATGTCGGCATCATATTCGACGAACGGCGGCCGCGCGCCCTGCTTGAACAATTCGCGTCGGACACCGGGCGACGTGCCGGTGAGATAAACCCGCATCTTGCGCTTGTGCGCCTTGGCGGCGGCGCGCCCGATCACGTTCGCCGCAGTCGAATCCAGGAACGGCACTTCAGTGAAATCGATAATCAGCGCCTTGCGGTCGGTGAGGAGACCATCGAGCACCGCGCCGATGGTCGAGGCCGCGCCGAAGAAGAAGGCGCCGGTGATCCGATAGACCGTCACATCCGTATCGCGGGCCATGCTTGTATCGTAACGCGTGCGATCCTCGCGAAGATCGGACTCATCCTCGACGGCGAGCGGGACATGTTTCTCGATTTCGGCAATCTGCGCCATGCGGTGAATGAACAGGATCGAGCCGAGCGCGAAGCCCACGACGATGCCTTGCGTCAGGTCGCGGAAGATCGTGAGCAGGAAGGTCGCGAGCAGCACGGCCGCATCGCCCCAGGACGAGCGCACAAGCGTTGCGAATTCATGCTTCGCCGCCATGTTCCACGCGACCACTGCAAGCACCGCCGCCAGAGTCGCGAGCGGAATGAAGCTGGCAAGCGGCGCGGCAATCAGCACGAACAGCAAGAGGAACGCCGAATGCAGCATGCCAGCGATCGGCCCGCGCGCGCCGGAGCGGACGTTGGTTGCGGTACGCGCGATCGTTCCGGTCACGCAGATACCGCCGAACAGCGCGGAGCCGATATTGGCGATGCCTTGGCCGACGAGTTCGCAGTTCGAGCGATGACGCCGCCCCGACATGCCGTCGGCGACCACCGCCGACAACAGCGATTCGATGGCGCCGAGAAGCGTAAACGCCAACGCGTCGGGGAAGACGGCGTGGATTTTCTCAAGCGACCACATCGGCACCGCCGGCGCAGGCAGGCTTTCGGGAATGCCGCCGAAGCGCGTGCCGATGGTTTCCACCGGCAATCCGAACACCCACACCGCAAGCGCGCCGACCGCAACCGCGATCAGCATGCCCGGCCAGTTCGGCCGCCACTTCCGGAGGCCAACGATGATGGCAATCGTCATCACCGAGACGGCAACGGCCGAAAGATTGGTCGTGCCGATCGCACCCGCGAGCGTCTCGATCTTGGGAATGAGTTCACCGGGCTCCTTGCCGGCGAGCGTAATTCCGAAAAGATCCTTCACCTGACTCGCGAAGATGATGACCGCGATGCCGGCGGTGAAACCGATCGTCACCGGATAGGGGATGAACTTGATGTAGGTGCCGAGCCGCAGGAATCCCGCCGCCACCAGAAACAGGCCCGACATCAGCGTCGCCAGAATCAGCCCGTCGATGCCGTGGCGGTCGACGGTCGCCGCGACCAGCACGATGAACGCGCCCGCCGGGCCACCGATCTGGAAACGGCTGCCGCCGAACAGCGACACCAGGAAGCCGCCGACGATTGCCGTGTAGAGGCCACGATCCGGCGTGGTGCCCGAAGCGATCGCAATCGCCATCGACAGCGGCAACGCGACGATCGCAACGGTCAGGCCCGCGACGATATCCGAGCGCAGATCGCCCAGCCCGTAGCCTTCGCGGAAAACGGTGACGATCTTGGGCGTGAACAGCTCGACGAAAGTCGGCGCGGACGATCGTTTTGCGCTATCCCGCTTGCTCCTGCCGGAGCGATATGAAACGGACTGGTTCAACGCCCGGGCCGCAATTCCAGACTTTGCACACCAGCCGCAACATTGAGGCCGGTCTGACCCTGCAGGCTGAGCGGCTGCAACGCATATGAATTGGCCGAGCCGCCGATCAGCGCATTGGCGCCGAGGCCGACGCCGACCGCGGCGCTCGCGTTGACGCCGGCATAGTTGCCGGAAAGATCGCCCCGCCCGAGCTGGACGGTCGGCGCGAACACCACCCATGACAGCGCGGTCTGGTCGGTGATGCCGAGATCGAGCCCAAGCTTGGTGACGGTCGCGACGTAGAGATCGTCAGGGCGGCCTTCGGAGCGGAAAACGCAGCCAAGATTGTTGACCGAGCCGACCACCATTCCGACGTGTGGTCCGCCCCGGCATTCGAGCACTCCGGCCTGCACCCGGCCCTGCTGGGCCTCGGCGGCAACGGTCAGCGTGACGAGAGCGGCGGCGGTGAAAGACAGAACTGCGAAGGCGCGGCGCATGGACATCCCCCTCTGGCCGGCGCCCTCATGGCGCAGGGCCTTGACCTTTTATCCCCACCCGCAGGGAGAGTTCAACCGGATCGCTGCAAAGACCACCGCAAAGAAAACAGGCCCGCTTGCGCGGGCCTGTCCGATATATTTCAGAATTCTCAGAGCCGATCAGCGATGATGGCGCTTGTGCTTCTTCTTGACAGGGCCACGCTGCACGTAACCGACCGGGCGCAGCTCGAGGCTGACGACGCCGCCGGACACGTTGAGGCCGGTCTGGCCCTGCAGGCTGAGCGGCTGCAGCGCGAAGGAGTTCTCCGAACCGCCGATCAGGAAGTTGCTGCCGCCGCCGACGCCGATCGCGACGTTGCCGCCAACGCCACCATAGCGGCCGGAAAGGTCGCCGGGGCCAACCTTGACGGTCGGGGCATGAACGCGCCAGCCGAGCTGGGTCTCGCGGGTCGCACCGAGTTCAACGCCGAAACGGCGGACGGTCGCGACGTAGCCTTCCGGACGGCGGCCGCGGCTCTCGAACACGCAGTCGAGCTCGGTCACCGAGCTCAGGATCTGGCCGACGCTCGGGCCACCATGGCAGTGAAGGACACCGACCTGAACACGCTGCTGCGCATTCGCGGTGGCGAACGACGCGAGGAAAATGGCGGATGCTGCGCCGACGATATAGGAAAATCGCATGGAAGGTCTCCGACTACACGCAATCAACGGTGATGCGTTGGGATAGGTGGGAAGTTCGATAAGGTAAAGAGAGAGTTGCGCATTATCACGCTGCTCTCTCTCTGCAAGTCACAATGGCGAGACTAGTGTGGAGGTTCAGAAGTTCGCTTCATTTTCTCTGCGAGCCCCTCAAGCGAACTTCTGAACCTAAACCACACTAGAATCATAGATTTGCTAGTGTCCTTTCGAATCCGAAGTTCGCAACTGAGGGGCTGCATGATGTGACCAACTTCGGATTCGGGACACTAGCGCCAATTGCTTACCGCAAGTTTGCACAAAAACGCTGAATGCGATTGCATGCCTCTTCAAGATCGCTGTTCTTGGTCGCATAGGAAATGCGGAATGCCGGGCCGAGGCCGAAGGCCGAACCCTGCACCACCGCAACGCCCTCGCTCTCCAGAAGCTCGGTGACGAAATCCTCGTCGGTCGCGAGCTTTTTGCCGGACGGCGACGTCTTGCCCATGGTGCCGGCACAGGACGGATAGACATAGAACGCGCCTTCCGGGCGCGGACACTGAATGCCGTTCGCCTGGTTAAGCATCGAAACCACGAGGTCACGCCGGCCCTTGAAGAGCTCGGCGTTGGTGGCGATGAAATCCTGCGGGCCGGTCAGGGCCTCGAGTGCCGCCCACTGCGAGATCGACGCCGGGTTGGAGGTCGACTGCGACTGAATGGTCGCCATCGCCTTGATCAACTGCGTCGGCCCGCCAGCATAGCCGATACGCCAGCCGGTCATGGAATAGGCCTTCGAGACGCCGTTCACGGTCAGCGTGCGATCGTAGAGTTTCGGCTCGATCTGCGCCACGGTCGTGAACTTGAAATTGTCATAGACGAGATGCTCGTACATGTCGTCCGTCATCACCCAGACATGCGGGTGACGCACCAGCACGTCGGTGATGGTCTTGAGTTCGGCCTCGGTATAGGCCGCGCCGGTCGGGTTCGACGGCGAGTTCAGGATGATCCACTTGGTCTTCGGCGTGATCGCCTTTTCGAGATCGGCGGGCTGTAGCTTGAAGCCATGCTCGGCGGTGCAGACCACCGGCACCGGCGTGCCGCCGGCGAGTTCGACCATATCCGGATAGCTCACCCAGTACGGCGCCGGGATGATGACCTCGTCACCGGGGTTCACCGTCGCCATCAGCGCGTTGTAGAGTACCTGCTTGCCGCCGGCGCCGACCGTGATCTGGTTCGCGGCATAGGTCAGGCCGTTCTCGCGCTTGAACTTGGCGGCAATCGCCTCCTTCAGTTCGGGAATGCCGTCGACGGCAGTGTACTTGGTCTTGCCGGCCTCGATCGCCTTGATCGCCGCAAGCTTGACGTTGGCAGGGGTGTCGAAATCAGGCTCGCCGGCGCCAAGACCAATCACATTGCGACCTGCCGCTTTCAACTGTCGCGCTTTATCCGTGACCGCGATGGTCGCGGACGGCTTCACGCGGTCGAGGGCGGCTGACAGGAACGGCATCAATGTCTCCATCTGGACAAGCGAACGGCCGGGCTTGCGCCCCCCGGTTTCGCGATTTCGGCTAAAAGTGCGCCGCACACTAAAACTCCAGGGACCACGGTGCAAGGTGTCAACCGGCTCAATCCCCTCGCAAAAGACAGCCCGCCTCATCACGAAAGATTAAACCGGGTCACCTAGCGTGCGGTGCTCCCGCCAAGAGCGGGACGAGGCGATGGAATCGGCCCCCGCATGCGGCTTTTCTGGCACCAGGTGAGATCGGGAGAATGGCTCACGGTTGAGCGCATCCGCGGCTACAGCCTGATCGTGCTCGCGATCAGCGTTGCCGCGGCCATGGTCTGGCTCGGCCTTGCGGAGGGCTGGAGCGACCGCAACGGCAAACCGGTCGGGACCGATTTTTCCAGCTTTTACGCTGCGGGCGGGTTCGCGCTCGAAGGCCACGCCGCCGATGCCTATGACATGGCGTTGCACCACGCCCGCGAGCAGCAAATCTTCGGCCCAGCCACGCCCTATTACGCCTGGCTCTATCCACCGATCTTCTTTCTGATCGCGGCGCCGCTTGCAGCGCTGCCCTACCCGGCCGCACTCGCGCTCTGGCAGTTCGGCACGTTCGCGCTCTATCTCGCGACGATCGGGGCCATCCTGCGCCCCGTGCGTGACCGACCCATCGTCCGGCGCACCTGGCTTCTGATCGCAGTGGCATTCCCGGCCGTCCTGATCAATTTCGGCCACGGCCAGAACGGCTTTCTCAGTGCGGCCCTTCTCGGCGCGGCTCTTGTTGTGCTGCCACGCCGGCCGGTGCTAGCGGGCCTTCTGTTCGCAGCACTCGCCTACAAGCCCCAGTTCGGTCTCGCCATTCCCTTCGCACTACTCGCGGCGGGGCGATGGCGGACGATTGCCACGGCTTGCATCACACTCGCCTCGCTTATCGGCATCACGATGCTGCTGTTCGGCACTGAGGCATGGAGCGCGTTCCTCGCCTCGGCCGGCGTCTCGCGCAAACTTCTGCTCGAAAGCGGCGCGGTCGGATTTGAGAAGCTGCAAAGCGCCTTCGCCGTGGTGCGCCTCTGGGGTGGGGAAACCCCGCTCGCCTATGCCGTGCAGGCCCTCGTCTCGGGCGCGACCATCGTGAGCCTCGTGTGGGTATGGCGCTCGCGCTGCGACGCGGCCACCAAGGCGGCTCTGCTCGTGTCGGGCAGCCTTCTCTGCTCGCCGCACATCCTCGACTACGATCTGATTGCACTTGCGGTGGCGATCGCCTTCCTCGCGGCACGGGGCCTGCGCGAAGGCTTCCGCCCTTACGAGATTTCTCTATTGGCCGCGCTCTGGATCGTGCCGGTTCTCACCCGCACTGTGGCAGGAACACTCGCTTTGCCGCTCGGCTTTTTAGCGACCCTCACCTTTCACTTCACGATTTTGCTGCAGGCCCGACGCGAATTGCACACACAGCCCAACAAACTCGCAAAGATGTGATTGCACGCTGCAGAAGGCGGTTGATGCCACAAAGGCTGCGAAAAAGAGAACTTTCAACTATTCCAGCACAGTGCCCTTGCAGGCCTCCCACCCGCACCTCATTGTCTGTGCTGCGAAGCCTTACGTTGCCCGTGCGAACCTCTGGTTGCCTGCGCAAAGCTCTGCGGTCGGACACCTATCCACCGCCCAACAAGACGATGGACGGATGTACAAGCTCTATTCGATGCAGCGCTCGGGCAACAGCTACAAGGTGCGGCTCGCACTCGCCCTTCTCGACATTCCGTTTGAGGTGATTGAGATCGACATCCTGCGCGGGGAAAGCCGCACGCCGGATTTCCTCGCCAAGAATCCGCGCGGACAGGTGCCGCTTCTCGAAGTCAGCGAACAGCACTACCTCGCGGAATCGAACGCGATCCTCTGGTATCTCGCCATTGATACGGCGCTCGCGCCGAAAACTCCGATCGAGCGTGCCGAAGCGCTGCAATGGATGTTCTTCGAGCAGCATGCGCTCGAGCCGAGCGTCGGTGCGGCCTATTTCTGGCTGGCACTGGTGCGCGGCGGGCGCGACCTGCAGATGCATGCGCTTGAGGACTGGATGGAGCGCGGCTACAGCGCCCTCGGCGTGATCGAGGCCCATCTCCGGACCCACGACTATTTCGTGGCGGGGCACCTCACGATCGCGGATATCGCGATGTACGGCTACACCCACGTCGCCGAGCAGTGCGATTTCAGCCTGATGGAATTCCCGGCGCTGCGGACCTGGCTGCAGCGGATGGAGAGTGAGCCACGCTTCGTGCGCATGGACTGGGTCCGCGCAGCCACCGCCGGAAAGGACA
The DNA here is from genome assembly GCF_000218565.1 of Afipia carboxidovorans OM5. Taxonomy (NCBI): domain Bacteria; kingdom Pseudomonadati; phylum Pseudomonadota; class Alphaproteobacteria; order Hyphomicrobiales; family Nitrobacteraceae; genus Afipia; species Afipia carboxidovorans. The sequence continues at coordinate 990,505 of NC_015684.1, read as the reverse complement.
TCGGCCTCGTGGCACGGGTGGATTAAACGGACCGGCCAAGATTGGAACTCCCGGCCTACCGGCCACGTTTCCGCCTTATTCCAGCCCGGCGCTGCCAAATTTCAAACGGCAAAACCTGTCACTTCTTCGGGTGGGGTGATTCGCACCACGTCCAGGATGCCGCATGATGCGTTCGAAGACCGTCGTCCAAAACTCCAGCCCAGGCTCTCGTCAGGGCTTCGGATACCTGTCCGCGCCCTCAACCCCGCGTCTGACTCACAACCGCGCAGCCGCCGCCATTGCCGCGCTCTGCCTGTCCGCGGGGCTCGTCGTCTCGCTCACCATGCTGTCCATTCACGTTGTGAACGCCATCGTGTGAACGGCGCCATTAGGCTTGCACATTCCCACCCGCCCGGGGTTGCCGATGAAACTGTCGGTCGTTTTTGTTGCCGCATCGCTCGCTGCGGCCATCCTCATTCTCGCATCCCTTTTGATCCTGACGAAAGCGCATTCGGAGGACGAGACAGTCTTGTCCGGGCGTACGATCCTTTTGACGCCGACAACTGCGCCGTCTCAGCCCTTCTGGAATATCAAGAATGCGCCCGCCGCGATCAAGGCGAAGCCGACGGCGTGATTCCAGCCGAGCGGCTCCTTGAGATAAAGCGCGGAGAAACCGGCAAAGACGATCAGCGTGATGACTTCCTGAATGGTCTTGAGTTCGACCGGCGAATAGACCGCACTGCCCCAGCGGTTGGCCGGCACCGCGAGCCAGTATTCGAACAGCGCGATCCCCCAGCTTGCCATCACCACGAGCGCGAGCGGCGCGGTCTTGAAGCGCAGGTGCCCGTACCAGGCGAAGGTCATGAAACAGTTGGAGGCAAACAGCATCACGATCGGCAAAATCGCGGGAGGAATGGTCGGCATCGGATGTCCTGATTTGAAATAACGGAGCGAGGTCGAGGCCCGGCTTGGCACAAACCCGGCCTCCGATTGAAGGTCGGAGCGGAGGAGAATCCCTCCGTCATACGCCCGCAACAAATCACGGCTAGGTGTTGAATGCGACTGCTTTGCCGACGACGTCACCTGCGATCTCAGCCCACCCGTTCCCCCTACGGGCTCCGGCTTGCGGTCGCTTTTTTCTGCACACCTCTTGCGCAGCGGCAAGGTATAAGCGGCGAACTCGATATCTTCCCCGGTCCGTGATGATCCGCGCCGTTCTCGTCATTCTCACACTCAGCCTCACCTTTCTGGTGCTGGCGCCGCTGCATGTTCTCGGCCTGGTGTTGGGGAACGGCCTGCGACGCAAGGTGCCGGTCGTTTTCCATCGTATCGTGTGCCGGCTGCTCGGCGTGCGTATCCACGAGATCGGCGAACGCGCCAGTGCCGAACAAATCCTGATCCTGTCGAACCACGCCTCATGGCTCGATATTTCGGTGCTGAGCGCGCTCGCCCCTGTGGTGTTCGTCGCGAAATCCGAAGTCGCGGGCTGGCCGGTGTTCGGTCTGCTCGCAAAGCTGCAACGCACGGTCTTCATCGAGCGCGAGCAGCGCCACAAGACCGGCGAAGCTACTGCCGCGATGGCCAGCCGTCTCGACAATGGCGACAGCGTGGTGCTGTTTCCCGAAGGCACGTCCAGCAACGGCACCCGCATCTTGCCATTCCGTTCCGCGCTCGTCGGCGCCGTGCATCACACGATCGACGACCTCAACGGCCCGCGGGATGTCGTGGTGCAGCCGGTCTCGCTGGCTTATGTGAGGTTCGGCGGCGTACCGGTCGGCCGTGCGCTGCGCGACAAGGTCGCGTGGTATGGCGAGGCCGATCTCGTGCCGCATCTTCTCGGCGTGCTCAGCATGGGCGCGATCGACGTCACGGTGAGTTGGGGCGATGTTATCGCCTGCAATCCCGGTGCTGACCGCAAATACATTGCCCGCCGGGCGGAGAGCGCGGTGCGCACCATGACCGCAGCTGCCTTGCGCGGCGCGCACTAGCCGCTTTAGCTCTTGATCGCCGCAACGGATGGCGCGAGCCTGAACTCAGACCTCGCTGACCGGCTATGACCGATTCGTCGCCCAATCCCGCTCTTCCGATCTCGCGCCGGCTCCTGTGCGCGCGATGCGGCACGGCCTTCACATGCGACCTGTCCGGACAGTGCTGGTGCGTGGAAGAAACCATACGCCTGCCGATGCCGAAGGAAGGCGAAGACTGCCTGTGTCCCGCCTGCCTGCGCGCAAGTGCAAATACCCATCGCGAGGCCTGAAACAGGCCGCGCGCATTCAGGCAGCATCCACCACCGGGGCTTTTCGCGCCATGCCGTCGAACAAATCGAGCATGCGCTCGCGCCAGGCATGGATCAGATCGTCCGGCTTCAAAAGCTCGAACGGACTCGTCACCCGCGCCCACTGAAACGGTCCGAATACGACATAATCGGCATAGTTCGGTTTGGCGCCGCCGAGATACGGCTGCGTACGCAGCGTCATCCGCAGCGGGTGCAGCCAGCGGCGCAAATCGTCGAGCCGCGCTTCACGCCCGGCGACCACTTCTTCCAGAGGCTTGCCCATGCCCTTCTCGCGGGTCCTGCGGAAGTAATCCTTGTCGCCCGGATCGAGCTGCGCGTGGATATCGGCAATGATGAACGGCGCCATCTGGCCGATGGAGATATCGCTCCAGTTGTTGATGAAGCGCGCCATTGCACGTCCGCCCTCGCCGCCGAACAACGAGGGGCGATCCGGATAGGTCTTCTCCAGATATTCCGCGATCACCCAGGAATCGTTGACGCAGATTTCATCATCGACCAGCACCGGCACCTTTTCGGAGCCATGTGCGCCGATGACGTCCTTCTCAGCGAAACGCCACGGCACCGATTCGAAGTCCAACTCCTTGTGCGCAAGCGCCATGCGCGTGCGCCAGCAATAGGGGCTGAAAAGCCGCGCCGGATCGCTGCCGGCTAGCTCATAAAGTCGCCGTGCCACGGCTTACGCCTTGCCCGCGGTTTGGCCGAACAGAATCTTTTTCGATTCCTCATTCACCGTCGGCGTCTTGTCGGGATTCACCTGTTTCGCGAGCTTGTAGGCGCGTGCGGTGGCCGGCCGCGCATAGATCGCCTCGAACCAGCGCTTCAAGTGCGGGAAATCATCAAGATTCTGCTGCTGGTTCTTGTACGGCACGATCCACGGATAGCAGGCCATATCGGCGATGGAATATTCACCGGCGATAAATTCGCGATCGGCGAGGCGCTTGTTGAGCACACCATAGAGACGGTTGGTCTCCTTGATGTAGCGCTCCATCGCGTAGGGAATCTTCTCCGGCGCGTACTGCACGAAATGATGGTTCTGCCCGGCCATCGGCCCGAGGCCGCCCATCTGCCACATCAGCCATTGCAGCACGTCGAAACGCTTGCGCATATCGGTCGGCAGGAATTTGCCGGCCTTCTCCGCGAGATAAATCAGGATCGCGCCCGATTCGAAAATCTTCACCGGCTCGCCGCCGTCGTTCGGCGCCTGATCGATAATCGCAGGCATGCGATTGTTCGGCGAGAATGCGAGGAATTCCGGCTTGAACTGATCGCCTTTGCTGATGTTCACCGGCACGATTTTGTAGGGAAGACCGCTCTCTTCCAGAAACAGCGTGATCTTGTGGCCGTTCGGCGTGGTCCAATAGTAAAGATCGATCATGTTGTGGGTTCCGATGGAAAAGAGCAGATTCATGCGAATGCATGAACTTTGCGCGATTGCTCCCCCAAGTCAACCAGAACGCCCTGCCCTCACCGATTGTTCATTGCCGCCATGTAGCCGGCGCGGCTGATTGCACCGCTTCCCGCCCGGTGAGACAAACGACGTATCGCTTTAAAAAAGCCTGCCGAGGACGCCATGTCGTATTCCAAGACCGACCTGCGAGCTGCGTCCGAGGCCGGCATCATCTCGCCTGGGCAATTGGAATCGCTGCTGACGTTTCTGCAGGTGCGCGGATCGGCATCGCCGGCCACTGCGAAATTCGATGTCGTACATGTGCTCTGGTACGCCGGTGCGCTGATCGTGATCTCCGCAATGGGCCTGTTCAGCACGCTCGCGTTCGCGCAGATGGGCGGAAAGGCACTCACCGCGACCGCGCTGATCTACGCGGCGGTGTTTGCATATGCCGGACACTACCTATGGACCGTCAAGAACCTGCGCACGCCGGGCGGACTTCTGATTGCAATCGCGGTGTCGATGGCGCCGCTCGCGGTCTATGGCATGCAGCATGAGTTCGGGCTCTGGAATGAGTTCGGCAAACCGGATTCCTTGCGTGGCCCGCTCTGGCTCAAAGGAAGCTGGTTTCCGATGGAGATCGCCACGATTGCCGCCTCGGCTGTGGCGCTGCGTTTCTATCGCTTTCCGTTCTTCACCTTCATCATGGCATTGGCGCTCTGGTTCCTGTCGATGGACCTCGCGCAGTGGATCGTCGGCAAACCCCACAATTGGGAGATTTCACGCCAGGTCTCGATCTGGCTCGGCCTTGCCATGCTCGCTGCGGCCGTGGTGGTGAACGCACGCCAGCGCGCCGGCGATTTTGCCTTCTGGCTTTATCTGTTCGGCGTGCTCGCGTTCTGGGGCGGCATTTCCTTCACCACGAGCGGCACAGCCCTGCAGAAAGCAGCCTATTGCGCGATGAATGTCGGCTTCCTGTTTCTCGCCGTGTTCCTCGGCCGGCGGGTGTTCGCGGTCGCCGGCACCATCGGCATTGCCCTTTATCTCGGCGATCTTGCTGCAGTGGTTTTCAAGGACTCGCTTCTGTTTCCATTCGCGCTGTCGCTGATCGGCGTCGCCATCATCGCCTTCGGCCTCTACTACCATCGCTATCAGGCGGCGATCACCGCCTGGGTCGATGCACGCATGCCTGCGATGCTGAAACGGTTGAGGCCTGCCGACACCGGCGCTTGAAACCCTTTTCCTGTGCGCCTCGCGGCCCCATATTCGGCCCATGGCGAAAAATCCAGATTCTCCCAAAAATCCTCCGAAAGCGCCGCGATCGAAAGCACGCCGCGCCGCGGTGAAGCCGATCTCGCCCGCGCTTGCGGAGCTGTTGAATCCCGCGATCAATCGTGGCGAAAGCGGGATCGGTTCCTCCACCGGCCTGCAGCCGCCGCCGGACAATTCCTGGGACCGCCGCTCGGGCGGCGAGGCCGCGATCCACCGCGCACGCAAATCGACGCCGAAGACGTTCGATGCCGACGCGCATCATCCCGCTCCGCCGCAGCCCTATTCGCAATCGCAGGGCACGCAAGGCGGGATGGAAGAGAAGCCGCAGGCGATCTACGGCACCAGCGCCACCATTCCAACGCTCGACCCGGAGCTTGCCAAGCAACTCGGCTACGATGTCGAGGACGACGACGCGTTCCGTCCCGCGCGCAACAAGATGGAGGCACTCGGCGTCAAGGCGACCGCCGAAGCGCTGGAGGCGCTGATCCGCGACGGGCGCCCAGAATTCCGCGGCGACAAGATCTGGACGCCACATCGCCCGCCACGCCCGGAGAAATCCGAAGGCGGCGTGCGTCTCGAGTTGAAATCCGAATATGAACCGAAGGGCGACCAGCCACAGGCGATCAAGGAACTGGTCGAAGGCATCAACCGGCAAGACCGCACGCAAGTGCTGCTCGGCGTCACCGGTTCGGGCAAGACCTACACTATGGCGCAGGTAATCGCGGCAACACAGCGCCCGGCGCTGATCCTCGCGCCGAACAAGACGCTCGCGGCCCAGCTTTACGGCGAGTTCAAGAATTTCTTCCCGGACAACGCGGTCGAATACTTCGTCTCGTATTACGACTACTACCAGCCGGAAGCTTACGTCCCGCGCACCGACACCTATATCGAGAAGGATTCCTCGATCAACGAACAGATCGACCGCATGCGTCACTCCGCGACACGTGCGCTGTTGGAGCGCGACGACGTCATTATCGTTGCGTCGGTGTCGTGCATCTACGGTATCGGCTCGGTCGAGACCTACACCGCGATGACCTTCGCCATGAAGAAGGGCGAGCGTATCGACCAGCGGCAGATCATCGCTGATCTCGTGGCTCTGCAGTACAAGCGCACTTCGGCCGATTTCACCCGCGGCACCTTTCGCGTGCGCGGCGACACCATCGACATCTTCCCGGCGCACTACGAGGATCGCGCCTGGCGCGTGAATCTGTTCGGCGACACCATCGAGAGCATCGAGGAGTTCGATCCGCTCACCGGCCACAAAAGCGACGAACTCGAATTCGTCAAGATCTACGCGAACTCGCACTATGTGACGCCGCGGCCGACGCTCATTCAGGCGATCAAGAACATCAAGACTGAGCTGAAATGGCGGCTCGACCAGTTGCATGCGCAGGGCCGGCTTCTGGAAGCGCAACGCCTTGAGCAACGCACCACGTTCGATCTCGAAATGATGGAGGCGACAGGAAGCTGCGCCGGCATCGAGAACTATTCACGCTATCTCACCGGCCGCAAGCCGGGCGAGCCGCCGCCGACGCTGTTTGAATATGTGCCGGACAACGCACTGGTGTTCACCGACGAAAGCCACGTCACGATTCCGCAGATCGGCGGCATGTTCCGCGGCGACTTCCGCCGCAAGGCGACGCTCGCCGAATACGGCTTCCGCCTGCCCTCCTGCATGGACAACCGTCCGCTGCGCTTCGAGGAATGGGACATGATGCGCCCGCAGTCAGTTGCGGTGTCGGCGACGCCCGCGGCATGGGAACTCGAACAATCGGGCGGCGTGTTTGTCGAACAGGTCATCCGCCCGACCGGCCTGATTGATCCGCCGGTACATATTCGCCCCGCCCGCACGCAGGTCGACGACCTTGTCGGCGAGGTCCGTGAAACCGCACGCAACGGCTATCGCTCGCTCGTCACCGTGCTGACCAAGCGCATGGCGGAGGATCTCACCGAATATCTGCACGAGCAGGGTATTCGCGTCCGCTACATGCACAGCGATATCGACACCATCGAGCGCATTGAAATCATCCGCGATTTGCGGCTCGGCGCGTTCGATGCGCTGGTCGGCATCAACCTGTTGCGCGAGGGCCTCGACATTCCCGAATGCGCACTGGTTGCGATTCTCGACGCCGACAAGGAAGGCTTTCTACGCAGCGAGACCTCATTGATCCAGACCATCGGCCGCGCCGCGCGCAACGTCGACGGCAAGGTGATCCTCTATGCCGATCAGATCACCGGCTCGATGGAGCGCGCCATCGCCGAAACCGATCGCCGCCGCGAAAAACAGGTCGCCTACAACGAAGCTCACGGCATCACGCCGGAGAGCGTGAAGAAATCGATCGGCGACATTCTCAATTCGGTCTATGAGCGCGACCATGTGCTGGTCGAAGTCGGTGACGGCGGCATGGCTGACGACACAGTCGCCATCGGCCACAATTTCGAGACGGTGCTCGCCGATCTCGAAACGCGGATGCGCGAGGCGGCTGCCGATCTCAATTTCGAGGAAGCGGCACGTCTGCGTGACGAGGTGAAGCGCCTGCGTGCCACCGAACTCGCCGTGGTGGACGACCCAACCGCGAAGCAGAAGGCAATCACCGGCAAGGCCGGCGCCTATACTGGTACGAAGAAATACGGCGACAGCGCCAACCTGCCGCCCCGCGCGGACAAGTCGAAGCCGGGAAGCAAGTCGCGCATTCACAAGCCTTCGCTGGATGAGATGGGCATCGCCACCTGGCACGAGGTGAAGCCCGACCGCGCGGAAGCGAAGAAGCCGAGCCGTGCACGTAAACCGACGCTCGATGAGATGGGACCGGGCAGCGAGAGCCGAATCTACAAGCCGAAATCGATGCGCGAGGGCGGACAGGAATTCGGCGGCGTGGTCAAAGGCCCCGCGCCACGCTCAACCGGCGGCGCACCGGGGCATCGCGGTGGGTGGAAGAAGAGGTAGTTGCAGAACGATCTGTTTTGAATGGTTCAGGTTTACTCGGAATCGTCATGCGCGGGCTCGACCCGCGTATCCATCGGAAAGAAGAGTCCTTTCAAGAAGATGGATTGCCGGGTCAAGCCCGGCAATGACGACTTCGTTTTCATAACAAGAAAAATCGCTCTACCCGCCCACCCCCGGCGCTTCGTGCCCGGTGCGCGCGACATATTCCGTATAGCCGCCGCCATATTGATGGATGCCGTCGGGCGTCAATTCCAGCACGCGGTTGGAGAGCGCACCGAGGAAGTGGCGATCGTGCGAGACGAACAGCATCGCGCCCTCATATTCCGACAGCGCCGCGATCAGCATCTCCTTGGTCGCCATATCGAGATGGTTGGTCGGCTCGTCCAGCACCAGAAAGTTCGGCGGATCGTAGAGCATCTTCGCCATCACGAGACGCGCCTTCTCGCCACCGGAGAGCACGCGGCATTTCTTCTCCACATCATCGCCGGAAAAACCGAAGCAGCCCGCGAGCGTGCGCAGGCTTCCCTGTCCTGCTTGCGGGAACGAATCCTCCAGCGACTGGAAGATTGTGCGCTCGCCGTCGAGCAGATCCATCGCGTGCTGGGCGAAATAACCCATCTTCACGCTGGCGCCGACCGCGACGCTGCCGTCATCCGGGTCAGCCGCGCCCGCGACGAGTTTCAACAGCGTCGACTTGCCCGCGCCGTTGATGCCCATCACGCACCAGCGTTCGCGGCGGCGGATCTGAAAATCGAGCCCGTCGTAGATACGGCGCGCTCCATAGCCTTTCTGCACGCTCTTCAGCGTAACAACATCCTCACCCGAGCGCGGCGCGGCCGGAAAATCGAACGACACGCTCTCGCGACGTTTTGGCGGATCGACACGCTCGATCTTGTCGAGCTTCTTCACCCGGCTCTGCACTTGTGCTGCGTGAGACGCACGCGCCTTGAAGCGCTCGATAAACTTGATCTCCTTTGCCAGCATCGCCTGCTGGCGCTCGAACTGCGCCTGCTGCTGCTTGTCGGCCAGCGCACGCTGCTGCTCGTAGAAATCATAGTTGCCGGTGTAGGACGTCAGCGTACCGCCATCGATCTCGATGATCTTGTTGACGATGCGGTTCATGAACTCGCGGTCGTGCGAGGTCATCAGCAGCGCGCCGTCGTAATTCTTCAGGAAGCCCTCGAGCCAGATCAGGCTTTCGATATCGAGATGGTTCGACGGCTCGTCGAGCAGCATCACGTCAGGCCGCATCAACAGAATGCGCGCCAGCGCCACGCGCATCTTCCAGCCGCCAGAGAGATTGCCGACATCGCCGTCCATCATCTCCTGCGTGAAGCTCAGCCCCGCGAGTACTTCGCGCGCGCGGCTTTCCAGCGCGTAGCCATCGAGTTCCTCAAAGCGCGCCTGCACCTCGCCATAACGAGTAATGATCTCGTCCATCTCGTCCATGCGATCGGGATCGGCCATCGCGGCTTCGAGCTCTTTCAGTTCGGCCGCGACTTCGCTCACCGGCCCGACGCCATCCATCACCTCCGAGACGACGCTGCGGCCTGCCATCTCGCCAACGTCCTGGCTAAAGTAGCCGATGGAAACACCGCGCTCGACCGCGACCTGGCCTTCGTCCGGCAGTTCCTGCGCGGTGGCGAGGCGGAACAGCGTGGTCTTGCCCGAGCCATTGGGCCCGACGAGACCGGCCTTCTCGCCCTTGAGAAGCGTCGCCTGTGCCTCGATGAAAATGATCTGATGGCCGTTCTGCTTACCGATATTGTCGAAACGAATCATGATGCCGCACTGATTTGGGATTGCGCAGGCTCTTAAGGCATGCGGCGCGCTTGCGAAAGAGACAGTTCCATCGATGAACTGCGGCGAAGCGCGAGATTTCAGAAATGCGACAGCATTGCGGCAATGCCTATGAGAAATATTTGTGCATGACGTGATGCGGCAGAGGCTGAAATGCAGCCGCGAAAGGTGTTATTAACCGCCATCGTTTGAGGTCGGCGGCGCGTTGCCCCGTCTTGCGAGAAACCGATGATTTCTTTTCACATCAGAGTTCCAAGCCAGGTTCGGGCGGGGTTCGTTTTGCCCGTCGCGCTGCTGACGCTCTCGGCGGTGGCGGCGCACGCGCATGCGCAGGACGAATCCTCGAACGACCAGGAGCCCGCGACTGAGGTCACCGCGACCGATATTCCGGAGCCGACCGCACTCGAATGGAGCCTGCTCGATCCCTCGATCCCGGTGACGATCGAGAAACCGATCAAATATCGCGGGCCGGCCACACTTTCGAGCGCCGCCGCAGCGAAGTGGGATCGCACCACGCGGGATGACGGCGGCGCTGCCGTGACCGTGAAACGGCCGCTGCTTCCGTTCTGGGACACCAAGGTCGGTGCCGATATGAGTGTCGCTTCCGGCGAGCCCGTGACGTCGGCCGACCTGCTCGCGCGCCGTGCACAAGGCGATACATCCTCGCTGCAATCGAGCGGCAGCGCCTGGGCACGCATGAGCGCACCCGGCGTCGCCGGCATCTGGGACAAAACCGCGATCGAAGCGCGGCTCGATCCGGCCGCCGATCAGAGCCGATTCGGCACCGCGCTCAGCAAGACGATTCCGCTCGACAACAATCAATACGCACTCACGGTGAAGAACGGTTACGCTGTTGCGCAGCCGCTTGATGCACCGATCGCAGGGCTCGGCCCGCGCACCGGCCGCAGCGTTGAGGCCGACCGCTCCGCAAAACTCGAATTCCGCAACACCGGCACGAGCTTCATCGCGGGCGAGACCATGTCGACACTCGACAACAAATGGCTCGGCCGCGTCGGCGCCGAGCAGAAGCTGTTCGGCGGAGTCAGCATCACCGGGATGCTTGCACAAACCATTGATGGCCCCGATAGCCGGAGCATCACCGCGGCCTACAAATATCATTGGTAGGCGCGCGTATTATATCGTTATCCCTTTCATAAAAAGCGTCTGAGATTGCCTCACTCCGGCCTCGTTCTCGTCATGATCGGCGGAGGTAATGCGCCCTCACGTCGTCGTGAGAGGGGCGACCTCTCGCAAGCGTTGCGAAAAGGAGAAAGCCGATGAACGCCATCCCGTCCGAGAAGGAAGACGAACACGAGATCGCCGACAATCTCGCAGCCGTCACCGATGTCGAAGCCGGCATCCGCGATTTCGTCCGCAACGATATCGCCTATCTGCGCAAGACGCCCTCGATTCTCAGCAATGGCGACACGCCGGATGCGGCGGCGGAAGCGACCGTCAATAACGTCAACACGCTGATCCAGCGCGTGGCTGGTGCGTCCGCCAACGAGATCGACACCCTGATTGCCGAACTCGAAGGCCTGCGTGCCTTCATGCATCAGGAAGGCCAGCGCGTGCAGCGTGAGCTCGCAAGCTTCGCGCAACTGAGCCAGACCGCGATGAAGTCGACCCGCATGATCGCGGACAGCCTCGCGCAGTGGAAGCGGCCTTCCGAACAGTAAGTTCTGCCAGAGCCTTTCTTCCGCAAGGCCGCCCGCCCGGGCGGCCTTGGCGTTGGCGCGCCGCACGGCAGGATTTCCTGCCGCCACCCGCATCGCCACATACTCTTTCGTTAAATATCCTTCGCAAAACAGCAGCGCCGCAGACTTTCTCCGGCGCACGCGTCGTGCAACAATTCGAACAAACGCAACATGGGGATTTGCGCATGTTCCAGTTCAACGATCTTTTTCAGTGGGATCGCTTCATCACTCCGACGATCATCAAGACATTCTACTGGCTTGTGATTGCGCTCGTCATCCTGAGCGGCATCTCGGGGATCTTCGGCGGGCTGTTGCAGATGGCGGTGAGTCCGTTCGCCGGTTTCATCATGGTGCTGATGGCGATCGCCGGCGTCGTCGCCGGCATCGTGTTCTCGCGCATCATTGCCGAACTCGTACTGATCATATTCCGGATCAACGAGCATCTCGGCGCCATCCGCGAACAGGGGCGCAGCGAAGCGCAGCCGCGGTTCTGAACCGCGACTGCGAACTTCAATCAGGTGTTGAAACGGAAATGCATCACGTCGCCATCGGCGACGACATATTCCTTGCCTTCGAGACGCAGTCTGCCCGCATCGCGCGCACCCGCTTCGCCGCCAAGCGTGACGTAATCGTCATAGGCGATGGTCTCGGCGCGGATGAAGCCCTTCTCGAAATCGGTATGGATCACACCTGCCGCGGCCGGCGCCTTGGTGCCCTTGGTGATGGTCCAGGCACGCGCTTCCTTCGGGCCCACGGTGAAGTAGGTGATGAGATGCAAGAGGTCGTAACCGGCGCGGATCAGGCGATCGAGACCGGCCTCTTCAAGCCCAAGCGTTTCGAGGAAATCCACGCGCTCCTCGCGTGACAGCGTCGCGATTTCGGATTCGATCTTCGCGGAGATGGCAACTGCTACTGCGCCTTCCTTCTTCGCATGCTCGAACACGGCCTTTGAAAAAGCGTTGCCGTCAGCCGCCGCGCCTTCTTCGACGTTGCAGACGTAAAGCACCGGCTTCGAGGTCAGCAGGCCGAGCATGCGGAAGGCCCGCTCCTCTTCCGCCTTGCGCTCGAGAAAGCGCGCGGGCTTGCCGTCACGCAACAGCTTCAGTGCGCGCTCGACGAGATCGAGCTGCTCCTTGGAATCCTTGTCGCCGCCCTTCGCCTTCTTGCTCAGATTGTCGACGCGCTTCTCGAGGCTTTCGAGGTCGGCAAGCATCAGCTCGGTCTCGATGGTCTCGATATCTTCAAGCGGCGCGATACGTCCTTCGACATGGGTGATGTCGGAATCCTCAAAGCAGCGCACCACATGCGCTACCGCATCCACCTCGCGAATGGTGGCAAGAAACTGGTTGCCGAGCCCTTCGCCCTTCGAGGCACCCTTCACCAGACCTGCGATGTCGACGAAGGTGAGCTGCGTCGGGATGATCTGCGCCGATTTCGCCACCTCAGCAAGTTTGTCGAGGCGCGGGTCCGGCACCGCGACCGCGCCGACATTCGGCTCAATCGTACAGAACGGATAGTTCGCGGCCTGCGCTGCCGCGGTTTCCGTGAGCGCATTGAACAGCGTGGACTTACCGACGTTCGGCAGTCCGACAATGCCGCATTTGAATCCCATGATCTTCTTTCGATTATGGCAGGTCTACCGGTTGGCTCTAATCGTCATACGCGGGCTCGGCCCGCGTATCCATCTTCTTTGAAAGATGGATGGCCGGGTCAAGCCCGGCCATGACCACATCGTTGTTCGGGAAGTATCGGTGTCAGTCCTTCCCGCCGTTGTTCTCCGTCGCAAATCCCTTCGCATCCATCGCAAGGTGCACCCTGTTCTGGAACTGAGAGTCTTTACCAGACACCAGAAGCTCCGCATGCTCCGCGACCGTTTCGCAAAGCGCCGCGACCCACGGCCGCTCGGACTTCGCAAAGTCGTTCAGCACATGGATATGCACGATCTCCTTGACGCCGGGATGCCCGACACCGAGGCGCACGCGGCGATATTCGTTGCCGAGATGCGCCGAAATCGAGCGCAAGCCATTGTGGCCCGCGATGCCGCCGCCGACCTTCACGCGCATCTTCGCCGGCGGCAGTTCGATCTCGTCGTGAAACACCACGACTTCACTCTCGCCAAGCTTGAAGAACTTCGCCGCCTCCTGCACCGCGCGGCCGGATTCGTTCATGTAGGTCGCAGGCTTCAGCAGAACGACGCGTTCGCCCCCCAGCACGCCCTCGGAGGTCTCGCCTTGAAAACGACGGCGCCACGGTGAGAAACCGTGACGCCGCGCAATCTCGTCGACAACCATAAACCCGATATTGTGCCGATTGCCTTCGTACTTCGATCCGGGATTGCCCAGTCCGACGAACAGGCGCATGGCGCGGGTGTTCTCTTACTTCTTCTTGTCGCCGCCGGCCGCGGGAGCCTTGGCGGCAGCAGCCGCAGGAGCCTTCGCAGCACCAGCCGCAGGCGCCGCAGCACCGGCCGCAGGCGCAGCCGCACCGGCCGCAGCCGCCGCAGCGTCAGCACCGCCCTTGGCTTCCTCGCCCATGCCAGACGGCGGAACGACGGTCACAAGCGTCATGCCCTCGCGCAACACCGGCTTCACGCCCTTCGGCAGCGCAACATCGTTGAGGTGCACCGAGTTGTTGATCTCGAGCTTGGAAACGTCGACCTCGATGAACTGCGGAATATGATCGACCTCGGCTTCGAGTTCGACCGTGTGGTTCACGATGTTGACGGTGCCGCCGCGCTTCACGCCCGGAGAAAGTTCGGCGCCCTTGACGTGCAGCGGAACGCTGACGCGGATGGTCGCGCCTTCGCCGAGGCGGAGGAAATCGACATGCAGCGGGAAATCCTTCACCGGATCGAGCGCGTAGTCGCGCGGAATCACCCGGTACTTCTGGCCGTCCAGATCGATGTTGAACAGCGTGGTGAGGAAGTGGCCCGCGAAAATGCTCTGACGCAGAGCCTTGTCATCGAGAGAAATCGTCACCGGCGGTTTGTTGTCGCCGTAAATCACAGCCGGCACGCGGCCAGCACGACGTTCAGCCCGAGCGGCCCCCTTGCCGGCCTTCGGACGAGCGGTCGCCTTCAATTCCTTGACGGTCGCCATTTTGGTAAGTCCTTGTTTTTACAAAAGTTAAGGGCCGCAAACGCGGCCCGATCGGTCGCCGCGGCAAGCCTCCAGGGGTGCGGGGGCCGCGAACGAGGCGGTTCTTAGCCAAAATGGCCCCAAAACACAAGGAATCCCGCAGGGACACCGCTTCGGCGGGCCGGGCCACTGGGAGCAGCCGGCAAACCTCGCGTCCCTTAAAATTCTAAGGGTTCCGAAACGGTTTTATCGGAACTTTACCCCTAGGGTCACGCGGCCGGCAGAACAGCCGGCGGCCCCACGACAGTTTCAGGGTTTCAGAAGAGGCCAAGATGACGCTTGCATACAGCTCCGCCGCCCGGCGGCGCGTGCTCCTTGCATCAGACCGCGCTGACCGCAGCGAAGACCTGACGGCCATTCTGATGAATGCCGGCGAGGTTGAGCGGATAACGACCGCGGAAATGCCGGACGATCCGCAGAGCTATGCAGGCATCGTGATCGATATCGATCTGTCGTCCGTGCCGAGTGTGCAGACCGTGCGCCGCAAGCTGACCGGCAAGGCCTATCAGGGCATGCCGCGGCTGTTCGTGCTGTCGGATTCGTTGCATCGCGAAGCGACGCAGGCATGGTCGCTCGGTGCGACCGATACCATCCGGTGGCCATTCGATCCCAAAACCATTCTGCAGCGCCTTGCTCTCTCCTTCCCTCAGACGGAGGAAGAGACGAGCGCAAGCATCGTCCTCAGCGAAGGCGTCTCGGCCGCGCAGGACGTCATGGTCCGCATGTTCGAGAAGCTGCCCGCGGGCGAGCCGCTCTCCTACAATCACGTCGTGCGCGCCGAGGACAAAATCCTGCGTGCGCTACGCCGCTCGGGCCTGCGCGAATGGCTCGTGGCCATCAACAAGCATCACATACGCAGCTATCGGCACACGCTGTTCGTCACCGGCTATGCCGTCGCTTTCGCCCAGCACCTCGGCATGCGCAACGAAGACCAGCGTCGCCTCGCCCGCGCCGCGCTGATCCACGATGTCGGCAAGGCGTACGTTCCGCTGGCGATCCTCGACAAGACCGAGGCGCTGACATCTGAGGAAGAAGCCGCTTTCGCCAAGCATGTGGAGATCGGCCACGAGGTGCTGAAAGCCCACGGCGATTTTCCGCCGGAGATGCTCGACGTCGTGCTGCACCATCACGAACTGCTTGATGGCACCGGCTATCCGCAAAAGCTACGCGGCGATCAGATCTCGGACATCGTACGGATGATTACGATCATCGACATCTTCGCGATGCTGGTCGAGGATCGCGCCGACAGTCCGCCGATGTCGCATGAGGACGCGATCGCGGTGATGGAGCGGATGCACACGCAGATCGATCAGCCGCTCCTGCAGGCGTTCCGGCCGGTGGCGCTCGGGGCGTAACAGGCATTTCTTATTGAGGCAGAATTCGTCATGCACGGACTTGATCCGCGCATCCATCTTTTTTGAAAAATGATGGATTGCCGGGTCAAAAGGCGTTCACGCCCGTCTTTGACGGGCTATGTCCGGCAATGACACATTGGGTTAGCTGCTGCCGAGAGCTAGGCGCCGCCGAGTTTCGCCTCAATCGCTGCGAGCCGCTCTTTCAGCGCCTCGTTTTCCTCACGTGCGAGCCGCGCCATCTCCTTCAGTGCCTCGAATTCCTCGCGCTTGACGAGATCGAGATCGTTGAGGATGCGTTCGGCCTGATGGCGCACCACCGTGTCGATCTCGCGCTTGACACCCTGGGCGGCGCCGGCGGCATCGTTCATCAGGCGTGCGACTTCATCAAAAAAACGGTTGCTGGTCTGGGTCATCTCATTCTCCCAATGGCCCCAAAGCGGCCTCGATCATCACGATGGCCGGGTGTTGTTCCCACAATGGGGATCGAAAGGCGCGTGCGCAAGTGATCTGAGACATGATCTGAGACCTCATCTGACGATGCTTTGATGGTGTAAGACAGAGCCACGCTTGACTTTCGCCCGCCGCAACGGCCATCACCGCACCGAGACGACCGCCACGGGATCGCCCGCCGATGCTGTTTACCATCCTCTTCACCGCAACGCTGATCCCGCTCCTGCTCCAGTTTCCGGCGTTCGATCCGATCGCATTGAATCTCGGGCCGCTCGCGATCCGCTGGTACGCGCTCGCCTATATCGGCGGCATCGTGCTCGGCTGGCTCTATGCCCGACGCATCATTCGCACCGAGCGGCTGTGGGGCGGCCCTGCGCCGATGACGACGCTCGATTTCGACGACTTCATCCTGTGGGTGACGCTCGGCATCATTCTCGGCGGGCGGATCGGTTACGTCCTGTTCTACAATTTCGATTTCTTCCTCGCCCATCCACTGCAGATGCTGGAGCTGTGGAATGGCGGCATGTCATTCCACGGCGGCTTCCTCGGCTGCGTCGCCGCCGTTCTGGCGTTCGGATACCGGCGCAAGATTCCTGTTCTCTCGCTCGGCGATGTCACCTGCGCGGTCGGCCCGATCGGGCTGTTGCTCGGGCGGCTTGCGAATTTCGTCAACGGCGAATTGTGGGGCCGGCATGCCGACCCGAGCCTGCCATGGGCGATGGTCTTCCCGACCGGCGGGCCGCTGCCGCGCCACCCGAGCCAGCTCTATGAGGCCGGGCTTGAAGGCATCCTGCTCTTCATCATCCTCGCAATTGCGATCCGCGCCGGTGCGCTGAAGCGGTCAGGCCTCATCATCGGCATTTTCGCCACCGGCTACGGCCTCGCGCGCATCACCGGCGAATTTTTCCGTGAACCGGACCCGCAGCTCGGTTTTCTGTGGGGTGGCTTGACGATGGGAATGATATTGTCCGTCCCCATGATCGTCGCCGGACTGGCATTCATCGGTGCAGCCCTGCGCCGTCGCAACAATGAGGCATCGTGACCGAACACTCCCCGCTCGAACACTATCTGCGTCATCTCATCGCCACCGCCGGGCCGATGCCGGTCGCCCGTTACATGCAGCTCTGCATGACGCATCCGGACTACGGCTATTACGTCAGCCGCGATCCGCTCGGCCGCGGCGGCGACTTCATCACCGCGCCGGAAATCTCACAGATGTTCGGCGAGCTGATCGGCCTGTGGGCAGCCTCGGTGTGGAATGCGATGGGTATGCCCGAGCGCGTGCAACTGATCGAACTCGGCCCCGGCCGCGGCACCATGATGGCGGACGCACTGCGCGCGATCCGGATTCTACCGGCGTTCTATGAGGCAATCGAAGTCCACCTGATCGAACTCAGCCCGTCGCTGCGCGCGGTTCAGCGCGACACGCTCGCCGACGTCAAACCGTTCCAGTGGCATCATCTGCTCGGTGACGTGCCCGACGGCCCGGCGATCATTCTCGCCAACGAATATTTCGACGCCCTGCCGATCCATCAGATGGTGAAGCAGGAGACCGGCTGGCACGAGCGGATGGTGGGTCTCGTCGACGACGCTTTCGCCTACACCATCGCGCCGGAGCCGACGCCGCGCTTCGGGGTGTCGGTGCCGCCGCATGTCCGCAACGCGCCGAACGGCACCATCTTCGAATGGCGCGAGACCAACGAGATCATGGCGATCGCACGCCGCATCCGCGAATTCGGTGGCGCCGCGCTGCTGATCGATTACGGCCATATCCGCAGCGACGCCGGCGACACCTTCCAGGCCGTCGCACGGCACGAATACGCCGATCCGCTGCGCACGCCCGGCACCGCGGACCTGACCGCCCATGTCGATTTCCAGGCACTGGCCGACGCCGCGCAGACAATGGGCGTTCTCACCCACGGCCCCGTCGAACAGGGCGCGTTTCTCACGCAGCTCGGCATCGAGACCCGCGCACAGACGCTGATCAAACATTCCGCCTCGCAAAGCGCGAGCGACGTCGCGAGTGCGCTGAAGCGGCTGGTCGAGAGCGGCCCGAAGGCGATGGGCTCGCTCTTCAAGGTGCTCGGCCTGTCACATCCGTCGATCACGACGCTTGCAGCACTCTCTGACTCCAACGGTCCGGCATGATCGTCACATCATCCCTACTGTCGGGCCTGCCGGGTCTGCGCCATGCCTTCTTCACCCGCGAGGGCGGCGTGTCCCAAGGCATTTACGAGAGCCTGAACGGCGGGCTCGGCTCGAACGATGATCCCGCGCATGTCGCGGAAAACCGCAGCCGCATGGCGCGGACGCTCGGCGTTGCGCCCTCGCATCTTCTGGCACTCTATCAGGTGCACTCGCCTGATGTCGCAATCGTCACCGAACCATGGACGCCTGACGCCCGCCCGCATGCTGACGCCATGGTGACGCGGACGGCCGGGATCGCGCTCGGCATCTCGACCGCGGATTGCGGGCCGGTACTGTTCGCCGATCCAAACGCACGGGTGATCGGCGCGGCCCATGCTGGATGGAAAGGTGCGTTCGGCGGCGTGATCGAGGCGACGCTTGCTGCGATGGAAAAACTCGGCGCAGACCGCAGCAATATCCACGCGGCGATCGGCCCGCTGATCCGCCAGCAGAGTTACGAGGTCGGCGCGGAGTTCGTGGAACGCTTCACCGCGACGGATGCCGCTAACGTGCGCTACTTCACCGCCTCCACGCGTGCGGACCATGCAATGTTCGATCTCGCAGGCTTTATTCGCGCGCGGCTCGACAGCGCTGGCGTCGCACATATCGACGATGTCGGGCTCGATACCTATGCGGATGCGCGCTTCTTCAGCTATCGCCGTACCACGCACCGTGCGGAACCCGACTACGGCCGCAACATCCACGCGCTGGTGCTGGATTAACCAAGCCGTGGCATCTCCGGGTCTGCCCTAGACCTTAACGCATTTTAACGATATCGCTTGGACCTACAGCGCGACAGACGCTGGCGGGGATGCGTGACTTGACGCTTTCAAGTGCAAAGACGGCAGCGGGCCACAACGGTCCCGCACGGCACCTGCGCTGGCTCGTGCTCGGCGCGCTGGCGATGCTTGCGGCAGGCTGCACGGCGCAGGGGCCGAGCCCGACCGCCTCGCAGGGTTTCGGCCCGACGGTCGCTTTCGATTCCGTGGATGGCCCACCGCCGCAGGTGTTTCAGCGGCTCGTCCGCGTGCTCGAGGCTGAAGGCGCCACCCGCAACATTTCCGTGGTCTCGCGCGACGCCAACCCCTCCTATCGCGTGCGCAGCTATTATGCCGCGCAGGTCGAGCGTGGCAGCCGCCGCGCCTCGATTTCATGGGTCTGGGATGTCTATGACGTCGACCAGAGCCGAGCGATGCGCCTGAGCGGCACCGAACCCGCAGGCGCGGCCGGGCGCGATGCCTGGGACGCCGCCGACGACGCCGTGCTGCGCAAGATTTCCCAGGCAGGCCTCGTCGGGCTCGCCACGCTGGTGAACGGCGGCACCCCGGCAAGCCCGGCCCCGCCGGTTCCCGAAGCGTCCGGCCCCGCCGTGGCGGCATTGCCGGGAGATAGCGCCCCTGCTGCTGACGCCGCGCCTCAGGCGCTCGCCTTCAGCGGCCAGTAACCGCGAGATTCACCGGAAAAACACCGTAAGACTTATTGCCAGCAGCGGTATGCGCTTGTTATCACCCCGGCAACTGCCAAGAGCTGCCAAGAGCCGAATAACAGGGACCTGCCGACATGCTGACGAGCGTAGGAACGAAGACGCGCGACAAGGTCTCCGCGTCGGCGAAGAACGGTTCGATCAAGCTCGTCACCGGCAATTCCAACCCGGAACTGGCTCAGGCCATATCCGCCCATCTTGACCTGCCGATGACAAAGGCCGTGGTCCGGCGCTTCGCCGACATGGAAGTCTTTGTCGAGATTCAGGAAAACGTCCGCGGCTCCGACGTCTTCGTGGTGCAGTCCACATCCTATCCGGCCAACGACCACCTGATGGAGCTGCTCATCATCATCGACGCGTTGCGTCGTGCCTCCGCGCGCCGCATCACCGCGGTGGTGCCCTATTTCGGTTACGCCCGGCAGGACCGCAAGGCGGGACCGCGCACGCCGATCTCGGCCAAGCTGGTCGCCAACCTCATCACCCATGCCGGTGCCGATCGCGTGATGACGCTCGACCTGCATGCCGGGCAGATTCAGGGCTTCTTCGATATCCCGACCGACAATCTCTACGCCGCGCCGGTGATGGTCCGCGACATCCGCGAGCGCTTCGACCTCGGCAGCGTGATGGTGGTGTCACCCGACGTCGGCGGCGTGGTTCGCGCGCGCGGCCTCGCCAAGCGCATCAACGCGCCGCTCTCCATCATCGACAAACGCCGCGAGCGCGCGGGCGAGTCAGAGGTGATGAACGTGATCGGCGACGTCACCGGCTACACCTGCGTGCTCGTCGACGATATCGTCGATTCCGGCGGCACGCTGGTGAACGCGGCCGACGCGCTGCTCGCCAAGGGTGCCAAGGAAGTCTACGCCTACATCACCCACGGCGTGCTCTCGGGCGGTGCCATCGCCCGCATCACCGCCTCGAAGCTCAAGGAGCTCGTGATCACCGACTCGATCCAGGCAACCGAGGCGGTACGCAACGCGCCCAACATCCGCACGCTCTCGATCGCGAACCTGATCGGCGAAGCGATCGACCGCACGGCGTCGGAAGAGTCGGTGTCGAGCCTGTTCGACTGACGCGACCATTCGCGTCCGCCTCGTCCTCCTCCATCTTCGATCATCTTCCGCTGCTTAAGCGAGACGCCTGTTCTCGCCCGCATCCCGACTCATTTTCAGCCTGCGGAATCCTCCTGCGCCGGCTAACGCCGAGGCGCTTGCAGACAGTTCGCGGGACTCGCATCGCGCGAAGATTTTGCGCGAGACTCGTAACCGTCGATTTGATTCCGGTTTGTTCTCGTTTCGCCTGTTGATGACTGCATTTTTTTTCTGAATGCCTGTGGAACGAGTCCCCGGTCGATTGCGCCGGAGTCGCAAATCACAGATCAATTCTCGGGCACGTTCGATACGGCCTGACGAAGCCACTCGAATTTGCGACGGGATCACCGTCGAACCGTTTTGCCCTCGTTTCGCGTGCACCAAGCCACAGGATGAAACCGGCATGTCCCTTCTGGACATCACTCTCGATTCAACATCCAGCCCGCTCGCGGTCGTCGAGGAAATTGCGGCCAACAACGATCTCGCCTTCGAGCGCTCAGGCGAAGACGAAGTCACGATCGTCTACAAGGGCCACTTCACCGACTATCAGGTATCCTTCACATGGATGCCGGAGATCGAGGCGTTGCACGTTGCCTGCGCCTTCGACATGAAGATTCCAGCTGGCCGCCGCGCCGAGGTGCAGCGCCTGATCGCCGCCGCCAACGAGCAGATGTGGGTCGGACATTTCGATCTCTGGTCGCAGTCGGGCATGGTGATGCACCGCCAGTCGCTGCTGCTGCCGCGCAACCTCACCGCCACCAACGCGCAGTGCGAAATGATGTTCGAGACGGCGGTGATGGCCTGCGAGCGCTACTTCCCCGCCTTCCAGTTCGTGGTCTGGAGCGGCAAGACCGCGACGGATGCCATGTCGGCGGCGATGTTCGATACCGTGGGCGAAGCCTAGGACGAAGACCCGGCCTGAAACATCGCAACCAGCCGATTGGTCGGCTTGTTGCAAGTATCACCCTGACATACAAATTGCCTCTGGGTCCCCGCCTTCGCGGGGCGATGCGGCGTTGGAACGATGACCTCACCTCACACCGATATTCTTGCCAAGCTTAACGGCACGATCCTGCTCGCTGGTGCGGGCAAGATGGGCAGCGCGATGCTCGCCGGCTGGCTCGCGCAAGGTGTTGCCGCGAACAAGCTCGCGGTGATCGACCCTGCACCGTCCGCCGACATCACAAAGCTCGCTGCGCAGGGCCTTCGCATCAATCCGGATCACGACGCGCTGAGCGGCGTCGATGCGCTGGTGCTGGCGGTGAAGCCGCAGATGTTTGCCGATGCCGCGCCGCAATTGCGCAAGCATGTCGGGCCCGAGACACTCGTCCTCTCGATCATGGCAGGCGTACCGATCGCAAAGCTCGCGCAAGCCTGCGGTGGCAAGGTGGTGCGGGCGATGCCCAACACACCTGCCGCCATCGGACGCGGCGCCACCGTTGCAGTGGCGGACAAGAGCGTTGGCGATACACAGCGCGCCATTGCCGATGCGCTGTTGCGCGCAACCGGCCTTGTCGAATGGATCGAGGACGAAACGCTGATGGATGCCGTCACCGCCGTCTCCGGCTCCGGCCCGGCCTATGTCTTCCTGCTAGCGGAAGAGCTTGCCCGTGCCGGTGTTGCAGCGGGGCTGCCGCCTGAGTTGGCAACGCGGCTTGCGCGCGAGACGGTCGCGGGTGCAGGCGAACTCCTGCACCGCTCGGAATTGAGGAGCGAGACGCTGCGGAAGAACGTGACTTCGCCCGGCGGCACCACAGCGGCCGCACTCGACGTGCTGATGGGTGCCAACGGCTTTCAGCCGCTGCTGACGCGCGCCGTGGCGGCGGCGGCAAAACGCTCGAAAGAACTGGCGAAGTAACTCTCTCTCCCCTTGTGGGAGAGGGAAAAAGAGCTACACCGGCACACGCACCGCAGCGCGCAGGCCGCCGAGCGGGCTGTCGGCCAACGTGATATCGCCGCCATGAGCGCGGGCGATGTCGCGGGCGATGGCAAGGCCGAGCCCGCTGCCACCCTCGTCCTGATTGCGTGCATCGTCGAGCCGCAGGAACGGCTTGAAGACTTCTTCGCGCAACTGCAGCGGAATGCCGGGGCCGTCATCGTCCACCGTCACCGTCAGCCAGCGGTCATCGCGAAAGCCGGTGATGGCGATTGTGTCGGCGTGGCGCGCGGCATTCGACACGAGGTTCGCGAGACAGCGCTTGAACGATGCGGGGCGCACCGTGACCATCGGGTCGCCCTCGAAGGCCACGCGCACCGGATGACCATGGCGTTCGGCGTCGCTGGCCAATTCCTCCAGCGCCTGCGCCATGTCGGTCAATGTAGCCTGCTCGCCGCCGTCGCCGCGCGCAAACGCAAGATAATCCTCGAGCATGCCGCTCATCTCATCGACATCCTTACGCATGCCCTCGGCTTCCGGCGCATCGCCGAGCAAGGCGAGTTCAAGCTTGAAGCGGGTAAGGATGGTACGCAGGTCGTGGCTCACGCCTGCAAGCATCGTCGTGCGCTGCTCGAGGCTGCGCTCGACACGCTCCTTCATCTCCATGAAGGCTTGCGCCGCGCGTCGCACCTCGCGCGCCCCGCGCGGGCGGAAATTCGGCGCATCGCGGCCTTTGCCGAAATTCTCCGCGGCATCGGCAAGATGCAGGATTGGCCGGATCTGATTGCGCAGGAACAGGACCGCGACGATCAGGAGGATCGACGACGTGCCGAGCATCCAGAAGATGAAGATCTGCGAGTTCGAGGCATAGGCGGCGCTGCGCTGGGCGTAAATCCGCATTACCGTGTCTTCGAGCTTGATGCGGATCTCGACCGTGTTGGAGCGCCCGACCGTATCGATCCAGAATGGCCGGCCAATCTGGCGGCTCAATTGCAGCGACAGCGTCTGGTCAAGCAGCGAGAAGAACGGCTTCGGCCCCGGCGCCGGCATGTCGTTCGGCGGCAGGAAATCCACCACGAGACCAAGCCGCGTCTGGGCGATGCGGCGAAGCTGCACACGATCCTTGTCCTGCGGATAGGATTTGTAGACATCGATCAGCGCCGAGATGTCCTGCACCACCGCCGCCGAGAGCCGCCGGGTCACCGTGTTCCAGTGACGCTCCATGAATACGAACGCCACCACCGACTGCAGGATCACCATCGGCACAATGATGATCAGCAGCGCGCGCGCATAGAGGCCTTTCGGCATCAGCTCTTTGAGGCCACGGCCGAACCAGCCGTTCAGCGTCGAGAGTCCGCGCCCGAGCGCGCCTAACATCGATTTTGCGGAGACAAGCGCACTCATGGGCGAACAGCGATTGGGCGAGCAGCGGCTAGGCGGACAGCGACGGTCATGGCGAGGCAACCAGTCGATAGCCGATGCCACGCACCGCCTGCAGGAACAGCGGATTGGCGGGATCGCGCTCGATCTTGCGGCGCAGGCGGTTGATCTGCACGTCGACCGCCCGCTCGTTGCCGTTATTGCCGTTGCCGGTCAGCATTGCGCGCGACACCGTCTCGCCCGGCGCAGACGCAAGAATGCGCAGCATCTCGCGTTCGCGGTCGGTCAGGTGGATCACCTCATCGCCGTTGCGCAGTTCGCCGCGCTCGAGATGATAGACGTAAGGCCCGAACGCCACCGACTCCACCGGCATCACCGCGATCGGCGCCACACGCTTCAGGATGTTGGCGATCCGCAGCAACAGCTCGCGCGGCTCGAAGGGCTTTGCGACGTAATCGTCGGCACCAATCTGCAGACCCTCGATCCTGCTTTCCGCCTCATGGCGCGCAGTCAGCATGATGATCGGCACTTGCGAGGTTTCACGCAACGCCCGTGCCAGCTCGAAGCCGGTTTCGCCTGGCATCATCACATCGAGAATCAGGAGATCGAAATCAAGGCCGGTCAGCTTGGCGCGCGCCGCAGCAGCACTCCGCGCGGTGGTGACGCGGTAGCCTTCATTGCCGAGAAAGCGCGAAAGCAGATCGCGAATGCGGCGGTCATCGTCGACGAGCAACAGATGCGGCGCCTCGTCGTCGATCCGTCTTGGCTTTCTCTCGCCGGCCGCTGCCTCGTTCACGCCCTCGTCCTCATTTCTCCCCGGCCCTTGAGAATGGTCTGCAGCACCTTGTCGGGATCGTCATGGTCGATCAGGCCGAGCAGGAACTTGCGCACGCTGTCCGCGCCCTCGCGGCCGAGCGGGGCCAGCGCCCGCTCGATGCGGCGGGTCTGCAGGCTCGCAAGCCGCACCACAAGCGCTTCGCCTTTCGGCGTGGCAAAAAGAAGACGCTGGCGGCGATCGCTGTCGCCGGCGCGCTGGACGATGTAACCCTCATCGAGGAGCTGCTTCAGCACGCGGCCGAGCGACTGCTTGGTGATGCGCAACACCTGCAGAAGATCGGCGACCTTGAGGCCGGGGTAGCGCTGCACGAAATGCATCACACGATGGTGGGCGCGGCCGAAGCCGAACTCCTCCAGCACATGGTCGGCGTCGCCGACGAAATCGCGATAGGCGAAAAACAGAAGCTCGACGATGTCCCACCGGACCTCGGATGCCGGCGTTTGCCCTTTTGCACTGTCGGTTTTCAAGGTTCTCATACTTATGTCAGTCATGTTGACATATTTTTGGTGTTACGTTACAAAGCAGATGTCTTTTGTGAAACTTTCGGAAAATCTCGGCCGTCTCCCGAATGTCCTCCAGGGATTAAAAGGCAACGGCGCAAAGTCGCGATTGTCCGCCTGCCCGGCGCGAAACATACTGGACTTCACGGATTTCGCGAAATCGTAAAGAACACCGCCGCAAAGGCATGGCGCGCAGCCACGCAGCGCAGCCGCAGCGTACAACAAACGGGAGAGCAACCATGGGCGTGTCCTTCGACAAGATCGACGGCGCGGCGCTATTGAATTTCGAGATTCGCCCGACAGCGAATCCGACGCCGGAGACCGAGCGCGCCGCCAAGCTCTCCAACCTCGGCTTCGGCCAGGTGTTCACCGATCACATGGCGGTCGTCCGCTATAGCACCGCGAAGGGCTGGCACAGCGCGCGCGTCGAATCCCGCGCGGCTTTCGCACTCGATCCCGCGACCGCAGTGCTGCACTACGCCCAGGAAATTTTCGAAGGCCTCAAAGCCTACAAGCGCGATGACGGCGGCGTGAACCTGTTCCGTCCCGACGCCAATGCACGCCGCTTCTGGAATTCGGCCGAGCGGATGGCGATGGCGCCGTTGCCGGAGCACGTCTTTATCGAGGCCGTGGAGCAACTCGTGCGCATCGACCACGACTGGATTCCCGGCGGCGAAGGCAGCCTCTATCTACGGCCCTTCATGATCGCCAACGAGGTGTTCCTCGGCGTCAAGCCGTCGGCCGAATACATCTTCGCCGTTATTGCTTCGCCGGTCGGCTCCTACTTCAAGGGGGGCCCTGCGCCGGTCTCGATCTGGGTATCAGAGAATTTCACCCGCGCCGCGATCGGCGGCACCGGCGCCGTCAAATGCGGCGGCAACTACGCCGCAAGCCTGCGCGCGCAGGCCGAGGCGATCGAGCATAGCTGCGATCAGGTCGTGTTCCTCGATGCGCTCGAGCGCCGTTATGTCGAAGAGCTCGGCGGCATGAACATCTTTTTCGTGTTCGATGACGGCTCGCTGCTGACGCCGCCGCTCGGCACCATCCTGCCCGGCATTACCCGCGACTCGATTATCAAGCTCGCACGGGAAGCCGGCAGAGAGGTCCGCGAAGATACTTATTCGATCGAGCAGTGGCGAGCTGACGCCGCGAGCGGAAAACTGAAAGAGGCTTTTGCCTGCGGCACCGCAGCCGTGATCTCGCCGATCGGCAAGGTGCGCTCGCCGCACGGCGATTTCCAGATCAACGGCGGCGCCGCAGGCCCGGTCGCGACGGGATTGCGCAAGCAACTCGTCGATATCCAGTACGGCCGCGCGGCCGATCCGCACGAGTGGATTCGCAAAGTGGTGTGAGCGGCACGCTCTCCGCTTCCATATATTTGCAAAAGATCGAACGCCGCAGTCTTCACTGCGGCGTTTTCAATTGGCGGGCACGAGGCCGAGTCGCGCGCGCCGCATCCAGCGCCCGATCATCGCGCACGCAACCACGGCAAGCCCGACCGCAAGGCCGATCCAGATGCCGACACCATCGAAGCCGAACTTGAAGGCGAGCAACAAGCTCAGCGTCATGCCGATGCCCCAATAGCCGACGGCGGCATAGATCATCGGCACCCGCGTATCCTGCAGCCCGCGCAGCATGCCCGCGCCGACCACCTGCGCACCATCGGCAATCTGGAAGATCGCGGCCCACATCAGGAACGACGCCGCAAGGCCGATCACCGCGGCATTCGCCGGATCGTTGACGTTGATGAAGGCGGCAATGAGTAGCTGCGGCGCGGCCAGCATCAGCACGCTCATCGACGCCATGAAGCCGATCGCCAGCGCAAATGCAGTCCAGCCCGAACGCGTGACGGCATCGGCATCGCGCGCACCATAGGCAAGCCCTACGCGCACCGTTGCCGCCTGCCCGACGCCCATCGGGACCATGAAGCTCGTCGAGGCGATCTGGATCGCAATCGCGTGCGCGGCAATCGCCGCCGTACCGAACTGCCCCATCAGGAACACGGCGGCGTTGAATACGGTGATCTCGAACATGATCGTCGCGCCGATCGGCAGACCGATCCGCCACAGCGTGCGCAGCCGCGGCCAATCCGGCCGCCACCAGTGTCCGAACAGCGCATAGCGGCGGAACGGCCTGGCCCGAGTCACCACTACGACGAAGCATGCGAACAGAACGGTGTTCGACAGCGCGGTCGCAGTGCCGGAGCCGATGAGTCCCATCGCCGGGAAACCGAAATGGCCAAACACCAGCGCATAGTTTGCAAGAATGTTGAAGACGAATGCGAAACCGGTGACGACCAGCGCCCACGCCGGCCGCTCCAGCGCGGCGACGAACGAACGCAGCGCGATGTAGCCGAGCGACGGCAACAGGCCCCACTGCAAATGGTGCATGAAGGAAGCCGCTTCCGCGGCAAGCTCAGGTTCGATCCGGAACAGGATCAGGATCGCTTCCGCCTGCCACAGCATGACCCAACACGGAAGCGCGATCAGCGCCGCAGTCCACAGCCCCTGCCGGAAAGTGCGGCGCACGTCGCGCACCATGTGCAGCTTGCGGCCAATCGCGCTCGCCATCATCGGCGAGGTCGCAGTGAGCACGCCGATGCCGAACAGATGCACGGCGAGATAGAGGTTGAAGCCGAGGGTCGCGGCGGCAAGCGCGGTTGGCCCGAGCCGCCCCACCACGATCATGTCCGTCGTCGCGAGCGCGATCTGTACGAGGTTGGTCAGCACCAGCGGCCAGGCAAGCGAGAGAGTTGCGCGAAATTCATCGCGCCAGGTTTCTCGCTGCAAAGTCTCCCCATGCGAAGTCTCGCGCAGGGCTGCGTCCGGACGAGGCTTGAAAAGCATGCGATCCTTTAACGTTGCGAACCGGCATTGGAAAGCGCAGGGGTATCGCAAGATCGCGGCGGTTTGGCCAGCGGCGCGGCCGCAGGCGAGCCATGAGCAACGCCACTGTCATGGCCGGGCTCGTCCCGGCCATCCACGTCTTATCTAACTCGAATGCTGAAAACATGGATGCCCGGCATAAAGCCGGGCATGACGGGTATTGGTTCCTTACGGCTGGGCGCGCGCCGTCCACATCTCGTAAGGGTCGTCGCCGTCGATGCGAACGGGAACATGCGTTGCCTTCAGCGACTGCGCGGAAATCGGTCGCGCCATTTCGGCATAGATCGTCGCCGTGGACAGGCCGTAGCGCTCGCCCTCATCATTGGAATAGGCGTAGGCAAGTTCGCGAATGCCGGTGAGATGCATCGCCGCAAGGCACATCGGACACGGGTGGCCGCTCGCATAGACGATACAACCATCGAGCCGCGGCGTGCCGAGCACTCGGCTTGCGGCGCGAATGGCCTGCAATTCAGCGTGGGTCGTCGGATCGCCGGTTGCACCAATCTCGTTGACGCCGGTCGCGATCACCTTGCCGTCCTTGACGAGCACCGCGCCGAACGGGCGGCCACCGTTACGGACGTTGTTGCGCGCCAGTTCGATCGCCTCGCACAGAAAGCGCTCCGTATCCGACATGGATGCCTCCTGAATTTTGTTCAGCGCAGGTCCTGCGCGCCGACCCAGAACACTTCGCCTTCCGAGTCCTCGGTATCGAGCCACAGGAGCGGCAGCATCGGGAATGCATCCTCCACCGCCTCGCGGCATCGGCCGACCTCACACAGAAGTCCGCCCTGCGGGGTAAGGTGCGCACCCGCCTCGCTCACGATCCGCCGCACGATATCGATGCCGTCGCGTCCGCCATCGAAGGCGAGCTTCGGCTCGTGCCGGCACTCGGGCGGCAGCGATGACATGCCTTCCGCATCCACATAAGGCGGATTTGAAATGATGAGGTCGTAGCGCGCATCGCCAAGCGGCGCGAACAGATTGCCCCGATGCAGTGCGATGCGATCCTCTAATCCATAATCGGCGACGTTCTTCGCGGCGACCGCAAGCGCGTCCTTAGAGATATCGACCGCCTCGACGCTCGCATTGTAGAACGTCTGCGCCGCCAAGATTGCGAGACAGCCGGAGCCGGTGCACAGATCGAGCACGCGCGAAACGCTGCCCGGATCGTCGATCAGCGGCATCTCGCTTTCGCCGCTGAAATGCGTGTCCAGTATTTCGCCGATGAACGAGCGTGGCACGATCACCCGCTCGTCGACATAAAACGGCAGGCCGCGCATGTAGATCTTGTTGAGGAGATAAGCGGCAGGCTTTCGCGTACGCACGCGCTGCTCGATCAGGCCGAGCAGCTTTGCGGCCTCTGTGCGGGTGACGCGCGCCTGCGCAAAGCCGTCGAACTGTTCAGGCTCAAGATGCAGCGCACCGGTAACGAGAAACACCGCCTCGGC
This sequence comes from Afipia carboxidovorans OM5, assembly GCF_000218565.1. NCBI lineage: Bacteria > Pseudomonadati > Pseudomonadota > Alphaproteobacteria > Hyphomicrobiales > Nitrobacteraceae > Afipia > Afipia carboxidovorans. Next base: position 960,497 of record NC_015684.1, on the reverse strand, counting down.
CACCGGATCGGTGGTGCCATGCGCGAACACAAGTTCGGCCTCGTTGAAGCGGCTCACCGCATAGCGCAGGTAATCGAGCAGCGTAACGAGTTCGCCGGGTTTGGCAGCAGGCTTCACCATCGCCGCCTTGCGGCGCGTCGGCGCGGAGGCTTTCTTTTTCGCCTTTGCGGTGCGCGCCACTATTTGCGCTCCCAGCGCGAGGTGGCATCGTCATCCTTGCCGCAGGCCTCGACCCAGACTCCGCCTTCACCGGTGAGACGCTTCTCAGATTTCCAGAACGGCGCGTTGGTCTTCAGATAATCCATCAAGAACTCCGCAGCCTGAAACGCCGCCTCGCGATGCGACGATGCCGTCAGCACCAGCACGATATTGTCGCCCGGCGTCAGCGTGCCGAAACGATGGATCACGGTGACGCCGGCCAGCGGCCAGCGACGGCGCGCTTCCTCGGCATGGCGGCGGATCTCGGTTTCGGCCATGCCCGGATAATGCTCCAGCGTCATTTCCGAAATCGCGAGGTCATCCTCCCCGACACGGCAGATGCCGACGAAGCTCACCACCGCGCCGATGTCCGGCCGATTGGCGGTGAGCATCCGCGTCTCGAGCGCCACGTCGAAATCGTCGTGCTGCACGCGGACAGTGATCGGGATCGTCATGATCGTTTCTCGAATTCACGCATGCTCGGACCGGAAATCCGGTTTGTGCGGAACATGCGTCTCAGCCGCCCGTCATCGGCGGGAAGAACGCGATCTCGCGCGCGCCCGCAATCGCCGCATCGGACCTCGCATGCGTATGGTCGATCGCGGCGCGGATGATTCCGGGCTTCTCGAAAGCGCGGGCATATTCCTCGCCCTGCTCCGCGAGCCAGCCGATCAGGTCGCCGACAGTACGCACGGCGGCGGGCGGCTCGATCGTCTCTTCCGCCTTGCCGATGCGCTCGCGCACCCATGCGAAATAGAGAACCTTCATCATTCATCCTCCACGAGGTGATGGATGCCGGAGCGGAAATAGTCCCATCCGGTGTAGAGCGTCACAATCGCCGAAATCCACAACAGCGTGATCCCGATCGGGATCGTCGCCGGCAGGATATCCTCACCCGCCTCGCCCGCGATCAGGAAGCCGAGCGCGACGAGCTGGACCGTGGTCTTCCACTTCGCAAGCTGCGTCACCGGGACACGGACATGAAGCGCGGCGAGATATTCGCGCAGGCCCGACACCAGAATTTCGCGGCACAGGATCACGAACGCCGCCCACAGCGACCAGCCCCGGATGGTCTCGTCAGCCGCGAGCATCAGAAGACAGGCCGCGACCAGAAGCTTGTCGGCGATGGGATCGAGCATCCGCCCGAACGCCGATTGCTGATTCCACATCCGCGCGTAATAGCCGTCGAGGAAATCGGTGACGGCAGCGACGATGAAAACCGCAAGGGCGATCCACCGCAGCCAGAGCGGTCCCTGAGCAACCGATTGCGCATACATGCAGCCGGCCACGATCGGCACCGCCGCGATCCGTGAGTAGGTCAGGAGGTTCGGCAGCGCAAACGAGTGTTTGAGCGACTTGCGGGTGGTCACACTGGACATGGCTCCGATACCAATACTGTGCCGCCTGGAAGGTCAACACCGAAAGGTATGTCTGGCGGGTATGTAAGGGTGCCAAACCTCTTCACGAACGGGTTGGGTGGAAAAAGTCGAAAATCCGCCGGGCGCTCTCGGCACTGACGCCCGGAACCTTGCCAAGGTCGGCCAGCGACGCCCGCTCGATCTCCTTCAGCGTACCGAAATGGCGCAGCAGCGCACGTTTGCGCGCCGGACCGATTCCGGGAATTTCCTGCAAGCCGGCCTCGCGGATGTCCTTCCGCCGCAAATTGCGGTGCGAGCCGATCACGAAACGATGCGCTTCGTCGCGAAGCCGTTGAATGAAATAGAGAACCGGATCGCGCGGTTCGAGCTTTATGGCCGGACGATCCGGCAGGAACAGCGTCTCGCGCCCGGCGTCGCGGTCCGGCCCCTTGGCAACCGACATCAGCGACACGCCGGTGACGCCCAATTCCTCGAAAATCCCGCACACCGCGTTGAGCTGGCCGAGCCCACCGTCGATGATGACGAGATCCGGCCATTGCGGCACATCGTCATCCCCCTGCCGGGCGGTCGCCTCATCAGACGTAAGCAGCCGCTTGAAGCGGCGCTGCAGCACCTCGCGCATCATGGCGTAGTCGTCGCCCGGCGTGAGGTTTTCCGAGCGGATGTTGAACTTGCGGTACTGATTCTTGACGAAACCCTCCGGCCCCGCGACCACCATCGCGCCGACCGCGTTGGTGCCTTGAATGTGGCTGTTGTCGTAGACCTCGATGCGGCGCGGCGCGCGCGGCAACTGCAAGGCACGCACCAAGCCGTCGAGCAGCCGCGTTTGCGTTGCGGCATCGGCAAGCTTGCGGCCCAGCGCCTCGCGCGCGTTGGTCAACGCGTGCTGCACCAGTTCGCGCTTCTCGCCACGCTGCGGCGTTGCGACCTCGACCTTGTGGCCGGCCTTGACCGTGAGCGCGCTCGCGAGCAGCGCCTCTTCCTCGATCTTGTGCGAGAGCAGCACCAGTTTCGGCGGCTGCTTGCCGTCGTAGAACTGCGAGAGAAACGAGGCGAGCACTTCGTCGGCGGCAATCGACTTATCGGCGCGCGGAAAATAGGCGCGGTTGCCCCAGTTCTGCCCGGTGCGGAAGAAGAAGACCTCCACGCAGCTATAACCACCCTCCTGATGGATGGCGAAGACGTCGGCCTCTTCCACCGTGCGCGGGTTGATGCCCTGCTGGGCCTGGATTGCCGACAGCGCCGCAAGACGATCGCGATAGAGCGCCGCGCGCTCGAATTCGAGTGCGGCCGATGCTTTCTCCATCTCGTCGGCCAATTCCTGCTTCACCGCGCGCGAGCGGCCGGAGAGGAAGTCGGTCGCCTCGCGCACGAGGTTGCGATAGGCCGGAAAATCGATCTCGCCGGTGCATGGTCCCGCGCAACGCTTGATCTGAAACAGGAGGCACGGCCGCGTGCGGCCTTCAAAGAAAGAGTCGGTGCAGGAGCGGATCAAGAACGCGCGTTGCAGCGCCGTCAGGGTGCGGTTCACCGCGCCCACCGACGCGAACGGCCCGAAATAGCGGCCGGGTCGTGTTTGCGCGCCGCGATGCTTGACGAGTTGCGGCGCCCAATGGTCGCTCGTGATCAGGATGTAGGGGAACGACTTGTCGTCGCGCAGCAGCACGTTGAAGCGCGGCCGCAATTGCTTGATGAGGTTTGCTTCGAGCAGCAGCGCTTCGGTCTCGGTCTCGGTCGAAATGATCTCGACCGTGATCGTGGCCGCGATCATACGCGCGATCCGCGCCGAGTGGCCGTTCACGCGGGTATAGGACGTGAGCCGCTTTTTGACGTTCTTGGCCTTGCCGACATAGAGCACATCGCCGCCCTCGTTCAGCATCCGGTAGACGCCGGGCGAGGTCGGAGCGAGTTTCACCGCCTTCTCGATGGCTGCCCGGCCGGTGCCGAGGCGGCTGCCGTCCTCCTCTTCCGCGGCAGCATCGACCTCCTCGGGGAGCGCGCTGTCGTCTTCTTCCGGGTTGGTGACGGCCAGGTCGATGTCCTGCGGCGGGACATCCGCGGCGGACCCAGCCGCCTTCGCGCGGTCAGCCTTATCGGCCTCCGTCACCGGATCGTCCGCGCGCCGCCCCGGCGGCGCCATCGATCCTTCATGATCGTCGCTTTTCATGGGCTCAAACTAGTGATCGCAACCCGCCGCGGCCAGCGGAAGGTAAGGTTCTCTTAACAACGTTCCACCCCGAAAAGCCCGCGTTAAGAAGTGTTTAACGTAAAACTCTCGATAAATTTTACGCAGAAAAGACGGACTTTCGTAACCACGAAGGTCCGCACCCGCCGCCTTTGCGGCGTGGTCCGAGTTCGGTGGCGTATGCGTCGGGAGTGAGTAAAAATGTTGAAGAAGGCCCTCGGAGTAGCGATTCTGGCCGCAAGCTGCGCCGCAAGCGCCCAGGCTGCCGATTTTAGTTATCGCCGCCAGGCAGCGCAGCCCTACACCGTCAATCAGCCGCTGAATGGCTTTAGCTGGGCCGGTCCCTATCTCGGCGCCAACCTCGGTTACAACTGGGGCAGCGTCTCCAACAGCGGCACCAACCCGACCGGTTTCGCCGGCGGCGTTCAGGGCGGCTACAATTGGCAGTTCGGCTCTCCGTGGGTGTTCGGCCTCGAGGCCGACATTCAGGCCACCGGCGCCGATGATACCTTCGCAGCGTGGAAATTCTCGAACCCTTGGTACGGCACGGTGCGCGGCCGCGTCGGCTATGCTCTCAATCCGAACTTCATGCTCTACGGCACCGGCGGTCTCGCTTTCGGCGAGCTGAAGGGCTCGACTCCGTTCTACTCGGCGAGCCACGTCTCGGCCGGATGGACGGTCGGCGCGGGCGCCGAATTCGCGCTCAACAACGCATGGTCGCTGAAGGCCGAATACCTCTACGTCGATCTCGACAGCAGCAACATCAACGGCCTGCCGAACGGCTACAACTTCAGCACGGTGCGGGTTGGTGTGAACTACCACTTCTGATCGCGCAAACGCGCATAGATCATCAAACCTCAAGCCCCGAGCCTTGCACCCGGGGTTTTTCGTTGGAAGCGATACTTGGGCGGCGTCAGGATGAAACCACGAGGTTGACCGCCTTGGGGCCCTTGCCCTTCTTGTCGGGCTCGACCTCGAAGGTAATCTGTTGACCCTCGACCAGATTTTTCAGGCCCGCTCGCTCCACTGCGGTGATGTGGACGAAAACATCGCGCCCCCCGTCATCGGGCTTGATGAAACCATAGCCACGCTCCGCATTGAAAAACTTCACCGTCCCCGTCATTGCCATGGGATTTGCCTCCCCCGTCTCGTCCGGCCGGCGTCCCCACACCGGTTCCCCACGCCAAGCTAATCACTGCCGGCGAGTCTTGACTATTGCCTATGTGGCGAGTCCGGAAAAATACCGGGGTACCGGGTGGGAGGCTGTCAGGCCCGTGCAGCCTCAACCCGGTACCGTCCGGCACCACCGAGGCCGAGTGGCTTTTCCAGCTCGGGAAGGATCGTCCGGAGCTCGGAGGCGAGCGTCCAGGGCGGATTGACGATCAGGAGGCCGGTGGAGACGAGGCCGCTGTCGGCTGTTTGCGGTGCGACGCTGAACTCCACCCGCAGGCAATGTTCGCTGCTGTTGCCGCGCGCTGCGACCAGCGAGGCCGCCTGCCGCACAAACTCGTCCGGCCCGCGCCGTTCCTTGATCGGGTACCAGATCATGTAGATGCCGGTCGGCCATTTCGCGTAGGCCGCGCCAAACCGCTCGGCGAGACGCGCGAATTCGTCCTTCGCCTCGAACGGAGGATCGATCAGCACGAGGCCGCGCCGTTCGCTCGGTGGCACGAAGGCAGTAAGCGCGGTCCAGCCGTCGAGATCGACCACCCGCGCCTGCGGATCATTGTAGAGATTGCCGATCAGCGCCTTGCGCGCGACGGGCTCAAGCTCGCAGGCGACGAGCCGGTCCTGCGGCCGCAGCAGCGCCCGCGCAATCAACGGCGAGCCGGGATAGGCGACGAGATCGCGCGGCGGATTGAACGCCCGCACGATATCGAGATAGGGCGACACCAGCGCCTGCGCCTCGTTCGAGAAGCGCGCCTGCAGCACGCGCGCGATGCCGAAGCGCCATTCGCCGCTGCGCTGGGCCTCATCACCTGTGAGGTCATAACGCCCTGCACCCGCATGGGTGTCGATGACGCGGAAGGCCGACTGCTTCTGATGCAGATAGGTCAGTATCCGCGTCAGCACGATGTGCTTGATGACATCGGCAAAATTGCCGGCATGAAAGGCGTGGCGATAATTCATCGGCGCGGCTTACGACAGGAGCGCGGCAAGCGTAAAGCCTCTCGCGGATCGGTATCAGCCAGCCTCGGCAAACTGCTACCCGCCGCGCATCGGCGGCATCACAATCTGATTGCGGCGGCAGGCGCTGCGGTTGACCTGCTCGCAAGCGCGGAATTGCAGATCCTTGTTCATGCAAATCCGCACCTCGCCAAGCCTGCGGCTGTCGCAGCGCACGGCGATCGCAGCGGCGCTGAGGCCCGGATTGGCCTTGATGAAAGCTTCCTCCACCTCACCCGGCGTGACCGTCTTGGGCGAGGCCAGATCGAGATATTCCTCGGGAATTTTCACCGAGGCGCGCGCCTTGCGCACCGTCTCGAAATAACCGCGCGCACCAAGCCCCGAGCAGGTGCCGTGCTTGTCCCACTCGTTGTAGACGAGCCCCGGCGCGGGCATCAGATCGAGCATTCCGCGCATGACGTTGCGATCGAGCCGCGGCGAGGGCCGCTTGCAATATTCGGGATAGCCGCGCTCATATTGCGGCCACAGCCCGTGCACCACGAACGAATAAGGCCGCCCGCTGCACTGGGCCTGCGTGCTGCGCCCGGTGTTGCCGCGCTCACGCGCCGCCTCGCAGAACGACGGCGACCACGACAGCGACAGCACATAGAAATCAAACGCGCCCGGCGCATTCTGCCGATGGTCCTGCGCCGCCGCGCCGAAGCTGGCGACAAGCAGCACGCCCATTGCAGCCGTGAGCGAGGCCAGCCCGCGACGGAAATTCACCCCATACCCGATCATGATTGAGCCCCTGCGCCACGCCGTCCGAAAAGGTAGCGAGGCCCCGGGAACATGACAAGAACAAACATGACAAGAACGATTCGCGGCCAGTCGAATCAGCCGTCTCAGGGCCGCGCCGCGCGGCAGCCGCGCCCGTAAGCCCAGTTGCGATCGAGCCCGACCACACACCACTCGACGCCCGAGGTCAGCCCGGAGCCTGCAAAGCCGCCATCCTCGATGATGGAATAGTGCACGCGGCGCGGATGGCCATCGTTGATCATCGCGCTTGCGGTGCAGAAGCGGCGCGGAATGGCATTATAGGCACCGTTCGGCCCTTCCCACGGACGGAAGGCCACTTCGCGCACATCGGCAAAGCCGGTGATGCGCAGGGCCGAATTCCAGTAGGTCGATTCCTTTTCCGCGAACTGATACGAGATGGCGCCGAGCGCCTGCGAGCAGTCGCCCATCTGCCCGTCGTAGCGCGGGCCGGACAGCCAGAAATTCAGTTCCAGCGGGTTGGCCGCGCGGGCGCTGCCGTCAGACAGCATGCCGAAAGCAGCAACCAGGATGGCGAAAACCGCAATCCGCGGCGAGGGGATAGCAATGCGCATGTGACGAAGGCCCATGGTGAGTTGGCGGACGGTGCCGCGAAGCCCCCTTCGGGTCAAGTGCAGCGCGGCCACACCTTCGGACAACGCCCCGTCAATGGCCCGCGAGCGCTTTCAAAGCCGGCCCCGCGCGGCTAGACTCCGGCACAAATCAGGGAGCCTTTCGATGCGCATGAACGGACGTTGGATAATGGCGGCGGCAACGTTCGCCTGCGGGATTGCGATGAGCGCGCCGGCGCAGGCTGACTGGGTTCCGCCGTTCAAGGGCAACGATACCGGCGGCATCATCGCTTATGCGCTCTACCAGCAGGGCGCGGACATCAAGGCGATGGCGGTCGATCACTGCGCGCGTTACGGCAAGGTGGTGAAGCTCACGGGCGCCGATGCGCAGTATGGCGGCTACATCTCGTTCGCCTGCGTCTGGGTGCCGCCCGGAAGCGCCGACCGGCCGCTGCGCGCCGCCTACTGAGGCATCGTTTCGCGACTTTCAGGCCGCGAAAATTAGCGTGGCAGAATTATGTCTTTGCCTGTCGCTCCAGATAGGTCTTCCCGCCCTTCATCTTGTGGCTGAGTGGCGCCTCGTTGATCTGAATCACCACGACCTCGGGATCGACACCAAGGTTCTTGACGAGCGCGGCGGTGATGTCCGCCATCATGCCGCGCTTCTGCTCGTCGGTGCGGCCGGCCGCCAGGTTGATCGTGATCTCGGGCATGAGATTTCTCCGCGTTCGATCTGAAAGACTTCAGGTCCAGTTGATGCCGTGGCGCGCCAGCACTTGGCGCACACCCTCAATCAGCTCGCTTTCGCTGACGGCGAACTGCGCCTCGTGCTGCTGCTTCTGCAGGAACGCCTCGCGATCTTCACTCTCGCCGCCGACCTGCGCGCCGAGGATCAGATCCTTGATCTGCACCACGCCCTTCGCCTTTTCGTCGCCGCCCTGAAGGATGGCGCAAGGCGAGTTGCGGCGGTCGGCATATTTGAATTGCACGCCGAGATTGTTCTTCGGATTGCCGAGATACATCTCGGCACGAATACCGGCGTTGCGTAGTGTCGCGACGAATTTTTGATATTGCGCGATCTCGTTACGATCCATCACCAGCACGACGACGGGGCCGGCTTCGGGCTTGGTGTCGATCTTGCCGAGCAACGTCAACGCCGCCTGCAGCCGCGAAACGCCGATGGAGAAACCTGTCGCCGGCACCGGCTCGCCGCGAAAGCGCGAGACCAATCCATCGTATCGCCCGCCACCGCCGACCGAGCCGAACCGCACCGGGCGGCCCTTCTCGTCCTTGGTCTCGAGCAACAGTTCAACTTCGTAGACAGGGCCGGTGTAGTATTCGAGACCGCGCACGACGGAAGGGTCGATCTGTACGCGTCCGTCATCATATCCAGACGCAACTAGCAGATCAGCGATTTGCCGAAGCTCCTGCACGCCATCCTCAAAAACCTGAACCTTTTGGCCTAGACGCTGCCGAACATGATCGAGCGTTTCAAAGACGCTCTCGAATGTTACGCGGCGGTGCCATTCAGCGCCGTCCTGAGATGCAAACGTCAGAGTGTCGAGTGGCCGCGCTTTCTTTTCAGTTGTACTTGCTGGGCCCGTAAGAACAACACCGGTCTGAAACACCGAAAGAACAAGCTGGATGGATCTTTCATCTAGTCCAGCGCCCTTCGTGAAATCTCCACTCTCATCCTTCCGCCCTTCACCCAACAATAGGCGCACGCCCTCAAGTCCGAACTTGTCAAACTTGTCCATTGCCCTGAGCACGGTGAGTTTGCGGCCGGCTTCGTCATCGCCAAGGCCAATGCTGGACAGCACACCATCAAGCAGCTTTCGATTGTTTATTCGAACCACGAACTGATGAGGGGCAATGCCCAGCGCTTCCATCGTGTCGGCGGCCATCATGCACATCTCGGCGTCGGCGGCAGGCGAGGCCGAGCCCACCGTGTCGGCGTCAAACTGCATGAACTGGCGGAAGCGGCCGGGGCCGGGCTTCTCGTTGCGATAGACGTAGCCGTGGCGATAGCTGCGATAGGGTTTTGGCAGCGTGTCGAAATGCTCGGCGACGTAGCGCGCGAGCGGCGCGGTGAGATCGTAGCGCAGCGAAATCCACTGCTCGTCGTCGTCCTGAAACGAGAACACGCCCTCGTTCGGCCGGTCCTGATCGGGGAGGAACTTGCCGAGCGCGTCGGTATATTCCATCGCAGGCGTCTCGACCGGCTCGAAGCCATAGCGCTCATAGACGCTACGGATCGTCTCCACCATCGCGCGGGTCGCGGCGATCTCGGAGGGCGTGCGGTCGATCAGCCCGCGCGGCAGGCGCGCGCGCAGTTTCTGCGGTTTTTTCGGTTTCTTGTCGGACATGGAGCGGTTGGTACCAGCCGCCAAATCGTCTCGCAAGCGTCCCCCGGCATCTTCCTCGCAAGAAGCCCCTCACCCCGACCCTCTCCCCGTAGAGAACGGGGAGAGGGAGAGACTGTGCTCCACCTCTCCTGCTTGCGGGGACACGATCATCTCGCCCCAAGAACGAGGGAAGAGAGAGGAATGCATGAGCCAAACCTCGCCCCGCTTGCGGGGAGAGGTCGGATCGTGAAACGATCCGGGTGAGGGGCAAGCCGATGCGAGGACCGGATCGCAAGGCCACATCACGGGCGCGGCAACTTCGCAGTCACCAAACCGACGCGGAAACCAAGCTCTGGCACCGGTTGCGCAACCGCCAGATCGCGGGTTGCAAGTTTGTGCGGCAAGAGCCTGTTGGCCTCTACGTCTACGATTTCATCTGCCGCGAGCGAAAATTGGTGATCGAAGTCGACGGCGGGCAGCATGCGGAAGCGAAAGCCGACATCGTTCGCGGCGACACCCTTACACGGGACGGCTACTGCGTGCTGCGCTTCTGGAACAATGAGGTTCTCGGAAACATCGACGGCGTTCTGCAGACAATCGAAAGCAAGCTGCTGGACCAAGAGCCCCTCACCCCGACCCTCTCCCCGTAAGAACGGGGAGAGGGAGGACAACGGCCTTTCACCTCGCCCCGCTTGCGGGGAGAGGTCGACATGCGCAGCATGTCGGGTGAGGGGCATTCCCTTCAATTCACCAGCACGGCGCCGTCGCAACGGATAGCTGCCACCCAGACATCCGCCTGCCCCAACCCGACGCCGAGCGTCTGCAGCACGGTGTTGAGAAGCGTATCGACCGAGCTGGTCGCGCCTGAGATGATCGACGTGACCTGCGGGCCGAGCCCGGGGACCGGCAATGCCAGCGGGCCTAATTGAATCGCAAGCGCGAGATCGCCAAGCAAGCTCGCCGTCAGCGACGACGTAAATGAGGTGGTGGTGACCGTCTTGCGCGTCTGCGCCTGAATGTCGGCATAGGTAAAGTTCACGTTGGTGGCAGCGGTGTTCGCCATCGCCGCATGGGCGCGCCCCGTCACCTTGACGGCGCCGAGATCAACCAGCGTCGCCGCCGGCGGATTCGGTTTGGTGGAGAAGTTCGTCATCTCCGCGCTGGTGACGTTGCCGATCCACGCATCGACGATGCCGGGCGACACGCCAAGCTCCACCTTCGACGACGCAATATCGGGATAGCCGCAGCTCACGCTGTTGAGCGTCGCGGTGCCACTTGCCACCTCGACATAGACCGGAAGGTTGACGGCCGCGACCGAACCGCTGCCGAGCAACTGGATGGTGGCGAAGATGCGGGTCTGCGCGGTGTGCACGCTCGCGCCCGCCTGCCCGATGGTGATCCAGTTCGAGCCCACCGGCCGCTCGCCCACCGTAATTTGCAGCGTGATGCCGGCAATGCCCGGCAGGCCGAGATTGAGACTGGCCGCGATCTGATGCGTGCCGTTGGCAAGCTGTGCGGTGGCGGACAACAGATCGAGTGCTGCGAGATCGACGCCGACTTTCGGCTGCTGGCCCACCGTCATGTTGCTGTAAGGCCCGGCATCGATCAGTTGGCCGAGCGCGATTTTCGTGCTGATGCCCGACAGCGCCGAGCCGATGTTCGACAGCGCGCTGCTCGCCGCACTCGTGGTGCTGCTGGTCTGCAGCGCGCCGATGATGTCCGTTATTTTCAGGTTCGATTGCAGCAGCGTATCGTAACTTGCGCCAGTGAGGCTCGCGCGTGTCGCCAGCGCCGACATGAAATCGAACAGGTTGATCTTCGCATCCGCCAGCGCCTGATAATCCATGGCGGACAGCGACAGCGAGGTGCCGAGCATCTGGCCGAGCAGCGCGTTGAGAAGCCCGCCATTCACCGCCGCAAGGCGCGAGCCGATGGCGAAGGTCGCAAGCTGCGTGGTGGTCGCGACCGACGTGACGCGCAGATTGACGGTCGGATCGCCGGTCAGCACCTTGCCGAAGAACAACGGCGTTCGCGTTTGCATGGTCACGCGCACGGCGCTGGCAGGCGTGGTGCCGGCGGAGAAGCGCTGCTGCGGCCCGAGCGAGGTGTTCGCCGTGTAGACGCCGGTCTCGACAGCCACGAGAGAATCCGGCGGGTAGTGATTTTTGGCGACAGTGGCCGCAGCAGCGCGAGAGGCACGGGAAAGATCGCTGGCGGCGACGATCGCCGCGAGATCGGCCGCGCTTTGCGCGCGGCGCTTGTCGGTGAACACCGCGCCGACATCGACGCCGAGCGCGGCGCAGCCGGTGACGAGGACCATGCACGCGGCGGCGATGAAGGCGACATTGCCGCGCTCATTGGCGGCGAACCGGCGCAGCAGGCCCTGCCCCCTCGCCCCGCTCTTTGCGGGGAGAGGGTCGGGGTGAGGGGCTCTAAATGCTTCGTCTAAACTCGGGAGCCCCCTCACCCGCTCGCATTCGCTCGCGACCCTCGGGTCAAGCCCGAGAGCAGGCCTCTCTCCCCCATGGGGAGAGGTAAAGAAGCGCCGGCACCGATCAAAATATCTTCGCATCAATAGCCTCCGCGCGGAATGGCGGCCGAGCGCACGATGGTGGGCGGCGGTGCAGGCACGAAGGACGGCAGCGTGTAGATGAACGTGTGCGAGGCATCGTAATTGACGGTGACGATGAACACGTTGGGATCGGTCGACGACGTCGCGGCATTGACCGAGAGCTGCGCGGGCACGATCAGCGGATAGCTCGCCGCATTCTGCGCGACGTAACTCGCCGCAAGCGAGCGGCGCTCGGTTTCATTCAGGCCCGCGACGGACGTGCGCGCGGCCTCGGCGGCGAGTTGCTGCACATCGTGCACCAGCGCGAGATAGGCGCCGAACATCACGATGCCGAACACCAGCATCAGGAACACCGGCAGCACGATGGCGAACTCGACGGCGGAGGCACCGGAGCGGGCTTTGGAGAAATCGCGGAAACGGCGGAAGCGCGTTGTCATGCCGCCATATTGGCCACACAACTTTTAATAAGCAGAAAAAGAAATATACTAGCAATGGTAGTATGTATCTGCCATTGCGGATGCAGCGGATGAGTGGCGGGAGCGATGCAGTCCCTGTCGTTCCGCTTGCATGGCCGACCTGATAGGGTCCGATCCCATGCCTGCCCTGGAAGGCATGTCTTTGGAAGGAAAGTTGCCTTGAATATCCAATCGCCCCGCTCCGTTTTGTCGCCGAACGATCTTGCCGCCTACTGGATGCCGTTTACCGCCAACCGCGCATTCAAGCAGGCGCCGCGCATGCTCGCGGGCGCGAAGGACATGCACTACTTCACCACCGATGGCCGCAAGATCATCGATGCCGCTGCCGGCATGTGGTGCTCCAACGCCGGCCACTGCCGCGCGCCGATCACCGAGGCGATCACCAAACAGGCGGCGGAGATGGATTACGCGCCGCCGTTCCAGTTCGGCCATCCGCAGGCGTTCGAACTCGCAAGCCGCATCGCCGCGCTGGCGCCGAAAGGCCTCGAGCAGGTGTTCTTCTGCAATTCGGGCTCGGAGGCGGCCGACACCGCGCTCAAGATCGCGCTCGCCTATCACGCCACCCGTGGCGAGGCCGGATGCACGCGCCTGATCGGCCGCGAGCGCGGCTATCATGGCGTCGGCTTCGGCGGCATCTCGGTCGGCGGCATGGTCAACAACCGCCGGCTGTTCGGCGCACTGTTGAACGGCACCGATCATCTGCCCGCGACCTATAATCACGAGCATCAGGCGTTCTCCAAGGGCGAGCCGGAATGGGGCGCGCATCTTGCCGATGAACTCGAGCGCCTCGTGGTGCTGCACGGCAAGGACACCATCGCCGCCGTGATCGTCGAGCCGATGGCGGGCTCGACCGGCGTGCTGGTGGCGCCGAAGGATTACCTGAAGCGGCTGCGCGCGATCTGCGACAAGCACAACATTCTCCTGATCTTCGACGAGGTCATCACCGGCTTCGGCCGCCTCGGCTATGCCTTCGCCGCCGAGCGCTACGGCGTGGTGCCGGACATGATCACCTTCGCCAAGGGCGTCACCAACGGCGCGGTGCCGATGGGCGGCGTGATCGTGCGCGAGGACATCCACGACACCTTCATGAAAGGGCCGGAGCACATCGTCGAACTGTTCCACGGCTACACCTATTCGGCACATCCGCTCGCCTGCGCGGCCGGCCTCGCCACGCTCAACATCTATCGCGACGAGGGGCTGTTCGAGCGCGCGCGCCAGCTCGAGCCGCTGTTCGCCGACGCCGTGATGGGGCTGCGCAAGGAGCCGAACGTCACCGACATCCGCACTGTTGGCCTGACGGCGGGCATCGACCTCGCGCCGAAGGATGGCCAGGGCGGCCTGCGCGGCCTTACCGCGCTCGCCTGCGCCTTCAACGACCATGACCTGATGCTGCGGGTCGCGGGCGATACGCTGGCGCTGACCCCGCCCTTGATCGTCAGCGAGGCGCAGATCGGCGAGATCATCGACAAGGTCGCGGGCGTGATCCGCTCCGTCGCGTAAGGGAATTGTACAGGGCGGGCGCGACCCCGCCCTGCCTACGCATCTTTCTGTATGAGGCGTGGAGAAGAGGTCTCCGCGCCTTTCCGCCTGTTCGGTCTTGATGTTAGGATCGCGGCCGCCGGGAGGGTGGCTGCCGCATGATCCGCGTTTCGACGATTTTCATCACCATCTGCATGGTGCTGATCGCGGCGTCGTTCGGCCTCATTCTCTATGCGCTGACCGGACTCAGCATCCGGGAATCGGCGTTTGCGGGCCTCGCCGTTCTTGCCTCCCTCGCGCTCTACAACGTGATCTCGACACGGGTGCGCGGCGCCGATGTCGGCACCCGGATCACCGATCTCTCGCATGGCACCGCCGACCTCGCCCGGCAGGTCGCGGAATATGGCCGCCGCCTCGCGCTGATCGAAACGCGGCTCACCGCGACCGACACGGCGGCGCAGGACCGCGCCCGCTCGGTGATGAGCGAGATCGGCGAACTCGGCATGATGATCAAACATCTCGCGGGCTCGGTCGCGACCCATGACGAACTGCTCGCCTCGGCGACGAGCCTCGCCAGCGCCCACCATCTGCCGCCGCAGCCGCACGAGGCCGCACCGGTTACGCCCTCGCCTGCGGCCGAACCCGCACCCGCCGTTGAGGCTGCTGTCACCACGCCGCACGCCGCGGCCGAGGAGTTGCCGCCAGCCGCCGCGCCGCTTGCCGACGTTCTCGCCGCGATCAAAAGCGCGACGCAGGCGAACCGCATCGACCTCTATCTGCAGCCGATCGTCTCGCTTCCCCAGCGCAAGGTGCGCTTCTATGAAGCCGTCTCGCGGCTGCGCGACGACAGCGATCGCATCTTCAACGCGGGCGAATTCATCGACATCGCCGAAACGAGCGGCCAGATCGGCCAGATCGACTATTCCGTGCTGTTCCGCTGCGTGCAGGTACTGCGCCGGCTACATGTCCGCGCCAAGGACGTCGGCATGTTCTGCAACATCTCCGGCGCGACGCTCGCGAACCCGGCGATCTTCAGCGAATGCATCGCCTTCCTTGAAGCCAACCGCGCGCTCGCACCCGCGCTGGTTCTCGAATTCAAGCAGAGCGCCTTCCGCACGCTCGGCCCGATCGAAATCGAGCATCTCGCGATGCTGAAACGCCTCGGCTTCCAGTTCTCGATCGACAACGTCACCGACCTCAAGATCGACGGCCGGGAGCTCGCCGATCGCGGCGTGCGCTACCTCAAGGTGCCGGCGTCGCTGCTGCTCGAGCGCGCCGATGCCTCATCAGCCGACATTCACGCCGCCGATCTCTCACACCTGCTGACGCGCTTCGGCATCGACCTGATCGCGGAGAAGATCGAGGGCGAACGCGCCGTGGTCGATCTGCTCGATTACGACGTGCGCTTCGGTCAGGGCTTCCTGTTCTCGGCACCACGGCCACTGCGGCCGGAAGCCGCCATGCCCGCGCCGGTTGCCGCCAGCAGCAATCCGCCGAAAGCCCCGAGCCCAACACCTGCCGAGAACGCGACGCCGCCCGCTCGCGCTGCCGCCGACACGCGCCTCTCCGGCACCGCGGCGCTCGCGCGGCGGATCGCGCAGAGCTAGGGGCGTTTTAGGTTTATTCAGAATCGTCATGCGCGGGCATAGCCGTTCGAAGAACGGCGTCGCTTCCGCTCGCCTATGACCCGCGCATCCATCAAAAACGAAGAGTCGTTTCAAGAAGATGGATTGCCGGGTCAAGCCCGGCAATGACAGACTCGTTTCCATCAATCGCGCCTTATGCGGCCTTTCTTTCTTCGCCGCATCGTGGCAGGGGTGAGCCTCCTTTGCGCGCCGACGTTCCTCGCGCCTCATCCCTCCCCGGACTTTCGACATGACGTTTCCCCGCTTCGTTCCGCATTTGCGCGACCTCGTGCACAACACCGACGCTCTCATCAGCGATATCTGGGGCGTGGTGCATAACGGCGTGACGTCGTTTCCGGAGGCTTGCGAGGCGCTGCAGACCTTCCGCCACAACGGCGGCACGGTGGTGATGCTGACGAACTCGCCGCGCCCGACACCGGCGGTGATAGAGCAGCTTCGCGACCTGCGCGTGCCCGACGATTGCTACGACGCCATCGTCACCTCGGGCGACCTCACGCGCCATGACATCGCCGCGCGCCCCGGCGAACCACTCTACGCCATTGGCCCCGATCGCGACGGCCCGGTGTTTCACGGCCTCGATGTCACCTTCGCGCCGCTGGAAGACGCACGCTACATCGTCTGCACCGGCCTGTTCGACGACGAGGTCGAGACCGCGGAGGATTATCGCGAGATCCTGCACGCTGCGCTCACGCGCAAGCTGCCGATGATCTGCGCCAATCCCGACATCATCGTCGAGCGTGGCCACAAGATGATCTATTGCGCGGGCGCGGTCGCCGAACTCTATCGCACGCTCGGCGGCGAGGTGACGTTCTACGGCAAGCCGCACGCCCCGGCGTACGAACGTGCGTTCGCGCTGGTGGCGGAGCATCGCGGCCAGCCCGTGCCGCGCGAGCGGATGCTGGCGATCGGAGATTCGGTGCGCACCGACCTTGCAGGAGCCAACGGCGCGGGACTGCCTTGCGTGTTCATCACCCGCGGCATTCACGCAGCCGAATTTGCGGAGCTGCAGGAGATCGACGCTGCCGCCACCCAGCGGCTGTTCGGCGACACCAAGCCGCCGTTCGCGCTGATGCGCGAACTGCGCTGGTAGCACGTCCGGAGCACTCGCGACGGTGCTCTAAAGTGGTTTCGCTTCTGGTGAAAGCGAAAGCCGTCATTGCCGGGCTTGCCCCGGCAATCCATCATTTAGAAATGATAGTTCAGGGACGCCTTGACGATGTTCAGCTTGAGATGCGCGTCGATGGCGAGTGGCAGACCGGCGAAGCCTCCGGAAAGATGCGAGCTGTCGAAGGCGTAGCTCTTGTTGCCGAAGTCGGCATAAAGATATTCGAAGCCGAACGACACCTGGCGGGCCAGCTTGACCTCGCCACCTGCGCCGACCACCCAGCCTGAACTCGTCGCCTTCGCCGTGATGTCATGGGTGCCGTCGATAAACGTATCCGTCGCCCTGGTGCCGGCGAATGCCGCGCCGCCCGTCGCATAGATCAGCAATTGCGGATTGACGGCGAAGCCGGCCTTACCGCGCACGGTGGCGAGCCAGTTGACCGATCCGATCGCATAGGAATCTCTCGGAAGGCCTGAGCAACCCGCTCCCAGTTCGGCGCATGCGCGGCCGCTCAAATCCGCCCAGGCCATGTCGCCGACGAGACCGCGCCGTTGGCGAACTGATAGTTGTAGCCGAGCTGCCCGCCGACGAAGCCGCCCTTGGTGGTGAGATCGATCGGATAAGCGCCGGCGAGGAGGAGAATGCCGGTCGGCTCCGAATGCGACGGTCCCGTCGCATAGCCGCCGATGATGCCCGCATAGGCTCCCGTCCAGCTATCAATCGGTGCTCTGTAAACGGGGGCTTTGACCGCAAGGTCCGCCGCGGAAGCACAATTGACTGCATCGAACACGGTGAGTGCAGTGAATAAACCGATTGATCGCAAACGCATTTTCAGCCCCCTGAATTCTTAAATATACTTGAAGCAGCCCCACAGGCGTCCCTGACTAACCAAATGGAACTTTGAGTTCTACAGAATTTTCGCGCGGAGAAGGCCGAAGTCCACGGATTGTTGCACTCGCGCGACGCTGGATGGGCGAAGGGACGCTCACGTTCGCGCTGATGCGCGAGCTGCGCTGATAGCGCTTGACCAGGTTTGAGTGAGCTTAATCAGCAACCCCAAGCTCAATAAACGCTTGGGCGCCACCTCTCCCGTGGAGAGAGGTCGGAAGCGGAGCGCAGCGACGTTTCCGGGTGAGGGCGTACGATGCTTGAGAGAATTCGGGGACTTGCCCCAAGCAATTTCAGGAGCCCCCTCACCCGCTCGCCATGCGTGGCGAAGACGCGCGTAAACGCGCTTATGGCTCGCGACCTCTCCCCAACGGGGAGAGGTGAAGAAAGAACCGCATTTCCATCTTGATGAAAGTTGCTTACGCCGCGTGATCCGGGAACACCGCGTCGATCTTGGTCTTGAGCGTCGCCGCATTGAACGGCTTGACGATATAATTGTTCACGCCGGCCTTCTTCGCCGCGATCACGTTCTCGGTCTTGGACTCCGCGGTGATCATGATGAAAGGCGTGGTGGCGAGATTGGGGTCGCTGCGCACTTCCTTGAGCAGTTCGTAACCTGTCATCGGCTCCATGTTCCAGTCGGAAATCACGAGCCCGTATTTCTTGCCGCGCATCTTGGCGAGCGCAGCCGAGCCATCGCTGGCGTCGTCGATATTTTCAAAACCGAGTTGCTTCAACAGATTCCGGATAATACGGATCATGGTGTTGTAGTCATCCACCACCAACACCGGCATCGACAAATCCATAGCCATCGCTCAGCTTCCCCTCGCGCCCGTGATACGGCACGTCCTAATATCCATGTGGTGCAAATCGAGCCGCGGCCCCTGGCACCACTTCAGCCTGTGATCAACTGCTAGCATCCCGGCTTAAACAGCCCGTTAATCCGTTTGGTCGCCTTGACTTCATCCTTTTGTATCGCTCACTTCCACCATCCCGAGCTTGCCTGGCCTTATGATAAACAATCCGTTTCAGATCATCCGCGACACCACGCCCAACGCCGATATCCCGCGCGGGGCGACGATCGCGCTCGGCAATTTCGACGGCGTCCATCTCGGCCACCGCACGGTGATCGAGGCCGCGCTGACAATGGCGAAAAGCGCTCATCAGCCAGCCTTTGCTTTGACCTTCGAGCCGCATCCGCGCAGCTTCTTCAAACCCGACGCGCCGCCCTTCCGCCTCACCGACGAGACCACCAAGCTGCGGCTGCTCGCAGGCACCGGACTCGACGGCGCGATCGTGCTGACATTCGACGCCGCGCGCGCCGCCACACCCGCTCAGGAGTTCATTAACCACGAACTGATCGAGCGCCTCGGCGTCAGCGGCATCTCGATCGGCGACGACTTCCATTTCGGCAAAGGCCGCGGCGGCACGCCCGCAACCCTCGTCGAATGGGGCAGACAACGCGGCATCCCCGTTCACGTCCAGACCCATGTCGGCCTTGCCGATATGCCGATCTCGTCAAGCGCGATCCGCGCGGCGCTCGCCGAGGGCCGCGTCCGCGACGCCACCGCGATGCTGGGCAGCCCGTGGTTCGTCAACGGCACCGTGATCCATGGCGCCAAGCGCGGGCGCGATCTCGGCTATCCCACGGCGAATATCCGCCTCGCCCCCCACGTCGACCTGCAGCACGGCATCTATGCCGTCCGCGTCGGCCGGGGCGGCGGCAGAGAGCTTCTCGGCGGCGTGGCGAGCTATGGCCGCCGCCCGACCTTCGACAACGGCGACGCGCTGCTCGAGGTGTTTCTGTTCGACTTCGCCGGCAGTCTCTACGACGAGGTGCTCGACGTCGCCTTCATCGAATATCTCCGGCCCGAGAGGAAATTCGACGACCTCGCCGCGCTGGTGCGCCAGATGGACGACGACAGCATCCGCGCCCGCGCCGTGCTGCGCGCCGCCCCGGATTCCTTCCCCACGCTCGGCAAGGTGACGGGTTAGGCTTCTGGCTTCCCCTTCCCTCTCCCCTTATGGGTGTCGTCCCCTCTCCCGCATAGCCCGTCAAAGACGGGCGTGAACGCCCTTTCGGTGGGAGAGCGTTAGGGAGGGGGAAAGCCACAGCGGCCATCGATCACTCCCCCTCTCCACCTCTCCCCCGCAAGCGGGGGAGAGAGCAGATCGTACCCGCTGTAAAATCAGGCCCTGACGCAACATTTTCATCTGGCGGGTTTCCCCCGCCCGCCAAAACGCGCTATTCACCCCGCCATGACCGACAAGCCGAAAACCGACGCCCCCGATTATTCCAAGACGCTCTATCTGCCGCAGACGGACTTCCCGATGCGCGCGGGCCTGCCGCAACGCGAGCCGGACCTCTTGGCGCGCTGGAACGAGATCGACCTCTACGGACAACTGCGCGCGACCTCGAAAGGGCGGCCGAAATTCGTGCTGCACGACGGCCCGCCCTACGCCAACGGCAATATCCATATCGGCCACGCGCTCAACAAGATCCTCAAGGACCTCGTGACCCGGAGCCAGCAGATGCTGGGCTTCGATTCCAATTACGTGCCGGGCTGGGACTGCCACGGCCTGCCGATCGAATGGAAGATCGAGGAAGGCTACCGCGCCAAGGGCAAGAACAAGGACGCGGTGCCGATCAACGAATTCCGCAAGGAGTGCCGGGCGTTCGCGCAGAAATGGGTCGACATCCAGCGCGAGGAATTCAAGCGTCTCGGGGTGATCGGTGACTGGGCGCATCCCTACACCACGATGGCGTTCGCCGCCGAAGCACAGATCGCGCGCGAGATCATGAAGTTCGCCGCCAACGGTCTGTTGTATCGCGGCTCCAAGCCGGTGATGTGGAGCGTGGTGGAGAAGACCGCGCTTGCCGAAGCGGAAGTCGAATACGAGGACCACACCTCCGATACGGTGTGGGTGAAGTTTCCGGTGAAGGCCGCGTTCGGCCGTCTCGCCAACGCCTCGGTGGTGATCTGGACCACGACGCCGTGGACGCTGCCCGGCAACCGCGCCATCTCGTTCTCGTCGAAGATCGCCTACGGTCTCTACAAGATCACCGACGCGCCCGCCGACAACTGGGCGAAGACCGGCGACCTTCTGATCCTCGCCGACAAGCTTGCCGAAGACGTGTTCAAGCAGGCGCGCGTCACGTCCTATGAACGCACCTCCGACATCGACAGCGGCATTCTCGACGCGCTCGAATGCAGCCATCCGCTGAAGGGATTGGACGGCGGCTACGAATTCACCGTGCCGCTGCTCGATGGAGATCACGTCACCGACGATACCGGCACCGGCTTCGTCCACACCGCGCCGGGCCATGGCCGCGAGGACTTCGACATCTGGATGCACAATGCACGCGAGCTCGAAGCGCGCGGCATTTCGGCGGCGATCCCCTACACGGTCGATGAGAACGGCGCACTGACGACGCAGGCGCCGGGCTTCACCGGCCGCCGCGTGCTCACCGACAAGGGCGAGAAAGGCGACGCCAACGACACCATCATCAAGGCGCTGGTGGAGCGCGGCGCACTGCTCGCGCGCGGCCGCCTCAAGCATCAGTATCCGCATTCGTGGCGCTCGAAGAAGCCGGTGATCTATCGCAACACGCCGCAATGGTTCATCGCGATGGACAAGGCCATTAAGGGAGAGGTGAAAAAAGGCGATACGCTGCGCCATCGCGCCTTGCAGGCGATTTCCGTCACGCGCTGGGTACCCGCGCAGGGCGAGAACCGCATCACCGGCATGATCACCGGCCGCCCCGACTGGGTGGTGTCGCGCCAGCGCGCCTGGGGCGTGCCGATCACCGTGTTCGCGCGCGAGAACGGCGACGGCTCGGTCGAACTGCTGCGAGACGAGGCCGTCAACACGCGCATCGCCGAGGCTTTCGAAAAAGAGGGCGCCGACGCCTGGTACATCGAGGGTGCGCGCGAGCGCTTCCTCGGCAACCACGCCAACGAGGACTGGCAGAAGGTCGACGACATTCTCGACGTCTGGTTCGATTCCGGCTCCACGCACGCGTTCGTGCTGGAAGATCCGGTGCATTTCCCGGGCCTTGCCGGCATCGAGCGGAAGGTGGACGGCGGCCGCGACACCGTGATGTATCTCGAGGGCTCGGACCAGCATCGTGGCTGGTTTCATTCCTCGCTGCTGGAGAGCTGCGGCACGCGCGGACGCGCGCCCTACGACGTGGTGCTGACTCACGGCTTCACGCTCGATGAGCAGGGCCGCAAGATGTCGAAGTCACTCGGCAACACCACCGCGCCGCAGGACGTCATCAAGCAGTCCGGCGCCGACATTCTGCGGCTATGGGTCGCCCAATCGGATTATTCCGACGATCTGCGGATCGGGCCGGAAATCCTGAAAGGCACCATCGAGACCTATCGCAAGCTGCGCAACACCATCCGCTGGATGCTCGGCACGCTGCATCACCTCACGCCGAACGACAGCGTCGCGTTCGCCGACATGCCGGAACTGGAGCGGCTGATGCTGCATCGCCTCAGCGAAGTCGATGCCACGGTGCGGCGCGCCTATGCCGAATTCGACTACAAGAACGTGATCGCGGCGCTCACCAATTTCATGAACACCGAACTCTCGGCGTTCTACTTCGACGTGCGCAAGGACGTGCTCTATTGCGACCCGGCGTCATCAACGACGCGGAAGGCCGCGCTCACCACCGTGAGCATTCTGTGCGACGCCATCGTCAAATGGCTCGCGCCGATCCTGTCCTTCACCTGCGAGGAGACCTGGCTCACCTATCGCGCGAGCGAGGCGCCGTCGGTGCATCTCACCACCTTCCCCGACGGGCTCGACAAATATCGCAACGATGCACTGGCCACGAAATGGGAGAGCATCCGCGCGGTGCGCAGCGTCGTCACCGGCGCGCTGGAGATCGAACGTGCGGCCAAGCGCATCGGCTCCTCGCTCGAGGCCTCGCCGCTCGTCTATGTCTCCGACATGAAGCTGTTCGCGATCCTCGCCGACACCGATCTCGCCGAAGTGTGCATCACCTCGAATGCGATGGTCACCAACGACGATCCGCCCGCGGATGCGTTCCGGCTCACCGAGGTGCCGGGTGTCGCCGTGGTGGTGGAAAAGGCGGTGGGGAAGAAGTGCGCGCGCTCGTGGAAGATCCTGCCCACAGTCGGCGACGATCCGGAATATCCCGACGTCACACCCCGCGACGCGCAGGCGTTGCGCGAATGGAAGGCGCTGGCGAAGGTCTGACGGCGATGTGCGATGGCCCGCACCGCACCCGATGCCCGCGCTGACAACGCGGGCATGACGAGGGCAAGTACGGGTCCGATCAGATTATCGCATCAGAACGTCGCACGGGCTTTGGCGTAGAAGGTGCGGCCGGCCTGCGGCAGGCCCCAGGCCAGTTCGTAATTGTCGTCGAGGATGTTCTTCACGCCGCCGGACACCTCGAAATTCTCGTTGAACTTGTAATTGAGGTTGACGTTGAGGAGCGTGTAGGCCCCGGTGCGGATATAGCCACCGTTCGGGAAAACGTCGCGCACCGCCTGGTTCGCCGCGTTCGTGCCAACGTTCACATCGCTCCAACGGTCGCTGGCAAGCTCCAGGCTCGGCGTGACGGTGAACCGATCGATCGGCTGCCACGAGGCATAAAGGAATGCCTTGTGGGACGGCACGCCGGTCGCCTGCAAATTGGGCTGCAACGGGTCCTTGATGGTGCGACGGATGAAGGTGTAGTTGCCGCCGATCGCAAGCTGCGGCAACAGTTGCTTCTCAGCCGAGACCTCGAAGCCGTAGAAATGACCGTCGCCGACATTCTGCGTCTGCGTGGTGCTGTCGGGAAGCTGCACGGTCTGGATCATGTCGCGCACGTCGCTGTAGAAGATCGCGGCCGTGCCTTGCAGGTCGGGCGTGACGCGACCCTTCCAGCCGAGCTCGTAGTTCGTCGCGCGCTCGGGGCCGAGATTCGGGTTCGGCGTCGCGGTGCCGAAGCGCGTGCTGTAAAGCTCGAACAGCACCGGAAAGCGGGCGCGATCGGAGATGCTGGCGTAAAGCTGCGCGACCTCGCTGTAGCGCCAGATCGCCGCCGTCTGCCAGTTGAAGGCGTCGGAGCCGCCCTTGGGATATTCATAGATGAAGCCGCCGCCGCTATTCCATTCCTCGGCCCTGCCGACCCAGTATTTATCGTAGCTGATGCCGCCGACCAGATCGAAGTTCGGCCTGACGTGGAAGGTATTTTCCGCTGCGACCGACCACGTCGTCTGTCCCTGAGTCTGCTTCGGCTCGACAGAGCCCCCCGACGGTAGGGTCGGCTGGTTGTGATTCCACTCGACGTGGGTATCCTCGCGATAGTGGAACGCCCCCTTCAGCGTGTTCATCGGGATCAGCCGTGTGCCGACCTCGACCGAACCGCCTTTCGCGTTGTCCTTGTAGTAACTGTCGAAGCGGCCGTCCGCCGACTGCGTCGTGTAGCTGATGTTATCGTAGGCGGAGAGCACGTTGTCGAACGTGTTGTAGTAGAGCTTGGTCTTGAGGTACGAGGCGTCGCCAACCTGAGTGTGCGACAGGAACGATAGATTCTGGATGTTCCACACCGGCCAGCGCCAATAGCTGTTCGGCGGCTGCAACGGATTGGTGTAGACGTTGAGCGGCGCGCCCTTCTTGCCTTCCTGCTTGATGAAGTTGATGGTGTATTCGTCGGTGGCGTTGGGCGTGAAGCCGACCTTGGCGTTGATGCGCCAGTCGCGGGAATCGGAGCCGATGCGGCGGCCGCCGTCCTCGAGCGATCCCTGATAGGCACCCTGCGCCGGGAACGGCTTATAGTCGCGCGACAGCGACCAGAAGTCCCGATCGAGATAGCCGGCGCTGCCTTGCAGGTAGAAGTTCTCCTGGCGGGTACCGAGCCTGCCGTAGGTTTCCCAGCCCTGGAACGAGCCGCGATTGTCGAACGCGGTGCCGGCGCTGTACTCGGCCTCGAACGGCTTCACCGGCTTGCGCGAGACGAGATTGATCGCGCCGCCCATCGCGCCGGGGCCGTCGAGCACCGAGGCATAGCCCTTGCTGATCTGGATTTCGGAGATATCGCTGGTCAGGAAGCGGCTGAAATCGAGCCGGTTGTCGGCGGGCAGATAGACGCGCACGCCGTCGATCATCAGCGGCACCTGCCAGCGGCCGAAGCCGCGCACGAAGATATCGCTCTCGTTGCGGCGGCCGTTGGAATCGAACGTGCTGACCACGCCCGGCACCATGTTCACCGCCTGATCGAGCGTCTGCTTGTCGAAGATCCAGTTTTCCTCGCGGGTAATGGTGGAGCCGCCGACACCGGTGCCGGACGCAACTTGCTTCGTTTTTCGATATATTTCTTCGGATATAACGATTCCAGACCGACCACAAGCGCAGGGCGTATGAGGCGAGATGCCGCGGCGGGTGGGGATAACTGGCCGTTCTTTTTCATCATGCCCGCACGCGTTGCGGGCTCCCACGCCTGTTGGTAGGTTCGGCAAAGACGCGGATCGCTGGGACAAAAGGGCGTTCACACCCCTCTTTCGACGGGCTATGTCCGGCCATGACGTAGACTTGAGACAGGTAGCCTGATGTCCCCCCTGCTCCGCTCCGGACTGATTGCCGCGGCCAGCGCGCTGATCCTCGATCAGGCGTCCAAGCTATGGCTGCTGTATGTCTTCGACATCGGCCGGCGCGGCATGGTGCGGGTGACGCCGTTCTTCGATCTCGTGCTCGCGTGGAATACCGGCATCAGCTACGGCTGGTTTCAGGATACGGGCTCGTTCGGCCAGACGCTGCTGCTGATGGGCAAGATCATCGCCGTGATCCTGCTCGGGGTGTGGATGTCACGCTCGCAGACCCGCCTCGCGGTGATCGGGCTCGGGCTCATCATCGGCGGGGCGATCGGCAACGCGATCGACCGCATCGCCTATGGCGCGGTGGTGGACTTCGCCCTGTTCCACATCGCCATCGGCGGAAAAACCTATAGCTGGTATGTGTTTAACCTTGCCGACGCGGCGATTGTTGCCGGTGTCGCCGCCCTGCTATATGACTCACTGGTCGCGCCTGCCGCCGCAAAAACGCCCCGATAAACGGCGATATACGCTCCCGGCTGCCAGACGCTTTAAGTGACTGCGCTGTCGCCATATTTCCTGTCGAAAGCCGGACGGATCACAATGACCTTTCTGCGTTCCGATGACACTTCCACCGCCAAGGCCGTCTTGCTGCGCGCCATCAGGCTCGCAGGCGCCGCGTGCGCCGTGACGCTTCTTGTCGCAGGCAGCGTCGCCCACGCCGATGACGACGATGAAGTGCTGCCGGAGCGCTCGTTCGAACAGAAGCTGATCGACGGCCTGCTCACCGGCCTCGGCGGCAAGAACGTCGAAAACAGCCGCGGCATCGAATATCGCGAACGCTCCCCGCTCGTAATCCCCTCCAAGCTCGATCTGCCGCCGCCCGCGTCGAAGTCCTCGCCTGAAGCCGCGAACTGGCCCAAGGACCCCGACGTTCTGGCGCGCAAGCAAGCCATCGAAGAAGCCCGCAAGCCGGGCGTCGATCCGGATATCGCCAAGCGGCCTTTGATGCCGAGCGAACTCGCCAAGCGGCCGTCGACCAAGAGGCGCGCAGGCGTCATGAACGACGATCGCCCCGGCGTCGACAATACCAGCTACATCCTGAGCCCGTCGCAGCTCGGCTTCAAGAACAGCATGATCTCGGACCTGTTCGGTGCGGGCAAGGAAGAGACCGCGAAGTTCACCAGCGAGCCCGAGCGCAGCGAACTGACGCAGCCACCCGCGGGTTATCAGACGCCGTCTGCGAGCTACGCCTATGGCGCGGGGCCTGCGGAGAGCAAAACGCAGACTCCGTACAACCCGCTGTTCGACAAGGGCGGCAATTAAAGATCGTCCATGTCGCCGCTCTCGCCTTTGCAGACGAGCGGCGCCGCTTTAAATACGCGCATGGTTCCGCCATCCGGGCAGTCGGTCGAGATTGCCCTTCGCCGTCTTTTCGGAGTCCTGATCGGATCATGCGCGATCTCAAAAACATATCCCGACGCACGGCGCTACGCGGCCTCGCACTGACGGCCACCGCCCTCACCGCCTCGTGGTCCCCGCTCAAGCCTGCGCTCGCTCAGACCGCGTCCACGGCACCGGGCCAGCCCGCGACCTTCACGCTCGCCAACGGCCTTCAGGTCGTGGTCATTCCCGATCACCGCACGCCGACCGTGACCCAGATGATCTGGTACAAGGTTGGCTCCGCCGACGAGACGCCGGGCAAATCCGGCCTCGCGCATTTTCTCGAACATTTGATGTTCAAGGGCACCGCGCAGCATCCCGTCGGTCAGTTCTCGCAGAGCGTGGTGCGGGTCGGCGGCAGCGAGAACGCTTTCACCTCGTACGATTACACCGGCTATTACCAGAGCGTGCCGCGTGACAAGCTCGCGCTGATGATGGATTTCGAATCCGACCGCATGACCGGGCTCATCCTCAAGGACGAGAACGTGCTGCCCGAGCGCGACGTCGTGCTGGAAGAATACAACATGCGCGTTGCCAACAGCCCCGACGCGCGCCTCACCGAACAGATCATGGCGGCGCTCTATCTCAACCATCCCTATGGCCGCCCGGTGATCGGCTGGCGCGCGGAGATCGAGAAGCTGAACCGCGAGGACGCGCTCGAGTTCTATCGCCGCCATTACGCGCCGAACAACGCAACCCTCGTCGTCGCGGGCGACGTCACCGTCGACGACCTGCGCCCGATGATCGAAGCGACCTACGGCAAGGTCGCGCCGCAGCCTGCGATTCCGGCCAAGCGCATCCGCCCGCAGGAGCCGCCGCCGGCAGGTCCGCGCACCGTAACGCTTGCTGATCCGCGCGTCGAACAGCCGAGCCTGCGCCGGCTTTATCTCGTGCCGTCGGCGGTGACCGCCGCCGCGACCGAGAGCGAGGCGCTGGAGGTGCTGGCGCAACTGATGGGCGGCGGCATGAACGGCTATCTGTTCCGCGCGCTTGCGATCGAGCAGAAGATCGCGATCAGCGCCAACGCCTGGTACCAGGGAACGGCGATCGATCCGGCCCAGTTCGGCGTCGCGGCTTCGCCGAGACCCGGCGTCACCTTCGAGCAGGTCGAGGTGGCGATCGACAAGGTGATCGATACGGTCGCGAAGAACCCGGTGCCTGCCGAAGATCTCGAGCGCGCCAAGACGCAGCTGATCGCGGAGTCGGTTTACGCGCGCGACAGCCAGAGCACGATGGCACGCTGGTATGGCGCGGCGATCACCGTCGGCCTTACCGCGGCCGACATTCAAAGCTGGCCCGACCGCATTCGCGCGGTGACGGCAGCGCAGGTGAGCGACGCCGCGCGGCGCTGGCTCGACAAGAAGCGCTCCGCGACCGGCTATCTCATCAAGGAAGCGCCCGCGCACGAGGAGAAACGCTCGTGACGATCTTTTCGCCTTTCATGCGCACGCTTGCGCTGGGCGCGCTTCTCGCATTCGGCCTCGCGCCATCTGCAGAGGCCGCGGCCAAAATCCAGCGCGTGATCTCGCCGGGCGGCATCGAGGCCTGGCTGGTGCAGGACGCAACCGTGCCGCTCGTCGCGATGCAGTTCGCCTTCCGCGGCGGCAGCGCGCAGGACCCGGCCGACAAGCCCGGCGTCGCGCAACTGATGTCCGACAACCTCGATGAAGGTGCGGGCGATCTCGACTCCAAGGCCTATCACGAGCGGCTCGATCGCAACGCCATCCAGATCAGCTTCTCGGTGACGCGCGACTACATCCGCGGCTCGCTGCGGATGCTGAAGGAAAGCCGCGACGAGGCGTTCGATCTCGTCCGCCTCGCGGTGACGTCGCCGCGGTTCGACGCCGAGCCGCTGGAGCGCGTGCGTGCACAGACGATCTCGATCCTGCGCCGGGAGTCGGTGACGCCGGGCCCGATCGCGAGCAATCGGTTCTTCGCCGAGGGCTTCCCCAACCATCCTTACGCACATTCGCCGCGCGGTACGCTCGAGAGCATCCCGACGATTAGCGCCGACGATCTGCGCGCCTACCGGCAGAAGACGTTCGCCAGAGACGGGCTGACCGTCGGCGTCGTCGGCGACATCGATGCCGACACGCTGGGCAAACTGCTCGACAAGACCTTCGGCGCGCTGCCGGCCAAGGGCGATCTCGCCTTAGTACCGCAGGTGACGCTCGCGACCAGTGCAGGGAAGGTGGCGGTGCCGCTCGACGTGCCGCAGACTTCCATCCTGTTCGGCACGCCAGCGCTGAAGCGCGACGATCCCGATTTTATGGCTGCTTATATTGTCAACCACATCATGGGCGGCGGCTCGCTGTCGTCGCGGCTCTATCACGAAGTGCGTGAGAAGCGCGGGCTCGCTTACTCCGTCTCGGAATCGCTGTGGTGGATGGACAAGACCTCGCTGATGTTCGGTAACACCGCAACGCGCGCCGACAAGGCGAACGAGACGGTGGAGCGGATCGCCGCCGAACTGAAGCGCATGGCCGACGAGGGCCCGACCCAGCAGGAGCTCGACGAAGCGAAGTCCTACCTCAAGGGCTCGCAGATGCTGGCGCTCGACTCCTCGACCAAGTTCGCGGGCGCGCTGGTGCAATATCAGCTCGACAAGCTCGGCATCGATTACCTCGACCGCCGCCCGGCGATCATTGATGCGGTGACGCTCGACGACGCCAAGCGTGTCGCCAAGAAAATCTGGGGCCAACCGCTGTTGACCGTCAGCGTCGGCCGCCCGCCCGCAGAAGCCACCGCGCCGAAGCCGATGAAGAACTAGGGGATTGGCTTAGCGTCATTCATACCCGGCGCTGCGCGCCGACCTCTCCCCCATAGCCCGTCGAAGACGGGCGTAAACGCCCTTCTGTGGGGAGAGGTGAAGGAAACATTGCCGCGAAATCAAACCTCCAAATATTCAGCCCGCGCATCGCTTTGAGCGCTGTGCTATCCCTCGCCCATGATCCGGGTGACGCGCGACATCATCATCGACGAGAGCGACATCGACATCTCCTTCGTTCGCGCTTCCGGGCCGGGCGGGCAGAACGTCAACAAGCTCTCGACCGCGGCGCAGTTGCGCCTTGATGTCGGCCGCCTGTCGCTGGCTCCCGATACATTTACGCGGCTGCAGACGCTCGCGGGTCAGCGCATGACCAAGGACGGCGTGCTGGTGCTGCACGCCCAGCGCTTCCGTACCCAGGAGCGCAACCGTGCCGATGCGATCGAGCGGCTGCTCGTGCTTCTGCGCGAAGCCGCGGTACGGCCGAAGCCGCGCCGCCCCACCAAGCCGACGCTCGGCTCGAAAAAGCGCCGCCTCGAAGGCAAGAAGCGCCGCTCCGACGTCAAGGCCGGCCGCAGCGGTCGGTTCGACGATTGAGGAACTGCTTTCTCCCTGCCCTGCTCCCTCGCCCCGTTCTTACGGGGAGAGGTGAGGACAAGCCGCTGGAATTGGACCTTCTGCCTGCGAGCGGGATGCGTTCCCCGCCAAAACTTCCTACATTCGGCTCCCATTCACGAGTCGCCTGCTCCCATGCCCGTCCGCCAACTGCCCGAACAGATCGTCAACCGCATCGCCGCCGGCGAGGTGGTGGAGCGGCCCGCGAGCGCGGTGAAGGAACTCGTCGAGAACGCGATCGACGCAGGCGGCACGCGCATCGATATCTTCACCGAAGGCGGCGGACGGCGGCGCATCGTCATCACCGACGACGGCAGCGGCATGACGCAGGGCGACCTTGCGCTCGCGGTCGAGCGCCACGCCACCTCAAAGCTCGACGACGAGGACCTGTTGCGCATCCGCACGCTGGGCTTTCGCGGCGAAGCGCTGCCTTCGATCAGTTCGGTGGCGAAGCTTGCGATCACCACGCGCCATGCAGCCGAGCCGCACGCCTGGGCGGTCGAGGTCGATGCCGGTGCGAAGTCCGCGATCGCACCTGCCGCGCTCCAGCGCGGCACCCGCGTCGAAGTCAGCGATCTTTTCTACGCGACGCCCGCGCGGCTGAAATTTCTCAAGACCGACCGCACCGAAGCGGAGGCGATCCGCGAAGTGGTGCGGCGGCTCGCGATGGCGCGGCCCGACATCGCCTTCACGCTTGCGGGCGAGGAGCGCGCGCCCGTCACCTGGGCCGCGGCGCTGCCCGGCGCGCCGGGGCGGCTGACGCGGCTCGGCGATATTCTCGGCAGCGATTTCCGCACCCACGCGATCGAAGTCGGCTCTGAGCGCGAAGGCGTCAGTGTCGAGGGCTTTGCCGCCGCGCCGTCACTGACGCGCGCCAACGCGCTCGGGCAATATCTGTTCGTCAACGGCCGCCCGGTGCGCGACAAGCTCATTCTCGGTGCGGTACGCGCCGCCTATGCCGACTATCTGCCGCGCGACCGCCACCCGATCGTGGCGCTGTTCGTCACGCTCGACCCGCAGGAGGTCGACGCCAACGTCCACCCGGCCAAGACCGAAGTGCGTTTCCGCAACGCCGGCCTCGTGCGCGCGCTGATCGTGCATGCGCTGAAGGACGGCCTGGCGCGCGAAGGCCGCCGCACCGCCGCCAACACCAATGGCGCGGCGATCACCACCGCGTTTCGCACTGAAGGATTCTCCCGCGAAGGCTTTGCGCGCGAGAGTTTGCCGCGCGGCGGTTACGACTGGCGCTCCTCGCCCGCCGCGCCATGGCCACCGCAGGCTGCGGCGCAAGCGCCCGCAATGGGCTTTGACGAATCCGCACAGGCCGCGTTCGATGCCGGCGCGCCGAGCGCCGACACACGCGGCAACGAGGCGCCGCTGGGCGACGCGCTCGGCCGCCCGCTCGGCGCGGCGCGAACGCAGATCCACGAGAATTATATCGTGGCGCAGACTAACGACGGTCTGATTCTTGTCGATCAGCACGCCGCGCATGAACGCATCGTCTACGAGCGGCTCAAGGCTTCGCTCACAAAGAACGGCGTCGCCCGCCAGATGCTGCTGATCCCCGAGATCGTCGAGATGGACGAGGCGTCGGTCGAGAAGCTGCTCGCGCGCGCGAGTGAACTGGAAAAATACGGCCTCTCGATCGAATCCTTCGGCCCCGGCGCGGTTGCCGTGCGCGAGACGCCGGCGCTGCTCGGCAAGGCGAATGCGGCCTCGCTGTTGCGTGACCTGGCCGAACACATGGCGGAATGGGACGAGGCGCTGCCACTGGAGCGACGGTTGATGCACGTCGCCGCCACCATGGCCTGTCATGGCTCGGTGCGCTCCGGCCGCATCCTCAAGGTCGAGGAAATGAATGCGCTGTTGCGCGAGATGGAAGCGACGCCGAATTCCGGCCAATGCAACCACGGCCGCCCGACCTATGTGGAATTGAAGCTCGCCGATATAGAGAAGCTGTTCGGACGGCGGTAGTTCTCTCTCGTCATGGCCGGGCATGACGACAACTATCATCGCGGCAAATACAAATATCGCGTCGTCCCCGCGGATGCGGGGACCCAACGCGCTCACGATGAGATCGAATCCCGATTGCTTATTTGCGAAGTCTGGGTTCCCGCATCCGCGGGAACGACATCGTGTATCAGGGGCGATCTATTGCGCTCTTAAAAACACAAATTCAGTGTCGTCATAAACACGGCGCTCGAGTTCGTCATAGCCGTCCGGTGCTGCGAAGGCCGCCGCCTTCGCTTCCTCGACCACCACAAGCGCATCCGGCACCAGCCATTTGCCATCACGTAATGAGGTGAGCGCCTTCTCAGCCAAGCCCTTACCGTAAGGCGGATCGAGAAACGCCAGCGTGAACGGCTCCATCGGGTGTGCCGGTCCCAACGCTGTCGCATCGCGACGATAGACTTTTGTGACGCCGCCCAAACCCAACGCCTCGACATTGTTGCGCAACAGTGCCCGCGCCGCCGCGCCGTTGTCGATGAACAGCGTGAACGCCGCGCCGCGCGACACCGCCTCGATGCCGAGCGCGCCGGTGCCGGCAAACAGATCGAGCACCCGCGCATCGAGTGCGGGATTGCCGTAGGCATGCATCAGGATGTTGAACAGCGACTCGCGCAGTCGATCCTGCGTCGGCCGGATTTCCTGCGAGGCCGGCGAGGCAATACTGCGCCCGCGCATCTTTCCGCCGACGACGCGCATCAGAGGACTCGCGCCAAAACCGAAGCGGACTCCCTCTCCCGGGGGGAGAGGGTTGGGGTGAGGGGGTACGATCTATCGTGAGCGCGTACCCCCTCACCCGTCACGCTTCGCGTGCCGACCTCTCCCCATAGCCCGTCGAAGACGGGCGTAAACACCCTTATGGGGAGAGGTGAAGAGGCGCGTGCCGGAATGATCCGCGTCTTCACCGCTCAATCCTTCGGCGTGAAGTCGCGCTTGCCGTGATAGCGACGCTGGGGGCGGCGCGGTGGGCCATAGCCACCCGCCTCGGCCTCGTTGCGCGCACGCGCTTCGTCGCTGCCGGAGCGTTGCACCACGACGCGGCGGCCCTTGCGATCCTCAATCGCGGACCGCTTGATCTTCTTGTTCGCCGCCTTGCTGCGCAACGGCGTGCCGTCACGACCGAGCTTGGCCTCTGCGTCGTCGCCCTCCTGCACCGGCTTGTCGAATTGCGCACCGGCGAGCGCGATGATCTTGTCGCCGAGCTGCTCGCGCAGCACGCGGCTCTTGATCTCCTCGACCTGCCCTTCGGGAATTTCGCCGAGCTGGAACGGGCCGTACGACACGCGGATCAGGCGGTTCACCTCGAGCCCGAGATGCGCCATCACGTTACGCACCTCGCGGTTCTTGCCTTCGCGGATCGCGAACGTCAGCCAGACGTTGGCGCCCTGATCGCGCTCCAGCGTCGCATCGATCGACCCGTATTTGACGCCATCGACTTCGACGCCGTTCTTCAGTTCGTCGAGCCGCGCCTGCGTCACATCCCCATGGGCGCGCACGCGATAGCGCCGCAGCCAGCCGGTGTCGGGATGCTCGAGCGCGCGCGACAGCCCGCCGTCATTGGTGAGCAGCAACAACCCTTCGGTGTTGAAGTCGAGCCGGCCGATGGAAATCAGGCGCGGCAGTCCGTCAGGCAGATGATCGAACACCGTCGGCCGTCCTTCAGGGTCGTCATGCGTCGTCATCAGCCCGCGCGGCTTGTGATAGAGGAACAGCCGCGTGCGTTCGCGCTCCGGCAGCGGCTGGCCGTCGACCGTAATCACATCGCGCGCCGTCACATCGAGCGCGGGCGAGCCGATAACGCGGCCATTGACGGCAACGCGCCCCTGCATGATCCAGTCTTCCGCATCACGCCGCGAGCACAGCCCGGCGCGCGCCACCACCTTGGCGATGCGCTCGCCGCTCTTGTCGGCCTTCTTCGGCGCCGCGCGCTTGTCGGTGCTGGCCGGCCGTTCGCGATAACCGCCGCGGCCACCGAAGGCCGGGCGCTTGGCGAAAATCTTGCTGTCGTCCTCGTTGTCGCGGCGAGGCCGCTCGTCGCGCTCGAAGCGCTCACGCTTCTCGCCGCGCGGATGCTCCTGCCAGGCGTTGCGGCGCGGAGCGCGTTCATCGCGATCGCGCTCAAAGCGCGGGCGGCCAAAGCCTTCACGCTTGCGCTCGAACCGCTCACCACCTTCAGGGCGATCGTCACGGGATCGCGAAAACCGCGGACGATCGCTCGCGCTGCGATTATCGTCGCGTGGACGCTCGAAACGCTTGGTATCATCACGGCGCGGCGCGCGCGTCTCCCACGGCTTGTCATTGCCGCGATCCGGCCGATCGCCAAATTCCTTGCGCGGGCCGCGCGCGGGCCGCTTCTCATCGCGATCGAAACGCGGACGATCATCGCGCTGCGGACGATCGTCGCGATTGAAACGCGCCGGACGCGGTCCATCGCTACGCGGGCCATCCTTGCGGAAGCCTTCGCCGCGCGGCGTATAAGGCCGCTTCTCGCCAAACTTCTTGTCACCGAACTTCTTGTCGCCAAACCCACCGGAACGGCTCGGGCGCGCATCGCTGCGCTCGCCACGCGGCGCACGATCTTCGCGCGGCTTGAAGGAACGTCCTTCACCACGCGGACCTGCACCAAACTCCTTGCGGGGGCCAAACTCCTTACGTGGCCCACGCGCCGGTCGCTCGCCATGGTCCTCGCGCGGCTTGAACGGGCGTCCCTCGCTACGCTCGGTGCGCGCGGGCCGCTCGTCGCGATCAAAACGCGGACGCGGACGATCGCCGTCGCCGAATTTGCGCCCGGCAGGCTTCCGGTCGCCGAACTTCTTGTCGCCGAACTTTTTGTCACCGAATTTGCGCTCGCCGCGCGGGGCAGAGGATCGCGCGGGGCGCTCGCCACCGGGGCGGCCCTTGCCGGCACCGCCGCTGCGGCCACCGCCGGACGGGCGGCCACGGCCGGGCGGACGTCCGCCTGTGTTGTTTTTATCGTTGTCGCGGGGCATGTAGGGTCTCGCTTGAAAAGGCGCATAAAGCGCGGGGGGCCGGTTGGAACGGCCGCGCGGGCCCTCTCACGAGGGTCCGCCTGTCGCAAAGCCGGTGGATCAAGGGCGCTCTCATATCAGACTTCGCCGCAGGACACGAGGGATGACGGCACAAAGTTTCATGGATCTGGCCCTGCGGCAGGCCCAAAACGCCGAGGCGAACGGCGAGGTGCCGATCGGCTGCGTCGTGGTCCAGAACGGCACGGTGATCGCCGCGGCCGGCAACCGCACCATCACTGACCGCGACCCGACGGCACATGCCGAAATGCTGGCGCTGCGCGAGGCGGCCAGCAAGCTCGGGCGGGAACGACTCGCCGATTGCGATCTCTATGTCACGCTCGAGCCCTGCACGATGTGCGCGGGTGCGATCTCGCACGCCCGCATCCGCAGGCTCTATTACGGCGCGCTCGACCCGAAAGGCGGCGCGATCGACAGCGGCGTGCGCTTCTTCGCGCAACCGACATGTCACCATGTGCCGGAGGTCTATTCCGCCGTCGGCGAGGCCGAAGCCGCCGCGCTGCTGCGCGACTTCTTCAAGACGCGGCGCTAGAGCGCCATCGGAAACACCACAACGTTCAGCGTCCGATTTCTCGTTCGCCGTGTCCCGGGCGCGATGCAGCGTGCAACGCTGCTTCGCAGACCCGGGATCGCCGCAGATGCCGCGCTTGAAACGGCCCCGGCTCTGCGGAGCGGCATGTCATGCCGCGCCGCGTCCGGGGCAAGCGACGATTTTTGGCGGCGGTTTACAAATCGACGGTCAGCGCCTCGTGCGACATGCGCATGCCGATGCGCTCGTAGAAGCGGTGCGCGGCGGTGCGGCGCTTGTCGCTCTTGAGCTGCAGCGAACGGCAGCCGCGCTCGCGCGCGATGCCCATCACCGCCTGCATCATCTTCTCGCCGATACGCTGGCCGCGCATCGCACGATCGACCCGCACGCCTTCGGCCTGCGCAAGCCACGCGCCCTGATAAGACAGCCCGGGCAGGAAGGTGAGCTGCACGCAGCCTACTGCAAAACCGTTCTCGTCCCAGACATAGAGGACGTTGTTGCGATCGGCCGCGATGGCATCGAACGCCGCCTCGTAAGGGCCGAGGCCCTTCGACGTGTCCTCCCGGCTTTGCGCCAGGTCGTCGTCCATCAGCAATTGAAGAATCCGCGGGATCTCATCGCGCCTCGCCTTGCGTAACGGCATTTACCCCTGCTCCCGCTTGATTGCCTGCCAGCCGATGTCACGGCGGCAGAACCCTTCCGGCCACTTGATCTGATCGATTGCCTGATAGGCGCGCCGTTGCGCCTCTCCGACAGTTTTACCCGTGGCGGTGACGTTAAGCACACGCCCGCCATTAGCAAGCACCCGCGTACCGTCTGCCCTGGTTCCGGCGTGGAAAATTTCCACGCCCTCGACACGCGATGCGTCGTCGAGGCCCGAAATTAGCGAGCCTTTTATATAATTGCCGGGATATCCCTGCGCGGCCATCACCACGGTGAGGGCCGGTTGCGGGTACCAGCGCAGATCGAAATGAGCGAGTTCGCCGTCGACCGCCGCGACCAGCGCCGGAACGAGATCCGACATCAGCCGCATCATCAGCACCTGCGTTTCCGGATCGCCGAAGCGAACATTGTATTCGATGAGCTTCGGCCCCTGCGGCGTCACCATCAGGCCCGCGAACAGCACGCCCTTGTAAGGCATGCCCCGCTCCTTCATGGCGCGCAGCGTCGGGCGGATGATCTCGTCCATGGTGCGCGCGACCATCGCATCGGTCATCACCGGCGCCGGCGAATAGGCGCCCATGCCGCCGGTGTTCGGTCCCTTGTCGCCGTCGAAGGCGCGTTTGTGATCCTGCGCGGTCGCAAGCGGCAACGCGTGCTCGCCGTCGCACAGCACGAAGAACGAAGCTTCCTCGCCTTGCAAAAACTCCTCGACCACCGCTTCCGCGCCCGCGGACGCAAACAGCGCATCGATCGCGGCTTCCGCCTCGGCCAGCGTTGCGGCAACAACGACGCCCTTGCCCGCCGCGAGCCCGTCCGCCTTCACCACGATCGGCGCACCCTTGGCGCGAACATAGGCTTTGGCAGAATCCGCATCCTTGAAGCGCTCGTAAGCGGCGGTCGGGATGTTGTGCGCGCGGCACAGATCCTTGGTGAAACCCTTCGAACTCTCGAGCTGCGAGGCTGCCCTGGTCGGGCCAAACGCCTTGATGTCGTGTGCCGCGAGATCATCGACGATGCCCGCCGCCAGCGGCGCCTCGGGCCCCACCACCACGAGATCGACCTTGTTCGCCTTGCAGAAGGCAATCACCGCCTCATGATCGGCCACATCGAGCGCAATACATTCGGCATCGCGGGCAATTCCGGCATTGCCCGGTGCGCACCACAATTTCGTCAGTTCCGTCGAGGCCGCTATTTTCCAGGCCAGCGCGTGCTCGCGCCCGCCGGAGCCGATCAGGAGGATATTCATGGGAGAAGATCGAACCGCGGTTTATCGAGAGGAAAAACAGACTATCATGGACAACTGTCCTATCATGGAAGCTCCTGACAAGACCAGATTCGGTTACCGATGAGCAAAGACTCCGAGTCGTTATCCAATACTGCGGAATTCACCGTATCCGAGCTGTCCTCCGCGCTGAAACGCACGGTCGAGGACGCCTACGGCCATGTCCGCGTGCGGGGCGAGATTTCCGGTTTCCGTGGGCCCCATGCCTCGGGCCATTGCTATTTTGCCCTGAAGGACGAGAGCGCCAAGATCGAAGCCGTGATCTGGAAAGGCGTCCATGGCCGGATGCGGGTGAAACCGCAGGAAGGCCTTGAGGTCATCGCCACCGGCAAGCTCACGACATATCCCGGTTCCTCGAAATATCAGATCGTCATCGAGGCGATCGAGCCTGCGGGCGTCGGCGCGCTGATGGCGCTGATGGAGGAACGCAAGCGCAAGCTTGCCGCCGAGGGCCTGTTCGACGACGCCCGCAAGCAGCTTCTGCCGTGGCTGCCGGAGGTGATCGGCGTCGTCACCTCGCCGACCGGCGCCGTCATCCGCGATATTCTCCATCGCCTGCACGACCGTTTCCCCCGCCGCGTACTGGTGTGGCCGGTGCGGGTGCAGGGCGAGGGTTCCGCCGAGCAGATCGCAGCCGCCATTGAAGGCTTCAACGCGCTCGAGGAAGGTGGCGCAATTCCCCGCCCCGATCTTCTGATCGTCGCGCGCGGCGGCGGCTCGCTCGAAGACCTGTGGTCGTTCAACGAGGAAATCGTGGTGCGGGCGGCGGCGGGAAGCATGATCCCGCTGATCTCGGCGGTCGGGCATGAGACCGACATCACGCTGATCGATTTCGCCGCCGACAAGCGCGCGCCGACACCAACGGCGGCCGCCGAAATGGCGGTGCCGGTGCGGGCCGATCTTGCGATCGAGATTTCCTCGCTGGCGCGGCGCGCCTTCGCCTGCTGGCAGCGCGGCCACGAACATCGCCGCTCCGAATTGCGCGGTGCCGCGCGCGGCCTGCCGCGGCTCACCGACCTCCTCGCGATTCCGCGTCAGCGTTTCGACCGCGCCGCCGCGCAACTGCCCCGCGCGCTGCGGGCCAATACGCACGTCTATGACCGTCGGCTGTCGATGGTGACGGGACGGCTCACCGTCACCACGCTGCGCACGCAGATCGCGCGCAGTCGGGATCAGGTCAATCGCCTGTCGGAAATCGCAAAGCGTTGCTCGGATCATTTTATCGCGCTGCGACGCAACCGCGTTCAGCACAGCGCGCAGATGCTGGCGGCGTTGTCCTACAAGAGCGTGCTGTCGCGTGGCTTCGCGCTGGTGCGGGATGAGGCGGGGCAGCCGTTGCACCACGCCGCGCAGGTCGGCGCGGGCGAACGCATCAGCATCGAGTTCGCCGACGGCCGCATCGCAGCGACCACGCACGGACCGGCCGTGCCCGCGGCAAAGAACGTCAGCCCCGCACGCAAGCCTGCCAAGGCCGAGAAGGCCGCAAAGCCGGAGCCGAAGAAAGTTCAGGGCGACTTGTTCTGAGGCACGCGCCTGTTGTTTTGAAGCGCATCTGCGGCGGCGTGGCGCTGCATGCGATGACACGTCCATGAATCGTTTTTGCAGCCGCGAAAAATATCCTGCTCCATTTTCGGACAATCGAGTCACGCTCGCAGCGCGATAGATGTTGCAGAGGTCATATCTGCCGCTATTGTTCTCCTGTTGCTCGAAAAGAAGAAAGGCAGGCCTTTATGACCTTCTTCGCGCGCTCGAATTTGAAAAACTGGCTTCCCGGTGCACTCGGGCTTCTTGGCATCATTGTTTTGATGGCCGTTGCCGACATTTCCCATCGCAATGCGGGTGCGGATGCCGAGCAGGCGCTTCTGAATGCGCCGCCGACGCAAACCGCGAGCACCGAAGCGCCTGCCGCCAAACAACCGGCCACTCCCGCACCGGCTGCCGCTCCCGCCGCGCCTGCGAAGACCGCGGCCGCACCGGCGAAATCAGAACCCGCACCCGCGGCCAAGCCTACGCCCGCACCGGCAAAGAGCGCGGCAACCGAAGCGCCGAAGGCTGCTCCTGCTCCCGCGCCTCAAGCGCCTGCTCCCGCGGCAAAGGCCGATGCACCTGCGCCGGGCCATGCGATGAACCATGCGATGGCGATGGCCCCCGCGAAAACCACCGCGCAAGCCCAGTCCGCGGCAACACCCGCTGCGGCAACAGCCCCGGCCCATCTCGAGGGTGACGCGGCGCGCGGCCAGCAGGTCTACAAGAAGTGCCAGGCCTGCCACTCGCTCGAGCCCGGCCGGAACGGACTGGGCCCGTCGCTTGCCGGCATCGTCGGCCAGAAGGCCGCCGACGTTCCGAACTACAATTTCTCTGCGGCGATGAAGGGAAGCGGCCTGACGTGGGACGTCGCGACGCTCGACCGCTATCTTGCCGATCCGCAGAAGGTGGTGCCGGGCAACAAGATGCCGTTTCCGGGCCTGAAGACCGAGCACGAGCGCAGCGCTGTCATCGCCTATCTCGTCAAGATCTCGGGTGGTGCGAGCGGCGCTGCGGCAGCGAGCCCGGCGGCGGCGCCGAAGCAGGCGCAAGCACCCGCACAAACATCGGCACAAAAACCTGCGCCCGCGCAGGCAGCCGCGCCGCAACAGCAGGCGGCGGCATCATCGGCTCCGGCCGCGGCATATGTGCCCGGCGTCCGCTACACGCTGCGGTCCGGCATCGCTGAGGGCCGCATGGTGTTCATCGGCGTCGGCGGCACCATCGACGGACAGATCAATCCGCTGCTGTCCGCCGCCGAAGGCCAGGTGGTGCAGGTGACGCTGATCAACGGCGAAGGCGCCGAGCACGACATCGTGTTCGACGGACAAGGGCCCGCCGGCAGCTCGCCGCACATCGTCGGGCGCGGCGCCAGCACCAATATCGCCTTTGTCGCCGGGAAGGCCGGCGACTACGCCTACTTCTGCAGCATTCCCGGACACCGGCTCTCCGGCATGGAAGGCCAGTTCCTGGTGACGCCGCAGCCGCCGGCGGAAACCGTGGTCGAGGCCGACATCTCGCTGCAGTCGACCCAGGTGCCGCCGCCGATCGGCAAGCGTCAACCGCAGACGGTGCGCGTCGATCTCGTCACCGTCGAACTCGAAGGCCGTCTCGCGGAGGGCACGACGTTCGGCTACTGGACGTTCAACGGCAAGGTACCGGGCCCGATGCTGCGCGTGCGCGTCGGCGATACGGTCGAGGTGCACCTGAAGAATGCCGAGAACAGCGGCATGGTGCATTCGGTCGACTTCCACGCGGCCACCGGTCCGGGCGGCGGCGCGGCATCGACCCAGGCCAATCCGGGCGAAACCAAAACCGTGAAGTTCAAGGCGCTGGTGCCCGGGCTTTACGTCTATCACTGCGCCACGCCGATGGTGGCGCATCACATCGCCAACGGCATGTATGGGCTGATCCTGGTCGAGCCGGAAGGCGGGCTGCCGCCGGTCGATCGCGAGTTCTATGTCATGCAGGGCGAGATCTATACGGCGCAGCCGTTCGGCCAGCACGGCAGTCTCGATTTCGACGTCGAGAAGCTGCTCAATGAGCGGCCGGAGTACTTCGTCTTCAACGGATCGGTCGGCGCGCTGTCGAAGCTGCATCCGTTGCAGGCCAAGGTCGGCGAGACGGTGCGTTTCTACTTCGGTGTCGGCGGACCGAACTTCACCTCGTCGTTCCACCTGATCGGCGAGATCTTCGACAAGGTCTACAATCTCGGCGGCGTGCTCAGCGAACCGCTGCATGGCATCCAGACGGTGACGGTGCCGGCCGGCGGCGCGGTGATTACCGAGGCCAAGCTCGACGTGCCGGGCAACTACACGCTGGTCGATCACGCACTCTCACGCATGGAGCGCGGACTCGTCGGCATCCTGCATGTCGAGGGCGCGGCCAATCCGGACATCTATGACGGGGTGATCGAGCCCGGCCACTGAGCCGACATGAGGCCTAAGAAGCGCTGGGATTAGCGGTTGACCGCCGCTTCCCAGCGCTTATTTGTTAGTGGATCGCAGCCAGAGCGACGGCTGCGGAGTTCCGGGAGACGTCCATCTTGTTGAATAAATTGGGGCTGTCCGGCCATGGCGAAGCCAAGGTCGAATATCTGGATGGCGATTTCCGAATCATCTCGCCCGGAGCCTATGTGCTGTGTGCCGTGACCGGCGAGCGCATCCCGCTGGAACAGCTCTCGCTGTGGAGCGTCGACCGGCAGGAGGCCTACGCGACGCCGCAGATCGCGCTGGAACGCACCTTCCCGAACGCCGCGAAGAAAAAAGCCTGAGCTAAAGCCTGAACGCTTGTCGCGCGGTTATGCCGCGCGATCATGGCCGTACAATTTATTGCCGCGCCTGCCGCGCGCGGCGCATCCGCGCCTTCAGGAAGTCGAGCAGCGCGCCCTCGTCCTCGACCCGCAGCGTCACCGCGAACGGCACGATCTGCGCCGCATAGGCCGCAAGCGCCGGATCGCCCTCGATCCGCGCAAGATCCTTTTCCGTCGTCACCAGCGTCAGCCCGCCCGCCTGCGCCTCATCCGCGAGCGCCTTCAGCTCCGCTTCAGTGAAGGGATGATGATCGGCGAACTCCTTGCGTGAGGCGAGCTCGACGCCGTGCTTCGCAAGCGTCGCGAAGAAACGGCCGGGATCGCCGATGCCGGCAAATGCGAGAACGCGCGCGCCGCGCAGCCGCGCCAACGACGATTCCTCCGGCACGAACGCCGCGCGCACCACGAGCCCTCCCCGCTGCACCACGCCTTGCGCGATATCATCCGCGGCATGGCCCTCGCCGATCACGATCAACGCATTGGTGCGGGCGACCTGCGGCGCGAGCGGCGCACGCAGCGGCCCGGCCGGAAAAATCATACGGTTGCCGAGCCCGCGCGCGGCGTCGATTACGATCACCGCGGCATCCTTGGCGAGCGCGGGATTCTGAAAGCCATCGTCGAGCAGCACGACGCTCGCACCTTCGCGCCGCGCCAGTTCCGCGCCCTCGACGCGATCGCGCGCGACGATCACCGGCACATGGCGCGCCATCATCTTCGGCTCATCGCCGACATCGGCGGCACGATGCGTCTCGTTCACCCGCACCGGCCCGGCGAGCGTGCCGCCATAACCGCGGCTCACCACCACCGGCGTCTCGCCGATCTCGCGCAGGATTTCGACCAGCCGCAACGTCGTCGGCGTCTTGCCCGCGCCGCCAACATGATAATTGCCGATGCAGATCACCGGACATCCGGCGCGTGTGCCCTCGCGCGCCAGCCGTGCAGCCGCCACCGCGCCATAGCAGGCCGCAATCGGCGCAAGCAGCACCGAGCCCAACGAGACCGGGCCGTACCAGAACCGCGGCTCACGCATCGACGCCTCCCTGCTCGATCCGCATCTGCAGGAGGTAAGGCTCAAGCGCCGCCATCGTCTTGTCAACCGCACCACCCAGCCGCGCCACCACGCTTTGCGCCGACATGGCGAGGCGGTTGCGCGCAATCGGATTGCCGAGAAGATGCCGCAGCAGCGTGACGAACTCGTCGGGATCGCGCGCCAGCAATGCGCCTTCGGTGCGGTCGAGCTCGGCATAGAGATCGGCGAAGTTGAAAATGTGCGGCCCGTGCAGGATCGCGGCGTCGAGCTTGACGGGCTCGATCGGGTTCTGCCCGCCATGCGGCACGAGCGAGCCGCCCATGAACACCACCGGCGCAAGACGATAGAACAGCCCGAGCTCGCCCATCGTATCGGCGACGTAAATATCGGTATCGGCCGAGGGCAGATCGCCGCGCGAGCGCAGCGCCGTCTGCAGCCGCGCATTCGCCACCATCTGCGCGATCGCGGGCCCGCGCTGCGGATGACGCGGCACGATCACCGTCAGCAGCGAGGGAATTTCCGCCGCGAGGTGACGATGCGCCTCGATGATGATTTCTTCTTCGCCGGGGTGGGTCGAGGCCGCGACGAACACGGTGCGCCGTCCCGTCGCCGCCTTCAGCCGATCGAACCGCTCAGGGTCGGCCGGCAGCGCCTTGATATCGAGCTTGAGATTGCCGGAGGTGATCACGTTCGGGCTGCCGAGCGCCGCGAACCGCTCATGATCGATATCCGACTGCGTCAGGCAGAGATCGAAGCACGACAGCAGCGTGCCGATGGTGACGCGCGCTTTTTGCCAGCGCGGGAACGAGCGCGGCGACATCCGCCCGTTGATGAGCACCAGCGGAATCCGCCGCTCGGATGCGGACAACAAAAGATTCGGCCAGAGATCGGACTCGATGAACAATCCGAGCCCCGGCTTCCAGTGATCGAGGAAGCGCGCCACAAAGCCCGGCACATCGTAGGGAATGAACTGATGGATGACGTCCGGCGGAAAACGCCGCGCGACAATGTCGGCTGACGTCTTGGTGCCAGAGGTAAGAAGCACGCGCAGATTCAGCGCGCGCAAGCGATCGACAAGCTCGGCCGCGGCGAGCACTTCGCCGACGCTTGCGCCGTGAATCCACACGAGTAGCCCCGGCGGGCGCTCGACGCTCGCAAACCCGCGCCGCTCCGCGACGCGCTCGGGGTCTTCCTTGCCCTGTTTCAGCCTGCGCCCGATGATGAGGCCCGCGAGCGGCGCTGCGAGAGCCGAAGCCCGCCGGTACACTCCAAGCGTCACCGGCAGGGCGTCAGCCATTGAGCCCCTCATCGGGATGGCCAAGCCGCGTGTAGGCGAGGCGATTTACATCGTTGAGCGCGGTCTCGAGCCGCTGGCGCAGCACTTCCATCGCCGCATCATCAGCATCCGGCGGCACGTGGATCAACTCTGTTGCCGCCATGATCCCGCGTCCGAACGGCAGGTTGATGACGGAGCGGTCCCAGTTGTTCAGCCGCTTGAAGCGGCTCGTCGCGATCGCGACCGGCAGGATCGGCCGCCCGGATTCGCGCGCGAGCATGATGACGCCGAGCCCCGCCTTGCGCGCGACCTTCGGCACGTCGGCGGTGAGCGCCATGTTGGTGTTGTTGTCGAGCTCGCGCAGCATCGTCTTGAATGCAGCGACGCCGCCCTTGCGATGGAATTCGGAGCCGTGATCGCCGGAGCCGCGCACGGTTCCGACAT
Organism: Afipia carboxidovorans OM5; assembly: GCF_000218565.1. Taxonomy (NCBI): domain Bacteria; kingdom Pseudomonadati; phylum Pseudomonadota; class Alphaproteobacteria; order Hyphomicrobiales; family Nitrobacteraceae; genus Afipia; species Afipia carboxidovorans. The sequence continues at coordinate 915,738 of NC_015684.1, read as the reverse complement.
TGAGCCGCTCGGCCGCGATGGCATTGATCTCGCCGTCACGATGGCGCGAGATCAAAACCTTGGCGGCATATTTCTTCCGCTTCAAGAACGGCATCATGAAATGCTGCCCGTGCCAGAACGCGACGATCACCGGCATGTGGTGCTCGGCCTGCTCGTAGATATCCGGCGGCTCGTATTCGAACCTGTTGGTCAACCAGACGAAGCGCAGAAACTCGGCCGCGAGAAAACCCACGGTCTGCTGCACCCAGGCGGCACGGCCCAATCTACGGAGCGACAAAATCACTGTCCGGTTTTCGAATCGAGCCCGGGATCGAGCAGGCGGTGAACATGGACGATGAAATACCGCATGTGGGCGTTGTCGACGGTTTGTTGCGCCCGCGCCTTCCAGGCCTGATAGGCGGTCGCATAATTCGGGAACAGGCCCACGGTTTCGACTTTCGACAGGTCCTTGAACGTCGTTCCGTCGAGGTCGGAAACCTCTCCGCCGATCACGAGATGAAGGAGTTGGGGCGGTGCGGTATCCGGCATGGTGGTCCTTAAAACCACGGACCCGTGCGGTAATTCAAGCCTCAAATAGGCGCATTGGCATTAAAAACCGGCCTGCGGGCCAGAGCATTCAGCAGCGCCTGGTGCCGGGGGCGCCCGGCTGCGACCAAAACGCCGTGGGCAACGACGGGGCAGTTGTAGCGCAGGTTCTCGCCGGTGAGTTCGGTCATCGCCCCGCCCGCCTCGCGGATGATGAGATCGGCGGCGGCGACGTCCCAGTCGCGGCTGTGACCACCGGCGAAAGCGACATCGAGCGCACCGCTGGCGACGCGGCACATCCGCAGCGCAAGCGAGCCGATGCGCGGCGCACCCGCCGTGCCGCCCGAGATTTTCGCAACGCGATCGAGGATCGAGGGCGGTGCGGCAACGCGCGTCAGATCGAGATCGGCGCCGCGCGCGGAGAGGATCGCACTCGCATTGAGCGTCGCGCCCTTGCCGCGCTCGGCCAGATAAAATTCATCGCTCATCGGCGCATAGACGCAGCCGAGCACCGGCACGCCGTGATCGACCAGCGCGACGCTGATCGACCAGTCCTTGCGGCGATTGAGATAGGAACGCGTGCCGTCGATTGGATCGACCACCCAGACCCGCGACTTGCCGAGCCGTGCGGGATCGTCCGCGCTCTCTTCCGACAGCCAGCCGTAATCCGGATTGAAGGAGCGCAGCCGCTCCTCGAGGAAATGATTGACCGCGATATCAGCTTCGGAGACCGGCGAGGATACGCCCTTCACCCAGCTTTTCAGGTCGGACCCGAACATGCCGGACGCAAGTTCGCCCGCCTCGCGCAAGGTGCTGGCCAGAAGCGCGGCCTCAACCGCGAAATCGTTTCTAGCGCCCGGCAATCGTCAGTCCCTCGATTCGCACCGTCGGCGAATTCACACCGTACTTGAACACGAGATCGTTCGCCGGCCGCATCGACTTGAAGATATCGAACAGATGGCCCGCGATCGTCACTTCGCTCACCGCATAGGACGGCTTGCCGTTCTCGATCCAGAAGCCCGACGCGCCGCGGCTGTAATCGCCGGTGACACCGTTGACGCCGGAGCCGATCAGGTCGGTGATGTAGAAACCGTCCTTGATGTCGGCCATCAATTCTTCCGGCGTCACATCGCCGGGTTCGAGATGCAGATTGTAGGCGCCAGGCGACGGCGAAGATGATACGCCGCGATGGGCATGGCCGGTCGTCGTCATGCCAAGTTCGCGCGCGGTGGCGCTGTCGAGCAGCCAGGTGGTGAGCACGCCGTCATCGACAATCGCGCGGCGCTGAACCGCAACGCCTTCCGCGTCGAACGTCTGCGAGCGCAAGCCGCGCACACGCAGCGGATCGTCGATGATGCGGATGGAAGAATCGAACAGCACCTGCCCGAGCTTGTCCTTGAGGAAGCTCGTCTTCCGCGCAACGGAGGCACCGTTCACCGCGCCCGCAAGATGGCTGATCAACGAGCCGGCCACGCGGGGGGCGAACACCACCGGCGCCTTGCAGGTTGCGACCTTGCGCGGATTGAGGCGCGCGATGGCACGCTCACCGGCGCTGCGGCCGATCGCAGCCGGTGCTTCGAGGTCCGAGCCATGGATCGCGGACGTGAAATCGTAATCGCGCTCCATGCCGGTGCCCTCGCCCGCAATCGCGGTCATCGACAGGCTCTGGCTCGAACGCAGATAGGCGCCATGAAACCCGGTGCTGGTAACAAGCACCATGCCGCCGATGCCGGAGCCGGCCGACGCGCTACCCGATTTGGTGACACCCTTCACTGCAAGCGCGGCCTCTTCCGCTTCGCGGGCCCGCGCTTCGAGTTCGTCGAGCGAGGGCACGTTCGGATCGAGCAGATCGAGATCGGGGAAAGTCTTCGCAAGCAGCGCGGGATCGGCGAGACCCGCGAACGCATCTTCCGGCGCGACTTTCGCCATTGCCACCGCGCGCTCGGCAAGAGCGGCAACATTGCCGCCGCCGATATCGTTGGTTGAGACGACCGCCTGCCGCTTACCGACCAGCACGCGCAGGCCGACATCGTCACCCTCGGCGCGCTCGGATTCCTCGACACGGCCATCGCGAATTTCGACGCCTTGCGAGACGCCGCGCACCGCCACCGCATCGGCAGCATCGGCACCCGCCTTCTTCGCAGCCGCAACGAGACGTTCGGCGAGATCGGTCAGCGCGCTTTGATCGAGAAGGGCGGTCACGGGTTTGGAAGAAGCTTTGCTTGAGAGCGATGAAACGGAAGAAATGACGTTTGGTGAAGAGATCACGAATGGAATCCTGCCGCTCAGGTTGATAGGCGTTAACGATGCAGATGTGCCTGTTTTACGCAGACTTCAAGCGTTCCGTTGCAAAACGCCTTTAAAATTTCTCAAGGGTGCAAGGTCTCGTCAATCATGTGGGCCAACCTCTTATCAAGCATGAGATTCGAAGCAATCCGGACAACGTCCGATTAACCAGCCTTCTTAAGCCAATCCAGAGCGGCGGCTGACATTCTCCTCGCATCGACCGGGAAAATAATCCCGGCGGGGAGAATAAGAACGTGAGGCGTCAATACGGACTAGGCGGGGCCCAACTCGCCGGGTCGAGCCGCGATCTGCGGCTCGACCCCCTTTCCTTGCCAGCCCGATTTGAAGCGCGCGACGGGCGCGCCGATGGCGGGTCACGGCAGATCGAAATCAATCGCGAACGCGTCGTCGTGCGCCGCATGGTGCGCGGCATGCGCATGACGCTGCAGCTACGGATGCCGGAGTTTCTCGGCATCGCGCGGCGGCAGACCGAGAACGCGGAAGCGCTGGTGTTGATCCACCACGATCCGTCGTTGTCCGTGCCGCTGTTCCTCAGCGACGATGCCGAGGAGATCGAGCGGCAGTGGTCGGCGTGGAGCGAAACGCTGGCGTTGCCGCAGGTGGAAGATGAAGGCGAGGCCGCCGGTACACCCGCGCCTCGCCGTCGCCGCCACAACGTCATCCGCATCCGCAGGCCGCGCTTCCTGATGCGCCGCAAGGCAGGCCACCCGGTGGCGGAGACCGCCGTGTATCGCGATGAGCGCGAAATCATCGCGCGGACGTGACGGCATTCAAAAGGATCGTGCGTGCCTTTAAACCGAGGCGCGCACGATGGCGTCGACCAGCAGGCCCGCGAACAGCACGAGCCCGGCGTCGCGGTTGCTGCGGAATAGCCGCAGGCATAGCGGCGAGTCGGTGATCCGCAGCCGCACGACCTGCGAGCCGAGATGCGCCGCGAACGCCGCAAGCCCGAGATAACCGGCAAGCCCCGCACCGCCCTGCCATAGCGCGAGAGCGACCAGCACCACTGCGAGCCCATAGAACAGCGCGAGCCAGCATTGCGTATTTTCTCCGAACAGCAGCGCGGTTGATTTCACGCCGATCAGTGCATCGTCGTCGGTGTCCTGATGGGCGTAGATCGTATCGTATCCGATCACCCAGGCGATCGAGCCTGCGTAGAGCCAGAGCGCAGCCGCATCGATCCGCGCCAGGATCGCGGCAAAACCCATCAGCGCACCCCATGAGAACGCGAGGCCAAGCACCGCCTGCGGCCAGTAGGTGACGCGCTTCATGAACGGATAGACCGCGACGATAATCAGCGAGGCGACACCGGTCGCCACCGCGAACCAGTTGAATTGCAGCAGGACGACAAGCCCGATCAGGAGTTGCAGGCCGAGAAAGGCGACGGCCTGTTCCACCGTCACCTGTCCCGCAGGGATCGGCCGCGAGCGGGTGCGCTCCACCCGGCCGTCGAGATCGCGGTCGGTGATGTCGTTCCAGGTGCAGCCCGCGCCGCGCATCACCAGCGCGCCGATCGCAAACAGAACCAGCGTCACGGGAAGATGCGAGAGATCGCGCGCCACGCCTGCCGCGAGTGCCGCCGACCACAGGCACGGCATCAAAAGAAGCCAAGCTCCGATCGGCCGGTCCATCCGCGCCAGCCGCAGATAGGGCCGCGCCCATAGCGGCGCGTGGGTATCGACCCAGTTCGCCGTTGCATCGGCCACCGGTGCGCTGAAATCAGTCATGAGAAATTTGCCGTGGAAATTTGCCGTCCGGCGCGGCGCGCAAGAAAAATGTTAGCGCGCCAGCACATTGCCGCTCAGAGTATCGAAGGTCGAGCCGCCGTTGCGCTTGGTCGGCTTCGCCTCGGGCAATTCGACGCCCGCGCCAAGCGCCTCGCTGAGGCTCATCGCGGCGCCGCGCGGCTGCTGGGCCTGCTGCTGGGCGGCGTTGCAGACATTAGCGCGCATCTGCTCGGTGCCCTTGTGGCCCTGCGCCATCTGCTCGGCAACCTGCGGCGGAATTCCGCAGCGTTGCGCATTCGTCTTGATGTAGTTGATCATCTTGACTTCGGACTGCGAGAACGCGCCGATCGCCTTGCACGCCTCGTTCGCGGGCGCCTTGCGCTTGCTCATCGCCTTGATGACCTCGGCGCGCTTCTCCGCTTCCGCCTTCAAAGGCGCAAAGCCCTTCATGCAGTCGGCCTGCGAGCCGCCGCTCGGCCCTGCCGCGGGTGCGGATGGCGCGGACGAAAAGCCCTGCCCCATCGGCGCCACGCCCTGCGAGGGAAACGCGAGCGGGGTGTTCATCGGCTTCATCGGCGCCGAGCCGCTGATCGGCGGAAACGCCGACGTGCTCGCCTGCTGCGGCGGAGGCGCGGCGGCCTGCCCCGGCAGCGGCGCGGGAAACGCGACCTGTGCGTGAACGCTCGATCCGAACGAGACAAGCGCGCAGGCTGCGACAGCGGCCATCATCCAACGCGGCTGGCAAGATGAGATCACGGCATTCCTCCGGCTGCGGCTCACGCCTTGGCCTGCTTTTACGATTCCGAATCCACCTTAACAACCCGCCGAATCTGGCATTAGCGCGGCGCTTTCACGCATTTAGCCCGCTCAAGGGGCCTTTCGGCGGGTTTTCTCGCCCAGTTCCATGATCTAAAAGGCCGAAATCCGATGACGCAGCGCGATTTCAAAAGCCCCCGCCTGTTCGTGGACGCCCCGCTCGGAGCTGGCCGCGAGGTCGCGCTCGCACGCGAGCAGGGCCATTACCTCGGCAATGTGCTGCGGCTTTCCGCGAGCGACACCGTTCTGGTGTTCAACGGCCGCGACGGCGAATGGCGCGCGCAGATCACGGGCCGCAAGCGGCTTGAACAGCTCACGCCGCTTGAACAGACCCGGCCGCAGGACCCGCCTTGCGACCTGCATCTTCTGTTCGCACCGCTGAAGCATGCGCGGCTCGATTACATGGTGCAGAAGGCGGTGGAGATGGGCGCAAGCCGCCTCACGCCGACGCTGACGCAATTCACCCAGGTCTCGCGCATCAATCTTGAGCGGATGCGCGCCAATGCCATCGAGGCGGCCGAACAATGCGGCATTCTCAATCTGCCGGAGATCGACGAGCCTTTGCCGCTGACCGGCCGCCTCGCGGAGCGTGACGGAAAGCGCCTTCTTGTTTTCTGCGACGAAGCCGCGCCGCAGGCGAGCCCGCTTGCGGCCCTGAAAGAAGCCGCAAACGACGGCGGCCTCGACGTGCTGATCGGCCCCGAAGGCGGCTTCTCGGAGGACGAGCGCGCGGCGCTACTCGCCCAGCCCCGCCTCGTCCGCCTCTCGCTCGGCCCGCGCATTCTGCGGGCGGACACCGCCGCCGTGGCGGCGCTCGCTTTGGTGCAGGCCGCGCTCGGCGACTGGACCTAGGCTCGCCGAGCCCCAGAGCGGGCCGCCACTCGCGCCACCCACCACCTCCCGCGGACAGCAAGCGTCTCAAAGACAGCGAACGCCCATTTAAGGACGCGCCACAGGCAGAGCATCTTCACAATTATCCTTGCAAATGATTTTCAACTGCATCATAGATGCAGTTAGGAATTAATTGCATGTAGAGACCATGATCCGAACCGCCAGCCTGCTGGGATGCGTCGCCCTGACGGTCCTCCCCACGTCCGAGGCCACCGCGCAGACGGAGCTTCCGGCCATTACGGTGGCGGACACCAAACCCACCCGGAAGAAACGGCCCAAGCCGGTCCGGCGGCCGCCCGTCCAGCCTCAGGCCGCGGCAATCCCTGCGCCCGTTCCGCCCGGCGAGACCACCCCACCTCCACCGATCCCGCCGATACCTCCGACCTTCGCCTCCCAATCACAGACAACAAACGCGCAGATCCTCAGCCGCGGCGGGGCGTCGCTCGGCGACACGCTCGGAACCACCGCCGGCGTGTCGGCCACCTCGTTCTCACCGGTCGCGAGCCGGCCGGTCATTCGCGGGCTTGGCGGCTTTCGCGTGCGCACGCAGGAAAACGGCATCGGCTCCGCCGACATGGCCAATCTCGGCGAGGACCATGCCGTCACCATCGATCCGCTGACCGCGGGAAACGTGGAGGTCATTCGCGGGCCCGGCACGTTGCGTTACGGCTCGCAGGCGATCGGCGGTGTCGTCAGCGCCACCACCGGCCGCATTCCCACCGCGGTCCCTGCGAACGGCGTTGCCTTTGAAGCGCGCGGCGGCCTCAACAGCGTCAGCCGCGGCGCGGACGGCGCGGTGCTGCTCGATGCCGGCGGCGGCAATTTTGCGATCCACGCCGACGCGTTTGCGCGGCAGGCCGGCGACTACCGCATTCCCGGCGGCGTGCAGGAAAATTCAAGCTACCGCTCGGACGGACACGCTGTCGGCGGCTCCTACATCTTCGACAGCGGCTTCATTGGCGTCGCCTATCAGGAGATGGCGATGACCTATTTCATTCCGGGGATCGATTCCGCGAAGGTGAAAAACCACATCGACCTCCATCAGTCCAAATGGACGAGCCGCGGCGAGTGGCGCATCGGCGAATACGGCCTCGACGCCATCCGCTACTGGTTCGGCGCCACCGATTACAAGCACAACGAGATCAACGGCGTCGGCGCGGCCGCGCAGATCGGCTCGCGATTCAAGAACGAGGAACTGGAATCCCGCGTCGAGGTCAGCCACCTGCCGTTCATGACGGCGCTTGGCGAGTGGCGCGGCACCGCCGGCATGCAATGGGGCCAGCGCAATCTCTCCGTTGCCGGCGCGACCGAGCCGCTGCTCGCGCTCGCCAAAGCCCGCAACATCGCGGCTTTCGCGTTTGAAGAACTGCAACTCACCCACGCGTTGCGCGCGCAGGCTGCGGTTCGTATCGAGCGAACGCAGATCGACGGCACCGGCGCGCAGTTTCCCGCATCGTTTTTGCCGCCGCCCGATCAACCGATATTATTTCCTGTCGACCGCAGCTTCATGCCGGTCAGCGTCAGCACCGGCCTGCTTTACGAATTGCCGTCCGACATCGTGGCGCGCGTGACGCTGCAGCATGTCGAGCGCGCGCCCGACCCGATCGAGATGTTCTACAAGGGCCCGCACGACACCCCGCGCACGTTCGAGATCGGCGATCCGAATATGAAACTGGAAAAAGCCGACACCGTCGAGATCGGCATCTCGCGCAAGCGTGGCGCGACGCGGTTCGATGCCTCGATCTACGCGTCGCGCTATCGGAATTTCATCTTCAAGAATTTCACCGGCGTTCGCTGCAACGAGACCTTCGCCTCCTGCGGCACGCCGGGCGCGAGCTACGACCAGATCATCTATTCGCAGCGCGATGCGCGGTTCGTCGGCGGCGAGATCGAGATCGAGCACGATGTCGCGCGGCTCTGGAACGGCGTGTGGGGCCTCGGCGGGCAATACGACATCGTTCACGCCACATTCGCCGATGGCGGCTACGTGCCGAAAATTCCGCCGCAGCGCCTCGGCGGCAGTATCTTCTATCGCGACGCGGACTGGAGCGCGCGCGTGAGCCTGCTGCACGCGTTCGCGCAGACCCATCTCGGCGCCTTCGAGACACCGACGCCTGGCTTCAACCTCTTGAACGCCGAACTGAGCCACACCCATAAATTCGTCAAAGCGGGGCTGCCAGTCACCCTGACGGTCGGCCTCAAGGGCGAGAACCTGCTCAACGCCGACATCCGGCTACACCAGTCCTACAAGAAGGACGAGGTGCTGCAGCCGGGGCGAAACGTGCGCCTGTTCGCCTCCATGAAGTTCTGATCCGGGCTCCGCTTCCCACCGGAAAGGCCGACCCGGCCCCGGAGCGGGGTCCCCGGGCGTCGATTCCTGTTAAGGCACTTTGAGTTTTCTTCATCGAAATCCGGGCTTTGCCGTGTTAAACGGCGGCAAAATGGATCGCTGACGGACTTCCCGATGAATACCCCCCTCGCCTCGCCCATGCCCGGGTCCGCCACTCGGGCGGATGCCCTGCTGTCGGCGTTTGCCGGCGCCGGCTACCAGCAGGCCGCGCCCGCGATCCTGCAGCCGGCCGAGCCGTTTCTCGACCTCTCCGGCGAGGATATCCGCAAGAACCTGTATCTGACGAGCGACGCCAACGGCGAGGACCTCTGCCTGCGCCCCGACCTCACCATTCCGGTGGCGCGCGACTATCTCGCCTCGCAAGGCGCCGGCGAGGTGCGAAACTTCTACTACCTCGGCCCGGTGTTCCGCTTCCGCGGCGGCAAGCCAAGCGAATTCCTGCAGGCGGGCGTGGAATCATTCGGCCGCGACGACCGCGCTGCCGCCGATGCCGAGATGATGGCGCTGGCGCTCGAGGCGACCTCGGCGTTTGGCGTGAGCAATATCGAAATCCGCAGCGGCGACGTCGCGCTGTTTCTGGCGCTGATCGATGCCTTGAAGCTGGCACCGGTGTGGCGGCGCCGACTGATCAAATGCTTCAGTCGCAAAACGAGTATCGCCCGCGAGGTCGAAGGCCTCACGCAAAATGACGGATCGAGCGATTATGAAGGCGTGCTTGCGGCACTCGCAGGCTCCGACCGCAAGGCGGCGCTGGCGCTCGTCACCGACCTGATGTCGATCGCGGGCACCGAGAATGTCGGCGGCCGCACCACCGCGGAAATCGCCGACCGTTTTCTCGAGCAATCGACGCTGAAGGGCGGCACGCTGTCGCGCGAGACGCTGACGCTGATCGAGCGCTTCCTTGCGATTGCCGGCGAACCCGACGAGGCGCTGGCGCAACTGCGCAGCCTCGCCGCCGACGCAAAACTCGACCTCAACGCCGCGCTCGATGCGTTCGAGAGCCGCACCGGCTTCATGGCCGCGCGCGGCATCGACACCGGCAAGATCGCATTCTCGACCTCGTTCGGTCGCGGCGTCGATTACTACACCGGTTTCGAATTCGAGATCCGGCGCAGCAACAATGGCAGCGAACCGCTGGTTGGCGGCGGCCGCTACGACGGCCTGCTGACGCGGCTCGGGGCCACGCTGCCAATTCCGGCGGTCGGCTTCTCGGTGTGGATCGACGCGCTCGCCAAAGCCGGGGACTCGACGGGAGACGCCGCATGACGACCCCGTTCGTTCTCGCCGTGCCCTCCAAGGGCCGGCTTCAGGAAAACGCCGACGCCTTCTTCGGCCGCGCGGGCCTCACGCTCGCGAAACCTCGCGGTGCGCGCGACTATCGCGGCACCATCACGGGACTCGACAATGTCGAGATCGCCTATCTTTCCGCCAGCGAGATCGCGGCGCAGTTGGCGCGCGGGCAGGTCCACCTCGGCATCACCGGCGAGGACCTCGTGCGCGAGACCATCGCCGACGCCGACAAGCGCGTGATGCTGATCGAGGGCCTCGGCTTCGGTTACGCCAACGTCGTGGTTGCGGTGCCGCAGGCGTGGATCGACGTGCGCACCATGGCCGACCTCGACGACGTCGCGACCTCGTTCCGGGTCAAGCACAACCGCCGCATGCGCGTTGCGACCAAATACATCAACCTGACGCGCCACTTCTTCGCGCTGCACGGCATTGTCGACTATCGCATCGTGGAGAGCGCCGGTGCGACCGAAGGCGCGCCTGCCAGCGGCGCGGCCGAGCTGATCGTCGACATCACCACCACCGGCGCAACACTCGCGGCGAACGGGCTGAAAATGCTCGACGACGGCATGATGCTGCGCAGCCAGGCCAACCTCGTTGCCTCACGTGCTGCCGACTGGACGCCGGAGGCGCGCGAGACCGCACGCGTGATCCTCGACCACATCGCCTCGCGTGCCCGTGCGGCGAAGTACAAGGAAGTCCGCACCTGCCTTCCGGGCTGCGACGCCGCGCTGCTGTCCGAGATCGAACAGCATTTCGGCGCGCTCGCGCCGTTCGGCACGCCACCCGCCGGTGGCATCCTGACGCTGCACTGCCCGCCGGCGCAGCTTTATCCGCTCGGCACGCTCTTGCGCGCGCGCGGCGCGGAGACGGTGAGCATCGGCTCGCTCGACTACGTGATGGCGCGCGACAATCCGCTGTTCTCGCGGCTCGAAGCTTTTCTCGGAGCGTGAACCCATGAGTGCCACGTTCATGAACGCCGCGTTCATGAGGACCTCTTGGCGGCAACGGCTCCCTATCGCCATATTAGAACGGATGCCCCAGAGGGATTGACGCGCATGTCCGTGTCCGACGTTTCCGTCTCCATTCGCGACCGGCTGCCCGCCGCGGCGCGCGGGCTGTCCATCGTTGTGCCGTTGCTCAACGAAGCGCCCGGGCTGACGCTGCTGCACGAGCGGCTCTCGACGCTCGCGGATCGTCTCAAGGAACGCTACGGGATCGCCTGCGAAGCGATCTATGTCGATGACGGCTCGACCGACGAGACACTCACGGTCGCGCGCGATCTGCCCGCAGCGAAGCTCGACGTGCAGGTGGTGTCGCTGTCGCGCAATTTCGGCAAGGAGGCCGCGCTGATGGCGGGCCTCGACCATGCCCGCTTCGGCGCCGTGCTGTTCATGGATGGCGACGGCCAGCATTCGCCCGACCTTGCGGAAGAACTGGTGCGCCACTGGATCGAGGGCGGCTACGATGTCGTCTACACCGCGAAGGCGCACCGCCAAAACGAATCCATGCTGCGGCGCCTCGCCGTGCATAATTTCTATTCGCTGGTGAACTGGGGCGCGCGCCAGAAGATTCCTGAAGATGCCGGCGACTTCCGCCTCTTGTCGCCGCGCGCAGCCAAGGCGCTGCGGATGATGCCGGAGCGCAACCGCTTCTTCAAAGGCCTGACAAGCTGGATCGGTTTCCGCCAGAAGCGCATCGATTACGAACCGGAGCCGCGCGCCCACGGCACCACGACGTTCAACGCCCGCCGCCTGCTCGGCCTGTCGATCGAGGGCATCACTTCGTTCTCGGTCGCGCCGCTGCGGATGGCAAGCATGCTCGGGATGCTGATCGCGCTGCTCGCGCTGCTGTTCGGCCTGTCGATCCTGTGGGAGACCTTCACCACCGGCAAGTCGGTGCCGGGCTATCCGTCCGTGATCGTCGGCATGATGACGCTCGGCGGCGTGCAGCTCATCGTCATCGGCGTGCTCGGCGAATATATCGGCAAGATCCTTTCCGAACTGAAAGCACGGCCGATTTATTTCGTCGCCGAGCAGACGCTGCGCACCGCGAATGAAGCGACCGCGCCGGATGGCGCAGTGTCTCCTTCGCATACGGCGGACCCCGCGTGAGCGAGACGCGCCGCATCACGCTGTGCGCCGACGATTACGGCATCAGCGACGGCGTCAACCGCGCAATCCGCGACCTGATCGCGCAGCGCCGCCTCAACGCGACCTCGGTGATGGTGGTCGGCCCTGCCATCGGCCGCGAGGATGCGGATGCGCTGCGCGCTGTCGTGGACAATAATTGCGAGATCGGCCTGCACGTCACCCTCACCGCGCCGTTCTCGCCGCTGACGATGCATTATCGCCCGCTCGACGGTGGCATGTTCTGGCCGTTGCAGCGGCTGCTGCGCGGCGCGCTGCTGCGGCGGATCGATGCCGACTTCGTCGAGTCCGAGGTCAAGGCGCAGATCACACTGTTCCGCGACCTGTTCGGCGCGCCGCCCGCCTATCTCGACGGCCACCAGCACGTTCAACTGTTTCCGGGAATCCGCGACGGCTTCATCCGCGCCGCACGGGAGACTGCGCCGGACGCGTGGGCGCGGCAGTGCCGCCGCGCGCAGGCGTCCTCCCGTCTTGGCAACCCCAAGGCAATCCTGCTCGACACGCTGAGCACGACCTTCCGCAAGCGCTGTGCCGCGAGCGGGCTTCCCACCAACACGGCGTTTGCGGGTGCCTATGATTTTCGCAAGCTGCCGGATTTCGGCTCGCTGATGCGCAGCTTCCTCGCCTCGCTGCCGGAGGGCGGGCTTGTGATGTGCCACCCCGGTTTCGTCGATGACACCTTGCGGGCGCTCGACCCGTTGACCGACCAGCGCGCGCGCGAACACGCCTATCTCGCCAGTGAGGATTTTCCCCGGCTGCTGGCCGAGCTTCAGGTCAGCCTCGCGAAAGCGTGAGGGCGCTTTGCCGCAGGCAACTTGCCACCTTGGCGAAATTTAATCTGCCGTCCCGCTTACCCCGATCCAAAACCCGCCTAGATCGTTCCTAGAATCATCCGCCTAAACGTGGAGAGGACGACCATGACCCCGCAAGAGCGCCAGTTGATCGACGACCTGTTCGGCCGGCTCGAAAAGCTTGAAGCCAACCCGCGCGAGCCCGAGGCCGAAGCTGCGATCGCGCAGGGCCTGCGCCGCGCGCCGCACGCGGTTTACGCGCTGGTGCAGACCGTCCTCCTGCAGGACGAGGCGCTGCGCCATGCCACCACGCGGATCGAGCAGCTCGAGGCCGGGCAGCATCCGGAGAAGGAAGGCAGCTTCCTTGATTCGCTGCGCGACACGCTGTTCGGCGGCGGACAGGCGTCGCAAGGTTACGCGCAGGGCTCTACGCAAGGCGGTTCAGTGCCGAACGTGCCGCCCGGCACCGCGCGCCCGTCATGGAACACTGGACAGGTGCTCGGCAATCAAGGGCTTGGCGGTGACGCGCCTGGCCGTCGCGACGCTTTCCCCGATCCGCGCGCGGCACAAGGCTACGGCACGCCGCAAAGCGGCGGCGGCGGTTCGTCGTTCCTCGGCACCGCGGCGGCGGCCGCGGCCGGCATGATCGGCGGCTCGCTTCTGATGAACAGCCTTCGCGGCCTTGGCGGCGGCAGCCAGCAGCAGAGCTTCGGCAACACCGGTTCACCCTGGAGCGGTGGCAGCAGCAACGATGCGCTCGCACGCGATGCCGGCATCAACGATATCGGCAAGACCCAGCACGGCGGCGTCGAGGATCGCCGTAACGAGCATGCGGCCTATGACGACGCATCGTCGGACTACGATGACGACGATTATGATGACGACGACGATTTCGACGATGGCGATTTCGGCAGCGATCCGTCCGACTTCGCGTAACGCAATCGACATTGAAAACGAAAACGGCCGTTGCGACAGCGGCCGTTTTTATGTGCGCGAGAACAAAGATTCTCGATTTTTATTTTGACGCGTTTTCTTTAAGCGAACCGGTTCCCGCTTCGCTTAAAACCGCTTTAGAGCACCACCACGCGAGCACCGACCTTGACGCGGCCGTAGAGATCGATGACGTCCTCATTGCGCATGCGGATGCAGCCCGAGGAGACGTTAGTGCCGATCGTCCAAGGCTCGTTCGAGCCGTGGATACGATAGAGCGACGATCCGAGATACATTGCGCGGGCGCCGAGCGGATTGTCCGGCCCGCCTTCCATGTGACGCGGCAGATCGGGGCGACGTTTCAGCATTTCCGCGGGCGGGGTCCAGTCCGGCCACTCGCGCTTGGCGGTGATGGTTTTCACACCCGCCCAGGTGAAGCCCGGTTTGCCGACGCCGACGCCGTAGCGCAGCGCCTGGCCGTTGCCCTGCACGAGATAGAGAAACTTGTTCGGCGTATCGATCACCAGCGTGCCGGCCGATTCCTTGCCGTTGTAATCGACCACCTGCTTCTCATAACGCGGGTCGAACCCCGGCTGCGCCGCTTCAACGCCGCGCTCGCGATAGCCGCGCGTCTGCGGCGCGTAAGCGTCCTGTGGCGCATAGGCCCCCTGCGGGGGTTCACGATAGGCCGGCTCGGGCTGCGATCCGCCGCCGAACAGGAACTGGATGAAGCCGCCGCCGAGATTGCCATTGTCACGATAGGAATCGCGATAGGCAACGTCGCGGGCTTGCGGGGCGTAATCGGATTGCGAGGCGTAGACGACGTGAGGATGGCCGTCCTGCGCGAGTGCGGAAAAGCTCGTGCCGATCAGGCACGCGCCGGCAACAAGGGCGAAGCGGATTTTTGCAGGCATCGACGTACTCTGTACTGTTCGTCAGGACTAAGCGCAGCGAACCGCGCTGCCTTCGCGAGCTAACAGGACAACCGCGGAAGTTTTGGTAAACGCGACGGGCCCTCGGATTCACCATGTCGCGCGGGTGCCCGCGTTGTTGCGAACAGCGTTTATTTTCGATGAAGATCGCGCCCTCATGGTTAATCGCCGTTGAGCATGTTTGCAGGATTTCGGAACCCGTGCGGTGCGCATGAACCGGGCGTTAAATGCCCGCGCGTTACATGCCTGCGCATTGAGGTTGAGGAAGAATTCCATGAATGCTCAGCGCAAACGTTTTCGTATCGAGGAATTGCAGTTCGGCTCCCTGCCGGATTTGAACGACACTGCCAGCACCGACCAGATGCACGAGCGCATCATGACGGAGTTGCGCATCATCCGCGAACAGATGGGACGCATCGCCCCCCGCTCAGGCGGACAGGCCGAGCGGGAAGCCGCCGCGCAGGACGACGCCCACGCCAAGGCCGCGCTTGAATCCTATCGTGCGCAGATCGCCCAGTGCGAGAAGCTCAAGGTCGAACTCGATCTCATCCACGAGGCGATCAATCGCACCAAGGAAGAAATCGCCGTCCTCCACGGCACCAGCTTCAACGGCGACGAAATGTCGAGGGTGACGGGCGAGCTTGGCGCCATCGTCGGCGGTACCGAGGAAGCGACCGACCAGATTCTCGCAGCGGCGGAGGCGATCGACCAGGCGGCGAGCGCGCTTGCCAAGGGTCCTTCGGCCGACCAGCAGGAGCGCATGGTCGCCGACATTTCCGAGCGCGTCATCAGCATCTTCGAGGCCTGCAACTTCCAGGACCTCACCGGCCAGCGCATCAACAAGGTGATGAACACGATGAAGTTCATCGAGCATCACATCAACGTCATGATGGAAATCTGGGGCGGCGTCGACGCCATCAAGGTTCACGCCCCGGCCATTCTCGATACCCGCGAGGGCGACGCGCGCCTGCTCAATGGCCCGAAGCTCGACGGCGACGAGGGTCACGCCTCGCAGAACGATATCGACGCGATGTTCAATTAAACACCGCGCTCGTCAACTTGCTCCCACGCCCCCGCTTCGCCGGGGGCGTTTTTTTATCGAGGGTCACACCCGCCGCAGCAGCGCGAAGCAGACCAGCGCCGTCGCGGACGTCGCAATCATGATGTCGAGCGCAACCTGATCCGACCAGCGGTCGATGATGAAGGCGAGAACGAATGGCGCGAGGGCCTGCAGGATCTGCGCGGGTCGCGAGATGCGGCCCACCACGCGGCCGTAACCGAACGCGCCGAAGGTCGCGAGCGGCAACGCGCCGCGGGCGATCGTCACCACGCCATTCCCCGCTCCGAACAGAATGGCGAAACACATCGCGGGCAGCGGCGCGATGCCGGCGATGGCGAGCACCGCGAAAGCAAGCACCATCGTCCCCATCGAGACGCGTGCGACCCAGATCGGATGCATCCGTCCCCTACTCGCGAAATCGGCAAACCGCGCCAGAACCTGCGCGGGCCCGAACATCGCGCCGATCATCACCGCGGTGCCGGCATCGATGCCACCGCGCTGCAGGATCGGCAGGAGATGTGTGGTCGCGCCCGACATGACGAACGAATGCCCGGCAAAGCCCGCCGCCATCAGGATGAACGGCAGCCCGTGCGGCGGAATGAACCGCGCCTTCGCCGGCGGCGCATCCGTCACGGCCACAGGCGCCTTCTGCACCGGGGCTTTGCGCCGCGGTAGCGCGAACCAGTACAGCGGCGCGATCAGGAACGTGAACACCGCCGCCCAGGTGTAATAGACGCTCTGCCAGCCGAAATTCTCGATCAGGAAATGCATCAGCGGCCATCCCGCCGTCGAGGCGAGGCCACCGGCGAAGGTGATGATGGTGATCGGCCCGCGCGAGGCCATCCCGTAGATTCGCGTCAACGTGGTGAAGGCGGGGTCATACAGGCAGCAGGCGGTAGCAACGCCGATCAGGAGCCAGGAGATCAGATAGACCGGATAGTTCGGCGCGAGCGGCAGCAGCACGAGGCCGAGCGCGCCGATCAGCGCGCCGCCCGCCATCACCGGATTACCACCGTACCGATCGATCAGGCCGCAGGCATAAGGCGCGCACAGCCCGGAGGTGCCGAGCGCGATCGAAAATCCGGAGAGCGCAAGCGCGAGCGACCAGCCGTGCGCCTCGGCGATATAGGTCATGGTGAGGGCGGGCGGATAGAACAGTGCCGCCCATCCCAGAATCATGGTGACGCACAGTACCGCTACCGCGCGATGGGGCCCTGCGATCAGCGCAGCCGGTCCGGCAAGAATTCTCATGTTGCTAGTGTGGTGGTTCAGAAGTTCGCGATAGAAGGTGCTGCAAGTGGGGCGAACTTCGAATTCGGGACACTGGCATGATGTCAGGATTCGCGGATTAAAGAAGTGCCGCCCGCGCAGCCGGTTTTAATTTTCTATGCGCGCGGCGCGCAGCGCACATAAACCATCGTACCGTAGCGTGTCGCAGCATCCGGATCGAGGAAGCGGGTGGTCAGCACGCGGCCGTCGAAGGACAGAATCTCACGATCCTGCGGGCTGCCGACCGGGCCTTCGGGGCCGATATAATTCTTGCCGCTCTCGCTGCCCTTGAGGCGCAGCTCCTGCGGCGTCGCTTCGTCGGCGAGATGCATGATGACACCGCCGGTCGGACCCTTGCCGATGATGTAGGGCTGGCGGCACTGGCCGCGCGCGGCGTTCTCGGTCCGCGCCCGGTCTTCCGGCTTGTGGTAGGCGGCAAGGCCCCAGCGGCCGACCAGTTCGTCGGACCGGATGGATGAGGGGATTTCGCGCGGCGCGGGCGGTTCCTGAGCCGTCGGCGTGTTACCGTTCAGGCTGAAACTGCTGCAACCACCCATCAAGGCGGCAAGAAGCGAAACGGCTGCCAATGTCGGGACGGTGCGCAGACTGACCATGAATTCTCCTACCCGCATGTCATGAACCACGTTTGCCGGCATGGCAAGCAACGACGCCCCCAATGGGACCCCGAGGGGACCCGGCGGCTTTTCAACGTGGGATCGATCAAGCATCGTATCATGACGTCACCAAGGTCTTAACCTTCGGCGTTATGCATCAGCCACGTTGCTTGACAGGGCTTCCGCCAGCCCATATTTCCCGTCCGCAACCCCTTTAGCACTCCCAAATTGGGACTGCTAATCCTCCATGGGCGTCTTCGCCCTCTCGTTCCGAACAAGGCTGCAACCCAAGCTGAAGGACATCACCATGGCCAAGACCACGTTCCGCCCGCTGCACGACCGCGTCGTCGTCAAGCGCCTCGACGCCGAAGAAAAGACCAAGGGCGGCATCATCATCCCCGACACCGCCAAGGAAAAGCCCTCCGAGGGCAAGGTGGTGGCGGTCGGCCCCGGCGGCCGCGACGAGACCGGCAAGCTGATCCCGATCGACCTCAAGGTCGGCGACCGCGTGCTGTTCGGCAAATGGTCGGGCACCGAAGTGAAGCTCGACGGCGAAGACCTCCTCATCATGAAGGAGTCCGACATCATGGGCGTGCTCGCCTAAATCGACTGAGTTCCACCGTCATGCCCGGCTTTATGCCGGGCATCCACGTCTTTTCATCAGTCCAACAACAAGACGTAGATGGCCGGGACAAGCCCGGCCATGACGATCAACAAACCCCCATCAGGAGTTACTCCCCATGGCCAAAGACGTAAAATTCTCTGGCGACGCGCGCGAACGGATGCTGCGCGGCGTCGACACCCTCGCCAACGCGGTGAAGGTCACGCTCGGCCCCAAGGGCCGCAACGTCGTCATCAACAAGAGCTTCGGCGCTCCCCGCATCACCAAGGACGGCGTCACCGTCGCCAAGGAGATCGAGCTCGAGGACAAGTTCGAGAACATGGGCGCGCAGATGGTGCGCGAAGTCGCTTCCAAGACCAACGACACCGCGGGTGACGGCACCACCACCGCGACCGTGCTCGCCCAGGCGATCGTTCGCGAAGGCGCCAAGGCGGTTGCCGCCGGCATGAACCCGATGGACCTCAAGCGCGGCATCGACATCGCCGTCACCGCCGTCATCAAGGACATCGAGAAGCGTGCGAAGCCGGTTGCGGCATCCTCGGAAGTCGCCCAGGTCGGCACCATTTCCGCGAACGGCGACAGCACCATCGGCAAGATGATCGCGCAGGCGATGCAGAAAGTCGGCAACGAGGGCGTCATCACCGTCGAGGAAGCGAAGTCGCTCGACACCGACGTCGATATCGTCGAGGGCATGAAGTTCGACCGCGGCTATCTCTCGCCGTACTTCGTCACCAACGCCGAGAAGATGACGGCCGAGCTCGAGGACGCCTACATCCTCTTGCACGAGAAGAAGCTCTCCGGTCTGCAGGCCATGCTGCCGGTGCTGGAAGCCGTCGTGCAGTCCGGCAAGCCGCTCCTCATCATCGCCGAGGACATCGAGGGCGAAGCGCTCGCGACCCTCGTCGTCAACCGCCTGCGTGGCGGCCTCAAGGTTGCCGCCGTCAAGGCGCCGGGCTTCGGCGATCGTCGCAAGGCGATGCTGGAAGACATCGCGGTGCTGACCGGCGGCCAGGTGATCTCCGACGATCTCGGCATGAAGCTCGAGAACGTCACGCTGAAGCAGCTCGGCCGCGCCAAGAAGGCGGTGATCGACAAGGAGAACACCACCATCGTCAACGGCGCCGGCAAGAAGGCCGACATCGAGGCGCGCGTCAACCAGATCAAGGCGCAGATCGAGGAAACCACCTCGGACTACGACCGTGAGAAGCTGCAGGAGCGCCTTGCCAAGCTCGCCGGCGGCGTCGCGGTGATCCGCGTCGGCGGTGCGACCGAGATCGAGGTCAAGGAGAAGAAGGATCGCGTGGAGGACGCGCTCAACGCCACCCGCGCCGCGGTGCAGGAAGGCATCGTTCCGGGCGGCGGCACCGCTCTCCTTCGCGCCAAGAAGGCAGTCGGCCGCATCAACAACGACAACTCCGACGTGCAGGCCGGCATCAACATCGTGCTGAAGGCGCTGGAAGCTCCGATCCGCCAGATCGCCGAGAACGCCGGTGTCGAGGGCTCGATCGTTGTCGGCAAGATCCTCGACAACAAGACCGAGACCTTCGGCTTCGACGCCCAGAACGAAGAGTATGTCGACATGGTCGCCAAGGGCATCATCGACCCGGCCAAGGTGGTTCGCACTGCGCTGCAGGACGCGGCCTCCGTCGCGGGCCTCCTCGTCACCACCGAGGCGATGGTTGCCGAGCTGCCGAAGGACGCCGCACCGGCGATGCCCGCCGGCGGTGGAATGGGCGGCATGGGTGGAATGGGCGGCATGGGCTTCTGAGCCCGGCCTTCCCTTTCACAATCAATCCGGAAAGCCGCCTTCGGGCGGCTTTTCTTTTGCCTTGCTCGCAGACGTGTCCCGGGCGCGATGCCTGCCGGAACAGCGGCGTTTCCCTTGCCGGGGGTGCACATTCGGCCGAGAAGCGTTTATGGTCCGCGCGCCATCTGCAATCCAATCCCGGCAAGCAGCAGGATACCCATCGATGCGCCTTTCGACCGTGCTCTGTTCAGCGCTTGTCGCCAGTCTTGTCACTTGTCTTGCCGCCACCTCCGCCGGTTTTGCGCAGACCGCCAAGGGAGCCGCGAGCGCCTCGGACAACCGCTACTTCACCGGGCTCGGCGATATCCTGGGCGATCTGCCGGTCGATGCCTTCATTCGAGAGAGCATGGACGGCGGCAAGGTGGTCTCGACTGTGCTCGACGTCTGCTATTCGGCCTCCATCACCTCGGAACGCAAGGATCGCTTTGCCATCGAGTTGAAGCCCGACGGAAAGGCTCTCACCGGCACCGGGCAGACGACGGAAGAGAAGCTGCCGGTCAGCATCAGCCTGACGCGCAAGCCCGAGAACAGGGCCATTACGTTTGAAGGCAAGATCACGATCGGCGACAAGACCTCTGAGGTTCTGTCGACCGACAACACCGAATCCGACCAGCGCGAATTCGATGCCGCACAGGCGATCGACGACAATACCGCCGACATGCCCGCGGACTTCACCGAGCTGTCGCCGCAGTCGCTTGCGGTGAAGGTGAAGCGCGAGAATTTCGCCGACCTGCTGAAGAGCCTGCGCAACGATAATGTCGAACTCACGCTCGACAGCCTCACCACCGATTGCGCGGCACTGCGCAACGGCACGCAGTTCGTCCGCTTCGATGTCGACCCTCAGCGCGCGGAAGCGCTGATTGCGCGGCTGAAGGGTCTGCCGGGCGTGGTCGCAGCCGGCTGGACCACCGGCAGCTACGAGACCGAACGCGCGATCCGCCTGCCCGCCGCGCCCTGGCACAAGGACGGCAAGCTCGACCGCGAGCGCATCGCGACCGCACTCTCCGCCAGCATTTCCAAAATCATGTCGGCACAACCTGCGGGCGCGAAATGGAGCGACACCACGGGCGAACTGACGCTCACCTTCAAACGGCCCAATACGCTCGTGCCCGCGCTCAACCTCACCGACACGCTGGAGCTCTCCGTACTGGTCGGGCCCGACAAGCCCGGCACGACCGAACGGCTGGTGGTCTGGCTCGGCGTGCCCGCCTCGATCACCCGCGACGAGGCTCCGGGGCCGCACCTTAATTTCGCCGACACTTCGCCGGGTGACGACGAGGCGGTCTACACCGATGACGATGGCCTCGTGCGCAGCGTCGCGGCCGATCTCAAGGGCCAGCGCTGGGACGCCGATCAGGCGGCGTGGAAATGATGGCCGCACTTTTTCGCTGCAATACGGTTCAACCTTAAATGCCATACGACATCATTATCGTCGGCGCCGGTCTCGGCGGCCTGACCAGTGGCGCGCTGCTCGCGCGCGCGGGCCGCAAGGTGCTCGTCATCGAGAAGAGCAACTCGGTCGGTGGCGCGGCGTCGAGCTACAAAGTCGGCGACCTGTTCGTCGAAGGCTCGCTGCACGAAACCGGAAACCCGCACGACCCGCGCGACCCCAAGCATGATACGCTGTCGCGCGCGGGTATTCTCGATACGCTGAAGTGGACCCGCGCCGACGCACTTTATGAAGTTCGCGGCGGGCCGCTGTCCGCGCCGCTTCGCGTGCCGGACGATTTCGACGGTGCGCTTGAGGCACTTAGCGAACGCTTTCCCGAGGCGCGCGATGCGATCGCCCGGTTGCTCGACGAGATGAAGCAGATCGCCTCCGCTGCCGGCGCACTGGCGCAGGGCGACGCAGCCTCGCGGCGGCCCGGTGACATCTACAACGCGCTGATGTCGGTCGCGCCTGCGATCCGCGACTGGAAGCTGCCGCTTGCGAAGAAGCTGCAGCAGGCCTTCGGCGACAACGAGGCGCTGAAGTGCGCACTTGCCGCCAACCTCTGCTACTACCACGACGATCCGGCGACGCTGTGGTGGGTGTATTTCGCGATGGCGCAAGGCGGACTGCTGCTCGGCGGCGGACATTATGTCCACGGCGGATCGCAACGGCTCTCGAGCGCACTCGCGCGCGAGATCAAGAAAGCCGGCAGCGAAACCATTCTGCGCCGCGTCGTCACCGGCATCGAGAAGGACGGCGCGCTCTTCCGCGTTCATCACACCGCAAAGGACGGCAGCGACCCGAAGACCGCAGAAGGCACGCGCGTAATCTGCAACGCAGCGCCCGCCTCCGTCGCAGCGCTGCTGCCCGCAAAGCAGGCGAAACCTTTTCTCGCCCCTTATGAATCGCGCGCGAGTTCGATCTCGCTGTTTGCGCTCACGCTCGGGCTTGCGAAGCCGCCGCGCGAGTTCGGCGTCAGCGCCTATTCCACGCAATTGCTGCCGGAATGGATGACGCGGCTCGCGGATTACGCACAGGCAACGACGCTGATGGCCGATGAGCCCGGCGAGAAAATGCCGCCGATAGCGATCGCCGATTATGCCGCGATCGATTCGGGCGTGCCTGCACCGCCTTACGTCCTGTCGGTGATCGCGCCCGACAGTCTTGCGAACTGGGACGGCCTCGACATCGACAGCTACCGCGCCAAGCGTGCGCGCTGGCAGAACGCTATTGTCGCCCATCTCGACCGCCACTTCCCCGGCCTCGCCGCAGCGGTGGTGTCGGCCTCATTCAACACGGCGGTTTCGGTGCGGCGCTATCTCGGCGCACCGGGTGGCGCGGTGTATGGCTTCGCACCCGTTCCGCCGCGCTCGCTGTTCAACGGACCGAAGCGCACACCGATGACGCCGATCGAAGGACTTTACCTTGCCTCGGCCTATGCCGGGTTCGGCGGCTATAGCGGCGTGCTGCAGGCCGCGACCGATTGCGCGGATACGATCCTACGCGAGGCGTAAGCATCGCCTCTCAAGGCTTGCGCGCGCATCAATTGGTGTTGACGTGGAAGCGTAGCGTCGATTGGCCGATCAGCAGCACGGTGTCGCCCTGGCGCTTCCAGTTCGCGACATTGGCAAGATTGGCAAGTAACGCATCATCGGCCTGCGCAAGCTGCGGCGTGCAGACGTCCGCTGTGAGTTGGCCCGGCATGAAGATCACAGTGTCACCTGCCACCGAGAACTGGCCACGGCCGGTCTTGCACCACAAATCGAGCTTCGCCTCGCCATTGTCGCCGACCTCGATGGTCGGGCGACGGCGCGCGCCGGCCATCTGCGGCACATCGAGCGTGACTTCCAGTCCGAACGGAAATTCCTGAGCCTGCGCGGCGTCAGGCATCGCCATCAACGCCGCCATCACGGCCAACATCGCAATTCTCAAATCGGCATCCTCTTCGCATCGCGTGTCTCATCGCCTTCTAGCTGCGAATGGCGGCGATGGCGAGACCCGAGGACGATGCGCACATGACCGCGCGACAGCGTTCAACAAAAAATCCCCGCGGCAAGCCGCGGGGATTTGTATGTCGCAGAGCAACGAGGCTTACTTGATGACCATCGCCGAGAACGGATGGACGTAAGCCTGCAGCATCACGAGAATGCCGACGAGGCAGGCCAGCGTGATCGAGTGCTTGAACACGAAGCGCAGGATCGAGCCTTCGTGCCCGTACCAGTTGGTCGCGGTGGAGGCCACCACGATCGACTGGGCGTCGATCATCTTGCCCATGACACCGCCCGACGAGTTCGCTGCGCTCATCAGGATCGGCGACAGGCCGAGTTGTTCCGACGTGATCTTCTGCAGGTTGCCGAACAACACGTTCGAGGCGGTGTCCGAACCGGTCAACGCCACGCCCAACCAGCCGAGCAAGGTGCCGAAGAACGGATACAGCACGCCGGTCGCGGCAAAGGCGAGACCGAGCGTCGCGTCGATGCCGGACAGGCGGGTCAGCGTGCCGATCGCCAGCATCGCGCAGATCGTGATCAGCGAGTAGGCGCAGATCTTGAGGGTCTTGGCATAGACCCGCACCAGCCCGAACGGCGAGTAGCCCAACAGGAAGCCGGAGATGATCGCCGCGATCAACATGCCGGTGCCGGTGTACGACAGCCAGGTGAAGGCGAACACTGCGCCTTCGGGTGTCGGCTTCGCCACGATCGGCGCGACCTTCATGATCAGGCCGTCGAGACCCGGCACCGCATACTTGATCGTCGCCCAGGAGTTGACGGCATTCTTGAAGTGGTCGGTGCCCCAGATCAGCAGCACGATACAGACCACGATCCACGGCATCAGCGACTTCCACATTTCGGCGCGGGTCGGCTTCACGGTGTTCTGCACCACCGGCGCCATGGTGGCGGCGGATTCGTCATGCGCACCGAGGGTCGCCGAGGTCCAGATGTGCTTCGGCTGCCAGATCTTGAGGAAGCCAATCAACGCGCCCATCGAAATCAGCGACGCACCGATGTCGACAATCCATGGGTTGATGTAGTTCGAGATCAGGAACTGCGGAACGGCGAACGAAACGCCGGTGACGAGAATCGCCGGCCAGACTTCCTTCGCGCCCTTCCAGCCCGCGAACGCCCAGATCACCCAGAACGGGACGATCAGCGAGAACACCGGCAATTGGCGGCCAACCATCGCGCCGAGCAGGAACGGGTCGAGGCCGGTGACGCTCGAGAGGCCCGCGATCGGCGTGCCAAGCGCGCCGTAGGCGACCGGTGCGGTGTTGGCGATCAGCGACAGGCCCGATGCGGCGAGCGGCGAGAATCCGAGGCCGATCAGGATCGCGCCGGTCACGGCGACCGGAGTGCCGAAGCCGGACGCACCCTCGAAGAACGCGCCGAACGAAAATGCAATCAGCAGAATCTGCAGACGGCGGTCGCGCGTGACGCCGCCGATGGTGTTCTGCAGAATTTCGAAGACGCCCTTCTCCACCGTGAGGCGATAGAGGTAGATGACGTTGAGCACGATCCAGCCGATCGGGAAGAAGCCGATCACCACGCCGAGCAGCGAGGCGCGGATCGACATGTCCACCGGCATCGTGAAGAAGAAGACCGCAACGAGGTTCGCCACGATCAGCGCGACGATGGCTGCAATATGAACCTTGACCTTGTTGGACGCGATCAAGACAAGCAGCGTGACCACCGGAATGGCCGCTGCCAGCGTCGATAAAACCTGATTGTTGAATGGGTTATAGACTTGATTCCACATCGCGATCGCTCTCCCCCTGCCGTTTGTCGTCCGGTCGCTCTGCGATTCCGGACGGGAACGGCCGCCCGGAACCCGGCTGTTTTAGGGACAGCAATGCTCACGTCGGCGCCGCGTGTGAGCGCAGAAAGCCGCCGACCTGATCGTTCCCCAATCCTGCCTTATTGCCGCATGCTAAAATGTCACATTGCGTTTATGCAAGATGGCGAGGTGCACACTTCGCCGTGACTTTCGTCTTAATCAACAGGTTATTTATATCGCATCCTGTGTTGCGCCCGTTGTCGTTTCGCCGCTCTTTTGCCGGCTGAATACGACCTATCCTCAGGAGATCATTCGTGAAACGTATCGTATCGGCGCTCGCCACGATCTGGCGGCTCGCGAGTCCCTATTTCCGTTCGGAGGACAAGTGGGCTGGCGGCGTCCTGCTTGCGACTATCGTCGCAATCGAGCTCGTCACCGTGGCAATCGACGTCCTCATCAATCAGTGGCGCAATCGCTTTTTTAATGCACTGCAAGAATACAACTGGGCCGCCTTCGTTCACGAGGCGATCTATTTCTTCATTGTCGGCGGCATCTTCATCATCATTGCGGTTTATCAACTCTACCTCAACCAGTGGCTCCAGATCCGCTGGCGCAAATGGATGACGGAACGCTATCTCGGCGAATGGCTGGATGAGGCGACCCATTACCGGATGCAGCTTGCCGGCGATGTCGCCGACAACCCCGACCAGCGTATCGCCGAGGACGTACGGATTTTTATCGAGCAGTTCCTCACGCTCGGGCTCGGCCTTCTCAATTCGGTGGTGACGCTCGTCTCCTTCGTCATCATCCTGTGGGGCCTGTCGGAAGCAGCCCCGCTGCATCTGTTCGGGCTGTCGTTCAACATTCCCGGATATCTCGTATGGGCGGCGCTGATCTACGCGATCATCGGCACGCTGCTGACGCACCTGATCGGCCGCCCGCTGATCGGGCTTGATTTCCATCAACAGCGCTTCGAGGCCGACTTCCGTTTCAACCTCGTGCGTACGCGGGAGAACTCCGAACAGATCGCCCTGCTCAAGGGCGGCGACGCCGAACACGCGCGGCTTTCGGAACGGCTCGGCGCCATCATCCGCAACTGGCACGCCATCATGATCCGCACCAAGAAGGTCACCGCCGTCACCCAGAGCTACGGGCAGGCCGCCCAGATCTTTCCGTACGTCATGGTGGCGCCGGCTTACTTCGCGCACAAAACCCAGCTCGGCGGCATGATGCAGGCGGCCTCCGCCTTCCTCAGCGTACAAGGCGCGCTGTCGTTCTTCATCGGCGCCTATCGCCAGCTGGCCGAATGGCTCGCGGTGATCGAGCGTCTCGAGGGTTTCGAGCGATCGATGGCCGCCGCCCACGCCAGGCGCCACGGCGATATCCGTCTCGCACCGCAAGCGGCGCGCGATATCACGCTGACGGATTTGGACCTCGATTCGCCGGCAGGCGTACGGCTTGTGACAGCGGAGAATCTGACCTTGCCCGCACGGCAGTCCACACTGCTGACCGGCCCTTCCGGCTCCGGCAAGTCGACGCTATTCCGCGCCATCGCCGGCATCTGGCCGTTCGGCCGCGGCACCATCACGCTTCCGGCCGGCACGACGCTGATGGCGCTGCCGCAGCGGCCGTATTTCCCGATCGGAACACTCGCCGAGGCGATCACCTACCCGATCCTCCCGGATGGATTTACGCGTGCCGACCTCACCGCCGCGCTCGCCGACGTCGGCCTGCCCGCGTTGGCCGAACGGCTGGATGAAAACGGGCACTGGAACCAGATGCTCTCCCCCGGCGAGCAGCAGCGGCTCGCCCTCGCACGCGCGCTGTTGCACAAACCGCAGGTGCTTCTGCTCGACGAAGCCACGGCTTCGCTCGATGAGGCGGGCGAGGCAAATCTCTATCGCCTGATCACCTCACGCCTGCCCGAGACAACGATCGTCTCGATCGGCCATCGCTCCACGCTGCACGCCTTCCATCCGTGCCATGTCGCGATCGTGCGGGACAAAGGCGGCGCCCGCGAGGGATATGTTCTTGCCGAACAGACTCGCCCTGCCCCGGCAGGCTAGCCCAAGACAAAAAAAGGCGGCGGATTGCTCCGCCGCCCATTCGCTCAGGAGGAGACCTACTTGATGTTGCTCATCAAGGTGAGGTCGGCAGAGAGCTTGGCAATGAAGGCCGCGCCGCACCATGTCGAGCCGAAGCCCGGCGCGGCATTGATCGACGTCACGTAGCCGGTGCGGCTTGCGGTGTAATCGCTGGTGAAGGCGTTGCAATCGCCCTTGTTAAGATCGGTGTCGGAATAACGCAGGTCGAGCGTGAACACCTTGTAGGTGAAGCCGATGCCGACATTCCAGGTGTTGTAGTCCCTGTAGTTGGTATTGCCGTAGAACGAGTCAGAGACACCGAGCCACTGGCGGCCGAACTCACCCGAGACATAGGCGCCGACGCCGTTCGGCAGGAACGTGCCAGGCGCCGTCACCTTGGCGGTGACCGAAGCATAGGTGCCGTCCGCGCCGGAGTTCAGGAAGCTCGGCGTGTAGAACACGTTGCCGCCCATCGCGAAGCTGTCGTTGAAGGTGTAGGTCGCCTTGCCGTAGACCTCATAGAAGCTCACGTCCTTCTTCAGGAAGTTGCCGTTGGCGAGCACGATCTGGCTGTCGAACCCGCACGATCCGGCAACGCCGATCGAGCCGGGGATGCCGTTGCCGACGCAGGTGCCGCCCGGATAGAGATAACCCCAGACGCCGAAGTCGAGCGCCAGTGCGCCGAAGGTCGGACGGATACCGCCGTAGATATCGACTTCCGCCGCCGCGCGGTTCGGGAACGAGATGCTCTCGAACGAGGTACCGACGTAGATCTGCAAATCCTTGGTGAAATTGTAGCGCGGCTCGAAATAGGCGGTGACCGACGGCTTGTGGTTCGACTGCGTGATGCCGCGGAATACATAGTCGCTCATGACGCCGGCGCCGAAAGCGATGTCCCACGGATCGAACGCCACCACCGGCGGCGCCTTGGTGTAAACGGTGGCCGGCAGATCGGCCGCCGCCGCAGTCTGCACCGCAAGACCGGCAATCACCGCTGCCGCGGCGGGAAAGATCAACTTCATCACGACCCCCTTTTTGAAATCCGCGAGGCGCTCAAAGGCGCGGGCCCCACGGATACGATCCATCACAGAACCTGTGCGTGCAGTGTGGAAAGGGAGCGCGAAACGGGAAAGCAAAAATGCCGGGCAATTGCCGCCTTATTGGGCGAATGCAGCCTCTGGCCTGCTGGATCAGCGCCTTTGTTGCATTTCGACAACGGCCGAGCCGCGCCTAGAGCCGGGGCGATATAATCAGGCGCCGGAATATATCGTGTCTGCTATCGCGCTCCTGAGGGACGCGGGCCCATGATACCCGTTTGAAGGGCAGGCACGTTTCGCATCAGGAAACTGCACCGGAGCAGCTTGAGAACGCACGAGTACGCGACCGGATCGAAGGCGGCTCTGTCTGCCGTGGCGGGCGAGCCCCCGCCATCGCAGCTCACACCTCTCCACCCCGCCCCGCCAGAAGGGCGCACCTGCCCCGGCCTCTCCAACGCAGCCAACGCGTCCGCCCAAAACACAAAAGCCGCGCCCGAGGGCGCGGCTTCCGTCGAAGAGCTTGCTTCGATCAGGAATGGTGGCCGTCGTTGTCCTCGGGCGTGAACCAGTTCGAGGGCGACAGCGACGAGGATTCCGAGACGTTTGCCATCGGCTCGTCGTAGGACGGCGCGGGAGCCGGCGCTGCCGGAGCGGCGGGTGCCGCACGCTTCTTTGCAGCCGGCCGCCGCGCGGCCTTCTTGGGTGCAGCCTTCTTCGGAGCCGCCGCCTTGGTTGCTTTCTTGGCGGTTTTCCGGGCGGCCTTCTTGGCAGTCTTTTTCACCGCCTTCTTGGCACCCTTCTTCGCAGGCCGCTTGGCTTTGCTCGCAGCCTTTTTGGCCGACTTTTTCGTGGCGCGCTTGGCGGCCTTTTTCGCCGAGGATTTCTTCGCTGCCTTGCGGCCCGCCTTACGGGCGGATTTCTTCACCGCCTTCTTTGCTGTCTTCTTGGCCGACTTCTTTGCGGCCTTCGCTTTAGTCGCTTTCTTCCGCTTCTTGTCTTTCGCCATACCGTCCTCCTGTCTCCCACGAAGGGATTCTCCGGCCAGTCACCCCGACGCACAGGGACGCCCCGGCCTGCGGGCCGGTCACTTGTCCTGGGGCATGGCATTGTGCGGGGAAGGACCGCCGGTCATCCAGTCCAGCAATTCGATGGTGTGAACCACGGGGATTGGCGCGCCTTCGGCATTCTTCAGTTCACTGCCGATCTGCACCATGCACCCAATATTGCCTGCCGAAACGATGTCCGGCTTGACGGATGCGATATTGGCGACCTTACGCTCGCGCAATCTCCTTGCAATCTCGGGCTGGAGGATGTTGTACGTCCCAGCCGATCCGCAACACAAATGACCTTCCGGGATATCTTTCACCACGAATCCGCTCTTGGAAAGCAATTCTTTCGGAAGCTCCCGGATTTTCTGTCCGTGCTGCAACGAACATGCGGAGTGATAGGCGACGACGATCTCGCTCTTCGGCTGCGGCCACTGCACATCGAGCGTGCCGATGTATTCGGTGATATCCCGCGCCAGCGATGAGATCCGCGCGGCTTTCTCCGCATAGGCTTTGTCTTCGCGCAGCAGATAGCCGTAATCCTTGATGGTGGTGCCGCAGCCCGAGGTCGTCACCAGAATGGCGTCGAGCCCCTTGGCGTCGGCCTCACGCACCCAGACGTCGATGTTGGCCCGCGCGCGCCGCAGCGCGTCATCATCATGACCCATGTGATGCGTCAGCGAGCCGCAGCACTGTTCATCCGCCACCAGCACGACCTCGATGCCGAGCCGGGTGAGAAGGCGAATCGCCGCCTGATTGATGTTCGGTCCGAGCACCTGCTGCGCGCAGCCCTGCAAGAGCGCCACCCGTCCCTTCCGCGTCCCCTGTGCCGGAAACACGCTGCCCCCGGCCGGACCCGGCGGCGGCAACGCCCCCGGTGCCAGTGCAAGCATCGCCCGCATCCGGTCGAACACCGTCGGCGGATGGCTCGGCTTGGCGGAGCCCGGCAGCAGGCCGACGAACGGCTTGGCGAGCCGCGCCGCCATCATGCCCATACGAAACAGGCCGGGGCGCGGCAGCACATAGGCCAGCATCGCGCGGATCAGCCGGTCGGCGAGCGGGCGGGTGTAGTGTTCCTCGACCCGGACGCGCGCCTGATCGATCAGATGCATGTAGTTCACGCCCGAGGGGCATGTGGTCATGCAGGCGAGGCAGGACAGGCAGCGGTCGATGTGTTTCACCACCTCGGCCGTCGGCTTCTGGTCCTTCTCCAGCATCTCCTTGATGAGGTAGATGCGGCCGCGGGGGCTATCGAGCTCGTCGCCGAGCAGCACATAGGTCGGACAGGTCGCGGTGCAGAAGCCGCAGTGCACGCACTTGCGCAGGATGGTGTTGGCCTCCCCGATATCCGGATCGGCAAGCTGGGTCGGTGTAAATTCGGTCTTCATGGCAAATCGTCCCGGCGCATGCGGCCGCGATTGAGAATGTGGCGGGGATCGAAGTTCTCTTTGATGCGGCGGCTCAGCGCCGCAACCCCCGGGGCCTGCGGCTGGAACACGTCGATAGCAGCACGCACCTCTTTCGGTGCACGCAGCAGCATGGCATGGCCGCCGGCCGCCGCGGCATGAGCCCGCACGGTCGCGGCATGGGCGTCGGCAGCGGGCGAAAGCGCAGCCCATACGAGCCCCCCGCCCCAGTCGTAGATCACTTCGCCGCCGGTATCGCGCTTTAGCGCAGTACCGAGCACGGCTCCCGCGGTCGGTGGGCAAACGATACGCCAGACCACATGGTTGCCGAGGGGCGATGTTGCCGCGAACGGCACCACGTCGCGCAGGGCCTGCCAGATCTCGACGGACGCCTCGGTGTCGACCGACTCGGCTTTGCCGAACGGCAGCAGCAATTCAGCGAGCGAGCGGGCACGGTTGGCAACCGAAACATCGATGCCCTCGACGCGAACCAGCGTCAGTGCCTGTACCGGCGCGCCGAGCCTGGCGAGGGCATCGCCGGGCGCGCGGGTCTCGGACACCGGCAGATGCGCCGCGCTGGAGACGTCGAAGGAGGAGCCGAGCGCCTTGGTCATCGCACGGTTGGCGGTGGCATCATCGAGGCCTCGCAGAACCAGCGTCACCTGCGACTCTGCTTTCGGCACCAGCTTGATGGTCGCCTCGGTCAGCGCCGCGAGCGTGCCCCACGAGCCTGCAAGCAGCTTGGAAATGTCATAGCCGGTGACGTTCTTCACGACGCGGCTGCCCGCGACGAAGGTGTCGCCGAAACCCGAGACGGCCTTGCCGCCGAGCAGATGGTCGCGCACGCCGCCCGAGCGGATGCGCCGCGAGCCGGCAAGACCCGCCGCAATCATGCCGCCGATGGTGCCTGCCCCTGAGCTGGTGCCGAGCAGCACCGAGGTGTCCATCGGCTCGAAGGCGAACTGCTGGTTCTTGGCATCCAGCATGGAGATCACGTCGGAGACCGGCGCGCCGGCCTGCACCGTGACGATCAATTCATGGGGCTCGTAGCCCGTCACCGCATTGAGCGCGGAGAGGTCGATGACTGTCGCCGCTTCGGTCGGCTGGCCAATATCGCGCTTGCTGGCGTGGCCGACGATATCCACCGGCTGTTCCGCCGCGATCGCCTCCCGGATCGCCCCCTCGACGTCCGCGGCATCGCGAACCTTCAACGTCTGCACCACGTCAACATCCTCTCTCACGCCACGCCTGCGGCATGCCCATCTGCATCCCCGTCATCGTCAGAACCTCGGAATGTCGGGGAATGGCAGCTTGCCGCCGTGCACATGCATCCGCCCCAGTTCGGCGCAGCGATGCAGCGTCGGGAACATCTTGCCGGGGTTGAGCAGCCCCTTGGCATCGAACGCGCACTTGATGCGCTGGTGATGAGCGAGATCGATGTCGCTCAACATTTCCGGCATCAGGTCGCGCTTCTCGACGCCAATGCCGTGCTCGCCGCTGAGGACGCCGCCGAGCTTCACGCACAGCCGCAGAATATCGGCACCGAAATCCTCCGCCCGCTGCATCTCGTCAGCGACGTTGGCATCGTACAGGATCAGCGGATGCAGATTGCCGTCGCCCGCGTGGAACACGTTGGCGCAGCGCAGGCCGTATTTCTTGCCAAGCTCGCGGATGCCGGCGAGCGCTTCCGGCAGCTTGCCGCGCGGAATGGTGCCGTCCATGCAGAGATAATCCGGCGACAGCCGACCAACTGCGGGGAACGCGGCCTTGCGCCCGGCCCAGAACAGAAGCCGCTCCTGCTCGGAGTTCGATATCTGGCAGGTGGTGGAACGGCAATCGAGCGCGATCGCCTCGACACGGCGGATCAGTTCGTCGACCTCGATGCTCGGGCCGTCGAGTTCGATGATGAGCAGCGCCTCGACGTCGAGCGGATAGCCCGCCTTCACGAACGCTTCCGCGGCATGGATCGCGTCCTTGTCCATCATCTCCATGCCGCCGGGAATGATGCCCGCGCCGATGATCCGCGCGACGCATTCGCCCGCGGCTTCCACTTCGGCGAAACCGACCATCAGCGCGCGTGCGGTTTCCGGCTTCTTGAGGATGCGTACGGTGATCTCGGTGACGACACCGAGAAGACCTTCCGAGCCCGTGATGATGCCCATCAGGTCGTAGCCGTCGTTCTCCGGTGCGCGGCCGCCGATGCGCAGAATCTCGCCGGTGATCAGCACGAACTCGCAGCCCAGCACGTTGTTGGTAGTGAGGCCGTATTTCAGGGAGTGCACGCCGCCGGAATTCTCCGCGATGTTGCCGCCGATCGAACAGGCGATCTGCGAGGACGGGTCCGGCGCATAATAGAAGCCCTCATGCGCAACCGCCTCACTCACCGCGAGGTTGGTCATGCCGGGCTCGACCACCGCGACGCGGTTGTCAAAATCGATCTCGCGCACGCGCTTGAACTTCGACAGCCCGAGCAGCACGCCGTCCGCAAGCGGGAACGAGCCGCCCGACAGCGAGGTGCCGTTGCCGCGCGGCACCACGCGGATGCCGTTGTCGTAGCAATACTTCAGGACCTGCGCGACCTGCTCAGTGGTATCGGGCAGCACCACGACCATCGGCGGCTGACGATAGGCGGTCAGTGCATCCGACTCGTAGGGCATCATTTCCCGTTCACTATCGATCACGCCCTCGCCGGGCACGATCTCGCGCAAGGCAGCGATGATCTCATCACGGCGGGCGAGAATGCCCTCATCGGGCGCAGGCATCTTGATCGTCATCGAACATCTCCGTGCGCGAGGCATCAACTTTTAATATATCAGTGATTAGGACATGATATATCTCAGGTTGACGGCATTTCCCCGCATTTCCCGACAGGCAGCTTCTTCTTTATCCTTTTGCCGCCCTGAAAGCATCACGTGCGCGCGCATGGCTTTTGCGCAATTACAGAAAGCAGCTTTTATCCGCACACGATAGACGTCGCCAATGTTTTTTGGCGACCATTTTGGTTCGTTGTTTGATGTACGACAACTTTGGTGCCGCGCAAGGCGTGCGTCAGCCGCCTGCGGCCATCCGTATCGGCAGCACCGCCTGCACCACAAGGCCCCGCGCGCGCGCATCAAGCACGCCGGCCGCGCGCAGTGCGAACAGCGAAATGTTCTGCACGGCTTCGCGCAGTTTCGCCTCGTCGCCCGTCGCATCGACTGCAAGCGGGCCGACCAGCGCTTCATGCAGCGCGCCGATCAGCGCGGTTGCCGTCAGCGCGGTATCCTGAGCGGGCAAATGCCCTGCCTTGATCGCGGCTTCGATCCGCCCCTCGATCTCGGCCGAGATCGCGCGGCGGCTCATCAGGCGCGAGGCGGTGACATCGACGTCCACCGGCTCGGCGAGAATGCCCCAGGCGAGCTTGCGGTGCGACACGACATGAACGGCGACGGTGGTGATTGCCGCCGCCAGTGCTGAGGACGGACCGGGCGCCGCATCGGCCGCGCGGCGGATCGCTATCAGTTCCCGATCGGAGACATCGGCAATCAATTCCGAGATCAGGTCGGCCTTGGAGGGGAAATAGCGATAGACCGTTCCCGCCGCGACATTGGCGCGGGCGGCGACGGGCGCGATCTGCACCGCCGCCATGCCGCCTTCGGCCGCGGTTTCGCGGGCAGCGGCCAGGATTGCGGCGCGACGCGCTTCCAGGCGCTTCACGACCTGATGTGTGCGGCGATAAACCATTGCGAGGATTGGTCTCCGAGAAAGAGTGAACACCAATTCAAATATGTTGGCAAGGATTTCCGCATACCTCCATGCAAATTTGTAGAGCGATGTTCGCCCTTTGGGAGAAGCTTTGAACGCCGAGAAGCAATGTTTCAGCGATGTGGCAGGCGGTTGCGGACCAGCACGATGCCCGCCAAGGCTGCAACGGAGAAGCCCGCACCGGCGAGAAACGTGCCCTGCGCCCCGGTCTGATCCCACAACAGCCCGGCCAGCACACTCGCCGCAAGCAGCATCACGCCACCGAGCAAATTGACGACGCCGAAGGCGGTGCCGCGCAATTCAGCCGGTGCGGTATCGGCAACGAGAGCCGCCACCACGCCTTGCGTGCAGCCCATATGCAGGCCCCACAGTGCAACGCCGAACGCAACTCCGATAAGGCTGGTCGTAAATCCAAGCACAATGTCTGCAACGACAAGCACCACAAGCCCGAACGCCAGCAGATCGACGCGACTCATCCGGTCCGACAGGACGCCGATCGGATAGGAGGTCAGCGCATAGACGACGTTCATCAGCACGAGCACGAGCGGCACCAGAAAGATCGGCATGCCGACGGCCTGTGCCTTCAGGATGAGAAACGCCTCGCTGAAGCGGGCGAGCGTGAATACGGTGCTGATCGCGACCGTGATCCAGTACGCCGCACCAAGCCGCCGCATCGCCTCGACGCTGAGTGGAGAATGAACCGCACGCGCGGTGCCGTCGCGTTCCGGATCATGAACCGCGAAAATAATCAGCAGCACCGACAGCACTGCCGGGATGACGGCAATCCAGAACACCGTCTGGAAATGGTTCGCGGTGAGCCACATCAGACCGATGGCGAGACCCGGCCCGAGAAACGCACCGATGGTGTCGAGCGACTGCCGCAGGCCGAAGCTCGCCCCTCGCAAATGGGCCGGCGCAATATCTGCCACCAGCGCGTCACGCGGCGCGCCGCGAATGCCCTTGCCGATGCGATCGATGAAACGCGCGGCGACGAGCCAGCCGACCGACGACGCAAGCGGAAAGATCGGCTTGGTTAGCGCAGCGAGGCCATAGCCGAACGCGGCCAGCCATTTGCGCTTGCCGAGCCGATCCGACAGCGCGCCGGAAAACACCTTCATGATCGAGGCGGTGGCCTCCGCCACGCCCTCGATCACACCGACCGCAAGTGCGGACGTGCCGAGCACGGTCATCAGATAGACCGGCAGCAGCGCGTGGATCATCTCCGAGGAGATGTCCATCAGCATCGAGACGAAGCCGAGCGCCCAGATCCCGCCGGGGATATCCCGCAGCCGGGTCCGCCGGGGCAAGGCGGCCGCGGACGGGCTCTCTCCCTTCAAGGGGTCGGGCATGGTGGACGCTCGGATTGGAGGAGTCGGCACAAAGAAAAAGGCGCAGTGTCATACTGCGCCTTCCTCGAATCGTATAGCGGCGAAAACGCCAGAGCACTTAGGCCTGCGGCTGCGGCTCCATCCCGGCATCGGGGCGCGGACGCGGCTTGCCGGTCGGCGGCACTGCCGAGGTGCGGGGCGTCGCCGGTTCAAGCACCGACTCGCGATTCGGCTTCTTGCCGTTGAGAAGATCGGTGATCTCGTCGCCGGTCAGCGTTTCGAATTCCAAGAGGCCCTTGGCCAGCGTTTCGAGATCGTCGCGCTTCTCGGTCAGAATTCGCGTCGCCTCGTTGTAACCTTCCTCGACGAGACGCTTCACTTCCGAGTCGATCTTCTGCGCGGTGGCCTCCGAGACGTTCTGCTGGCGATTAACCTGCATGCCAAGGAACACTTCGTCATTGTTCTCGCCATAAGCCACAGTGCCGAGTTCGTCCGACAGACCCCAGCGCGTCACCATCATGCGGGCGAGCCGCGTGGCCTGCTCAATGTCCGACGATGCACCGGACGTGACCTTGTTACGGCCGAAGATCATCTCCTCGGCGACGCGGCCGCCCATCATGATGGCGAGACGCGAGGTCATCTGCTCGAGCGACATCGACATCTTGTCGCGCTCGGGCAACTGCATGACCATGCCGAGGGCACGGCCGCGCGGAATGATCGTCGCCTTGTGGATCGGATCGGTCGCGGGCACGTTGAGGCCGACGATGGCGTGGCCGCCCTCGTGATAGGCCGTCAGCATCTTCTCTTCCTCGGACATGACGAGCGATTTGCGCTCGGCGCCCATCATCACCTTGTCCTTGGCCTCCTCGAACTCCGCCTGCGTCACCATCCGCTTGTTGCGGCGGGCCGCGGTGAGTGCAGCCTCGTTGACGAGGTTCATCAGG
The DNA here is from genome assembly GCF_000218565.1 of Afipia carboxidovorans OM5. Classification (NCBI taxonomy): domain Bacteria; kingdom Pseudomonadati; phylum Pseudomonadota; class Alphaproteobacteria; order Hyphomicrobiales; family Nitrobacteraceae; genus Afipia; species Afipia carboxidovorans. The sequence continues at coordinate 878,868 of NC_015684.1, read as the reverse complement.
TCGGCGCCGGAGAAGCCCGGCGTGCCGCGCGCGATGGTCTTGAGGTTGATATCGGGCGCCAGCGGCACCTTGCGGACATGAACCTTGAGGATCTGCTCGCGGCCGACGACGTCCGGGTTCGGCACCACGACCTGACGGTCAAAGCGGCCGGGACGCAGCAGCGCGGGATCGAGCACGTCGGGGCGGTTGGTCGCGGCGATCAGGATCACGCCCTCGTTCGCCTCGAAGCCGTCCATCTCGACCAGCAACTGGTTCAGCGTCTGCTCGCGCTCGTCATTGCCGCCGCCGAGGCCGGCGCCGCGATGGCGGCCGACCGCGTCGATTTCGTCGATGAAGATGATACACGGCGCGTTCTTCTTCGCCTGCTCGAACATATCGCGGACGCGCGAAGCGCCAACGCCGACGAACATCTCGACGAAGTCGGAACCGGAAATGGTGAAGAACGGCACGTTGGCTTCGCCCGCGACCGCACGCGCGATCAGGGTCTTACCGGTGCCGGGCGGGCCGACGAGCAGCACGCCGCGCGGAATCCGTCCGCCGAGCCGCTGGAACTTGCCCGGGTCGCGCAGGAACTCGACGATCTCCTGCAAGTCCTGCTTCGCCTCATCGACACCCGCGACGTCCTCGAAGGTGACGCGGCCATGCGCCTCGGTCAGCATCTTGGCGCGCGACTTGCCAAAGCCCATCGCCTTGCCGGCGCCGCCCTGCATCTGCCGCGACAGGAAAATCCAGACGCCGATCAGCGCGATGAACGGCAGCCACGACACCAGGAGCGACACGAACCACGGCACGTTGTCGCCCTGCGGCTTCGCGGTGATCGACACCTTGGCATCGTACAGACGCTTCACCAGCGTCGGGTCGCTCGGCGCATAGGTCTGGAACGTAGTGCCGTTCGTCAGGGTGCCGTGAATCTCCGGACCTTGAATGACGACATCGCGCACGCGGTTCTGATCGACCTCGGTCAGGAGCTGCGAAAATGAAATGTCCTGGGACGCCGCGCGCTGGGTCGGGTTCTGAAACAGCGTGAACAGCGCAAGCAGCAGGAGGACGATAATGACCCACAGGCCAAAATTACGCAGGTTGGCGTTCATTCGTTATCCTTCACCGGCCCGACAGCGGACCTCCCGCTTGAGGTCCACGCCTGCCTGGGTCCGTATCTGGGCTCATATCATCCACAGTCCGGCCTGCCGGACCGCATCAATCTATGTGCCGCTGTCCCCAATGCCAAGGGAACTGGGCAAGACTATTTACCGCAATTAAGGCGTTCTTGGCGGTCCTCGAAATGATCTTCCGACGCCGATTGCCGCTGTGGTTAAGGCGCCTTTTCCGGCTCCCTATTCGGCTTTTCACTCTCACCGCGTGCGGCGCGGCGGTGCCGCGCGGACGACGAGACGACCCTTTTCGACACCCACGGTCATACCGCCGAGGCTGCGCTTGAACCTGCGGCCCTCGCGCTCCGCCTCCGCCATGCCGCGCAGCAGCGCCTCGATCTGTCCGAGTTCCGGCGCATGAACCGAGACATGGGCGGCGAGCGCACGCCGCAGCAGCCGCACCTGGATCTCCTCCGTCAGGGTCGCAAACAGCGCGGCGTCAAACCCCTCGCCGCCTCCGCCGCGCAGCCGCAGATAGCGCTCCGCGCCATCGGTCATCCGCTCGAGCGCCGCATCGGCACGCGACAGCCGCATCGCCAGCCGCGCAAAGGTGTGGGCATCCGCGCCCTCGGAGGCGAGCACCGGCATCATCGCGCGCAGCCGCGAGCGCGTATAGGCCGGGTCGTGATTGGTCGGATCGTTGGCGTAAGCGATCTTTGCGCGATTGAGCGTCGCAACGAGCCGGGCTTTCGGCACATCGAGAAGCGGACGCAGCAGCGCAACGCCGTGACGCTCCGACTGCGCTGCCATGCCGGCGAGCCCGGTGAGGCCGCTGCCACGCGTGAGACGCATCAGAATGGTTTCCGCCTGATCGTCCTGAGTATGGGCGGTCGCAATCGCAACCGCCGAGGCCGAACGCGCCGCGCGGGCGAGCAATTCGTAACGCGCCTCGCGCGCCGCCTCCGGCACGCCGGTCTTCGGCTTGGTGCCGCGCCATGTCAAAGTGCGATGGGCAATCCCGAGCGCGGAGGCCAGCCGCTTCACCTCGCGCGCCTCATGCGCCGCCGCCGCGCGCAGGCCGTGATCGACAGTGACGGCGAGAAGATCGGGACCTTTCTTCAGCGACCGGCGCCAGCGTGCCGCAAGCCACAACAGCGCCACGCTATCCGGCCCGCCGGACACGGCGAGCACCAGCGCCGGAAGGTTCTTCCATCCGGCAAAGAGCTGCCGGGCCTCCTGCGCTGAGATCGGCTCAGCAGCCGATACGTTTCTGTCCACGCGCGACACCTTGCTTCACGCCGCTCGATGCCCGCGGATATTTCCGCGCGACTTCACCGAACGCTGCACAGGCCGCATCCTTTTCCTTCAGTGCGGCGAGCGATTCACCGAGCCGCAGCAGCGCATCCGGCGCCTTGGCCGACTTGTCGTATTTCGAGGTCACGGCCAGAAACGCCTCCGCCGCCTCGCGATACTGCTTGCGCTGATACAGGCTCTCACCGAGCCAGTATTGCGCATCGCCGACGAGGCGGTCACTCGGATATTTCGTCGTAAAGTTACGCATCGTCTCTTCGGCAAGCGCGTAATCCTTACGCTGCATGTAGCCGATGCCGAGATCGAACTCGTCCTTCGGCGATTGCGTCGGCGGGGCCGTGGTGATGCTGCCACCGCCAGCGGCCGGCGGCGCGGAAGGCGCGGCCATACCGCCCGGGGATTCCAGACTCATCGGCGCACCCGGCTGTGCACCCGGTTGCGTACTCGGCTCAACGAAATTGGATTGTCCACGCATGCTGCCGAGCGGCCGTGGCGCGCCGGGCGCATTCGGATTCTGGCTCGGGTCGAATGCATCGCCGCGGTTGCCGCCGCGCGGCGATTGCACCGGGCCGTCGCTGTAAGGCGCGGACTGCGGCGCACCCTGCTCGCCCTGATACGGAGACTGCTGCGGCTGCGCCTGATACGGCTGCTGACCTTGATAAGGCTGGCCTTGATAAGGCTGCGTCTGCTGCGGCGGCTGGCTTGGGGGTGCCGGCCCACGCCCCGGGGCGGGCGCGGCACCACCCTGCAACTGGCGAAGCTGCTCTTCGAGAATCCGGTTGCGATGCTGCAACTCTTCGTTCTGGCCCGTCAGTTTGCGCAACTGATCGGACAGACGATCAATCTCCATTTGCGGATCGGTATCGTAACCCTGTGCATGCGCCATCGGCGCTGTCAGCGGCAACGCAAGCCACGCGCAGGCCAAACCCGCACCGGCAACAATTCTCAATCTCGACGACATGATGACCCGACGTTGTTTCCCGCCTCAAAACAAGGCTGCGAAGGATGAGAGATTTAGTACGCCAAAAATGTGACTGCCGACAGGGCTAGCATCTATTGTTGAGGCGCGTTTTCTTCACGCGAACCGGCCCCCATCCTCGGGTCAGGCCCGAGGACATGCTTCGCTTGAAAACGCTTCCTGCCACTCCCGACAATAAAAACGGCGCCGCAAGGGCGCCGTTTCATTCCGGAGGAGGACCGGGAGATTACGAACTCGCGTTCAGCACCGTTACAGCGCGGCGGTTCTGCGACCAGCAGGAGATGTCATTACACACTGCAACCGGCCGTTCCTTGCCGTAGGAGATCGTGCGCATGCGGCTCGGGTTGATGCCGCGCGAAGCGAGGAAGTTGCGGACCGACTGGGCACGCTTGGCACCGAGCGCGATGTTGTATTCGCGCGTGCCGCGCTCGTCGGCGTGACCCTCGATGGTGAAAGTGTAGCGGGGATACTGCTGCAGCCACTGCGCCTGCTTTTCGAGGGTGTTGATCGCCTGCTGCGACAGCTCGGTCTGGTCGCTTTCGAAGAACACGCGGTCGCCGACATTGACCACGAAATCCTGCTGGCTGCCTGGCGTTGCTGCGCCGGCCATGCCGCTGCCGTTCAAGTCGCCGTTCTTGTTGGCGCAAGCGCCGACCGACAGGGCGACGACCAGCACGGCCGCCAATTTGAATCCTTGGAGGATACGCATTTGGGAGAACATTCCGGAGCCTCCACGCTCGGGTTTTTCAGAACAGGCTTCGGTCTACGCCCGCTTGGTTAAGCGAACGTTCCGTCAACCTTGATGGGTCGTTGCCAAAGTCGGTCAAATGCCCCTGAATCGCTTAAAGCAATGGCGATGGTTAATAGGGTGTAAATGTGGCGCGACATTGAAATCAAAACCGCCGGGCGAACAAAGCCGCCCGGACCCAACCCGGCATAAGTTTCGACTGAAACCGCCCTGCCGTCAGGACAGGAGCGGCGACCAGGCAGGATCGGAGGCGAAGCCCGGCGTCGGAACCTTGAGTTCATTGCGGCCGGAAATATCCACCGTGTAGAGGTTCGGCCCGCCGCCGAGATCGCGGAAGAACATCAGCACGCGGCCGTTCGGCGCGAACGTCGGACCTTCATTATGATAGCCCGAGGTGAGGATGCGCTCGCCCGAACCGTCCGGCTTCATGATGCCGATGGCGAACTGCCCGCCGCCCTGCTTGGTAAAGGCGATATAGTCGCCGCGCGGCGACCACACCGGCGTCGAATAGCTGCCATCGCCGAACGAGATGCGCTGAGCGGCGCCGCCGTTCGCGCCCATCACATAGATCTGCGGCTTGCCGCCACGATCGCTCTCGAAGCAGATGCGCGAACTATCCGGGGCATAGGACGGCGAGGTATCGATCGCCGGCGTATCGGTGAGGCGCGTCGTCGATTTCGAGCGCAGGTCCATCACATAGAGGTTGGAGTTGCCGCCCTGCTGCAGGCTCATGATGATGCGCTGGCCATCGGGCGAGAACCGCGGCGCGAACGACATGCCGGGGAAGTTGCCGACGATCTCGCGCTGGCCGGTCTCGACATTGAACAGATAAACGCGCGGATCGCCGCCGCCGAATTCCATGTAGGTGATTTCCTGCGTGGTCGGCGAGAACCGCGGCGTCAGCACGAGGTCGGCGCCACGCGTGAGATAGCGCACGTTGGCGCCATCCTGATCCATCATCGCGAGCCGCTTGACGCGCCGGTCCTTCGGGCCGGTCTCGTCGACGAACACCACACGGCTGTCGAAGTATCCTTTCTCGCCGGTGAGGCGCTCATAGATCTGGTCGGAAATGATGTGCGCCACGCGCCGCCAGGATTCCGGCGAGGTGAAATATTGCTGGCCGGTGAGCTGCTGCGCCGCCGGCACGTCCCAAAGACGAAACTCAGCCTTGAGGCGGCCGTCGCCCTGCCGCGTCGCGCGGCCGGTGACGAGCGCCTGCGCATTAATCTGCCGCCAGTTCTGAAACTGCGGCGCGACGTCGATGTTGGAGATACGCTCGATATAGGCCGCCTGATCGATCGGCGCGAACAGGCCGCTGCGACGCAAATTGTTGGTGATGACCGAAGCGATGCCGGTGCTGACTTCGTTGTCAGCCTGTCCACCCGCGACGAAATTCGGAATCGCGATCGGGATCGGCTGGAAGTTGCCTTCATTGATGCGCACGCGCGCCTGACCGAAAGCCCGGTCGAAAGGCGCAGCCATCATCAGGCCCGCCGTTGCGGCGCCGCCAAGCATCTGCCGACGCGTCAGAATGAAAGGGGTCGGAAAAACGTCGTCGTTATTCATCGTCAAATGTTTCCCACACGGCGCAATCAAGCCGCGTCTCAAGAGGTCCGTTCGGTGAAGACCGGCTCGAAGAATTTCCATTCCTCAAAATACGCCGCCGGCAGTTTATAAGGCTGGCATTCGATAATCGCGCGCCGCGCGCTTTCCTGATAGACGCGGAAGTAAGGCGAGTTGCTGCCCGGCAGCGGCACCGGCATCGCCTCGAGCGTGCCGTCGCGCTTCAAACGGATATCGAAGCTCGCCTCGATCTGCTGCGCTTCGATGCCGCCGTAAGGCTTCTTCCAGCACCGCTCGACCTGACTCTTGAACATCGCGCCCCAGGTCGCGGAGTTATCGGCCGCGCGCCCGTGCGAGAGGCCGAGTGCCGCCTGCGAATTCAATTCCGAGCCGGTGACAGAGCGGCGCGAGGGATCGCGCTTGTCGAGCAACGCTGCGATCTTCGACTGATCGAACACGCGGTCGCGCTTCGGCTCGGGCGGCTTCGGTGGCGCGGCCTTGGCCTGCTCCTTCGGCGCGGGCTTTTTCGCCTGCTCCTTCTTCAAGGCTTCCGCGATCGGATCGACCTTGGCAGGATCGGGCTTCTTCTCAGCGGGCTTGGTTTCTTCCTTCGGCTTTTCCTGCGCGACGGGCTTCGGCGGATCGGGCTTCTTCTCGACCGGCTTCTCCACCGGCTTCGGCGGCGGCTCGGGTGCCGCGTCGGTCACGACCGTCTGCTTCTTGTCGTCGACCTTGCCGACCGGATCGTCCTGCGGCGGAGACGGCTCGGCGACCTTCTCGACGAGCGGCTTCGTCACTTCCTTCTTGCCGGTCTTGATGCCCTGCGTGACCTTGGCGAGCTGGTCGGCGGAAATGATATCGACCGGCAGGGATTCCTCCGGGCTCGTCTCGTACATCCTGGTCGAGAACGACACGAGTCCCCAGCCGATCACCAGAGCGTGCAAAGCGACAGACGCAGCGAGGGTCCGGTCGATCTTCACCTCAGCCCCCCTGCTCGACCTCGGTGACGAGAGCAACGCGCTTGAAGCCGGCCGACGACAGGCGCCCCATCACCTTCATGATGGTGCCATAGTCGGCCTTGGTGTCGCCGCGCACGAAGATGCGCTCTTCGGTGCCGCCGCGCGCCTCGGTGATCGCCTTGAGTTTGGGAATGAGTTCGTCCGTCGTGATCTCGGTGTTGTTGAGGAAGATCTTGCCGCTGACCTGCACCGACAGCGTGAGCGGCTCCTTGTCCTGATCGAGGCTCTTGGCCGCAGTCTGCGGCAGATCGAGCGGCACGCCGACCGTAAGCAGCGGCGCCGACACCATGAAGATGATGAGCAGCACCAGCATCACGTCCACCATCGGCGTGACGTTGATCTCGGCCATGACGGCACCACGCTGATGGCGACGTCGTCCGCCGCCGCCCGCTGCTCCGCCCATGCTCATGCCCATGACAGTTTGCCCGCCGTTTGACTTCAGGCCCGCTCGTCGATCTGACGAGACAGGATTGCAGAGAATTCATCGGCAAACCCTTCCAGGCGCTGGGCCTGGCGGTTCACCTCGGACGTGAACTTGTTATAGAAAATTGTCGCCGGGATGGCGGCGATCAGGCCGATCGCGGTGGCGAACAGCGCCTCCGCGATGCCGGGCGCCACCACCGCGAGCGAGGTGTTCTTCGAGGCTGCGATCGACTGGAAGCTCGACATGATGCCCCAGACGGTGCCGAACAGACCGACGAACGGGCTTGCCGAGCCAACTGTTGCCAGCACCAAAAGCCGCCGGTCCAGCCGCTCGATCTCGCGCGCGATCGACACGCTCATCACCTTGTCGATGCGCGTCTGCAATCCGGCGAAGGAACGCGAGTGGCTCTCGAACGAGCGCTTCCATTCGCGCATCGCCGCGACAAACAGCGCCGACATCGAATGCGTGGGTTTCGCCGACAGCGCGCGGTAGAGCTCGTCGATCGATTGCCCGGACCAGAACGCCTGCTCGAAGCGATCCATCGCGCGCCGCGTGCGGGCGTAAAGGAACGTCTTGTCGATCGCGATCGCCCACACCCAGACGGAGCAGGCGAGCAGGCCGAGCATCACGATCTTGACGACGATGTGCGCCTGCCAGAACAGCGCGATCAACGACACGTCGGAGGAAGCCACCGGCAAGGCGGATTGTGCCACATCGGCTGGATTCATAATTGCGGTCCTCTCCCGGCCAGCATTGCCAAAATACTCTGCACCGCGGCCCTGCCACCGGTCGGGCAAAAGCGGGCCGCTGCGCAACACGGACGCCGCCCTGAAGCCCGGTTCAATTTCGCTTGGCGTGGACGGCCGTCCCCAGGCCGCGCTCGTAACTTCCCCGCCAACATGTCAAAATGAGGGCTTCCGGACCGGCGTCCCCCGCCACACCTGACGCCGAGCATGGTTAAGACAAGGTTACCAGCAAGCCGCACAGAGCCGGAAAATATCGAAATTACAGGAATGGATGCAAATGCTTGACCGCTTCCGCAAGGTTTCGGCCCGCTCGTCCCACCCCCGCTGCAACCGCCCGGCGAGGGTTGCTGCCGGTTCCCTGCAAATCCGATGACCACCACGGCCCAGACCACCCCCACGAGAGGCGAGAGCATGCCCGGCGAAACCGCCGCCGCCTCGCTCCTGATTCTCTCCAACCTCATCCCGATCGCCGGCATCGCGCTGTGGGGATGGGACGCTTTCGTGCTGCTCTGCCTCTACTGGCTGGAAACCGCGATCATCGGTTTCTGGATCATGGTGCGCTACATCTTGCTGAGCCACCCGCCGGGCTCCCTGACGGTGCGCGCCGTGCTCGGCGCGATGGCGATCTGCAGCTTCTTCGTTTTCCATGCCAGCATCTTCATGTCGGTGCACATGGGCTTCCTGTGGGCGCTGTTCGCCGGCGACTGGGCCAAACGCATTCACACACCCACTGAAGCCGTCCACCTTCTGCTGATCGGCGAGGCTCTCTGGATTCCGCTGGCGATGGCGATCGTCGGCCAGGGCGGGATGACGCTGATCGATCTCGTCCGGCGTTTCGTTCTGCGCAGACCGGTGACGATCGACACCGCAGGTCTCGTCACCGGCTTCTACAAACGCATTTTGCTGATGCACGCCGCGATCATGATCGGGGCCTTCGTCGCGCTGAAAATCGGAAGCACCGGGCCGCTGGTGGTTCTGGTGCTGCTCAAGACCATGGTGGAATTCGTCGTGCTGTTCCGAATGCGCCGCGACACCGGCACGACCGTCACGTCAAAGAAATAGCCCGCCCGCGGATGCGGACGGGCTGGCAGGTCATAACCTGAACTGCGCCGTAAGGGTTAGCTCTGCGGCTGGTCGCCGGCCGGACGCGGACGGTGCTGCGCCATGAAGGCGTCGAACTCTTCCTTATCCTTGGCGTGACGCAGACGTTCGAGAAATTCCTTGAACTCCTTCTGCTCTTCTTCGAGGCGGCGCAGCGTCTCCATGCGATACTCGTCGAACGCGCGGTTGCCGCTCGAAGGCCCCCAGAAGCCGCGGCCATCCATGCGGCTGCGCATGCGGTCCATTTTCCACTGCATGCGCTCCATCTTGTCGGCGAAGCGTCCGTGATAATTCCAGCAACCCATTTTCCTGCTCCAGAAGGTGTAGGCGAGCGCTGCAAGACCGAGCGGCCACCAGATGATGAAAGCGGCGATGATGACGAGGATCGATGCCGGATGGCAGCCCGGACGCCAGCCCTCATGCCGCCAGGCAAAATCGTCGTGGCGCGAACCGGCAAATGCCGGGCGGCCTGATCGGTCGAAGTCTGCGGTATTTGCCATGCGAGTCTCCTCGTCGTGAATGTAAATAACATTTACATAGCTAATCCATCCCGCCGGATTGTCAAGCGCGACACGTTTGCCTGCCTGCAAATTTAATCTACGGGGCGGGTTCCAGCCGCGCCGGGAAACCGAGACCCTTGAGGTAGACAAGCACGCCTGCCTCCAGAAGATCCTCCGCCGACATCGGCAGCTTGCGCGAGGTGGCATCGCCCCGCCCGAACAGCGACGCGATGCCGTGCGAGAGCGACCAGATGTGCAGCGCCATCATCAACGCCGGCGGGCGCGGCACGTTCGGCGGCGCGAGCGCCACCAGCCGCTCGGAGGCGGCGCGGATGATCGCAAACGCGCGTTCGCCCGCGATCAGCAACGCCGGATTGTCCTGCAATGGCAGGCCGGATTCGAACATCGCCGAGTAATAGGCCGGGTGCTCGCGCGCGAAGGCGAGATAGGCCTTGCCGACCCGCGAGAACGCCGCCAGCGTATCCGGGCGGCCGTCATCCCATGCCGCGGACAACTGCTTCTCGAACAGCTCGAACCCCTGCTGCGCGATACTCGCCAGGAGTTCGTCGCGATCGCGGAAATGCCGATACGGCGCAGCCGGGCTGACGCCGGCCGAGCGCGCGGCCTCCGCGAAGGTGAAGCCCGCAGGCCCCTTTTGCGCGATGAGGTCGAGGGCCGCTTCGATCAGCGCTTCCCTGAGATTGCCGTGATGATAGCCGCCTTCCCGGCGGCCGCGGTGCCAGCTCATGTGAATGTCTTTAACATGGGCAGCGGTGCGAGCGCCAGCGCGGGCCTTTCCCTAATCGCGCGCATCCGCGTCCTGATCGGCCTTCATCAGCAGCCGCAATGCCTTCGGGATCGGCCGCGCGCGGCCTTCCGAGACGAAGGCGACCTTCACTTTTGCCGCGATGAGCAACTCGTCGCCACGCCGCACCTCCTGCGTCAGCCCCATCGAGGCACCCTTCACTTCATGCGGGACGGTGGTGACGGTGAGGATGTCGTCCATCCGCGCGGGCTTGAGAAATTCGATCTGCATCGAACGCACCACGAAGGCAAAACTGGATTTTTGATTGGTCGCGTTTTCTTCACGCGAACCGGTGCCCACTTCGCTTGAAAACGCTCCGGATGCCTCCGCACTAGCTTCCGCAAACAGCGCGCTCTGCTCGGCGCCGAGAAGGCGCAGATAGTTGGTCCGCCCGCGCTCCATGAAGCGCAGGAAGTTGGCGTGATAGACGATGCCGGAGAAATCGGTGTCCTCGTAATAGACGCGGATCGCCATCACATGGCGGCCGTTCTGAATCTCGCCATCGAGCGCGGCAGTCATCGCGCTTCCCCCAAGGCAAGAGGCATAACGTGATCGCGCGTCAGCGGCGCGAGATGCAGGTCGGTCGGCTCACGCGGATCGAGCCAGCGAATCTCGTCGATTTCCGCAGCCGGCACCACGGCGCCATCAATCTCCACGGCATAGACCGCGGCGCGCACCTTGTAGCCCGGCTCGTTCGCGGCTGGCGCCTCGAACTGCCCCATCGGCCGCACACTCTCCGGCACCACGCGGCAGCCGAGTTCCTCGTCGATCTCGCGCATCAGCGCCGCGACATCGCCCTCGTCCGGCTCGCGCTTGCCGCCCGGCTGCATGAACGCTGCCGTACCGCGCTTGCGCACCAGCAGCATCCGGCCCACCGGATCGCGCACCACGGCGGCGACAACCTCGATCACCCGCGCGCTCATTCGTCGTCTCCCGCAAACAGGCCGAACTGCCCGGGATCACGCGAGGGCTCCGCCAGCCCGAGATGCTTGAACGCATGCGAGGTGAGAAGCCGCCCGCGCGGCGTACGCTGCAGGTAGCCGCACTGGATCAGATACGGCTCGATGATGTCCTCGATGGCGTCGCGCGGCTCGGAGAGCGCTGCCGCCAGCGTCTCGACGCCGACCGGTCCGCCGCCATAGTTGAGCGCGATGGTCGAGAGATAGCGGCGATCCATCGCATCCAGCCCCGCTTTATCGACCTCGAGCGCACCGAGCGCGTGATCGGCGACCTTGCGATCGATCGCTTCGGCGTCGAGCGCGGAGGCGAAGTCGCGCACTCGCCGCAAAAGCCGCCCGGCGATGCGCGGCGTACCGCGGGCACGGCGGGCGATTTCGTTGGCACCATCCGCTGTCATGCCGACGCCGAGCACGCGCGCGCCGCGGGTGACGATCTTCTCCAGTTCATCCTCGGTGTAGAAATTGAGCCGCAGCGGAATGCCGAAGCGATCGCGCAGCGGATTGGTGAGCAAGCCCGCGCGCGTCGTCGCGCCAACCAGCGTGAACTTCGCCAGATCGATTTTCACCGAACGCGCCGCCGGTCCCTCGCCGATGATGAGATCGAGCTGGAAATCCTCCATCGCGGGATAGAGCACTTCTTCCACTGCCGGCGAGAGACGATGGATTTCGTCGATGAACAACACGTCGCGCTCTTCGAGATTGGTGAGCAGCGCCGCAAGGTCGCCCGCCTTCGCAATCACCGGGCCCGAGGTGGCACGGAAGCCGACGCCGAGTTCGCGCGAGACGATCTGCGCAAGCGTTGTCTTGCCGAGGCCCGGGGGACCTACGAACAGCACATGATCGAGTGCTTCATTGCGCTTGCGCGCAGCCTCGATGAACACCGAGAGGTTGGCGCGCGCCTGCGCCTGGCCGACGAACTCCGAGAGGTTCTGCGGCCGCAGCGACGCATCGCCGATGTCATCGGCGCGGCGCTCGGACGTGACGAGGCGGGAGTCGGTCATGAGGTTGCTCCGGCGCGGGCGCGAACAATCGTCGGCAGATCCCAGCAGCGTACGATCGTCCAACAGGCAAGCGTGGCGATAGCGCAGGTGATGCCGAGCACAGGCGGCGCGATGTCCTCGCTGACACCCCACACCGTTGTCTGTCCGAGCACGATCTCCATCAGCCCTCCGACCGCAAGCGCAGCCGCCAGCGCGAGAAGCCATCCCATCCGGCCGAAGAAAGCAAGCCGCAAACCAATCAACGCGCCCGCCACCATCGCAGGCGGAAGACCAATGAGATAGCTCAGCGGCGCTGCATAGATCAACGAGAAGGCCGTCATCAGGAACATCGAACTGGCGTCGGGCTTCCAGTCCATACCGATAAGCGCGACAGTAAGCATGAAGATCACCGCACCGACCGGCGGCCCCACGATGCCGAACACGATCACGATCGCGACGAGACGCAAAGCACGCCGGAGCAATGTGGGCTGGACGGGATCGGCGCTCACTTCGCCAGTTCCTTCAGCCCGAGCCGGATGAGTTGCGCCGTCTCCGCGCCCTCGCCCGCGTCACGCGCCACGCTCGCAATCGCCGCCGCCGCCTGCGGCTGGCCGTAGCCGAGATTGACCAGCGCGGAGATCGCGTCCTTCACCGGGCGCGGCGCGCGATCATCATCAACCGCGCCGGCAAGATGCACCACCGCCGGATCGACATTCGCGAATGCAGGCGCCTTGTCCTTCAACTCGGTGACGATGCGCTCGGCAACCTTCGGCCCGACGCCCGGCGTGCGCGCCACTGCGGCCTTGTCGCGCAGCGCGATCGCGTTGGCGAGATCGGACGGCGGCAATGTCGAGAGCACCGCGAGCGCGACTTTCGCACCAACGCCCTGCACGGTCTGCAACAGGCGAAACCATTCGCGTTCGATGTCGCTGCGAAAACCGAACAGCTTGATCTGGTCCTCGCGCACATAGGTCTCGATCGACAGCACCGCCGCCTCGCCGGACGAGGGCAACGCCTGCAGCGTGCGCGTGGCGCAATGCACGAGATAGCCGACGCCTTGCACGTCGAGAATGACGTAATCCTCGCCGTAGGAATCGATCACGCCTTTGAGCTTACCGATCATGCGCAATCACCCAATGGCGCTTTCAACCCTCTCCCCTTGTGGGAGAGGGTGGCGAGAACAAGCAAAGCGCGTTCGAACCGGGTGAGGGTAAAAGCAAAATCACACAAACCCCTCACCCGCCCTCGTTGCACTCGGGCACCCTCTCCCACAAGGGGAGAGGGGAAAAAAGAGGTCATAGCCTGAACAGCAACGACGCAAAGTAACGACGTTGTTTTCACCTCTCCCCGCGAGCGGGGAGAGGTCGGAGCTTGAGCGCACGCGAAAGCTCCAGGTGAGGGGCCCCTCACCCCAACCCTCTCCCCGCAAGCGAGGCGAGGGAGCGCGTGTACGATGACGCTGCCCGTCATAACGCCGCCACCTTCCGCAGCAGCATCGCGCTCTGGCGGTGATGCGCGTGCGTAATGGCGATGGCGAGCGCATCGGCGGCATCCGGTGTCGGTGGCGCGGCTTTCGGCAGCAGAATTTTCAGCATCACCTGAATCTGGTTTTTGTCGGCATGGCCCGCGCCGACCACGGTCTTCTTCACGAGGTTCGGCGCATATTCAGCAACCGAGATACCCGACATCGCCGGAACCAGCATGGCGACGCCGCGCGCCTGGCCGAGCTTCAGCGTGCCGGCACCGTCCTTGTTGACAAAGGTCTGCTCGACCGCGGCTTCCAGCGGCCGGTGTTCGCTCACCACCCGCACGAGCCCTTCATGAATTGCAAGCAGCCGTTCCGACAGCGGCAGGCTTTCGCGCGATTCGACCGTGCCGCAAGCGACAAAGATCAGCCGGTTGCCCTCAACATCGATCACGCCCCAGCCAGTGCGGCGCAGGCCCGGATCAATCCCCAGAATGCGAATCGTGCGCGAAATCATCGCCTCATGATAGCCGAAACCGCCGCAAAGGTCCGGTGCTACAGCAGCGTGCCGCGCAGGATCAGCAGCGCCGCGCTGAAGTAGATCATGAGCCCGGTGACATCGACCAGGGTGGCGACGAACGGCGCCGACGCGCTCGCCGGGTCGAAACCCACCCGCTGCAGCGCGAACGGCAGCATCGAGCCGACCACCGAGCCGAACGTGACGACACCGATCAGCGCCGCGGCGACAGTGAGGCCGACCAACAGCCAGTGTTCGCCATAATCATAAATGCCGAGCTTCTGCCACGCCACCACCCGGATCATGCCGATCACGCCGAGCCCCGCGCCAAGCAGTAGCCCGGTCGGCAGTTCGCGCAACGCCACTTTCCACCAGTCGGAGAGCTTCACGTCATGCAGCGCCAGCGCGCGGATCAGAAGCGAGGTTGCCTGCGAACCGGAATTGCCGCCCGAACTCATGATGAGCGGAATGAACAGCGTCAGCACCAGCGCCTTTTCGAGCTCGCCCTCGAAATGCTGCATTACGCTTGCGGTCAGCATCTCGCTGACGAACAGCACGGCGAGCCACACGCCGCGCTTGCGGATCATGTCGCCGAGCTTGATCTGCATGTAAGGCTCTTCGATCGCCTCCATACCGCCGAATTTCTGCGCGTCCTCGGTGTTCTCTTCGATGATGGCGTCGATGACGTCGTCGAAAGTAACAATGCCGAGAAGATGCGCAGCCTTGTCGACCACCGGCACCGCGAGCAGATCGTGACGCGCGATCAGACGCGCGACGTCCTCGCGGTCGGCGAGCGGCAGCGTGGTAATCGGCGTCACCGCGAGCGAGCCGATGGTCGCATGCGGCTCACCCGCGATCAGGCGGCGCAGCGACACCGCGCCGACAAGACGGCGCGTGGTCGGATGCAGCACATAGATCGCATAGACCGTCTCGCGGGTGCGCTCGACCTGACGGATGTGCTGCAGCGTGCGCTCCACCGTCCAGTCGGCGGGTGCGCTGACGAACTCGATCGTCATCATCGCTCCGGCGGTGTTTTCCGGATAGGCGAGCAGGCTCTTGATCGCGTGACGCGAGGCGGAATCGAGCCCCTCCAGCAGCGCACTGCGCGGCGGATCCTGCAACTGCTGGATGAGGTCGGCCGCCATGTCCGACGACATGCCGGCGAGCAGCGGGACCGCGACATCCTGCGGCAGCGCCTCGATGATCTCCGGCCCGAACAAGAGCTCAGGCTTGTCGAGCACTTCGATCGCGGTCTCGCGCGGCAGTAGCCGCAGCACCTCGGCCGCCTGTTCAGGCGCGAGTTCGTTGAGGATATCGACCTTATCGGCTGCGTGCTCGTCGGTCAGGCTTGCCGCGACCACAGCGGCATTGAAGCCACCCTCGGAGATTGTGTGGATGTCCGTCATGACTCACCTTCGGGATCTGCCGGCAACGGCAGCGGGTGAGCCTCAGAAGCGCTCAGACCGCACGGGCCGCTGTCGGCAAAGTACGTTGACTGTCGCTTGGCATGATTGAGGGTTTCCAGTGACGCAGCGCATGGTTGAACACCATGCGCCACCTGACGCTGACATGAGCTTTCACCTCCGCGCCGTCAAGAAAAAATAGCCGGAGGCGAACCGAAAATGAAGGACGGGGAGGGCCCGATAGAAAGAGGCGCCGTGTTTAAGTCGTTTCGCCTTTGATGAAAACGCTCTCAGCCCGCCATCTTGGCGGCGAGCGTGTCGGAGACCTCGAAGTTGGCATAGACGTTCTGCACGTCGTCATGCTCGTTCAACTGATCAAGTAGCTTGAACAGCTTCTCGCCGACCTCGTCGCTCACCGCGATATTATTCTGCGGCTTCCAGATCAGCGCCGCCTTGCGCGGCTCACCGAACTTCGCTTCCAGCGCCTTGGCCGCCTCACTCAGCGAGGCCTGCGAAGTATAGATCTCGTGGCCTTCCTCGGAGGAGGCAACATCATCAGCCCCGGCCTCGATCGCCGCCTCGAGCATATCGTCGGCCGAGGCTTTGTCTGCGTCGTATTCGATCACGCCGACGCGGTCGAACATGAACGACACCGAGCCGGTCTCGCCGAGATTGCCGCCGGACTTGGTGAAGTAGGAGCGAATGTCGGAGGCCGCGCGGTTGCGGTTGTCGGTCAGCGCTTCGACGATGACGGCGACGCCGCCCGGGCCGTAACCCTCGTAGCGGATTTCATCGTAGTTCTCACTGTCGCCCCCGGCCGCCTTCTTGATGGCGCGCTCGATATTGTCCTTCGGCATGTTCTCGGCGCGAGCGGCGAGCACGGCGGCGCGCAGGCGCGGGTTCATCGCAGGATCGGGCGTGCCGAGCTTGGCGGCCACCGTGATTTCGCGCGCGAGCTTCCCGAACACCTTGGACCTCATGGCGTCCTGTTTGCCCTTGCGGTGCATGATGTTCTTGAATTGGGAATGTCCGGCCATGCGAATGGTCTCTCCGGGCGCGAGTGCGCCTTGCCTGGAAAATTGGGGTTGGGTGGCGCGTTATAGGCCCGCACTCGCCAAATTCAAAGATACCGGAGCCATTTTTCGGGCGGTTTGAGAGGACCGTCGGGGACCTCATTGCCCTTTGGTTAAGGCCTGACCGGGGCTCAGTTCCCGCGCCAGAAGGTGGGCTTTGCGGGCTCCAGCACCGGGCCGATCCGCACCGGGGCAACGACGCGTGCAAGCCCGCTCGCATCGTCGGTTTCCACCGCGAGGCCGCTCAGCGTGCCCGGCCCCTCACCCGCGGTGAAGCGCGCCGCCGGATAGCCACGCAGGAAGCGGCCGAGCGGCTCCTCGCGGTCCATGCCGATGATGCTCTCATAGTCGCCGCTCATGCCGACATCGCTCATGTAGGCGGTGCCGCGCGGCAGGATGCGATGGTCGGCGGTCGGTACATGGGTGTGAGTGCCGATAACGAGACTGGCGCGGCCGTCGCAATGATAGGCGATCGCCTGCTTCTCGCTCGTCGCCTCGCCGTGGAAATCGATGACGATGGCATCGACCGCCTCGCGCAGCGGACAGGCGTTGAGCTCGCGGTCGAGCGCGATGAACGGATCGTCGGAGGGCGCCATGAAGGTCCGGCCGATGGCATTGATGACGAGCGCGCGCTGGCCCTTCTTGGTTTCGATCATCGCGGCACCCCGCCCCGGCGTGCCCGGCGTGAAGTTCAAGGGCCGGATCAGCCGCGGCGCGCGCTCGATGAAGACGAGCGCCTCGCGCTGGTCCCAGGAATGATTGCCGAGCGTAACGGCGTCGGCACCGGCATCGATGAATTCTTGATAGATCGCCTCGGTGATGCCGAACCCGCCGGCGGCGTTCTCACCGTTGACGATGACGAGATCGAGCGCCCAATCGCGGATCAGCGTCGGCAGGGTTTCGGTCACGATGGTCCGCCCGCTGCGCCCCACCACATCGCCGACAAACAGAATCCGCACGCTCACCTACCCCCGAAAATCAATCACGTCCCGTTCCGTTAGCACGAGATCGAGCGGCTCGTCGTGCTCATCGGCGGGTAGCTCGTCGATTTCCTGCACCGAAAATGCAAGGCCCGCGGCCGTGATGCGGCGATTGCGGCGCAGGTGCGCGAGCGTGCGGTCGTAATAGCCGCCGCCATAACCGATGCGATGGCCGCGCCGGTCGAAGGCCGCGAGCGGCACCAGCACGATGTCGGGCTCAACCTCTTCCGCATCCGACGACGGCTCGAGAATGCCGTAGAGCCCGCGCACCAGCACGGTCTCCTTCGTCCATGCGCGGAAGATCAGTGGCTCGCCACGCCCCACTGCAACGGGCAGCGAAAGCCGTGCGCCACGCACGGCCAGCGCCTGCATCAGGGCGGCAGGGTCGATCTCGCTGCGGATCGCGGAGAAGCCCGCGACCACGCAGCCCGGCCCGACCTCGAATTGCGCCGCATATCGCGCAAGCGCGCGGGCCGCAGCGGCCCGCTCGTCACCGCTCAACGCATCGCGGCGGGCGAAGGCAACGGCGCGCAGGCTGTTTTTCGATGGCTGCAAGGAATCCGGCACAGGAGATCGCTTTCTTCACCTCGCTCCGCTTGCGGGGAGAGGTCGGAGGCAAGCGCAGCAAGCCTCCGGGTGAGGGGCAGATTGCAACGATAGCATGCAAGCCCCTCACCCGCTCGCCTGAAGGCTCGCGACCTCTCCCCGCAAGCGGGGCGAGGTAAGCTCATGCCAAATGTCGGAAGTGCGAAGCCACAGTCGCCGTTGAAGCGCTCGATCCCGGAGACCTACCTAAGTAGGTGGGCACCATATGTCCGGGTCCACGGACCCGGCCAGGGACAGTTCCCTTGAGATCGATAAGGCCCCGGGGAATTATGGCTCCTGACGCGCGCCATAGCCTCGCACCACCAATGTAGCGATGATCGGGCCGCACCGCCAGCGGGGGCGATGCAGCTTCCCCGAGAGGAAAAATTCTCAGCCGAGCGCGACGTTGGCCGCCAGCGGCTTGTTCAGTTCCTGCGTCATGCGCTCGATCCGCTCCGAGGCGGAGTTGAGCGCGTTGGCAATCGCGGACTGTGTGGCGCGGGCGCGGTCGGCAGCCGCCACGCGGCCCTCGCGCAGCACCTCGATTTCTTCCTCATAACCGCGGATGCGGCGTTCGGCGTCGTGCAGTTCATCGGCGATGGTGAGCGAGGCCATCACGGTCAGGCGCTGATCACCGATCTCGCCGAACTTGCCGCGCAGATCGGTGACGCGGCTCTCCAGCATCTCCGCAAGGCGTAGCAGCCGCGTCTCCTGCCCTTCCTCGCAGGCCATGCGATATTGCCGGCCGTTGATGGTGACGTTGACGTGGGTCACGAGGCATCCTCCTCGATCACCGAGCGGATCGTGCCGATCGCAACATCAAGACGCTCCGCGATCTCGCGATTGGTGCGCTCCAGTTCGCGCGAACGCACCAGCGTGCCGTCGAGCTCGTTGGCAAGCCGCGACCGATCGATACCGAGCGCCTGAATGCGGGCGGCGAGCTCGTCGCTGCCGCGATCGTATTCGCGGCGGCGCTCAACCGCGCTCTCCATCGCATCGAGCGCGGCCGCAAGCCTGCGGGTCGCCGCCGCGATCTTGTCCGCAGGGGACATCGATCCGGTCATGGAGCCAGTCGCGGGTCCCGCTGGCTCATCCGGCTCATGCCCGGAGAAGGCATTGGGCATGCGGTCGGTCATGTACGCACCATTCCGCGTCGGGTGTTGAACCATGGAAGACTGAATGGCCGATCTCATCGGAAAATCCCGGTTCAGCAAGTATTTAGTCTATGAATCTAAAGAGCGATTCGCCCCCTTGCAACGTCGCTTTCCCGCTATGCACCGTTATGCGCCACAGTCGCGCGCGGCGGATCGTCCGGCCATCCCCGATTTCCGCCGAGCTACGGATGATTCTCTGATCGATTCTTGGACTCGCGGGAGGCGGGGTGCTATCCACCGGCCCAAGAATCCACGCAGTCATCTGACTGCAATATCCCGCCTTTTTGGAAAAATTTTTCAGGTCCCGATCCATGACGTTTCAAGCGAAGACCCCGCGTGTCGATCCGTCCCGCATGGCCAACGCGATCCGCGCGCTCGCGATGGACGCCGTGGAGAAGGCGAAATCCGGCCACCCCGGCCTGCCGATGGGCGCCGCCGACATCGCCACCGTCCTGTTCACGCAATTCCTGAAATTCGATGCCCGCGCCCCGAAATGGGCGGATCGCGACCGCTTCGTGCTGTCTGCCGGTCACGGCTCGATGCTGCTCTACGCGCTGCTCTATCTCACCGGCAACGAGACGATGACGATCGAGGAGATCAAGAGCTTCCGTCAGCTCGGCTCGAAAACGCCGGGCCACCCGGAGAACTTCGTCACCCCCGGCATCGAGATGACCACCGGCCCGCTCGGCCAGGGCATTTCCACCGCGGTCGGCATGGCGCTCGCGGAGCGTCACCTCGCGGCTGAGTTCGGCGGCGATCTCGTCGATCACTTCACCTACGTGCTCGCCTCCGACGGTGACCTGATGGAAGGCGTGAGCCAGGAAGCAATCGCGCTCGCGGGACACCTCAAGCTCAACAGGATGATCGTGCTGTTCGACGACAACGGCATTTCCATCGACGGCGCAATCTCGCTGTCGGACTCGGTCGATCAGGTGAAGCGCTTCGAGGCCGCGGGCTGGGCCGCCTGCCGCATCGATGGCCACGATCATGACGCCATCGCCGACGCCATCGCGCGCGCGCAGAAATCGGATCGCCCGACGCTGATCGCCTGCAAGACCACCATTGCGTTCGGCGCACCGACCAAGGCCGGCAGCTCGAAGTCGCATGGCTCGCCGCTCGGCGCAGACGAAATCGCGGGCACCCGCAAGGCGCTGAACTGGGACGCGCCGCCGTTTGAAATCCCTGCGGACATTCTCGACGCGTGGCGCGCGGCCGGTTCGCGCGGCGCGGCTCTGCGCAGCGCGTGGGAGAAGAAGCTCGCCGCCGTGGACGCGACGCAGCGCGCCGAGTTCGAGCGCCGCATGAAGGGCGATCTGCCGGTCAAGGCGCTCACCGATGCCGTCGCCAACATGAAGGCCGCGCTCGCCGAGGCTCCGAAGGATATCGCGACCCGCACCGCCTCCGAGCAGGCGCTGGAAGCGCTGGTCCCGGTCGTGCCCGAGATGGTCGGCGGTTCGGCCGACCTTACCGGCTCCAACAACACCCGCACCAAGGCCATGGTCGCGATCTCCGCCAACAATTACGGCGGGCGCTACGTCAATTACGGCATCCGCGAGCACGGCATGGCAGCGGCGATGAACGGCATGGCGCTGCATGGCGGCATCATTCCGTATTCCGGCACCTTCCTCGTATTCTCCGATTACCTGCGGCCGTCGCTGCGGCTCGCCGCGCTGATGGGCGAACGCGTGATCCACGTGCTGACCCACGATTCCATCGGGCTTGGCGAAGACGGCCCGACGCATCAGCCGGTCGAACATCTTGCCGCACTGCGCGCCATCCCGAACCTCAATGTGTTCCGCCCCTGCGACACCGTCGAGACGCTGGAATGCTGGCAGCTTGCACTGGAGGCGAAAGACCGCCCGAGCGTGCTGGCACTAACCCGCCAGAATTTGCCGCAGCTTCGCCGCAGCAACGACGCGGCAAACCGCTCGGCCGCCGGTGCCTACGAGATTTCACCCGCGCAGGGCGAGGCCAAGGTCTCAATCTTCGCCTCGGGCTCCGAGGTATCGCTCGCAGTCGAGGCGCAGACACAACTTGTCGCGCGCGGCATTCCGACCCGCGTGGTGTCGGTGCCCTGCATGGACCTCTTCCTAGAAGCGCCGGAAGCTACGCGCTCAGCGCTGATCGGCAATGCACCGGTGAAGGTCGGCGTGGAAGCCGCGATTCGACAGGGCTGGGACGCCATCATCGGCGCGGACGGAATCTTCGTCGGCATGAGCGGATTCGGCGCAAGTGCCCCATATAAGGAACTCTACAACCATTTCGGCATCACCGCGGAGGCGATCACCGCCGCCGCAGAGGCCCGCCTCAAGCGGTAACCCTGCACGCGTATTGCCGTTTGGGATGATTGCATCAGGGCGTCATTCGGGGCAAAACCGCCTCGAAAAACGTCAATTCAGGCTTTGAGGAGAACGGAATGACCATCCGCGTCGCGATCAATGGATTTGGCCGCATCGGCCGGAACGTGCTGCGTGCGATTCACGAGTCGAAGCGCACCGACATCCAGGTGGTTGCGATCAACGATCTCGCACCGGTCGAGACCAACGCCCACCTGCTGCGCTACGACTCGGTGCACGGCCGCTTCCCTGGCGAGGTGAAGGTGGATGGCGATACCATCGACATCGGCAACGGCAAGATCAAGGTCACTGCGGTGCGCGATCCCGCGACGCTGCCCTGGAAGGAACTTGGCGTCGACATCGCGATGGAATGCACCGGCCTCTTTACCACGCGCGAGAAGGCAGCCGCCCATCTCACCGCCGGCGCAAAGCGTGTGCTGGTCTCCGCGCCTGCTGACGGCGCCGACGCGACCATCGTCTACGGCGTCAACCACGACAAGCTGACCCGCGACCACATGGTGATCTCGAACGGCTCGTGCACCACCAACTGCCTCGCGCCGGTCGCCAAGGTGCTGAACGACACGGTCGGTATCGAGACCGGCTTCATGACCACGGTCCACGCCTACACCGGCGACCAGCCGACGCTGGACACCATGCACAAGGATCTTTACCGCGCCCGCGCGGCGGGGCTCTCGATGATCCCGACCTCGACCGGCGCGGCCAAGGCGATCGGCCTCGTGCTGCCCGAACTCAACGGCAAGCTCGACGGCGTCTCGATCCGCGTGCCGACGCCGAACGTCTCGGTGATCGACCTCAAGATCATCGCCAAGAAGCAGACCTCCAAGGACGAGATCAACGACGCCATCCGCCGCGCGTCCGAGCAGCAGCTCAAGAACATCCTCGGCGTCACCGATCATCCGAACGTCTCGATCGACTTCAACGGCGACCAGCACTCCTCGATCTTCGCGATCGACCAGACCAAGGTGCAGGGCGGCAATCTCGTCCGCGTCATGTCGTGGTACGATAACGAGTGGGGCTTCTCCAACCGCATGGCCGACACCGCCGTCGCGATTGGCAAGCTGATCTGACCATTCCCTCCGGGCGCTGCGGCGCCCGGAACCGTTTCATGCGAACGGTGGTTCAACCCGACAGGCCCTTCCGCGATAACGGTCCATCGGGTTCTGGGACAAGGAGACCCATGACCAGCCTTTTCCGCACCCTCGACGACGTCGACGTCAACGACAAGCGCGTCCTGTTGCGCGTCGACCTCAACGTCCCGATGGACAATGGACGCGTCTCCGACGCCACGCGGCTTACGCGCATCACCAAGACCATCACCGAGATCGCCGAAAAGGGCGGCAAGGTCATCCTGCTCTCGCATTTCGGCCGGCCCAAGGGCGTGGTCAATCCGAAGGAATCGCTGAAGCCGGTCGCGATCACGCTCGCCTACATGCTGCGGCGGCACGTCGAGTTCGTCGACGACTGCGTCGGCAAGAAAGCGGAAGATGCCGTCTCCTGGATGAAGCCCGGCGACATCATCTGCCTCGAGAACACCCGCTTCCACAAAGGCGAAGAGAAGAACGATCCTGCTTTTGTCGCCGAACTCGCCAAGCTCGGCGATATCTGGATCAACGACGCCTTCTCGACCGCGCACCGCGCCCACGCCTCGACCGAGGGGCTCGGCCATGTGCTGCCCGCCTATGCCGGCCGCTCGATGCAGGCCGAGCTCGACGCGCTGACCAAGGCGCTGGAAGCACCGACGCATCCGGTCGCGGCGGTGATCGGCGGCGCGAAGGTCTCGACCAAGCTCGACCTTCTGGAAAATCTCGTCACCAAGGTCGATGCACTGGTGATCGGCGGTGGCATGGCCAACACCTTCCTGCATGCGCAGGGTGTCAATGTCGGCAAGTCGCTCTGCGAAAAAGAACTGGCGCCAACCGCGCTGCGGATTCTCGAAAAGGCGGAAGCGGCCAAATGCGCCGTGATCCTGCCGGTCGATGCCGTGATTGCGCGCGAGTTCGTCGCCCATGCGCCCTCGGAAGCCTGTGGGCTCGACGCCATTCCCTCCGATGCGATGATCCTCGACGTCGGCCCGAAATCGGTCGACCGCGTGCGCGCCGCTTTTGATGCCGCCAAGACGGTGGTGTGGAACGGCCCGCTCGGCGCGTTCGAATTGTCGCCATTCGACCGTGGCACCGTGCAGGCCGCGCGCCATGCCGCGGGCCTCACCCGCGAGGGCAAGCTGATCTCGGTCGCGGGCGGCGGGGATACTGTCGCAGCCTTGAACCACGCCGGGGTCGCCTCTGACTTCACTTACGTCTCGACCGCGGGCGGCGCGTTCCTCGAATGGATGGAAGGCAAGCCGCTGCCCGGTGTCGAGGTTCTGCGGGTGAAATGACAATCCCGCCCCGTTTGGCTAGATTGCAGCCAAATGGGGTGGAACCGGCCAAACCGCCTACGACTTACACAGCCAAACCCCTCTCAATCAGCCGTTTTCAGGAGAGCTCGATGAATCTCGCTGACCTCAACAAGGTAGCCAACGCCATGGTCGCGCCGGGACGCGGTATTCTGGCTGCCGACGAATCCTCCGGCACCATTAAGAAGCGCTTCGACGTGATCGGCGTGGAGTCCACCGAGGACAACCGCCGCGACTATCGCGAACTGCTGTTCCGTTCCAAGGAGGCGATGAGCAACCACATCTCCGGCGTCATCCTCTACGACGAGACGTTCTGGCAGAAGGCGAAGGACGGCACGCCGCTCGTGAAGCTGATCGAACAGGCGGGCTCGATCCCCGGCATCAAGGTCGATGAAGGCACGCAGCCGCTGCCCGGCTGTCCCGGCGAACTCATCACCGTCGGTCTCGACAAGCTCGCCGAGCGTCTGAAGAAATATTACGAAAACGGCGCGCGCTTCGCGAAATGGCGCGGCGTGTTCGACATCGGCAATGGCATTCCGAGCTATGCCGCGATCCGCACCAACACCCACGCGCTCGCCCGCTACGCCGCGCTGTGCCAGGCCGCGCAGATCGTGCCGATCGTCGAGCCGGAAGTGCTGATGGACGGCGATCACAGCATCGACCGCTGCTACGAGGTGACCGAGTTCATCCTGAAGGAAACCTTCCAGGAGCTCTACTACCAGCGCGTGGCGCTCGAAGGCATGGTGCTGAAGCCGAACATGGCGATCTCCGGCAAGAAGGCGGCGAAGCGCGCCTCGGTGCAGGAAGTCGCCGAGAAGACCATCCGCATGCTCAAGAATACGACGCCGTCGGCGGTGCCGGGCATCGCGTTCCTCTCGGGCGGCCAGTCCGACGAGGAGGCGACCGCGCATCTCGACGCCATGAACCGGATCGGCGGGCTGCCGTGGAAGCTCACCTTCTCCTACGGCCGCGCGCTACAGGCCGCGCCGCAGAAGGCATGGTCCGGCAAAACCGAAAACGTCGCCGCCGCGCAGGCCGCGTTCGGGCATCGCGCCCGCATGAACGGCCTCGCCAGCAAGGGCGAATGGAACGCCGATCTCGAAGGCAAGAAGGCGGCGTAAGGCCGCGATCCCGCCACCGAGCGGCCTGCATTTTAGAAGGCCTGCATTTTGAAATGCGCCGCACCCGCGGCGCATTTTTGCGTGAAGGCTTGTCGCTGTCCTGATCGTCCGCTACCGGTTTCCCCATGGCGCCCTCCCGCTCCTCTGCTCCTGCCCAACCCATGCCCCGCCTCTATCTGGCGACGCCCGCGCTCGACGACACCGCGGCGTTCGCGGCATCGCTACCGCCGCTTCTCACCGCATGCGACGTCGCGGCCGTGCTGCTGCGCCTCAACGAGGCCGACGAGCGCACGCTGACTTCGCGCATCAAGACGCTCGCAGGCCCGGTGCAGGCGGCCGGCACGGCGCTTCTGGTCGAAGGACGGCAGTCGCTTGCGGTGCGCGGCGGTGCCGACGGCGTCCACGTAGAGGGTCTGGAGCAGATGGAAGACGCCGCGTCGCTGAAGGCGCAGCGCATCGTCGGCGTCGGGCAATTGCACACGCGGCACGATGCGATGCTCGCGGGCGAACGCGGCGCGGATTATCTGTTGTTCGGCGAGCCTTCGCGGAACGGCGAGCGGCCCTCGCCCGAGGCGATCTTCGAGCGGCTGCAATGGTGGGCCGAATTGTTCGAGCCGCCCTGCGTTGGCTATGCCGCGACGCTCGAGGAGGCAACGCTGTTCGCGGGCTCCGGCGCCGACTTCATCATGGCGGCCGATTTCATCTGGAACGATGCACGCGGGCCAAAAGCCGCGCTGGAAGAGGCGCAGGCCGCAATCCGCGCGCGCTTTGAAGCGACGTTCAGTGCGGCCGCGGGACAGGTCACGCGTTCATGAGCCGGCTTCGATTCCGCTTCATCCTTACGGTCGCAGTAGCCGCGTTCTGCGTTGCAGGCGGTGAGAGCTTCGCGCAACTCGCGCTCCCCTCTGCACAGCCTGCTCCTGCACCCGCGCCCAAAGCTGCGCCAAAGCCTGCGGCCCCGAAAGCGCCAGCCAAGGCCGCCAAGCCCAAGGCCGACACTGCAAAGGAGGCTCCGAAAACGGAAGAGCCCGACGATCCGAACGTCGATCTCGCTTACGGCGCATTTCAGGAAGGCCGCTACAAGACCGCGCTCGCCATCGCCACCAAGCGCGCCACCGAGAAGGGCGATCCGAAATCGATGACGCTGATCGGCGAGATCTATTCCAACGGCTTCGGCGTCAAGCGCGACGAGCCGCTCGCCGCGAGCTGGTACAAGAAGGCCGCCGACCGCGGCGACCGCGAAGCGATGTTCGCGCTCGGCATGATGCGGATCGCCGGGCGCGGCGCACCTGCCGATCGCAACGAAGGTGCGAAATTGCTCGCCGCTGCCGCGAAGCTCGGCAAGCCGGAGGCCGCCTACAATCTCGGCCTCCTCTATCTCGAAGGTCAGGTGTTCCCACAGGACGTCAAGCGCGCAGCGGAATTGTTCACGCAGGCCGCGGAGGCAGGCAATGCCGAGGCGCAATACGCGCTCGCAACGTTCTACAAGGAAGGCCGCGGCGTCGAGAAGGATCTCACCAAAGCCGCGCGGCTCCTCGGTGCGGCTGCGCTTGCCGACAATCTCGATGCCGAAGTCGAGTACGCGATTGCGCTGTTCAACGGCACCGGCGTCGCCCGCGATGAGGCGACCGCCGTTGCGCTGCTCAACCGCGCCGCACGGCAGGGCAGCCCGATCGCGCAGAACCGTCTCGCGCATGTCCTGATCGACGGCCGGGGCGCGCCGCAGAACAAGGTCGAGGGCTTCAAATGGCACCTGATCGCCAAGACCAGCGGCGCGAGCGACCCGGGGCTCGACGCGCGCATGGCCGAGCTCTCCGCTGAGGATCGCGCCAAGGCGGAAGCCGCGGCCAAGACTTGGTTCGGCATCAAGTAGCGTAAACCGCCGCCTTTCCGGCACATTTGCGCTCCTGCCCTTGACCTTATGGGCCTTTGACGCCAATACCCTCGCCTGACGGCGTTGGCCCGTTCCCCTGTCCTTTTTTACCCCCGATCGCGCCCCCATGATTCATTCCGCTCTCATCAACGTCATGGTCAAGGCCGCGCGCCGCGCAGGCCGTAGCCTCAAGCGCGATCTCGGTGAAATCGAGAACCTGCAGGTGTCCCTGAAGGGCCCCGCCAATTTCGTTTCCGCCGCCGACCGCCGCGCCGAGGAAATGCTCTACGACGATCTCACCAAGGCACGGCCGGGCTACGGCTTCCTCGGCGAGGAAGGCGGCACCCGGGAAGGCACCGACAAGGCCAACACCTGGATCGTCGATCCGCTCGACGGCACCACCAATTTCCTGCACGGCATTCCGCAATTCGCGATCTCGATCGGCCTGCAGCGTGAGGGCGTCATTATCGCCGGCGTGATCTACAATCCCGGCAATGAAGAGCTCTACATCGCCGAGCGCGGCAAGGGCGCGTTCCTCAACGACATGCGGCTGCGCGTGGCCGGCCGCAAGAAGCTCGAGGATTGCGTGATCGCCTGCGGCCTGCCGCATATCGGGCGTGGCGATCATGAGCTGTCGCGCCGCGAGATGGCCGAACTGCAGCCGCGCGTCGCCGGTCTGCGCCGCTTCGGTGCGGCCTCGCTCGACATGGCGTTCGTCGCCGCCGGACGCCTCGACGGCTATTGGGAGCGCAACTTGCAGCCGTGGGACATCGCGGCGGGCCTCATCATGGTGCGCGAAGCGGGCGGCGTCGCCAGCGGCATCGAGGGCGGCGACACTGCGCTCGCGACCGGGCATGTCGTCTGCGGCAACGAGACCATTCATCGTGAACTGGTGAAGATTCTCAAACCGCTCTGACGAGCCGCGCAGCGTCACCACGCGAAGCATCCACGCTCGCACCAATATGGTTGCGACGATTCTCGTCACACCGCTGTAATTTCTCCATCGACCTCATACCATCGCACCGCGAAGCGGCCTTGCGCGCTCCGTCATCGCCCTGCAACATTCGCAAGGGCAATTGCGCATCGACATAAGTTCCGGAAAATGTCGATCGGCGCTGTTTTCCCGGCCGAGCCATGTCATATTAAGCGCCGGTTCGGCGTTTCAATGAGGAGCAACAGTCCCGCATGGCGAAGCACCCTCCTGTGACCGCTGACGACATCGTCGTCACGAAACTGTCCTCACCACGGATCTTTCTGGTCCGCATGGTGGTGTTCCTGGTGCTGTGCGCCCTGCTCTGCGTCATCCTCTACAAACAGATCTGGGAAGCCTTTCTCGCCAATCCCGGCCTCAACGCGCTGATCGGCGGCGTGTTGCTGATCGGCACGGTGCTGTCGTTCCGGCAGGTGATCCGGCTCTATCCCGAAGTGGCGTGGGTCAATCATTTCCGCGTCTCCGATCCCGGCCTCGCACTCGACCGGCGGCCGGTGCTGCTCGCGCCGATGGCGGCGATGCTCTCCAATCGCTCGGGCCGCATGAGCATCACGCAGCAGACCATGCGGCACATGCTCGATTCGATTGCGACACGCCTCGATGAGGCGCGCGACATCTCGCGCTACATGACCGGGCTTCTGGTTTTCCTCGGCCTGCTCGGCACCTTCTGGGGTCTGATCGAAACCGTCGGCTCCGTCGGCAAGGTGATCGACGGACTGAAAGTCGGCGGCGAAGCAGGCGCAATGTTCGACACGCTGAAGGAAGGTCTCGCCGCACCGCTCTCCGGCATGGGCATTTCGTTCTCGTCCTCGCTGTTCGGCCTCGCCGGTTCGCTGATCCTGGGCTTCCTCGATCTGCAATCGAGTCAGGCGCAGAACCGTTTCTACACCGACCTCGAAGACTGGCTTGCCGGCACCGTGCGCGAATATGCAGGCGAGCCTGCAGTCGCGGGCTCTTCGTCCGATCTTGCGCCGGTGATCGAGCGGCTGCGCACCGCCATCGAAGATACGAACTCCAATCGCGCCGGCACCGCGGCGATGGCGAACCTCGCCGAGGCGATCCAGGGTCTCGTCACCCACATGCGCGAGGAACAGAACCTGATCCGCGAATGGGCGGACTCGCAAGGCGAACAGAGCACGGAGATCAAGAAGCTTCTGGAACGCATCGCCCGCGCGCCGGGCCTCGTCGAACGGGAATCCTGACGCCATGGCGACGCGCACACGCCGCGGCGGCACGGGCCTCAATTACTGGCCGGGATTCGTTGACGCGCTGTCCACGCTGGTGCTCGCCATCGTGTTCCTGCTGTCGGTGTTTCTGGTGGTGCAATTCTATCTGTCGCAGGAAGTCTCCGGCAAGGACAAGGCCTTGGAGCGGCTTAACGCGCAGATCGCCCAGCTCACCAACCTTCTGTCTCTGGAGAAAGTCTCGAGCGGCACTCTCAACGATCAGATCGCACAGTTACAGGCGAGTCTCGCCACCACCGAGGCCGAGCGCGATCGCGCCAAGGGCATGGCGGAAAGCCTCACCAGCGGGGCGGCGGGCGGCGGCGACCTCAACAAGCAGCTTGCGACCGAGAAACAGATTTCCGAGCGCGCGCTCGCGCAGGTCGAGGTGCTGAACCAGCAGATCAGCGCGCTGCGCCGCCAGCTTGCGGCGCTCGAAGAAGCACTGAATGCCTCCGAGCAGAAGGGCAAGGAATCTCAGGAGAAGATCGCCGACCTCGGCCAGCGCCTCAACGTCGCACTGGCACAGCGCGTGCAGGAATTGTCGCGCTATCGCTCCGAATTCTTCGGACGGCTGCGTGCGATCCTTGGCGACCGTCCGGACATACGCATCGTCGGTGACCGCTTCGTATTCCAGTCGGAAGTGTTCTTCGACTCAGGCAGTTCTGGATTGCTGCCCGAGGGGCGCGGCGAGCTCGACCAGCTCGCAACCGCGATCACCGAGCTTGAGAAGAAAATTCCGGCGGAAATTCCGTGGGTGCTGCGGGTCGACGGCCATACCGACGTGCGCCCGATCAACAGCCCGCAATTCAAATCGAACTGGGATCTGTCGGCGGCGCGCGCGATCTCTGTCGTGCAATACCTGATCTCGCGCGGAGTCTCGCCGCAGCGTCTCGTGGCGGCGGGCTTCGGCGAATTCCAGCCGCTCGACACTGCGACCACGGATGATGCCTACAAGCGCAACCGCCGCATCGAACTCAAGCTTACCGAGCGATGAGGCTGCGCCCCTACCGCGCAACCGACGAAGACGCGCTGATCGCGCTGTGGCAACGCACCTGGCAATACGCCTATCCGTCGATCGACTTCGCCGAGCGGCTGCCGGGATGGCGACAGCGCTGGCGCACAGAACTCGTGCCGGCTTCACGCATCACGGTCGCGGAGAATGATGAGGGCGCGGTCGGTTTCGTCACCCTCGATGGCTCGGGCTATCTCGACCAGCTTGTCGTCGCGCCGGAAGCCTGGGGCTCGGGCGCGGCGGATGCTCTGGTCGATGAGGCAAAGCGGCAATCCTCTGGTGCGATCACGCTCCTGGTCAATGCCGACAACGCCCGCGCTATCCGCTTCTATGAGCGCCACGGCTTCCGCCACACCCATGACGACGTGAACCCGACATCGGGCCGCAAGGTGCATGGCATGAAGTGGGAGAAGTAAGCTTGCTTTCTTCCCCTCTCCCCTTGTGGGAGTGGGTGGCGATGGCGAGCGAAGCGAGACAAAGTCGGGTGAGGGGTGAAAGCTTGCGGCGAGGTATACCCCTCACCCACTTCGCGGCTTTGCCGCTCAGCACCCTCTCCCACATAAGAGCGTTTATGCTCGTCTTCGTCGAGCTACGGGGAGAGGGGAAGCTAACCGCCCTCGAACTGCAGCCGCGCCAGCCGGGCATAGAGACCGTTCGCGGCAACCAGCGAGGCATGGGTGCCTTGCTCGACGATACGGCCCTGCTCCATCACCAGAATGCGATCGCAGGAGAGCACCGTGGCAAGGCGATGGGCGATGACGAGCGTGGTGCGCTGCTGCATCAATTCCTCGAGCGCAGTCTGCACCAGTGTCTCGCTTTCGGCATCAAGCGCGGAGGTCGCCTCGTCGAGCAGCAGCAGCGGCGCATCGCGCAGGATCGCACGCGCGATCGCGATGCGCTGGCGCTGGCCGCCGGAGAGCGTGACACCACGCTCGCCCAGTTGCGTCTCGAAACCGTTCGGCAGGCGGCGCAGAAACTCGGTGGCATGGGCCTGTTCGGCCGCGCGCTCGACCTCGGCATCCGAGGCATCGGGCCGGCCGAAGCGGATGTTCTCGCGCGCGGTCGCAGCGAAGATCGCCGAATCCTGCGGCACCAGCGCGATGCGCGAGCGCAGATCGTCCGGCGCGACCTCGTCGATCGGCACGCCGTCGAACGAGATCAGACCGCTCTTCGGATCGTAGAAGCGCAGCAGCAGATGAAACAGCGTGCTCTTGCCCGCACCTGACGGGCCGACCACCGCGATCTTCTCGCCCGCGCGCACGGAGAATGACACGCCATCGACCACGAACGCCTCGGGCCGCGTCGGATAGGAAAAGCGCACGCGATCGAACACGATGTCGCCGCGCGCGGGCTGCGGCAGCAGCCGCGGATTGGCGGGCACCGTGATGTCGGATTTCACATTGAGAATTTCAAACAGCCGCTCGGCCGCACCGGAAGCCTGTGCGATCTCGCCCCAGACCTGGCTCAACTCGCCGAGCGCGCCCGCGGCGAATGCCGCATAGAGCACGAACTGGCCGAGCCGGCCGGCGGTGATCTCGCCGGTGATGATGTCGTGCGAGCCGACCCAGAGGATCACCACCACGCTCGAGAAGATCAGGAAGATCACGACCGCGGTGAGCCATGCGCGCGCGCGCGTCGAGGCACGCGCGGCCTCATAAGCGCGCTCCACCTCGCCACCGAAACGTGCCTGCGCCAACAGTTCGTTGGTGAAGGCCTGCAACGTGCGGATCGCGCCGATCAGCTCAGAGGCATAGGAAGAGGCTTCCGCGAGCGTGTCCTGCGCGCCGCGCGAGAGTTTGCGCACGCGGCGGCCGAAGCCGACCAGCGGCAGCACGATCAGCGGAATCGCCGCGAGGACGAAACCGGAGAGTTTCGGGCTCGACACCACCATCATTGCCGCCGCGCCGACGAACAGGACGACGTTACGCAACGCAATCGAGACGGACGCCCCGACCGCAGATTTGATCTGCGTGGTGTCGGCGGTGAGCCGCGAGACCAGTTCGCCGCTATGAGCCGTGTCGAAGAACGAAGGTGACAGACGGGTGAGGTGGCGGAACACGTCACTGCGCAGATCGGCGACGATGCGCTCGCCGATGGTGATGACGAAGTAGTAGCGCATCGCGCTCGACGCCGCGAGCACCGCCACGACGAGGATCATGAGGCCGAAATAGCTGTTGATCATCGCCACGCTTTCGGGACTGAACCCGAAATCGATCATGCGGCGAACGGCGAGCGGCACGGCCAGTGTCGCGAGCGAGGCAATGATGAGAGCAATCAGCGCCGCGATGGCGCGGCCGCGGTAGCGGACGACGTAAGGCGCGAGCGCCAGCAGAGGACGCAGGCTCGAACGGCGCGCCTTGGTCTCTGCTCCCCGATCGGCCTCTTTGGTCAGACCGTTGGCCTGAGACGCCGGGACCACTCCTTCGGCCGTCTCACCGGCGGACGCGGGCACGGCCTGCCCCTCTGCCGGGATGCGTTCCACCACGTTCATCAAAACCCTGCCGCTATTGTCCCCGCCTTCCAATAGGCTGCAGTTAGGGCGCTGGCAAATGCCATGCTCTGCGCTGGGTCAAAGCTTGTCTGAAACCGCCTCGTGCGGTATAGACCCGCCGAATTCACCCGACAAATGATCGACCAGCCGGGCGCCGTGCGCCGAAGGATTTTCCATGAAACCCGAAATTCACCCGGATTATCATACGATTAAGGTCGTTATGACCGACGGAACCGAATACTTCACGCGTTCGACCTATGGCGCGGAAGGCGACACGCTGAACCTCGACATCGACTCCAAGTCGCATCCGGCCTGGACCGGCGGTACCCAGCAGATTCTCGACCGCGGCGGCCGTGTGTCGCGGTTCCAGAAGAAGTTCTCGGGCTTCCTCAAGAAGTAAGCCTGCTCGGATATCCCAAATCAAAAAACGCCCCGTGCTCGCGCCGGGGCGTTTTTCGTTGGAGTCTGGGTGATCGGGGCTGAGTTAGTTTTTCTATTGATCGTCCCCGCGAAGGCGGGGACCCAGTCTTTCCAAGTGTGGACTCCCCGCTTTCGCGGGAATGACGGGCAGAGAACCTGCCCATCCGAAAACTCTAGTTCTCAAACGCGGCGCGCAGCCGGTCGAGCTGCGGCATCAGCGGATTGCCGGCCACATCATCCTTGCGCTCGGCATGCATGGTGGCATCGAGGCGACGCACCTTGGTCTGCAACTCCATCGAACGCGTGATCAGTTGCTGCAGCCGCTCCGGCAGCCGCGTGATGAGATCGGCAGCACCCGGCTCGGCCGCGGTGAGCCTCACCTTGGTCTTTTCGCGGTTCGCCTGATTGAGCGTCATCTCGCCTTCGCGCACCGCACGATGCAGCAGAAGCCACGACGCAAGCTGCATTAGCCGCGTGGTGAGACGCATGCTCTCGGTCGCATAGGTGAGGCCGACCGCGCGCTCAAGCGCCTTCGCCTCGATGCGGCCGTCGCCGTCGAGATAAGCCGCCGTCTCTTCGACAAGATCCATTCCGTCGCGGAACAACTCCTGGAACGCGGGCGAATTGGTAAAGTGCTCACTGAGCAGGATGAGCCCATCCTGCGCCTGATCCGACATGGTTAACGCCTTAAGCCTGTTACGCTTGGATGCGCCTTGTGATGCAGCGCTTTCTTATAATGAACAAATCATTGCCCCTCGCGGCGCCGGAGTCCAGCCGGTCGCACGATCAAATCGGGATATGGTTTCCGTGACATCTGCGTGAACAAAAAAAGAGCCGCCGGAAACCGGCGGCTTTTGAAAGTTGATAACAGGGAGGCGTCAAACAGAGTGGACAGGAGCCACTCGGCGTCCAAACAAGGACACTCTGGTCATAAACGCGAAAGCTTAATGTGTCGTAAATGAACGAAATCGTTCACCATTCATTGGCGAATGCGACCGCCTCGATACGATGTTTACGATTTGAAGAAACTTGCCGCCGCGTCGCGCGAGGCGCGTTTCTTCGCAGCCTCCGTCTTCAGCCGTTCGATCTCGCCCTCAAGCGCGGTGATACGCTCATTCAGATCGTCAAGCGACAGAAGCGACAAATCCTGCCCGATCTGGTGAATGAGTTTCGGCCGCGGCCGGTCGTCATCGTCAATCGCCATGATCCCTCCATGTCGGTCGTCTCGCTCGCGCCGGAGCCTGCCACAAAGCCGCGCATCCGGTCGAGCCATCGGGGCTGACTCGCTTGCCGTTCGGTGGCATATCGTGCTGACCCGACGTCACCTTCCAAGGATTGTTTTCATGGACAAGCTGCCCACCCACATGACCGTGATCGCCATTTCCCAGCCGGGAGGGCCGGATGTGCTGGTGCCGGAACAGCGCGAGGTGCCGAAGCCCGCGGCCGGCGAGATTCTCGTCAAGGTGGAGGCTGCCGGCGTCAACCGGCCCGACGTGCTGCAGCGCATGGGCAAGTATCCCGTGCCTCCGGGCGCAAGCGACCTGCCGGGTCTGGAAATCGCCGGCACCGTGGTGGCGCTCGGCGAAGGTGCCCGCAAGCACAAGATCGGTGACAAGGTGATGTCGCTCACCGCCGGCGGCGGCTATGCCGAATATTGCGTCGCGCCGGATGCGCACGCGATCACCATTCCTGCCGGATTGTCGATGAAAGAAGCCGCGACGCTTCCCGAAACGGTGATGACGGTGTGGCACAACGTGTTCGAGCGTTGCGCGCTCAAGCCCGGCGAAACCTTCATGGTGCATGGCGGCTCGTCAGGCATCGGCACCACGGCGATCCAGATGGCGAAGGCGCATGGCGCCAAGGTGATCGTCACCGTCGGCTCACAGGAAAAGGCGGACGCCTGCGTCACGCTCGGCGCCGATGTTGCGGTGAACTACAAGACCCAGGATTTCGTCGCCGAGGCCAAGGCCGCGACCGGCGGCAAGGGCGTCAACGTCATCCTCGATATGGTCGGCGGCGAGTATGTCGACCGCAACTACGATGCGTGTGCGACCGAGGGGCGCATCGTCCAGATCGCGTTCCTCGGCGGGCCGAAGGCGACCGCCAATTTCGGCAAGCTGATGATGAAGCGGCTCTGGCACACCGGTTCGACGCTGCGGCCCCGCTCAAACGAGGATAAGGCAGCCATGGTTAAGGCCATCGAGGCCACCGTCCTGCCCTGGATTGTCGCGGGTCGGCTGAAGCCCCTGATCGATAGCGAGTTTTCCCTGAAAGACGCCGCCAAGGCCCATGCCCGGATGGAAAGCGGCCAGCATATTGGCAAAATTGTGCTCACGGTTTGACGGGACAAAGCGCCTGTAAAGCCTTTGATTCATCTCGCTTTCGTGTCATTGATCGCGCTCCCGCCGGGCCCCTTGAAGGGGCCCGCGCCCGACCGCGGAGAGACAGATCTTGCGCTCGATCAGATGCTATGCGCTGCTCGCGCTCAGCTTCCTGATATTGGCCGCCGCGCAGCCGGCACACGCCGTTGACGCCATCAGCGTCCGCACCGACGCGCCCGCGATCGACCTGACCGGCGTGCTGGAATTCCAGCACAGCGACACCGACCGCATCCAGGTTTCCACCGCGCCCGGTCCCGACGGCATCGTCCGCCGCATCGAGGTGCGCGCGCGCGAGGGCGGCAAGAACTGGCTGGTCTTCGCCCTGACCAACACCACCGACGAGCAGATCGACCGCCTGATCGTGGTGCCGCATTATCGGATCGTCGCATCGGGCCTGTTGTGGCCTGACCTCGGCCTGTCGCGCATCGCAACCATCACGCCTTCGGCCGGCGACCGCCCCGACCGGCAGGACAGCGCCACCGCCGACATCTTCCGCATCACGCTCGATCCCGGCGCGGTCGTGACCTACGTCGCGGAACTGCGCACCGATGCCATTCCGCAGCTCTATCTGTGGGAGCCCGAGGCCTACAAGGACAAGGTCAACTCCTTCACGCTGTACCACGGCATCGTCATCGGCATTTCCGGCCTTCTCGCCCTCGTGCTGACGATCCTGTTCGTGGTGAAGGGCAGCATCATGTTCCCTGCTGCTTCCGCGCTCGCGTGGGCGGTGCTGGTCTATATCGGCATCGACTTCGGGTTCTGGGGCAAGGTGTTCGACATGTCAGTCGACGCCGAACGGGTCTGGCGTGCCTCGGGCGAGGCGATGCTGACGGCAGCGTTCCTGGTGTTCCTGTTCGCTTACCTCAATCTGTCGCGCTGGCATGTGCGCTATTCGCATATCACGCTCGGCTGGCTCGTCTTCCTCGGCGCGCTGGTCGGCCTCGCGCTGTTCGATCCCGCGGTCGCCTCCGGCATCGCGCGCATCTCGCTGCTTCTGATCGCCGCCGCAGGCTTCGTGCTGATCGTCACGCTTTCGACGCAGGGCTTTGATCGCGCGGTGCTGCTGATCCCGACCTGGTTCCTGTTCCTGATCTGGGTGATCGCGGCCGGCATGACCGTCACCGGCGCGGTGACCAACGATATCGTCGGCCCGGCATTGCTCGGCGGCCTTGTGCTGATCGTGATGCTGATCGGCTTCACGGTGATGCAGCACGCCTTCGCAGGCGGCGCGACCACCGGCATCGTCTCCGATGTCGAACGTCGCGCGCTGGCACTCACCGGCTCGGGCGATCTGATCTGGGATTGGGACGTCTCCGCCGACAAGGTATTCACGAGCCCCGAGACAGAGGGCCTGCTCGGCCTGAAACGCGGCACGCTGGAAGGCCCTGCGGCGCGCTGGCTCGAAGTGCTGCATCCGCTCGATCAGGATCGCTTCCGCGCCGCGCTCGACAGCGTGCTCGATCAGCGCCGCGGCCGTCTCGTGCAGGACTTCCGCCTGCGCACGCCGGACGGCCACTTCATGTGGTTCGCGCTGAAGGCACGCCCGGTCGTCGGCTCCGACGGCGAAGTCGCGCGCGTGGTCGGCACCCTTTCCGACGTCACCGAGATCAAGAATGCCGAGGAGCGCATGCTCCATGACTCGGTGCACGACAACCTCACGGGTCTGCCGAACCGGCAATTGTTCATCGACCGCCTCACCGCGCTTGCGGGCTTCATCAAGACTGCGCCGAACCTGCGCCCCACCGTGATGGTGATCGACCTCGACCGCTTCAAGCAGGTCAACGATTCCGTCGGCATCGCGGTCGGCGACTCCATCCTGCTGACGCTGGCGCGCCGCCTCACCCGCATCCTCAAGCCGCAGGATACGCTGGCACGGATCGGCGGTGACCAGTTCGGCCTGCTGCTCACTTCCGAGCACGAGCCTGCGCGTATCACCGCGCTCGCCGAAACCATCCGCAAGACCATCCGCGCGCCGATCGCCTTCAACGAGCGTGAGATCTTCCTCACCGCTTCAATTGGCCTCGCGCTCAGCGACCCGCAGGCGCCGCTGACCGATGAGATCATCAAGGATGCCGAGCTTGCGATGTATCATTCCAAGCGGCTCGGCGGCGATCGTATCGACGTCTACAAGCCGCCGATGCGCTCGCGCAAAACCGACCGGTTGACGCTTGAATCCGATCTGCGCCGTGCCATCGAGCGGCAGGAGATCGCGATCCTGTATCAGCCGATCATGCGGCTCGAGGATCGCACCGTCGCAGGCTTCGAGGCGTTGGCACGTTGGGATCACCCGCGGCTCGGGCGGATGTCGCCATCCGAATTCATCTCCATCGCGGAAGAGATCGGCCTGATCGTCGATCTCGGCCTGTTCGTGATGGACGCGACTGCGAAGCAGCTCAGCACCTGGCAGCGCGCGACGCGCACCCGCGTGCCACTGTTTGCAAGCGTCAACGTCTCCTCGCGCCAGTTGCTGCGCCACGACCTGATCCACGACGTACGCGGCGTGCTGTCACGCTCGGCGGTCGCGCGCGGGTCGCTCAAGCTCGAACTCACCGAGTCGCTGGTGATGGAGAACCCCGAGCACGCCGCCCAGATGCTGCAGCGGATCAAGGAGCTCGGCACCGGATTGTCGCTCGACGATTTCGGCACCGGCCATTCCTCGCTATCCTATCTGCAGCGCTTCCCGTTCGATACCATCAAGATCGACCAGTCGTTCGTGCGCACGACGCGCAACGGCGCACGGCCGACGCTGCTGAAGTCGATCATCGCGATGGCGCACGATCTCGGCATGGAAGTCGTCGCGGAGGGCGCGGAGACGGATTCCGATGCAGTCGAGCTCTACCAGCTCGGATGCCAGTATGCGCAGGGCTTTGCCTTCGGCGAGCCGATGGACGCCGCAAGCGCCACGCGCCTTCTCACCGGCGACAAGACCGAGGCGCCGCGCGCTCGCCGCTACAGCCTGCGCACGCCACCTGCACCGGCCGCGCCTGCAGCCCCCGCGACCGCAACGCCGCAGCAAGGGCGCTAGGCTTGCGTCTTCCCAGAAAAATTTAGGCTTACAAATTTAGGCTTGCTCGGAATCGTCATGCGCGGACTTGATCCGCGCATCCATCTAAAAAAGGGTTTCTTCAAGAAGATGGATTGCCGGGTCAAGCCCGGCAATGATACCCCGGATGGCGATCCACCTTACGCATGCCCTGCGCTATTGGACAGCATGCCGAGATCGATGCCGATCTTCTGCAGCGCGCGTTGATACTTGTCGTCCATGTCGCGGCCGAACACGATGTCAGGATCGGCGGGGCAATGCAGCCAGCCGTTGTGCTGGATTTCGCTTTCAAGCTGCCCCGGCGCCCAGCCGGCATAGCCGAGCGCAAGCACCGCCCGTCGCGGCCCGGTGCCTTGGGCGATGGCTTTCAGGATATCGAGCGTCGCGGTGAGGCAGATGCCGTTGTCGATCGGCAGCGTCGCATCCTCGATCGCATAATCGGACGAATGCAGGACGAAGCCGCGGCTTGTCTCCACCGGTCCACCACGAAGAATCTTCACCGTTTCGCCATCATCGGGCAGTTGGATCGGTACGCCGTCTGCGACGATATCGAGCTGGCGAAGCAATTGCGGAAAATCGATACTGCCCGCAGGGCGATTGACGATAATGCCCATTGCACCATCGGGGGAATGGGCACAAACATAGATGACCGAGCGTGCAAACCGCTCATCCTGCATGACCGGCATCGCAATAAGGAGCTGCCCGTCGAGATAAGTCGTTCCCGAAGATGAAGCCTTTTCCGGAAGTCCATCAAGACCGATCGGCTGTGTCATGGAAGCGCGCCTCTCGTCCAACAAACCATCTCTTTGTTCTGTACCCAATCCTGATATCGGGTGTCGTCTCTGTCAATCAACACAAGCCCTTCTTCACTATTCCTGCTTATGTAAAGACGTCGCATGAATGACATTGTTCCGCTAACGCGCCGCACGCTTTTGTTAATCGCGGCCACACTCCCCGCCACGGCATCGCTGGCGCGCGCGCAGGACGCCTCGCCCTGGACGAAGGATGCGCATGCGCAGCTTCGCCTGCTCGCAGGCTCGCGCAACGGCCCCGTGCTGCTCGGCGGCATCAACATCAAGCTCGATCGCGGCTGGAAAACCTATTGGCGCACGCCCGGCGATTCCGGCGTGCCGCCGCGCTTCGATTTCTCCAAGTCCGACAATGTCGAAGCCGTCACCGTGTTGTGGCCCGCGCCGAAGGCCTTTCCCGATGGCGCGGGCGGCACCGCACTCGGCTATCATGACGAAGTCGTGATCCCGCTGCGCATCGCGGTGCGTCATCCCGAGCAGCCGACCACGCTGCATGCAGACATCCAGTATGCGGTGTGCGAAAAGCTCTGCGTCCCATCGCAGGCTGTATTGACGCTTCCCTTCACCAGCGCCGCCAGCACGGAAGACAGCACGCTCAGCGCCGCACTCGACCGCGTGCCGAAGCCCGCCAATGTCGGCGATTCCAATCCGCTGACCATTCGCGACGTCAAGCGCGTCGGCGACAAGGGCGTCGAGGTCGACACCGTCGTGCCGGAAGGCAAGACGCCCGCGCTGTTCGTCGAAGGCCCCACGCCGGACTGGGCACTGCCGGTGCCGAAACTCGTTGCGCGTCACCCGCCCGGCGTGAAGCGCTTCCACTTCGATCTCGATGGCGTGCCGCCCGGCGTCAATCCCGATGGCGCGGCGCTCAAGTTTACCTTGACCGACACCGAGCGCGCCTACGAATTCAACGTCAGCCTCAACTGAGCGAGGCGGCACTGCCGCCCGCTTTCCTTCCAACCCACCCCCACATTTTCAAAGGGAGATTCTAATGACGATTAAAGTTGGCGACCGTCTGCCGCAGGCCAAGTTCACCGTAATGACGGAGGAAGGCCCGAAGGCGAAAACCACCGACGACATTTTCAAGGGCAAGAAGGTCGCGCTGTTCGCTGTGCCGGGCGCCTACACCGGCACCTGCCACAAGATGCACATGCCGAGCGTGTTCCAGAGCGCGGCGGCGATCAAGGCGAAGGGCATCGACACCATCGCTGTGGTCGCAGTGAACGACGTGTTCGTGATGAACGCCTGGAAGCGCGACACCGACTTCAACAACGAGGCGATCTACCTCGCTGACGGCAACGCCGAATTCACCAAGGCCGCCGGTCTCGACTTCGATGGCTCGGGCCACGGCCTCGGCCTGCGCTCGAAGCGCTATTCGATGCTGGTGGAAGACGGCGTGGTGAAGAAATTCAACCTCGAAGCCAACCCCGGCAAGGTGGAAGTCTCCGGCGGCGATACGCTGCTTGGGCAGCTTTAAGAGCTCAAGTGTCCCGGACGCGGTGCAGCGTTGTTGACGCTGCTCCGCAGAGCCGGGACCGTTACAAACTTCGTATGACGCGAAGGTCCCGGATCAGCAGCGCAACGCTTCGCGCTGCGCAGCATCCGGGACACGCATCCACACCGAGACTACCTATTCTCCGCCAATCCTTCGCGCGCCAATTCATCGGCACGTTCGTTCTCGGCGTGACCGGCGTGGCCCTTGATCCAGTGCCAGCGCACTTCATGCGGCTTCAACGCCGCGTCCAGCCGCTGCCAGAGATCGACATTCTTCACAGGCTTCTTGTCAGACGTGCGCCAGCCGTTTTTCTTCCAGTTAAAGATCCAGCTCGTGATGCCCTGACGGACGTACTGGCTATCGGTGGTGAGATCGACGATGGCCGAGCGCTTCAACGCTTCGAGCGCGGAGATCGCCGCCAGCAATTCCATGCGGTTGTTGGTGGTCGGGTTTTCGCCACCCTTCA
The DNA here is from genome assembly GCF_000218565.1 of Afipia carboxidovorans OM5. Classification (NCBI taxonomy): domain Bacteria; kingdom Pseudomonadati; phylum Pseudomonadota; class Alphaproteobacteria; order Hyphomicrobiales; family Nitrobacteraceae; genus Afipia; species Afipia carboxidovorans. The sequence continues at coordinate 837,385 of NC_015684.1, read as the reverse complement.
GCTCTTTTTCGATTTCACCGAAGCGCAGGATCGCGCCCCAGCCGCCCGGGCCGGGATTTCCCGAGCAGGCGCCATCGGTAAAGATCACGACGTGAGGACGCTGCGGCTCGCTCACGTCACGCTTTCCGAACGGGCAAGGCCGTAACCGGCGATCGTCCGCACGCCCTGATGAAAACGCAGCTTGCGGACATATTCGAGCGGGTCCTTCGGCTTCACCAGTGCGCCCGGTGGCACGTTGAGCCAGTCGACCAGCCGCGTCAGCAGAAAGCGCAGCGCAGCGCCCCGCGCGAGAAGCGGCAACGCTGCCTGCTCCGGCTCGCTCAACGGACGCACCTTGCCGTAGGCGTTGAGAAACGTGCTGGCCTTGGTGACGTTGAAGGAATGATCGGCCTCGAAGCACCACGCGTTGAGGCAGATCGCAACGTCATAGGCGAGAAGATCGTTGCAGGCGAAATAGAAGTCGATCAGGCCCGACAGGGTGTCGCCGACGAACAGCGCATTGTCGGGAAAGAGATCGGCATGGATGATGCCGCGCGGCAAAGCCTGCGGCCAGTTCGCTTCGAGATGCGCAAGTTCAGTGGCGAGAAAATCGCGCAGGCCCGCCTGCACGGTGTCGGCGCGCGCTACCGCCGCCTCGAACAAGGGCCGCCAGCCCGCGACCGAGAGCGCATTGGCGCGCGTCATTTTGAAATCCGCGCCGGCCAGATGCAGCTTGGCGAGTGCCTCGCCGATCGCCGCACAGTGCGGAACGCTGACCTTGCGCGGCCACACGCCTTCGAGAAAATCGATGATCGCGGCCGGCCGCCCGGCCAGCGTGCCGAGCGTCTCGCCGCCTCGGTTCGCGACCGGCTGCGGACAGGTGATGCCGCGCGCGGCAAGATGACCCATCAAGTTGAGGAAGAACGGCAGGTCCGCTTTTGCGACGCGCTTTTCATAGAGCGTCAGGAAAAAATGGCCGCGCGTGGTGTGCAGCAGGAAGTTGGAGTTCTCGACGCCCTCCGCGATGCCCTTGTAGGATAAGAGGTCGCCAAGGTCGTAACCGGAGAGGAAGTCCGCAAGCTCGTCGGCGGCAACGTCGGTATAAACCGCCATCTGGTGGTCCGATGTCCGGGGTTGAAATCATTGCCCCGACACCGCGACGGAATCAGGGGGCGGCGCGATCATATCATCGCAAGCACACCGGGTTGAAGGCGAGGCGGCGGCAAATCGGCCGCGCTCCCCTCTTGTCAGCCGGCGGCTTTCTCCGCCGCCTTGGCAGCCGCGGCAGCCTGGTTGCGCAGCGGGCGCGGCAGCGGGAAGAACTCGTCTTCCTCGGCGGCCGAGACGGTTTCGACGTGCAGCTTATAGTGCGCGGCGAACGCGTCCATGATCTCCTCGACGATCACTTCCGGCGCTGAAGCGCCCGCGGTAATGCCGAGGCGGCTGATGCCCTCGAACTTCGACCAGTCGAGTTCGGCGGCGCGCTGCACCAGCACCGAGACCTTGCAGCCCTCGCGCTCGGCGACCTCGCGCAGGCGCTGGGAATTCGAGGAGTTCGGCGAGCCCACCACGACCATGGCGTCGACCTTCGGCGCCACCTTCTTCACCGCGAGCTGGCGGTTGGTGGTGGCGTAGCAGATGTCTTCCTTGTGTGGGCCGTCGATTTCGGGGAAGCGCTCCTTCAGCACCGCGACGATTTCCTTGGTATCGTCGATCGACAGCGTGGTCTGCGTGACGAACGCAAGCTTCGAGGCATCCTTGGGCTCGAACGAACGCGCAGCATCCATGGTCTCGATCAGCACCACGGCGCCCTTCGGCAACTGGCCGAGCGTGCCCACGACTTCCGGGTGGCCGGCATGGCCAATCAGCAGGATCTCGCGGCCGCGCTTGAAGTGGATCGCCGCCTCGCGATGCACCTTGGTCACCAGCGGGCAGGTCGCGTCCAGCGTGAAGAAGTTCCGCTTGTCGGCCTGGGAGGGGATCGCCTTCGGCACGCCATGGGCCGAAAACACCACCGGGGCGTCGGTATCCGGGATTTCGTCGAGCTCGGCGACGAAAATCGCACCCTTGTCGCGCAGACTCTCGACCACATAGCGATTGTGCACGATCTCGTGACGCACATAGACCGGCGCGCCGTAGAGTTTCAGGGCGCGTTCGACGGTATCGATGGCGCGGACCACCCCGGCACAGAAACCGCGGGGGGAACAGAGCACGATCGAAAGCGGCGGTTTCTCGGTTTCCAGTGTCATTTTCCAGCCGAAACAGTGGTTTAGGGCGAACCAGACATGGCCCGACCCTCATATAGGGATGCGGCCCCGCAAGGCCAGACCACCGGACATACCAAACTAGGCGGCGAAGGAATAGGAGCCGGGCCACCCGCGCTGTCAAGGCCCGCCTTCGCAGCCCCGGATGTTGCCGCCGCAAGGCCCTATCGCCGGTTGCGCGGCAAGGTGGTGACGGATTATATAGTTGTGAATTCCCGTCATCGCCGATGACCAGACGACTTCGCCCCTGAAAAAGGCGGGCGAAGCACAAAGGAGATTTGCCATGAGCAATGCCCCGCTGATGCCGAAAGCGACGGCCGTGTGGCTCGTCGACAATACCGCGCTGTCGTTCGACCAGGTTGCAGACTTCACCAAGATGCACCCGCTCGAGGTTCGCGCCATTGCGGACGGCGACGCGGCGCAGGGCATCAAGGGCATGGACCCGATCTCCACCGGCCAGCTCACCCGCGAGGAAATCGAGAAGGGCGAGAAGGATCCGAACTACCGGCTGAAGCTGCAGGAATCCAAGGTGGTACTGCCGACGGCCGCCAAGAAGAAGGGCCCGCGCTACACGCCGGTGTCGCGCCGCCATGAGCGCCCGAGCGCCATTCTCTGGCTGGTGCGTAACCACCCTGAACTGAAAGACGCGCAGATCATGCGCCTCGTCGGCACCACCAAGACCACGATCGCGAGCGTGCGCGACCGCACCCACTGGAATGCCTCGACGCTGACGCCGATGGACCCGGTGACGCTCGGCCTCTGCACCCAGATCGAACTCGATTTCGAGGTGCAGCGCGCCGCCAAGGAAAAGCCGGCGAAGCAAGAATATGGCGGCGTCACGCTGCTGCCCGCCGCCGAGACCACACGCCGCGAGGCCGAGCACGAGGCGCCCCTCTCCGCCAAGGAGCAGGACGACATGAACGTCGACGCGGTGTTCGCCAAACTCAAGACGCTCGGCCACGACAAGAAGTCCGACGAGGAATAAGCGAGCCGCCGAGCAAGCCTCGGCTCGTCATTGCGAGCGTTAGCGGTGTTCTCCTTCACCTCTCCCCGGTGGGGAAAGGTCGCGAACGAAGTGAGCGGGTGAGGGGGCTACCAAAAGCGACTTCAGGCACCGTACGCCCTCACCCCGAGGCGTTCGCTATCGCTCCGCCTCCGACCTCTCCCCACGGGAGAGGTGAAGAAAGAAACAAGAAGCGTCGCGTTATTTCGCCGGCGCTTCTTTTGTTTTTGACGGGCTCTTTGCAGGCTTCGCCTTGCCGGAAGGCTTTGCACCGCCCTTCCCCGCCTTGTCGTCCTCTTTCGCCTTGGCGCGCGCATCGGCGATCGCGAGCTTGAATAGCTCCGGCTTCATCACGCCCGGAATGCGAAACGTGCCGACAATGAAGGACGGCGTGGAGTTGAAGCCGAGCGCTTCGGCCTGCTCGTTATTGCGCGCAAGCAATGCATCGATATCGGCCTTGTGGGCTTCGAGATCGCTTTTCGCCCGCGCCACATCGACGCCTGCCTTCGTAAGCGCCTCCTCAAGCGTGCCGCTCGTCAACCGGCCAACACGGGTCATCAACGCCTTATGCGCCGCCTCGAACTTGCCCTGATACTTCGCGGCGATCACGAGGCGCGATGCCTCCGGCGACGGCGGGCCGAGGATCGGCCAATCCTTCAGCACCAGCCGGACCTTACCGTCTTCCTTGATGATCTTTTCAAGTTCGGGCGAGAGCGTCTTGCAGTACGGACACTGATAGTCGAACCACTCGACAATGGTGACGTCGCCATCGGGGTTGCCGAGCGGCGGAATCTCCGGGTCGCGCAGAATGCGCTCACGGCTCGTGACATTGTCGTCCTGCGCAGACGCAGGCGGCGGCGCCATCGCAACCACGGCAAGCATCAGGGAAAGGGTGGCCGCGCAAAGCCCCAGCAATCGCGTCATCATGTTCCGTTCTACGGCACGCCAAGGTGCCGCGTTACGCCAAAGCCTCAGCGCCCGTTCAACATATCGTCAGCAAGATTCTTGTGGGCACGCTCGACGCCTGCATTCGAGTTGCCACGCAGCGCGCCGACATCGCGATCGCGCCGGCAGGCCACATAGGCCGATGAGCCCGGTTCGCCGCGCTGCCGGCAGATGGCATCATCATCGGTCATCGCCGCCGCCGAAGGCGCAGGCGTCCGCTCAAACTGCGCGCAGGCCGAGAGCAGAAGGCTCGCGGCCAGCCCTGCCAGGACAATCGTTGATTTCACGCGGGTCGCCTACTCCAGATTGATGTTCGCTTCCACGACATGCGACAGCCCGACGCCATCGATCGTCAGCGTCATCTTGACGGGAAGCTTCTCGTTGCCTTTCAGCTTTCCGCTCGCGAGTGCGCCGCGGATCGACTGTTCGATCTCACGCTGGCTGGTAATTCCGACTTTCTTGAGAAAGCCGCGCAGGCTGATGTTGAATGCGTCTTCGTTCATCGTAGTGGGCCCTATGCCAAGAGAGCGCCGCCACTTACGGTGGCGGTTCTCTGTCTGGCTAGGCCGGATAGCAGCGCTTCTCAAGCCTTTTCTGGCGTCTTGACCTGCAGCGCGGTGCTGATGTCGTCGAGCGCCTTGGGGTCCTCGATGGTGGCGGGCATGGTCCAGGGCTCGCCATCCGCGATCTTTTTCATCGTGCCGCGCAGGATCTTGCCGGAACGCGTTTTCGGTAGCCGCGGCACGATCACCGCCCGCTTGAATGCCGCGACCGGGCCGATCTTGTCGCGCACCATGCCGACCACCTCGCTCTCGACCTCGTTGGCGCCGCGGGCCGCACCCGATTTCAGCACCAGGAAGCCGCAGGGAATCTCACCCTTGAGATCGTCCTTGATGCCAAGCACGGCGCATTCGGCAACGTCCGGATGCGAGGCAAGGATTTCCTCCATGCCGCCGGTCGACAGGCGATGGCCCGCGACATTGATGATGTCGTCGGTGCGACCCATCACGAAGACATAACCGTCGTCGTCCTTGTAGCCGGCGTCGGAGGTTTTGTAGTAGCCGGGGAATTCGCTGAAATAGGCTTCCCTGCAGCGGTCCTCCTGTTGCCACAGCGTCGGCAGGCAGGATGGCGGCAACGGCAGCTTGACGACGATCGAGCCCGTGGTGCCCGCGGGCACGGGCTTCGCTGCCTCGTCGACGATATCGACCTGATAGCCCGGCATCGGCACCGTCGCCGAACCGGGCTTCACCGGCAACACGCCGATGCCGACCGGGTTGCCCACGATCGCCCATCCGGTTTCGGTCTGCCACCAGTGATCGATCACCGGCCGCTGCAGCCGTGCCTGCGCCCATTCCACCGTCGGAGGGTCTGCGCGCTCACCCGCAAGGAACAGCGTGCGGAAACACGACAGGTCGTATTTCTTCATCAGAGCGCCGTCGGGGTCTTCCTTCTTGATAGCGCGGAACGCGGTCGGCGCCGTGAACAGCGCGGCCACCTTGTGCTGGGAGATCACTCGCCAAAATGCGCCGGCATCCGGCGTGCCGATCGGCTTGCCTTCATAAAGGATCGTGGTGTTGCCGTGGAACAGCGGCCCGTACACGATATAGCTGTGGCCCACCACCCAGCCGATATCGGAGGCGCTCCACCACACCTCGCCCGGCTCGACGCCGTAATGATTGAACATCGACCATTTCAGCGCGACCATGTGGCCGCCATTGTCGCGCACCACACCTTTCGGCACACCGGTCGTGCCTGACGTGTAGAGAATGTAGAGCGGATCGGTGGCGAGCACCGGCACGCAGTCCGCGCGCTTGCCGGCATCGAGCGCCTTCTGGCGCAGGCTCGCCCAGTCATGATCGCGCCCGGCGGTGAGGTCGCATTCGTGCTGCGGTCGCTGCAGAATGATGCAGGCATCCGGCTTGAACGACGCGAGCCTGATCGCCTCGTCGAGCAGCGGCTTGTATTGCACGATCCGGCCCGGTTCGACGCCGCAGCTTGCGGAAAACACCAGCTTCGGTTTCGCGTCATCGATGCGGGTGGCAAGCTCCTTGGACGCGAAGCCGCCGAACACGACCGAATGGATCGCCCCGATGCGCGCGCAGGCGAGCATCGCGATCGGCGCTTCCGGCACCATCGGCATGTAAATGACGACGCGGTCGCCCTTGGTGACGCCAAGATCTTGCATCACCGCACCGAGCGCCTCGACCTCGCGCTGCAGCTCGGCATAGGTGAGCGAGGTGATCTTATCGGTCAGCGGGGAATCGTAGATGATCGCGGGCTGGTTGGCGCGGCCGTTCTTGACGTGGCGGTCGACGGCATTGAAGCAGGTGTTGACGACACCGCCTGCGAACCAGCGGCCGTAAATCCCCATCGACGGATCGAACACCTTCTTCGCCGGCTCGAACCAGTCGATCTCGCGGGCGGCCTCTCCCCAAAAACCCTGCGGGTCGCGCAGCGAGCGCTCATGGATTTCGGCATAGCGGGTTTTTGCATCACTCATCGGCGGGCCTCCAAACCTGTTCTTGCTATCTTCATTGACGGACGCAGTCCTTTATACCGGCCTCGCAGGTGGGTTTTGTATGCGGCTTTCGCACCAGCACCGCGGCAAACCGCGCAATTTGCATGGGCGCACCGGAACCGGATTGAGCCGCTCTATCCTCCCACGCAGTGGATCGCGGCGCGATTGAAAGCCCGCCGGCAAGGGACGAAGTCGGCACATGCCGGATTGCCGCATACTTTCGGACAGGTCCGTCAGAAGGCGCGATCTCGCCCTTGAGACCGCCTGCGGCCTTCGGTGGGGCCTTGTCGCACACCGTCATCACCGTCGCCTGCGCCCCGAGAGGATGCCCGATCACATCGGACAAGGTGCGACAGCCCTGATCGGTGCAGAGCCGCCACTCCCCGGCGAGGCCGGAATTGCCCAGCACCACCTCGGAAAGCGGGGCCATCGACGGCGACCACTGAAACCAGCCGTTGACGAGGCGCGCTTCCGGCGGCGGCTCCATGCCCGCGCCGGAGCCCTTCACCCTTGCGGTGACAATCTGCAGCCCCTGCGGCGTGACGTGCCAATCCTCCTGCCATTCGATCTTCTCGATCGAATGGGTCCACACCAGAGTGAACGCGGCAACCGACAGCATCTTGACGATGCCGGCGGCGGCAAAGCAAACGCCCAAAATTCCCTCACGCAGACGATTGCGGCGCAACCTCCAGCGGCGGCGCCGGCCGCTTCCGCCATTGCCAGAAGAAGACGACAAGCGCGACCGCAAAGCCCAGTTCGTCACTGTAGGTGAACTCGCCGAGCAGGAAGAGCGCCGCGATGAACGACACGATGCGTTCGATGACCGTCATGCGGGTGAACAGGAAGCCGATCGCCACCATGCCGAACAACCCGATCGCGATCGTCGCCTTGACCGTCGCATAGACGACCGCGCCGTAGAACCCGATCTTCGCTTCCATCGGGTCGCCCGTCTGCAGCATCAAGGCTGGCGAATACACCGCGATGAACGGGATGACGTACCCCGCAAGCGCGATGCGCATCGCCTCCCAGCCGATCTTGTCGGGGTTCTCCTTGGCGATCGGCGCTGCCGCGAACGCCGCGAGCGCCACCGGCGGCGAGAGATCCGCCATGATGCCGTAGTAGAACGCGAACATATGGCTGACGATCAGCGGCACATCGAGCTTCGACAGCGCGGGTGCTGCGAGCGCCGCGACGATGATGTAGGTCGGGATCGTCGGGATGCCGGTACCGAGCAGGATCGACAGGATCATGGTGAGCACCAGCGCCAAGAACAGGCTGTGCTCGCCAAGGCCGATCACCCAGCTTCCGAACACGGTGCCAACGCCGGTCTGCGTCATCATGCCGATGATCACACCGACGATGGCGCAGGCCATGCCGACGGTGAGCGACGACTTGGCGCTGTCGGCCAGCGAGTCGCGGCAAGCGACGAGCGTCGCACGGCCGCCGCGGGTGATGGCGCTGATTCCGACCAGCACGCCGACGATCGCCGCGACATAGCGGATATCGACATTGCTGCCGTTGCGGAATAGCGAGCCGACGATGAGCGCGAGCCCGATCCAGAAGATGTAGCGCAGCACCTTGTGCGGGAAGCCCGCCACGATGCTGGCGCCGAGGATCAGCGCCACGGTAAGCGCGAGACCCATGCTGCCGGCATAGAGTGGCGTAAAGCCCTCGAACAGCATGAAGATCAGCGCAATCAGCGGCAGCACCAGGAACCAGCCATTGGCCAGTGCCTTCAGCGCGCTCGGAATCTCTTCCTTCTTCATGCCGACGAGGCCGTGCTTGCCAGCCTCGAGATGCACCATCCAGAACGCCGAGGCGAAATAGAGGGCCGCCGGGATCACCGCTGCTTTCACGATCACCGCGTAATCGACACCAAGCGTCTCCGCCATGATAAAGGCGACCGCGCCCATCACCGGCGGCATGATCTGCCCGCCCATCGAGGCCGTCGCCTCAACGCCTGCGGCGAACGCGCGACGATAACCGAACTTGATCATCAGCGGGATGGTGAACTGGCCGACGGTGACGACGTTGGCGACGCCCGAGCCGGAGATGGTGCCCATCATGCCCGACGCGACGACGGCGACCTTGGCCGGGCCGCCGCGGGTGCCACCGAAAGCGCCGAGCGAGACATCGGTGAACAGCTTGATCATGCCCGCACGCTCGAGAAACGCGCCGAACAGGATGAAAAGGAAGATGTAGGTCGCCGACACATAGATCGGTACGCCGTAGAAGCCTTCGGTGCCATAGGACAGATGCGTGATGATCTGGTCGAAATCATAGCCGCGATGGTTGAACGGCGATGGCAGATACTGGCCGAAGAACCAGTAGAGTAGACACGCGCCGCACATGATCGGCAGCGCCGCACCCATCAGGCGCCGGGTGCCGTCGAAGATCAGGAGCCCAAGAATCGTACCGATAACAAGATCGAGGTTGGTCGGGTCGCCGTCACGCGCCACGAGGTCGGCGTAGTAGAGCCACTGGTAGAGGCCGCAATAGAACCCGACAGCGCCGATCGCCCAGCCGAAAGCCCGCTGCCAATTGGTCTTCGCGGTGAAGTTGGTGACGAGGCCATACGACAACAGAATGATGAAGCCGACATGGATGCCGCGCACCGCCTGGCTCGGCAGGAAGTTCCACGCCGCAATGATGATCTGAAAGGTCGCGAACGCGATGCCGATGAGATAGGCGAGATGGCCCCACCGGCCGGGGCCGAAACCATCCGGGAATCCGTGCTCGAAATTATCGAGCTCGACCTTCACATGTTCCTGCGTTCCGTATTCCTGCAGCATCGGTCTCCCCGCTTCCACTCGATGCAGCGGGCGATTCTCCGCCACGCTGTGACCCGGCTTCACGGCGCGTGACGCGCTCTTTTATCGAAGCCGAGAGATGATGGCCGGGACATCGCCCGGCCATCTGTCAGATCGGTTGCCGCAATGGCGCTTACTTCAGGACTCCCTTTTCCTTGTAGTAGCGGATTGCGCCCGGATGCAGCGGCGCCGGACTTCCGGCCGCGGCCGATTCGAGCTTGATGCTCTTGCCGGCGACGTGAGCGTTCACGAGCTCAGGCAGATTTTCGAAAATCTGCTTCGTCATCTGGTAGGCGAGGTCATCCGACACCGCCGAGCTGGTGACGAGATAGTTCACGACAGCCGCCGTCTCCACATCCGCCGTCTGGCCGGAATAGGTGTTGGCCGGGATCACAACCGCGATGAACGGAGGGCCGATCTTTTCCACGATCGCCTTCGGCACGGCCACAACGTTGATCGGGGACGAACTCGACAGGTCCTTCAGCGAGGCCACGCCGAGACCGGCCGACTGCAGGGTCGCGTTCAACTGGCGGTTCTTCATCAGGTCGACCGACTCGGCGAACGGCAGATATTCGACCTTGCCGAGATCGTTGTAGCTCATGCCCGCCGCCTTCAGGATCGCGCGCGAGTTGAGCTCGGTGCCGGACTTCGGCGCACCGACGGAGAGCGTCTTGCCCTTGAGGTCGGCGAGCGTCTTGATGCCGCTATCGGCGGTCGCGACGATCTGGATGTAGTTCGGATAGATCGCAGCCAGCGTGCGCAGCTTGCCGAGCTTCTTCTTGAAGCCCGCTTCCTCGTCGCCATCGACCGCCGCCTTCAGCGAATCGCCGAGCGTAAAGGCCAACTCGCCGCGGCCCTGCTCGATCAGGTTGAGGTTTTCGACCGAGGCCTTGGTGGCCTGGACCTGCGTCTTCACGGTCGGGATTTTCTCGCCGTAGATTTTTCCGATCGCAACGCCGAGCGGATAATAAACGCCGGAGGTGCCGCCGGTGAGAATGTTGATGAACTGCTGCGCCTGAGCTTGCGGCGGGGACACAGCCATCGCCATGGCGGCAGCGGCGAGCGCGGATACGAATTTGAACCTCATGATTCCTCCCTGGGTCTTTTTGTCGTTGCCGAAAGGTTGAACGGGCGCGCGCCTTCGGTCAACTTCTTCTAATGGCGAGGATTCGTATGCCGTTAGACATTCGTATCAGACGACACCGCCGTTCTCGCAGAGAGCACAACGTGTCCTGCGCGATACTTCGCACTGTGCCGCTGCTCGCTCTCCTGACCATCTGCAGCGCACTGCCTGCCGCCGCCCAGCCGGGTAGCCGCGCGGGGAATGTCTCCGCGCAACAAATAACCGAATATCGTCAGAAACTTGCTGCCTACGAACAGGCTCGGGCACAGTTCGAGGTCAAGGCCGAGGCGTATTGGTCGGCGATTGCCGAGAAGCGCCGAACCCGTAACGCCCGGCGCCGCGACGGGCATGCGATCGGCCCCGAACATTACGTGCTGACCCAGCCCCCGATATATTCCGGCCCCGCACGACCGATCGACCCGACCGCGCCGACCAAGCCGCCACCGGCGCGGACGCCGCTGCCGGTGGTGGCCGACTTCCTCCGCCACGCCGCGGGTGAGTTTCAGTTCACCCCACGCCGGCCGCAAAGCGAGACCGAGTTCAAGGCGGCTTATGCAAAGGTCGCGGCCGCCCATGGACTCACCCGCGAGCAGGCGGTGCGGATTTACTCCTTCGAGGCTGGTGGCAACGGCAAATACGACGTGCAGGCCGGGCTCGAATCATCCCGGCCCAATGCACGCGCGATCTCGACCGCGCTGGGTTACAACCAGCTTCTGACCGCGAACACGGTCGAGGTGCTCGCCGAACAGGGCGACGCCATCCTCTCGGGGCTGACCGCCGCGATGCATGCCGCGCCGGAGCCACGCCGCCGGCAGCTTGCAGCCAAGATTCCGACGCTGCGCAAAATGCTTGCCTTCGCACGCTCCGTGCCGAACGCATGGAGTGCGCATGTGCAACTCGCCAAGACCCCGAAGGGGCTCGCGATCCACGCGCTCAATCTCGATGTCGATATCGGCCCGTGGCTGCAGACCCATAAGCTTCTGACCTCGGTCCGCTTCGCCGCGCGCAAGGGTTACACCCGGCCGCTCACCGCCGCCGAGCTCGAAATGATGAACCTGACCGGTGACGGCAACGGTTTCGACATGGTGACGATGCCACAGGCCCTGCGTGCGCAGGTGCCGACATCGAATTTTTTCCAGCGCGGCGGCTATGAGCGCAACCCGGTCGCGATCCGCAACAATACCGTGGCGAAACTGATCGCGGCAACCGATGCGCGGATGGACAAGGAAAGCACCTTGCCCGGCGCCCGCGCGCTCGCCACCGCCTTCTGACGGGCAAGGCTCGCACCCTGCAACTCCGCGCCCTGATTATATCGGTAACCGACATTATAAGAGTGTGAGCTGAATGCCCATGTAGGGCCTGAGCCCGCATCCCCTCCCCCGCATGGCAGGGGAGGGTCGGATGAGGCCTAACCGCCCTTCAGGCGCTTGTTGCACGCGCTGTAATAGCCGCCACCCTTCTGAATCCACTTCATGCCGCCGTTGGCGTTCTTGCCCTTGTTGGCATTGAACTGGTCGACGCAGGTGTGCATGCGCGCCTTGCCGGGGGTCTCGGAGGCATATTTCGGATTGACCGCGGTGGGGAAAACCGCCCCGCCCGCAGCGGCAGTTGCAGCCGATGCCGCAGGCTTTGCCGCGGATTTCGCCGACGTCGCCGCCGTATCGTCCGTGCCGCACTTCGTCTTGCGGAAATCGTTCCAGCTTTGACCGCCGAGCGAGCCGTCCGCCTTCGCCGCCTTGTACTTCGCGCTGCATTCCTGCATCGACAGCGCGCTCGCAGGACCCGTTGCAACAAGGCCGATGAAACCCGCCAGTCCTGCAGCGGCAACGGTCAAAAGCAATTTCGATTGGAAAAACATCGCTTGCCTCCAGAAATGAAGAAACCCGATCCTAGCGCCGCGCCGGAAGGTTTCAACGAAGATGGAACAGCAACGCTCGCAATTTGTCGCGAACGCGGCAAACGGCGACATCGCCGTTCATGCGTAGTTCATCCATACAGGCTCAGGGTGATGTCAGGCTTGAGGCTAACCATGACTGCCCGTCATTGCGCTCTTGGGCCCGCGTTCGCTTGCAACTGACTTCAGCACTGGGTTTGCCGAGACAGGCCGGTTTGCCTGTCGTTCGCGAAGGCCAAGGCTGGAGTTGCGTGCCGCATTTCGCCGCCTGCTCATGGCAGGCCGACGCAGAGACGGCACCGCAGAAGCGTTACGGCAAGGAGCCGCAAGGCTTGCGCTCCCGAGTCTGCGCGCTTCCAGGTCTGCGCTCCGCAAGCCGATGCGCCTGGATCTTAGCGTTGCGTGCGTACCTCACCTGCCCTGAAACTTGAGCCGGCGGCCATACCGCCGGCTTTTTCGTAACCGCGTTCGAAAGCGGCTTTACGCGCCGCGGCGGCAGAGGGCGAACAGGCCCAGCCCCGACAGCGCCGCCATCAGCGCGGAAATCAGCGCGTTGTAGCCCGCAAGCGACAGGCCGAGAAAACGCCACTGCACCTCGTCGCAACGCACGATCTTCACGGCGTTCAGGCTTTCCAGCAACTTTCCGGGATCGCCGAAATCGACCGCCGAGCCAGTGCATTCGGTCGGGCCCGGCCACCAGCCCCATTCGACACCCGCATGAAAGACGCCGAAGGCGGCATTGAACAGGGTGGCACAGAACAGCACCGCGAAGCCCGCAACCAGCGGCGCACGCCCCGCCCCCTTTGCCGCGCCAAGCGCCACCACGGCCGCAAGCGGAATCGCAAGGTAATAGGCATAGCGTTGCTCGAGGCACATCGGGCACGGCTTGATGCCGAGCACGAGCTGGAAGAACCATGCCCCAGCGATGGTGGCGAGCGCGATCACGCAGATCGCGAGCGCGAGCATCGAGGACGCCGCATACGGCGAGCGGTCGGTCGGTGAGAGAGCGTCGGACAAGGGTCTATCTCCAGTCTAAAGCGCTCCTAGCCTGCGCTCCGCCCGGTGTCGAGATGCGTGGAGTCACAGCCGGTTGACCCGCCGTCGCCGCCCGCTATAGTCCGCCCGCTTCGCCGCGCCACCCGCGCGCAAGCGCCCCTGTGGCGGAACTGGTAGACGCGCTCGACTCAAAATCGAGTTCCGCAAGGAGTGCTGGTTCGATTCCGGCCAGGGGCACCACCCCTTATATTTCAATATCTTACATAAGATCTGACGGCATTTTGTGTCGCCGGGTCGCTCCGGGTAGCCTCAATGGCAGCCTGGATCGCCTCAGCGATTGGCCGGCACCCGTTGAGACGGGATGAGCCGAGTCGGGACCGCACAGGCTGGCGGCAACCTCAATCGAGATCGAGAGCCTTTTAAGAGCATTGGGTAAGAGCTTTGGGCTCCTGCGTATCCGCAGCGCGGGCCGGGGGCCGGCCTGTTAGCTTTCATGGGCAGATCGGGAAGCCCCGCGCATCAGCAATGGTCGCGTTTTTTTCGATTCGATACGCTGGTCGGCAACGAAGGTGCTGCAGACATCCATCGCAACGTCGTCTCACCAGTCGGGAAAACCAAGAGACACTCTCAAGGGCGAGAAAGTATCGTCTCCGCCAATACGCCATGTCGCTTTATGTCGCACCGACGCGATTCATCGCGCATCGCTGCTATATCCGCTCCGATATTTCTCCGGCTCGCAGCAAATCGGCGAACTTTCAACCGAATCCGTCAACGAACCGACGTTCTCACCCGATATATCGTATGAGCCGCGCGGACTTCCGAGACGGACGATCCATCGGCAAATGTGGATACATTCAGCCCAATGCGAGCGGGTTTTCTGCGACTTGACTTGAATCAACGCATCCGTTCGCAAAACACGAAGAACGTCGCTACAAGGTCGGCGCCTGAAGGCGCCGGCCTTCGTGAATCATGTCAGGGGACCACTCCATGAAATACGGCCAGGGGATCATCCTCGCTGGAGCGCTGTGCTACCTCACATTTATGGGCGCCGCTTTTGCGGTCGATGAGCCGTTCCAGCAGCATATGTGGATCGCGTTCTTCGTGCTCGTGGCCTTCACGATTGCTCTGATGCGCAAGACAAGCTTCACGCCGGAGCCCCCTGTCGACGATACGACCTATATGGACGAGCCGATCCGCTACGGCATGATCGCCACCGTGTTCTGGGGCGTCATCGGCTTTCTGGCCGGCGTGTTCATCGCCGTGCAACTCGCCTTCCCCGACCTCAATTTCGAGCCTTTGCTGAATTTCGGCCGCGTCCGCCCGCTGCACACCTCCGCGGTTATCTTCGCGTTCGGCGGCAACGCCCTGATCGCGACCTCCTTTTATGTCGTCCAGCGCACCTGCCGCGTCCGCCTGTTCGGCGGCGACCTCGTCTGGTTCGTGTTCTGGGGCTACCAGTTCTTCATCATCATGGCGGCGACGGGCTATTTGCTCGGCATCACGCAGTCGCGCGAATACGCCGAACCCGAATGGTACGTCGATCTGTGGCTCACCATCGTCTGGGTCGCGTATCTCATCGTGTTCATGGGCACGCTGCTGCGGCGGCGCGAACCGCACATCTACGTCGCGAACTGGTTCTACCTGTCGTTCATCATCACCATCGCGATGCTGCATGTGATCAACAACATGGCGATCCCGGTCTCGATCGCCGGCTCGAAAAGCTATTCGGCTTTCGCGGGCGTGCAGGATGCGGTGACGCAGTGGTGGTACGGCCATAACGCGGTCGCGTTCTTCCTGACCGTGCCGTTCCTCGCGATGATGTACTACTTCGTGCCGAAGCAGGTGAACCGGCCGATCTATTCGTATCGCCTGTCCATCGTCCACTTCTGGTCGATCATCTTCCTCTACATCTGGGCCGGCCCGCACCACCTGCACTACACGGCCGTGCCCGACTGGGCGCAGACGCTCGGCATGGTGTTCTCGATCATGCTGTGGATGCCGTCATGGGGCGGCATGATCAACGGCCTGATGACGCTGTCGGGTGCGTGGGACAAGATCCGCACCGATCCGATCGTGCGCCTGATGGTGGCGGCCATGGCTTTCTACGGCATGGCGACATTCGAAGGCCCGATGCTGTCGATCAAGTCGGTCAACTCGCTTTCGCACTACACCGACTGGACCATCGCCCACGTTCACGCCGGTGCACTGGGCTGGAACGGCATGATCACCTTTGCCGCCGTCTACTTCCTCGCGCCACGTCTGTGGGGCCGCGACCGGCTCTACTCGATCCGCATGGTCAACTGGCACTTCTGGCTCGCGACGCTCGGCATCGTGCTCTACGCCGCCTCGATGTGGGTGTCCGGCATCATGCAAGGCCTGATGTGGCGCGAATACGATGAGCAGGGCTTCCTCGTCTATTCGTTCGCCGAAACGGTGGCCGCGATGCATCCCTATTACGTCATGCGCGTCACCGGCGGCGTGTTCTATCTCGCCGGCGGATTCCTGATGGCGTGGAACGTCTATCAGACCATCCGCGGTCGCGTGCGCGACGAACGGCCGATGGATATGGCGCTGCCGACCCCTGGCGCCGCCGCACAGCCTGCCGAGTAAGGAATACGGTCCATGTCGATTCTGAAGAACCACTCCAAGCTCGAAAAGAACGCGACGCTGCTGCTGATCGCCTCGCTCGCCGTGGTCACGGTCGGCGGCATCGTCGAGATCGCGCCGCTGTTCTATCTGCAGAACACCGTCGAGAAGGTCGAGGGCATGCGGCCCTACACGCCACTCGAACTCGCCGGGCGCAACATCTACGTCCGCGAGGGTTGCTACGCCTGCCACTCGCAGATGATCCGTCCGTTCCGCGATGAGGTCGAACGCTACGGGCATTACAGTCTCGCGGCGGAGTCGATGTACGATCACTCCTTCCAGTGGGGATCGAAGCGCACCGGACCCGACCTCGCGCGAGTTGGCCAGCGCTATTCGAACGAATGGCATGTCCAGCACATGATCGAGCCGCGTTCGGTCGTGCCTGAATCGGTGATGCCGAGCTACGCCTTCCTCAAGGACAAGCCACTCGACACCAGCGGGATCAAGGCACACCTCGTCGCCAACAAACGTGTCGGCGTGCCCTACACCGACGACATGATCGCCAACGCCACGGCGGATATGCGAGCGCAGGCCGATCCGGATGCGGATACGAGTGGTCTCGAATCCCGCTATCCCAAGGTGAAGGCCTCCGATTTCGACGGCGACAAGAAGCGCCTCACCGAGATGGACGCGCTTGTCGCCTACCTGCAGATGCTCGGCACGCTGGTCGATTTCTCGACCTACGACGAAGCCGCCGGCTATCGCTAAAGGAGGCCGCGATGGAAACCTACACCACCATGCGGCTGATGGCCGATAGCTGGGGCCTCCTGTGCATGGCGCTGTTCTTCATTGGCGCCGTGATCTTCGCCTTCCGCCCGGGCAGCCGCGCTCTCGCCGATGACGCCGCCAGCATTCCCTTCAAGGACGACGCACAATGAGCGAAAAGCAGATCGACGAGTTTTCCGGCGTCTCCACCACCGGCCACGAGTGGGACGGCATCAAGGAACTCGACAATCCGATGCCGCGCTGGTGGCTGATCATCTACTACGCGACCATCGTGTGGGCGGGCGCGTACGTGATCGCCTATCCGGCCTGGCCTCTCATCAGCACGGCGACGACCGGCCTCCTCGGCTATTCCAGCCGTAGCGAGATGAAGGCGGAGTTCGCCGCGGCGAACGCGGCCAAGGCCGACTACATCGCGGCCATTGCGTCGAAGTCGGTCACCGAGATTCTGGCCGACGACAAGCTGCGCACCTTTGCGGCGGCGGCGGGCGCGGCAGCGTTCAAGGTCAACTGCGTGCAGTGTCACGGCTCCGGCGCACAGGGCTCGCCCGGCTATCCAAATCTCAACGACGACGTATGGCTGTGGGGTGGCAAGCCGCAGGACATTCAGCAGACCATCGCGCACGGCATCCGTTTCACTGAAGATTCCAACACCCGGGTGTCGGAAATGCCGGCGTTCGGCGACATGCTGAAGCCGCAGGAAATCACCCAGGTCGCAAATTATGTCGCCTCGCTATCGGGCAAGGCCGGCGACACCAGCGCAACCGATATCGCCGCCGGCAAGGAGCTTTACGCGCAGAACTGCAGCTCCTGCCACGGCGACGAAGGCAAGGGCAATCAAGAGGTCGGCGCGCCGAACCTGACGGATGCGATCTGGTTCTACGGCTCGACGCCGGCGGCCATCGCCGCGCAGATCAAGGCGCCGAAGCACGGCGTGATGCCAGCCTGGGGCGTACGTCTCGGCGACACCGCCGTGAAGGAATTGACCGTTTACGTCCACTCGCTCGGAGGTGGCGAATAAACGGCCATGCTAGTGCCGACACCGACACGCCCGGATTGACCGGATCGTGCCGGGTCCCGGCGTTGGCATCAGAAGTGAGACCGGCGTTTCAGAAGAGCGCTGCGGGAGACGATTGCAATGCTCGACACGCCGGAGATCGAAACATTTGACGCGACGGCCGTAAACTCGGCGCGCATGCGTCAGCCGCTCTACGCGGCTCGCAAGAAGGTCTTCCCCAAGCGAGCCGAAGGCAGCTTCCGGCGCTTCAAGTGGATCGTGATGCTGATCACCCTCGGCATCTACTATCTGACGCCGTGGCTGCGCTGGAATCGTGGTCCCTACGCGCCCGATCAGGGCGTGCTGGTCGATCTCGCCAACCGGCGCTTCTATTTCTTCCCGATCGAAATCTGGCCGCAGGAATTCTACTTCGTCGCCGGCCTCCTCATCATGGCGGGCTTCGGGCTGTTCCTCGTGACTTCGACGGTCGGGCGCGCCTGGTGCGGCTACACCTGCCCGCAGACCGTGTGGGTGGACCTGTTTCTGGTGATCGAGCGCGCCGTCGAAGGCGACCGCAACGCCCGCATCAAGCTCGATGCCGCGCCGTGGTCGGCCGGCAAGCTCATCAAGCGCGTGACCAAGCACCTGATCTGGTTGATCATCGCCGTGCTGACCGGCGGCGCGTGGATCTTCTACTTCGCGGACGCCCCGACGCTGCTGCGCAATCTGGTGACGGGCCACGCCGAGCCGGTCGCCTACATCACGATCGCGATCCTGACCGGCACCACTTACGTGTTCGGCGGGCTGATGCGCGAGCAGGTCTGCACCTACATGTGCCCGTGGCCACGCATTCAGGCAGCGATGCTCGACGAGAACTCGCTCACCGTCACTTATAATGACTGGCGTGGTGAGCCGCGCTCGCGGCACGCCAAGAAGGCCGCTGCCGCAGGACAGGCTGTCGGCGATTGCGTCGATTGCAACGCCTGCGTCGCCGTCTGTCCGATGGGCATCGACATTCGCGACGGCCAGCAGCTCGAATGCATCACCTGCGCGCTGTGCATCGACGCGTGCAACAGCGTCATGGACAAGATCGGCCGGGAGCGCGGGCTTATCTCGTACGCGACGCTCGCGGAATATCAGGCCAACATGGCGCTCGCGACCGCCGGCGGCACCTCCACGATCGATCCGCGGCGCGTGCACGACGCCAATGGCAGGCTGTCGGACAAGGTCGCCACCTTCCATCTGAAGAAGCTGATGGGTCCGCGCACACTGATCTATCTCGCGGCATGGACGCTGGTCGGACTTGGCCTTCTCTATGCGCTGCTGACGCGTGACCGCTTGCAGGTCAACGTGCTGGCAGACCGCAACCCGCAGTTCGTCGTGCTCTCCGACGGCTCGATCCGCAACGGCTACACCATCAAGCTTCTCAACATGATCCCGGAGCCACGCACGATCACCGTGACGATGCAGAACCTGCCGGGCGCGGACATGAGCGTCGTCGGCATGGATCAGCACGTGGAACGCTCCTTCGTGGTCGAGGTTGAACCGGACAAACTCAAGACGCTCAAGGTTTACGTACGCCAGCCGCGCGAGAACATCGCAAGCTCCAGGCAGCACTTCACGTTCGTGGTCGAGGACAAGTCGAGCCACGAAAG
The DNA here is from genome assembly GCF_000218565.1 of Afipia carboxidovorans OM5. Lineage (NCBI taxonomy): Bacteria > Pseudomonadati > Pseudomonadota > Alphaproteobacteria > Hyphomicrobiales > Nitrobacteraceae > Afipia > Afipia carboxidovorans. The sequence continues at coordinate 817,829 of NC_015684.1, read as the reverse complement.
CGATCGCTATGAGGCGACCTTCGACGCACCGGAGACAGGGAAATGAACATGGCAGACCGGAAACGCGAGCTGACGGGCTGGCATGTGCTGGCCATGCTGGTGGCGTTCTTCTCGGTCGTCATCGTCGTGAACCTGACGATGGCGCTGCTCGCCCGTTCGAGCTGGACCGGCTTCGTTGTCGAAAACACTTATATCGCAAGCCAGAAGTTCAACGAGAAGGCGGCGGAGGGTCGCGCGCAGGCGGCTCTTCACTGGAAATCGGACCTCGTCATTGCCGATGGCAAGGTGAGCTATCGTCTGCTCGACAGCGTCGGCAATGTGGTTGCGGCCAAGCGCGCGACCGCGAACTTCCGCCGCCCGGCTTACGCGTCCGAAGATCAAAATGTGACGTTGACTCCGCAAGCGGACGGCTCGCTGGCCGCACCGGTCGATGTGCGCGACGGCATGTGGATCGTCGAGATCCACACCGATGTCGCGAACCGCGAACATCCCTACCGCGACACGCGCCGGCTCACGCTTCTCAACGGAGCGATCAAGTGACCGGCTGCGTGCTCATCGATCGCTCATTGATAGGAGGGAGCGCATGAACGCCCTCGTCTATCTGATCCCGGTGTCGCTGGTTTTCGGATGTGTGAGCCTTGCCGCCTTCCTCTGGGCGCTGCAGAGCGGCCAGTACGAGGACCTCGAGGGCGCGGGCGAGCGGGTTCTGCTCGACAACGACTCCGACGGCAAGGCCGGGAGCCACTGAGGCGCAGTCCCGCTCCTGTCGAAGTCTATTTAGATGACGACGACATCCGCTGAAGCTCGAGCCGCAGCACGAGCGCATTGCCGACATGCTCGCGCGCGCGCTGCCCCGCAAGCGCCGCGTCACCGGCCCGGATTGCTTCGAGAATGCCGAGATGCTCCTGACGCGCCTGCTCGATGCTGCCCTTCAGAACAAAGGATGAGTGGCGGACAAGCCCCAGCGTATCGACAACCGAATGCAGCGAGCGCAGCAGATAGCGGTTGTGTGACGCCTCATAGATCGCCGAGTGTAGATCCGAATTGATCTGTACCAGCCTGTCCGGATCGTCGGCGGACGCCGCTTCCTGCTCGGCAATTCGAAACAGGTTCTCAATCTCGGCACGCGATGCATGCATGGCGGCGAAGCTCGCTGCCGCGCCTTCCAGCACTTCGCGCACGGCATAAAGCTCGACCAGTTGCTGGTTGTCGAGTTCGGCAACCTTCGCGCCATTCCAGGGGCCCGCCACAAGGAGGCCCTCGGAGATCATGGTGTGAAATGCCTCACGCACCGGCGTGCGGCTGATTCCCAGCCAGTCCGCGAAATCGGCTTCCCGCAGATGCCCACCGGGGCGAAGCTTTCCGGTGCGGATCGCCTCGCGCAGAATCCGCGCGGCGAAGTCTCCCAGCGCCTCGCCCGGATTCCGCGCAACGCCCTCCAGCCCTTCCGGCTTGGGGCGCTCGTTTTTCTGGAAGCGGCGTTTTTGAGTTTGGACTGCCAAGGTCGTTCCTGCGATTCCCTTAGAGTAGATATCCTCATCCGGCTTCCCTGCAAACGCGTATCTTGCTCAGGCAGGCTCCTGAGCAATCAGCGACAGCGTCCGCACACCGGCCCGCACGTTCGAGAACACCGGAATTCCGGCGCCTTCGATTTCCTGGGTCCAGCGCGCCGCGGCGCTGCCATAGAGCACGAGCGCGACCGGCTTGTCGTAGGTCTCGCGCAGGCGGCGCAGCAGAGCGCCCATCTCCGGGAAGTCCGCGTTCGGCGGCGCCAACAGCGTGCACAAAACAAGGTCGACATTCGGGTCGGCGAACGCAGCCTCTAGGCCGATCTCGTGCGCCTCGCGCGGCCCCTTGACGTCGATGCCGATCCAGAAATCGAACGGATTGGCCGCTCTCAACCAGTCTGGAAACACCGTCTCCATCTTGTTGAGCGTCGCCTCACTGTACTGCGCCAGCTCGAAACCGAAATCGGACGCATAGTCGCTGGCGATGACGCCGAGCGCGCCACTTGTCGTCGCGATGCCGAGACGACGGCCCTTGGGGCGCGGCAGATAGGCCAGCGCGCGCAGCACGTTGACGAACTCCTCCTCGTCGTCGACGCGCAGGATGCCGCTGCCCTTCAGCGCGGCAGTGACCTCAGTGTCGTCGGAGGGCGGCGAACCGGTGTGACATGCAGAGGCCATCTTGCCGAACGCGGTCCGGCCCGGCTTCAGCATCACCACCGGCTTGGTGCGGCTGATCTCCTTCACCTTGGCAGCGAAGCCCGGCAGGTCGCGGATGCTTTCGATGTAGAAGCCGATGACCTTGGTGCCTTCATCCTTTTCAGCGAAGTGCAGGAAGTCGAGTTCATCGACGTCGATCTTGTTGCCGACATCGATGCTCTTGGAAATCGGCGGGCGCTGGACGTCGCTGTCCATGATCTGGCGCATCACCGCGCCGGTGAAAATGCCGGTCTGGGTGAATAGCGAAATGCCGCCCTCTTCCCAGCGCGGAAAATTGACGAAGCTGCCCATCATCCGGACATCGGTGTTGACCATGCCGATGGTGTTCGGTCCGGCCATCAGCAAACCGCCCTTGCGGCCGATCTCACGAATCTTGTCCTGCAGCGCGATGCCCTCGGGGCCCGCTTCCGCAAAGCCCGCGGTGATGATGCAGGCGGCCTTCGCCTTCGCCTCGACGCACTGGACGATGGAGCTTTCCATGTGCTGGCTCGGCAGCACGATATAAACGAGGTCCACCGGCTCCGGCACATCGGCGAGGCTCGGATACGCCTTGCAGCCCAGGATTTCCGTGGCCTTCGGATTGATCGGATAAAGCCCGCCCTTGAAGCCGCCGCTGACGAGGTTGCTGAACAGAATGCCTCCGGACTTTGCCGTATTGGTCGAGGCGCCGATCACAGCAATGGAACGGGGAGCAATGAGAGGTTGAACATCGCGCATGGCGGAAAACTTCCTGACGAGAGACGGCTGACGAAGGAGAGGCGATAACGAGACAAGCGTGGCGACCGCGAACAGCCGCCACGCTCTCTGAGGTTAATGCTCGATGCGCAGCAGGACCTTGCCGAACTGCTTCGCCGATTCGAGATAGCGATGGGCTTCCGCCGCCTCGCTCAGCGGGAACACCTTGTCGACGATAGAGCGCAGCTTGCCGCTCGCCAGCATCGGGATCATCGCGTCGAGATCGAGCTTGGTGGCACTGTTGGAGCCGACCAACTGCAGCTCCTTGTGGAAGACGTAGTTGACGTCGATCTCGCACTTGTAGGAGCGCGTGCCGCCAACCGTCACCACACGGCCGCCGCGGGTGAGGCAACGGATCGATTTGCCGAGGAAGTCGCCGCCGACATGCTCGATCACGACATCGACGCCGCGCTTCTTGGTGCGCTTCATGATTTCCTCGGGGAAATCAACCTCGTTGTAGTTCAGCACCTCATCGGCGCCGAGCTCGATGGCCTTGTCGAGCTTCCACTGCGCGCTCGAGGACGCATAGACGTAAGCGCCGAGATTCTTGCAGATTTGAATCGCCGCCATGCTGACGCCGGAGCTTGCCGAGTTGACCAGCACGGTTTCGCCGGGGCGCACCTGCCCGCGCACGACAACCATGTGCCAGGCCGTACCGAAAGCGTTGGCGAAAGAGGCCGCCTGCTCGTCGGTCACCGAATCCGGAAGAGCGATCAGGTGATGTGCCGGCAGCTTCACATACTGCGCGTAGGCACCCGGCAGATGCGCGCCGAGATAGCGATAGTTGCGCGAGCAGCGGTTCGGGAAGCCGCCCATGCACTGCTCACAGGTGCCGCACGGCACCACCCACCAGCTCGTCACACGCGTGCCGATGGCGATGTCGCTCGTCGTCTCCGGCCCGAGCGCTACGAGTTCGCCGCCAAAGTCGCCGCCCAGAACGTGGGGAAACTTGCCCTTGTTCGGCTTGTAGCGACCGGAGCGAGCCATCAGGTCGTAGCCGTTGAGGCCGACCATGTTGACCTTCACCAGTGCTTCGCCACGGCCAGGCACCGGGGTCGGAAGCTCGCCGTATTTCAGCACGTCCGGCTCGCCATACTCTTGATAATACGCGGCTTTCATCTTTGCAGGGATCATCTGTGTCTCCGTTGGCTTTCCCATTTTTGGCTTCGTCGCCGGTCCTGCCTGGACCTTCTTGCCGAGCTTGGTATTATTTAGTATACAAATTTATACATAAGTAAAGCCGGGTTCGCACAAGAAATTTGGTGCCGTGATGATGAGCAATGAATCGCCTTCGCAACTGCGCGCGACCCAGAAGCGCCGGGACCGCAGCCTGCGCGACAGGACCATGAGCCTGGAAGCTGCCGCGGCGCTGATTGCCGATGGCGAGCATGTCGGCGTCGGCGGCAGCATGATGTCGCGCACGCCAATGGCGATGATCTGGCAACTGGTGCGATCGCGCCGGAAGGATCTCGTCTGCTATCGGCCGATCGCAACAAGCGAAGGCGATATCCTTCTCGCCTCCGGTCTCGCGCGGCGCGTGGTGACGAGCTGGTTCAGCCAGGGCATCATGTGGGGCGTGTCGCGCGTGATGCGGCAACACGTCGCGAACGATCCATCAAGCTTTGAGGAATGGAGTCATCTCGCGCTCGGCATGCGGCTGAAAGCAGGCGCGATGGGCGTGCCGTTCATGCCCGTGCGCACCATGCTCGGCTCCGACGTGCAGGCGGAGCGCCCCGAGGTGCACGAGATGAATTGCCCGTTCACCGGCGACAAGGTTCTGCTCGTGCCCGCGCTCAATCCGCAGACCGCGATCATTCATGTGCAGCGTTGCGACAAATACGGCAACGCGCAGATCGATGGCATGACTTTTATGGACCTCGACATGGCAATGGCGGCAGACCGCGTGATCCTCACCACGGAAAAGATCATCCCCAACGATGATATCCGCGATGCTCCGGACCGCACGGTGATTCCGTTCCTGTGCGTCGATGCCGTTGTGGAAGTGCCCTATGGTTCGATTCCGCATGAATGTTACGGTCTCTATGAGCCGATCATGTCGCATCTGGACGCCTACGCCAGAGCGGCTAACCTCGACCCGGCGAAAGCGCTACACGACTATCTCGATCGCTACTTCTATTCGCCGTATAATTGGGACGATTATCTTTCTCTCATCGGCAAGGACGCCATCGCCGATGCGGAGCAGGCCGTAGAAAGACCGACGCCTAATGCTTGACAGGATCGCCTGTACCGATCGGGAGTTGATGACCGTTCTCAGCGCGCGCAGCTTGAAAGACGGCGAGGTCGTTTTTGCCGGAATCGGCATTCCGCTGCTCGCGGCGTGCCTTGCGCAGAAGTCACACGCACCGGGGCTCACCATTCTGTTCGAAGGCGGCGTGGTCGGTGCGGCGATCGAGCCCGGATGGATTCCGCCCTCGACGAACGATCAACGCGGCGCCCATCGCTCCAACATGGTGCTCGGCAGCACCGAGGTTCTGCTGCTGTTGCAGCGCGGCCATGTCGATGTCGGATTCGTCGGCGGCGCGCAGATCGATCCCTACGGCAATCTGAACAGTTCGCTGATCCGCGCGACTGATGAGAAACCTGCGGCGCGTTTGCCGGGCAGCGGCGGCGGCAACGACATCGCCAGCCTGACCGATCTGATCGTGACGATGAAACACGAGCGGCGCCGCTTCGTGGAGAAGGTCGAGTTCATCACCAGCCCCGGCTGGCTTCGCGGCGGCACCAGCCGGCACGACAGCGGCCTGACCCTCGGCGGCCCGTGGCGGGTGATCACCGATCTCGCCATTCTTGGATTTGCGCCGGACACCAAGCGCATGCGCGTCGAGGCGCTTCATCCCGGCGTGACGCGCGAGCACATTCAGGCCCAGACCGGCTTCAAGCTCGACTTCGCCGACAACGTCACCACCACCGAAGCGCCGCGCGCGCAGGAGCTGGCCCTGCTCCGCGCGCTCGATACCGAACGGCTTTTGACGGGCTGAATTTTCACGTCCGATTTTCTGAGAAGCAATCTTCTTCAGAAAACTTCACGTTCCCACGAAAATAGAGGGGCCCGCCATGGCCGGGCATAGCCACCCGAAGAGCGTCATCGCTTCCGTTCGCCCATGCTCCGGCCATCCACGCCTTTCCTTATTGATTTTCTAGGACGTGAATGCCCGGCATAACGCCGGGCATGGCGAGTAGCTGATTTCGTCTAACCTGAATTTGCTCTATCCGTGCTTCATCAGCCGCAACGCGGCGCGCGCGTAGACGCGGGCGCAGTCAAGCACCGCTTGCTCCTCGGCGTAATCGTCGACACCAGCCGAGAGCGTCGGCTGCGGACCGTAACAGACGGACGGCACGCCGAGGTCGCGCCAGCGCCGTGCATCGCTGCCCGGCAGACGCACGACCATATCGGGCCGCGCGCCCCGCACCGTGGTGGCAGCCGCCATCATCTCCGTGACGACCGGATTGGACAACGAGGTCCAGCTTGCGTCCCAGCCTTTCACCGCGCGCACGCTGATGCCATCCGTGGAGCCGAGTGCGCGCACGCGCTGCTCGATCTCCTTCCCAGTGATGCCGGGCGGCAAACGCACATCGATCTCGGCCCGCGCCGAGGTGGCGATAAGGCTGCGCACGCCATCGGCACGCACGACGCCCGCGCTGAACGACAACCGCAGGCCAGTATTCTCCGGCCCACCCGTCACGCCATTAATCTCGGCGGGAATTTCGGCATAGACATCGTTCAGCGCATCGGCCTTGGTGAGCAGCGCCACGAGCTTGCCGACCGCCGTCTCGCCATTCATCGCGCGCGAGGAATGACCGCCATCACCCGTGGTCTCGACATCGAGCCACAGCAGCCCCTTCTCGGCGGGCGCCATGTTCATGAACCCCGGCCCTTCGCCGCTGATCATGTAATCGCCATGCACATCGGGGCGCGCAGCAAGAAGATGCACCGCACCACGGTCGCCGAACATCACCTCGTCGCAGACGGCCGTCATCGTCAGACGGCCGGGCAGTTCCTTGCGATGCCGCGCGAGAACGGCGGTGGCGAGGCACATCGCGGCCAGGCCGCCTTTCATATTGCCCATGCCGAGCCCGTAAAGGCGGCCATCCTTCCGCGTCAGCTCAAGGATCGGCACGCTCCAGCAGCTTTCATCGCCGGGGCGCATCGTATCCATATGCGCGTTGTAGACGATATGTCGTCCTGCCCCCTCGCCGAGATGCGCCACGAGATTCGGCGCATTCGGATCGCACGCGACCACCTCGGACGCGACGCCGTGTTCGCCAAGATACGCCTGCACCACCTTGGAGACACCGAGCGTCTCGCCGGGTGGGCTTTCGCTCGGCTCGCGCACCAGCCGGCCGCAGAACGCGATCAGGTTGTCACGCTCCGCGGAAATTTCCGCGTCGATCTTGTCGAGAAAGGTTTGCTCCTCCGTCATCGCCATCACGCCACCGCGAGAATGTCTTCTGGTGTGCGGCCGACGATCTGCTTGTAGACCGCAGCGTCGGTCGCACCTTCGGTGCCGTAGAACAACAGAACGCTGTCCTCGGTAAGGCCGAGCCGCGCGCGCGCATCGGCATCGCTCGCAGCGAGGATCGCACCCGCAAGACCGGCAACCGCGGACTCGCCGGCGACGATCGGATCATCACCGTAAGGCGCGGACGCCAGAACGCGCATGGCTTCGGCCGCAGCGGAATCCGGAATGGTCATGAAGGCGTTGGCGCCCCTGGAAAGAATTTCCCAGGCGATGATCGAGACTTCACCGCAGGCAAGGCCCGCCATGATGGTATCGAGCGCACCATGCACGGCGACCGGCTTGCCAGCCTTCGCACTCTGATAAAGGCAATCGGCGCGGTCGGGCTCGACCACGACATAATAAGGACGCGCCGCACCCTGCTGTTCCCAGAAATACGCGCAGATCGCAGCGGCAAGTCCGCCAACACCGCCCTGAACGAAAATATGCGTCGGCTTCTCGCCGATCTGCTCGACGCTCTCTTCGGCCATCACGGTGTAGCCCTGCATGACGTCGCGCGGCACGCTGGTGTAACCCTCATAGGACGTATCGGATACCACGAACCAGCCGTTCTCGGCCGCATCCTGCGCCGCCTTGCGCACGGCATCGTCATAGTTGCCGGGCACGACGCGCACTTCGGCGCCATACTTCGCGATAGCATCCTGACGGCCCTTGCTGACGGTCTCGTGCACATAGATCACGCACTTGCAGCCGAACAGGTTCGCGCCCCACGCCACCGAACGGCCGTGGTTGCCGTCCGTCGCGCAAGTCACGGTGATGCCGGAGACGATGTCAGCGAACGAGCGATCGACGATCGCCTTCGAGCGCACCACCTGCCCCGTCTTGGTTTCGATTTCCTTCTGCAACAGGCGCAGAACGGCGTAAGCACCGCCAAGCGCCTTGAAGCTGCCGAGATTGAACCGGCTGCCTTCGTCCTTGTAGAAAATATTCTTCACCTTGAGCGCACGCGCAAGCCCCGGCAATTCGCACAGCCGCGTCTTCTGATATCCGTTCCAGGACGTGATCTCCTGCTTGGCGAAATCGAAAGCGGCTCCACCCAGAATGGTCTCGCGAACGCCGTTGGCGTAGCTCTCGTCGCGCTTCGCCTTGGGGTTCTCCACGAGCTGGATCGACCCGGGGATAATCGTCATGTCAACACACTCCTCAGCGGCTGCTGGTGCAGCTCTGTGTTCCAGGGATTTCAGTAAGCAAGAGCAAGGCCGTCGCGACGGCCGTCGGCGCCGCCGCGAAGAATGCCGCGCTCGCGATCGATGAAGATCGCCTGCGCAGTGCCGAGCGGATTCACGGGGCGGGTGATGCTGTGGCCCATCGCCTGCAGCTTCGCGCCGACCTCATCAGGAATGGCGCGTTCAAGTTCAAACGTATCGCCCATCGCAAACATGCGCGGGAAATCGATCGCGGCCTGGATCGGCATGCCGTAATCGACGACGTTCGTCAGAATCTGCACCTGCCCCATCGGCTGAAAATGCGCGCCGGTGACGCCGAACGACATCACCGCCTTGCCATCCTTGGCAAGGATTGCCGGGATGATCGTGTGCATCGGCCGCTTCCGCCCCGCGAGCGCATTCGGGTGACCTTCTTCCAGCGAGAACGAGCAGGCGCGATTGTGGAAGATGACGCCGGTGTTCGGGCAGGCGATGCCGCAGCCGAAATCGTCGAAGATCGAATTGATCAGCGAGACCATGGTGCGGTCGCGGTCCACCACCGAGACAAACACCGTGTCGCGATGCGGCACCTGCACAAACGGCTTGATGTCCGCGATGCGCTGCTTCAGCGAGATCGCGCCGCGCAGCTTGCCGATATTTGCATCCGACAGCAGGCTCTTAACCGGCACCGCGCCGGTGCGCGGGTCCGCCATGAACAGGTCGCGCTCGGCATAGGCCATGCGCGCTGCTTCCGCCTGAACATGCAGACGCTCCGCGCCCATCGGATTCCAGTCGCCGAGCGGAAAGCCTTCCAGCACACGCGCCATCGACAGAACCGCAAGGCCCTGGCCACTCGGCGGGCATTCCCAGAGATCGTAGCCGCGATAATTGGCCGAGATCGGCGTCACGTACTCCGGCACGAATTCGGCGAAGTCTTCAACCTCATGCAAACCACCGACGGCCTGCAACGTCGACACCATGTGCTCAGCGAGTTCGCCTTTATAAAAGACATCGCTGCCGCGCTTTGCGACCGCGCGCAGCGTCGCTGCAAGCAGCGGCTGCTTGTGCACGTCACCGGGGCGCGGCGGCTTGCCGTGCTTCAGGAAGATCGCGTTTGCAGCCGGGTTGGCCTTCAGCTTGTCGGTCTGCCGCTCCCAATCGCGCGCGAGGCGCTCGGGCACGCAGCAGCCCTCTTCGGCAAACTTGATTGCCGGTGCGAGCACGCGCGCGAAATCCATCGTGCCGTGATCCGCGAGCAGCTTCTCCCATGCCGCGATCGAGCCGGGCACGGTCACTGCGTGCGGCGAACGCGGATCGATTGCCGTCTCCTTGCGGGCGCGATGATGTGCTGCATCGGCCTTTGCAGGCGACCAGCCCGATCCGTTCAACGCCGTCGGGGCCGTTTCAGTCTCGCGCTGGATCAGCGCGAAGCAATCGCCGCCAATGCCGGTTTGCGTCGGCTCGACAACAGCCTGCACGGCGGCGGCGCACACGGCGGCATCGATGGCGTTACCACCCGCGCGCAAGATATCGAGTGCGGCAATCGTCGCCTGCGGATGCGACGTCGCGACCATGCCGTTCTCGCCGAACGCCTCAGACTTCCCCGGCCGCTCGAAATCCCGATACGGCGCGTCGGACATGCGCTTCGACAACATCTCACATCACCGCAAGGCTGGAGTTGCGCAGATCGGTGACAAGCATCGAGGAAGGCGCATGCGTGATGCAGAACGGCGGCTTCGCCTTCATCACGGCAAACTGTGGCGTCAGCCCGCAGGCCCAGAACACCGGAATCTCGCCCTCGCCGACCGTGGGATCGCCGACATTCTGGTAGCGCTTGGCGAGATCGACGCCGATCTGCGCTGGATCGCCGATGTGCACCGGCGCGCCATGCACGTTCGGAAAACGCGAGGTGATCTGGATCGCGCGGATCGCATTCTGCGGCGTGAAAGAGCGCATGGTGACGATCAACGGCGCTTCAAACGGCCCCGCCGCTTCGGTCGGCATGGTCGAGACATAAACGCCTGCGACATTATTATTGGCGAGAAACCGCAGCGGAATGCCGTCGTCCTGCAACGCTTCCTCAAACGAGAACGAGCAGCCGAACGCAAACGTCACGAGATCGTCGCGCCAGTGGCTACGGATATCCGTCACCTCTTCGGTGAACTCGCCGTTACGGAAGATCTGATAGCGCGGCACGTCGGTGCGGATATCGATGTTGTCGGACAGCGCCGGCAACGACGGATCGCCGACATCCGAGCGGGTGAGCAACGGACAAGGTTTTGGATTGCGCTGGCAGAACAGCAGAAAATCCTCGGCCCAATCCTTCGGCAGGATGCAGATATTCGCCTGGACAAAGCCCGGCGCGAGACCCGCCGTGTAGCCGGTGTATCCGCGCTCGCGAATGGAACGCCGGACTTCATTGGGGTTCGCCCGATCCCATGACGGATCGTAAACGGGGCGCGGTGCTGACATGGCTGACATTCCCAATCGACTTGTTAGTTACGCGGAGCCCACGGCACCAGGATCTTCTCTACGAATTCGACGATGTAGTAGAGAATGACGCTCATGACCGTCAGGAGGACGAGAGCCGCGAAAGCGAGCGGCGTGCGCGCCTGCGAGGACGAGACGAGGATGATGTAACCAAGCCCCTCTTCCGAGCCGACGAACTCGCCGATCACCGCGCCGATGACGGCCAACGTGATAGCGATCTTCAGACCGACGAAGATGTGCGGCATCGCCGTCGGAAAGCGGATCTTGATGAAGGTCTGCATCTGCGTCGCGGACAGCGAGCGGATCAGGTCCATCACCGCGGGCTGCACGGAGGCCAGTCCGGTCGTCGCACCCACCACGATGGGGAAGAAGCAGATCAGGAATACGACGAGCACCTTCGACAGAGTGCCGAAGCCGATCCACAGCGCGAGGAGCGGCGCCACGGCGACTTTCGGAACGGACTGCAAGGCAAGGAGAACCGGATAGACCGTCCTGCGCAAGATCGGCGACCACACGATGATGACCGCGAGCGGCAACGCCACGGCGATGGAGAGCGCGAAGCCGACCAGCGTTTCATAAAGCGTGATCAGCGAGTGCCCCCACAATTCGTGGCCGGACTCGCGGAACGCCTGATAGATGTCCGCTGGCGACGGCAGCAGCCAGCGCGGAATCTCGAAATAGCGGCAGCTCGCTTCCCAGAGAATGAGAAGCCCGACAAACGTCAAGACAGGCGGAGTCGCGTCGCGAACCCTCGGTCCCGTAATCAGCACCTCGTCCTCACCCTTCGAGGCGGGGGCGGTCTTTGCGGCTGTGTTCTGTGACAACGGATTCTTCCTTACTCAATGACCGATTTTGTCGCGGATGAAATCGGAATACGCCTTGAACTCCGGCGTGAATTCCATGCCCTGCGTGCGCGGGCGCGGCAGATCGATTTCAATGATTTCGGAAATTCGTCCCGGCCGCGGCGACATCGCAACGACGCGGTCCGCGAGCAGGATCGCTTCCGGAATGTTGTGCGTGACGAAGATGATCGTCTTCTTCTCGATGTCCCAGATGCGCAGCAGTTCAAAGCCGAGTTCTTCACGGGTCATCGCGTCGAGAGCGGCGAACGGCTCGTCCATCAGAAGCATCGAGGGATTGTGCACCAGCGCGCGGCAGATTGCGGCGCGCTGCTGCATGCCGCCCGACAGCTCGTTCGGACTGCGCTTCTCAAAACCTTCGAGGCCAACCATTTTCAGAAGCTGATAGGCCCGCTCGCGCGCCTTCTTCATATCGAGGCGCAGGATTTCCGCCGGCAACAGCACGTTGTCGAGAATGTTGCGCCAGGGCAGCAGAACCGCCTGCTGAAAGACGATGCCGATATCGCGACTCGGTGCGAGAATCTGCTCGTCGCTGATCAGCACCTTGCCGCTGGACGGCTTGATCAGGGCGCTGATAATCCGGAGCAGAGTCGACTTGCCGCAGCCGGAAGGCCCGAGCAAGGCAATGAACTCATCTTTGCCGATAGTCAGGTTCACATCCTGAAGCGCAACCGTACGCCCGCCTTTGACGAGGTACGTCTTGTGCAAATCTTCAATGCGAACTTTGCTATTGGAGATCTCGGTTGCTGTATTCATGCGATCGAGTTCCATCATCAAGAGACTGTTGGTTTCGGCCACATCGACTCATGCGACCGGCGTGCTGGACGAAGCAGGGACACGCATGTCCCTGCCCGTTCGTTTCAAAACGCGTTGTGACGCGCGCCTTAGAGCTTGGAGCGGAACACGTCCTGCGCCTTGACCTTGGATTTCATCTCGTAAGCACCCGAGACGATATCCACGGTCTTCTGCATCCGCGCTTCGTCGATCGCACCCGCAGCGTTCATATCGACGAGGCTTGCCACGGCACGCACTTCCGCGGCGCCGACATCAACGTCGATCTGGCTGTGATACTTGTTCAGGATTTTCGCCGCTTCTTCGGGATTGGCGGCAGCATCCTTCAGCCCGCGCCAGGTCGCCTCGACGAAGCGACGGACCAGATCGGGATTCGACTGGAGGATCTTTTCGCTGGCGATGATGCCGTTGCTATAGAAGTCGAGGCCCGCATCGGCGTATTTGAGCTGCACCAGTTCCTTGTTGCCGGCGGACTTCTTCAACAGCGCCTCGCTGATCGAATAATATCCAACAGCGTCGGAGCGGCCGAGCGCAAGGCTCGCGGCGATCGCATCGCTCGAGACCACGCTCCACTTCACCTTCGCGGAATCGATTCCGGCGGCCTTGGCATAAGCCTCGAACAGACGCGGGATCGCGCTGTTGGGCGCATCGGCAATCCGGCGGCCTTCGAGATCCTTCGGTGTCTTGATGCCGGAATCCTTGAGCGCGAAGATCGCGTGCGGCGCCTTCGAATAGATCATCGACACCATCTTGACGGGGATGTTGTCGTTGCCGCGGCCGAGGATCACCGCAGCCGCATCGGCAAAGCCGAACTCCGCGGAGCCCGATGCCACCTGCTTCACCGCATCGGCCGAGCCCTGCCCGCGAACGATGTTCACGTCGAGACCGGCCTCCTTGTAGTAGCCCTTCTCGAGAGCCACGAAGTAATAGGCGTGACGGCCGAGATAGCCGAAATCCGTAACGAACGAGACTTTATCAGCAGCGTTGGCCGCAGTTGCTGTGGCAACCGCAAGCCCGATGGTGAGCCATTTCACGATGGACTTCATCAGCGTACTCCCTCCCCAACCCCGGAGCTTTGGCCTTCACAAGCGAAGGCACTCATTGATGCATGCGCTCGTTGACGGCATGCACATGGATCGCGTGTTTTCTTGACGTCGATTTTTGGGATCATGTATCCAAAAATTCAATTTGGCAATCCCCTCATCCACAGTCGGAAAAATCGTCCTTGTTACAGGTAAGATAGTGTATTAGCTCTGTAATCGATGTGAAGTGCGACGCGCCGTCCCACTGATCTGACGATTTTCATCTGGATACAAAATGACGGACGCATCCAATTTGCGACCAGCGTCAACGGTCTCCTGGCTGGTTGAGACGCTGCGGGAATCGATCCTGAGCGGCGCGCTTCCGGCTCATAACGTCATCCGGCAGGACGAAATCGCCGAACAACACGGCGTTAGCCGCACGCCTGTGCGCGAGGCCATTCGCCTTCTTGAAGCCGAAGGACTCGTCATCAGCCGGCCGAACCGCAGCGCGGTCGTTGCGCCGCTCGACCCCGAAGACGCGATCGAGATTTTCGAAATCCGCGCCGCGATGGAAGCACTGGCACTGCGCCGTTCGATCCCGCGCTTCACGGAAGAGCACAAGGAGGTCGCCATTCAGGCGCTGGAGGCGCTCGAAGAGGTGCGGCATGATGCCTCGACCGAAGCGCACAAGGCCTTCCACCTTGCTCTCTATGCCGCGGCGGGCTCGCGCCTCCTGAGATTGATCAGCCAGCACATCGATGCCGCCGGACGCTACCTGCGCGTCGAGGCAACGCTCGCAGGCACAATGGATGAAGACCGCTACGAACACCGCAGCCTGCTGGAAGCTGTACTCGCCAATGACGTTCCGGGCGCGACGCGGCTGATCGAGCGCCATCTGCGCAGCACCGGCCTCGAAGTCGCGGAAGTTCTGCGCAACAAGAACCCGCATCGGCAGGACCAGCGGCAAATGGCCCGGCTTCGCATCAACGCGCGCACGCCGTCGTAACAGGCCGTTCGTCACATCGGCGGGGCCGCGTTACTTACCATCCGTTGATACAAGCTTGCGTCAGTTCGCCGGGTAAAACGGCAATCGCATCGCAATCGATACTGACCGGCGACGGCACCTGCGCGACGCAAAGTCGCGCCACGCGCCCCATGGCGGCCGAACATACCGTGAGGATCGGGCGCGCACGCCTCCCTGCCACCGCAGGCAGCCCACGCATTGACCGCCAGCGCGCCATCATCCTGATTTTTCGCGGCGAAATGAATTCGCACGCCTTCCCGGGAAACGCTCGTCCGACGCCCTCCGAAGCGATCCGGGGGCCTGCGCAAGCAGCGTCAGTGTGCTTCCTTGACAATTGTATCCAGTATGAATTTGTATACCTAAAAGCAAGAAACGACAGCCTGATCGACAGTTCAACGGGAGGTTCCCATAATGAAATCAATATCAAAGCTCGCAATATGCCTTGCAGCTTTCTCCGCGCTGGTGCCTCAACCGGCCGCCGCACAGGAGAAAATCACCTTCACCACCGACTTTGGATACATGGGCCGCCACAGCTATTACTTCGTGGCACGAGAGAAAGGCTTCTACAAAGACGTCGGTCTCGACGTGAACATCGTCCGCGGACAGGGCTCCGCTGACTCGGTGAAGCAGGTCGCCGCAGGCACCGCGCAGCTCGGCTTTGCGGACGCCTCGATCGTCATTCTCGGACGCGGCAACGACGGCGCGCCGGTGAAGCTCGTCTCGATGGTCTATCACAACCCGCCGCACGCGATTTTCACGCTGGAGTCGTCGGGCATCAAGAAGCCGAAGGATCTCGAAGGCAAGCGGATCGCCGACACCGCGGCGAGCGCGCTCAAGAACCTGTTCCCGGCCTATGCCAAGGCCGCCGGCATCGACGACAAGACCATCAACTGGATCATCATCACGCCTGACGCCCGCGCGGGCACGCTGTCGCTCGGCCGCGCCGATGCGGTGCCGGACTATCTGATGGGCCAGGCGCTGTTCCAGAAGACCATCGGCGACAAAAAGATGCTGCGCTTCACCTATGCCGAAGCCGGCATGAAGTTCTACAGCAACGGCATCATCGCAAACGACAACTTCATCAAGTCCAATCCGGACACGATCAAGCGCTTCCTCGCCGCAACCTATCGCGGCCTGAAGTATTCGCTCGCCCATCCGGAAGAGGCTGCGCAGATTCTGAAGAAGAACCACTCGCACATCGATCTCGATATCGGCGAGGCGGAGACCCGCACCGTTGCGACGCTGGTCCAGAACCCGGAGAACCCGACCGGCGCGATCGATCCCGAACTTCTGCAGAAGACCATCGACCTCGTGTCCAACGCTTTCGATCTGAAGTCGAAGGTGACGGTCAACGACGTCTACGCGCCTGGCTTCATCGGAAACTGAGCGCACGAAACGCACCGACGCCAGTGCGGTACGACATGACCGCCGGGCCTGAGGGACAAACGCCTTCAGGCCCGGCATCAATGATGAAGACGGCCACCTGATCTAGATGGCCGTATCTGACCGGATGGAACGGCCCCGATGGGTAACAGTGGCCCGCGCACCTGCATTCGCTTCATCCTGAACGGCCACGATGTCGTGCTGTCGGATGTCGCAGCCAGCGACACGCTGCTTGATTATCTGCGCCTGCGCAGAGGCATGGTTGGCAGCAAGGAAGGCTGCGCGGCGGGCGATTGCGGTGCCTGCACCACGCTGATCGGCAGGCTTCGCGACGGCCGGCTCGTTTATGAAGCCGTCGATTCCTGCATCCGCCTTCTCGCCTCCATTGATGGCTGTCACGTCGTCACCGTGGAGCATCTCACCAAGCCTGATGGCCGGCTCAATCCTATTCAGCAGGCGATGGTCGATACGCATGGCTCGCAATGCGGCTTCTGCACGCCGGGCATCGTCATGTCGCTTTATGCGATGTGGCTCGCAAGCCCCTCCCCGTCCGATGCAACGATCGAGCGCACGCTGCAAGGCAATCTCTGCCGCTGCACCGGCTATGAGCCGGTCATGAAAGCTGCGCGCACGATCTCGCATTACGGCTCCGTCGCAGACGATCCTCTCAAGCAGACGTATGACGAAATTCAAACCCGGCTCGACAAGCTGCACGACAACCGCCGCGTCGAGATCGAGCATGGCGGCAGCCGCATCATTCTCCCCGCGAATGTCGATGATCTGGCGGATGCGATCGCGACCGAGCGCAACCCGACCATCGTCAGTGGCGCCACCGATGTCGGCCTGTGGGTCACCAAGGACATGCGCGCCATCTCCCCGGCAATCTTCACCGGCCATCTCGACGAGCTGAAGCGCGTCACGGAGAACGACGCATCGATCACCATCGGCGCGGGGCTGACCTACAGCGAGGCGTTTGCGATTCTGCCGAAGCACTTTCCCGCTTTTAGCGGCCTGCTCAAGCGCATCGGCGGCGAGCAGGTTCGCAACATGGGCACGATCGGCGGAAACATCGCCAACGGCTCGCCCATTGCCGACACCCCGCCGACGCTCATCGTGCTCGGCGCGCGGTTGATCCTGCGCAAAGGCAAGTCGCGGCGCACGCTTCCGCTCGAAGACTTCTTCATCGACTACAAGGTGCAGGATCGCCAGCCGGGCGAGTTCGTGGAAGCGATCGAAATTCCGAAGCTCAACCCTGCGAGCCGGTTTGCGGTCTACAAGATCTCCAAGCGCCGCGACGAAGACATCTCCTCGGTGCTCGGCGCTTTTCATCTCACTCTCAATGACGCCAACTGCGTCGAGACGATCCGCATCGCCTATGGCGGCATGGCCGGAATCCCGAAGCGGGCGAAGGCGGTCGAGGATTCGCTGCTCGGCCAGCCGTGGACGGAAGACACCGTGCAGGCGGCCATCGGGAACTTTGCCAAGGACTTTGCGCCGCTGACCGACATGCGCGCCAGCGCGGAATATCGTATGCTGGTCGCGCAAAATCTTCTACGCCGTTTCCATGCGGAGACCGAAGGGGCCGGAGAAGCGGTTCGGCTCGTGCGCCATCCCGACAGCGAGGCGATGCATCATGGATAAAACCGCGGCTGAAGTTCTGCCCTCCCAGGCTTTCGGCGCCGTTCACACCAGCGTCGCGCATGAATCCGCCGCACGCCACGTCAGCGGCACCGCCGTCTACATCGACGACATGCCCGAGCCAGCCGGGCTGCTGCACGCCTATCTCGCGCTCTCGAACATCTCCCACGGAATGATCCGCGCGCTCGACCTCTCGGCTGTGCGTGCCGCGCCGGGCGTGGTCGGCGTGCTCACGGCGAGCGACATTCCGGGCCTCAACGACATGAGCGCGATGAACCGGAAGGACGAGCCTATCCTTGCCAAAGACAAGATCGAGTTCGACGGTCAGGCCCTTTTCGCCGTGATCGCGCAGACCCGCGAGCAGGCACGGCGCGCCTGCTCGCTCGCGAAGATCGACTACGACGAGCTACCCGCCGCGATCGACTTCGCCGATATCGACACCAGAAATGGCAAGCTCGTCACCGAGCCGCTGGTGCTCACGCGCGGCGATACCGAGGCAGAAATCGCATCCGCGCCGCACAGCCTGTCAGGCGAAATTCGCATCGGCGGGCAGGAGCATTTCTACCTCGAAGGGCAAATCGCAATGGCGATGCCCAACGACGGTGACGAGATCATGGTCTATTCGTCGACGCAGTATCCCGCCGAGGTGCAGCGGACCGTCGCGCACGCTCTCAACGTGCCGTTCCATGCCGTCGAGATTCATACCCGCCGGATGGGCGGCGCGTTCGGCGGCAAGGAAACCCAGGCGACACAGTTCGCGGCGATTGCCGCGCTCGCCGCACAGAAGTTCAACAAGCCGATCAAGATCCGCCCGGATCGCGACGACGATATGCGCCTCACCGGCAAGCGGCACGACTTCAACGTCAGCTATCGTGTCGGCTTCGATGACGACGGCCGCATTCGCGGCGTGGACTATCACTATGCGCTGCGCTGCGGCTATTCCGCGGACCTGTCCGGTGCCGTCGCCGACCGCGCGCTGCTCCACTGCGACAACACCTATTACTATCCCGCGGTGCATGCGGTGTCCGCGCCGCTCTACACCAACACGGCGTCCAACACCGCATTCCGTGGCTTCGGCGGGCCGCAGGGCGTGCTCGGCTGCGAGCGCGTAATGGAAGAGATCGCATTCGCGCTCGGCAAGGACCCGCTTGAAGTCCGCAAGGCGAATTTCTACGGCACGCGCGATTGCAACATCACGCCGTACCGGCAAGAGGTCGAAGACAACATCATCGGCCGTCTGGTGCGCGAGCTGGAAAAGACCTCGGAGTACGCGCGTCGCCGCCGTGAGATTCGTGCGTTCAATGCGCAGAATCGTTTCATCAAACGCGGGCTCGCGCTGGTGCCGGTGAAGTTCGGAATGTCGTTCACCAACACCAATTCCAATCAGGCCGGCGCGCTGCTGCACGTCTATACCGACGGCTCCGTGCAGATCAATCACGGCGGCACCGAGATGGGCCAGGGCCTTTACATCAAGGTCGCACAGGTCGTCGCGCAGGAATTGAACATCGACATTTCGCAGATCAAGGCGACTGCGACCACTACCGGCAAGGTGCCGAACGCATCGGCCACCGCGGGCTCGACCGGCTCGGACCTGAACGGCATGGCGGCGCGCGATGCCGCGATCAAGATCCGCAAGCGCCTCGCCGCCTTCGCCGCCAAGACCTATGGCGGCACACCGGACGACGTCGCCTTCCTGCCGGGCTGCGTGCAGGTCGGCAGCACGCGCATCACCTTTGCCGATCTGGTGAAGCAGGCGCAGTTCGCCCGCGTGCAGTTGTCCGCCACCGGTTTCTACAAGACGCCGAAGATCAGTTGGGATCGCACCAAGGCATTCGGCAAGCCGTATTATTACTTCGCCTACGGCGCGTCGTGTTCGGAGGTCAGCATCGACACTCTGACCGGCGAATATATCGTCGAGCGCGTCGATATCCTGCACGATGCGGGAAAGTCGCTGAACATGGCGATCGATATCGGCCAGATCGAAGGCGGCTTCATTCAGGGCATGGGTTGGCTCACCACCGAGGAGCTGATCTGGGGCCGCAACGGATTCCTGCGCACCCATGCGCCCTCGACCTACAAGATTCCGCTGGCCTCCGACCGGCCGAAGATTTTCAACGTCGCGCTCACCGGCTGGTCGCGCAATCATGAGGCGATCTCCTATCGCTCGAAAGGCGTCGGCGAGCCGCCGCTGCTGCACGGCATCTCCGTGCTGCACGCGTTGTCGGACGCGGTTGCAAGCGTCGCGAACCACTGCATCTGCCCGCGGCTCGATGCGCCGGCGACGCCGGAGCGGGTGCTGATGGCGATCGAGCGGCTGCGCGCCCAAAGCGGCTGAGCCATGTTCACGCATGACGATCTCCGGGCCTTCCTCGCGTGCACCGGCGCGTATGCGGTTGTGCGGATCGTCGAAGCGAAGGGGTCGACGCCACGCGAGCGCGGCACCATCATGCTGGTCTCACCCACGGAGATTCTAGGCAGCGTTGGCGGCGGGCGGCTCGAATTCGTGGCGATTGCGCGGGCGCGTGAATTGCTGGCGCAAGGCGGCGCGCCGGTCACGCTCGCCATTCCGCTCGGTCCCGAAATCAGCCAGTGCTGCGGCGGGCATGTCACGCTGCAGATCGCAAGCGCAACGCCCGACACCACTGCCACTCTGCTCGCGGAGGCCGCCCATGCCGACGCAACCGCGCCGTCGGTCTACATCTTCGGCGCCGGCCATATCGGCATCGCGCTGTCGTCCATTCTTGCGATCACGCCGGTGCGCGTCGCTCTCATCGACACGCGTGACGACGTCTTCGCCGGCGTGCCGGCGCGCGTCGACATCCACCAGAGCGCCCTGCCCGAACAGATCGTCCGCGAGGCAGCACCGGGCGCAGCCTTCGTGATCGTGACCCACGATCACAGCCTCGATTTCCTGATCGCGGCGGAAGCCTTGAGGCGCACCGACGCCACCTATGTCGGCATGATCGGATCGCGGACGAAGCGCCAGACTTTCAAGACCTGGTTTTTGAAAGAAGCCGGCGGCGATATCCCGACTTATGAGCGGCTGGTCTCGCCGATCGGTCGCGGCGTCGTGCAGGACAAGCGCCCTGCCGTCATCGCCGCACTGGTCGCAGCGGAGGTTTTGACCGCGCTCGACGGCGCCGGCCGGACATAAGGCGATCCCGCGCCGCATTCTTGACGCGCGCCGTGCGCGGAGGGAACATTTTCCCGTCACCGTGCTTTAAGTCGCCGTGCTTTAAGGTGTCGGCCACCCGAGGAGGATCACATGCGCATCCCCGCTGCATTCGTACTGGCTTGCGCCGCGATGGGGCTGTTCTGGAGCGCGTCTCCGGCAGAGGCGCGGGACTATCGCTATTGCCTCTATGAAGGTTTTGATACCGCAGGCGACTGCTATTACAGCACCTACGCGCAATGCATGGCCTCAGCCTCGGGCCGCGTCGCCTATTGCAACATCAATCCGATGTATAGCGGCGAGCCCGCGAAGCCGCGCCAGCGCCGCAAGGCGCGCCCGCATCGCTATTAAGCTTGGCTCAAGCCGCGCAGTCAGCGTCGGTGAGATCGTCTTCGGTGATGACGCAGTTGCGGCCGGACGCCTTCGCCTTGTAGAGCGCGCGGTCGCAACGCTCGATCAGCGAGGCCATGGATTCGCCGGGGCGGAATTGCGCCACGCCGACCGAGACGGAAATGTCCGGCAGCGATTCCCCGGTCGAGCGGCGGGTGAGATGGCAACCCGCGACGGTCTCGCGAATCCGCTCCGCCACCGCGCGGCAGGTCGCAAGGTCGGCACCCGGCAGAACCGCGATCAACTCCTCGCCGCCGTAGCGTGCCGGCAGATCGTTCTCCCGCACCCGCTCGCGCAGCACGCTCGCGATCAGGCGGATGACCTGATCGCCGACATTGTGGCCGTAGGTGTCGTTGAACTTCTTGAAGTGATCGATATCGAGCATCAACAGGCTCAGCGGGTCCTCGACCTCCATCGCCCGCATCTGTGCGGCACGGAAGAATTCCTCCAGCGCCCGGCGGTTCGGCAGCGAGGTCAGCGTATCGGTCTTGGCGCGCTCCTCGGCATCGCGCAGCGAGCCGCGAATGGTGTCGAGCTCCTGCGAGGCTTCGGTGAAATTGGTCTCGAGGATCGAGGCGCGGCTTGCGGCGCTTGCCAGTGCCGCCATCAACGCCTCGATCAGCGCGCGCGGATCGATGCCCTGATCGGCGCGGGTGGCGACGCCGTCGATCTCGCGGATGTGGTCGCGGTTGTCGGTGATGGCAGTCGCGAGATATTGCTGCGCCTGAGCCATCACCTGACTGAGCTGCTCGGAGATGTTCTGCGCCGCGGGCGCGTGAACACCGGGCGTCGCCATATACATCGTACGCAGGTCGTCGCAGACAAAGCTGTCGAACTTGCGCTTGTTGCCGACCAGAATGTCGATGGTGCGCTTCAGATCGGGCGGCGTGCCGAGGCAGTAGTTGAACCAGACGGTGAAATTGTTCGGCGTGGCCGGGACGTTTTCCCGGAGCATATGAAGCATGGCACGCTCCGCGATCTCCTTCGCGGACTCGAAATCCATGTCATCCTGCGCAATTCTTGCCATGACCCGCGGTCTGAAACTGTCAAATGATCCCCGCGCGAAATCTGCGCGCAGGACGCCAGAAGGCCGGTTTGCGCGAGTTGAGCACCCGCATGCGCCCGAAACCGCTGCA
Organism: Afipia carboxidovorans OM5; assembly: GCF_000218565.1. Taxonomy (NCBI): domain Bacteria; kingdom Pseudomonadati; phylum Pseudomonadota; class Alphaproteobacteria; order Hyphomicrobiales; family Nitrobacteraceae; genus Afipia; species Afipia carboxidovorans. The sequence continues at coordinate 795,279 of NC_015684.1, read as the reverse complement.
GGCCCCGGACTCACTATAAGTAAGTGTATGCATATACCCATGCGGTTTAGGAAGTGTTGCGACGCACTCGCGCATTGTCATGACCGTTCGTGCTGCAATGCGGAATAACAGGACACCGCCGAGGGACGCGCGTTCACCCGCCGCGACTGCCTACTGGCATAGCGCCCGCGTCACAAAATTCTCGGTGCGGCACTCGCCCGGCGCGCCGGTGCGGCCCGAGATGTAGACCCGCGCCGAGCATTTTTCGGCGGTCTCGATATCGAGGCTCTTGCCGTGGGCGAACCCCTTCGCCTTGCACAACGTCTCGGCGGCCGTGTTGCAATCCGGCGCGCCGTTGGCCGCGACAGGACAGGCCGCGCGGCCGGTCGTGACCGATTGCATTTTCGTCAGGCCATCGGTTGCGGACTTGGTTTTGGCGTTGAAGTCTTCCAGCGTCTTCTGCGACCCCTTCAGGCCCGAGGAGAGGTGCGAAGCCGAATCCTTGAGAAGCTTGCCGAGCTCTTCGACAAATCCCGAACTGCCGGAGCGCGGAGGGGGTGTCCCCATTTGAGGCGCGGGAGGCTGAGGCGCAGGAGGCGGAGCCGCCTGTGTCAGGGGCGCTCCGGCTTGAGGAGCTGGCGATGCAGGCGCGCCCGTCACCGGCGCCAGTGGAGCGGACGTGACCGGTGCATTCGCAGCCGGAGCCGCCGACTCTGCACCCGGTGCGAAGGACTGCGAAAGCGCAGGGAGAGCGCCACCCAAAAACGCGCCGCACACCACGAGACCGGCCGCGGCGCGGCAACTGCGGATGCCGAGATATCCGACCCATCGTCTCATGCACCGACCATAGCTTCCCTGCGCCGCCGCGCAAGGAAGTCCGCAACGTTCCGCGATGGTCAGAACAGCCAGAGCGCCGCGACGAAACCCAGCACCAGCACGATGGCACCGATCGTGACCCAGAAACCGAGACGCTTCTCGATATGGTGGCGGATCGTCGCACCGTAGCGGTTGAGCAGCACGGCGAGGACGAAGAAGCGCCCGCCGCGGGTGATCACCGAGAACAGCACGAACAGCCAGATATCGTATCCGGCAAAACCCGAGGTGATGGTGACGATCTTGTAGGGGATCGGCGTCAGACCCTTGAGCAGGATGATCCACGCGCCATACTCCGCATAGGAGGCGCGGAAGGCGTCGACCTGATTGCCGTAGCCGTAGAGCTGGATCAGCCACTGCCCGACCGAGTCATAGAGCAGCGCGCCGATCGCATAGCCGAGCACGCCGCCCGTCACCGAGGCGATGGTGCAGACCATCGCATAGATCCAGGCGCGCTGCGGCCTCGCAAGCGCCATCGGGATCAGCATGATGTCCGGGGGAACGGGAAAGAACGAGCTTTCCGCAAAAGACACTGCTGCCATCAACCACAGCGCGTAGGGCTTGTCGGCGGCGGCGATGCACCAGTCGTAGATCCGTCTCAGCATGCCGCGATGAACCACGCGCGCGCGCATTTGTCCATGCACGACATGATCGATCAGCCGCCAACCCGGCGCGGGAGCACAGGCGCGACGATCGCCTTGTGACGGGGGGCAACCGGAACAGGCCCGCGACCGCCGGCGGCTTTCGACTTTGGCAATTTTTCGGCAATGCCCTGCGCCTGCTCGCGGCGATCCATCTCGTCCCAGATATCCTGCGGCGAGATGCCGGCCTGCGCCCACAGCACCGTCAGATTGTAGAGAAGGTCGGCGCTCTCGCGGATGACCGCATCCTGCCGTCCGCCGACCGCATCGATCACGACTTCGATCGCTTCCTCGGCGAGCTTCTTGGCCATCTTCTCGGGCCCGCGCTGAAACAGCTTCGCCGTCCGCGAAGCGGCGGGGTCAAGGGTGCGCGCGGCGATCACCGCACGGTATAGCCGCTCCAGCGAATCACTCATGTTGTGAAGTTAAACGAACCACGTCGCCACAAGGTTAACGAACGGTGGACGCCGGGCAATGACATCCGGCGCACGATACATCCGGCCGCGACAACCATCGCAGCCGGACGCTCACGCAACGGGCCGATCAATACGGGTAATAGCGGTAGCCGCCGTAATAGCCTGGCCCGCCGTAATACGGACGCCCGTAATAGGGATCGCCGCCGTAGTAGTAATTGTCCCGGTAATAGTCGCGGCGGCGCGATTCCGCTATGGCCGAGCCGATCGCGCCGGCGGCCATGCCGAAGATCGCGGCAGCGGCGGCATCGTTACGGCGATGGGCGCGCCGTGCGGGACGGGAGCGTTTCGCCGCCCGCGCGCTCACATCGGTGAGCGCCGCAGAGGCGCCCGTGATCGCGACCGGCGCACGCGACAGTCCGTCGGACGCGGCCTGAGCCGGGCTTTGCGCCGACACCGCGACGAACATCGATGCCGCCAGCGCGCAGGCTGCGAGCTTGCCCGTCAACGAGATCGATTTGGTCGGAAACGCCATCGGAAATGCCATCTCGGCCCTCCTTCGGGGTGAGCATGATAACGAAACGTCCCGGAATACATGGGGTTCCCAAACCGCCAATCAAGCGGCCGGTCAGGCAGCCCCGTAAAGCGCCCAGAGCCTCGCAGAAGCTGGGGCATTTCCAACGCCCAACGTCGTCTGTCGCTTGTGCGACGCAGGGAGGTTTGTCAAAGTCGGTCAACACCGGCTTTGGCCCTCCTCCCGGGCCCGCATTAAGCCCTCCGTTCAGGCCCTCATGGCTCTTGTCCGTCTTTATCTGCGTGTCCTCGATCAGCTCGGCGACGAGGCCCGGCTTGCCTGGGTGCTGGCGTTCGCGAACCTCCTGCTCGCCACCGCGCAGTTCGCCGAACCGGTGCTGTTCGGCCGCATCATCGACGTGCTGTCCGCAAGCCCCTCGACCGGCGGCATCGCAGCGTCGGTGCAATCCCCGTGGCCGCTCCTTGCCGCATGGGTCGGCTTCGGCCTCTTCACCATCGTCTGCAACGCTATCGTCGCCTGGCACGCCGACCGCCTGTCGCACCGGCAGCGGCAGGCGGTGCTGACGAGCTATTTCGACCACATCATGCAACTGCCGCTCACCTTCCACACCGGCACCCATTCGGGCCGGCTGATGAAGGTGATGCTGCAAGGCACCGATGCGCTATGGCGGCTGTGGCTGTCATTCTTCCGCGAGCACTTCGCGGCCGTGCTCTCGCTCGTCGTGCTGCTGCCGCTCGCCTTCTACATCAACTGGCGGCTTGCCGGCATCCTGTTCACGCTGTGCATCGTCTTCACCGCGCTGACGACGCTCGTGGTGCGCAAGACCTATTCGCTGCAGATGGAGGTCGAATCCCATTACGGCGACCTCGCCGCCCGCGCCTCCGATGCACTCGGCAACGTCGCGCTGGTGCAAAGCTTCGTGCGGGTCGAGGCCGAGGTGCAGGGGCTGCGCGGCGTCGCCGACAAACTTCTCTCGGCGCAACTGCCGGTACTGTCGTGGTGGGCGCTCGTCGTGGTGATGACGCGCGCCTCGACCACCATCACCATTCTCGCGATCTTCGTCGTCGGCATCTTTTTACATCAGCAGGGCCTCGCCAGCGTCGGCGAGATCGTGATGTTCGTTTCCTTCGCCACCATGCTGATCCAGAAGCTCGAGCAGGTGGTCGGCTTCATCAACAGCATCTTCATGGAAGCGCCGCGGCTGCAGGAATTCTTCGACGTGCTCGACGCCGTGCCCGCGGTGCGCGACCGCCCCGACGCGATCGATCCCGGCCGCCTGCGCGGCCTCGTCGAATTCGATAACGTCTCGTTCTCCTATGACGGCAAGAAGCCCGCCGTCGCCGATGTCTCCTTCACCGCGCTGCCGGGCGAGACCATCGCGCTGGTCGGCGAGACCGGCGCGGGCAAATCCACCGCGATCGCGCTTTTGCATCGCGCCTTCGATCCGCAATCGGGCGCCATCAAGATCGACGGCATGGACATCCGCACCATCACGCTTGCGGCGCTGCGCCGGAACATCGGCGTGGTGTTTCAGGAAGCACTGCTGTTCAATCGCTCAATCGCGGAGAATTTGCGCGTCGGCAAGCCGGATGCGACCGACGAAGAACTGCGCGCGGCCGCGGCGGGCGCACAGGCCCTCGACTTCATCGAGCGCAGCGAACAGAAATTCGACACCAACGCCGGCGAGCGCGGGCGCATGCTCTCCGGCGGCGAGCGCCAGCGCATCTCGATTGCGCGCGCACTTCTGAAAAATCCGCCGATCCTCATTCTCGATGAGGCGACCAGCGCGCTCGACGCCGTGACCGAAGCCAAGGTCAACGCTGCGCTCGACACCGTGATGCAGGGCCGCACCGCGTTCGTGATTGCCCATCGCCTCTCCACCATCCGCAATGCCACGCGCATTCTGGTGTTCGACAAGGGCCGCGTGATCGAGAGTGGAACTTTCGACGAACTCGTCGCGCACGGTGGATATTTCGCCGAACTCGCCCGCGCACAATTCATGGTGCAGGAGAATAACCGCGCGGAATTGCCTGTTGCGGACACGAAATCCTGACAAATTCGCGCGATGACGAAATTTGGCCCAGTTCATGGCGGATAGGCTCGCAAAAGGATGCGGACGGGCTTTCTCCCGCGCCCAAGCCGGTATAGGTTTGCGGCACCGTTCCATCCTGACAGGGCCTTCACAGAACCGGGCCTTTTCTCGCGCCCGTCCATTGGCGCATCAACGAACCGGACTTCAGCGTGACTGATCTTGCTCTTCGTCATTCCGGCGCGTTTCGCATTTGGCTGATCGCAATCGCCGCTGCGCTGTCGTTGTCGCTCTGGGCGCGCCCCGCGCAGGCCGAAGCCTATCTCCTGATCGATGCAAGCTCCGGCAAGGTGCTGCAGGCGACCAACGCGACACAGCCGTGGTATCCGGCGTCGCTCACCAAGATCATGACCGCCTATGTCACGCTGTCGGCGGTGAAGCAGGGCCGCATCAACCTCGACACGCTCCTCACGGTGTCGCCGAATGCGCTGTCGCAGGCGCCCTCGAAGATGGGCTTCCCCGCCGGCACGCAGGTCACCGTCGATAACGCGCTGAAGATGATGATGGTGAAGTCGGCGAACGACATGGCCGTCGTGCTCGCCGAAGGCGTCGGCGGCTCGGTCGATGGTTTCAGCGCCCTGATGAACGAGACCGCACGGCAGCTCGGCATGACGCAGACGCACTACGTCAACCCGAACGGCCTGCCCGACGACCGCCAGATCTCCTCGGCGCGCGACCTCGGCATTCTCTCGCGCGCGTTCTATCGTGACCTGCCAGAGTATCAGTATTACGCGCATCTGCCCGGCATCAAATTCGGCCGTCGCATCACGCATAACTTCAACAAGCTGATCGGCCGCTATCCCGGCGCCGATGGTCTCAAGACCGGCTTCATCTGCGCCTCGGGCTTCAACCTTGTCGCCAGCGCCACGCGCAACGACCGCCATCTGATCGCCGTCGTGCTTGGCGCCTCGTCGTCGGCGCAGCGCACGGTCAAGGCCGCGCAGCTTCTCGAGAAGGGATTCAACGGCAGCAAGCTCGCCTGGCTGAAGCCCTCGCTCGGCACCGTCGAGCAGTTGCCGCCGGTCGATGCGCTGCCGCCGAACCTGCGCGATCAGGTCTGCGGGCCGCACCGCAAGCGCCCCGCCGCCGAGGATGAGGACGACGATATCGAGATCACGCTCGACAATCAGAGCGACGTCGCCAATCCGACCTACGCGCTTGCGAAGCTGCAGACCAACATCAAGGCGTCCGACATTCTCTCGGTGCCGGCCGTTCTCGCGCAGCCGGTGATCGTCTACACCGGCCCGGCGCGCACCGGCTCCGCGCTGATTGCAGCGGACGCCGAGGAAAGCGCGCGGCAGGCCGCGAGCATCGCTGCTCACAAGAAGCGCCGCAAGGCTGCGAAGACCGCGAAGAAGCCCGCCGCTCACAAGCCCGAGAAGCAGGAAGCCAAGCAGGACAGCAAGCCGGCGGCATCAAAGCACGCCGCGCCGAAACCGGCGGCATCGGGCAAGACCAAGCATGCGACGGCCTCCGCATCCGAACCTGCTGCGAAGCCCGCGGCAAAACCGGCCGCGAAACCGGCAGCCAAACCCGCCGCTCACCCGGCGCCGAAGCCGGCCGCAGCCGCTCCGGCAAAGCCGAAACCAAAGCCCACCGCCTCGCAAAAAGACTCCGCGCCCAAGACGTAAAGGGTGATTCGTCGCCATTGGATCACCCACCGGTCGTCCCCGCGAAGGCGGGGACCCGGTCTTTGAAGCATGGAGTCTTTGAAGTGTGGATTCCCGCATGCGCGGGAATGACTCGGAGAGAACTCTTCACCTGAGCGATCCGACTCTGAAATTATTCTGAGCGGGACGGCCTCGCCGACGGCGCGGCAAAATGTTGCGCGCGGCATGCGGGCACGTGGGCCATATGCCTTGCTTCGACAGGGCCGCTCTCCGATAGTCGGGCCGTCGCAGAATCGGGGGGAATGATGGAACGTGTCTGGCTCAAGAGTTATCCGCCCGGCGTTCCAGCGGAGATCGACACGAGCCGTTACGCCTCGCTGGTCGATCTGATCGAAGAGAGCCTCAAGACCTACGCTGACCGTACCGCGTTCACCTGCATGGGCACCTCGCTCAGCTATCGCGAGTACAACGCGTGTTCCGCAGCGCTCGCCGCCTATCTGCAAAGCCTCAAGCTCAGCCCTGGCGCGCGCGTCGGCATCATGATGCCGAACGTGCTGCAGCATCCGATCGCCTCAACCGCGATTTTGCGCGCGGGTTATGTCGCCGTGAACATCAATCCGCTCTACACGCCGCGCGAACTCGAAGTGCAGTTGAACGACAGCGGTGCCGAAGCGATCATCGTTCTGGAGAACTTCGCGCACACGCTGGAGAAGGTGCACGCCGAAACCGCGATGCGTCATGTCATTGTCGCAACGCTGGGCGATCTGATGGGCATGAAGGGATGGCTCGTCAATTTCGTCGTGCGCCACGTCAAGAAAATGGTGCCTGCGTTCTCGCTGCCCGGCGCGGTGGGCTTCAACGATGCGCTGACGCGCGGGTGTAAGGTGCCGTTCAAGCGGCCCACGCTCGGCCCGGACGACATCGCCTTCCTGCAATACACCGGCGGCACCACCGGCATCGCCAAGGGCGCGGTGCTGCTTCATCGCAACATCGTCGCCAACGTGCTGCAGAACGATGCATGGCTGCAGCCGGCACTGAAGAAAAAGCCCGTCGACGGCCAGTTTCTGCAGGTCTGCGCGCTGCCGCTCTATCATATCTTCGCGCTCAGCGCCTGTTTCCTGCTGACGCTGCGTGCGGGCGGCGCGAGCCTTTTGATTCCCAACCCGCGCGACATTCCGGGCTTCATCAAGGAATTGAAACGCTACCGCGTTCACAGCCTGCCCGCCGTCAACACGCTCTACAACGCGCTGCTGCATGCGCCGGGCTTCGACGAGATCGACTTCAGCGGCCTCATCGCCTGCGCGGGCGGCGGCATGGCGGTGCAGCGCGCCGTCGCCGAGGAATGGAAGAAGCGCACCGGCTGCGCCATCGCCGAAGGCTACGGCCTGTCGGAAACCTCGCCGGTGCTGACCTGCAATCCCTCCGACATCGAGGACTTCAACGGCACCGTCGGCCTGCCGGTACCCTCGACATTGATCTCGATCCGCGATGATACGGATAACGAAGTGCCGCTCGGCGAACGCGGCGAAGTCTGCGCCAGCGGCCCGCAGGTGATGCAGGGCTACTGGAACAGACCGGAGGAAACCGCGCAGGCGATGACGGCCGATGGTTACTTCCGCACCGGCGATATCGGACTGTTCACGCCTGAGGGTTATCTGCGGATCGTGGATCGCAAGAAAGACATGATCCTGGTGTCTGGCTTCAACGTCTACCCCAACGAAGTCGAGGAGGTTCTGGCAAGCCACCCCGGCGTGCGGGAATGCGCGGTGATCGGCGTGCCGGACGGCAAGTCCGGCGAGGTGGTGAAGGCTTTCGTCATCAGGAAGGACCCTGCACTCACCGAAGACGCCTTGATCGCCTACGCCGTCGAGCGGCTCAGCAAGTACAAGGCTCCGAAGCGCATCGAATTCCGCACCGAACTGCCGAAATCCAACGTCGGAAAAATTCTTCGCCGCGCGCTGCGTGACGAAGAGACTGCGAGGCAATGATCGTGACCACTCCCTTCTCTCCCGATGACGTGATCTCTTTCTGGCGCGAGGCCGGCGCGGAGCGCTGGTTCAAGGCGGACGCGGATTTCGATGCCAGCATCCGCGCGCGCTATCTCGGCCTGTGGGAAGAAGCGCGCGCGGGGAAGTGTGCGGACTGGGCTTCGAGCGCCGAAGGCATTCTCGCGCTCATCATCGTGCTCGATCAGTTTCCGCGAAACATCTTTCGCGGCAGTGCGGATGCGTTCGCCACCGATCCGCAGGCGCGCGAACTGACCGCGCAAGCGATCGCACAGGGTTTCGACCAGCAGATTCCGGCCGACCTGCGCGCGTTTGTCTACATGCCGCTGATGCATTCGGAAGACCCGAAGGATCAGCTCCGCAGCCTCGAGGTGTTCCGCGCGCTCGGCAACGCCAACAATCTCGACTTCGCGCAGATTCACGCCGACATCATCCGCAAGTTCGGTCGCTTCCCGCATCGGAACACCGTGCTCGGCCGGCAGACCACGGCGGAGGAAGCCGCCTTCCTCGCCAGCGGCGGCTTCGCGGGCTAGCCGAACCATATCTTAACGAATCCTTGCTAGCCGAAAGTCATTGCCGCTTCGCGCGGCGGATGACGCTTGGCCGCTTCCGCGGCGAAGGAACGATGGCACCTTGGCTTTCACGAACGCCGATCATCTGACGAACGATCCGTCGAGCCTGATCGACCGGCTGCGTCGTGCGGTCAGTGGCGACAGTGATACGTCGCTGACCAATCGCCTCGCCGGAACGGTGTTCGCCATTCGTGTGCTGAGCGCGGGCCTCGCCTATCTCGTGCTGATCCTGCTCGCACGCTGGATGACGGGTTCGGAATACGGCGTCTACGTCTATGTCTGGACCTGGGTGCCGCTGCTCGGCAGCGTGCTCGACTTCGGCCTCTCCGCCACCGCGCAGAAAGTGATTCCGGAATACCGCACCGACGGCAGCGTCGCGTTGCTGCGCGGTTTCCTGTTCGGCAGCCGCGCCATCGCATTCGTGGCGTCGAGCATAGTTGCCGTAGGGCTCGCCGGGCTCGTCTATCTGCTGACGCCGTGGCTCGAGCCCGAACTTCCGGCGCCGCTTTATATCGGATGCACAATCCTGCCGGCCTTTGTCCTCGCCAACATGCACGACGGCATCGCCCGCTCGCACGACTGGATGCGGCTCGGCCTGATGCCGCAATACATCGCCCGCCAGGGGCTCCTGATCGCCTTCGCCGCCGGCATGATCGGGCTCGGCATGAATCTGAGCGCAGTCGCCGCGATGGTGGCGAGCGCGATCGCGGCCTGGCTTGCGATGCTGGGTCAGATGTTCATCCTGAACCGCCGCCTGCACCATCAGGTCGTGCACGGCCCGCGCGCTTATGCGCTGGGCGACTGGCTGAAAATCTCGCTGCCGATCATGATGATGGAGAGCTTCTATCTGCTCTTGTCCTACACCGACATCCTGATGCTGCAGCACTTCCGCTCCTCGGAGGAAGTCGGCCTCTACTTCGCCGTGGTGAAGACGCTCTCGCTTGTCGCCTTCATCCATTTCTCGATCGCGGCGACGACCGCCCACCGCTTCACCGAATATTTCGCAAGCGGCAACACCGAGCGGCTGTCGGCCTATGTCGCCTATGCGATCAAATGGACGTTCTGGCCCTCGCTCGCGGCGACGCTCTTGCTGCTCGCGGTCGGCAAGCCGCTGCTATGGCTGTTCGGCCCGCAATTCACCAGCGGCTACGGCATCATGTTCGTAGCGGCGATCGGCCTCATCGCGCGCGCGGCGATCGGCCCGGTCGAGCGGCTTCTCAACATGAGCGGCCACCAGAACACCTGCGCGCTGACTTACGCGCTCGCCTTCCTGATGAATGTCGGGCTCTGCATCCTGCTGGTGCCGCGCTACGGCGGCTACGGCGCCGCGATCGCGACCTCGGCCGCGCTCGTGTGCGAGAGCATCCTGTTGTTCATCCTCACTAAGCGCAAGCTCGGTCTGCACGTCTTCGCCTTCGGCGGACGCAAGGTCTCCTGACGCTCGATTTCCAAGTACCTGGATCTAATTTACTTTTAGACGGAATCATCCACCCGTCATGCCCGGCTTTATGCCGGGCATCCACGTCTTAGGACGTTCGATAAAGCAAGACGCAAGACGTGGATGGCCGGGACAAGCCCGGCCATGACGAAATAGTATGTCCAACAAAACATAAAATGCTTTAAGCCGCGGTCCAGCCGCCGTCGATCGAGAGATTGGCGCCGGTGATCTGGCTCGCCTCGTCGCCGCAGAGATAGACCGCAAGCGCCGCGACCTGCTCGACGGTGACGAACTCCTTGGTCGGCTGCGCCAGCAGCATCACGTCCTTGATGACCTCTTCCTTGGTCATGTTGCGCGCCTTCATGGTGTCGGGCACCTGCCGCTCGACAAGCGGCGTCCAGACATAACCGGGGCTGATGGCGTTGCAGGTGATCTTGTGGGTCGCAAGTTCGAGCGCGACCGTCTTGGTGAGACCGGCAATGCCGTGCTTCGCCGCGACGTAAGCCGACTTGAACGGCGAGGCCACCAGCGAGTGCGCCGATGCGGTGTTGATGATGCGGCCCCAACCGCGCGCCTTCATGCCTGGCACCGCGGCGCGGATTGCATGAAACGCCGATGACAAATTGATGGCGATGATCGCGTCCCATTTGTCGAGCGGAAATTCCTCGACCGGCGAGACGAACTGGATGCCCGCATTGTTGATGAGAATATCGACCGAACCGAGCGTCTTTTCGCCGAGCCGAACCATCTGTTCGATCTCATCGGGCCTGGTCATATCGGCGGGCGAATGAACCGCCTTGACGCCGAACTCGCGCTCGATCCCCGACCGCTCCTTCTCGATATCGGCGGGCTCGCCCATGCCGTTCAGCACGATATTCGCGCCGGCCCGCGCGAGCGCCCGCGCATATGCCAATCCGATGCCGCTGGTCGATCCGGTGACGACCGCGGCCTTGCCTGCCAATGAACTCATGCCGTGCTCCTGCGCTCGGAAAATCTGCTTCCGAAACCGTGGAGCGGAAGCGGCGTGCCGTCAATCCCGACCGATGCAGGGGTGGTCAGCGAGATTTTTAGCGGTCCGGCGCGGCGAGGATCATGGTCCAGAATACTTTGTACTTGGAATTCGGCGCATAGACCGCCGCGATGCCCAACCGGTTCACGCCGGTCGCCAGCATGTTGGCGCGGTGCGAGGGCGAATCGCGCCAGCCGGAAAATGCTTCCGCCATGGTATGGTAGCCGGCAGAGATGTTCTCGACCGCCTTCGCGGCATTGAAGCCCGAGGCTTTGATACGCTTGCCGAGCGCGCCCGCGACATCGTGATCGAGCTTGTTCCGCGCTGCCATCGCGCGCGACTGCGCTTCCGCCGCCGCCATCAGTTCGGGATCGATCGTCACCGCGCCGAGGCCGTTGTTCTGGCGGTATTGGGAGATCATCGACGCCGCCGCGTTGGCATCCAGCCGGGCGCTGGCATTGGCCATGCTCGCATAGAACGAGGGCTGCTCGGTCGTGATATCGGCGCCGGAACAGCCCGCAAGCACGAGACAACCGAAAAGGACGACGAGAAATCGCGGCATGATGCAAAGCCCCCGGGAGAAGGCGTTCTTGCACATCAACCGTGGCTGAAAGGTGAACGGAGAGGATTTTTCCTCTTCCCAGTGATAGTGCGCTCCCTCTCCCCGTTTTTTACGGGGAGAGGGGCAAAGAGACGGTGAGGGGTAAAGGACCATGCACCCACAAAAAGGAAACAGCCCCTCACCCGGATCGCCACCATAGCGCGTCGCGAACGCGCAAATACGTTGATGGCGATCCGACCTCTCCCCGTTAGCACGGGGAGAGGTGAAGCGTCACACTCCCGCGAACAACCGGAAGCGGCGCGGCCGCAGGCCGACGATATCGCCCGGCTTGAGATCGCGGTCGCGCGGCGCATCGATCTCGATCAGGGTCTCATTGCCGCCGACATGCAGCGCGATATCCGCCCGCTGGGTCGGCCCGAAAGCGCGCACATGCTTGACGTCGCCCTCGAGCACGCCGCTGCCGGCCGGGCCGATCGCGACATCGTGACGGCGGATGAATAGTTTCGAGGGCCCGGACACACCGTTGGTGGACTGCAGGTCGAGCACCCGGTCGCCGAGGCGGATGCGTCCGTCCTGCACATCGACCGGCAACACGATGGATTCGCCGATGAAGCCATGAACGAACGCGCTCGCCGGATGGTCGTAGACCTCGTCGGGCGAGCCGACCTGCTCGATCTTGCCCTTGTCCATCACCACCACGCGGTTGGCGACTTCCAGCGCCTCCTCCTGATCGTGGGTGACGAAGATCGAGGTGACGTGAATTTCGTCGTGCAACTGCCGCAGCCAGCGGCGCAGTTCCTTGCGCACCTTGGCATCGAGCGCGCCGAACGGCTCGTCGAGCAGCAGGATGCGCGGCTCGATTGCGAGTGCGCGCGCCAACGCGATGCGCTGGCGCTGGCCGCCGGAGAGCTGGCTCGGGTAGCGATCCGCCAGCCAGTCGAGTTGCACGAGATCGAGCAGTTCCTTAACGCGGCTGCGGATCTTGTCCTCGCTCGGCCGCGTCGCGCGCGGCTGCACCCGCAGGCCGAAGGCGACGTTCTCGAACACGCTCATGTGGCGGAACAGCGCGTAGTGCTGGAACACGAAACCGACATTGCGCTCACCCGCGCCGCGCGACAGCGCGTCCTGCCCGTCGAAATGCACCGAGCCGGAATCCGGCCAGTCGAGCCCGGCGATGATGCGCAGCAGCGTGGTCTTGCCCGAGCCGGAGGGGCCGAGCAGCGCCAGCAATTCGCCGGTCTCGACCTTGAGACTGACATGATCGAGCGCCTTGAACGCACCGAACTGCTTGACGAGGTTATTGACTTCAATCGTCACGTGCGGGTCCTTCCACCAACCGGCCTTCGAGAACAGTCTTGGCAACAAGCGTTACGAGCGCCAGCAAAGCGAGCAGCGAGGCCACGGCAAAAGCCGCCATCAGCTGGTACTCGTTATACAAAATTTCCACCAGAAGCGGCATCGTATTTGTCTCGCCCCGGATATGGCCGGAGACCACCGACACCGCGCCGAACTCCCCCATCGCCCGCGCGTTACACAGCAGCACACCATAAAGAATACCCCATTTGATATTGGGCAGCGTGACGCGGAAGAAGGTCGCAAGCCCCGAGGCGCCAAGCGAAATCGCCGCCTCCTCTTCCTGCGTGCCCTGCTGCTGCATCAGGGGGATCAGCTCGCGCGCGACAAACGGGAACGTGACGAACGTCGTCGCCAGCACGATGGCGGGCGTCGCGAACAGGATCTGGATGCCGTGCTGCTGCAGCCAGACGCCGAACAGGCCCTGCGTGCCAAACAAAAGTATGAATACGAGCCCGGAGATCACCGGGCTCACCGAGAACGGCAGATCGATCAGCGTGATCAGCAGCGTCTTGCCCCTGAACTCGAATTTGGCGATCGCCCATGCCGCGACCAGACCGAACAGAAGGTTGGCGCTCACCGAGATCAGCGCGGTGATCAGCGTCAGCCGGATCGCGGCCAGCGTTTCCGAATTCGACAGCACGTCGAGATAAGCAAGCACGCCTTTCGAGAACGCGGTGGTGAACACCAGCACCAGCGGCAGCGCCACAAAGATCGACAGAAACGTGATCGCAAACGCGATGATGGCGATGCGCAGCACCCGCGGCTCCGATCGCGCCTCGGGATGCGCGAGCGGTGGGATGCGATGCGGGGCGAGAGAGAGAATGCTCATCGGCACCTTCAATGGCTTTGCGCGCCGCGGGTCTGCGCCCAGCGCTGGATTCGGTTGATGAGAAAGATGATGAAGAAGGCGACCACCAGCATCACGACCGCAATGGCGGTCGCATCGGCGTAGCGGAACTCGGAGAGGCGGATCACGATCAGCAGCGGCGCGATCTCGGAGACGTTCGGCAAATTGCCCGCGATGAAGATCACCGAGCCGTATTCGCCGACCGCGCGCGCGAAGGCGAGCGCAAAGCCGGTGAGGATCGCGGGCGTCAGACTCGGCACGATCACCTTGGTCACGATCTGCCAGCGCCGCGCGCCCAAGCTCGCGGCGGCTTCCTCCAGTTCGGGCTCGAGGTCAGCCAGCACCGGCTGCACCGTGCGCACCACGAACGGAATGCCGATGAAGATCATCGCGACGAAAATGCCGAGCGGCGTGAACGCAACCTTGATGCCGAGCCAGGCGAGCGGCGCGCCGAGCCAGCCGCGCTCGGAGAACAGCGCGCTCAGCGCGACGCCCGCCACCGCCGTCGGCAGCGCAAACGGAATGTCGACAATGGCGTCGAACAGCCGCTGGCCCGGAAAGCGGTAACGCACCAGCGCCCACACCACGATGACGCCGGCGATGAGGTTGACCACCGCGGCTGCCAACGCGATGCCGAACGAGATCGATAGCGCATGCAGTGTGCGGCGGCTCGTCACCGTCTCGATGAATTCGCCGATGCTCAGTTCGGTCGTCTTGAGAAAGAGACCCGCGAGCGGAATCAGGATCAGGATCGACAACCACGTCAACGTCAGCCCCAGCGTCAGGCCGAAGCCGGGCAGTACATTTCGTTTCGCCAAGGTACTCACGATGTTCGCCTGTTCAGAGCAAAGTGAGCTGCCGGGTCCATCTCGACCCGGCAGCCGACGCCAACTCAACGTGCTTCAGTTCTTGTAGATCTTGTCGAACACCCCGCCGTCGCCGAAATGCTCCTTCTGCGCCTTGGTCCATCCGCCGAACACATCGTCGATGGTGAAGAGATCGACCTTGGCGAAATTCGTGGCATACTTCTTGGCAATTTCCGGATCGCGCGGGCGATAGAAATTGCGCGCGGCGATTTCCTGGCTCTCCGGCTTGTACCAGTATTTCAGATAGGCCTCGGCCACGGCACGGGTACCCTTCTTGTCGACGACGCTGTCGACAATCGCGACCGGCGGCTCGGCCAGAATCGAAATCGACGGCACGACGATCTCGAACTTGTCCTGTCCGAACTCCTTGATCGCGAGATGCGCCTCGTTCTCCCAGGCGAGCAGCACGTCGCCGACGCCACGCTCGACGAACGTCACGGTCGAACCGCGCGCGCCGGTGTCGAGCACGGGCACGTTCTTGTAGATCCTGGCGACGAAATCGCGCGCCTTGTCTTCCGAGCCGTCCTTCTTCAGCGCATAACCCCATGCCGCGAGATAATTCCAGCGCGCGCCGCCGGAGGTTTTCGGGTTCGGCGTAATCACGCTGACGCCGGACTTGATAAGATCATCCCAGTCCTTGATGGCCTTCGGATTGCCCTTGCGAACCAGGAACACGATGGTCGAGGTGTAAGGCGCGGAGTTCTGCGGCAGGTCCTTCTGCCATTCCTTTTTCAGCAAGCCCTTGTTGGCGACGGCATCGATGTCGTAGGCGAGCGCCAGCGTCACCACATCGGCCTGCAGGCCGTCGATCACCGAGCGTGCCTGCGAGCCGGAGCCGCCATGCGACTGCTTGATCTCGACGCTCTTGCCGGTTTCCTTCTGGTAGGCCGCAGCAAATGCCTTGTTGAAATCCACATACAATTCGCGGGTTGGATCGTACGATACATTAAGCAGCGAATAATCGGCTGCGTGTGCGGCACCTGTAAGCAGAACTGCGGTAAGTGCCAGGAAGGTCCGACGGATCATTCAAGTCTCCTTTGAGGTGGAGCGAACGCCCACACCGATGGCGACTAGAGTCCGTGGCAAACGCTATTTCGTCAACGAAAGCGGATTTTTTTGTTAGGCACGAAGTTGGACGAACATCCTAAGAGGACTTGATGACGTGGATGCCGCATTCTGTTTTGGCTTTTCCACGCCAACGACCGGCGCGCGACTCTTCGCCGGCCTCTGTCCGGCTGGTACACGGCATGCAGCCCACCGAGGCGAAGCCGGAGGCAACGAGCGGATGCGCCGGCAGGTGCGCGTCGGTATATATCGCCTTCAGGTCATCCGGCGTCACATTGGCAAGCGGATTGAATTTCAGACGCCGTCCATCGAGTTCGACGACGGGAATCGCGGCACGCTCACCGCCCTGAAAACGCTTGCGGCCGTTGAGCCACGCCTCGAACGGCGCGAGCGCCCGAATGAGCGGTTCGACCTTGCGCAGGTAACAGCAGCGATCCGGATCGGAGAACCACAGATCGCGCTCCGCATCCTCGCGCGCGAGGTCATCCGGTAACGGATGGATCGTGCGCACGTCGCGCAGGCCGAGATACGCGGCGAGCGTATCGCGATAGGCCAGCGTCTCCTCGAACAGCCAGCCGGTATCGAGAAACACGACCGGGATCGCCGGATCGACATCGGCGGCATATTTCAGCAGCGCCGCGGATTCAGTGCCGAACGACGACACCAGTGCAAGCTTGTCGCGCCCGACGGCTTCGATCGCGGCACGAATGATTTCGCCGGGCGGAGCATCGCGCAATTCGGACTCGAGCGTCGCGACCTCCGCCGCCGACCATGCATGATCCGTCACCGCGACCGATGACTTGCTATCGACCAGATCAGGAGAGGTCATGCCACCGGTTCCAGCACGCGGGTGTCGCGCCGTATATCCTCAAGTTCGCGCACCACGCGCGGCCACGGCAACCCGTGCGAGACCACGTCACCGATGATGAGGATCGCGGGGCCGCCATCGATTTTCTCAACCAGATCGGGCAATTCGCTGAGCGTGCCGACCACGGCCCTGGCATCGGGGCGCGTCACCCGCGCGAACACGCCGACCGGCGTTTTCGCCGAGCGCCCTGCCGCCAGCAAGCCTGCGCGGATCGCCGGCGCAGCGGTGATGCCCATATAGACGACGATCGTCATGCCGGCGTCGGTCAGGAGCGACCAGTCCACCGCCGCGGCATCATGAGTCTTGTGCGCGGTGAGGAAGGTGATGCGCGTCGCCTGCTTGCGAAACGTCAGCGGCACCTCGAACTGCGCCGCCGCGCCGATGCCCGCACTGACGCCGGGGATCACACTGTAAGCAACGCCCGCTTCGCGCAGCGCCGCGACTTCCTCGCCGCCACGGCCGAAGATGAAAGGATCACCACCCTTGAGCCGCACCGCACGCTTGCCCTCGCGCGCGGCTGCGATCAGCAGCGCGTTGGTCGCGTCCTGTCCCATGCCGGGTTTGCCAATGCGGCGGCCGACCGAGACACGGGTCGCATCGCGGCGCGCACGGTCGAGCACCTCAGACGAGACCAGATCGTCGTAGAAAATCACGTCGGCATCCTGCAGCGCGCGCAATGCCTTTACCGTCAGCAGGTCGGGATCGCCCGGTCCCGCGCCGACCAGCGTGACGAAGCCGCGCTCGGCTGCGTAACTCTGCGGGTCGCGAATGTCGCGCAACGCGCGTTCCGCCTCTTCCGTGCGGCCCGCGAGAACCAGCGCACCGATCGGCCCGTCGACAATGCGCTCCCAGAACGTGCGCCGCGACGACATCTGCGGCAGCAGTTTCTGCATCGGCTTGCGCCAGCGGCCGATGAATGCCGCAAGATCGCCGATGCGCGCGGGCAGCACGCTTTCGATCTTCTCGCGCACCCGCCGCGCCACCACCGGGGAGGCACCGCCGGTGCCCACCGCGACGACGACATCGCCGCGATCGACCACCGCCGGAAAGATGAAACTGGAATGCGCGATGTCATCCATCACGTTGACCGGGATGCCCGCCGCCCGCGCCCGGCGGGCCACGGTTTCACCCAGTTCCCCCGCCCCGGCGCAGAGAATCGCGATGACACCATTCAGGTCGGCTGATAAAGGATCGCCGGCGCGTTCGACCCGGACCGCAGCCTCGTCATCGAGGCCGGCGTCGTAGTCGCCATCCACGGCAAACCACCTCACCCGCGCTCCCGCTGACAACAGCAGCCGCAGCTTTGCCCGCACCAGATCGCCTGCGCCCACCAGAAGAACGGGCCCGGTTTGAAGGTCGAGAAAGATCGGCAGGTAGCGCATGGCAACTCGGAGTTGAGATTCTTCGATTGACTAGAATTAATTTCTATATATGTATCTTCTAGATGCTTCAAACAGAAATTAATTCTCCTATAAAGCCATCCAGTCGAAGAATTTTTTCCTCCCCAATCAGTGAAACACGGGAAATGTATCTTCTTGTCCAGGACCGGGACGGCAAAGAACACAAACTGGAAAGCCTGGAGGGCTGGCGCGTGATGGAGGTCATCCGCGACTGGGGCCTCTCCATCAAGGCGGAGTGCGGCGGCGCGTGCGCCTGCGCCACCTGCCACGTCTATGTCGATCCGGAATGGACCGCGCGCCTCGCGCCGCCGAGCGACGAGGAAATCGACATGCTCGACGGGGCGTTCTTCGTCGAACCGAATTCAAGACTTGCCTGCCAGATCCTGATGACTCCCGAGATCGACGGCCTGCGCGTCACGTTGGCCCCCGGCACGGAGGAGTAGCGACGAACCAATGAGGGCGCATGGACCATCTCGATGAACTTGAAGCCAAGAGCATCTACATTCTCCGCGAAGGCTTCGCGCGCCTGAAACGACTGGCCCTTTTGTGGTCGCTCGGCAAAGACTCCAACGTCATGATCTGGCTTGCCCGCAAGGCGTTCTTCGGCAAGGTCCCGTTCCCCTGCATGCACGTCGACACCGGAAAGAAATTTCCGGAGATGTATGCCTTCCGCGATCACTATTCGAAAGAATGGGGGCTCGATCTGCGCATCGAGCCGTGCCCGCCGGTCGAGGCGGTCGATCCGACGCTGCCACCTGCCGCCCGCTCTGCCGCGCGCAAGACCGAAGGCTTGAAGCTTGCGCTCGCCAAGCACGGCTTCGACGGCCTGATCGCCGGCATTCGCCGCGATGAGGAAGCGACCCGCGCCAAGGAGCGTGTGTTCTCGCCGCGAGGCACGGAGGGCGGATGGGATGTGCGCGACCAGCCGCCGGAATTCTGGGATCAGTTCAACGCCTCGGTGCCGGCCGGCGCTCACTTGCGCATCCATCCGATCCTGCATTGGACCGAGGCCGACATCTGGGCCTACACCCAGCGCGAGAACATTCCGATCATCCCGCTTTATCTCGCGACTAACGGCAAGCGTTATCGCTCGCTCGGCGATCAGGACATCACCTTCCCGGTCGCATCAAACGCATCGAGCATCGCCGAGATCCTGACCGAGCTCGAAAGCACGAAAATCCCCGAGCGCGCCGGGCGTGCACTCGATCACGAAACCGAAGATGCCTTCGAGCGGCTGCGCGTCGCCGGTTATCTCTGAGAGGGGCTGCGCATCGTCATGAATATCCTCGCCACTCCGAATTCCGTGAAGGGCACCGCCGCGAAAACAACCGAGCGTCCGCAGGTTTCCATTGTGATCGTCGGCCATGTCGATCACGGCAAGTCGACGCTGGTCGGCCGCCTGCTGCATGAAACCAACAGCCTGCCCGAGGGCAAGCTCGAGATGCTGAAAGCCGTCAGCGAGCGGCGCGGCATGCCGTTCGAATGGTCGTTCCTGCTCGACGCGCTGCAAACCGAGCGCGACCAGGGCATCACCATCGACACCACGCAGATTCAATTCCGCACGCCCGCACGCGACATCGTGCTGATCGACGCGCCCGGCCACGCCGAATTCCTCCGCAACATGATCACCGGCGCGGCGCAGGCCGATGCCGCCGTGCTCATCATCGATGCGCTGGAAGGCGTGCGCGACCAGACGCGCCGCCACGGCTATCTGCTGCATCTGCTTGGCGTGAAGCAGGTCTGCGTCGTTATCAATAAAATGGACCGCGTCGATTTCAGTCAGGATCGCTTCGAGGAAATCGCGCACGAAATCCGCGAGCATCTCACCACGCTCGGCGTGACACCCACCGCCGTCATTCCGATTTCGGCACGCGACGGCGATGGCGTCGCGGCGAACACCGCGCGCATCGGCTGGTACACCGGCCCGACCGTGGTCGGCGCGCTCGATACGCTGACACCGATGCGGGCGCTGACGGAGTTGCCGCTGCGCCTGCCGGTGCAGGCGATCTACAAGTTCGACGACCGCCGCATCGTTGCGGGACGGATCGAGGCGGGCCAACTCGCGCCCGGCGACGAGATCGTCATCATGCCGGCGGGCAAGATCGCGAAGATCAAGACCGTCGAGAGCTGGCCCGTGACGCCCGTGAGCGGCGCGCAGGGCGCAGGCCGTTCGGTCGGCATCACACTCGACCGCGAACTGTTTCTCGAGCGCGGCGACGTCATCGCGCATCCGGCGACCGCGCCGCGCGACAGCCACCGGCTGCATGCCCGCATCTTCTGGCTGCACGAGACACCGCTGAAGACCGGCGACACCGTGCTGGTGCGCATCGGCACGATGGAAACGCGCGCAAGCGTCGTCGCCATCGAGCAGGCGGTCGATCCCGGCGAGCTGACGAGCCGCGAGAGCACATCGATCGCCCGCAATCATGTCGGCGAGATCGATCTCGCGCTGGCCCGGCCTGCCGCGGCCGATCCCTACACCGACAATCCGCGCAACGGCCGGCTCGTGATCGAGATCGGCGGGCGCATCGCCGGCGGCGGACTGGTGCTCAGCATCGAAGCCGGCAAGCGTGCCGCGCCGATCGATATCGTGCCGGTGGAATCCGCGCTGCAGCCGGAGGAACGGCTCGCGCGCTACCATCACGCGGGCGCCGTGGTGTGGTTCACCGGATTGCCCGCGGCCGGCAAATCGACGCTCGCCCGTGCGCTGGAGCGCCGCCTGTTCACGCGCGGCGGCGCGGCCGTGCTGCTCGACGGCGACACGCTGCGCGCAGGATTGAACGGCGATCTCGGATTTTCACCGGCAGATCGCCGCGAAAATATCCGCCGCCTCGCGGAAGTCGCGGCCCATCTCGCCCGCAACGGCCATATCGCCATCGTCGCCGCCGTCTCGCCTGCCGCGGACGATCGCGCGCAGGCCCGCCGGATCGCGGGCGATCTGTTCCATGAGGTCTATGTCGCCACCTCCGCGGAGGTCTGCGAGAGCCGCGACCCCAAGGGCCACTACGCCAAGGCCCGCGCCGGGCAGTTGCCGGCCTTCACCGGCATCGGCAATGACTACCAGCCGCCCGCGGTCTGCGAACTCGTGCTCGACACCGCAACACGCCCGATTGCCGAGTCTCTCGCCGAGATCGAGCGCATGCTCACCGCACGACACGTTCTGCGGGAGGAGCCGACCGATTTCGCGGCCAATATCTGAACGGAGGAGCCGGTTTTACCGCCCGAGGGGACCCACGCACCTTTTCCCATGACAAAATTGGTCTACCATTCAGTCATATTGTAAATTTTGTAAAATAAGATTTGCAAAATCGAAACATGAAGTCGTAACTCTGCACCCTTCGTCTAATACTTGATGTGCCGCAAAATGCTTCTCTTTGCGGAGGATTTCGCGTTAGATCGCCCCAATCCAATGCATTTCGGCGTACATTTCCTTCCATTTTCCGGAATGGCCGCCGACGGTTGTTGAGAATGGGACTGAAATGACTCGCACTGACATCGCCGGCCTGAAGATCGCTCCCGTCCTGGCAGACTTCATTGACAAAGAAGCCGTGCCCGGCACCGGAATTTCCGCAGAAACGTTCTGGAAGGGCGTCGCCACGCTGGTGAAGGAATTCGCCCCGGACAACCGCGCCCTCTTGCAGAAGCGCGACGACCTGCAGGCCAAGATCGACGAGTGGCATCGCGCCCGCCGCGGCAAGCCGTTCGACCTCGCCGCCTACACCGCCTTCCTGAAAGAGATCGGCTATGTCGTGCCCGAGGCGCCGACCAGGCTTGTCACGACCTCGAACGTCGACGACGAAATCGCACGCATTCATGGGCCGCAGCTTGTCGTGCCGCTCAGCAATGCGCGCTATTCGCTCAACGCCGCCAATGCGCGCTGGGGCAGCCTGTACGATGCGCTCTACGGCACCGACGCCATTCCCTACGACCCGAACTACAAGAAGAACGGCTACGACAAGAGCCGCGGCGCCAAGGTGATCGCCAAGGCGAAGGAGTTTCTCGACAAGTCGATCCCGCTCGCGAACGGCAGCCACGCCGACGTCACGGGTTACGCCATCGAGAACGGCGAACTGGTCGCGAAGCTCGCAGACGGCACCAGCAAGCTGAAGGACCCCGCGCAGTTCATCGGCCACAAGGGCAGCCTTGAGGCACCCTCGGCGATCCTGTTCGTCAACCATCGCCTGCACATCGAGATCGCGATCGACCGCACCGGCGCGATCGGCAAGGACGATCCGGCCGGCGTCAACGACATCATCATCGAATCCGCCGTCACCACCATCCTCGACATGGAAGACAGCGTCGCCGCCGTCGATGCCGAGGACAAGGTGCTGATCTATCGCAACACGCTCGGCCTGATGCAGGGCACGCTCGAAGCCGAATTCGACAAGGGCGGCAAGACCGTGCATCGCGCGCTCAATGCCGACCGCGCCTATACCGGCCGCAACGGCAAGCCGCTGACACTGCCCGGCCGCAGCCTGATGTTGGTGCGCAACGTCTCGATCCACATGTACACCGACGCCGTGCTCGACGCCGATGGCCACGAGATTCCGGAAGGCATTCTCGATGCCGCGATCACCGCGCTGCTGGCGCTGCACGACCTCAAGGCGCGCCGCAACAGCCGCGCCGGTTCGGTCTACATCGTCAAGCCGAAGCTGCACGGCCCGGAGGAAGTGGCGCTGACGGTGCGCCTGTTCGGCCGCGTCGAGGAGTGCCTGTCGCTGCCGGCGAACACGCTCAAGATCGGCATCATGGACGAGGAGCGCCGCACCACGGTCAACCTCAAGAACTGCATCCAGAACGCCGCGGAGCGCGTCTGCTTCATCAACACCGGCTTCCTCGACCGCACCGGCGACGAGATCCACACCTCGATCGAGGCGGGCCCGCTGGTGCGCAAGACCGAGATGAAGTCGAGCATCTGGATCAAGGCCTACGAGGACTCCAACGTCGACACCGGCCTCCTCAACGGCCTGCCCGGCCATGCCCAGATCGGCAAGGGTATGTGGGCCGCGCCCGACAAGATGGCGGACATGCTGGCGCAGAAGATCGCGCATCCGCAGGCCGGCGCCGCCACCGCGTGGGTGCCCTCGCCCACCGCCGCGACGCTGCATGCGATGCACTATCACCTCGTCGATATCGACGCGCGGCAGAACGAACTGAAATCGCGCCCGCGCGCCAAGCTCGCCGACATCCTCACCATTCCGCTCGCCAACTCGAACTGGTCGTCCGACGACGTCAAGGAAGAGCTCGACAACAACTGCCAGAGCATCCTCGGTTATGTCGTGCGCTGGCTCGATCAGGGCATCGGCTGCTCGAAGGTGCCGGACATCCACAATGTCGGTCTGATGGAAGACCGCGCCACGCTGCGCATCTCGAGCCAGTTGCTCGCCAACTGGCTGCACCATGGCGTGATCGAGCGCGAGCAGGTGATGGAAGCCTTGAAGCGCATGGCGCTCATCGTTGACAAGCAGAACGCGGGCGATCCGAACTACAAGCCGATGGCGCCCGGCTATGACGGCATCGCCTTCCAGGCCGCCTGCGACCTCATCTTCAAGGGGCGCGAGCAGCCGAACGGCTACACCGAGCACATCCTTCACGCCCGGCGGCGCGAGATCAAGGAAGCGGCGCGAAAGCTCGCATCCTGACGCTCTCCTGATTGCTGAAATCAAAAAGCCCGGCTCACGCCGGGCTTTTTTTATGCTCGTGTCATTTTTCATACTCGTGTCATTGCCGGACTTGACCTGGCAATCCATCCCTTTTGCATGATGGATGCGCGGATCAAGTCCGCGCATGACACCCATTGATCTGTGGAGAGAGCTCTACAGCGTGATGTATCGCACCAGCGACAGAATGCCGATGATGATGACGACGATGCGAAGGATCTGCTTCGCGCGCCCGTCCACCGGCAGCATGTTGACGAGATAGAGAACCAGAATAACGATGACGAAGGTAATCAATGCGCTGATGAGCAGGGCCATGAAAATTCCCGTGAAGTCCCGTTGTTGACCGTGGCGGCCCAAACGGCCACCCGCACGTCAACGCCGCCGGGAACCCGCGGTTCCACGCATCAGACGAAGGACTATAAGCAGCGTCCCTTACTGCGCCGCCATCACCGGAATGCCGGTGAAGCGCGACGCCGCGGTCCGGCTCTCGGCCGGGCTCGTCTTCAGGGTCTGCCTGGATTTACCGCCATTGGCGACCAGCGTGCCATCACCGGTCGCAACCAGATCGCCCTTGCGCAGCGTCGGGTCGTTGCTGACATCGATATGCGCGAGGCCGCCCGTGGTTTTGCCGTTGCAGGTGCAGCCGCTCACGAGCTCGGTGCGATAACGGAAGGCATTGGGCAGCGCCGAGTACGGCTTGCCGGTCTCGGTGGCGGCACTGTCGATGTCACGCCCGAACACCACGCGGGTCTCGCTCGCCGGACAGAGATTCTGGCAGGTCTCGGCCTTGCTCTGGCCGCCGGTCGCGCTGATCGGGAAGTAGCGGCCATCGCAGGTCCGCACGCAATAGGCCGCGCCCGAACCCGAGGCGACACGCGGACGCGGCGCGACGTCACCATCGCCGAACGGCAGACCGAACGGCATCGACGGCGCCTGATGACGCGGCGAGGTAAAGCCGCCGAACAGATCCGAGAAGAAGTCACCAGCCGCGGCGGGCGAGCCCGGCAACGCCGCTGCGATCATCAGGCTTGCTGCGGCAAACACCGTGCGCGCGATCCATCTGCGGCTGTCCTGCATGCGACTGTCCTTCAACTCTTTCGTTACCGCGTCCTACAGGCCGATTGTTAATTGAGCGTCGTCAGTTGCAGCGGCTTGAGCGACCTTCCTGTCGCGCTGGTGAACGAAGCCTGCGCGGGCCTTGCGCGTTTTGCTTCAAATTGCGGCGAACTGCCCTTCGGCAGCACGACCACCTTGGCGCCGAGCTTCACGCGGCTGAAAAGATCGGTGACATCCGCATTGGTCAGGCGGATGCAGCCGCTCGAGACGAACTTGCCGATGGTGGAGGGATCGTTGGTGCCGTGGATGCGGTAGTCGCTATGGCCGAGATACATCGCCCGCGCACCGAGCGGATTGCCCGGCCCGCCCGCGACGAAGCGCGGCAGATAAGGCTGGCGCGCAATCATCTGCGCCGGCGGATGCCAATCCGGCCATTCCGCCTTGCGCGAAATGCTCTGCACGCCCGACCAGGTGAAGCCCTCGCGGCCGACCCCGACGCCGTAGCGAATGGCGCGATCGTTGCCGAGAATGAAATAGAGATAGGTGTGGCGCGTATCGACGATCAGCGTGCCCGGTGCTTCGCGGCTCGGATAATTCACCACCGCGCGCCGCAGCCGATCCGGTAACGCGGCGTCTTCGGACATCGTATCGCGCGATTGCACGGCATCCGGCTGCACGCCCCAAGCCGGCGCGCTTTGCGAAAAACCTGACGGCGCGGCGTAGCTCAATGTCTGCGCGGACGCAGGCGTTGCGAGTAGCGCCGCCGCGAGAACCGACGCGGCCGTGCCCGATGCAAACGATACGCGCCGCGTAAAACCCCTGACCCAAACGACCGGATTGCCCGTCTGCGTACTCATGGTACTCATGGCCGCCTCCACGCCCCCGAGGCGGGAGCGGGAAGCCAATGCGCGGATGGGCCCTGTGGTTCCTTAACCCATATAGGTGATGGCCTCACGCGCCGACTCCGCGCGCATGCGCAAGCCACGGAACCATCCCGCCCCGCGCGCCGTTATCACGCCCGCGAGTGCGGCTTTTTCTGTCACCGGCAATGTCGCCGGAGATGAGAGCTGTTGCCCATCGATGAGGTGGCACGCCTTGCAGGCAGTCGAAGCGAAAGGCCCTCACCGGATGTGGAGCGAACGGACCGCCGATGCGTGAGCATGCGATCGAAGCCGCAGGCGAGGCCGTTCCGGAAAGCGAAGCCGCTTCTCCTCCCATCATTCAGCGCGCGGAGATCGTTACCTTCTGCCTCGTCGCGCTGCTCGTTCTGTCCATCGTCGCGGTGCTGTATGTGGCGCGCGGATTTTTCCTGCCCGTCGTCACCGCCGTCATTCTCGGCACCATGCTCTCGCCCGCGGCGAAGCGCCTCGAGGCATTGCGGATTCCGCGCCCGGTATCGGCCGCGCTGATCGTGGTGCTAACCTGGATCGCATTCGTCTTCATCATCGGATTGATTTCCGTGCCGGTGGTCGAATGGTTCGACAAGCTCCCCGAACTGGGGCCGATCCTGAAGAACAAGCTGCACGTGTTCGATCGTCCGCTCGCGATCTGGCAGCAATTGCAGGTGCTGCTCGGATCGCCCGAAGGCGCGGAGCAGCCGTTCCAGTTTCCAAAGGTGGCGTGGGTGCAGCCCACCATCGAATTCCTGTCACCGACCTTCACCGAAATCCTGCTGTTCTTTGCGGTGCTCGTTCTGTTCATCGCAAGCTGGCCGGACCTGCGGCGCGCGCTGGTGATGAACTTTCAGGACCGCGACTCCCGGCTGCGGACACTGCGGATTCTCAACGCCATCGAAACCAAGCTCGGCGGCTACCTGCTCACCGTCACCGTGATCAACGCGGGCCTCGGCATCGCAACGGGCCTCGCCTGCGCGCTCGCGGGTACCCCGAACCCGGCAGGTCTCGGTGCGCTCGCCGCGACGCTGAACTTCATTCCGATCATCGGCCCGATCCTGATGTTCGTGGTTTTGCTCGGCGTCGGCATCGTCGCCGCGCCAACGCTCTCCGGCGCGCTGGTCGCGCCGCTCGCATTCGCGGCTTTCGCTTTCGTCGAAGGCCACTTCGTCACGCCGGCCATCATCGGGCGCAGGCTCGCGCTGAACGCGCTGGCCGTGTTTCTCGCGCTTGCGTTCTGGACCTGGCTATGGGGACCCATGGGCGCGTTTCTGTCGTCGCCGCTACTGATCGTGGGACTGATTATCAAGGAGCATATGCTCCCCGAACGCGAGCAATCGTTGCCGCCGGATTGAGGGTTTTCCCCGATGGCGCATCGGGAACCTTCCGCAGCCACCCTGCGTTTGTGCAGCACACGGCCCCGCTCCGCCTGGAGCATTTCAAAAAACGTCGCGCGTACCGACGGTAACGGGAAAACAATCACATGACCGACCAAGCCAATTTCGACCGCCTCCAGAAAGATTTTGAAGCCGTCAAGAAAGACGTTTCAAACCTCACCAAACAACTCAGCGACACGCTGAACACGCTTGCAGGCACCGCCCAGGCGGGCGCCCGGCGCGGCTATCGCAAGGCCCGCGCGCAGGTCGATGCCGCGGTCTCGGACGCCGCCGAGCAAGGCAGCGCGGCGCTCGACATGGCGCAGGAGGCCGCGAGGTCGATGGAAGAAACGCTGGAAGAAGCGATCACCGAACGCCCGATCGCAGCACTCGGGCTCGCGCTCGGCCTCGGCTTTCTGATCGGCGTGACGTGGCGGCGCTGACGCGCATTCCCTTTCGAGGCGGGCGCCATCGCGGCCGCCTCTTTTCGTTGACCCGATCTTTTCGTTGATTCCAGTGCAGTCCCCCGAGGCCATTCATGCTCGACAAGTTCGTTGACGACCTGAAGGAGAGCGCCGGCACCATGGCGCGCCTCACCTCGCTCGCCGTTGCCGCCGCCGTCTGTCTTTTCATCACCACCGGTTTTCTCTGCGCCGCCGCCTTCATTTTCGTGCTGGAGCGGCATGGCGCGATGTATGCCTGCCTTGCCGGCGCGGCGGTGTTCTTCGTCTGCGCGGCGCTCGCGGCGATCTGTTACGAAATGCGCAAGCGTGCGATCAAGCGGAAGCCGGTGGAAGCGGCGAAATCGTCATTACAGACGGCGCTCAGCGATCCGATCGTGGTCGCGGCCGCGTTGCAGGCGGTGCGTGTGGTCGGCATCAAGCGGCTGGTGCCGCTTCTGGCGATCGGCGGCATCGCACTCGGCCTGATGGCAAAGCGCTCATCCGCGAAAGAGTAACGTGTCGTTTCTGACATATCGCATCGCTAAAAATAAAACGCGCCTGACTTGAAATCAGGCGCGTTTTATATCGTGTCGCTCACCCACGTCGGCAAACGATCAGGTCACGCAGCGCGCGGGCTGCATCAGTTTCGCCGCAGGCGCCAGCACGCTCACCGCAGGCTCGCAGGCCACGCGCTTCTTGCTCGAAGATGCGCGTTCCTTCGGCTCTTGCGCTTTCTCGCTGGTGCCCGTCTTCGGCAACACGATACGCATCACCACGGAACTGTCGGCAGAACCCGGCAGTCCGACCGAAAGCGTGACATGGCCCATCTCGCCGATCACGCTCGGCGATGCCAGGCGATCGCCTTTCGCCGCGCGCGTCACCTGCGGCATCACGAGAGGTGCCTTGGATTGCGCTTCGGATTGAGCTTGAGGTTGCACCTGCAGGCTCGCCGCCTGCAGATTGCTTCTTGCGGAAAGATCGAGGGGCATGGTGCTGAACGCGAGCGCCGCTGCAGCCGCACCTAAAATTCCTGAAGCCAACTGGATCATGGACGTCGTCGCTCTCTACCTGCATCGACGTGCGATGCCTCGAACAACGATTCCCGGAAGGCTTCGTTCCTGCGGCGTGACGGACCGGGGATAGGCTTTTTGGCGCAGGCTGCTATCCGTCTGGCGCAATCCCCGCCCTATCTGGCCCGCCGCAAACGCGCCAAAGCCGGCAGCCATGAAAAAGCCGTGCTAACTCGGCGGGGAATCGAAATGACACAAAAAAGCCCTGCTAAGCAGGGCTTTCCGTGAAATCAGGTTTTCGCTTGAGATTTCAAGCGACTGTCGTGCGCGGATAGCGGTTTCGCGAATTCCGCTGGAAGAACAGCGCCTGGCTCGCCACCGCCGACACCATTGCCGGCTGGAACGGCTTCGAGATCAGGAACGCCGGCTCCGGCCGCTCACCGGTCAGGAAGCGTTCGGGGTAAGCCGTGATGAACACCACCGGCACCTCGAAGGTGCGCAGCAGTTCGTTCACCGCATCAAGCCCAGAGCTGCCATCGGCAAGCTGAATGTCCGCGAGAATAAGCCCCGGCTGTTTCGACTTCGCGAGCGCCAGCGCATCGCTATGGGTGCGCGCAACGCCGATGACGTTGTGGCCGAGATTCTTCACGAGGCTTTCGAGATCCATCGCAATGAAGGTCTCATCCTCGATGATGAGAACATCCGTTGCGATTTCCGCAGCGAGCTCGCGGCCCGCTGTATCGGCCAGCGCGCGAACTTCCGTCACGCTCGTTTCCAGAATGAAAGCAACCTCTTCTTCCGAGAAGCCTTCCAGCGACAGCAACAAAAACGCCTGCCGTGCCGGCGGCGTGATGTTGGAGAGGCGCCGCTCGGACGCCGCCTGCGGCATCGGCTCGCCTTCTTCGTTCAGCGCCACCGAATTCCAGATGCGGGTGAAAAGCCGGAATAACCCGACCCGCGGGCCACGACTTTCATCCAGCAAAGAGGGATCCTGCAATAAAGCTTCCAGCATCGCACCGACATATGAATCGCCGGACGCCTGGCTTCCTGTCAGCGCACGCGCGTAGCGGCGCAACAGGGGCAAATGTTCAGCAACAAGCTGAGAACGGGACATACCCCCTCCATTTGAATCAAATCTCGACATCATGGTCGCAGGCTGATCGGGACTATGTGCCCGAAGCCACGTCCCTATCTACCCCCAACCCCGATTAAAGTTCCCTCGCGTCGGAACTTTCTCTCGGGAAACGCATTACGTTTTGTGAGAATGGCCCCGCAAGGGACCCGGCTGGCTGAAAAAGCATTCTCCCTTAAGGAGTTAACCAATGGCGACAGCATGGATTCAACCATGAAAGACCCCAAGCCGCTTTCCCCCAGGTCAGCCCCTAAAGGTGGCCTCAATTCCGAAATTCAAGCCCGGATCGGCCATCAACTTCGCGCGATGTATGACGACGTCGTCAAACAAGGCGTGCCGGATCGTTTCGCCGAGTTGATCCGAAAGCTGGATGCCGGGGAAGGCCCGCCGGCCGACATGGAGGGCCTGCCGCAAAACAGTGCTGGGAGGGAGTGATGCCTCTCACAAACGCCCTACGCGATGAAATTCTGGCTGCTGTGCCGAGTCTCCGCGCCTTCGCTATTTCGCTGAGCGGAAAGAGCGACCGCGCCGACGACCTCGTGCAGGAGACGCTGCTGCGCGCTCTCGCCAACATCGATTCATTCCAGCCCGGCTCGAATTTGCCGGCCTGGCTGTTCACGATCCTGCGCAACCTGTTTCGCTCCGACTATCGCAAACGGCGGCGCGAGGTGGAGGATGCCGAGGGCAGCTACTCCAAGACGCTGAAGTCGCAGCCGACGCAGAGTTCGCACCTTGAGTTCGAGGAATTCCGCGCCGCGCTGGAAAAGCTGCCGCAGGACCAGCGCGAGGCTCTGATCCTCGTCGGCGCCTCCGGCTTCTCCTACGAGGATGCGGCGGCGATCTGCGGATGCGCAGTCGGCACCATCAAGAGCCGCGTCAACCGCGCGCGCTCGAAGCTCAGCGCCATGCTCTATGTCGACGGCACCGAAGACTTCGGCCCCGACAGCACGGTGCGAGCCGTTATCGGTGGCAGCGGCAACTGACCGCTGCCACCCTTTACCTAAACACGAATCGGAAAAGCGATGGGCCGCTATCTGTTGCTATGGCTACTTGGCATCCCGCTGCCCGTTCTTTTTCTGATCTGGGCATTCGGCGGATTGAACTAATCAATCGTATCTAGCGCGTGGCACGTACGATATAGCTGGTGCGGCTCTTTTCGTTCTCATCGACGACCGTCACCATCGGCGCGGTCAATTCATAGACATAGCTGACGTCGGTGAAGTAGCGCTTCGAGGTACCGCCGAGCGCTTCGGGCGCGACACGGTCGAGCAGCACGATGCCGAAATCGCTCTCGGGGCGGCGGGTCGCGATGCTGGTGTTGAACTCTTCCCAATGGAATTTGAACACTGCCTCCTGCCCCTCACCGGTGACGGTCCAGTTCGCGACGATATGAGGATGCTTGCCGACCAGCGAGAGACCTTCGTCGGAATGCGACGCCAACTCAAAGAACAGCAATGACAGGCTCTGCGCCGCACGCGCCGACACCGTAATATCGGGGCCATCGAGCGCAATGCGATCGCCATGCGGGATCGCCCGTGAATCGAACAGGCCCTTCAGCTTCACGCCCTGCCACTGGCTGTCGCTCAACAGCGTCACCACGTTCGACATCGCATGGATGCGGCCAATCAGAAGCTCGCGGGCGATATCGATATCGGTGCCGTGGCGGAGCGTTCGCGTGACGATCGACTGGATCACGGCCAGGATGTTTTTGACGCGATGGTTGAGTTCATCGATCACGGCCGTCAATCGACGTTCGAAGCCGATGCGGGCCTCGATCTCGCGGCTCAAGCGGACGTTGTTGTAGGACACATAGCCGAACAGCGAACACAGCACGGCCGTTACCGCGAGGCCGATCAGGCCCGCGACCAGCGCCAGATTTTGCGCGCGCTGCGTCGTATCGGTCTTGGCATAGTAGTCCAGCGTCCAGTCCCGCCCCCCGAACGAGACATTGCGCGCCGTGACCAGATCGTCATCCGAGCGCGCTGCAGTGCTGACAATCTCGCCGCCTTCGAGCGCGAGTTCAGTGGATGCGGAACGCGGGTCACGCAACGCCACCGCAAACAACGACAGATCGTCATTGCTGAGCATCAGCGACAGCCGGTAAGACGTCGCGACAAAGCCGAGAAGAGAGTTCGTCTCCTCCCGCATCACCGGCACCGCCAGCACGATGCCGAGCGGCCGATCGGGCGGCAACAGCCGTAACGGATCGGATGCCGTCGGCGCGCCTGTCGCTGCCGCCTTCGCCAGCATCGGCCCGATCACCGGGTCCTGATCGTAGGCCCGGCCCGGCTGGCTCATGGTCGTCGCATCCTGCGGCTCGACATCCATCAGAACGTCGACACCTTTCGCCGCCACAGCAGGTGCAATCGGCGCGTCGTCGAACGATCGGATTTGCGGATTCTGGAAGTCCGCGCTTTTGAGTTCAGCTTCGGCGGCCGCAAAGTCGGACGGCAACAGCCGCGCAATCCAGCCCGTCATGACGAAATCGGTTTTCAGCACATAGATCGACGAGCGCAGCGGCTGCAGCGCGCGGGCCGAGATCGCGGTGGAAGGACGAAACACGCCGGCGGAGACCCGTGCCAGAACCTCGCGCTCGCTGAGGCGCTCCTGAACCAGGCTTGCATGGGCATCGATCTCGCGGACGAGCGCCGTGCGATCGATAACGCTCTCCTGCTCATAGATGCGATAGGACACCAGCCCCGAGACCAGCACTCCGATAACAGCGATGAGACCGATAAAAAATCCGACCCGAAGCACGCTTATCGACTCTCGCAAAATGAATTGTCAGGAAGGTGTCTCAACTCGCCGCGCCTCCTTCAGCCAAGGAACGGGACAAGGAACGGGACGGAAAACAGAAGCCGGGATCGTAGGGAAAAGGCACTTCGAAAGGACGCAAACACCAACTTCAAAACTCCACTCATTTCCGGTTCGGACATTCTGACGGGAAAAACTTTCGCCAACCTTCCGTGCAGGCGACCTGGCACCGGGGCGACGTCATCAATCCCTCAGAAAGCAGCAAGACACTGCCTGAGTCCGGCCGGACGATCCCATCAGGCCTAGGCGGATTAAACCTTTCAAATCAAAATGGTTCCAATCTCAAGACGATCGCACCGCTTTAAGCCTGCCCCGATTGAGGGCCTTCACAGACGACGACCGTCTTTCGACGCCACCGGACAGGGTCTGCGGAGAAAATCACCGGATCGTTGTCGTTATCATCAGCCCGAGCACAACGATGAACAGGCCAAACAGCACCGCGGCGAGCAGAAGGTCGCCGTAATCCACTGATTTCCTGTGAAGCTTCAAACGCATGACTATCAAACCGGGAAACGCGGCTGCAGTTCCGGGCGCTGGGATTCATCCTTTGGACCTGCATTCATCGTAAACGGCATCTTGAGAGCAGCCCGCTTCGGCACGATAATTCTGCGGCGCAGCATCTTTAACCTTGAAAGTGCCGCCTTTGTCCGTCATAGCACTGCACACGACCTTGAGAATCATCAGGTCCTTGCGAGCCGCGTGTTCGGACACCCTCTGCGGTTTCTGGCTTGCCCCTTATCCTCCCGGACCGACACCTTCAGCACGCAGGTGTCTTCAAGACACCAGACAATGCCCGAATCCGTAAAGGATGGCCGGGCCTCATCGATTCATACAGAAAGCGTCCCTTGACCTCTTTTCAGGATTTCGGTCTCGCCGAGACCATCACGCGTGCCCTCAGTGAGGAGAACTACGTCACCCCCACCCCGATCCAGGCCCAGACTATCCCGATCGCCATTACCGGTCGCGACGTGATCGGCATCGCCCAGACCGGCACCGGCAAGACCGCGTCCTTCGCGCTGCCGATTCTGCACCGCCTCCTCGAGAACCGGGTTCGCCCGCAGCCCAAGACCTGCCGCGTACTGGTCCTGAGCCCGACCCGCGAACTGTCGGGCCAGATCCTCGACAGCTTCACCGCCTATGGCCGCCATCTGCGGCTTAGCGCAACCCTCGCCATCGGCGGCGTGCCGATGGGCCGTCAGGTCCGCGCATTGATGGGCGGCGTCGAAGTGCTGGTCGCAACTCCCGGCCGGCTCCTCGACCTCGTGCAAGGCAATGCGCTGAAGCTCGGCCAGGTCGAATTCCTCGTGCTCGACGAAGCCGACCGCATGCTCGACATGGGCTTCATCCACGACATCCGCAAAATCGTGGCGAAGCTGCCGCACCGCCGCCAGACGCTGTTCTTCTCGGCCACCATGCCGAAGGACATCGCCGATCTCGCCGAGCATATGTTGCGCGAGCCGGCTCGCGTGGCGGTGACGCCGGTGTCGTCGACCGTCGAACGCATCGCCCAGCGCATCATCCAGCTCGATTCCAGCGCCAAGCCGGCAACCCTGTCGGAACTGCTGAAGTCGGAGCCGGTCAACCGGGCGCTGGTCTTTACCCGCACCAAGCATGGCGCCGACAAGGTCGTGCGCAGCCTCGTCAAGGCCGGCATTCCCGCGGAGGCCATCCACGGCAACAAATCGCAGAACCATCGCGAGCGCGTGCTGGCCGCGTTCCGCAACGGCGACATCCGCACGCTGGTGGCGACCGACATCGCCGCCCGCGGCATCGACGTCGACGGCATCACGCATGTCGTCAATTTCGACCTGCCCAACGTGCCGGAAACCTACGTCCATCGCATCGGCCGCACCGCTCGCGCAGGCGCCGAGGGCACCGCAATCTCGCTTGTTGCCGGGGAGGAGAATGCCTATTTGCGCGACATCGAACGATTGATCCGCATCACCCTGCCGCGCGAAGACCGCCGGACCGGCGGTCAATCCGAGAGCGCCGGACAGGCCGCTCCCCGGGGGCGCGATAACCGCCACCGCCACGGCGCGCCTCGTAACGGCGGCGCTCCCCGCAACGGCGCCTCCCACGGCCGCCCCGGCGGCTCCCGGCAAGATCACAACCAGGACCGTCCGCATAAATCGGCCGGCCGCCCGGCCGCCGACGGCGCGGGCAACCCGCAGCGCTCGAACCGGCATCGCCCCGGGGCAGGCCCGCAGCAGACCCGGCAGGCCCAGCCGTCCGCTCCCCGGTCAGAACAGACCCGGCATGAGCGAACTCGCCCGTCGCAAGCGGGCCAGGGAGGCGGTATACAGGGCGTCGCTTTCCTCCACCGCGGCAGCGCGCCTGCGCGCCCCGCAGAGCAACCTCGCAGAACCCGGCGCCCGCAGCGCTGAGTCAAACCGGAGACCTGTATGGCTAAAGAAGAACTGATCCAATTTGAAGGATTGGTGACGGAAATCCTTCCCGATGCCCGCTATCGCGTCCAGCTCGATGCCGGCCACGAAATCGTGGCCTACACCGCAGGCAAAATGAAGAAGAACCGCATCAAGACGCTGGCGGGCGATCGCGTGACCATCGAGATGTCACCCTACGATCTTGAAAAAGGCCGCCTCATTTTCCGCCATAAGGACGAACGCCCCGCGGGCGGGCCGCCTCGCTCCACGCCTCCGCGCGGACAATTCCGCCGCCGGTAAGCCTCAGGCGCCCCACGCCCGCCTGCCTCCAAAATCACCGGAGGCAGGATTGTTTTGGGGCCCTATTTCGCCTAACATACGCGCCATCGAATTTCGGCCGGACGACAATAGCTATCCTCGGTATAGCCGGTTAGCGCTGACGACCTCTTCCAAATTTCGATCTCACCAACCCGTGGCGACACGGGTTATTCGACATCTACTTGAGAGGACTACCCACGTGAGCATGGGAACAGTGAAGTGGTTTAACGCGACCAAGGGCTACGGCTTCATTCAGCCGGATGATGGTGGCAACGACGTGTTCGTGCACATCAGCGCCGTTGAGCGCGCTGGCCTCGGCACGCTGCGCGAAGGCCAGAAGATCAGCTACGAAATCGTCGCCGATCGCCGTTCGGGCAAGTCGTCGGCCGACAATCTTCGCGCCGCCGGTTAAGCAGTTCGACGCTGATCATTCTATCGAGACTACTAAGGCCGCGCTCTGCGCGGCCTTTTTAGTTTCATGCGATGCTTCTAACCAGCAAGCCATGCTGCAATCCTGGCGACGCCATTGAAAGACACGCGCCGCCTCAATTGCAGGTCGCAGCCGATGGATTTGTCACCGAATCCGTCTCGCGCGGGCGCGTAAAGGTTCTGTCTTTCAAATGAAACGTCGGCGGCGAAAAACTGCCACCGCTTACTCCCGCAACCGGCGTGTAATCGTAACTCACCTCACTCATGATGAGATAGGTGCCGCCGATCCTGATTCCATCCGGGACAAGCTCGGTCACAACATCGTTGCAGCCGCGCGCTGTCGCGTTCAACGATGCACCCCACTTGACCTTGGCGACCAGCGTCGTCGGCTCGATATAGACTTGTGAAATCTTCGCCTGCACGGGCGCACTCGGATAAGGCGCCATGACCGCGGACGATATGTTGAACGCGTTAGGAATGTCGCTCGCTTCGAGCTTTTGTGCCTGCGAGATCAAATCGGATAGCGTGCGCGTCAGAATGATAACCTTCCGATAGACGGCAACGCCGGTCGAGACACCGATGGTGCCCAAAAACAGCATCAGAATAACCGGGAGAATAACGGCGAACTCGACAGCCGCGACACCACGCGTATCGCGCATGAGGCGGGGCACATTCAGCCGTTCGGCTATCCATCGTATCGACATTCGCAC
Source organism: Afipia carboxidovorans OM5 (assembly GCF_000218565.1). Classification (NCBI taxonomy): domain Bacteria; kingdom Pseudomonadati; phylum Pseudomonadota; class Alphaproteobacteria; order Hyphomicrobiales; family Nitrobacteraceae; genus Afipia; species Afipia carboxidovorans. Next base: position 758,925 of record NC_015684.1, on the reverse strand, counting down.
AATCCAAACCGCACTTAAGACGATGATGACGATGGCTCGACGCGAAACGCCACGGTCGAGGTCAGCAACCGCTTGTCCGTCCCGATATTTATCAGCGAGAATCCGAGGTTCGTAAAAATAAGCGGCCACTTATAAAACGCCCGCACTACAACGATGTTGCTGCTGTTGGGGTCAGGCGGCTGATAAAGAAAATTACTGGAGATGGGATTCCCTCCTCCATCGAAGAACGGCGGAACGGTGAAGGGTTGGCCGGCGGGATAAGACCGCACGTCAAGAATGACACCGTCGCATGCCAAAAGAACGCTCACCCGGTTGCACAAATTGGTGCGCACCTGCTCGCCTGTCAGGTTTTGGTCCTGGGCCTGATGAGTGAAGAGAAGGCGCGCGGTGTCCTGCGTGCCCGTCTCGAGAATCTGATTTGCAAAAAACACCAGCGCGACTTCGACAATGGCGAAGATCAAAGCGAAGAACAGCGGCGCGACAAGCGCGAACTGAACTGCCGCGCTTCCCTTCCGGTTCGCACCAAATCTGCGCAAGGCATTGCTCAAACGCAGCCTTCGCAGCGACGGCACGGTCATCGTAATTCCCTCTATCGAGCCACTAAATAGCTACCGTGAAGCTAGCCGATAGAGATTGTCGAATGCTTGCAGGCGATGCCGACAAAGCAAGGGGCGGTATTAAGGAATTGGAAACCAATTCTTTCAGGGGTGGGGTAGCAGCAAAGGCGAAGGCTAGCCGCCTTCGCTGCCGCGCTTCTTGCAGGACGAGGTGCAGTTGTAGATTTCGCGATCAACGCCACGATAGACGGTGATCACCTTCTCGTCCGTGGCTTCCTCGACCTCGTTCTGCTTGTTGGCATCGACGAGGCTGCGCAGTGCAAGCGTCAGCGTTCCGCTCTGGCGTGAGCGCGTCAGCATTTCGGCTTGGGCGGGCTTGAGCTCAAGCGTCGCGGTCTTGCCGACAACGACCTTCTGGCCGTTCTTTTCCTCGATCGTCTGGTCGATCGCGAGCACTCTCACGTCGGACAAGATGATTTCCGAGCTGACCATCTCGCCACCGTTGCTGTCCGGATTCCGCTGGCGGCGTGACAGCATCACGTCGACGCGGTCGTTCGGAAGAATAAAGCCGCCGGCTCCGGTTTCCGGGGAAATCTCGGTCGATACCGCACGCATTCCGCTGGGCAGGATCGCTGCCATGAAGCCCGAACCATTGCTCTTGACGAGCTTGGTTTCGCGGATCGGCTCGCCGGCCAGGAACGGCGAGCGCGCAATGGAGCCTGTCAGATCTGCCACTGCGCTGGCGCGCTCACTCTTGCGAATAAAGCTCGAGCTTGCCGTGGCTGCGGGCCAGGTCTGCCACGTCATGTCCTCGGCTTTAATCGTCTGTCCGAGCGGAATATCGGCCTTCGCGACCAGAACATCCGTCGTTTCCAGTTTCGGCGCGGGTGCTGCAACCTCGGCCGGTTTCTGATCCGACCCGCTCGCAAGGAAGGCCGCAACGCCCCCCGCAGCAACGGCAATAGCCAGCACAACAACACGCGCGGTGTTCATCTGCTTACTCTCTTACGCAACAACACAAGGGCTCACACACAGCCCGGTATGGCAAATCTGACGTTAATTGATGAACGAACTGCAAATATTCAAGAAGGCGCCAAGCGCCCTTTCATCTCACATGCAATGGCGCCAGCATGCCAACCAATCAAATGCGATATATTCCTTTAACGCGACATTTACCGTGCACAACAAGAGCCGGATATCCGGGACTTTCTGCAATCGAATTAACTGCGCTGCAATTCATCGATTTTATTTTCGCAGTCGGCCTCGGCGGCGCCCTACCCGCTCCGGATGGGCCAACTGAGAACGACAGCCACACGTATTTTTTATGGAGTCACCTATGACCAACTTGTTCGCCCGCTTCGTGAAGGACGAATCCGGCGCTACCGCGATCGAGTACGCGCTGATCGCCGCCGGCATTGCCGTTGTGATCATTGCCGCCGTGAACGGCGTCGGAAGCGCAATCTCCAGCAAGTTCGAAACGATCAAGAGCAGCCTTCAGTAAACGAACGGCCGCCGCTTCTGATAAAGGCTTCGGGCAACCGAAGCCTTTATCATTTCCGGCCTTTCACCTGCAGCCTCTCGCCTGCCACGCGGAATCCTAACCCGGCCTTCGTGCACCCATGAAGCCATTGCGGCCGAAAATAGCCACTCTCGAGCCTCTTCGCGCCAGCGCACCTGTCGAGGGCATTGGTATTGTCTGCGCGGCCCTCGCGCTCGCCTGCCTCGTTGTTGCGATCGAAATCGCCCGGATTTGGTGATTGTTCACACCTGACTTCTAGGTTGGTTGGAACGATAAGGCAGAATTCTCACGGGGCCTCATGCTGCTCGATCTCGCGCGTCTGTTCCTGTTTCCCGCGCTCATGGCCTTTGCCGCCGTCAGCGACATCCTCACCATGACCATCTCGAACCGCGTGTCGCTCCTGCTGATCGGGGGCTTCTTCGTTCTCGCCGGTCTCACCGGAATGAACCTCGAGACGATCGGATGGCATGCGGCCGCGGGAGCGACCGTCCTTGTCGTCGCCTTCACCTGCTTCGCCTTCGGATGGATCGGTGGCGGGGACGCCAAGATCGCGGCCTCCGCCGCGCTGTGGTTCGGGTTTGCTCACCTACTTGATTATCTCGTGGCGGCCTCGATCGTCGGCGGCGCCCTCACGCTCATTATTCTTCAGCTTCGTCGTTGGCCGATGCCGGCATTCCTCACCTCGCAGGACTGGCTGGTGCGGCTGCACGACAAGGCAACCGGCATCCCCTACGGCGTCGCTCTCGCGGCGGGCGCGATGCTTGTCTATCCGAACACCGAGTGGGTCAGGTTGGCCGCTTTCGCAACAAGCGCCTTGCATTGAGCGAGGCGCATAAAGCTCCCGTTAACTCGATTTAGATACGCCTCATTAACCATGCTTTGACGAATAGCTGGTCAAATCCCCACACAGCGACAGAGCCGTCGCCGCGTGATGTGGAAAGTGAAGCGTATGAAGACCGCCCCCTGGATTGCCCGCGCATTGTCGGCTGCGGCCATCTCCGTTTTCATCCTTGGCTCCGCGCCTTCATCGGCTCTCGCAACCGATTACTCCGCCAGCTCGGCAAGCACGTCACATGCCGATTCCCTGAATGCGCGCGCGCTGCGGCTTGGCATCAGCAAGTCGCTGGTCGTCGACCTGCCCCGCGACGTCAAGGACGTGCTGGTGGCGGACCCCAAGATCGCCAATGCGGTCGTCCGCTCCTCGCGGCGCGCCTATATCATTGGCGCTTCCGTCGGCCAGACCAACATCATCTTCTTCGATGCCGACGGCCAGCAAATGGCGGCCTATGACGTCGCCGTCACCCGCGACCTCAACGGCATCCGCACCGCGATCCATCAGGCTTTGCCGCAATCCGACATCCAGGTCGAAGGGCTCGGCGACGGCGTCGTTTTGAGCGGCACCGCGGCCAACCAGGCTGAGGCGCAGCAAGCCTACGAACTCGCGGCGCGACTGATCGGCGGCCCCTCCAAGGCGGGCGAATTGATCGTCAACAACATCGCCGTGCGCGGCCGCGATCAGGTGATGCTGCGGGTCACCGTCGCAGAAGTCCAGCGCAGCATCATCAAGCAACTCGGCGTCGATCTCAGCGGCAGCTTCAACTACGGCACGGCCGTGGTGGACTTCAACAACACCAATACCTTCACCGCACTGGGCCGCCGCCTTGTCGACAACAATGCGGTCTCCGCCGCGTTCGGTAACGGCACCGTTCCGTCGGTGAAAGCAACGCTGCGTGCGATGGAAAGCGCGGGCGTGATCCGCACCCTCGCCGAGCCGAACCTCACGGCGATTTCCGGCGAGAGTGCGACCTTCATCGCAGGCGGCGAATTTCCGATCCCGACCGGCATCACCTGTCAGACCGCGGCCGGCGGTTCGACCGGACCCTGCCAGCCCTCCATCGCCTTCAAGAAGTTCGGCATTTCGCTCAACTTCACGCCGGTTGTTCTGACCGAGGGGCGAATCAGCCTGCGGGTCATGACTGAGGTTTCGGAAGTGTCGAGCGACAATTCGATCTCCGTCAGCGGCCTCACCATCCCCTCGATCAAGACCCGCCGCGCCGAAACCACGCTGGAAATTCCCTCGGGCGGCTCAATGGCAATGGCCGGTCTCATCCAGGACCAGACCAAGCAGGCGATCAACGGCCTGCCAGGCCTCGCGCAGGTGCCGGTTCTCGGCACGCTGTTCCGCAGCCGCGACTTCATCAACAACCAGACCGAGCTGATGGTGCTGGTAACGCCGTATGTCGTGCGCGCTGTGGCGCAGAAGGATCTGTCGCGGCCTGACGACGGCTTCGCCTCGGCTTCGGACCCGCAGTCGGTCCTGCTCGGCAACATCACTCGCATTTACGGCGTACCCCGCCGCGGCGGCCCGGTCGCCAGCTATCGCGGCAAGTACGGCTTCATCACCGATTAAGGTTGGACAGGACGTCGACCATGAGCAAACGCGTATCCAACCTTGCTTCGACCACGGCACTCGCCGCGCTGACGCTGATCGGTGCTGCCGCACTCGGCGGCTGCACCCATCGCAGCCAGGAGGCCGAAATCGTCACCGGCTCGCTGCCTGTCGATTATCGTGCGCGCCATCCGATCGTCATTCAGGAAGCAGCCAAGACCACCGAGATTTTCGTCGGTCACGCCCGCGGCGGACTGACCACGGCGCAGCGGACCGATATCGCGGGGCTCGCCCAGGCATGGCTCAGCGAAGGCACCGGCGCCATCACCATCGATACCCCCACGGGAACGCCGAACGCGCAAGCAGCCAGCGTCACCGTTCGTGACATCCAGAACATGCTCGTCGCGGCTGGCATTCCCGCGCGCGGCGTCAAGGTTCAACCCTATCATCCGAACGATCCGCGCCAATTCGCGCCGGTGCGCGTGCGCTATGCCCGCATCATCGCCGATGCCGGCCCATGCGGCCTGTGGCCGGAAGATCTCGGGCCTTCGGTGAAGAACAAATCGTATTTCGAAAACCGGCCCTATCAGAATTTCGGCTGCGCCTATCAGCGCAACATGGCCGCGATGGTGGCGAACCCCGCCGATCTTGTTCAGCCGCGCGCGGAATCGCCGTCGAACTCGGCCCGGCGCTCGCAGGCCTTTACCAAGTATCGCAACGGTCAGCCGACGTCGATCGATTACCCGGAGGCTGAAAAAGCCAAGCTCAGCACGGTAGGCAAATGATCAGTTACGCGCGTCAGGGTCAGCAGGACGACACCACCGAAGCCGGCGGGGAAGAGCACATCGCTCCCGCGCCGCGCGTGTCCGTGCAGGCGTTCTGCGAAACCGTGGAGACGGCCGCCGCCGTGCAGGCGGCCTGCGAAGACCGGCGGCTTGCCAAAGCCCACCTCAAGATTCAGATGGGTGGCCTCGCCGCTGCAATCGAAGCCTATCGCACGGCGCCGACACCCAACGTCATCCTGCTCGAAACCGACAACCAGACCGACATTCTGCCGGGGCTCGATCAACTCGCCTCAGTTTGCGATGCCGGCACCCGTGTCATCGTTGTCGGCCGCATCAACGACGTCACGCTTTATCGGGAGCTCGTCCGCCGCGGCGTCAGCGATTACATCATCCTGCCGGCCGGGCCGCTCGATATCGTTCGCTCGATCTGCAGCCTGTTCACCTCGCCGGAGGCGAAGGCCGTCGGCCGCGTCATTGCCATCGTCGGCGCCAAGGGCGGTGTCGGCGCCTCGACTGTCGCCCATAACGTCGCGTGGGCCATTGCGCGCGACCTCGCGCTCGATTCCGTGGTAGCCGACCTCGATCTCGCCTTCGGTACGGCCGGGCTCGACTACAATCAGGACCCGCCGCAGGGCATCGCGGATGCGGTGTTCTCTCCTGATCGTATCGACACTGCGTTCCTCGACCGCCTGCTGTCGAAATGCACGGATCATCTCAACCTTCTTGCGGCGCCCGCGGCACTCGACCGCGTCTATGATTTTGGCACGGATGCGTTCGATGCAATTTTCGACACGTTGCGCACCACCATGCCCTGCATCATCCTCGATGTTCCGCATCAGTGGTCAGGCTGGACGAAGCGCGCGCTGGTTGGCGCCGACGATATTCTAATCGTTGCCGCGCCCGATCTCGCCAATCTGCGCAACACCAAGAACATCTTCGATACGCTGAAAGCAGCACGCCCCAACGATCGCGCGCCGGTTTATTGCCTCAACCAGGTCGGCGTTCCGAAGCGGCCCGAAATCAAGGCGAGCGAGTTCGCCAAGGCGATCGAGAGCGATCCGATCGTCTCGATCCCGTTTGAGCCGCAGATCTTCGGCACCGCCGCCAACAACGGGCAGATGATTGCCGAAATCTCGGCCAATCACCGGACCACAGAAATGTTTCTGCAGATCGCACAGCGCCTCACCGGCCGCGGCGATTCCAAGAAGACCAGTAACTCCCTGTTCAGCCCCCTGCTCGGGAAATTCCGCCGGAAGTAATCGGCTCGAGGCAAGATCGTGTTTGGCAAGCGTAGCGGAGGAGAGACGGGCTTCCACCCTGGAGGCGCCGTCACCACACCGGCGGAGGCACCACCGCCTGCACCGGCGCGCGCGCCTGCCGTCGAGGTGCCCAAGGCTGCCGCGCCGCCGCTCGCTCCCGCACGCGCGCCCGCACCTCCGGTCAACGATTCCCGCCGCTCGGACAACTATTATCAGGTCAAGGCGACGATCTTCGGTGCCCTGATCGAAGCGATCGACCTCGCCCAGCTCGCCAAGCTCGATGTCGAATCGGCGCGCGAGGAAATCCGCGATATCGTCAACGAGATCATCGCGATCAAGAACATCGTGATGTCGATTGCCGAGCAGGAAGAACTGCTCGACGACATCTGCAACGACGTTCTGGGTTACGGCCCGCTGGAGCCGCTGCTCGCGCGCGACGACATCGCCGATATCATGGTGAACGGCTCCGACACCGTGTTCATCGAAGTTGCGGGTAAGATTCAGAAGACCGGCATCCGCTTCCGCGACAACCAGCAGCTTCTCAATATTTGCCAGCGCATCGTGAGCCAGGTCGGCCGTCGCGTCGACGAATCCTCGCCAATCTGCGATGCCCGTCTTGCCGACGGCTCCCGCGTCAACGCCATCGTGCCACCGCTTGCAATCGATGGCCCTGCGCTCACCATCCGCAAATTCAAGAGGGACAAGCTCACCCTCGATCAGCTCGTACAGTTCGGCGCGATCTCGCCGGAAGGCGCGCAGATCCTGCAGATCATCGGCCGCTGCCGCGCCAATGTGCTGATCTCCGGCGGTACTGGCTCCGGTAAAACCACGCTGCTCAACTGCCTCACCAACTATATTGATGAGGACGAGCGTATCATCACCTGCGAGGACGCGGCCGAACTGCAGCTCCAGCAGCCGCATGTCGTCCGCCTCGAAACCCGTCCGCCAAACATCGAAGGCGAAGGACAGGTGACGATGCGCGATCTCGTCAAGAACTGCCTGCGTATGCGTCCCGAGCGCATCATCGTCGGCGAAGTCCGCGGACCGGAGGCGTTCGACCTCCTGCAGGCGATGAACACCGGCCATGACGGCTCGATGGGTACGCTGCACGCGAATAATCCGCGTGAGGCTCTGTCGCGCTGCGAATCCATGATCACCATGGGTGGCTATGCGCTGCCTTCGCGAACCATCCGCGAGATGATGTGCGCCTCGATCGATGTTATCGTTCAGGCCGCGCGCCTGCGTGACGGCTCCCGCCGCATCACCCACATCACCGAGGTGATGGGCATGGAAGGCGACACGATCATCACCCAGGATATTTTCGTCTACGACATCCTCGGCGAAGACATCAACGGCAACATTCTCGGCCGCCATCGCTCGACCGGTATCGGACGCCCGCGTTTCTGGGATCGCGCGCGCTACTACGGCGAGGAGAAGCGGCTCGCAAGCGCTCTCGACGCCGCCGACGCGCCCGACCCGAACCGGTGAGGGGTGATCGATGAACCTTCAAACCCTCGCGATCGCATTCATGAGCGCGGTCACGCTTGGCGGCCTCGCCTGGGTGTTCCTCTACCCTGCGCTGTCGGGCGAACGGCAGGCTGAAAAGCGACGCGCGTCCCTTGCCCGTCCGGAGAACATCGCGCGTCGCGTCGAGCGCAATCCGCAGCGTTCGCGCCGCGAGCAGGTCGAGGATACGCTCAAGGACGTCGAGAACCGCGCCAAGCAGGCGAAGAAGGTGCCGCTCAATATCCGCCTTGAGCAGGCGGGCGTGAACTGGACCAAGCGGCAGTTCATGATCGGCTCGGCCGTGCTTGGGATCGCGACCTTTCTCCTGTTCTACATAGTGGACGCGAACTTCCTTGCGACCATCGCCTTCGCTGGCGCAGCCGGGTTCGGCTTGCCGCGCTGGGTTCTGAATTTTCTCAAGAAGCGGCGCGAGAAGAAGTTTCTCGATGCACTGCCCGATGCCGTCGACGTCATCGTGCGCGGCGTCAAGGCCGGCCTTCCCTTGTTCGATTCGCTGAAGGTCGTCGTCAACGACTCGCCCGAACCGCTGCGCTCGGAGTTTCGCGCGATCATCGAGACCCAGAGCATCGGCATGCCGCTCGGCGAGGCCTGCATGCGCCTTTACGAACGGATGCCGCTGCCGGAAGCGAACTTCTTCGGCATCGTGGTCGGCATCCAGATGAAATCCGGCGGCAATCTGTCGGAGGCGCTCGGCAACCTCTCAAAGGTGCTGCGCGACCGCAAGAAAATGAAGGCAAAGATTCAGGCGATGTCGATGGAAGCGAAAGCCTCCGCCGGCATCATCGGCTCGCTGCCGCCGGCTGTCATGATGATCGTCTACTTCATGTCGCCGGACTATATCTCGCTGTTGTGGACGGAGCCCGCGGGCCGCGTGATGCTCGCGGTCAGCGGCGCATGGATGTTCGCGGGCGTCATGATCATGAAGAAGATGATCAACTTCGATTTCTGAGGACTACCAATGCTCGACCTGTTGATCGACAAGCTTCACGACACTCAGTTTCTGACGATGACGTTTGCCGCCATCGCCGCCAGCGCCACGGCCTATGCGCTGATCTCGCCGATGTTCGCAGGCGATGGCCTCGCACGGCGCATGAAAGCGGTTGCAAGCGAGCGCGAGCGGATGCGCCAGCGCGAACGCGAACGCATGAACCGCAATGAAAAGGTGACGCTGCGGCAAAGCCCCAAGCAGGTCGTGCAGCGGGTCGTCGAAAGATTCAACCTTGGCAAGTGGCTCGCTCAGGAGGAGGCCAAGGAAAAGCTGATCATGGCAGGCTATCGCGGTCATGCGCCTTACGTCACGTTCCTGTTCTTCCGCCTCGTCGCGCCGGTCGTATTCCTGATCGCCACTGCGCTCTATATCTTCGTGATTCTCAATCTCGAGCAGACGATGACGATCAAGATTGGCATCTGTATTCTGGCCGCCTGGCTCGGCATGCAGGCCCCGATGCTGTTCCTCAAGAACGCCATCAGCAAGCGGCAACTGTCGATCAAGCGTGCATTTCCCGACGCGCTCGATCTCCTCTTGATCTGCGTCGAATCTGGCATGTCGATTGAAGCAGCCTTCCGCAAGGTCAGCGTGGAGATCGGCTCGCAGTCTGTCCCACTCGCGGAAGAACTGACGCTGACGACCGCCGAGCTCTCTTATCTGCAGGACCGCAAGATGGCCTACGAGAACCTGCAGAAGCGCACGGGACTCGAAGGCGTGAAGTCGGTTTGTATGGCCCTGATGCAGTCGGAGCGCTACGGCACGCCGCTGGGGCAGACGCTGCGCGTCATGGCACAGGAAAATCGCGACATGCGCATGAACGAAGCGGAGAAAAAGGCTGCGAGCCTGCCGCCGAAGCTCACCGTGCCGATGATCGTGTTCTTCCTGCCGGTGCTGTTCGTGGTGATCCTCGGGCCGACCTGGATCAAGGTCGCGGCTTACATGAAGTAAGCGGCGCGCCGCTGTTTATCCGGCAGCGATATCTCAGGAACGCGCCGGAGCCTGACGCCCCTGTGGCGCGACTTTGCCGCCCTGCCCGCTGCTCAGCATATCCTTGAGATAGGCGACATTGGCGGCGGCCTCGTCAGGCGGCAGGTCCGCCTGCACGATCGCCTCAGCTTCCGTGAAGCGGCCCTGCAGCCCGAGCGCAAGACCGAGGTTCTGCCGGATACGCGAATCGTTGGGTGCGAGTTGTTGCGCGCGACGCAACGTCGCCTCCGCTCGGGGCAGTTCCTTGGTCAGCACATAGGACATGCCGAGGTTCGACAGCACAGACGGCTCGTCCGGCCGGATTTTCAGCGCATTCGCATAATAGCGCCGCGCCTCGTCGGGCTTGCCCATTTGGTCGAGCACCGCGCCCTGGGTCGAGAGAATGCGCCAATCCGGATTGGCCGGCGTATGCGCGCGCGACAGTACATCGAAGGCGAGCTTGAAATTGCCGTTCTCGGCGAGCGCACGGCCATAGGCGCCGAGCACCTCACGATTGCCGGGATGCGCAAGGTTCGCCTGTTCGAGCACCGCCACGGCCTGCTCACGCTGGCCGTTGGCACGCAGCGCCTGGCCGTAGCGCAACGCGCTGTCGAGATCCTTCGGGTTGGCGCGATATTTCTCGCCATAGACCTCGGCCGCGCGTTGCGGATCATTGGCGGGCGCGGCAACGCTCGCCTTGCTGCCAAGCGAGCCGGTGATGTCGCGACCCGCGGTCTGACAGCCGGCCAGAGCCACAGCCGCGACCGTCAGAAAACCGACGGAGCCAAGAAGCCGGGCAACACGGGAGGATGGACGCATGGCGCGTTCGCTCGGGATTAAGTTCGGGACGGCAGAAGCCGTCTCCAGCAGTAAATTGTTAACCCTAATGAGTGGTTAATTTTGCGGGCGGCGTGCTACACCGAACCGGCGCGTTGCGCTGCCCTCCCATGCCCTTCGAGTTCATCGATGCCGAATTTCTTTTCCGCCCCGTCCGCCGCCTCCACACCGATCCTGTTCGCCACCAAAAACACCTGGGATGCTGTCGCTGCCAGCCTCCCCGCTCTTGCGCGCGCGTTCGCCATCGCAAGCGGCTTCACCGCAAAACCCGGCGAATGCCTCGCGCTGCCGGGCGAAAGTGGCCAGCTCGCTTCCGTCCTGTTCGGGCTCGAGGACGATCCGGCCAAGGCTAACCCATTCCACGCCGGGCAGTTGCCGGCGAAGCTGCCCGCAGGCGTCTATCATTTCGGCAACGCGCCGCATGATGCGCGGCTCGCCGCGCTCGGCTTCGCGCTCGGCAGCTATCGCTTTGGCCGCTACAAGAAGGCGGAGCCTTATGCGGCCAGTCTGGTGCCGCCGGAGGGCACTGACGCTACCGACCTCACGCGCATGGCCGAGGCAGCGATGCTGGCGCGCGACCTCATCAACACGCCGCCGAACGATATGGGCCCGGACGAGCTCGCCGCCGCCGCAAAGATGCTAGCGGATGAATTCGGAGCGGCCTATCGCTGCGTTATCGGCGACGAACTCGCGCGGGAATTTCCGCTGATCCACGCCGTGGGCATGGCCTCGCCGCGCGCGCCGCGACTGATCGACTTCACATGGGGCGAGGCTTCACATCCCAAAGTGACACTGGTCGGCAAGGGTGTCTGCTTCGATACCGGCGGCCTCGACCTGAAGCCATCGAGCGCCATGCTCATTATGAAGAAGGACATGGGCGGCGCGGCCAACGTGCTGGCACTCGCCCGCATGGTGATGGACGCGAAGCTGAAGGTGCGGTTGCGGGTGCTGATCCCGGCGGTCGAGAATGCCGTCTCCGGCAACGCCTTCCGCCCGCTCGACATCTTCCCCTCGCGCAAGGGCCTCACCGTCGAGATCGGTAACACCGATGCGGAGGGCCGCCTCGTGCTCGCCGACGCGCTCACGCTCGCCTGCGAGGAAAAGCCCGATCTCTTGATCGATCTCGGCACGCTGACCGGTGCGGCACGCGTGGCGCTCGGCCCCGATCTGCCGCCGTTCTACACCAACGACGAGGCGCTTGCCGCCGACGTCACCCGCCATGCGCAGGCGGAAAACGATCCGCTGTGGCGGCTGCCGCTGTGGCAACCTTACGATGCATGGCTCGACTCAAAGGTGGCTGACCTCAACAATGCACCGTCCGGCGGCTTCGCGGGTTCGATCACCTGCGCGCTGTTCATGCAACGCTTCGTCACCGCCGAGACGCGCTGGCTGCATGCCGACATCTACGGCTGGACGCCGAAGGCGAAGCCCGGCCGCCCCGAAGGCGGCGAATGCCAGGGTGCGCGCGCATTCTACAAGCTGCTGAGCGAACGCTATGGCTGAGACGGCATTCGATCCGCGATTCATGCCGGCGCGGCCGGACCTCGCCGCCTCTCATCTGCGCGGCCGGGTCGAGGCCGCACGCTTCGTTGACGGAGAGGAACACGAGGTGTTCGACGCCATCGCACCGGTGCAATGCGAACCTTCTCATGACGCGACGCAACTGACGCAAGCGCTGAAAGGCGAGCGCGTCACAATCTATGATCGCGATGGTGAGGGCTGGGCATGGGGTCAGCTCAACGACGACGGCTATGTCGGCTGGTTGCCGGAGGCCGCCCTCGTGCGCCCGCGCACCACGCCGACACATCGCGTTGCGGCGCTGCGCACCCTCGCCTTCCCGGGCCCGTCCATCAAGCTGCCGCCGGTCGAGAGCCTGCCGCTTGGCGCACGCGTAGAAGCCGTCAAAGAGAACGGCATTTTCGCCGTCACGCCGCAGGGCCATTACATTCCCGCGCAGCATCTCGTGTCGCTCGGCAAACATGAAAGCGATTTTGTTTCTGTAGCAGAGCGCTTCATCGGCACTCCTTATCTCTGGGGCGGGAAGAGCAATATGGGCATCGACTGCTCGGGCCTCGTGCAGGTTTCGCTTGCCGCTGCGGGCATTCGTGCTCCGCGTGACAGCGATATGCAGGAAAAGGCGCTCGGTGAGGTCGTGCCACCTGCGCAGTGGACACAATTGCAGCGCGGCGATCTCATGTTCTGGAAGGGCCACGTCGCGATCGTCAGCGATCCGGCCACCATCGTCCACGCCAATGCCTACGCGATGGCAACTGTGCATGAGCCGCTTGCGGAAGCCATTGCGCGGATCAAGGCCGCGGGCAGTGACGTAACGAGCGTGAGGCGGCTGGCACCGCAATAGACCAATAGACCTCTCGCCGTCATGGCCGGGCTTGTCCCGGCCACCCACGTCTATCATTTTATCTCACGGAGCAGCAGGCGCGGACTTGATCTGCGCATCCATCTTTCTGAAAAGATGGGTTGCCGGGTCAAGCCCGGCAATGACATTCCAGGGTAAAGCATCTCCAGGGGTAAAGTATCAGCTTCGATCACCCTTCCGGTGCAATCGCCGCATCCGTCTCGATGTTGAACGCCGCAGCAAACAGCGCGCGGGTATAATCGGTCTTCGGATTCTTGAACAACGACGCCGCCTCGCCTTCCTCGACGACTTTGCCCTGCCGCATCACGATCAGGTGGCTCGCGAGAGAAGCCACCACGCGCAGATCGTGCGAGATGAACATGTAGGTGAGATCGCGCTTGCGCTGCAGATCGCGTAGCAGATCGACCATCTGCGCCTGAAAAAGCATGTCGAGCGCACTCGTCGGCTCATCAAGCACGACGAAATCCGGCTCCAGCACGATGGCGCGCGCGACGCTGATGCGCTGGCGCTGGCCGCCGGAGAATTCGTGCGGATAGCGGAAGCGGACTTCCGGATCGAGCCCGACGTCTGAGAGCGCCTTGACCACCCGCGCTTCACACTCCGCCTCCGGCAACGAGGGCTGATGCACGCTCAAACCTTCCGCGATGATGTCGCTCACCGACATGCGCGGGCTGAGCGCGCCGTAAGGGTCCTGAAAGACAATCTGCATGTCGCGCCGGAACGGCCGCATCTCCTTGAAACGTAACCCCTGAATGGGTTTGCCGAGAAACACGATCGGCCCCTCAGATGCAATCAAGCGCAATAGCGCGAGGCCGAGCGTGGTCTTACCCGAGCCGGATTCACCGACGACGCCAAGCGTCTCGCCTTTCCGCACCGCAAGCGACACACCGTCGACCGCTTTGATGTGGCCGACCGTCTGACGCAGCAGCCCGCGCTTGATCGGAAACCAGACCTTGAGATCGTCGGTCTGCATCACCACCGGCGCTTCAGGGCGCGGCGGCGCAGGGTCAGGTTTCGGTTCGGCGGCAAGCAACGCCTTGGTGTAATCATGCCGAGGTGCGGTGAACACCTGCTCCACCGGTCCCTGCTCGACGATCTTGCCGTTGTTCATGACACAGACGCGATCAGCAATGCGTCGTACAATGCCGAGATCATGCGTGATGAACAGCATGCTCATGCCGAGCCGCGCGCGAATTTCGGCGAGAAGCTTGAGAATTTGCGCCTGAACCGTTACGTCCAGCGCCGTGGTCGGCTCGTCCGCGATCAGCAAATCGGGTTCGTTGGCGAGCGCCATCGCGATCATCACGCGCTGGCGCTGCCCGCCGGAGAGCTGATGCGGATAGGCGCCGAGCCGCGTCTCCGGATCGGGAATGCCAACCTGCGTGAGCAACTCCAGCGTTCGCGCGCGCGCTGCCTTGCCGCGCACGCCACCATGCAGGACCAGCGCCTCTCCGATCTGATCCTCGATCGTATGGAGCGGATTGAGCGAGGTCATCGGCTCCTGAAAGATGATAGAGATGTCGTTGCCGCGCACGCCGCGCATCTCGTTCTCATCGAGCGGCAGCAGATCCCGCCCTTTGAAGCGAATGCTGCCCGAGGGGTGAAACGCGCTTGGGTAAGGGAGCAGCTTCAGCACCGACAGCGCGCTGACGGATTTTCCCGAGCCGGATTCACCGACCAGCGCAACGCATTCACCGCGGCCGATCGAGAACGATACCTTATCGACGGCGACCGACGTTCGGCCGCCCTGCCGGAATGCAACCGACAGATCCTGAACATCAAGCAAGGGTTGCGAAGTCGTGTCCATCGCCCTCACTCGAACGTCTTGCGTGGATCGAAGGCGTCGCGCACCGCCTCACCGATGAAGATCAGCAGCGACAGCATGATCGCAAGCGAGAAGAAGCCCGAGAAGCCGAGCCACGGCGCCTGAATGTTGGCTTTGGCTTGCGCCAGCAATTCACCGAGCGACGGTGAGCCGGGCGGCAGGCCGAACCCCAGGAAGTCCAGCGCCGTCAGCGTCATCACCGACGACGAGACGATGAACGGCAGGAAGGTCATGGTCGCAACCATCGCGTTCGGCAACAGGTGACGGAACATGATCACGCGATCGGACACGCCGAGCGCGCGCGCCGCCTGGATGTACTCGAAGTTTCGCCCGCGCAGGAATTCCGCGCGCACCAGCCCGACCAGCGACACCCATGAGAACAACAGCAGGATGCCGAGCAGCACGAAGAAGCCGGGCACCAGAACGGACGAGAGAATGAGAAGAAGATAAAGCGACGGGATCGCAGTCCACACCTCGATCAGCCGCTGGAAGGTGAGATCGATCCAGCCGCCGAAATATCCCTGAATGCCGCCCGCCGCGATGCCGATGATCGACGACACGATCGTCAGCGCAAGACCGAACAGCACCGAGATGCGGAAACCGTAGATCAGTCGCGCCACCACGTCGCGCCCCTGATCGTCGGTGCCGAGCCAGTTGTATTCAAGATCGCTGCAGCCTTTCAGTCCCTTGCGTTCGACAACCGAGGCGCATTCCTTCTCGGTCAGCATCCAGGTCGGCTTCGAGGGCGCGGGCGTCGGTAAGTCGAGATTATGCGTATCATACGAATAGCGGATCAGCGGCCAAACGATGAGTCCGCCCTTCTCCGCGATCAGCTTTTGCAAATACGGATCGCGATAATCCGCTGCGGTTTCGAAGTCTCCGCCGAAAGCCGTTTCCGGATAGGCGACGAATGCCGGGAAATAAAGGCCGCCATCATATTGAATAAGAAACGGCCGATCGTTGGCGATCAGTTCCGCAAACAGCGAGACGATGAACAGGATCGAGAAAATCCAGAACGACCAGTAGCCGCGACGGTTCGCCTTGAAATTCTGCCAACGACGGCGATTGAGCGGCGACAGCCGCAGGCTGCGCTGCGACGCCGGCACCGCTTCGCCGAGCGGCGAGATGCTTTGCGTCTCGATCGGCGGCGTGACGCTCATGCCTGTCGCGCCTCGAAATCGATCCGTGGGTCGACCCACATGTAGGCGAGATCGGAGAGAAGATTCACGACAAGACCGACCAGCGAGAAGATGAACAGGGTGCCGAACACCACCGGATAATCTCGGTTCAGGACGCTTTCAAAGCCAAGCAGGCCGAGGCCATCGAGCGAAAAGATCGTCTCGATCAGGAGCGATCCCGAGAAGAACGCATGAACGAATGCGCCGGGAAAACCCGCGATCACGATCAGCATCGCGTTGCGGAAGATATGGCCATAAAGCACACGATTCTCGCCGCAGCCCTTGGCGCGCGCGGTCATCACATACTGCTTGCGGATTTCGTCGAGGAACGAGTTCTTCGTCAGCAACGTCATGGTGGCAAACGAGCCAAGCGCCATCGCCAGAAGCGGCAGCGTCAGGTGCCAGAAATAATCGATGATCTTCCAGTACCAGGGAAACTGCGCCCAGCCATCAGAGGTGAGGCCTCGCAGCGGGAAAATGTCGTAGAACGAGCCGCCCGCAAACAGGATGATAAGCAGAATCGCGAACATGAAGCCCGGGATCGCGAAGCCGATGATGATGACGCCGGAAGTCCAGATATCGAAGCGCGAGCCGTCCGCCACCGCCTTGCGAATTCCGAGCGGGATCGAAATCAGGTAGGTCAGAAGCGTCATCCAGATGCCGAGCGACATCGAGACCGGCAGCTTCTCCTTGATGAGCTGCAACACGCTGATGTCGCGGAAATAGCTCTTGCCGAAATCGAAGCGAGAGAAATCCCACACCATTCGCACGAAGCGTTCCGGCGCGGGCTTGTCGAACCCGAATTGCTTTTCCAGGCTCTTGATAAATTCCGGATCGAGGCCCTGGGCACCACGATATTTGGAGTTCACCGCATCCATTGTGGCACCCGGCGCACCACGCGCACCGAGGTCACCGGCACCGCCGCCGGAAATGCGCGAGGTCGCGCCCGTATCGGCGCCGGAAAGCTGCGCGATCACCCGCTCCACCGGACCGCCCGGCGCGAACTGCACCACGACGAATGACACGAACAGGATGCCGAGCAGCGTCGGCACCATCAGGAGAATGCGGCGGGCGATATAGGCGGCCATCGGCTATCTCGTCTGCTCGGGCTTCGCCGCCTTGGCGGCGTCATGCCACCACAGGTCCGGCACGCCGACACCGGCATAGCGCGGCAGCTTCGGTGGATGTCCGAATACATCCCAATACGCGATGGGGTGATTGTTGCGATACCATTGCGGCACCCAGTAGCGGCCGGCACGAAAGACGCGATCAAACGCATGGCAGGCAACGCGCAATTCGTCACGACTGTTCGCGGCAATGATCTTCTCGATCAGCGCATCGAGTGCAGGACTCGCGATGCCGGACAGATTGTTCGAACCCTTGATGGCCGCCGCCTGCGAGGAGAAAAAAGTGCGCAGCGCCTCGCCCGGCGTCGAGGCCATGGAGAAACGCTCGATCGTCACATCGAAATCGAAATCGTCACGGCGTGCGCGATACTGCACCGGATCGACGACGCGCAGGCTCGCGTCGATACCAAGCACACCGAGGTTCTTGATGTAAGGCGCGTGATGCGGCTGGAACGAGGGCTCATCAAGCAGGAATTCCAGCGTGAAGCGCCGCCCCGATGACGAGACGCGCTTGCCGTCCTTGATCGTCCAACCCGCCTGCTGCAGAAGCTGCGACGCCTTGCGTAGCAGCGCGCGATCCTGCCCGGAGCCGTCAGTGACCGGCGGCACGAACGGCGCGCCGAACACCTCGTCAGGTACCTGCCCGCGGAACGGCTCGAGCAGCTTGAGTTCATCCAGGCTCGGCGCACCGGACGCCATCAGATCGGAATTCTGAAATGGTGACACCGTGCGCGCATAGGCGCCGTACATGATGGTCTTGTTGGTCCACTCGAAATCGAAGGCGCAGCCGAGCGCCTCACGCACGCGCGGGTCCTTGAACTGCTCACGCCGCATGTTGAGAAACCAGCCCTGTGCACCCGATGGCGTTTCGTCAGGCAAGGTTTCGCGCTTCACCCGGCCATCCTTTACGGCCGGAAAATCGTAACGCGTCGCCCAGACGCGGGAGGTGAATTCCTCGCGGTAGAGATAATTACGGCCGGTGAAGCCCTCGAAGGCGACGTCGCGGTCACGATAGAATTCGTAGCGGACGGTATCGAAGTTGAACGCACCCTTCGCCACCGGAAGGCCGTATCCCCACCAGTCCTTGACGCGATCGTATTCGATATAGCGACCGACCTCGAACTTGCCGACCTTGTAAGGCCCCGAGCCGAGCGGCGCGTCGAGCGTCGATTCCTCGAAATTATGCTTGGTGTAATAAGCCTGCGAGAAGATCGGCAACGAGGCCACATAGAGCGGCACGTCGCGCGCACGGTTCGGCGCGAACGTCACCGTCAGCGTATCGTCATCCACCGCCTCGGCCTTGATCACATCGCGCATCTGCTGGCGGATGATCGGGTGGCCCTTCTCTTTCAAGGTGTTGAGTGAGAAGGCCACGTCCTTCGCGGCGATCCGCGTGCCGTCATGAAAGCGCGCCTCGCGCCGCATCCGGAAGCGATACGTCAGCCCGTCCGCGGAAATCTGCACGCCACTCGCGGCAAGGCCATACATCGCATCGGGCTCGTCGCCGGAGCGTGTCATCAGCGTGGTGAAGGTCTGCTCCATGCCGATCGCGCCGTCACCCTTGAGGATGAAAGCGTTGAGCGAGTTGAAGGTCTGAAACGACTGGTTGTAGGAGCGGCTCGAAGGCACCGTCGAAAACAACCCGCCCTTCGGCGCATCGGCGTTGACGTAATCGAATTGCGTGAAGTCTTTCGGATATTTCAGGTCGCCGAAGGCCGACATGCCGTGCGCGAATTCACCCTCGGTGGCCGATGCCGGCCTGACGGCAAGAGCGGCTGCGGCAGCGCCGCCAAGCACCAACACATGACGGCGCGAAACCCGCCTCAAGAGCGTCGCCCGGTCTTGCCGGCCTTCTCCGCATCGAACCACCAGATATCGGGGAATGCGGACATGCCGTATTTCGGCATCTCGGCAGGGCGACCGAAACGATCCCAGCGCGCGGTACGCGTCTTGCCATAGGTCCACTGCGGCACCACGAAGTTATGCCACAGCAGCACGCGGTCGAGCGCCTTGGTAGCAGCGACAAGATCCTCGCGATCGGTGGCGAAAATCACGCGCTCGATCAGCTTGTCGATCGCAGCATCCTTGATGCCAATGAGGTTGCGCGAGCCCGGCATATCGGCCGCTTGCGAGCCCCAGAACTCACGCTGCTCGTTGCCCGGCGACAGCGATTCCGGCCAGGAATTCACGACCACATCGAAATCCCAACTGCGCAGTCGGTTCTCGTATTGGGTCGCGTCCACGGTGCGGACGGTGACCGTCATGCCCATGCGCTCCAGCGAGGGCTTGAAGAACAGAAGCACGCGCTCGAAGTTCGGATCGTAGGCGAGAAGCTCGAGCTCGAACGGGGCACCGGTTCGGGAATCGACGAGCTTGCGCTCCTTGATCTCGTAACCCGCCGATTTGAGAAGCCTGAGGCCTTCGCGCAAATTGCTGCGTACGTTCTCGGACGAACCGCCAACCGGGTTGGTGTAGGCCGCGGTGAATACCTCAGGCGGCACTTGGTCGCGGACGGTTTCGAGAATCTTGAGTTCACGCTCTGACGGCAACCCGCTGGAAGCAAGCTCGGTGCCCTCGAAATAACTCGCGATCCGGGTGTACTGGCCGAAGAAAATCTGCCGGTTCATCTCCTCGAAATCGAACGCGTAGTTCATCGCGCGGCGCACGCGCGGGTCCTTGAACTTGTCGCGGCGGATGTTGAAGACAAACGCCTGCATGATGCCCATGGTGCGGTTGGCAAATTCCTCAAGCACCACGCGCTTTTCTTTCACGGCAGGAAAATCGTAAGCCGTCGCCCAGTTCTTGGCGCTGTTCTCGCTGCGCCAATCGATCTGGTCGCCCTTGAAGGCTTCGAGCGCGACGGTCGTGTCACGGAAATATTCGTAGCGCAGTTCGTCGAAATTATCGCGGCCGACATTGACGGCAATCTCGCGCCCCCAATAATCCTTGACGCGTTCGAGAACGATCGAGCGCCCCGGCACAAAGCTCTTGATCTTGTAGGGGCCACTCGCAAGCGGCGGCTCGAGCGTCGTGGCGCCGATGTCACGCACCTTGCCCGAAGCATCCGTGCCTTCCCAGTAATGCTTGGGCAGTACCACCAACTGGCCGACGATCTGCGGCAGCTCGCGGTTGCCGGGCGCATCGAACGTGAACTTTACATCGCGCTCGCCGACCTTCTCGACCGTCGTGACGTGACGGTAATAAGCGGAATAGAACGGGTGATACTTCTTGAACGCGTTAAGCGAGAAGATCACGTCCTCCGGCGTCACCGGCTTGCCATCGTGCCACTTGGCTTCATGACGCAGGCGATACGTCACCGACGAGAAATCGGCCGGGTAGCTGATCGCCTCGGCGAGCAGACCGTATTGCGTCGACACCTCGTCAAGCGCGGAGACCGTCAGCGCCTCGTAGATCTGGTTGATGGAGCCGATCGCACCTTTCACGCCGGCGACGACAATGTTGAAATTGTCGTAGGTGCCGATCGACGTCAGCCGCACGACGCCGCCCTTCGGCGCAGACGGATTGACGTAGTCGAAGTGTGAAAAGTTGGACGGATACTTCACCTCACCGAACAGTGACAGGCCATGCGTCCATGCATCAGCAGGCGCCGGCGCGGCAAAAGCCGGGCGAACGGAATTCAGGAGAGGAAGTGATGCGGCGTAGGCGCCGCTGCGAAGAAGTTGGCGTCGGGAAATCGGCAACCGTCAAAATCCTGTGGTTGTGAAATAACGCACTGCCGCAGAGCGCGACCGCTTCACCGTCCGTGGTCATTATGTCGGTTTTTGGATGTGATTCCAGTCCGTTCAAACGCAAAATCCGCGCGAGGTTGTCGCGCGGATTCTTAAAAATCGTTCAGATCGGAAAGCGCATCCCGAAAACCGGGCGCGCGGGTGCGGCCTTACTTCAGGGTCTTCATATAGGCAATCAGGTCGGCGCGCTCGCTGTCCTTGCTGATGCCGGCAAAACCCATCGCGGTGCCCGGGACGAAACCCTTCGGGCTCTTGATGAACTGGTTGAGGTCCTCGATGGTCCAGCTTCCGCCCTTCGCCTTCATGGCAGCGGAGAAGTTGAAGCCGCGGCCCTCGCCCTTCGGCTCATCGATGACGCCAAAGAGGTTCGGGCCGACCTTGTTCGGGCCGCCCTTGTCGAAGGTGTGGCAGGCTGCGCACTTCTTGGAAGCCGCCTGGCCCTTCTCGACCGACGCGTTCGCGAGCAGCTGCTCGATCGGCACCTCAGCCGCCTTGGTCGCCTCGGCGCCACCGCTTGCATCTTCCTTCACGGCAATTTCAAAGCCCGGCTTTTCCGGCTTCTGCGGTGCGAAGATCGCCTGTGCGGCAAAGTTCGTGACCAGCAGAACAAGGCAAGTGCCGAGAATCGCACCCATGATCTTGTTGAGTTCGAAAGAGTCCATTTCAGATCAGGCTCCGGGCCGGAAAATTGACCTGATGCCTTGCGTTTTCGGCGGAAAAACAGACCAAAACATCAGTGCAGGGTCAGCAAAGCACCCCCCGAGGGGGCTGCGCCGAGGGAATAACGGTTTGCCCGGCTTCTGGCAACCCGTATAAGTGTCCCGCTCTCGCAAATATCCCGCATTTGCGTGCATTTCCCGCCCCGCAGCCCGGCGCCTCGTCCATGACCGAACACGACACCCTGGTCCTGATTCCCGCCCGCATGGCGGCGTCGCGGCTGCCGGGAAAGCCGCTTCTGGACATTGCCGGCCTGCCGATGATCGCGCAGGTTCTGCGGAGGGCGCGGGAAGCCCGGCTCGGCCGCGTCGCGGTCGCAACCGACTCGGCCGAAATCGCCGCAGCGGTCGCCGCCGAGGGTGGCGAGGCGGTGATGACCAGCGCCGATCACCCCTCCGGCTCCGACCGGATCTTCGAGGCACTGGAAAAGCTCGACGGCGAGGGCCGGATCAAGACCGTCATCAACGTCCAGGGTGACCTGCCGACGATCGCGCCCGCCGATATCCGCGCGGTGCTGCAGCCCTTCGCGGAGCCCACTGTCGATATCGCGACCCTTGCCGCGCAAATCCGCGTCGCCGCCGAGCACGACAACCCGAACGTGGTGAAAGTCGTGGGCTCGCCGCTGTCGCAGGATACGCTGCGCGCGCTTTATTTCACCCGCTGCACCGCGCCATTCGGCGAAGGGCCGCGCTATCACCACATCGGACTTTATGCCTACCGCCGCACGGCGCTGGCACGTTTCGTCGCACTGCCGCCCTCCTCGCTCGAGCGGCGCGAGAAACTTGAACAACTGCGCGCATTGGAGGCAGGCATGAGGATCGACGTGCGGATCGTCGATTCGGTGCCGCTTGGCGTCGACACCCCCGACGATCTCGAAGCCGCACGCCGGATACTGGCAAAACAGGCATGACGACAAGCATGACGACAAAACCGCTCACCATCGCCTTCCAGGGCGAGCCCGGCGCGAACTCCCATATCGCCATCGACGAGGCTTACCCCGGCGCCAAGGCGCTGCCCTGCGCAACCTTCGAGGATGCACTTGCGGCGATCTCCTCGGGCGAGGCCGATCTCGGCATGATCCCGATCGAGAATTCGGTCGCGGGGCGCGTCGCCGATATCCATCATCTGCTGCCGAAATCAAACCTGTTCATCATCGCGGAATGGTTCCTGCCGATCCATCACCAGTTGATGGCGCCGCGCGGCGCGACGCTGCAGAGCATCAAGACGGTCGAAAGCCACATTCACGCGCTTGGCCAGTGCCGCAACATCATCCGCAAGCTCGGGCTGCGTTCGATCGTGAGTCCGGACACCGCAGGCTCGGCGCGGACGATCAGTGAGACCAACGACATCACCCGCGCGGCACTTGCGCCGAAGATCGCGGCCGGCATCTACAACCTCGACATTCTCGCCGAGGACGTGGAGGACGAAAACCACAACACCACGCGTTTCGTCGTGCTGGCACGCGAGCCAAAATGGGCAACGCACGGTGCCGGCCCCACGGTGACGTCGTTCGTCTTCCGCGTGCGCAACCTGCCGGCCGCGCTCTACAAGGCGCTCGGCGGCTTCGCCACCAACGGCGTCAACATGACGAAGCTCGAAAGCTACATGGTGAACGGCAGCTTCTCCGCGACGCAGTTCTTTGCAGATGTCGACGGCCACCCGGACGACCAGGCGCTCGCCTACGCGCTGGAAGAGCTGAAATTCTTCTCGGCGGAATTGCGCATCGTCGGTGTCTACCCGGCGCATCCGTTTCGCGTCGCGATGAACAGCACGAGCGAGAGTTGAAGCTACGCCTTACAGACGATGCGTCATGGCCGGGCTTGTCCCGGGCGCGATGCAGCGTGTAACGCTGCTTCGCAGAACCGGGACCATCGCACATTCGAAGTCCGGAACGGCCCCGGATCAGCGGAGCGACATTCCATGTCGCACCGCGTCCGGGGCACGTTTATCCGCTCTATTCACGTCGCCTTCTGCTTAATCCCGAGCGCCTCGGCCAGCAGCGCATAGGATCGCTTGCGCGCGGCGTGATCGTAGATCGCGCTCGTCACCATCAGTTCATCCGCCTTGCTTGCCTCGATCAGCGGCATCAGCCGAGGCACGATCGTCGCCGGGCTGCCGATGAATAATTTCGAGCGATTGCGCGCGATGATCGCGCGGTCGGCGTCCGAATACGGATAGGCCTTCGCCTCCGCGACACTCGGGATCGGCAGATAATTCCCGCGCTCGCGCTGCAGGCGATTGAGGTCCATCGACAGCACCAATTCCTCCGCCTCGTCATCGGTCGGTGCAACGACGGCAGCGACTGCAAGAATGGCGTGCGGGGCGGGCCGCCAGCGCGAGGGATGAAAGTGTGCGCGATAATGCGTCAGCGCCGCCACCGCATCGAACGATGCAAAGTGGTGGGCAAACGCAAAGCCCATACCGACCTGTGCGGCCAGTTGCGCGCTGTAATCGCTGGAGCCGAGCAGCCAGAGCGGCGGCAACGGCGTATCGTCGGGCATCGCGACTACTTTGTTGAAGGGATGGTCCGGTGGGAAGTCCCGCGTCTCCCACAGCATCAGCTCCTGCAGTCGCTCCAGAAAATCGTCGCCCGGGCGCGCTTCGAGCCGATTACGCAGCGCATAAGCGGTGACGCCGTCGGTGCCGGGCGCGCGGCCAAGGCCAAGATCGATGCGGCCGGGAAACAGCGCCTCCAACATCTTGAAGCGTTCAGCCACAACCAGCGGCGCATGGTTGGGCAGCATCACGCCGCCGGAGCCGACGTGAATGCGTGAGGTTGCCGCTGCGATCTGCCCAATCATGATGTCGGGCGCCGGGCTTGCGACCGAAGCGAGCCCGTGATGCTCGGCGAGCCAATAGCGCGTGTAGCCAAGCCGGTCCGCGTCCTGCGCTAAATCGATGCTGTTACGCAGCGCTTGCGCGGGTTTGGTGCCGGTGGTGACGACGGAAAGATCGAGGACGGAGAGGGGCAACATGGCCCTTCAGGTAATGGCTGCGGCGTTTTGCTCAAGCCGCCAATGGGCAAAATCGGCCGTGAACGCGCTCGGGTAGGACAGGCCTGTTTTGGGTGGGCAGACGATCGAGCCTGCCGAAGGGTGCGCGGCTGGCGCCATATCCCATAGATACTATATTTATTCAGCATCATCCCTCAATCCGGCCAAACCATACCTTGCCCACCCTCTGCGTATATTCTCATTTTTTGGATATCTTGAATATTGTTATGGGCAATTTCCCACGGCAATAACGCCCCTGTTGGGCTGTTGGACCGGACGGCTTTGGCCTATTTTGAGGGCGCACGACAGGCTTCGACTAATGCGGCAGAATCGTGTTTTTCCGAATTTAGAGGCGTCATGAGCGACACCAACTCCCCTGCCCCTTCGCAGGCTCACCGGCCGTCGATCTCCTTCGAGTTCTTCCCGCCGAAGACCGAGGAGATGGAGCAGAATCTGTGGGGCGTCATCAATCGCCTCGCGCCGCTCGCGCCGGACTTCGTCTCGGTGACCTATGGCGCCGGCGGCTCGACCCGCGAACGCACTCATTCGACCATCAAGCGCATTCTTGATGAGACCCGTCTCGTCCCGGCCGCGCATCTCACGTGCGTCGATGCCACCCGCGCCGATGTCGACGAGGTGGTGGACCGCTATCACGAGATCGGCGTGCGTCATATCGTGGCGCTGCGCGGCGATCCGTCGGGCGGCATCGGCACGAGCTATCAGGCGCACCCGCAGGGTTACCAAAGCTCCGCCGATCTTGTGTCCGCGATCCGCAGCCGTCACCCTGAGATGGAAGTCACGGTGTCGGCCTATCCGGAGAAGCATCCCGAGAGTGCGAGCCTCGATGCCGACATCGACGCCTTGAAGGCCAAGGTCGATGCCGGTGCGACGCGCGCCATCACCCAGTTCTTCTTCGACAACGATCTCTACTTCCGCTACCTCGACCGCGTCCGCGCGGCGGGGATCGCCATTCCGATCGTGCCCGGTATTCTGCCGGTGCAGAATTTCAAGCTGGCGAAGAACTTCGCCACGCGCGCCGGCGCCACCGTGCCGGACTGGCTGGCCGAGAAGTTCGAGGGGCTCGACGACGATGCCGACACCCGTCGTCTCGTTGCCGCGACCGTCGCCGCCGGGCAGGTGCAGAAACTCGCCAAGCACGGCGTCGAGCATTTCCACTTCTACACCATGAACCGCGCCGATCTCGTCTTCGCCATCAGCCACATTCTGGGCATCCGCCCGAACGGCACGCAGAAGGCGGCGTGACCTTGTTGTTGAGCCGAGCAACTTCTTCGCCCTCTCTCCTTGAGGACGAAGGACGCATAAATTCATTTGTCATGGCCGGGCTTGTCCCGGCCATCCACGCCTTATCGCAGCGTGGATAGCAAGAAAGACGTGGATGCCCGGCACAAGGCCGGGCATGACGTTGGGAGATACGTTGTGACCGAGAGTTCGAGTTCCACCGCTCAAAAATTCCGCGCACTCGCCCGCGAGCGCATTCTGGTGCTCGACGGTGCGATGGGCACCATGATCCAGCGGCTCGAACTCGACGAGGCGGCGTTCCGCGGCGAGCGGTTCAAGGATTTTCACCGCGACGTGCGCGGCAACAACGACCTGTTGATCCTGACCCAGCCGCAGGCGATCGAGGACATTCACTACGAATATCTGAAAGCCGGCGCCGACATCGTCGAGACCAACACGTTCTCCTCGACCTCGATCGCGCAGGCCGACTACGATATGTCGGACCTCGCCTATGAGCTGAACCGTGAGGGTGCGCGGCTCGCGCGCAACGCGGCCAACCGGGCCGAGGCCGAGGACGGCAAGCCGCGTTTCGTCGCCGGCGCACTCGGCCCGACCAACCGTACCGCCTCGATCTCGCCGGACGTCGCCAATCCCGGCTATCGCGCCGTGACCTTCAATAATCTGCGCGCCGCCTATGGCGAACAGATCAACGGCCTGCTCGACGGCGGCGCCGACATTCTTCTCGTCGAAACCATTTTCGACACGCTGAACGCCAAGGCGGCGCTCTACGCGATTTCGGAAATTTGCGAAGAGCGCGGCATCGATGTGCCGGTGATGATCTCCGGCACCATTACCGACAAATCCGGGCGCCTGCTCTCAGGCCAATTGCCCGAGGCGTTCTGGTATTCGGTCCAGCACGCGCAGCCGCTCACCATCGGTTTCAACTGTGCGCTCGGCGCCGAAGACCTGCGCGCGCACATCGCCGACCTCGGCCGCATCGCCGACACGCTGGTCTGCGCTTACCCGAACGCGGGCCTGCCCAACGAGTTCGGTCAGTATGACGAGACGCCGGAATTCATGGCGAAGCTCGTCGGCGAGTTCGCCCGCGACGGCCTCGTCAACGTGGTCGGCGGCTGCTGCGGCACCACCCCCGATCACATCAGGGCCATCGCGCAGGCCGTCGCGCCGCACAAGCGGCGCGTGGTGCCGACGATCGAGCCGCGGCTGCGGCTCTCGGGCCTCGAGCCGTTCGTGCTGACGAGCGATATTCCGTTCGTCAACGTCGGCGAGCGCACCAACGTCACCGGCTCCGCGCGCTTCCGCAAGCTCATCAAGGAAGGCGACTACACCGCCGCGCTTCAGGTCGCGCGCGATCAGGTCGCCAACGGCGCACAGGTGATCGACGTCAACATGGACGAGGGCCTCTTGGACTCCAAGCAGGCGATGATCGACTTCCTGAACCTCGTCGCCTCCGAGCCCGATATCGCCCGCGTGCCGGTGATGGTCGACTCCTCGAAGTTCGAGGTGATCGAGGCCGGGCTGCAGTGCATTCAGGGCAAGCCGATCGTCAACTCGATCTCGATGAAGGAAGGCGAGGAGAAATTCCTCGCCGAGGCCGCCATCGCGCGCCGCCACGGCGCGGCTGTGGTGGTGATGGCGTTCGACGAAGTCGGGCAGGCCGACACGTTCGCGCGCAAGACCGAGATCTGCAAGCGCGCCTATGAGTTGCTGACAACAAAGCTCAACTTCCCGCCGCAAGACATCATCTTCGATCCGAACATTTTCGCCATCGCCACCGGCCTCGAAGAACATAACAATTACGGCGTCGATTTCATCGAGGCGACGCGCTGGATCCGCAAGAACCTGCCGCACGTCCATATCTCCGGCGGCGTCTCGAACCTGTCGTTCTCGTTCCGCGGCAACGAGCCGGTACGCGAGGCGATGCATTCGGTGTTCCTCTATCATGCCATCAAGGCCGGCATGGACATGGGCATCGTCAATGCCGGGCAGATGGTGATCTACGACGACATCGATCCCGAGCTGCGTCAGGTCTGCGAGGACGTCATCCTCAACCGCGATCCCGGCGCATCCGAGCGGCTGCTGCAGCTTGCGGAAAAATTCCGCGGCCAGGGCAAGCAGGCAAAAGAGCAGGACCTGAGCTGGCGCGAATGGTCGGTCGAGAAGCGGCTCTCCCACGCGCTCGTCAACGGCATCACCGAATATATCGAGGTCGATACCGAGGAAGCCCGCCAGACCGTCGACCGCCCGCTCGCGGTGATCGAAGGCCCGCTGATGGCGGGCATGAACGTGGTCGGCGACCTGTTCGGCTCCGGCAAGATGTTTCTGCCGCAGGTGGTGAAGTCCGCTCGCGTGATGAAGCAGGCCGTCGCCTATCTGATGCCATTCATGGAGGAGGAGAAGGAGCGCAACAAGGCTGCGGGCCTGAGCGCAGGCGCGCGCGCCTCCGCCGGCAAGATCGTGATGGCGACGGTGAAGGGCGACGTCCACGACATCGGCAAGAACATCGTCGGCATCGTGCTCCAGTGCAACAATTTCGAAGTGGTCGATCTCGGCGTCATGGTGCCGGCGGCGAAAATTCTCGAAACCGCGAAGGCCGAGAACGCCGACATGGTCGGCCTCTCCGGCCTGATCACGCCCTCGCTCGACGAGATGGTGTTCGTCGCCTCCGAGATGGAGCGGCAGGGCTTTGATCTTCCGCTACTGATCGGCGGCGCCACCACGAGCCGCGTCCACACTGCGGTGAAGATCGACCCGCGTTATCGCCGCGGCCCGGTCGTGCATGTCAACGACGCAAGCCGCGCGGTCGGCGTCGCCTCGACGCTGCTGTCGGCCGAGAAGCGCGAGGAATATATCTCCGAGGTGCGCGCCGATTACGCCAGGATCGCGGACGCGCATTTCCGCGCGCAGCAGAACAAGAAGCGCCTGACGCTGGAGGCCGCCCGCACCAATCGCCTCAAGGTCGACTGGAAGACAATCAAGCCGGTCAAGCCGTCGTTTCTGGGCCTGAAGACATTCACCGATTATCCGCTCGCGGAGCTTGCCGAATGCATCGACTGGACGCCGTTCTTCCAGGCGTGGGAGCTGGCAGGCCGCTTCCCCGGAATCCTGAAGGACCCGAATGTCGGCGAGGTCGCGCAGTCGCTCTATAACGACGCGCGCAAGATGTTGGACACCATCATCAAGGAGAAGTGGTTCACGGCCAACGCCACCATCGGTTTCTGGCCCGCGAACGCCGAGGGTGACGACGTCACGCTCTATAGCGACGAGGCGCGCACCAAGCCGCTTGCGACGCTGCACACGCTGCGCCAGCAGCTCGAGCGCCGCGCCGGGGTGCCGAACCTCGCGCTGGCCGATTTCATCGCGCCGAAGGACAGCGGCGTCGCCGATTATATCGGCGCGTTCGTCGTCACCGCCGGGATCGGCGAGGAAGCGATCACCATGCGCTTCAAGAAGGCGAACGATGATTATTCCTCGATCATCGTCAAAGCGCTGGCCGACCGTCTCGCCGAAGCCTTCGCCGAGCGCATGCACCAGCGCGTGCGCATGGAGTTCTGGGGCTACGCGCCCGACGAGGCGTTGTCGAACGACGACCTCATTCTCGAGAAGTATCGCGGCATCCGCCCGGCGCCGGGTTATCCCGCGCAGCCCGATCACAACGAGAAGACCACGCTGTTCAGGCTGCTCGATGCCGAGCGCAACGCAGGCGTGACGCTGACCGAGAGCCTTGCGATGTGGCCGGGCTCGTCGGTGTCCGGCGTCTATTACAGCCATCCCGACAGCGCCTATTTCGGCGTCGGCAAGATCGAGCGCGATCAGGTCGAGGATTATGCCGAGCGCACCGGCATGAGCATCGCGGAGACCGAACGCTCGCTCGCCTCGGTGCTGAACTATATTCCCGCCAGCGAGCCGCAGCCGCCGGCCGCCGCCGAGGATGACGACGTCACGAGCCTGCCGCCCGCGCAGCACCCGCCGGGCTGCGGCTGCGCCATCCATATGCGGATGCGGATGAAGTCGGGCGGCGGCGTGCAGCCGAACTAACAGCTTCGCTGTTCGCAGAACGCTTTCTCAAAAACCTATCGGCAGGCCGGGCGGAACTTGCATTCCGCCCGGCCTTTCTCATTCATGCTCGTTTCATTCACGTCTGTGTGACGCGTGATCGCGGCGGAACTGTATCTCCCGCGGCGTGTTCTGCCCGCATCACGTCGAAGATCCGACGTCCTCGTGCCACGCCGGAACTTCCCTGCACTCACCCCGCAACAGACGAAAGGAGATCCCCCGTGATCAAAGCAACTTTTCTGGCATCCGCCGCTGCAGCCCTCGCGCTCGCAGCGACGCCGGCGCTTGCAAAGGACAACACCCGCGCACACGCGCCCACCGCCAAATCGCAGAAACTGCGCCACAGCAGCGCGCATCACGCCACGCCGCATCACCGCATGAAGCGGCATGAGCGCGTGTCGCGGATGGATCGCGGCAGCGACTGGGATCGCGGCAACTGGAATCGCCGCAGCGGCTTCTGGCCCGCCGACACCGCGGCCGGCATCGCCGGTGGCGCGGTCAACACCGCGGGCGCGATCGCAACCGGCGCCATCGGCACGGCCGGAGCGATTGCCTCGGCGCCGTTCCGCGGCCCTTACTACGACAACGACTATTACGTCGACCAGCGGCCTTACGGCATGGCCTACACCCCCGAGCCTTATGCGTCGCCGCGCTACCGCTACGGCAACACCTACGCCTCCGTGGATGACGACTTCGGCGGCTATGTCGGCGGCAGCTATGACTACAGCGGCACCGTGATTCCGGGCTCGCCGGATTACGCCGCCCGCAACGGCTTCTCGTGCCGTCCGGGCTCGCTGATCAAGATGAACGGCCAGACCACGGTCTGTCAGTAACGGCGGATTGTGGTTGCTCGCGGCGGGATGGCGGCTGCGTATCGCTGCCATCCCACCGTGACGCCTAATCTTCGCTCGCGAGCAGACCTTTCACCGCACGCGTCCAGCCTGTAAGCTTTCGCGCGCGCGTTTCCTCATCCATCTCCGGCGTGAAGCGGCGGTCGAGCTGCCAGCGCGCGGCGAACTCCGCGGGCGGCGGACAAATGCCGGAGGCAAGACCCGCAAGATAGGCCGCACCGAGCGCTGTCGTCTCCGGGATCACCGGCCGATCCACCGTGACGTTGAGAATGTCGGCGAGCCGCTGCATGGTCCAATCCGACACCGCCATGCCGCCATCGACACGCAGCGCCGCGTTCTGCGTCACCCCATCCGGCCAATCGGCGCGCATCGCGGTCCACAGATCATGCGTCTGATAACAGACACTCTCGAGCGCGGCTTGCGCGAACTCCGCCGGGCCGGTGTTGCGCGTGAGGCCGAACAGCGCGCCGCGCACGCGCGGATTCCAGTACGGCGCACCGAGGCCGACGAAAGCGGGCACGAGATAGACCGCCTGCGTCGCATCAGCCAAGGGCGCGAGATCGTCACTGTCATGCGCGGTCTTGATGAGATGCAGCCCATCACGCAGCCATTGCACCGCCGAGCCGGCAACGAAGATCGAGCCTTCGAGCGCATAGGTGCGCACGCCATTCAACTGATAGGCAATCGTCGTGAGCAGCTTGTTCTTTGACGCGACGGCTGTGGCGCCGGTGTTGAGCAGCGCGAAGCAACCGGTGCCGTAAGTCGATTTCATCATGCCGGGTGCGAAGCACGCCTGCCCGACCGTCGCCGCCTGCTGATCGCCCGCGATGCCGCGAACGGCAATTGGTCCGCCGAGCAGATCGGGCAGCGTGGTGCCGAACTCCGCCGCGCAATCGCGCACCCGCGGCAGCATCGCGCGCGGCACCCGCAACAGCCGCAGCAGGTCGTCGTCCCATGCGCCGGCGTAAATGTCGAACAACAGCGTGCGCGAGGCATTGGTGGCGTCGGTCGCATGCACCGCACCGCCGGTGAGCCGCCACAACAGATAGCAATCGACGGTGCCGAACAGCAGTTCGCCACGCTCCGCCCGCGCACGCGCGCCGGGGACGGCATCGAGAATCCACGCGATCTTGGTGCCCGAAAAATACGGATCGGCGATCAGTCCCGTGCGCGTGGCAATCAGCGGCTCGTGGCCGTCAGCCTGCAATCGCGCGCAGACATCCGCGGTGCGGCGATCCTGCCAGACGATGGCGCGATGGATCGCCTTCCCGCTCGCGCGCTCCCACACCACCGTGGTCTCGCGCTGGTTGCTGATGCCGATGGCGGCAATCTCGCGCGCGGTGACGCCACCCTTCTCCATCGCCGCGCGACAGGTCGCGAGCGTCGTCGCCCAGATATCCTCCGGATCGTGCTCGACCCAGCCCGAGGCCGGAAAATGCTGCGGCACTTCCTGCTGCGCCTGCGCCGCAACCGACAGGTCCTCACGAAACAGCATCGCACGCGAGGACGTGGTGCCTTGATCGATCGCGAGGAGATACGTCATCGCGTGCCCGCCTGGAGCATGATCCCGAAAAGTGGAAACCGGTTTTCGGAAAAGATCATGCGCAACAAAAAAATAAACAGTAGAGTCTGATTCAACGCAGTTGAATCAGACTCTACTGCACGATCTCGAACAGACCGGCCGAGCCCATGCCGCCGCCGACGCACATCGTCACCACTGCGTATTTCGCCTTGCGCCGCCGCCCTTCGATCAGCACATGGCCCGCAAGCCGCGCGCCGGTCATGCCATAGGGGTGGCCGACGCCGATGGCGCCGCCGTTGACGTTGAGCTTCTCGGGATCGAGCCCGAACTTGTCGCGGCAATAGACGACCTGCACCGCGAATGCCTCGTTCAATTCCCACAGATCGATATCATCCACGCTCAGGCCGTGACGCTTGAGAAGCCGCGGCACCGCGAACACCGGGCCGATGCCCATCTCGTCCGGCTCGCAGCCGACCGACACCATGCCACGGAAGATACCGAGCGGCTTCAGGTTGCGCTGCGCGGCCGTCTTGTCGCTCATCACCACCACGGCGCTCGCGCCATCGGAGAGCTGACTCGCATTGCCGGCGGTGATGGTGAAGCCTTCGCCCTTCACCGGCTTCAGCGCGGCCAGGCCCTCCGCCGTTGTATCGGGTCGCGGGCCTTCATCCTGCGAAAGCGTCACGTCCTTGAACGACACCTCGCCGCTTGCCTTGTCGAGCACGCCCATTGTCGTTGAAATTGGCGCGATCTCATCCTTGAACCGGCCCGCCTGCTGCGCGGCGGCGATGCGGCGCTGGCTTTCCAGCGCGTACTCATCCTGCCGCTCGCGCGAAATGCCGTAGCGCTTCGCCACCACCTCGGCGGTGTCGAGCATCGACATGTAAATATCGGGCTTGATCTCCTGCAGCGCCGGATCGACCGCATGAAACATGTTCATCTTGTCGTTCTGAACGAGGCTGATCGATTCGCCGCCGCCCGCCACCGCGATCCCGACGCCATCGAACAGCACCGAGCGCGCCGCATTCGCAATCGCCTGTAGACCCGATGCACACTGACGGTCCACCGTGGTGCCGGCGACCGTGACGGGCAGACCCGCACGCAGCAGTGCCTTGCGTGCGATGTTGGCAAAGGTCGCCCCTTGCTGCAGCGCGGCACCCATCACCACGTCCTCCACCTCGGCAGGGTCGAGCTGCGCCCGCTCCACCGCGGCTTTGATCGCATGTGCGAACAGCGTCGCGCCTTCAGTGGCATTCAGTGCACCACGATAGGCCTTGCCGATCGGCGTGCGGGCTGTGGAAACGATGACGGCATCGGACATAGATAATTTCCCGTAAAGGCGCCCTCCCGGCACATTGCAAGGGAGGCTCGGTCGCTCCGTTTACAAATGTTGCATCTTGGCTCGATGAAAGCCATCACCGCCCGCCGAAGCGATAACTCCTCTTGCATTCCCTCTAGGCCAAAGGTTGTAATCCGCCGCCATTTTCCTTATCCACGCATGCGCTGTTCGGAATTCGTAAGGGCCCTTGATGAGCAACCACCGCACCCTGCTTCGTGCCATTTTTGATGCTGCCGTTGCGGCGGCCCATCCGGACAAAATGCTGGGCCGCCATCTGCCCGGCCCGCCGCGCGGGCGCGTGTTCGTGGTGGCCGCAGGCAAGGCCGCCGCTGCCATGGCCGCCGCCGCCGAGCGGCACTACATGGACGAAGCCGGACTTAGCCTCGACCGCATTTCCGGCGTTGCCACCACCCGCCACGGCCACGCCGTGCCGACCCGCCGGATCGAGGTGATCGAGGCCGGCCACCCGGTGCCGGACGAGGCGAGCGTTCGCGGCGCGGAGAAGGCGCTGGCGCTGGCGTCCGAAGCCGGTGCCGACGACCTTGTGCTCGCGCTGATCTCCGGAGGCGGCTCGGCCAACTGGATCGCCCCGGTCGAGGGCGTCAGCTACGCGCAGAAGCAGCAGGTCAACAAAAGCCTGCTGCGCTCCGGCGCGCCGATCTCCGAAATGAACACCGTGCGCAAGCATCTGTCGCGCATCAAGGGCGGGCGTCTCGCGCGCGCCGCCTATCCCGCGCAGCTCGTGACGCTTGCGATCTCCGACGTGCCGCGCGACGACCCCGCGGTGATCGCCTCCGGCCCGACCGTGCCCGATCCCTCGACGCTGGCCGATGCGCGCGAGATCGTCGAGCGATACAAACTTCAGGTCGATGACGCGGTGCGCGCCGCCCTTTCCAATCCCGAGAATGAAAGCGCCAAGCCGCAGGACAAGGCGTTCGAGCGCGCGCGTTTCGACATCGTCGCCAAGCCACGCGATTCGCTGCAGGCCGCGGTGCGTGTCGCCGCGCAGGCGGGCTATGAGGTGATCGATCTCGGCGCCGATCTTGAAGGCGAAGCGCGCGCGGTCGCGACCCAGCACGCGCGCCTTGCGCTCGATGCCCGCGCCAAGGGCAGGCGCGTCGCCATCATGTCGGGTGGCGAGCTCACGGTGATTGTGCGCGGCAACGGCCGCGGCGGACCCAATCAGGAATACGTTCTCGCGGCGGCCGCGGCGCTTGCGGACACCAAGGGCATCTCGATTCTCGCCGCCGACACCGATGGCGCCGATGGCGGCGGCGGCTCGCCGACCGACCCGGCCGGCGCACTCGCCGACGAGACGACATTTGCGAAGATGCGGGAGTTGAAGCTCGACCCGGTCGCCTATCTCGACAACAACGATGCGACGACGTTCTTCGAGCAGACCGGCGATTTGATCCTCACCGGCCCGACGCTGACCAACGTCAACGACGTCCGGGTGATTCTGGTCGATTGAGGTAGTTCACAGTTTGGCGGAATTGATATCTCGTTCCCGTCACTGCTGTGGATGCTCACTCATTCGCTCATCGATTTAAAGATGTTACGTTAGGACGAACAACGACCGCGGTGTGCTCCCTCTCCCCGTTGGTTCTCGGGAGCGCAGTTGCTACGGATGGAAGTTGTTGTCAGAGAGTTGATATGGCCTTGATATAGCTTGCATCATTGACGACAGGCGGTCACGTTCGAACATACCATAACACGTGCGGTGCTACCTATGTTGGTTCGAGGTAGCATCGCCGGTCGGGGGGATCGAATGCCGCAGGTGAAGCTGACCAAGAGCGCGATCGACGCGCTGCCAACGCCGTCCCATGATCTTGTTTATTGGGATCTCGGCTGTCCCGGATTCGGCGTCAAAGTAACGCCCAAGGGCCGCAAGGTTTTCGTCGTCATGTATCGAACAGCAGGATCGGGCTCACGCCTGCGCAAATATACTATAGGCCCGTATGGCCGGGTGACGCTTAATCAGGCGCGCGTGGCGGCGCAGAAGGTGTTTGCCGCAAAACTCGAGGGACGGGATCTCGCTGCGGAAAAGGCAGCCTCGCGCCGGCGAATAGTTGCGGACCGGGTTGAAGACCTGCTCGAAGCCTTTATCGCACAGCACGTCTCCCAGAATCGATCCGCGCGGGAAATCTCACGAATGCTGCGCCGGGAGGTCGGAGCTGTGTGGGGAAGCCGGAGCATTCACGAAATTAGCAAACGCGATGTGATCGCGATTGTTAACAGCATAGAGCAACGAGGAGCCCCCATCGCCGCCAACAAAATGCTGAAGACGATTAAAACCTTCTTCCGCTGGTGCGTGGGCCGCGCGTTGCTGGATCGCTCACCCGCCGATGGCGTCCCTCTTCCTGCCAAGCAGGTGGCGAGGGATCGAGTCTTGAGCGATGACGAACTCGTTCGAGTTATCCTTGCTGCCCGCCAACTCGGTGGTCCGTATGGCAACATCGTTGAGATGTTGGCGCTCACCGGTCAACGCCGCGAGGAAGTTGCCCGCTGTACCTGGGATGAGATCAATCTGACGACGCGAACCTGGCGACTTCCATCCGAGCGGACCAAGAATGGCAAAGCTCACGAAATTTACCTGTCGGATCAGGCAGTCGCAGTTCTGGCCCGCGCAACAACTGGCACCAAATTTGTGTTTTCGAAAACGGGAGCATTCGCGTTCCAAGGCTTTGGTCCTGCAAAGGACGAGATTGATAAGCTTTCTGACGTCACCGGATGGCGGCTTCATGACTTGCGACGAACTTGCGTCTCCGGCATGGCTCGACTCGGCGTTGCCCCTCACGTCGCCGATAAGATCCTCAATCACCAGACGGGCACGATCTCGGGTGTGGCAGCCGTTTACCAGCGGCACGACTTTCTAGCAGAACGAAAAGCAGCTCTCGAACTCTGGGGCGCTCACGTTGCGACAATCATCGACGACGCACGCTTAGTGAGTGCACGAGACCGAAGGGCCGCTTGAGGATTCAGATGCCTGCTTGTGGGCGCAGAGCGAATAGTCGGCTGATAGATCACATTCGCGATTGGTAGCCAGAAGCGTTACGTCTCTAAACTGCCTTTGGTCCACACCTTCCTTCACCCAAAGAGTGGCCAAAGTCCGCCAAAACCTCTTTATACGGAATATCTCGCAACTGGGGTCGCGCGAGATTGACGAAAGCATGTCGCCTTATGGCACGAATTCCCACTCGCGGCGCATCTGTAGGGGCTCCATGCCGGCCTGAGCGTTTGGGAATAGTGCTAACCGGGCTATGTCCCGATTTCGCCTTTAGCGCGTCAGATATCGATGACGTTTATTGGGGTCTTGCGAGTGTTATTGGGTCCTGGAAAGCAGAACGGGAACGGCTGAACAGTATCTCTCAGGCGAGAGCGCTTATCGCGATTGGCCGCAAGCTGTCGGCAAACGCCAAAGATCCTGACCCCGCAGTCATTACAGCGCTAAGCGGGCACGAAACGGGATGGCGTCAAGCCAGCGACATCGAACTCGTATCCCAACTTGCCGAGGCGCTCGCAAGAAAACCAGAAATAGGCTCGATTGCAGAAGCCAATCGTCGAATAACTGCTTTTCTGAAAAACCCCACACAAACGGATGCAACCATATTGGCCGCGGCCTGCTTGGACGCGGCCCAGAATCTCAAAGAGCAGGTCGGCGGCAGTGGCCGACCGAAACTGGATTGGTACGACGATTTTACAAAATTACTGCTCGAGATCGCTCAGAAGGCGGGCATCGAGCCAGCATTTTGGAAAGACCGCATAACGGGTGAACGGCATGGCTGGTTGTTCGAGGCTGCTCAACAACTTGAATCTTTTTTCCATGCCGGCATGCATTCGCCCGGCGGAGAGGCTTGTGGGAAACGCCTTGAAACCAGCCGACGTCGTCTGAGCAAGCGGCGACCCGAATCCGTCTGACGAGGTTTTCTCGATGTGACCAGTCCCGATCGATCCTCTAGTTGGAAAGCGGTTGCCGGATCGAGACCGCGATTGCGCGGCCGACATATTCGGCTCAACTCCAACAGGGGAATATTCGATGTCATCCAAGCTTTCCAATCCCAGTGGGACGCCGCCATCTGCACTACCGCAGGCAAATCCGGTCCTGCTCACCTCGAAAGAAGCCGCGCGGCTCCTCAATCTGAGCGTGTCATGGCTTGCCAAGCGTCGTCTCGCCGGCGACGGACCGGCCTACATCAAGATGGGTGGCGCGGTCCGCTACAGCCAGGCTGCCCTTCAGCAATGGATGAAGGCTCAGCAGCGCATGTCAACGAGCGGGCCGTGATGCCGATGGCAACGGCGGTCGCGAGCGTGAAATGCCATTGGCGCGAGGTTAGCGCCTGCCGTGTCAATGGCACTTGTGCGCAGAATAATCATCCATCTCTATACTAGACTATACATCAGAATGATCTTGTATAGATTATGATTAGGAAAAATCGCAGAAGTACATGTACCCTATATACTATTGACCACTTCCCAATCGGCGTTAGTATACATTAGACGGCTAGCCTCTCCATCAGCGTCATAACCGCCATGATCCCCATGCCTGAACAGAGCAAGCTTCTCGAACCGAGCTTCACCAGCGCGATCACCGCAATCGAGCAGGCAACCGACCTGACGAAGGAAGTGAAGCGGCACTGGGCCTGCTCGCTGCGCCAGATCGGCAAATGGCTGGATCGCCCGCTGGTAATGATCCCTGCGCGTTGGACCTCAATCCGGGGGCCGGTGAGCCAATTGCACCACGCGCGCGTCGGCGTTACCGCAAAGACTGTCGCCAATCACAAAGCAAACGTCGCAGCAGCGCTGCGCTGGTTCAGCAAGGAGCACAACGTATCCCCGCGCGGGGTCCCGCTGTCAGATGAGTGGGCGGCGTTGCGTGACGGCATTCATGACCGCGGCCGCCGCGCCCGTCTTTACGGTCTGATGCGCTATTGCTCCGGCAATGCTCTGCCCCCCGAAGCGATCGACGACGCCATCCTGGCTGCGTACCTGCGCTACCGCACCGAGACGACCGCGCTCGCCTCCAACACCATGGTCCACCGCTCCATGGCGCGGTCATGGAATGCATGTGCAGACGAGAATCCGAACTGGCCCAAGCGACGGTTGATGGAGCCTCCCGTCAAAGCCAGCGAGGGACCCGCCTGGGAGGATTTCCCGGAAGGGCTGCGCCGCGACCTCGATGCCTACGTCGCGGGGCTGGACAAAATGCGGAAGGTGAATGGCAAGCATCACCGCCCCTGTAGCCCACGAACCCTTCAAACACGGCGCGCAGAATTGGTGGCGGTGGCACGGATGGCGGTGCGCCAGGGTGTTCCGATCAGCAGCCTGCAATCGCTGGCTGATCTGCTCGATCCCGACGTCGTCGAGCGGGTTATCAACGCCTATTGGGACAAAAACGGCAAAGAGCCAAAGGTCTTCACCATTGATCTTGGCTGGAAGCTGCTCAGTCTGGCGCGTCAGATTGGTCTTTGCCCGGAAGCGATCGAGCGTCTCGACGAAATCAGGGTCTCATTGGAAGAACATCGCCACGGTGGACTGACGGGAAAGAATCTCAAGCTGATCCGGCAGGTGCTGAGCGATGGCATTTGGAGTGAGGTAGTCTCATTGCCGGACGCTCTCATGCGGCAGGCTCGCGCAGATCTGGCCCATGCTCCGATCAAAGCTGCTGTGACAGCACAAATTGCCGCCGCTATCGCGATCCTTTCGTTTGCCCCGATCCGGTTGGCCAACCTCGTCTCAATCGAGCTGGATAAAAATCTGATCAAGCCCGGGGGTCCGGTGTCGCCGTACTGGCTGACGTTCCCACATTATGACGTCAAGAACAGGGTCGACCTCAACTTTGCCTTCGACGGGGCCATGACCAAGCTTATCGATGAGTACATTCACGACTTCCGACCCAGCCTGTTGCGCCAATCGAATGTTTCATGGTTGTTCCCGGGCGTCGCCGGCGCACCGAAGACCGCGAACATGTTCAGCACCCAGATCACGGAGCGCATTCAGAAAGCCACCGGCTTGCGCCTGACCGTCCATCAGTTCCGTCATGCCTGTGCGGCGATCTATCTCAAACATCGGCCCGGCGAGTACGAAGTCGTGCGGCGTCTGCTCGGCCATCGCAATATCCAGACTACGATCAATTTTTACTGTGGTCTGGAGACAACGCAGGCGAGCGAAACTTTTGGCCAGATCATCCGCGAGCGCATCGGGTTCGATGCACTCGCCTAAAGGGACACCCCCGTGCTTTCAATATCACGGCAGACAAACTCATCTCTCAAGACAAAGGTGCGATCGCTGCCGATCGCGCTGTGGCCAAACGCCGATCGCGCAGCATGGATCTCTGCCTGCCGACCGAGTGAGCGCCTGAAGCGTGGCGGAACCGGTAGCCATATGAAGCCGGTCACACTCGACGATCTTGCGCGGCGATACGGATATTTTCTGGATTTTCTGGATAGGCACGGTCAACTCGACTCCGAGGCTGCCGCCGGCACCTCTGTCACACCCGAGAGGGTCGATACCTATTTGGCGGAACTTAAGGGTCGCGTGGGCTCGGTGACGGTCTATGGCTCGATCTACAAGTTGCGCCGGGCCTGTGAGCTGATCGATCCCAAACGGGAGCTGTCCTGGCTTGCCGAGATTGAGAGCGGCCTTGCAATGATACTGCGACCGCGATCAAAGGCGGGGCGCTGGGTGTTAACCGAAGTTCTGGTCGAGGCCGGCTTAACCCTGATCGCTGAAGCCGAAGGCTCCAAGACAATGTCAAAACTGGCTCAGGCGCGCCAGGTCCGAAATGGCCTGATGGTCGCTATGCTGGCTATGCATCCCATTCGGCTGAAGAATTTTGCCGCTTTGGAGATCGGGCGCAGCGTCATCCAGATAAAGGGCTCATGGTGGATCGCACTGCCTGCATCGGAGACAAAAGAACAACGCGCCGACGAGCGGCGTGTTAATGATTTACTCGCGCCAGCATTGGATCGCTATCTCCAGAAATACAGACCGTTACTGGCGAGAACCGGTGATCTGCCGCCCGCATTGTGGCTCTCGTCAAATGATGGGAATCCCATGAGCTACAACGGAGTTGAGTACGCCATCACCGAGACTGCACGCCTTACGGTCGGAATCGGCGTGAGCCCACATCTGTTCCGGACCTCATCGGCCTCCAGCGCCGCCATTTACGGCGGGGCCAATCCGCACCTTGCCAGCGCGCTTCTCCACCACACCGATTCTCGCGTCACCGAACGACATTACAATCACGCATCAAGCCTGACCGCGGCTGCTAGCTTGCGGGATATTGTTCGTGACTACGTAAAAGGGTGAGTTGGTCGGGTGTCACGGTGACTGGCCCCTATGGGGGTGGTCCGATTGAAGTGTTAGTTTAGAGATTGCATTTTGACTATCTCCTTTGGTGCCGGTCAGGCGAGAGCGCCGGTCCGAAGGTGGCTCGAAGGCCTTGCTCAGAAAATGTGCAGAAGACGAGGAGCAGGCTCGCGATCATCTTCCACAGTTCTCGCCTCAATCCAACGCCGCTGACAGAACAACCTGCGTTGAGGAAACTAGCAGTGATTGTCCGCACCAGCGCCGTGCGCGTCGGAACGCAATGCCCGTATCACAGATTCATGTGCAGATAAGTTGCTGTGACGACGCCTATTGCGGCACCAGCTGACCCGCACGATCTAGGCGTTCGCACGAGTCCGCACCGGAAAAGCACGAGATCGCTCCACAATCCGCGTTTGTAGGTAAGATCGACGACGAATTGATAGTTGAGCATCGGCGTGCTCGAGACGCACCGAGCCTACCTGTTTCTCCAGGCCGCCGACCACTTGGTTAGCCCGTTGTGACCAGCGCCACCATTTCTCGCTCGCGACACAACCGGGAGACACCATCCCGAAAACCTACTCAGTTCCAGCGGACCGCCGCTTCCCAGCGCTAAACAAAGATGCTGCGGATGCGCAGCGCGATCGGCTGAACTTGCCGCGCAACCATGCGGTGATGGGACAGTCAAGGGTGTCAACAGATCTCGGCAAGCAGCTTCCCATCCCAGGGGCTAGCTGGGCGGCACAGTCGAACGCTCGGTTAGGGCGTTACCGAACATGACACGATGTACATGACCTACGCGTTGATCATGCGGTCGCCTTACGTCGAGGGGCACCGAACCGGCGGTAGAGAATCGGTAGCAAGATCAGTGTAAGCGCAGTGGACGAGACGAGGCCGCCAATAACGACGATGGCGAGCGGCCGCTGGATTTCCGAACCCGGGCCGGTCGCGAACAGCAGCGGAATTAGCCCGAATGCTGTAATGCTCGCCGTCATCAGCACCGGACGCAATCGGCGCAGCGCGCCCTCAACGACAATGCGCGCCTCCGGTACGCCACGGGCGCGCAGCTGGTTGAAGTACGATACCAACACCACGCCATTGAGCACGGCGATACCAAGCAGCGCGATGAAGCCGACCGAGGCTGGCACCGAGAGATATTCGCGGGTGATTACCAGCGCAACCACGCCGCCAATCAATGCAAACGGAATATTGGCAAAGACAAGCACCGCATGGCGAACTGAGCCAAAGGTAGTGAACAGCAGGACGAAAATCAGTCCGAGCGCCACCGGTACGACAATCGCAAGCCGCGCTGCGGCGCGCTGCTGGTTCTCAAACTGGCCGCCCCAGGTAACGCGGTAGCTTCTTGGCAGGTTTATCTCAGCAGCGACCTTACGCTGCGCCTCTTCAACGAAACCCACCATGTCGCGGCCGCGGACGTTTGCGCGCACCACCGACATACGTGCACCGTTCTCACGATCGATTTTCACCGGACCATCAATGCGGCGGATCTGCGCCACCTGCGACAGTGCCACATGCTTGCCGGAAGCGAGCGTCAGCGGCAAGCTATCGAGCAGCACGGGGGCGTTGCGGGTTTGCTCGTTGCCACGGATCAGGATCGGCGTACGCCGTCCGTTCTCGAGCGCGATGCCGATCGTGCGACCCTCGATCTGCGTGCGCAACGCCGAGGCGATCGCATCGCCGGAGAGGCCGAGACGTCCGACTTCCAGCCGATCGATCACCACCGTATAATACTGCGCACCCTCGTTCGGCGCGGTGAAGACGTCCTTCGCTCCGTCAATCCCAGATAGGGTCGCAGCGATTTTAGCGGCGAACTCGTTGAGTCGATCGATGTCAGGGCCGAAGATCTTGACTGCAACATCGCCGCGCACGCCGCTGATCATTTCCTGGACCCGCATATCGATCGGCTGCGTAAAGCTGAACGAAATACCAGGAAAACGTGCCAAAGTTCGGCGGAGCTGAGCCAGTAAACTCTCCTTGTCGGCGTTCTGGTGCTGCTCGGCCGGCTTGAGCACCAGGAACGTGTCGGTCTGATTAAGTCCCATTGGATCGAGCCCAAGCTCATCGGAGCCGGTGCGAGCGATGATGCCGGCAACGTCCGGGACTTCCGCTAAAATCGCTGACTGGATGCGGCGGTTCATCGCGTTTGACTCCTCGAGATTGATCGAGGGAACCGTCTCGACGCTGATGATAATGTCGCCCTCGTCCATGGTCGGCATGAAGGTCTTGCCAACCTGGGTGAACAGAACACCGGCTGCGACCAAGGCCACGAGCGCGGCGGTCACGATCTTACTGCCGTTGGCGAGCGACCAGGACAGCACCGGGGCATAGAGGCGCAAGGCGACGCGTATCAGCCATGGCTCGCTGTGCGTACCTGGACGCAGCAGGAACGAGGTCGCGACCGGCACAATGGTGAGCGCTAGCAGCAGCGAGGCCCCGAGAGCGAAGATGATCGCCAGAGCCACCGGGATGAATAGCTTACCTTCGAGCCCTTGGAGCGTGAGCAGCGGCACGAATACCAGTATGATGATCAGTACGCCGGAAGAGACCGGTTGGAGCACCTCGGACACGGCACGAAAGATCACAGGGAGGGTCGAGTCGGTTTCACAACCGCGGTCACCGAGATTGGCCACGATATTCTCCACTACCACTACGAAGGCATCGATGAGCATGCCTATCGCGATGGCGAGTCCACCGAGACTCATCAGATTGGCAGACATGCCGGATAGCCGCATCACGATTAGAGCCGAGATGATTGCGAGCGGTAAACTGAGCGCGACAACAAGCGACGCCCGCCAGTCGCCGAGAAACAGCAACAGCAGTACGACGACCAGGGCCGTGGCCTCCCCAAGCGCCCGGACCACGGTCCCGACCGCTCGATCGACAAGCCTACTGCGGTCGTAGAATACGTCGATCGACACGCCCTTCGGCAGCGACGGCTTGAGTTCGTCAAACCGCAGGCGGATGTCGCGCACGAGTTGCGAGGCATTGGCGCCGCGCACCCCCAACACCAGCCCTTCGACGGTCTCGCCGCGGCCATGCGCGGTCACTGCACCGTAGCGCGTCAGCGCCCCGATCTGTACGGTGGCAACGTCACCGACACGGATCGGCGTGCCCTCGTGGACGTCAATCACAATCGCGCGAATGTCCTCAAGATTTCGAATGCTGCCTTCGATGCGCACCAGGGCGCTATCCTCGCCTTGGCTGACACGCCCTGCGCCGTCGTTGCGACTGTTCTCTTCAATGGCGCGGCGGAATGCGTCGCGGCCGATGCCGCGCGCCGCCAGAGCCGCCGAATCGGGTACGATCTCGAAGGCGCGGACATAGCCGCCGAGCGCATTGACGTCAGCGACCCCAGGGATGGT
The DNA here is from genome assembly GCF_000218565.1 of Afipia carboxidovorans OM5. Classification (NCBI taxonomy): domain Bacteria; kingdom Pseudomonadati; phylum Pseudomonadota; class Alphaproteobacteria; order Hyphomicrobiales; family Nitrobacteraceae; genus Afipia; species Afipia carboxidovorans. The sequence continues at coordinate 714,416 of NC_015684.1, read as the reverse complement.
GCGTAGCGCTGGCCGGATTACCCAGTCGAGCAGCGAACGGCGCTCGGCGAGCGAGAGATCCGGACTATCGATGGTAAACATGAACATCTCGCCGAGCGGGCTCGTGATCGGCGCGAGCCCGCCAGCCACGCCATCGGGCAGATCGCGCGAGATGCCAGCGAGCCGCTCGGCCACCTGGTTGCGGGCCCAGTAGATATCGGTACCGTCCTCGAAATCGATCGTGACGTCAGCAAGGGCGTATTTGGTGGTCGAGCGCAGGATCTTCTTGCTGGGAATACCGAGCAGCTCGAGCTCGATCGGAACGGTGATACGCTGTTCGACCTCCTCCGGCGTCAGCCCGGGCGCCTTCATGATGACCTTGACCTGGACCGGCGACACGTCCGGAAAGGCGTCGATCGGCAGGCTCGGCAGGACCATGCTGCCGATGCCGAGCAACAGGAGGACGCCGAGGATGACGAGGACGCGCTGCGACAATGAGAACGCGACCAGGCGTTCGAGCATCACTCGCCGCTCCCGAGCCCGAGCAGCATGCCGCGTAGGGCAGAGAGGCCGCTGACCGCCAAGGCATCCTCGCTAGTCAGCGCGCCGAAGACGTGGAGGTGATCCTGGTCCTCGGCGATCACCTTGACCGGGACGATGCGAAAGCCGGCTTCGGTGGCGACAAACACTGACGCGGTCTCACCGCGGCGCGCCATGGCACCCGCCGGAATCTGCCAGGCAGACTCCGCTTGTGACGCGTAGCCGATCCGCGCCGACGCGGCTTGGCCGGGACGCAGCGTCCCGTCGTTGGCGATCTCAGCCCGAACCAACACGGTTTGGGTTGCGGGGTCGGTGGTCGCCGACACCAGCACGACCTTGCCGGGGGTGTCGTAACCTTCGACGTCCACCCGTGCACCGACCTTCACAGCACCCACGGTGGTCGCCGGCACAGCAATCTCGACCCACAGCGGTGACAACCGTGCGATCTTCAGCAGCGGCGAGGACTGCTCGAGCCGTACGCCGGGCGAAATTGTGAAATCGACGATGGTACCGGATTCGGGGGCGACAACGGTCAAACTCGGGCTGATCGCCGCCTCGTCGGTGAGGCGCGCCAGGGCGGCCTCAGACATGCCACTCAGCCGCAGCATCTGCCGCCGCTCGGTGAGCGCGATGTCGGCCTGCCGAGCCTCGGTCTCGCTCGCCTCGACAACGCGCTGCGGCACGGCGCGTCCGGCGAGCAGTTCCCTGTTGCGGCGGAGCTGCAGGTTCTGCAGCGCATCCTGCGCCAATGCGTGGAGATAGTCGCGCTGCAGCGACACGAAGGCCGGGCTTTCCATCGTCACCAGCGGCTGCCCGCGCAGCACCTGCTCACCGCGCGCCGCTGCGAGGCTCGTCACCATACCGGCAATCGGCGTACTGACGACCCAGAGGTGCGGCGTCGGGATAACGATTGCCGCCGAGAACGGCACGGTCTGGTCGGTCGGGCTCGGCACCGGATGCGCAGTACGGATCCCAAGGCTATGGATCTGCTCCGGGTTGAGCATCAATTCCTGCTCGGTGGCCGATGCCAAAGTTGCTAGCGCGGTTACGACAGTCGCCGCAACCAACGCGCCGCTCAGGATGGAACGAAAAATAAGCTGCATCGAACTATGCTGCTTGGCGGTGCATTATTCAGGACCGAATTTGAAAAGTGACATTCGACCTCCAGACTGCTTACCGGATAAGCTTACGTCCCCATGGAGCAATGGGGATACGATGGTTCGTCCTACGCTAACCTGCCCGACCGTGGGCGCATGTGACAAATCTCAAGCAAATCCACCGGCGAGGCCCGATATCTTGGCTGTCTCGGTATGGAAAGGAACTGCTGCCAATGGCAATCGCTGATACATCGTATGCTATATGCTATCTCGATCATGCGTCAGAGATTTGTCAGAAATCAAATAGTTGAAAACGAAGGAACCTGGGCTGCCAGCCTCGTCAAACCGGTCGATGATCCACACTCTCTTGGCCGGCGTTTTTCAACTAGCTTCAAGGTGTCCGAAGATGAGCCGCTTGCATAGTCATCCGGAAACCCATTTGGTCCAGCGCATTGGCTGGCTCAGGGCGGCGGTGCTCGGGGCCAACGATGGCATTATCTCGACGGCTAGCCTCATTCTCGGAGTGGCGACCGCAGCTGCATCGAAGGAAGATGTCCTGCTCTCGGGAGTGGCCGCCCTCGTCGCTGGTGCCATGTCGATGGCGGCCGGCGAATACGTCTCTGTCAGCTCTCAATCTGACACGGAGCGGGCCGATCTCGCAAAAGAGCGCCGCGAACTGCGCGAGCAACCAGAATTCGAGCTCGAGGAGCTCGCTCAGATCTATATGGCGCGTGGCCTCGAGGCAGGGCTCGCGCGGGACGTAGCTCGGCAGCTCATGCTCAAGGATGCGTTGGGCATTCATGCTAGAGATGAGCTTGGAATTTCAGAGATTAGCACCGCACGGCCGACCCAAGCCGCTCTCGCATCGGCAGCTACATTTTCGATCGGCGCAGCAGCCCCGCTCGCGCTTGTGATGATTGCACCCCTGAATTGGCTCTTGCCGACGGTCGCGGCCGGCTCGTTGGCGTTTCTTGCTGTGCTCGGGCTTCTCGGAGCTCGCGCCGGCGGCGCCAGCGCGCTCAAGCCCACCATCCGCGTGACCATCTGGGGAGCACTTGCGATGGCAACGACCACGGTAATCGGCGCGATTTTTGGGAAGATTATCTAGTGTCTCGAATCCGAAGTTCGCCACATCATGCGACGTCCTCAGTAACGAACTTCAGACTCGAAAGGACACTAGCAAATCTATGATTCTAGTGTGGTGGTTCAGAAGTTCGCTTGAGGGGCTTTGCAGAGAAAATGAAGCGGACTTCTGAACCACCACACTAGGGTCAAGAGATAACCGGGCGAGCGCGGAAGCAGATCGTACACCGGGCTTAATTCGCTCAATCTGGAAACTAGGCACTCTTGTGCATGATATGCACGGTCTGCACCGCACCGCCTAGTCTCGCCAGAAGCCCGCATCTCGCAGCGGATTCTGAAAGTCGTACCGCCCCACGAGGCGACGCTTCACCACACTACTGCTGCGGCGTGGATTCTTCGGCACCCTGCATGAAGGACTGCATCTCGTCAAAGGTGAGGCGGCCATCCTTGTCGGAGTCCATTGCCTTGAAGATGCGCTCGTGGGCCGCCTGAAACTCCTGCAGTGAGACGGTCCCGTCACCATTACTATCCATCAGAATGAACATGATGCGCACCATGACTGGGCGACCCATCGCACCCATCGGCGCTGACATATCACCTGCCATTCCCCGTTGCCCCATCATGCTAGGGCTCATCATACCGGGGCCCATCATGCCTCCCTGAACCGAGCCTTGCTGTTGCGTTGGCTCCTGACTCGGACGCTGCATCATCGAACCACCACCCCCTGACTGGGCAATTGCCGCTGTGGCCGCACCGGCCAGAATCAATGCAGATGTGGCGAGAACTAGAACGCTCTTTTGCATCTCAAATCCTCCTTCGAACGCCCCGCAGTCTCAAAATAATATTGAGGATCGGTTTCAGATGAGCAAGATCATCTGACCAGTACGTTTGGACATCCCACATTCGTGATGTCCCACCGGTAGAAAACCCGTGTCACGACCAAAATCCGGACACTTCACCTGTGGGGAATAATGAAACCGGCTGGCGAGTGCTTCGGCACGTCCGGCTGGGCTGTAAGAGGCTCATATTCGACGACAAGGATGCAGATTCGCGGCTCACGACGCGGACTCGTTCGCCTCGGGGTAAATGATCGTCTTGTCAGGGCGGACGACAGCACCGGATGTCAGGCGCGCGGCTTCGATCCGATTGTTCCCCATGATGTGAAATACCATCTCGCCGCGTGCGATCAGATTGTCGGCTATCAGACGACGGTGACAGCGCCACCAGACGGCTTCCGAACACATAACCGCGCTACACCGCTTCCGCCCTTCCTCGATCAAGCGTTCGAGTCCCTCGTGGAACGTCTCCGACAAGGCGTAGTCGGCGTAGTTACGGAAGCTCCTGTTCTCCCAAAAGCCATTGACATCCGAAGAAAGACCCGCGGCTTTGCCGCGATAGCCGCCAAGCGCGGCAATATGTTCGTAGGAGATCTGAAATTCGGCCAGGGCGCCGGGAAGCGTTTCCATGTTGAATTGCGGATTGGCCCTTGACATTGGCATCTTCCTGACGTCCACGACGCACTGGACCTGCGGCTCCCTTAGCAGATCGACGAACTCCTCAAGGCTTCGGTTGGAATGCCCGACGGTGAAAAAAGGCAGCGTCATGCGTCGCCTTCACACATGGCTTAGCGCACTGCCCTTGTGAGCGGCGACGTGGTCTGTTTTGTCGCTCTTGATCTCGTATTGAGGATCATCCTCCGAGGCGCGATGCGTGTGCCCCTTGTAGTCAAATTCACGCGTGTAAACTTTGACGATCTTTCCGGTGACGTGGCCGGCTTCGGAATTCCAGCGCACATGATCGCCGACCTTGAATTTCCTCGCCATCTCATTCGCTCCTCTTTTGAATATGAATCTTAGGCTGCTGGTCTCGTCCTCTGCCATCAATCGCATCGATAATTTCGTGTTCCGCCGCCGCTCGGATCGCGGGCCAATTTCTTTGGCCGGAAAATAAGGCAACATCCGCCGAACCCATGTGCGTAACAAGCAAACGAGCGTCGTCGACCTTGCGGGCCTCGATCGGAACATAGAGAGCAGCGATGTCTCCATTGTACCCAGCGGAGCGATCCACACGACCGCTCCGCGTCAGACGCCCGTAAAGGGGCTTTGCCGTGTAATGACCTTGAAGCGTCTCGCGGACCTTCAGCTCGTGAAAGTCATCGCGATGCAACGGGTAACGGAAGTAATAGGAAGTCCGCCGAACACGCCGTAGTTCCTCCAGATCGAGATCATCAATCATTGGATTGCCTTGCTGTTTCGCCTTCCGATCATCTCTTTCGCCTTGTAATCCCGGAATGTAAGTCAGAAACCCATGCCCAACAGGTCGCGAGCACTGCTAATTTCAACTGTAACGCTGGCGAGGTTTGATTGATCCGCAAATTCCCAGATATCATCGCGGAGGCCGCGAGCCGAAAAGGTGGATCGTCGTCACTGGAGACCGCCTTGGCCGCCACCCCCGCATTTCCACCTTCGGCTATCGCCGCGAAACCTGACGATCGTATCCTCGCGGAGATGAGCCGGTGGATCTTTTATGCAGGCTTTTCCGCCCGTGTGGTCGACGCCAAATGGCCTGCGTTTGAGCGCGTCTTTAGCCGCTTCGATCTGCCGATCAACGCGTCCATGGACGATGACCGGATCGATGCACTCAGTCAGGACCACGACATCATTCGCAACCGTCGGAAGATCCGCGCTGTGCGCACGAACGCCCAATTATTGCTGGACTTCGCCAGTTCGGGCGGCTTTCCGACAAAATCGGTCGAACAGAGGCGAACTGTGATCACTGTAAAGTGGACAGTTAGCCAAACGGCGACCTAAGCCGGACGAGTAAATCCTTCCCATAAAGGACACTCTCTCCGCCATCTCCGCCTAGCCTGAAGAGAACACTTCCAGGCGTTGAATTTTTAGCGATATTTCAATCACAAATGAGTTCGTAGTTTTATTCTGAAGGGGGCGCGTGAACGGATTCGAACGTCTGCTCCCAGATTCGTAGTTTCGTGCTTTCTTGAATCGAGATTTTAAGTACGCAAAGGGTGATGGGCCATCTCGCTTACAAAAACGGCTTTATTGCTACCTATATGCAGCCTCAAGCGAATCTTTGAATCTTACATCTGCACAAGATATTGAAACTACATATCAAAATCTGACAATTTATAATCGAACTCTCCCCGTTGGGGAGAGGGTTGGGGTGAGGGGTTCTAGATATCAAATTTAGAATCTGAACCCCCTCACCCGGATTGCTTCGCAATCCGACCTCTCCCCACGGGGAGAGGTAAAGACGGCATCGCCGCGCCTTCCGCGGCACTAACGCCCGCCCACCTCGTATCCCGCCTTAGGCGCTGATCGGATCGACTTCGTCATCGGCCAGCGGCGGAAGCGTCCGCAGCGGCTTGGTCGACAGCGTGATCGAGCGGCGGCCGGACTGCGTCTCCCGCTCCGGCTGCGGCGCCTCGCGTGACAGCGCATAGAGCGTGGTGCCGACCACCCCGCCCTGCTCTCTCAGATCCTGCTCGCTGCAGGTGGCAGCGATCGCGAGGCTCATCGAATGCAGATGGGCGCGGCGATAGCAGAACAGCGCCAGCATCGCCCGCACGTCACCAGACACGCTTTCCACGAGTTGAGCGAGGCCGTGCTCGCTGGTGCGATACAGGTTGCCCAGCAGATCATCCCCCACCGGACAGGCATCATCGTCGAAGGATACGCGGCTCAAAGACATGGCTCTCTCCCTTCCGAAAAGGATGCGATGCAATTTGCTAACGGAAGGTTAACCATACGGGGGCGTCAGCAAACTCCGCCCTCGTCATTCCCGGGAATGCGGAAATCTGGGCTTGAAGCCGGGCCCGTTAGCGGAGACGACGAATCGAATCAGCCTCTGAAGACGTCAGTCTTCTTTGAGCCAGCGCGCGACCGGCATGACGTCCGGTGCCTCGGCATAATTCTTCGGCCACATATCGACGACCCATTCCGTGCTGGTGGCACGATCGACGATCACCGCAGTGTTGTGCGGGGTCTGGAAGGCAAACGGATTGCCGCGGTAGCGCGGATTGCCGACGCCGTGGAACTTGAGGAGATTCCACTCGCGCAGCACCAGCAGGAGGCTCGTGGTGTCGCGTGTGGTGTCGAAGCAATCGAAATTGGTGGCGTCCGACCCGGCGCGGATGTCGGCCTTGGCGATGCGTTTCGTGGTGCCGATCATCGGACCGACGCGGCGATCGAACCAGATCACCGCCTTCTGGATTGCGGCGCGCTCGGCAGCAGCGTTGGCCTTGCCCGCCGCCATGATCTGCGCAAGCGCGCGGCGATCGCCATCCGAGAACGCAAGCGTCGCGCGGCGGCGGCAGACGAAGCCGTAACACACCGTCATTTCGCTCTTGGAGGGCGGGTTGATCGACACCGAGCTGTAGAGATCGGCCTGCGGCCCGGTGAGTTCGATCGCATGCGCGGGCGCAATCGCGGCCAGCGCCAGAAGCGCGAACGACGGAAGAATGAGGCGACGCATGAACACCCTGCCCGAAGATACTTTTGCTGAAGGCTAGTCGAGCACGGCGTCGCGGCCAAGACATTGCGTCCCGCGCGGGCATCGGGTGTGGATATTTTCCCGCGCGTGAGGCTTTAAAGAACCACCGGCGGATCGGGCAGTTCGTTGCGGCGCGGTTCGCGCGGCGGAAAATGCGCGGCGAGCTCCGCGGTGATGCATTGGAGCCCGGCCAGCACGCCTTCCTCAAAGTGACCGTTGCGGAACTCGGTCTCCATCACCGCGCAGACGCTGCGCCAGCGCTCGGTTCCGACTTTCGCATCGATGCCGCGGTCGGCGACGATCTCGACATCGCGGTCGGCGAGCAGCAGATAGATCAGCACGCCGGAATTCTGCTCGGTGTCCCAGACCCGCAATTGCGCGAACAGATCGAGCGCCCGCGCGCGCGCCGATTGCCCGGCGATCAGCGGCCGGCCATCGAGCGCGCCTTCGACGACGACACGCAACTGCCCGCCATGATGCGCTTCGCTCGCCTTGATCGCCGCCTCGATGCGCGCCAGCGCCTCGCCCGGAAACGCCTTGCGCACACGCGCCCGGTTCGCGAGAAGATGCCGGCTCATTCGCTTGATGCTGACTGCCATTTTGCTACCCGGCCTGCCTCACCACCGCCCCGACGCGCCGCCGCCGCCGAAGCCACCGCCTCCGCCGCTGAACCCGCCACCGGAGCCACCACCGAAACCGCCGCCCCAGCCCGAGCCGCCGCGCGGGCCACCGCCACCGGACATCGGCACGACATCACCGATCAGCGTGAACACGAATGTCAGCACGCCGAAAAATCCCGCCATCAATAACGTCACGCCGATCCACCAGGCGACAAACGCAACGCCCACACCGGTGATCAATGCGCCCGGCAGCCGCCCGACGGCGCCGCGCAAGATACCGCCGACGATCACCGCGAGGATAAGAAGGACCGGGAAGTCCTCGCCGCTCCAGCCGCCCTGCGTCTCGGTGCGGCGCGCAGGCTCCGGCAGCGGCTCGCCATCGATCACCTTGATGATGCGGTCAACGCCGGCCTTCACGCCACCGGCGAAATCGCCCTGCTTGAATTTCGGCACGATGATTTCATCGATGATGCGATTGGCGGTCGCATCGGGCAGCGCGCCTTCGAGGCCGTAGCCGACCTCGATGCGCAGGCGGCGGTCATCCTTGGCGATCAACAGCAACACGCCGTCATCGACGCCCTTGCGCCCGAGCTTCCACTGCTCGACGACGCGGATGGAATATTGCGCGATGTCCTCGGGCTGCGTGGTCGGCACCATCAGGACGGCGATCTGGCTGCCCTTGCGCGCCTCGAACGCCGCGAGCGTCTCGTCGAGGCTCGCGATATCCGCCGTGCTGAGCGTGCCGGTCTGGTCGGTGACGCGTGCGGTGAGTTGCGGCACCGCAAGCTGCGCCACCGCAACGCCCGCCCAGCACAGCAGGACGGCAACTACGAGCTTCCGCACGATCCTCATCGGCGCGCCCCGGCGCTCACCTTACGCGCACCTCATCACTTGGCTGGCGCCGGTGCGGGCGCTGGCGACGGAGCAGGTGCGGGTGCAGGCGATGCAGGTGCTGGCGCGTTGAAATCGACCTTCGGCGCGGTCGAGATCGCACCTTCGTTCTCCACGGTGAAGTTCGCCTTGGTCTTGTAGCCGAACGCCATGGCGGTCAGATTGTTTGGGAAGGTGCGGATGTTGACGTTATAGTCCTGCACCGCCTTGATGTAGCGGTTGCGCGCGACCGCGATGCGGTTCTCGGTGCCTTCGAGCTGCGCCATCAGATCGCGAAACAACTGGTCCGACTTGAGCTGCGGATAATTCTCGGTGACGACCAGAAGCCGCGACAGCGCGCTCGACAGTTCACCCTGCGCCGCCTGGAATTTCTGCATCGCCGCCGGATCGTTGACGACCTCCGGCCCCGCCTGCACGCTACCGACCCGCGCGCGCGCGTTGGTGACGCCGAGCAGCACGTCCTTCTCCTGCTGCGCAAAGCCCTTCACCGAGTTCACGAGGTTGGGCACGAGATCAGCGCGGCGCTGATACTGGTTCACCACCTCCGACCAGCTCGAGGTCACCTGCTCGTCGTTCTGCTGGATCGCGTTGTAACCGCAATTGGTCAGACTAAGCGTGGCCAGCGCCGCGAGAACCGTCAGCAACCTGCGCATAAATACCTCCTGCCATAATCAAAGAAATGTCCACAGAGCCGCGGAGCGATGACGCATCCTAGAGTCTTTTCATCGTTTCATGAAAACGATGAAAAGACTCCAGCTTCCTATTTTGACGCGCTTTCTTCACGCGAACCGGTTCCCACTTCGCTTGAAAACGCTCTAGCACGGCCGCCCGACGCACGTCATGACAGCCCGCCCCGACGGTGCAGGACTGCACCCCGGCAGGAGAAAATCTGCAGACGGTCAAATGGTTCCACGGCAGAGCAGCGTCAACGATATACCGCTTGGCGGCGATGGCCCGTCGCCGCTCAGCCGCCGCGCACGTGCCGTGCGGCTTCCGCGATCCGCGCGAGCTTGGTCTCGGCCGGGACCGCAGCGCAGATCGGATTGTCGGCGAAAGTCGCGAAGCCGCAATCGGGATGCAGCAGCACGCGCTCGGCACCGAACAGGTCGATCGCGTGCCGGATGCGCGCCTCGACATCCTCGCAGCCTTCCACATGGGCGCATTTCTGGTTGACGACGCCGACGCCGATGCGCGCCTCGGCAGGCAGCGCCCGCAACAGCTCCATCTCGCCCGCGCGCGGGGTGCACATCTCCAGAAGATAGGCGCCGACCTTCATCGCGCCGAGCGTGTTGAGAAGCGGCGCGTAGCTCCCGGCCAGCGCCACCGATTCATCCGGCGTCCAGTTGCCGCGACAAACATGAACCGCGGTGCGCGCACGCGGTGCGCCGCTGACCACGGCATTCATCAGATCGCGGGCGAAGCCCAGCTCATGCTCGGGGCTGCGCGTTTCCGACAGCGCACCGCACATGAAGCTCGGCCGGCTCTTCGGGCCGCTGAACACAACTTCCGACAGCACCGGCTCGTCGAACTGCACCAGCGCGACGCCAGCATCGATGAGGTCAGCCAACTCCGCGCGCAACGCCGTGACGATGTCTTCCGCAAGCTCCTCGCGCGACTGATAGGCCCGCTCCTGCAGACACTCCATCCACATCGTCCGCGTCAGCAGGTACGGCCCCGGCAATGCGACCTTGATCGGCTTGTCGGTGACGGTACTGAGAAAATCGAACTCGTGCAGCGCGAGCGGGCGGCTGCGGCTGATACGGCCGAAGATCGCCGGATGACGAACGTCCGCGGCAGGTACGTCAAGCGCGCGCAGTTCGCGCTCGAATTCCTCCGGATCATCGACCAGCGGCAGAAGGTCGGTCAGCGGGATCAGCTGGCAATTGTCGAGCCGGGTGGCGACAAAGCTCGCATAGCTGTCGCGGCGCTGCTCGCCATCGGTGACGATATCGACACCGGCGCGCTCCTGCGCCGCCGCGGCAAGACGCACGGCGTCGTCGGCGGTCTGATGAAACGCGGCTTCATCGAGCCGGCCTTCGACATAGGCGTGCATCGCATCGACCATCCAGCGCGGCCGCGGCCAGCTTCCGATGCCGGTGACGGCGAGCGGCGGAATCGCGGGCGCGGGCCTGCGCACCGGCGCGGCCGCCGGTGCAGGCGCCGCTGCGGGCGCGGACACTTTCGCCGCCGGCTTTTCCTCGGCCTTGCCGCGCTCGTCGAACTTGCCCTTGCAGATCAGGAACGAGCGCTGCTTGCCGGTCTTGGTGAACGACACCAGATCGTTCGAGGTGAGCCGGCACCACGCGGGCAGATCCTCATCCACCGAAATCTCGGTCGAGAGAATCTCCAGAAGCTGACCGCGCGCCATCGGGTCGATGTGCTTGCGGATCAAAAGCAGCAGGCCGTTGCCGCAATCGAGATCGCCGCCGTCAAAGGAGACGTCGGCGGGATGAGGGTGGGCTTGCGAAGCAGTATCGGTCATGGCTTTCTCACGTCGTTGGTTCGACACTCTCGGGCTCGGCGCTGTCCCGATGGCCGTATAGCCGTTCGAGCGCTGCCTGGTCGAATTCGCTGCTTGGTCCATCGATGACGATGCGTCCGTGCGACAGGCCGATAATACGATCTGCATAGGCGCGCGCAAAATGCACCTGATGCAGGCTGCAGACGATGCCGACGCCATCCGTCCGGGCAATACCGCGCAGCAGTTCCAGAACGCCGGCACCGGCATTCGGATCGAGGCTCGCCACCGGCTCGTCGGCGACGATCAGGCTCGGCTGCTGCGCCAGTGCCCGCGCAATCGCGACACGCTGCTGCTGGCCGCCCGAGAGCGTATCGGCGCGCTGCCCAGCCTGCGCCAGCAGCCCGACACGGTCGAGGCATTCGAGCGCAAGCAGGCGATCCGCGCGGGTAAAGCACCGCAACGCACCGCGCCAGGCCGGCACATAGCCAAGCCGACCCGCCAGCACATTGTCGAGCGCGCTGAGGCGGCTCACCAGATTGAACTGCTGAAACACCACGGCCAGACGGCGGCGGGAGCGGTCGCGCAGGGTGGCGATGTCCTCGCGGTCGATCCACACACCACCATTATCCGGCGCAAGCAACCCGGTCATGCAGCGGAACAGCGTGGTCTTGCCCGCGCCGCTCGGGCCGAGCACGGCCACGAACTCGCCGTCATGCACATCGAAGCTCACGTCCTCGATGGCGGCATGGCCGGCAAACGTTTTCGCCAGCGTCTCGACGCGCAGCCGGCAGGCTCCCTGCTGCGCTTGCGTCGCGCCGGGCGATAGATTCTTTTCGACCACATGCAGATGACCGGTCATGACTACACCAGCCGCTTGCGCAACCAGCCCGACAACTGATCGAGCGCGGTGACGACCACAAGAATCACGGCAATGATCGTGAACAGCCGCGGGAAATCGAGCAGGTCCATGCTGTTCTTCAGCTCCTGCCCGATGCCGCCGGCGCCGACCACGCCAAGCACGGTCGAGGCGCGGACATTGAACTCCCACCAGAACAGCGTGGTCGAGAGCATTACCGGCAGCACATCCGGCACCAGCGCATAGGCGATGGTGGTGATGCGCCCGGCACCCGTGGTGCGCACGGCTTCGAGCGGGCCGATGTTGACGTTCTCGATGTGGTCGGCAAAGAATTTCGCGGCGCTGCCCCAGGTGTGGAGCGCGATGCCGAGCACGCCCGCGAACGGCCCGAGCCCGACCGCGGCCACGAACAGAAGCGCGAACACGAACGAGTCGATGCCGCGCAGCACGTTGAGAAACCAGCGCGCCGGATAATAGAGGCTCGGCCACGGCGTGATGTTGCGGCTCGCCAACACTGCCATCGGGATCGCGAGGATCGCGGCGACCGTGGTTCCGATCGCCGCCATCGCCACGGTCTCGGCGGTGCGATACGCGAACAGCGGCAATTCATCGAGCTTCGGCGGCCATGCCGACATGAGCCAGTGGCCGAGGCGCGGCAACCCGGTCGACAGCTTTGCAAGATCGATCCCGGCGAGATTCCACGACACCGCGTAGAAGCCCGCGATAATCGCCACCATCGCCCAGAACCGCACCCGCGTGCCGGTCGAGCCGCGACGCATGGCATCGAGATCGTCGAGCGCGCGTTCGGCCTTGCTCATCGTCATGGCAACGACCTCAGATCACGACGGGCCGCGGCAGAGCCGCGACCCGTCCTTCAAACATGCCCATGCCTTGTCAGGCCTTGGGCTTGATCTTGCCGAGTGCGATACCCGCCTTCTCGATCATCTCGTAAGAGGAATGGTTGGCGGCGACGAAGCCGGTGTAACGCGGCGGCAGCAGCGTCTTGGCCTGCTCGTCGGTGATCGCGGTCAGAATCTTCTGCACCTGCGCGCCAAGCTCCTTCGGCGCGCTCTTGGGCAACGCAATGGCGTCGTTCGGCAACGGCGCGGAGGTCCAGATGATCTTGTTCGAATCTTCCTTGATCTTGCCGCTGGCGATCATCGCGTTGCGGTTACGGTCGAAATCGGTCGCCATATCGACCTGTCCCGAACTCACCGCGATCTCGTTGGCGCCGTGCGTCGCGCCGTCGGTATACTTCCAGTAGGTTTTTGGGTCGATCTTCCAGACCTCCTTGGCGTAATAGCTCGGGATCAGCCACCCCGTGGTCGATCCGACATCCGCGAAGGAAATCGTCTTGCCTTTGGTATCATCGGGGAATTTCGAGACCTGCAGGTCCGGCCGCGCAATGATGATGCCGTGATAGACCGGCTTGCCGTCGTACTTCACGGTCGCGACCGCCTGACAGCCGGTCTGGGCATTGGCGATGATATAGCCCCACGGCCCCATCCACGCGATGTCGAGCTGGTTGGAGCCCATCGCCACCGCCATGCCCGCCCAGTCGGTGGTCGCGACCAGATCGAAATCGACGCCGAGTTCCTTCGCCAGATGAGCGAACACCGGCGTGTAAGCCTTCTTGGTGTCCTCGGCATTCGGCAGCAGCGGGCCGACGCCGAAATGCAGCTTCTTCTTGCCCTGCGCGATCGCCGGCGTGAACAGCGTCGTCGCCGCAAGGCCCGCCGTCGTGACGATGAACGTCCGTCTGCTCTTATCCATCATATCGTCTCCCCCATGTTTGAATTTTTGACCTCGAATTTTGAAATCGCTCATGCGCGCCGGCGGCGGCCGACCTCGTAGCCGACGCCCGCACAGCCGAGAAACAGGATGCCGATCCCCGCCAGCAGACCGGGCGAGAACCCGGCGGTGACGGCAGGCTGCGCGGCCTCATGCGGGGCCGGTTGCGTGCCGGTGTTCGCAGCAGCCGCCTGCCCGCTCGCCTCGGCGAGCGACTGATAGGTGCGCGCCAGCATGGCGCGGCCGACATCCTTCAGGATCGCCTGTCCGGCGACACGGCCCTGCCCGAGCACGAGATCGACATTGGCGACATCCGCACCGCCGAGATTGACCGAGCGATTGCCTTCGCGATCCTCGACATGCCACGCCGCGACTTTGTCGCCGTTGAGCCGATCGAGCGCGATCTTGAAATAGCCTTCCGGCCCGTTGAACGCCGCACCGGGCTTCAGGCGGATCTCATCCTTGTTGACCAGCATGAACCCGAAATTGTGCCCGGTCGGGCAGCCGACCGGATACACCGCAAAGCGCGCGTCGGGCGCGTAGTCCTGCCCATAGTTGAGGCTGAAAGCCTTGTCGTAAATCTTCAGGTTGGCCTTGCCGTCCTTGAACGGCTCCGGCCACGGCGAGAGGAAGCCCGCAATGTCGCCATGCTCGAACACCAGCGCCCTGCGCGCATCGTGATCCTCGATCAGCAGTTCGTTCTTCACCGGGCCGAGCGTGCGGGTCAGCGCGACCTTGCCGTCCTCGACGACTTCGATCTGCACGGTGCCGGCGGTGGCATCGATCGCCGCGACGCGAATGGTGCGATTGCCTGACTTCCATTCGTCGCCTGCGCCGGCAAGGCCTGCGAATACCTTATTGTCGGCCAGCAGCAGGCGATCCATCCGCACGCCGGAGATCCAATCGAACACGATCTTCTGCGGCGTGACGTCGCGGGCCTGCCCCTGATTGTAGAGCTGGTTGAAGCGTGTTCCCCACCAGCCGGGCTCCGACATCGACAGCACCGGCGAGCCGAATGCCCATTCCCAATCGGTGCCGGCGATGGTCTTCACATGCAGCGCGTGATTGGCGAGCTTCTCGTGGCCCACCGTCGCGTAATACTGATAGACCGTGCCGCCGACGACCGCGCTCTTGCCGGCCGGGATCGTCACGTTCTCCTTGACGACGATGCTCATGTCGTAATCGACATAGGTCGGCATCCGGCCGAGCACCGGCATCGGCTCGCCGCGCAGCGCCACTTCGCCGCCCCAGGTGTCTTCCAGATAGAACAGCCCGCCGGCCGGTATCACCACCTCGCCGTTCTCGACACGGCTCTTGCGGATCACCACGCCGTCGAACTTCGGCGGCCGCGGCACACCGAAATCATCTTTCACCGCGCGGCCCTGCGGCAGACCGGGCAGACCCGGTACATAAGCGGGCTTCACCGGCCGATCCGCGATCTCCGAGAACGGCGGCGGCGCGATGTCGGTGGTTGCGATCGGATGCGCGAGCGGCAGACCGGGCTTCGCCGGCTGCAGCACGGTTGCGTAATCGGTCGCCGTCGCGTCTTGCGGTATCAGCAATGTGGCGGCGACGATGGCCGCGCCAACCATGAAGGTTTTGGGAAGCATAGCGACCTCCGCTCCGGCTGTTTTCGAGTGCGATGACATCAGGGTTTCGGAACGCGGCATCGGGCATGCGCGGCCGCGCCGCGTGAGATAGAGCGCGCCCCACCCGGTCAGCATCAGCGTGTTGAGTGCGATCAGCCATTTCGGCAGACCCGCGAGCAGCGATCCAGCGAGGCCAAGTCCAACGACCGACAGCACCGGCGCGAGGCAGCTTACGCACAGCGCCGACAGCGCGAGCACGCCGCCGCCCATCGCAGCCCCGGTTGCGACGCCGCCACCGGCGCGCCGTCCGATCGACAGCGCGAAGCCGACGAACGCCGCGGCAAGGCCGAGCGAGAACGCGATCCAGATTTCATCCTTACGCTGGAAACTGACCCACCACGCCTGCGTGCGCTCATAGGTAAGCTGGCCTGCCGCGACGAATTCGCCGGGCAGAAAGCCGCAGTTCTCCGCATCCGCGATCGTCTCCGGCATCCGGAACGCGGCGAAGCTCACCGCGATGTAACCTAGCGTCGCCAGCACGAAGAGTGCGATCAGTCCGCGATATCGAAACATCTTGTGTCGTCCGTTTATGAGCATCGCGAGCGCCCGCACGATGCGGACGCTCGCGCCGATGTTTAGTAGCTGACGCTGGGGCAGCCATCGCCGAGGAATTCGACGAGCTTCGCGCCGCCAACGATCACCGCGCCGGGCACGAGGTTGTTCTCGTCGAGCCCGCGCTTCTTGAAGCAGGGTGAGCAGACGAACATCTGGCCGCCGGCCTCGGCGAAGCTCTTCATCAGGTCCTTGAGCGGCGCAAAGCCTTCTTCATGAATGTCGTCGGCATAACCCTTCTGCGACAGCCGTGTGCCTTCGATCGAAAGGAACACCACGACCTTCTTCTCGGACGCGATCGCCGCATTGGCGATGACGAAGGCGACGGTCGCCTTGTCGGTATCGTTCTTGGCGTGGGTCAGGCTGACGACGAAATTTCCGGCCATTTGGGTCTCCCTTTGGATTGGCGTTTTCTCGGATAGGAATCAGGTCTTCATCGGATCCGCGTCACTCCCAATCGAGACGCGAGCGAATCCAGAAGCTTTTGGTTGCGGGGTCGTGGTGCAGCAGTTCGTTGCGGCTGAGCCGGCACCAGACCGGCAGATCTTCCGGCGAACCCGGATCGACGGAGATCAGCTTGAACACCTGCCCCGGCATGGTGCGCAGACGATTGCGCAGCTCGAGCAGCAGCGGGCCGCAGCCGAGATCGCCCGCATCCCATTCGACATCGGCGGCAACAGGCTCGCTCATACGCGCACCGGGCGCGGACCACGCGCTCCCTGCGAGAGATCACCGCGCACGACGCAACAAAGGGGCATCAAGATCGAAGGCACCGGGCAACAGACTCCTTATCCGGCGCTCGCGCATTCAAGCGCCAGGCCGGTGATGATTCATAAGGTCACGATGCGTCGTGCGCGTTCGCGCACCACGTCCATCGACGACATGTCAGGAGATCAGCAAACCCGTATCGAACAGCGCCTCGCCGGATTTTGACGGCGAACGTAGCCCACACGGGGCATTGCGGCTCGATATGTCTCGCTGTCAGAGTCTTAGGTCACGCGCAGGAGGCGGTCAAGGACAACGGTAAATAGACGTTGGTCAGGACGACATTCCGCCGCATGCACCCCGCGCGCCGCCTTCGGTGGAGGCAACGCGCAATAATATAAAGGCAGCACGTCACATTAATAATGTCTCGGAGCACGACGCTTCCGGCGAGAACCGAAAGCGAAGCCTTATGCGGCACCCCGTAATGCCGGGCAGCGGTTGTAGTTCAACGGCTGCGAGCGCTCATAGGCCGCACCGAGGCGCACGACGTCATATTCGCCGAGCGCGCGGCCGACGATGTGCAGGCCGACCGGCATGCCGTCCGCCGCGATGCCGGCGCAGACCGAGCCCGCCGGTTGGCCGGTGAGGTTGAACGGATAGGTGTAGTACACCCACGACACCAGGTTGCGGTCGGACAGATGCGGCGGAATGTTCACGCCGACATCGAGCGAACTCACCGGCAGCACCGGGGACACCACCGCATCGTAGGTCTCGAACAGCGTGCGGACCTCGTCGCGGAACGCATAGCGCTCGAACACCTTGGTGTAATAGCTGCGCATGTCTTGCGACAGCGCGCCTTCCAGCACATCGGCGACGGCGGGATCGAGCATGTCGCGCTTGTTCTCGACAAAGTCCCGCAGCTTGATGCCGACGCCGGCGTAGAACTCCGCGGTCCACAGATCCATCGGGTCCTTCGCGAACAGCTTGTCGACCTGTTCGACCTCGCAGCCGAGATCTTCCAGCGTCCGCACCGCGCGCTCGATCACTTCGAGAACCTCGGGCGTCGGCTTGGCGTAACCGAAGGTCGGGCTGTAGGCGATGCGCATGCCCTTCACGCTCGCCTGCGCCGCGCCGAGCACATCCGGCACCGGACCCGCGACGCTGAACGGATCGCGCGCGTCGTAACCGGCAATGGCGGAGAACAAAAGCGCCGCGTCCTGCATCGAGCGCGCCATCGGCCCGACATGCGCGAGCGTCGGCGTTGCCGAAACCGGCCACACCGGCACGCGGCCGAAATGGCCCTTGATGCCGGCGAGACCGGAGAAGCTGCACGGAATGCGGATCGAGCCGCCGCCATCGGTGCCGATGCCGAACGGCGTCACGCCTGCCGCAATCGAGGCCGCCGCCCCAGCGCTGGAGCCGCCCGGCGTCTTGTCGGGATTCCACGGATTGCGGGTGATGCCGGTCAGCAGATTGTCGCCGACCGGCTTGCAGCCAAACTCACTCGTGGTGGTCTTGCCGATGATAATCGCGCCGGCCTGTCGCAAGCGTTCGACCGCTGGCGCATCCGCCGCAGCGATGTTATTCGCCATCGCTTTAGAGCCGGAGGCGTAGGTAACCCCGCCAACGGCGATGAGATCCTTGACGCTGACGGGAATGCCATGAAGAAAGCCGAGCGGCTGGCCGCGCATCACCGCGTCCTCCGCCGCGGTCGCCGCCTTGAGCGCGGCTTCCGGCATCAGCGTGCTGAAGGGATTGAGGGCCGACTGCGTCGCTTCCGCTGCTTCGAGCGCGCGCCGCGTGACTTCGACCGGAGAGAGATCCTTGCGGGCAATGAGACGCTTCAGCTCAACGGCGGACAGAGTATCGAATTCAGCCGACATCACTTCACCTCCGGCAACGCTCGCCCAACAGGTTGGCTGCAATCGCAGCCCGAAAAATTACAGCCGGGGTAGCGGCGCCCTGCGGCCCGCCGCCCCGGCTGGTTTGCATCAGCCGACGATGGCGAACGCGCGTACCGGCGAGCCGGAGCCGCCCTTGAACTTCAGCGGCACGCCGAAGAACTGCACTTCGCCCGCGCCGAGCAGTTCCTCGAGATTGACGAGCCATTCCCAGTGGCTGATGCCGAGATCGCGGCACAGACGATGCTGGGAGAAGATGTTGTCCGACGGACGGTCAGTCGAGGGGCCTTCGACGCCGTGCATCTTCGAGCCGCGCTCGTGCAGCCACTTGGTGGCTTCGACGGTGAGCTGCGGGTTCTTGAACACCGACTCGAGGTTCGGGTAGTTGCGCTTGTGGAAGCCGGTGCACAGCAGCACGATGTGACCATCCACCTTCACGCCCGACTTCTTCTCGGCTTCCGCCATGTGCTCGGCGGTGATGTCCTCGAGGTCACCGATGTGACGCAGGTCGAACGCAACCGCCTTGCCCATGAATAGCTCGAGCGGCATCTCGTCCACTGCCTTGCCATTCGGGTTGACGTGACGGAACGCATCGACGTGCGTGCCGACGTGATCGAGCATGGCGATGAAGTTGGTCTGGAACGTCATCGCATCGCCCGGCACGCCGAGATTGAAGGCCTTCGCCGATTCGTGAGACATATGAGTGGTGATCACAGGCCGCTGAAACAGCTTGTGCGCCGGCATGTTGTCTTCGATCAGCAGGCTAAGGTCGACGATACGTTTACTCATGAGTACCTCCTTGGGATGCTAATCCCGGGTTAGTGCTTCTTTCCGAGAAATGCTTCCATCACCGCCGGTGAGCCCGCCAGTTCGTCCGCACGCCCTTCAAGTTCGATTTTGCCGTGACCGACGACATAGGCCCGATGCGAGATCGCAAGCGCCTGCGCCGCCAGTTGCTCCACCAGCAGGATAGTCTGTCCTGCCGAGTTGAGATCGCGCAGCACCCCCATCATCTGCTCGACGATCTTCGGCGCGAGGCCGAGCGACATCTCGTCGATCATCAGAAGGTCGGGCTTGGAGACGAGACCGCGCGCCACCGCGAGCATCTGCTGCTCGCCGCCGGACAGGCTGCCGGCGCGCTGATGGAGTCGTTCCTTGAGCCGCGGAAACAGGTCGAAGATAGTCTCGAAGTCGCGCAGCACGGCGTCGCGCTCGCGCTTCCAGCGGCCGAACGCGCCGAGGATGAGATTATCCTCGACGGTCTGGTCGGCGAAGATCAGGCGGCCTTCCGGCACCATCGCGAGGCCACGGCTAACCTTGCGATGCGCGGGGAAGTTCGCGGTCTCCTCGCCCTTGAACAGAACGCTGCCGGCGCGCGGCCGCACCAGGCCGCTGACGCCGCGCAGGATCGAGGTCTTGCCGGCTCCGTTGTTGCCGATGACGGAGACGAATTCGCCGCGGCGCACGACAAGATCGACACCCCGCACGGCGATCGCGGCGCCGTACTGGATTTCGAGACCGCGAACCTCAAGCAGCACATCGTTTGCGCTTGTGCTCATGGTCAGGCTCCCTCCGCCGCTTGGGCCGCTGGCGCGACGCCGAAATAGGCCTCGATCACGCGCGGATCGTTTTGAATGATGCCAGGCTTGTCGCTGGCGATGACGACGCCGTAGTCGAGCACGGTCACGCGATCGGCCACCGACATGATGAGATCGACGTGATGCTCGATCAGCAGCACCGAGATGCCGAGCGCCGCGGTGCGACGGATCATGCGATCGAGCTCGTCGATTTCCTGCGTCGTAAGGCCGGCCGCCGGTTCGTCGAGCAGCAGGAGGCGCGGCGCGG
Source organism: Afipia carboxidovorans OM5 (assembly GCF_000218565.1). Lineage (NCBI taxonomy): Bacteria > Pseudomonadati > Pseudomonadota > Alphaproteobacteria > Hyphomicrobiales > Nitrobacteraceae > Afipia > Afipia carboxidovorans. The sequence goes on along the minus strand of NC_015684.1, from coordinate 693,937 downwards.
TCGCAAGCGCACGGGCGATCTCGAGACGGCGCTGCATACCGAACGGCAGGAAGCGTGCCTTCTCATTGGCGAAGCCGGTGAGGCCGACAAAGGCAAGCAGCGCCTCGGCGGCATGGCGGCACTCGGCCTCTTCCTTGTGGAAGCGCCCGGTGCGGAAGGCCGCCGCGAACAGCCCGTAGGAGAGCCGCTTCTGGAAGCCGACCATGACGTTCTCGAGCACCGTCAGATCGCCGAACAGTTCGGTGTTCTGGAAGGTGCGCGCGACGCCGCTGCGCGCCACGGCGTGCGGCGGGGAGCCGGCCATGTTGACGCCGTCGAGCGTGACGGTGCCTTCATTGGGCCGGTAGAAGCCGGTGATGATGTTGACCATGGTCGACTTGCCGGCACCATTCGGGCCGATCAGCGCATGGATCTCGCCCGGCGCAACCTGCATCGACGCCTTGTTGAGCGCGGTGAGGCCGCCAAAGCGGATGGTGAGCCCTTCGGCCGAGAAAGACGCCGGTGCCCAACCCGCCTTGGCATCCTTCAGCACCTTCTCGATCTCGCTCTCCGCCATCTCGGACGGTGCGGGCGCACGCCGGAAGAAGCGCGCAACGAGATGCGAGAGCGTGCCGAAGATGCCCTGCGGCAGCACGAACATCACCAGCGCCAGCAACAGGCCGTAGGCGAACTGCTGCCAGTACTGAAGCTGCTGCAGGTACTCCGGCAGATAGGTCAGGATCAGCGCGCCGATCAGTGCGCCGACCGTGGTGCCTGCGCCGCCCAGCACAACCATCAGCAGGAAGCGGATGGAGTCGTTGAAGGTGAAGCTGTCAGGCGAGATGTAGAGGTTGAGGTAGGCATAGAGCACGCCGGCAAGTCCCGCCGTCGACGAGGCGATGACAAAGGCGAGCGTGCGCACACCGGTGGCATTGAGGCCGACACCGCGTGCCGCGGTCTCGCTCTGCGACACCGCCAGCATGGCGCGGCCATAACGCGACTGCTTGATGTTGTGGGTGATGACCACGACAAGAAACAGAAGCACCGCGAGCACGGCGTAGTAGCGGAAACCGTCGAGCGGCCAGCCGAACAGCGCCGGCTTCGGAATGCTGCTGATGCCGGTGGTGCCGCCGGTGAGATGATCCCACTCGATGATGACGTTTTCGACGATCAGGCCGAACGCGATGGTGATGACGGCGAGATAGACGCCGCGCACCCGCACCGTGGGATAAGCGAGCAGCGCGCCGAACGCACCGGCAACCACGGTGCCGGCCATCGCCGCAAAGATGAAATCCCAGCCGAGACGGGTCGCAAGAATCGCACCCGTATAGGCGCCGAGCGCGAACAAGCCTGCCTGGCCGAGCGAGATCAGACCAGCGAGACCGACGAGCACGTTGAGGCCGAGCGCCACGATCGCGTAGATCGCGAACAGCATGAACAGCCGCAGCGAGTACTCGTTGTCCGCCGTGAACGGCAGCGCGATAAGGAAGGCCGCCAGCGCGAGGAAGGCGAGCGGCGTGAGAAGACGCTGGGTCATACCTTGAACACCTCGCGCTTGCCGAACAACCCTTGCGGGAAGACGAGGAGAACCAGAATGGTGAGACCGAAGCCGACGATTTCGCGCGCGGCGGTCGAGATGTAACCCTCGACGAACTTCTCGACGACACCAAAGCCGAGACCAGCGAGAACCACGCCGGGCGCGCTGGTGATGCCGCCGATGATGGCGACCGCGAAGCCCTTGAGGCCAAGTGTCAGACCCATCGACGCGGAAGCCTGCGTGATCGGCGCGATCAGGATGCCGGCCGCGCCACCGAGCGCGGCGGCAAGACCGAACGAGAATCCGAACATCCAGTTGACGTTGATGCCCATCAGCGCAGCGGCGTTGCGATCAAACGACACCGCCTGCATCGCGCGGCCGATCAGCGTGTGACGCTGCATCCAGCCGAGACCGAGCATCGCAAGCAACGCGACGACCGGAATGACGAGCTCCTGCGGATAGACGCCGGCACCCATCACCGAGATCGCCTTCTCCACGCCGGGCGACGGAAGCGCGCGCGAGAAGCCGCCGAATTCCATCGTCACATAGGCCTGCAGCATGATGCCGATTGCGATCGTGGTGAGCATCCAGCCGATCGAGCTGGTGGTCTTGGCGAAAGGCCGCACGGCGAACCGTTCGAGCAGAATGCCGAACACGCACGAGGCTGCGATGGCGCCGAGAATTGCGAGGGGAAGCGGCGCGCCCTGATCGAGCGCCATGATCGTCAGGACCGCGCCGAGCATGAGAGTGTCGCCATGGGCGAAGTTCACAGCCTTCGCCGTCGACCACATGATGTGGAAGCCGAGCGCGACGAGAGCGTAACAGCCCCCGATCGCAAGTCCCGACAGAACGTACTGGATAATCGATTGCATTTGATCCGCCATACGCACACCGGTCCCGATCGCGAGGCACGCAGGCACTCACGACGTCCGGAGTGAAGGAGGAGGCCGCCCGCACCAGTGCGGGCGGCCAAGGTGAATGATTTAGTTGCTGGCCTTGCCGTAGGCCGTCTGCTCGATCGGCAACAGCTTGCCGTCAGACCACACCGTCAGCTTGTAGTACTGCGGCAAAATGGCGTCCTGACGCTCCGGGTTCGATGCATCGAACGCCGGATCATACTTCGCGACGAGACCGTCGTACTTCACGGTGTAGAGTGCGTCGTGCACCTTCTTCCAGTCGTACGAGCCGGCCTTCTCGATCGCCTTGGCGAGGATGTAGACCGCGTCGTAGGAGTTCGCGGTCGCCGAGCCCATCTTCAGCTCGGACGGGTCCTTCAGCTTGAACTTCTTCTGGATCTTCTCCCACACCGCCTTGGTGCGCGGATTCATCTCACCCATCCAGGTGAAGGTCTGCATCACGCGCACGCCGTTCGCGAGCGGGCCCGCGAGATCGCCGAGATTGCCGGCAATACCCCACGCACCGAAGATGGCCGGCTTGTAGCCGATCTTGTCGAAGCTGCGGACGATCTGGTTGCCTTCACGGTCCAGCGCGAAGGTGACGACAGCATCGGCGCCGGAATCGCGGATGCGGATCGCCTGCGCCGTCATGTCCTGATCGTTCCAGTTGAAGGTTTCGATCGCTGCGACAGTCTTGCCCTTGGCTTCCATCGCTGCCTTGAAATCAGGCAGCGCGCCGTTACCCCAGCCGGTGTTTTCATACATGATGGCGACCTTGCCGGTCTTGGAGGCCTTGAGCGCCTGCTCGGCAAGGAACTGCGCAACCCACTTGTCCTTGGCGGACACGCGGAACATGTAATTCGGCGAGCCGCCGTTTTCGGTGATCTTGGTGCCGGCACCGGTCGTGCCGATCCACGGAATGCCGATCTCATTCACCGGACCGACCTGCGCAAGACCGACGGTCGAGTGATAGCCGCCGAAAATCGCGACACATTTGTCGGACAGCGCGATGCGGCGCACGTTATCGACGCCGCGCGGCGGAGCGCCGGCATCATCGTACTGGATGAGCTTGAGCTTCTTGCCGAGGACGCCGCCGGCCTCGTTGATTTCATCGATCGCGACTTCCGCGCCGTATTTCACCGCGGTACCGCCGAAAGAGGCAGGGCCCGTCAGCGCGACGCTGTTACCGATGCATGGTTGCTGCTCCGCCATCGCGGGCGCTGCCATGAGAGCGACTGCACCACCGGCAAGAAATAATTTGGTCCATGTCAAATGAGTCATTGATGCTCCCTCCTCCTTCGGCTCGTTCGTGCGATATAATTTTGCGAACCTCATGACAGATTGGAGACCAAGACGTCCATTTGCACAAAGATGAAATCACTATCTTAGCTATAGGCAATTCTTATAGTGTTGTGCAGTTGCTCACCGAAGTGGCAAAAAGCCCGCTTAATAATTGACCAGCCGGTATACAGAAAGGCTTGAGGGTTACCGTTTGGAATGCATTATACCACCGGACCGAGTGACGCCGCGGCAACTGACAGGCTGCGACACAATGCGCACGCACGCGCCCCTCTTCTGAGCCCCAAGGCCAATTTCAGGAGGCCAGATCATGGATCTGAGACAGTTGCGATCGTTGGTGTACATCGCCGATTCCGGCAGCCTTTCGCGTGCCGCCGAGATTCTGCGCACCTCGCAGCCCTCGCTCAGCCAGCAGATCAAGGATCTCGAAGCCGAACTCGGCATGGAATTGTTTCATCGCCATGCGCGCGGCGTGTTTCTCACCGAAGTCGGCCACACGCTGTATGCGCATGCGCGCTCGATCCTCAAGGACGTCGCTTTCGCCAAGGAAACCGTCGTCAATCAGTCGCGCAACCCGAGCGGCAAGGTGCTGGTCGGCTTTCCGACATCCGCCTGCCGCGGATTGTCTGCCGCACTGATCGAGAAGGTGAAGGTGAATTATCCGAACATCTCGATTCATCTGATCGAGGCGATGACCGGCACGCTCGACGAATGGATGCAGAACGCGCGGCTCGACATCGCGGTGCTGTACGATCCGCGCGTGTTCGCCAACATCTCGCTGCATCCTGTCGGCATCGAAGATCTGGTGCTGGTGGCCGACAGCAAGAACCCGATCCTTCACCGTAATTCGATCGGCTTCTCCGAGCTGGAGAGCATTCCGCTGGTGCTGCCAGGCAAGCAGCATGTGCTGCGCAACTACATCGAGCATCTCTCCACCCGCAACGGCATTACGCCGCGGGTGATCATCGAGAGCGACTCGTTCAACGCCATCGTGGAACTGGTGAAGGCCGGCTACATGACAATTATGCCGCACTTCGCGATGTTGCAGGAAATCAAGGCGGGCCTGTTCGGCACCGTCGCCATCATGAACCCGACGCCGAACTGGCGGGTCTCGGTCGTCGTCTCGCAGCGGCCGATCAACATGCTCTCCACGGAAGCCGTGGCCCGCGTGCTGATCGAACTAATGCGCAACCTGATCCATGACGGAACATGGCGGGCGCGGGCACTTTCGGAATAAGCGCGTCGCTAGCTCGCGACCCACCAAATCAGCCCCACGATCAACCCGACAATGGGAATGGCGGCAATGACGAGAAGCACGATCGGTAGCGGCTCGCCGACGCGACCCTCTTCACCCACCGCGCTCGATTGCCCGGCGGGATATCGCGGCGCCGAGGCCGCCGACGACGGCTCCTGCTGATAGGGCGCGTTATCGGCGCCGCCGATCGTGTCCTCATATTGCCGTTCCCGGATTTCCCGATCGGGCAGTGCAGGCTTGAGGTCCTGCGCGGCGTGGCCGGGGCGCTGCCATGGCCGATCCGTCCCTTTGTTCGTGGCGAGCGGCGGCTCGCCTGTCTTCACACTCACATCGCACTCCTACGCTTACGCGGTGTGCCCTCCCTCTGCATTCTCCGGCATGTTCTTCTTCTGTTGCGGCACCATGCGCGCCGGGTCCGGTTTGCCCGGAACGCCGCGCGGCCCGAACTCCTGCCGCTGCAGATCGTCTTCGGTCCATCGCGGCTCGTGATCCATCACCTGGCGCCGTTCGGATTCTGGCTGTTCCATGGAAAATCCTCCGTCTTTATTCAAAAAAAGCGCGCGCGGCGCGTTCCGACAGCGGCCGCGACTTTTTATCTCCGGCCGCCTATCTCCGGGCGGTCCGGCGCGGCGCCGCCGAGGCCTCATCGGACGACGCACGCAGCTTCGCCGCATCGAGCGGCGCGGCGCTTTTCTGATCGTTGTCGAAATAGACAAACACGTCCGATCCCGACGCCCGCCACGCAGCAATCCGCTCCGCCCATGTCGTCAGCGTCGCGGCCGAATAGTGACCGCGATAGCGTCCGCCCGGCCCATGGCCGCGCAGGTAGACGAAATCCGCCGTCTGCTCCCAAGGCGAAGGCGCATCGTGATGATCGGAAATGCACAGCGCGACGTTGTGCCGTGCGAGGATTTTGAATGTCTCCGCCGAATACCAACTGGGATGCCGGAATTCAAAAACACAGCGATGGCGGCGTGACAACCCGCGGAGAAATCGCTTCAACCGATCCGCATCCGCCGAAAAGTTCGGCGGCAGTTGAAACAGCACCGGCCCCGCCTTTGATCCCAGCAACGCAATCCGCTGCTCCATCAACGCAAGACTGTTGGCGCTCTGCTCAGACAAGCGTTTCCAGTGCGTGATGTATTTCGAGGCCTTCCAGGCAAAAACAAAATTGTTCGAGGTCTGATCCCGCCAGCCCTCGACCGCCTGCTCGGTCGGCATGCGATAGAACACGCCGTTGAGCTCGACGGTCTCGAACTGCGAGGCATAGAATTGCAACTGATGCTTGAGCATCAGGCCGGTGGGAAAGAACGGCCCGCGCCACGACGCATAATGCCAGCCAGATGTGCCGATCAGAACTCGCCCTGATTTTCGACGATCCAGCATCAGACCGACATCACGTTGCGCGGTTGAGCCAGCATCTAAATCGCCCTTTCGCTCGCGATCTCTGCCTTCACGGCGGTTTCCTCGACCGTCCGCTCGCCGGCTTTCTCGACCTCGGCCCGAGTCTCGCACTTGATCCGGATCTCCTCGAGTTCGGCGTCGGTCAGATGTTCGATACCGACGAACGAATTCTGTGCGGCGCTCACGCGGATCAACTCATCGAGCTTCACCTGAATCGCCGCGCTGTCCCTGTTCTGCGAACTCTGGATGAGGAACACCATCAGGAAGGTGATGATGGTGGTGCCGGTATTGATCACGAGTTGCCAGGTGTCGGAATAATGGAAGATCGGTCCCGACATCGCCCAGATGAACACCACCAGCGCCGCCAGAATGAAGGTCGAGGCCCGGCCCGCAGCCTGCGAAGTCCAGTTCGCGATCTCCGCGAACACCCGCGTCATGTCGCCGTTCCGGGCGGGCTCGCGCTTGTTCTTGTTGCTCATGCTAACGAACTCCAGAGCCGAAACGCGCAGGCTCACTTGAGGTTCCGCACCGCGAACCGCGCGCAATCATGGCCGCCAGACGTCCCGCACCTCGGCGGCATCGGCGAGTTCGATCTGGGTCTGGAAGCGCCGCGCATAGAGCTTCAGCGATGCGTCATGCGCTTCGTCCGACGAACTGCACAGACCATCCTTCACGATGATGATCCGGTAGCCATGATCGACGGCACCGAGCACTGTGGAGAGCACGCACACGTCCGTCTCCGATCCGGTGACGATGAGCGTGTCGATGCCCTTGCCCTGCAGATAGGCGTGCAGGGCGCCGGTCGCGAAACCGGAATAAACCGGCTTGTCGATCACCGGCGCGGGCGGCGCGAAGCGCTCCAGCTCCGGCATCAGCCTGAGAAGCGAGAGGTCCATCGCCTCCCGCGTCACGTTCGACCATTTCGCATAGTAAGCGCGCCACATGCCGCAAGCGTCCTCAGGGCGCGGAGGCGGAATGAAGCGCGTGAACACGGTGCGCTCCGGGCAGTGCGCGACCAGCCGCTCGACAGCCGGCAGCACCCGCTGCATCCACGGCGCCGGCCATGGCCCGTTCACGCTGAACAGCCGCTGCATGTCGACGCAGAGATGGACGCAATTCGGCCCCGGTGGGGATTTAAGCGCGCCCATCGGAACGCCCGACTGAACGCTTACGCAAACGCGCATGGCCCCTTCCGCGCGCGGTGCGTTTGGCGTCGGATCGCGCAACCTCGCGCTTTCGCGGGCGCGCGCTTTCCGCCTGCTTTTCTTCCCGGACGCTTTTCTTCAATGCATCGCGCAGATCCAGCGGCACGTGATGCTTCTTCATCAGATCGGCGAAAGCCTCGTCCGCGAGCTCCTGAAACGTCGCCATCCGCCGGCGGCCGAGTTCGTTCAGCTTGGACAGCGTATCGTCGTCGAACTGGATGCGTTTTCCGGGCATGGCTCGCCGCCTGTTGGTTTGCGATTCCGGAACAGGCGAACCGCCATTCAATAATCGCCCGGCCGCCGATCCGTTTCAGGCAATCGGCCGCTTTTGCTGTCAGGAACTCCCGTTTGAGCCCGCGGTTGAGACCTCGAAACCCTCCACATCGAGGTCACGATGAACTATCCGAACCCGCCCTTTCCGTCGCAACAGCAGCCGATGCCGGGCCACACCGCGCAGATGGACCCGGTTCCGGACCATGGCGAGACGACCTACAAGGGCTCCGGCCGCCTGCGCGGCAAACGCACCATCATCACCGGCGGCGACAGCGGCATCGGCCGCGCGGTAGCCATCGCCTACGCCAGAGAGGGCGCTGACGTCCTGATCGCCTATCTCGAAGAAGACGACGATGCCGAAGAAACCGCTTCGCTGATCCGCAAGGCCAACCAGAGCGCGGTGCTGGTGCGCGGCGACATTCAGAACGCCAAACATTGCCGGGCGATCGTCGATCGCGCCGTGTCGGAATTCGGCGGGATCGACATCCTCATTAACAATGCCGCACATCAGGCGTCGTTCAAGGACCTTGAGGACATCAGCGACGAGGAATGGGAGCTGACGTTCCGCGTCAACATCCACGCGATGTTCTATCTGTGCAAGGCCGCCGTGCCGCACATGAAGCCGGGCGCGGCGATCATCAACACCGCCTCGATCAATTCCGACGATCCAAATCCGAACCTGCTCGCCTACGCGACGACGAAGGGCGCCATTCACAATTTCACGGCAGGGCTTGCGCAGATGCTGGCGGAGAAAGGCATCCGGGTGAACGCGGTTGCGCCCGGCCCGATCTGGACGCCGCTGATCCCTTCCACTCTGCCGCCCGAGGCGGTGGAGACATTCGGCAAGAACACCCCGATGAAGCGCGCAGGGCAGCCGGCAGAGCTTGCGACGGCTTACGTCATGCTCGCCGATCCGCTCTCCAGCTACGTTTCAGGCACCACGGTCGCCGTCACCGGCGGCCGGCCTTTCCTTTGAGCCATGAGGAGAATGCGATGGGTCTCGCCAATTATGCCGTGACGCAGGTCGACAACAAATGGGGCATCCTTCACGACGGCAATATCGAAGGTGATTACGAGACCAAGGAAGCCGCCTTCGAATCCGCCGTCGCAGCCGCGTCCCTTGCCATTCGCGAAGGCCACGAGGTGCACGTCAGCGCGCCGGGAACGACGGTCGAAAAACCGCTGTAGCGCGGTTTAGCGGCGCGCGCGGGCACGGCGGATCCCGCGCTTGACGATCCACCGCAGCACCCACATCGCAACGGCTATCACGACCCATGCGAGGCTTGCGCAAGCGAAGGCTGCGGCCGCACCCCATGACGTGGTGACAAGCAGCACGATAGCGAACGCGACCATCGCAACGCTGCCGAGTGCGGCACCGGTTGCATCGAGCGCGGCCGCGCCTCGACCACGACGTGCACCCTCGCCTCCCGCGTCGCGTTTCCGGCGAATTTCGTGCCGTTCGATCAGCGTGGCGCTGGCGCAGAAAATCGCAGGCAATGCGAGGAAGAGTCCGCCGATCGATGCACCGAATTCGCTGCTGATCATGCCGGTGAACACCGTCACCGCGCCGCCGAGCACGAAGCGGATAACGTATTCATACCAGCGGCTGTTGGCGAGCGGCGATGTCGAAAGGCCGATCTGCATGCACTACCCCGCAACGGCATGAAACTCGAAGGCAACGAGAAGCCAGACCGGCATTGCAACCAGCGTCGCCGCCAGCGCGCCGAGTTGCGCGCGCATTAGCAACTGACAAACCACGATGCTGTAACAGGCCAGCGCGATCGCGCCCCAGATCATCGCGGTCGCCTGCACGCCGACATAGGACGCGCCGTGTTCCGCCCACGCGATGCCGAGCGTGGCGAGCGCGACCGATGGCGCGGCGCCGAACAGGCCCGCAAAACTTTTCGGCCGCACGATGTCGCCGATGATAGAGAACAACGAGACGAACAGCCCGCCGAGCAGAAAGCGAATGAGATACTCGCTCACGGCTTCTTCTCGTCCGAGATCAGCTTGCGCAGGCGCGCATCCGGATAGCCGGTGAAGCAGCGGATCGCGCGCTCCAGACCGATCCCCATGACAAAGCCGGCGGCAACGTCAGACAGCCAATGCGCGAGAATGGCGACGCGCGTGCCGGACAATCCCAAGGCAAGGCCCCAGACCGGCCATTTATATCGCTTCGGTAGCACCGACGCCGCTGACGCCAGCGCGCCCATATGCAGCGCGTGGCCGGAAGGGAAGGCATCCATGCTGTCACCCGAACGAGGGATGCCATGAAGGCGACTGCGCGCGATCCGACGATCGGGCCGCTGCTGATCGAACACGAGTTTGAGAACGTGCGGGACGGCGGCCGTCGTGGCGGCGACAATCAGGAGATGTTTGGCGGCAGGCTCTAGCGGCGAACGTCGGGCCGTCGCGACAAGCCACGCCACGGCTGCGCAACCAAGCAGAAGATGCTCGTCCGCGCCCCACGTCAGAGCCTCAGCCACGCCTTCCGGCGCCGGGCGCGCATGCGAGGCGACCTCTTCGGCGATGTAGCGGTCGCCGGATGTCGGTGTCACGCGAAACAGGGCCATTCGTGGCGCTTTCCATCATCCGGGTGATGATGGCCAATGCGCGACACTACCCCAGGTTCCGCAACCCTGCCCTGCTGGCCTGAAAGAACCCGTCATCCGCGTTTTCATGGTCCGCGCTCGCTTTTCGCTGCGCGCAGAAATCGAGAAACGACCGCCGCCACTGCAGATAGCCGAGCAGCGCCGTCACCGAGCGCGTCGAGCTCGAGGCCATGCCGAACGACAATTGCTGAAGCGCGAGCCGCGCGGCTTTGACATCGATCCACGCGGCATCGACCTCGTCGAGCAGACTTTCAAGCCGCTCCTTCGTCGCATCGATATAAGCCATCTGGAACGAGTTGAAGACAAACGTATCGTTCTGGCGATTGCGCAGATTGTCCGGCACGACACCCTTCTGCGCATCGCGCAGCAGCTCCTTGTAGCGCGCGCCGAAATCGTGAACCAGCAACGCGCTGATCTGATCGTAAACATAATCGAGCAACGGCAGATCGCAGAACGGCGACGCATCGACCAGCGACTTGCCGCTGAAATGCGCCTGCGTCACGGCGCGCGGTGCGGAAAAATATCCCCAGTCGTCGCACAATATGCCGTTGCCGACGAGTGTCGCTTCCGCAACTGCTCTTTCCTGCGAATAGGCGGCGAGGCTTTTCCCGCATCGCAGCCAGGCGATGTCGTCGGTCAGAGCGCGTTCCATGTTGACGTCGGAGACATCCCACGGATTCCAGCCCCGGAACGGCCACGCGTGCTGCAGCCTCCGGTGCAGTTCGGCGGGTATCTGCGACAGCAGGCATTGCCAGCCGATGCTGACCTGACCGCGCGACAGCAGCCGGCTCGCTTCCGGCAGCGTGTTCCGGAAGGCACGATATTGTTTCTGCCGCAACAGATGCGGCAGAAACGCCGGCGAGCGCAGAAACAATTGATCCGCACCGAAGCCGGTGAAGACATAGGAATTCGGCGCAGCTAATCCTGCCACCGCGCGAGAGAAAATATCGCCGAACCAGAAGAAATCGCTCGGCTCGTCGGAATAGCCCGGCGCGTCAGGCACGCCGACCGGCAAGTCCTCCGGCGGCAGCACCACAAGCTCGATCCCGTAACGATCCGCAACGTCGCGCGCGTATTGCTCGCTGATCGCATGCGACGGCAATCGCGGCTGCGAAAACATCACGCCGCGAATGCCGCCGGAGAGTTGTTCGCCGAGCAGGCACGCGATGAAGGACGAATCGAGCCCGCCGGAAATCTCGACACAGATGCGGGCCTGCGGCCGCGCGGCGAGCCGCGTCTTGACGCCATCGCGCAGCAGATGAAGCACCTGCTCCGCCACCTCCTCGCGGCGCTGATCGGGATCGAACCGATAGGCATAATTCCGGCGCACCAATTGCCTGCGGTCGATCTGTTGCGCGCGAAGCGAGACAAGCTCGCCGGGCAGCACCCGGACGACATTTTTGATTGGCGTCTCGCGCGAGAGAAACTGATAGCCCGGCACGATCAGAACGTGACGGGCAAAGTAATCCTCGTTCCACTCTCCCGCCGCATCCCAGAACGCGAACAGACGATTGGCGACCAGCCCATCCGCTTCGCGGTAGTAGATCTGGTATTGCGAGGTGAAGCTCTTGAACGCATGGACGGCATCACGCGCCTGCACCAGCGCAACGAAATCGCCCTCTGCGCAGGCGAGCGCCGCAGGCCCGTCGCGCTCGACGATCTCGACAAGACGCCGCAACGCGGCCGCGCCGATCTCGCCATCGACGCGCTGCACGATGCCCTCGATCGAGATCAGCCCATCCCGGCAGGGCAACAGGATCGCTTCCGACAATGTGCCCGACGAACCGCCGCGGTCGTTTGACACATCCGCCTCATGGACTGGAAAAGTTCTCATTGCACCCCGGCGGCCGGATCGGTTAGCTGTGCGATATTATTGGAAAAGGTTCGCACCCAGATGAGTGCCGCTCTCCTGTCGCTGTCGCATCTGTCAACAAAGCTGTTCGGCATCGATCGCACGGTCCGCATGTTTCAATGGCTGGGGGAGCGGACGCGGGTGAAGCCGCGGCCCGACCGCGCACCGACGCAGGACATCGCCACCCGCGCGCTCCACGGGCTGAACGGGCTCCCGATGCGGATCGAATGTCTCGACCAGGCCATCGCCGTCTGGTTCAGCCTCAACCGCCACGGCCATCCGGCCTTTCTCAAAATCGGCATGCGCCTCTCGCCTCTCTCCGGCCATGCCTGGGTCACTTGCGGCGACGAGGTGTTCATCAAGACACCCGGCATGGAAGATTTCTCCGTCGTCGCGGCTTACGATCCGTTCACGACCCTTGTTACGACACCAGTCGAACCAGCTTCGCCTGCACCAGATCGCGCGCAAGTTCGTTGATGTCGTTTCTGATTTCCTCGAGCGGCGCGTTGTAGTCCTGCGCCAACCGCTCGGCGGCGTGATCGACTCCACCCTCGAGACAAAGCTTCAACATCTCGGCCGCCATGTCGTTGAGCCCGTAGGACTCGCCGGTCTTCACCGAGAACAGAACGCTCTTACCCTCGATGGTCGTCAGGCTGGTGCCTGGGGTGAGTTGAACGCCCATGATCATCCCTTCACTGAAATTGATTGATTGACCGACCGCGCTGTCTCGGACTGAGGCTGAGACTCGGCGGTCTGCTGGCGCCAGAGCCGGGCATAGAGCCCGTCTTTGCTCAGAAGCGCGTCATGCGTGCCCTCTTCGACCACGCGACCGTCGTCGATCACCAGAATGCGGTCCATCCGCGTCAGTGCCGACAGCCGATGCGCGATGCTGATGATGGTCTTGCCGGCCATTAGCGCCTCGATCTCCTGCCCGATCGCAAGTTCGGCTTCGCTGTCGAGCGCGGACGTCGCCTCGTCGAGGATCACGATTGGCGCATCTTTCAGAATCGCACGCGCCAGCATGATGCGCTGGCGCTGACCACCCGAGAGCTTGCCACCGCGCTCGCCGACCGTCGCATCGAGTCCCCTGCGACCGTCTTCATCTTCGACGTCCGTAACGAACTCGAAGGCGCGCGCACGATGCAGCGCGGCTTGCAATTCGGCATCGGAGGTATCCGGCTTGCCGCACAGAATGTTGTCGCGGATCGAGCGGTGAAACAACGAGACGTCCTGCGTGACGACGCTGATCCGCTCGCGCAAACTTTCCGCCGAAACGGTGCGGATATCCTGCCCGTCGATGCGGATGTCGCCGCCCTGCACGTCCATCAACCGCAGCAACAGCGCCACCAGCGTCGATTTGCCGGCGCCGGAACGACCGACGATTCCAAGTTTTTCGCCGGGCGCGATATTCAGACTGAAGTTCTGGAAAACCGGCGGCCGGTCGCCATAGCCGAACGTCACGCGATTGAACGTGATCGCACCTCGCCGTGCGTCGAGTGCAGCCGCGCCGTCGTTATCCGGCATCGCATTGGGCGCAGCGATCACGCCCATCCCCTGCCGGATTTCGCCGAGGTTCTGGTAGATCCCCGACACCTCCCACGCAACCCAACCGCCGGTATTCGCGGCCTGCCACACCAGCGGCAGCGCCATCGCCACCGCTTCCGCGGCCACACGGTCGTGCAGCCAGAGAGTGCCGCCGATCACGGCCGTCGCCAACAGGAGCGCGGTGTTGAGAAGCGTGAGCCGCGTCATGAAGCCGGTGACGCTCGCCATGTGGCGCGCCTGCGCCTCGTCATGCGCGAGCACGGCATTGCGGATCGGCCCGTCGGTCGTCGCGGCGGCGGTGAACATCTTCACCGTCAGGATGTTGCCGTAGCAATCGACAAGCTCGGCCATCAGCCGGGAATATTTGTCGGCGTTGCTGTCGGCGCGCAGGCGCAGTTGCGGCACGAACCGCCGCAGCAGCAACGCAAAGCCAATGAACCATGCGAGGATCGGCAGCATCAGCCGCCAGTCGGCATTGGCGAGCAGCACCGCGCTCGTCAGCCCGTACATCGCGAGATACCAGACTGCGCGGATCGCAGCTTCCGCCACCTCGCGCAGCGCGCCCGGTGTCTGCATCACCCAATGCGCAAGCCGCCCCGGCGAGTCGCTTTGAAAAAAGCTCCAGCTCTGGCGCACGACATGCCAATGACTGATCCAGCGCATGCGCGAGGTGACGCCGGGGATCAGGAAGCCATTGCGGATGCGCAGGTCGAGCCAGATGAACAGCGGCCGGAGGAGGCCGATCACCAGCAGCAGCGCCAGCAGCATCGGCCACCGCTCGTGCCATGCGGCCCAGCGATCCGCCTGCCCAACGAACGCAACCATTTTGCCGATGAAGACGGCAACAAGCGCGTCGGCGAACGCGACGCCGAAGCCGCATACGAACAGCCAGATGAAGATGGTCCGATGTTCGGCCAGGAAATAACGGCAGAAGCCCAGCAAGGACGCGGGCGGCGCGGATGGTGGAGGCGGCGCGAGGATCGCCGGGCGCTGCAGCCGAAGCATCAGCGGCCGCTCCGGCAGACGATACAATCCCGGTCAGGACTGTTCGGATCATAAAGGGCCCGCCGCGGCTCTGTCGGCGCAGGCAAGACCATCGGCTTTATCGATTGGGCCGGGCCGCCATCCATTTCAGAGAAGCCGGGGTTCATAGGAGCCGGTTTTCAAAAGGCGATGGCGGACTTGAGGGAGTGGTGTCTCACCCTTCCCGAACGACATGCGGCATGCCGTCGCGACGGCATGCCGCACAATATCACTTACTTGAAAAAGCCGGCGTACTTCTTGCCGTCGCTGCTCGGCCCGGTGTGATTCGACTTGATGAGATCCATCGTGCCGAGTTGAATAAGAGCGGGTTTCTCGTATTTCTTCACAATATTCTCCCTCTAGAGGTTGCGTGTCGCATGGCACGCGGCCCGAAAACTGGCTGATTGCACAATCAAAACAAACCCCCCGTTTAAGGGGGCCGATCATTCTCACTCAACTTCAAAAAAACACCATCGGGCACCGACAGGTTTTTCACAGCGTTTCGTCACAGCCGAGCGCCCATGACGCGCCGATGAACCAGCAACGCTCCGGCGGCGCGGGACGCTTCCAGATCAGGCTGCGTACCCGGTCGAGACCGCCGCCCTCAAAGGCCGCTCGCAATCGCGCGAGTTCATCGGGGGCCACATCAGAGTTGCCTTCGGCCCAGACGAAATAGGCCGGCGTGATCGCCTCGGCCGCATAGCCCTCGGCCCGCCGCTCGATCCGCAGTGCGGCTCCGTGCTCGGCATGGCGACCGCCCAGATGCGGCTGCTGCGGACCGGGGACGCCGAGCGGAAACACCAACCGGCCACCGGAGGCGAGCCCTTCAATCCAGCGGTCGGCCGGCCGTGCCACGGCGAAATTCACATAGACGCCGTCGGCTTCATTTTCCGGCCAGCGCGTGCCGTCGCCGCAGACGACCGTCACGTTGCGATAGGACGAGAGATTGTTCCTGGCCTTGTCCGCAAGCGCCGGGTCGAACTCGACGGCAGTGACGCGACCGGACAGGCCAACCAGTTCGGAAAGCATCGCGCTGTAATAGCCGCTACCGGCGCCGATATGGACGACATGCTCGCCGGACTTCGGCCCCAGCGCCTCGAGGAGCTTGGCGTGCAGCGACGGGCTGCCGTTGTTGACGCCGCGCGCCGGATCGAGCGCCACGACGATATCCTGATAGAGCACCACCGGGTCCCGGTCCGGCAGCACATGATGGGCGATAACCGGCGAGACCGCCGTCCATGGCGGCGGCCCGAGAAACGCCTCGCGCGGCACGGCCGCAAAGGCTGCGGCGATGGCGGGGTTCTCGACGCCGAGCACCGCCAGCATCTGACGGCCAAACGCGCGCCGCACCACGGCAAGCTCAGCCGGCGAAAAGAGAGAGACGCCGTCTCTGGTTTTGGCCTCCTGCACCGTCGATGCCCCCGGACCATTTCGCCTCCACTATCGAGGAGGCGCGTCAAACTGTCATCTCTCAGCCGTCATCCGGATACCTATGCGATAGGTCGTGTCGGCACCGGCATCGCCCTGATCGCTTGAAGGTCCGATCCGCTTATGATTTCTGGATATTCGCTGAGGGGGACATCGACCGCAATGGCGCTGTGGCTGCCTAACCGGATCATACAGGCCACATTGCTGCTGTGCGCCGCCATCGTTGCGCTGACGCTTTGGGCAGCGCTGCACCAGCCATGGCTCGGTCTCGGCCTCACCGTCTCTTCAGAAACCAAGTCGATCCTCGTCGCCAGCACCCACCCGGCTGGACCGGCCAAGGGCATCGCCACGCAATCACAACTCGTGTCCATCGGGCCTGTCGTTCTTGATCCGGACGACATTGTCGAAGAGCCGGACATGTTCGAGTCCTACGACCGGATCGACCGGTTTCTGCAGCGGCAAACCGAACTCGCCAATCTTCTCCGGCAGCCGAGCGTCAGCCTGCGGATCCGGAGCGAGGCTTTCCCGACCGCCGAGGCGGATGTTCTCGTCAGCCCGGCCCGCCGCCCGATCAGCGATCTTCCGGCGTCGTTCTGGGTGCAGTTGATCACCGGCGTCGGCGCGCTGCTGATCGGGATGTTCGTTCTTGCGCTGCGGCCAGCCGATCTCGCCACCCGCCTGTTCGCGCTGTCGGGCGCAATGATCGCACTCTCGGCGTGTACGGCGGCGGTTTATTCCTCGCGTGAGCTTGCGATCGACGGCGGCCTCTTCCGCATGCTGTCGGCGCTCAACCATGTCGGATCGCTCGGCTTCGGCATGGCGATGATCGCGCTGTTTCTGATCTATCCGCGCCGGCTGGTGCCGCATTGGGCGTTATTGATCGTCCCGGCTATCTTCGTCCCATGGCTTGCCGCTGACATCTTCCGGCTGGTGCCGACGCAAACCATCGGCTCGCAGCTTCCGACCTCGATCGAAATGTTGCTGATCGTGGTTGCGGTCCTCGTGCAGTGGGTCATCAACCGGCGCGACCCCCGCGCCCGCGCGGCGCTGGCCTGGCTTGGCCTCTCCGTCATCGTCGGCGCCGGTGCGTTCGTGTCGCTGATCATCGCGCCGATCCTGGTCGAATCCGTACCGGCGATCCAGCAGGGCTATGCGTTCGGCTTCTTCCTCCTGATCTATGCAGGCCTGTCGCTCGGCGTCGCCCGTTATCGCCTGTTCGACCTGTCGGAATGGGCCTTCCGCATCGGCTTCTACACCGGCGGCACGCTGTTGCTGTTCGCCATTGATGCGGCGCTGATCCTGCTCCTGCAGATGCAGCAGACGACATCGCTCGGCATTGCACTTCTGCTCGTCGGGTTCGGCTATCTGCCTCTGCGCGGCACGCTGTGGAGCCGCTTCGTCGCCAACAAGACGCTGGCGGACCATGAAGTGTTCCGCTCGGTCATCGACGTTTCGCTCGCCACCACCGCGCCGGAGCGCTCCGCACGCTGGCGCGCGCTGCTGGAGAAACTATTCGATCCGCTCGCGATCGAGGACAGCAAGGAGTCCGTGCCGGACGTCGGCGTGCGCGACGAAGGTGTCGACCTGCTGCTGCCATCGGTTGCCGATACGTCTGCGCTGATCGTGCGCTATCCCTGGCAGGGGCGGCGGCTGTTCTCCACCGCGCATCAGGACCTCGCGCGCGAACTGGTCCGCCTGCTGCGCTACACCGAGGAAAGCCGCCACGCCTATGAGCGCGGCAGTCTCGAGGAGCGCAACCGCATCGCCCGCGATCTGCACGACGATGTCGGCGCACGCCTTCTCTCCGGCCTCTACAAGACCGAACTCGGCGACACTCATACGGTGCTGCGCGACGCCATCGCCGATATCCGCACCATCGTCAGCGGCCTCGCCACCGACCAGCCAGTGCTGGGACAAGTCATCGCCTCGCTGCGCCACGAGGCCGGCGAGCGGCTGAGCGCCGCGGGCATCGATCTCGATTGGCCCATCGCCGCCAATGACGACAGCGACACGCCGCTCGACTACCGCGTCTATCGCTGCTTCGTCTCCGCGCACCGCGAGGCCGTCAGCAACATCATCCGTCATGCCCGGGCGAGCAACGTGGCGATCCATGTCAGCGAGAGCGACGGCCTGCTGTACACCGTGATTTCCGACGACGGCATCGGCATCGATCCGGCGCGGGCTACCGGAAGCCCGAACGGGCACGGCTTGCGCGGCCTCATCCAGCGGGTGAACGGCGTCGATGGCCGCGCGGTGATCCGCCCGCTGCCGATCGGCACCACCGT
Source organism: Afipia carboxidovorans OM5 (assembly GCF_000218565.1). Lineage (NCBI taxonomy): Bacteria > Pseudomonadati > Pseudomonadota > Alphaproteobacteria > Hyphomicrobiales > Nitrobacteraceae > Afipia > Afipia carboxidovorans. Next base: position 675,344 of record NC_015684.1, on the reverse strand, counting down.
CGAGATCACCATCCCACTCGCGCCGAACCAGTCTGCCCATTCCGATTCCAGCGCCACCCCGAATGCCGCGGCACACCCCGCGTTCAAGGGATAGGCGGCTTCCCCATACCGCCCTACGGTCCGGAGCGAAAAGTCCGCCTCATGACATTGTCACCAGCACAGGGCCGCCCGCGACAGGTCTTGATCATCGAAGATCAGGCCGACACCCGCGCGTGGCTCCGCCAGATGGTGGCGTCGGCATTCGAGCATGCCGAGATCGCCGAGGCATCGTCCTGCGCAACGGCGCTGGCGTGGCTGAAGGCGCATGGCGCGCGCATGGCCGACAACAGTGGCGCGCTCGCCCTGATCGATCTCGGCATGCCGGACGGCTCCGGTATCGACATCATCCGCGAACTGACGGCCCGCTACCCGACCGTGCTGCGGATCGTCACCACGATCTACGACGATGACCGGCATCTGTTCGAGGCGATTGCCGCCGGTGCGCAAGGCTACCTGCTGAAGGATCGGCACCCGGATACGATGGTGCAATATCTGCATCGCATCGATAATGGCGAGCCGCCGCTGTCGCCGTCGATTGCCCAGCGCATGCTGCAGCATTTCGCGCAAGTTAAACCGCAGACCTCCGATCCGGAATCCGCCTGCAGCCTCACCGCACGCGAGACCGACGTGCTGCGGCTTCTCGGCCGCGGACTTCGGGTTGCGGAAACTGCGCGCGTGCTCGGCCTCACGCCGCATACCGTCGCGGGCTATGTGAAGGTGATCTATCGCAAGCTGAACATTTCATCGCGCGCCGAAGCGGCAATCGAAGCGAACCGCCGCGGCCTGACATAGCGCCCGGGTGTAGGACTCAACAGCTCTCGCAATTCGTCATGCCCGGCTTTATGCCGGGCATCCACGTCTTAAAATTTCAATGCAAGAAGGCGTGGATGGCCGGGACAAGCCCGGCCATGACGACAACAACATTTCCGTCAACACCCTTAGTGCACGCCGAAATAGGCCTTCTTCATTTCCTCATCGTTCAGAAGATCCTGCGACGTGCCTTCGGCGACGACGGCGCCCTGACTGATGACATAGCCGTAATCGGCGATCGCAAGCGTCTGCCGGACGTTCTGCTCGACCAGCAGCACCGACACGCCCGATTTGTTGATGTCGCGGATGATGGCGAACGAATCACGCACCAGCGCCGGCGACAGGCCGAGCGACGGCTCGTCGATCAGGAGAATGCGCGGCTCGCTCATCAGCGCCCGGCCGATCGACACCATTGCCTGCTCGCCGCCGGACATCGTGCCGGCGAACTGCTGCTTGCGCTCGGCCAACCGCGGAAACGTCGCATAGACTTTCTCGAGCCGCTCCGCGACGACGGACTTGTCCTTGACCAGATAGGCCCCGACGCGAAGGTTTTCCTCGACCGTCATTTTCGGAAACAGCTTGCGGCCTTCCGGCACGCAGCCGACCCCGCGCGCGATGCGGACATGGGTGGCAAGGCCGTTCAACGCCTCACCGTCGAGCGAGACGTCGCCTTCGAGCACAGGCAGCAGGCCGAGGATGGCGCGGATCAGCGACGTCTTGCCGGAGCCGTTGGCGCCGAGAATGCAGGTGATGGCGCCGGCCTTCGCCACGATGGACACCCCGGACAGCACGCGGGCACTGCCGTAAGCGGCGGTGATGTTGTTGGTGACAAGATTTCCGCTCATGATGTCCCCAGATACGCTTCCTGAACCCAAGGATCGGCAACCACCGCCTCGAACGTTCCCTCAGCGACCTTGCGGCCGTAATTGAGAACCACGCAGTGCTCGGCGACGCGCTGCATGATATCCATTTCGTGCTCGATGATGATGATGCTCATGCGCGGATTGTGTTTCCGCACATTGAGAATATCGCCCATGAACTCGCGGGTCTCGTCGGGCGTCATGCCTGCGGAGGGCTCGTCCAGCAGCAGAAGGCGCGGCTCCGCGATCAACGCACGGCAGACTTCGATCCGTCGCCTGTCGATCATGTTGAGACGATGCAGCGGATCGAAAATCCGTTGCGCCAGCGGTTCGCTGAACGCCCTCAGCAACCCGTGCACGCGCTCATAATTTTCGCGCACCGACTGATTGAACTGCCGGCGGCGAATGAGATTGCTGAAGATCCCGAGATCGAGGCTGTTCTGCCGGCCGATCACGATGTTGTCGAACACCGACAGCGACAGACAAAGCCGCGAGCGCTGGAACGTCCGCGTCACGCCGAACTGATAGATCTGGCGCGCCGGCAGCCCACCGATCTCCTTGCCGTCGATCGACACCTGGCCGCCACTCAGATTGCAAAGGCCGGTGACGGCGTTGAAGAACGTCGTCTTGCCGGAGCCGTTGGGCCCGATCAGGCCGGTAATCGTGCCCTCATTGATATCGAGCGAGAGGCTGTCGAGCGCCTGCAGGCCGCCGAACTTGACGGACACATCCTTTGCGGAAAACAGGTGCGTCATTGCCCCACCTCCCTTCTGAACTGCCGCATCGCCCGCGGAAATAGACCGGCCGGGCGGAAACGCAGCACCAGAACGACAAGGATCGCGAAAACGAGAATGCGATATTCGCCGATGCCCTGAAGCTTCTCGGGAAACACCACGACGAGGATGGCCGCCGGCAGAACCGCCCAGAGATTGCCGATGCCGCCAAGGACGATGATCGACAGCATCAAAAGCGAATCCGAGAACGTGAAATTGCTCGGCGCGATGAAGTTCTGCATCATCGCAAACAGCGCACCCGCAACGCCGATCAGGAAATTCCCGACAACGAAGGCAAAGATGCGCCAGCCTGCGACGTTGATGCCGAACACCGAGGCGCCGACCGTATCTTCGCGCACCGCGTCAAGGTTGAGGCCGATCCAACTTTTCTCCAGGTTTCGCGCCAACAGAAAGAATAGCGTGAACGCCGCGAGCGCCAGCAGCACATAGTTGAGATAGAACGACGCCTCGAAGGAGCCGAATGTGATGCCGTTCAGGAGAGAATGTCCGGCGACGCTTGCGCCCTCGACCTTGAGACCCTGCGGCCCACCCAGCGCGGGGTTCACCTCGAGGAAGCTCCGGAACAACAGGCCGAAGGCGATGGTGATCAGCGCGGCATAGTGCCCCTGCGTTCGCAGCACCGGCAGAATGATGATGCTGCCGATCAGCGCGGCCATGAACCCGCCCGCCAGCAGGATCAGCAGCGACGGCACGCCGGTGCTTCCCATCACGGCGGCCGTATAACCGCCGACGCCGAAGAACGCCGCGCCGGCGAAGTTGATCACGCCCGCATAGCCGAACTGGATGGTGAGCCCGATGCAGGCGAGCCCGTAGATCAGCACCGAGGCCAGCATCATGAGCTGGAAGTGATCCTCATGGATGGCGACAGCGATGGCGACGACCGCAACCGGGATCGTCCACACGACCCACGAACCGGAGTCGGTCAGCAAGGATGCCAGCTCCGCACCGGCCTTCATGCGGGACACGGCAACAATCGCCACCGCCGCGACGGCGAGCGCCGCACCCACCTGCCACTGCTCTTCCGCAGCAAGGACGACGATCGTCCAGACAACGGCAAACGCGATGATCGCGACCGAAGATACGACGCGCAAAGGATTCACGATCACACCCTTTCGCTGTATCGCTCGGCGATGATGCCGGTGGGGAAAATCGTCATGGCGATGATGATCGCGGCGAAGGCGAACACATCGCGATAGCCGCTGGCATCGGGAAATACGACGACCCACAGCGTCTGCAGCGCGGCGAAGGTGAAGCCGCCGATGATGGCACCCCAGATGCTGCCGAGGCCGCCGACCACGGCCGCGGAGAAGCCGATGATGCCGAGCAACAGACCCACGCTGAAATTGATCTCGCTGTAATAGATGCCGTGCATGACGCCGGCGATCCCCGCAAGCAGCGAGCCGAGCGCGAAGGTCGCGAGCACCGTGCGCCGGAACGGAATGCCCATCGCCTGCGCGGTGTCGCCATCCTGAGCGACGGCGCGAATGGCGAGGCCGAGCTTGGTATGCCGGATCAGCCAGTGCGTCAGAAACACCACCGCAAATCCGAGCGCGAGAAGGATGAGACTATCGAGCCTTAAAAACACGCCGCCGAGCTCAATCGGCGTTTTGGGCAGGAGCGATGGAAACGCCTTCGGATTCGCGCCGTTCGGATAGAACAGGCGGATCGATTCACGGATCACCGTTCCGATCATCAGCGTCATCAGGAGAATGTTGAAGGCGGACGAGTTGCGCATCGGAATGACGAACAACTGCCCGATACCGGCGCCAATGGCGCCGGTGACGAGGCATGCGACCAGAAGGACGAAGATGAGGCCGAGAAAAGGAAGGTCAAGACCCACGAGTTGCAGGGCCAAAAATGCGATCAGACCGGAGAAGGCTCCCAGGGTGAGAACGTCACCGTGCGAAAACTTGATGACGTCCAGCACCCCGAAGAAGAGAGTGAAGCCCACCGCAACCAGGGCATACATGATGCCGAGTACCGCGCCGTTGAAGACGAACTCGAAGAAAATGGCCATCCCGATGCGCCTCTCGCCTTAGAGGCCCTTCAGCTTGCGTTTGCCGCTGACATATTCGCTGTCTTCCCAGCGGACCCAGTGGCCATCCTGCGCGACATACTTGGTCGAGGCCACGCTATTGTTGCGATGGTCGTCGAACGTGATCGCGCCCGCAATGCTCTGATAGTTCTTGGTGGCGTTCAGCACATCGCGAACCTTCTTGCGATCCGGCCCGACCTTCTCGATCGCGGCCATGATCAGATCGGCGGCGACATAGGCGTAAGGCCCGTAAGGCTCGGCAGGCTCCTTGAAGCCGGCCTTCTGATAGTCCTCGATGAACTTCTTGCCGCCCGGCATCGTCTCAGGCGGGGCGCCGTTGTGGAAAGCGATGGTTGCTTCCGCATTCGGACCGAGCGCTTCGAGATACGACGTGGACATGATACCCGACACGCCCGCGAACTGGATGTTGACGCCGAGACGCTCCATCTGCGAACGCACGCGCACGCCGAGCGGTGTCAGGCCTGCGAAGACGACGATCTGGGGCTTGGCTTCCTTGATCTTGAGAAGCTCGGCCGAGAAGTCCTGCTGATCCGCGCTCACGCCGAACGTGCCGACGATCTGCCCGTCAGTCTTGGCGATCTTCTCCTGGAAGAACTTGAGGAGACCGTTGCCGTAGTCCGTCGTGTCGTGGACCACGACCCACTTCTTGTAACCGGTACCGGTCAGGAACGTCGTTGCGACCGCGGTTTCGTCGAGCATCGAGCCGTTGACGCGATGGATTTCCTTGTAGTCGTTCCCGTAGGTGATCGCCGGAAGGATCGCGCCCCACACCACTGCGGGCATGCCGAAACGATGATAGACATCCACCGTCGCGATCGCGACCGCCGAGCAATAATGCGTCACGCCAGCGATGATGTTCTTGTCGGTCGCAGCGCGCGTCGCAACCTGAATGCCGACGTTCGGTTTGCACTCGTCGTCGAGCGCAACGAGTTCGTATTTGTATTTCGACTTCGGATCGGCGTTTCGCAGACGCACTGCGAGCTCGGCGGAGTTGCGGCCGCCAACACCGGCGGCGGAGTTGCCGCCCGACAGCGGACCGACGAAACCGATCTTGACCGTTTCCTTGGATTGCGCGTGAGCAGTGACGGCAGACACCGCCAATGCAACACCGACTGCTGCTGCTTTAAACAACATACTGACCTCCCTCGTGGCACTGGTTACGTTCGTTGAAGATACGGAGCACTCTTGGCGGTGCGTGTCTCTCCCATCCGCGCGAACGTGCGTTCGTTGCAGCCGGCAGAATGGGAGTGATGGTGAAAGGCTTGCAGGGCCCGCCTGCGAAATTAGCGCTGTACGATAGATGTTGAGCATCGCGGCGGGCAAAGCCGCGTCCGCGCTTGCGGGATGGCGTGCCCCGCAACCGGCTTCGCATGCGCCAGCCTGCAGCTCCGCGCGATAGCCCGTGCCTGCCAAGCGCAGGCGAGAATTGAGCGATCGTCCTCACAGGGGGTTACCTCCGTATCGTGGACGACATCGTACAATTTTTAATTCGACATATAGAACCAAGTTCGATAGACTGAATTGTGACACCTCTCGTCAGAATGTCAATGCCCGTCCTCTGAGGTGAAATGACATCTGCGGCGAACGCATCTGGAATACGAAATGCAACGGAAAGCGGAGATGACCACGCAGACGAAACCACCGGTCAAGAAAGACCTCGCTCCCGCGTTGACGCGCGGCTTAGGGATCTTGACGTTCATTGCACGCACCGGACGGTCGGTGACTCTGACAGAGATCGCCGACGAACTTGGAATTGCTAAAAGCTCCGCGCATGGACTGCTCGCAACGCTCGTGAACGGCGGCTTCCTCGACAGGCAGGCGGACAGCACGTATCGGCTCGGCCTGCGCGTGGTCGAACTCGCGAATGCACGCATTGAAAGCTCCGAGCTCCCTGCAGAATTCTACGCGATCTGGAATCGCTATCCGCAGTTTCATCAGGAAGCCGCCATCCTCGCGGTGCTGGATGGCCCGGACGTGATCTACATTGCATGCCGCAACAGCCCGCTCGCGCTCGGCATCACGTTCAGGCCCGGCATGAAGCTACCTGCCTGCTGCACCGCGACCGGCAAGGCGCTGCTCAGCACGTTGTCGAACAGCGAGGTGCGCGATTTCTACAAGCGCCATGAGTTCGCGCGGCTGACGCAAAGCAGCGTTCCGAACGTCAGCAAGCTGATCCGTCAACTCGAGGAAATTCGCGAACGGGGATTTTCGATCGACGACGGAGAAACGCGCGACCACATGTGGTCGGTCGGCGCACCGATCTGCGGCTGGGAGGGGCAACGCTCCGCCGCCGCGGTTGCGATCAGTTGCCTCCGATCAGAGGTGACGCCGGACAAAATCGTCCGGACCAGTGACTTTACGAAAGACTTCGCCAGAGCCTTGTCAGAAGCAGGCAGCGCTCTCCAATCCTGACCGTGCGTTTGACAAGAGAAACGCTGCATGGGGACGAAATATCTTTCACTGACCCAACTCGGCTGGGACCACTTCCGCGTGGTGCTGGAAGTGGCAAGAACCGGCACGCTTGTCGCCGCGGCGCGGCGACTCGGCGTCGATCAATCGACCGTCAGCCGTCGCCTTGCGCAGGTCGAGTTCAGCACCGGCGGCACGATCTTCAAGCGGAACCGGCAGGGGCTGTCGCTGACCCCACTCGGCAACGAGATTTTCTCCCGCGTCGAGAAGATGGAAGCCTCGCTCCTCGAAATTCAGGGCATTACTAGCAAAGGCACCATTGCAAGCGGCCGCGTCACCATCGCCTCGATGGAGGGCATCGGATCGCTGTTGATCGCGCGTTCACTGAAGGCGCTGTCGGTCGCCTATCCCGAGATCGAAGTTCATCTCGTGACGACATCGAACCACGTCGATATCTCCAAACGCGAGGCCGATATTTTCGTCAGCTTCTTCGAGCCCGCGACCGGTTCGCTCGTGACCCAGAAGATCGCCGACGTCTGCTTTCATCTCTATGCGAGCGACGAGTATATCGGCGGGCGCACGATCATGCTGCCGACCGACCTGCAGGGCGAGACCTTCATCGGCTACATCGACGATCCGATTTTCCTGCCCTCGGCCCGCTGGCTCGAAGAGTTCATCGAAAATCCCAAGATCGGTTTTCGCGCGACCAGCATGTTTTCCCAGATGAACGCAGCTCAGGAAGGCCTCGGCATTGTCATGCTGCCGAATTATGCGCAAGCCGAGTTGTCCGGTTTGCGCAAGATCGTCCCCGATCGCTTCACCACCGTGCCGCTCTACATCAGCGTGCAGCAGGATTCGCAATTCCTGCCGCACATCCGGGCCGTGTATGATTCGCTTCTGGGATATCTCGGCGAGACGGTGAGCTGAAATCTATCTCGACTAAGAGAAGAAACCGCTCTCCTGCAGGCACAAACGCAATCGGCCCTCCGTGCATCGGAATCGAAGCAACGGAGGGCCGACTGACGATTAGACTACAGAGACTTACTTGGACGCTCTCATGTCGGCGACCAGCTTCGCCACCTGATCGGCGCTGGCCCCCTGGATGCGCGCGTTGACGCGCGTGGTGCCGAAGCCGACGAAGAGCGCGATCTCGTTCGCTGCCGGTCCGCCGGGAATCGACACCGTCGTGCCGTCCATCGCATCGTAGTCCCAGGCGTCTTCAGCGCCGCCGAACAGAATGTCGATCGAGGTGCCCGGTCCGCCAACCTTGGCGTTTCCGGGAATGAGCGCAGGACCCGCACCAAGCCCGCGACGCATCGCAAGACCGATACGCGGATGAATGAGCGCCGCACCGTGCTCGGAGTCACCATTGCTTCCGACGATCACGCCTTTGCCGTAGGCACGCGGACGCTCCTGACCGGAAAACCGCTCGAGCACGCGCTTCGTCAGCATCCCGCCAACTTCCACCGAGATTTCCGCAAGACGCGCGAGATCGGCATCGCTCGCCGCACCCTTGCCGGCAAACGGATTTTCGAACACCACGCCCGCCACGATATGGCGCACCACCTTGTCAGCCGGCTTTCCAGCCTCGCTCAGGATTTCACGCTCGAACATGTGAAACTGCCTGATTTTCACTGACTTAACTTCATCAACCATTCTCTCTCTCCCTAAAGCTGTTGAATGCACGGTGGCGGACGCGACGAAGGATATTGGCCCGTCGCAGGGCTGTCAGTTTGCAAGAATGCATGGATGCATGCAGTTTTCCCGACATGCTGATGCAGCATCAGTCCTTATGGTGACGGCGCTTTTTGACTTTCTGGAAACAACGCATTCGCCGCGGATGAATTGGTGCGCGGCGGCCGCGTGAGGAGGCCATATGAACGCCGTGACGGAATTGCAAGTAAATACTATATCTCACTGGATTAACGGCAAGCCATTTGCCGCAACGTCGGGCCGCACGTCAGACGTCTTCAACCCCGCGATCGGCGCGGTGAGCGCGCGGGTCAGTCTCGGCAGCGCCGCCGATGTCGATGCGGCTGTCGATGCAGCCAAAGCCGCCTTTCCGGAATGGTCCGAAACGCCGCCGCTGCGGCGCGCGCGCATTCTCTTCAAGTTCAAGGAGCTGCTTGATCGCAATCACGACAAGCTTGCGGAGCTGATCACGCGCGAGCACGGCAAAGTGTTTTCCGATGCCAAGGGCGAAGTGATCCGCGGCATCGAGGTCGTCGAGTTTGCCTGCGGCATCCCGACTCTGCTGAAGTCCGAATTCACCGACAACATCGGCGGCGGCATCGACAACTGGAATCTGCGGCAGCCGCTCGGCGTCGTCGCCGGCATCACGCCGTTCAATTTCCCGGTGATGGTGCCGATGTGGATGGTCCCTGTCGCACTCGCCTGTGGCAACACCTTCGTGCTGAAGCCGTCCGAACGCGATCCCTCACCGAGCCTGTTGATTGCAGAACTGCTGAAGGAAGCGGGTCTCCCCGACGGCGTGTTCAATGTCGTGCAGGGCGACAAGATCGCGGTCGATACGCTGCTTGAGCATCCGGATGTCGAAGCGTTGTCCTTTGTCGGATCAACGCCGATCGCGGAGTACATCTACAAGGAAGGCACCAGCCGCGGCAAACGCGTGCAGGCTCTCGGCGGCGCCAAGAATCATCTCGTCGTCATGCCGGATGCCAATCTCGATCAGGTGGTGGATGCGCTGATCGGCGCGGCCTATGGCTCGGCCGGCGAACGCTGCATGGCGATTTCGGTAGCCGTCACCGTCGGCGATGTCGCTGACGAGTTAGTGCCGCGCCTTGCAGAGCGTGCGCGGACCCTCAAGATTCGCAACGGTATGGATTCCGAGGCTGAGATGGGGCCCTTGGTCACGAGCATCCATCAGGCGAAAGTCGAAGGATATATCGCCAAGGGACAGGGCGAAGGCGCGACGCTTGTCGTCGACGGCAGAGGCCACGAAGTCGAAGGGCACGAGAAGGGCTTCTATGTCGGCGGCACGCTGTTCGATCACGTCACCCCGAACATGACCATCTACAAGGATGAGATTTTCGGCCCGGTTCTCTCCGTCGTGCGCGTGCGCGATCTCGCGGAAGCCGTCGAGCTCATCAACGCTCATGAGTTCGGCAATGGCGTGTCGTGCTACACCAGCGACGGCGGCGTGGCGCGCGCCTTCTCACGCCAGATCAAGGTCGGCATGGTCGGCATCAACGTACCGATTCCGGTGCCGATGGCCTGGCACTCGTTCGGCGGGTGGAAGCGCTCGCTGTTCGGCGATCATCACGCCTATGGCGAGGAAGGCATTCGCTTCTACACGCGCTACAAGAGCATCATGCAGCGCTGGCCGAGCAGCATCGGCAAGGGTGCCGAATTCACGATGCCGGTTGCGAAATAAATTTTCGCGGGGCTCTCCTTGCGAGAGCCCCGTTTGGACTCAAAGAAAGCGTCACGCCGCATGGGATGACGACGGCTTGGCCAGCGAACGCTCCGGCAGCCGCGTCCCGCCATCGCCGGCGATCAGATCGGCAATGAACTCCGGCTTGTGGAACAGATAGCCCTGGCCAAGACGAAGGCGCGTCTGATTGATCAGATAGTCCTGCTCTTCCAGAGTCTCGATCCCTTCCGCAACCACGGACACGCTGAGAGCAGAGCCGAGCGATTCGATGGCGCGGAGAATGCTTTGGTTGCGCGGGCGCTGGTGGATCGACGAGACCAGCGAACGGTCGATCTTCAGTTCATCCACCGTCAGGTCCGCCAGCTTAGCGAGCGATGAATATCCCGTCCCGAAATCGTCGATCGAGATGCTCACGCCCGCCTCACGCAGCATGGGAAGCACGTGGGTCTGGAACGGTCCAATGGCCGCGAAGGATTCTTCCGTCAACTCCAGAATGACGCGTCCAGCCTGCCCGGTGTCGTAAATCCGCTGCGCCAGCTTGAGCATGAAGGGCATCTTCATCGACTGCGCGGCGGAGATGTTGATGCTGTATTTGGTGGCAAGGCCGAACTTGGCATCCAGCTCCGGCAGATGCTGGATCAGATCATCGACGATCAAATGGGTAATCCCGTCGAGAACGCCAAGCTCGCTGGCGAGCGGCAGAAACTCTCCCGGCGCGTGCACGGCACCGCTCTGATCGACCCAGCGCGAAAGCGCCTCGAAACCGACGATGGTGCGGGTGCGGAAATCGACCTTCTGCTGAAGCGCACAGCGGAATTCACGATTGGAAAGAGCCCCGCGAATGCAGCGTTCCAGCGACAACTTCTCCGTCGCTCTGCGCCCCAGCGTCCGGTTGAAGAAGGCGACACCGCCCTTGGAAGAGCTTTTGGCGCGATACATCGCCATGTCCGCATGGCGCCGCAACGTGTCGTAGTCGCGGCCATGATCTGGATAAAGCGCGACGCCGATCGAGGCGGACGTCTTGATTCCGACTCCCTCGATCCGGAACGGCCGCTTCAGACGGCTGCGCACGCGGCTGATCAATGCGGACGCGTCGGAGCGCTGGTCGACAGGATTGAGGATAATCACGAACTCGTCGCCGCTGATGCGCCCGAAAATATCCGTGGACCGGATCTCGGATTTCACCCGCTTGGCGATCTGCCGCAACAGTTCGTCGCCGATGGCATGCCCGTGATGATCGTTGACCTGCTTGAAGTCGTCGAGATCGAGAAAGGCGAACGCCACTTTCCGGTCATCGTCGGCGGTGCGGATCAGATCGTCGACAAGCTCCTGAATGTGGGTGCGGTTCGGCAGGCCCGTCAGCGCATCAAAATTGGCGCGGAAACGCAGCGCTTCCTGGCTGATCTTCAGCTGCTCGGTGAGGTGCTGAAGCCGGTTGCTCTCCGCCTCGGTCTGGTTGGCGCGGGACGCCGCCAGCGCGTGCGAGGCGAGCAGCGAGAATTTTCGCGCCACCGCCACATGCGCGCGGTCGAATCCGGGCTGATCTTCGCTGCGCAACAGCATCATCAGGCCGCGCCGGTTGCGAATGCCAAGCGGCAGATAAAGCGCAGGCTGCACACCGGAAAGATTGATGCCGAAATCACCGGGACATTCGTCAGGCCCGCCGTCCGAGACGGTCGTGACGATACGGCCGGACAATGCCTTGCCGAACAGGCGCGTGATCTTCCAGATCGAGCCCACGGCCGCAGGCTGACTCGACGCCACGCATTCCAGCGAATCGTCGCCATGCCGTCGCTCGACCAGCACGATAGCGCAGGAATAGTCGAACACCGGCATTAACGCGGAGAACACGCCCGCGAACGGATCGTTGTCGCCGTCCACGCACAGCACGGCATCAAGCGCACTCAAGAGCAGGTTGGCATGCGTGGTTTCGGTGCGCAGGATATCGACTTCCCTGCGCATCTCGACAAGTGTTTCGCGAAGCTCTTCTGAGCCTTCCATAAAGTCAGCCCGTTATTTGCCGAAAGCGATCGCGGAGATCATCAGGTTGCCGTGCGCGTTCTTGTTGAGGATCGCGCCCTGCTCACCAAAGGTGAAGCAGCCGAGGAACGGCATGCCGCCGAAGCTTGACGCGACCGCCTGCGAGACTTTCGGCATGCCGTCGCCGACCGCCAGCATGCAGCCCGCGCAATAGACCACGAGGCCGCCGGCAAGGTTGGAGAGCCCGCCCGAGAGCGTCGCCGTTGCCGCCGATGCGACCTTCCCGGCGCGATCGACAAGGCGCGCCTTTTCGCCCCGCATGCTGTAAAGCCGCGTGCCTTCCTCGATCGACGCGAAGGTCGACAGCACACCGTTCTCGAGGATCTTGTCCGGGTGCACGAGCAGATAGTGGGTGATGCCCTCGATCTTCCCGGCGTCGACACCAAGCGGATGCATCGTAGTGTCGACGAGAATATTACCGCCGGCCTCGACCTTTTCCGCGAGCACGCCGCCGAGCCATTCGTTATAAACTTCGGCTGCTGGCCGGCCATCGATCGAGACGATCTGCCGGCCGCACGATTGGGTGACGATACCGCTGCCGCCTGCGGAGCCGTAAACGACACGCGTGACGATGCCGCTTTCGCCGCTCGGCTCATAGCCGCCCTGAAACATGAAACCGATGCCGCCGGAGGAGAACAGCACGCCGACGACCAGCCCGTCGGTCATCACGCCACCCTGACTGATCTGCCGCCACTTCCCGGCGACCTCGTTGTCGGCCGCACTGCCGCCGATGATCGGGCAGCGATCTCCGACAACGCGCCGCAGGCCTTCGATCACCGCTTCTTCCTGACCAGGCGTCTGATAGATCCAGATCAGTTCGGGCAGTTCGCCGGCGCAGCCTGCATTCTCGAGCGCAGTGTGGAGTGCGCGTTCCGCACAATCCGCAGCATCGCCCTCAAGGCGCACACCTGCGGTGCCGTAATCACCGTCTGCGTCTTCGATCAGCAGAACGCCGATCGAACCTGCGCCGCCGAGCCCGGCTTCGGTCATGATGCCGGCACAGGACGTCCCGCCGAGGATCGCGGCATCAGGAAATTCCTTGCGGAGGAAATCGAGGATCGCCTGATCGTCGTGATCGCAATCATAGAATGCGCAGACGAGGTTCGGCTTTATGGTCGCATCAGCGATGTGGAGCGACAGGTCGGATAAAACATTCTCCGTCGAGCCGGAGGCAGCAAATGATTTCAAAGCAACCATGATATCCCACGCAAAGACATAGACGTCTTCGTGGCTATCAGGGCTCCGTTAAAATTTGCGGTAGTGCTATGGTTTCTTATTAGTTCTGGCGGACCAAAAATTGTAACTAAATTCGCATTTTCCGCTGTGTCCCAGCCACTTTCCGAATTGAAGCGCACCGTTGCGCCGCGTGCGCGGAACCGCCGCAGACGCCCAGAGCTCACACATTCCGAAAACGATTTCTCCAGGGCCTTGCTCTTTGCAAGACCCTGGAGATTGACGTGTCTGGAGACTTCCTTGGCTGGCAGCGTCGTTTACGCTTGCAGCGCAGCCTTCAGCTTATCCGGCGTATAGGGCACCGACCGCAGGCGAATGCCGGTTGCATCGAACACCGCATTGGAGATCGACGACGGCACGATCGCCGTCGTCGGCTCTCCCGCACCCCACGGCTTCTCGTTTGGCCGATCGATCAGCTCGATGACAATTTCCGGAATGTCCGGGAACGTCAGGATCGGATAGGTCGCCCAATCGAGCGAGGTCGACATCGCGCGATCGAACTTCACTTCCTCGATCAGCGTGCGGCTGACGGTCTGGATGATGTTGCCGTCGATCTGGTTCTTGACGCCGTCCGGATTGATGATCTGTCCGCAATCGTGAACGATATAAAAGCGCGGAACGCGAATCTTTCCGGTGCTCCGGTCGACCTCCACTTCGGCCACAGCCCCGACATACGTGCGGGTCAACTCATACTTCGTATAGCTGATGCCCCTGCCCTTCAGGATGTTGCCGGAGCGATTACCCTTCGGCGAGGCACGCTTGTCCCACTTGGCAAGCTTGGCCAGACGATCCAGCACCTCGATGCCGCGATTGTCATCGAGATACTTCAAACGAAACTCAAGTGGATCGATCTTGGCTTCGGCCGCCAATTCGTCCAGGAAGCATTCGTTCGCATACGTGTTCTGCATGCGCCCCGGCGCTCTGATCCAGGACGGGCGGAACGGCGTGCTCTCAAGCCGGTGGCAGACCGTGCGCACATTCGGGATTTTATAGGGGATCGCCGAATTGCGGATGACGTTGCCCGGCGCCATGACGAAGGTCGACGGCAACTCCGCAAGGTCCTGCGCCACCAGCGGCGTGCTGCCGGGCATGCCCTGCGGAACGAAGAACTCCGAATCCCAGGCGTTGATGTTGCCGTTCGCGTCCATATTGGCCCGCAGATCGATCAGCGTCGGCGGCCCCATCGGTTCCCAGCCATGCTCGTCCGCACGCGACCACTGCACGCGCACCGGCTTGCCGACGGCCTTGGCCAACACCGCCGCATCGCCCGCGGCATCCTCATGGCCGTTGCGGCCGTAACAGCCGGCACCTTCGTGATAGATGCAGCGGACATCCTCAGCCGGCATCCCGAACATCTGCGCCAGTTGCTTGCGCAGATTGTGTGTCGCCTGAGAGGCAGACCATGACGTCAGCTTGCCGTCCTTGAATTCCGCAATCGCACAGGATGGACCGATCGATCCGTGAAGGTTGATCGCGAAATCGTACGTCGCTGACAGCTTCTTGCCGTCGGCATTCAGCGCGGCGACCACGTCGCCGGTGTTGCTGGTGACGTCGTCCTTGGCGATCTTGGTCGATCGCACATGGTCCCAAAGCTTGGCTTGATCGGGCAGCGTTTCCGACTTCGACCAGCTCACCTTCAGTTTCTGGGCGGCGCGGATTGCATTCCACTCGGTGGCTGCAACGACGCCGAGGAAATCCTTCTCGCGCACGACGGTGACATCCGGGATCGACTTGATCGAACTTTCATCCACGCTCTCGATCTTCGCGCCGAAGGCCGGCGGCCGGATCACGCGGCCATGCAACATGCCCGGCACGCGAACGTCCTGCATGTAAGTGAACTGGCCGGTGACCTTGCCGGGAATATCGACACGCATGGCCGACTTGCCGACCACCTTGAAGTCCTTCGGGTCTTTGGTCTGGACCGGCTTCTTCGGATCGAGCTTCAGATTGAAACTCTTGTCGCCGATCAGTTGACCGTAGCTGACCTGCTTGCCGCCCTTGGATTTGACGACGCCATTCTCGACGGACAGGCTTTCGCGCGGCTCGCCGAGATGCTTCGCCGCTTCGTCGAGCAACGCATTGCGCGCCGTCGCCGCCGCCTGCCTGAGTTGAACACCACCGCTCTGAATGCCGAGACTTCCGGACGACACGCCCTGATCCGGCGTCAAACCGGTGTCGCCCTGAATGAACTTGATCGCGGACAACGGCACGTCGAGTTCTTCAGCGACCATCTGCGGCAACGCCGTCGAGATGCCGGTGCCGAGATCGACCTTCCCCGAATAGACGGTGACTTTCCCTTTGGTGTCGATCGACAGGAAGCTATCGACTTCCGTCAGCGCCAACGGCTTGCCAGGTTTTGCCGCATCCTGCGCAAGGGCGCCATCGAGCGTGCCGCCGATGGCAAAACTGACAACGAGAGCTCCGCTTCCCTTCAGAAGCTGACGTCGTGAAACATGCAAATTCATGACAGCCTCCCTTACACGTAGCTCGACGCGCGCTTGACGGCTTTGACAATGCGACTGTGCGTTCCACAGCGGCACAAATTATTGCCCAACGCTTCCTTGATCTGCTCTTCGGTCGGCTTCTTGTTCTTCGCAAGAAACGCGGCCGACTCCATGATCATGCCGTTGATGCAATAGCCGCACTGCACGGCCTGCTCTTCGATGAAGGCGCGCTGCACCGGATGAGGCTTCTGCGGCGTCCCCAATCCTTCCAGGGTGACGACCTTCTGCTTGTCGGTGATGGAGGACAGCGGCGTGACGCAGGAGCGCACCGCCGCGCCATCGATATGCACCGTGCAGGCGCCGCATTGAGATAGGCCGCAGCCGAAGCGCGGACCGTGCAGCGCGAGATTATCGCGCAGCACATACAAAAGCGGCATGTCTGGATCGTCGATCCGAACGGACACCTTCTTGCCGTTCACTGTGAGTGATTTGGAGACTGTCATGTTTCACCTCGAAATGGTCATGTACCATTGGGGTTAGGAGGCGTTTGTCAGGTCGGAATGGAAACTGCCGAACCGGGTCGCAACACCATGGCGGCACGCCGCACGATATATCTGCCCGTTCACTGCAGCCGTCTTATCCCGTGCGGCCGTCGCCACGGCCGCACCCTCGATGAGTTCGCCTATCGAAGACTATAAATTTTCGTACGAACAGAAATCGATAATATCTCACAATCATGTGCGAAAAACTCACCGACGGAACCGTACGCATTGCGACTTCCCCGCATTCTGCGCGCACGTTGCTGCTTCGTGATGGAATGTAGGAAGCCCGCAGGGATGCGGGGCATCACGAACGGGCATTATGCCGCACGATATATTGGCATATTGAATCCGCTCGTTCCGGCGAGGGCGCTGCAACGCCCCGTCAGCCCACCGGCGGTCAGGCTTCGACGTCGAGCCAGCCCTTGGCGATCGAGCCGTCACGCGCATCCGGATTGAACCAGATCATCTCGCCATCTTTCATTACGCCGCAGAGATTATCCAGCGCCCGGATATCCTTGAGCGGGTTGCCGCGCACAAAGATCAGGTCGGCATGAAAGCCGGGGCGGATCTGCCCCACCTTGTCACCAAGACCGATCGCCTCCGCGGCAACACTAGTGGCGCTTTTGAGCGCCAGCACTTCGGTCATGCCGGCCTCGACCATGAACTTCACTTCCACCGCGACAGAGCCGTGCGGATTGCCCGGCGTGCCGGCATCGGTTCCGGCAACAATGGGAACGCCGGCTGCAATCGCCGCGCGGAAGCTATCGAGCCACGGCTCCGAGGTGCGGCGCATTTTCTCGACGGCGTAATCGGGCAGCCGCTCCTCGCCGCACCCGAGCAGAATGCGCCGCATCGGCGTGAGCGTCGGCACCAGCACCGATCCCTGCTTCAGCATGGTCTCGATCAGCGCGGGCGTCAGATAAATTCCGTGCTCGATGGTGTCGACGCCAGCCTTCAGCGAATTGGCGATACCTTGCTCGCCCTGAGCGTGAGAGGCAGCGTGCTTGCCGCAATTATGCGCTTCATCAACCGCCGCCTGCATTTCCTCGGCGCTGAGCTGCACATGCTCGGGCTCGACACCGGAGGTGATCACGCCACCGGTGGACACCACCTTGATCAGATCCGCACCTGCCTTCAGATTCTGGCGCGCGGCCTTGCGTGCCTCATCAACACCATCGACCTCGACACCGATGAAACGGTTATGACCGCCGGTCATGACGATGCAGGGGCCCGAAGCGAGCATACGTGGCCCGCGCACAAAGCCCGCATCAATGGCCTTCTTCAGATAGATGCCAATCTTGCCGGAGCAGCCGACGTCGCGCACCGTTGTCGTTCCCGCACGCAGCGTCGCCTCGGCGGCTGCCGCCGCACGATAGGCCGTGGTGAGATAAGGCTCGGCCACGAGATGCGGAACGCTGTCGTTGCTGCCGTCCAGACAGAAATGGACGTGGGCATTGATAAGGCCCGGAAGAACCGTCAGCCCCTTCGCATCGATCACCTCGGTTGCGGGATCGAGTCCGGCGGCATCGGCGAAGTGTTCGCCTTCGATGCCGATATCCATCGCTTTGAGGTCGTTGCCGCCCAGCCAGACGTGCGCATTCGTGATCTTCATGAGAGTCTCTTAGGTTAGAGCGCGCCTTGCGCGAGGCGTTCGCTGACGACGTGGCAGGCCGCGAGGTGTCCCCCGCCGATATCGACAACCGGAGGCCGCTCCTCGCTGCACTTCGCGATCGTCAGCGGACAACGCGGGTGGAACGGACAACCCTTCGGCGGATTGATCGGGCTCGGAATCTCACCTGTGAGTTTCGTCCGGTTCTTGCGCTTGGCTGGGTCGACCGCCGGCACGGCGGAGATCAAGGCCTGCGTATAAGGATGCGCCGGACGCTCGAGCAGCACATCGGACGAACAAACCTCCATGATCTGCCCGAGATACAGCACCGCGATGCGGTCGCAAAAATACGAGCTGAGATTGAGGTCGTGGGTGATGAAGATGTAGGTCAGGCCAAGCTGCTTCTTCAGGTCTGAGAGCAGATTGATGATCTGCGCCTGCACCGATACGTCGAGCGCCGACACCGCTTCGTCCGCGAGGATGATGTCCGGTTTAACCGCCAGTGCCGCGGCAATCGCCACGCGCTGGCGCTGCCCGCCGCTCAATTCATGCGGATAACGGTTCGTTGCGGTCGGCGGCAGACCGACCAGTTTGAGCAACTCCTCAACCTGTCCGGAGAGATTGCCGGTCGCCACGCCGTAATTACGGATCGGCTCCGCCAGAATATCGCCGATCCGCATCCGCGGATTGAGCGAACTGAATGGGTCCTGAAAGATGATCTGCACCCGCTTCCAGTAGCTCTGACGCGCCTTGCCTTTGAGGTTCGCAACATCGCGTCCCTCGAGTTCGATGCTGCCATCGGTCGGCTGCTCAAGCCCGAGAATGAGCCGCGCCAGCGTCGATTTACCCGAGCCGGACTCACCGACGATGCCAAAGCTTTCGCCCTTGCCGATCGAGAACGAAACATCGTTGACCGCATGCACATACTTGCGCTCCACGGTCCAGCCGGTTCGCTGCGGCAGCACGAATGACTTCTTCAGATGGCGGATGCTCAGTTGCATGTCTGAATCTCCTTCCACCGGAAGCATCGCGTCTCCGCCCCATCGGGCAGGCGCTCAATCGACGGATGAACCTGAGAGCAAAGATCGATCGCGTTCGGACAACGCGGCGCAAACCGGCAGCCGGGCACATCGCTGAGCCGTGCCGGTGGATGGCCTTCGATGGCCTTCAGCCGTTCGCCGCGCGCGACGTCCGGAATGCAGGACAAAAGACCGCTGGTGTAGGGATGGTGCGGGGCCGCGAACACCTGCCGGACCGATCCACGCTCCTGCATCTCGCCCGCGTAGAACACGGCGACGGAATCGCAGAGCTCGGAAATGATCGCGAGGTCATGCGTGATGAACAGGATGGAGATTCCCATCTCATCGCGGATTTCCCGCAACAGATCGAGAATCTGCGCCTGAATGGTGACATCGAGCGCCGTCGTCGGCTCATCGGCAATCAGCAGATCAGGCGAACAGGCGATCGCCATGGCGATCATCGCACGCTGGCGCATGCCGCCGCTCAATTGAAACGGATACGCGTCCATGCGCCGTGCGGGCTCGGGGATGCCGACGCGCTGGAGAAGCTGCACCGCGCGCGCATGAGCTTCCTGCTTGCTCACCGGCTCATGCGCGAGAATGCCGGCGATGATCTGCGAGCCCACCGTAAACACCGGATTGAGCGCCGTGAGCGGCTCCTGAAAGATCATGCCGATCCGCGGGCCGCGCAGCTTGCGCATGTCGCGCTCCGGCATTCGCGTCAGGTCCTTCCCGTCAAACAGAACGCGGCCGCTCGAAACCTTGGCGATGGCCTGCGGCAACAGGCCCATCACGACAAGAGCGGTGACGCTCTTGCCGGAACCGGACTCGCCGACCAGTCCCATGATCTCGCCGCGGCGAATTTTGAAAGACACGCCCTGCACCACGTTGGCCGATCCGTGATCGGTGCGGAACGCGACGCTGAGATCTTCGACACTCAGCAGAATATCGTCCTGATTGCTCATGATCCGGCCTCAGAGCTTCAAACGGGGATCGAGCGTGTCGCGCAGGGCATCGCCGAACAGATTGATGCCGAGCACGGTCGCGACAATGGCGATGCCCGGCACAACGGACAGCCACCAGGCGATGCTCATGTAGTCCTTGCCTTCGGCAAGCATCCAGCCCCACGTCGGCGTGCTCGGTGACACACCGAGACCGAGGAAGGTCAGCGCCGATTCCATGATGATCATGAAAGCGAATTCGAGGGTCATCACGACAATGACCGGCGTGGACACGTTCGGCAGGATATGCGCGGCGAGAATGCGGAGCTGGCTGTTGCCGCGCACGCGCGCCGCCTCGACATACTCCTTCTCGCGCACCGACAGCGTCTGGCCGTAAACGATACGGGCAAACTGCACCCATCGCGTGCAAGCCAGCACGAGGATCAGATTGGTGATGCCGGCACCCAGCGCACCCACCACGGCAACGGCAAACAGGATGTAAGGGATCGCCAGAAACACATCGACGATCCGCATCAGCACGGAGCGGATCATGCCGGGATAGAAGCCCGCAACGATTCCCACCACGGTGCCGATCACGCAGGCGATGAAGGCCGTGGTGAAGCCGATGAAGAGCGAGATGCGCGCGCCATACATCACACGGCTGAGCAGATCGCGGCCGAGATGGTCGGTGCCCAGAATATGATTCCAGGTGCCGCCGGCGAATACCGGGGGCTTCATGCGCATCAACAGGCTTTGCGTATTCGGATCATGCGGCGCGAGCACCGGCGCCAGCACGGCCATTGCAACCATGACGAAAAGGATCGCAAGGCCGATGGCGCCACTGCTGCGCCCGAGAATCCGGCGCAGCGCCGACTTCCTGTACCAGGCAGAGAACCCCGACGATGCCGGCATCGAGCTGGCGGATGAGCTCATTTGAAACCTCCGCCTTCGCGAATGCGCGGGTCCATGTAGGTGTAGAGAACGTCGACCGTGATGTTGATGAGCACGAAGATCGACGCGAGCACGAGCACGACTGCCTGCACCACCGGATAATCGCGCGCGAAGATCGAATCGACGGCAAGGCGGCCGACGCCCGGCCACGCGAAGATGGTTTCGGTAATAACGGCACCGCCGAGCAACACACCGAATTCGAGGCCGATCACCGTGATAAGCGGGATCGCTGCGTTGCGCAGGCCGAACTTGAAAATCACCGTCCGGGTCGGAATGCCGACCGCGCGCGCCGTGCGGATATAATCCTGGCTCAACACGTCAAGCATGCCCGAGCGTGTCAGGCGCGCGATTCTCGCCATCGAGAACACGGCGAGCGTCGCGGCGGGAAGGATCAACGTTTCCAGACCGGAGCGGCCGCCCGACGGCAGCCACTGCAACTGAACCGAGAACAGCAGGATCAACATCAGCCCGAGCCAATAGACCGGCATCGCCTGCCCGAGCAGCGCGAGGCCCATCGCAATGGAGTCGAGCGCACTGCCGCGCTTGACGGCAGCGATCACGCCGATCGGCACGGCGAGACAGGTGGCGATCAGCAATGCGCTGCCGGTCAACTGGAAGGTCGCGGGCAGATGGTCGAGCACCATGTACACCGCAGGCTCACTGTGACGATAGGAGAAGCCGAGATTGCCGGTGATCACGTCATAGGCGAAGCGCAGGTACTGCAACGGCAATGGATCGTTGAAGCCCATGCGCAAGCGAAACGCGGCACGTTCCTCCGCGCTCGCATCCATCGGCAGAAGCAACTGTGTCGGATCGCCGGACAGATGCAGCAGGAAGAAAACGAGAGTCATCACTCCAAGCAGAACGAGCAGAGCCTGAAGGAGGCGCTTCGCCAGATAGCTGATCATTGAGGTGCGTCCCAAGAGGCGGGGCCGCCCGGAATGGGCGACCCTGCCAGAGCCAGATCAGCGAAGCTTGATGTCGGCAAGCCGCAGACTTTCGTCAGCGCGCGGCTTCCAATCCAGCTTGGCGTTCACGCCATAAAGGTCGATCTGCTGATGCAGGAACAGCCAGGCCGCCTTGTCGTGGATCATGTTGTTCAGCTTCTCGTAGAGCTTGTTGCGCTTGTCGGGATCCATTTCCTGACGCGCTTCGACAACAAGAGCCTGGATTTCCTTGTCGTCGAAATTCGACACCGGCTCGCCTGCGCCAAACTGCGGGGTCGCCCACTGATCGGGGTCCATGCTGGGAAGCGCCCAGCCCAGCATGTACATCGGCGACACCTTATGCGTCGTGAACATCTGGGCGTAGTTGCCCCACTCATGGACCTTCAGATTGACCTTGATGCCGACCTCGCCGAGCTGGGCAGCAACGATCTGCGAGATGACGCGGTCCATCAGGTAACGGCCGTTCGGCGTGTCCATGTCGATGGAAAAGCCGTTCGGGAAGCCGGCTTCCGCGAGCAGTTGCTTGGCCTTCTTCGGGTTATAGTCATAAAGCTTCGACTTGAAGTCCACACCGAGCAGCCGAAGAATATGGCCGTTGACGTCGCCCGCACGAATGCCGTTGCCGAGCAGCAGGCTCTTGACGATTTCATCGACATTGACGGCGTGGTTGATCGCCTGACGGACGCGCTGGTCCTGCAGCGGTCCGGGAACGGTGTTCACCAGACCGAAGAACAGCACACGCGCGCTCGGGACGGTCGCCACCTGAAGGTCGGAGGCCTTCTTTATCGCGGCGATGTAGTCCGGCGGCAGGTTGGTGATGATGTCGACGTTCTTCGCCTGCAGCGCGGCGATGCGGGCCGCGACGTCAGGAATGGCGCGGAACTGCGCCTTCTTCACCGTCGGCGCGCCGCCCCAGTAATTCTCGTTGGCATCGAGATCAAGGAAATCGCCACGCACCCACTTGCCGACCTTGTAAGCACCGGTGCCCACCGGGTTGGCGGCAATGCCTTCAAGGCCGACCTTATCGAAGTAAGCTTTCGAGACGATGTTGATGAGCGTGAGACGCGCGGGCAGCACCGGGTCCGGCACCGACGTCGTCAGCCGGACGGTGTAATCGTCGACGACATCGACGGACGACACCGTGTTGATCCAGCCGCGCTGCGGCGAGCGCTCTTCCTTGTTGAGCACGCGATCGAGCGAGAACTTGACATCCTTCGCGCTGAACGCATCGCCATTGTGAAATTTCACGTTCTTGCGAAGCTTCAGCTCGAGCACCGTATCGCTGATACGATTCTGCGATTCGGCAAGCGCAGGCACGATCTTCAGATCGGAATCGCGCGCAAGGAGCGCATCATAGATGTTGGCATTGACGTTGATGGTCGGAACGGTGACGTCGCGGTGAGGATCGAAGCTCACCGGATAGACGCCCTGCGCCACGACGACGCGGCCGTCCGGACCGGCCGAAGCGCTGAGCGGCGCGAGCGTCATGGCAGCGAGGCCCAAACAGGCCATCCACTTATGAAAAGCACTCATGGTCGTTATTTCCCCTCGTATGGACCTTGCGTTTACACCCTTAGCGAAGCAATTCTTGTGCCAGCCCCCGGCTATTTAGTTCCAAATGGGACTTGTTTGGATTTTCGCAGCTCCGCTGAATTAGTTCCATTGTGAACTAATTCGACATCATGTTATCAATTTGGTCAAGACCATGCCCCATCCAATGATCTTCATAGATAACCCGACACCGTTCGCGATCCGCGTGAACGTCCTGACGAACCGCTACGTCACCACGCTGGGGGCGATGCTCGAGAAGGAATACGGGCTCCAGTGGCATGAATGGGTGGTGGTATTTTGTATCGAGCTACGGGAGGGATGGACCGCCACCGACATTAGTAATGCGATCGGGCGGCCGAAGAACACGATCAGCCGGGCCGTGCATAAGCTGCAGAAAATGGGGCTTATTTCGCGGAAATCGCATCAGGACGACGCACGCGTCCAGGTGCTCGCCTTAACTGCGAAGGGAAAACGCTTCTACGCAAAGATGATGCCTCGCCTGCTGGTTGTGGAACACAGCATCTACGGCCGCCTGAACGACAAGGAGCAGGCCCAATTCATCAAGCTTCTCAACAAGCTTCACGACGTCAAACCAACCCGCGTCAGCACTAAAGAAGGATCAGATTGAGTGTCTCAGTTCGTCCATGACCCAGGCGATATAAGCGCGATCCAGTCCAGCTTCGTATCGGGTGCATCCGATCCAGTGAGATTTCTCGAAACGCTGCTGCAGCGTGCGGAGGCGGTCGAGCCGCATATTCACGCCTGGCTGTCGCTGGATATTGAGGCCGCACGGCGTCAGGCGCGCCGGTGTCGCGACGAAATGCAGCAGGGCGTCAGGCGCGGTCCGCTGCACGGCATCCCGGTCGCGATCAAGGATGTCGTCGACATCGAGGGTCAGCAGACCCGGGCGGGAACAGCAAGCCGGGCAGAAAGTGCGCCGGCCACTCTCGACGCGAATATCGTGGCAATCCTGCGCGCGGCAGGCGCCATTATAATGGGCAAGGTGCATACGACCGAGTACGCCTATTTCGAGGGCCCGCCCCCGACGCGCAATCCGTGGCACGCGTCTCATACGCCCGGCGGATCGAGCGCAGGATCGGCCGCTGCAGTCGCCTCCGGCACGGCGGTTTGCAGCATCGGCACGCAGACGGCCGGGTCCGTGGTGCGCCCCGCCGCCTATTGCGGCATTGCGGCGTTCAAGCCGACGACGCAAGACCTCTCCACCGCCGGCCTCACCCAGCTTGCGCCAACCTTCGATACGGTCGGCTGGTTCGGCTACCGGATGAGCGACGTCGCCACCATCAGCGCAGCGCTTCAGCCGCAGCGCTACAAGCATGCGCGCAGCACCCGCCCGCTGCGCATCGCGATGCTGGACGACCCGCTGTTCGCTGACGCGGATAGAGCGGTGCAGGACGGCCTCGGCAAGATCCACACGCAACTTCACAATGCCGGGCATCAGGTGACGTCGCTGAAGTCTGCCGTCGATCTGACGGCGGCCCTCTCACTGCATCAGACCGTTCTCGAATACGAGTTGTCCCATATCTATGGTGAGCTGGAGACCACGCATCCCGACAAGGTGTCGGAGGCCTGGCTTGCCGCTATCAAGCGCGGGAAGAAAATCAAGGATGGCGTTTATGCCGATACGCTGCATCGCATTCTACAGATGCAACTGACATTCTGGGACGCGTGCGCCGATATCGACGTCTTGATCGCCCCGGCTGCGCCGGACATCGCGCCCGAAGGCATGAAAACCGGCGACCCGCGCTACATCATTCCGCTCACCGCGCTTGGCGGCCCGATTTCGACCGTGCCTGTGGGAGTGGCGCCCTCCGGACTGCCGCTCGGCGTCATGCTCTGCAGTCCGCCGGCCACCGATGCCACATTGCTGGGGCACTCGCTCGCGATTGCAGATGCGATCGAAATGCCTCGCGCTTAAAGAGCGCCCTGCTCTTGGAATGACCGACGCCGGACCCGATCTCCATCGGTCCGGCGCTTGGCTGCCATTTTCAACGGCCGGCGGATTCGTCGCAGCTCAAGCTCCCCGCGCGGGGTAACCCACGTCGGCGAGCGCCTTCTCGATCCTGCCCCGGTCCGCTGTCGTGTCGACGCTCACCGTCCGCTTGCTGGCATCGGCGGAAACTTTTGCGCTCGGATCGACGGCCATGATCGCCTTCGTCACGGTCTCGACGCACCCGCCGCAGGCCATTTTTTCGATCAGAAGCTGCATCTCGGTCTCCTTGTTTCCATTGATATCCAGCTACACCTTCCTACCGTTGGAAGGTCAAGCCTCCTGCTTCTCCCGGCTTCCCCTTGACCTTCCAACGATGGGAACCCCCATCTTAGACGTGAGGTGGTTTTCTCAAGAGGAAAGAGGCTCATGAACGCCCCGACCAAACCGGAACGAACCAGCGCGCCGACCATCAGCCTGCCGATCGAGGGCATGTCCTGCGCATCTTGTGTCGGCCGTGTCGAAAAGGCGCTCGCCGGGATCGATGGGGTGGGCTCCGTCAGTGTCAACCTTGCGACCGAGCGCGCGGACATTCGCCCGAGCGGCCCGGTCGACACCCGCGCGCTGGTGCGGGCGGTCGAGGCCGCCGGCTATCATGTGCCGTCCACCGTCACCGACCTCACCATCGACGGCATGACCTGCGCCTCCTGCGTGGCGCGTGTCGAGAATGCACTGAAAGCAGTGCCGGGTGTCACCGAAGCGGTGGTGAATCTTGCGACCGAACGCGCGAGCGTGCGCGGCACGGCCAATCCGCAGATACTCGTAGCGGCGGTGGCATCGGTCGGATACACCGCGCGCCCGATCGGCCATAGCAGCGCCGACAATGACGCGGCCACGCAGCGCAAGGACGCGGAGCGGGCCGAACTCAAGCGCGATTTGATCATCGCCACAGTGCTGACGCTTCCGGTCTTCGCGCTGGAAATGGGCGCGCATCTCATTCCCGGCATGCACGACGTCATCATGCGCACCATCGGCATGCAGTGGAATTGGTACGTTCAGTTCGCGCTGACGACGCTCGTGCTCGCCATTCCCGGCATCCGATTCTACGCCAAGGGCATCCCCGCGCTTGTACGTCTCGCTCCGGACATGAACTCGCTGGTCGCGGTGGGAACGCTCGCCGCCTATGCCTATTCCATCGTCGCAACCTTTGCGCCGTCGCTGCTGCCTTCAGGCACGGTGAACGTCTATTACGAAGCAGCGGCGGTGATCGTGACGCTGATCCTGCTCGGCCGCTTTCTCGAAGCGCGCGCCAAGGGCCGCACCTCGGAGGCGATCAAGCGGCTGGTCGGTCTGCAGGCCAAGACCGCCCGCGTCCGACGTGACGAGACGCTTCAGGACATTCCGATTGGCGATGTCGCATTCGGCGACACTGTTGAAGTGCGCCCCGGCGAGCGCATTCCCGTCGATGGCGAAGTGATCGAGGGCGAAAGCTTCGTCGATGAATCCATGATCACCGGCGAGCCGATCCCGGTTGAGAAAACGACAGGCAGCAGGCTGGTCGGCGGCACCGTGAACCAGAAGGGTGCTCTCGTCTTCCGTGCGACCGCCGTCGGCGAAGCGACCATGCTGTCGCAGATCATTCGCATGGTGGAAGAGGCGCAGGGTTCGAAGCTGCCGATTCAGGCGCTGGTCGACAAGGTGACGATGTGGTTCGTACCCGCGGTGATGGCAGCAGCGGCGCTGACCTTCATCGTCTGGCTTATCTTTGGGCCGACGCCGGCGCTGACCTTCGCGCTCGTCAATGCCGTCGCTGTGCTGATCATCGCCTGCCCCTGCGCGATGGGCCTCGCCACGCCGACCTCGATCATGGTCGGCACCGGACGCGGAGCCGAGCTCGGCGTTCTCTTCCGCAAGGGCGAGGCTCTGCAACTGCTGAAGGACGCCAAGGTGGTGGCCGTCGACAAGACCGGAACGCTTACCGAAGGCCGCCCCGCATTGACCGATCTCGAGATTGCCGAAGGGTTTGCGCGCGAGCACGTGCTGGGCCGCATCGCTGCCGTCGAGACAAAGTCGGAGCATCCGATTGCCCGCGCCATCGTCGAAGCAGCGGAAGCCGAAGGCATTTCCATTCCCGACATCAGCGCCTTCGAATCCGTCACCGGCTTCGGCGTCAAGGCCGAGATCGACGGTGAACCGGTGCAGGTGGGCGCGGATCGCTACATGCGCGAGTTGGGACTGGATGTCGGCGTATTCGCGGCGACGGCCGTGCGGCTCGGCGATGAAGGCAAGTCGCCGCTCTATGCCGCCATCGGCGGACGCCTGGCGGCGATTGTCGCGGTTGCCGATCCGATCAAGGAAACCACGCCGGAGGCGATCAATGCGCTGCACGATCTCGGCCTCAAGGTCGCGATGGTCAGCGGCGACAATCGGCGCACCGCGGAAGCCATTGCCCGCCGGCTCGGCATCGATGAAGTGGCGGCCGAGATCTTGCCCGAAGGCAAGGTCGAGATCGTGCGCAAGCTGAAGGCGGAGCACGGCACGCTCGCCTTTGTCGGCGACGGCATCAACGATGCGCCGGCGCTGGCGGAGGCCGATATCGGAGTAGCTGTCGGCAACGGCACGGATATCGCCATCGAGGCAGCCGATGTCGTGCTGATGTCGGGCAGTCTCAAGGGCGTGCCGACGGCGATCGCTCTGTCGCGTGCCACCATCGGCAATATTCGCCAGAACCTATTCTGGGCGTTCGCCTACAACACGGCGCTGATCCCGGTTGCGGCGGGCGCGCTCTATCCCGCGTTCGGCATCCTGCTCTCGCCGATCTTTGCCGCCGGCGCGATGGCGCTGTCGAGCGTGTTCGTCCTCGGCAATGCATTGCGGTTGCGCAGATTCCAACCGTAATTATCCAGATAGAAAACCTGTGGTCGCATCGGAGGCAACAGAATGAACATCGGGCAAGCGGCAAAGGCCTCGGGCGTATCCGCCAAGATGATCCGCTATTACGAGCAGACCGGTCTCATTCCCCCGGCCGATCGCACGGAGTCCGGGTATCGGGATTACTCGGATTCGGATGTGCATATGCTGCGTTTTATCCGCCGCGCGCGCGACCTCGGATTTTCCGTTGCGGAAATCAACGAACTGCTCAGCCTGTGGCGCGACCGGTCACGCCAGAGCGCCGATGTGAAGCGCATCGCTGCAGCGCACATTAACGATCTGCGCGAGAAGATCACCAATCTGGAGCAGATGGCCGATACGCTGCAGGCGCTGATCAATTGCTGTGCCGGCGATCATCGCCCGGACTGCCCGATTCTGGCCGATCTGGAGAAGATGACTGATGATCCGCAGGAGCAGCCCCGCTCCGGAAATCTAAAACGCCTTCCGCATTAGATGCGCGGGCTTTCCGCGGATGGAACATGAATCGCCGCACATTAACGACGTCTGCGAAGCATGTGCATCTAGCGACATATTGCGCTGGCCATGCTGTCACGCAGCTAGTGCGAACGATCTATAGCCGCAGACCACAACAGCATTGACCTCCGGAACTCAAGTTACGCATACTACCTCCCAATAAGGGGACTGCTCGCATAATTAATAAGAATAATGCGGTCCTAGAAAATCGGTAGGGAGGGATCCGACATGGCAAACGGCCGGACTGGCTCGGTTGAAGGCAGGATCGTCGCCGGGCTCATTCAACGTGATGCTGGCCGAATTCGTGGCGTCGTATCTCGTGGAATTATTGCCACGTCAGTATACAGGAATCCGGCGTGAGCGTCGCTACGATTACCGAGCGACCGCGCGAGGATCAGTCAAAAGCTGCGTCCGTTCTGCTCGACGTACAAAATCTGCATGTGCATTTCGAAACCTCGCGGGGCCGCGTCAGGGCCGTCGAGGACCTCAGCTATAACGTCAAACGCGGCGAGGTCGTTGCCGTCGTCGGAGAATCCGGCTCCGGAAAGTCGGTCTCCGCGCTGTCTATCATGCGGCTGCTGTCGCCTCTGACCGGCCGCATTCCCAAGGGACGTATCGAGTTCGAAGGGCGCAACCTGCTCGATCTCACCAATGAGCAGATGCGAGAGGTGCGCGGCCGCGACATCTCGATGATTTTCCAGGAGCCGATGACCTCGCTCAATCCGATCCTGACGATCGGACTGCAGATCATGGAGCCCTTGAAGATTCATTTGAAGATGAGCGACGAAGAAGCCCACGCACGCGCGGTGGAGCTTCTGACGCTCGTCGGCATCCCCGATCCCGCGGGACGGCTCGATCAATACCCGCATCAGTTTTCAGGCGGCATGCGTCAGCGCGTGATGATCGCGATCGGGCTTGCCTGCAATCCCAAACTGATCATCGCCGACGAGCCGACCACCGCACTCGACGTCACCATCCAGGCGCAGATTCTGGAGCTGATGAAGGATCTGTCACGCAAGCTCAACATTGCGCTGATCGTCATCACCCACAACCTCGGCGTCGTTGCGCGTTACGCCGACCGTGTGATCGTGATGTATGCCGGCCGCCTGGTCGAGGAAGGCAACGCGGAGAACGTCTTTCATCACCCGCGCCACCCCTATTCGATGGGCCTTCTGCGCTCGGTGCCGCGGCTCGACCGTCCGCGTGGCGCGCGGCTTGAGACCATCGAGGGATTGCCGCCCAATCTCGCGCGCATGCCGACCGGTTGTCGCTTCGCGCCGCGCTGTCCGTTCAAGATCGATATTTGCAGCACCGAACCGCCTCTGCTGCCGACCGACACCGGAGGCTTGTCGCGTTGCCACCGGCAAAAGGAGATTGCTGCCGGTACAATCTCGTGGAGCGCCGCCGAAGGAAGTGTCCAGAAAACCGAGATCAAGACCGGCACGCCGATCCTCTCGGTGCGCAACCTCGTCAAGCATTTCGCGGTTGGCAGCACGCTGGGCACCAGCGGCGTGGTACGCGCGGTGCAGGATGTCAATCTGGAGATTTTCGCCGGTGAGACACTCGGCCTCGTCGGCGAGTCGGGCTGCGGCAAGACCACGGTCGGCCGCCTGATCCTGCGTCTGGAGAATCCGACCAGCGGCGAAATCCATTTCGAAGGCACCGATCTGGCAAGCGCTGACGCCGCCACGATGAAGGCCATCCGCCGCAAGATCCAGGTGATCTTCCAGGATCCCTACTCGTCGCTCAATCCGCGCATGACCGTCGGCCAGATCATCAGCGAGCCGCTCAAGGTCTATAATCTTGTCAAGGGCAAACGCGGCGCGCTCGAGCGCGTGGAGGAACTGCTCGCGCAGGTGGGACTGCGGCCTGAAATGGCCTCGCGCTATCCGCACCAGTTGTCCGGCGGCCAGCGCCAGCGCGTCGGCATTGCACGCGCACTCGCGATGGAACCCTCCTTCATCGTCTGCGACGAGGCCGTATCGGCGCTGGACGTGTCGATCCAGGGGCAGATCATCAATCTGCTCGAGGATTTGCAGCACCGGCTCGGGCTTGCCTATCTGTTCATCGCGCACGACCTCGCGGTAGTGCGACATATTTCGATGCGCGTGGTCGTGATGTATTTCGGCCGCGTCATGGAAGTTTCCGAGCGCGATGCGCTCTACGACGAGCCGCTGCATCCCTATACGAAAATCCTGCTCGACGCGGCGCCGATCCCCGACCCTACAATCGAGAAAAGCCGCGCGCCGCGGCTGATCAAGGGAGAGTTACCAAGTCACATGGCGCCGCCGACTGGATGCGTTTTTAATACGCGCTGCCCCATCGCTACCGAGGAGTGCAGGACCGTCGTGCCGCCGCTGGAAGAAAAGCGTCCCGGCCACTTTGCTGCATGTATCAAGGTATGACGGGCAGGCAGGGATAATAAAAAAAGGGAAGACGTCCACGCAGCAAGAACCCGAAAACAAGGGGCTATCAAGGAGGAATTCGCAATGAGACTGGGATTAGGGGCCTTAGCCCTCGGATTTTCTGCGCTCGCTTTGATGGCGAGTGGGGCCGACGCGCAAACGCCCAAAAAAGGCGGGGTTTTGAAATTCGCAGTCGGCGCCGAGCCGCCGAACTACGACTGCCACGGCGCGACGTCGTTCGCGTTCATTCATCCGGTACGCCCCCACTACAATACGCTCCTGAAGTTTGACGAGCCGAACTACCCGAAAGTGAAGGGCGATCTTGCCGCATCATGGACGGTGGCGCCGGACGGCCTGACCTACACGTTCAAGCTCAAGCCGAACATTAAATTCCACGATGGCTCGACGCTGACATCGGCCGACGTGAAGGCCAGCTACGATCGTATCGCCCACCCGCCGCAGGGCGTGGTGTCGATCCGCCAGGCGGCCTACGAGGACATCACCTCAATCGAGACGCCCGATGCGAACACTGTGGTGTTCAAGCTCAAGGCTCCGAACGCCTCGATGATTACCAACTTCGCGTCGCCGTGGGACTGCATCTACAGCGCCGCGAAGCTGAAGGAAGACCCGAAGTTTCCCGAGAAGCACATTCTCGGCACCGGCCCCTTCAAGTTCGTTGAACATGCCGCGGGCTCGCACTGGGTTGGCGAACGCTTCCCCGAATACTTCGAGAAGGATCGCCCCTATCTCGATGGCTTCCGCGCCATCTTCATCACCAACACCGCGGCCCGCGTGAATGCGCTGCAGGCCGGCGAGGTGCTGGCTGAGTTCCGCGGACAATCGCCAGCCGACAAGAAGAAGCTGGTGGACGCCCTCGGCGACAAGGTGAATGTCTACGAATCGCCGTGGGTGTGCAGCCTGGCGGTGATCTTCAACGTCGAAAAGAAGCCGTTTAACGATGCCCGCGTTCGCCGGGCGCTCTCGCTCGCTCTCGACCGATGGAAAGGCTCCGAGGCGCTGTCGAAGATCGCCGTCGTCCGCGATGTCGGCGGTGTGCTGCGACCGGGTTATGAGCTTGCGGCCTCAGAGGCCGAACTCACGACCTATCCGGGCTTCGGCAAGGACATCAAGAAAGCACGCGACGAGGCAAAGAAGCTGCTCGCCGAAGCCGGCGTGAAGGACTTGAAGTTCAAGTTCATGAACCGCAACGTGCCGAGCCCCTATACGCCGGTCGGTGTGTTCGTGGTCGATCAGTGGCGCCAGATTGGCGTGACCGCCGAGCATGAACAGCCGGAGACCAAGGCCTATATCGGCAATCTGCGCAGCGGCAACTACGAGGTCGGCCTCGACTTCGCCTGCGATGCTGTCGACGATCCGAACCTTCAGCTTCTGAAGTACGTGTCGTCTGACAAATCGACGATCAACTACAGCCGCAGCATCGATCGCAAGATCGATGAATTGTACGAGAAGCAGAAGCGCGAGCTCGACCCCAAGAAGCGGGCTGCCATCCTGCGCGAAGTGGAGAAGCACGCGCTGACGGAAGCTGCCACGGTCCCGGTGATCTGGTGGAACCGCATCATCGTGAACTGGAAGCAGCTCCATGGCTGGCACATGTCGCCGAGCCACTACATCAACCAGGATCTGCAGGACGTCTGGCTCGACCAGTAATCCGCACCATCCACCGGGCGGCGACGCAAGCCGCCGCCCGGCTTAATCCCGCCCGCGTGCGCAGGGACCTCTGCAGATGCTTCGCTACACGATCCGACGCTTTCTCCTGATGATTCCCACGCTGTTCGGCGTGGCCGTGCTCGTCTTCATTATGTTGCGCGCAATGCCGGGCGACATCGTCGAGATGCGCATGCTCATGGACGGCGGACAGGTGACGCCGGAGGCGCTCATCGTGGAGCGCGCGCGGCTCGGCCTCGATCAGCCGCTATGGTACCAGTTCTATGACTGGATCACCGGAATCATGGTCGGTGATTTTGGCACGTCGATGTGGACCGGGCGTCCGGTGATCGATGAAATCAGCAGCCGCCTCGGCCTCTCGCTCGAGGTCGCGATCCTGGCGACGATCCTCGCGATCCTGATTTCCATCCCGCTCGGCACCATCTCCGCTCTCTATAACAACACCTGGATCGACCACGTCATCCGCACCTTCGCCATCGCCGGCCTCGCAATCCCCTCGTTCTGGCTCGGCATGCTCATCATTTTGGGCCTGCTTTTGACCTTCAACTGGATTCCGCCCCTCACCTACACGCCGATCTGGGAAGATCCGATCACGAACCTCTCACAGCTCATCTGGCCCGCGCTCGCGGTCGGCTACCGCTATTCGGCAGTCGCCACACGCATGACGCGCTCGACGCTGCTCGAGGTCTTGCAGGAAGACTACATCCGCACCGCGCGCGCCAAGGGCGTCTACGAGCGGCTGGTGCTCTCCCGCCACGCGATCCGTAACGCCATGCTGCCGGTCGTGACCGTGATCGGCCTCGAATTCGCGTTCCTGATCGGTGGCCTCGTCGTCACCGAGCAGGTGTTCAATCTCAACGGCATCGGCAAGCTGTTCGTCGAAACCGTGACTCGCGCCGACTACACCATGGTGCAGGCGCTGGTGATGCTGGTCGCCGCGTTCTTCATTGCCGTCAATTTCGTGGTGGACCTGCTCTACGCCGTGCTCGATCCGCGCATCCGGTATTCATGACATGACAGACGCCGCTTCTCCCGACATCGACTTCCGCGAGCGCAAGGCGCAGCACCCGATCATCGCGTTCGCGCGCACGCAGCCAACCGGCATGATCGGCCTCGTCTTCATCATCGTGCTGTTCATCGCAGGTCTGTTCTCGGAGTTCGTCGCCCCCTATGACCCGCTGGAGATCGACTACGCCAGCATGCTGGCAGCGCCGTCGTGGGACCACTGGATGGGCACCGACGCCTTCGGCCGTGACGTCTTCTCGCGCATCATTTTCGGAGCACGCACGGCGCTCGCGGTCGGATTTCTGTCGTCGATGCTGGGATCGGGCATCGGCGCGGTGATCGGCATGGTCTCGGCCTATTTCGGCGGCCGCATCGACATGGCGATCGAGCGGTTCATGGACGTGTTGCTGTCGTTCCCGATCATCGTACTGGCGCTCGCGGTTGTTGCGGTGCTCGGCAAGTTTCCGGTCGGCGGGCTCGACCTCAACCTGATCGTGGCGATCGCCATTCCGATGATCCCGAAGATAGCCCGCGTGGTGCGCTCGGCCACACTCGCCATTCGCGGCCTGCCTTACATCGATGCCGCGCGCGCAGCCGGCTACAGCAACGTCCGCATCATCTTCCGCCACATCGCGCCGAACGTGGTTGCGCCGTTCCTCATCATGTTCACGGCCTTTATCGCGCAGGCGATCCTGCTCGAGGCCTCGCTCTCGTTTCTTGGCCTCGGCGTCACCGAGCCGACCGCGGCCTGGGGCTTGATGCTGTCGGGCACCTCGCAGGATTTCTACAGCCAGGCGCCCTGGATCATCCTGTTTCCGGGCATCGCCATCAGCATGGCGGTGTTCGCCTTCAATCTGTTCGGCGACGCACTGCGCGACTATCTCGACCCGCGCTTCAAGGTGTAACGGTCTCGCCTTGCGGCGAGGCCCCGAGCCAGGCAGCCGGACCCGATCGCGGCGGGCGATGATGCCAGGCCGGACAAGCGGCACCATTTTTGCAACGCTTGAAGAGGCGAATAGCTGGCGGCCGCAAATCCAACGGACCGCTCATCCCGCCCGCAATCACCGGCAATCAATATTTTATTTTAAACGGTGGGAATGGCGCGCCCGAAAGGATTCGAACCTCTGACCCCCAGATTCGTAGTCTGGTGCTCTATCCAGCTGAGCTACGGGCGCAATTCGCAGGATGGGGGCCAAGCGGCCCTTGCGAGGGGGCATAGCTAACGGCTCCGGTGGCTCTTGGCAAGGTCGGTTTTCTTAAAGATCACCGGCCAAATCCTCTCCCAATTGAGGACCTTAGTGCCGCTCAGGCGCGGGCCCGCTCCTGGCGCAATTCGCGCAAAGGAATGGTCCGGTCGGGGATGACGATCCGGAACGTCGCCCCGATCGTCCCCTCGACGAGATCGATCTGCCCGCCATGCGCGCGGATAAGCTCTGCCGCGATGGCAAGCCCAAGACCGGTGCCGCCTTCGCGCGAGGAGCCCTGAAACGCCTCGAACAGATGCTCGCGCGCGCGTGGTGGAATGCCTGGCCCGGTGTCGGAAATCTCCAGCACCGCGACCGCGCCCTCGCGACGCCCGGCCACGCGGATCTGCTTCGGCGCGATATCGGCATCAGGCTGGGTCTCGAGCGCCTGAAACGCGTTGCGCACGAGGTTGAGCAGAACGCGAAAGAGTTGATCGGGGTCGGCATCGACCACGAGCCCGCGCTCGATGGCACTGCCCCAAACAATATCAGGGTCAGTCGCGATGCCGACCGATTCGCGCACCTCGTTGACGATCGGCTCGAGCGCCACCATGCGCCGCTCCGGTCGCGCCTCCTGCACCTTGCCGTAGGACAGTGTCGACTGACAGAACGCAATCGCGCGCTCGAGCGAGCGCAACAGTTTTGGCGCGAAGCGCTGCACCCGCGGATCGGGCACGCTCGCGAGCTGGTCGGAGAGAAGCTGCGAGGAGGCGAGCAGATTGCGCAGGTCGTGATTAATCTTGGAAACGGCCAGTCCAAGCGCCGCGAGATGGCTCTTCTGATGCAGCATGGAGACAAGATCGTGCTGCAAATCCGCCAGTTCTCGCTCGGCGACACCGATCTCGTCCCCACGATTCGAGGGCACGATGACGCGATCGACGCTCTCCGGATTCTCGTGAAACGCAACCAGGTTCGCGGTCATCCGCCGCATCGGCCGCACGAACAGGAAGTGCAGGGCGAGGTAGATCAGTCCCGCGGTCGCGATCGCAAAACCAAACGACAGCAACAGCACGTTGGAGGAGAAGCGATACATCGCCTTGCGCAGCGGCGCCTCGTCCACCACCACTTCGATGAACTGCTCGCCCTGCGGTGCAGGCCCGATGATGCGGATCACGCCGTCGCTGCGCTCCAGCATCATCGAGAATGAATCGGCGATCGCCGACCACACCGTCATGGTGCGCATATCGATGTCGCGCACCACCGCGGGCGGCATATCGGCCACCGCAAGCAGGCGGCGCTGCTGGCCGGATTTGATCGCGACCGCACGCGCGCCGATGCTTTGCAGAATACTGCGGGCAAGCGAATCCGGCACCATGCCCGCTGGCGCGGCATCGAGCACCAGCGCCGCGGTGTTGGCGGCGGCGATCCGGTCGTTGAGGCGGTTGACGCTGAAGTTGGCGATCGAGGGGACGTAGATCAGCACTTCCGCGATCATCACCAGCGGAATCGTCAAAAGCAGGAGCTTGCCGGACAGATTGAGCCGCCCGCGCGGCATAGCCGGCCTTTCCTGCGACGTCTTCGGCGGCACGCTTTCAGCCACGATCCGGCCCTTGATTTCCGCTCCCTCGTGGGCCCCACACTCGCACCTGCAGGCGGGGCCCGTCAAACGCTCGAAATAGCTGAAATCTATGAATATTTCAGGGCGGCCCGGCGGCGGCGCCGGACTCGGGGCAATTTGCACGCTCCGTTGACGAAAACAGCCCACTCCCGTATAAGCCCGCCAACTGTCCGCGATGGCCCGGCTCGTCCGGGCCGGTTTATTTCTGGCCGGCTCCGAGCCCCATCTGCGGACGAACCCATTGAAACCTGCTCGGCAATTTGAATTTGCTCGGCACTCACTGGGGCGATGCCGCGAAAAGCGGACGCCCGACAGCGGAGAACGACCGTGAAGCGGACTTATCAACCCAGCAAACTGGTGCGCAAGCGCCGCCACGGCTTTCGCGCGCGTCAGGCCACGACCGGTGGCCGCAAGGTTCTCGCTGCCCGCCGCGCGCGTGGTCGCAAGCGCTTGAGCGCCTAACCGGCGGCCATGATGCGCCGGTTGACAGCATGGACCGGTTGAAAAAACGCGCGGATTTTCTCGCCGCCGCCCAAGGTCCGCGCGCTGCGCGGCCCGCTTTCGTGGTGCAGGCGCGCCTTCGCGACGATCCCGGCCCCACCCGCATCGGCTTCACCGTCAGCAAAAAGGTCGGCACGGCCACCGAGCGCAATCGCGTGCGCCGCAGGCTTCGCGACATGGTCAGACAGGCGGGGCTCGGCACGGCGCCCTCTCCGCGTGATTATGTCATCGTCGGCCGGCGCAACGCGCTCAACCGGGAATTCCAAGTTTTGATCGCGGATTTTCGCGCCGCGCTCGCTCACCTCAGCAAGGCGAAGGGCGCGATCGGCGCCCGGCCCTCCCGCCCTTCCCGCCCTTCCCGCCATTCGCAGCAGACCCGCGAGACCTGATCGATGACCGATAATCGCAACACCATCCTTGCCGTGCTCCTGTCCGGCGTCGTGCTGCTCGGCTGGCAGTATTTCTATAATGAGCCGGAGATGGCGCGCCAGCGCGCCGCGCAGCAGGCGCAGACGCAGGCGGCGAACCCCGCGAACTCGGCGGCACCGAACGCAACCACGCAGACGCCGGCCGCTGGCAGCACGGCACCGACGCCGGGCTCGCCCACCATCCAGCAGCAGCAGGGCGCGCAGGTGAAAGACCGCGCCGAGGTGATCGCCGCCTCTCCGCGCATCAAGATCGAGACGCCGAACCTCATCGGCAGCATTGCGCTGAAGGGCGCGCGCTTCGACGACGTGTCGCTCGTGAAGTATCGCGAGACGGTCGATCCGAAGTCGCCCGCGGAAGTACTGTTCTCGCCGTCGGGCACCAAGGCGCCCTATTACGCGGAATTCGGCTTCGTGCCGGCGGCCGGCGCTACCATCAAGATGCCAACCCTCGACACGGTGTGGACGCAGGAGGGCTCCAACGCACTCACCTCCACCACGCCGGTGGTTCTCAAATATGACAACGGCGAAGGGCTCACCTTCACCCGCACGATCTCGGTCGACGACAAATACGTCTTCACCGTCAAGGATGATGTCGCCAACAGCGGCACCGCGCCGACGACCGTCTATCCGTTCGGCCTGATCTCGCGTCACGGCGTGCCGGAAACTTCGGGCTATTACATCCTGCATGAAGGCCCGATCGGCGTGCTTGGCGACCAGGGACTGCAGGAATTCTCGTACAAGAACATGGACGAGAAGAAGACGAGCGAGTTCAAGGTCACCAACGGCTGGCTCGGCATCACCGACAAATACTGGGCAGCGACGCTGCTGCCGGATCCGGCTGCTGCGCTCACCGCGCGCTTCTCCTCGAACCTCGTCGGCCCAACCCGTATCTACCAGACCGACTATCTACTCGACCCGGTCGCCGTGCCGGCTGGCGGCAGCGCGACCACCACGACGCGCCTGTTCGCCGGCGCCAAGGAAGTCGCGACCGTCGATGCCTACGACAAGCAGCTCAAACTCAACCGTTTCGAACTGCTGATCGACTGGGGCTGGTTCTACTTCATCACCAAGCCGATGTTCTGGGCGATCGACCAGCTCTATCGCCTGTTCGGCAATTTCGGCGTCGCGATTCTGCTCGTCACCGTCGCCATCAAGGCGGTGTTCTTCCCGCTCGCCAACAAGTCCTACGCCTCGATGGCGAAGATGAAGGCCGTGCAGCCGCAGCTGACCGCGCTGAAGGAGAAATATCCTGACGACCGCGTGAAGCAGCAGCAGGAGATGATGGAGATTTACAAGAAGGAGAAGATCAATCCGATCGCAGGCTGTCTGCCGATCGCGATCCAGATCCCGGTCTTCTTCGCGCTCTACAAGGTGCTGTTCATCACCATCGAAATGCGCCACGCGCCGTTCTTCGGCTGGATTCGCGATCTCTCGGCGCCGGACCCGACCCACATCTTCAACCTGTTCGGCCTGTTGCCCTTCGATCCGAGTGCGGTGCCGCTCATCGGCACCTATCTCGCCATCGGCGCCTGGCCGGTCATCATGGGCATCACGATGTGGTTCCAGATGAAGCTCAATCCGCAGCCGCCGGATCCGACGCAGAAGATGATCTTCGACTGGATGCCGGTGGTGTTCACCTTCATGCTGGCCTCGTTCCCGGCAGGCCTCGTGATCTACTGGGCCTGGAACAACCTGCTGTCGGTTCTGCAGCAGAGCGCCATCATGAAAAAGAACGGCGTGAAGATCGAACTGTTCGACAACCTGAAGTCGATGTTCGCCAGCAAGAAAGCGGGATAGCGGCATAGCCGCCGAACCCGATATGTCATCCACCGTCATGCCCGGGCTTGTCCCGGGCATCCACGTTTCTGTAGTCTCGAAAAACATGACAAATGATCCCGACGCTGAATTGATCGAAGCCGGCCGAAAGCTTTTCGCCGGCGACTGGCAATTCTTCTGGGCCTCCCCCTCGATCGAGACGCTGCCGCCGATGCAGGGCATCGAGATCGCACTTGCGGGGCGCTCCAACGTCGGCAAGTCGAGCCTCATCAACGCGCTGACGGGCCGCAACGCGCTCGCGCGCACCTCGCACACGCCGGGACGCACGCAGGAACTGATCTTCTTCAAGGGACCGGGCCCGCTCGACGCTCAGACCCCCGAAC
The DNA here is from genome assembly GCF_000218565.1 of Afipia carboxidovorans OM5. Lineage (NCBI taxonomy): Bacteria > Pseudomonadati > Pseudomonadota > Alphaproteobacteria > Hyphomicrobiales > Nitrobacteraceae > Afipia > Afipia carboxidovorans. The sequence continues at coordinate 635,366 of NC_015684.1, read as the reverse complement.
TGCGGCTCGTCGACATGCCGGGCTATGGCTACGCCTCCGCGCCGAAAACCAAGATCGCGTCGTGGACCACGCTGATCCACCGTTACCTGCTCGGCCGGGCGAACCTCGCGCGCGTCTATGTGCTGATCGATTCACGTCATGGCTTCAAGGATGCCGACGACGAAGTGTTGACGACGCTGGACAAGTCCGCGGTCAGCTACCAGATCGTGCTGACCAAGACCGACCAGGTGAAGAAATCCGCGCTTGACGAGACCATGGCCGCAATGGCGGAGAAATTGCGCAAGCATCCGGCCGCCTATCCCGAGATGCTGGTGACGTCCTCGCGGGATGGCGCCGGCATGGCCGAGATGCGGGCGGCGATCGTGAAACTGTTGCGGGAGCGGGCATGACTTCAACCTTATCGCTGCGGATCGCGGTCGCGTTCGCCGGACTGATGGGGGCCTGCGGCGTGGCGCTCGCCGCCGCCGCGACACACCAGGCCGATGCAACTCGGCTCGGCATCGCATCCTCGATGCTGCTGTTCCACGCCTGCGCCGTGGTCGGCACGGTGCTGCTGGTTCATCAGGGGCTCGCGCGTCGCCAGCTCGGGCTGACCACCGCTTACGGCTTCATCCTTGCCGCGATCCTGTTCGGCGGCGACCTGGTGTCACTGCATTATACCGGCCATGGCCTGTTCAGAATGGCTGCGCCGACCGGCGGCACGCTGTTCATCGCCTCCTGGCTGATGCTCGCCGTCGCGGCACTCTGGCCGCCGCGGGCCACCAATGCGTGAGGTGCTTTGCACCTGTCACACCAATCGGCTAAACCCGTCTCGCCCAGCCACCTCTTGATTATCCCTCGATTATCCCTTGGCTACCCGCCGCAAGGTTCGCCCATGTCCGACATAAGCCCGCAGGATCAGGCCCGTATTCTCTCCGAAGCGCTGCCGCATATGCAGCAGTACGACGAGGAGACCATCGTCATTAAATACGGCGGCCACGCCATGGGCGAAGAGCACCTTGCGCGCGAATTTGCCCGCGACATCGTGCTGCTCGAGCAGACCGCGATCAATCCGGTGGTGGTGCATGGCGGCGGTCCGCAGATCGCAACCATGCTCGGGCGCCTCGGCATCAAATCCGAATTTGCAGCCGGATTACGGATCACCGATGCGTCCGCCATCGAGATCGTCGAGATGGTGCTCGCGGGCTCGATCAACAAACAGATCGTCAGCCACATCAACGCCGCCGGCGGCAAGGCCGTCGGTCTGTCCGGCAAGGACGGCAACATGGTCACCGCCGTGAAGGCGACGCGCACCATGATCGACCCGGATTCCAACATCGAGAAGGTGATCGATCTCGGTTTTGTCGGCGAGCCCGACAAGGTCGACCTCGCGCTGTTGAATCAGTTGATCGGCCATGAGCTCATTCCGGTGCTGGCGCCGCTCGCGGTCTCGACCGACGGGCAGACCTACAATGTCAACGCCGACACGTTTGCCGGCGCGGTTGCGGGTGCGTTGCGCGCCAAGCGTCTTCTGCTGCTGACGGATGTCGCCGGCGTGCTCGACAAGTCGAAAAAGCTGATCCCCGAACTGTCGATCAAGGATGCGCGGCGGCTGATTGCGGACGGCACCATCTCCGGCGGCATGATCCCGAAGGTTGAGACCTGCATCTACGCGCTTGAGGCGGGCGTCGAAGGCGTCGTCATTCTCGACGGCAAGACTCCGCACGCCGTGTTGCTGGAATTGTTCACCAATCAGGGCACAGGCACGCTGATTTACAAATGACAGCGGCGCAGACACCAGCCTGCTCCGCTTCTCCGAGAGACATGACCGAGAAACGCGGCTTCGACCACATCGACACCTGGGTGTTCGATCTCGACAACACGCTCTACCCGCACCACGTCAACCTGTGGCAGCAGGTCGACGGTCGCATCCGCGATTTCGTCGCCGACGCGCTCAAGGTCGAGGCGACCGAAGCCTTCCGCATCCAGAAGGATTACTATCGCCGCTACGGCACCACGATGCGCGGCATGATGACCGAGCACGGCATCAGCGCCGACCAGTTCCTCGCCTATGTCCACGACATCGACCACTCGCCGCTCGAGCCTAACCCGGCGATGGGCGAAGCGCTTTTCAAGCTGCCGGGGCGCAAGCTGATCCTGACCAACGCCTCCGTCGCTCACGCCGAGAAGGTGCTGGAGCGGCTCGCACTCGGCGTGACCTTCGACGGCGTGTTCGACATCATCTCGGCCGAGTTCGAGCCGAAGCCCGCGCGTCGCACCTATCAGCGCTTTCTCGACCTGCACGATGTCGATGCCTCGCACGCCGCGATGTTCGAGGATCTTGCCCGCAACCTCGCGATTCCTCACGAGCTTGGCATGACCACCGTGCTTGTGGTGCCGGACGGCGCCAAAAAGGTCGTGCGGGAAACCTGGGAAATGGAAGGCCGCGACGCGGCGCATGTCGACCATGTGACCGAGGACCTGACGGGGTTTCTGGCGGGGATTGCGGGAAAATAAATCCCCGTCATGGCCGGGCATAGCCGTTCGAAGAACGGCGTTCTCCTAAGAACGCCTATGACCCGGCCATCCACGACTTTCTTACCGGCTCTCAAGACGTGGATGCCCGCGACAAGCGCGGGCATGACGGTAGGTGTGGCTTGCTCTCTCTCGCAAATTCGGCCAAAGAATTCCCTGCCAATTGGCAACTACTTCCAGCTGGCAGGAATTCTTACTGCTGATTTTCCAAGGAAGCCAATGTCTCTCTCCGCTCTCGAAACTACGCTGAACACAGCCTTCGACGCCCGCGACAGCATTACCGCCGCGACCAAAGGCGAGGTGCGCGACGCGGTGGAGCTTGCGCTCGACCTGCTCGACAAGGGCGAGGCGCGGGTTGCCGAACCGCAGGCGGATGGGGCGTGGAAGATCAATCAGTGGCTGAAGAAGGCCGTGCTGATCTCCTTCCGCCTCAACGACATGGCGCCGATTCCGGGCGGCCCCGGCGGCGCGCAGTGGTGGGACAAGGTGCCCTCGAAGCTCGAGAATTATTCCGAGCAGAAATTCCGCGAGGCGGGTTTCCGCGCGGTGCCGGGCGCGATCGTCCGCCGCTCGGCGTTCATCGCCAAAAACGTCGTGCTGATGCCGTCTTTCGTCAATCTCGGCGCTTATGTCGATGAAGCGACCATGATCGACACGTGGTCGACTGTCGGCTCCTGCGCGCAGATCGGCAAGCACGTCCACATCTCCGGCGGCGTGGGCATCGGCGGCGTGCTGGAGCCGTTGCAGGCCGGCCCGGTCATCATCGAGGACAACTGTTTCATCGGCGCGCGCTCCGAAGTCGCCGAAGGCGTGATCGTGCGAAAGGGCGCGGTGCTGTCGATGGGCGTGTTCATCGGCGCCTCGACCCGCATCATCGACCGCGCCACCGGCGAAGTATACATCGGCGAAGTGCCGGCCTACTCCGTGGTGGTCCCCGGCTCGATGCCCGGCAAGCCGCTGCCCGACGGCTCGCCCGGTCCCTCGCTTTACTGCGCCGTGATCGTCAAGCGCGTCGACGAGAAGACCCGCTCCAAGACCAGCATCAACGAACTGCTGCGCGAATAACCATGAGCAAGGCGCTCGACATTGCCCGTGATCTTCTGGCTTGCCCCTCGGTGACGCCGGCGGATGCGGGTGCGCTCGGCGTGCTCGAAAAGCTTTTGAAGGATGCCGGTTTCGAAACCTATCGCCTGACGTTCAGCGAGCCGGGCGCGGACGACACCGACAACCTCTATGCGCGCATCGGGGCCGGCCATCCGCACATCACCTTCGCGGGTCACACCGACGTGGTGCCACCCGGCGATAATGCAGCGTGGTCGCACGATGCATTCGCGGCCACAGTCGACGGCGGCGTGCTCTATGGCCGCGGTGCCGTCGACATGAAGGGCGCGATCGCCTGCGCCGCCGCCGCCGTGCTCGATTATCTCGAAGCCAACGGTGGTAAACCAAAGGGCTCGATCTCGTTCCTCATCACCGGCGACGAGGAAGGCCCCGCCGTCAACGGCACGGTGAAGCTGCTCGACTGGGCCGCGAAGCGCGGCGAAAAATTCGACCACTGCCTGCTCGGCGAACCCAGCAACGTCAACGCGCTCGGCGACTGCATCAAGGCAGGGCGGCGCGGCTCGCTGTCCGGCACGCTGATCGTCGAAGGCAAGCAGGGCCACGCGGCCTATCCCGACCGTGCGCATAATCCATTGCCTGAAATCGCAAGCCTCGTCGCAGCGCTTGATGCCGATCCGCTCGATCAGGGCAGCGATCACTTTCCGCCGTCCAACCTCGAATTTCTGTCGATCGACACCGGCAATCCGGCGTGGAACGTGATCCCGGCGCAGGCGCGCGCGCGCTTCAACATCCGCCACAACGATTGCCGCACGCAGGACGCGCTACGTGCCTTGATCGAAGCGCGTGTCGAGAAACTCACAGGCAACCGCATCACCGCGCGCATCGAGTGGGAGCCGTCGAACGCCGACGCTTTTCTGACGCAGCCGGGCGCGTTCACTGATCTCGTTATCGACGCGATCGAGGAAGTGACCGGACGCAAGCCGAAGCTCGACACCGGCGGCGGCACCTCGGATGCACGCTTCATCACCCATTACTGTCCGGTGCTGGAATTCGGCCTCGTCGGCCAAACCATGCACCAGATCGACGAGCGCACGCCGGTCGCCGATCTCGACGCGCTGACGCAAATCTATCGCGGCGTTCTTACGCGCTACTTCAAGTGAGCACGCGCATGAGCGGGCACATTCTCGTTCTCACCGCCATCGACGATGAACTCGACAAGGCGCGCGCGCCTGACGGCGTCGAGGTGATCTACACCGGCGTCGGCAAGATCAATGCGGCGAGCGCCGCGACGCTCGCGCTTCTGGTGCTGCGCCCGCGGCTCGTGATCAATTACGGCACTGCCGGCAAAATTCACAAGATGCATAACGGCCTCGTCGAGGTCGCGCATGTCGTTCAGCGCGACATGATGGCGATGCCGCTCGCGCCGCGCGGGCGCACACCGTTCTCGCCGGAGATCGATCACCTGTCGTCGGGGCGCGACGGCGTGATCTGCGGCACCGGCGACAGTTTCGTCACCGCGCCCGATCCGTGGCTCGTCGAGAACAAGGTCGACATCGTCGACATGGAGCTCTACGCCATCGCTCATGTCTGCCAGCGCCACTCGCTGCCCTGGCGCGCATTCAAGTTCATCACCGACGAAGCCGACGACAACGCCGCCGATCACTGGCAGGAGAATGTCAGGGACGGCGAGGAGACGTTCTGGGATGCGATGAAAGCGCTGGAGTCATAGCCTCTACGAGCACTTCTTCCCCTCTCCCCTTGTGGGAGAGGGTGTCCGAGCCCAGCGAGGGCGGGTGAGGGGTCGCATCGCATATGCAGCTTCACCCCTCACCCGGCTCGATCTCGCTTTGCTCGATTCTCGCCACCCTCTCCCACAAGGGGAGAGGGAAAGAAGAATCAATAATCCACCCGCACCAGATACAATCCTTCCGGCGGGGCCACCGGGCCGCACGCGGTGCGGTCGCGCGCAGCGAGCGCATTGCGCATGTCGGCGATGGTCCACCGGCCGTGACCGACCCACACCAGCGAGCCGACCATCGAACGCACCTGGCTGTGCAGGAACGAGCGGGCCGAGGTGACGATGCTCACCGCATCGCCCTCACGCGTGACGTCGAGTTGATCGAGCGTCTTTTCCGGCGATTTCGCCTGACATTCGGTGTCACGAAACGTCGTGAAATCGTGCCGGCCGACCAGCACCTGCGCAGCCTCGTGCATCGCCGCGACATCGAGCGTCCGCGCGATACGCCACGCACGATGAAGATCGAGCGCGAGGTTGGCTCGCCGATTGCTGATGCGATAGATATAATGCCGCTTCACCGCTGAGAAGCGCGACTCGAATGTCTCCGGCACGATCTCCGCTGACAACACGCCGATCGGGTGCGGCCGCAGATGGGCGTTGAGCGCATCACGCACCTGATCGGTACGATAGGATTTCTCGAGATCGATATGCGCGACCTGCCCCAGTGCATGCACTCCGGCGTCGGTGCGCCCCGCGCCATGAACACGCACGTGCGTGCCCGCCAGCGCGGCGACGGCATCCTCCAGTGCGCCCTGCACGGAGGGGCCGTTGTCCTGATACTGCCAGCCGCAGAACGGCGTGCCGTCATATTCGATGAGGAGCTTGTAGCGCGGCATCAGCGTCGGAGCCTCGCTCCCTCTCCCCGCCCGCGGGGAGAGGGTCGGGGGTATAATGAGGGTGAGGGGCATAGTCCGGACGAGCAGCACGAACGCCCCTCACCCGGATTGCTACGCAATCCGACCTCTCCCCGTAAACGGGGCGAGGTGAAAGAGGCCGATCGAGGAATCCCCATCACATGACACTCAGCGGCGGTATGAGCGGCGTGCCACGCAGAAAATCCAGCGCGCGCATCGGCTGTTTGCCCGCGCGCTGCACGTCGAGAAGACGGATCGCGCCCTCGCCGCATGCGATCGTCAAGCGATCGTCGAGCAGTGCGCCGGGCGCGCCTGATCCCTTCACCAGCTCACAGCGCAGCACCTTGATGCGCACCGGCGCGCCGTCGATGGCGACCTCGAACCACGCACCGGGAAACGGCGACAGACCGTGAATGTGGCGCAGCACATCGTGTGCAGGCCGTGCCCAGTCGATCTTTGCTTCCGCCTTGCCGATCTTGGCGGCGTAGGTGACGCCTTCTTCGCCTTGCGGTTTAAGGTTGAGACTACCCTGCTCCAGCGCAACCATCGCCTGCGCCATCAACCTGGCGCCGCGCGGCGCCAGCGCATCGTGCAGGTCCTGCGCGGTCATCGCATCGGTGATCTGCAGGCGATCCGTCATCGCGACGTCGCCGGTATCGAGACCGACATCCATCTTCATCACCATCACGCCGGATTCGGCGTCACCCGTCATGATCGCACGCTGGATCGGCGCAGCTCCGCGCCAGCGCGGCAACAGCGAGGCGTGCAGATTGAAACAGCCGCGCGGCACAGCGTTGAGAATGTTCGCAGGCAGGATCATGCCATAGGCGACGACCACGGCGGCATCCGCGTTGTGGGCGCGGAATTCCGCTTCCGCCTCAGGCGTCCTCAATGTTGACGGCGTCAGCACCGGCAGGCCGAGCTCGCGCGCCGCCTTCTCCACCGGCGTTATCTGCAGCTTCATGCCTCGCCCGGCGGGCTTGGCCGCACGGGTATAGACCGCCGCGATCTCATGGCCCTGCGCATGCAGTTCGCGCAGCGTCGGCACTGCGAAATCCGGCGTGCCCATGAAGATCAGACGAAGCGGCATGAACGCGGGTTATCCCTTGCAGACTTAACCTTTTTACTCTGTCATGCCCGCGCTTGTCGCGGGCATCCACGCCTTGGCGATTTGAAAGACCAAGATGTAGATGCCCGCGACGAGCGCGGGCATGGCAGCAAGAGGGATTTCGTTCGACTACTTCGCCGCGAGCTTCGCGGCCTTGGTGAACTTCTTCATCACCCGGTCGCGCTTGAGCTTCGACAGATAATCGATGAACAGAACGCCGTTGAGGTGGTCGATCTCGTGCTGGATGCAGGTGGCGAAAAGCCCCTCGGCATCCTCCTCATGAACCTCGCCCTCGAGGTCCATGAAGCGCACGCGCACCGAGGCCGGCCGCTCGACTTCCTCGTAATATTCGGGGATCGACAGGCAGCCTTCTTCGTAGACCGCGATGTCTTCCGACTTCGACAAAATCTCCGGGTTGATGAACACCCGCGGCGCGCTCTCGCCCTCTTTCTTGGCGAGATCCATGGTGATGAGCCGCAGCGGTACCGCCACTTGAATGGCGGCAAGGCCAATACCTGGCGCGTCATACATGGTTTCGAACATGTCCTCGGCGAGCGCGCGGACTTCGGAAGTAATTTTTTCAACCGGCTCGGAAACGCGGCGCAGGCGTTTGTCCGGAATGCTGATGATTTCACGAATGGCCATGACTGCGATGTAATCGCTGCGCCTTTCGCGGTCAAACGGCCCGTGTGGCGCGCCGGGTCACCGCGTATGAAATAATTTGTTAACCATAAATGTTCCCGCTTCGTTCCATAGCGGACGCGAATCGGGCTACACTCGCACAATGAACGACATCCTATTTCTGATCGGCGATACCCCGGTGCGCACCGGCATGGCGCTTCTCGTCTGCGGCGTGCTCGCGCTGTCGCTGCTTCTCGTCATTGCCATCATCATCGCTCGCACCGGGAGGACCCGCGCGGCTGTTGCCATGGCACAGGCGATCCGCGCGGATGAGATGGAGGAGCGCCTCAGCGAGGTGCTGCGCATCCAGAACGAAGCTGCCGGGCGCGTGCACGAGATGGGGCAGGCGCTCGCCGGGCGGCAGACCGAGATGGCGCGCGCCGTCAACGAGCGGCTCGATTCGGTGACGCAGCGTGTCGGCCAGTCGATGGAGCAGACCACCCGCAACACCATGGAGAGCCTGCGCGCGCTGCACGAGCGGCTCGGCATCATCGACAACGCGCACAAGAACCTCACCGACCTCACGACGCAGGTGACGACGCTGCGCGACGTGCTCGCCAACAAGCAGGCACGCGGCGCGTTCGGCCAGGCGCGGATGGAAGCGATTGTGCAGGACGGGCTGCCGAAAGGCGCGTTCGCCTTCCAGCATACGCTGTCGAACAACAAGCGCCCGGATTGCGTGGTGTTTCTGCCCGACCAGCGACCGCTGTGCATCGATGCGAAATTTCCGCTCGAGGCGGTGACGGCGCTGCGCGAGGCCAAGAGCGACGACGCGCGCAAGCTTGCGGCGCAACGCTTGCGTCAGGACGTGATGAAGCATGTCTCCGACATCGCCGGGAAATATCTGATTGCCGGCGAGACGCAGGACACGGCCTTGATGTTCGTGCCCTCCGAATCCGTCTACGCGGAGATTCATGACGGCTTCGACGACGTGGTGCAGAAGGCCTATCGCGCCCGAATCGTGCTGGTGTCGCCCTCGCTCCTGATGCTCGCGATTCAGGTGATGCAGCAGATCATGAAGGACGCGCGGATGCGCGATGCCGCCGACCAGATCCGCACCGAGGTGATGAACATGATGGGCGACGTCGAGCGGCTGCGCGACCGCGTCAGCAAACTGGGCAGCCATTTCGATCAGGTCAGCGAGGACGTGCGGCAGGTGCTGATTTCGGTCAACAAGATCGGCAAGCGCGCGGTCAAGATCGAGGAACTCGATTTCGGCCAGACCGAGGATGCCTCCCCGCCCGCCGACAGCACACCGACCGACCTGTTCCCCAGCCAGCCGCGGGCATTGCAGGCGGGGGAATAAGCTTTTCCGCCATGACGATAGCGAGTGAAACTGCTGCCCTGCCACAAGTGAGAAGGAAAGCGCCCCGAATCTGCTAACACCTTCCCATGACATCGCCAGAGAGCGTCGAGACATCCGCTGCGGCCCGCGCATCCTGGCGTGAGGCGCTCACCGTTTATCTGAAGCCCCGCGTTCTGGTCGTGATGTTCCTGGGCTTCTCGTCGGGACTGCCGCTGGCGCTGTCGGGATCGACACTGCTGGTATGGGTCAGCGAGAGCGGTGTCAGCCTCGGCACCATCGGGCTGTTCACGCTGGTCGGCACGCCCTACACGCTGAAATTCCTGTGGGCGCCGCTGGTCGACGGCCTCAATCTGCCACTCCTCGGCCGCTGGCTCGGGCGCAGACGCGGCTGGCTGGTGTTCACGCAACTTCTCCTGATAGCAGCGATCCTTGCACTCGGACTGACCGATCCGGCGCGCTCGCCGTTTTTCGTCGCGGTCGGTGCGTTGCTGGTCGCGACTGCCTCGGCGACGCAGGATATCGTCATCGATGCCTTCCGCGTCGAGAGTCTTCCCGAGGATGAGCAGGCCGCAGGCATGGCCTCCTATGTCGCGGCCTATCGCGTCGGCATGGTGGCTTCGACCGCCGGCGCGCTGTTTCTCGTCACCGGGTTTGAGTATGCCGGTTTCGGCCGGCTTGCCGCCTGGTCCGCAAGCTTTGCCGTGATGGCAGGGCTGGTCGTGATCGGAATCATCACCGTGCTACTGGCACGCGAGCCGGCGCCATCGATCGAGGCAGAAGCAACAGCCGTCACGAGTGGCCACGACAGCTCAGTGCAGCGCGTGGCGCAGGCCGCGCTCGGCGCCTTCACCGAATTCCTGACGCGGCGTGACGCGGTCGCCGTGCTCGCCTTCGTGATGCTGTTCAAGTTCACCGATGCATTTGCCGGCGCGATGACGGTGCCGTTCATCATCGATATCGGGTTTTCCCGCAATGACTATGCCATCATCGTCAAGGGCGTCGGCCTCGCGGCCACCTTGATCGGTGGCTTCGCGGGCGGCTTCCTGGCCCGCACTTCGCCGCTGATTGTATGCCTGTGGATCGGCGGCCTGCTGCAGGCGATCTCCAACCTCACTTTCTCATGGCTGGCGTTGATCGGACCGCAGCAATGGGCGCTCACCGTTGCCGTCACCCTCGAGCAGTTCACCGGCGCCATCGGCACGGTGATCTTCGTCGCCTACCTCTCGGCCTTGTGCAACAACCCGCTGCACACCGCGACGCAGTATGCGCTGTTGACCGCGCTCGCCTCGGTCGGCCGCATCTATCTGTCATCAGGCGCCGGCTATGTCGCGAAAGCCACCGGCTGGCCCGCATTCTTCGTGGTCAGCGTGCTGGTCGCGATCCCGAGCCTGTTCCTGCTCGCCTATCTGCAGCAGCGACGGCATTTCGAGATGCTGGAAACGCCGACAAAGGCGTAGCTAGAACAGCGTCCGCTGCCGCATCGCCGCCGACAGCGTACCCTCATCGAGATAATCGAGTTCGCCGCCGACCGGCACGCCATGCGCGAGCCGCGTCACCTTGACGTTGGCATCCTGCAGCATGTCGGTGACGTAGTGCGCCGTGGTCTGGCCATCGACAGTGGCATTGAGCGCGAGAATGATCTCGGTCACTTCGGGCACCTGCGCGCGCGTCACCAGCGCATCGATGGTGAGGTCTTGCGGGCCGATGCCGTCGAGCGGCGACAGCGTCGCACCCAACACATGATAGCGACCCTGCGTTGCATGCGCACGCTCCAGCGCCCAGAGGTCGGAGACGTCGGCCACCACCACAATGATCGCCGGATCACGCCGCGGGTCGCTGCAGATCGTGCACGGGTTCTGCGTGTCGATGTTGCCGCAGGTGTGGCACACCTGAATGCGCTCGATCGCAACTTGCAATGCGGAGGCGAGCGGCGCCATCAGAGCTTCGCGCTTCTTGATGAGATGCAGCGCCGCGCGGCGGGCCGAGCGCGGGCCAAGGCCCGGAAGCCGCGCCAGCAACTGGATCAGCCGCTCGATCTCCGGTCCGGCAACGGTGGAGGCCATGTCAACCGAGGCCCAGCCCCGGAATGCTGAGGCCACCGGTCAGCGCCTTCATGCGCTCCTGCATCGCCTCTTCCGCCTTGCGCCGCGCATCGTTCTGCGCCGCGACCAGCAGATCCTCCAGCACCTCGCGCTCCTCCGGCTTCATCAGCGACGGATCGATGGAGACGGCTTTCAGCTCCATCTTCGCGGTCATGCGCACGGTCACCATGCTGCCACCGGCGGAGCCCTCAACCTCGACCTGGTCGAGCTGCTCCTGCATCTCCTTCATCTTCGATTGAAGCTGCGCAGCCTGCTTCATCATGCCGAGAAAATCAGCCATGAATCATCCTCACGTTAAACGTCGTCGTCATCGTCGAAGCCATCGGCGGACTCATCGCCTGCAGGCATCGCCGCGGGCGGCTCCGGCGCAAGACGGCGCACGTCGACCACCTCGGTACCCGGGAACAGCGTCATCACCGCCTGCACGCGCGGATCGGCCTGCACATCTTCGGTCAGCTTGTCCTTGCGTTCGCGCGCCTGCGCGCGCAGCGTCGGCTCGCCTTCTTCATTGGACACGATCACCGCCCAGCGGCGGCCGGTCCATTGCTCGAGCTTGCGCTGCAACTCGTTGACCACCGAGCGCGCGGCACTGCGCTCGAGCGCGATCTCGAGCTTGCCGTCTTCCATACGCACCAGCCGCAGATCGGCCTCAAGCGCGGTCTTGAGCTGCACGTCGCGCTTCTCGCGCGCGAGTTCGACAATGTCGGCGTAGGTCGAAAGCCGTAGCACCGGCGCGGACTGTGGCGCGACCGACTCCACCGGTCGCGGCTGCTGGCGCGCGATGGTTTCATTTGCAGCCCGCGCAGGCGGCATGGTGCGCGGCGCGGGCGCAGGACCACGCGAAACCGATGTGGGCGCAGACATCGCGGGGCTTCTCGGCGCGGCACCGCCGATGGGCGCAACAGAAGGAACGCTCCCTGCGCCGCCGTTTTCACCGATCATCTTGATCGCTTCGTCGGGCGTCGGCAGGTCGGCGACGTAGGCGACGCGCACCAGCACCATTTCGGCCGCAGCCTGCGGGCGCGTCGCGTTCTGCACCTCCGCAATGCCCTTGAGCAGCATCTGCCACATCCGCGACAGCACGCGCATCGACAGCTTGGTTGCGAATTCGCGACCACGCGTGCGCTCCGCTTCGCCGAGCGCGACGTTGTCCGCCGTCGCGGGCACCACCTTCACACGGGTGACGAAGTTCACGAACTCAGCGAGATCGCTCAGCACCACGACCGGATCGGCCCCGGTGTCATATTGCTCGCGGAATTCGGCAAAGGCGCTGGCGATATCGCCCTTCGCGAGATGTTCGAACAGATCGATCACCCGCGTGCGGTCGGCAAGACCAAGCATCTGGCGCACGTCCTCGGCGCGCACGAGGCCTGCCGCATGCGCAATCGCCTGATCGAGCAGCGAGAGCGAGTCGCGCACCGAGCCTTCCGCCGCGCGCGCAATCAGGCCGAGCGCTTCCGGCTCCGCCTCGACGCCTTCACGCGTCACGATATTTGCGAGATGCGTCATCAGCACCTCGGCATCGACACGCCGCAGGTCGAACCGCTGGCAGCGCGACAGCACCGTGACCGGCACTTTGCGAATCTCAGTAGTCGCGAACACGAACTTGGCGTGCTCCGGCGGCTCCTCCAGCGTCTTGAGGAAGGCATTGAACGCCTTCTCCGACAGCATGTGGACTTCGTCGATGATGTAGACCTTGTAGCGCGCACTCGATGGCGCATAGCGCACGCCGTCGGTGATCTGGCGCACGTCGTCGATGCCGGTGTGCGAGGCCGCGTCCATCTCCAGCACGTCGATGTGACGGCTTTCCATGATCGCCTGGCAATGCACGCCCGGCACCGGCATCGCGATGCTCGGCCCTTTCGCCGAGCCATCCGGCAATTCGTAATTCAGCGCGCGGGCGAGGATGCGCGCAGTCGTGGTCTTGCCGACGCCGCGCACGCCGGTGAGAATCCAGGCCTGCGGAATCCGCCCGGTCTCGAACGCATTCGAGATGGTGCGGACCATGGCTTCCTGGCCAATCAGGTCGTCGAAATTCGAGGGACGATACTTCCGCGCCAGAACGCGGTAGCCCGAGGCGACCGCGGGACGCTCGACGGCTGCGGGCTCCGCAAAACCAAGACCCGCTTGATCGCCGGCCTGCTGATCGGCCTGGTCGCCCGCACTCAGGCCTGAGAGGTCGGAATCGGGCATCGGACGATCCGCATCGTTGTTCGGGCGCGCCGCTCTGCCACGCAAAGCGGCGGGCAGTCGGCCGGCATCGCGCCGGCCCCGGCAGATGAAAGAGGTAGGAGACTGACGAGCGACCCGATCCGGACCTCGTTAGGGCTGCTTCCTTCCGGACCTGACCCGGTTGGCGAGTGGCTCGTCCACCGCCAATCTCCCACTCCCTATTTGGAGCGAAAGCCCACGGAAAGCAAGCAAGGGACGGTGCGTTTTACCGCTTTACAACGCCGCCCGGCGGGGCCGAAGCGGCGGATACCTCCGGCGGCAATCGAACAACCCGACGCCACTCTCATCCCTATCCGACAGGTTCCACGCTCCTCGCACAGCTCTGCTAATGTGCCGCGCAGAATCAATCGTCGTTGCGAGTCCCGCATGCCCTCATGGTCGCTTCACCCTCAGCTCGAAACAGACACCTGGGTCATCGGCGATCTGGAATTGTCGCAGCTGCTGCTCATGAAGGACGCCAACTACCCCTGGCTGGTGCTGGTGCCGCAACGTGACGGTGCGCGCGACCTCATCGATCTGACCGAGACCGATCGGATTCAACTCACGAAAGAGACCGACCGCGTCGCGCGGGCGCTGAAAGAGATTACCAACTGCGACAAGCTCAACGTCGCGGCGCTTGGCAACATGGTGCCGCAATTGCATGTCCACATCATCGCGCGCCGCACCACCGACGCCGCATGGCCGCGCCCGGTGTGGGGTGTGGTGCCGCCCGTGACTTACGAGGCCGCCACGGCCGATGCCTTGATCCGCGCGTTGCGCGAGAAAATCGGATTGTCCTGACAGGCGCGGAGACAGCAGACCTACGCTACGCTGAGATCCAATCCGGGGAACCGACCTCGTGGTCCGGCTGTTTTCCTGTTGCCACCCGCGATCGGAAACTTGATGAGTTTGCACCAGCCACCCGCCTCCGCTCCCCGCATTCTCTGCATCGGCATGCCGGTGCGCGACCTCGTGTTTCGCGTCCACAACCTGCCAGCAGCGGGCCACAAGGTACGTGCCACGCACTTTACCGAATTCAGTGGCGGCAATGCGCTCAATGCCGCGGTTGCCATCGCCCGGCTCGGCGGCCGCGTGCGGATGTCCGGTCCGATGGGAGATGCCGGCGAGAAGGTCGCCGAGACCATCATCGACGATCTCGCGCAGGAAGGCATCGACTCGAGCGCCATGGTGCGGATGCCGGGCCTCGTGACGCCAATCTCCAACATCATGATCGACCACACTGGCGAGCGCACCATCGTTACCTATCGCGATCCGCAAATGTGGAAGGTAACGCTGCCCGATACCGACGAACTCTTGAAGGATTGCGACGCGATCCTCACCGAGAACCGCTGCGCCGAATTCGTCCGCGACATTTGCTTCGAGGCGCAGGCGCGCGGCATTCCCGTGGTGCTGGACTATGACCGCGTGATGCCGCTCAATCAGCCCATGCTGCGGGCCGCGACCCACATCGTCTTCTCCGCCGAGGCGCTGCGCGGCACCGCCGAGACCAAAGACGATATTGCCGCGCTTCAGGCGATCGCCGGGATGACGCCGGCGTTCGTCGGCGTCACAAAGGGTGCGGGCGGCATGATCTGGCTCGAGGACGGGCGAGGACGCCACATGCCCTCCTTCCCGATCGAGGCGGTGGATACGCTCGGCGCAGGCGACGTGTTCCATGGCGCCTTCACGCTCGCGATTGCCGAGGGGCAATCGACCGAAGGCGCCATGCGGTTTTCGGCGGCCGCCGCGGCGCTGAAATGCGGTCGGCATGGCGGCGCCTTCGCTTCCCCTCAACGCGTTGAAGTGGAAGCATTTTTGGAAAGCGCCGGGGTCCGTCAGGAGGCCTGAACACCGGCTTCGCGCTTGGCCCAATGGCGGGGCTTGTCGTGAGAATATTTTTCTATATTATGGCGGTTTATCCTCCTTAAATAGAAGAATTATTCCATGTCTGACACCACCCTCGCGGCGGCCCCGATCGACACGGCACGCCGGCTCGACGCCATCGACCGCAAGATTCTCACTGTCCTGCAGGAAGACGCCTCGCTCTCGGTCGCTGAGATCGGGGAGCGCGTCGGGCTATCGTCGACACCGTGCTGGAAGCGAATTCAGCGGCTGGAGAGCGAAGGCATCATCCTGCGCCGCGTGGCTCTCGTCGATCAGAACAAGATCGGCCTCGGCATCACCGTGTTCGTCTCGGTGGAGAGCGGCGACCATTCCGATGCGTGGCTGAAGAAGTTTGCTGACGCGGTCAGCGCCATGCCGGAAGTGATGGAGTTCTATCGCATGGCGGGCGACGTCGATTATATGCTGCGCGTCGTCGTCGCCGACATGCAGAGCTACGACATCTTCTACAAGAAGCTCATCAGCGCGGTGGCGCTGAAGAACGTCACTTCGCGCTTCGCGATGGAGAAGATCAAATCCGTGACGGCGCTGCCGGTGCCCGCGTTGGCGTAAGACGGCCCCGGACGGCCGCTCCTTTTTGGCGCCCAAATAATCGTTTTTACCGATTGAATATAATAATATAATAAATTAGTATGATTGATCTGGATTTGCGATCAATGGCTGGAATTTCAGGAGTTCAGCCATGGATATGGTCTCCAGCGCAGCGCCTGCGCAGGAAAAGCCCGTTGTAACCCCCCGTTTTCGGATCGCCAGCGGCATCTGGCCGGGCCTGTTTCTGACCACCCTGATCGCGGCGGCCGCCTTCGGCATGCAGCGGCTGCCGGTGATTTCCACCTTCAGCCCGCTGATTCTCGCGATCCTGCTCGGCATGATCTTTCACAATCTGGTCGGCACGCCGGCCAACGCCAAAGCCGGCGTTACCTTCTCGCTGCGGCGGATTTTGCGCGGCGCCATCATCCTGCTCGGCCTGCAACTCACTGTCGTGCAGGTGATCGAAGTCGGCGCGGTCGGCTTCGGCATCATCGTGACCTGTTTGGTCGCGACCTTCCTGTTCACCGGCTGGTTCGGCAAGCTGATCGGCGTCGATCCCAAGCTCGCCGAACTGATCGGCGCGGGCACCTCGATCTGCGGCGCGTCGGCCGTGATCGCCACCAACACCGTCACCAACGCCCGTGACGAGGACGTTGCCTATGCGGTCGCCTGCGTCACGGTGTTCGGCTCGATCGCGATGTTCGCCTATCCGACGCTCACGCATCTCCTGCATCTCGACCCGCGCGCCTACGGCCTGTGGACCGGCTCCTCGATCCATGAAATCGCGCAGGTGGTCGCCGCCGCGTTCCAGGAAGGCAAGCAGGCCGGCGAATTCGGCACCATCGCCAAGCTATCGCGCGTCATGCTGCTGGCGCCGCTGGTGATCTCGCTCGGCGTGATCGCGAGCCGCCGCAACCATGGCACCTCGAGCGCCAAGGCGCCGCTGCCGTGGTTCGTGTTCGGCTTCATCGCGCTGATCGCGCTCAACAGCGTCATCACCGTTCCGCCGGAAGCCAAGACGGTGATCGTCTCGATCACCACCTTTCTGCTGTCGATGGCGCTGGCCGCGATGGGACTTGAAACCGATATCGGCAAGCTCTACGCCAAGGGCCTGCGCCCCTTGATGCTGGGCGCCGCGGCGTCGCTGTTCATCGCGCTCCTCAGCCTGACGCTGATCAAGCTCACCTCTTAAGGACCTTACCTCTCAAGGATCATGGATGACGCTCGAACAGCTTCGCATTTTCGTTGCCGTTGCGGAGCACGAGCACATGACCCGTGCGGCGGGCACGCTGAATCTGACTCAATCAGCGACCAGCGCGGCCGTCGCCGCACTTGAAGAGCGCTACGCGATCAAGCTGTTCGACCGGGTCGGACGCAACATCCGGCTGACCGACGCCGGCCGCCGCTTTCTGGTCGAGGCGCGCGCGATGCTCGCCCGCGCAGCAGCCGCAGAAGCCGTTCTCGCCGATCTTGCCGGACTGACTCGCGGCACGCTGACGCTTGCAGCCAGCCAGACCGTCGGAAATTACTGGCTGCCGCCGCTGATCCACCGCTATCGCCAGCGCTATCCCGGCATCGACATCACGCTGAAGATCGGCAACACCGAGCAGGTTGCAGCGTGGGTGCAGGAAGGCGTTGCCAATCTCGGCTTCATCGAAGGCGAGATCGAGAACCCCGGCCTGTCCACCGCACCCATTGCGGACGATGAGCTTGCGCTGATCGTCTCCGCCTCGCATCCGCTCGCAAAGTGCCGGACGCCGACAGCCGCTCAACTCAAGGCCACCAAATGGGTGGTGCGCGAACAGGGCTCCGGCACGCGCCATGTTCTCGAGGCGACGCTCAAGGGGTTAGGTGTCGCTCCCGACGAGATCGATATCGCGCTCGAGTTGCCGTCCAACGAGTCGGTGCGCGCGGCGGTGCTTGCGGGCGCGGGCGCCACCATCATGTCGCGCATCGTGGTCGAGGGCCTCGTGCACTCACGCGCCCTGATCGAGCTGACGGTGCCGATGCCCGCGCGGCGGTTCTCGCTGCTGCATCACAAGGAGCACCACATCACCCGCGCCGAGCAGGAGTTGCAGAAGCTGATCACGGAGAAGAAGTAAGCAGTTTGACGAAGACATCCTCCTCACGTCATTGCGAGGAGCAACGCGACGAAGCAATCCAGTTCGAATGCGAGGCAAAATGACGTCTGGATTGCTTCGCTCCGCTCACAATGACGATCCCAGAGCGTACTGCGCTAATCCCGGCGTGTCAGATCGCCTTGATCGCGGCGAGCGTCTCGTCCGAAACCTCAATGCCGTTGGCCTCGGCCGTATCGCGCAGCTTGAGGCGGCGGCTGCCGGGCAACCGCGCACCAGGCTGCGTGTCGATCGACGAGGCAAGCTCGGCGAAGTGCGTGAGAATTCCAGCACCACCGATGATCTTGGGATCGAACGCAACGATCAGTTGTCCGGTCGCAGGTGACGGCCCGTTCGCATCGAGGAAAGACGAGGCATCCGCTGCGTAAGTCGCATTCGTGAGACCTGCGGCAAGAAGTTCGACGATCATCGCCAGTACGGTGCCCTTGGCATCGCCCGCCGGAACCATCGTGCCCTTCAATGCCGCGACCGGATCGGTGGTCGGCTGTCCGGCTTCATCAAGCGCCCAGCCCTCGGGGATCGGCTCTCCCTTCTGCTTTGCGGCCAGGATATTGCCGCGCGCGACTTTCGACAGCGAGAGGTCGGCAACAATCGGCGCGCCATCGGGCAGCGGACAGGCAAATGCAATCGGGTTGGTGCCGAACACCGGTTTTGAACCGCCCCACGGCGCGATGGCGGCCGGGGTGTTGGCGAACAGCAGTGCGACGAGGCCCGCTTCCGCCAGTCGCTCGACCGGCTGACCAGCCGCACCGCAATGGTGCGAGCGGCGAATGGCGGCCACCGCTACGCCCTGCGACCGCGTGACGGCAGGCAGTTCGGTGATCGCAAGCTCAAGCGCGGGATAGGCAAAGCCGAGCGCCGCATCGATCGCGAGAACGCCAGGCGCGGAACGCGTCATGACTGGCACGGCGCGGCCATCGATCTTGCCGGCTTTGACCTGCGCAGCATAGGTCGGCACGCGCGACAGGCCATGGCCCTTCAGGCCGCTCGCTTCGGCGCCAACCAGTGAGCGCGCGACAACGGCGGCGGTCTCACGCAATGTCCCGGCCCGCACCAGAGCATCGGTGATAAGATTGTTTGCTTCAACCAGGCTGATCTTCGACATGCTCACGCCCCCTTGAGATGGCGGGCGACATTGTCCACCGTCACGCGCGACACGCGCACGTTGGACTCCACCGTCACGCCGGCGATGTGCGGCGTGAGAATGAGGTTCGGCGCATCCGCGAACACCGCGCCGCTGTTGCCGATCGGCTCCTTGTCGAACACGTCGAGCGCGGCGCCGCCAAGCTTACCGGCTTTAAGGGCCGCGGCCACGGCCGCCTCATCCACCACGCCACCGCGCGCGGCGTTGATGATGACAGCATCGTTCTTCATGCCGGCAATGGCCTTGGCATCAATCATCGAACGCGTCTCGGGCGTCAGCGGCACATGCAGCGACATCACATCGGCGGCCGCAAGCAGTTTAGCAAGATCGAGCGACTGCACCTTGCCCCACGGCTGCGTCCACACCGGCGCGTCGGCGGCAACGTAGGGATCGAAGGCAACGACTGTCATACCAAGCGCTGCAGCGCGCTGCGCCGTCTCGCGGGCGATCGAGCCGAAGCCGATCAGGCCCAGACACTTTCCTGAAATCTCACGGCCGACCAGCCGATTGCGCGGCCATTGCCCGGCAACCAGTTCCGGCGTCGCCTGATAGGCGCCACGCAGCAGCACCATGGCAGTCGCGATCACATATTCCGCGACTGAAACGTCGTTGGCCCCCGAGGCCGGATAAACCTTGATGTTGCGGGCGCGACAGGCTTCGACATCGATATTGTCGAGGCCGACGCCGAGGCGCCCGATGACTTCGAGCTTGGTGGCGGCTGCCAGCACGTCACCGCGCACCTGAGTGCGATTGCGCACGATCAGCGCGCGCGCCTCGCGCACGGCTTCCAGCAAGGCCTGCGGCTGATCGACAAGAGTGGGATCGTAGCGAACGTCAAAACCCGCCAACCCGTCACGGATGGCATCTTCGTCCATGAATTCAGTGATCAGTATCATCGGGTTCTCTGCTTGATAGGCACGTGAAAGTAATCGGGAGCCGCAATGCGGCTCCCGATTTGATGCTGTCAGAGCTTACTTCTTGTTCTTGCCGATCACGTCTTTCCAGACGGCGATCTCATGATCGAACTGCTTCTTGTGAGCAGCCGGAGTGCGCTGGTCAGCCGGGAACGGGCTGGTGCCCACCTCGGCAAAACGCTGCAGCACGGACTGGTCGGAAAGCGCAGCCTGCAGCGCCTCGTTCAGCTTCTTGACGATGGGCTCGGGGGTCTTCGCCGGAGCATAGAGGCCGTGCCAGATCGTGAAGTTGAAATCCTTCAGCCCGGCTTCCTGCAGGGTCGGAAGGTCCTTGAGCGCATCGAGGCGCTCGGCGGAGGTCACCGCATAGCCCTTGATCATCTTGCCGGAGATCTGCGGGATCGCGGTCGTCGATTGATCGCACAGAATGTCGAGCTGGCCGCCCATCAGATCGTTCATGGCCGGGCCCGTGCCCTTATAGGCGACGAGCGTGAACTTGCTGTTCAGCGCTTCCTGCATCAGCAGCGTGCAGAGGTGCGAGTTGGAGCCGACGCCGGCGTGACCGACGCTGACCTTGGTGCCCTGCTCGCGCATAATGCCGAGCAGCGCCTTCGCATCGCTTGCCTCGTAATTCTTTCGGCTGAGGAGAACCATCGGTCCTCGGTTGACAAGGCCGATCGGCGCGAATGCCGTCGACGTATCGTAGTCGAGGTTCTTGTAGAGCGATGCACCCGCAGCAAGAGCAACGTGGTGAATGAGGATGGTGTAGCCGTCGGCATCGGAACGCGCGAGACGCGAAGCGCCGACCGTACCGCCGGCACCGCTGACGCTTTCGACAACGACCTGCTGGCCGAGGGACTTCGACATCGACTGAGCGACAAGGCGCCCGATCGCGTCACTCGGTCCGCCCGCAGCAAAGGGAACGATCATTGTGATCGGACGAGTTGGATAATCCTGAGCGACGGCGGTTCCCGCCAGCATTAGAATTCCTGCAACTCCTGTGAGGCAAGCGTGCCAAACTGAGCGATTGCGCATGTAATCTTCCCTCCCTTTAATCAGCGCTGTTGAAAATGCAGCGGAGGCTCAGCGCACAAGCTCTCCGACCTTAGCTCTATCTTGCTCTTATATCATATATCTTCTATAAGACAAGGGTAGCAGGGAACGGCCAAAGAGTCATTCCCACACGAAGCTACCAAGCGTCGCTCGAACTGATGTTGGTCTAAGAGGGCAAAAGCTCTCACACCGAGGGAGGGTCGAATATGTCGGAGAGAGAGACGGCGAATGAGCAATCGTTATTGCTCAATCAGTCCGTTGTCGGTGGTCTTGCACTCATTGCGTTTGCTGTTTTTGCATTCTGGGCGCTGGGAGATCTCGATAGCGGCACGCTGCGCAGCATGGGCCCGGGTGGACTCCCGCGCGGCGTCGCGATCCTGATCGGCATCTGCGGAATTTTCATCGCAACGATCGGCGCACGCATCGATCCGCTGCGCATCGAACGCGTCGCAATCCGCCCGATCATTGTCTTGATGATATCGATCATCATCTTCGCCGCAACGATCCGCTCATGGTCGTTTGGATCACTGTCGATGCCGGGACTGGGCCTGATGGTTGCGGGACCGGTCACAGTGCTCGCCTCGGGCTTTGCCCAGCGTGAGCGCGACTGGCTCGACCTCGCCATTCTTGCGATGGCACTGACAGCCTTCTGCATGTTGCTGTTCGGCGATATGCTCTCGCTTCCGATCCCGGTGATGCCGATCTCGCTGCTCACATTTTTCTCGGGATGGGATCAGCGTCAGGTGCTCCGCCTGATCGTCGCGATCTACACCGTGATCGCCCTCGGCCTGTACCTCATTCGCCGCCAGCGTAACGCCAAGGGAGTGGCCGCATGAGCGAACTTCTTGGCAATCTCGGCCTCGGCTTCACCGTTGCACTTACTCTGCAGAATATCGGCTACTGCTTTATCGGCTGTCTCGTCGGCACGCTGATCGGTGTGCTGCCGGGCGTTGGCCCGATCGCAACCATCGCGATGCTGCTGCCGATCACCTTCGGTCTCGATCCGACCGGCGCGCTCATCATGCTGGCCGGCATCTATTACGGTGCGCAGTATGGCGGCTCGACAACCGCGATCCTCGTCAACATTCCAGGCGAAGCAACGGCCGTCATCACCACGCTCGACGGCCACCAGATGGCGCGACGCGGCCGCGCCGGCATCGCGCTCGGCATCGCGGCGATCGGCTCGTTCTTCGCGGGCACGGTTGCGACGCTGGTGATCGCCGCGCTCGGCAAGCCGCTCACCGGGCTCGCATTGCTGTTCGGGCCGACCGAATATTTCTCGCTGATGGTGCTTGGTCTCGTGTTCGCCATCGTGCTCGCGAGCGGATCGGTGCCGAAAGCCATTGCAATGGTGCTGGTCGGAATCCTGCTGTCCTGCGTCGGCGCGGATCTCGAAACTGGTGAGACGCGCATGACGTTCAACATGCCGTTCCTCACCGACGGCATCGACTTCTCGGTGCTGGCGATGGGCCTGTTCGGCATCGCCGAGATCATCCGCAATCTCGAGTCGCCGGAAGCCCGCGACGTCGTGCGGGACAGGATCGGCCGGCTACTGCCCGGCCTGGATGAATTGCGTCAGTCGGCGAAACCGATCCTGCGAGGCACTGGCCTCGGCGCCATTCTCGGACTTTTGCCCGGCAATGGCGCGGTGCTTGGCCCGTTCGCGTCCTACACCCTCGAAAAGAAACTCGCCAAGGACCCGAGCCGGTTCGGCAAGGGTGCGATCGAAGGCGTTGCGGGGCCGGAAGCCGCCAACAATGCCGGTGCGCAGACGTCATTCATTCCGATGCTGACGCTCGGCATTCCGCCGAACGCGGTGATGGCGCTGATGGTCGGCGCAATGACGATCTTCGGCATCGTGCCCGGCCCGCAGGTGATCGCGTCTCATCCCAAGCTGTTCTGGGGCATGATCGCCTCGATGTGGCTCGGCAACCTGATGCTTCTCGTCATCAACCTGCCGCTCGTGGGCCTGTGGGTGCGCCTCCTGAAAGTGCCCTACCGGCTGATGTACCCGACCATTCTCGTGTTCTGCTGTGTCGGCATCTATTCGATCAACTCCCAGCAGACCGACGTGTTGCTGATCGGCCTGTTCGGTGTCGTCGGATTGCTTCTGGCAAAAGTCGGTTTCGAAGCGGCGCCCCTGCTGCTCGGGTTCGTCCTCGGCGAGTTGATGGAAGAGAACCTGCGGCGCGCGCTGGTGCTGTCCCGCGGCGATCCGTGGGTTTTCATCACCCACCCGTGGAGCGCCGTGCTGCTCGCATTCTCGGTGTTCCTCCTCGTGCTGACGATCATCCCGGTGGTCCGCAAGGAACGCGAGGAAGTGTTCGCCGAATAACGGGAGCGATTGCAAAGCCAGTCAGGGGCGTGGGCGATGCTGAGCATCACCACGCCCCTTTTGTTTGCCGGTGCCGTATAAACTTCATCGCCTCGATGACGGAGGTGTCGATGTCCGCATCGTTCAAGCGATCGCCGGTCTGGCGGGATCGTCGCAAATGGTGCGGTCACTATTGAACGGCAACCAGCCATCTCGATAGTTCGTCTGCTTCGGACAGTGGAGGGTTTGAGAGGAGCGATGTCGCTCCCCCGCCCGTCATTGCCGCGCAATACTCTTGAATGCAGCGCAGAGCGGCTTCAAGGCCGAAGCGAACATAACTCTTGCGGGACCTATCGACCTCTCCAGCACAGGCGTTCGTAGATTTCTCCGACAAGTCATGTCCGCGTCGGCCTGATCAAACTGCTCTCTTCAAAGTGCAAACTGCTCCGGACTTGCAGGCACAAAAAACGCCGGCCTCGAAAGGCCGGCGTCTTTTTCTCTACGAGGACTCTCGCCGCTGCGAGCGGCGAGAGAAAGTCTCAGGCGCTGCGATAGAGCTTCGTCATCGAGAACTCACGATGGCCGAGCGCTTCCGCCGCAGTATTGCGGCCGCTCGCGGTCCGCATGATCATGTCGATCAGCGCATCGCCCGCCTGGTCGATGGTCATCTCGCGGCGGAGGATGCCGGTGACGTCGACGTCGATATGCTCGCTCATGGTGCGGAGCGTGCGCGGGTTGGCGGTGATCTTGATCACCGGCACGATCGGGTTGCCGATCACGTTGCCCTGGCCGGTCGGGAAGGTGTGGACGACATAGCCGCCCGCAGCCATCAGGGTGACGCACTCGGCCGCGGCCGACGAGGAGTCCATGAAGTAAAGACCCTTGCCCGACTTCGGCGCCTCGGCCGGCTCGAGAATGTCGATGTAGCGCGAGGTGCGGCCGATCTTCTCGAGGTTGCCGAGAGCCTTCTCCTCGATGGTGGAAAGACCACCCTCGATGTTGCCCTTGGTCGGCTGGCTTTCCGACAGGTCGTCGGTCTGGTTCTTGAAGATCACGTCGTCGGAATAGGCCTTCCACATCTTGTGCCAGCGCTCGCCGACTTCCGGCGTCGCCGCGCGCGTCTTGCAGATGTGCTCCGCGCCGGTGATCTCCGAAGTCTCGCCGAAGCAGCCGTAGATGCCTTCGGGAAGCAGCTTGTCGTACATGTTGCCGACAGTCGGGCAGGAGCCAAGACCGGTGGTGGTGTCGCTCTCGCCGCACTTGGTCGAGACCCACAGCTCGGAGACCGAGCATTCCTCGCGCTGCAGTTCGGTCGCGTGCTGAACGAAATCCTTCGCGGCGCGCGAAGCGTTCATGATGGTCTTGAGATCGCCGTTCTGCTCGATCGAGAAGCTCGCAACCGGCTTGCCGGTGGCGGCGATGCCATCGGCCACGCGCTTGGTCCAGCCGGGCTCGATGCCGATCACGACGCAGGCCGCGACGTTCGGGTTGGCGCCGGTGCCGATGATGGTGCGGAAGTGCAATTCAAGGTCTTCGCCGAACTGCAACCGCCCGTAGGCGTGCGGAATCGCGAGCGTGCCCTTGATGTTGTTGGCGACCGCCTCACAGGCAGCGTTGGAAATATCGTCCACCGGAAGGATAAGGACATGATTGCGGACGCCGACGCGGCCGTTCTCGCGGCGATATCCCTTGAAGGTGAGGTTGGAATATTTACTAGCCATGATTGTCGCGCCTCCCTTACCAGCGCTTGGTCTTGAGGTTGTGGACATGGACGTGTCCACCCTTCGCGACATCAGCGGTAAACTTGCCGATATCCTCGCCGTACTTCATCGCGGTGTCGCCGCTCTTGATGTCCTTTAGCGCGATCTTGTGCCCGATCGGCACATCCGCGCCGGCAACGAGCTCGAAGCTCGAATTATCGTGAGTAACGACACACAGCATTTTCGTCCCGGCCTTCAGGCCCTCGACGACGACAACGCCAACATTGTCTTTGTGCTCGTGCACAAGAAGTTGGGGAATGGACACGGTCCACGCGCTCCTCTTTAAAGAGTTGGTCTTATATCTTATATAAGATATTATCTTGTTGGCAGTGTCAAGGAGAAACGGATAGTTTCCGGGCGAAACCGAATCCCAGAGGAGTCGCAAAAGACGTGGCGAAGGCAATTGGCACCAGGCCGTTATATTCCCAGATCAGGGAGCAGTTCCTGCACCATCTGGAGGATCGTACCTGGGCACCGGGCATGCTCATTCCGAGCGAGATCGAGCTGGCGCGCAAGTTTGGCGTGAGTCAGGGCACGGTCCGCAAGGCGCTGAATGAGATGACCGCGGAGCGGTTGCTGACCCGTCAGCAGGGGCGCGGGACGTTCGTCACCGAGCCCGAAGACTCGCGCATTCTGTTCAAGTTCTTCCACCTCACGCCCGACAAGGCGGAGCCGACCTTTCCGGTGTCGCGTTTTCTATCGCGCACGAAAGGTGCGGCGACGGCCGAGGAAGCCGCCGCGCTGGCGATCCATCCGGGTGACGCGGTGTGGCGGATTCGCCGCAATCGTTCATTCGGCCAGATGCTGATCCTGACCGAAGTGGTCGTGCTGGCGGTGGCGCGGTTTCCGGACCTGCCGGAAGCGACGGTGTTGCCAAACAATCTCTATCAGCTGTTCTCGACGCGCTGGCGCATCACCATTGCGCAGGCGGACGAACAGTTGCGGGCGGTCTCGGCGACCAAGGCAATCGCACAGACACTGGGCTGCGAGCCGGGAACAGCGCTCTTGCAGATCCGCCGTATCGCGCGCGACCTCGGCGAGCGGCCGGTCGAACTGCGCACCTCGCATTGCCTCACCGACCATATCCACTACGCCTCCAACCTGCGCTGAGCGGCAGAGAAGGCGTCAGGTAACGCGTCATTCCCGGCTTTACGCCGGGCAAACCCGCTTTGAGTCTCGCCGCAATTCCAGCGGGGCTTAAATCTTCTGATTGTATTCGCCGACTTCGGGATGGGTGCGCAGAACGCTGTCCATCGCCTCGAACATCTCGCGCATGCGCTTCTCGGAGACCGGGCTTTCCACCACCACGACAAGTTCGGGCTTGTTCGATGATGCGCGCACAAGGCCCCAGCTTCCGTCCTCGCAGGTGACGCGCACGCCGTTCACTGTGACGAGATCGCGGATCGGCTGACCGGCGACCTTGTCGCCCTTCGCCTTCGCCGTCTCGAAATGCTTCACCACCTTGTCGACGATGCCGTACTTCGCTTCGTCCGCGCAGTGCGGCGACATCGTCGGCGACGACCAGGTTTTCGGCAACGCGTTCTTCAGGTCCGACATCTTCTTGCCGGGCGCGTGGTCGAGCATCTCGCAGATCGCGATCGCGGAGACGAGACCGTCGTCATAGCCACGCCCGAACGGCGCATTGAAGAAGAAGTGGCCGGACTTCTCGAAGCCCGCCAGCGCGCCAAGCTCATGCGTGCGGCGCTTCATGTAGGAGTGGCCGGTCTTCCAGTAACTCGCCTGAGCGCCCTGCCTCGAGAGCACCGGATCGGTGACGAACAATCCGGTCGACTTCACGTCGACGACGAACTGCGCGTTCTTGTGCAATGCCGACATATCGCGCGCCAGCATCACGCCGACCTTGTCGGCGAAGATTTCCTCACCGGTGTCGTCGACCACGCCACAGCGATCGCCATCGCCGTCGAAGCCGAGGCCGACATCGGCCTTGTGTTCGAGCACCGCGTCGCGGATTGCATGCAGCATCTCAAGGTCTTCAGGATTCGGATTGTATTTCGGGAAGGTGTGGTCGAGTTCGGTATCGAGCGGGATAACGTCGACGCCGAGCTTTTCCAGCACCTGCGGTGCGAATGCGCCCGCCGTGCCATTGCCGCAGGCGACCACCGCGCGGATGCGGCGCGAGAACGGCTTGCGCTTGGTGAGGTCCGCGATGTAGCGCGCCGGGAAATTCTCGTGAAACTGATAGCCACCGGCCGGCTGCAGCTTGAAGGCCGCGCCCAACACAATCTCCTTCAGCCGCGTCATCTCGTCGGGACCGAAGGTGAGCGGCCGGTTCGCGCCCATCTTCACGCCGGTCCAGCCATTGTCGTTATGCGAGGCCGTGACCATCGCCACGCAAGGCACGTCGAGATCGAACTGCGCGAAATAGGCCATCGGCGTCACCGCAAGGCCGATGTCGTGCACCTTGCAGCCGGCCGCGAGCAGGCCCGAGATCAGCGCGTATTTGATCGAGGCCGAGTAGCCACGGAAGTCGTGGCCGACCACGATCTCCTGCTTCACACTCATCTCGCCGATCATGGTGCCGAGGCCCATGCCGAGCGCCTGAACGCCCATCAGGTTGATTTCCTTGCCGAACAGCCATCGCGCATCGTATTCGCGGAAGCCGGTGGCCTTCACCATCGGCTCGGATTCATAGGCGTAGGTATTGGGCTTCAGCTCGGCTTTCGGCTTCGGAAACATGGAGAGGGCCTCGTGGAAAGAACTGTGGCAAGCCATAGCGAGAGCGACGGCTTGAGAAAAGGAGGGACTGGCGTTCTAGGAATGAATTGCGGCAGTTTGGCAGTCATATTACGGCCAGAAGGCTAACGCATTCCTCCTGTCATGACCGACGCCCGCCTCTACTACCCGGCCACGCAACGCAACCGTGACGTCATTCTCGGCGTGCTGCGCGGCGTCCTGCCGGCCTCGGGGCTGGTTCTGGAAATCGCAAGCGGCTCGGGCGAGCATGTCGTGCATTTCGCTGCCGCGCTGCCGCAGCTCACCTTCCAGCCGTCCGACCCGGAGGACGCTGCACGGCGCAGCGTCGCCGCCTGGACGGAGCGGTTGGGGCTTTCCAACGTGCTGCCGCCGCTCGCATTCCACGTGCAGGACAAATGGCCGATCGATGCCGCCGACGCAGTAGTGTGCATCAACATGATTCACATCGCGCCGTGGGAGGCGACGCCTGCGCTCTTACAGGGCGCGGCGCGAATCCTATCGCCCGGCGCACCGCTCTATCTCTACGGCCCCTATCGGCAGAAGGGCGTCGTCACCGCCGCGAGCAACGAGGCGTTCGATGCCGACCTCAAATCGCGCAACCCGGCATGGGGACTTCGCAAGCTGGAAGACGTCGCGGACCTCGCGCGCACCGCAGGCTTTTCCGCACCCGAAGTGACGCTGATGCCGGCGAACAATCTCAGTGTGGTGTTTCGGCGAGTGTGAAACCTGATGAAGTGTCATGCGCGGGCATAGCCGTTCGAAGAACGGCGTCGCTTCCGCTCGCCTATGACCCGCGCATCCATCATAAAAAAATTTATTCGATGGATTGCCGGGTCGAGCCCGGCAATGACGGCCTTGTGGCCTTACTGCTCCAGCACCAACTGGCCGCGGCTGTATTCAAAACGCTTGAGCTTCGACAGGTACGTCATGCCGAGCAGGTTCTGTTTCAGCGCGCCTTCCGGCATCACCAGCGCATCGACATCGCGCACCACGACGCCGCCGATATCGATACGGCTGATGCGGGCGCGCGCAGCTTTCGCCGGGCCATTCGCCGTATTCACGCTGGTGGTGTACTCATTGAGGAATGGCCGGATGCCGATCCGCTCCGCATCCTTCTGCGTCAGCGCGATCACCGTCGCGCCGGTATCGACCAGAAAATCGAGGTCGCGGCCATCAACGCGCGCCTCGGCACGGAAATGCCCGCTTCTGTCGGAGCGCAGCGCCACCTTGCGCACGCCGGGCTCTACCTCCGCCATCGCAAAGGCGTTCATGTCTTTCGACGCGCTTTCGGTCTTGGCCGGCAACGGCAGGTCGAGCCGCTCGGCGACCTTCGCCAGATAACTGCCGGAAGCGGCCATGATAACCGCGACGATCAGGACGGTACGCATTCGCCGGCGCCTGCTTTCTCAAACTATGGCCCGCCCGAACCCGCCTGTGGCCGATTCGGACCGGTTCACTCCCCCTCGCGAGGGGTTAACGAAGGCCCCGTCCCGCGGGGCCTCCCGTCCTGTTTCGGCGAATAGGGTAAGCAAAGTCTTAATGGCGGATGGAACCTCTCCCCGGTTGCGGTGCGAGGGAGTCAGGTTCCCCGTGGCTTCGCCCGGCGCGTCGGAGCGGCCGCCGCCGGATCGTCCGGCCAGGGGTGGCGCGGGTAGCGGCCGCGCAGGTCCGCGCGCACCCCGGCGTAAGAGCCGCGCCAGAAGCCCGGCAGATCGCACGTCACCTGCACGGGGCGATGCGCGGGCGACAACAGTTCGACGACGAGCGGCAAGCGTCCCTGCGCAATCGCGGGGTGCACGTTGAGCCCGAACAATTCCTGCAGGCGCACGGAAATCTTCGGCCCCTCCTCCGCCTCGTAGTCGATCGGCAGCGCCGTGCCGGTCGGCGCGGTAAAATGGGTGGGTGCCTCGCGCTCGAGTCGCGCACGCTTGTCCCAAGGCAGCAGCGCCATCACCGCATCCGACAGGTCGCCAGCCGAGATATCGGACAGCGCGGTCTTGTCGGTCAGCATCGGCTCCAGCCATTCCGAGCGATTTGCCGCAAGCGCGGCATCGGACAGATCGGGCCACTCGTCGGGCGCGGTTGCGCGCAGAAACATGACACGGTCGCGCCACTGCTTCAGCGCCTTCGACCACGGCAGACGGTCGAACCCGCTTGCCGCGAGCGCGTCGGCGAAAACCGTCGCCGTGTCGGCCGACGGTGTCACCGGCAGATTCTGCTCCGACAGCGTGATGGCATGCAACCGCTTGCGCCGCCGCGCCCGCAGCGCCATCGCGGATCTGTCGAACGAGACCTCATCCGCCGTCTCGATCTGCGCGGCAAAAATCCGCTCGATCTCGCCTTGCGTGATCGGCGCAGCGAGCAGAATGCGGCCGTTGGCGGCCGTGCCGGTCAACTCCGCGACCGCTAGGTATGGCTCGCGCGCCAGCCGCGAAGCCGGATCGACCTGCGCGCCGCGGCCGTTCGCCAGTGTGAAACTGCCCTTGCCGCGATGACGCGCCACGCGATCCGGAAACGCCAGCGCGAGAATCTCGCCTGTCGATAGCGCCTCTCGACCCTCTCCCCGCCCAGCGGGGAGAGGGTGGCGAGCGTCCTGCGCAGCAGGAGGTTCGGCGGGTGAGGGGCTTTCTTTCACTTGCGTCACCCAGCGCTGCGCCAACTGCCTAGCACCCTGCGCACGCGGTGAGCGGTCGCGCGCGAAATTCTCAAGCCGCGCATCGAGATCGACGCTGTCGCCACCGAGCCCGCGCTCAGTGAGGACCGCAGCGATGCGCGCCGCCGCCTCACCTGCGCCCTGCCCCGCAGCATCGACGATCATCCGTGCCAACCGCGGCGGCAGCGCCAGCGCGCGCAAGCGCTTGCCCTCTGGTGTAATCCGGCCCGCGGCATCGAGCGCACCGAGTTCGCGCAGCAACGCAGTCGCTTCTTTCAACGCGACCGCCGGCGGCGGGTCGAGAAACGCAAGCGTCGCCGGGTCAGCCACACCCCAATGCGCGAGGTCGAGCACCAGCGAGGACAGATCGGCGGACAAAATCTCTGGCCGCGTGAACGCCTCGAACGACGCTGTCTGCGGCTCGTCCCACAGCCGATAGCAAACGCCGGGCTCGGTGCGACCGGCGCGGCCACGGCGCTGATCGACCGCCGCGCGCGAGGCGCGTACAGTCTCAAGCCGTGTCAAGCCGATATCGGGCTCATAGCGCGGCACCCGCGCGAGCCCGCAATCGACCACGATTCGCACGCCCTCAATCGTAAGCGAAGTTTCCGCAATCGATGTTGCAAGCACCACTTTGCGCGTGCCCTTCGGCGCAGGCGCGATGGCGCGATCCTGCACGGCTGCGTCGAGCGCGCCAAACAGCGGCACGATCTCGATGGCAGGATCGCTGATGCGCTCGGCGAGAAATGTCTGCGTGCGGCGAATCTCAGAAGCGCCCGGCAGAAACGCCAGCACCGATCCATTCTCGCTTCGTAATGCTGAGGCGATCGCATCCGCCATCTGCCGCTCGATCGGCGCATCCGCCTTGCGGCCGAGATAGCGTGTCTCCACCGGATAAGCGCGGCCCTCGCTTTCAATCACCGGCGCATTACCGAGCAGTTTGGCAACCCGCGCGCCGTCGAGCGTCGCCGACATCACCAGAATGCGCAAATCCTCGCGCAGGCCGGTTTGCGCGTCGCGCGCCAGCGCAAGGCCGAGATCGGCATCGAGCGACCGCTCGTGGAATTCGTCGAACAGCACGGCAGCGACGCCGGTGAGTTCAGGATCGTCGAGGATCTGACGGGTGAAGATGCCCTCTGTCACCACCTCGATCTGGGTCTTGCGCGAGATCTTCGAGCCGAACCGCACACGATAGCCGACACGCTCGCCGACCTTTTCGCCAAGCGTCTGCGCCATCCGCTCAGCCGCGGCACGCGCGGCGATGCGGCGCGGCTCCAGCACGATAATCTTTCCACCCTTCACCCACGGCGCATCACGCAGCGCCAGCGGCACTCGGGTGGTCTTGCCCGCACCGGGCGAGGCGACCAGCACGGCGGCGTTGTCGCTCGCCAGCGTCTGCGCGAGTTCGTCCAGAACCGCATCGATGGGAAGGGGGGTGGTGAAGGTTGTCGTCACTGGCGCTCTCGTCTCACCCTCTCCCCTTGTGGGAGAGGGTGGTTTCGAGCGCAGCGAGAAACCGGGTGAGGGGTGAGACATATACCCCTCACCCGGCGCGATCTCGTTTCACTCGATCTTGCCACCCTCTCCCACAAGGGGAGAGGGAAGAAAAGACCCGACCTCAAACAAGCGCCGTATATGGGACTACAGCCCGCTTACGCGCCCCGCCCAATGCTCTCGTAGGTAAAGCCAAGCGCGGCCATCTCGTCGCGACGATAGATGTTACGCAGATCGACGATCACCGGATGCGCCATCTCGTTCTTGAGACGGGCGAGATCGAGCGCGCGGAACTGCACCCATTCGGTGACGATCACCAGAACGTCAGCGCCGTGCGCGCAGTCATAGGGATCGGTCGCATAGCCGATGTTCGGCAAATCGTGCTTCGCAGGCTCCATGCCGGCTGGATCATAGGCCCGCACCCGCGCACCGAGATCGAGAAGACCCGTCACCAGCGGGATCGACGGTGCCTCGCGCATGTCGTCGGTCTCGGGCTTGAAGGTGAGGCCGAGTACCGCAACCGTCTTGCCACGCAGATTGCCGCCGGCGGCGGCCGCGACCTTGCGCGCCATCGCGCGCTTGCGATTGTCGTTCACCGCGAGCACCGCCTCGACGATACGCAGCGGCACGTCGTGATCGAGTGCAGTCTTCACCAGCGCGCGGGTGTCCTTGGGAAAGCAGGAACCGCCGAAGCCCGGCCCCGCGTTGAGAAATTTCGGGCCGATACGATTGTCGAGGCCGATGCCGCGCGCCACTTCCTGGACATCGGCGCCAACCTTCTCCGCAAGGTCCGCAATCTCGTTGATAAAGGTGATCTTGGTCGCGAGAAACGCGTTCGCTGCGTACTTGATGAGTTCGGCCGTGCGCCGCTCGGTATAGAGGATCGGTGCCTGATTGAGATAGAGCGGGCGATAGACCTCACCCATCACCTTGCGGGCGCGCTCCTCCGAGGTGCCGACCACGATGCGATCGGGATGCTTGAAGTCCCGGATCGCCGCACCCTCACGCAGGAACTCCGGATTGGAAGCCACCGCGACATCGGCGGACGGATTGACCTCGCGGATGATGCGCTCGACCTCGTCCCCTGTCCCCACAGGAACGGTCGACTTCGTCACCACCACGGTGAAGCCCTTGAGTGCCGCGGCAATCTCGCGCGCGGCCGCGTAGACGTAACTGAGATCGGCATGCCCATCGCCGCGCCGCGACGGCGTGCCGACCGCGATGAACACCGCATCGGCTTCCGCCACCGGCCCCGACAGGTCGGTCTGGAAATCGAGCCGGCCGGCCTTCACGGAGGTCTCGACAAGCTGCTCGAGGCCCGGCTCGTAGATCGGCATCTCGCCGCGATGGAGTGCCGCGATCTTCCCGGCATCGGTATCGACGCAGGTGACGCGGTGGCCGAAGTCGGCCAGGCAGGCGCCGGAGACGAGCCCGACATAGCCAGTCCCGATCATCGTGATCCGCATTGCCCGATCTGCCTCATGGTTAACGCGCCGTTGCGCAAAGCCTCGCGCGTCTTAGCGGTTTTGCAACGCCGAGGGAACACGTTGCTGCCACATTAACGGCCACAGCGGCATGACATTTGAATGAATAAACCCGACTGAAACCTGCGCCCTCGAATGTAGCGCGAACCGAGCAGATTTGGCACGACAGTGAGCAAGAACGGGACACAAGCGACACCGGGCGCACGCGTCGACTGGGTCGACTATGCCAAGGGCATCTGCATCATCATGGTGGTGATGATGCACTCGACCCTTGGCGTCGAGGCCGCAGCTGGCGACGAGGGCTTCATGCACCTCATCGTCGCGTTCGCGAAGCCGTTCCGCATGCCCGACTTCTTCCTGATCTCGGGCCTGTTCCTGCCGCTCGTCATTAACCGTAACTGGCGCACCTACCTCGACCGCAAGGTCGTGCACTTTTTCTATTTCTATATCCTCTGGACCGCGATCCAGTTCGCATTCAAGGCACCGCATTTCGCATCCACCGGCGGCTGGATGCATGTCGGCGTGATGTACCTCGAATCCTTCATCGAGCCGTTCGGTACGTTGTGGTTCATCTACCTTCTGCCGGTGTTCTTCGTCGTCACCAAGTTGACGCTGCGCCTGCCCGGCTGGGCGGTCTGGATCGCCGCGGCGATGCTTGAGGCCTCCCACTTGCAAACCGGCTGGACGGTGATCGACGAGTTCGCCGCACGTTTCGTCTATTTCTATTCCGGCTACTTGTTCTCGCAGCACATCTTCACGCTCGCGGAGTCCGTCCGCCGCCGCCCCGGCGTGGCATTGGCCGGGCTTGCTATGTGGGCCGTCATCAACGCCACCCTCGTTCATATCGGCGCGAGCGAATGGCCGCTCGTCTCACTAGCGCTCGGCATTGCCGGTGCCTGCGCCGTCATCGCCGCGGCGACGCTGCTGGCACGCGCGAGTCTGGCCGATGCAATCCGCTACTGCGGTGAACATTCAATCGTGATCTATCTCGCCTTCTTCCTGCCGATGGCGGCGACGCGCACGCTTCTCCTGAAAACCAATCTCATTGCCGACGTCGGCCTCATCTCGCTGATCGTCACCACCGCCGGCGTCGTCGGTTCGCTTGTGATCTGGTGGGTCGTGCGCGACACCCGCCTCAACTTCCTGTTCGAGCGGCCGGGCGCGCTCTGGATCGCACCGCAGAAGCCGCGCCCTGCCCTGCAGCCGGCGGAATAGCCAATCTCTGCGCTCCCGTCATATCCGGACTTGTTCCGGGCATCCACGTCTCCCGGAATTCGAGAAGAAGGTCGTGGATGGCCGGGTCATCAGGGCGTTTACGCCCGTCTTCGACGGGCTATGCCCCGCCATGACGAATTCTGGTGTGCAGTGCTCCATTCCAAGGGGTGTCAAACGCGAGCCGGACTCCTTAAGTTGCGGCCATGTCGAAAAAGCCAGTTTCCTCCGCCAAAACTTCCGCAAAACCCGCCGGGGTCAAGCCACCCGGCAAGGGTGACCATGTCTTTCTGGTCGATGGCTCGGGCTACATCTTCCGTGCCTACCACGCGCTGCCGCCGCTGAACCGCAAGTCCGACGGCTTGCAGATCAACGCCGTGCTCGGCTTCTGCAACATGCTGTGGAAGCTGATGCGCGATATGCCGCCGGAGGATCGGCCAACCCATCTCGCCATCGTCTTCGACAAGTCCGAAGTTACGTTCCGCAACACGATCTATTCCGACTACAAAGCACACCGCCCGCCTGCGCCGGACGACCTCATTCCGCAGTTCGCGCTGATCCGCGAAGCGGTGCATGCCTTCGATTTGCCCTGCCTCGAACAGGGAGGCTTCGAGGCCGACGACCTGATTGCGACCTATGTGCGGGAAGCCTGCGCGCGCGGCGCGAGCGCCACCATCGTTTCTTCCGACAAAGACCTGATGCAACTCGTGACCGACTGCGTCACCATGTACGACACCATGAAGGACCGCCGCCTCGGTGTCCCCGAAGTGATCGAGAAATTCGGTGTGCCGCCGGACAAGGTCGTCGAGGTGCAGGCGCTCGCGGGCGACTCCGTCGATAACGTGCCGGGCGTGCCGGGCATCGGCGTCAAGACGGCCGCGCAACTCATCACCGAATACGGCGACCTCGAAACGTTGCTGTCGCGCGCTACGGAGATCAAGCAGCCGAAGCGGCGCGAGGCACTGATCGCGAACGCCGAGAAGGCGCGGATTTCGCGCCAGCTCGTGCTGCTCGACGACAAGGTGAAGCTCGACGTGCCGCTCGACGAGCTTGCCATTCACGAACCGGACTATCGCAAGCTGATCTCCTTCCTCAAGGCGATGGAATTCTCGACGCTGACGCGCCGCGTCGCTGATTATGCCGAGATCGATGCGTCGAGCGTCATGCCCGACGAGCGGCTGAAAAGCGCTTTCGCAGGCGGGCCGAGCGAAGCTTCGCCACAGACGCTGCCACTCGGCGGCGAGCCCGACACCAGAGCCAGGGGGACAGTCTCCACCGCGCCAGTTACAACGCTCGCGGCAGCGCCGGTATTTTCACCGCAGGCACTGGCGGCCTCGCGCGCCAAGGACGTTGCCGCAGCGAAGGTCGATCGCACCAAATACGCCACCATCCGCACCGCGGACGAACTCGCGGCCTGGGTGACGCGCGCGCATGACCTCGGCCATGTCGCGATCGCTATCAAGGCGACGTCGTTCGATCCGATGCAGGCGGACATCTGCGGCATCGCGCTTGCGCTCTCGCCGAATGAGGCTGCCTACATCCCACTCGGCCACAAGAAGGCCGGCGGCGGCGACGATCTGTTCGCAAGCGGGCTC
The DNA here is from genome assembly GCF_000218565.1 of Afipia carboxidovorans OM5. Taxonomy (NCBI): domain Bacteria; kingdom Pseudomonadati; phylum Pseudomonadota; class Alphaproteobacteria; order Hyphomicrobiales; family Nitrobacteraceae; genus Afipia; species Afipia carboxidovorans. The sequence continues at coordinate 598,821 of NC_015684.1, read as the reverse complement.
GCGGATGGACAGATCGAAGCCGCGAAGGTGCTCGAAACCCTGACGGCACTTCTCGAATCCGAAGCCGTGCTGAAAACCGGCTTCGACATCAAGTTCGCGGCCGTGCTGCTCGCGCAGCACAACATCACGCTGCGCACCGTCGATGACGTGCAACTGATGTCTTACGCGCTCGATGCCGGGCGCAGCTCGCATGACATCGAGGCGCTGGCCGAGCAATGGCTCGGGCACGAGATGATCGCTCATGCTGACATTGTCGGCAGTGGGCGCAACCGTATCTCTCTCGATCAGGTGGAGATCCCACGGGCCGCCGAATACGGCGCAGAGTCCGCCGATGTCATCATGCGACTGTGGCTCGTGTTCAAGGCGCGGCTGATCTCCGAGCGCATGAATAACGTCTACGAGTCGCTGGAGCGGCCGCTGATCGACGTGCTCGCCCGGATGGAACGGCGCGGCATCATGATCGACCGCCAGGTGCTCGCACGTCTCTCCGGTGAATTTGCCCAATCCGCCGCGCGGCTCGAAGCGGAAATCCGCGAGATTGCCGGCGAGGACATCAATCCCGGCAGCCCGAAGCAACTTGGCGACGTGATGTTCGGCAAGATGGGCCTGCCCGGCGGCCAGAAAACCAAGACCGGCGCATGGTCGACCACGGCTTCGATTCTCGAAGATCTCGCCGAGGCCGGCCACGACTTCCCGCGCAAGATCCTCGACTGGCGGCAGGTGTCGAAACTGAAATCGACATACACAGATGCGCTGCCGACCCACCTTCTGCCGCAGACGCAACGTGTCCACACCACCTACGCGCTTGCCGCGACCACCACGGGGCGTCTGTCGTCGAACGAACCGAACCTGCAGAACATTCCGGTTCGCACCGAGGACGGCCGCAAGATCCGCCGCGCCTTCATCGCAGCGAAGGGGCACAAGCTCGTCTCGGCCGACTATTCGCAGATCGAATTGCGGCTTCTCGCCGAGATCGCCGACATTCCGGTGCTGAAGCAGGCGTTCAAAGACGGCCTCGACATTCACGCGATGACGGCGTCGGAGATGTTCGGCGTGCCGATCAAGGACATGCCGGGCGAGGTGCGCCGCCGCGCCAAGGCGATCAATTTCGGCATTATCTACGGCATCTCGGCGTTCGGGCTCGCCAATCAGCTTGGCATTCCGCGCGAGGAAGCCGGCGCCTACATCAAGAAATATTTCGAGCGCTTCCCGGGCATCCGTGCCTACATGGACGCGACGCGTGATTTCTGCCGTGAGCACGGCTATGTCACCACGCTGTTCGGCCGCAAGTGCCATTACCCCGACATCAAGGCCTCGAACCCGTCGCTGCGTGCCTTCAACGAACGGGCTGCGATCAACGCGCGACTGCAAGGCACCGCCGCCGATATCATCCGCCGCGCGATGATCCGGATGGAGGATGCGCTGACGCAAAAGAAGCTCGCCGCGCGCATGCTGCTGCAGGTGCATGACGAGTTGGTGTTCGAGGTCCCGGACAGCGAAGTGGACAAAACGCTCCCCGTCATCCGCGAGGTGATGGAGCAGGCCCCCTTCCCGGCGACGGCGCTGTCGGTGCCGTTACGCGTCGATGCCCGCGCCGCCGACAATTGGGACGAGGCACATTAAGCCATGCCGACGGCCTGACCCGGATGAGCGCGCTTCTCTCAAGCCCGCTCGCCGCGTTTGCCTTGACCGCGCCTTCACCGCCCGCCGACAATTCCGCATTGAACTGTTGATGGGCACGCGCAATAGTGGTGCACCCTCCCGATCGCCGCTAAATTGCGGTCCTCATCCCATCAGATTTCCGAGCCTGCCCGTGTCCACAGCCGCTGCCCGCGCCCGCCTTAAAGACATCATTCGCGACCGTTCGTTCGGACGCGGCGAGATTACGCTCGTCTCCGGGCGCAAGAGCGATTTCTACTTCAACATGAAGCCGACCATGCTCGACCCCGAGGGCGCGGCGCTACTCGCCGAACTGTTCTTCGAGGCGCTCCGGAGCGAGAAGATCGATTTCGTTGGCGGCCTTGAGATGGGCGCGGTGCCGATCGCCGGCGCAATCGCACAACTGTCATGGCAGAAGCAGCAGCCGATGTCGGCAATCTTCGTGCGGAAGGCGCCGAAGGAGCATGGCGCAAAGCTCGGCTTGGAAGGCCTTGCCAAGACCCAAAGCCTGAAAGGCAAGCGCGTCGCCATCCTCGAGGACGTCACCACCACCGGCGGGTCGGCTGTCAAGGCGGTGGATGCCGTCCGCGACGCCGGCGGCGAGGTTGCACTCGTTTTCACCATCGTCGACCGCGAGGAAGGGGCAAACGAGACCTTCAAGGCCGCAGGCTTGCCATTTCGCTCGCTCTACACTGCGACAGAATTTCTGAAGTCCTAGACTTTTGAAATCTTGAAAAATCGGCCGGCGAGGTCACACTGCCCGCAAATGACGATATCCCGCCGCCTGATCCTCACCCTTCTCGCCATCTGCCTGCCATCTCCCGCCTTCGCTTCGGGCCTTGATGGTGCTCAGTTGTCCGTTCTCTGGGCCCTGCCATTCATCGGCATCCTGCTCTGCATCGCCACCGGCCCGGTGTTCTACCCGCATGTCTGGGAGCACCATCTCGGCAAGTTCACCCTCTTCTGGTCGGCGCTGATCGTCATTCCGCTGTTTCTCGCGGTCGATGCGCCGACCGTGACGAGCGCACTCGCGCATACGGCATTTCTCGAATACATGCCGTTCATCCTCCTGCTGCTCGCGCTATTCACGGTTGCAGGCGGCATCTATCTCGAAGGCAATCTGCACGACAGCCCGCTGAGCAACACCGCGCTGCTCGGCATCGGTGCGGTGCTTGCGAGCATCGTCGGCACCACGGGCGCGGCGATGATCCTGATCCGGCCGCTGATCCGCGCCAACGACGAGCGGCAATACAATGCGCATGTCGTCGTGTTCTTCATCTTCCTCGTCGCCAATATCGGCGGCGCGTTGTCACCGCTCGGCGACCCGCCGCTGTTCCTGGGCTTCCTCAAGGGCGTCGACTTCTTCTGGACCACGCAGCATCTGTGGCTCGAAACCCTGACCACCGGCGGCATCGTGCTGGCGGTCTTCTGCGTGCTCGACATCTATTTTCACCGCCGCGAAGGCCGCGCACGGAAGAAAGACCCGACACCCGATTCACCGCTCAAGCTGCACGGCAAGATCAATCTGCTCCTTCTCGCCGTCATCATCGCCGCGATCCTGATGAGCGCAAAATGGAAGCCAGGCATTGCTTTCAACGTCGCCGGCGCCGAGCTCGAACTGCAGGATTTATTGCGCGACGCAATCTTCGTGCTGGTCGCGATTGCTTCCATCCGCCTCACCCGCAAGGCCGACCGCGATGCCAACGGCTTTTCGTGGGGGCCGATCCGCGAGGTCGCGATCCTGTTCGCCGGCATCTTCATCTGCATCATTCCGGTGATGGCGATGCTGCAGGCGGGCAGCAACGGCGCGTTCGCGAACCTGCTCGCGCTGGTGAGCCGCGCCGACGGCAGCGCCAACCCCGCGGCCTATTTCTGGCTGACGGGCGCACTGTCTTCGTTCCTCGACAACGCGCCGACCTATCTCGTGTTCTTCCAGCTCGCGGGCGGCGACCCGCAAGTGCTGATGACGACGCAGGCGGCGGTGCTCGCGGCGATCTCCTCCGGCGCGGTCTACATGGGCGCCAATACCTATATCGGCAACGCGCCGAACTTCATGGTCTATGCCATCGCCCGCGAGCAGGGCGTGAAGATGCCGAGCTTCTTCGGCTACATGATCTGGTCCTCGCTCGTACTGCTGCCGACCTTCGTGCTCGTCACGTGGCTTTTCTTCTAAGGCGCTGAGCGCGGGTTTCGCGCTCAGCCAAGGCCGCAAGCCGTGCCCTAACCTCGCGTTTACCATCCCGCGTTATTGTTTTGACGCCGGAAGCCACGCGCCGCCGGCACATTTTTTGTCGTGTTGGTGGAGTGACCGTTGCGTTTGCGTCCCGCATCGAAGCCCGGCTACGCCGTGCTGTTCGCCGTCGTGCTGGCGCTCGCGCCGCAATCCGCCTCCGCAGGCTTTCTCGATTTCCTGTTCGGCAGCAGCCCCGACCAGCGCGCGGCCGAGCCCACACGGCAAGCCCCGCAGACCGACTTCTTCGGCAATCCAATCGATCCGCCGCCTGCAACCGTCACACCCGTCAGCAGCGGGCGCTCCGCCTCCTACTGCGTGCGCACCTGTGACGGAAAATATTTTCCGCTGCCCGCGCGCACCAGCATGCCGCCCGCACAGATGTGCCAGTCGTTCTGTCCGGCCAGCACCACGAAAATCTATTTCGGCAGCAATATCGAAACCGCGCTCGGCGCGAACGGCGAGCGCTACAGCGAACTGCAGAACGCCTTTGCCTATCGCAAGACGCTGAAGGCCGACTGCACCTGCAATGGCCGCAGCCCCGGAGGCCTTGCGCCGGTCGACCTCGCACTCGACACCACGCTGCGGCCCGGCGACATCGTTGCGACCACCGACGGCCTCGTCGCCTATACCGGCGTGTCGCCGATCAACGGACAAACGGCGGAATTCGCACCGGTCGCGACCTATCCGGGCCTCACCCCCGAATTGCGTGCCCGCCTTGGTGAGATGAAGGTGGCGCCCGTCAGCGCCGATATCGGCGAGGTTCGGCCGAATTCGAATGTCGAGATTACCGGCACGCTGCCAGCGGCCCACACAGCGGCACGGAGCTCGGCACCTAAGATTGCGATGCCGGCGACCCGCGCCTCGCTGAACTGACGACGCGTCTTATCAGCGGCTGACGATGACGCCGATCACATTCGGCACGGCGCGAAAGCGTTCCTCCCATTCCAGCCGCGCGGCCGCACGGTTCTCCGGCGTGAGCAGCCCACGCTTCTCGGCGAGGATCATCCAGCAGAACCCCCACCAGTCGGTGAGAACGCCCTCGTCCCCCAACAGGTCATAACCTTGCTCCGCCGCGAACAGGCGGGCGCGATATTCGTCGAGCGTATCGAGGAACTCATGATCCTCCGGCGCGAGCATGTCGTCGGAAATGTCGTCGATGGTGTAGCCCCACACCGACATGCACACCGCATTGAAGGCGCGATCGATCTGGTCGTCGTCGATCATCTGATCGCGGGCCGCCACATGCAGGCGCGTCAGCGTCCGCGCGAAATCGGCGATCCGGGTCAAAGCGAGAGCGTTCAACGCAGCGTTGGACATGAGACCTCAAGCAGTAACAGGAGCCCCTTGGCCATCCCTTGGGGCAACAGCGAATCACAATGCTACAGCAACTCTTAATAATGTTCTACTTTTGTTCTTTATAACCCTTCTGCCCGCCCGGGCAATCCGGGCGGGCAGAAGCAACCAAAGAGGCCCGTTTCGGCCGAGCGCCGTTTATTCGGCCGCCTGCCGAGCGTCCGGCGCGGCCGCCAGCACATCGGCGTCGACGAGCTTCTCGAACTTGGTGAAGTTCTGCCGGAACATGCTGACCAGCGCCTGCGCGGTTTTCTTGAAGTCCGCCTTATCGGCCCATGTGTTGATAGGGTCGAGAATATCGGATGGCACGCCCGGCAGCGCGGTCGGCACCGCAAAGCCGAAATAAGGATCGGTGCGGAACGTCACGTTACGCAGCGAACCGTCGAGCGCGGCGGTGAGAAGCGCGCGCGTCACCTTGATCGGCATCCGGTTGCCTATGCCGAACTTGCCGCCAGTCCAGCCGGTGTTCACCAGCCAGCAGTCGACGTTATGCTTGGCGATCAGCTTGCGCAGCATCTCGCCATAGACGGTCGGATCGCGCGGCAGGAACGGTGCGCCGAAGCAGGCGGAGAATTCCGGCTGCGGCTCGGAGCCGAGACCCCGCTCTGTGCCCGCGACCTTGGCGGTGTAGCCCGAGAGGAAGTGATACATCGCCTGCGACGGCGTGAGCTTCGCGATCGGCGGCAGCACGCCGAAAGCATCGGCGGCAAGCATCACAATATTCTTCGGTTGCCCGGCACAGCCGGTTGGCGACGCATTCGGGATCGCATCGAGAGGATAGGCCGAACGGGTGTTCTCGGTCTTGGAGCCGTCGTCGAAATCCACCGCACGTGTCTGCGAATCGACCACGACATTTTCCAGCACCGCCCCGAAGCGCAGGCTCGCATCGTAGATCGCGGGCTCCGCCTCGCGCGACAGGCGGATGGTTTTGGCGTAGCAGCCACCCTCGAAATTGAAGACGCCGTCCGGGCCCCAACCATGCTCATCGTCGCCGAGCAGCGTGCGCTGCGGATCGGCGGACAGCGTGGTCTTACCGGTGCCGGAGAGGCCGAAGAACACCGCGGCATCACCCTTCGCTCCGACATTTGCCGAACAGTGCATCGGCAGCACGCCCTGCTCGGGCAGATAGAAGTTGAGCGTGGTGAACACCGACTTCTTCATCTCGCCCGCGTAATGCGTGCCGCCGATCAGCACGATCTTGCGGGTGAAGTCGATCGCAACCACTGTCGGCGAGCGCACGCCGTGGCGCGCGGGATCGGCACGGAAGCTCGGCAGATCGATGATGGTGAGCTCGGGCACGAAGTCCGCGAGCGCTGCCGTCTCCGGCCTGCGCAGCATCGTGCGGATGAACAGCGAGTGCCAGGCGAGCTCGGTGTAGACGCGGGTCTTGATCTGGAATTTCGGATCGGCGCCGCCGCAAAGGTCCTGCGCGTAAAGCGTCATGCCCTCGGCATGCTTGATGAAGTCCGCATGCAGCACCGCGAACTGCTCGGGCGTGATCGATTGGTTGGTGCTCCACGACATCGTCTTGTCGGTGAGCGCGTCGCGGACGGTGTATTTGTCTTTCGGGCTGCGACCCGTGAACTCACCGGTCTCGGCGCACAGCGCACCTTCCCGCGTTAGCTCCGCCTCGCCATTGCGAAGCGCATATTCGTAAAGAGCAGCCGTACCAAGGTTCCAATGCACGGCCTTGAGATTCTTGAGGCCGAATTTGTCGACGCCAAAAGCATCGTTACGGACACCACTCTGATCCACGAACGCTCTCCCTGCCTGCCGCGCATTTTGCGCGGTCGTTGATTTGAGGTCGCGACTTTATCCGTTGGGTGACAGACTGACGACGAAGCTCCTTTTCCGCCTTTAGTCGTGCGCAGGAAGTTGCAAACTCCCTTCGCTCATCGTGCTCCGCTGCGCGCCTTGTCCGCAAGGTCTTTCAACACGGTGCGCAAGGCGCCCGGGCTGGCGACCCGTCTCGGGAACGTCAATCGCAGATACCGATCCTCTGCGGCAAGGTCGAGACCGTCAGGGTCGCATGCGATACATCGCCAGTCCGCGGCAGGTGTATCGAGAAGCTGCGTCGCAAACAGGCTCAACGTCTCGGGATGATCAGTATTGAGATGCGCCACGATCTCCTCCTCCGCTGCCACGAGATCGGCTGCATCTGAGACCTCGGTGAGAAAACGCGCCGGCACGAGATCCACGATCCGCCCGAAGCCCGCGACAAGATGCACACCGGAGGGGTCGATCCGGAAGAACGAGAAATCGGGAAAATCCGCAAAATCCCGCGCCGAAGGGTGGAAGGCAAAATATCGCCTGCGGATACGGGGCAGCGCCTCCGGGGCGGCGGGCCGTGCCTCGCCTGCCAGCATAATGCGTGCGCCTTCAAGCGGATCGCCCGCCCGGCGCTCGTCCAGCATCAGTGAAACCCGCGGGTCGGCCAAAGCGTTCTGGGTATGCAGCGCCAGCCGCGAGATCAGGAGGAGCGGCGCGCCATCCGCGTCGGGAGCAACATTGACGAGCGAGCAATAGGGCGCCCCGCTCTCCGTCATCAGGGTCGCCAGCGCCCCTTGGCGGCTCCCGCGAAGCAGCGAACGGACCATGGTGGCGGAATCGGTCTGGGGCTGAGGTTTCACGGGGCAGAATCTTTCTTGAATTTAAAGGACTTTTTCTCAGCAAAAGCTGGTTCTTTTCGTGGTTTGGCGCATTATATGAGCAAAATCAGGTTGATTTGACCGGGTGCCGGGGAACCCGGTCACATTTCAGCCCAGCTTGAATTGCTCGTGGTTGATCCTGCTTGCCTTATTTGTGCGGCATCAAGGGTTGAAAACCCGCCCTCAGACGCTCGGAAACCAGACCCATGCCAACAATCGCCCTCGTTGACGACGATCGCAACATTCTCACCTCGGTCTCGATCGCGCTGGAAGCCGAAGGCTACCGCATCATGACCTATACCGACGGAGCGTCCGCTCTGGATGGCTTCAAGACAAGCCCTCCAGACATGGCGATCCTCGATATCAAGATGCCGCGGATGGACGGCATGGAGACGCTGCGGCGACTGCGGCAGAAATCGGATCTGCCGGTGATCTTCCTCACCTCCAAGGACGAGGAGATCGACGAGTTGTTCGGCCTCAAGATGGGCGCCGACGACTTCATCCGCAAACCGTTCTCCCAACGTCTCCTCGTCGAGCGGGTGAAGGCCGTGCTGCGGCGCGCGGTGCCGAAGGACCCTTCGACCCAGCAGAAGGAATTGGACACCAAGGCGCTCGAGCGCGGCGCGCTCCGCATGGACCCCGAGCGCCACACCTGCACCTGGAAGAACGAGCCGGTGACGCTCACCGTCACTGAATTCCTGATCCTGCAGGCGCTCGCGCAACGCCCGGGTGTCGTGAAAAGCCGCAATGCCCTGATGGATGCGGCCTATGACGATCAGGTCTATGTCGATGACCGTACCATCGACAGCCACATCAAGCGCCTGCGCAAGAAGTTCAAGGTCGTTGACGACGACTTTGAGATGATCGAAACGCTTTACGGCGTCGGCTATCGCTTCAAGGAAGCCGCCTGAGCGGCTTTCCCTGCTGATTGTCCTGATGGGCGGCGGGCCGGATGACTGCGCTCGCCGTCGTCGCAAGTGAATGGGTTTACGGTTGCTCGATCGCACGCCATCAGATCAATCGAGAACCACGGATGGGGCCATCCCGGCCGACCACCTGACGGTCGACGAGTCCATCAGCGACGACATCGTCACCGAAACGAGGGCGCAACCGCTCAACATCTTCCAGCGCGCGAGCCGCTACTTTCTCGCGCTGACGTTCTCCAGCCTGACCCGCCGCATCGTCTCGCTCAATCTCGTCGGGTTGATCGTGCTCGTGATCGGCATTCTCTATCTGTCGCAGTTCCGCGCCGGCCTGATCGATGCGCGCGCGCAGAGCCTTCTGGTGCAGGCCGAAATTATCTCCGGCGCAATCGCGGCCTCCGCCACCGTCGAGACCAACACCATCACGGTCGATCCGGATCGCCTCAGCGATCTGAAGACCGGCGAAAGTTATGGGCCGAATGACGAGATCCTGTCGGGCCTCGATTTTCCGATCAATCCCGAGCGTGTCGCACCGGTGCTGCGGCGGCTGATCTCGCCGACCAAAACGCGCGCCCGCATCTACGATCGCGACGGGGTGCTGCTGCTCGACAGTCGCAGCCTCTATGGACGCGGCGATGTGATGCGGTTTGAACTTCCTGCGCCCGCCCACAGCAAGCCCGGCCTGTGGGAGCGCACCATGATCGCGGTCCGCACCTGGCTCAATCGCGGCGACCTGCCGCTCTATCGCGAGCTCGGACCCGAGAACGGCAACGGCTACCAGGAAGTGAAGGAAGCCCTCGAGGGGCAGAGCGCCAGCAAGGTGCGGATCAACGACCGCGGCGAAGTAATCGTCTCGGTCGCGGTGCCGGTGCAGCGCTTCCGTGCAGTGCGCGGCGCGCTGATGCTCTCAACACAAGGTGACGACATCGACGAGATGGTCACCGCCGAGCGCGTCGCCATTCTGAAAGTGTTCGGCATCGCAGCCGTGGTGATGATCGCACTGTCACTGCTGCTCGCGAGCACCATTGCAGGCCCCGTACGCCGCCTTGCCGACAGCGCCGAGCGCGTGCGACGGCGCATCAAGAGCCGCGTCGAGATTCCCGACTTCTCCGCACGCAGCGACGAGATTGGACATCTGTCACAGGCGCTGCGCGACATGACCGGCGCGCTCTACAATCGTATCGACGATATCGAGCGCTTTGCCGCCGACGTCGCGCATGAATTAAAGAACCCGCTGACCTCGATGCGCTCAGCGGTCGAGACGCTGCCGCTCGCCAAGACCGACGACAGTCGCGGCCGCCTGCTTGCCGTAATCGAACACGACGTGCGCCGGCTCGACCGGCTGATTTCCGACATTTCCGATGCCAGCCGCCTCGACGCCGAATTGCAGCGGCAAGACGCCGAGCCGGTCGACATCCGCCATCTGCTCGATACGTTGACTTCGGTTGCGAACGAAACCCAGCAGGGCACCGACGTGAAAGTGGAGACGCGCTTCGAGGGTCTGGCTTCCGACCGCTTCTCCGTTCCGGGCCATGATTCCCGTCTCGGTCAGGTGATCGCCAATCTTCTCGCCAACGCCCAGTCATTCTCCGATCCGGGCAGCAAGGTTCGCGTTACCTGCCGCCGCCGCCGCGATCAGGTGGAAGTCGTTATCGACGATGACGGCCCCGGCATCCGTCCCGGTGCGCTCGAAAAAATCTTCGAGCGCTTCTACACCGACCGTCCGCATCAGGGCTTCGGCCAGAACTCCGGACTTGGCCTCTCGATCTCGAAGCAGATCATCGAGGCGCATGGAGGAAAGATCTGGGCCGAGAATCGCGCCGCACCGCCGGACACCGAGGGCAATTCGCGGATCGCCGGCGCGCGCTTCGTGGTGCGGCTGCCCGCAACATGACGCTCCCACCAGCCACCGTGCACGCCTCCGCCGTTCGTGTCGGTGATCGCGGCATCCTGATCCGCGGCGCCTCCGGGACGGGGAAATCGCGCCTCGTCCTCGACCTGATCCTCGCAGGGCGGACCGGCGCCATCCCGCCGACACAACTTATTTCGGATGACCGCGTCCGGCTCGAGGTTCGCGACGGTGCCCTGATTGCCCATGCGGTTCCGGAGCTCGCCGGTCTGATTGAAATCCGGGGTCTCGGCCTCCGGCACTGTGATTATGCCGCGCAGGCCAAAATCGGTCTGGTGGTCGATCTGGCCGCGCCCGACGCCGAGCGACTGCCCCCTCCAGAATGCCTCAAGACGTTGATTTCAGAGGTGGAATTGGCCCGAATCCCGGTCGAGGCCGGATATTCCGCGCTGCCGCTGGTGCTTGGGTTCCTCATCACCTCCTGAGCCTGTGCGAGGGGTGCGACGGAGCGCCCCTCGATTGCTGGAAGGGATTTGGTAACCATATAAATCCCAATATATCCTTCGGCTTGGCCGATGCAGGACTCTGCCGGTTTCGGTGGAGGCCCGCCATGGTCCCTCTTGCGTCGGGGCGCGGGATGGTCAACATGTGGCCCTTTCGTGCGGTGCACCAAACGCACCCGCGAGGAGTCTTTGATGATAGGTCTGGTTCTGGTGACCCACGGGCGTCTTGCCGACGAGTTCAAGGCGGCGCTCGAACACGTCATGGGTCCGCAAAAACAAATCGAGACGATCACGATCGGTGCGGAAGATGATGCCGATTTGTGTCGGAGCGACATAATCGAGGCCGTCAAGCGTGCCGACAGCGGTCAGGGCGTCGCGATCCTCACCGATATGTTCGGCGGCACGCCGTCCAATCTCGCGATTTCCTGTATGAGCCGGCCGAAGGTGGAAGTCCTCGCCGGCATCAATCTGCCGATGCTCGTCAAGCTCGCCAAGGTGCGCGAGGAGAAGTCTCTTCCCGAGGCGATCGCTGCCGCACAGGAGGCCGGGCGCAAATACGTCACCATCGCCAGCCGTGTGCTGGCTGGAAAATAACCATGACGGACGAGCAAACGCAGGCCGGAGCTGTCGTCCGGGAAATCCCCATCACCAACAAGCGGGGCCTGCACGCGCGCGCCTCGGCAAAATTCGTGCAGATGGCGGAGAAGTTCGACGCCGAGATCACCGTTACGCGCAGCGGCGAGAGCGTGGGCGGAACATCGATCATGGGATTGATGATGCTCGCGGCGGGGATCGGCACCTCGATCACCGTCACCGCGACGGGCCGCGAGGCAAAAGCCGCGGTCGATGCCATCGCCGAACTGGTGGCGAACAAGTTCGACGAGGAATAGCGCCGCCCGGCGGCCCGTTCCCTCCGTCATTTCCGCCCTTTTTACGCTTCGATCGGCCTTTCAGCCTTTGCTGAGAAAACCCCTAATGCTATCTCCGCGCGCATGACAACCACTCCGATATCGAACGTCCGCAACTTCTCCATCGTCGCCCATATCGACCATGGAAAATCGACGCTGGCCGACCGCCTGATCCAGACGACAGGCGGGCTGCAGGACCGCGAGATGAAGGAGCAGGTGCTCGACTCGATGGACATCGAGCGCGAGCGCGGCATCACCATCAAGGCGCAGACCGTTCGCCTCCGCTACAAGGCGAAGGACGGCAAGGACTACATCCTCAACCTGATGGACACGCCCGGCCACGTCGACTTCGCCTACGAGGTCAGCCGGTGTCTCGCCGCCTGCGAGGGCGCGCTGCTTGTCGTCGACGCCTCGCAAGGCGTCGAAGCGCAGACGCTCGCCAACGTCTATCAGGCCATCGACAACAACCTCGAGATCGTACCCGTCCTCAACAAGGTCGACCTGCCTGCCGCTGAGCCCGATCAGGTGAAGCAGCAGATCGAGGACGTGATCGGCATCGACGCCTCCGAGGCCATCATGGTGTCGGCCAAAACCGGCATCGGCATTCCCGATGTGCTGGAGGCCATCGTCACCCGTCTGCCGCCGCCGAAGGGCGATCGTGATGCGACGCTGAAGGCGCTTCTGGTCGACTCCTGGTACGACGTCTATCTCGGCGTCGTCGTGCTGGTGCGTGTCGTCGATGGCGTGCTGAAGAAGGGCGACCGCATCCGCATGATGGGCACCAACGCCGCCTATGATGTCGAGCGCGTCGGCGTATTCACGCCGAAGATGGTCAACGTCGATGAACTCGGCCCCGGCGAGGTCGGTTTCATCACCGCTGCGATCAAGGAAGTCGCCGATACGCGCGTCGGTGACACCATCACCGACGACCGGAAACCCATCACCGAGATGCTGCCGGGCTTCAAGCCGGCGATCCCCGTGGTGTTCTGCGGCCTGTTCCCGGTCGATGCCGATGATTTTGAAACGCTGCGCGGGGCGATGGGCAAACTGCGCCTCAACGACGCGAGTTTCTCGTTCGAGATGGAGACCAGCGCGGCATTGGGCTTCGGCTTCCGCTGCGGCTTCCTCGGCCTGTTGCACCTCGAAATCATTCAAGAGCGGCTGTCACGCGAGTTCAACCTGAACCTGATCGCGACCGCGCCGAGCGTGATCTACAAGATGCACCTCACCGACGGGCAGGAGATCGAGATTCACAATCCGATCGACATGCCGGATGTGGTGAAGATCGCCGAGATTGAGGAACCGTGGATCGAAGCCACGATCATGACGCCGGATGATTATCTCGGCGCGGTGTTGAAACTTTGCCAGGAACGTCGCGGCACGCAGAAGGAGCTGACCTATGTCGGCAGCCGCGCGATGGCGAAGTACGAACTGCCACTCAACGAGGTGGTATTCGACTTTTATGATCGGCTGAAATCGGTGTCGAAGGGCTATGCCTCGTTCGACTATCACCTCACCGACTACAAGGCGGCCGATCTCGTCAAGATGCAGATCCTCGTCAACAACGAGCCGGTCGATGCGCTCTCCATGCTGGTGCATCGCTCGCGCGCCGAGGGCCGCGGCCGCGCCATGGTCGAGAAAATGAAGGAGTTGATCCCGCCGCACATGTTCCAGATTCCGATTCAGGCGGCAATCGGCGGCAAGGTGATCGCACGCGAGACGGTGCGCGCGCTGCGCAAGGACGTCACCGCGAAATGCTACGGCGGCGACATCACGCGCAAACGCAAGCTTCTGGAGAAGCAGAAGGAAGGCAAGAAGAAAATGCGGCAGTTCGGCAAGGTCGACATTCCGCAGGAAGCCTTTATCGCCGCGCTCAAGGTGGATAGCTGAGGCCCGGCCTCTTCAGGAACTTGTTTCACCACACGGCGTTTCGCGGAAGTCCACAACCGCGAAGGAGGCTCCTATGCCGCGTGGAGACAAGTCGAGTTATACCGACAAGCAAAAGCGCAAAGCCCAGCATATCGAGGAAGGCTACGAGAAGCGGGGCATCTCCGACGATGAAGCCGAACGCCGCGCCTGGGCAACCGTGAACAAGGAAAGCGGCGGCGGCAACAAGAGCGGCTCGGGGCGCGGGGTGAAGGATACCCACGTCTCCTCCAAACGCGGCGGCGCCATCGGTGGCCATCGCGGGGGTGTTGCAGCCGCACGACGGCCAAAGGCTGCGCGCTCAGCCTCCGCCAAGAAAGCCGCCGCAACACGCAAGCGCCAAGCCGCCGCGCACACGAAGACCGCCAAGAAAACATCGGCAAGAAAAACTGCAACGAAGAAAGCAGGCCGCAAGACGGCTAAACGCCGGGCGACCTGAACCGACACTCGCAGCCGGCGACGTGGTGTCGATCCGATTGTCGCTGTCTTGTCTGGGAAAATTCGCGCCAGGAGCCTTCTTTATCGGAGGCTCTGATGTGGCGTCTCCAACGCTTTTGCCATCGATCCTGTCTTGACTCCGCCCTTTGAGGCCACGACGCTTGCCGCCGTATTCATCTCAGTCGAGGGAGACAGGAATGGCCTACAAGTTTGAAGTCTACAAAGACAAGGCGGGTGAGTTTCGGTTTCGCTTCAAGGCCCCGAACGGCGAGACGATGTGCAGCTCGGAAGGCTACAAGCAGAAGGCCTCGGCCCTCGATGCCATCGCGTCGGTCAAGAAGAATGCTCCCAATGCGGAGCTCGACGATCAGGCAAAATAGCCCTCTTTCCCTTTGAACGTATTTTGTCGATTGAAAATCCCCGGTTGCCGCCGGGGATTTTTTATGGATCAAATTTTTCAATAACTTCCGCACCGCAGCTGCGTCTCGTTTGAGGCGGCGCGATAGGTTATAAGGCGGCATGAGATTCCTGCGCCTGATTCTGGCACTCGCTTTTTCTCTCGCCCCCTTCGCGACATACGCGCAGGACAGAGGCACGCTTCATCCAAAGCCGCTGCCACCGCTCGCCAATCCGGACGATCCGCATCTCGCCGCCAAGCAACTTTTCGGCCGTGAAACAGGACCTGCGCGGCTGGTGCCGGGCGCGATCGGCTACTACGCCAAGGGCTGTCTGGCAGGGGCCCAGGCGATACCGATCGACGGGCCGCACTGGCAGGTGATGCGGTTGTCGCGTAACCGCAATTGGGGCCATCCGGAGCTTGTAGCATTGCTGGAGCGGCTCGCCGCCAAGGCGAACAAACTCGGCTGGCCGGGCCTCCTCATCGGCGATATGTCGCAGCCGCGCGGCGGCCCGATGTTCACGGGCCATGCCAGTCATCAAGTCGGGCTCGATGCCGACATCTGGCTGACGCCGATGCCGAACCGCACACTCACGCGCGCGGAACGCGAGAATATGTCGGCCGTGCAGATGGTTCGGAAAGATCGTCTCGATATCGATCCGCGCGTGTGGACACCGGCGCATCTCAAGGTGATCCGCGCCGCCGCCGAGGCGCCGCAGGTCGAACGCATCTTCGTCAATGCGGCGATCAAGAAGGCATTGTGTCGTGAGGCGACCGGAAACCGCCAATGGCTTTCCAAAGTCCGCCCGATGTATGGGCACGACTATCACTTCCACATCCGCATCAAATGCCCGCCGGGCAGCGTCGGATGCGAGTCGCAAAGACCGCCGGACGATCACGAGCATTGCAGCGGCCCTGATCTCGCCTATTGGTTCAGCGACGCGGTGCTGCATCCCAAGCCGCCGAAAGTGCCGCCAAAACCGAAGCCGCCTCTGACACTTGCGGATTTGCCTGCGGCATGTCGCACCGTTCTGACCGCACCATAGGGCGTGCGTCCGTTGAGCGATATGCGCATCAGTGCCCGCAACCAGATCAAGGGTAAAGTCGTGGAGGTGACCAAGGGCGCGACCACCTCGCATGTCCGGGTGGACGTCGGTGGCGGACAAGTCATCACCTCGTCAATCACCAACGAAGCCGTCGACGAACTCGGCCTGAAGAAGGGCGACAACGTCATCGCCGTCATCAAGGCATCCGACGTGATGATTGCCGTCGGCTGATGCGAAAAGCTCTCGCCGTCGCCATCCTGGCACTGGGGATCGTTCCTGCTCATGCGGACGATCCGGCCGGCTGCGATGGTTTCAAATGGTCGGTGACGCGAGAGCGCGCACTTCTCACCTCATCCGAATTGCCCACTCTCAATTCGGGTGTGGATGCGACAACCCTGCCGCCGCTGGGCGCTACGCTTAATCTGCAGCCCGCCGCTACGGCCAAACTGCCGAAACTGCCCGAGAGAACCCAGAAGTCCGGGACCCATGCCGGCTATCTGCAGCTCGGCCAGATACCAGCCGGCGTCTACACCGTCAGCATCTCGAGCTATGCCTGGATCGACGTCGTGCAGGACGGCGCCTACGTCAAGCCGATGGCTCTGAGCGGTGCGACCGGGTGCGACGGCATCCGCAGGGCGATCAAGTTCAACCTCGCGGCGGGGCTCACGACGGTGCAGATCAGCGGCGTCGATGCTGCGACCATCAGGATCGCGGTTATCCCTTCGTCCAATTAAGCCGTTGCCGCAGGCGCTAACAGCCTTCGCGCATGCGCGCTTAACCATTGGCGAAGTTAGGCAAAATGCCCCATGTCGCAGGCCGAGCCTTTACGCAGGCGTCACGCCTGATAAGGTGCGGCCCAAGCGAAACGCCAGCTCGCCGTAAGCCTGCTGGAGTTTGGAACGGCGCTTCCATTTTTCGTGTCCTGATCTGACACCCGGATTCCGCGCATTTTTTGCCGCGGACGGAACGCATATGGAGCGACTTATGCAATTGTTCTCCCGCATTTTCCTTGCTGCTGCGCTGATCAGCGCGCCGCTCTCAACCCAGGTTTTCGCCAAGGACGCCAAGCCGGCCGCCGCGACCGAAGCCAAAACCTTCACCGCCTTCGCTGCTGCCTCGATGAAGAACGCGCTCGACGAGGCTAACAACGCCTACACGGCGAAGACGAACAACAAGATCACCGCGAGCTACGCGGCCTCCTCCGCGCTTGCGAAGCAGCTTGAGCAGGGTGCGCCTGCCGACGTCTTCATCTCGGCCGACACCGCCTGGATGGATTACGCCATCAAGAACAAGAGCGTGAATCCCGACACTCGCGTCGACCTCCTCGGCAACAGCATCGTGCTGATCGCGCCGAAGGATTCCAAGATCACCAATGTCGAGATCAAGCAGGGCTTCGATCTCGCCAAGCTCGCCGGTGACGGCAAGATCACCACGGGCGACGTCAAGGCTGTTCCGGTCGGCAAGTATGCCAAGGCCGCGCTTGAGAAGCTTGGCGTCTGGGCTTCGGTCGAGCCGAAGATGGCAATGGCCGAAAACGTGCGCGCCGCGCTCGCACTGGTGTCGCGCGGTGAAGCTGTTCTCGGCATCGTCTACTCCACCGACGCCAAGGTCGATCCCGGCGTGAAGATCGTCGGCACCTTCCCGGCGGATTCGCACCCTGCGATCATCTATCCGGTTGCAGCCACCGCGAATGCCAAGGAAGGCACCGCGGATTACCTCAACTTCTTGAAGAGCTCTGCCGCCAAGGCGACGTTCGAGAAGTATGGTTTCAGCTATCTCGTCAAACCGAACTCGTAAGCGGTCCCGCTCACAATCGTGTTTGATATCTCTGCTGAAGAGTGGACGGCGATCGAGCTTTCGCTTCGCGTCTCGATCGTCGCCACGCTGGTGTCCACGCCAATCGGCATTGCCGTGGCGTGGCTGCTGGCGCGCCGCGACTTCTGGGGCAAGGCACTTCTCGACGCTGTGATCCATTTGCCGCTGGTGCTGCCGCCTGTCGTCACGGGCTACCTGTTGCTGTTGAGCTTCGGGCGGAAGGGGCCGGTCGGCGGTTTCCTCGACCAGTATTTCGGCATCGTGTTCTCGTTCCGCTGGACCGGTGCCGCGCTCGCCTGCGGCGTGATGTCGTTTCCGCTTCTGGTGCGGCCGATGCGGCTCTCGATCGAAGCGATCGACAAGCGTCTCGAGCAGGCTGCAGGCACGCTCGGTGCAGCGCCCTGGCAGGTGTTCCTCACCGTCACGCTGCCGCTCGCGCTCCCCGGCATTCTCGCCGGCATGATCATGGGATTTGCCAAGGCGCTCGGCGAATTTGGTGCGACCATCACCTTCGTCTCCAACATTCCCGGAGAGACCCAGACCATTTCCTCGGCGATCTACTCGCTGATCCAGACGCCTGAAGGCGACGTCGCCGCACTGCGGCTCGTCATCATCTCGGCCATCCTGGCAGTCGCTGCGCTGGTTGCGTCCGAACTCTTTGCGCGGCGCGCGCTGCGCCGTATCCACGGGCTGTGACATGCTGGACGTCGACGTCACCAAGCAACTCGGCCAGTTGAAGCTTGAGGTCGCCTTCCAGAGCGACAGCCCCGTCATCGGCCTGTTCGGTCCTTCCGGCGCTGGAAAAAGTTCGATCATCAATATGATCGCGGGCCTGTCGAAGCCCGATCGCGGCACGATCAAGATCGGCAGCGAAACGGTCGACGACACCGCAATCGGGCTGCATGTGCCACCCCACCGACGCAGAATCGGCTACGTCTTTCAGGATGCGCGCTTGTTTCCCCACCGCAACGTCAGCCAGAATCTCGACTATGGCCGGCGCATGAATAAGCTCGCGCCCGACCCCGCGCACTTCGAACGAATTCTCAACCTGCTCGATATCGGTCATCTGAAAAACCGGCGGCCGGGTCAGCTCTCCGGCGGCGAACGCCAGCGCGTTGCGCTCGGACGCGCATTGCTGGCCAAGCCGCGGCTGCTTTTGATGGACGAGCCGCTCGGCGCGCTCGATCAGGAACGCAAGGCGGAGATCCTTCCGTACTTCGAGCGCCTGCGCGATGAAGAGCATGTCCCCATGGTCTATGTGAGTCATGACCCTGACGAGACGCGCCGCCTCGCCGGGCATGTCGTGATGCTCAAGCACGGACGCATTGCGGCCCAAGGCGGACCGGAAATCCTGCCGCCATAGCTGCCGATTACGCTGATCCTGCTATCGCAGCTTTTGCAGCTCATATTTCAGAACACCAAGGCCTTCCAGCAGCGCAGGGCCGCCGCACAACGTATCGCGCGAGGGCAGATGGATGCGCCGCGTCTCGTCATAGCGCGCGCGCAACGCAGGGTGCGTGAGAAACAGCGCACCCTGATCGGTCGCGCCGCTTGCAGGCTCCTGCAGCACCAGCACGTCCGGTCCGGCCGTGAGCAGCGTCTCCATATCCATGAAGCCACCGATGCCGCCGCGCGCATTCGGCGGCGGTGTGAGCCCGGCCACCGCCAGCATCGCGGCAACAAGGCTCTCGGTGCCCTCAGTATAGCCCTCCCGCTGCAGGACAATCGCGGTGCGGGGCGGTTTCAGCGCCACTGCTGCAAGATCGTCCTCCGCGTGCTTCAGCTTTGACGCCAGCGCCGCGCCCCGCTCGGGATGGCCGAGCAGCACGCCCAGTTCGCGCACCTGCGCACGCGCCTCATCGATGTTTCGCACCAGCGCGACCTGCACCACGCGCAGCCCCGCGGCAGCAAGGATCGCCTGGGTCGGCCGATCGGTGAAACCGGACAGCACGAGATCCGGCGCAAGATTGACGACCGACTCGGAATTCCAGTCGATCTTCGGGAAGGCTGCCGCCTGTTCCGTCGTCACCGATAGCGAAGCATCGGTCGCATAGGGCGAGAGCGCCGCGATCTGCGATGGGTCGGCCAGCGCCAGCAGCAACTGATCGGCACACAGATTGAACGACACGATACGCCGCGGCGGCTCGACCGCAGAGGCGTCCCCCACGACAAGCATCAGCGCAAACATAGCCCCGATGGCAGCTTTCCAGCGAGGCGCTATCCGAACATCCATGCCCTGGCCTTTGACCGTCATTCCCTTGATCGCAACGCCCTGTTATGCCACGCCCATCGTCTCGCGCCAGCCATGGCGCACCCAATCGTAACCCGGATCGCGATGGCCTCCGACCCACAGGGACGTCTGCTCACTGTACTGCTCGCGGCACTCGTCGCGGTGCTGTTCGCTGTATCGTTGATGACAGGTCCGGCGCATTTCGACGCCGGGATAGTGATGAAGGCTCTGGTCTCCGATCAGGGCGTGGCCTCGATTATCGTGCATGACGTGCGCCTGCCCCGAACCCTGCTCGCCACGTTGATCGGCGCGACATTCGGCATTGCCGGTGCGGCATTGCAGGGCTTGCTGCGCAATCCGCTGGCCGAGCCTTCGCTGTTCGGCGCACCGCAGGCCGCCGCCGCATCCGCTGCCGG
Source organism: Afipia carboxidovorans OM5 (assembly GCF_000218565.1). NCBI lineage: Bacteria > Pseudomonadati > Pseudomonadota > Alphaproteobacteria > Hyphomicrobiales > Nitrobacteraceae > Afipia > Afipia carboxidovorans. Next base: position 578,477 of record NC_015684.1, on the reverse strand, counting down.
CCTGATGGCTTTCGGACTGGTCAGCCCCACCTCTCTTGCAGTGCCGCTCGGCGGCATTCTCGGAGCGCTCGTTTCAGTCGGCGCACTGGTGGCGATTGCGGGACGCCACGCGTCGCTGACGATGACGCTGCTCGCAGGCCTCGCGCTGGCAAGTCTTGCCGGTGCCGCGATCGCGCTCATCCTCAACCTCGCGCCGAATCCCTACATCGCGCTGGAAATTGCGTTCTGGCTGCTCGGCTCACTGCGTGACCGCAGCATGATTCATGTCTGGATCGCTGCGCCGTTCATGATCGCGAGTTGGATCGTACTCGCGGCGAACGCCCGCGCATTCCGCGCGCTGACGCTCGGCGAGGATGCTGCCGCCTCACTCGGCGTCGATGTCGGGCGCGTGCGCATCCTCGTCGTGATCGGCGTTGCGCTTGGCGTCGGCGCGGCGGTGTCGGTTGCAGGCGCGATTTCCTTTGTCGGCCTCGTCGCGCCGCATCTGGTGCGCCGCTTCTATGGCTCCGACCCAACTCGCACGCTGCTACCCTCCGCGCTCGCCGGAGCGGCGCTGCTGCTTGCCGCGGACATCGTGGTGCGGCTGGTGCCGGGCCCGCTCGAGATCAAGATCGGCGTTGTCACCGCGCTGATCGGCGTGCCGTTCTTCCTCGCGATGATCTTCCGCGAGCGCCGGGTGCTGGAGGAAGCGCCATGAAGCCGGACCTCGCTCCACGCTTTCGTGCCGAGCATCTCACCATCCGCCGCGGCGCGCGGACCATCGTTTCCGATGCGAACCTTGCGCTCAACGCCGGCGAACTCACCGTCCTTGCCGGACCGAACGGTGCGGGCAAGACGACGCTCGCGCGCGCGATGGCAGGCCTCATTCCTTGCGAAGGGCGCATCACCATCGACGGCACCGCACTTACTGCCATGAGTGCGCGGGAGCGAGCGAGCGCTCTCGCCTATCTGCCGCAAGGTCACGAATTCCATTGGCCGATGAGCGTCGCCCATATCGTGGCCCTCGGCCGCGAGCCTCATGCCGACCCGTTTTCCCGGACATCGACCGACGATCGCGCCGCCATCGTGAGGGCGATGGAAGCGACATCGACGGATTATCTTGCGGACCGCATCGTCACCACGCTGTCCGGTGGCGAGCGGGCGCGCGTCGCACTTGCCCGCGCACTCGCAACCGACGCACCGGTACTGATCGCCGACGAGCCGATCGCTTCGCTCGACGGGCGTCATCAGCTTATGATCATGGGGTTGCTGCGCGACATCGCCCATCGCGGCGCTGCGGTGCTGGCGATCATCCACGATCTCATGCTGGCGGCGCGGTTTGCCGATCGCGTGATCCTGCTCGATCAAGGCCGGATCGTTGCCAATGACGAACCGATCCTCGCGCTAACGGCGGAGCGCATCGCGCAGATTTTCAATATTTCGGTCCACCGCGTCGAGACGCCGGACGGCCCGCTTCTTCTGCCCTCGCGCCCGCTCTAGGTGCTGGGCGCTATGTGCCGGATACCGTCTTCCACATCCGCAGCACCCGGCGGCGCACGGCAGAGACACGGCGCGGGACGCGGATCGGCTTCTTCTCCTCGGAGAGACGCAGGCCGATCATGTTGACGCGGTTGCCGCCGAGGCCGCGCGCCACCAGCACAATGGAATCGAGAGGCAGCGTCGCACCCACCCGCGGCGCACGATCGAGGTAGATATCGAAATAATCCGCAAGCGTCAGCGACCGCATATCCGCGGGCACATTGATGCCATACGCCTCGGCCACTGCCTCCAGCGTGACGTCTCCCGCCAGCATGAAGTCTCCGAGCAGATGCGGGTCGGGCGCCATCGCCGGCGGCATATCGACGAAGAAGCGATCGAGTGCGCCGGCTTTCTGCGGCGGCGCCAGCAGATAGAGGTAATCGCCCTTCTGCACCGGCTCGGCTTCCGACGCCGAGAGGATTTTCTCCTCGCGAATAACCAGCGTCGGCTTCGACCACGAGGGCAGCAGCCCGCGCTTCAGGTACAAACTATTCGGTCGTACCGCGTAACCGACAAGTTGCTGCTCGAGCTGGCCCGGCAGATCGAGTTCGATACGGCGGGGCCCGCGGTCGGTGCGCGGCAGCGCGACATGCAGCCGCCGCGCCGCGTAGCCGAGCGTCCACCCTTGCATCAGAAGAGAGACGATGACGACAACGAAGGCGACATCGAAATAGACCTGCGCTTTCGGCATCTCAAGCAGCAGCGGAATGGAGGCAAGGAAGATCGCCACCGCGCCGCGCAGGCCCACCCAGGAGATGAAAATCTTTTCCCGTAGCTGGAACGGGAACGGCGCAAGACACAGAAACACCGCGATCGGCCTTGCGATGAACGTCAGTGCCAGGGCGACGGCGAGAGCCGGCAGCAGTGCCGTTATCAGCCGCTCGGGCGATGCCAGCAGGCCGAGCAGAACGAACATGACGATCTGCGCAAGCCAGGTCGCGGCATCAAGAAACGTCAGCACCGAGTTGTGGGCCCGCGTCGGCCGGTTGCCGATCACGATGCCCGCGAGATAGACCGCGAGGAAGCCGGAGGCGTGGTCGATCTGGGCGACACCGAAGATCACCAGCGCCGCCGTGGTCACGAAGGGGGCGTGCAGCCCCTGCGGCAGCGATATCTTGTTCAGCGCGAACACGACGATCCGGCCGCCGACCAGACCGATGATGGTGCCGAGCACGGCCTCCTGAGCAAACTGCCAGGCGATATGCGTCGCCGAGCTTTTCCCGAGCGACAGGATCTCGATGAGAACCATCGTGAGAAAAACCGCAAACGGGTCGTTGGTGCCGGATTCGACCTCCAACGTCGCGCCGATGCGCGGGCGAAGCCGCAACCCCTGCGCATGGACCAGGAGGAACACTGCGGCCGCATCGGTCGAGGCAACCACCGCGCCGACCAGAAACGCCTCGGGCCAGCTGAGATCGAGCGCGTATTTTGCGACCGGTGTCGTCAGGAGCGCCGTCAGCAGCACACCCACCGTGGCGAGCACCGCCGAAGGCGCAAGCACCGCGCGAATGCTCTGGAAGCGGGTCTTGAGCCCGCCGTCGAACAGGATCAGCGCCAGCGCCGCGGAGCCGACCAGATAGGCGATCCGGACATCGTTGAAATGCAGCTTGCCGAGGCCGTCCTCGCCCGCAACGAGACCAAGGCCAAGGAACACCAGCAGCAAGGGGGCTCCGAAGCGCAGCGCGAGCAAACTCGATAGAATGCCCGCCATAATCAGCACGGCACCGAGCAGGATCGCCAGATTGACGGAGTCGAGGATGACCATAGGGCGGAGGGGCTTTCAGCCGAGTCTTGTTCCTGCTTATAGGTGTCACGACAGATCGCCAACCAAAATCTCGGGATCATAAATGCGCCGGATTTCCGGTGCTCAACGCATCGCTCCGCGAGCCACACACCGCCCGCGCCGATTGACGTCCACGGCGCAAGGACGCATGAAAAGATCCTCCCCTACTGCCTCAAGCGGGACCTCTTGATGGACTGGACCAATCTGACCGACGCCCTCGCCAGCGCGACACGATCCATCGGCATCGAGGTGACGTCGCCCTGGTTCTACATGCAGTTCGGGGTGGTTCTGATCACCGCCGGGATCGCGCTCGCCCTCGCGAGCCTGCTGCGGGCGTGGTTCAGCCCGGCCTCGTTCTCCATGGGCTGGCCGGCACCGTTGCGGCTGCTGGTCCGGGTGCTGACCCAGCGCGCCGGGACTCTCCTGTTCGCGGTGCTGACCGAGGTCGTCCGGCTGGTAATGGTCAAGATGGAGATTCTCCCGCGCGGCTATGTGCTGTCGACCGCGACCAATCTTGCGACCGCATGGTTCGCCATCAGCCTCGCCACTAGCCTGATCCGCAACGAGTTCGTCGTCCGCATCGTCTCGGTCGCGGCATGGACGGTGGCGGCGCTCAGCATCATCGGCCGGCTCGACGACGCGGCAAACGCCCTCGATTCCATCTCGTTCACGGTCGGCACGCTGCGCCTGACGGCGCTCCTGCTCATCAAGGCCACCGTGCTGCTCGCCGTCGCGCTGTGGCTCGTCGGCGCGCTCAGCAACTTCATCGAAACCCGCATCACCCGTACCCGCGATCTCACGCCTTCCGTGCAGGTGCTGCTGATCAAGCTCGTGCGGTTCGCGCTGATCGTTGTTGCGATCGCGATGGTGATGGCCTCGCTTGGCGTCGACCTCTCCGCCTTCGCGCTGTTCTCCGGCGCGATCGGCGTCGGCCTCGGTTTCGGTCTGCAGAAGATCATCGCCAACTTCATCAGCGGCGTGATCCTGCTTGCGGACAAATCGGTGAAGCCCGGCGATCTCATCACCATCGCCGACAGCACCGGCACGATCAGCTCGATGAATACCCGCTACATCTCGGTTGCGGCTGGCGACGGGCGGGAAATCCTCATTCCGAACGAAGACCTCGTCACCCAACGCGTCGTCAACTGGACCTATACCGACCGAACCATGCTGGTGAAGGTCAATTTCGCCACCAATTACGATGCGGACCCAAGCCTCGTCTGCAAGCTTGCGATCGACACCGCTCGCAGCACGCCGAATGTCGCCACCTTCAAGGAACCGAACTGCTTGCTCACCGAATTCACCGAAACCGGCATGAAGTTCGCGCTGACGTTCTGGGTCGCCGACATCGCGGTCGGTATGGACGCCGTGCGCAGCAAGGTGATGCAGGGGCTGTGGACCGCCTTCAAGAAAGAAGGCATCCGGGTGCCCTATCCGGTGCGAGAACTGCGGGTCCGTGGCGGCGCGCTGCCGGTCGAGACAACGCTCGAAAACTTCGAGGACGAGAAAGACCAGGCTCCCGCCAATCCACCCAAAACCCCATAGCCATCGCCACAATTCGCTCCCCACGCGCCGTGGTTGCGAATTGCCGGCAAGGCATTAAATTAGCGCTATCGGGCCGCTACGCCCTCCAACCTGCCGCACCCATGACCTACGTTGACGCCACCCACGCCGCCGCGCGCAAGACCGGCCAGATCAAACTGCACGGCCCTTCCGCCTTTGCGGGCATGCGCAAGGCCGGTGAACTCACCGCCAGATGCCTCGACGAACTGGTGCCGCTGGTGCGCCCGGGAGTTCCCACCTCGGAAATCGACGACTTCGTCCGCGACTTCGCGATCGCGCATAACGCCATTCCCGCGACGCTGATGTATCGCGGCTATCGCCACTCGACCTGCACGTCGATCAACCACGTCGTCTGCCACGGCATCCCCGGCGACCGGCCGCTAAAGGAAGGCGATATCATCAACGTCGACGTCACCCTGATCGTCGACGGCTGGTATGGCGATTCCAGCCGCATGTACGCCGCAGGCGCGATCTCGCGCCGCGCCGAACGGCTGATCGATGTGACCTACGAAGCGATGATGCGCGGCATCGCCACCGTGAAGCCGGGCGCCACCACCGGCGACATCGGGCACGCGATCCAGAGTTTCGTCGAGCCACAGCAGATGAGTGTGGTGCGTGACTTCTGCGGCCATGGACTCGGCCGGCTGTTCCACGACGAGCCAAACATCATCCATGTCGGCAAGCCCGGCGACGGTGTGGTGCTTCGTCCCGGCATGATCTTCACCATCGAGCCGATGATCAATCTCGGCAAGCCGCATGTGAAAATCCTCTCCGACGGCTGGACGGCGGTGACGCGGGACCGCTCGCTATCCGCGCAGTTCGAGCATTCTGTTGGCGTGACCGAGAACGGCGTCGAGATTTTCACGCTCTCCCCCGGCAAGCTCGACAAGCCGCCCTACGCGGCCGCCTGAAATCTTTCGCAGCGGACATGCCGCATTTGCTTCTTGCAAAAGGCGGCGGGCTCGGCATGGTGATCGGGTAAGCTGTTGTGCCTGCCCATGACTGAAGATACGGACAATCCGTCAGACAAGCCCGGCTTCTCCGAAGCGCCGCACTATCACGGCCATCGCGAGCGATTGCGCGACCGCTTCCGCGAGGCCGGCCCCGATGCGCTCAGCGATTACGAATTGCTGGAAATGGTGCTGTTTCGCGCATTGCCGCGGCGCGACGTGAAGCCGCTCGCCAAGGCGCTGATCACGCGCTTCGGCTCGTTTGCCGAAGCTGTCCACGCGCCGGAGGCACGGCTCAAGGAAGTGAGCGGGCTTGGTGATGCCGCCATCACCGAAATGAAGCTGATAGCCGCAACCGCGAGCCGTGTTGCCAAGGGTCAGGTGAAGCAGCGGACCATGCTGTCGTCCTGGGCGAGCGTGATCGACTATTGCCGGGCTACCATGGCCTTCTCCGACAAGGAGCAGTTCCGCATCCTGTTTCTCGACAAGCGCAATCAGTTGATCGCCGACGAGCTGCAGCAGGTCGGCACCGTCGATCACACCCCGGTCTATCCGCGCGAGGTGGTGAAACGCGCGCTGGAACTATCGGCGACCGCGATCATTCTCGTGCACAACCATCCCACTAGCTCATTCATGAGCACGCTCAAGCACGCTACATCACATTGATGCACAATGATTTTCTGGCTTGTCGTAGTGCCGGATACCATGGCATATTGGGGGCGGTAAACGGAGGGATCAAAGCTCCTTTTGACCCCAGTCGCCGGCCCCACGAATCCGTCTGGCGACCCCACTTGAAAGCCGATGGGAGAGCCCAGTGCCTAGCCTTACTGATGGAGAAATACGCAGCGCCCTAAAACAGGTAGAGACAACTGGAAAGCAGCTAAGCCTCGTTGACGGCGAAGGACACGGCACCGGTCGGCTTGTCTTGGTCATGAAGCCAATGCCAACTCGCGTCACGGCAGATTGGATGGCGCAACAGTGGCGCGATCAGAAGCGCATTAAGAAGAAGCTCGGATCGTACCCTTCAATGAGCCTCCGACAGGCACGCGAGGTTTTCAATCGCGACTTTGCCGATATGATTCAAAAAGGTCGCAGCATCAAGATCGCGGGTGACACGCGCCCCGGTACTGTAGCTGACTTGTTCGAAGCCTATGTCGCGTCGCTCAAAGCCGCCGGTAAGCCGTCTTGGAAGGAAGCGGAAAAAGGGTTCAACAAGATCGCTGACACTCTCGGGCGTAACCGACTGGCGCGCGACATCGAGCCCGACGAAATCAGAGACCTTATCCGTCCGATTTATGAGCGAGGCAAACTGTCAATGGCGGATCATGTCCGCGGCTATATTCGGTCAGCATATAGTTGGGGCATGAAGTCCGAACATGACTATCGCTCAACGTCGGCGCGCCGCTTTCACCTCAACTATAATCCAGCCGCAGGAATCCCAACCGAGCCGAAGAAAGTCGGTACACGCTGGTTGGACGAGGAGGAATTTCTGAGGCTATACCGCTGGCTCGAATGCCCCGACGCGCCGGTCCATCCACCCTATACTCGTGCTGTCAGGATTCTCATGCTGACCGGTCAGCGCGTTCAAGAAATTGCTTCTTTGCATGTCGATCAATGGGATGCAGCGGAACGCATTATCGATTGGTCAAAGACCAAGAATGGCAAGCCTCATGCTATTCCGGTACCAAAGATCGCGGCGGAACTCATCGAGTCTATTAAGCCCAATAAGTTTGGTTGGTTCTTTCCTTCGGCCAAAGACCCGTCTCAGCCTGTTAGCCACGGTACGCTTTATTCCTTCATGTGGCGCCAGCGAGATCGTGAAGTCATCCCATTTGTAACGAACCGTGATCTCCGAAGGACATGGAAGACACTCGCTGGAAAGGCGGGGCTATCGAAGGAAATCCGAGACCGGCTCCAAAACCACACCCTTCAGGATGTTAGCTCCAAGAGTTACGATCGCTGGAACTACATGCCTGAAAAACGAGCGGCCATGGCCAAGTGGGACAAATTCGTGCGCGGGCTACTCGCGAAGAAGAAAAACAAATCCGAAATGAAAGAGGCCGCGTGACTGCGAAAATATGCGGGCTATGCTGGTCGTCTGGATCATTTATACGCTGTGGCGCATAAACACGATTTATTCGCTACAGCGTATATCCGAAGGAACGAACATCAATGTTCGGTATCGTGCGCAAGTGGATGGAGAAGCGGCGTGCGCTACGCCATCTCTGGCAAACTGACGCTCAGACGCTCATCGAGCAAGACGAGCCGAATGCCTACTATACGGCCCAGCGTTTGGCTGCACGGTGCCGCGCACGCGGCGATAAGGATTCTTTCTTTCATTGGGCCAAGGTCGCGGCGGAAGTCGCGCGCCTCTCTCCCCTCACTGAAATGAACTACGCGGTTGTAGAAGCCATTGTTGCGGAAGAACTCAGCGGCGCGGACAAAACGGAGCCAGGCCGTTCCTGATTTGGGAGTTTCCGGCACCGAGCAAATGCAAGCCGCGCATTAGCGACTTGCCGCAGTTCCTGACCGCCGGGCCTTTGCGAACTCGCGATCCGTAGCGATGAACCGTTCCAACATCGGCACGATCAGCTTCACCGGATCGGTTGCAGGCTGACCCGTCTCGCGGGCCAGCACTTCGGCATAGGCCACAAGATCGCGATGGAGCGACGCAGGCAGCTCCATCGCGATCTTCACGGGCTTGTCGTCGGCGATGGGGCCGAGTTTCAGTTTGGCCATGGTCAACCTCTGTAGGGCTCGAAGACGAGATCGCGTGTAACGATTACGCGGACGGGGAAGCCCGGCCGAATAGTTAGCGTCGGCGCGACATTGAGCTGGCGGCGGATGATCTGCTGCCCCGCATCGTTGATGGTGTCCTGGCCGCCGTTGCGGATGGCGCGCAACAGCCGGTCGTCGTCATCAACTGCCAGCTCCGCGCCGACGGAAAGCAGCGTCGAGAGGCCGGCGGCCTTGGCGAGATCCCACCAGTGATAATCAACGCCGTCCTCAAGACCGGCATAGCCTTGCGTGTCCGCGCCCGGCTGGCGTTCGAGAACGATCGAGCGACCATTGGGGAGGATCAACCTGTTCCAGACGAGTAGCACGCGACGCTGACCGAACTGCACGTTGTTGTCGTACTGCCCGATGATGCGCGTGCCCTGCGGCACGAGCAGGATGCGGCCGGTCGGGCTGTCGTAGATGTTCTCGGTCACTTGCGCGGTGATCTGGCCCGGCAGATCGGAACGGATGCCGGTAATCAGCGCGGCCGATATGACGGCTCCGGCCTGAAGGACATAAGGAGACGCCGGCGGCATGACGCGATCCATTGAGGTGGTGCGGCGATCGACGGCGGCGTTGAGGAAAGCAAGCTGCTTGTCCTGCGCGGTCGGCTGCGCGGATTGTCCATTGAGGCCCGCAAGATCGAGGCCGGCGAGGTTCGGCATCGCCGTGCTTCCCGGCGTACCGGCCGGATTCGTGGTGCGTGCCTCGGTCTGGAAAAACACCTTGCTGACGCGCGCGGCTTCTTCCTCCGCGAGCCGGCGTTCCTCGGCACGATCGACCGTTGGCGTTACGACCGTGGGCGGCACGACGGGCTGACCACGGTTCTGCGCATTGACGATGGGCCGACCGAGATCGCCCGGCAGCGCGGGACCGAGAACCGGGCCGGTGTAGTCGCGCGGCAATCCCGCAAGGCCATCGGCGGTCTGGCGGTTGTCAGTCGAATAGAGTTCTTCGCCACCCTTGCCGGCGTCACGGGTCTGAAGCGCATAGATCAGGGCACCGCCGATCCCGACCAGGGCGACGGCGCCGACGCTCGCCAGCACCTTGCGCGACAGGCGCGTGACACGCGGCGGTTCGGCGCGAAGCCGCATCGCCCCGGCGTTGTTTTCGGTGTCGGTCATGACGATGGCCTCCCGTCCGTGCGGACAATTCTGACGGTTTTCTGGTGTTTGCCACTGCCAAGGCGCAGCTCGGCCGCGCCGAACAGGCGGTCCACGATCAGGATGTTGTGGTAGATGCGGCTGTTGACGATCTGCGCTTCGCCGTCCGCGCCGATGACGAAGATCGGCGGCATTTCGCCCTGCACGATGCCGCGCGGAAACTCGACATACACTCTGCGGCCATCGTCATAGACCGCGACCGGCTTCCACGGCGGCGTGTCGCCGGTGAGCGCATAGCGATAGTTGCGCGCGGCGGCGACCGGGATGATTGGGGTTGCGGGAACGCCCGCGCGTCGATCTGCCGGCGATTGCGGATAGGCCCAGGCGACGGCGGGCATGTAGGGTTTCTCACCGGAGCGCAGCTCGACCATGTAGGTGCGCCGATCGGTGGTAATGACGAGGTTGGTGGTGATGTCGGCACGCGAGGGCTTCACCAGCACATGCACCCGGCGCGTCACGCCCGATCCGCTTTCCGTGTCGCCGATGATCCATCGGGCGGTGTCGCCCGCGGCGATCGGTCCCGCGCCGGTCAGGCTCTCGCCGGGTTCGAGCGCGATGTCGGTGATCTGGCCGGGCGCGGCATAGACCTGATAGAGCGCGCCATCGCTCCACGGATAAATCTGGATCGCATTGTAATAACCTTCGCGGCGCGGCTGCACACGGGCGGCAGCATTGGCGTTCTCGACGCGGCCGACCGGCGTGCCGGCCGCGGTGCCGCCCTTCGCCGGCGTCCAGGCCGGCGGAATGTGCAACGGCTTTGGCCGATCGTCGGTGACGGATGCGGGCATGGCCGGCAACGGCGGCACATCGGCGTCGTAGCTGATCTGCGGCGGCTTGTAGGTGGCGCAGCCTGCGAGCATGGTCGCGGAGAGCAGCAAAACCGGAAAGGCGGATTTACGGAAAGGCGTGCTCATTGGCTCATCTCCCGCGACCAGTTGATTGCATTGATGTAGATTCCCAACGGATTGGCCTTCAGCCGTTCGGCATCGCGCGGCGGCTGGATCGCGATGGTCAGGATCGCCGTCCATCTCTCCGTGGTGGAGAGCTGCCCGTTCTCGTAGTGACGTTCGGTCCAGGCGACGCGGAAGGAATCCGCCGAAGCGCGGATGACACTGGAGACTTCAACGGCGATCTGCTGCTTGCCGACTTTGGTGAATGGGTCGTTCCCCCTCGCGTAATCGTTGAGCGCCGCCGCGCCGCGATCGGTCGTCCAGTCGTAGGCCCGGAGCCAGTTTTGCCGCACGATGATCGGATCGGCCGGGATCGAGCGGACTTGCTCGATGAAGCGCGCCAGATGCCACGCCACTTGCGGGTCGGTCGGCCGGTAATCGGCCGTGGCTGCTGCGACGGCCTGTGCTTGGCCGAGCTTGTCCACCTGCACCACCCACGGCACGACGGTCCCGCGCGCAGACTGCCAGACCAGGGCGGAAGCGAAACCGGCCGACAGGATCAGTGATCCGAAGGCCATGAGCCGCCAGTTCCTCGCCTGCACGCGGGCCGAGCCGATACGGTCATCCCAGACCTGTGCGGCGCGCTGATATGGCGTTTCGGGTTGCGGGGTCTTGCCGTAATGCGTGGCGGGTCGCCTGAACAGATTCATGAGCGGTCACTTTCGGAGAGGTTGACGGAAGAACCGGAGCCATGGCCGTCGCCGGAGCGCAGGGCGTGGGCGGCGGTCTGGACGGCATGGCTTGCATGGCCGGATCGGCGCGTTCGCTGCGCCCAGCCAGGCGGCGTCCCCGTGGCCTGTGAGGATGCGGAAGCACTGTCGTCCGTGCCGGCGACCGTGCCCATGGTCGATGAGCCGCCGGTTGCACCGAAGCCAGATTTGACGCCATCGGAGAAGCTGGATTTGACGCTTCCAGCGGCACGGCGAAGCGGCGATGTGGCCGCGCCGCCGGCAGCACGCGCAATGCCACCGAGACCGGAGGCAACACCGGACGCGCCGGACTGGCCGAACGAGCCGAGGCTGTAGGCGGCGGACGCAGCGCCGGCTGCGGTCGCGCCACCGCGCACGGCGGCTGCGCCTCCAGACAATGCGGCGGCTCCGCCTCGCGCGGCCAGCATTGCGCCGCCGCCGGCTGCAAAGGCTGCACCGCCAACGGCAAGGCCCGTTCCCATCACCGCGCCCGCGCCAAGCTGCGGGCCGCCCGAGACAAGGCCGGATGCGATGCCAGGTCCAAAGATGCCGAGTCCGACCAGCGAAAGTGCCGCCAGCACGATTGCCATGGCGTCGTCGATGGTCGGCGTGACGCCGCCAAAGCCGCGCGTGAACTCACTGAACAGCGTCGAGCCGATGCCGATGATGACGGCGAGCACCAGAACCTTGATGCCGGAAGAAATCACATTGCCAAGCACGCGCTCGGCCATGAAGGCGGTCTTGCCGAACAGGCCGAACGGGATGAGAACGAAGCCGGCCAGCGTGGACAGCTTGAACTCGATCAGCGTCACGAAAAGCTGGATCGCCAGAATGAAGAAGGCGAGGATGACCAGTGCCCAGGCGAACAGCAGGCACGCGATTTGGATGAAATTCTCGAAGAACGCGACCCAGCCCATCAGGTCGGATATGGATTCGAGCAGCGGCCGCGCCGCGTCGAGGCCGGTCTGTGCGACCTTGCCGGGGCGCATCAGATCCTGCACGGTGAAGCCCGTGCCGCTCGCCTTCAGGCCGAGACCGGCGAAGCTGTCGAAGATGATATGCGCCAGGTTGTTCCAGTTGCCGATCAGGTAAGCGAACACGCCGACGAACAGCGTCTTCTTGACCAGCCGCGCAATAATGTCGTCGTCCGCGCCCCAGCTCCAGAACAGCGCGGCCAAGGTCACGTCGATGACGATGAGCGTCGTGGCGACGAACGCAACCTCGCCGCCGAGTAGGCCGAACCCACTGTCGATGTAGCGCGTGAACGTGCCCAGAAAATTGTCGATGACGCCGGAGCCGCCCATCAGCGTGCCTCCGTCGTCGTGTTCGCCGCCGACGGCGCAGACGTGCGACCAAGAAAGCGGTCGCGCGTCTTTGCCCATGTGCGCAGGCATTCGGGATCGTCGGCCGCTTGCTGGCCAAGCTGCTGGCACCGGCGCTGGCTCTCGCGCAGCGGATCGCGTTCCGGCTCAAGGGCGTGCGCCGATGGCGATGCCGGCGCGTCTTCCTTGCGCGTCATCTCGACCACGGTTGCCGTGATCGCGATGGCGATGAACACGACAGCGCCGAGACGTGCCAGCATCTTGCCGTCCATGACGTTGCTCCCTTCTGGCCCTCAGTTGCCGAACATGCGGGCGTTGCCGGGCGTGTAGCCCGCGCCCGGCGTCAGGAAGCGGCGGCGCTGCTCGCGGCCCTGTTCGGCCGCAGCCGCGCGTTCGGCCTGTGTCAGCGCATCGGCGCGGCCGTTGGCGGAGACCAGCGCCACCAGATCGGAGAGCTGCTGCGATTGCAGGGCGAGCAACTGGTTGCCCGCCTGCGTCGCTTGCAGCGCGCCCGTTGCGCCCTGGCTCTGGCTGACGAGGTTCGATATTTGCGTGCGGTTCGTGTCGATGTTGCCGACGACACCGGCCTGCACGCGCATGGCGTCCTGCAAGCCGCCAACCGTGTTCTGCCAGCGCGAGCGCGCGTCAGCAACAAGCTGCCGGTCGCTCGCGGACATGGAGACGTTGGCGTATTTTTGGGCAAACATCTGGTCGATCTTCTGCACGTCGAAGCCGATGTTCTGCGCCTGATTCAAAAGCTGCTGCGTCTTCTGCACCGACTGCTGAAGCTGCTGGAGCGAGGAGAACGGCAGGCTCACCAGGTTGCGGGCCTGATTGATGAGCATCTGCGCTTCGTTCTGAAGCGAAGTGATCTGATGGGTGATCTGCTCCAGCGCCCGTGCCGCCTGAATGACGTTCTGCGCATAGTTCGACGGATCGAACACGATGAGGGCGTGAGCGGGCGTCGCCAGCATCGGTGACAATGCGATGGGCGCGGCAAGCATGGTCGCGGCCATGAGAATGGCGCGCGAACGGGAATGACGGATCATCATGGTTGAAGCTCCTCTTCTGTCAGGGGGGTGAGCGTTGAAAAGTTCGGAAGGAGATCGACCGCCCAACCGGCATCGCGGGCGGTGAGCCAGGCCGTCAGGAATCCCTCGCGGCCGTGTTCGGCAACGATTTGCGCAATCAACGTCTGGTCGGATTTGGAAGACGCGGCGCAGAGCGCGAGGCCCACTTCCGACAGGCCCAACTCGAACAGGCGATTGCCGCGACGGCTCTGGCAGTAATAGTCCCGCTTCGGCGTCGCCCGCGCCAAAATCTCGATCTGGCGGTCATTGAGGCCAAAACGGCGATAGATGGCCGTGATCTGCGGTTCGATCGCACGTTCGTTCGGCAACAGCAGCCGCGTCGGGCAGCTTTCGATGATCGCCGGCGCAATCGCGGAATTGTCGATGTCGGACAGGCTTTGCGTAGCGAAGATGACGGAGGCGTTCTTTTTTCTGAGCGTCTTCAGCCATTCGCGGAGCTGGCCGGCGAAACCATCGTCGTCCAGCGCAAGCCAGCCTTCGTCGATGATGAGCATCGTCGGGCGGCCGTCGAGCCGATCGCCGATGCGGTGGAACAGGTAGGCGAGCACGGCGGGCGCTGCACCCGTCCCGACAAGGCCCTCTATCTCGAACGCCTGCACTTCCGAACTGCCGAGGTGTTCGGATTCAGCGTCGAGCAAGCGGCCGTAAGGACCGCCAACGCAATACGGCCGCAGCGCCTGCTTGAGATCGTTCGACTGGAGCAGCACGCACAAGCCGGTGATGGTGCGTTCCTCAACTGGAGCCGACGCCAGCGAAGTCAGCGCCGTCCAAAGGTGCTCTTTCACCTCCGGCGTGATCGCGATGCCTTCACGCATGAGGATGGCGACGATCCAGTCGGCCGCCCAGGCGCGTTCATAGGTGTCGTGGATGCGGGCGAGCGGCTGGAGCGAAACGGAGAACTCGTCCCCTTCGGTCAGCCCGCCGCCGAGGTCGTGCCAATCGCCGCCCATGGCGAGCGCAGCGGCGCGGATCGAGCCGCCGAAGTCGAAGGCGAAGACCTGCGCATCGGCGTAGCGGCGGAATTGCAAGGCCATCAACGCCAGCAGCACGCTCTTACCCGCGCCGGTCGGGCCGACGACGAGCGTGTGGCCGACGTCGCCAACATGCAAAGATAACCGGAACGGGGTGCTTCCTTCGGTCTTGCCGTAAAGCAAGGGGGGCGCACCGAGATGTTCATCCCGTTCCGGCCCCGCCCACACGGCGCTCAAGGGGATCATGTGGGCGAGATTGAGTGTCGAGATCGGCGGTTGCCGGACATTGGCGTAGGCGTGTCCGGGCAGACTGCCGAGCCAGGCGTCCACCGCGTTGACGGTCTCGATCATCGCCGTGAAATCGCGGCCCTGAATGACCTTCTCGACTAAGCGCAATTTCTCCTGCGCCAGACGCGGATCGGCATCCCAGACCGTGATCGTCGCGGTGACGTAGGCCATGCCCGCTACGTCGGCCCCAAGCTCTTGAAGGGCCATGTCGGCATCCGCCGCCTTGTTCGCCGCATCCGTATCCACGAGAACGGATGCTTCGTTCGTCATCACTTCCTTGAGGATCGCGGCAACCGACTTTCGTTTCGCGAACCATTGCCGCCTGATCTTGGTCAGCAGTTTCGTCGCGTCGGTCTTGTCGAGCAGAATCGCCCGCGTGCTCCAGCGGTATGCGAACGCCAGCTTGTTCAAGTCGTCCAACAAGCCGGGCGTCGTCGCGGTCGGGAATCCGACGACGGTGAGGACGCGCACATGCTGGTCGCCAAGGCGCGGCTCCAGCCCGCCGGTCAGCGGCTGATCCGCCAGTAGCGCGTCAAGATAGACCGGCGTTTCCGGTACGCGCACGCGATGGTGCTTCGTGGAGATGCAGGAATGCAGATAGGTCAGCGTCTCGGCGTCATCGAGCCACGCGCATTCCGGCATGAAGCCGTCGAGCAGCGCCAGCACGCGGTCGGTGCGGTCGGTGAACGCACGCAGGATTTCATGCGGATCGACGCCGGATTGCTCGCGGCCCTCATAAAGCCAGGTTTCCGCGCGCGCGGCTTCCTCGGCCGGCGGGAGAAACAGGAAAGTCAGGAAGTAGCCCGACACGAAATGCGCGCCCGCTTGCTCGAAATCGGCTTTGCGCTCGGCATCGACGATGGCCGACGCCGGATCGGGAAAGATGCTGTTCGGATAGGTCGAAGCCTCATGCCGCTGCGCCTCGACAAAGATGCTCCAGCCGGAGCCGAGACGGCGGAAGGCGTTGTTGATGCGTCCGGCGACGGCGACCAGCTCGGCCGCGACGGCGGAATCCAGATCAGGACCGCGAAACCGCGCCGTGCGCTGGAATGAGCCGTCCTTGTTGAGCACGACGCCTTCGGCGACGAGCGCGACCCAGGGCAGATAATCCGCCAGCCGTTGAGCATTGCGACGATATTCGGCGAGGTTCAGCATGGCTTACGCTTCCCTCAGACCGACAGATGACCGGGAATGCGCAGATGCCTGCGCCCGACTTCGACAAAGAGCGGATCGCGCTTCGCCGCCCACACCGCCGCGAAATGACCGATCGCCCAGATCAGCAGCCCGACCAGCCAGAGACGAAGGCCAAGGCCCACGGCCCCGGCCAACGTGCCGTTCAGAATCGCGATGGAGCGCGGTGCGCCGCCAAGCAGGATGTGTTCCGTCAGCGCGCGATGCACCGGGATCGAATATCCCGGCACCGCGTCGAGCTGTTCAAAGGCGGTCGCCATCAGACCAACGCCCCGCCGCCGAACGAAAAGAAACTCAAGAAGAACGAGCTGGCCGCGAACGCGATCGACAGGCCGAACACGATCTGGATCAGGCGGCGGAAGCCGCCGGACGTGTCGCCGAAAGCGAGCGCAAGGCCGGTCGCGATGATGATGATAACGGCGACGATCTTGGCGACAGGCCCCTCGATCGACTGGAGGATTTGCTGAAGTGGCTGTTCCCACGGCATCGACGAGCCGGAGGCATGAGCGGCCGGCACCAGCATCATGCTGATGGATACGGTGGCGATGGTCGTGGTGATGTAATGGCGGATACGCAAGGCACGATGGCTCATTCGGGTTCTCCTGTCGGGTTCTCTGTTGCGGGGGTGATGCGGTAGTCGCCGTTCGGGCCGAGCCCTTCGACGCGGGCGAGTTCGGCCAGCCGGCGCGCGGAGCCGCGGCCGGAAAGGACGGCAACAAGGTCGATCGTCTCGGCGATCAGCGCGCGCGGGACGGTCACGACGGCCTCTTGGATGAGCTGTTCGAGCCGGCGCAGCGCGCCGATGCCGGTGCCCGCGTGAATGGTGCCGATGCCTCCGGGGTGCCCGGTCCCCCATGCTTTGAGAAGGTCGAGCGCTTCAGCGCCGCGCACCTCGCCGATGGGAATGCGGTCGGGCCGCAGTCGCAGCGAGGACCGCACAAGATCGGAGAGCGTCGCCACGCCGTCTTTCGTCCGCATGGCGACAAGGTTCGGCGCTGAACACTGAAGCTCGCGCGTGTCTTCGATGATGACGACGCGATCCGCGCCCTTCGCCACTTCGGCGAGCAGCGCGTTGGTCAGCGTGGTCTTGCCGGTCGATGTGCCGCCCGCGACGAGGATGTTGGCGCGCGAGGCGACGGCCGCGCGCAACGTCGCGGCCTGGTCGGCGGTCATGATGCCGGCCGTCACATAGTCGTCGAGTGTGAACACGGCGACGGCAGGCTTGCGAATGGCAAAGGCCGGTGCGGCGACAACCGGCGGCAACAGGCCCTCGAACCGTTCGCCGGTCTCGGGCAGTTCGGCCGAGACGCGCGGCGCGCGGGCGTGAACCTCCGCGCCGACATGGTGCGCGACCAGCCGCACGATGCGTTCGCCATCGGCGGCCGTCATCGTCTCGCCGGTGTCGGCCAACCCCTCCGACAGCCGGTCCACCCAAATCCGGCCATCGGGATTCAGCATCACCTCGACCACGGCCGGGTCTTCCAGAAAGCGCGCGATCGCCGCCCCCAGCGCGGTGCGCAACATGCGCGCGCCGCGCGCTATCGCTTCCGGTTTCTGGTGTGATGATGACATTCCGGCCCCGTTTCTTGGCGGGGCGCGACAGACGGTCCCCGCAGCGGGGTCGATTAAAAGAGCCCGAAAGCAGTCCGGTTCAACAAGTATTTAGGTGCGTGCGGGGAACGGTGGGGATCGGCGGCGAATAGGATGGGTCGAATACTCAGGCGAGATCGCCACTCGTCGTTGCATCATCACTGGCCTTGTTCTCGAACGAGTCGATGTCCCGCGATAGCTCCTTCAAGAACCTGTCTCCTGTCGCCAAACGCTTGCCAAGAGTGAGCATGAAGCCCTTGAACCGCTCCGCGCCTTTTGCCTTGGCGGATGCTTGCGCGCCATCCGGGACAGGCGGAGTGACCAAGAGCCAGAATTGAACGAACAGCGAGACGGTCTCGCCGAGCACGGCGAGATCTTCGTCGAGCGCATCGACCTGACGGCCGAGCTTGTCCAGGCGGCGCGACATGGCCGCCTCCAGCTTCTCAGCGGAATCGCCGGACAGGAAGGATGCAACAGCGGCTTCGACAATTGCCGACTTCGACACCTGCCGGCGAAGCGCCAGCGCCTCGACCTGGGCGAGCAATTCCGGAGTGAAATAGACGTTCATGCGGGCGCGGGCCGTCATGCGCGCCTCCTAAAGCTCGATGCCATCGCCAGGGTCGAGGGACGCTTGCCGTGCGACCAGACGGATATGCGAACGCAGCGCGCGGGCCTTCGCCGCGTCGATGTCGGGCTCGTCGTCCAGAAGATCGAACTCCTGCTCCGGCGGGCGCGGCGGCGCGACGATTTCCTCATGCTCAGGCAACTCTGGTTCGCGGCGAATGCCGGCATTGGCGGGATCGCCGTCACCGCCGACGGTAGCGCTTGTGGCCAAAGCGTTGGCGGCGGTGACGACACGGCGCGACCAGTCATCCGACCTTCCATGCACTGCTTCCGCTGGTCGAGTTGCGGGATCGGGCGGCGGCAGAATGCGTTCCTTGAAGCGCGCATCCTCATAGTAGCGGGCTTTGGTCGCGCGGATCGGCGGCGTGCCCGCCACCATGACGATTTCGTCGGCGGGCGGAAGTTGCATGATCTCGCCCGGCGTCAAAAGTGGCCGCGCCGTCTCCTGCCGCGACACCATGAGATGCCCCAGCCACGGCGACAATCTGTGCCCGGCGTAGTTGGTGGAATCGCGCAGCTCCGTCGCCGTGCCGAGCGAATCCGATACGCGCTTGGCGGTGCGCTCGTCGTTGGTCGCGAAGGCGACGCGGACGTGGCAGTTGTCGAGGATGGAATTGTTCGGGCCGTAAGCGCGCTCGATCTGGTTGAGGCTCTGCGCAATCAGGAAGCTTTTGATCCCATAGCCGGCCATGAAGGCAAGCGCCGATTCAAAGAAATCGAGCCGGCCGAGTGCGGGAAACTCGTCCAGCATCAGCAGCAGGCGGCGGCGCTTGCCGGAGGTTTTCAGTTCTTCGGTTAGTCTGCGGCCGATCTGGTTGAGGATCAGCCGAATCAAAGGTTTCGTGCGGTTGATGTCGGAAGGCGGGACCACGAGATAGAGGCTCACCGCCTCACCGCTTGCCACCAGATCGGCGATGCGCCAGTCGCAGCGCGCCGTGACGCGCGCCACGACGGGATCGCGGTAGAGGCCGAGAAAACTCATAGCTGTGCTCAGCACACCGGAGCGTTCGTTCTCGGACTTGTTCAACAGCTCGCGGGCCGATGACGCGATAGCAGGATGAACACCGGCCTCACCGAGATGCGGCGTGTCCATCATCGCGCGCAAGGTCGCCTCCACCGGCCGGCGCGGATCGGACAGGAAGTTTGCGACGCCCGCCAGCGTCTTATCCTTCTCCGCGTAGAGGACATGCAGGATCGCGCCAACCAGAAGGGAATGGCTGGTCTTTTCCCAGTGGTTGCGCTTGTCCAAGCTCCCTTCCGGATCGACCAGAATATCCGCGATGTTCTGCACGTCGCGAACTTCCCATTCGCCCTGCCGTACTTCCAGAAGCGGATTGTAGGCCGATGACTTAGCGTTGGTCGGATCGAACAGCAGCACGCGGCCGTGCTTCGCGCGGAAGCCGGCCGTGAGATTCCAGTTCTCGCCTTTGATGTCGTGAACGATGCAGCTTCCCGGCCAGGTCAGCAGCGTCGGCACAACGAGGCCGACGCCTTTACCCGATCGCGTCGGTGCGAAGCACAACACATGCTCGGGGCCGTCATGGCGCAGGTATTCGCGTTCAAACCGGCCAAGCACGACGCCATCGGGGTCGAGCAGTCCGGCGGCGCGGATTTCCCTGTTCTCCGCCCATCGGGCAGAACCGTAGGTCGCGACGTTGCGGGATTCGCGCGCGCGAATGACCGACATGGTGATGGCAGCAACGATGGCGATGAAGCCGCCGGACACCGCGATGAACGATCCTTCGGTGAAGATCGACGGCGCGTAGGCGTCGAAAGAGAACCACCACCAGAAGAAGGCCGGGGGATAATAGACGGGCCAGCCGACCAGTTCGAACCATGGATTGCCAAGCTGCGCCTGAAAGCCGAGCCGCCACGCCGTCCATTGCGTTGCCGCCCACGTCATCACCAGGGCAATGGCGAAGACGACGACGATCTGACCCCAAAGGATTCGGCCTCCGCGCATACGTGCTCCATTCGGCAAAAGGGATGGAGCCGCTCAGAGAGTAAGCGTTTGCATGATAGGCAACAGGAAAGAAGATGCGGGAGGGCTGCCGGATACTATCGGCGGCAAATAGGACCATTGCAGCCCTAGCTCAAGGCGTCAGTTCAGAAATCTCAAGTTTTGAGACAAAATCGGGAGAGCGTGACATCTCCCTTCACCTACATCGGAGTAATGGCGGGCTATTCCCACGGAAGAACTCATGGGGTGCGAGCACCTCGGCTCATCTGGTTTGCGAGATCGAGCAGATTCCTTAGAACCGCACTGCGATTGTGCGGCGACCAGACCCCTGAGAACGGCACCGGCTCCGGCTCATCGAGGAACGGCAGGAATACGACGCCGGGAGGTCGAATAAGTGTATGCGCGCTCCCAGCGATCGTCACGCCGTAGCCTTGCGCAATCATCGACAGCAGCGAGCCGCGCTCGACAGCAAGGCGAAGGATCGACGGAGAGAGCCAGCGCCCAGCCAAACGCAGCAGGATATGGTCATGTACCTGCGGTCCCGTGCCGCCATAGCGGACTAGAAAGGCTTCACCCGCCAGATCGGCCCAGGTGATACCATTGCGGTCGACGAGCGGATGGTTGGCCGGCAGCGCGACCACCAGCGGCTCGGTCCAGATGCATGTCGAGTGTAAATCGGGATATTCTGGCGTGCCGGCGACGAACGCCACGTCGAGACGACCGGCGCGCAGTTGGCTCACCACCTCGGATGCCGTCCCTTCGGCGATCTCCACGTCGACGTCGGGATACTGCGCGTGATACTGGCCGATCACCTCGGTCAGAAAGCTGCCGGGAATGAGCGCATGAACACCGATACGCAACCGGCCACGGTCGCCCCGCGCCATCATCCCGATCGTTTTCACGGCATGGTCGAGCTGCGCGACGCTTATCGCCACCCGCTCGACGAAACATCGTCCAGCATCGGTTAGCTTAACGCCGCGAGCATGACGCTCGAATAGCGGGATGCCAAACGTGTCTTCAAGAGCTTTGATGCGCTCGCTGATGCTCGACTGACTGACGCCCAGTGCATTCGCCGCATGGCGGAAATTCAGATACTCGGCGACTGCTAGAGTTTGAATTAGCGCCGTCAGCGTGATGCGCGACCCGAGCGGCGAACCACCCCGCGCGAAACTTTCCTGAATCGATATTCGATTCTGTTCTCGCGGATTTTGAGAGATCGAAGTTTCAGAGCGCTTGGCGGACTCATCACCGTCCGCGAGCCTCGACCGCTCATCGGCATCAATCCCTTTCCCTACCCACTCGTTGTTCGACGACGGAAAACCACCAGCACCGAAATTTGTCGTCGTCTCCGGTTTACGGGCATTGGAGACGTCAGTGAGGGCGACGGATATAGCGACGACAGCCTCGCCCATATTCTCGTAGACCGGATTCACCGATACGAGAAAGTCCCGTCCGCGAAACGTGATCTTGTGTTTTTGAATGCTTTTACCGGCATCGAACGCGCTGAAATCGCGACGAGCGTTGGCGACCAGTTCAGGTGAGCAAAAATCTAGCATTGATTTGCCGGCGACGGCATGAAGGGGTGCGCCGCAAAGTTTTGCGTAGCTGGGACTTGCCGCGAGATAGCGCGTCTCCCGGTCCAACACGCAAATTGGAAGCGGTGAAGGGTCAGCCTGGTTAGTCATCGAGCTTGTTTTGACGCGCTTGCTCACTTCGGACTCACACCCTCATGGAACGAGCACTAAGCTGCCGGTAGTCTTCCCGGAGAGCGCGTCGGCTGTAAGCGCAGCCATTCCCGCCTGGACCGGCGGACACGGCACCGACCCATACGAGCAGAACACACAGCAATCGCCCGTTTTTGGTTTCAGCCGTGCACCGCATCCCTTGCAAGGATAACAAAATTGACATGCATCTGTCGGCATCGCCTCGAGAGCCAGATGCCCGCACTCCGGGCAGGTGATCGTCGATTGCAATTCCATCGGACAAGACCTTCTTGATTTGCGCATCTCAACATCAGCTTTCGATGGTTTTGGCGATTTCGTCGGGCGCGGCAAAAATCACAGATGCACGATCGCCCATCGTGCTCCGCAGGCATGATGGCCGACGCGTCGGCTTCCCCCATGCTCGGCATTTGAGACCGGGTAATCCGCTCGGAGGCGGCTCCGGGCTTCGTTGTCTCTTTGAGGAATGATAGCCGCCTGCCTTGCGACCCCAAAGATCGGAGAGGGTCGGCCCTGTCATGTTGCGACCCGGTTCAAACGAGTGGTAGGCAACGCATGTCCTGAAGTCGCGCTGTCCCGATCGACGGCACCGGGTTGCGCAGTCGCACCGGAAGCGCCAACGACGCCAGCGAGCACCAGCTTCCACAGACGCTTCATCGATCTCTTTCCGCGTTGCGCGAGACTAGATATTTAACGAGCGCGGCCGCTGTGAGCAGCAGAATAATCACCACCAACAGCCCAACGAGCCCCATTTCCCACATTATCCCCGAGGCTATGTTGTGCATTACGGTTCACCCGTTCGGCGGGCTCCGGAATGCGCGGGCGTCGTTTTGCGAGCCAAATCTGGCACGTCGCGACCCTTAGCGAATTCAGCTTACCTACTCGCCTCCGGAACGTTCGATGCGCACGCCGCATAGAACTTCTTTTGAAATCAATTCAACGAAGGGTTCTGTTGTTAACGAAATCGGACGTTCGTTCGCACGACCACATGCCAGTTTTAGGTCCGCCGCGATAGTTGCAAGCTTTCGAGCCGATATGCCGAGCAGCGACCCAGTTCTCTGGCGAGACTGCGGGCGTCATCCGCTCTGCGGGCGTCGTCCGAGAAACAGAATCGATCTTGGCCACATGTGCGAAGCTTGGCGATGTGGAAGCGATTAGGAACAGCGACAGCAGTGCTACCCGGCTTGATTTACCCATTTTTCATCTCCCGCCTCGGCTTGAGGGTCATTGTATGGACCTCATGCAGATGAGTTCGAACGTAAGGTCCGGCAGGTTACAGGTCACGACGATGTGAGCGCGATTTTGCATACTTGCAGCCGAGTGGAGCGGTGATCGAGATATGTCCGGTTTTCGACCCTCCGCATTTTCCCGGCCTCCATGGTTGATTTGTCCCGCAACGCCCGACGACCGAGTCCGTCGCTGCATGGCCACCATCATCCGGAACGCCCAAGATACCCGATGGCGAAAGACGGAGTTGCGATACCGCAATTTGCCCCGACGAAAAGCACGCTATAATTGCGGGTGAGGTACCGAAGTGTTGAATGATTTGATCGATGCACCCATGTGCTCCTCTTTTGTGACTTCTCCTGAACTTCGCCCGTCGCAGCCGCCTACACTCACGATCTCGTGAGTCTGTAACCACGGGCATTATCCGTTCGAATCCAACGAGGGAGAGATGACAAAGGAATCGGACCTCAAAGCGCTCATGACGGCAGGTCTCGAAGGCGACTCCAATGCGCATCGATCGCTGCTGACGGCTTTGAGCGGCCATCTGCGGAGCTACTACAAGAGCAGACTTTTGCGATCCGGACGCACGGCCGAGGAAGCCGAAGACCTCGTGCAGGAGGCCTTGATCGTCATCCATACGCAACGTCACACCTACGATCCGGAGCAGCCGCTGACGCCGTGGGTATATGCCATTGCCCGCTACAAGCTTATCGACCATTTGCGACGCACTAGGACCACGACGGCGAACGTACCCTTGGAAAACGCCGACAACATCCTGGCATCGGACGACAATGCTGCTGCAGAAAGTCAATTCGACCTTTCCAAGCTCTTGGAAAGGTTGCCGGAACGAATGCGACTTTCGCTCCAATACGTGAAACTCGAAGGCTTGAGCGTGGCCGAAGCCGCCGATCGTAGCGGGATGTCGCAATCCGCCGTCAAAGTGAACGTTCACCGTGGGTTAAAAATCCTCACCGCGTTGATTACCCGGGAGACAAAGGCGTGAAAACCAACGAATTGATTTCCATGCTCAGCTCGCAGGTCGATCCGGTTGATACGCGGGAAGTCGTCCGGAACGTCCGGATTGCAATCTTGATCGGAGCCGCGGCATCCCTGCTGGCGGTGGTTTTTGTCCTCGGCGTTCGCACCGACCTCAGTGAGATGCACGCCCAAGTCTTCCTGGTCGCGAAACTGGCCTTCAGTTTGTCGGTCGTGATTTTGGCCTCGCATTATCTGGTCAAGTACATTCGCCCCGGCGGCGAATTCCGGGTCCGGTTCGCCCTCACCGTCCTGCCGTTTCTCGCGGCAATGATCATCGCAGCCATCAGTCTGGCAACGGCACCGCGATCACACTGGGAGACCATGGTATTCGGCAGTTACTGGCTCGAATGCCTAATCGCCATCCCCACGGTGGCGGTCGTGCCGTTCGCCGCAATCATGGCGGCAGTCCGCCTCGCGGCCCCGACGGATTTGATCCACACCGGTGCGCTGGCCGGGCTGGTCGCCGGCGGCGTCAGCGCGACCGCTTATGCTTTGCATTGCATGGATGACCTGCTTCCCTTCATTGCGCTCTGGTATGGGGGCACGATCGTGTTGTGCACGGTCGCCGGTGCCGTGCTCGGCCCCAAACTGCTGCGTTGGTAGGCTGGCATTGGGTGCACTCGGCATTGCCCGATGGAAAGACCAAATTCCTCTACACCAACATGAGTGCTGAAAGTCGCGGCGGCGCCAATGAGCGCAGCCACGATGGAAGACGGCACACCACCGGTTTGTCCGCGCCGAGAGAACCGCTCCTCCGGTCGATCTCACGAGGGCGTGAGCTTTTGTAACCGGCATGCGCCCCTTCGCGAACTAACGGATGACGCTCGCGCTCTCTGAAGCGGGCGCCCGAAGTGCAGGTGTCGTGCATGACAGGGAGACACGACCATGACGTGGTTGACGTCGGCGTTGGATCGACGAGATCTGCGCCGTTGGATTCCCGGCACGTTTGGCTTCCGCAGGCGCACGCCGTGGCTGGTTCTGGCCACGGCGACGTTGCTTGCCGGAGCCACGCTCGGCTGGCCGTGGCTCGTTGCATCGGGCATCGGACCGTTCCTGCTGCCCGCGCTCCCTTGTCTGGCGATGTGCGCCCTGCACCTGTGTTCTCGTGGCAATGCCTCGGGATGCGACCGACGTGAAGCGTCGCAGTCTGCACCAAACCGCACCTCGCGTTGACCATTGACGCGAGCCATTCTTTGGAAAGGCAACAACATGAAAATCCCCGCTCTCATCCCGCTCGCATTGATGGCGTCCGTGGCGGCGTCCGCCGCTGTCCAGGCGGACGAGACGTCGACGCCACCGAGAAACCCGACGGAAGCCAATCAACCCATGATGGGCAACGGCTCACAAGGAATGATGGGCATGATGAACATGATGGACCAAATGCAGCAAATGATGGAAAGCTGCAATCATATGATGAAATCCAGCAACGAGCGTCACGACAAACACAATGCGCCGCAACAGAAGGACGGTCGCGGATGAAAACAGCCGCGGTGGACGATTCGTCAGCCGCCCTATCGTTTCGCTGCACAAAGGACCACTTGGGCGAAGCTTTCACGTCGTCGTGACCCTGTAACCGGTTCGGCATGCGGCGCGAACTAATCGGTGGTTCGTCTGCAAGCTCGTCTTGCCTTGCCGACGAACCACCTCGAGTCCGGGCAATGGTTCGTCGGGATTGAAGGATCGTCAGATCATCCTAGGGGACGGCTCGCTCGCGATCTCCTTCCGAAGGCGATCTTTCGGCGAGCGGTCGCCAGAGGGTTCAATTGCATTCTTCCGCGCAAGCCGCGTCAGGGGCACACTATTGATGGACAAGTTGACGGATTACCGTCCATTCGAAAATGGACATATGACGCGCCGCGCCCGCACCGGAAGATCGACCGCGAAACGGATCGCGCTCCTTGCATTCGCAATCTGCGCGCTCGCTGCGACGCTGGGACTTGGCTATCGTCTCGGGCACTCCAATCCGGGATTGCCAGACTGGATCCCGCCGCGCCTCGCAGCCATGCTCGGATCCCATTCCAGCCACCCCGCGGGCACCGGTCCGGTCATTTACTACCGCGACCCCGACGGCAAGGCGCTTTATTCAAGGGACACCAGGACAACGCCGGACGGGCGTCCGTATGTCGCTGTCTATGCCAGCGAAGACGTCAGCTTCGACAATCCCCCGGAAACTGCGGCGCCAGCCCAGGACGCCAATTCCGGAGCCAAGCGAATCCTCTTCTATCGCAATCCAATGGGTCTTCCCGACACCTCTCCCGTGCCGAAAAAGGATTCAATGGGGATGGACTATATCCCCGTGTATGAAGGTGAGAACGACGCCTCCACGATCCAGATTCCACCGGGCAAACTGCAGCGCACCGGCGTTCGATCGGAACCAGCCTCCTTGCGGGTCGTGACGCGCCCTGTCCGCGCGCCCGGAACGATCAAACTTGATGAACGACGCGTGGCTGTGGTCTCGTTGCGGGCCCAGTCCTTCATCGAAAGCGTCGAGAACGTCACGACAGGCGATCACGTCACCAAGGGACAACCCTTGCTGAGACTTTATTCGCCAGATGTGGCATCTGCGGGCGCTCAGTATTTGTCCATCGTTGGGGACAACTCTGGTACAGCCAACCTCGCGGGGCGCAAACAACTGATCGACGGCGCGCGGCGGCGGCTCGAAAATCTGGCGGTGCCTGCCGACGTGATCGCCGACATCGAACGCACCAAAACGGTCCCGCTGACCGTGACCTGGACGGCCCCTCGCGACGGCGTGATCCTAGAGCGAACGGCGGTCGAAGGCATGCGGGCACAGCCCGGCGACGTCCTGTTTCGGCTGGCCGACACCTCCGTGATCTGGGTGATCGCCGACGTCGCCGAACAAGATATCGATGCGGTGAAAATCGGCGCAACGGCGACCATCAAGCTCCGCAGCCTATCCGGTCGGGAGTTCAAGGGATCCGTCGCCTTGATCTATCCCCAGGTCAACATCGAAACCCGCACCACCAAGGTGCGTATCGAACTTCCCAATCCGGACGGCGTGCTTCTTCCCGACATGTTCGCGGATGTCGAAATCGCGTCGGGGGCGGAAAAGCCCGTGGTTGCGGTACCCAATGGCGCGGTGATCGATACGGGAGCCCGGCAGATCGTTTTCATCGACAAGGGCGAAGGCCGTTTCGAGCCGCGTGACGTCAAGGTCGGTACGCGCGGCGAGGACTACACGGAGATCCGCGACGGCATCGGTGAAGGCGATCGCGTCGTTGTTGCCGCCAACTTCCTGATCGACGCCGAAAGCAACCTGAAATCCGCGTTGCGTGCGTTTACAGACGGAGAGAAATCGAAATGATCGCCCGCCTGATCGCCTGGTCGGCGCGGAATCTGATGCTCGTCCTGATCGGAACGGTATTCGCGGTCACGGCGGGCATTTATGCATTGCGCACCGTGCCGCTCGACGCCATTCCCGATCTCTCCGACGTACAGGTCATCGTCTACACCGAATATCCCGGGCAAGCGCCGCAGGTCGTCGAGGATCAAGTAACTTATCCGTTGACCACCGCGATGCTGACGGTGCCGAAATCGAAGGTGGTGCGGGGCTTCTCGTTTTTCGGCGTGTCCTTCGTCTACGTCATCTTCGAGGACGGCACGGATCCCTACTGGGCGCGCAGTCGCGTGTTGGAATATCTGAATGCGGCCGCGCGACGACTGCCGACCGGCGTAACCCCAAGCCTCGGCCCCGACGCTACCGGTGTGGGCTGGGTCTACCAATACGCCGTCGTGGCCAAGAACATGACCCTTGCCGAACTGCGGTCGGTGCAGGACTGGATCGTGCGGTACGGCATCTCCAAGGCCGGAGGCGTCGCGGAAGTGGCCAGCGTCGGCGGCTTCGTCAAGCAGTACAACATCGTCGTCGACCCGCAGAAACTGCGCGCCCAGGGTATCTCGCTGGACAAGCTCCGCAATGCCGTCCGGGCGAGCAACACGGACGTCGGCGGACGCACCGTGGAGCTGTCCGAGTTTGAATTCGTGGTCCGCGGCCGCGGGTATCTGAGAGGCATCGAAGATATCGAGAATATCGTCCTGAAGACCGACGCAGGTGCCCCGCTTCGGCTGCGGGACGTCGCACGCGTCGAACTCGGTCCGGACGAGCGGCGAGGAATTACCGAACTCAACGGCGACGGCGAGGTCGTCAGCGGCATCGCATTGCAGCGGTTCGGCGCCAACGCCCTCACCGTTATCGACAACGTCAAGGCGCGCCTCGCGGAGATCGCATCGAGCCTGCCCAAGGGCGTCGAGATCATCCCAGTCTACGATCGATCCGAACTGATCAAGGCGGCCATAGAGACGCTCAAGGGCACCCTGCTCGAAGAAAGCATCATCGTTGCGTTGGTCTGCTTTGTCTTCCTGCTTCACCTCCGCAGTGCCCTCGTCGCCATCCTCATGCTTCCCGTCGGCATCCTGATGGCCTTCGCCGCCATGAAGTTCATGGGATTGGGCGCCAACATCATGAGCCTTGGCGGCATCGCCATCGCGGTCGGCGCCATGATCGACGCGGCGATCGTCATGATCGAAAACGCCCACAAGCACCTAGAGCGCGCGGAGCCTGGAACGCCGCGGACGCAAATTCTCATCGATGCGGCGAGCGAGGTCGGACCGTCGTTGTTCTTCAGCCTGCTGGTGATCACCGTCTCGTTCCTGCCGATTTTTACCCTGGAGGCCCAGGAAGGCCGCATGTTCGGGCCGCTCGCCTACACCAAAACATTTTCAATGGCCGCGGCCGCCCTGCTCTCGATCACGTTGGTGCCTGCCTTGATGGTCCTCTTTGTTCGCGGGCGGATCATCTCAGAACACAAGAATCCCGTGAACCGGTTCCTGATCTGGGTGTACCGACCGGTGATCCGGTGGGTTCTCAACGCCAAGACATTGACGATCATGCTTGCGCTGGTTGCGCTTGCGGTCACGATCTGGCCCGTCCGCCAGCTCGGCAGCGAGTTCATGCCGAACCTCAATGAAGGCACCTTGATGTACATGCCGACGACGCTGCCCGGCCTGTCCGTCACCAAGGCGGCAGAGCTGTTGCAGACTCAGGATCGCATTATCAAGTCGTTTCCCGAAGTTGCATCGGTCTACGGCAAGGCGGGCCGCGCCTCGACAGCCACAGACCCGGCGCCGACCGAAATGTTCGAGACCATCATCAATCTGAAGCCGAAGTCGGAATGGCGGCCCGGCGTGACGATCGACAGCCTCAAGGCCGAGATGGACAAGGCGCTCCAATTTCCGGGAGTCTCGAACGCCTGGACGATGCCGATCCGCGCCCGCATCGACATGCTGTCGACCGGAATACGTACCCCCGTCGGGATCAAGATTTTCGGCAAGGATCTTGGGGAAATGGAGAAGATCGCCCGCGAAGTCGAAGGGGTGGTCAGATCGGTGCCCGGTACCTCGAGCGCCTACGCCGAGCGCGTGATCGGCGGATACTATTTGGAGATTATCCCTGATCGTTTAGCGTTGGGCCGCTATGGGCTGACGATCAGTGATATCCAGGACGTGATCTCGACGGCGCTCGGCGGTGAAACCGTCACCACGACGGTCGAGGGCCGGGAGCGTTATGCCGTCAACATCCGGTATCCGCGGGCGTTGCGCTCCAGCCCACAGACGATCAGCACCGATGTCCAGGTGCCGCTGGCATCCGGCGGCAGCGTCCCGCTCGGCCAAGTCGCCAGCGTGAAATTGACCCGCGGCGCCACGTCGATCCGTACCGAGAACGGTCAACTCGCGGTTTACATCTACGTCGACATTACCGGTCGGGACCTCGGAGGCTACGTCGCCGAGGCGCAACAGGCGGTCGCGCAGAAGGTCAAGTTTCCGCCGGGGTATTACGTCTCCTGGAGCGGACAGTTCGAGTATCTGCAACGTGCCGAAGCGCGGCTCAAGATCGTCGTGCCGGTGACCTTGCTGATCATCTTTCTGCTACTCTACCTCAATTTCCGGAAACTCGCCGAAACCCTGATCGTGATGCTGTCGTTGCCGTTCTCGCTGGTCGGCGGCATCTGGTTGATGTGGTGGCTGGGATTCAACATGTCGGTCGCGGTCGCCGTCGGTTTCATCGCGCTTGCGGGGGTCGCGGCCGAAACCGGCGTCGTCATGCTGATCTACCTCGAGCAGGCCATGGCCGAATTGAAGGCGGAACGCACGACCACGGGCGAGCCATTCACGCGCACCGACCTCTACGACGCGATCATGGTCGGCGCGGTGGACCGGGTGCGGCCCAAGATGATGACCGTCGTCGCGATCATGGCGGGCCTGGTGCCGATTCTCTGGAGTAACGGCACCGGTTCGGAGGTCATGCAGCGAATCGCCGTGCCGATGATCGGCGGAATGGTTTCGTCGACCGTGCTGACCCTGGTCGTCATTCCCGCGATCTTCGCGGTGGTCAAGGGTGTTGGATTGCCCGCCTCGCCTTGGCAGGACAGCGACGAAAAAGGTGCCGGACATCGCGGCCCGACGCGAACGCTCGAACTGCACCGTACCGAGAATGTGCAGTGATGGCGAAACAGTTTCACAAGAATTGCGCGCCGGAAACGGCGGCAATGGGTGCGAGGACGGTCCTAGTGGATCGGTTCATTCGCGCCAAACCTTGCGATCCACATCTGCCGTGGCGTCTACAAATCGTCATCCCAAACAGGAGAATATCTATGTATTCCGTCGATAAACACTACAGGGTCACGCGTGCCGGCGCTCTCGCCGCCGCGCTGCTCGGCGCGGCATTGACGCTGCAGGCGGGCGCCGCTTTCGCTCAGGGAAGCACGGGCATGTCGGACATGAAGGGTATGAAGGACATGCAAAAAACAGCGCCGATGAACGACACGAAGGCGGCAAAGACCGCGACCGCCTCCGGCACGGTCACGGCGCTAAACGCCGCGAATCACAAGATCACCTTTGATCACGGTCCGATTCCCGCCATCAACTGGCCCGCCATGAAGATGGAGTTCGCCGTTGCACCGTCCGTCGATCTCGCCAAGGTGAAGGCTGGCGACAAGGTCAATTTCACCCTGAGCGGCTCCGGCGACACCTATACCGTCCAGTCGATCACGCCGGCGCCCTGACGCACGCGGCGGACGGAATCGGATCGCACAAACCCATGGCCGCAACAGAGGCGACGTAATCGAGAAACTGCGGCCATGACTGCGGTTGTCGAAAACCTGCTTCGATTAGAGGCAGCAAATTGTGACGATCGCTCGAAGTCAGGAACGATGCTGGTGCTGGAAAGCCTAAAGTAAATATTTGGCAAATGACTACCTGAACAGGCGTGCCTTCAATTCAACCTTTCAGAAATGCCTGTCGGTTAAGGTTTCAGCGGCGCTCGGTCATCGCCTTTCCGACGAGAAAGGTCGGAGACCCGCTTCCGATCCGGTCTCCTAGCCTCGCTCGGTCCCCGTAGATTCATACCGTTGGCGCGCTCCTTGCTGATGATTGAAGCGGCAGTTCATGTCGTAACGATCCGGCACATCACGCCGCTCAAATAGGTGGGAAGATGGCACTAACCCGTGTCGGAGACATTCTTGACCCGAAACAGAACAACTTTACCCTGTTACGTCTCCTGGCCGCCTCGTGAAGCGGCCCCTTAATTGACCGGACACGTTCTCCCACTTCGATAAGAGGTAGGAGTAATGTCGTGTCTATGACTAGCAGCGATTTTAAGAGTGAGGTCCTACAGGGCCCGGAACGTCGTCGGCGCAGGACACCGGCCGAGAAGCTGGCGATCGTGGCAGAGACCCAGGAAGCCGGCGTCACGGTCAGCCTGGTGGCACGGCGACACGGTATTGCGCCGAACCAGCTGTTTCTTTGGCGGCGGCTCGCGTCCCAGGGTGCGTTGACGGCGACGCAATCCGAGGAGCCGGTGGTGCCGGCTTCTGAGTACCGTTCGCTGCAGGGCCAGGTTCGGGAGTTGCAGCGGCTGCTTGGCAAGAAGACGATGGAAGCGGAGATCCTCAAGGAGGCTCTCGAGTTCTCCTCGGGCTCAAAAAAACATCTGTTGCGGTCGCTGTCGTGGCCGAAGGACGGTTCCCAATGAAGACCGTCTGCGACGTGATAGGGGTCGCCCGATCGAACATCGCTGTCAGCGTCAGGGCGCCCATCGCCAAGCCCCTGGGGCGGCCGCCTCAGCCTGAGGCCGATCTGCTCGACGAGATCAAAGCCGTGATCGGAGAGATGCCTACCTATGGCTATCGTCGCGTCTGGGCTGTTCTGCGGCGCACCGCCGAGGCTCAGGGCCTTCAACCGCCCAACCACAAGCGCGTCTATCGGATCATGAAAGCCCACGGCCTGCTGCTACAACGTCATGCCGGCGGTGCTGAGGAGCGACGCCACGACGGGCGCATCGCTGTCGACCGCTCCAATCTGCGTTGGTGCTCGGACGGCTTCGAACTGGGCTGCGACAATGGTGAGAAGGTCCGGATCGCGTTCGCGCTCGATTGCTGCGACCGCGAGGCCATAGGCTTTGTCGCCACCACCGAAGGCATCAAGGGCGAGGACGTGCGCGACCTGATGGTTACGGCTGTCGAACACCGGTTCGGTCGGGTCAATCGACTGCCCGTCACCATCGAATGGCTGACCGACAACGGTTCCGGGTACGTCGCCCACGACCCCAGGCGCTTTGCTCGTGACATCGGTTTTGAGCCTCGCACGACTCCGGTCGAGAGCCCTCAATCAAATGGAATGGCAGAAGCGTTCGTGCGCACAATGAAGCGCGATTACGCCCGCGTCTCTCCGCTTCCTGACGCAGCCGCGGTGATGCGGCAGCTGCCCGCCTGGTTCGAGCACTACAATACGGTTCACCCGCATCGAGCTCTCAGCTATCGTTCACCGCGCGAGTTCATTGCCTCGCGCTCAAACCGGGAGAACATGTCCGATCTTTAAGGGGCAACAACACCTCGGCCGTGGTCATTTCTCATGCAGTCTTCTTACACTCTGGCCACAAGGCCGACGAAATCCTTTCCAGCATCACCTACTTCAATCTGGGTGATCACGCCGTAAATGTGTTTTTCGTTCTATCCGGCCTAACGGTTGCCGGAAGCCTCGCCAAATCGCCCTCCATCACTGAGTTTATGGTTGCGCGCGGCCTCAGAATATTTCCTGCACTCGCGGCCTGCGCACTGCTCCTGGTCCTCGTAGGAGCGATCGTTACGACTTGCACACCGACGCAATTTCTTTCGGACACCCGTGTTTGGCGATACGGCATGAGCACCCTGCTTCTGGGTTCCGCGGCCATAGGTTTGCCCGGCGTATTCGGCGAAAACCCTCATCCTTCCGTCATGAATGCGTCGATCTGGACACTGAAGTATGAAGCCGCGTGCTATGTGTTGCTCGCATTTGTTGGATGGCTTGGGTTTGTAACCGAACGTCGGTTTGCTTGGCTGCTCGGCCTCTCGTGGACCATTGCGGGGGGAATTCTGTTCGTTCATTTCGGACACGACACAACCCCACTCGATCAGGCGGCGCGCTTCTGGTTGTGTTTTTCTCTCGGCGTCGGGTTTTACGTTTTCCGGCGCCAGATCGTTTTGTCTGTCTTCGGCGTGGCCGCAGTATCTGTTTTATTTTGGTTCACGATTGGATCACCTCTCGAGCGCATCGTTTCGCTTTTTGCGACAGGGTACGCAATTGTCTGGCTTGGCAAGCTGCCCACCGGTCATCTGCGCGGTCTCACCAATCGCATCGATCTTTCCTATGGCATTTACATATTCGGCTGGCCAATCACACAAACATTGATGTTAGTGCAACCAAGTATCAGCGTTTGGTTACTAACACTGCTTTCGCTTATGTTGGCCATGGCTGTCGCACTTCCATCGTGGCTGCTAATTGAGCGGCCTGCCATGCGCGCGCGCAAAGTCATCTCGATCTCGATTGAAGCGCGCATTGACCGTCTGCGTCAGCGATTGAAATCAAAACCCATGCATGAGATGGCACAACATACAAGGTCGATGCAGCCAATTACCGACAAGTAGGTCAGCTTAGTTTTTGACAGCTCGCACCACTTCACCCGACCGGACGCACGCCTTCGAATTCCATGTAGGCGCGTCGACCGTCCGGCCCGAACAGAATGACGGCATATCGTTCGGGCGTGCCGTCCTCCATGCCGGGCGACCCCACCGGCATTCCCGGAACCGCCACGCCTGTGGCGACGGGACGCTCCTTCAGCAAGCGCTGAATGGCCGGCGCCGGAACATGTCCCTCAATGACGTATCCATCCGCCTCGGCCGTATGGCATGCGGCGAGATCGGTCGGGACGCCCAAGCGCTTTCGAACGCCCTGAAGGTTTCTCTCTTCTTGAACCGCGACGCCGAACCCCGCAGATTCAAGATGCCGCACCCAGCCTGAGCAGCAACCGCAACTCGGATCCTTGTGGACACGAATGACGGGGGTCTGTGCAGCCTCCGAAACCGTTGGAGCGATCACCGCCGCCGCGACAATTCCGAGTGCGCTCCGCCGCGATACGTTACCTGTGTTCATCTTGAGCCTCCTTCCAAGCCGATCATCCCTTTGCGTGATTCCATTGTCGCTACCCGGCGGCCGGCTGCATCGTGCCGAGGATGCTGACCGCCAGGAGAACCATCCATCCCAAGAACTGCTCTCCGAGCACATGGTTGCGCAGCCTTGCGGACGACCTCGCTAATCCCTCGGCCGCATCCGTTCGAATCCTGCCCAGCGACGGAACGAGCCAGAACCGGTTCGCGAGCGCGAGCGCGAGCATTCCACCGAACAGGGCAAGCTTTCCGAGAAGGATTTGGCCGTACGGCGTGTTCAACAACCCGGACGGCG
The DNA here is from genome assembly GCF_000218565.1 of Afipia carboxidovorans OM5. NCBI lineage: Bacteria > Pseudomonadati > Pseudomonadota > Alphaproteobacteria > Hyphomicrobiales > Nitrobacteraceae > Afipia > Afipia carboxidovorans. The sequence continues at coordinate 543,266 of NC_015684.1, read as the reverse complement.
ATCCGACCAGGAACCAGCCGTTGACGAGGCCCGATCCGATCAACGCGGCGACCGCGAGATATCCCATGCCGGAGAACCGGATCAGAATCCGATCCACATCCTTCGATCCGACGTTCAGGTCGGTTCCGAGATAGCGATGCAGGATCAACGCCAATGGAATGAGGCCGCCAAGCCAGGCTCCGGCGGCAAGTAGGTGCACGGCATCGGCAACGATGTGCATGACGCCGGCCCAGCCTTGCTCGATCTGGGCGTGACCCGTGCCGGCCAACGACGCCAAAAGGATCGCGGCCAGGAGCGGCGTCATCCAATTCTGGTGATGCGCCGCCACCTTTGAACGGAGACCCCATGCCGCCACGCCAACCGTGAGGACCGCAAGGAGCATGCGCATCGTCCAAACGGTACCGAAATCCGTGTCATGGACGACCGCCCACGTCGTCTCCGCATCGACGAGATCGGTCATGCTGCCGCTCATGTTCGCGGCCGCAAACGCAAACCAGCATAGGCCGCTGAACAGCACCGCGACGGCGGTCCAGAAAAGCCAACGTTGCCGCCAGCAGCCCAAGACGTCCGGTTCGGCTCCCGCGTATGCATAGAGCGGAAACAACGATATCCCCGCGAGGGCCGTTGTCGCCAGATAGTGCAGGAACCGCGCGACGATCAGTCCAAACTCGATCATCAGCGGGTCACGCTGAACGAATAGGTCCCCTTGACGCGATGGGTATCGTCCGAGACAGCGTGCCAATCGACCTTGTACTCGCCGGGGACCAATTCCTCTTTCAGCGGCACCACCAATCGCTTCTTGTCGGCCGGATCCGTCTGGGATTTTCGGGTCGCAATCGGCCGGCCCGCCTGGTCCTTGATTTCGATTCCCGAGAATTTCGGTATCACCGCTTCATTGAAGGTGATCCTGATTTGCTTGGGCGAAGACGTCGCCGCGCCTGCGGCAGGTTCGGAGGTCTTGAGTTGCGGATGAGCGAGGGCTGCTCCGCTTGAAAAGATTGCTGCGGTCAATGCAATGACGATCGTTGAAGTCTTGGACATTTGTTTTCCTGTTTGCGGTGAAGCGGAAGCTCATTTCACGTCGAGGACGAGCATTAGGCCTCCGCCGCCCTGCTGCTCGACATTGTTGTTCGCCGTGTGATGCGGGATGTGGCAATGCACCAGCCATTTTCCCGGCTTGCGGGCGGTCCAGACGACGTCGTAACGCTGGCCCGGACCGAGGTTGACGGTGTCCGCCTGATACCGAGCGCTTTGGTTCAACGTCACGCCATCGACGGCCACGACTTCGAAAGGCCCACCATGGACATGCATCGGGTGCACGAAATTGTTGTTGGTGCCGATGAATCGCAGTTTGATCGTCTGGCCGACCTTCATGGCGACGGTGTCGGTGGACGGATATGCCTTGCCGTTGATGGTGAAGTAGTTGGGCAAGGCTCCCTCCATCAGCATGGCCGGATAGGTCAGCCACTCGCGTTTCAACCATTCCTGCAGCTGGATCGTATAGTCGAAGTCGGCCTTGACTTCCGCGCCGGGATCCTTGGGCGCGATCAACAGCGCACCGTAGAGTCCAAGCGCCTGCTGGCGATCCGGATGGTCGTGGCTGTGATAGAAATACGTACCGCTCTGCCCGACGGTGAATTCGTAAGTGTACGATCCGCCTGGCGGCACCGGCTTCTGGGTGATTTTCGCCGGGCCGTCCATTTCGTTCGGAAGGATCAGCCCGTGCCAATGAACGGTCGTGGTTTCCGGAAGCGCGTTATGGAAGTTGATGCGGACGTGATCACCCTCGGTCATTTGAAGTCGCGGTCCGGGCACCTGGCGATTGTAGGCATAAGCCTCGACCGCGACGTCTGGCAGAATGTTCCATTGGATGATGGAAGCTTCGATATCGAATACCTTGACCCCGTCTTCGATGCGCGGTTCGAGCACACGATCGCCCCTTGCATCGGGCGGCGCTTTGTAGAGGACCTGTCTCGGCTTGACCGCCGCCATGTCCTTCATGGCCTCTCCCGGAAGATCGAAAGTGTTGATCATGCCCGGAGGCATGATGGCACCGTCGACGTCGCGGGCGCTCAGACTCAAGTTCACCGAAAATCCCGGCACCACCATTCCGGAGATCAGAAGAAACGAAGTCACCCCGGCCAACGCGACCAACTGCGGGACGGTGGCCTCGCCGCCCATCCGGTGATCGCTCCCACGCTGGATTCCGCCGCCATGATGTCCCGTATCACCGTGTCCATGCTGATGCGATTGCGAGGCCCCGGCGGCCTTGCCTCCGGTCCGCTCGGTCATTAGGCCGTGCTTGATCTTCTTCTTCACCATCCAGACGTTGAAGGGGTATGCCGTTGCAAACCCGACCATGACGCCGAGCGACATCACGCCCCAGAAGACCAATTCGAGCGGGTCCATGGCGCGCATGTCGCGGCCCATCATCAGAAAGCTCATCGTCGGCGCCATGCCCGCCATCATGGCGTTCATGCTGATGAATTCGGGCATGAAACTCTTGCGCACGTTCTCCCAATACGTTCCGCCCATCATCTTCTTCATAAACAAAGACTGGAAGATGAACAGACCGAACGAGAATCCGGCAACATACTCCACGATCAGGTCGATCCACATCGGAAGGCCCATGAGCGCCGTCACCGCCGCCGCGAGGATGATCCCCGTGGCGTCGCCGGCGACGCAATGGATGGTACTTCCGATCCCCTGCTTCCACAGCGGCGACGTGAATTGCTCGTGCTCACCGGGACGCGGCTCCTTGTCCGCCAGCACGTAGAGCAGCAGACCGAACGGCCCCATATAAAGCGTGACGAGGATGAATCCCCATTTCATCACTGTTGGTTCGGGATTCCCGTTGAATTGGTCGAACGCAACGTAAGCCGTGGAGGCAGTCGCGAGCACGAACCAGACGATCAGGAAGTAGTCATAAGGAAGGGCAATCATGAAGACCTCGTTCAAGCCCGGTCGCCGTGCATACTAATCCGCATCGATCGCAGGCTTATTACCGGTTGCCCTTTAAACGACTGAGACGTCGCATCGTTCTTCCCGACAACGGCGCCGACGCCGAAAAACGCGATAGTCCGTCGGTTCGTCATTCATTCTCCCCTTTCGACCCGATTGCGACGGGCGTGACCGATGCCTTGGGGGCGCGGGCATCAAGCGTGCGGGACCATGTCCGATAGAGCGCGACGGCCGTCATCAGCACCACGCCGCCAACGCTCACCCCGATCTGGGTGATCAGGCGGTCTGAATACATCTCCAGAATGAAATGCCCAACGAACGACAGGAAAATCCCTATGCAGAACACCTCCAGCGATCTCTGACCGCAAACGATGACTGGACGAGCCAGTTTTGAATCGAGACCTTTCCAGTCTCGCGGAACGAGGTGAACAACGAACACAGCAAGCGCCAGAAAATGAACGATCCTGTAGGGTGCAAGATTGGTTTTCTCACTGAGAACATCGAACACGGGCGACAATGCGGTCGATAGACCAAAGCGAGCACCGATCGTTACGACGAATGCGAAAACCACGAATGCCACGCTCGCAATCAGGACCGTTCGGGACCGGGCCAACGCCTGTGCCCGGGCGGCGCCTCCCAACGCCGCCCATGCCCCCATCGTGAACAGAAGCTGCCATGCCAGCGGATTGAAATACCACCCGCCGGACGGATGTGCAGGGAAATTCGAGCCAAAATGACGCGCCAGCACGTAGACCATGATCGACGCGGCCAGCGCCGCATCCGGAGCTCTCATCATCAGGATTAGAAACGGGGCAAAACCCGCCATCAGCACGATGTACAAGGGCAGGACATCCAGATTGAGCGGCTTGAACTTGAGAAGGAGCCCTTGCGCGAGCGTTGCCACCGGTTGTTCGATCAGTCCGGCAACGTTGAACTCGTCCAGGAGGTGAGAATGTCCGTAGTTTTGCGCCACGTACCCGATGGCTACGGCGTAGAACACGAACAACAGAATATGCGCCACATAAAGTTGCCAGACCCGGCGGATCAGCAGGGCCGTCCCCGCGAGATATCCCTGTGCGACCATCTTGCGTGCGTAGATGAACGCGGCGGTGTAACCGGAAATAAACACGAAAACGTCCGCGGCATCGCTGAATCCGTAGTTTCGCGTGGTCACCCAGGCGACCGCATTGTTCGGGATGTGGTCCAGGAAGATCGCCCAGTTCGCCAGGCCGCGGAAAAAATCAAGCCGGAGGTCGCGCCTGGCGGGTGATGTTTCCTTTGCCATCGCTCTCTCCGTTACCGTCAGCACGGGCGGGTGGATTTGCATTGAACGATCATCCGGCATGGGAAGGCTCAATCGTGGCTCTTAGGACCTGCCGCGATTTCATTCTGTTTCGGCTCCGCTCCGGCGGAGCGAACGAACCGAACGATGCCGTCTCAAGGCTCATCACAAATTCAATCTGAAAAGGAGACTTCCGCCGACATGAGGAAGTTCCGGATGCCACGGTATCTTTGCCCTGCGGACGCTTCGGAAGCCGAGCGCGCGGTAGAAGGCGATGGCGCGCGCGTTGTCGGCCCAGACGTGAAGCGTGATCGACCGAAAACCTTGTAGCTTCGCCTCCGCGATGACGGCTTCGACCAGACGAATGCCGACGCCTTTCCGGCGCCAGGCCGGATCCACAGCGATATTGTTGAGCAAATAGCTTCGCGGATCGTTCAATCGGGTCCGCGCTTCCAAATATTCCTCGCGCGCCGTCGGTTTGGTGTGGCGCTGTTCATTCTCAATGGCACGCGCCGGAAATGCATTCGCAAGGCCAACTAGTTTGCCATTGGATTCGGCCGCGAAACAGTTTTGGTATGAAAAGAGACCGGTCGCGGTTGCGATCATCTTGCGATAGATCGCCCGGGCATCCGCCGTTGGATCGATCCCCCTCGCAATGAACGCCAGCGTCTCTCCTCCGGCGATATCCGCCAGGATGGCAAGTGCTTCGCTATCGGCTGCTTGCGCCTTCCGGACCACGAAACTGGAAACGTCCCCTGCCCCGCAACCTTCGACGGCGCCTTCGTTGAACGAACCTGCATTCAGTTCGCGCCGGATGTCGCCCTCAATCATCGGCAAATCCATCGCGCGGACTGCAATCGGTCTTCCCAGATCGGGCTTCGCGTGCCGAAAACGTTGTAGCCGACCCAACGATATCGCTTCACCCGATCCAATACCGCCGGGCCGTCGATCCGAACGAAACGCCAAGCGGCGGGGTCGAAGATGTAGAGGCTCAACGCCGCGTCTTTCATCAAATGACGAGAGACACCGTGGGTCGGATCCGATCCGTGATCCTCACAGATCAAAAGCGAATTGCCGGACAAACAGGCCTTGGCGCCTTCGATGGCTTCAATCTCGACGCCTTCGACATCCAGTTTGATGACCATCGGTGCTTGTGCATCGAGATCGTCCTTAAGAAGACCGTCGAGCGAAACGCGTCTCACCGCTCCAGGATCGTCATCCTTGACCGCATAAGTCGAGAACGCCTCGTGTCGTCGTCCCGCGACACGCACGAAACCGCCGGTTCGGCCGCCGATGGCTGCGTTCATGCAGCGATACCGGTTGCCGTTCAATCCGGCGTTCAACGCGAGCCGCGCGGCGTTGCCGGGCGAGGCTTCGATCGCCAGGGCGGTCTGGCGGCCGAACGGCGCGCTCGATGCGAGAACCGACCAGTAGCCGAAATTGGCCCCGCAATCGACGAAGGTGTATTTGATGTCGGCGACGCTTCTCAGAAACGTCTCGATCTCTTCTTCGTAGTAATAGCGGCTGTTGAGGATTCGGCTCCAGTACCGATCACAAAACGGTATCGCAAATTGAACGTCAGGATTCAATCGAACGACGATATCGCGTTGCGCGACGGCGCAGGAGACCATGTCGCAGCCCCATCCGCAGCCACGGTGTCCGAAGGGCTGCGTCACGACGGAGCCGACCTGCAGTGCGTAGACCGCCATTTGGTCGACCAGGCCCGCCCCGCTCAGCCTACCGCTCTGACGGTCGTAGAAAAACTCGGCATCGGCCGCATCGTTACGACGCAACGATCCCTCCATCCGAAACTCCTGCGTGCTACCTTTCTCGACGCCATCGAACGAGAATGTCCGACGGCGTCGAAAATCCGGGTGCTATTTCTGCTTTTCGATCTTGGTGACGGTGATGCCAGCCGTTGCCCGTTCGGCCTGGAATTGCACCTTGTCGCCGACCTTGACCTGTTTGAGCATCGCCGGATCCTGGACGCGGAACACCATCGTCATGCCCTCGTCCATGTCGAGGTTCTTGATCGGGCCGTGCTTCAAGGTGATCTTGCCAGCGGCCTCGTCGATCTTCTTGACCTCGCCCTTCGCCATATCGGCCTGCGCCATGGCAGCGGCAGACCACAAGGCGAAGGCGATTGCGAAAATTCCCGCCATAAAGTTGCGTGTCTTCATTTTCACTCCTCTTCAGTTACTGCGCCTTCCCTCGGAAGGCCTTCTTTCACGCTGCCAGCGCTGGATTCTGTTGCGCGCGTCGCGGAGGGCAAACAGTCCTCCCACAACCACGCGCGCGGTCACATCGGGGCAGTAGTGAAATTCCCGGACCGCAAGCAGAACGCCTCGTTTGCCCGCGAGTCCCTTTTTGAATTGCCGAATTCCCGGATCACCGGGACCGCCGAGTTCGTACCAACGCACCTTCGCGTTCTCCCGCAGCCAGCGCATAACGTGCCATTGCAGGACGTATCCGGCGTTCAGCGCCGTCGCCTCGTCGCTCGTCGCACCGAAAACGTAATAGGCGAGATCGCCCACCACGCTGAAGGCGATGCCGCCGATCGGCCTTCCCTCATGATGTGCCAAGGCGATGCGCATCTTCATTCGTTCCGGAAGCTCCATCAGGTTCGGAATAGATGCAGGCAGATCGACGCCGGGATAGTTCAGGTTTTTGCGCCGAACCATCTCGGCATAGATGTCCTGAAACGTCTTGACGTCGGCCGGAGCGTCGCCGATGCGAACGTCGAGACCATGCGCAAGGCCTTTGCGGAGATTGTAGCGCCATCGCTGATCCAGACTCTTCTGCTGCTCGGCCTCAGCGAGCGATGCGTCGACGAAGTAGCGGTCAAGCATCGATGACGCGGAGCCCGCGAGGCCCATCTCGGTCAGGATTTTCGCTTCGATCGGATAGAAGTCCGGATGCGGTCGCGGACGAAGGACGAGGTAAAGCTTTCGTCGACGGCAGTATTCGTCCACCAGCGCCGTCACCGCTGCCCGATAACGGTCCGGGTCGGGAGTAACGTCGAAGGGGCGCCAGAACGGCGCGAAGCGCACGAGCGCCATGCCGCGGCCGAGATAAGGCACGAGATAGAGACCGATCCGGGCCCCTGCGACAGGAGCGCTCTCGCGTCCCAGCAGAATATGGCTCGATCGTTCGCCCCGTTGTCCGGAGCCGTAAATCGCCGTCTGTTCGTAGTGGACGTCGGCAAACGCGCCCATCGCTGCGTGCCAGCCGTCGTCCGGCACGCAGTCGATCTGGCAGTCGTCCATGGCACCCACTTGCAGGGTAAATGTCATGAGTTCACTTGACGACGACCGTACCGATCATTCCGGCTTCGCGGTGGCCGGGGATCAGACAGGAATATTCAAACGTGCCGCGCTTGGTGAACTTCCACACGATCTCGCCGGTCTTCTTCGGCGCCAGGCGCGTGCTGTTCGGATCATCGTGTTCCATGTCCGGGTTTTTCTTCATCGCTTCGGCGTGCTTGAGGTTGTCGGCCGTGGTCGCGAGGATGAATTCGTGATCGAGTTCGCCGTTGTTGCGCAGGACAAACTTGATCTGCTCGTCCTTCCTGACCTCGACCTTGTCCGGCGTGAACGTCATCTTGCCGTCGGATTCACCCATCGTGACCTGCACGATCCGCGCAGGCTTCTTCGCATCGCCGGGTTCACCGGCGGAGAATGACTCGTCGTGGCTGTGCCCGGTCGGACCTGCGCCCGCCCATGCCGATGTGCAAATAGCGGTTGCGCTGATCACTGCGATTCCTACTTCGCGCCATTTCTTCATGTTTCGTCTCCTCGGGTTTGTTCGGACCAAATTTGAGGCTGATGCCTCGGGACCTTCGGCGGGGCTACATGCCCTTCATTCCCTTCATGTTCATTGGTTTCTTAGATTTCTTGTCTTCCGGCTTGTCCGTCGGCCTCGCGTCGCCTTGCCGGGGCGCTTGGCCGTTCGGGGCATCGACCTCGTAGGCGACGGTACCCGCGGGAAACTTGTACGGACCGGGATCGCTGTAGTCGTCGCGCGCCATGCCTTCGCGGATCTTCATCACCGTGAACATTCCGCCCATTTCGATCGGCCCGAATTGTCCGGTACCGGTCATCATCGGCAGCGTGTTGTCCGGCGCGGGCATTTCCATTTCGCCCATCGCCATGCCGGTCGAACCCATCACCATCGCGTCCGGAGCGAGTTTGCCGACCGCTTTCGCCAAATCCTTTTTCGACACACCGATCAAATTGCGCACGTCGTGCCCCATGGCATTCATGGTGTGGTGCGATTTATGGCAATGGAACGCCCAGTCGCCGGGATTGTCGGCGATGACGTCGAAGGCGCGGATGGCCCCGACCGGGACATCAATCGTCGTTTCGGGCCACTGCGCGCTCTCCGGCACCCAGCCGCCGTCGGTGCAACTCACCCCGAAATGGTGCCCGTGCAGGTGGATCGGATGATTGGTCATGGTGAGATTGCCGATCCGCACCCGGACCTTGTCTCCGAGCCGCACGGGCAACGGGTCGATTCCCGGAAACACCCGGCTGTTCCAGGTCCACATGTTGAAGTCGGTCATCTCGTTGACCTTCGGCAGATAGGTACCGGGGTCGATCAGGTATGTGCTCATGACGAAGACGAAGTCGCGATCGACCGGACGGAAGGATGGGTCGCGCGGATGCACCACGAACATCCCCATCATCCCCATCGCCATCTGCACCATTTCGTCGGAGTGCGGGTGGTACATGAATGTACCGCTGTGCTTCAGTTCGAATTCGTAGACGAAGGTCTTGCCCGGCGGGATGTGCGGCTGCGTGAGGCCGCCGACCCCGTCCATGCCACTGGGCAGGATCATGCCGTGCCAATGCACCGTCGTATGCTCAGGCAACTTGTTGGTGACGAAGATGCGGACCTTGTCGCCTTCAACCGCTTCGATCGTCGGTCCCGGGGATTGTCCGTTGTAGCCCCACAGGTTTGCCTTCATGCCTTCGGCGAACTCCCGCACCACGGGCTCGGCGACGAGATGAAATTCCTTCCAGTCGCCGTTCATCCGCCAAGGCAGCGACCAGCCGTTGAGGGTGACGACCGGGCGATAGTCCGGACCGCTGGTCGGATGCAGCGGCGGCTGCATCGTCACCTTGTCCATCATCGGCGCTTCCGGAATGTTCGCCGCCTGCACACGGCCGCTGACGGCGCTGGCGCCGACCAGCGCGGCCGTTCCCAGAAATCCTCTTCGCGATAGCATGTTGGTCTCCATCAATGGCCTCCGCCGCCGCCAGCTTGGGCGGTCGTCGTCGGACGGGACTCCGTTGGCGTTTCTCCCGAGCCGCCGCCGTTGACGGCGGTCTGCAGATCGGATTGGGCGAGCCAGAAGCTTCGTTTGGCGTCGATTCCGGCGCGCATCGACGCGATGCGCTGTCGTGCTTCGGTCAACAGTGCGAAGACGTCGACCTGCATGCTCGAGAAGCGCAGTTGCATTTCCTCGGTGATGATCTTCCGGAGCGGCAGCACCTCGCGCTCGTACTGCCGGGCGATCTCGTAGCTCGAACGATACGTCCGGTACGCGTCGCGTGCTTCCGAGCGTACGTTGATCGCCTTCTCGGTCAGGCGATTGAAGGCCTGGTTGTAGGTCTCGGCCGCTTGCCGCACCCGGACCTCGCCGCCATCGAAGATCGGGATCTGGAACTGGATGTCGAAGCCGCGTTCGCGAAACCGGGAGCCATCGGGGTCCTTGGTGGTCTTCGCAATGCCCGCGATATCGAGCAGCGTGACGAAACGGCTCGCTTCCGTGAGGTTGAGCGCCTTCGCCAGCGCCTCGAGTTCGATGCGAGCGATCTGAAGATCGATCCGGTGCGTCACCGCATCCACTTCGATCGACGGCAACGCAGAGGGCCGCCGTGGCAACTGCGGGAGCATGTTCGGAAGACGGAACGTGAGGTCGCCATCCCAAAGCCCCATCAATCGCGCGAGCCGTTCACGCGAACTGGTCGCCTCCTGACGCGCCGAAGCGAGGTCAGCCGTCATCTCCGCGTAGAACACTTGCTCGCGGGCCTGATCAAGCTTGTTGAGCGAACCGGTTTCACCCAGTTTCGAAGCAAGCTTGGCGGTCGCTTCCGCCGTGGACTTGGCGTCGGTCAGAAGGCCAACCATCTCGTTGGCGGCAACAGTACGGTAGTAGGATCGCCGCACATCGGACGCGAGCCTCAAGGTCTCCAATGCGGCCCGCAATTGCGCCTGATGGAATCGTTTTCGCGCGATCTCGGAGCGGAACGGCAACGTCGCCAACGCAAGAATGTCGCCGACGACCTGACGCTCGATTTCGACCGCGCCACCGCCCGCAATTCTCGAAATCGAAAAGGTCGGATTGGGCGGGAGGCTTTCCTGGACGAGGTCGGTTTCCGCCAACGCCAATTCATTGTAGGCGGCCTGCAAGCCACGATTGTTGAGCAGCGCGACCTGGACGGCGGTATCGACGTTGAGAGCGCGGCGCAGCAGTCGCTTGACGGCATCGTCCGCATGCTGGGCTTCATCCACGGAGCGGATCGCGACCACGTCCTTCTTGATCGTATGGCCGGCGATATCGGACACGACTCCCATTCCTCGATCCGGCGAGAACGTCGCACAACCGGAAAGAAGAAGGGAAACGGCGAGCATCAGCGCCGGCCGATGACGTCGGAGGGGACTCTGATGTGACGGCACGCCATTGATGATTTTCATGACGTGCTCCTAATGCTCATGTCCGGATTTCGGTGACGGCGTGACGCTCTGGTTCTGCTCCTTCCAGCTGGAGGGCGTCGTCGGGCGAAGGCTGGCATAAGGGGCGATGGTCGACCGATAGCCGACGCCCGCAACCTTGGCCCCGGGATCAGCGGGGTCCGTGCCGACGAGCGGCGCAAGCGGGACCGAGCAGCCGCCTAAGGTCATGACCGCCAAAGCCACCCCTGCGAATGTCCCAAGTTTTTTTCTGAATATTCCGCGCACCACCCAACCAACGGTGGCGACAGTCGCCCCAATTTGCGCTGACATAAAAATCCCCTGAACTGACGATGGACCACGGGCGCACGTGCCCGGCACGGGCACGGCACCGCGTCATGCTGTGGTCAGGTCAGGAATTGGGGGGACGATAGAGCCGAGAGGGCGCGTTGTCCGCCAGCTTCCGATGGTTGTCGGATACGCGGACGGCGTTCGGCACGGGCGGCTTTGCCACCGTGACGAGGGTTGCGGGAAGCGCGGTGACGCACGTCAGGCCACAGCACTTTCCATCCGCCGCATGCGGCGCTTTTACCGGACCGGCGTCGCTCTTCAGCGCAACCGGCTTCGCATCATGGTCCGCGGAGGAATCCGCGTGGACCTGGACGCCGGAATGATGATGGGCATGTCCATCCTTGTGGACGTGCATGGCGCCTTCATGATGGTCGTGGGCCATGCCCGGCACGTGATCCTCGTCGGTCAGGCAATAAGGCGTAGCCTGACTGCCGGGCAAGGCGATGGACAGCGTCGGCGCCAACACGCAAAACAGATACGCCAGGGCGACGAACCACCCTGCTCTCCGTCGTTGCGTTCTGGTAAGTCCGACCAACATCAATGCGTCAATGCTTTCGATTTGCCGCCCGAATTCGGAATCATAGTCGCGAATCTTCGTATCGCCAAGACGGAACCGGGACATTCATCGTTCCGCACGTCCCACCACTGCCATCAATTCCGCGATTTTGCGGCGCTGATCCGCCTTGTCGCCGCTCGCGATCGCGTGCTCGACGCAGTGGGCGACATGATCCTTCAAGACCTCCTCCTCGACGCGGCGCAGTGCGGCGCGAACGGCGGAGATCTGCGTTACGATATCGATGCAATAGCGGTCTTCCTCCACCATCCTGGCGAGGCCGCGCACCTGTCCCTCAATTCTGCTGAGGCGCTTCTGGCACGACGTCTTGATGTCTTTTCGCATCTGTCCTATATACCCCTACTGGGTATCGGTTACAAGCCTATGAGGAGACCTAGATGACCGGGGCGCGAAACGCAAGTTCCATGGGCCAGCCCATCCGTTCCTCGACGGCAACTCCGGGACATGAGACCGGATCGGCTTGCTGCGGCGGTCATGGCGGCCAGGCCCACGGCGATCATGAACATGATCAACCTCCTGCGGAAAGCGGCAAGGTTCTTGACCCGGTTTGCGGGATGACCGTCGACCCGGCAACGAGCAAGCACCGGTTCGATTACCAAGGTCGCACCTATCATTTCTGTTCGGCCGGCTGTCGCACGAAGTTCGCGGCCGCCCCGGAAACCTACCTCGACAAGTCCAAGACCGCACCGAAGGAGCCTGTTCCGGAAGGCACCGTCTACACATGCCCGATGCATCCAGAGATCAGGCGGATCGGTCCCGGCAGTTGCCCCATCTGCGGCATGGCGCTGGAGCCCGAAGTGGCAACGCTGGACGCTGCACCGAATCCCGAACTGGCGGACATGACCCGGCGGTTCTGGATCGGCCTCGTGTTCGCCTTGCCCGCGGTCGTCCTCGAGATGGGCGGGCATCTGGTCGGCGGCCATGGCTGGATCGACCCAACATTGTCGAACTGGATTCAGCTGGTCTCGGCGACACCGGTCGTGATCTGGGCGGGCTGGCCGTTCTTCGTGCGCGGCTGGCAGTCGCTGGTGACCCGCAACCTCAATATGTTCACCCTGATCGCGATGGGGACCGGCGTCGCTTACGTCTACAGCGTCGTCGCCACGGTCGCCCCGCAGGTCTTTCCGCCCGCGTTTCGCGGCCATGACGGCGCCGTCGCCGTCTATTTCGAAGCGGCCGCGGTGATCACCGTCCTGGTTCTGCTGGGCCAGGTGCTCGAATTGCGTGCCCGCGAGGCAACGTCGGGCGCGATCAAGGCTCTGCTCGACCTCGCGCCGAAGACGGCGCGCCTCGTTGCCGAGGACGGCACCGATCACGAAGTCCCGCTCGATGGTTTAGACGTCGGCGACAGATTGCGCGTCCGTCCCGGCGAAAAAGTCCCGGTCGACGGCGTCATTCTGGAGGGGCGTTCATCGGTCGATGAATCCCTGGTGACCGGAGAGTCCATGCCCGTCACCAAGGAAACCGGTGCCAAGGTGATCGCCGGAACGCTTAATCAATCCGGAAGTTTCGTGATGCAGGCCGAAAAGGTCGGCCGCGATACGGTGTTGTCGCAGATCGTGCAGATGGTTGCGCAGGCCCAACGGTCGCGGGCGCCGATCCAGCGCCTCGCCGATCAGGTCGCGGGCTGGTTCGTGCCCGCGGTGATCGTGGCCGCGCTCGTCGCCTTCGTGGTCTGGGCCATGGTCGGCCCCGAACCTCGTCTGGCGTTTGGTCTCGTCGCGGCCGTCAGCGTTCTGATCATCGCCTGTCCCTGCGCCCTCGGTCTGGCGACCCCGATGTCGATCATGGTCGGCGTCGGGCGTGGCGCGCAGGTCGGTGTCCTGATCAAGAACGCCGAAGCGATCGAACGCATGGAAAAGATCGATACGCTCGTCGTCGACAAGACGGGCACCCTGACCGAAGGCAAGCCAAAGGTCGTCTCCATCGTGACTTCTCCCGAATTCGGGGAAGAGGATCTGTTGCGTTTCGCAGCGAGCGTCGAGCGCGCCAGCGAGCATCCGCTGGCCGACGCCATCGTTCGCGCCGCCAAGGAGCGCAATCTGGTGCTGGCGAATGTGGAGGAATTCGACTCGCCGACGGGCAAGGGCGTGACGGGCAAAATCGACGGCAACAATGTGCTGCTCGGCAATGTCGGTTACCTGCAGTCGCTGGGCGTCGAAACCCGATCGATGGAAGCGCAGGCCGAAGCGCTCCGCGGCGACGGCGCCACCGTCATCAATATCGCGATCGACGGAAAGCTCGCTGGGCTCTTCGCCATCGCCGATCCCATCAAACCATCGACGCCCGATGCCTTGAGGGCGCTGGCCGCGGACGGCATCAAAGTCATCATGCTGACCGGAGACAACAGGACCACCGCCAATGCGGTCGCGAAGCGGCTCGGCATTTCGGAGGTCGAAGCGGAGGTTCTGCCGGACCAGAAGAGCGCGGTTGTAAGCAAGCTACAGAAGGCTGGCCGGATCGTCGCCATGGCAGGCGACGGCATCAACGACGCCCCTGCCCTCGCCGCGGCCGAAGTCGGGATTGCGATGGGCACCGGCACCGACGTCGCCATGGAGAGTGCCGGGGTAACCCTGTTGAAGGGTGATCTCGGCGGCATTGTTCGCGCGCGCCTCCTGTCGGAAGCGACGATGGCCAACATCCGCCAGAACCTGTTCTTCGCCTTCATCTACAACGCCGCCGGAATCCCGATCGCGGCGGGCGTGCTGTATCCGATGTTCGGGCTGTTGCTATCGCCAATCATCGCCGCGGCAGCCATGGCGCTGTCGTCGGTGAGCGTGGTCGGAAACGCGCTGCGCCTGCGAATGGCGAAACTGGAGGTTTGAACGATAGGCTCATCATTCTCGGGTAAATACCCTCCGTAATTTCCACGTCGATGTTGGTCGCGCCAGACCGATTCAGAACAGTTACCGGCCCGGCTACAGCCCCAAGCCCCGTTGCCGCCCGAGCTGCCACGACACCGATCCGCTCTGAACCACGCCCATGACCTCACGGCCAAGCTGACGGTCGATGACCGGCCGCCATGGGACAAGCGTAAACTCGTGGCTCTTTTCCACGATGGCGAACTTTCCACTGGATAGCTGGACGGTGCCTGTGAACTTGCCGCTGACAGTCTCGCCATCGGTGGCCGCGCGGAACGGCAGCGCCTTGGCCGTCGCCATGTCCGCCCCGGCGCGAGCGATCTCGCGCCCGCGCAGCGTGGCGAGCAGATTGCGGCGGTAGGCAATGCGCCCATCCGACTGTTGTGCTGCATCGCCGTGGTCGACATGATGCTCGCGCCGCCGCTCCATGGCCTCGCGCACCTGTTGGCCGAATCCTGCCGGCGCAAGGTCGGATGCGTCGGGGGACACCAGCCGCCGGTCTAGCCAGGTCGCGCCGTCCGCCGTGATCTGGCTTTCCAGATCGAAGGTGGTGATGATGCGGATATTGGCCTGACCGCCGCGCCCGGCGTCGAACGCCTTGCTGCGTTTCTCGAAGTCGTCGGGAATGCGCCATTGGTCAGCGTGGATCCGTTCGGCAATCCCGGCGCGGCGCAACGCCTCCAGCCGCCGCACATGGGCATCGACAAAACCCTCATAGTCGCCGCCGGGAACGCGGCCCTCGAACCTGGCCTGCTCCAGATGGCGGCTCGGCCGATAGATGCCGTCCTCGGCGATCGCGGCAATGGCGCGGTCGGATGGCCGGGCGCTCGCCTCGGCCCGGCCGATCTCGATGACGCTGCCGATCCGGGCATCATCCAACTGCCTCGGGTCGATGTTGGAAATGTGGTGCATCCGGCCGTCTATCCCGTCCACAACGACGGTGAGATTGTCGCCCAGCTCGTTGGCGAGATATTTGTCGAGCACCCGGCCGGTGACAGGCTCGGCGGGCACCGCCTTATGAATGTGGAAGGTCAGAGGATCACGCTCCAGCCCATCGGCGGCGAGCGACTTTTGCATGGTGCGGATGATGTCGCCGCGTTCGCCTAGTTCGCGCAGGGTCGGCTCCAGCCGCTCATTCAATTCCCAGACGCCCGGCGCATGTTCGGTGGCGAGGCCCATCCGGCCCAGCTTGGCGAGCCGGCGCAGGCGAAGCGTGCGCTCGAACTGCGGCTTCGGCTCTCCCGGTTCGTGGCGCAGGTCGAGGAATCGCGCATCGGCTTCCTCTGCCATGGCGCGGTCGATGCGGGTGAAACGGTCCTGATCTATCTCGGCGGTGAGCCTGCGGGTCTGCTCGATCTCGCTGACAGGGCCAAGCTCCAGCGTCGCCAAGGCGCTGGCGCGCTCGCGAACACCATGAACGATGTAGTCGCCGTTGATGACCAGATCCTCGCCCAGCTCGTCCTTGCCCCGGACGATGACATGCACATGGGGATGGCCGGTGTTGTAGTGGTTGACCGCGACCCAATCGAGCTTCGTGCCGAGATCGGCTTCCATCTGGCTCATCAGGTCGCGGGTGTAGGCCGTGAGGTCGGACAACTCCGCGCCGTCTTCCGGCGAGACGATGAATCGGAATTGGTGACGGTCGTCCTGGCCGCGCTCAAGGAAGGCGTCGCCATCGGCGCGGCCCTCGCCGGCCGAATAGAGCTGCCCGCGTTCGCCGTCGCGCGAGGTGCCGTCGCGCTGGATATAGCGCAGATGGGATTGTGCCTTCCGGTTTTGGCCGGGACGGAGAATGTAGCGCTGCTGGACCATGACGCGACGCGCGCCGGGTTGCCGGTGCTGCCATCCACCGCCGCCGAGATTGCGGGAGCAGACGAAGACCACGCCGCGCCCGCGCTTCACACCCTTGCCGCTCGATAGCACCAGATGGGGACCGGCCGGCGTTGCCGGCGTGAACGCCGCCGTTCCGAAATCGACACGGGGCGACGTGCGGCGCTGCTGGCGCGCGATCTTCTTCGCCTGCGTGAGAAAACTCTTGGTCTTGCCCGCGCGCGGCGTGTCGGAGCGGATGCGGCCCGGCTTCGGCCGGAAGCGGTTTTCGTCGTCGGCTCTCATGGATGCGCCTCCGGCCGAAACCGGCGAAAATCGTACAATCGGCGGCCATGGTGCCGGACGAAATCCAGCAACGCCAAGGCGTTGCGCGAAATCGCGGCACTCCACCCCTCAAAGCAAGAGTGCCGGAATCGGCCGCCCAACCAGTGTGCAGACAATGACAATTTCGGAAACCGGCCCGACATGGTGCCGGTTTCTTCAATCTTGCCCTCCGCTTTTTTCGCCCTTCCTGCCCTTCCTGCTCCGAATGCAGCCAGGCGCAAACCTCCCTGCCTGCACACCGGAAAGCGCGCTGCGGAACGCGGGAACGCCGTCCTCATGGCGTTCTTCCATCGCCCGCACGCGCGACGAACATGCTGCCGTCCTGTGGCTCCGCATCGCTGCGAGAGCGCGCCGGAACGGTCGCGCGACCGCTGCCCGAGGTATCGCCGCGCCGCACGGGATCGGCAGCGCGTGTGTCGATCGCGCGCCCCACGAACAACGGTGCCGCGCGCCAATCCGTCGGTGGTGCGGCAGTCTTTTGCAAATCGGCAGGAACAGCGCCGCCGATCAGCGGTGCGAGCGCGGCGACATAGGCGCGCGTTTCCGCCGGCAATGCTCTGCCCGTCGAACGGTATTCGTCATAGCGGTTCGGCCCGGCATTGTAGGCCGCGAGCATCGCGACGACATTGCCGTAGCGGTCCCACATCTCGCGCATGTAAGCCGTGCCCGCGAGGATATTGTCGCGCGGCTGATACGGATCGCGGCCGAGACCGTGGCGATCGCGCAGGGCCGCCCATGTCACGGGCATGATCTGCATCAGCCCGATCGCGCCCGCCGCCGAGATCGCGCGCACGTCGCCCGCGCTCTCCGCGCGCAGCACCGCCCGAATCCAGTGCTCGGGAATGCCGAAGCGCTGCGACGCCTCGGCAATGTGCGTTGCATAAGGATCAGCGACGACGCTGCGCGCGGCCGGCATGGATTGCGCGATCGACACGCCCGGTCCCGCGCAGAGCGCGAGCGTG
The DNA here is from genome assembly GCF_000218565.1 of Afipia carboxidovorans OM5. Taxonomy (NCBI): domain Bacteria; kingdom Pseudomonadati; phylum Pseudomonadota; class Alphaproteobacteria; order Hyphomicrobiales; family Nitrobacteraceae; genus Afipia; species Afipia carboxidovorans. The sequence goes on along the minus strand of NC_015684.1, from coordinate 525,446 downwards.
CCGATGAGGACAAGAACAGCATGTCGCCATGCTTGCCTTTCTCCGCCACGCCGCCAGCCTGCCAGCGTGCTCGCTACGGTCAAGGGTACGCGCGAAGCGCCGGCCGATGGCCGCCCTTGACCTGCGCTGCGCGCGCCGGCCGTCCGGTCGACGAGCGGGACGAAGGGATGAGACGGCTTTTTCGCGAACAAAGGGATGGGGATTTTGAGCGCGATGATGGCGGGATCGCGCATGGCCTCAGTCCCGCTCGTCGCGCTGTTTCGGACGGCTCCAGTGCAGCGACCATGACGTCTTGTCGCTGCCGTTCTGGAACAGGTTGGCGCGGATCGGCTGCGGCAAGGCCGGATCGTCGAGCAGCACGGAAAGATACTCGCCGGCCTTCTCGCCGGTGCGTTTCCAGGCCGCGCCGACTTCCGGGCCATCGGCATCGCCGCGATGGACGCGGTAGTCCGGCGCGTTTTCGGTGTCGGATTCCTCTGCGGGAACGATGGTGAGTTCCTGCGCGAGCGTGAGCGTGTGAACGGAGCCGACGAAGTTCTTTTTCGCGGCGGTGAATTGACCGATCTGCGGCATGGATAGTCTCCTTCTGTTGCGGCGGTGATGAAGCGGACGACGCGCCATGCGCCGCCCGTCGCGCGCTCACCGCGTCGGCGCGCGCCATTCAAAGCGGCCGTCGCCTTCCTCGTCGGTCCACAACGGGACCGCGCGGCCGACGATTTGGTCGGTGGAGATCAGCCCGAAATACCGGCCGTCCAGGCTGTCGCGGACCTGCCAGTTCATCAGGAAGATTTCGCCGGTATGGATGCGCCGGCATCCCTGCCAGACGGGAAGCTCGCGACCGGCGCGGTCGCGCTCCAGCGCTGCGCCGGCAATGACGCCATCGACCGTGACGACGTGGCCGCCTCTGCAAACGGTCTGCCCGGAAACGGCGCGCACGCGCTTCAACAGCGGCACGCCCTTGGGCAGATAGCTGCGCTCGGCGAGGAAGGTGGCGAGCGGTTCGGGCGTGTCCACGGCGACCAGATCAGTCACCTCGAACGGGCCGGCGAAGTCGATCGTGTAGAAGCCGATCGGCGCGCTGGCGGATGCGTTCCAGATCAGCTTGACCGGCATCGGCGTGAGGCCGGGATAGCTGACGCCGAACGCGGCGAACGCGGTCGCGAGCATGAGACCGGCGCGCGTCATGGTGCGATCCTGCGGCGGCGCAGCCATGCCGCATGACGTTCCGGCGTGTAGGCGTGCGGCTCCTGACCGGCCACCAGACGGTTGTGGACGTGCCGCCAGTGATCGGGCGACACGTCGGACGCATCGAGACCGAGCGCTTCCACGGCGTCGATCGCCTGCAACACCCTCTCGACCTTCGCCCACGTGTCGAGCCGCAACAGGATGTCGCCGCCGGGACGCACGAACGGCAATGTCTGGAACGGCTCGCCGCGGCCGATGGCGCGCACGATGTCGATGCGCGAGATGATCGTGCCGTGTTCGCCGGCCGCCCAGCGCACGAACGCAAAGATGCTGTTCGGAGCGAAGCCGACGACGCTGCGGCGGCGGTCGAGAATCTTTTCGTAGCTCTTGCGGCCGAAGCGTATCCAGTGCTCGACCTTCTGTTTCTGGAAAGTCAGTTCGACCAATGTGGTGAAGGGCTGAGGCTCGTCCGGCAGCGGACGGCCGTGCGCGCGGCGTGCCGCGTTGCCGGTCATGGCTGGTCTCCTTCGGTGGTGGGAAATTCGCGGGCGAGCAGATCGCGCAGCATGTCGGCGACGGTGATGCCGCGCCGGAACGCTGCGACCTTGATGCGGCCGCGCAGCTCCGGCGTGATGTCGATAGTCAGACGCGCGGTGAATGAGCCGGCGTCGGTCTTGCCGTCCGGCTGTCGTTCGCCGGCCTTGATCCAGCCTTCGGCGTCGCCCGGCCGGGAAGCGAAGCGGCGTCCGTCGCGCCGGCTCATAGCGCGGCCCTCCCGACGCGAAGCCGCTCGATCTCGGCGGCAAGCGCCATGATCTCGCGCGCGGCCGGGCTGTCGCCGTCGATCTCGCTGGCGAGCCGGCCGGACTGCGCGGCATCGGCGAAGACGACGCGCTGGCCGACGGTGGCGGCGAGCACGGGCGGATCGTGATCGGCCAGCGTCTCGGCCGTCTCGCGCGCGATGACGGTGCGCGCGGCGCAACGGTTGAGCACGAAACGGGCGACCAGCTCCGGCCGGTAGATGCGCGCTTCGCTGAGAAGCGCCAGCATCTCGGCCGATGCCCAGCCGTCGAACGGCGACGGCTGCACCGGGATCAGCACCAGGTCGGCGGCGAGCAGCGCGGAGCGCATGAGACCGGCGACACGCGGCGGTCCGTCGATGACGACATGATCGGCATCACGGGCCAGCTCGGGCACTTCACGGTGCAGCGTGTCGCGCGCCAGACCGACGACGGTGAACAGCCGGGGCATGTTCTCGCGCGCCCGCTGCTGCGACCAGTCGAGCGCGGAGCCTTGCGGGTCGGCGTCGATCAGCGTGACGCGGTGGCCTCGCTGCACCCAAGCGCCGGCGAGGTGGAGCGCGAGCGTGGTCTTGCCGACGCCGCCGTTTTGGTTGAGCAGCGCGACGATCATGGCACGCGCCTCGATCGTTTCGCGGCACCATGCTCGTCATGTCCACGCGCATCAGAATCTAAGTTAGATACACTGTTAGATAAGTTAGGCGCGCGGCTTTCGTTTTGAGGCCAGAGATTTAGCTGCGGTTCGTGCGCCTGATGTGCCGATAGTTCTGCGCCTGATGTGCTGATACCCCGTGCGCCTGATGTGCCGATGGTTTGCACACCTTTATCAACAGGCACTGTGGACGAGTTAGCAGGCCGGATGCGCAGCAGCTCGCGGCCATGATTACGCTCGATCTGGAGCCGGTAGCCGGGCAATGGCTGACGCGCCGTGATGCGGCGCAGGTCGAGCGCGAAGTCAGAGACGCGCGCGAGACTGCCGGACTTCACATGCAGATGGGCAATCTCGAACAGCCAGCCGTGTCGCTGGTGGCCGGCGTGCTTGCGCGCGACGCGATAGAGCCAGCGTTCGATGCCGCCGGTCAGCCGGAAATACGTCGGGTCGATCGTCAGCACCAGCGAGCGATCGACGACGCTGTTGTAGAACCACTCGGGCAGCACGAATTCCATGCCCTCGACGCGGCCGGCGCGCGTTGTCATCTCCTCCCACTCGTTGATCCACGAGAATTGCCGACGCCGCCAATGCGGGCCGTTACGGATTGTCGTGGCGATGACGGTGGATTGCAGGCGCGCGAGCGCGGCCTTCAATAAGACGTACTGACGATTGCCGGTCGGCCGCCCGATGGCGCGCAACAGATGGTAAGGCGTAAAGCGGAAGAACCGCGACGTGGTGAGGCCGTTGTTCTCGGCCGCCACGATCTGCGAGGCGGCCCATATCAGCACGTCGGCGTCCCAAATGGTCGCCATGCCGTGCTCGGGCATTCCGAGCACCTGCACTTCGACGTCGGCGGTCTTGTAGAGAATCGGCTTGGTGCGCGGCGTCTTCGCGAGCGAGAAGAACGGTCGCTCCATCAAGTCGCGCTGGTCGCGCGGCGGAGCGTCGCCGGTCGCGACCACGAAGGGGGCGAGGCGGCTGCGCTCGCTGGCGGGCTCCGGGTGTCTGTTTTGGTTTTCGCGCAGCATTCAGCGCTCACCCCGTTCTTGCGGGGTCAGCGGGCGAGCGGGAAAGACCGTGCCGGCGTTCTCGTCGTGGGTGGATTTGCGGGCACCAATTGCGGACCAGTCGAGCAGGTCATCAACCGCATAGACGACCCGGCCGCCGATCTTGCGATAGGTCGGCCCGGTCCCATAGGTCCGGTGCTTCTCCAGGGTGCGTAGCGAAATGCCGAGGAAGCGCGCGGCTTCTGGCGTGCGCAAGAGTCGTGGCGGCAGACCCGCCAATGGGTCGCGCATGGGATCACCTCCGGTTCGCTGTTGCGTGAGGCTGTCGGTGGCGACAGCGGGCTACGGCGAACCATGGCGAGGGATCGGCACCTTGTAGCGTGCCGTATTTGCGCGTGCGCGCTGGCGGCACCCCTTTCAATTCGGGGGAAACGCTATCATCGGAGCGGCATTTGCCGCCCGAGATCAGATAGGCGAAGACATTCCCCGCTGTTCTGGCTAATACTAGACGCGGAACAGACGCGCTGTTCCGGGGCGTAGTAACCCCTCATGACTAGGCTGGTGCTGCCGAACCGGCACCACTCTTCGACCTATGGTCGGGGAGCCTGCGGCGTATGCAACAGGTTCTCCGAACTAAAGGCCGTGGGGCCGTGTCATGCGGTTACTAACTCCCCGATCACCAGAGTCAGAGAGCACCGTTTGCGGGGGCGCACCGCAGACAATCCCTCTCGGATACGGGGAGCGATCATGCAAGTACCCGTCGAACTCGATCCGGATGTGGCCGACGAAGCGCCAAGTGGGCCGACGATCACGGCCTACGACGAACAGCACTACGTCACCTACATGCGCCTGCTGGATGCCAGCCGCGACGAGGCAGATTGGACCGAAGCTGCTCGGATTATCCTGCACCGAGATCCAGCGACCGAAGAGGCGCGCACGCGGCATTGCTGGGAAAGCCATCTCGCGCGCGCGCAATGGCTGTCGAAGGGCGGCTATCGATGGATATTGGAGCAGGCTATTCGGAAAGGCTTATAAGCCGATGCTCAGTCCGACTTGATCGGATAGTGCAGTAGCACCCGGTAGCCGCTGCGCATCATTTTCAGGCCGTTGCTGACAAGACGGCGAACCTGATTCTTGCGCGGGTCGCCTTCCCAATCCTCTTTCGATCCACGGAAGCCGAGCAGGATTTCGGCCATGCCGCGATAGCTCTCGCCGCGCTGGCTCGCGTCGAGCGCGCGCAGCGACTGAACATGAAAGCGCCGGAGCTGCGCCGGCATAGCACGAAAATCGCGGCCAGGCGGACGGCCGCAGAGCGCGCGACGAAGCCTTTGGGCGGCATGACAGCGCAGATCGTGAAAAGCATCCATCACATCAAATGATCCGTAGAGTGCTGGCACATCGGGGGCGGCGTTGCGAAGCCAGAATTGGTGCGTGACGCCATCGACTTTCCAGACGCCGTGCCAGCCGTCTACGGCATGTCGAAGATCGACACCATCGAGACGAGCGAGTGTCACGATGGGCTCGGTCGCGCCGTCGCGGTGTTCGACAGGCTTCAGCTCGACAGCTCGCGGCTGGAGCGAAGGAATCCAGAACAGCGCTTGCCTATCGGGTTCGTTTTCGGGGTCGCAGGGGAAATCGCAACCCCCAACGCTTGGAAAATTCGTCCAGGCGCTCCGTCGAAAGGTTTTTGATGTTGGCGATGTTCTGGAAAGCGCGATGATAGTCGTCGTCGCGTCGGAGATATTCCCAGGCGAAGCCGGCGGCGGGAATGTGTTCCGTATACTCATACGCCGCAGGCGAACGCCAATCGATGCTTCTAAGCATGGCGTCACCCCACTATTCCGGGCAATGCAACACCCGGAAAGGGAGCTTGGCGGATACGGAATACTGCGAGTAGCCGGCAGATTCCGATATCTTGAACGGTTCGACCGATCGTTTTTAGTTACTTCATTCTTAACATTGCTGCTGTGTTTTCGCGAGCCGGGCGCAGCCCGGCGAGCGGCGGCCGTGTTCTGCGCACGGCCGCGCCGCCGATCCGCAACGCCGGATCGGCGCGAATTTTTCCGAATGTGCGAAACCTGAAAGGCGGAAAGCCGCGCAACCAGATTTCCCGGCTGCGCAGCTCTGCTGCTTATGCGGCCTTTTCCAGCAAGGTCTTTGCCTTCGCCTCCAGTTCAAGGCGGCTATCCTGATGCGCCTTGGTGCGGGCGTGCGCCGTCATGCCCTGCACGAAATCGAAGATGCTTTCCGGTGGGCGGCCTTCCTCGGAAAGCACGGTCTCGATGATCCTGCCGGTTTCGGCCTTGCTGAAACCGCGCTTGCGCAGGAAGGTTTCGCGGTCCTCATCGGTGCGGGCGACGATGCGCTCCCGCGCTGCCTTGATCCCGGCCACGAATGGGGCGGGCGAGGAATTGGCGAAGCTCGTCAACGCGGGCGCGGCCTCATGGACGAAACGCTGCGCGGCAAACTTGCTGTGCCGGATGCTGATTTCCTCGAAGTTTTCCACGCCCCAAAGATTGCGGTTCATGCAAACCGCCCGGAGATAGAAAGAGGCGATGCCCAGCGTCTTCGATCCCACTTCGCTATTCCAGCAATAGAAGCCCCGGAAATACAAATCCGGCTCTCCGTTCGGCAGGCGTCCGGCCTCGATGGGGTGCGTATCGTCCACAAGGAAAAGAAACACGTCGCGGTCGCTCGCATAAAGCGTGGTGGTGTCCTTGGTGATGTCCACGAATGGATTGTGCGTCATGGTCGCCCAGTCCAGAACGCCGGGCACCTTCCACATGGTATCGCCGACGCCATTGCCCGCGATCTTCATCACGGCGGCGACAAGCTCATGGTCCCAGATGCGGCCATAATCCGGGCCGGTGACGGCGCGCAATTCAATGCGCCCGTCTTCGGCCTCCAAAGTCTTCACAAGCTCGGCCCGGTGCGACAACAAACCATGCTGTAGATTGATGCCTGCGAGCGGCGCGGGAAGCTGGCGCATGTAGGTGGCCGGTGCGCCGACAAGGCTGCACAACTGGCCGAAACTCCAATGCGTCGGGGCGATGGGCTGCTCCTGTCCGGGCACGATCAGCGAAAGCCGCTCGGCATTGTCGCGGCTCGCTTCTACGCGGACGGCGCGGCTCTCCACCGTGCGGGCCTTGGCGCGATCCGCGCGCGTCTTCACGGCGTCGTAAAGCTCGGTGAGCGACAAATAACGCTCGTCGTCGGGCCGGGAAAACCATTCCGACGAAACGCGGCCGATATTCTGCCCGCGCGAAATGTCCACGCGATACCCCTTGGAAACCGGCTGGCTGGCGTTGATGGTCATGACGTTCATGGTCTTTCTCCTCATGGGCTTGGGTTGAAGCGCAGCGCTGCGCTGCAACCCTGCCCGTCGGCGAGACCGGGGTAGCAAGGTGCAAGGGCGGACGGGCCGGAGGGGGATCACCCGGCCTGCACAAGCGGATGGAGGTTTGGCGACAGTGCGCAAGCACGTATCCGCGCGGAAGGCTGGGGAGACCGGCCCGGCCGAGCGTCAGCGATCCCTTGCACCGCGCGAGGGCGGAGCCATTAGCAAAACTGTCCGGCGGGAGCGTCAGCGGATGCCGGGTGCAAGATCCGATCGGGATCATGCAAAACCTGAAAACCGGAAAGCCGTGCATCCCGATCTCCGTATTTCCTGAAAGGCGGCGGACATGAGCATGAAGAAGCCCCGCGCTCGGCGGGGCTCCTTGGGCTGAGCGGACCTCAGTCGCCGCTGCGGCGGGACCAGATGAGGTTGTGGCCGCTGCCGTCCTCGGCTTCGACCAGGCTGGCGTAGATCGGCGCCGGGAAGCTCGGATCGTCCAGCTTGACGGAGAGATATTCGCGCTGCGTCTCGCGAGCGGTCTTCTTCCACGCCGCACCGAATTCCGTCGCTGCGGCGAAGATGCGGAAGTCGGGACCGCGTTCGCTGTCCCCCTCGGTGGGGACGAACTTCACGGTCTTGACGTTGAGGGTCAGGGTTTTGACCGCGCCGGTGAAGCCCACGCCGTTTTCGTTCTTGGTGAAGGTGCCGATGGTCGCCATTGTCGTATTCCCTTTTCCTGTCGGGCCGCACCATTGCGACCTCGATGCGGGTCGTGAGACCGGGGGCGATCGGCCCTGCACCCATCGGGCTGGAACGAAGTGGAAGACGGCGGGCGACAGCTTTTTTGGATCGCGATGCAAAGCCGAAGGCGGCGGAAAAAAGCTGGCGACGGACGTTGCGGGAGACGGGCGAGGCGAAGCCGTCCTTCGGTCAGACCCATGCCGATCGAGGACGCGGATGGAGCGCCCGTCTCAGGAAATCGAGTGGAATACGGCGATAGTGACTATCCCTACGCATCACCATTCGATAACGGAACGTGCGCGCTCACGGGTTCATGCTCAACAGTCCTGACTGTCAATGTCAGTTCGGGCAAGTATTCCCATCGACGGCTACGAACATACGGTCCTGCTTCTGCTCTGTCGCTGCGCGACTCCGCTGACGTGGCCGAGGGACCGTTGCCGCGACGCTGCACGATCCTCGGCAAGCCGAATGCTATCCGTGTTTCACGGTGTTGATCGCGGCCTTGGTTGGAGCCGAGGACGGCAGCGGTCGCGCCTTCCGACTCCGCTTCTTGGCGTGATGGCCAATTGACTAAGGAGTCCCGCCCAGCGTGGGGCTATTGGCGAAATGTCCGCCGCCGCTCTTTGCGTTGGCGATCGAAGCCGAATGGCGGAAACATGTCGCAGGCGTGGTTCCGGCGAAGCCGAGAGCGCGGCCCGAAGGGCAACGCCATGCACCTATCTTGCAAACCGCGTAGCTGGCTGTCCCTTCGCCAGAGCTACGGCCGTTTCCTCAGTAGCCCCGAGAGTAGTCTGAACGTCAGGGCGGACGCCAACGCCACCCCAGTTGCCGTGCGTGATCGGATTTTCAGCCCTGCCGGTCGGCACAACAACAAAGAGATCGGAGCCAAGATCGTTCAAACCGCCCGGATTCGCTCCACCGCGCGTCGTTTCTCCAACAATCGTTGCGCGCTTGAGCACTTGAAGGTCGTAGGCAAATTCCTCTCCCGCCGAATAGGTCTTCGGACCAACCAGCACATAGACCGGCTTATCGAGATAGCGCACCGGCGTCGGCGAACTCCAAAACGATTCCGTTCTGAAAGTCGAAGTCCCCCGATTGCGCCAGATGAGGTCGTTGATATGGACACGCTTGCCCGGATCGAGAAAGAAACTGGCAAGGTAAGCGACGGATGCCGGATGCCCGCCGCCGTTGTCGCGCATGTCGATGATGAGCGCGGTGGTGTCCGAGAGCTTGCGCATGGCGTCGTCCGCCGCCGGATTGAAGACACCGGGTGGAACGAACCGCGCCAAGTGGATGTATCCGACATTGCCGTTCAGCCGCTTCACCTCAAAGCCAGCATCTTGTGGTGCGGATGGCGGAGGCTGGTTACGGAATGGCGATCCAAAGATCACCCTCATATGGCTGTCTTTGGTGATCGTCCGAAGTTGTTCGGTTAGTTGCGTCGCAAACTTGCTTGGGTCGGTGATGCCGGCATAGGCGTTCTCTGTCAGCGCCTTCTCCAGCGCATCCGCTGCCTGCACGCCCTTGTCAGGGAACACATAATCTTCGCGCAACTTAACGGCGATGCCGTCGATCACCTTCTTGACCGTTGACTGATCCAAAGAGACGTTCTGCGTCGTTCCAAGAGCCACCTCAGCTTTGGTTGCAGTTGGTCCGACTATCAGCGCGGAAATCGTCGCAAAGCAGACGCCTAGAAACTGTGCTCGATAGTGTGACATATGCCTCTTGGCCTTTTGGAGATCACGCACCCGACAAAACGATGCGTACTATGTCCATCCACTCTTGAGTTATACGCACCATAACCGTTGTGAATATCGCGGGCGGATTAATCCGCGCCCCGCTGTTTTTCCACGCCCAGCACTATCGAACAGGCGCAGCGCCGCCCGGCAAAGGTGCTGCCAGCCGCACCAAGGCGGAAATGCCGACGAAGCCGCCGCCGACGATGCAGAAGATTTGCCGCCAGATTTCGGACGGCACGGATTCCTTGGTGACGCCATGGACCAGTGCATATCCGGCGATGGCGGCAGGCGCGGCGAACACCAGCGCCACGATCAGGCGCAGGATCGGGGAGCGCAGCGAGTCGAACAGAAGCGCCAGAATACCGAACGCAGCGCCAGCGGCGACAAGGCCGACAAGCCCTGCGCCGATCAAACCGGAGCCGGTCTGGTAGGCGAATTGCGCGGCGGTCAATCCGAGCATGAACGGCAGCGCATAGACGGCGAGCGTGTAGGCCAGGACGCATAGTCCTGCGATCAACACCACACTCATCAACATCACCGTGACCATGATCCTGCTCCTTGACGGCTGATGGCCGTTCGCCGCTGTCTCCCTTGCCCCGATGCGATGTGCCGATAATGGGCTTCCAGTGCCACGTTGTCGATCATCGACATGGTTCCTGACCTGTTGACCAGTCGAGGTTCCGGCCGCGCGGTGAAGCCGCGCGGCCGCGATTTTTTCGGAAAGAGAAGCCGGGATCGCTGGTGCGATCCCGGCTCGCCGGTCATTCCGCCGCGACCGCGAAAGGCTCATCCGCCACGGCTTCGGCGCTGTCGGCCTTCGTCATATCTTCGGTCATGGCGGGAATTTCCGGCTGCGCCTCGATCAGCCATGCGGGCCGCTCGGTGCGCAGCAACGGCGGGAGCCAGCCGGTCCCGGCCAGAAGTTGCTCGGCAGCTTCCGCCATTTCCTGCTTCTTCTTGTCCGCGATCCGCTCGGCGGCCTCGTCGTCAACGGCCTCGCACACGGCGGCAAGGATTTGGGCTTTCGTGACGCGCCCGAGAAAAGCCCGCACGGTGGGCGTCCAGTGCGCCGTCATGTCGAGCGCAACCGCCGTCGCCAGCTTGTCGACGGTTGCGTGGGCATGGCGCTTGTTCTGCTCCCACGGCAGTTTGAGAGCATTGACGGTCTGCGAGGCGCAATGCGCAAACAGCGCCATGACGCTCGCATGGTCCAGCCCGGCGATGAAGCCCCACAAGTCAGCCACGTCGCGCGGTATGTCCGCCGCCCATCCCGCGTGACGATCCGCCAGCGCCTTCGCTTCCGCCGTGTCTTCGATGCCGTCCGCATGTCCGCCAAGGCTGGCGCTGATGGGACGGATTTCGAGGCAATGGGCTTCGCCGCCGCCGCGATAGAAGGTCTGCGAAGCGAGCGCATGGGTGACGGCGATCAAGGCCATGTCCGGCTGCTCGCCAAGGGCGAGACGCAGGGCAAGGGTGCGATGCGCGGTCAGGTCGCGGATGAGCGAGTCCGACAGCGGCTTGCCGTCTTCCTCCGCTTCCTCGTCCTCACGTTCGAGCACGGAAACATCGTCGTCGCTCTCGTCGCCATCCTCCATGACTTCGCCATCGCCGTTGACGCGAACGCCGTCGATGACAGTTTCTCCGTCCTCGGCTTCCTCCGGTTCGGGGGCCTCGTCCTCGGCCCGGATGAAACCGCGCTCGATGCGCACTTCCCCGTCATGGGACAGCACAACGAACACGCCACCGCGCGCAACCTCGTCGGGATCGTAGGCACGACGCTTTGCGTTGATGCGCTCGATCTCGGCTTCAAGCTCCGCGAAACGCTGGTCCACCTCGTCGGGAAGGTCAACGTCCGCGTCCTCCCATTCCGCCGACAGGCGCTCAAGCTCGTCCTGCGCGGCGTCGTAAGCGGCGGCGTCTCCCTCGGAAAGCTCTACCGGATGCGGATAGGCGCGGCGCATTCCGTGGGCATGGGGCCAGTCGATATAGGCCGAAACCCACTTCCAGCCCTCAGCCTGCTGAATCTCGGCGGCGACCTTTTCCAGCTTGTCGATGACAAGCCGGTCCAGCAATGCGGCATCCTCGTAGAAACCGCCGCGATCTTCCGTGAACAGGTCGCGGATGATATTGCCGCCTGCCTCGGTGTAGGCTTGTGCGCCAACAAAGATCGCGCGCCGATCCGTTGCCGCCACGTTGGCCTTGGTCAGATCGCGCCGGATGGTGGAAGCGTCACGGTTCCACGACAGGTTCGCGTAAACCTGCTCCTGCCGCGCGTGATCCTCGGTGATGGCGAAGGCCATCAATTGGTCGAGGGTCAGTTCGCCGTCACGATAGACCTGCATCAGCTTGGGGCTGACAGCGCCGAGGCGAAGGCGCTGCTTCACCACATGGGCGGTCACGCCGAACCGGGCGGCGATTTCCTCCGCACCCCATCCGCGATTTTCCGCAAGCTCGCGGAAGCGCTCGAACTCGTCAGCGGGGTGAAGGTTCTCGCGCGTCACGTTCTCATCAAGGCTGATCTCGGCGGCATCGTTCGCCGTGTCGATGACGCAGCGGATCGGCTCCGTCTTCTTGATCTTCTTGCGCTTCACGCGCAGCATCTGCGCCAGCCTGCGGCCTTCACCGATGCTGACCAGATAGCAGCCGGTCGGCTCGCCTTCACCGTCAAGCTCCGGCTCTACGACAAGATTTTGCAGGATGCCCTTGGCGGCGATGCTCGCCGCCTTCGCCTCGATTGACGCCTCGCTGTGCGGGGTCTTGCGGGCGTTCTTTGGGTGCTTCTTGAGCTTGTTGAGCGGGATGAAAACCGTTTCGCCATTTTCGGGAACGGTCGCGGTCTTCGCATTGGTCGTCATGATCTTTCTCCTAATGGGCTTGGGTTGAAGCGCAGCGCTGCGCTGCAACCCTGCCCGTCGGCGAGACCGGGGGGGGCAAGGTGCAAGGGCGGCCGGGACGGAGGGGGATCACCCGGCCTGCACAAGCGGATTGAAGCTGTCGGCGAGAATGAGAAACACGCAACCGCGCGGAAGGTCGGGGAGACCGTCCCGGTCGAGCGTCAGCGATCCCTTGCGCCGCGCCAGGGGGCAGCGCCCCCAAGCATCGACCCGGCTTGAGCGGAGCGGTGGCCGGGTGGAAGACCGGATCAGGATGTGTGAAGCCGGAGGAGTTGAAATCCTGGCATCCTGATCGCCGTAGCTGTTCCAAGTATATATTGCGCGGCCGTGCGCGTCGCCGTGGATAAACCAGCACTAGCGCTCGGCAATAAAGTCAAGTGTACCATGGTCCTGCTCACGCTTTGAACTCAAAGCGCAGCAGCCGTAAGGCGTTTGCAGTTACCAAAACGGTCGCACCAGTGTCGGCTAGGATCGCCATCCAGAGCGGTGTTGCGCCGAAAAGCGTGGTGACGAGAAAAATGCCCTTCAGGCTGAGCGCGAGCGTGATGTTCTGCCAGATATTGGCGAGCGTCGCGCGCGATAGCGCGATCAATTCGGCAACGCCGGTGACACGGTTTTTCAGAAGCGCCGCGTCCGCAGTCTCCAATGCCACGTCCGTGCCGCCTCCCATCGCGATGCCCACCGAGGACGCGGCAAGCGCGGGCGCATCGTTGATGCCGTCGCCGACCATGGCGATAGGGCCTTCGCTCTTATAAGCTGAGATCGCGTCGAGCTTGGCGTCCGGCAGCAGTTCGGCCCTGATATCAAGTCCGAGTGCGCCGCCGATCGCAGTCGCCGTGCGGGCATTGTCGCCGGTCAGCATGACGGCGCGTATGCCAAGAGTGCGGAGCTTCGCAAGGCCGTCAGCAGCATCCGGACGCGGCTCGTCACGCAGCGCGATCAGTCCGACAAGTTGCTTACCCTCGCTGACCACAACCACGGTCTTGCCTTGGCTTTCGAGCTCCTCGATCTGTTTCCTGACTTCCTCGGGCACCTCGCCTTGTTCGCTGGCGTGGCGTGGCGATCCGACCGAGACGAAACCAGATTTGAGTCGCGCCGTTACTGCTTTGCCGGGCGTCGCGATCCCGCCGCCGAAGGCTTTGGGGATATCGAGACCGCGCCTTTCGGCCTCGGCGACAATCGCCGCTCCCAGCGGATGGCTGGAGCCACGTTCGACGGCAGCGGACTTCGCCAGGATATCGGCTTCCGTGCCTTCGACCACGACAACATCGGTGACTTGCGGGTGACCCATGGTCAGCGTGCCGGTCTTGTCGAAGGCAACGGCTTTGACCTTGCCGAGCGTTTCCAGTGCCGCGCCCCCTTTGATGAGGAGACCGCGTCGTGCGCCACTGGCCAACCCTGAAGCGATCGCAGCCGGGGTGGATATCACCAGAGCACAGGGACACGCGATCAGCAGCACCGCCAGCCCACGATAGATCCAGGTGAACCAGTCGGCGCCGAACAGCAGCGGCGGAACGAGGACGACGAGCGCCGACACGGCCATGGCGGCCGGCGTGTACCAGCGACTGAAGCGGTCTATGAAACGAGCCGTCGGCGCCTTCGAGCCCTGCGCTTCCTCGACCATATGGACGATCCGGGCAATTGTGTTATCGGCGGCCGTCCGGGTGATCTCGACACGCAACTCGCCATTGGCGTTGATGCTGCCGGCATAGACCGTCGATCCGGGTTCCTTGCCGACCGGGACAGATTCGCCGGTCACCGGCGCCTCGTTGACCTCGGATACGCCCTCGATCACGGTCCCGTCGGAAGGTACTCGGTCGCCCGGCCGGACAACCACGGTATCGCCGATGGCCAGATCTTCGACTGGTATCGTTTCCACGTTGGAGCCGATCTGGCGGCGCGCAGTTCGCGGTACGAGATCGATCAACGCTTTGATGCCGGCGCGTGCCCGCCCGGCAGCGACGCCTTCCAGCAGTTCGCCGACCGCGAAGAGGAACACGACGACGGCGGCCTCTTCTGCCTCGCCGATAGCGACGGCGCCGACTGCGGCGATCGACATCAGCATCTCGATGCTGAATGGCGTGCCCGATAAGGCGCCGGTGAGCGCACGCCGGCCGATCGGAATTAGACTGACCAGAGTGGCGGCGATGTAGGCCCAGTTCGACCAGGCCGGCTCGACATACGACACCGCGAAAGCGAGCAGCAACAAGGCCCCGGTGCCGATGACCAGCCGTCCTTTCGACGATGACCACCACGTACCTTCCGCCGTATCGCGATCCCCATCACGATGACCCGCCGACATGACCTGCTCGGACGGATCCACAGGTGCATAGCCGAGCGCCCTGATCTTGGCCTCGATTGTGCCGCGGGATGTGCGGTCTTCGTCGACCGCCAAGGAGAGCGACTGCAGGCTGTAGTTGACGTCGATATCGCTGACACCCGGCAGCCGCTTCATCGCGTTCTCGATTTTCGCGGCGCAGGCACCGCAATCCATCCCTTCGATACGCAGCTTCAACGGACTCGCGGTTGCCATGGGTCACCTCGACAAGTTCGACATGACCACCCATATGGACCCTGTAGTAACTATAGGGTCAAGACGATGACAGGCGATTTTCTCGCCATCGGCGAGTTGGGGCGAAAGACGGACACCAAGGTCGAGACGATCCGCTATTACGAGCGGATTGGACTGCTTGCCGCGCCGCGCCGGACGCCGGGAAACTACCGGGCCTATGGTCCAGAGCACCTCAATCGGCTGAGCTTCATCCGGCGTTCGCGAGATCTTGGGTTTTCGCTCGACCAGGTGCGCGCATTGCTCGGCCTGGCCGACCAGCGCGATCGATCTTGCGACGCCGTCGATGCAATCGCCAAAGAGCACCGAGCCGAGGTTGATCGAAAGATTGCCGACTTGCGCGCGCTGCGTCGCGAACTCGACAGCATGATCGATCAGTGTCGCTGCGGCACGGTTGCCGACTGCCGGATCATCGAGGCGCTATCGCCGACGGCCCCAGCCGCTTCATAAGACAAGACTTAGGATCTGGTCCCGCAGCAGTCGGACTGATTTTCTTGAATCGGCGGGCAAGATACGTCTGCGTAAGAGCAGTAGACGCAACAATCTCCGGGCTTGGGCTTCAACACGACCCCACACGACCGACATTCGTAGAAATACTGGCAGGCATTTGTTGGCATTGTCTCCTTCGATGTTGTGCCGCATTGCGGGCAAGTGATGGTCGCCTCCAGGATAGCCATGGGCTTCCCTCCATTGGTGCCTTGAGATTAGAGAGCCTGTGATCCGCGATAGCGCGCGAACACGCGCTGTTGTCCCTGTCCGAACAGAACCACCTCGTAAGTCTCAGGCAGCGTCCCTGAAACCTCCATGCCCGGAGAACCGATGGGCATGCCGGCAACGGCCAAGCCCGTCGCTCGCGGACGCTCCACGAACAGCCGCTTGATCGCATTGGCCGGAACATGCCCCTCGACGACATAGCTGTCGATTTCTGCTGTATGGCAGGAGATCAGGGCATCGGGTACGCCGAGCCTGGCCTTGAGCGGCGCGAGGTCTGCCGCCTCGATCACCTCGACCGGAAATCCGGCTGCCTTCACATGAGTAACCCAACCGCCACAACAGCCGCAGTTCGGATCGCGGGTCACGGTCATCTTGGGCAGTGTCTCAGCCCATGAACGTCGCGGTAGCATGAGCGTGGCTGTTGCCTGTATGGCGCCAATCATCAGCGCCCGCCGCGTTGCGAACAGCTTCGTTGTCATGGTGTTTCTCCTTTCGTTGGCTGCTTCCTCGCGTCCGGCCTCCAATCGAAGTTGTGCCTAACGCACCTCACCGGAAGAAGACGTATTTCACGAGAGCAGCGATCATCAGCACCAGAACAACGAGGCCGATCACGCCGGCGAGACCCATGCCCCATCCCATGGCTCCCATCATGTCGTGCATCATTGGAATCTCCTCTCATTCGGCGGCTGCCTTGAGGCCAGCTAGCCCTTGTTCGATCGCTGTCTCCTCGGAGGAGATGCTTCGCGGCAGCCGCCATCCCTTAATCAACCCATAGACGGCTGGGATTACGACCAGCGTGAGTACGGTCGAGGAGACCATGCCGCCGATCATCGGCACTGCGATGCGCTGCATCACTTCCGAACCGGTTCCGGTGCTCCACAGGATCGGAACGAGGCCGGCTGTGATGGCGATGACGGTCATCATCTTCGGCCGCACGCGCTCGACGGCGCCGAGCATGATCGCTTCATAGAGATCTGTTCGGGTAAAGGACCGTCCTTCCGCCTCCCGCTCGGCCCTCAATTCCGCCATTGCCTGTTCGAGATAGATCAGCATGACGACGCCGGTCTCGGCGGCGACGCCGGCAAGCGCGATGAAGCCCACTGCCACGGCGACCGACATGTTGAAACCGAGCCACCACATCAGCCAGATACCACCGACCAAGGCGAACGGCAGCGACAGCATGACAATGAGTGTCTCGGTCAACGCCCGGAAGTTGAGGTAGAGCAGCAGGAAGATGACGAGCAGCGTCACCGGCACGACGATCTTCACTCGCGCCTCGGCGCGTTGCAGATACTCAAATTGGCCGCTCCACGAGACATAGGTGCCGGGTGGCAGCTTGACTTCGTTCGCCACCGCTTGCTGTGCCGCGGCGACATAGCCGCCGAGATCGCGGCCCGTAATATCGACGAAGACATAGACCGCGAGCTGGCCGTTCTCGGTGCGGATCGAAGTAGCGCCGCGCGTGAGTTCGACATTGGCGACTTCGCCGAGCGGCACCGTTCCGCCTCCCGGCAGCGGTACTTGCACGTCGCGAGCGATCGACTGCGGATCACTCCTGAAAGCGCGCGGATAGCGGATGGTGACGGCATAGCGTTCGCGGCCCTCGACGGTAGTGGTCACCGTCTCGGCCCCGAGCGCGCTTGCGATTACGGCCTGGACGTCGCCGATGGCTAAGCCGTAGCGACCGAGCGCGTCGCGATCCGGTACAATGTCGAGGTAGTAGCCGCCGATGACCCGCTCTGCATAGGCGCTTGATGTGCCCGGCACTGATCTCAGCACCCGCTCGATCTCACGAGCCGTCTGCTCCATCTGAGCGAGGTCCGTTCCGAACACTTTGACACCGACGGGCGTGCGAATGCCGGTCGCAAGCATGTCGATGCGAGCGCGGATCGGCATGGTCCAGGCATTGGAGACGCCAGGAAATTGCAATGCGCTATCCATTTCGGTCTTCAGGCTGTCGATGGTGACACCGGGCCGCCATTCGCTCTTCGGCTTCAGATTGATGATTGTCTCGAACATCTCCATCGGCGCCGGATCGGTGGCGGTGAGCGCACGCCCCGCCTTACCATAGACCGAAGCCACCTCCGGGAAGCTCTTGATGATTCGGTCCTGCACTTGCAGAAGCTCAGCCGCCTTGGTCACAGAGAGTCCCGGCAAGGTCGTCGGCATGTACATCAGCGTCCCCTCGTCGAGGCTTGGCATGAACTCCGAACCGAGTTGGCGTGCCGGCCAGACAGTCACGCCGAGGGCAATAAGTGCGACGAGGATGGTGAGAGTCTTCGCCTTCAGCACGCCGCGGATGATCGGGCGATAGACCCAGATCAGGAAGCGATTGATCGGATTGCGGTGCTCCGGGATGATCCGACCGCGCACGAAAACCACCATGAGTGCCGGCACCAGCGTCACCGACAGCAATGCCGCGGCTGCCATCGCGAAGGTCTTTGTGAAGGCGAGCGGACCAAACATCCGGCCCTCTTGCGACTCTAGTGTGAAGATCGGCAGGAAGGAGACGGTGATAACGAGCAGGCTGAAGAACAGCGCCGGACCAACCTGGCTCGCTGCTTCGATCAGAATTTCGACGCGCGGCTTGTCGGGCGGTGCGCGCTCCAAATGCTTGTGAGCATTTTCGATCATCACGATGGCGGCGTCGATCATGGCGCCAACGGCGATGGCGATGCCGCCGAGGCTCATGATGTTGGAACCAAGCCCGAACGCCTTCATCGCCGCGAAGGCGATGAGGATGCCGACCGGCAGCATCAGGATCGCGACCAGCGCGCTGCGCAAATGCAGGAGAAACACCACGCACACCAGCGCGACGATGATGCTCTCTTCGATCAGCGTGCTTTTCAGGGTTTTGATCGCCCGGCCGATCAATTCGGAACGGTCGTAGACCGGTACGATCTCGGCGCCCTTGGGCAAGCTCGACGCAATCTCTGCAAGTCGCGCCTTGACGTTCTCGATCACGGTCAGCGCGTTGGCGCCGAAGCGTTGCAAAACGATGCCGCTTGCGACCTCGCCTTCGCCATTGAGTTCGGTGATACCACGCCGTTCGTCTGGGACGATCTCGACGCGAGCAACATCTCTCACGCGCAGCGACACGCCGCGGTCGGTTTTCAGCACCACATTCTCGATGTCGGCGACGCTTCGGATATAGCCGCGACCACGTACCATAAACTCGAACTCGGAAAGTTCGACGGTGCGGCCGCCGACATCGGCGTTGCTGGCCTTGACGGCGTCTCGCACCCGGTCGAGCGAGATACCCAACGCCCGCAGCCGGTTCGGATCGACCACGATTGAGTACTGCTTCACGAAGCCACCGACGCTGGCGACTTCCGCGACACCCTCTGCCTTCGAGGCGCCGAAGCGGATGACCCAGTCCTGCAGCGAACGCAACTCGGCGAGCGTCATCTCCTTGGCGACGACGGCATATTGGTAGACCCAGCCGACGCCGGTCGCATCCGGTCCGAGGGTTGGCGTCACGCCCGGCGGCAACCGCTGGGCAGCAGCGTTGAGATATTCAAGTACGCGGCTTCGTGCCCAATAGGGATCGGTGCCATCCTCGAAGATCACATAGACGAAGGAGACGCCGAAGAAGGAGAAACCGCGCACGACTTTTGATTTCGGCACCGTCAGCATCGAGGTCGTCAGCGGATAGGTGACCTGGTCCTCGACCACCTGCGGCGCCTGGCCCGAATACTCAGTGTAGACGATGACCTGCACGTCGGAAAGGTCCGGAATGGCATCGAGCGGCAGGGTCTTCAGCGCATAGAGTCCGGCGGCAACGGCGAAGATCGTTCCGACGAACACGAGCACAAGATTGCGGGCCGACCAGCCAATGAGTCGGGCGATCATGGCCGGGCCTCCGGCGGTGTCAGGTCGCGGAGCGCCGCCTTTAAATTGCTCTCGGCGTCGATCAGGAAGTTCGCCGCGACAACGACACGATCGCCCTCCGCAATCCCCTCACGGATTTCGGTGAACCCTTCGCCACGCAAGCCGATCTTCACGTCGCGCGGTTCGAAGCGGCCCTCTCCACGATCTATGATCACGACCTGTCGTGTGCCGGTGTCGATCACCGCGCTGTCCGGAACGGCAACCACAGGCACGGCATTGCCGGTGCCGATCTCCACTTCGGCATACATATTGGAGAGCAAAACCCCGCTGGGATTGGCAATTTCGATCCGTACCCGCGTAGCTCGCGTCGCTTCACTAACCTGCGGATAGATCAGAGACACACGTCCCTCGAAGGTGCGACCCGGTAGGCTTCGGATTCGTATCGTTACCGGCGCTCCAATCCGAACGGCCGCAAGATCGAACTCCGGCACATCCGCCAACACCCAGACAGTCGAAATATCCGTGAGGCGGAACAGCACATCGCCCGGCGCCACCTTCATGCCTTCAACGACATTGCGTTCAAGCACGACGCCGTCGCGCGGAGCGCGCCAAGTGATCGATAGCGGAACCTTGCGGGTACGCTCGATCTCGGCGATGGCCTCGGGTGGCACTCCCAGATTTTCCAGGCGCTGGCGAGCACCGCCGATGGCGCTGTCGCGACCGCCACTATTGAGATCACTGAGAAACAGCGCACCCGCGGCAGCGATGTCAGGTGAGTAGAGTCGGACCAGTATCTGGCCTTTCGTGACCCGGTCTCCCGTCGTGACGTTCGCCACCTCGTTGACGAAGGCATCGCTCCGGGTTGCGACCACCGAGACTCGCCGCTCGTCGAGCTGAATGGTTCCCGGTACTCGAACAAGTCTGCCGACGGTCCGCCGCTTGACCAACTCGGATCGCACACCAGTTCGCTGCAATTTGCCGAGCGACACCTGCACGACTGAGCTGCCGTCGTCCTCTCCCTCGTAGACGGGGATATAGTCCATCCCCATCGAGTCTTTCTTTGGCACAGGCGAGGTGTCAGGCAGCCCCATCGGGTTGCGGTAGTAGAGAATGCGCTGCGTGCCAGTCTGCCCCGCCGGCTCGGCTGGTGTCGGCAACTTGTCTTCGAAAGTCACATCCTCGCTGGCGCGAACGGCGCGGAAAGCACGGCCGTCCGCGGTTTGGCGAGGTATTGCCGAGTAAGCTGGCTTACCGTCAGGATCCTGATAGTAAATCGCCGCTCCCGTGCCGAGTGGCTTCGACGCCGCCAAGGTTGCCTCGACATAAAACCATTTTGTAAGGCCGGTGAGCGGAAGACCCCGAACACCCGCCCAATAGCCTCCGACCCCCGCCGCCAAAATGGCGGCGAGGCCGAGGCCCATGAGAGCGAGCCGTTTCATGGTGTCGCTTTCAGGACCAGTTTGTTCTCGATCGTCCCGGTCTCACCCTGGATCTTGGCGCCCAGCGAAAGCCGCCAGCCACCAGCCATCGTCAGGTTGGTCTTGAAGCGATAGACACCCGGCTCGGTCGATGGCAAAGCCTCGATCGGCGCCGCCATCGTCTCCATGCCATCAGGCGCCATGTCGATCCGCGTCGCGAAGATGACCGCGTCCGGAACCGCCTTGCCGGATCGTTTTTCGACGAGCCGGACGGCGACGATGGCGCCCTTGCCGTGCTTGACCTCAGTTTGAACGAGTCGAAACTCATAGTCCGTGATATCGGCTTTAGCTGCCGAGAAGGCCGTCACAGAAAGCGCGGCCGCAAGCGCCGCCGTAACGGCGTGCTTCATAAGAGCGGTTGTCATAGTTTGATGTTCCCAGTTTCATCGGAGCCGCCGTGCGCATGGCCAGGCGTTGCGCGGCCTAGGCCACGCGCTTTCGACCGCCCGAGCACACGCTGGGGCGGCGCGAACCGGCACCGAAGTGCCGGCGATGTTCTAGGCTCTTGGAGGTCGAGCTGGAGGTTCTACAGCGAGCGCATCGCGCACGACGTCGTTGCCTGGAGAAAGGGAATCGCTTTGATCCCAAAAAATGAAGGCAAGGCTCGAAAGCGTCGGCGTGACTGAGAAGCACTTGGCCATACAGGTCGCCATCAACGGGCAGGACTTCTGGCAATCCGGGACAGCCGGCTTCTCATGCGGGCAGCAGGGCATATCGTCCGGCATTGATGCCATGGACATATCAGAGGCGGCCGCCACCATAGCTCCGCTCACCGATGCGGTGAACGGTCCGGCAATAAGCCCCACGATCGCAAGGATCGGGAGCAACCTGCGGAGCCAGATGCCTACCCTCATGATCGGAAAATGGCACAGGCTTCGCGTTCTGGGAAGGTGGGGGAAATGACCCTTTCGTGAAGAGTCGCGGAACGACAGATCCCGTGTCGGGTGGCTTTTTGGCTCATTTCAAGTCGTTGCATTCCATCTCAAGAGGACACCGCCGACAGGTTCATCCGCCGCATCGGAGCTTCTCCACTTTCCTTGCGCTCGAAGTAACGGTCGGTGAGATAAGCCGACACATCGCGCGTCAGCAGCGTGAACTTGACCAGTTCCTCCATCACATCGACCACGCGGTCATAATAGGACGAGGATTTCATCCGGCCTGCTTCGTCAAACTCGTGAAACGCTTTTGCGACGGACGACTGGTTGGGGATCGTCACCATCCGCATCCATCGGCCGAGCACGCGCATCTGGTTGACCGCGTTGAAGCTCTGCGAGCCGCCTGACACCTGCATGACGGCAAGCGTTCGCCCTTGCGTCGGCCGGAGGGCGCCGACCGACAGAGGAATCCAGTCGATTTGCGCCTTCATCACCGCGCTCATGGCGCCGTGCCGCTCCGGGCTTGTCCAGACCTGGCCCTCCGACCAGAGCGATAGCTCTCGCAGCTCTCGCACCTTCGGGTGATCGATTGCCGCTCCATCAGGTAACGGCAAATCATGCGGATCGAAGATGCGGGTCTCCGCGCCGAAGTGCTTCAGCAGGCGCTCCGCCTCTTGGGTCAGAAAGCGGCTGTATGACCGCTCGCGAAGCGAACCGTAAAGCAACAGAATGCGAGGCGGATGGGTCGAAGGTGTTGCCCGCAGTCGATCAATATGTGGCACAGCGATGCAATCCGCATCGACATTAGAGAGGTCTAGCAAGGTCAATGGTTGGCCTCCACGATAGCCGCGCCCTTACTGTCGCGCTCGTACCAACCCTTGGAGCGGTTCACGATCCAGACGACGGAGAGCATAACCGGCACTTCGATCAGCACCCCGACAACGGTCGCGAGCGCCGCGCCGGAGTGAAAGCCGAACAGACTGATGGCAGCCGCAACAGCCAGCTCGAAGAAATTGGACGCACCAATCAGAGCCGAGGGGCCAGCGACACAATGTTGCTCACCTGAGATCCGATTGAGCAGGTAGGCGAGCCCGGAATTGAAATAGACCTGGATCAGGATCGGCACGGCGAGCAGCACGATCACCATCGGCTGCGCGATGATCTGCTCGCCCTGGAAGCCGAACAGCAGCACCAGCGTCGCCAGCAGCGCCACCAGCGAGACCGGCCCGAGCTTCGCAAGCAGCCGGTCGAGTGCTGCTTGCCCGCCATTCGCCAGAAGGCTGCGGCGCACGATCTGCGCGACGATTACCGGGATGACGATGTAGAGCACGACCGACAGGATCAGCGTGCCCCACGGCACGGTGATCGCTGACAAGCCGAGCAGCAACCCGACGATAGGGGCGAAGGCGATAACCATGATCGCGTCGTTGAGCGCCACCTGACTCAACGTGAAATGCGGCTCGCCCTTCGTGAGATTCGACCAGACGAACACCATTGCCGTGCAAGGCGTGGCGGCGAGGATGATGAGACCGGCGATATAGCTGTCTATCTGTTCGGCGGGCAGCAGCGGCCGGAACAGCCAGCCGATAAGGAGCCAACCGAGCAGAGCCATGGAGAACGGCTTCACCGCCCAATTGACGAACAGCGTCACGCCGATGCCGCGCCAGTGACGGCCGACCTCGCCGAGCGCGGCGAAGTCGATCTTCAGGAGCATCGGAATGACCATGAGCCAGATCAGCACCGCCACCGGCAGGTTGACCTTGGCGATTTCCGCTGCGCCGATCGCGTGAAACACGCCCGGCATGACATGGCCGAGCGCGATGCCGACGACGATGCAAAGCGCGACCCAGAGGGTGAGATAGCGTTCGAAGGTGGACATGGTTTTCCTCAAGCCGTCGCGATGCGGCGGCCTTGTTCGTCGATGACGCGCTCGCCGTCTTCCTTGATGAACTCGCCTTGCTGCTGCGGCAGCAGGTCGAGAGCTTCTTCAGACGGCCGGCAGAGTTTCACACCCTTGGGACTGACGACAACCGGCCGATTGATAAGGATTGGATGCGCCATCATGGCGTCGAGAAGCTGGTCATCGGTTAGCTCTGAATCGGCAAGGCCAAGCTCTGCGTAGGGTGTGCCCTTTTCACGCAGGAGCGCCCGGACGGAGATGCCTATGCGCGCGATGAGTTGCGTCAGCAGCGCGCGCGACGGTGGCGTCTTGAGATATTCAATGACATGCGGCTCGACGCCGGCGTTGCGTATCATCGCCAACGTGTTACGCGAGGTGCCGCAGTCGGGATTGTGATAGATGATGACATCCATGGCCCTGCCTCACGCCGCGCTGTTGCGAGGCGAGGACGCGCCGTCCGATTGCCCGATTTCTACGAGCTTCGTGCGCAGCGATGCCTTGTCGAGGCTCGATATCGGCAACGCCGCAAAAACAGAGATGCGGTTCCTCATATAACGAAACGCGGCAACGAAGGCGGCTTCCTTCTGGATGTCGGAACCTTCCATCGCAGCGGGGTCTTCTATGCCCCAATGCGCCGTCATCGGCTGGCCCGGCCAGACCGGGCAAGTTTCGCCGGCGGCGTTGTCGCAAACCGTGAACACGAAATCCATGACCGGAGCGTCAGGCCCCGCAAACTCCTCCCAGCTTTTCGAGCGGAAGCCATCGACGGGATAATCGAAGCTCCTCAGCACCTTCAACGCGAAGGGATTGACCTCGCCCTTGGGCTGGCTGCCTGCGGAAAAGGCACGAAAGCGGCCGGCTCCATCCTTGGCGAGAATACTTTCGGCAAGGATCGAGCGAGCCGAATTGCCGGTGCAAAGGAAAAGGACATTGAAGATGCGGTCTGGCTGATCTGCATCAGACATCGGAAGCACCTTTCGCGGGTTCGCAACAGGAGGACAGCGCGGCGACGGCCGGATTGCACACCTCGGGATGGCCCTGGCAGCAATCGCGCATGAGGAATTCAATGAGGCTGGAGAGCGTCACCAGCGCCGCGCTGTAGATGATCGAGCGTCCTTCCCGCCGAGACTCGACAAGTCCGGCCTGCTCGAGATGGCCCAGGTGAAAGGACATCCGCGAGGAGGATGCGCTGTCCATGGCCTCGCCGATGGCGCCGGCCGACATCCCTTCGGGACCGGCCGTGACCAAATGACGGACGATACGGAGCCTTGTTTCCTGCGAAAGCGCGGCGAAGGCGTCGAGGGCCTGTTTTTCGTACATCAATATCTCAATATCTCAAGAATCATTGAGGTATTGAATACACCAAGAATTCGTCTCGCGCCAGTCCGCGAAAAGCGATTTTGGCGTCGAGCCCTCTATGACGGTCTTGCACGAAGGCGGTGCGCGACGAGATAACATTAATTGATGACGGCAAAAGATCAGTCAGCTTTACGCTGTAGTGTCATCAGCGCCCCATGCTTCGATTACGGTTTTCAAGGGGAACGGCGTGGTATCTTTTGCCCACTCGTAGAACGGTGCTGCGGTCTGGCTATATGGACCAGGCTCGGCTCGGTCGAGCTGCACCCGCGTCGGGATATGAAACGCACTCCCAAACACGATCGCTTCACCCGAGGACAGTATTGTTACCTGATCGAGCAGACGCCGCGCCTGCATGGGAATGATGCGGCGGAAATGGTCAATATCGTCCGGGTTCTGCAAGCGATGACTGATGAAGTTGGCGCATTGGCTGATGATAGTCTGGCTGATCTCGCTAGGCCGCTGGCTTGCGATCATAAGCGACAAACCGAACTTCCGCCCTTCCTTGGCGATACGTTCATAGGCTAAACGCGCCAGCCGATGGCCGCGATCTTCGTCCGTCCTCGCTGGTCGTGCATAGTTATGCGCCTCCTCCAAGACGAGCACCCATGGATGCTTGTAACGCGATGCCGCTGGCAATCGCTCTCTTGCCTCCAACAACAGCCGGCCAATGACAGCGCAGGCATAGGGAAGAATTTCATTGCCCAACATCGAGAGGTCGAGCACCGACACCTTCGGCCCAGTGGCTTTGCCGAGGCCGAAACGCGCAAACCAAGATTCCAGATTTGGAATTTTGGTCGCAGCATCTTCGTAGTTGAGGAACGAGTGCCACCGCCGGTCGTCGAGCCGCGTCTTCAATCTCAATTTCAGAGTTGTGAGATGTGCATCGACGCGGATGGTATCCTCTTTCGATACCGCGCGATTGATGAGAGACGGGTCTGTCAGCGTTGAACGCGATATGGGCAGCGGAGAATCGGCGGTTCGCGCGGCCTGCTCTCCGACGTAACTGCCTCCGACGATCTTTGCTCGGATTTCGTCCTGAATTTTTCGAGCCTCAGCCTGGATTTGGGCCGCGTTCGCTAGAACTTCCTGATTGAACCCCGTAATGGCTTTGTGGGATGCGAACAGTCCCTCAAAGGTGTTCGTGTCGATACCGGAGCCTACCAGATATCCAACGATCAGATCGCAATATGATCCTGCCGATTTCCGCTGTATCTTCTGAAGATCGGCAAGCAGTTTTTCGATAGAACTCAGCGCACTTTGAAGCGTGTTTAGGTTTGCTACCTGTCCCGCATCACCGCCTTTGGCGATCGCCCACCAATCTTTCAAGACTGGCTCCTGGGTCTGCTCCGCAGCGCTCAACCACGAGCAGATTTCCTCAGCGTTTAGGAACCAAAGCGGAAGTCCAAACTCCTCGCCGTTCAGATAAATGCGATCAGGTAAGCGAGCGGCAGTTTTTCCCGAAGGAAATGCCTTCTCGTACTCGCCGTTGATGTCGAGGATGAAAACATGGGGTTCCTCAGTGGCACCGTCGAGCGCTTTCATCGCCTTCTGAATAAGGCTGGAGACCGAATAGGATTTGCCGGAGCCAGTGTTCCCCACAATGGCGAGCGGGCGTGAGAACAGATCATTATAGGAAGCGCGAACGACGTTCCGGGCTTGCCCCGTTGGAAATCCGATCTTCAGATCGCAATCGAAGTCCTTTTCGTCATACCCTTCCGGTTTGTTCCGACGCGGCGGAATCTCGAAGACCGCTCTTAGCACGTCAGGCGACCCGATTTCCGCCGGCGTGTCGAGGGTCGGCAGGACCGATATGCCGGGGCTGAACGAGGGATCATCGTCCGAATGCTCGATCGTGCCCAACAACTGCACGCTAGCTACGCGGCGGGGCTTCATAAGTTCAAGACTCAGATCGTCCCCACTGGTCGGATCAAAACTTTCGCGCGCTTCAAGGTCTGTAATGATCCCGATGACGGTTTCGCCGGCCCCCAGCGAAAATGTTAGATAGGCGTTGATTGCGATAGCGGCCTGTACGCCGTCTAAAGTTGCACGCAATGCCGAACGAGTTTCAGGGAGGAGTTCGACTTTGACTCTGAACCCCTGAACGGCAACGATATGTCCAACGAGACGAGGGTTATCCATCTCATGCCGCCGGGTCGGGATCAGAAGAAGAAGCCGATGAAGCGATCTGCTTTTCAAACCGCCGCAAGCGCAAGAAGTCGTCGAGCCATTGAACGTCCGGCATCACTGATCGGGCAAAATCATCAAACGTCGCGTGCTTGAATTTGGCAGCGGCGAATGCGGCGTTCGTCGGGCACAACACAAAGGCACGCTTTCCGAGATCTTTGTAGTCACGGATTCGCTTAATAACCGAGCTGGCAGGATTCGGCTCGACCACAAGCATCACCAGCGAGGGATTCATCAGCGCGTTCTCGATAATGCGAGTGACGTGATCGTCACCAAAACCGTAGCCGAGAATGAGCAGAAAGGTTTGTGGAACGCCGAGCCGAACCTGAAATGAGCGGAAAAGATGCGCATAGGGCATCGTCAGGGTTTGGGCGAATTTATTGGCGGTTGGGAGAATGCCGACGGAGGGAACGGCACCAGATAGCTTGGTCAGCAATGCGGCTTTTTCGTCGGGCTTCAGGTCCGCATAACCTTGAAAGGGCGTGAGATTGGGATGGCGCGCGCGCATTTCGCCATCCCGTTCGAACCAATGGATGGACCCGTGCAGTTTGTAGAAATGCAGAAATTTATCGAAGCGACGGACACGGCCCTCGGCGACCTCGCCTGGGTAGTAGATATCCAATCCATAGACGGAGGGATCGAACCGCGCAGCCGCCCGACCAGTAAAGCCATCGAAATACTGGATGCCCAGCAACTCCAATGCCTGCTCGAAAAGGGTATCATAGTTGAGCGTGAAAAGGTGGGCACGCCCTAAATTGCTATCGCGCGCCACCAGCTTGGACAGGAACGCGAGTTGCGGAGCAATCTCACTCGCGGACTTCGCTACGGTCGTATTCGGAAGCGTTAGCGCGCACTCCGCAAAAATGGAGGTGCGCAGCCGGTCAACGAACCATTGAAGCTCTTTGACGCTTGGCGCGGGGGTCGTGGACCATGTTACGCCGGAAAACGGTGTCTCTTTCGAACCTGCAATGACGAAAGCGTTGGCGACAAACGAAAGCCACGCCTCAAACCCAATCCCATCGCCGAGCACATCAAGATCGACTGCATCCTTCCTTGCCTTGATGATCGCCGCTATCGACGGTGGAAGATCGGACAACGCTTCAATCGTCGCGAAGACGGCCTTTTCAAGATCGGCCATCGTCTTGCCCTTGGCCGAAACCGACGTTCCCGAGCCCGTCAGAACGACAAGGTTCTCCATCCGGAGCCATTCAGAAATCAACGCCTGAAGACGAATACGCCCGGCTTTCTGATCGAGATCTTGCAGGAGATCGCCAGCGCTGCCGTCTTCAGTTTGACCGATGAGCTGATATTCATTCGGCGGCGTGGATGCAGTTGTCATCATTTCTCCCCCAAGCCGCAGGATCCCCCATAGTATTTTCCCTTGCAATCAGGACTTTAACTATCTGCCACGGCATCGCTATTTCTTCGCAGTCTCAAACCGCTCCCGCATCGGATTGATTATCTGAAGGCCGACAAAATCTTTCTCGTTATCCGTCACCACGACGCATTCGTTGGCGGCAGCGACGGCAGCAATAATCATGTCCAACCCGCTTTTCGGTCGGCCGGCAATTTTCCCCTTCGCCATGAGGTCCGCCCAGATCAAGCCCGCCTTGTCGTCAAATGCCAGGATGCGACCGGCGAACAGGGCCCGCGGCCCTTCGGGCCCGTTAAACCAAGCGTCGAGCGTGTCGCGCTTCTTGCCCCGCGGCTTTTCCAGAATGCCGCGTCGGATTTCAGCTATTGTCAGGGAAGCAATGAACAGATCATCGTCCTGCTGCGCGGCCATCCACGTCAAAAGAGCCTCCGAAGGCTTCGGCTTGATGACGTTGCTGATGATGTTGGTGTCGAGCAGATAGCGGGTCAAAGATCGACCTTGCGCCCTTCCTCGCGCTGCCGGCTAAGGTCAAGGTCTGCACCGACAAGCGGCGATCGGCGGAGAGCGGCGAGGATGCCCCCCTTCTTGGGAGGCTCGCCAGCAACGGCTTCACCGACTATGGCGCGCAATTTCGATGCTTCGGCATCATCCTCGGCAAGCCGGCGTGCCAAGGACCGGATTAGATCGCGATCAGCGTCACGGGCAAGCACCTCGAAGCGCGCAAGGCCGCGCTCGCCCAAGCGGGTCCGGTAGTTCTGAATGGCTCGACGTTGTGAGTTTCCCATCGGGGTCTCCACGAGATTTCCAGTAATATATCCAGAGACAGGCGATTTGCAAGGCGTAGCCAGCGGTTTCGGTCAAAATGACGCCGGGTCATTGCGCCCTGAACGCCATACTCGTCCCGATTCCACGCTAAAGCATCCGATTTCTACGCTCCGCTTAGCGGCCGTCTTTCCAATGGCGCGACGCGCGACGATCTTCCTCCGTGAGACAGCATGAGGGAATGTGCGCGCTCGTGAGAGGTAAGCTGCCGATCTCGCAGCGCCACATCGATCGAAGGTCTCTTTCAGAAGTGCGGACGTTTGGAGCGCGCACGCCTAAATCGCGAGGAGCCGAAATGTCAGAATCAAAATTTCTAACACCAGAGGAAGTGTCCGAACGCTATCGCGGCGGCATCACGGTCGGCACGCTCCGGAATTGGCGGGGTATGCGGATCGGCCCTTCCTTCGTTAAGATTGGAAAGACGATCCTCTATCCGATAGAATCATTGGCTGAGTGGGACCGCGCAAACATCGTGACGTGCCGTGCGCCAAAAGGACTCACCATGAATGCCGGTGAAGATGCGGGTTGAACATGGAGATGCCCGTCATACACCTTGCCGCGACTACTGTGCGCGATAGCGATGCGACGCGTTGATCGCCGCGCGGACGCGTGTCCTCTACCCATCACGCGACCTTGACGCTTGGGACGAGAAGAACAAAGTGACGTGCCCTACGTCAGCGCGATTCATGGTGCAGCCAGATGACGCTAAATGAGCGACTGCCCTGGCCCGATCACGCGCATTCGGCCTCAAATTTCTCGAGCAAAGACGCCGCCAAATCTGGCCCTTCCAGGTACAGGCCGATTTCATCCAGCGGGTTGTCCTCGAGGCCTGACTGCGAACCCCAGTTCAAACTGCTGACCACGATATGATTGCTGTCCCAGACCAGAAACTTCGCATGTAGCTGCGGCTCGGGTACCCCGATGAGTTCGACTATTCCATGGAGCCGTTCTCGATGTTTCGTCACATGTCCGCGTTTCACCGGGCCAGAACGGCGCGAATAGTAGATCCGGACATCGCTCAGCCGCCTTCCTGCCACCTCAGCTGGATCGAACAGCGCCGGAACCATGTTAGCCCCGACCTTGTTTGTACAGCAAACGAAGCGTTGCTGCGCATCGTGAGCAGCAACTCGCAGCAGGCGCTCATGGTCGGCGGCATGCAGAATTGTCAGCTTGGCAGCTGGCGTCTCCTCTTCTTCCGAGTTCGACAGCATGTTTCGCTGACGACGCAGTTCGGATGCCATGAACTGTAGCGTTTCCACGGATCGGCTTGCACTGGCGAGTTTGGAGACAATCTCACGGAGCAAATCCAACCCTTCTGCGACCGCATTGGCCTCTCTGAATTCGGCCGAGACTTCAACTGCCGAGAAGGGGGAGTGGAGCCAATTGCACGAACCCATCAGCACAACCGCACCATCGTGACCGTCGTCGGCTGCTAGGAACTTGGCATGACTGCCAACAGGATCCCTTTGCACCTGCAGATAGCCCCTTGTTTGTCTCGCGGCGGACAAGCGAAGATACAGTTCTTGCATGGCCGCGGCGTGCTTGGCGCGATCGAGCGATGTGCCGAAAAAGAGGTGGCATCTGACACCCCGTTCGCACGCATTCTCCAATGCTCGCACGATGCGTTCCCGGCGATCCCTGCCTTTCTCGTCGGACTGCGCGGCCACGAAAGTAGATAGAACAAATACGTTGGATTTGGCGGCGCCCACAATCTGCTCGAAGCGCTGCAAATGCTGCTCGGCGCCGACGATAAGTTGATCGGCGTCAAAGCGCGTCTCGATTGATACGGGACGCTCCGGTGGCGGAGACGTGGTTCTTGGTAGAATCCCGGTCTTGATCGTCCCCTTGAGGGACTCAACGAGTTGATCGCTTGAACCTTGCGGAAACACACCGGCCGCGACTTCGTCGAGGTCAAGCACCAAAAATCTCTTCTCGAGAAAAGAGCTGTTGGCCTGAACGCCTCGCAGCCATTCACCCGGTCTGAGCATACCCACCATAAACTCGTTGACGCGCTGCATCATCGAATAGTGCGTCTCTGGCGGCTCTCCTTTGGGAAAGGTGATGATTGCACCTTTGGCGGGAAGTTTGGTGACGGGGATTGTGTCAACGTCCCTTGTCCTGAACACGGATAGTCCGACCTTCTCATAGACGACACTGATGCCGATCTCACGATCGGCAGTGCGTTCCGGAAGCGCATGCCCAGTGCGGATGAAGTCGTGACCGACGCTGCTTGTGGATAGGACCGGTTGCGGCGACAACCGGACTTCAGCAAGCCCGAATTGCATGAGTCGGGCGACAGTAGAGCCGACTAGCTGTCGGGGAATTTTCAGAATCTTGGAAACGTCCTCGATCGTTCCCGGACTTCGATCCAGTGACAGCAGGATCATTTCCTCGACCGGACTCCAGCCCCAGATCCGCTGGACGATGCCGGGCGCTCGATAGTGCCACGCCGGGATGTAGATGTTTTTCACCGGGAGAGCCTCCCCTGCTCATCGACAGGGACGACGCAGGCACCTTTGCCGACCGACGGAAAGTCAGCCTCGGACAAGCGCTCGACTTCGTTGAGCATGATCCGCAGAAAGTTGAGTTCATCACTGATCGCGTCGGGGTCGATACCCTCCACCGCATTGCGGATGAACTGACGGCTGGTTGCGAGAACCAGCTTATGCTTGGCGCGACTAAGCAATACGTTCAGGCGCTGAGGGTTCTTCATGAAGCCAAGAGCCCTTGATCCGACGAGGACGTTATTGCGAACAAGGCTAGCAAGGACAAGGTCGGCCTCGCCGCCCTGAAAGCTGTCGCTCGTGCAGACGAACTTTCCATCGCCCCGCGGGCTGGCGAAGCCAAACAGAGTGCCAGCGGACACATCAATCAGAGGCTTGATCAGTCGTTCGAGATGATTGACCTGCGCAAGATATGGAGACAGCACGATAAGGGTCGGCACCGGTTCGCCCTCACGAAGTATAGGGCGCAGCTTCGCCATAGCGGCCAGCAGGGCTGTCGCCTCGACCTCGTTGCGATAAGAGCGCCTTACCGTTTGTTCGAATGCCCGCCTCTTGACCACGCTAAGCGAGGGCACATCCAGAATGACGACTGGAGAACTAGAAAATCCCTCGGTGCATTCTACGGCTTGCTTGCGAGTCTTCGCTCTGTCCGAGGATGCAAGCTGTCGCTTGTAGAACGTGTTGGAAACCAGCTCGCATATCGCAGGATGCATACGGCTCTGCTCGCGTAGCATGTCGGCGATCATGCTGGGGCGCCCGGTCTCCCTAGCCCTGATCTCTTCTCTCTCGGCAATCGATTTGAATGGCTCTTCAAGCCGAGACGCGATGGCAAGGACGTCGCCGAGCAGAAATTGATCTGCCTTCAGTGCATTGAGGGCAACCTCCACCTCACCCGGCAGGTCAGGGATCGCGGACAGTTTCTCCTTTGCACCCCGCAGAAGCTCGCTAGCCCGGCTGGCATCGTAGAACTTCTGACGATCCGCCGCATCGAAGGGCGATAGCTGATTGTGATCGCCGATCATCACCCGCCGGTTTCCTAGGAGCAGGGCACCGATCAGTTCGGCACCGTTAGCCCGCGCCGCCTCCTCGATAAAGACCCAGTCGAACTGTTCGCCATCGGCAATCATCTCCTCAAGAATATGCGACGACGTAGTAGCCAGCGTCACATCCGATGATCGCAGCATCAAATTGTCGGTATCGCGGAGAGTGCGATCCGCAATCGACTGCTCCGAGGTATCTACAGGTCTGAGTGCCTGGATGATTTGATTGAGCTGATTGGCCATGATCGCGGCGCTAGCCGAGTCAGGTTTCGACACGGAGCGTAGCAGAGAATGTGAACTCCGCCTCAGCGTGCTCTCTTTTTCGCTGGAGCGAGATCGCTCGACGCGAACGACGATGGTGGAAGTTGCGGGGAGGAACTTGCGAAGCTCATCCTCCATGTGACCAAGCGTCTCGTGGTTCTGAGATGACACGAGGATTCTTGCATCAGGCGTTTTGTGCAGGATGCTCTTCACGAGGTGTGAGATCAAAAAGGTCTTGCCCACACCCGGTGGACCGACAACCACATTGATGGATCTGCCAGCGACGATTGATTCCCAGGCCTCGATCTTGGATCGTTCCATATCGGCATCGGCTGGTGGCGGGCTGGGCGAGGCGATGTCGCGCAACACTTCATCCATGGCAACCTGGGCCGGATCGTCCAGCGCCCTCAGCAGTTCGACATTGGACCTCGCGGCCACAACATTCTGCAGCCGTCGCCGGATGGCCCGCTCGGCACCAGTGTCCTTGCGAGGGCGCAGGAAAAGCCGTTGCCCTGCTTGGATCGACAGGTTGCTTCCGAAAGCAAACGCCGTCTTTCCCTTGACGAGGCCGTTGCCTTCATAGCTGAGTTCAGGCACACGCTCGCGGCCCATCGCGAGGCCCGCCGTTTGCGATAGTGTCCAGTTTGCTTTTCCGTCGTCATACTTCAGTTCGCGCCTTAGCGCCTCAGCTGCTGGGCGCAGCCCCACCGTTTCGCGTTGGGCATCACGCTCTGCGTCATCACTTGGCGCTAGCCAAACGACGTTCGCCTCTGCGTTAGTTGGAGCAAGTACATCGACGGGATAGAGGCGAAACTGCTCCCTCAGCAGAGTGAAGGCTTCGAGAAGGATGAGAGCGAACCATATTGGAACATCAGTGGTGCTGTCAGCAGACCGGACAGGCTCCAAGAGGTCGCGCCAACGCTTGGCGCCTGGCCCGAGATTTCGAACCCGCTCTTCGGCGTTCGCTCGATTTCTTGAGAGGTGCAGTCGATGAACGATGTCCACCGCGCCATTCATCCATTCGTTTGCGCGGCGCTGGTGCGCCCCTTCGATCATACCGACAGAGTCGCTCATGATTCGTATGTTGTAGATCGCGAGGTCGGTCATGAGGCGCGCCGTATCCTGTCCGGCTGGGACAAGGCGAGCGCCGGTCGAAAGCAAATCGTCGGCGACAAACTGCATGATCGCGGCACTGTCGGCTGCGGGTATGGTGCCCGAAGAGAGAGCCGGCAAATCACTCTGAGCGACACTCCTCGATGGATAGAGAATTAGTTCGCCGTCCGAACTTGAGCCAACCCTGTCAAGTTCGGTGACGACATTTCGCAGCTCGTCGAGGACAACCGCTCCATCAAAGAGCTGAAACTGCGGCGGACTGGCAAGCCGTTCAAGCATTCGGCGTTCGACGGACAGAAGCGCGGGAGGTGTGTCACCGTCTAGGCCAAGGAGCGCGCCGGCAACGGCAGCCAGATCGATCCAGTCCTGCCGGAAAGAGATCACGGCGGAAGCGCGCAGTAGGTGCCCGTTTGCTTCGAGATCGCCATCCGAGATATGGACGCAGGCCTCGACACCGCCGAGACGATAATCAGCGCTTTTGTCTCTATGCGAAAATATCGAATGCGGGCTGACGCCACCATGCACGATGCCGGCGTCGTGACACAGCGCTAGTGCTTCTGCGACGCGAACCATGTTTCGCCAGAAGACACCACGACTTGCGCTCGCCAGATAGCGCCCCTCGCTCGTGCTGCGACGGTGCAATGCTCTGGAGATCGGCCCCCCAGGGTCGACCATGACAATAGCCAGCTCATGCTGGTCTTCCGCGATTTCGAGAACCTCGACGAGAACGTCTCGAGCACGACGTGATGAGAGCACTCGTCGTATCCGTCGCAGTCCGCGGGCGACAATTGCCCGCAGATCATCGTCGAGCGCTGTGCCTGTTTTCTTGAACAAGCGCACAAGATACGCCTCGCCATCCGCGACGCCGATAGCAGTGCGCAGGTGAGAGTCCCACCCTCCCGACAACCGCGCAAAAGAGTCTTCTGCAAATTTGAAACGCGAATCTAGCGGCGCGGTACTCTTTTTCTTATCTACAGCCATTTGGTTCGAGTCCGTTGATACCTCGCGATTAGCAGATTCGCAGCCAGCTTGCCGCTCGAGTTGGCAACAAGGTGGGGATCAAACCAAAACACGGGCGTTGAGTTCGGCGTAGGGAGGTGGGGCGGCGGTATTGCGTCGGGCAGCATAGAGGCGTGCAACACCATCCCGTAGGGAATCGACCTGCGGCTCGAAGAGGTGGGGCATAATGTCGGTCAGCCTCGGCAATTCCGAAATGCGATGCCGATGCAGATAGGCGGCTGCCTTTTCCCGCGGCGGACCAGAGGCCCATATGGTGGTCCTAAGATCCGCGACGTGCGTTTCCTCCATGATACCTTTGATCCAAAGCCATGGCGCTAAGCGCTCGGCACGATCGTTCGAAATACGCCACAACGGCAAATAATCGCGCGAGAATGGGACTTCCGATCCGTCGCTCAACTTCCACACCCCGTAGGGTAACCAGATTCGCGAGGGCACGAAGTCTGGGAGTGGTGAACGTGGGGTGACCACCTCGAAGTCGGCACGCTCGCCAAATCCCGTGTCGAAAAGCAAATACGTCGGACGGCCGGGATAGCGAAGATAGGCCGGGGTATTCGAATTATAGGCTCTGTCTCTCACCACGGTTCCAGACTTGCCACGACCGGCGGTGCCGAAGACACGCTGCCTCCAGATAGAGGTACGCATTAACATGTGGTCATTAATGGTCCATGGCGTCGCTCGAAGCAGCCGGGCTTTCGACACCGCGTGCTGGACATCAGCTTCGGGGAGGACCAGCGCGTCGGCCAGATCGAGAATGATGTTCACGGCATCCTCGATACTCGGCTGTTCGGTTGCGGCGAGATTATTCAGCCGCGCAGTTATCGAGAGCTCATGCCAATCCCGGTAACCGAGCGCCCGCGCAAGCGCCTCATGCACGATAGCGAGGCTCAATTCAGCCCCAGCGCGGGTAAGATATTTCGCGGCCTGTTTCGGCCGATTGAGATCAGAAAACTGGATTCGCATGAAACCGCTCCGACGGTGCTCGCAACGGCGTGTCCACTTGGCCCGCGCACCTTGGGGAGAGGTTCATACGGGATGATTGCTCGTTCCTGCCCGCGGGCTTCACCAATGTGGACGGCAAGGCCGGATCAGCCTTTAGCCATTATAGGCGATTCGAATTGATCGGTAAGCCAAGGCAGCTCGGACATTACGAACGCCGCGGAAGGGATGCCGACAATGTGTGCATCAGCACGCAAACCTTCGCTTGAGGGACTGCGGGCTCCAGCGGTATTTTAAGGGTTTAGCGGGGGTTACAGATACCAGTTACCGGCACCACTTCATCCCGGACAAGAAATAAGATATTGAAATATCTCTGTTTTTCTATGGCTAGCAAGTTGATGCACAATCACCCCTCCGGCGACCCGACGCCCTCGCAGGCCGACATCCAGATGACGAAATCGATCGTCGCGATCTCGGCCCCGCTCGGCATTTCCGTACACGATCACATCATCGTCGGCAAGAACGGCCATTCGAGCCTCAAGGGCATGAGGCTGATGTAGGTGATGAACGTATCCCGGGCGCGATGCGGCGTTCTTCACGCCGCGTCGCAGATCCGGGATCATAACAAGCGTTCATCGTCGGAACGGTCCCGGATCTGCAGCGCAGCACTGCGTGCTGCACGGCATCCGGGACATGGAGCCACTACTGCCGCACCATGATGAACGGATCGGCGCTGTCGGGAATGCGTCGCCATTGCGCGTGATCGTCGGCACCGAAGCGCCAGACCTCGCCACTTGCGGAGATCAACAGCATCTCGCCACGCTCGATCCGCCACATGCTCGGCGCGAAGCGGCCGACGGTGGGGTCGCATTTCGGCTTGAGAAAGACCTGAAAATTCTCAGGGCCATCCGCTTCATTATTGGTCAGCGTCAGGCCGCAGATCGGGTTGCCGTTGCTGCGCACCATCACCCAATCGCCGATCATCTGATCGCTCGATTTCGACAAGGCCCGCGCCGCAACGAGATTCTGCAGAATGTAGACGCCCTCTCCGGTGCGCACGCCCTCGAGAATGCCGCCCTCCACCTCGGTGACATCGATCACCGGTTCGCCGCGCTCATCCTGAAAACGGACGAGATCGAGCCCCTTCACCGTCCATGATGCAATCGCGCCGGTGAACGGCAGCACCTCCTCGCAGCCTTTCTCAAATTCGACCTTCATGCCGAGCGGGACCGGATTGTTGCGCAGCGTCACCACGCAGGCGCGGTCACGCCCCGCCGTGGCAAGCTCCCATTGGCCGACCATCTCGTTTGCAAGCGACCGCGGAGTTTGCGCGGCCGCCTTTGCCGCAGGCCAAAGGCCCGCGACCAAACAAACGACAAAGAGGCCAAAAGGAAATTTCATTCGCGCTTTCCGAACGGCGTCTCGGCCACCGGAGTCAGCGCCGGCTGGCCGGAGAACCAGTTCAAGAGATTGTCGACGACGAGTTGATCCATCGCGTCACGCGTCGCGATCGAGGCCGAGGCGATATGGGGCAGCAGCACCACATTGTCCATCGTCCAGAACTCCTTCGGCACGTTCGGCTCATGGGCAAAAACATCAAGCCCCGCCGCGAGGATCGTTCCATCCTTCAAAGCCGCGATCAGTGCCTCTTCGTCGACCACCGAGCCGCGCGCGACGTTGATGAACACGCCACGCGGCCCGAGCGCCTTCAGCACCTCGGCGTTGATCATTTTCAGCGTCGATGCCCCGCCGGGCGTGATGGCGATCATCGTATCGACATCCTTCGCCATCTCGATGAGGTTCGGATAGTGGCGATACGATATGCCGGGGGCAGGATTGCGCGAATGATAGACAATCGGCACGCCGCAAGCCTCGACGCGACGCGCGATCGCTCTGCCGATGCGCCCCATGCCGACGATACCGACGGTGCGGTCTCGCAGCGAGCCCGGGCTCAGACGGTAATCCTTCTGCGGCCACTTCCCTTCGCGGACATAGCGGTCGGCGGTGATGAACTCGCGCAGCGTCGCAATCAGGAGGCCGATGGTGGTGTCGGCGACTTCCTCGGTCAGCACATCCGGTGTGTGGGTCACGACGATGTTATGCGCGGCCGCATAACGGAAATCGACGTGGTCGTAACCGACGCCAAAACTCGCGACGATCTCGAGTTTCGGGAAACGTGCCAGCATCGCGGCGTCGGTCTTGACGAGCCCGGTGACGGCGATACCGCGGATGTTGTCCACCACCGCGGGCGGAAGCTTCTCCAGCTCTTCCGGGCTGTGAATGACATGGACGTCGAAGCGCTCGGCAAGCCCCCGTTCGACCAAAGGCTTTTTCGGGCCATGTACCAGAATTCCGGGCTTTGCCGCCTCGTTCGCCATCGTTCTTATTCTCCTTCCAACGCGCTTTCGTGCCAGCGCCGCAGCACAAGCCGCGACAATGCCGACAGCCCGGCATAGATCACAATCCCCGCGGCCGACAAGAGCGCCAAGGCCGCAAACATCCGTGGAATATCGAGACGGTAACCCGCCTCGGCGATCCGGAACGCAAGGCCGGAGCCGGAGCCGGCCGATCCCGCCGCGATTTCCGCGACCACCGCGCCGATCAGCGACAAGCCGCCGGCAATCCGCAGGCCGCCCATGATGTAGGGCAGCGCCGAAGGCAGACGCAGCCGCCACAACTTCTGCGCGGGCGAAGCATCGTACAGCGCAAACAGCCCCGCGAGATTACGGTCGACCGATTTCAGCCCGAGCAGGGTATTCGACAGCACTGGAAAGAACGCAACGATCCATGCGCACGCCACCACCGCCAGATGCTGCGGAAGATAGACGAGAAGCAGCGGAGCAATGGCGATGACCGGCGTTACCTGCAGGATCACCGCATAGGGCAGGAACGCATCTTCAACCCATTTTGCGCGGCTGAAGAGAAGCGCCAACCCGATACCGCCGACAACGGCGGCGAGAAAACCTTCGAGCGTCGCCCGCAACGTCGCAAGGAGCGATGCGAACAGAAGCGCCCAATCCCTCACCAGCGTTTCGAGAATGAGGCTCGGGGCGGGCAGGATATAGGGTGGAATCTCGCGCAGACGGACCACCGCTTCCCAGATACCCGCCACGACCACGAAAACGACGAGCGGCATCAGAATGCGCAGCATCCTTTGGGGCGAGCGGCTGGGCATATCCATCGTCCCGACCCTTATCCAGCGACCATATCGTGTGGCGCCACGCTCGCTCGCGCTAACGCCGCGGAGACCTCCCGGCAATAGGCGGCATAGGGCGCAGAGGTGCGGAAACTCTCGTCCCGTGGTTCCGGCGCATCGATGCGGTGCTCTGAACTGATCTGGCCGGGGCGCGCGGTCAGCACGACCACGCGCTGGGACAAAAAGACGGATTCGAAAACCGAATGGGTGACGAACACCACGGTCTTGCCGAGGTCGCGCCACAGCGCCAGCAGATCGTTGTTGAGGCGAAAACGGGTGATCTCGTCGAGCGCGGCGAATGGCTCGTCGAGCAGCAAAATATCGGGGTCCGTCACCAGCGCCCGCGCGAGCGATACCCGCATCTTCATACCGCCGGAGAGTTCGCGCGGGTACGCCTCGGCGAATTCGGCCAGGCCGACGCGCGCGAGCAAATCATCCACCCGTGCAAGGCTTGCCGCACTCATGTCGTGCGTGAGCCGCAGCGGCAGGCGGACATTGTCGCGCACGCTCGCCCATGGCATCAGCGTCGGCTCCTGAAACACAAAGCCGATGCCGCCGGAGGACGGCCGCGTTCGCGTGCCGATAACGATCTCTCCCGCGCTCGGGCGCTCCAGCCCGGCGATGATCCGCAGCAAAGTAGACTTGCCGCATCCAGATGGGCCAAGCAGCGAGACGAACTCGCCCTCGTCAATCGTCAGGCTGACCGGCCCAAGCGCATCGACGCCGCGCGGATAAACCTTCCTGATTTCGCTGCAGCGGATCGCCGTCATGGCGCGGGCCGCAGATTGAGTCCGACACCCTTATTGACGAAGCGCAGCGTGTAGGCCTTGCGGAAATCGATGTCGCGGCGAACCACGCCCGCACGCACCATGGTCGAGAAGAAATCCGCCATCCGCTCGTCGCTCATTGCGCCGATTCCGTTTTTCACCGTATCGCCGGAATCGACGATGCCATGGTCCTTCATCCGGGCAACGGTATAATCGAGCAGCGCATCCGTCATTTCCGGATTCATTTTCTTGATAAGTGCATTGCCTGCGCTGTTGTCGCCATAGAGGTAACGATACCAGCCGACGATCGAGGCATCGACGAAACGCTGCACAAGATCGGGGTTTTTCTCGATGAGATCGGCGCGCGTCTCGATGAAGGTCGAATAGGCGTTGAAGCCGTAATCGGCGAGCAGGATCACGGTCGGCTTGAACTTCGCTTTCTGCTCGATGGCGAACGGCTCCGAGGTCACATAGCCCTGCATCGCGCTGTTTCGATCCGCAAGAAAGGGCTGCGCGTTGGAGGTGTAGGGTTTGACGTGATCCTCGCTGAAACCGTACTCGCTCTTGAGCCACTGGAAATAGGTCGGCATTCCCTCTTTCGAGACGAACAGCGTCAGCGGCTTCAGATCCTCGAGCTTGGTCACCTTGGCCTGCGGATGCGTGATGAACACCTGCGGGTCCTTCTGGAAGATCGCGGCGACAGCGACCACCGGCACCTTGTTTGCGACCGCATCGAGCGATTGCAGATTGTTGGCGGCGATGTCGAAATCGAGCTTCTTCGACAGCAGCATGATCCGGTTGTTGACGTTCGGCCCGCCCGGCACGATCGTCACATCGAGGCCGTAACTCTTGTAGGTGTCGTCGGCGAGCGCCTGGAAAAAGCCGCCATGCTCGCCCTCCGCGAGCCAGTTGGTGCCGAACGAAACCTTGTCGAGCTTTTGCGTGTCCTGTGCCTGCGATGGTACCCCGAAAGAAAGGACAAGGAGCCCCGCCGCCGTTAACGCTCGCAACGAAAGGGGGCACCGCATGATTGGACTCCGCTGGTCGTTCTGGCCCATGATGAGGGAGAAGGTTCCGAAAAGGTACCTTCGCCTTCTAATCGATCAGCCCGGCCTCATCCAAAGATATCTTCGCTCATGAGCTCATTGCCCCTCCGCGACTGGACCACGATCCATTGGCCGGACGTCGATCCCGCAACAGCATCGCAATGGATTGCCGTGCTGCCGCTCGCTGCGACCGAACAGCACGGGCCGCATCTGCCACTCGGCACCGACACGATGATCGCGGAGGCCTATCTCGCCGAGGTGCAAGCACAGCTTCCGCCAAATATTCCAGCATCGTTCCTGCCCGTTCAAAGCGTTGGGTTCTCGATCGAACATATCGATTATCCCGGCACGGTGACGCTGCCTTACCACGTTGCCATTCGCCACTGGATGTCGCTCGGCGAAAGCGTCGCCCGCAGCGGTGTCAAAAAGATCGTGATGGTGACAAGCCACGGCGGCAACAGTGCACCAATGGCGATTGTCGCGCAGGAGCTACGCTCGCGCGTCGGCATGCTCGCGGTCTCCACGAATTGGCACCGCTTCGGCACACCGGAAGGGCTTTTCCCGGAGGAGGAAGTCACTCACGGCGTGCATGGCGGCGCAATCGAAACGTCGATCATGCTTGCGGCGCGGCCGGACCTCGTGCGGAAAGACAAGATCGCAAAGTTCGAGCCATCCAGCGTCGCGATGGCCAACGAATTCCGCTGGCTGTCGCCCCACCGCC
Organism: Afipia carboxidovorans OM5; assembly: GCF_000218565.1. Taxonomy (NCBI): domain Bacteria; kingdom Pseudomonadati; phylum Pseudomonadota; class Alphaproteobacteria; order Hyphomicrobiales; family Nitrobacteraceae; genus Afipia; species Afipia carboxidovorans. Next base: position 483,380 of record NC_015684.1, on the reverse strand, counting down.
CCGCGCCCTTCGCATGGGCGGCTCAGGATCTGCATCCGAGCGGTGTTGCCGGCGATGCCACACTCGCCACCGCCGACAAAGGGCGGCAGCTTCTCACACACGGCGCAAAAGCCTTCTGCGAGCTTCTGGCTGATGTTCACGCGTTCGATATGGCCCGGCTGGCGAACAGACCCACACCCTGACGCTTCGCGTCTGCAGTTTTCATTTTCAAAAGTTCCGCCGATCCGCCTGCCCCGTCAGCGACATGGGGGGCAGTCTCATGCGTTCAGGCAGTTCTGCGGTCGCAAACGTAGCGACACCGAGCAGCCGAAAGATCTTCGGCCTCACATGCACATTCATCGGAAGGGAGCACCCATGCCTGGTTCGAATAATCCTAATGCTATTGACAATCATTTGCAATTAAGTTTGTTTGCGCAGCATGAAACGCCTCTGTCTTTTGCCCGCCCCTCATGACGGCCTCACGACAGTGAACGCCGCGACAGCACCGGTAGCGCCGCTACCAGCACCATGGCACCTGTGATTGCGATGACTGCGATTCGCCGCCCACATTCGCTCCGAAGGCCTGCGAGGTACACGCTCGCGGTGGTGATGACGGCCGCGTTTCCGGCGCTCAGCGCGCAAGCCGCGGATCTGCCGCTCAAAGCTCCCGCGATCCCCGCCTACGACTGGAACGGCGCTTATGTCGGTGCGCATATCGGCTACAGTTTCGGCACGGCCCATGGCGAAGTGATCGATGGGTCTGCGTTCCCGACTCACCATCATTTTGGCGGTGCGATGGCCGGCTTCCATGCCGGCTACAACGTGCTGCTGCCCTCGCGCATCCTGCTCGGCGCGGAAGCCGACATCAGCTTTCCGAGCTATTTCGAATCCAACGCTCTCATCGCCACGACGCCAACCGCTGGCAATATGCTGACCGAGCGGCTCGACTATGCGGGATCACTCCGTGCGCGGCTCGGCTACGCCACACCGCAATGGCTTCTTTACGTCACCGGCGGCTTTGCGTTCGCGGGCGAGCGTTTCGAAAACGAACTCGCACCGTTCAAGGACAAGAGAATCGCCTATCGCACCGGATGGACCGCGGGTGCCGGCATCGAATACGCCATCGCACCGCTATGGAGCGCACGGCTCGAATATCTCTACAGCGATTTCGGCCGCACCAGCGTCGTAATGAATTCCGGCCTGCAGGCGACAAGCGCTCTCGACATGCACAGCGTGCGGCTCGGGCTCAGCCGCAAGATCGATGCGGCCGGCTTTGGCGCGAACGGCGGCGAGCTTGGCGCAGGCGCGCCGGCAGGCTGGGAGATTTCCGGACAGTCCACCTACATCGCGCAGGCCTATCCGCAATTCCGCTCGCCCTACTCCGGCCCCAACAGCCTCGCGCCGACCGGACAGGCGAAATCGACCTGGAGCACCAGCCTCTACATCAACGCGCGCCTGTGGGACGGCGGCGAGGTGTATTTCAATCCCGAATTCGCGCAGGGCTTCGGCCTCAGCGACACCGCGGGGCTTGCCGGCTTCTCGAACGGTGAAGCACAGAAATCGAACTTCCCTTATCCGCGCTTCAATCCATCGCGCCTGTTCGTGCGCCAGACCTTCGGCTTCGGCGGCGAACAGGAGACGCTTGAAAGTGGCCCCACGCAACTCGGCGGCAAGGCCGACGTCTCGCGCCTCACTCTGCAGGCGGGCAAATTCGCGGTGCTCGACGTGTTCGACGGCAACAGCTACGCCAAGGACCCGCGCAAGGATTTCATGAACTGGTCGCTGTGGGCGCCAGGCGCATTCGACTACGCTGCCGACAAGGTGGGCCTCACCTACGGCGCCACCGCGGAGCTCAACCAGAAAAACTGGGCGGTGCGCTTCGGCTACTTCCTGATGGATGCCGAATCCAATTCGGACAATTTCGACATGCGGCTGTTCCGCCGCGGCGAATATGTCGCCGAACTCGAGCAGCGTTACAAGCTGTTCGGACTGCCGGGCAAGCTGAGGGCGATCGCATGGATCAACAGCGCATTCTCCGGCAGCTATCGCGCGACGCTCGACAATCCCGCACTCAACCTCGATATCGCGGCAACGCGACAGGGCCGCATCAAGTACGGTTATGTGATCAATCTTGAACAAGCATTGAGCGACACGGTCGGCCTGTTCGGACGCTGGAGTTGGAACGACGGGAAAACCGAAATCATGGCCTTCACCGACATCGACGCCAGCCTCTCCGGCGGGCTGTCGATCAAGGGCAAATCATGGGGCCGGCCCGACGACACCATCGGTCTCGGCGGCGCCATCAACGCGCTGTCGCGCGATCATCGCGATTTTATCGCAGCCGGCGGGCTCGGCGTTCTGGTCGGCGACGGCCGGCTGAACTATCGGCAGGAGCGGCTGATCGAGGCGTATTACGCCTATGCCATCACGCCAAAACTCACAGCGACGGCCGACTATCAGTTTATCGTCAATCCCGCCTACAACGCCGACCGCGGGCCAGTCTCGATCTTCTCCGCGCGGCTGCACGGCGAGTTTTAGAGTCTTGTTTTGACGCGCTTTGTTCACGCGAACCGGTTTCCACTTCGCTTGAAAACGCTCTCAACCTCACACTTTCGGTGCGAACGTCGCGGCCTGCGCCAACGCCCAGGCTTGTGCAAAGCGTGCATCTTGTGTGCCAGACAACAACTCGCCCGGTTCGAGCGGGGGATAAAGCTCGGCGAACGACACCACCTCGGTGCTCGAGATGCGGTGCGAGAAATGGATCGGCCTGATCTCGTTCGGATGTTCGAGCCCGGCAGCGGCGACGAGTTCGGCAAGCCCGCGCAAGGTCGCGTCGTGAAAATTCGCCACGCGCACGCGCTTGTCTTCCACTACCAACGCGCGGGCGCGGATCGGATCCTGCGTCGCGACGCCGGTCGGGCAGCGGCCCGTATGACAGCTCAACGACTGGATGCACCCCAGCGAGAACATAAAACCACGCGCCGAGTTGCACCAGTCCGCGCCGAGCGCCATCGCGCGCGCCATGTCGAAGGCGGTCGCGATCTTGCCCGCCGCGCCGATGCGAATGCGCTCGCGGGCGTTAATACCGATCAGCGCGTTGTGGACAAAATTGACGCCCTCACGCATCGGCACGCCGATATGATCGGCAAACTCGATTGGCGCTGCGCCGGTGCCTCCCTCCTTGCCATCGACCACGATGAAATCAGGATAGATGCCCGTCTCGAGCATCGCCTTGCAGATCGCGAGAAATTCCCAGCGATGACCGATGCACAACTTGAAGCCGGCGGGCTTGCCGCCCGACAGCCGCCGCATCTCGCCGATGAACTGCATCAGCCCCACGGGTGTTGAGAAGGCACGATGATAGGCGGGCGAGATGCAGTCCTCGCCCATCGCAACACCACGTGCGAGCGAGATTTCCTCGGAGACCTTTGCCGCCGGCAGAACACCGCCATGGCCGGGCTTCGCGCCCTGGCTGATCTTGAGTTCGACCATCTTGATCTGGTCCTCGGAGGCCACGCGCGCGAACGCGTCGGGATCGAACTGCCCGTCCGGCGTACGGCAGCCGAAATAGCCAGAGCCGATTTCCCAGATGAGATCGCCGCCGTTCTCGCGGTGATATGAACTCACACCGCCCTCGCCGGTGTCGTGCGCGAACTTGCCCTGTTTTGCGCCGGCGTTGAGCGCGCGGATCGCATTCGCGCTCAGGGCGCCGAAACTCATCGCCGAGACATTGAAGACGGAAGCCGAATACGGCCTGGTACATTCGGTACCGCCGATCACGATGCGAAAATCGGAATCGGCCGCGGGCTTCGGCACCACCGAATGGTGCATCCACTCATAGCCGTCCTCGTAGACATCCTTCTGGGTGCCGAACGGGCGCTTGTCGAGCGCCACCTTGGCGCGCTGGTAGACGACGGCGCGGGTGTCGCGGCTGAACGGCTTGCCGTCCTTCTCGCTCTCGAAGAAATACTGCCGCATCTCCGGGCGGATCTGTTCGAACAGAAAGCGGAAATGCCCGGAGATCGGATAGTTGCGCAGGATCGCATGGCGCGCCTGCAGCAGGTCTCTGATGCCAAGCCCGGTGAGCCAGCCGAACAGCGTGAGCGGCATCCACAGATAGGTCGGGCCTCCGGCCACGATCGCGGCCGCAAAGGCGAGCGCGGCAAGCGCGCACAAGGTCAGGACGATGAAACGCGGGCGGAAGAGCAGCAGCAGCGTCTGCATGAAAACCTCAGACAAATCGCCGGTATGCGGGGCAAGGAACGCTACCCCATCGCCGATCACAGCATCACGACAAACCTCAACTGAGGCGTACGACTGCACGGCCCATTTCTGCCGGGCCGTATGCGGAAGGCAGGGGTATGCCTCCGATTCGATGGCGATCCCGGGAAGACTCGAACTTCCGACCTACGGTTTAGGAAACCGTCGCTCTATCCGGCTGAGCTACGGGACCGACGGGGCTGTACATAGCAGAGCGGCGCCTGGGAGGCTATGGTGGCGGCCCGATGAGCTCGGCCTTCACGGCTAGGCTGGCCACCGCCGACCTTGCCATCCAGTCGTTTTTCGCCCTTCATTCCGGAGGTGACATGATACTCACTGTCGATGCGCTCGACCATCTCGTCGTCAATGTCTCGAACGCGGAAGCCTCTGCGCAGTGGTATGAGCGCGTGCTCGGTATGACCCGCGCCGTGTTCGACCCTGGTGCCGGCAAAGCCCCGCGCATTTCGATGCGGTTCGGTCAGCAGAAGCTCAACCTGCGCCCCGTTGCGACCGACAAGGTGGAGTGGTTCACCGCCGATCATGAAGCCGCGGGTAGCGACGACCTCTGCTTCCTCACCTCGGCGTCTCCGGAGACCGTTGTCGCTCATCTCAAGACTTGCGGGATCGCGATCGAGGAAGGGCCGGTGAAAAAGCAAGGCGCACGCGGCACCCTCACTTCGGTCTATTGCCGCGATCCGGATGGCAGTCTGATCGAAATCTCATCATACGACGGATAACGCCTGCGCAGCGATCGATTGACCCGGCCGCACGCCCGTATCTTCGCGGCGCGGCAGCGCCCTATGCAAAAAACTTGAAAATAATGCGACGAACTCCCCCCTTTCTCCGGGGTTGGCGCATCTGACATCCTCCCTATATTCTTGAGTTCTTGCACCGGAGCCGACCGAGGTTTTCCCGCTTTTGTTGCGGCCCGACGCAAGCCATATTGCCCCGCAGAATGGGGAAACCGCCCACAACCCGCTCATTGCAGGAACCTGTCATATGATTCGCTTTCCAAGAACTTTGCCGGGTGCCGCGGCCGCCGTCGTATTGGGTGCGATGATGTTGCTGCCGGCCTCGACCAGCCATGCACAGAGCGGAGGCGCGTTTGCCGACTACGCCGGCCAGTGGTCTGGCAGCGGCAGCATCACGATTGCCAACAACAACGGCACAGGCAGCGAGCGGATTCGCTGTCGGGGTAAATATACCACCAGCGGCGGCAATAACGTTCTGAACATCAATCTGCGCTGCGCGAGCGACAGCTACCGCTTCGATCTCGCAAGCGAGGTGCGTTCCACGGGCGGCGAGCTCAGCGGAAACTGGACGGAGGAGAGCCGCGGCGTCAACGGCACAGTGGAAGGCCGCGTCTCGGGCGGCCAGGTCACGGCCCTGGTGCAGACCGCCGGCTATGCTGCGACGTTCAACATCTCGACCCGCGGCAACAAGCAGACCGTCGCCATCGCCTCGAAGGGCGAACTGCGCGCCGTGAACATCTCGCTCAGCCGCTAAGCTCTGTCTCCGTGTCAAAAAACCTCCGGACATCTGGTCCGGAGGTTTTTTACATTCTCACAGAATCGATCTGACGCCCTTACTCAGCAGGCTTCGGATCGCGTCGCCACGCGCCGCGCAGCCGGTGCGAGAGGCTGATGAGGAACATCGCGGTCGGCCGCAGGATGAACAGGTCGGCGACCAGCGCTGCAATCATCGCGAACGCGCTGAGCCAGCCGAACAGCCGCAGCGACGGCAGGTCGGAGAACACCGTCACCACCAGACCGCAGGCCAGCACCACCGTCGTCAGAATAAGCGCCGGGCCGACCAGCACGGTCGCGCGCTCGACCGCAAGCCCCTCATCCACGCCGGGCTGTTCCTCGAGCCGCAATCGGTTGAGGAAGTGAATCGTCGCGCTGAGGCCGAGGCCGAATGAGACGGTGAGCGCCACCACGCTCGCAAACTGCAATCCCTCGCCCAACAGCCACAACACGGTGCCGGACAGCACCACCGGGAAGATGCCCGGCAGAATGCTCGCGAACATCACCGTCACCGAACGGAACGCCAGCCCGATGAACGCCGCGACGAGGCCGAACTCGATGGTCAGGCCGTGGTTCAGCTTGCTGATCATGCTCGCGCTGTTGCGGGCAGCGATCGCCGAGAGGCCGGTGACAGAAATCCGATAACCCGGATTCGCCTGCCGCACCGCGCCCATCGCCGCATCGAGTTTCTCGACCGTCGGCAGTATCTGACTGGAATCGAGGTCCGGCACGCGGCCCGAGACAACCACCGCATCCTGATCGGCGGAGATAAAGCGGCCGGACAGATGCTTGGGCAACATGTCGACATATTCCTTGAGCGTCGCGACATCGGTGCGCCCTGCCTTTTCCGCAAGCCAGCGCCGCAGCGTCTCCAGCGACCAGACGTTGCCGACGCCCGCCTGCTTCTCGATGATGCTGTGGACGTCCGCGATCACCTTCAGCGTCTCCGGCGAATAGAGGTTTTCGCCCTTGGGGAATTCGATCAGCACATCGATCGGATTCGCGCCGGTGAGCTTCGCATCGAGCCGCCCGCTCGCCTCGACCGCCTGCTTCTTGTCGGGCACCTGATCGGCGAGCCGATAGCGCGGCTGCAGATTGGCGTAGATCACGCCAAGCCCGACCACGATGAGCAATGCAATCAGGCTGAACAGCCCCGGATGGCCGACCATGCGCACCGCGATCCAGCGGCAGAACGCGCGTAGCGCCTCGACGCCCGCGTCCGCACCCTTGATCCTGGTGACGAACACGCTCTCCTTGCGCACGAGAAGCACGCCGAACACCGGCACCAGCGACAACACCGCGACGAGCGCGATGATGGTCGCCATCAGCCCCGCTTCGCCGAATTTCCGGATCAGATCCGAATCGGAAAACTGCAGCGCAATGAACGACAGTGCCGCCGTGCCGTGCGTCAGCACGCAGGCTGGACCGACGACGAGCACCGCATTGCGGAAGGCCGTGTATTTGTCCTCGCCAGCAATCAGGCGATCGCGCGCCGCGAACGTGAGCTGCATCGAATCGGCGAAACTGATGACCATGATCAGCGGCGTCATCACGTTCAGGAACATATTGAGGCTGAAGCCGAGCCAGCCGAGCGCACCAAGCGACATCAGAATCGCGAGCAGCGGCGGGAATGCCGCGGCAACCATGAACGAGATGCGCCGGAAGAACACGATGGCGATCAGACAGCCCGCAAGGATGCCAGCGATGTTGTAGGTGAGGCCGTCGCGCTCGACCGCGTTGCGGATTTCAAGCTGCATCACCGGCACGCCGGATAGCTGGCTCGTGAGGCCGGTGCCGGCGAGATCGTCCTTCATCAGGTCGCGGACTTCGCCGATCGTCTTGCCGAGCCCCTTGCTGCTGACAACCTCCGGATCGAGCGCGAGCACAACCAGCGCCAGCGTGCCGTCATCGGACAGGAGCTTGCCGCGGATCACCTCATTGCCACGGACCTTGGCGATAAAATCCTGATACGCCTGTCCCTGCGGCAGCGTCTCGGGAAAGAGCGGCGCCGGCAGGTTGCCGTTTTCGGGCGGCTGACGCGCCGAGAACAGCGAGATGATGCCGCGAGTACCGTCGACAAGTTGCAGGTCGGTGACGAGATCGCGCAGCTTCTCCAGCGAATTGCGCTCCAATAGCGTCTTGCCCTCGACCACCACCAGCACGTCGTATTCGGCGGACGGGAAGCGCTTCGTCACTTCCTCGTACTGCTTGTATTCGGGAGTCTCGGAACGAAAAAGCTGGCTCAGCGAATCATCGATCTTGATGTGCTGAAGCCCGAAGATCGCGATTACGCATAGCGTCATCAGCACCACGAGCGACACCACCGGCGCCCGAATCGCGATCAGGCCGATTCGCTCCAGCCCGAACGCAATCGAGAAATTGCGCTTGGGGTCGACCGGAACGGCAGAATCATTGGGCGGAGGAACTGTCATGAGCGATCCGGTGCGGTGAGATGATTTCAAACGCGGGCGATCGAGATTATGCGGGCGGCTCCGACCGCCGGAGGCGCGTCGCGAAGCACATCCAAACAATTATCAGAGCGGTTCCGCTCTCGCCAGCACGCCTCCCGTGCAACGGCCAACCTTATCTCCTGGTGAGGCCGCGGTGCGGCAACTTGGCGACCGAATCTGGAACCGAACGGACGCCCGCAGACTTTAACTCCACCAGAAGGGAGCTCACGATGGCGAGAAAGTATTCCAAGAGCGCCGGCCGCAAGGTTGAGCGCGCGATGAAGAAGCGCAAGGCCGGCACGCTCAAGAGCGGACGCAGCGGCAAGAAAGTGAAGAGCCGCAAACAGGCCATCGCGATCGGACTCTCCGAGGCGCGCCGCGAGGGCAAGAAGGTCCCGAAGAAAAAGACGAGCCGCACCAGCGCCGCCAAGAAGAAGACAGCGCGGAAAAAGACCGCGAAGAAGACCACGAGTTCACGGAAAACCACAAAGAAAACAACCAGAAAGACCTCCAAGACGACACGGACGAGAAAGACCGGCGCGCGCAAGGCAAAACGCAAGACGCGCCGCACCAAATCTCGCTCCTGACGCCTGCCAAAGCGCCAAGGCGGCTGTCATGACCCGCTGTCTTGAAGGCGTCACAGTGTCGTGACGCTGTAGTGAGGAAGTTGTGTTCACACGCTGCCTTGAGAGACGCGCCGCACGCGCTATTCTTGCAAGCGGATCGAGTACAAATGGAGGCTACCATGGGTTTGTTTGATGTTCTCAACGGGATGCAGAACGGGCCGCGCGGCCCGAAAGACGCCACCGCATCCGGCGGCATGTCTCCCATCACCATGGCGATCCTCGCGCTGCTCGCCTACAAGGCCGTCAAGCATCTCTCCGGCTCGACAGGAACGGCGACTGCGCCCACGGGCGGCAGCTCCACGCTGCCCGGAAGCACCACTGCACCGACCGGCGGTCTGCCGACAGGCGGCTTGAGCGGTGGCCTCGGTGGCCTGTTGCAGGGCAATCTCGGCGGCTTGCTGGGCGGCCTTCTCGCAGGCGGCGCAGCCGGCAGCGTGCTGAGCGGCGGTCTCAACGATCTCCTCAAGCAATTTCAGGAGGCGGGCCACGGCGATGCCGCAAACTCCTGGGTGAGCCCCGGCTCCAACAAGCCGATCACCTCCGATGATCTCGCAAGCGCGCTCGGCGCCGATCAGATCAACACCCTGACCTCGCAGACCGGACTGTCACGCAACGAACTGCTCGACGGGCTCGCGCAGCAACTGCCGGAATTCATCCACCAGCTCACGCCGGATGGGCGGCTGCCGAACGAGCAGGAAGCCTCGCGCTGGCTCTAAGAGCGAGCGCTTCATTTTCAAAAAGGATTTTTGCAATGCTCTATGTTCTGCTGGTCGGCTTCGTCGCCGGCATTCTTGCGCGCCTTCTGTCTCCGGGCCCGAACAATCCGAGCGGGTTCATCCTGACCACCGCGCTCGGCATCGCCGGTGCCTTCCTCGCAACATGGATCGGCCAGGCGATCGGCCATTACGGACCGAACCAGGGCGCGGGCTTCATCACCGCCACGATCGGCGCGCTGGTGGTGCTGTTCATCTGGAACAGGCTTGTCGCGCGCCGCGCAATCTCCGATCCCGGTAATCGGTGATGCACATCCGCGCCGGCGTATCCATGATTCGCCGGCGCGCTTTTCTGATCCTCCTCACGACATGGATCGTACCTCTTACCGCCAATGCGCAGGCGGCGTGCGAGCCGCCGACTGTTCTCGGTGAGAGCAAGATCGCGGCGATCCTCGATGCACGCACACTGCGACTTGTGGACGGACGCGAGATTCGCCTCACGGGAATCGAGATTCCAAAATCAGCGGAAGCAGACGGCGCCACCTGGCTGCGTGACCATGCACTCGACCGGACCGTCACGCTACGCGGCACGGACGAGACGCCGGACCGCTACGGCCGGCAACATGCTTTTGTGCTGATCGCAGGCAAGCCAGACACGCTTCAAAGCGCGCTTGCGGACGCAGGCTTCGCCGTCGCCTCGGGAACCGTACGGGATGAGTCTTGCGCGCGAGAGTTGAGAAGCGCGGAAAGCCGCGCCGAAAAATCAAAGCGCGGGGCGTGGGCGACGCCAAACTTTATTGAGAGCGGTTCCAACCCGAGTTCCATTTTGAAACATATCGGAAGGTTTACACTTGTGGACGGTACAATATTATCTGCACGGCAGGCCGGCAGTACGCTTTATCTCAATTTCGGCAGGCGGCGGATTCAGGGCTTTGCCGTGACCATTTCCCGTCGCATGATGCCGGCCTTCGCGGCGGCGGGAATAAATGCCGCGACACTAGAGGGCAGGCGCATTCGAGTCCGGGGATGGATCGAACGCCACGGGGGACCGCGCATCGAGGCGCGCGCTCCCGGTCAGATCGAATTCATCGGCGGGAAGGAAACGGCTGCGGCCGGGGACAAATAGCGCGTGAAGCAACAGGTGACGAGGGATCATCACGCGGCCGGGCGTTTCGCCGGGATTGTGGTGGTGTGCCTTGCGCTTGCCTGCGGCGCCTGTTCGGACATGAGCCGCTTCCAGTTGGCCGGTACGCCGCCCGCGCCGCCGACCATCAAGATGACGCGCCCCGCGCCGGCAACCAACGCGACCGACCGCGAGCATCAACGAATTCTCGCCTCCTATGGCGGCTCCTATGACGATCCGAAACTGCAGGCCTTGATCGTCAAGGCGGTGGACCGGCTGGTCGCCGCCTCCGACAGGCCGGATTTTTCCTATCGTGTCACGATTCTGAATTCGGGTGCGGTCAACGCATTTGCCCTGCCGACCGGCCAGCTTTACGTCACCCGCGGACTGCTTGCGCTTGCAAGCGATACCTCCGAACTCTCGAGCGTTCTCTCGCATGAAATGGCGCATGTGCTCGCCAAGCACGCCTCGATCCGCGAGGAGCAGGCGAAGCGCGCAGCACTTGTGAGCCATGTCATCACCGAGATGGGCGGCCAGGACGCCAACATGCAGGCGCTTGCGCTTGCAAAGACCAAGCTGACGATGGCGAGCTTCTCCCGTGCGCAAGAATTCGAGGCCGATGCGATCGGCGTCGCTCTTGCCGCGAAGGCGAATTTCGACCCCTATGGCGCGTCGCGTTTCCTGTCCGCGATGGAACGCAACGCTGCGCTGAAAACCTCGCCGGTCGGCGACCCGCGCTCGCAGGACTTTTTATCCTCGCACCCGGCAACGCCCGAGCGTGTCGAATCCGCCGAGAACAGCGCCCGGAAATTTGCGGCATCGGGAGCCAACGAGCGCGACCGCGAGGCCTATCTATCCGCCATCGACAACATTGTCTTTGGCGAAGACCCGAGCGAGGGCTTTGTGCGTGGGCGCCGCTTCCTGCATCCCAAGCTCGGCTTCACCTTCCTCGCGCCTGACAGCTATGTGCTGGAGAATACGGCGCAGGCCGTGGTCGGCGTGCGTGAAGGCGGCGCGCAGGCGCTGCGCTTCGATGTCGTGCGCGTACCGCAAGAGACTTCGCTGTCGAGCTATCTCAATTCCGGCTGGATGGAGAATGTCGACCAAGCCTCCGTCGAGGAGACCACCATCAACGGCACGCCTGCCGCGACCGCAACCGCGGGCAGCGATCAGTGGCAATTCCGCATTTATGCGCTGCGCGTCGGCGGCGATGTCTATCGTTTCATCTTCGCCGCGAAGAACAAGACAGCCGACGCCGAGAAGTCATTCCGCGACACCGTGCATTCTTTCCGTCGCCTGACGCTTGGCGAGATTCAGGCGGCGCGGCCGCTGCGCATTCGTGTCGTCACCGTCAAGCCCGGCGACACGGTGGAATCGATGGCACGTCGGATGCAGGGTATTGACCGTCCGCTGGAGCGCTTCCGGATTCTCAACGGTCTCGACCAGCACGCTGCGCTCAAGCCCAATGAGCGCGTCAAGATCGTGGTGGATTGAGCTGCGCGACGGTTCCTGCAGCACGCCAAAAACAAGCGCGTATTAAAATCATCCACGCATGAAAAAACCCGGCCGAGCCGGCCGGGTTTTGAAATCGATCGAAAGCTGGCAAGCGAAGATAGGTTGCTTACGCCGCCTCGTCTTCGCTCAGCGAATCGTCGTCTCCATCCTCATCATCGGATGCTTCACCGGTCGCATCCGCGGCCGCATCGGCATCCGCCTTGGCCGCACCACGGCGCGGGCTCTTGGCGAGGTTGGCTTCGACTTCCTTAATCGCTTCGGTCTCGGTGATGTGCTGCACCACCGCAATCTCGCGCGACAGGCGATCGAGCGCCGCTTCATAAAGCTGCCGCTCGCTGTAGGACTGCTCGGGCTGCGATTCGGAACGATAAAGGTCACGCACCACCTCGGCGATCGCAACGATGTCGCCGGAGTTGATCTTCGCCTCATACTCCTGCGCGCGGCGCGACCACATCGTGCGCTTGATGCGCGCGCGGCCCTTCAGCGTGTCGAGCGCGCGCTTCACGAGCGCCGGATCGGACAGCTTGCGCATGCCCACATTGATGACCTTCGCGGTCGGCACGCGGAGCGTCATCTTGTCCTTGATGAAGCTGATGACGAACAGCTCAAGCCGCGCACCCGCGATCTCCTGCTCCTCGATCGCCAGAATCTGACCGACACCGTGCGCCGGATAGACCACGAACTCGTTGGTCTTGAAGCCCTGACGCTGGGTCAACGGCTTCTTCGGCTCCTCCACCTTCGGCGCAGGCGCCTTGGCGAGGGGCTTGGTGGCCGGCTTCGCCGCTGCCTTCGCGACCGGTTTCACCGGCGCCTTGGCAGCCGGCTTAACAGGCGCCTTCGCGGCGGGCTTGGTCGTCGTCTTGGCGGCCTTGGCAGCGGGCTTCGCCGCTCCCTTCGCAGGTGATTTCGCGACGGGCTTGGTGCTCTTCTTTGCTGGCATTACACTTCTTTTGCTTTTCGAGGTGCCGGCGGCCGCAACGGCCGCCTTCTTGCCGGAAGTGCCGCGGACAGCGGCCTTGCCGGAGTTCTTATCCTTGGTGGATGCTTTGGTTTTGTTCTGACGCGATTTGTCTGCCACGGCGCCTTGCGTGGAACCGCCACGCCCCCTGATACGGGTTGTCGAATGGGTTGCCCTTCAACGCTCCTCATCCAGGAGCGGACGGAGCGTGAACAACCGACGGAATGTGCTCATAATAGCACATTTTCCGCAAAAATCAAAGGTTTATGGCCGTTTCAGGTGTTTCAGTACCGCCGCGAGCGGGCGCGCCGTCAACTACGGTTAAGAGGAATCCGAAATCCGCCTCAGTCGCCGGTGCCGGGGTTCGGTGAAAAATATTGATCGAACTTGCCCTCGGCGCCGTCGAACTCCTTGGCGTCGTCCGGCGGGTCCTTCTTCTGGGTAATGTTTGGCCAGGTTTTCGCGTATTCGGCATTCACGCCGAGCCACTTTTCCAGATCCGGCTCCGTGTCCGGCTTGATCGCTTCGGCGGGGCACTCGGGCTCGCAGACGCCACAATCGATGCATTCGTCCGGATGGATGACGAGCATGTTCTCGCCTTCATAGAAACAGTCGACGGGACACACCTCGACGCAGTCCATGTACTTGCACTTGATGCAATTCTCGGTGACGACGTAAGTCATCCATCTCTCCGGAAACGTTCTAAATTTGGGTGCTGGCCTAGCGCAGGATGCACAGCGCCGCAAGAGAAGCGGGCTTGTGCTGCCGCAGATAGTTACTCCGGATCGCCGTGCAACTCGTCATAGAGGGTCTGCGCAGATTGCGCATCACCCCGGCGCTCGCAGAAGGCCTTGACCCGCAGCACGCGGACCCGCGCATCAAGCGCGACGGTCAGCACATCGCCGGATTTCAGGCCATGTCCCGGTGCGCGCTGTCGCTCTCCATTGAGGCGAACCCGACCGCCGGCGACAAGCTTGGCGGCATCGGTGCGGGTGCGCACCACGCGCGCGTGCCACAGCCATTTGTCGAGGCGCTGCCGCTCCAACCGTCAATCTTTACGGGTGCCGAGCTGTTCCTTGAGCGCGGCCAATTTTGCGAACGGCGAATTCGGATCGGCAGTGCGTTCGCGTTCCCGCGGGGCGCTGGTTGCGAAGGTGCGGAACGCGGGACCACCATCCTTGCGGTCGCGGCCGTCACGCTTGCCTTCGAACTTGCCCCGGCGGCCCTTCGCGCGCTCGCGTCCTGCCTCGTTACGCTCGTCCTTCGGGCCGCGCGCCTGCGCACCCTCTCCCTCCGGCCGCTGGCGGCGATCCTCGCGGGAACGATCGTGCCGCCGCGCGGGGCGTTCCTTTTTCTCGCCGCCTTCAGCCGCTGCATCCGCTGCAGCAGCAGACGCTGCCGACCCATGGCGGTGATGCCGGCGATGGCGCTCATGCCGTCCGCGACGTTCATCGTGGCGGCCCGCAGGACGCCACACCTCGACAAGCTCGGGCTCCGCAGGCGCGGCAACAGCGTCTGCCGTTTCCGTCGCGGTGTTTGCCGATGCAGCTTCAGCGGAAGGAGCGTCGGTGGAAGCAGCCTCGTCTGGGGAAGAAGATTCGGCGGAAGGCGCGGGCTCAACACTGGAAGCCGCCTCCTGCGCAGGAGCCTCAGTCGGTGCGAACTCAACGTCAGGCAACTTCGCTGCGCTGGAAGCCTCAACGCTTTCAACGTGAGCATCCGCAGCCACCGCAGCCTCATCAGATGCAGCAGATTCACTTGCGGTAGCGGACTCGCCTGCGGCGGCTTCGGTCGAAGCTTCAACAGGTGGCGTGCTCTCGGATGCAGCCTCCGCAGAAGTCGTCTCAGTGGAAGCAACTTCGGTAGATGCTTCCGGCTTCGGTTCTTCCGGCAGCGGCGCACGGCGATCCATACGATAACCGAGCGAACGCAACACCGAGGCGAAGTCCTCACCCGCCGAACCGGTGAGCGAGGTCATCGCCTGCGTCACGGTGAACGAACGGCCGTCGAACGCACCTGCAGGCTTCTCCATGCCGGTGCCGGGCCGCCACGCCAAAGCGGGACGAATGAGATCGGCGAGACGCTCGAGAATATCGACGCGCACCACGCGCTCGCCCGCGAGCCTGTAACCCAGCACGCGATAGGCATCGTTCGACAATGTCTTGTCGGCTGGGAACGAGGTGCGGCCGCTCGCTGCGAGATGCTGCGCGCCGCCGAGCGCGTTCATATCGACATTGTCCTCTTTCAGCGCCCACAACAGCGAGGCGAGCGTGCGCGCGCCGGGCTTGAGCAGCGCCGGGAAGAAGATGTGATAGGCGCCGAAGCGCACGCCGTATTTACGCAAGACGGCGCGTGAGGGCTGATCGAGATCCTTCATCTCGGCCGCAATCTTTGGCCGCTCCAGAACGCCGAGCGCCTCGACGAGCTGGAAGGCAATGCCGCGCGCAATGCCGGTGACGTCCTCGGCCTTGGAGAGCTCGAACATCGGCCCGAGAATTTTTTCGATATGCGTCTTGAGCCAGAGATCGAGCCGCGCCTGCACGGCGTCACGCGAAGCACCGGTGAGGCGCTCATCGGCGATAATGCGGATGCGCGGATGCAGCACCTCGTCGGCGGCGACAAGCTTGCCGACCGCATCGCCGGTCCAGCGCAGCGTGCCGTCGGAGGCAAGCGCGAACTGATCGTCGGCGGCAGCAGAGAGCTTCTCCGCGCGCGCGTCGATTTCCCCGGCCAGCGCCTTCAGTGCAGTCGCCTGCAGCGCCTTCGCTTCCGAGCCTGCCTCAGCGGCATCGGGGGCGAACATAAATCCGTCGAGACGGCCGATGACATGGCCCTCAACAGTGACTTCGCCGGTCTTTCCAATTTCAGTCGTCAGCATCATGTTTTCCCGCAAGCGGCGCATCAATACACTGGTCCGGCGATCAACGAAACGCTCCGTTAGCCTCGAATGCAATGCATCCGACAATTTATCTTCCACCGCACGGGTCGTTTCCTGCCAATGGAGTGGGTCGGACAGCCAGTCCGGCCGGTTTGCGGCAAAGGTCCAGGTCCGGATCTGTGAAATCCGCGCGGACAGGGTGTCGATACCGCCATCCACCCGATCCGCCTGCGCCACCTGCGCCGCAAACCATTGATCCGGAATCCGGCCCTTTCGCATCAGGAACGAGAATAGCGTTGTAACCAGCTCAGCATGTGCCGCCGGTGACAGCTTGCGGTAATCGGGAACCAGGCAGGTTTCCCAGAGCCGTTCGACCGAGGCGGAATCCGTCGCCATATCGCGCACATCTGGGTCGCGCGCGGCGTGTTCCAGCACGCGCTGATCCTCACCAAGCGGCGCGCGCGTCAGCGCCTGATGCTCCGGCGCGAGCGCAAGCGACACCTGCAGCGCCGCGAGCGAGGAAAAGTCGAGCGCCGTATTGCGCCATTGCAGCATCTTCACGCTGTCGAACAGGTGGTTCTGCAGTGCGTTGACGAGTTCGGGCTCGAACGGCGCGCAGCGTCCCGTGGTACCGAACGTGCCGTTGCGCGTGGCACGGCCGGCGCGGCCTGCAATCTGCGCGAATTCTGCAGGCGTCAGGCGACGGAATTGATAACCGTCATATTTATAGTCGGATGCGAAGGCGACATGATCGACATCAAGGTTGAGGCCCATTCCGATGGCGTCGGTCGCGACGAGATAATCGACATCGCCGGACTGGAACATCTCCACCTGCGCATTGCGCGTGCGCGGCGACAACGAGCCCAGCACCACAGCCGCACCGCCGTGCTGGCGGCGGATCAATTCGGCGATTGCGTAAACCTCATCGGCAGAGAAGGCGACGATCGCCGTGCGGCGCGGCTGGCGCGTGATCTTGCGGTCGCCCGCAAATTCCAACAGCGACAGACGCGGCCGCGTCACGATATTGGCGCCGGGCAGAAGCCGCTCGATCAAAGGCCGCATCGTCGCGGCGCCGAGCAGCAGCGTCTCATCGCGGCCGCGCCGGTTGAGAATGCGGTCGGTGAAGACGTGACCCCGCTCAAGATCGGCGGCGATCTGGATTTCATCGACGGCGAGAAACGACACGTCGAGTTCGCGCGGCATCGCCTCGACGGTCGACACCCAGTAGCGCGCATTCGGTGGCTTGATCTTCTCCTCACCGGTGATCAGCGCGACCTGCTCCGCGCCCGCGCGGGCGACGATCTTGTTGTAGACCTCGCGCGCCAGAAGCCGCAGCGGCAAGCCAATCAGGCCGGAGGAATGCGCAAGCATCCGCTCGATCGCAAGATGCGTCTTGCCGGTGTTCGTCGGGCCGAGCACAGCAGTGACACCCGCACCCGGTGCACGATCGCTTCGACTGGAGATTGAAGGGAGCTGGTGTTTCACAATGCGACGCTTTTTCGCTCAGACTCTCTGCGCGATTTTAAGGATTGGAACGAGTCCGGAACGAAAGCGGCCCGAATCGCTGACTCATGTCGTATCTGGCTTCGTTCACCGCAAGATATCGTGCATGCTGACCTATCATGCCACCAGATCGCGGCTGTTGGTGGCGTTTTGAGACCGCTCTGACAAGCGAATTCTTTAATGCACGGAGGACTCCGTTTGGCTCGCGAGTCAAGCCGACCACCGCTCCGATCTAATTGCTTCGCCTCGCGGCCTGCGGCTGCGCGGTGGTGCTGAAATCGGTCGCCATTACCATGCCGAGCCCGAGCGGGGTCGGAATCCGCACCCGCAGCGGCACCAGCACGCGCGTTCCCGCGATCGGAGCGAGGGCAACGTCGATATCCTGCCGCGCGGTGAGATATTTGATCGCCACCCGAGACGGCACATAGCCCGACAGCGGCTTGAAGCTGACCGCGCAGACCACCGCGGGCACCCTGGCGCCGCTTGCAAGCGTCAGCGTCTCCATCGCCTTGAAGGCCAGTTCGAGGTCGTAGCGCATCCGGCCGTCGAAGATGGCCGCTTTGGTCCCGCACGCCTGCGGATTCGGCAGATCCTCGCGGCCGGGCGCAATAAACAGCACTCCGGACATCGGATCGCTGACGCTACGGCGGTGCGCATCCAGCACGGGTATCCGCCCCGCCGTCGGAGGCGGCTCCGGTTCGATGGAAGATGCCGTGATGCGCTCGCCGGTGAAGGCAATGCGGATCGTTTCGTTCTTTTTGCCGTAGAACACCGAGCTCAGATACGTCTCCGGGATGGGCTTCCCGGCCAGCACCCTGCCCTTCACCGAACCCGTGCCGTGGCCGCCACCGATGGCCTTGACGAGGCCCGTGGTGCCGCCGGAGGTGGCGCTCGAAAAGTCCTTATCGCCGACGGTGACGGTCCAATCCCCCTTGCCGATCACGAGCCCGCTGAGCGTTGCCTGATACTTGGCGTCCAGGTGCCCCTGCGCGGCGGCCGGGGCCGCGAGAAAGGAGCTCGCGAGGGACAACGGCAGGGCGCAGAGAAACCCGCCAAGCGCATGCTGGAGACCAAAATTCATCAAATGAAAAACCCCGATCGAAGCGGGCGGCGCGGCCTCAAAACTGGAACCGAGCGGAGCGCCGCGCTGTTTCAAGCCTGATTGTGCCGATTATATGTTGGGAGGCATTTTTACGAAGGGAAGCACTTGGCTTCGTTCATAAAATCGCTATTCTGCCGACGTTTTCGAGCTCTTTGACGGCCCCGCCGCCTTGACGCTTGGCCGCCCTCCGACTATACGTCCGCGGTTCCTGAAATGGACGGTAACAACCCCCGCGCGGGCCTTCTCGGCCCCGGGAGACACAAGGATTTCGCCATGTCACGGCGCTGCGAATTGACGGCCAAGGGGCCGCAGGTCGGCCACAAGGTCAGCCATTCCAACATCAAGTCCAAGCGCCGGTTCTTGCCGAACCTGTGCAACGTCACGTTGATGTCCGAGACCCTCGGCCAGTCGGTGCGGCTGCGCGTGTCCACCAACGCGCTGAAGAGCGTCGACCACAACGGCGGTCTCGATGCCTTCCTGCTCAAGGCCAATATTGCGAACCTTTCGCCCAAGGCGGCTGACCTCAAGCGCCAGATCGAGAAGAAGAAGCTCGCTGCTGCAAGCTAAAGCGCGAGCACGAGACCGGCGCTGACGCGCGGGTCATCACGCTTCACGAATAACAAGACAAATAAAAAGCCGGATCTTTCGATCCGGCTTTTTTGTTTTTCGAGTGAGCCGCCTGACCCACGCCACCCTGAGGCAGATGCCGCAAGCGGCGGCCTCAGGATGCGGCGGTCTGCTTGGGAGGACAGACAGCCGTTGCGGGTCGCGACGGTTAAGTCGCCATAGCGATCAGGTTGCCGCCTTCGCGGGCCGGCGCAGCTTGGAGATGCCCTCCGAGATCACGCCCCAGAACAGAGCGATGAGGCCGAGCACCATGATCGTCGACACGAGGCCGTTCGAGAAGAACACGCCGAGGTTGCCGCCCGAAGACAGCAGCGACTGACGGAACGCCTCTTCGGCCTGGTCGCCGAGCACGATGGCCAGAACCATCGGCGCCAACGGGTAGCCGGTCTTCTTCATCGCGTAACCGACAATACCGAACACCGCCATCAGGATGACGTCGAAGCTCGAGTTGTTGACGGTGTAAGCGCCGATCGCGCAGATCACGAGAATGATCGGAGCGATGATCGAGAACGGGATGCGCAGGATCGCGGCGAACAGAGGTACGCAGGTCAGCACCAGGATGAGGCCGACGAGGTTGCCCATGTACATCGAAGCGATCAGGCCCCAGACGAAGTCCGGCTGTTCGACGAACAACAGCGGTCCCGGCTGCAGACCCCAGATCAGGAGGCCGCCGAGAAGCACCGCAGCGGTCGGCGAACCGGGGACGCCCAGTGCGAGCATCGGCAGCAGCGCCGAGGTACCGGCGGCGTGAGCCGCGGTCTCCGGCGCCACCACGCCCTCGATCTCGCCGTTGCCGAAGTTATGGCCACGCTTCGAGATGCGCTGGGCGATACCGTAGCTCATGAACGACGCAGGCGTCGCACCGGCGGGCGAGATGCCCATCCAGCAGCCGATCAGGCAGGAGCGCAGCGACACCATCCAGTAGCGCGGCAGTTCGAGCCAGGTCTGCAGCACTACCTTCGGGTTGATGCCGGCCGCCTTGCCCTTGAACGCGAGGCCTTCTTCCATGGTGAGCAGAATTTCACCGATGCCGAACAGACCGATAACCGCGATCAGGAAGTCGAAGCCATTGAGGAGTTCGGTGAAGCCGAAGGTGAGACGCAACTGACCGGTGACGCTGTCGAGGCCGACGGCCGCGAGCACGAAGCCGATCATCATCGAGGCGAGGGTCTTGAACGGAGGCTCCTTGCCCATGCCGATGAAGCTGCAGAATGCGAGGAAGTACACTGCGAACTTTTCGGCCGGACCGAACTCAAGCGCGAAGTCTGCGACGAGCGGAGCGACGAGGGTGATGACGATAACGGCGAACAGCGCACCGACGAACGAGGACGTGAAGGCCGCTGTCAGCGCTTCACCGGCGCGACCCTGCTGAGCCATGGGATAGCCATCGAATGTCGTGGCCACTGACCATGGTTCTCCAGGTATGTTGAATAGCACCGACGTGATGGCGCCGCCGAACAACGCTCCCCAGTAAATACAGGAGAGCATGATGATCGCGCCCGTAGGCGACATGCTGAAGGTGAGCGGCAACAGAATGGCGATACCGTTGGCGCCACCCAGGCCGGGCAGCACGCCGACGATCACGCCGAGCAAAATGCCGATGACCATCAGCAAGATGTTGGAGGGCTGTAACACGACCGCGAAGCCGTGAAACAGATTGGCGATATCTGCGAGCATGGACGTTTTCCTACCTAAACTCTTTTATTTTCAGCTCTGGGTCTGGATGCGCAGACGCGTCACAGTCCGAGCCAATACTCGATCGGGCCCTTCGGCAGCGGGACCAGGAACCACTTCTCGAACATGACATAGAAGGCTGCCGGCACGGCGAAGCCGAGAAAGACGGCCTTGTACCAAGTGTACTTGCCGATCCAGATCATGAAGCCGGCGATCAGGACGACCGAGGCAACGTAGATGCCGGTGTACGGCAGCACGACCGTATAAATCGTGGTCGGCACGATCACCTTGAGAACCTGACCGAGCTGCGGCCAAGTCGCAAACTGACGGACCGTGTCGATCGACATGGCACTTTTCAGGTTCATCAGGCTCGACAGCACAATCAGGATGCCGAGATAAAACGGAAAGAATCCGGAAAGCGGACCGGAGGGGCCCCAGCCGATGCCGACCTGCAGGCTGCCGATAATCGTAATGATGCCAAACAGGGCGCAAGCAATAGCAACGCCCATTTCGACGGAACGGTGAGCCGGGCCGTCCGACTGCGCGTGTGATGCTTCTTCGGTCATTGAATTTGAATCCTTGCACGGAATGGACGTCACCCGGCGAACGGTGAACCGTTCGCCGGGCTTGTCGTCGTGTTACTTACTTGGCGGCTACGAAGCCGGCTTCCTTCATGAGGGTCTCGTGCGTCTTTTCAGCCGCATCGACCCACTTGAGGTACTCGTCACCGCTGATAGCGGTCTGGTTGAAGGCGCCGTCCTTCATGAGCTGTGCCCATTCCGGGGTCTCACGCACCTTCTTCATCAGATCGACGTAGTAGGCGACCTGGTCCGGCTTGGCGCCGGGAGCCATGAAGAAGCCACGCAGCATCAGGTACTCGACGTCCAGGCCCTGCGACTTGCAGGTCGGGATGTCGGCCCAGGTCTGATCACCGGCCACCTTGTCGGTGTAGGCGAGCTTCTTGCTGTCGAACACGCAGAGCGGACGCAGCTTGTTGCCACGCCACTGCGCCACAGCCTCGATCGGGTTGTTCACGCTGGAGTCGATGTGGTTGCCGACGAGCTGAACCGCGACTTCGCCACCGCCCTTGTAAGGGATGTAGGTGAGCTTCTTGCCGGTCGCCTTCTCGAGAGCGACGGTGATGATCTGGTCTTCCTGCTTGGAGCCCGTGCCGCCCATGCGGAACTGGCCATCAGGCGCAGCCTTGATCGCGTCGATATATTCCTTCGCGGTCTTGTACGGCTTCTCGGCATTCACCCAGAGGATGAATTCGTCGAGGGCCATCATCGTGACGGGGGTAAGATCCTTGTAGGAGAAAGGAATACCCGTCGCGAGCGGCGTGGTGAAAAGGTTCGACAGCGTGATGATCAGCTTGTGCGGATTGTTGCGCGAGCCTTTCACGTCGAGGAAGCCTTCGCCGCCTGCACCGCCGGACTTGTTCACGACGATCATCGGCTGCTTCATCAGATTGTGCTTGCTGATGATGCCCTGAACAACGCGCGCCATCTGGTCGGCGCCGCCGCCGGTGCCCGCCGGAACGATCAATTCAACAGGACGCGTCGGCTCCCAAGCAGCCGTCGCAGATACCGGAGCCAGCCCGAAAGCAGCAGCACCAAGAAATGCAGCAAAGGCATAACGCGTCTTCGTAGGTACACTCATGCATATCCTCCCTGAAACACCAATCCGGTCTTTAACGCCGGGTTATTATGAAGCGGCAGATCGTCACTACCGCGATAGGGATCGTGCAACGGCTCGGGGCGTTTGCACATATCGTCAAGGGGCTACTGAGACGATTTGACGCATGACGTCCTGTCGCACTTTGCGGAAATTATATTGCATTGCAATATTTTGTTGCAATTGCTCACTAGACGAGGTTACGGCTCGACGAGCGTGAACTGCAACGCCAGCGTCCGTTGCACAAGATTAAAATTATCATCTGATATCAATGTTATAACGGTATCGCCCGCAGCCGTTGTATGACTCGCAATACCCTCGAAGTTGTCAATTTCGTATCCGAGGTCGGCCGAAAAGATCACCGGGCCGTCGACCACGCGCCCAGGGGCAACTTCTGAAACTGGTATACGGCGTACTTGGATGCCAACTCCGCTGACGAAGGAAAACTTCCGTTCCAGCAACAGAAGATCCCCTGTTTTCAGCAACGTCGCATCGCTGATGTCGAAGCCGTTCGAGCGCTTGATACGAAGCATGCCGGGTGACGGGCCATCGATCAAGAACGCAAAAATATCGCCTTGCGTATCGAGCGCCCGCTCCGAGATAGCGAGCAATGTTCCCGCAAGTGGATGACCACTTCCGATATAAACCAGCGCTTCCAGACCAAGGTTGTAAGGCAGCTTTGCGATTTCCGCAGGAAGCGCGATTTCTTCGCCGCGCGCGAGAGCGCCGCCTTTGGCGAAGTCGAAACGCAGGATCTTGTTGACGCGTTCGATGCCGACATAGGCGATTGATCCATTGAAGGTGAGCGACTCCGTATCGAACCAGCCTTTCGCCGCGATCCGGTTGCCGCTGCGGTCGCGCATCGGAGCCGACTTCACATCGGCAAGACCGCGCAGCGCGGGTCCGTCATAGACAAAGCGGCCGGTGAACCAATCGCCCTTGTCGCTCGCCATCACGAAGTTCTCGCCGGCCGCATCGAGATGCAGCGACGAAAGTCCACCGAACTTGCGGAACGGCGAGGTCAGCATCAATCCGCTGCGGAACTGAAACGAACCGAACCGGACATGCGAGGGATCGCGCAAATCGAAAGACGAAAGCGCGCGTGCATTGACCTCGACTGCAACGGGCTCATCAGCCGTTGCCGCCGCACCTTGTGCAAAAGCGGAAATGGGTGGGGAGAGCGAGGCAAGGGCAAGGCCGCCGGCGGCCCCTTCTAGAAACGCACGGCGGGAAAGGGGCGCCGCCACGAGACGACTCAGTTGCGCTTGCGGCGACGGTCCACAGCCGGCGCGGTCCCATGCGTTTCGCTGAACAACTCGGCGAGCTTTTCGGTGATCGCGCCGCCGAGCTCCTCGGCATCCACGATCGTCACCGCGCGCTTGTAGTAGCGCGTCACGTCGTGACCGATGCCGATCGCGATCAGTTCGACCGGTGAGCGGGTTTCGATCTCCTCGATGATCCAGCGCAGGTGCCGCTCAAGATAATTGCCGCTGTTCACCGACAGCGTCGAATCATCGACCGGCGCACCGTCGGAAATCATCATCAGGATCTTGCGCTGCTCGGGACGCGCGAGCAGGCGCTTGTGCGCCCAATCGAGCGCCTCGCCGTCGATATTTTCCTTGAGAAGCCCCTCCCGCATCATCAGGCCGAGATTCTTGCGCGCGCGCCGCCAGGGCGCGTCCGCCGACTTGTAGACGATGTGGCGCAGGTCGTTGAGACGGCCGGGATTGGCCGGCTTGCCGGCCGCAAGCCACGCCTCGCGCGACTGGCCGCCCTTCCAGGCACGGGTGGTGAAACCGAGGATCTCGACCTTGACGCCGCAACGCTCCAGCGTGCGCGCCAGAATGTCGGCGCAGGTCGCCGCCACAGTGATGGGACGGCCGCGCATCGAGCCGGAATTGTCGAGGAGAAGCGTCACCACCGTGTCGCGGAAGGTCGCTTCCTTCTCGTTCATGAACGACAGCGGATGGAACGGATCGGTCACGACGCGGGAGAGCCGCGCCGGATCGAGCGTGCCTTCCTCGAGATCGAATTCCCACGCCCGGTTCTGCTGCGCCATCAGGCGGCGCTGCAGGCGATTGGCGAGCCGCGCAACGACGTGCTGCAGATGGGCCAGCTGCTTGTCGAGATAGCTCCGCAGCCGCGCGAGCTCCTCGGCATCGCACAGGTCCTCGGCAGAAATCACCTCGTCGAACTTCGGTGCGAAGGCGTGATATTCAGGGCCCTTCGGCTCGTTACGGCCGTGCGGGCTCGGCCGCGTGGCGTCACCGGGCGTATCATCCTCACCCATGTCGCCTTCGTCGTAATTCTCACTCGAGGAAATCTGGGAGGCGTCGATCGAATTGTCGGAGGCGATTTCCTCGCTCGAGGCCTGCGACTGATCGGCGGAGATTTCGTCGCTTTCGTCCTTGTCGGCCTCAGCCTCCTGGCCGGACTGACCCTTCTCGCCGCCGCGCTGATCTTCGTCCTCGTTATCGTCTTCGTCAGGCTCGGAAATCCGCTCGTCGCTGAGCTCCAGTGCCGTCAGCACTTCCTGAATCGATTCGCCGAACCGGGCCTGATCCTCGGCGAAACGCTCGAGTGAATCGAGCCGATGACCGACCTTCTCTTCCAGAATTGGACGCCACAGATCGACGATGCGGCGGGCAGCCGCCGGCGGCGCCTGCCCCGTCAGACGCTCGCGAACCAGCATGGCCAGCGCGTCCGACAGTGGCGCATCGGCGCGATCAGTGATCTCGTCGTATTTGCCGCGATGAAAATGATCGTCGAGCATGGCGTTGAGGTTCTTGGCCACACCCGACATGCGCTTTGAGCCGATCGCCTCGACACGAGCCTGCTCCATCGCCTCGAACACCGCGCGCGCCTGCTGGTTGCCCGGCACGAGCTTGCGGTGGACTTTCGGATCATGACAGGCGAGCCGCAGCGCGATCGAATCTGCATGGCCGCGCACGATCGCGGCATCCTTGCGGGTCAGCTTCCGCGACGGCTCCGGCAATCGCGCCTTGCCCGGCGCAAGGCCCGGCCGTTCCATCGAGAACGTCACGTCAAGCTCGCCGTTCTGGGCAATCGCCTTCAGGCACGACGTCACCGCCCGCTTGAACGGCTCCGTCGGCGATTCCTTCGACGACGTCTTCAACTTGACGGTCGGTGCGCTCATGCGGCTTAGCTCAGCGCGACGTTGACGGCGCTCTCCGGCAGATCGACATTGAAGCAGCGCTGATAGAACTCAGCCACCAGCGGCCGCTCGAGCTCGTCGCACTTGTTGAGGAACGTGACACGGAAGGCGAAGCCGAGATCGCCGAAAATCTCCGCGTTCTCCGCCCAGGTGATCACGGTGCGCGGGCTCATCACGGTGGAGAGATCGCCATTGGCAAAAGCATTACGCGTGAGGTCGGCGAGCCGCACCATCTTGTTGACGGTGTCACGCCCGGCCTCGTTGCGATAATGCTGCGCCTTGGCGAGCACGATTTCGACTTCCTCGTCGTGCGGCAGATAGTTCAGCGTGGTGACGATCGACCAGCGGTCCATCTGGCCCTGGTTGATCTGCTGGGTGCCGTGATAGAGGCCCGAGGTATCGCCGAGACCAATGGTATTCGCGGTCGCAAACAGGCGGAACGCCGGGTGCGGCTTGATGACCTTGTTCTGGTCGAGCAGCGTGAGGCGGCCGGAAACCTCCAGCACGCGCTGGATCACGAACATCACATCCGGGCGGCCGGCGTCGTATTCGTCGAACACCAGTGCGATGTTGTTCTGAAGCGCCCACGGCAGGATGCCGTCGCGGAATTCCGTGACCTGCTTGCCATCGCGCACCACGATCGAATCCTTGCCGACAAGGTCGATGCGGCTGATGTGGCTGTCGAGGTTGACGCGCACGCACGGCCAGTTCAGCCGTGAGGCGACCTGCTCGATATGGGTCGATTTTCCCGTGCCGTGATAGCCGGTGACCATGACGCGGCGGTTGCGGGCGAAGCCCGCGAGGATCGCCAGCGTGGTCGCGCGGTCGAAGCGGTAATCCGGATCGACGTCCGGCACATGGGGATCGACCTCGGAATAGGCAGGGACTTCGAGATCGCTGTCGATGCCGAAAACCTGGCGCACGGATACCTTCATATCCGGCAGTCGCGCAGTCTCCTGCGTTTGCAAAGTGGCGGCAGTCATCATTCCTCCGTGGTCTCGGATGCTCCCGAAACCAGACGTGCATTGTTCGCGCGGGTGGGATGCGGGGGAGAACCTAGCAGAGAGCCGCAGACGGCAGAAGCCTCGCGGCATGCTAAAAGTTCTATCGTAACATCAAAAAGATAGTCCATTTCCCGGGCTTGTTGAAGGGCTGTCGAGCGGCAACTTTGCCGCCCGTGGTCTGCAGATTTGCAGCCCGCGCGCTTCAGCCGCCCGCCTCCCTTACCTATAGCCGCCCGCCCCGCGTCTCAACCCCTATCGGAACCGATGTAGTGGCCCGGTGTGACAGGTCGTTTGGCGCTCGGCGGCTTTCCGGAAAACTTCTTCTTATTCGCGTGCTCATCAATCGTTGGACGAGATCGCCGCTCCGCCAAAACGCGCGCGGCACAAGCGTAAAAGCAGCCTACGACCGCACCACGGTCTTCAGATAATTGTAGGCCTTGATGATCTCGATCAGCCGATCCTCGGTCGAACGGTCGCCGCCATTGGCATCGGGATGATGCTGCTTCACCAGAAGCTTGTATTTCGCCTTCACCGTCTCGAGCGTGGCGTCGGTGCCGAGGCCCATCACCTCGAGCGCCCGGCGCTCGGCGTTGAAGACCTTTCGCGTCTCGGTCTTCGTCTTGGTGCTGGTGTCAGGTCCCGGGCGCCAGCGGCCACGGCCGTTCATTTCCTGGAACATCGCGAACGGATCGAGCGCGCCCTCGAACTCATCCTCGACACCGGGCTTACCCTTCCCCTTGGGGCCGGTGTTCGCACCCATTTTCCAGGTCGGGCGATGGCCGGTCTGCGCATCCTTCTGGTAGCGCGCGACCGCCTCGTCACTCATGCCCGAGAAGAAATTATAGGACTGGTTGTATTCGCGGACATGGTTGAGACAAAAATGCCAATACTCCCGCTCGCGGCCACGCCCCTTCGGCGCGCGATGCGGCGCGACGTTCTTGCAATCCGGCCATTCGCACATCACTGCTTCTTCCTTGACGCGGGGCTTCCCCTTCGCGGCAGGCTTGATGCGAATCTTGTCGAAGTATTTGTTGGAATCGAAGGACATCAGCTCGGACAACATGGCTTAAGAGGGCAAGGCAAATCGCGAATTTCGCGAACCGCGGAGTATACATCGCCGCAACCGCCGACCGCAAATCATAAGGGTCGCAGGTCGGGCGTGTTCATCCTGCAAATGGATTGACGGCAATCAATAACGCACGATATTGCGCATATCATGACCGCCAGAGACACCATTGAGAAAAAGCTGACCGACGCACTCCATCCGGAGAGCATCAGCGTCATCGACGAATCGCATCTGCACGAAGGGCACGCCGGACATCGACCCGGCGGCGAGACTCATTTCCGCATCCATATCGTGGCGCGCGCCTTCGAAGGGAAGAGCCGGATCGAGCGGCACCGGATGGTGAATGCTCTGCTCGCGGAAAGCTTCGCCGGCGGCCTTCATGCCCTCGCCTTGAAGGCGCAAGCGCCCGGCGAATAACGCGCAGAAACCACTGCGGCGGGACGCCTCTAGAAAAAGCTGAATGCCCGGCCCGCACGGCGCGGCAACGCTTCTTCCGCCGCTGGCGGAAGCGGGAAAATCCGCAACGCCGTGATGCGGTTGCGCTCGCGGCGAAGCACGCGGAAACGGAAGCCGTGGAAGGTGAAAACCTGGCCGCGATCGGGAATCGAACGTGCCTCGTGAATCACAAGGCCAGCAATCGTCGTTGCTTCCTCGTCAGGCAATTTCCAGTCCATCGCGCGGTTGAGGTCGCGAATCGGCACCGTGCCGTCGACGATCACCGAACCATCCGGCTGAACGCGCACGCCTGCGACGACAACGTCATGCTCGTCGGAGATGTCGCCGACGATCTCCTCCAGAATGTCCTCCAGCGTGACGAGGCCTTCCACCTCGCCGTATTCGTCCACCACCAGCGCGAAATGCGTCTTGCGGCGGCGGAACGCCTTGAGCTGTTCGGACAGCGGGCGCATTTCCGGCACGAACCACGGCGGCAGCACGATCGCGTTGACGTCGATCTTCGAGATGTCGCCCTCGCTCGCGCGGATCGCGCGCAGCAAATCCTTGGCGTGCAGCACGCCGATGATGTTTTCCGGCTTCTCGCGCCACAGCGGAATACGCGTGTATTCCGTGGCAAGCACCTCGCGCACGAGCTCTTCCGTCGGCAGATCAGCGTTGATCATCACCATTTCGGTGCGGTGGACCATGACGTCGGAGACGTCGAGGTCCTTGAGGTCGAGAAGACCCCCCAGCATGTCGCGGTCGAGCTTCTCCACACCCCCCTCATGATGCATAAGATCGACCGCACCGCGCAGCCGCTCGTACGGCGACAGCAGGTTCTGCTTGGTGCCAAGCGGAATATGAAGAAGCTTCAGCAGAAGTCGCACCACCACATCGATCACGGTGAGGATCGGGCTCAAGACCACGAGAACCCACCGCATCGGGCGCGCGACCAGAAGCGAAATACGATCCGGCGCG
The DNA here is from genome assembly GCF_000218565.1 of Afipia carboxidovorans OM5. NCBI lineage: Bacteria > Pseudomonadati > Pseudomonadota > Alphaproteobacteria > Hyphomicrobiales > Nitrobacteraceae > Afipia > Afipia carboxidovorans. Next base: position 454,114 of record NC_015684.1, on the reverse strand, counting down.
TTGATCGCGACCGTCTTCGGCAGCACCTCGGCGAACACGATGACGAGCACCGACATCACCGCCGTGGCATAGAGAACGCCAACATCACCGAACCAGGCTGTGAGCACACCGGTCGCAAGCGCCGATGCGCCGATATTGGCGAGGTTATTGCCGACCAGAAGCGCACCGATCATGCGCTCGCGCGTTTCCAGAAGCCGGGTGACGATGCTCGCCTGAGCGTTGCCCTGCGTCTTCAGCCGCAACATGTTCGCGCGCGACGAACCGGTGAGCGCGGTCTCGCTGGCCGAGAAGAAGGCCGAGACCACGAGGCAGGCAACTACGATCGAAAAAGTAAGCCAATCCATGTGCGGCTATCAGTTGGGTTTCTGCGACAGTTTCTCGCTCAGGAAATCGCGTACCGTCGCGGGATCGACATCATTGACGATCACCGCACGGCCGAGCTTTTCGAGAAGAATGAAGGTGAGCCTGCCGCGTTTCACCTTCTTGTCCTGAAACATCAGCGCCAGCAGCGAATCCGCGTCGCCCACGCCTTCCTGCGTGAAGCCCGCGATGTCCTGCAGCCGCGTCGGCAGACCGGCGGACACGAGATGCGCCTGCACCCGCGCCACATCATCCTGCGAAATCATTCCGCGCCGCGCGGAGAACTCCGCGGCGAGCGTCATGCCGATGGCGACACCCTCGCCGTGAAACAGCCGATCGGAAAATCCGGTCGCGGCTTCCAGCGCATGCCCGAAGGTGTGGCCGAGATTGAGAAGCGCGCGCTCGCCGGTCTCATACTCGTCGCGCGCGACGATGCCCGCCTTGGCCTGACAGCTTGTGGCGACCGCATGTTCGCGCGCGGCGTTGCCGGCAAAAATGCCCTGATGATTTTTTTCCAGCCACTCGAAGAACGACAGATCGCCGAGCAGGCCGTATTTCGCGACCTCCGCGTAGCCCGCGCGAAACTGGCGCGGCGACAGCGTGTCGAGCACGGCCGTGTCGGCAAGCACCAGAATCGGCTGGTGGAACGCGCCAATCAGATTCTTGCCCTTCGGCGAGTTGATACCGGTCTTGCCACCGACGGAAGAATCGACTTGCGCCAGCAGCGAGGTCGGCACCTGCACGAAATCCACGCCACGGCGCACGATCGCGCTCGCAAAGCCGGCGAGATCGCCAACGACCCCGCCGCCCAGCGCGACCACGAGATCGTTGCGTTCGATCTTCGCCGCGATCAGCGCTTCGCTGACCTCTTCGAGCACGCCGTAGCTTTTCGAGCCTTCGCCATCCTCGACGATGATCGGCTCGGCCGCGGCAACGCCGCCGGCATCAAGCGCCGCCATCGCAGGCTGCAGCCAATGCCGCGCCACGGTGCGGTCGGTGACGACAGCCACCCGCGCGTTCGGCCGCAGCGCCTTGATGCGCGCACCGAGCGAGGACAACAGCCCGCGGCCGATGGCAATCGGATAGGAGCGCGCGCCAAGGCCCACCTCGAGCATCGTCGGGGCGTCGGGTTGAGGCTTGGTTTCAGCGGCGGCTGGCATAGGAATCCTATTTAGGTCTTGTTTGCGAAAGCGACAGGCGCGGCGGCGCATAAAAATCCATGCAGCGCCTCGATACATTCATCGACGATGCGCTCATGTGGCACGTCGCGGGACACGATAGTGAGGTCGGCGAGGCTGTAGAACGGCTCACGCGCGGCAATCAGACGTTCGATCGTCGCCGCCGGGTCTTCGGTCTGCAGCAAGGGGCGATCGGAACGCCGCTTGACCCGGCGCAGCACGGTCGCGCCGTCCGCCTTCAGCCAGATCGACACCGCCTTGGAACGGATACGCTCGCGGGTATCGTCGCGCACGAACGCGCCGCCGCCGGTCGCGAGCACCTGCGCGCCGCCATCGAGCAGCGCCGAGATCACCTTGGCTTCGCCCTCACGGAAATACGGCTCGCCATGGGTCGCGAAAATCTCGGTGATGGTCATGCCGCCGTGGCGCGTCTCGATTTCCTGATCGGCATCGACGAACGGCAGCCGCAGCCGCGCCGCAAGCCGCCGGCCCACGGTCGACTTTCCGGAGCCCATCATGCCGACGAGCACGATCGCCCGCGTCCCGAGCGCCGCGAGGATGTCGGCAGTCTGGTTCTGGATAACACCTTGCCGGGCAAGGTTTTCGGGCATCTCGGCAGGCTCGTCGGGGCTCATAGGCCGCCATCTTACCGCCTTCGGCCGCCTTGCCATAGGGGTGAGGCGGGAAGGCTTGCTGAAACCGCCCGAACATGGTGGATGTCGTTAACGCCCCGCAGCCGGGGCGGTTGGGTTGGGACCAGCGGACGACGATGCCGAGCCTGTTTCGCTTCCTGAGCGTGATCGCGATCATCGGCGGCCTCGTTTACGGCGCCATCTATTCGCTTGCGAATTTCGTCAACCCCACGCCTCGCGAGATGTCGGTCAACATCTCCCCGGACAAGTTCCAGAAGAAGTAACGCAGGCCGAGGGCAGGCAATGGCCGCATCCTCCGACGCAACCACGATCGAGCTGTTTCTCGACATGCTCGCCGCCGAACAGGGTGCCGGCGACAACACGCTCAACGCCTATCGCAGCGACCTCGAGGATCTGTCTGCTTTTCTCGCACACGCCAAGACAGACTTTGCGCGCGCCGACACGCAGGCGCTGCGCGACTATCTCGCCGATCTCGACCGGCGCGGCTTCAAATCCTCCAGCGTTGCGCGGCGGCTATCATCGACGCGGCACCTGTTCCGCTTTCTCCTGAACGAGCGCAAGCGCAGCGACGATCCTGCTGCGATTCTCGCAGGTCCGAAACGCGGCCGCCCTTTGCCCAAGGTGTTGTCGATTGCCGACGTCGATCGCCTGCTCGGCAAGGCGCGCGAGTTCGCCGATCAGGAGCAGGCACCACTGCAAAAGCTGCGCGCGATGCGGCTGTGGTGCCTGCTCGAAGTGCTGTATGCAACCGGCCTGCGCGTCTCCGAACTGGTGGCGCTGCCGCTCTCGGCGGCCAAGCGCGATGCACGCATGATCGTGGTGCGCGGCAAGGGCGACAAGGAGCGTCTCGTTCCGCTCAATCAAAGTTCGCGCGAGGCGATGACCGCCTATCTCGCCGCAACTGAAGCCGCCAAAACCGACAAGACGAAATCCGAACCGCGCTCGAAATGGCTGTTTCCCTCGTCAGGCGAGAGTGGCCATCTGACGCGGCAGCATTTTGCCCGCGACCTCAAGGAACTGGCGATGGCAGCCGCCATCTCGCCGCGCCTCATCAGCCCGCATGTGCTGCGCCATGCCTTCGCAAGCCATCTGCTGCATAACGGCGCGGACCTGCGCATCGTGCAGACGCTGCTCGGCCACACCGATATCTCGACGACGCAGATCTATACCCATGTCGTCGAGGAGCGCTTAAAGAGCCTGGTGCGCGACCTGCACCCGCTCGCCGAAAAATAATAGCCCTGTCATTTCAGACGTTTATCTTTCGTTCCAGCGCGCTTGACTTGGACAGGCCCGGAGTCCAGTTTCCGGCCGCCGAGGCAAGCCTCCCAACCAGACCCTATATTTCCTTTCATGGCCGATCCGATCCGCAGCTATCTCGACTTCGAAAAACCTGTCGCCGAACTCGATTCGAAGATCGACGAATTGCGTGCCCTCGCTGCGAACGGCAGCGACATCAGCGAGGAAATCTCGCGGATCGAGGACAAGGCAAAGGCCGCGCTGCACGAGCTCTACGCCAACCTCACGCCGTGGCAGAAAACGCAGGTCGCGCGCCATCCGCAGCGGCCGCATTGCATCGATTATATCGCGGGCCTCATCACCGAATTCACCCCGCTCGCGGGCGACCGCAAGTTCAGCGACGACGACGCGATGATTGGTGGCTTCGGCCGTTTCCGCGGCGAAAGCGTTTGCATCATCGGGCAGGAAAAGGGCTCCACCACCGAGAGCCGTCTCAAGCATAATTTCGGCATGGCGCGCCCGGAAGGCTACCGCAAGGCCGTGCGCCTGATGGACATGGCCGATCGTTTCGGCATTCGCATTCTGTCGCTCGTCGACACCGCGGGCGCCTATCCCGGCATCGGCGCGGAAGAGCGTGGCCAAGCCGAAGCCATCGCGCGTTCGACGGAGGCGTGCCTCAACCTTACGGTGCCGAACGTCGCCGTCATTCTCGGCGAGGGCGGCTCGGGCGGCGCGATCGCGATTGCCACCGCGAATCGCGTCATGATGCTCGAGCACGCGGTCTACAGCGTGATCTCACCGGAAGGCGCGGCCTCGATCCTGTGGCGCGACGCCACCAAGGCGCAAGAAGCCGCAACCAACCTCAAGGTCACCGCGCAGGACCTCGCGCGGTTCGGCATCATCGACACCGTCCTCAAGGAACCGCCGGGCGGCGCCCATCGCGACCCCGCCGACATGATCGCGCGGACAGGCGATGCCATCGCACAGGCGTTCAGCGACCTCGCACCGCTCGATCCCAAAACCGTCCGCACCCAGCGGCGGCAAAAGTTCCTCGATATCGGTCGCCGTCTCGGCTGAGAGATGCCCGCCGCGATCGTGGCTTTTTCGTGAAATTTGATTTAACTTTGTTTTCACTATGGGGCGGGTTCTTGTGACCCGCTCACCTTGCGGCTGAGACTTCTTTAAGGATAATAATCGGGAATATCCGCTCGTTCAGGTTCCGTCTGCCGCGGCGGCGTGCCGTGGAATCCGAAGCGCAGGGTTTATCTTGATCAGTCGTCCCGTCATCCGCGCATTGATGGTCTCCGCCGCTCTCGCGACGAGCGTGCTTCTGGCCGGCTGCAATGGCGACACGCTCTCGCGCAGCGCCAAAGCCAACAAGCCGATTCCTGAAAAGCTTCTGTCCGATATGGAAGCGAAGAACATGGACAAGGGCTCACCGATGCTGGTGCGCCTGTTCAAGCAGGAAGCCGAACTCGAAGTCTGGAAGCAGGATCGCAGCGGGCGCTTCGCGCTTCTCAAGACCTATCCGATCTGTCGCTGGTCGGGCGATCTCGGGCCAAAAATTCGCGAAGGCGACCGTCAGGCGCCGGAGGGCTTCTACTCGATCACGCCCGCGCAGATGAACCCGGCCTCTGCCTACTATCTCTCCTTCAACATGGGCTATCCGAACGCCTATGACCGCGCCTGGGGCCGAACCGGCTCGCAGCTCATGGTCCACGGCGATTGCTCCTCACGCGGCTGCTATGCGATGACCGACGAGCAGATTTCGGAAATCTATTCGCTCGGCCGCGAATCGTTCTTCGGCGGGCAGACCGCTTTCCAGGTGCAGGCCTATCCGTTCCGGATGACGCCGCAGAACATGGCGCGCCATCGCGACAACCCGAACATGGCATTCTGGCGGATGCTCAAGGAAGGCAACGACATCTTCGAGGTGACGCGGACCGAGCCGAAGGTCGACGTCTGCGAGAAGAAGTACGTCTTCGACGCCGAGCCGGTTCCGGGCGGCAGGCCGCTGTCGTTCAGCCCCACCGGCAAGTGCCCGGCCTATCAGCTTAACCCCGCCGTCGCCGAAGCTCTGCAGGAGAAGGATCGCACCGACCGCTCCAAGCTCGCCGAGTTGATCTCCCGCGGTGCGCCGGTTGCGAAGTCGCGCGCCGGCATCGATGGCGGCATGCATCCGGTGTTCGCCACCAAGCTGCCGGATGCGCAGTCGATCGCGGTGAGCGACGTCAACGACTATGCCGTATCGGCGAACGCACCCGCGCCGGGCACGATCCCCTCTCACGTCAACCCGCCGAAGGCTCCGGAAGGTTTTGTCACGGCAAGCACGTCGTCGTCCGATTCCGACACGACGCCGGAAAGCGATACCACGGCACCGAAGACCAACATCTTCTCGACGCTCGCCCGCAAGGTCGGCATCGGCCGCGACGAGCCGCAGCCCGCTCCAGTGCGCGCTGCGCCGACACCGAAGCCCGCACCCAAGGCCAAGGCTGTCGCAAAGAACACCACCGTGACATCCACGCCGGAATCGAAACCGACCGCACCGCGGATCATCCCGCTGAGCCGCACGGCGCAGGCAGGGGCTGCCGCCAAGCCTGACGCGCCCGCATTCCCGACGCCGCCCGCCGCGATCGCTCCGGCGTCGCAGCAGACTATTGCCGGCGCACAGCCCGCCCCGTCGGCATCCTTCAACAGCCGCTGGTCGAGCTTCCAGTAAGAAGCGCACCGCGGGAGTTAAACAAACGCCGGTCGAAAGACCGGCTTTTTTATTTCAACTTCCTCAGGCCGCACCGCGCTTATGAGTTTTTTTGCGCGACGCTCCCTCATAGGCCTCGGCCGAAGGGAGAACAGGCGCGCGCCGAACGTCATGCCCACACAAGAGCATGCAGCGCCTTTCCATCCCTACCCGATACGAAGGCCGCCAAATACGACAGCCTCAGGCGCACACCGCCTCCAACAACACGCCATGCGTTTTTGAGATAACCGCCCTCCTCCACGCACAGGACAGGTCGACGCCAGATGCGAGCGCTAACGACAGATGCCTGCTCAGGAATCAGCCGCGAATTGCGCTTGATCAACGAAACGAGGTCCCGTCCAGGCTATCGTTTCTGGTCTTTTCAGCTCATCACCATTCTGATATATCATTGGTTGACTACGAATATATCTTGAACGCTGCGGAGGATGCCATGCACAACAACCTGTCTTTTTCGGCAGTCAAGTACTGGACCGACCATCTGCGCCGGTTTGGGGCACTTCACGAGATTCGCGACGACGTCGAAGCCGGCCGCATCGCGCACGACATCGGGCTGTCGGTCTCGGAGTTGCGCGCACTGGTCGCCAAGGGACCGGAGGCCGCGCAACTTCTGCATGCGCGCATGCACGAGCTCGGCCTCAACGAGGCCGATAAAACAAGCGCCGGCCCCAAGGCCATGAGCAACATGCAGTTCCTGTGCGCGACCTGCAAGAATCAGCGCCGTTGCCATGACGATCTGCAGGGCGCGATCCAGTCAGACGACTGGCTCCTTTACTGTCCGAACTCGATGACGCTGGAAGCGATGCGCAAGACGCACGCAGAGGCCGCTCCGGCTTCGGCCTGACCTTAAACAGGCGAGCCCAAATAAAAACGCCGGTCCTTCGACCGGCGTTTTGCATTTGAAGCTTAAGAGCCTGCCGTTCAAGCGTAACGGCCGTGGCAGTGCTTGAACTTCCGGCCCGAACCGCAGGGGCAATCCTCGTTGCGCCCGACCTTACCCCAAGTCGCAGGGTTTGCAGGATCGCGCTTGGCGGGTGCCACCGGTGCAAGACCGCTCTGCGCCTGCGCAACCTGATCCTCGCCCGTGTTGGGGTCGAGCTTATGCGCCTCCATTGCAGGCATCGGCGGCTGCTCGTCCGGCGGCACGATCTCGACCCGCATGAGCTGCGCTGTCACCGCCTCGCGCATATGCGAGATCAGCGATTCGAACAGCTCGAAGGCTTCGGACTTGTATTCCTGCAACGGATCACGCTGGCCGTAGCCACGCAGGCCGATCACCTGACGCAAATGATCGAGCATGATGAGGTGCTCGCGCCACAGGTGATCGAGCGTCTGCAGAAGAATGGTCTTCTCGACGTAGCGCATCACCTCGGGGCCCCACTGGGCGGACTTCGCGGCCATGTGCTCGTCGACGCGCTGCTGGAGACGCGACAACATCTCCTCGTCAGCAATGCCCTCTTCCTTCGCCCAGTCCTCGACCGGCAGGTCGAGACCGATCACGCGCTGCAGTTCCTCACGCAGGCCAGAGACGTCCCACTGCTCGGGGTAGGCATGTTCGGGAATGTGCTTGGCAACCAGCCCCTCGATCAGGGTGTGCCGCATATCGGTGACGGTTTCGCTGACGTTCTGGTCGCGCATCAGATCAATGCGCTGCTCGAAGATCACCTTGCGCTGATCGTTCTGCACGTCATCGTATTTCAAGAGGTTCTTGCGGATGTCGAAGTTGCGCGCTTCGACCTTCTGCTGCGCCTTCTCGAGCGCCTTGTTGATCCACGGATGGATGATCGCCTCGCCTTCCTTGAGGCCGAGGCGCTGCAGCATGCCTTCGAGACGATCCGAGCCGAAGATGCGCATCAGGTCGTCGTCGAGGGAGAGATAGAACTTGGTGCGGCCGGGGTCGCCCTGGCGGCCGGCGCGACCACGCAACTGATTGTCGATGCGGCGGGACTCGTGGCGCTCCGAACCGATGATGTAGAGACCGCCCGGCTTCTTGATCGTCTTGCCGCCAGGCTTGCCGGGCTCAAGCTCGACCGTCTCCTCGGCGGCGAGCACCATCTCCTTGAACTTCTCGATGTCGGCCTTGATGCCTTCAACGATCTTCTGCTTCTCGGCCTCGTCCTCGATGCCGGCAGTCGCGGCCGCCGCACGCATCTCGAGCGAGCCACCGAGCTTGATGTCGGTGCCGCGGCCCGCCATGTTGGTCGCGATCGTGATCGCGCCCGGCACGCCGGCTTCGGCGACGATATAGGCTTCCTGCTCGTGGAAACGCGCGTTCAGCACGGCGAACAGCTTCGACGGCTTACCGGCCCGCGCCGCGTCGTAAAGCTTTGCCATCGATTTCGGGTTGGCGAAGTCGATCTGCTTGTAGCCGTGCTCTTTCAGAAAATCGGCGAGCACTTCGGACTTCTCGATGGACGCCGTGCCGACCAGCACCGGCTGCATGCGCCCGTTGGCGCGCTCGATCTCGGCCAGGATCGCCGCATACTTCTCGCGGGAGGAGCGATAAACTTCGTCGTCCTCGTCGAGACGCGCGATCGGCAGGTTGGTCGGGATCTCGAGCACTTCAAGCTTGTAGATGTCGAAGAACTCGTCCGCCTCGGTCGCCGCGGTGCCGGTCATGCCGCCGAGCTTCTCGTACATGCGGAAGTAGTTCTGGAAGGTGATCGAGGCGAGCGTCTGGTTCTCAGGCTGCACCGGCTGGTGCTCCTTCGCCTCCAGCGCCTGATGCAAGCCTTCGGAATAGCGGCGGCCCGGCATCATGCGGCCGGTGAACTCGTCGATGATGACGACCTCGCCGTCACGCACGATGTAATCCTTGTCGCGCGTGAACAGCCGGTGCGCACGCAGCGCCTGATTGACGTGGTGCACGACCGAGACGTTCTCGATGTCGTAGAGCGACTCGCCCTTCAGCAGCCCGGCCTCGCGCAGCATCTGCTCGAGCTTTTCCATGCCGCCCTCAGTGAGGGTGACCGTGCGCTGTTTCTCGTCGATCTCGTAATCGGCGGGCTCGAGCTTCGGAATGAAGGTGTCGATGGTGTTGTAGAATTCCGAACGGTCATCGAGCGGGCCGGAAATGATAAGCGGCGTGCGGGCTTCGTCGATCAGAATCGAGTCGACTTCGTCGACGATCGCGAAGACATGATCGCGCTGGACCATGTCCTCCAGACGATACTTCATGTTGTCGCGCAGATAGTCGAAACCAAATTCGTTGTTGGTGCCGTAGGTGATGTCGCAGGCATAAGCCGCCTGACGCTCGGGATCATCGAGGCCGTGGATGATGATACCGGTGGTGAGGCCGAGGAAGCTATAGACCTGGGACATCCACTCGGCGTCGCGCTTGGCGAGGTAATCGTTGACGGTGACGACGTGGACACCACGGCCGGTCAATGCGTTGAGGTAGACGGCGAGCGTCGCAACGAGCGTCTTGCCTTCGCCGGTCTTCATCTCGGCGATGTCGCCCTCGTGCAGCACCATGCCGCCGATCAACTGAACGTCGAAATGGCGCTGGCCGAGGGTGCGCTTGGCAGCCTCGCGCACGGTGGCGAAGGCCGGGACCAGAATGTCGTCGAGGGTCTTGCCGCTCGCGAGTTGCTGCTTGAACTCGGCAGTGCGCGCCTTCAGCGCCTCGTCGGAGAGGGCGGCAATCTCGGGCTCCATCGCATTGATTGCATCGACCCGCGCCTGATATCCCTTGACCCGCCGGTCGTTGGCGGAACCGAATATTTTGCGGGCGAGCGCACCGATCATCGTTTAATCCCGTCCGTCAGTTTGGTTTGCGACCCCAAACCCGGATCGTTCACAAAGCCACTCGTCATCGAGACTGCACGCATGAAGACTGTGCACATGGCGTTTTTGCGACCGGTCCTCGCAGGCGGATGCCCGCGGGTGGATGAAGCAGCAAATGCTGAAAATGTCCGGCCGCGGACGCGCGGTAAAATACCCGCGCCAAAAGCCGGTCGCCGGCAGAGATATGAGCCCCCTCGGGCCTTGTCAACGCGCCAACCTCTCAAGGAATTCATGATTTTGACGGGTTTTCGCGTTGCCATCCGCGGGATGTTGAGCGAGTGTCCCGCACCCTCGCTACCTCCGCTTTTGACCAGAAAAGGACAATCCATGACCCTTTCGACCCGTGCGACGCCGGCCGTGCGCTCCAGCCGTGTGTTGGGCCTCCTCTCCGGCGCCGCCTGCTGCCTCGCGCTGACCCTGATGGCTGCCCCGCTGCGCGCCGACGACAACCAGGTCATCGCCAAGGTTAACGGGGCCGAGATCCGGCAAAGCGACGTCACCGCCGCGGAAAAGGACCTTGGCCCGAGCCTTGCGCAGCTCGACCCGGCCTCCCGCCAGGACAGCATCGTCCGGTTCCTGATCGACCTGAAGATCGTCTCCAAGGCCGCTGAGGACAAGAAAATCGCCGACAGCGCCGATTTCAAGCGCCGCCTCACCTTCAGCCGCGACCGTCTCCTGATGGACACCCTGCTCGATAACGAGGGCAAGGCCGCCCTGACCGACGAGGCCCTGAAGAAGGTCTATGAGGAAGCCTCGAAGCAGATCTCCGGCGAGCAGGAAGTTCACGCCCGTCACATTCTGGTCGAGACCGAGGATGAAGCGAAGGCGATCGTCGCCGAGTTGAAGAAGGGCGCGGACTTCGCCGAGCTTGCGAAGAAGAAATCCAAGGATCCCGGCGCCTCCGACGGCGGCGACCTCGGCTACTTCACCAAGGACCAGATGGTGCCGGAATTCTCGACCGCCGCTTTCGCACTCGAGACCGGCAAGATTTCCGACCCCGTGAAGTCACAATTCGGCTGGCACATCATTAAGGTCGAGGACAAGCGCGCCCGCAAGGCACCGCCCTTCGAACAGGTGAAGCCGCAGCTTGAGGCCTTCGTCATCCGCAAGGCACAGGCCGACTACGTCGCGAAACTGCGCTCCGAGGCGAAGGTCGAGCGACTCGATCAGAAGGACGATGCGGCCAAGCCCGCCGATCCGAAGGCCGCACCGGCAGCGCCCGCGAAGAAGTAACATTCTGATCTTCCTGCCCGCAGGGTAGGAAATCCAAATGCACCACGGGCGGACAACGTCTTTCGTTGCCCGCCCGTTTTGCGTGACGGCGTATTCATAGAGTTTGCCCTTTTCTTCCCTCTCCCCTTGTGGGAGAGGGTGGCAAGAATGAGCGAAGCGCATTCGAGCCGGGTGAGGGGTATTGTGACAAACACAAACCCCTCACCCGCTTCGCGGCGCCGCCGCTCAGCACCCTCTCCCACAAGGGGAGAGGGACAAGTTGAAGGCTCGCTCCGCATGTCCACCACCGTCTCTCCTCTCGCGCCCGCATCCGTTCCCACTCTGCCGGTCATTGCCGGCGTGAGGCTCGCCACCGCCGCCGCCGGTATCCGCTACAAGGGCCGCACCGACGTGCTGCTCGCTTTGTTCGACGAGGGCACCACGGTCGCTGGTGTCTTCACCAAGTCGAAATGCCCAAGCGCAGCCGTCGACTGGTGCCGTGAGCGGCTTGCAGGCGGCAAATCATCCAAGGGTGGGCTCGCCCGCGCTCTGGTCGTCAATTCCGGCAACGCCAACGCCTTCACCGGCAAGACCGGCAAAGCTGCGACAAAGCTCACTGCCGACATCGCCGCACGCGCCATCAAGGCAAACGCCGGGCAGATCTTCCTCGCCTCGACCGGCGTGATCGGCGAGCCGCTCGACGCCACCAAGTTCAATGGTGTGCTCGACGACCTCGCCTCGCGTGCGGCGCCGGAGAGCTGGGAGGAAGCCGCGCGTGCGATCATGACCACCGACACCTTCCCGAAGCTCGCGACCAAGACCGTGAAGCTCGGCAAGGCCCGCGTCACCATCAACGGCATCGCCAAGGGTGCCGGCATGATCGCACCCGATATGGCGACGATGCTCTCCTTCGTGTTCACCGACGCGCCGATCGCCGCACCCGCGCTGCAGGCGCTTCTGAAAAGCGGCGTCGAAGATACCTTCAACGCGGTGACGATCGACGGCGACACCTCGACCTCTGACACACTGCTCGCATTCGCAACCGGCGCCGCGAAGGATGCCCCGCGCATCAGCCGCGCCTCCGACCCGCGCCTCAAGGCGTTCGCCAAGGCGTTTCGTGAGGTGCTTGCCGATCTCGCCGAACAGGTCGCCCGCGATGGCGAAGGTGCACGCAAGCTCGTCGAAGTCTTGGTCGAGGGTGCGGTATCGAAGGCGTCTGCTCGCAGAGTCGCGATGTCGATTGCGAACTCGCCGCTGGTGAAAACCGCAATCGCCGGTGAGGACGCCAACTGGGGCCGCGTGGTGATGGCGGTGGGCAAGGCCGGCGAGCCGGCCGACCGTGACAAGCTCGCGATCTTCTTCAACGGCGTGCGCGTTGCCTACAAAGGCATGCGCGACCCCAGCTATGACGAGGCCGAAGTGTCGGCGCTGATGAAGCAGCCGAAGATTACCATCAAGGCCGCGCTCGGCCTTGGCAAGGGCCGCGACCGCGTGCTGACCTGCGACCTCACCAAGGAGTATGTCGCAATCAACGGCGATTACAGGTCGTGATCGTTGCAGCTTTCAATCCATCGTCATGGCCGGGCTTGATCCGGCCATCCACGCCTTCTCTTTCCTTATCACACGATTCAAAAGACGTGGATGCCCAGAACAAGGCCGGGCATGACAAGTCAGTTGTGTCACGTTGTCGGGAAACATCGTTATGAAACTCACCCTCGTCGTCGCCTGTGCGCTTGTCGACACCGACAACCGCGTACTGATCGCGCAGCGCCCGGAAGGCAAGCAACTGGCCGGGCTGTGGGAGTTTCCCGGCGGCAAGGTCGATGCTGGCGAGCGGCCGGAGCCTGCGCTGATCCGCGAGTTGAACGAGGAGCTTGGCATCACCGTGCGCGAGTCCTGCCTTGCGCCGCTCACGTTCGCGAGCCACGCCTATGAGACGTTTCATCTCCTGATGCCGCTCTACATCTGCCGGCGTTGGGAAGGCACCGTCAGCGGCCGCGAGGGCCAGCCGCTCGCCTGGGTGCGTGCCAACAAGCTGCGCGACTACCCGATGCCACCCGCCGACATTCCGCTGATCTCGCATCTGACGGATTTGCTGCTGTAAACTAACAACTCGTCATTGCGAGGAGCATCGCGACGAAGCAATCCAGTAACCGTCATGCCCGGCTTTATGCCGGGCATCCACGTCTTCCCTTTCAGCCAAGGCGTGGATGGCCGGGACAAGCCCGGCCATGACGAAGAGACTGGGGTGCTATTTCTTGCTTGCCTTCTTCACCGCTTCCTCAAGCGACATCTTCGCTGAGCCGGGCTTCAAAGGTTTCTGCTGGCTTTCATGCGGCGACCAGCCTGCCATCCAGACGATATCGAACGTCGCGCGGATGCGGCCATCCGCATCCGCAAAACGCTCTGCATAGACTTCGGCAGCACGCATCAGTGTCGTACGGCGCAGCGGCGCGCGGCGGCGCATCGCCAGCATGTTGGTCGCGCCCATCCGTCGCAGATCGCGCATCAACGCAAACATATTGTCGTATCGCACCGTGACACGATCGACATCCGTCACCGGCAGCGCAAAGCCCGCGCGCTGCAGCAACGCGCCTGCATCGCGCAGATCGAGCATCGGGATGACGCGCGGCGACAGCCCGCCGTCGAGTGCGACTTCCGCGTCCGCAAAACTCTGCCGCAGCTCGGTCAGCGTGTCGCCGCCCACTGTTGCAGCGAGGAAGTAGCCATCAGGCTGCAACGCCCGGCGCACCTGCGCCAGCACGCCCGGCAGATCGTTGACGAACTGCAGCGCGAGCGCGGAGATAACGAGATCGAACGAGTTTGCCGTGAGCGGCAGCGCCTCGCGCTCGCCCGTTGGCCAATCGACATGCCGCGCCTGCTTAGCCACGGCAGCAAGCCGCGCGAATGCGCTCTCACCCGGGGAGCCGAGATCGGCGGCATTCTGAAACTCGCGCACCACGGCGCGGAGCCGCTCGTCGAGTTCCTCGACCACCCGGTCGAGAAGAAATGTCTCCGCCCCGGCACGCGCCGCCCGCGTCTGGCGCTGGCGCAGCAATGCAAGGTCGAACACGATCGGCGGGGTGGGGGGTGTCGTCATGGCCGCTTGTTACGCCCAAGCCCGCTGCCGTTCAATCGCGCCACGCGAATGCCTTGAGCACGACCCGGTGCAGGGCTAGGGTCGTTCCATGGCGATGCAGCCTGTGCCGACGCAACCTTTGCCGCTGCCGAGGATTCGGGTGCATCTGCACGCCACCCTCCGCAACGTTAGGGCTGCGTGCTGCAAAGCCGGGCAACACACGGCCCGCCTCGCCCTCGACGTCGCGCTGCCGACCCAGTGCCTCGCCTGTCGCGAGCCGGTGGCGGGCGAAGGGCTGTGCCCCGCCTGCTGGTCGAAACTGTCGTTTATCGCCCCGCCCTACTGCGCCCGGCTCGGCATTCCCTTCGTCTACGATCCCGGCCCCGGCGTACTGTCGATGGAGGCGATCGCGGCACCGCCGGCCTATCATCGCGCGCGGGCGGCGGTGCGCTACGACGAAGTCGCCAAAACGCTCGTTCACGCGCTGAAGTACGAGGATCGCACCGATCTGGCGCCGACCATGGGCCGCTGGATGACGCGCGCCGGCACTGAGCTCTTCGCGGAAGCGGACGCGTTGATCCCGGTGCCGCTGCACTGGAAGCGCGGCTGGGCGCGGCGCTACAACCAGTCGGCGGCGCTCGCTGCCGTCATCAGCCGCGTGACTGGCATTGCGGTCGAGACCGACCTTCTGCGCCGCATCCGTCCCACTCCCCAACAGGTCGGGCTGTCGCGGGCCGAGCGCGCCCGCAACGTGCAGGGCGCGTTCGCGGTCGAGGCAGATCAACGGGCCGCAGTCAAAGGGCGGCGCTTCATCCTCATCGACGATGTGCTGACCTCGGGTGCGACCACACAGGCCTGTACCCGCGCGCTGCTGCGCGCCAAGGCCGCTTCCGTCGACGTGCTGGTGTTCGCGCGGGTTGTGGAGCCGTTCCGGCCTCCCATATAATCAGCCACACTTTTTCACGATGGAAGGCACGATGTCGGCGGCTGTCGAAATCTACACAAGGCCCGGCTGCGGCTACTGCTCGGCAGCGAAATCGCTGCTCGCGCAAAAGCAGGTCGCGTTCACCGAATTTGACGCGAGCAAGAATCCGGATTTCCGTCAGGAGATGCTGGCCCGCGCCAATGGCGGCATGACCTTTCCGCAGATCTTCATCGACGGCTTCCATGTCGGCGGCTGCGACGACCTCTACGCGCTCGAGCGCGCAGGCAGGCTGGATCCCCTGCTGAACGGACAGAAAGAACCGACATGACCACCGCTCCCGCCCCCTTCAAGGCGGCGCTCGTCCAGCTCCGCAGCGGGCTCATGCCTGCCGACAACCTTGTCGAGGCAACGCGGCTGATCCGCGAGGCGGCGGCGCAAGGCGCGCAGTACATTCAGACGCCCGAAGTCACCAACGTCATGCAGGAGAACCGCAAGGCGCTGTTCGAACTGCTGGCGTCGGAGGCCGACGACGCTTCGCTTGCGGCCTATCGCGCGCTCGCGGCGGAACTGAAGGTACATCTGCATATCGGCTCATTGGCGCTGAAGGCTTCGCCTGAGCGCGCCGCCAACCGCTCGTTCCTGATCGGGCCGGACGGCGACATCCTCGCGAGCTACGACAAGATCCACATGTTCGACATCGATCTTGAGAACGGCGAGAGCTATCGCGAATCCGCGAACTACCAGCCGGGCGAAACTGCGGTGCTTGCCGATCTGCCGTGGGGCACACTCGGCCTCACGATCTGCTACGACCTGCGTTTCCCCTCACTGTTCCGCGCGCTTGCCGAAGCCGGCGCGTCATTTATCGCAGCACCCGCCGCCTTCACCCGGCGCACTGGCGAGGCGCACTGGCACACGCTGCTGCGCGCCCGCGCAATCGAGAACGGCTGCTACATCTTCGCAGCCGCGCAGGGCGGCCTGCATCAGAACAAGCGCGAGACCTTCGGCCACTCGCTGATCGTCGATCCGTGGGGCACGATCATCGCCGAAGGCGGCACCGACCTCGGCGTCATCATGGCCGAGATCGATCCCGCGCGGGTCGAGGCCGTCCGTAAAAGCATTCCGTCGCTGCAGCATGGCCGCCGCTTCAGCATCCGCGACACCCGCCGCCAGCCGGGCCACCTGCACGCTGTGAGGGGCTCGGCATGATCCGCTATGCGCTCCGCTGCGAGTGTGGCCACAGCTTTGAAAGCTGGTTTCAAAGCTCCGCCACCTATGAGAGCCAGCGCAAGCGCCGCCTTGTGACCTGCCCGGCCTGCGACTCCGCCAAGGTGGAGAAGGCGATCATGGCACCGCGCCTTGCGGCCAAGGACAAGACAAGCGAGCCCGAGGTAAAGGCGAGCGAGACCTCCACGCCGACGCTGATGATGGCCCCGCAAGAACGCGAACTCGCCGCAAAGTTGCGTGAACTGCGCGAGCATGTCGAGAAGAATGCCGAGAATGTCGGGCGGAAATTTCCGAACGAGGCGCGCAAGATTCACTATGGCGATTCCGAGCATCGCGCGATCTACGGACAGGCCACCGCCGAGGAAGCCCACTCGCTGCTCGAGGAAGGCGTCGAGGTGATGCCGCTGCCACTCCTGCCGGGCGAGCGGAATTAAAAGCGCTTCACCAACAACCGCGTCTAAACTTCAAGCGCACGTTTCGCCGCGATTCTTTCGTTAGCCCAGAAGCAGCAGCCCGACCCCGAACAGGATCAGCACGATGCCGGCGGCCTCGCGCGCGGTGATCCGCTGCTTCATGCCGTAATGCGCAGCCCCTTGCGCGATCAGCACCTCGACGAGATTGAGCGTGCGCACATTCGCGACCGGCGTCAGCGCGAACGCGAGAAACAGGAAGAACGAACTGAACGCGCCGGTGAAGCCCGCGAACAGCGATGGCTTCCACAGGCCGAGAATCGTAGTCATCACGCCGGGCTTGCGTGCCACCAGATAGGCCGAGAGCACGATGGATTGCAGGAGAAGCGCGCACGTCAGCGTAAAGCCAGCAGCCGTTACGAACGAGACACCTTCGACATTGAGGATCGCGCCGCGATAGCCGACCGAGGATAGCGCCATAAACGCCGCCGCGCCGAGCCCGAACAGTATCGGGCGCAGCCGGCCAAAGCCGCGCACGCCGGGCTGCAGCGCCGTCAGCATTACACCGACGGTCGCGATCATAATGCCGGCAACCTTCATGACGGTCAGATGGTCGGCCAGAAAGACGAAGCCGAACGCCGCCGTCTGCAGCGGCTCGGTCTTGAGATAGGCGGTGGTGACGACGAAGGAGTGCTCGTTCATCGCCGCGAGCATCAAGGCCGTGCCTGCGATCTGTGTCAGACTACCGACGAGCAGCCACGGCAGAAATCCCGGCGCAGGCCAGCCGATGCGATCTCCGGTGACCAAAAGTATCGTCAGCAGAAACAGCGCCGCGAACGGAAAGCCGAACAGAAAGCGGATATGCGTGGCGCCGAGCGTGCCGAGCGGCCCGGTGAGGCCGCGCTGCATGGCATTGCGCGCAACCTGACCGACGGAGCCGACCAACGTCAGCGGAATCCAGAGCGATGTCAGATCGGTCATCGAGCGCTCGCGCTGCAGGAAAATCGCCGCCGCAGAGGCTCATGGAAGGGAGTGCCGGTCAAGTCTCCGACATGCAAGGCACGCCTGCATCCGGCAGCTACAGCGCCTCGGCGACCAGCATGTAGTTGACGTCCATGTCGGACGACAGGCTCCAGCGATCCGCTAGCGGGTTGTAGACGACGCCGGTCTGTTCGGTGACGCCGAGCTTGCTTGCTTCGAGATAGTTGGAAAGTTCTTCGGGCGTGACGAACTTGTCCCAGCTATGGGTGCCGCGCGGCAGCCAGCGCAGCACATATTCCGCGCCGACGATGGCGAGCGCAAAACTTTTCCAGGTGCGATTGAGCGTCGAGACGGTCATCAACCCGGACGGCTTCATCGCACTCGCGCAGCGCGCCAGAAATGCGCCGACATCGTTGACGTGCTCGACGACTTCCATCGCAAGCACGATATCGAAGCGCTCGCGCATGTCGATGGCCTCGACCGTGGTCGCCCGGTAATCGATGCTGAGATGGCCGCGTTCGGCATGCAGCTTCGCCACCGCGATGTTGGTTTCGGAGGGATCGATGCCGACCACCTCCGCGCCGAGGCGCGCCAGCGGCTCGCAGAGCAGCCCCGCACCACAACCGATATCGAGCACCCGCAACCCGGACAGGCAGGTGAGACTTTTCGGGTTGCGGCCGAATTTGCGGCAGGCAGCGTCGCGGATATAGGCCAGCCGCAACGGATTGATCCGGTGCAGCGGCTTCATCCGGCCGTTCGGGTCCCACCAGTCGGAAGACAGCTTCGAGAAGCGGGCGATCTCGGCGGGATCGACGCTCGGAGACGAGGTCTGGGCAGAGGTATCGGTTATAGGCGCGGTCACGGTTTTGGCTCGCTGTCAGTGCGCGGTGATGTGATTACGGAATTGCAGCGGCGCGGCGATCATCTTCATTCTCTTGTGTCCCTCGCCCACCCCTTTGACCGTGACATCGCCGAAGCCGAGAACCCGGCCCAGAATACTCTGGTCGACATCAACGCTCTCGACCTTATCAAGGCTCATCTCAAAGGTGTTGCGCTTGATGAAACCTTCCTTGTGGACGACGCGCAGGCTGGTGACATCGGTTTCCGTGGTCCAGCGGCGGAACCACGCACCCGCGAGCCAGAACAGCCCGATTGCCGCGCAGACCGCCGCAACCGCGATCAGGATCGCGACCCAGGCGCCGTCGAGCGTCGCCCACGCCCCGGCGAGCGCGGCCGCCGCCAGCGCGAGGCAGAAAAACCCCGGCGCATAGACGATGCCGTGGACGGTCGTCGAGTAGCGAAGCCGCTCGCCGGGCTGCAAAATCTCGTCCACATAACGGCCCATCGTGTCCCTTTGTCCGGCTTGCGGAACTCATGGCTTGCCCCCGGCGGCGCAGCTATGTATAGCCGCGTTTTCGGAGCGGCGCTGCGGTTTTGAGCGGAACCGCTCTCCACCCTGAACCAGCAACAGGACCGCGCCACTCCATGGGCCGCCTTGTCATGAAGTTCGGCGGCACCTCCGTCGCCAATATCGAGCGTATCCAGAACGTCGCGCGTCATGTCAAACGCGAGGTCGATGCCGGCCACGACGTTGCCGTCGTCGTTTCCGCCATGTCGGGCAAGACCAACGAGCTTGTCGGCTGGGCGAAGGAAGCCTCGTCCCTTCATGACGCCCGCGAATACGACGCGATTGTCGCTTCTGGCGAGCAAGTGACCTCGGGACTGCTTGCGATCGCGCTGCAGGCGCTCGGTATCCAGGCCCGCTCCTGGCAGGGCTGGCAGATTCCAATCCTCACCGACGACGCCCACGCCTCTGCCCGGATCGAGGGCATCGACGGCAGCGAACTCATCCGCCGCTTCGAAGCCAGCAAGGAAGTCGCGGTCGTTGCGGGCTTCCAGGGCCTGCATCAGGAAACAGGGCGCATCACCACGCTCGGCCGTGGCGGCTCGGATACCTCCGCAGTTGCCATCGCTGCGGCGATCCGTGCCGAGCGCTGCGATATCTATACCGACGTCGACGGCGTCTACACGACCGATCCGCGCGTTGTGCCGAAGGCAAAACGTCTCGACAAGGTTGCCTTTGAGGAAATGCTGGAGATGGCCTCGCAGGGCGCGAAGGTGTTGCAGGTCCGCTCGGTCGAGCTCGGCCTCGTGCACAACGTGCCGGTGTTTGTCCGCTCCAGTTTTGTCAAACCGGAAGATATCGACCCGCACGGCACGCCGCCGGGAACGCTGATCTGCAGCGAGGAGGAAATCGTGGAAAGCCAAGTCGTCACCGGCATCGCCTTCTCCAAGGACGAAGCGCAGATTTCCGTGCGCCGCATCGAAGACAAGCCAGGCGTCGCAGCCTCGATCTTCGGCCCGCTCGCCGACGCCAACATCAACGTCGACATGATCGTGCAGAACGTCTCCGAGGACGGCCGCTACACCGACCTCACCTTCACGGTCCCGGCATCCGAGTTCACCCGCGCCCAGGACGTGATCGCGAAGGCCAAGGACAAGATCGGCTACGAGCGGATCGACAGCGCAACCGACGTCGCCAAGATTTCTGCGATCGGCGTCGGCATGCGCAGCCATGCGGGCGTCGCCGCGCGCGCCTTCGCGGCGCTGTCGGAGCGGAACATCAATATCCGCGCGATCACGACCTCGGAAATCAAGTTCTCGATCCTGATCGACGCCGCCTATACCGAGCTTGCGGTCCGCACGTTGCATACTCTTTACGGACTCGACGCCAAGACCTGACCGGGCCAGACTCCGGGAAACCGGATTTGGCGAGAATCAAGGCGCGCCCAGCGTGAACAACATTGCAGAGATCGTGAATGCGTTCCTGCTGGTTTATGCGGCGCTCTTTCCCGTGATCAACCCGGTCGGCGGCGCGCCGATCTTCCTGCGTCTGACCAACCGCACCCCGAAAGCGCGCCTACCCTCGCTCGCGCGCGGCGTCGCGATCAACAGCTTCGTCCTGCTGCTGTGCTCGCTGTTCATCGGCTCGCATGTACTGGTGTTCTTCGGCATCACGCTGCCGGTCCTGCGCATCGCTGGCGGCCTCGTGGTCGCAGCGCTGGGCTGGAGGCTTCTGCATCAGGGCGACGATCTCGAGGGCCGCGACCAGCCCGCCCCACGGGAAAAAGAGGTCGACGCCTTCTACCCGCTCACCATGCCGCTCACGGTCGGTCCCGGCTCGATCTCGGTCGCAATCACGCTGGGCAGCCAGCGGCCATCGTCCGCGGTCGACCTTGCCCAACTCGCGGCATTGGGCGGCGGGGCCGCGACCGGACTCGCCGCGATCGCGGCGACGATCTATGTCTGTTATCGCTTTGCAGGAAACATCGTCACCGTGCTCGGCGAGCGCGGCACCAATGTGATGATGCGGTTGTCCGCGTTTCTTCTGTTCTGCATCGGCATTCAGATCATCTGGGGCGGGCTGCGCACCCTGCTGCCCCAGTTGCCAAGCTACGTGGCGCTCGCCCTGCCCTTATAACCCTTCCATACCCCCGACATGGCAGGCCTTTTGCTTGGCAAAGGGAGGGGCGATTCGCTATAGCCTGTAAGGGTGGGTGGAAACGCCCCCAAGCCATTGAGAAGCGAGGATCGAGCGGATGCGCAGCGCGCTGGGAGGCCCCCGCGTCTTGTTAAGGCGGCTGCGCGAAGTGATGGCCGAGCAGGTCAGCGCACAGGACCGCCTCGACAAGATCGTGGTGCTGATCGCTGCCAACATGGTGGCGGAGGTCTGCTCGACCTATGTGCTGCGCGTCGACAACACGCTCGAACTCTACGCCACCGAAGGCCTCAACAAGGACGCCGTCCACAAGACGGTGCTCGATGCGCATGAAGGCCTCGTCGGCCTCGTCGCAAGCGAGGCCCAGCCGCTGAACCTCTCCGACGCGCAGAGCCATCCGGCTTACTCGTATCGTCCAGAGACCGGCGAAGAAATCTATCACTCCTTCCTCGGCGTGCCGATCCTGCGCGCGGGCAACACGCTTGGCGTGCTGGTGGTGCAGAACCGCGCGCGGCGCACCTATGTCGAGGAGGAGGTCGAGGCGCTGCAGACCACCGCGATGGTGCTCGCGGAAATGATCGCGTCGGGCGAATTGTCCTCACTCGCCGAGCCCGGTGCCGAGCCCGCCGCCCGCATCGCCGTTCACAAGTCCGGCACCATTCTCTCCGACGGCATCGCGCTCGGCCATGTCGTGCTGCACGAGCCGCGCGTCGTCATCACCAACTATATCGCCGAGGACGTCGCCCGCGAAGTGAAGCGGCTCGACATGGCCGTCACCAAGCTGCGCGCCGACCTCGACAGCATGCTGGAACGCGGTGACGTTGCCGAGGGCGGCGACCATCGCGACGTGCTCGAAGCCTATCGCATGTTCGCGAACGACCAAGGCTGGCAACACCGGCTGCGCGAGGCGGTCGCGACCGGCCTTACCGCCGAAGCTGCCGTCGAGCGCGTCCAGTCCGACACCCGCGCGCGCATGCTGCGCTCGACCGACCCTTATCTGCGCGACCGTCTGCACGATCTCGAAGATCTCGGCCATCGCCTGATGCGCGAGCTCGTCGGGCGCGACCACGCGCCGTCACGCGAGCAACTGCCCGACAACGCCATTCTGGTCGCCCGCTCGATGGGGCCGGCGGCACTCCTCGACTACGACCGCAACAAATTGCGCGGCCTCGTGCTCGAGGAAGGCACCGCCAACTCTCATGTTTCGATCGTGGCGCGCGCGCTCGGCATTCCCGCGGTCGGCGAGGTTGCCAACGCTCCCGGCGTTGCCGACCCGGGCGATGCCATCATCGTCGATGGCACCTCGGGTTCGATCTATGTGCGACCCTCGCAGGAAATTCAGGCAGCCTATGCCGAGCGTGTGCGCTTCCGCGCCCGCCGGCAGGAGCAGTATCGCGAACTTCGCAACAAGCCGTGCGTGACCCGTGACGGCCAGCCGGTCGAGCTCATGCTCAACGCCGGCCTCGTCATCGACCTGCCACACATCGAAGACGCAGGCGCGGCCGGTATCGGCCTGTTTCGCACCGAACTGCAGTTCATGGTGAGCACGAGCCTGCCGCGCACCAGCGAGCAGCTTGCGCTCTATCGTACCGTGCTCGACGCCGCCGGCGGCAAGCCGGTAACGTTCCGTACGCTCGACATCGGCGGCGACAAGGCGCTGCCCTACATGGACACGATCGTCGAGGAGAATCCAGCGCTCGGCTGGCGTGCGATCCGGCTCGGCCTCGACCGTCCCGGCCTGTTGCGCGGCCAGATCCGTGCGCTGCTCCGCGCGGCGGCGGGACGCTCGCTGCGCATTATGTTTCCGATGGTCACGGTGGTGCGCGAGTTCGATCAGGCCAAGACCATGGTCGAGCGCGAACTCACTTATCTGCGCCAGCATGGCCACACGCTGCCCGAGCGCATCGACGTCGGCACCATGATCGAGGTTCCGGCGTTGCTCTATCAGCTCGATGACCTGTTTGAGCGCGTCGATTTCGTCTCGGTCGGCTCCAACGATCTGTTCCAGTTCCTGTATGCGGTCGATCGCGGCAATGCGCGCGTTACCGACCGCTTCGACACCATGTCGGCGCCAATCCTGCGGGCGCTTCGCCACATCGCGCGCAAGGGCAAGGAAGCCGGAAAGTCCGTCTCGCTGTGCGGCGAGATGGCGTCGCAGCCGCTCGGCGCGATGGCGCTGATCGCGCTCGGCTATCGTTCGATGTCGGTGAACGCCACCGCTCATGGCCCCGTCAAGGCGCTGATCCTCGATCTCGACGCCGCCAAGGCCGAGGCCGCGATGGCGCAGTGGCTCGATACGCCCTATGACCGTGTTCCGATCCGCGAGCGGCTCACCGCTTTTGCCGAAGCCGAAGGTCTGCCGTTGTAGGAAGGCACCTGCCCCGCCTGCACCGCCCTCCTGCTTTCGTGAGACGACCCAATGCTTCCCGACGCCAAACTCGACATTCTGCTTGCCCGCCACGCCGCCCTCGAAGCGGAGCTGCTCGGCCAACTTAATGCCGAGGCTTACGTGCGCGCGACACGTGAGCTTGCCGAACTCACGCCGGTGGTCGATGCCGTGAAGGCCTATCGCGCCGGCGCATCAGAGCTCTCCGATCTCGACGCCATGATCGACGATCCCACGACCGACGCAGAGATGCGGGCGATGGCCGAGAGCGAGCGGCCCGTGCTGCAGGAGCGGCAGGAAAATCTCGAGCAGCAGATTCGCATCGCCCTTCTGCCGAAGGACGCGATGGACGAGCGCAACGTCGTACTCGAAGTCCGCGCCGGCACCGGCGGTGACGAAGCCTCGCTGTTCGCGGGCGACCTGTTCCGCATGTACGAGCGCTTCGCCGCGCTGCAGGGCTGGAAGGTTGAGGTGATCTCCGCGAGCGAAGGCACCGTCGGCGGCTACAAGGAGATTGTTGCCCAGGTACAGGGCCGCGGCGCGTTCGCGAAACTGAAATTCGAATCCGGTGTGCATCGCGTGCAACGCGTGCCCGACACCGAAGCCTCCGGCCGCATCCACACCTCCGCCGCGACGGTGGCGGTGCTGCCCGAAGCCGAAGAGATTGATATCGACATCAAGGATACCGATCTGCGGATCGAAACCATGCGCGCGCAGGGCGCAGGTGGTCAGCACGTCAACAAGACTGAATCCGCGATCCGCATTACGCATATTCCGACCGGCATCGTCGTCATGATGCAGGACAGCCGCTCACAGCATAAGAACCGCGCCTCGGCGATGAACATCCTGCGCTCGCGCATTCTCGACGCCGAACGCCAGCGCGCCGCATCCGAGCGCTCCGCCGACCGGCGCGGACAGGTCGGCTCCGGCGACCGCTCCGAGCGCGTGCGCACTTACAACTTCCCGCAAGGCCGCGTCACCGACCACCGCATCAATCTCACGCTCTACAAGCTGCCGCAGGTGATCGCAGGCGAAGCGCTCAACGAACTGATCGACGCGCTGACAACCGAGCATCAGGCGGCACTGCTCGCCACCGAGACCTCGGCGTGAACCTCGCCGGGCACACCCTCGACGAAGCGCGGCGCGCCATTGCTACCCAGCTGCGCAAAGCTAAGATCGAATCACCCGAACTCGATGCACGGCTTCTTCTTGGCGACGTGCTGCAGCTCGATCTCACCGGGCTGATCACAGCGGCCACGCGCAGGCTCGATACGAGCGAGGCACAACGGCTCGAGGATGTCATACGACGTCGTATTGCGGGCGAGCCTGTTGCGCGCATTCTCGGCCGCCGGGAATTCTGGGGCCTTACCTTCGCACTCTCACCGGCAACGCTGGTGCCGCGCCCGGACACCGAGACGCTAATCGAGGCCGTGCTCGACATCCTGAAACGCGAAGGCCGCACGGCTGCGCCACTCCGCATCCTCGATATCGGCACTGGCTCGGGTGCGATCCTCCTCGCGCTGCTCTCGGAATTACCGAATACGACCGGCATCGGCACCGACATCAATCCCGCGGCAATCGCGACTGCGGCGGATAACGCTGCGACGCTTGGCCTCGCCTCACGCGCGACCTTTGTCGCCTGCGATTATGCGGGCGCGCTGCGCGGGCCGTTCGACATCGTCGTCTCCAACCCGCCCTACATTCCGACGGCCGACATCGACCATCTCGATCTCGAAGTGCGCGCGCACGATCCGCGCCTCGCACTCGACGGCGGCGCTGACGGGCTCACCGCCTATCGGACGATCGCTCCTCTCGCTTTTGCGTTGCTGGCACCAAGCGGAATTGCTGCGGTCGAGATCGGGCAGCGCCAGGCGCACGGCGTGGCGACCCTGATGGCCGAAGCAGGACTTGCCGTGCCCGCCCCCGCAAAGGCCGATCTGGGCGGCGTCCCGCGGGTCGTGACAGCCCGAAAAACCTGACTTTTTGAGGCCTGAGCCACGAAAAAATCAGCAAAAAACCCTTGGCGATTGGCCCCGGAGCGATTAGGTTTCAGGCACATCGGTCAGGCCCTCGGTTCCGTCAAGCGGATAGAGGGGCCAGCGTCCTCAAGGGAAAGAGGACCGCCGACAGGGGTTCCGAAAGCGGATTGTCGCTGATTGTCTTGGGCGCGAAGGACGACGAGCCGCGCTGCCCGCTTCCAGCCAATGAAAGCTGTGCGCTTGAACATTCAAACATGACATCGGCGCCTGCCCGTTCTGCGTTCCGGGCGGGAATTGGGGTCAATCGCCATTCGAGGTCATCCACCCTGGCGGCGCGTCAGGGCATTGAGAGGTATGGCGCACAAACGGTGTGCCGTTGAACGCGACGGACGCAGGATGAAAACCTGCACTCTGCAATTGACGCGACGGCGCACCGCTACCGGAACGGGACGAAACGCAGAAGAACTCACTTCGATTAATGGCTCCAATTCGATCAACACTATCGAGGATCGGTAAAAGGCACGACATGAGGAACGGTCAGAACAACAACAAGCGCATGCGCGGTCGTAGCGGCGGCAATCACGGCAACAACCGGCGCGGCCAGAATCCGATGACCCGGGTGTTCGAGTCCAACGGTCCTGACATCAAGATCCGCGGTACCGCCTCCCACATCGCCGAGAAATACGTCCAGCTTGCGCGCGATGCCCGTTCCTCCGGCGACCCGGTTGCAGCGGAAAACTACTACCAGCACGCCGAACATTACTTCCGCCTGATCGCGGCCGCGCAGGAACAGCTCCGCCAGAGCCAGCCGCAACAGCAGCAGCCTCCGCGCGCCGAGGGCGAATCCAGCGAGGATTTCAGCGAAGAAGATAACTACTCGAACTTCGGCGCCGAGCCGGGCTTCGCCCCGCAGCCGCAGCAGTTCACCCAGCGCGAGCAGTCGCAGCCCTACCCGCAACAGCGTGAGCAGCCGCGTGAATATCGCGAACCGCGCGAGAACACCCGCCAGCAGCAGACGCAACCGCAGGATAGCGGCGCGTCCGGACTGCCCTCCTTCATCACCGGCGGTGCACCGCAGCCTGCAGCCCCGTTCGAGGGTGGCGGAGCGCCGCAGGGCGAGCGTTTCGCCCATCGCCGCCGCCGTCCCCGCACACCGCGTCCTGAAGGACAGACGGCTGCCGTGCCGCAGGAGAGCGGCGATCTCGCAGGCGAGTAAGCCTCACGTAATATCGCCCGGCTGGTGATCAGGGGTCCTGCCGCTGCAGCGGCCTTGGCACCAGCGCAGGTTCGAGCGCCGGAATGAGGCGTGGCCGTTCGCGCTTCGCCGGCAGGCCGCGATAGACCTGCTTCGTCGCCTCAACGAGCAATACGCCCGGGAACGGCGACGACAGCGCCGATCCCACTTTCTCCCAGGCAGGGGCCGAGCGCAGCATCCAGCCCTTATCGACCGGCGGCATGAACAGCGCCTCGCTCCACGCCACCGGCGTGAACCACGTCTGCCGCAAAAGCTGAATCAGCTGCGTGCGCGAATAAGGCTGACCGTGGCCGAACGGCGTGTTGTCGCCGCGCGCCCAGACCCCGCGACGATTGGGCACCACGACCATCAACCGGCCTGACGGCGCGAGCACGCGCCAGATCTCACGCATGAAATTTTCCGGATCGTCCGACATCTCGAGCGCATGCACGAGCAGGATGCGATCGAGCGCCGCATCCGGCAGGGGCAATGACAGTTCATCGACGAGCGTGGAGAGCGTTGGCCGCGCGGTCGGCCATTTCAGCACGCCCTGCGTCGCCGGCATGAATGCAAGACAGCGCTCGCAGCTATCGCGGAACAAGCCGAGATACGGCGTCGGATAGCCGAAACCAAGCACGCGCTGCCCGGGCGCGTCCGGCCAGTGGTTCTGAATGCCGCGCCAGATCATACGCCGCACAACTGTGCCGATACGCTGGGAATAGAAGCCACGAAGATCGATGACGTCGACGGTCATGGGGCCTTTTACCACGCACGCAGCGTCTGCATAAGGCATCGCTGTCGCGGCGCGGGGTTTAACCCTGTCGCATGGACATGCTAAACAGCGAGCATTCTCGACAAAGTGGAGCGACCATGGCTGCTGAAATCCGTGTTTTCCCGTGCCTCAGCGACAATATCGGCTATCTCATCCACGACCCCGTGACCAAGGCGACGGCGGCCATCGACGCGCCGGACGCGAAGCCGATCATCGCCGCGCTGGAGCGCGAAGGCTGGCGGCTGACGGACCTTCTCATCACCCATCATCACGCCGATCATACCGACGGCATCGCCGAGCTGAAGGCGAAGTACAAATGCCGCGTCGTCGGCCCCTACGAGAAGGGTGTGCGGATCGACGGGCTCGATGTTCACGTCAAGGAGGGCGACACCGTCAAGGTCGGCAATCTCGTCGCGCGGGTGTTCGAGACGCCCGGCCATACGCTCGATCACATCAGCTACATGTTCGACGACGCGCATGCGCTGTTCTGCGCCGACGTCATCTTCTCGATCGGCTGTGGGCGCGTCATTGAAGGCACCTATCCGATGATGTGGGAGTCGCTCCTGAAACTGCGCGCGCTGCCGAACGACACCCGTGTCTATTGCGGCCACGAATACACCGCCTCGAACGTCAAATTCGCGCTGGGCATCGAGCCGAACAATCCGGCACTGAAGAAGCGCGCCGAGGAAGTGACGAAACTGCGGGCGGAAGGCAAGCTCACCATTCCCTCACTGATGCGCGACGAGAAGGAAGCCAACGTGTTCCTGCGTGCCGACGTGCCTGCCGTTGCCGCCGCGCTCGGCATGAACGGCAAGACGCCGGCAGAGGTGTTTGGCGAAATCCGCGAGCGCAAGAACCGCGCCTGATGAGCGGCGCATCGCTCACGGCGGCCGAGGTGATTGCCCGTCTCGGCCTGACGCCGCACCCGGAAGGCGGGCATTTCTGCGAGACCTTTCGCGACGCCCGCACCGATGCGAACGGGCGCGCTTTATCTACTGCGATCTACTTTCTGCTGGCCGAAGGCGAACATTCGCACTGGCACCGTGTCGATGCGGTCGAGAGCTGGCACTATTACGCGGGCGACCCGTTGACGCTCGGCATTGTCGAGAACGGCACCCGCCGCGACATCCTGCTGGGTGCGGACCTTGCGGCAGGCGAAATGCCGCAAGCCATCGTGCCGGCAGGTGCATGGCAGGCGGCGCGGCCGCTCGGGAAGTGGACGCTGGTCGGTTGCGTGGTCGCGCCGGGATTTACGTTCAACGGTTTTGAGTTAGCCACACCGGATTTCGATCCGCTCGCCTGACTCTGACGCACTTCCTGCACACCAGTCTCTAAAATTTATCTCGTATTACGACTTAATCGCGCATCCCATTTGGGCGGACCAAGGTACCAATCTTTCCGCTTGCCATGTCTTGTGAGCAAGGGTGCCTTGAGAAAAATTTGGTGCTGCAACGCGATTTCACTCACAATCGCGTGTGACGTTCGCGCTTTCCGACAACCGCCTTGCCACACACTTCACACGGCATGCAGACTTTTGACGTGGACACTCCACCGCAGGCTGGGGATGTACCGCGTTTCAAATACGTCGCACCATGTGAGGAGAACCAATGAAAAAAGGATTGGCTGTCTTGTCCATCATGGCCTTGGGTTGCGGGAGCGCAGCAGGCGCTCCATTCACGATCGAGGAAGCGTCGATTGCATCGATCCATAACGCCATCCAGACCAAGGAGACCACCTGCGCGGCGATTGTCGATCAGTATCTGGCGCGGATCGAAGCCTATAACAAGAAAGGTCCGGCGCTCAACGCCGTCATCACCATCAATCCGAAAGCGCGGGATATCGCCGCAAAGCAGGACGAGGAGTTTGCAAAGACCGGCAAGCTCGCGCCCTTGGCCTGCATCCCGGTGGCGGTGAAAGACAACTACAACACCACGGATTTGCCGACGACCGGCGGCAACCTTCTGTTCAAGGACACCATTCCGTCGCAGGAAAGCGCGGTCACCAGCAGGCTGCGCGCTGCAGGCGCGATCATCCTCATGAAGACCAATCTGCATGAATTCGCGTTATCCGGCACGACGGTGAGTTCGCTCGGCGGCCAGACGCTGAACCCTTATGATTTGACGCGCACGCCGGGTGGCTCGAGCGGCGGCACCGGCGCGGCCGTGGCAGCGAACTTCGCGGCCGTCGGCCTTGGCACCGATACGGTGAACTCGATCCGCTCGCCTTCGTCCGCCAACAGTCTTGTCGGATTCCGGACCACGAAAGGCCTTGTCAGCCGCGCGCATGTCATTCCGGTCTCCAGCACGCAGGATGTCGTCGGCCCGATCGCGCGCTCGGTTTCCGATGTCGCTGCGATGCTCGACGTACTTGTTGGCTACGATCCGGCTGATCCTGTCACGGCGCGAGCCATCGGCCATATCCCTTCCTCTTATACGGAAGCCCTCAACGCCGCCGGACTGAAAGGCGCGCGCATCGGCGTGCTGAAATCCTTCGTCGGCAAGGAGCCGATCCATGCCGAGGTGACGGCTGCTTTTGACAAGGCGGTCGAGGCCTTCAAGGCTGCCGGCGCAACGGTCGTGGAGATCGACGATTCGTTCTTCGATGCCGGTACCTTCAACCGCGATTACGACGTCCAGAAATGGGAGTTCAAACCGCTCTTCAATGCCTACCTCGCCTCCCTCGGCGATCGCGCGCCGGTGAAGAGCCTTACCGATCTGATCGCTTCCGGCCAATACGACAAGCAGACGCTGGAGAAATTTCTCACCGCAAGCAACGCGATCGAAAATCCCGGGCAGGAGAAGGATTATCTCGCGCGCCTTGCGAAGCTCGACGATCTGCGTGATCGCCTGCTCAACCACATGGCGAAGAACGAACTCGACGCTGTGATCTATCCTGAGCAGATGCGCCTTGTCGTTCCCATCACCGAGACCAATCAGGCCGACCGCACCGGCATTCTCGCGGCACTGACCGGATTTCCGGCGATCACGGTGCCGATGGGATTTTCCAAGCCCGGCCAGAACGCGCCAATCGGGGTGCCGATCGGTCTCGACATGATCGGGCGGCCGTTCACCGAACCGCTGTTGATCAAATACGCCTATGCTTTCGAGCAGGCGACCAAGGCGCGGCGCCCGCCACAGAGCACGCCGCCGCTTACGAAATAAGGTACGCAGGAATCTGAAGCCCTCGCCGCTCAGCCTCGCGGCGAGGGCTTCTTCCAGAGCGCATCCTTCGCTGCAAGAAGGCCGCCACCCGCAATCAGCAGCGCAGCAAGGCCGAGCGATGAGGTCGGCTTGGCATAGCCTACGACGACCAACAGCAGCGTCGACAGCAACGGTGTTGCATAAGACGCCGCACCGAGAAGACGGATGTCGCCGCGCTTCATGCCGATATCCCAGGCATAGAAAGCAAGGCCGACCGGGCCGAGACCTAACGCAAGAATCGCCAGCCACTGCGTGGCCGTCTCCGGCATTACTGTTTTCTCAATGACGATATGCGTGAGTGCGGCCAGCACCGCCGTCACCGCACAGAAGCCGGTGACGGCATCGGTCGGCACCTGGCCAAATTTACGCGACAGCACCGAATAGGCGGCCCAGACGAACGCTGCCCCAAGCGCGACGATAAAGCCCGGCGCATAGCGACCCTCCAATGCGCCGCTGAGATCGCCATCGAACAACATCACGACACCCGCGAATCCGAGAAGGGCGCCGGCCACGTGATGGAGCGCGAGCCGTTCGCCCGGCAGCCACGCCGACATCAGCACGATGAGAAGCGGCCATAGATAGTTCAGAAGGCCGGCTTCCGCCGGCGGCGCAAGGCGCAGCGCCAGAAAGTAGAGCGCGTGATAGCCGAACAACCCGCCGATGCCGACGAGCCATACCACCGGCCGCTGGCGCAGGGCGACGATCGCAGAAGGCCGCGCGATCCAGCCTGCCATGCTCGCAAGCGCACCGATTGCAAACGTCATGGCGAGGAGTTGAAACGGCGGGATCGTCCCGGTTGCCACCGTGAGCGCCGCGAGTGCCGACCACAGCACCAGCGCGACAAGGCCGATCAAAGTCGCAGTGGAAGAACGCATGTCTCACGCAGGCGGCATCGCCGCAGTTCAATCAGCAATGCCGCCGGTGGCGCGCTTTCATTATGCGAGATATTGCCCGCCGTTGACCGACAGTGTCGAGCCGGTAACAAAACCCGCATCGTCGGATGCGAGGAATACCACGGCGCGCGCAATCTCGCTTGGCTCACCGAGCCGGTTCGCCGGAATCAGCGGCAGGATCTTCTGTTCGAGCACATCCTTCGGCACCGCCTGCACCATCTCGGTGTTGATGTAGCCAGGGCAGATCGCATTGACAGTGATGCCGCCGCGCGCGGTCTCGAGCGCAAGCGCCTTGGTGAAGCCGATGTCGCCTGCCTTCGAGGCCGAATAGTTGACCTGGCCGAACTGCCCCTTCTGACCATTGATGGAGGAGATATTGATGATGCGTCCGAACTTGCGTGCACGCATGCCCTCGATCACCTGCCGCGACATATTGAACAGCGATCCGAGGTTGGTGTTGATCACGGCATTCCATTGATCGAGCGTCATCTTGTGAAACGGCACGTCACGCGTAATGCCGGCGTTATTGACGAGCACGTCGATCGGCCCAACTTCGCTTTCGACCTTCTTCACGCCGTCGGCGCAGGCATCGAACGACGCGACATCCCATTTGTAGACGGCGATCCCCGTCTCGGCCTTGAACTTCGCGGCCGCCTCGTCGTTGCCGGCATAGCTCGCCGCAACCTTGTAACCGGCCTCTTTCAGCGCCTTGCTGATAGCCGCTCCGATGCCGCGGGTCCCGCCCGTCACCAATGCCGTGCGCGTCATGACGTCCCTCCGAATCCAACTTGCGTTACGCTACCCGATCATCACGACAGCCCGGCGATCAAACGTCAAACCAAAAAAGAATGCCCGGCTGAAAAACCGGGCATCCTTTGGTCGACGCAATGCCGCGCAGACAGGCGGCATCTTGTATGCCAGAGATCAGTCGCGCTCCACGCACATGGCAATGCCCATGCCGCCGCCGATGCAAAGTGTCGCGAGCCCTTTCTTGGAATCGCGCTTCTGCATCTCGAACAGCAAGGTCGTCAGTACGCGCGCACCGGATGCACCGACCGGGTGGCCGATCGCGATGGCGCCGCCATTGACGTTGACCTTCGAGGTATCCCAGCCGAGATCCTTGTTGACCGCGCAGGCCTGTGCGGCAAACGCCTCGTTCGCCTCGATGAGGTCGAGGTCCTCGATCTTCCAGCCGGCTTTCTGCAGCGCACGGCGCGAGGACGGGATCGGCCCGGTGCCCATGATCGAAGGATCGACGCCGGCCTGCGCCCAGGAGACGATGCGGGCAAGCGGGGTCTTGCCTTCCTTCGCCGCCCGCGATGCCGTCATCAGGACAAGAGCGGCCGCGCCGTCATTGATGCCCGACGCATTGCCTGCGGTGACGGAGCCTTCCTTCTCGAAGGCCGGGCGCAGCTTCGCCATCGCCTCAAGGGTCGCGCCGTGGCGCGGATATTCGTCGGTGTCGACGGTGATCTCGCCCTTGCGCGACTTGACGATGAACGGCACGATCTCGTCCTTGAACCGGCCGGCTTTCTGCGCCGCTTCCGCCTTCTGCTGAGAGGAGACGGCGAATTCATCCTGCTGCTGGCGGGTGATCTGATATTGCTTGGCGACGTTCTCGGCGGTGGTACCCATGTGATAGCCGTTAAAGGCATCCCACAGTCCATCCTTGATCATGGTGTCGATCAGTTCGGTGTTGCCCATCTTCACGCCACCGCGCAGATACTGCGCATGCGGGGCCATGCTCATGGATTCCTGGCCACCGGCGACGGCAATTTCGGAATCGCCGTTCTTCAACGCCTGATAGCCGAGCGCGACCGCCCGCAAGCCTGAGCCGCAGAGCTGGTTGATGCCCCAGGCCGGGCTTCCGACCGGAATGCCAGCCCTGATCGACGCCTGACGCGCCGGATTCTGACCCTGCCCCGCCGTGAGAATCTGACCCATGATGACTTCTGAGACCTGCGAGGGGTCGACGCCCGCGCGCTCGAGAGCACCCTTGATTGCGACAGCGCCGAGTTCATGCGCCGGCACAGTGGCAAACGCACCGTTGAACGAGCCAACCGGAGTACGGGCGGCGCTGACGATGACGACATCGTCTGACATGGGCAATCTCCTTGACAATGAAGCACGAGGCTAGGACCGAACCGGCGCGGGCGCGCCGGGTTATCCCTTTAGCTTATCCCTTTCCGGCGGAACGGCCAGACGCCAGATCGCAACTTTGGTCGAGAATGAGCATTTGCGGGCCATGGCCCACATTAACCGGCGGGGAACAAAACGGTAGCCGAGCCTTTCCGAACGTGCTTACTTTCGGCCCGCATCCTTTAGCCCTGCGAGAGTTCCTGGCTTTCATTCCTGCAGCGTGTGAGTTCATGGCGAAATCCGACCACCCGATTACGATCAAAAAATACGCCAACCGGCGCCTCTACAACACCGGCACCAGCACTTACGTCACCCTCGAAGACCTCGCGAGCATGGTCAAGGACGGTGAAGACTTCCTCGTCTATGACGCCAAGACCGGCGAGGACATTACCCGCTCCGTGCTCGCCCAGATCATTTTCGAACAGGAAAACAAAGCGGGACAAAACCTTCTGCCGACCACCTTCCTGCGCCAGTTGATCCGCTTCTACGGCGACAGCATGCAGATGGTGGTGCCGAAATATCTCGAACAGTCGATCGAGACGCTGACGCGAGAGCAGGAAAAATTCCGCAAGCACATGACCGACACTTTCAGCGGCACGCCGTTTGCGCCGCTCGAAGAACACGTCCGCCGCAACATGGAAATGTTCGAGCGGACGTTTGCCATGTTCAAGCCGTTTGCCGCGCCGACCCGCAATGCGAGCGAGACACCGACCTCATCCTCGCCCGAGCAATCGTCGGACAATACCGACATCGATGAGCTCAAGCGCCAGATGAAGGAAATGCAGGAGCGGCTCGAGCGGATGTCGAAGCCCTCGGGCGAGTCGAGCTGACGCCTTTCTTTCACTTGCCGATATTTTCAAGATTGATGCAAAGGCCGGGACAACCCCGGCCTTTTTTTGCGCGGCGTAATAGCGGCCGAGGTGACGCTCGGCAAAGGGGCAGGCTAGTCTCGCTTTGAGCGATTCGCTCGATCACCCCTCCGGAGCCTCCGATGCACAACCCCGGCCGCAAGCTCGCCTTTGTTCTCGCCTCCTCGAGCCACGGCACGATGATCGTGAACCGGATGGACCGCCATATGGTCAGCGCCGATGCGGGCTACGGCGTCGGCTTTCAAATTCTGGAAACCGGCGCTTTCGATCCTGGGGAGGTCAACCTCGCGCTTCAGACCCTGGCTCTGCGGCGGCGCCATTACGGCGACGGCGTCGTTGCCCTCGATTGCGGCGCCAATATCGGCGTCCATACCATCGAGTGGGCGGCAGCGATGACCGGCTGGGGATCGGTGCTCGCGATCGAAGCCCAGGAGCGCATCTTCTATGCACTCGCCGGCAACATCGCGATCAACAACTGCTTCAACGCCATCGCCATCAATGCGGCCGTGTCGTCGGAGAGCGGCACAATGCAAGTCCCCAACCCGGACTATCTCACGGCGGCAAGTTTCGGCAGCCTCGAAATGCGCCAGAGCCCGACCAATGAATTCATCGGCCAGCCGATCGACTATTCACCAGACGCCACCGTCGAGGTGCGCAAGCTCGCGATCGACGGCTTCAACCTGCCGCGACTCGACTTCATCAAGATCGACATCGAAGGTATGGAGATGGAAGCGCTGGAGGGCGCCGCTCAGACGATCGGCCGGACACATCCGATCCTGTTGATCGAGTCGATCAAGACCGACGGCGCGCAGTTGCATGCATGGCTCGAGCGGCAGGGTTACGTCATCACGCCGGCAGGCATCAACGTGCTGGCGATTCACAGCTCGGATAAAACGCTCGGCGATCTTCGGCGGGAATAGCGCGCCGCGAAAGCTGCTGCGGGGAAACTTACGTCGTCTCCCACGGCCTCTGCGTCGAAGCGAGGCTGGTGAGCCGGCCCTGGATGTAATCGCAGCCCCAGCCCTGCAGCAGGGCAGCCGCCTCTTCATCTTGCACCCATTCGGCGACGGTCTTCAGCCCAAGCCGATGGGCAAGATCGACCATGGTCTGCACGAAGGCGCGATCGTCGGCCGAGCGTGCGATATTTTGCACAAACGCGCCGTCGATCTTGACGATATCGACGCCAAGCTTGCGCAGGTTGCGGAACGAGGTGTAACCCGCACCGAAATCGTCGATCGCAATGCGGCTTCCGAAATCCTTGAGGCGGGTGACAAACCCGCGGACGTCGTCGATATCCTGAATCGCGACCGTCTCGGTGATCTCGACGATCATCCGCTCGGCCACGCCGGGATGCGCATGAAACAGCGTATCGATGCTCGCCCACCAGTCCGGATCAGTCGTGGTGTCGGGCGAGATGTTGAGACTGAGCTCGACCTGAGGCGAGCGCGCCAGTTCGTCTACGACAAGTTCGAGCACCCGATGATCGACAAGCCGGATCAGACCGAGCTTTTCGGCGACCGGCACAATGTCGGGTGCGAGCGAAGCTTCGCCGCCGCTCTGGCGCAGACGCACCAGACACTCGTAAAAGGCCGGCTTGCGCGAGGCCGTCTCAACCACCGGCTCGAACGCCATGACGACACGGTTCTCGTTGAGCGCGGTGACGATTTCATCGGTGACGCGGATATTGGCGCGGCGCTGCGCATCGCGCTCGACATCGGGATGCCAGACGAGGAACGAGCCGTGGCGGCGCGCCTTCGCAGCCTCGAGTGCTTCCTGTGTTCGGCTCATCGCCTCATCCGCAGTACGGGCATAGCGCGGCGCGGAGATCGCGCCGATCGAAGCCGTAAGCGACACCGGGCCTGAGGCCGTCGGTACCACCTCGTTGCGGATGCCGGCAAGAAACCGCTCGGCCGCGATCTGCATTTCGTCGGCGCTGCAGTTCTTCAGGATGAGCCCGAACTTGTTGCCGGAAAAGCGTCCCAGCACATCGCCGCCACGCAACCGCGCGCGGAGCCGCTGCGAGACTTCGCAGATCACCTCGTCGGCGACATCGAAGCCGAACGCTTCATTGAGACGCGCAAGGTGATCGATGCCGAGCAGCATGAAAGCAAACGAGGTGCGAAACCGCGACGCCTCCTCCAACGCCTCGGCCAGCGCCGCGACCAGATGCGTGCGATTGAGATCACCCGTCAGCGGATCGTGCTGCGAGAGTTTGCGCAGTTGCTCATCATGGGCATGACGTTCGTTGTTGAGGCGCAGGATGCCCCGCACATAGGCCGGGCTGCCATCGGCGGCCGCGAACCACCGGCCGGTCTCCTCGACCCAGATCACCGGCGCCGACATCCGCGCCCGGATCCCATATTCGATCTGATAGTAGACGCCCTGCCCCTGATCCTGCCCCGAACCGCCCATCACCGCCTCGCGACGGACGTGCGGATGCGGCTCAATCAGTTTGGCGAATTCCGATCCCCACGCGAGCGCCTCCACCGGCACCCCCGGCAGGACCTCCTCGATGTTCGCGCTCCACGACAGCGAGTCTCCCACGATGTCCCAGGTGAACGTCGCCTGCCCCAGACACGAGAGAACCGTATCGACGGCATCAGACTGGCCGCGAGGGCCAGCCCCCGGCAGGGAGATCGCAGATGATGTTTGAGCTGCGGACACCGTGCTTCGATCCGGAACAACCTGAATGATTCGTTGAAGAGCATAGAACTTTAGGTGGGCCGGAGCCTAGGCGCCGTTCCTAAACAAGATGCAAAAACAAAGCCCGGCATCGTTCCTTCCCAGCCGGTACGACCATGATGCCCCGTCAGGCATAATCCTTGCGAGGCCCTGATCGAGGCGGCTTTCATGTCTCATAACGGGACAGGCCGCGCGATGGAATCGCAACAATGGTAGCGGGGATTTCACCACGACAGGAAATAGCGGGTGCCCCGCGCGCCGCAGCCCGCCCGTCGTCCGCGAATGCCCCGGCCGCATCGGCCACGACGGCGCTGGTGCCGACCACCCCGCCATCGCGTGAACTGCCTTCGCGTTATGCAAGGCCACGCCCTGAGGCGCCTTTCGTGATGCATCTGATCGCAACCGCAGACCACGCACCGCAGACGCGGCGACTGCGGCAGGCAACGCCAGGCGAGGGCATCGCACGATATACCGCCACGCGTGGCGCGCTGACGCCTGCCGCCGCGAATGGATCGCGGCTCAAGGATATCGTCTGACGTTTGCTGGGATCAGTCCCGGCGCGGGATGATCGGTGGCGGACTCGCCGACGTGTCCGGCTTCGGTGACGGCTCGACCTTCAACACCTCTCCGACATCGGAAAGCGTCGCCGTATCCAGTGACTCCGCCTGCGGTGCGCTGTCGATCGCGGGCGTAATGACTTCCATCTGCGGGTGATGCGAGGGCGACGTCTCGTCGCGTGACGGCGCCCGCGTCTCCACATGCACGGGAGCAGGCGCGGGTGCGGGCGGTGGTGAAGATGGTTTTGCGACCGGAGCCACCACCATGCCATCCGCTTCAGCGGCCCGCCGCATGGCACGTCGCGCCGCGCGATGGCGAAGCCCGAGCGTCAGACCACTCAGAAAGTCCACTGCGGCAAGCACAACCAGCAGGAAGAAGGCCGACGTGCCGAACGGCGCAAGCCAGAGGAATTCGGCGGCAGCGGCCACGAGCACGATCAGCGACAGAAGGTGATCCATCGCGTATTTCGCGCCGGGCCGCGAGGCACGCGCAAATTCGAACATCAGAAGGAAGATACCGAGCGTCAGCACGAGGTCGTTGAAGCTGACGTCCCACGCGACGCCGGACAACAGCGGCAACGTGAAAAGCGGCGCGGTGAAAACCGCGCCGGGCATCAGGAAAACAACGATGTTGTAGATCGCGATCGGGATGAGGAGCAGCGGGAAACCGATCGTCGGCATCGGCAAAGCCTTCTGTGGCGCAAGCGGCCCCAAAACGGGGCCCCGAAACCGGCCGCCTTACATCCCCACGGCCAACAACCGCGGCGCGTGCGCCGCGATTGGAATCCTAGCCTTAGTCTTCCTTCTTCACCTTCAAAACCTGACGGCCCTTGTACATGCCGGTCTTCAGGTCGAGGTGATGCGGACGACGCAATTCGCCGGAATCCTTGTCTTCAACGTAGGTCGGCTTCTTGAGCGCATCGGCCGAGCGGCGCATGCCGCGGCGGGATGGCGAGGTTTTTCTGCGGGGAACGGCCATTGTCGTCGTCCTTCAAGCGAAAGCAGACCCGCCCTCGGGTGCCTTCGGGAAATTTCGGTTGAGGCCGCGCTTATAGAGGATGCAGGCCGCGGATGCTAGGCCCGGAGCGGCTGAAAATGCTCGGAAATCAAGAATTCCGGCTCCAGCAGGCGGAAATCGCGGCCGAACGAGCCCGCGCCGTATAGGTACCCGCCAGACGGCGGATATGGGCGCTGGGCGCGCGGGCGCTCCGGGTTACCGGATTGGGCAAGGTCGCCGCGAGAAGCGCGGCCTGATGCGGCGAAAGCGCTCCCGCTCCCTTGCCGAAAGCATGGCGGGCGCCCGCCTCGGCGCCGAACTGCCCATTGGGTCCCCATTCGGCAACATTCAGATAAAGCTCAAGAATCCGCTTTTTCGGCAGAATAAAATCGATCCACAGCGCCAGCGGGAACTCAAGCGCCTTGCGCACGTAGCTGCGCCCCGGCCACAGAAATAGGTTCTTGGCGACCTGCTGGGTGATAGTCGAACCGCCGCGCGCTACCTCGCCGTCCTCGGCATCCTCCAGAATGTCGCTGATCGAGCCCCAATCGATACCGCGATGGCTGCAGAACCGCGCATCCTCCGCCGCCACCACGGAGCGCGGCAAGGCCGGCGAGATCGCCTCGATATCGACCCAGGTCCGCGTGACCGGCGCGCCGGTCAGATAGCGGCCGACCATCAGGAGCGACACCGGATGGCCCACCGAGTAGACCGGCACCAGAACATAGGGCAGCAGCAGGATGGCGAGAGCCAGCAGCAAGACCGCTCGGATCGGGTGTCTGATCGGGAATTTCATGGGCGGCTGCAGACCCTCAAAGCCGCGGAGGTGGGGACAGGCGGACCTTCCCCATAGCAGACGCGGCAGAGGGTGCCGAATCCCGCTCCTCCCCTATCCTCGGAATTGACGCGACCGCTTTCATGCAGGCATGGTCCCGCCAAATTTTGGAGTTTTCGATGACCACGGCCCCGACCCAGACCGCCCCAACCCAGGATTTCAGCAAGCTGCTCGACGCCACCGCAGCCGACACCGAGGCGCTGCTCGACCGGTTGCTGTCGGAGCGGCCCGAGCAAGGCGAGATCGAGCGGCCGCACCGGCTGATCGAGGCGATGCGCTATTCGAGCCTCAACGGCGGCAAGCGGCTGCGGCCATTTCTCGTGGTGGCAAGTGCTGCGATATTCAACGTCCCGCGCGAGGGTGCGCTGATGGCCGGCGCAGCGCTCGAGTGCATCCACTGCTACTCGCTGATCCACGACGATCTGCCCTCGATGGACAATTCCGATCTGCGGCGGGGACGGCCGACCTCGCACAAGAAGTTCGACGAGGCGACCGCGATCCTCGCTGGCGACTCGCTGCTCACACTCGCGTTCGACATCATCACCCGCGATGAGGTGCATCGTGACCCGACGGTGCGGCTGTTGTTGACACGCGCGCTCGCACGCGCCGCCGGCATCGGCGGCATGGCGGGCGGTCAGATCATGGATCTCGCGGGCGAAGGCCGCTTCGGTGACAAGGAGCCGCCGGATGTCGCGAAGCTCCAGCAGATGAAGACCGGCGCGCTCCTGAAATACGGCTGCATCGCCGGTGCGCTGCTCGGTCAGGCATCAAAAGACCAGTACGCGGCACTTGACGCCTATGGTCATGCGTTTGGCGAGGCCTTCCAGATTGCCGACGACCTTCTCGACGTCGAGGGCGATGCGGCCGCGCTCGGCAAGCCTGCCGGACAGGACGCGGCACTCGGCAAGACCACCTTCGTCACCCAACTCGGCATTGACGGTGCGAAGCGCCGCCTGCAGGACCTGCTAAGCCAAGCCGATGCGGCGCTGGCGCCGTTCGGTGCCAAGGGCGATACTCTGCGCGCCGCCGCGCGCTTCGTCGCGGAGCGTCAAAACTAAGGGTTATATGGCGCAAAACAAACCCGCCCCCGGCACCAGAAGCGCGCCTCGCGACGACGATCGCCTTGCCCGCTTCCGGCGCATGCCGAAGGTTGTGCGGATCGTTTATGCCCGGCCGCGCTTCTTCATCGCATTCGCCGTCGGCCTTCTCGCCGTATTTCTCCTGCCCGCCGCGCTGCCGTCGACCACGCGGCTGCTGATCGGCTGGGACATTGCACTCGCGCTCTATCTTGCGCTCGCCTACACCACGATCTGTCTTGGCGCGCACACCAACATTCGCCACATCGTCGCGAGACAGGACGACGGCCGCTTTCTCGTGCTGGCGCTCACCTCGATCGCCGCCTTCGCAAGCCTCGCCGCCATCGTGTTCGAGCTTGCCGCGCCCCATCGCGGGGCGATACAACTCGCGCTGGCGGTGACAACCATCCTGATGTCGTGGATCGCGATCCACACCACCTTCGCCTTGCATTACGCGCACGAATATTATCGTGGTGAGAAGCCCGGCGGCCTTGCGTTTCCGGGCGGGCACGATCCGGACTATTGGGATTTTGTCTATTTCTCGTTCGTGATCGGCATGACGGCGCAGGTCTCCGATGTCGGCATCACCGACAAGATGATTCGCCGTACGGCAACCGCACACGGGATTACATCGTTCTTGTTCAATACCGCGCTGCTTGCGTTGATGGTGAATATCGCCGCGAGCGCGCTCTGATCGGATAGCTGACTTCAGTGACCCACACCTTCCTGACGTTCCTTCTGGTCCTCAGCGTCCTTGCGGCCTCGGCGACGGTGGCGCGGCGCCTCGATCTCACGCCCGCGATCGTATTTCTTCTGGTCGGCATCGGGTTGGCGCTGGTGCCGGGATTTCCGCCGATCCAGATGGAGCCCGAAGGCGTGCTGCTTCTGGTGCTGCCGCCGCTGATCTATTCGGCCGGCGTGTCGATGAGCTGGCGTGAGTTCAAGTGGAATCTGCGCCCCATCGCGCTTCTCGCGATCGGCTGCGTGATCTTCACGACCTGCGCCGTCGCCATCGCTGTGCACTTCGCACTCGATCTGCCGTGGAGCATCGGCTTCCTGCTCGGCGCCATCGTCTCCCCGCCTGACGTGGTCGCGCCGCTCGCAATCGCCCGCAGGCTGCACCTGCCACACCGCATCCTCGTGGTGCTCGAAGGCGAAGGCCTCGCGAACGACGCCACCGCGCTCATCCTCTATCGCTTCGCGCTGCTTGCGGTTTCGACCGGCACGTTCTCATTGCCATCCGCCACTGTCGCCTTCGGCATGATTCTGGTCGGCGAGGTTCTGTTCGGCCTTCTCGTCGGCTGGCTCAGCCTGCGGCTGCGGCAACTGGCACACGATCCGCGTGTCGAGATCACGTTGTCGCTGCTCACGCCTTATCTTGCCTTCTGGGTGCCCGAGCACGCGGGCGGCTCCGGCGTGCTCGCGACGGTCGTCGCGGGCCTTTACGTGAGTTGGAACGGCCCGCTGCTGATTTCCGCAGCCACACGCCTACAGGGCATCTTCTTCTGGGATTTCGCGATCTGGCTGATCGAAGGCGTTCTCTTCCTCATCGTCGGCTTTCACACCCGCCTTCTGATGGAAACCTCGAAGACACTGCAGATCGGCACAGTTCTCTCCGCAATCGCGATCACGACCAGCATCGTCATTCTTGCCCGCTTCATCTGGGTGTTTCCGGGCGCCTATCTGCCGCACCTCCTGAGCTCGCGCATCCGCAAGCGCGAGGAAATCCCGCACTGGCGCGGCATCACCATCATTGGCTTCACCGGCATTCGCGGTGTGGTGTCGCTCGCAGTCGCGCTGGCGCTGCCGATGACGCTCGCCAATGGCGATCCGTTTCCGTATCGCGACCTCATCCTTCTGGTGTCGTTCGGTGTGATCTTCATCACTGTCGTCGGGATCGGCAGCACGCTGCCCT
Organism: Afipia carboxidovorans OM5; assembly: GCF_000218565.1. Taxonomy (NCBI): domain Bacteria; kingdom Pseudomonadati; phylum Pseudomonadota; class Alphaproteobacteria; order Hyphomicrobiales; family Nitrobacteraceae; genus Afipia; species Afipia carboxidovorans. The sequence continues at coordinate 411,282 of NC_015684.1, read as the reverse complement.
TCGTCGCGCGCACGCTCGGCGTCGCCGAATACGGACATTTCGAAGCGAAGCACGAACGCGAAAAGGAAATCGCCGCGCGGCGCGAGCTTGTTACGGCCTCGCGCAAGGAGCTTTCCCGGATCATCAAGGAGCGCGAGCTACCCGAGAGTCTCGCGCGCTTCCTTGAGGTGCGGCACGAAATGCGCGTGCGGGCCCTGCCCGATGCGCCGCCCAAGGAGGGAGAGTTCACACCTGCGACGCGAGGCGCAATTATGGTGCGGGAGATTATTGCGATCGAGCGCAAGCAACTGCACAAGCTGCTGCGCGAGGGGAAGATCACCGACGAAACGCGCCGGCGCATCGAGCGTGACCTCGATCTCGAAGAAGCCGTCGTCGATAATCGCGAGAACAATACGCCGCTATAGAGAGCCGGCGTCATTCCGGGGCGCGAGCCACGCGAGCGAACCCGGAATTTTTTGGCCCATTTACAGATTCCGGATCGGCGCGCGGCGCGAGCCATCCGGAACGACTGTGAGCGGCTTATTCCGCCGCGGTGACGGTCGATGGCTTGGCCGGCGCGCCGCCATAACGCTGCTCGATATAATCGATCACCAGCGCCTTGAAATCGGCGGCGATCGTAGCGCCGCGCAGCGTGCGGAATTTCTGACCATCGACGAACACCGGCGCTGCCGGCGTTTCGCCGGTGCCGGGCAGCGAGATGCCAATATCGGCGTGCTTGGATTCGCCGGGGCCGTTCACGATGCAGCCCATCACCGCAACGTTGAGCTGCTCGACGCCGGGATAGCGGTTACGCCACGCCGGCATTTCCTCGTTGATGAACGCCTGAATGTCGCGCGCGAGCTCCTGGAATACGGTCGAGGTGGTGCGGCCGCAGCCGGGGCAGGCCGCCACAAGCGGTACGAAGGTGCGGAAGCCCATGGTCTGCAAAATTTCCTGCGCGACCTTCACTTCCAGCGTGCGATCCCCGCCGGGCTCAGGCGTCAGCGAGACGCGGATGGTGTCGCCGATACCCTCCTGCAGCAGAATACCGAGCGCGGCTGAGGATGCGACAATACCTTTCGAACCCATGCCGGCCTCGGTGAGGCCAAGATGGATCGCGTAATCGGAACGCGCCGCGAGTTCGCGATAGACCGCGATCAGGTCCTGCACGTTCGAGACTTTCGCCGACAGGATCATCTTGTTCTTGGGCAGGCCGATCTCTTCGGCGCGTTGCGCCGACAACAACGCCGACTGCACCATGGCCTCGCGCGTCACCGCGCGGGCATCGATCGGGTTCGGCGACTTGGCGTTATCTTCCATCAGGCGCGTCAGCAGTTCCTGATCGAGCGAGCCCCAGTTGGCGCCGATACGCACCGCCTTGTTGTTCTTGAGCGCGATCTCGACGATCTCGGTAAACTGGGTATCGCGCTTGTTCTTGAAGCCGACATTGCCGGGATTGATGCGATACTTGGCGAGCGCGGCCGCGCAGGCCGGATATTCCGACAGAAGCTTATGGCCGATGTAATGGAAATCGCCGATCAGCGGCACGTCGACGCCAAGCTTGTCGAGCTTCTCACGAATGTGAGGCACGGCCGCCGCCGCCTCTTCGCGGTCGACCGTGATGCGAACCATTTCCGAACCGGCACGCGCGAGCGCCGCGACCTGCTTCACGGTCGAGTCGATATCGGCCGTATCGGTGTTGGTCATCGACTGCACGACGATGGGTGCGCCGCCGCCGACCTTGACGTTGCCGACCGTGACCTGAACGGTCTGGTGGCGGCCTTTCGGCCCGGCCGGGATTTCTTTCATGCCCTCCTGAGGGCGGGCTCGCAAATCGACATCGGTCATGGCGTTGAAATATCAGCTTTGTGTGACGGCCGGCCAAACGCCGGCGCAGAGGGATTGTCTATCAGAAAAGCCCCGGCGATGACCAGTGAAGGCCCTTTCAGGAGTCGGCCGGCTTTTTCTCCGATCTTTCCTAGATGGGCGCCAAAAACGGCTTTGCAAAGGAGGATTTGGCAAGCCTGGCGCGGTTTTCAGGCACGCGGCTGGCAATGGCCGCACAAACCGGTGATCTCCACCACTGAGAGTTTTGGTGAAAATCCGGTTCCCTCGACTACCTCGGCGACACCCTTGACGATCGGCGCCGCCGGAATCTCGCCCACCGCCCCGCATCGCTCGCAGATCAGGAGCGCCACCACGGGAGATGCCTCATGGTTATGGACGCAAGCGAGGAAGGCATTACGGCTCTCGATGCGATGGACAAGCCCATTGTCCATCAGGAATTCCAGCGCCCGGTAGATGGTGATCGGCGCCGGACGGGGCATCAGGCGGGCCAATTCGTCGATAATCTCATAGGCGCCGAGCGGTTTATGGCTCGCGAGCAGCGCCTGCAGCACCTGCCGGCGGATCGGGGTGAACTTCTGCCCCCGCGCAGCGCAGTGCTGCTCGGCATGGGCCATCGCGGTCGAGGCGCAGTGGTCGTGATCGTGATCGGGGGCCGGAAAGGCAGACTTGAGCGACATGGCGGCGCCTTTATTGCAGCCATGCTGCGCAGCATAGCTATATATTTCAATATGTTACGATAGCTCAGGCGCCCTCATCTGCGTCCCGACCAGAGGTTCCTATTGCATCGCAACATAGCGGACCTAGCTTTTCGCTGACGATCGCAACGCTGCGGTCATGTGGACCATATAGTACTCGCTCGGAACACAGGAAGCAGGCCCGTGACAACAACCCTGAAATCCTATCTCGACACCCTCGCCCCCTGGGTTATCGCCGGCGGCAAGCCTGCCGAGGCGACCACCAAGAAAATCAATCTCGCCCTACAGGGTGGCGGCGCGCACGGCGCCTTCACCTGGGGCGTGCTCGACCATCTTCTCGCAGACGGGCGACTGGAGATCACCGGGCTCTCCGGCGCATCGGCCGGCGCGGTCAACGCGGTGATGCTGGCTGATGGCCTCGCGCGGGGCGGGCCGGAGGAGGCACGCAAACGGCTCGGCGAGTTCTGGCGCGCGGCAAGCGTCGGCGGCGACCTGCCTCCGGTGCAGCGCGCCATCACCGACCGGCTGTTCTCGATCTTTCCGTTTGCGAGTTCGCCGGTGCAGAACTGGTTCGAGACCATGTCGCGCTATTTCTCGCCCTACGATTTCAACCCGCTCAACATCAATCCGTTGAGCGAACTGATCGCGCGCTTCGTCGATTTCGAGGCGATCCGAAAAAGCGGTATCGCCCTCTACGTCTCCGCAACCAACGTGCACACCGGGCGGCTCAAGGTGTTCTGCCGCGATTCGATCGACGCCGATGTGGTGATGGCCTCCGCCGCGCTGCCTTACCTGTTTCGTGCTGTCGAGATCGACGGCGTGCCGTACTGGGACGGCGGCTACATGGGCAATCCCGTGATCTTCCCGTTCCTGCAGGCGACCGACAGCGAGGACGTGCTGGTGGTGCAGATCAACCCGGTGTCGCAGGACTTCACGCCAAAGACCTCCGCCGAGATCGTCAAGCGGCTGAACGAGATCACCTTCAACTCGGCGCTAATTTCGGAATTGCGCACCATGGACTTCGTCAATCAGTTGATCGACGACGGCCGCCTGCCGCGCGGCAAGGGCCGCAACCAGTACCGGCGGCTCAACGTCCACCGCATCGACCTCGGCGCGTTTGCCGCCAATCTCGACGGGCAGAGCAAACTGAAGACCGACTACGATTTCTTTGAATCGCTGCACGAGGAAGGCGTTCGCGCCGCCAAGGCGTTTCTCGATGCTCATTTCGACGACATCGGAGAGCGCGGCACGCTCGATCTCACCGCGGAATCCGGCGTGGAATGGGCTTAAACGCCTGCGCGGAGCGGGGAAAACCCCGATTCCGCCGCCGTTCCGGGTGTGAAGCCAGCCTTCAATTTTGCTAGCGTGCGGCATCATGACGATGCACGCCCCATACCCCGACACGCCCGCAACACCAGAGCCGAAGGACACGGCGACCGCGCGCGTCACGCCGATGATGGAGCAGTACCTCGAGATCAAGGCCGCCAATCCGGGGTTGTTGCTGTTCTACCGGATGGGCGACTTCTACGAATTGTTCTTCGAGGACGCCGAGACCGCATCGCGCGCGCTCGGCATCATGCTCACCAAGCGCGGCAAGCATCAGGGTGAAGACATCCCGATGTGCGGCGTGCCGGTCGAGCGCTCCGACGACTACCTGCATCGCCTGATCGCACTCGGCCATCGCGTTGCGGTGTGCGAGCAGATGGAAGACCCAGCCGAAGCGCGCAAGCGTGGCGCGAAGAGCGTGGTGCGGCGCGACGTGGTGCGGCTCGTCACGCCCGGCACGTTGACAGAAGACAATCTTCTCGACGCCAAGACCAACAATTACCTGATGGCGATCGCACGCACCCGCGCCTCCAACGGCGACGATCGTCTCGGCCTCGCGTGGATTGACATCTCGACCTCGGAATTCACCGTCAGCGAATGCAGCGCGAGCGACCTTGCCACCACGCTTGCGCGCGTCAATCCCAACGAGATTATCGTGCCGGACGCGATCTTCGGCGACGAAACGCTCGGCCCGACCTTGCGCGAGCACACCGCGGTGACGCCGCTGACGCGCGACGTGTTCGACAGCGCAAGCGCCGAACAGCGACTGTGCGATTACTTCGCGGTCGCCACAATGGATGGGCTGGCCACCCTGTCGCGGCTCGAAGCGACTGCTGCGGCTGCGGCCGTGACCTATGTCGAGCGCACGCAGGTCGGCAAGCATCCGCCGCTCTCGCCGCCCGCACGCGAGGACGCCGGCACGACGCTTGCGATCGACCCCGCGACGCGCGCCAATCTCGAACTCACCCGCACGCTTGCGGGCGAGCGGCGCGGCTCATTGCTCGACACCATCGATCTCACCGTGACGGCTGCCGGCTCGCGCCTGCTTGCACAACGGCTTGCCACGCCTCTCACCGACATCGCCGCCATCACACGGTGCCACGATGCCGTCGCGGCGTTTGTCGCTGACACCGCCGCGACTCACGACTTGCGCACGATCCTGAATGCCGCGCCTGACATGTCGCGCGCGCTGGCGCGGCTTTCGGTTGGGCGCGGCGGCCCGCGCGATCTCGCAGGATTGCGCGACGGCATTCTCGCTGCCGATGCCGCGATTGCCCGGCTCGCCCAGATGAACTCGCCGCCGCAGGAAATCACAACGGCAATCGCCGCACTGAGGAAGCCTTCGCGCGATCTTGCTGAAATCCTCGCCCGCGCACTCGCCGAGCAATTGCCACTGTCAAAGCGCGACGGCGGTTTTGTGCGTGAGCGTTACGACGCGACCCTCGACGAGACCCGCTCGCTACGCGATGCCTCGCGCCTCGTCGTCGCATCGATGCAGGCGCGCTATGCCGAAGACACCGGCGTCAAGGGCCTCAAGATCAAGCACAACAATGTGCTTGGCTATTTCGTCGAGGTCACCGCGCAGCACGGCGACAAGCTGATGGCCGCGCCGCTTAACGCGACCTTCATCCACCGGCAGACACTGGCGGGGCAGGTCCGCTTCACCACCTCCGAGCTCGGCGAGATCGAGGCCCGCATCGCCAATGCGGGCGACCGTGCGCTCGGCCTCGAGCTTGAGATTTTCGAGCGGCTCTGTGCCGAGGCCATTGCCATCGGCGACGATCTGCGCGCCGCTGCTCACGCCTTCGCCGTGCTCGATGTTGCAACATCACTGGCGCGGCTTGCCGTGGAGCAGGATTACGTTCGCCCCGACGTCGACGACTCGCTTGCGTTCAGTATCGAAGGCGGCCGTCATCCCGTCGTCGAGCGCGCGCTGAAGCGCGACGGCCAACCGTTCATCGCCAATAGCTGCGATCTGTCGCCCGCGCCGTCGCAGGCCAATGGCCAGATCTGGGTCCTCACCGGCCCCAACATGGCGGGCAAATCGACCTTCCTGCGCCAGAACGCATTGATCGCCCTGCTCGCGCAGATCGGCAGTTTCGTGCCCGCGAAGCGCGCGCGGATCGGCGTTGTCGATCGCCTGTTCTCACGCGTGGGCGCGGCCGACGATCTGGCGCGCGGCCGTTCGACCTTCATGGTGGAGATGGTCGAGACCGCCGCGATCCTCAATCAGGCAGGTGAGCGCGCGCTGGTGATTCTCGACGAGATCGGGCGCGGCACCGCAACCTTCGATGGCCTGTCGATCGCCTGGGCCTCGATCGAGCATCTGCACGACGCCAACAAATGCCGCGCACTGTTTGCGACGCACTATCACGAACTCACCGCGCTCTCGGCAAAATTGCCGCGTCTGTTCAACGCCACAGTGCGAGTGAAGGAATGGCACGGCGATGTCGTGTTCCTGCACGAGGTATTGCCGGGCGCGGCGGATCGATCCTACGGCATTCAGGTTGCGAAGCTTGCAGGCCTGCCGCCTGCAGTGATCGCCCGCGCCAAGACGGTGCTTGCCAAACTCGAGGCGCAGGACCGTAGCTCCGGCGCACAGACCTTGATCGACGACCTGCCGCTGTTCGCAGTGACCGCACGGGCAAGCGAAAGCGAGGAAGTCTCCTCGCCCAAGGACACCGCGCTAATCGAAGCGCTCAATGCGATCGAGCCGGACGAGTTGACCCCGCGCGAAGCATTGGATGCGCTCTACGCGCTGAAAGGGAAGCTGCCGAAACAAGGCTAAAGCGTTTTCAAGCGAAGTGGGGACCGGTTCGCGTGAAGAAAACGCGTTGAAACAATAACTAGAGTCCCGCTTTGATTCCATCAAAGCGGAAAAGCCTCTAAAGCGGCACACCGGCGCGACGCAGCAACAACGTCGCCGCATTCCACGATATCGAAAACAGAAACGCGAGACACAGCGCGAGCGGTGGGCCGATCGGCACCGCCGCCAGATTCAGTACCGCCATGCACAGGCCGAAGCCAAGCAGGCCGACGAGGCTGTGCGCCATCACCGCCGCTGTCGCCTTGCCGCCAACCCGGCGGTGCAGGATTAGCATGGTGGCCGTGAAGGTCGCCGGGAACGACGCGAGGATTCCCGTCTTCTCAGGTCCGATAGTAAAGCTCAGCGTCACCACCGCCGCGATCAGTACACCGACCAAGACAGCGCGCAACAGAAGATCGGACCATCGCATCGGCAGGCGCGGCATCGGCGCCTCGCGAAACGCGCGCACGAGGAAGAAAAACGCCGCGACCACTACGACATTGGCCGCGATGGCCGGCGTCAGTGTCCATGCCGTCTGGCTGAAGAGATAAGTCATCATGAACCAGACCAGCAGACCGACAGCGACGCTAAGCCATGGGCCAAACCGTTGCGCCATGATGACGAAGGTCGCCGTGTAGAACGCGGTCGGGACGTTGTTGTAAACGCTGGTCAGCGCCGCCCGCGCCACGAAGGATGCCTCGTGATCGAGGGCGATGAAGATATAGGCTGGACCGGTCGAGACCGGCAGCGTCACGATCAGCGAGCCGATGAACGCCCCGGCACGCTCGGCAATCACCGTTGCCACGATGACAAATCCGGCGGCGACAACCACTTTCAGTGCGAGCGTTAAAAGGAAATACCCGTCGGCGGGCATTATGAAGCGCCCGTCACACCCTCTGCATCGAGACGTGGAAAGCCTTCGGTCCGCTCTTCACGGTTTGATACACGACGCAATAGCGCTCGGTGAGCTTGAGGAGTTGATCGAGCTTTTCCTGCGGCGCGTCGGTATCGACATCGAAGCGCAGGCGGATTTCAGCGAAGCCGACTGGAGCTTCCTTGTCGACGCCAAGCGTGCCGCGGAAATCGAGATCGCCCTCGGCGCTGACGAAGCCTGCCTTGAGCGGAATATCGATCGCGGTCGCAACCGACTTCAGCGTCACGCCGGCACAGGCGACCAGCGCCTCGAGCAGCATGTCGCCCGAGCATAACTCGAGACCAGAGCCGCCGGTCGCCGGATGCAGGCCAGCCACCGCCAGCGCACGCCCGGTCTCGACCTTGCAGGCGATGCCTTCATTGTCGATCGAGCCCTTCGCCTTCAGCGTGATGTAGGCGGACTTCGGATCGGCCTTGTAACGCTCCTTGATCGGCGCCTGCATGGCGCGCAACTGCGTCGAATCCATCTCTCGGTCTCCGGGATATGCGGGAATCGTCAAAGCGATGTTCGGAGGCGCTTTACCACCACATCGCAGCGCCTGTCACGGGCTGTTCGCCCGCCGGCGGTGCACGATCAAGCGAGCGGTCGAGCGCATTCAGAAGGTCACGCTTGACCGCCTCGAACAGCGGCGAGGCCCGGTCGCGCGGACGTGCCAGCTCGACCTTGACCTCCTCGAACAGGCGGCCGGGGTGCGGGCGCATCACCATCACCCGGTCGGCCAGCACCACGGCTTCCTCGACGTCATGCGTGACGAGAAGGAGGGTCGGCTTGGTGTCGGCCCACAGATCGAGCAGATGATCCTGCAGGTCGGTGCGGGTAAACGCATCGAGCGCAGAGAACGGCTCATCGAGCAGCAGCACCTCGGGGCGTGGCACCAGCGCGCGCGCGATCGCGACACGCTGCGCCTGCCCGCCTGACAGTTCGCGGGGCCAGGCGTCCGCCTTGTCGAGCAGGCCGACGCGGTCGAGCGCGGCCTCGGCGCGCTTGCGCCGCCGCGCTCGCGTCTCACCCTCGAGTCCGAAGGCGACATTCTCGATGACGCTGAGCCAGGGCAGAAGCCGCGGCTCCTGAAAGATGATGCCGATCTTCTCATGCGGCGCGGCAATAGTTTCGCCGTCGAGCGTGATGGTGCCGGAGGTCGCGGTACCGAGGCCCGCGATCGCCCGCAGCAGCGTGGACTTGCCGCAGCCGGAGCCGCCGATCACGGCCACGATCTCGCCGACCCCGATGCGCGCGGAGAAGCCCTGCAGCGCATCGACGCCGTTCGGATAAACCTTGCCGACGTGATCGAGGACGAGCATCGCTTACGCCTTTCCGCCCTGCGAGGAGAAGGCGTCCTGCCAGCGCAAGAGCGGCGCAAAACCAACCTGAATCAGCCAATCGGTGAATTTTCCAAGCAGCGCGAACACGATGATCGCAGCAAGAATTTCCGCGGGCTTGCCGAGTTGCTGGCCGTCGATCAGGAGATAGCCAAGGCCCTCCGAGGCGCCCATCAGCTCGGCCGCCACGACGAACATCCAGCCAAGACCAAGGCCGGAGCGCAGCGAGACGACATAAGACGGCAGCACCGCGGGCAGCAGGATGCGCCGGATCATCGCCGGGCCGGAAAGGCGGAAGGTGCGCCCGACCTCGACGATCTTGCGGTCAACACCGAGCACGGCACCCATCAGGCCGAGATAGATCGGGAAGAACACGCCGACCGCGATCAGCGCGACCTTCGACATCTCGAAGATGCCGAGCCACAGAATGAACAGCGGCACCCAGGCGATCGAGGGGATCGCCCGCAACGCCTGCAGCGTCGGATCGAGAAGCCGGCGCGCCAGGGCCGAATAACCGCACACCGCACCAAGCACGGTACCGAACAGCACGCCGAGCCCAAAGCCCGCGCCGACGCGCCAGGAGGTAATGAAGATGTGGCGCCACAGCTCGCCGCTGCGGGCAAGCTCCTCCATCATCTCGAAAATCTTGCTCGGCGGCGGAACGAGGCGGCCGTTCGAAAGGCCGACAGCAACCGCAAGCTCCCAGCCGACCGCGATCACGACCGGTACGATCAGGCCGAGCGCCGGCTTCGCCCAGCGCGACCACCGTCGCGAAGGGGCCGCAGCCACGTCAATGGCCGGAGCCGAGGAGGTTTCGAGTGTCATGGCCATAGCTAAGATCGTGTCTCTGCCCAAAATGCAAGGCAGTTTGCGCTGCGCGGGCCTCCTTTATAGAGGTCGCGCAACGCCCGTTTCGTCGAGGGGCTTAAAAATCCGCGTGCGGCCCTGCCCATCGAGCCACGGCGGAAAGACGCTTACTCCGGAAGCGGGACTTCGACGAGCAGGTCGTCGACGTTCTTCTTCACGTCGGCGCTGGCGGCGATCACACCGGCCTTCTGCAGCGCAAAGCCGGCTTCGAGGATCGCCTCACGCTGCTGTGCGCCGATCTTGCTGAACGACAGATCGGTACGCTCCTTCAACTGCTTGTCGACCACGACGTCGGGCAGCTTGGTGACGCCGATAAAGTCGGCCTTCAGCTCGTCGTAGTGAGCGATGGAATATTTCCGCGCCACCTCATAGGTCGCGAGCACACGGCGGACGATCTCCGGATTGTCCTTCAGGAACTGTTCGCGGACGTTGAGGATGCCGAAAGTGTTGGCCTCGGGCTTGCGATAGAACAGCCGCGCACCGTCCTCGATCTCGGCCTGCGCCATCATCGGATCGAGGCCCGCCCACGCATCGACGTCGCCACGAACAAGCGCGGTCTTGCCATCGGGATGCTGCAGCAGCACCGGCACGATATCTTTCTCGGTCAGGCCTGCATCGAGAAGCGCGCGGACGAGAAAGATGTGCGGATCGGTGCCGCGGGTGACCGCGACGCGCTTGCCCTTGAGATCGGCGACGGTCTTGATCGCGGTATCCTTGCCGGTGACGAGCGCCGTCCATTCAGGACGCGAATAGGTGTAGATCGACTTGATCGGGTTGCCGTTGATGCGCGCAACGAGCGCCGCCGAGCCCGCGGTGGAGCCGAAATCGAGCGAGCCTGCGTTGAGGAACTCAAGCGCCTTGTTGGAGCCGAGCGTCTGCACCCAGACGATCTTGATGCCGTCCTTGGCGAATTCCTTTTCGAGAAGGCCCTGCTTCTTCAGGACGATGGCGACGGGGTTATAGGTCGCCCAGTCGATGGCGATCTGCGTCGGCTTGTCGGCGGCGCTTGCCGCTCCCGACGCCACGATCGCAACCGCAGCGCCGAGGGTGAAAGCGCGCCGAGACAAGGTGGTCATGAGTCACTCCAATGCGATGATTTGTGCAAATGGCTAAGGATTGCGCTTGTTCTTCAAGGCGTTATCATCAAGAGTCAATCGGAAAAATATTTGCTTCGGTCCCTGGCCGGATGGGAGAATGTTCTTGTCCTTGTTGCGGCTTCGCCAGTTCAATTGTTTTGCAGTGACACGCTCATGAGCACGATGCCGCCTCCCGTCCCCGCAACCGCTTCTCCTGACGAGGCTCGCGAACGAAGCAGCGAAGTCATCCTCGGCTTCGATGCCGCCAAGGTAATGGTCCGGATCGGAACGCTTGCTGAAAAGCACAGCGGGCGGGACGAAGCCTTCCGCTCGGCGATGGCGCAGCTTCTCAAGAGCGAGCTCGTCCACGCCCGCGAGGTGGCACAGACTGAACTCCTTGCCGAGCGGCATGGCCGACGCACCGCCGAACGGCTCTGCGCCTTGCACGATGCAATCATCCGTATCCTCTACAACGCCGCGACCTGGTATCTCTATCGTTCTCCGACACCATCGGATTCCGAGCGGATGTCGATCGTCGCGACCGGCGGTTACGGCCGCGGCCTGATGGCGCCGGAGTCCGACATCGATCTGTTGTTCGTGCTGCCCTACAAGCAGACAGCGTGGGGCGAGCAAGTCGCCGAAGTCATCCTGTATTGCCTCTGGGATATGGGGCTCAAGGTCGGTCACGCGACACGCACCGTCAGCGAATGCATCCGTCATGCGCTCGGCGACATGACGATCCGCACCGCGATTCTCGAAAGCCGCTATCTGATCGGCGACCTTGCTCTCTACACTGAGCTAATCGAGCGCTTCGACAAGGAGGTCGTACAGGGCACGGCATCCGAATTCGTCGCCGCCAAGCTCGCCGAGCGCGAGGAACGCCTTACCCGCGCGGGACAGTCGCGCTATCTCGTCGAGCCCAACATCAAGGATGGCAAGGGCGGCCTGCGCGATCTTCATACGCTGTTCTGGATCGCGAAATACGTCTATCGCGTCCGCGATACGCGTGAACTCGTCAAGCGCAACGTGTTCGACGCTGCGGAGTATCGGACCTTCCGCCGCTGCGAGGATTTTCTCTGGTCGGTCCGCTGCAACATGCACTTCCTGACCGGCCGCGCGGAAGAGCGGCTGTCGTTCGACATCCAGCGCGAGATTGCACAGCGGCTCGGCTACACCTCACACCCCGGCATGCAGGACGTCGAGCGCTTCATGAAGCACTATTTCATGGTGGCGCGGCAGGTCGGCGGCCTCACCGCCATTCTCTGCGCCAAGCTCGAGGAGCAGGAGGCAAAGCCTGCCCCGATGCTCAACCGTGTGATGGAAAGGCTGCGGCCACACAAGCGGCGCGGCAAGATTGCAGGCACCGAAGATTTCATCGTCGACAATGCACGCATCAACCTCGCAGCACCGAACGTCTTCAAACATGATCCAGTCTCGCTGATCCGCATCTTCCGCCTCGCACAGAAGAACAATCTCGATTTCCATCCCGACGCGATGCGCGCGGTGACGCGTTCGCTCAACCTCATCACACCGCAAGTGCGCGAGAATGCGGAAGCAAACCGCCTGTTCGTCGAAATCCTGACCTCGCCAAATGCGGAGACGGTGCTGCGGCGCATGAACGAGACCGGTGTGCTCGGCCAGTTCATCCGCACCTTCGGCAAGATCGTGTCGATGATGCAGTTCAACATGTATCACCACTACACCGTGGACGAGCATCTGATCCGCTGCGTCGGCATCCTGCAGGAGATCGAAGCCGGCACCAACGAGGAGTTCGTGCTCGCCAACGATCTCTTCAGGAAGATCCGGCTCGATCACCGCGCCGCGCTCTACATGGCGGTGTTCCTACACGACATCGCCAAGGGCCGGCCCGAAGATCATTCGATCGCGGGCGCCAAGGCCGCGCGGCGGCTGTGCCCGCGCTTCGGATTCAACTCCGCCGATACCGAGCTCATCGCCTGGCTGATCCGCGAGCATCTCACCATGTCCACGGTCGCGCAGTCACGCGACCTCTCCGACCGCAAGACCATCGAGAATTTTGCTGCCGTCGTGCAGTCGGTCGAGCAGATGAAGCTGCTTACGATTCTCACCACCGCCGACATTCGCGGCGTCGGCCCCGGCGTGTGGAACGGCTGGAAGGCGCAACTGCTGCGCACGCTCTATTACGAGACCGAGCCTGCGCTTACCGGCGGGTTCTCCGAAGTGAACCGCGCCCGCCGCGTCGATGCTGCACTGGCCGAATTCCGCAACGCCTTCACCGAATGGCCAGAGGCGGATGTCGAGGCTTATCTCGGCCGGCAATATCCGGCCTACTGGCTCAAGGTCGAGCTGCCGCAGAAAATCCGCCACGCCCGTTTCATCAAGAACGCCGATATGAGCGGCAAGAAGATCGCGATCGAAGTCGGCTTCGACGAGAGCCGCGCCGTCACCGAACTCACCGTGCTCGCACCCGATCACCCCTGGTTGCTTTCGATCGTGGCCGGTGCGTGCGCCGCCAATGGCGCGAACATCGTGGACGCACAGATCTACACCACGACCGATGGCCTCGCGCTCGACACCATCGCGATCTCGCGCGAGTACGACCGCAACGAGGACGAAGCCCGGCGCGCGGCGCGTATTGGCGAACTGATCGAGCAGGTGCTCGAAGGCAAGGTGCGCCTGCCGGAGGTGATGGCACGCCGCACCCAGTCACGGGCCAAGACCAAGGTATTCGTGGTCGAGCCGGAGGTCGTCGTCAACAACCAGTGGTCGGAGGTCTACACCGTGATCGAGGTGTCCGGCCTCGACCGCCCCGGCCTGCTCTATCAGCTCACCACCGCGATCTCGAAGCTCAGCCTCAACATCGGCTCGGCCCACGTCGCAACCTTCGGCGAGCGCGTCCGCGACGTGTTCTACGTCACCGACCTGATGGGGGCGCAGATCACCGCGCCGACCCGGCAGGCCGCGATCAAACGGGCGCTGGTGCATCTCCTCTCAAACGCAGACCCCACGCGGGGCGCGGCCTAGCGGTCCGGCCCAGCAGAGAGTGAATGTCAAATTCGCTCCACCAGGGCGGAACCGCTAACGCGCGTTAACCAGTCGGTAACCTGCCCTTAAATCGCCGCCGTTAGCTTCCACCCCGGCAGCGAAGGAAGGCACGGGCTTTAAGCGGATGGCGCGGAAGAAATCAGGCGGGCGCCGCGAACCGAAATTCGAGGGGCGATCGTCCCTCGACGGCTTGCGCCTGAGCCGCACCGACCGTGTCGGCGATTCCAACGATTATGAAGACGAGGACGAGCCGCCGGTGCGCACCAGCCGCCGTGAGAAATCCGAGCCGTCGCGTAAAGGCAGGCCTCGCAAGGGTCGCGCCGCTGCCAAGACCTCGCTCCGCAAGCGCTTTGGCCGCGTCGCCTATTGGAGCGTTGTGCTTGGCCTGTGGGCGATGATCGCCGCCGTCGGCGTGGTGGTATGGGTCGGCGCGCATCTTCCCTCAATTCAGTCGCTGGAAATTCCGAAGCGTCCGCCGACCATCCAGATCGTCGGTACTGACGGCTCGGTGATCGCAACGCGCGGCGAGATGCCGGGCGCCAACGTCGCGCTGAGAGATCTGCCGTCCTATCTGCCGAACGCCTTCATCGCCATCGAGGACCGCCGCTTCTATTCGCATTTCGGCATCGATCCGATCGGCATCGCGCGCGCTGCGCTCGCCAACGTCCTTCACCGCAGTGTCGCACAGGGTGGCTCGACGCTGACGCAACAACTCGCGAAAAACCTGTTCCTGACGCAGGAGCGCACGCTGCAACGCAAATTGCAGGAGGCCGAGCTCGCGCTGTGGCTTGAGCGCAAATACAGCAAGCAGGATATTCTCGAACTCTATCTCAACCGCGTCTATTTTGGCTCCGGCGCTTACGGAGTCGAAGCCGCCGCGCAGAAGTACTTCGGCAAGCCCGCGAAGAATGTGACGCTGTTCGAGGCGGCGATGCTGGCGGGCCTCGTCAAATCGCCATCGCGGCTTGCGCCGAACCGCAATCCCGAAGGCGCGGAGAAGCGCGCCGATACCGTGCTCGCGGCGATGGTGGATGCGAAATTCATCACGCCCGCACAGCAGAAGACCGCCGCCGCGCATCCGTCGTTCGCGGTGAAGCCGACCGGCGCCGGCACCATCAATTACGTGGCGGACTGGATCGGCGAAGTGCTCGATGATCTGATCGGTCAGGTCGACCAGAATATCGTGGTGGAAACCACGATCGATCCGAAGCTGCAGAGCGTCGCCGAAGCCGCGATCATCGATGAACTCGCGGCCAAGAGCGTGAAGTTCAATGTGAGCCAGGGCGCGCTCGTTGCGATGACGCCGCGTGGCGCGGTGCGCGCCATGGTCGGCGGGCGCAACTATGCCGAAAGCCAGTTCAACCGCGCGGTGACGGCGAAGCGCCAGCCCGGCTCGGCGTTCAAGCCGTTTGTCTATCTCACCGCACTCGAAGCAGGACTGACGCCGGACACCGTGCGCCAGGATGCGCCGATCGACATCAAGGGCTGGAAGCCCGAGAACTATAGTCATCAGTATTTCGGTCCGGTGACGCTGACGCAGGCGCTCGCGATGTCGCTCAACACGGTCGCGGTGCGGCTCGGCGTTGAAGTCGGCCCGCAGAACGTGGCACGCACCGCGCATCGCCTCGGCATTGCCTCGAAGCTTGCGCCGAATGCAACGATCGCGCTCGGCACGTCGGAAGTCTCGCCCACCGAACTCGTCAGTGCTTACGCGACCTTTGCCAATAACGGCGGCGCCGTGTCGCCGCATGTCATCCTGCGCATTCGTGCGGCGGATACCGGCAAGGTGCTCTATGTGCGTCTGCCCGATCCCGGCTCGCAGGTCATCGACCCGCGCTATGTCGCGATGATGAACGCAATGATGCACGAGACGCTGGTGATCGGCACCGCGAAGAAGGCGGACATTCCCGGCTGGTATGCCGCAGGCAAAACCGGCACCAGTCAGGATTTCCGTGACGCCTGGTTCATCGGCTACACCGCACACCTCGTCACGGGTGTGTGGCTCGGCAACGACGACAGTTCGCCAACGAAGAAGGCAACCGGCGGCGGGTTGCCGGTCGAGGTGTGGACGCGCTTCATGAAAACGGCACACGAGGGCGTGGCGGTTGCAAACCTCTCGGTGCCGCAGGCGAGCAATCCGATCAGCGACTTTTTCCAGTCGTTCTCGCGCGAGACGCCATCAGCGCAACCGCTGGGCCCGGCTGCGTCGGATCAGGCGACCTATGCGAGGGAACCGTCTCCGGGTGCGGGCCGCTACGGCCAGCCCGCCTATCCGGCGCGTAGCGGCAATACGCGACCGCCTCCAACCCAAGCCTCCGGACGCCCGGAAGCCGATGCAGGCCTTTCCGGCGGCGGCTGGCTGATGGATCGCTTGTTCGGGCGATAGAGCGCTTCTTATTGAAGGCGCTGTCTCGAAGCGAACCGGTCCCGCTTCGCTCGCTCGAAAACGCTTTAATCCCTCACGCCGTAGCGGTGCAGGTTGTTGCCGTGGACATCGAGCCATTTCTTGGCGCGCTCGGTGTGCGGGCAGATTCTCCCGACCACCCTCCAGAACCGCGGCGAGTGGTTCATCTCGACGAGATGTGCAACCTCATGGGCGGCGAGATAATCGAGCACATAGGGCGGCGCGAGGATCAGCCGCCACGAGAACGACAGCGCGCCCGCCGAGGTGCATGATCCCCACCGGCTCGACTGGTCGCGGATCGAAATGCGCGTCACCTTGACGCCAAGCATTTCGGCGTAATGGTTCGACACGCGGGTCAGTTCGCGCCTTGCCTCGCGCTTGAGGAAATCGAGCACGCGGCGCTCGACATGCTCAACGCCGCCCGCCACGCACAAAATCTTCTCGCCGCTGTCGCGCGTCTCGGCCCAGACCGTCCCGCGCTCACCGGCGCGATGCACGATCTTGTGTGACACATGACGGAGCGGCAGCAACGTACCGGCCGCAAACGGCACCGCCTTCGGCAGACCGCCGAGGCGCGCTGCAATCCACGCGCCATGACGCTCCGCAAACTCCCGTGCATCCGAGAGATTGCCGCGCGGCGGCATTGTCAGGATGGCTTCACGGCGGCTCGGATGGATGCGCAGGGTGTATCGCCTCGCGCGCCGATGCCTTCGCAATTGAACCGCATAAATCGCGGAGCCGATTTTGACGGCCAGCGTGCGGGGTTCGGTGGGACGGCGATAAAGAAGGGCGCGAAAAGCCATGGCAGAGGACCCAAGGGCGAGAAGGAGGCCCGGATTTTGCCATATCCGCCGCCCTGGAAATCCATCCTGGCTAAAACAAATCATTTGCCCAATATCTCGTGGGGCTTAGCTGCAGTCAGCCTAGATAAGGCGTGCTGGAACAGAGATTCGCAATTCATTTCTATCACAAAATGTCTCGCGCTTCAGAGGTACTTTCGTCACTTTGATGCCACAAAATTTATTGTCGAAAACAATAAATTTTCCAACGGTTTAGCCCAGACCTGGCATGACTGACGATACTCCGGCCGCAGAAAGGTCGAAGATTCAGGCACTTGTTGCGAATCCTGCTCGCAAGTCGGCTATTCAGCCGCCGCGCTGGTCTCCCCGGCCGCCTCGACGGAAGCGATGAAATCCGAGATGCGCGGCAGGATCTCGGCACGAAACCGCGAGCCGTTGAAAACGCCGTAATGGCCGACGCCTTTCTGCATGTAATGCACCTTCCGCTCGGCCGGAATCGAGGTGCAGAGGTCATGCGCGGCCTCGGTCTGGCCGATGCCGGAGATATCGTCGTTCTCTCCTTCGACCGTCATCAGTGCGACGCGGCGGATCTTCGAGGGGTCGACCAGAGCGTCGCGATGCTTCAGTTCGCCTTTCGGCAGCGCATGCTTCACGAACACCTCGTCGACCGTCTGCAGGTAGAACTCTGCCGTGAGGTCCATAACCGCGAGATATTCGTCGTAGAATTCGCGATGCTTCTCGACGAGGTCGCCGTCGCCTTTCACGAGGTTATCGAACAGCTTGCGGTGCGCCTCGAGGTGACGCTCGAAGTTCATGCTGACGAAACCGGTCAGCTGCAGGAAGCCGGGGTACACATCGCGCATGAAGCCCGGATGCGGAAACGGCACCTTGCTGATCACGTTGTTGCGGAACCAGTCCATCCCCTTCTCGGCCGCGAGCGTGTTCACCGCGGTCGGATTGCGCCGCGTATCGATCGGCCCGCCCATCAGGATCATCGATGCGGGCACGAACGGATCATGGCGCGCCTCCATCACCGAGACTGCGGCAAGAACCGGCACCGATGGCTGGCAAACGCCAACAACATGAACGTGGCCGCCAAGCGCATGCAGCATTTCAATGACGTAATCGACGTAATCGTCGAGATCGAAACGCCCCATCGCGACCGGCACCATGCGGGCATCAACCCAGTCGGTAACGTAAACTTCGTGATTGGGAAGGAAGGCTTCGACCGTACCGCGCAACAGCGTCGCGTAGTGACCGGACATCGGCGCCACGATCAGCACGCGAGGCTGCGTCTCGCGCAGCGGGCGCAGGAATTTGCGACGGAAGTGCAGGAGCTTGCAGAATGGTTTCTCCCAGACCGTTCTCACTTCTACCGGGGTCGAGACGCCGTTTACATCGGTGCGGTCGATGCGCCATTCGGGCTTGCCGTAGCGACGAGTGGTGCGCTCGAACACCTCGCAGCTCGCCGCAACCGATTTGCCGAACTCGGTGGTGGTGAACGGGTTGAGCGGGCTCTGGAACATCAGCCGCGTGGCATCGGCGAACGCACGGGCCGGCGTAAGCGAGGCTTGCCCCAGTTCATACATCCAGTACATCGGGGAAACGACAGGCGCGCCCTCGTGATCTGGTAAGGACGGCGGCCGTCCAAATTCCCCAATCGGCGGCATTCGCGAATCCCCCTTTAGATTTTGCACTGCGGCAGCATGAGGGCAGCATTGCGCTGCGTCAATCCGCCCTATGGAGTGGAGATAGGGTTTCTCAACGGCGGCATCATCGTAAGCTATCGGAATATTCTGCAATTTAAGGTTGACGTATACATGCTGGTCATGGGCGACACGCTCCACTCCGATTTCCGCCACCCGAGGCCGGATGTGCGTCTGCACACCATCCTGCGACTTCGGTGGCTCGCGGTGCTGGGGCAACTCACCGCCATCTTCGTGGTGGCGCAGGGATTCGATTTCGAAGTTCCCATTCTGGCCTGCCTCACCGTCATCGGCTTATCGGCAGGTCTGAACCTCGCGCTGCAGATTGCGTTCGCACCAACCCATCGGCTCGACCCGGTATTCGCGGCGGCGCTGCTCGCGATGAACATCATCGAACTCGCCGCGCTGCTGCTGCTGACCGGCGGACTGCAGAACCCGTTCTCGTTCCTGTTTCTCGCTCCGGTACTGATCTCCGCGACAGCACTGCCGACCCGCTACACCATCGCGCTCGGCCTGCTCGCCGCCACCTGTGCGACGATCCTCGGCTTCTTTCACATGCCGCTGCCCTGGAACGGCGACGAGCCTCTGGTGCTGCCACCGACCTACATGATCGGCGTCTGGCTCTCGATCATCATGGTGCTTGTGGTGACGAGCCTCTATGCCTTCCAGGTCACCGAAGAAGCGCGCAAGCTCTCGGACGCGCTCGCCGCCGCCGAACTCATTCTCACGCGCGAGCAGCACCTCACCCAGATCGACGGGCTCGCCGCCGCCGCCGCGCACGAACTCGGCACGCCGCTCTCAACCATCGTTCTTATCTCCAATGAATTGCAGAAGGCCGCCCAGAGCCGCTCGCCGGACGATCCGCTGATCGGCGATCTCACCGCGATCCGCGAACAAGCGATGCGCTGCCGCGACATCCTCGCCAAGATCACGCAATTGTCCTCCGGCGGCGCGCCGTTCGACCGGATGCCGCTGACCAGCCTGATCGAGGAGGTGGTCGCCCCCCATCGCGAATTCGGCGTCGCCATCCACATTCGTATCGCGGCCGGCAACCCGCCCGAGCCGGTCGGGTTGCGGAACCCGGCGGTGCTCTACGGCATCGGCAATATCGTCGAGAACGCCGTCGACTTCGCGGGGGAGACCGTGGCGGTGCAGGCGGGGTGGAACTCCGAGCGCGTCGATATCGTCATCTCGGACGACGGCCCCGGCATTCCGCCCGACCTCCTGAAACGGATCGGCGAGCCTTACCTTTCGCGCCGCGTCGGCAGGGACAGCCGCAGCGACCATCGCGGCCTCGGCCTCGGCGTGTTCATCGCCCGCACGCTCCTGGAACGTACGGGGGCCAAAGTGAGTTTTGCCAACCGGCCGTTCCCGAACCATGGCGCGGTGGTCACCATTTCCTGGCCACGCGGACGCTTTGAAACCGGCATCAGCGGCCCCACTTAAGGAGAGATCATGCGGAAAGTCCTTTAAGGAAAAACCGCAGTGAGGCACTCTGCCGCATAGGCCCGACATATTGCCGGATCAATTTGGAATAGGATGAACATGGACAAAGGAAAAGCCATGTACGCAGCCACCCAGTCATCGTCTTATCAATTGCCTGTTGAACCCGCGCCCCGCACCTTGCTGATCGTCGAGGACGACAAAGCCTTCCTCGAACGCCTGTCGCGCGCGATGGAAACCCGCGGCTTCACGGTTACGAGCTGTGACAACGTCCCCGAGGGCCTCGCCTGCATCGAGCAGTCGCCGCCGGCTTTCGCCGTGGTCGATCTGCGGGTCGGTGACGGCAACGGGCTCGACGTCGTCGCTGCGCTGCAAAGCAAGCGGCCGGGCGCTCGCGCAATCGTGCTGACAGGCTATGGCAACATCGCCACCGCCGTGACGGCGGTGAAGCTCGGCGCGGTGGACTATCTTGCGAAGCCCGCCGACGCCGACGAAGTCGCGGCCGCATTACTCGCGGTTGGCGGCGCCAAGTCGGAACTGCCGCAGAACCCGATGTCGGCCGATCGCGTACGCTGGGAACACATCCAGCGCATCTACGAGATGTGCGACCGCAATGTTTCGGAGACGGCGCGGCGGCTCAACATGCATCGCCGCACGCTTCAGCGCATTCTCGCCAAGCGCGCGCCGCGCTAAGCAAAGCGGCAACCGATAAAATATCGTTCCGGCTCGCCTCAAGCGGGCCGGAACTTTTTTGTGCGGCCCTGCGTTTCTCAGGCAAGAGTTAACAGACGCAAACAGGAGGCGCGGCCACGCCGCGCACGATATGAGAAAAGCACGGCACATCGACATTTCGACGCGGCTCGAAGCCACCAAGCGCCTTGGTCTGCTTGAGGATTATCGCGTGGATTGGGACAAGCCACTCGGCGCGCCGCGCGTTACTGTCCGCGGACGTCCCGCCTATCCCGCCCAGATCACCAAGAATTATATCGCCGACCTTCTCGGCGAACTCGTGCCGGCGCGCGAGATTGTGGTGACGCGGGCGCGATCAGGCGCCTGAGATTTTGCGAGCGGGTCATGATCATCGATCTCATCCGCGATGCCACCCGAACCTCCCACCGGCGGCTTGACCTTGCCTTGTCGTGGCTCGACCTCAGCAAGCCGCGTTATTACGCGGCCTTCCTGCGCGGGCAGGCAGAGGCACTATTTCCGCTTGAAGCAGCACTTGAGCGCGCCGGCATCACGCACATCCTGCCGGACTGGCCGCAGCGGGCGCGCACGGCCGCGCTTGAGGACGATCTGATCGCGATGGATATCGGTTGTGCGCCATTAGCTGAGCCACAATTCGATGGTGCCGCCGAAATGCTCGGCGCAGTGTATGTGCTGGAAGCAACCCGCGTGAGTGCGCGCGCGATGCTGTCGCGCCTCGCGGAATATCCCGATTCAGATTCGATCGACGCAACGAAATATCTGCGCCACGGCTTCGGCAAGAGACTATGGCCGAGCTTTCTCGATGTGCTCGAAACGCATCCGGCCACGCTCGCCGATCCGCCCGCCGCGGTGCGAGGTGCCAAGATCGCTTTCGGCATGTTCGAGAATGCGCTGGTGCCGATCGTCAGCACCGCCGCCGAATAATCACTCGTCGATCAGACCGTGGCCCTGTGGATCGATTAGCCGGCTCATCCGCCCCGCGGCGGCCAGACCAAAGCGGATCATCATCACCTTGCGCGTCGGCGCCGCCAGGCGATGCTCGGGCGCCTCGCAATGCAGGAACGCGCCATAGCCGTCCGCAACGATGAGGCCGGTTTCCGGCGGAAATAGCTCGCATGGCAGTTCGCTCGGAAAAGCAAAAAACAGCCGGTCGCAATGGGCGCGGTAGCTTTCCCATTTGCCGTCGGCCCGCAGATCCGCGCGCGAGGACTTGATCTCGACGATCCAGATCTCGCCCTTCGGATTCATCGCCACGAGGTCGGCGCGGCCGCCCGAGGGCAACGGCAATTCCGCGACGCAGGAAAATCCAAGTGAGGCAAGAAACCGCGACGTGCCGCGCGCAATTTCGCGCGCCGTCTCCGACTGACGGCCATCGGCGGGACAGATCACGATATCAAGGGACGATTGAGGCATCGCGCTATCCTAAAACAGACCGGCCGCGCCGCCCAGTGAAGATCGACTTTCGCGCGGTCTTTCTGCGGAGGCCCTTCCACTCCACCTGAAAATTCACTTGGCCCCGGCAGAAAAATGCGCTTTCTGGGCGCGCATGAGCGAAGAGACGAGCCCTGAGGCGCCGAAAGCAGGCGCCAGCATCATTCCCGTAACGCCGTTCCAGCAGAACTGCACGCTGCTGTGGTGCGAGACGACCAAGAAGGCCGCGGTCATCGATCCCGGCGGGGACGTGCTCGACATCCTCAATGCGATCAAACAGGCAGGCGTCAAGGTCGAGCACATCTGGCTCACCCATGGCCATGTCGATCATGTCGGCGGCGCGGCGGAGCTGCGCGATCACCTCAAGGTGCCGATCACCGGCCCGCACATCGCCGACAAATTCCTGCTCGACAACGTCGTCGAAACTGCCCGCAACTACGGCCTCACGGGCTTGCGTGACGTGACGCCCGATAACTGGCTCAATGAGGGCGACACGGTGAGCGTCGGCGAACTGACGTTCGATCTCTTGCACTGCCCCGGCCACTCGCCGGGCAGCATGGTGTTCTTCAGCAAGGCGCTGAAATTCGCGATCATGGGCGACGTGCTGTTCAACGGCTCGATCGGCCGCACCGATCTGCCCGGTGGCGATCACGCCACGCTACTTGCCTCGATCCGCGACAAGGTACTGCCGCTCGGCGACGATGTCGGCTTCATCTGCGGCCACGGCGCTGGCTCGACTATCGGCCACGAGCGGCGGACCAACCCGTTCCTCAACGGCTTGGCCTGACGCTTCACACTATCGGCGTCTTGCGTGCGGCGGCGCGGAGACGTCAAATCGGCGGCACCAAATCGTGCAGCTTTCTCTCCGGCCACTCCATCCCATCAACGATAGCGAGACCACGCGTGAGTGAACTGTTCACACCTTGGCAGCTTGGATCGCTTGCCCTTTCCAACCGCATCGTCGTCGCGCCGATGTGCCAATACTCTGCCGAGGACGGCAGTGCCACCGACTGGCACATGATCCATCTCGGCCAGCTTGCACTGTCGGGCGCCGGCCTTCTCGTTCTGGAAGCTTCGGCAGTCAATCCGCAGGGACGCATTTCGCCGCGCGATCTCGGCCTCTATTCTGACGCCAACGAAGCGGCGCTCGCGCGCGTGCTACGCGCCATCCGCACCTACTCGCCGATCAAGGTCGCCATCCAGTTGGCACATGCCGGGCGCAAAGCCTCGACGAACGTGCCGTGGGAAGGCGGCGGCCAGATCGCGCCCAACGCGCCGACCGGCTGGCAGACCGAAGCGCCGTCCGCGCTTCCTTTCGAGACCAGCGATCATCCGCCACTCGCACTCGATGCGCAGGGCCTCTCGCGCGTGCGCGATGAGTTTGTTCGCGCAGCCCGACGCGCCGCCACTCTCGGGTTCGAGGGCATCGAGCTGCACGGTGCGCACGGCTATCTGCTGCACCAGTTTCTCTCGCCTCTGTCCAACACCCGTACTGATGCCTATGGCGGCAGCCTCGAGAACCGGATGCGATTTCCGCTCGAAATCTACGACGCGGTGCGCGCTGCATACCCGCAGGACAAGCCTGTCTGGATTCGTGTCTCGGCGACCGACTGGGCGGACGGCGGATGGGACCTCGAAAGTTCGATTGCTTTCGCAAAGGAATTGAAGGCCCGCGGCTGCCCGGCCATCCACGTCTCGAGCGGCGGGCTCACGCCAGCGCAGCAGATCAAGGTCGGGCCGGGCTATCAGGTGGAATTTGCCGCGCGGATTCGCGCCGAGGCTGAAATTCCGACCATCGCGGTTGGGCTCATCACGGGGGCGCAGCAGGCCGAGGACATCCTCGTTAAAGGACAGGCGGATGCGATCGCGCTCGCGCGCGGCATTCTGTACGATCCGCGCTGGCCGTGGCACGCCGCGGCCGAACTCGGTGATCATGTCCACGCCGCGCCACAATATCTGCGCTGCACGCCGCACGGCCATTCCGACTTGTTCAAGGCAGAGTGAGCGGCCTCATCGCGGACCACAACGAAGCCGCAGGAGCGAGCTTCATGACGAGCAAAACCTATCGCCTGCTCGGGCCTGACGGCGCATTCTATGACAGCGCCACACCAGGCCTGTTCGGCGGCCATGCGAAGCAACGCATTTACGGCCGCCTCGACTGCCGCGCCGCTGCTCGCGCACTGGCGAAAGGCGACACCTATCGCAGACACCGCGTGTTCTTCGCCAATGAGGCCAGCGCGATCGGAGCGGGCTATCGTCCTTGCGCGGTCTGCCTGCCGACCCAATATCGAGCGTGGCGCATCACCGCGGGGTGACGCGTGCCCGCGCTCACTCGAGCCGGGGCAACGCAGACCACGAGAGCAGCACGCATGGCTCCGGTTTCGCTTTTCCTGAATATTCTCTGGATCGTGCTTGGCGGCTTCTGGATGGCGGTCGGCTGGATGATCGCGGCCGTGCTGATGGCCATCACCATCATCGGCATTCCGTGGGCGCGCGCCGCGATGACGATCGCCGGCTACACGCTGTTTCCGTTCGGCCAGCGCGCCGTTTCGCGCGAACTTGCCTACGGCCGCGGCGACATCGGCACCGGACCGCTTGGCATGATCGGCAACATCGTCTGGTTCATCCTCGCAGGCTGGTGGCTGGCGCTCGGCCACCTCGGCACCGCGCTTCTGATGGCGATCACCATTATCGGCCTGCCATTCGCCTGGGCCCACCTCAAGCTCGCCGGCATCGCGCTGTGGCCGATCGGCAAGACCATCGTCCCGGCGTGAGCCTCAGGTTCGCGTTGCCGGACGCCGCGCGATCCGATAAAGGGACAGGAGGCACCCGTAGCTCAGCTGGATAGAGCGTTGCCCTCCGAAGGCAAAGGTCACACGTTCGAATCGTGTCGGGTGCGCCAGTAATAACATGCTGGAATTACTAACTTCTCGGCTCGAAGGCGACTGTTTCCTGAATCTCCGCAAGGCCAATTCGTCACAGCATTGTCACAGCTGGACGGAAAAGCATGCCAACTATCAGAAAACGAGGCGCGACATGGCAAGTCCAAGTTCGCCGCTCAGGATACCCCTCTATCTCCAAATCATTCCCTACTCGCGCGGACGCTCTCGCTTGGGCGCGAGAGAAGGAGCGAGCCGTTGATCGGTCGGAACTGCCACTCAACGTGAGGCAGTTGAAGCTAACCACTGTCGCTGACCTCCTTACGCGCTATGCAAGTGAGATTACACCCGCAAAGCGAGGGGCCGTCTCCGAACGCTCGCGAATAAGAACGATGCTCACCCACAAGCTTGCGCAGATGAGCTTGAATAACATGTCTGGGGCTATCGTCGCGCGGTACAGAGATGATCGATTGAAGCACGTGCAGTCGGCGTCTGTGCGGCGAGAGCTGATAATTCTCCGACATGTATTCGAAGTAGCCATACGTGAGTGGGCAATACCTTTGGCGAAGAATCCATGCAGCCAATTGCGCTTTCCTCAAGATGCCCGGGCGCGCGAACGTCGCTTGCTCGGCTATGAGGAGAAGCAATTATTCGATGCGATTGGTCCTCGTACCGCGTGTTACATGCGAGCCTTGTTGACGTTATTGGTAGAAACCGGGATGCGACGTGGCGAGTTACTATCTATCTGCTGGAACGATGTTGATCTGGTCAATCGTACTGTTCGGATACTCAATACAAAGAACGGGCATCCCCGCCGCATCCCGCTTACTCCTGTAGCCACCAGCACTCTCGCCGCATTGACAAGAGCGAGTGACGACAGACGGGTTTTTCCTCTCAGCTCAAACGCTGTGCGACTAGCTTGGGAGCGGCTTAGGAAGAGAGCGAGTCTTCCGGACTTGCGGCTTCACGATCTACGCCATGAAGCTGTATCGCGGTTTTTTGAGTACGGCCTTTCCGTGCCAGAGGTGGCTCTCATCAGCGGTCACCGTGAACTCAAGATGCTTAGCCGCTACACGCATCTGCAACCTGAAAGAATAGCAAACAAGCTAGCGCAAATTAGCCAGTTGGATGCGAGCCATGTTGCCTGAAAAACAGCGCCCTAACGGAGAGTCGGGTTTGGATTTGCTCTCTGTTACAATGGGCTGGGGTCTAATGCTGCTTTGTATGGTTCAAGTCGTCCTGCCGCCCCTATTCCCAATCGTTGTGGTGGCTATCGCTATTAGGTGTGCCTTCATAGTGGTTGGCTGTCTCTATCAACTAGCGACAACGATTAAATCGAAGGTCCGATTTCGTAAGCAGTAGATCAGAAATTGCAGTGGGCTACGGCTCGGCAAAGAAGCTGCTCCTGCTATGAGCGGCCACGGTCGTTCCCCGGACCTTGAACCCGGGAACGACTACCATCTGCAATGGCGAATGCCGAAGCAGCGGAAGTTAACGACTGCGCCAATCTGCGAAAGCCAACGGTCCCATCCCGGAGGTAATTATGCCATCGGCAACCCCAGAACTTGCCTGAATCTGAGTGACCGCCCCCATCTGCAATAGCAAAGCCTAAAAGCACATCCAAAAATAGCAGAAACGAGTTCTGCAACCTTAAGGATGACCCCTCCCATCTGCAATAGCCGAACGTCATCGGCATTGAAGGGGCAACTACGTCCATCTGCAATCATAAAAGCAGCCGGTCGGAGCTGCGCGTTCGTGTGATGGTGGGTATTTGTCAGGTCTACCATTGCACATCCCGTACACCTACCGATCAGTATTAAGCGGCACCCACAACCATGAAAGGACCCCATGAACGACCACGCCCGGAGCAACCGGGTTCACTACCGTGAACGCACGACCGACCCGACTACCAAGAAGGGACATATCCTCTCAGTCCGTGTCGACGAAGAAACTTTTCAGAAGCTGACCCACCTCAGGAAGTTGCTTGCCAGCAGGATCGGTGTTCGTGAGACCACCATGTCTACCGCGGTAGCCTACTGCATCACCACGGCCAAGGCAGACTGAACCGAACCATAAACGTCCTTGGAATGCTGGTCTCTTATAGCATTCCAAGGCGGTTTTTAAACGACTTCCACTGACTGCATCTGTCCCGCCGCGTCAGGGAGGTCACATTCCCCACACCCAAGTCACCTGCATCCTGGCTCACAAGTGAGACCGGGCAAATGGTGCTTGAATCAACATCAATAGAACCGGTCATGAATGAACAACTCAAAGATGCCTACTTCGACGCTCTCAAGGAACAGATCGAGTGGCGAAAATTCGAACACGACCAGAAGAAGGGCGCTCAAGACTTTCACAAGATTAAGCACCGCCTGACCCCGTTCGACAACGAGGTCGCTGAATGCATATTCAACGCTGGCACCCTCGCCATGCAGGACAGCGAACAAGGTATAGCGCAATATCGAGTCGTCTCCGCGCCCACGGGAAGCGGTAAGTCGAGCTTCGCTCAAGCCTTCATCAAGGGCTATCTCGCAACAAACTACGACGCCTCCGTTCTATATCTAGTAGAAACAATCGATCAAGCCGAGGATGTCTTCAATGAAATGAGTAACCTACTTGACGAAGATAGCGTTGCTGTCTGGACGTCGGCCCACGATTGGAACGCCAACACTTCCGAAGACCTTATGGAGGAGTACGGGTTCATCCCAACGATGCGTTTTAAGCTCGAAGAACTGGGCAGTTATCCTGTAGCGATCGTCACCCACAACTTCTATCGAGGATCTCGCGCCGATCAGGCCGTTGTCTACAAGGGACGAGATCGGAAGCTGATCTTTGTCGATGAGAAGATGGCGGACGTCTCGCTTTATGATGTCGATACCGGCCTAGTGAAAACCGTGCGAGATGGCTTTGCTGAAAGCTATTCAGCAAACATCGAAGGAGTTGCCCAACTTACAAGGCTGCATAACCATTTAGAAAACATCTGGCAATCGGCTGACAACAAACGACCGTACGATGTAATAGCCCCAGCGGAACTGAGCTGGTTTCTGTCCGACGCGGCCAAGAGATACCTTCTATCACCGGATGATCGAGTAAAGAGCGTGTTTGGGTTCGGCAGAGCTTTGGCGCAGGGCTTCGCATTTCTCTCCCGTTACGATCAGAACGGAAAAGGTGCTCGTTTCATCGGTTATGAAATGACGATGCCGTTGAGGCCCGGCACCATTCTGTTAGACGCGACAGCAGACATCGACGGGGTTTCACTTATCGCAAACAACCGCGAGCCAGTGCCTGTCCCACAAGTCGATTTTCGCAACCTCTCGATTACACATATTGATCCGCCATTCTCAAAGAATGCGAGGATCAGTCAAATCGTCAAGGACGCCACAAAAGCGAAGGCCTATGCGGAATGGATTTGGAACACCGTTATTGAGAACACTGAAGTTGGTGAGAGGGTTCTCGTTGTCGTTCACAAAGCCATGCTCGACTTGGAGTTCTTACCTCATCTCGATCTTGGATTTGACGAGGCCCCACTAATAACTCACGGCGCTCGGCAAGTGCGGCTCATAAACTGGGGGAGCGGCATCGGATCAAATAGATGGAAGGACGCCGATGCCGTGTTCTTGTTTGGTGATTTTCATCTACCGAAGCGGGCAATCATCGGAACTGCACTCGGCCTAAAGGAGCAGCGAGCCGACAACGAAGCCTTGGCTCAGTTCCAGAGTCCGAAGTCGCAAGCCAGCGAACTACTCATGCTTGGTGATGGCCACCTCTGTCGCCATCAGAAGCAGCTGGCTATGCGCGGCAACGCTCGCAACATCAGCTGGGACGGCACGTGCGGCGTTCAACGCCTCTACATTACAGGTGCACTAAAGCGCCTCATTCGCTACAAGGACGTACTGTTTCCTGGGGCCACAGTAAAGGTACGTGAACCTGAGAAACGCTTAAACCGAGGCGGGAGGGACGCACTCGTAGCGCTTCTCTACGGATCGACGAATGACGTCATCACCACGATCGATGTGAAATATTTGACCGGAATTGATCTAAGAAAGAACAAGAACTGGTATCTGGAATCGGCCGAGGTGGTGGAAGCAATGAGACAGCAAAACTGGCACTTCCAGCCTGGAAAAGGCGGCAGAGGCAAGACGGGACAGTTCGTGCGCCTGACAAAAAACGCAGCATGATCGAGGCATAACCTCACATAAATCGGGAGCAGGGATTTTCTCTCTGCTCCCGTAGCGGGCTATTTGGCTCAGTCCTAGGCCACCAACATCGTGCTTTTCTGGCTAAGTAGTGAAACTGACTGCTATGACCTGCTCATTCAGCTCAGATGTCGCGCGAGGTTTATAATATTGATTTCCGATAAACTCATTCACGATCGAGCCAATAGTCAGACCTGCCACAATACGTGAAGAGTTACGCTCAAGTTTGCCGATGCCCACAACCTTACGTACGCGTCTCCCGTAACGCTCTAGAATAGCCTTATTCACCAGCATCGAGCAGATACCGGCATGGCTTGTCAAAATCTCCGAGAGTTCCGCGCCCGCAGCATCAACACAGTCGAGCAACTCGAATGGATGGGTTTTACCTCGCGCCTTATGACTCCATACCTTCTGCATATTTTGCAAATCAGCCGTTGCTAAAAATTTGGAGACACGCAAGCAGACTGCCTTTACATCCTTTCCAACGGAACTAGGAAGATTTTTGATTACATCCCGCTCGAAGCCTTGACCTAACCTCAGATCATGAATCGACTTAGAGCTTCCGAAATAAAAATTTATGAGCCAGTTTGTACCGCGAACACTGTGCGCGTTCACAAGCTCAAATCTAACACCGCTTTTCAACCGAAGACTTGGTACTGCAAAGCGAAACGTTCTCGACGACGGGTATTTCGATCCAGGCTTTTCTGGTCGAGCACTCGGAGCCTCCACCGGCTTTTTGAGTAAGAGCTTTGCTCTAGCCGCTATTGATGGAATCCTTCGAACAGACGTTCTCTTGATCGTATGACCAACATAGAAGGAAAATAGCGGCGGAAGCGCATTACCCACCAATTTTAACTTCTGCGCATGGGTTCTGCCGCAGAACTGATAGGTTATTGGGAATCCTTGAAGGCAAGCCCTCTCCCTCACTGTAAGACGCCGCACTGCATCAGGCGTCACGGAATCAGGGATTACGATACTTTCCCGCGATACACGGGTGCAGGTAGCGGTAATCGTTCTAACGCTACGATTAAGCGAATCCGGGAATGGCATCTGATTGTAGACTGGATGCGCAGTCTTATTCGCTCGATTGATTCGAGTTTCTTCGTCGTTGAGACAATCTTCGATAACGTGGTCGGTCAGCGATGCTTTTGAAAGTTGAATTTTATATATTGGATCTATCACACTATCATTCGCGAGCGCTTCAACAATCTCTCCCAGAGTTCGCTTGGTTGCGTTAGCGGAAAACGCGTGAAGCAGATCAAAATCGAAATTCCCTGCAATACACCGCAATCTCCGTTGCGGGAGTCCAAATTCTTCCATGTTAACGACGCGCGCTTTGATGCCGAGGTGATGGAAACGTCGCAAACGCCCACCGGGTCTCAGCTCTGCTTCGATTATCTGAGCTACGCGCGGAACGTTTTCCATAGCCCACACTTTCGGCTTCACATAATCAACGATCTTTAAAAAGCAGACGATGTCTTTCAAGCCATCTTCAATATCACCCTTGCCACCACGATTCGCATACGAGAACTGAGTACAGGGCGGACTACCAACCACGACGTCAACATTTTTGGGAAGGCTCTTAAGATCGATCTTCCGAATGTCTACGGTCGATGTCGGATGAGAATTATTGAGGTCATTCGTTTTATTGGCAAACTCCGACAACTCGTAAGATGCGATGACGTCGATCCCCGCCAACCTAAGCCCAAGAGACCATCCGCCAACCCCGGAATAAAGGTCAATTGCCGTAATCCTCTTAGCCGCTTTCCGCATGGCCGCACTTTCGAAGAATGGATCGCCTACCCTACAGAGACTCCTTGAGTAGATCTACAGAACGTTTGAGATTTCAACTCGATTTTTGATAAGGTTGGCTTAGCCACTAACGTGGGTGATCAAATGAGCTCTTTTATCGATTTCAGGAACGAAGAAGATGCGAAATACGCTGCGGCGGAACGCTTTGTTTGCTGGCTTGAGCAGAAGGCAATAAAGGATGCCAGAGGCGATGATTTGTTCGCATCGGAGGTCAATCCAACGGGCCGATTTTGGCTCGGCCGGCTGGGTCCTAAAGATGAAGTAACTAGGCTTGACGGTCGAGCGGATCGACTAGAGCCGTGCGCTATCGGCCTCCGCGTCAGGCCAAAGGAATTCTCTGGTAATTTTTCAGTCCGCGTGAGCTGTGTTCTTTGGCTCCGCGACCGCGCCACAGAAGGCGACCATCGCTGGAAATGGACCAAAACGAATCCGATAGTCAGTGAGATACAAGTAACAATTCCGGAAGATTCCACTGAAAAAATATTTGGGCAGGAAACGATCAGCGCCTCCCTTTCTGCTGCATCTGGACAATCATTAAGCGGTGAGGTGCGAATCCGACGGACAACTCGTTCCGTTCCCGGGGTCGAAATCACTTTCGTGAATTCCACTACTCCTGCTGACGAGCTGGTCGCAGTTGCGGAAGGAAGATTTTTCGAATGCTCCTTAACCGTGCAAAATCTGGAGAGAGAATACTTTGAACTCGACTCGCTACCCGATAGCTTCCGGTATGATCGCAAAGTTGAGGCATTCGGAATCAACTGTGGAATTCATGTATCGGGTCTGGAGATAAGCACTTGCGATAGTCTTTCTCGATCTCGTTTAAGGCCAAGCTATTGGGCGGGGGAAAATGCCTGCCCGGATATGGAGTTTACAGAGCTCGCGAAGAACCCGCTGCCTACTTGCAATCAGCTTGCTGCTGAATTTGAAAAATGGGCGATATCGTCATGGTCCGAAGAAGCACTTTCCGCCCGCGCCAGCGCTGAGGGCTGGTCCGCAGCAATGCAACAAGAAGCCAGCACAGCCGCATCTGACTTCAACGAGGAACTCCAGCGTGTAAAGCGGGGTGTTGAAACTTTAGAGAGCAATTCTCAACTTTTGTACGCGTTCAAACTAATGAATCGGGCAATGAAAATATCCGCCCGGGGAAAATACAGCAGTTGGCGTCCCTTTCAGCTAGCTTTCTTACTTTCGAATATCGACTGCCTTGTCGATCCTAAGAAAGAATCTGAAGTTGTAGATATAGTATGGTTCGCAACAGGTGGTGGAAAGACTGAGACTTACCTTGGACTGTTGATCACCGCTGCGCTTCTCGATCGCATTCGAGGCAAGCTGTCGGGGATTACGGCGTGGTCAAGATTTCCTCTAAGACTTCTGTCCCTTCAGCAAACTCAAAGATTCGCCAATGCGCTTGCCGCCGCAGAAATTGTTCGGCGGGAAGAAACCATAGAAGGCGATCCTTTTTCACTCGGATTTCTTGTGGGTGGAGCAGCAACGCCTAATCGAATTTTAAAAGAGAATAAGCGGGAAACAGACTGGGATGCTGATCGCGTAGAGGATTTACAAAATCCATTTCGTCTTTTGGACGTCTGCCCATTTTGTAGAGAGCGATCGGTGTCCACTAATTTCGATCGTAGAAATTGGCGACTAATACATACTTGCTCGACCTCAGGATGTGAGAGTCAGGGTGAGCCGCTTCCCCTCTTCGTAATCGATGACGAAATTTGGCGCTTTCTTCCAACCATTGTGGTCGGCACATTGGATAAAGCCGCCAATATAGCGCGACAGCCTGGCATGCGAGGACTTGTCGGTTCGCCTTGGGGCATTTGTAGCCGACCGGGTCATGGCTACACCTATGCGAAACGCTACAATTTTCCAAATGGGTGCCTCGTTCCAGATTGCAAAGGAGGCAATCCCTCGCCGCTTCCAATCGAAGCGAATCTTTATGCGCCGTCCTTTCGCTTACAAGACGAACTTCATCTCTTGCGTGACAGTCTCGGCGCAGTGGACGCCCATTATGAAGCTATTCTTGACGGACTCCAGCACGAGCTTACTGGATCGAAGCCGAAAATACTTGCTTCGTCTGCAACCCTCGCGGGCTATCAAAAGCAAACGTCGGTCTTGTACAGGCGGTCTGCTCGCGTGTTCCCGCAACCAGCTCCTCGCGAAGGCGCGGGATTCTGGGCAAAAGACTCTGAGCTCCTTATGCGACGTTATATTGCGCTTGCGCCGCGACGTTTGACCGTCGAATTTGTAGTAGATCGCCTAATTGTGACTCTTCAACAAGCCATTCGTTCTCTCAACAACACACCGGCGCTTGTTTGCGAAGAGCTAAATATCGATGTTCGTTTTGCATCCTTCCTAATCAATATTTACGGAACAAACGTAATTTATGGAAATACTTTGCAAGACTTAGATGCAGTGGTCCGGTCATCTGAAACCCAATACACCGGCATTAATCCCCCGCCCAATATCGAGACGCTAACAGGGCGAACCGAATTTGAAGACGTCCGTGCAACGCTCGATCGCTTGGAGCATCCAGAGGAGAACTTCGATGAACGAATACATTTAATTGCCGCATCATCCATGATGTCTCATGGGGTTGATATAGATAGGCTCAATATTATGGTGATGCTTGCTTTCCCGCTAGGTGTCTCGGAATTCATTCAAGCTACTGCGCGCGTGGGTAGACGATGGCCCGCCCTAGTTATTGTCGTTCCGAAAATGACTAGAGAACGTGACGCAAGTCTCTATAGAGCCTTTCCGGAATTTGTCTCTCAGGGCGACCGGTTCATTGACGCTATCCCTATCACCCGAAAGAGCCGAAGAGTTTTGGAACGGACAATTGCGGGGATGGAACTCGCACGGCTTGCTAATATTCATGAGCCAAATTCAACACTACCTCTCACAACTCCGCGCAACTTGAACGCCTATGTGCGAGATAATCCTGACGTGCTTGAGTCGGATCGTCAGGCTATTTCGCGGAATCTTGAACTCGACGAAATCGACGAGTTTTTGCTTGAAGAAATGGCACTTTGGTTCGAGGGCTTTCGCCGAAATCTTCGTGAGCCAACAAGTGACGCTAAATTTGTCTCGGATTTGTCACCTACAGGACAACCGATGCTTTCACTGCGCGATGTAGAAGAACAAGCACCCGTGAACGGGGACAACGCTTCATGAAAGAGCGGCGAAGCACATCTCAAATTTTATTTGGCCACCTTCCGGAGCAGACCGTTGACGTTGGAGGAGGCATTTGGAAAGTCCGCCGATGGACCGATCCCATCACCCAGAATGCGATCGACTCGGACGCATTACGAGAAGAACTCATTCGCGCAACTATGCCGTGGTCGGAGCAGAACGAGGATGGAGGATTTGTCTCTGATCTGATGCGAAATAGGCCGGTGAGAGTTAAATCTTTAAATCGCGAGCGAGGGATATGGTGCGAGCCATTTCCTCGGCTGTACATGTGTAACCGCTGCAACCGATTGCACGACGAGCAACGCAGCAGATGCCAGTGCGGATCCACTGCTCGTCGCGGGCAGTTACCATTTGTGGGCTTTCACCAAGCTTGTGGATCGATAAAGACGCCGTTTGTGCGGAAGTGCCCTACACATCAACAGCGAGCTGTCAAATTACCTGGAACGGCGTCGGCCGTCGAAATCGTATTTTATTGCCCCGTCTGTAACGTGACCATTCAGAGGGGATTCGGCGCGAACTGTGATTGCGATCAAGGAGGGGTGTTATCCTTCACCGTTCACAGATCGGGGTCGGTCTTTAAGCCGCGCGGCGTTGTACTAATCAATCCACCTCGTCGCGAAATCCTCCGACAAGTGGAGGCTGCTGGCGGAGGTGAACGAGCTTTAAACTGGATAGTCAATGGAATGCAGGGCCGCAGATTGACCGACGCGCCCACCAATGCAGGGGCAGACTCCATCCGAATGGTGTTGGCGGAACGGGGTTTTGATCAAGCGACCATTGATGCGATGGTAGCAGCAATGCCACCTCAATCGATACCTGACTCTGGTTTCCATAACGTAGATGATCAGGTCCTGACGAAAGCAAAACAGCAAGCTCGCCAAATTGCGTTAGCTAACTTCGAAAGTCGGCGGACGATCTCTGATCTTGAAATCGCGGCATCAGGCGAGCGCGCAAGAGCGCTTTATCAAATCCATTATCCAGAGTCTCTTCGACTCGCGGGCATCGAACGTGTTGAGCTAGTAGACAGATTCCCGGTACTCACGGCGCAATACGGATACACTAGAGGCGATGCGGTTCCAGGCAGTAGCCGACTAAGAACGTACCGGGAGAAAAACGGCGAATACACCGCCTACGGTGAGTTGATCGAAACCGAGGCGCTATTCATCCGTCTCAATCCTGCGATGGTCCATCGTTGGCTGAGTATGAACGGGATCGATTTAGCGCCCGCGTCGGACGCTCGCGCCGCCTCGGCGGCTATCTTGGAGGCACTAGCGGTCCACCCAGACGGAACCGAAGACGAAGCAACTAAGCAGCTGATCACCCTTATTCATTCATACTCACATGCATTTATTCGCAGAGCTGCCGTATACGCGGGCATTGAACGTAGCGCTCTATCGGAACTCGTACTGCCCTACTGTCTAGGCTTCTTTGTCTACGCCGCCGCTAAGGGAGACTTTGTCTTAGGCGGCCTTCAGGCTCTCTTCGAATCGGACCTGCACAGCTTGATCGATGGCTTAGTGCAAGATGAACACCGTTGCGCTTTAGATCCAGGGTGCACCGATCACGGAGCAGCTTGTGGCGTGTGTTTGCATCTTGGAGAGCCCTCTTGCAGGATGTTCAATATGCATCTCTCTCGTCTATCGCTTGCGGGACGCGCTGGATATTTTGACCTTTGTTCCAACTGAATCTAGCCCCAGTTCAAAGCTGATCGTAAGCGGCTGTTTGCTACTACGACCAACACGCTTCTAGCTCGGCTAATTCCGACGTAGGCTAAGGTCTTTTGAAAATCTTCGTCGCCCTGTTCTTCTAAAACAACCACTGCTGCTTCAGCTTCAAGCCCTTTGAAGCGACCGATTGTCTCGACAGGAATGCCGCGGCTTCCCCATTTACCAAAAGAGAACGCACCCACAGTTGCTTGTCTTAATCTTTCAACGAGCGCTGGTGAGCTGCAAAGCACGGCCAAATTACTGGGCCCGAAGCCATCCTCGACAAGGCGCTCCACTACCGCCATCGCGTCAATATCGGGACGCTTGACGTCTCGAATATCACGCCACATAGGCGCAGGTCCGCCAATTTTATGGGAAATATCTCGCTCGTTGAAGATTGCTAGAACTCTTTTCGCAATAGGCTCAGTGTTTCGAAGATTTTTGCTAAGCGCATACTGAAACGGCCATTTTTCTTCACTCAACCACTCTCGGCCATACAGTTCCTGCCTGGGATCTGCAAACGCATAGAAGGGAGCATCACTACGATTACTCATCAAGCACCGTAACGATTCTATCCAGGATGGTTCAAAGTCTTGCGCCTCGTCGACAACGATAGCGTCAAACTCGACCCCACTCTCAGCGCAAGCAGACACTAATAATTCCGGCGCATCGGTGGACCACCAAGAGCTCGTCAGCTGGTTAGGAATCTGCAGCTTGGCTCGCCGAGCCTGGCGAAAGCAAAGCGAATGATACGTTCCAGCCACTAGTGATGGGTGTTCAGCAAATTGCTGCGACAACGAAGAACCCAACAACTCGTTGAAACAGACAAATATTGTGCGAAACCCATCTGCCGCAAGCTGCTGAGCTCTAGCAAGAGCGAGCACAGTCTTCCCGGTTCCTGCTCCGCCAAGGATCAGCCCACCTCGACTTGACCTTAGACCCGAAAATGCTTCGATTTGATCTGCCGTCAAATGTAAAAGGGCTTCACTGGCAACAGTCGACGACCTAAAAAGAGCTCTTCTGACGCTGACAGTCGGAGCCAACAGAGAACAAATCCGAGTGATTTCTTCGGACGAAAGGCTGCACTTCATTTTCCAGTGCTGAGCAATTCGCTTAATGTTCTCTAATGGCGTTAGTAAGTCCGACTTAGTCCAAGTAATTTCCGGTACTGCCGACAAACCAAGATGCGGCATTTCATCGATGTGAGGGAACACAACCGCATGGCCTACCGGCACACGCGCGAGAGCGGCGTCCTTCTCTAACCATTTATGCAAGGCATGCTTGGATGCAACAGCTTGGTCGTAGGGGTTTTTTATCGAGTGCACCTCGTTATGACGATCAGTTGAGTACCACCGCCCGTCGACGAGATGGACACCCCCTCCTTTCACCTCGAATACTATGATTCCAATTTCAGGATGGAGAACGATAAAATCCGCCTCTCCATCGCCTTCGCGCCCCTTACGTTTTGACTGCCAAGTAACGTGATGAAAAACGACATATCCATCCGGTAGATGACGGAGACGCGCCGCCACGATTCGTTCAGAATCCTCACGTGGCTCATCATCACCGAGTCCATAGTACTTTGCCATTAAAGAGAGTCGCTCTCTAAGAATGTCCGAAGGGCCCGCGACCGTGAAGGATGTTTCAATTTTCTGAGCGCTTTAGCCTCAATCTGACGTATACGCTCCCGGGTCACACCAAAAACATTTCCGATTGCTTCTAGAGTTTGTTCTCCGCTTCCATCTAACCCGAAACGCATCCTGATAATTCTCTCTTCCCGCGGCACTAATGTAGCGAGGACACGAGCAACCATTGTGCGAAGCTGTTGAAGGGCAACCAAATCTAATATGGATGGCGATTCGTCCGCCTTGTAAGAGAGCACAGTCGTATCCTCACCTATCGGCGCATCAGCCTCGACACATTCTGTTACGTGCAGCCGCCAAAGAAGTTTGGCCAACCGCTCCCTCTCTAAGCCTAATTCGGTCGCGAGCTCATTAAGGGTGGGCTCCCGTCCCAATTCAAATGTTAGCTTTGCAGTTTTTCTTTTTATCTTCCTAAAATACTCGTGACGATGAACAGGCAATCGAATGGTTCGATCGCCATCGTCCAGAGCACGGCTCATGTATTGTTGAATCCACCACGTGGCATATGTCTTGAATCGAAAGCCAAGCTCCGGGTCGAATAGCTCGGTTGCTTTCAACAAGCCCATCAAACCTTCTTGGAATAGGTCGTCGGCAGTTAAGTGCTTAAGGTTCCGCTTTCGATTTGCGAGCTTTCGAACATAAAGTAGATTCGATTCCACAAACCTTGCTTTGGCCTTTTCGGCCCTATGCACCAATTGACGTTCGTATTGATTTAAATCCTCTAAGGCGGCGTACTGAATATCTTTGGCTAGCCGAATGGTTCGTCCAAGCTCACGCTCTTCCATCTCATTAAGGTATTTTTTCTTTTGTGAATTGGAAGGTTCAGTTTGGTTGTCTTCGTCTTCATCGTCTTCAACGATCCGAACGCCTAACGCACGGAGCTGCTGCTCTACCGTTGCACATTCTGCAATAGTAAGCTTCCTGCGAAGATATACTCGGTCAATGTCGCTTCTTAATAACTCACCCTCTGCCCGTTCACTATCTGCGGACAAAGTGCGGAAAGCCCGCTCAACAGACTCGCTACGGACCTCGCTGTTATCCTCTAGCTCGGTAACGAGAAAGGGATTTGGAAGCTGATCTGCCGCTCGTGACGGTTCGGTAGTCTCCAACACTGCTTCCCCCCAAAAGCATCTTGATTGGAACGTTAAATCTGCACAAGTAAGTAATCTGAAAGACGATCTGACAATAAGATTGTTCGTTCTCAGGCCAGCTTTGCTAGACCGATAATTACTTCTCAGCTCAAAATGACAGAAAAATCTGTTATCACATCGTTTTAGATTAGCTGGCTCTTTACCCCCTGCGGCCTTTGAGAAACTCGCACATTTGGCACAGCTGTGTCACACCCGCATTTTAGATCGGGCGCTTCTCGCATCGCAACGTAATCCGGAAGAGTTGAATAACTGCTCGCACATGCTAAGCTGTATGGACTGTAACGTTTTGGTTTTTTGCGGGTTTTGCTGTTACCTGGATGATCAGCGGGGAGTTGCTTATCAGGCACCCGTAGCTCAGCTGGATAGAGCGTTGCCCTCCGAAGGCAAGGCTAAGTCAAGCGTGTTGTGGGCGAGGGTCAAAAAAGACGAGGGAAACCAAGCGATTGGCGAAACTCGAAGGAAGCAGAGAAACTGCTTCCGTGGTCACGGAAGCGCCGCGGAAGCAAACTGAAGGAAGCTGTAGAGTACGAACGACCACAATCGGCAGTGCCTCGGGCTCGCACCGTTTGCGATCGTTTGAAAGTTGAAATCGAGATTGACCCTGGTCGACCTCGGACACTATTTGAAGATAGATGCACCCATAGCTCAGCTGGATAGAGCGCTACCCTCCGAAGGTAGAGGCCTCAGGTTCGAATCCTGATGGGTGCGCCATCTCCCCGTGAACGATTCCAAATGTGCTGGTCTGTGCAGACAGCACTCCCGCGACGGGGCGCTGCAAACTAGGGTGCCTGGCGCTCGCGTCGGTGATGCGCCCTTCGCTCATGACCATTGCGAAACCTTCGAAATCGTATCGAACATTCCCGCCGCGCCCTGACGAAGAGGATCGAGCGCCTCGACACGTTCTTTTGCCCATGCGATCCAAGCGCTCAAGGCGCTGTCGCCGACGATGATATCGCCTTCGTCGAAGGCACGCTTTTCCACTTCGGCTAGAAGCACAAGAAGCCTGTCGCGCTGTTCCCAATTCGCCGCAAATTCGCAGAGCTTATTCCAGCGTTTGTCGTCGATTTCCTTGAGACGCCTTGCCTCGTACCGCCGCGCCTCTTCCTTGCGATACTGTTTCTGCCATTCCTCTTGCTCGCGCTTCTTCTGTTCTAAGATCGGCCCCGCCGCCATGATGGTGCCGACGATCTCAGGCAGCATGTCGCCAATCTTTGTCTTCTGGCTTTCGATCCATTGAGGCTGCCGGCCATCCAGGTACGTAGTGATCGACACGCGCAGGAAGCCTGACGAGTCGAGGCCGGATTGATGGTGGTCGGGATAGGCTGTCCACTTCCGTGTTTCGTCGCGCTGCTTAAGCGACTTCACCAACTTCTCCACGATCGAGCATTCAACGGCGTGGTTCGCAATCTCGAAGGTCACTCTTCCTGTCATCGGTGACTTCTCAATTTTGCCGCCCGCTTTCTCGACGCCCGTAAAAATCGCACTCGTGACCCGGAAACGATATAGGTCGCGTTCGGTCAGATCGGGGAGCACTCGGGGTGTCCACCAGGTTTCGTATCTTCGCCGTTTGCTCTCTTGTTCGCGTTCTCTCTGCTGCTTCTTGTGCTCCACAATCCACGCTTTCACGCGCGGATGAAGATTATCCAGGCCATCCGGCACGGCAATGGCTTCTACCTTGGCGGCGGCGACCGTCGCGGACCTCTCGGCTTCCGGCAACGGCGCTGGCTTGGGGAGCGTGGGATGGATATCAGTTACCTGCGGAATGCCGTCCCTGCGAGGTGGTAGCTTGAATACAACTACCGGCTTGCCCGCCTCCTTTTTGGCCCAATAGCCGCGTGGTGGATATGGCACGTCCATCCTGTCGCATATCTTGGCAAGTCCATTGCCGCTAATCCCGAACTTTTCCGCGAGACGGGTCATCGGCTTTTGCCAGACCAGCGTGTACAGTTCCTCTCGGCTCACATGCCGCGCTTTTTGATGCACTGGTAAGTCCGCCATAGCTATCCCCCGCTTCAGTAATCGGTTGATGGAAGGATACGACGGAAGGTGTGAAGGACGATAACTCCCGCGCGCCATCACTTGAGCTCAGCGAGTCTGATCGCTGCTCCGTCCACGGATGCTCTCTCTTATAAGCCGGGATTTCTGATCGTGGCGCGAATCCGGCCGATCAAACTTCCATTCGCCCATGAAGTGCTACGTGGACTGCTGGTCCTCGCCGCCCCCCCATAAGTACACGACGGCCTCTGTCCAGTCATTCGTCCGAAATATACATAAAAACTTCGGACAGACTCTGGAGTCCTACTCTCGCCGCGAATACGAGCAATATCTATATGAGTAGAATGACGGATGGCCTAAATTCCGAACGCTATTCGTCGCCGCGAGCTGGCCAATTGAGCGGAATAAGGGCCTGTCCCGAGGCCCGTGTCCACCGCTCCCGTGTGGCGTTCACATAGCGGGGGTCGTCCGCGAAATAGGCGTGCTCGATGAGCAAGACCTGTAGCCCCTTCCGCCGAGCCGTCTCGGAAAATAGGAAGTCGATGTGTTTGCGCATCGCTTGCACGTCCTCGTCTTCCTCATCGCCGGAAATTTCTGCCTCGTCCTCGTCCTCGCCGCTTGTCGGGAAATAGGGTCGACTGATCTGGTCGAGCACGAGCAGACCTGGCACCGGCGCATTCACGGTCTGGAAGTAGCGCTGTAACGCAAAGGAGAGCGCGATGTGGATCGCTAGGTAGTTTTGATCAGATCCAACGTCAGGAAGCCGCAGAACAGCACCGCTCTCCTCCTCAATGACCGTAACTTCCGGCTGCCGCGACGAGAAGTCGAGCTCTGACCCGATGCAGGGCGCCACAGTCGGCAGCGCGACAAATGCCTCAGACGCAAACTGCGAGATTCTCGCCTCCGCCCGCCGCAGCTTGATCTCCTTCGCCTCCTTATCGACTCGGGCCTCCAACTCGGCGATCTCAGCTCGCAATACGCTAAGATCGCGCGTGGCCTGACGTGGTTCGTCGACACTCGCTTCAAGAAAGAAAGAGATCCGGCCAAGCAGATGTGCTCGGAGTTGGCCAAGATCGGCCAACCGGCGGGTCTCCTCGCTTTGGCGCAGCCAAGTTTGAATCTGATCGTCGATGCGGCGCAGCTCGATATTGAGCTGGCCTATCTCCTCCTCAAGTGCACGATCATGCTCGACAAGCCGGGGCCTCACGCGCTCCACCGCTACGCTCTCCGCACGCACTTTCGTCAGAGTGGTCCGCAGGGCCCGGGCTGCCTCGCGTCCGCGCTCGGACGGTGCCTCGCAAACCGGACAAACTTCGGCGATACCGTCGAGATGCAGATGCTCGGCTAGCATGAGCTTGTCACGCTGACGCAAAACAGCGCCTTGGAAGCCCGTCGCCTCACGCAGCGCCGTCCGGGTCGCCTGCAAGTGCCGACGTAGCGCACTGACTTCGGCCAGGATCTCTCGACGTCGCCGATTGAGGGCTCCTAGTTCACCCTCGTCCGGGTAGGTATTCGCCTGAAGCGGCGTCTCACCTATCGTCTTCAATTCGGCGAGAAGCGTGGCTTCCGGCGCGTCCAGCGAGGGCGACTTGGCCAGCCCTATTCGGTGAGCTTCGGTAAGAAGATTGGTTGCGCGCTGCTTGAGCGCTGTCTCGGCAGCCGCGCGCGAGCGCGCTTTCGCCTCCTCTTTTTCGAGCGCCCGCTGCAGCTGCCGCAGCCGCCGCTCGTCAATCGCGCTCGCCTCGTCGGTTGCGCGAAGGAAGTATGGCATGGCCGCGATGATGTCGCGCGCTTTGTCCGCTTTCTCCAAGCCGTGGAGCAGGGTTGACTCGCTATAGATGACCTCCTTGGTCACAAACAGATAGGG
Organism: Afipia carboxidovorans OM5; assembly: GCF_000218565.1. Classification (NCBI taxonomy): domain Bacteria; kingdom Pseudomonadati; phylum Pseudomonadota; class Alphaproteobacteria; order Hyphomicrobiales; family Nitrobacteraceae; genus Afipia; species Afipia carboxidovorans. The sequence continues at coordinate 368,472 of NC_015684.1, read as the reverse complement.
TGTGACGTGGCGCACGGTGGCGCGCCCACGCGCGGCAGCGGCATCTGGCTCCGAAATAACATCGCCAATCCCGAACGCCCGCTCGATGAAGGCCTTCGCGGCCTCAACTGTCGTCGTACCCTCGAACTCGTCTACCGTCTCAGGTAGCGGCAAATTTCGACCGGTGGAGGTGAACATACGCGTGCTGGTTGCCTGACCTACCGGCGGGATCACGCGCCCGATGATCATCTCCGCATCGCCTGCGACCCATTTTACGCCAACCGCGATGCTGCGCCGACGAACATGGGCGGGCAACTCGCACTTGCTCGAGCCGAGGCAGTAGTCGATCGCCTTGATAAGGGTCGATTTGCCGGTACCGGAAGCGCCTGTAATGATATTCAGTTCGTCAGCCGCGAAAGTCACCTCTCGGCGCTGCCCAGACACGCCCAGGAAGAAAATCGTAGCGATGTTCCAGCGTGTCATGCCGTTATCCCCATCATGTCGAAAACCGTCCGGGTCGAGCCGGCAGTTGCAAACCAATGCCCGAGCCGCCCGGCACGCTTAATCGTCTGCGCCGGCTCATCGCCGAGAGCGCTGATCGCGCTCGGCTTCAACTTCTTGTCTCCAAGTCTAAGGAAGGCCCCTTCGCCAAAAATCAGCAACTGCGTGAAGCACCCAAATCGAATCGCCTCAGTAACGATGTCCAGTGAAGCGTTCACCCGCTTGGCGAGTCCGACCTGGACCTGTGGACTGCGCTCCAACCATTCGAGCAAGCCGGTATTCTTATTGGTTCCGGTGAAAGTACTGGCGAGCTCGCCCGAAAGCGCGATAGGCAGCGCCAGATACGCGGCTGGCGTCTCCGGCCCGTCGGGCCGGACCGACGCATACGTTTTGGTGAACTCGACGAGGGCGGAAGCGCAGAACGCGGGATTTGTCTCGGCATAGACGTCGTGGGCGATCCTCATTTCTCACCACCGAGCACGTTTTCATATTCAGGATGCCACCCTACCTTCAGGTTGATCGCGAGCACCTGATAGCTCCCGCGCACATAGTAGGCCGCGCCCCAGCCTTCGGCGATAGGGCGAACGGTCGTCGGCGCGTCGTTGTGAGTCCAGCGCAGAAGATTCAGCCCCGACGCGCATTTCTCGTCATCTTGTAACGCAGCGCAGCTGTCTACCATTTCAGCGTGCCTATCGGCCCAGTGCTCTCGCAGAATATGGTCGTATTCGGTGATCCTCGTCGCCATGGCAGGGTTGCTAGCGAGCCACCGAGCCCGTTGTTCGCGTGCCTTCCACTCCTCCCGAATGGCGCGCTCGAGATCAAAGGACTTGCCCTTCACCAGCTCGATTTGCCGCGCCAGCATACTATCCGGTTGGTAGTCCTCGGGTTGGCTGACCGTCTCGAATTCGGGAACGAGCTTGCCCTGCTCAAGGTCGGCAACAATCGCCATGATCTGTGCCTGCAGCTCAGCCCGTGTGATGACGCGCTCGCGTTCGCCGCACAGAGCATAAACGATCTGCCGGTCCCACCACTCGATGAGACGCGTCGCCACGGCCGGGCGATGCGCGGGGAGTACGATGTGAAAGTGGCCTGCGATCTCCTGCTCGACTTCCGCGACCGTCGGACTGTCGGGCCGTATCTGGACACGACGAAGCAGGTTCAGCCGTTCGGGCTCTGAGAGACCGAGAAAGGCGGCACAACCGTGAACGCGGTCGGCGTAGGGCAGTGCCTTGTTAGCCTTCGCGGCGGCTTGACGCGCTTCTATGACGCGATTGGCCTCCGCCGTCATCGCTGCGACTAAATCGGAGCGATCGGCCTCAAGATCTGTCAACGCACTAAGGGAGCTCTCTGCGGAAATCCCTCCAACGGTAACGAGGTGCAGCGTAGTCTCGGCCAAGTTCAGAGACGGTAGCGCATCGATCCAGACCTTCATTGTTCGCCAGAGGGACGTCGACTTGATGGTGATGGATACTGGCACAGCGCTGATCGAGTGCTTGAGCTGATAGAGCAGCGTCTGCCCGTCAGCCTTGAGCTCCACGTCATCGAGCTGCTCGACGCCGATCGCCGCGTCGTCAGTGGTCAGCATCACCAGAGTGCGGAGCGCGTAGAAGGACTGATACCAAAAGCCGAGCGCCGCACCCTCGGCCGAGTGCTCTTTGCTTGTGTGATCTTTGCCCATACCGTCGACCTCATCGATTTATCCAAGGAGCGCTGTGCTTCATCCCGATCATCGCGTCGAAGGCAGCAAGCTTCGCCTGATCTTGCGTTTGGTAGGGAAGCTTAGACGTTCTCTGGTAGCCGCTCCCACGGTGCTGAACTCGCGCTCCCCAAATTGCGCCTTTGGGATAGACCACGACGTTGAAGCCATCGTTGGTGTTCAGGAACTCGTTGCCAACCGATGAGACGAGCCACTCACGCGACAGCCAGCGTTTACGCCGGTTCCGCTCGCCCTTAAATCCAGCTTCGCGCTTACGCGCTCCGACAAGATCCTCTTCCATATGGCCCGCGCAGACGCATCCGACCCTGAGCGTCTCGCCATGGTCGGAATGCTCCATCACATGGACGAAGCGGATGTGTCGGGCCTCGCACATCTCGCAGAGATGATCCTGTTCTTCCAATTCCTCGATATCGATGCAGGTCCAGCCCTTGTGGGGGACGCCCGCTTGCGTCCATTTCCCAGTGCCTGTCGTCTCGGTCACTATAGGTCCTCCTAGTCGACCAGTGGCCGCGCGTTTTGTGGCCGTACGATCGTCACTAGGGCCCTGGCGCGCGTCAGACCAACACGCAGCAGCCGCCGGCTCGGCTCGAAAGGCGGCTTCTCACGTTCGTTGAAGAAGCCGGACTTGAACGCGCCTTCGACGAGAACGACGCCGTCAAATTCTTTGCCCTTGGATTTGTGCATATTCATCAGCACGCACCCTTGGGGGTCGCGCTCCACAGCGATGAGCCGCTCTTGCTCGAGAATGCGCTTCACGAGATCGCTCACACCGGCGTAGCTGCCCAAAGCCAACCATTGCTCGCCCAAGCCAGAGGCAAGCGCGTCGGTCGCCCTGAAGAGGCGAACCAACCGCACCTCGCGGAACAGTTCGGCCAGCGCGGGAACATCCTGCAGAACGGTACGAGCGGCCTTCCAGTCGGCTACGGGTTCGCCGATCAGATCGATGCCGTTGGCATGGGCTGTTACCAGCGCTTTGGCTGCATTGATCCTCGGCGCTTCCCCCTTCTCCACCTTTCCTGCGGCCTCGTCGTACTTGCGCGCGTGATCGGCCGCTGCCTTTGTTGGGTCCTCAGCGTTCTTCAGCTTGTAGTAGGCGCAGATGAGCCGGAGGGTCCGGACTAGGCTCTCATTGGCCGGGCTTGTCGGCCATTCGAGTATCGATGCAACGACAAGCGCGGCGGCGGCGGAGAGCTCTGCATCCCACACGACGTCGTGCTCTATGACCGGGAGCGGCTGATTGTTGTAGGTATGCGGCTCGGACAGGATCGTCGACAGGTCGGAAATCAGCGCGTTACTACGCGACAGCACCGCTACGCTCGGATTCGTCACGCCCTTCTTGCGGAGCACAGAGAACGTCCAGATCACAGCAGCATGCGCTGTGGCGGCGAACGCGTTTGGCCAGTAGGCCACCTGTTTGACGTCGGGTGTTGCCGGCAACGGGGCTTGATTACGTAGCACCGCATCCGCGAACTTCAGGATGCCGGCGTTCGGACTGCGATGGTTTTCTCCCCCAAGGTCGAATTCCGAGACCTTGGTCGTCTCGCGCAGAATCTCGAGCCTTCGCGGGTCGATATCGTCGCGATAGTCAAAGATGCGCTGCTCGGGATCGGCAAGGCAGAAAACGTCGGTTACGCCGGAAAGCGCCTGCACTATCCGCCACTGATTGTCGTCCGTGTCCTGGAACTCATCCACGATGATCATCGGAAAGCGATCGGCGATGAGGTCGCGCAACGCCCCGCACCGCTCGAACAACTCGGCCGTTCCAGCCGCGAAGAGATCGAAGCTGTAGAGGCCCATCTCAGCCGCCTGCCGCCGACGCTCTACACTCCAGTCGCCTTCAAACGCCGACTTCTGCAGCCGCTCATCTCCTGGGTAGAGGAAGCGGATAGGCTTCCCGCCGAGTAACCGCCCGTGAGCCTCAAGCATTTCCATACAGAAGGCGTGATAGGTCTGTACGGTCACCGTGCGCCGTTCAGCTGGGGTCAGGATTTCCTTGCAACGGAGGAGAACTTGGCGGATCGCCGCGCGCGAGAAACTCAGGAACAAGATCTCTTGGCCTGGCTTCAGATCAGCGAACCGCTTCTGCGCCTTGAACAACGCGATCGTCGTCTTGCCGGAACCCGGGCCGCCCAAAACCAGCAGGTGGCCCTGCTGTGCGATGATCGCCTTGCGCTTCTCGCACAGTTCGATCTTCATCCAAGAAGACCCTCAAGTTCGTCCATCGGAGGTGCTGCGATGTCTTCAGGCACAGCACTCAGCGCTTTGTGGATCGTTTCCAGAATTTCGCGGATTGTCGCGGGCAGTTCGTCAGCGTTCTGACATTGGGCCACGAGCATGGCGGCATAGCCATGGGCGTCACCCTTGCGCGCCTTCAGTACTTTGCTCGCTAGCGCGACGACGTCTGCATCCACGGCCGCTGGGTCATAGGTGCCCACAGCCGGATAGTCCGATCGATCCTTCACCTCGTCGAGGAACCGACGCACCACAGCGACGGGCATCTGCTTCACTAGGACGGTCTCGATGCCCTTCTCCGGCGACTCCCAGAATTGGGTGTACTCTTTCAGCTTTTCGGTGGCCGCCGGTGTCAGTGCCGCATTCGGTTTGTCGTAGAAGCCGAAGGAGAGCTTGCCGAGCGCCGAAAAGACCGACCCGTGGCGCGGCACCGATCCATCTCCACCGGCGTTAAAGATGCTGACGCCGGCGAGGTCGAGGTGGGTATAAGCGTCGGCGCCGAGACTCGCCTCCATGATCGATGATGCAACGGGGAACAGCGATGCTTCGGTCGATCCCTCTACGACCAGCACCGCGCGGCTGAGGATCGCCTCAGCGAACTGCCGCCGCTCAGTCCTGAAGGTCTTTGGCTTCACTGCATCGACATTGATCGGCTGTCCGGTGAGCGCGCCGGTTTCATTCCGATTGAGAATGACAATCTGCTCCGGGTCGAACTGTTCGATCACATAGGGCGAGTGCGAGGTGACGATCGACTGTCCCATCTCCGCCAGAATGAAGCGGGTGACGCGGCGCTGAGTGTGCGGCGGCAGTGCGATTTCCGGCTCCTCCATCGCGAAGATCACCGACTGCTTGTCCTTCAACTCCGCTATGAACGTCAGCAGCGCGAAGACCAGTAGATTGATCGACCCAGTGCCAAGCCGGCCGAATGGCACGAGATGCTGACCAGGCTGCGCGGCAACGAACAACCGCACGACCTCGCGCAAATGCTCCCGTGTTAAGTCGGAGGCAAAGAACCCGGTCGACTCGTCGCCCGGCGCCAGATTGATGAAACGTCCCATCCGCGCGCGAATTTCGTCGCGTATGTGCTTCAGCTGCGTGATCTCACCAATGGCGGGATCAAGGCTCTGAAGCCTGGCAAGAGTGTCCTGCCACATCTCGACAGCGCCTGTGCCGCCAAGCTTCAGCACCGAGTCGAGCAGCGACCCTCGCTGGAGACTCAGTGCCCGTGATCCGGTTCGTAGCGTTCTGAGGAAGACAAAGCCGCACAGCCGCTTGTGCATTCGCGTGAACGGCACACGTCCCTGCCCAAGCCTAATTTCGGTTTCCTCGTCGAGGGGGTCGACGTCCTTCGAGGGATGATCGAAGAACGTGTTGCCGATGAAGTCGTCCTCATCACGGTCATAACGTCCCACGAACAGCAGCGGCAGCGCCCACATCGCATCTGCTGCATCAGCGTGGTCAAGCGCGTCGTCGGCGTCGTCGATAAATACGCAGGCCGTGTCGTTCCAACGCCTGAGATGGCCGCAGAATCGGCGCTTGGCCTCGTCCGATAGATCGACCAGAATGGCTTCGATCCGAACCTCGATCGGCGCACCGTCGTCGTCGAGATACTTGCCACAGTGAAAGTCGTGTTCGTCGATAACGGGGCGGCGAAACAATCTCTCAGGCCCGAGAACGAGATCGAGCGCCTCACAGATCGTTGATTTTCCGATGTTATTTCCCCCAACGAGCAATGTATGCCCGTCGAAATCGACGCTGCCTTGAGAGATCCCGCGAAAATTGGTGATCTTAAGTCGACGAACACGCACCCCGAACCGCCCCCCCCAGCGATTATTGGTTTTGCACAATCATAGCCTAACGTTCCACCGAATCTACCGAGGATTCGTCCTAGTCGAGAGGCAGGCGTTGCTGTGAGCAGACCCGAAGTCTCCGCGGACTTCTATAACCGTCCACAGATCACAAGTTTTGACGTCCTTAACTCGCGACATCGACCGCCACGAAATACGAAATTATGATTCGACCTACCGTCCGGATGGAGTGCTTCGGCCCCTCCAACTTCTCCTTGGAGTCAGAAAGGGCGCATACCCACTATAAAGCTCACACGAACCCACTGTCAGCCTCCCTCGATCTGCATGGGCCTGCCGCTGAACACCATGAGACTGTCTGGCTCCGATGCGAACCAGGCATAACTACCCCAGGCTAGGCTGCTGACAGTTTTACGGAATGTCGGTGAGGCTCGATCGAGATAAGCGGTCACGAACGCAACGTGCTGTGGCGCAAAACCAGCCCCTTCTGCAATTTGTAAAAGGCTCGTCTTGCGCGCATCGTTGACCGGGCCATCCGTGTGCACAACTTCGACAAAGATCAGCAATGGATGCGCCGGGCCGAGATCGACCAGCACAATGTCAGGTAGACTCTTGTCCGCCGGGATTGTCAGACTGATCGCCTTGGCCAGCTCATCATCGCGGGCCACTACCTTATTGCCGCTCTCGCTCAGGGTGATGACTCCCGGCTTCTGCAGGAATTTCGGCGCAAAGACTTCAATCACCGCCTTTGAAATATCGGCGCTCGGCCCCGTCGACATGCGGCGGGTTTCGCCGTTAGGAAACGTCACGAGCTCATAAGCGCCGCCACCGGCCGCGCCCCTGCGAACGATCGCAATTCGGGCGAGCGCGCCCGCATTGAGATGCTTGTCCCGCCAAGCGGCCGCTTTCGCAATGAACGTTGCTTCATCAAGCCCGGGCGCCAGCAGATCCGCGAAGTCAGTCTGCAGAGCATAGCGTCCGGCCGGCGACGTAGTGGAAAGGCCGGGACGCTCGATCACAGCGCCATTTTGGATCAGAGCATATCGGATCGTGTCATCGCGGATAGATTCTCGTGTATTAACCGCGTACCAGCGACCGGGGACGTCCGCCTTGCTTGGCTTGATGGAAGCCTTTGCCCATGCGTGGCGTGCATCGTCATCCGACAGCGCCGCTTGCTCGTCAGTCATGCGCGTGACCTGATCAGGGCGAATCCATCGGTCTGCGCCTTCGACTGCGCCCGCGTAGAGCATGACAAAAATGGTCTTGGCCGCGATTTCCCAGATTGAATGCTCGCGGTTCTGTAAGCCTTCCGGGAATATTTCCGGCAAGCGTGCGTGGATGGCCTTCCACGATAGGACCTGGGGGAGCGTCATGCTTTGAGGCCATAGAGGCTGCGTAGGGCCTTTTCGATGACCGCACGCGGAGAGTCCTTCGCGACAAGTCGCTCGATTTGCGTCATGGCCGAGGCAGGCGGCAGCGGAATGGCCTCCAATTCAAACGCCGACACGGCGACGCTCCCGCTGATGCAACGGAACATCTGATCGACCACGTCGCTGTTGAGCACGGCGGCAACGGTCGCGGGGGAGACTTTCGGCTTTCCGATCGCGCGCACCATGTTCAGGTGGTTTTCGACGATGACGCCACCATGCGTGTCGATGAAGGTCTGCGGCAATTCGGCAGCTATCAGGCGGCGCAATTGCTCCTTGGCAGTCGTGCGCTGCACCAGGACGCACCCTTTCTCTACCACAAGCCATTCGTCGCCGGCTTCCGTCTTGAAGTAGGGTGCGTGGTTCTTCTTCTGTGCTCGGAATTCAAAGCGCCCATCAGCCGTTACCGCCTCCGCCCAAATCAGTGGGTGCAGTCCGTGCGCCGCGCGGGTGCGCATCCGAGGCTTGAACCTGTTCCACACAAGCGGCCCAGTCGAAACGCCATATCCCCAATCCGACAAGCGGGCGGCCATGCCTTCGGCCGACTTGATCAACCCGACATGGCCCGGCTCGCGGGGCGCGAGCCACGGTGCGCTGGCGTCGAGCGGCAGGCCAACTTTGCCGTTCTTAGTTAGACGCGCCTCGCGCTCGTTATCGACATTGAGATAATGCACTTGGAAACGATCCCGCTTTCCGCCCTTGCGATAGAGCGCAAGTAGGGTTTCCTGCAGGACATCCTCGAAGACGCCACGGCGGGCATGGACAAAATCAATCGCGATGGGTGGAGCCTGGTCCGCGAGAAGCTGGCGCAAAGCAGTGTAATACTGCCCACCTAGAACGCTCGTGGGCGTGAGGTAGGCAATGACGCCGCCCGGTCGTGTCCATCTCAGCGCAACGTCAGTGAACACGCCATAGAGGTTGGCATGGCCGTACAGACTGCGTGCATAGCGGGCGCGTTGTGCAGCCGAGAGGGTCACGCGCCCGTAAGGTGGATTGCCGATCACCAGGTCATATTGCGCCACGGGCGTCTCTTCGAGCGTGTCACAGACTTTCACGAAGACTGGTGTAGTGCGGCCGCTCGCCATACTGAGATCGGATAGGAAGATTTCGAGCGCGGCCTGTGAGAGGGACGCCGCATGCGGATCAAGCTCGAGGCCCGAAAGACGGGTGCCTAGCTGGGCAAGGACAAAAGCCGGCTCGCTGCCTTCAAGTGCTAGGCGCATGCGCGCGGCGACTTCCAAAAGGAAGGCGCCACCGCCGCTCGCCGGGTCGAGCACTCGCGCAGTTGACCAGTCAACGCCCCCTTCATCGGCGAGATCGAGCAGGCGTTGGGTTAACGCCGGAGGCGTGTAAAATGCGCCGAGGGCGCTGCGCTCCCTCCCTGGCAATAAGGTCGTGTAGAGGCTGGTCAAGAAGTGGCCGCCTTCCAAGATGGGCAGTATCGACGCCTCACGCCCAATAGATGTGGCGAGCTGGCGCGCGGTCGCATCGAGCTTTCCGCGGACAGTCACAAAGGGTGAGCTGAGGGTCAGCCGAGGAGCCACACACGCGGCAAATGCCTCTATTGCCGCCCTTGCGAAAAGGGCGGCTTGGCTGGTGCGGCGTGTCTCCGGAATCGTTTCTGCCCAAGCCCTTGCCATGACGCGGGCGCGCGCCAATTCGACGCGCTTGAAGTCTATGGCAACGGCCGCGTCGGCTGTCGCTGGGCTTTCCAAGCGTGCGGTCGATCTAGAACTTGTCATCTCTTACCCCATCCCGCGCCTTAGCCGCCTTCGGCTTGTAAGGCGCTACCTTGATTTCGCCCGCCCGCTTACGGACTTCCGCGATGTCAAAGCTGGTCTGCATCTCCATCAACTGTTCGATAGACACGCCAAAGGCTTTCTCTATGCGAACCGCCATTTGGGGCGTCAAATCCGAACGGCCGTTAAGCAGGGCCGAGAGCGCCGGCCGGGTCACGCCTAGTACCTGTGCGGCATCCGTCACCGATAGACCGTTGGCCTCGACAATTTCGCTTTTGACGAACTCGCCAGGATGGCCAGGCTCTGTTGTCCGGACTGCAGCTCGCATGTGGCCGCCTCCCTACCTTTGCGACTTTATGGACTGTGCCCTGTAAAGAGTCGCTTTACAAGTCCTTTGTTCCATTTTTGTTCGCAAGAGGAATGCAGCCGAAATTGCGCTATCAGAAGGTACGCGGCCTAGCCCGCGGTTGATATTGCCCACGACGCTGGCGTTCCCAAGACCCTGATCAGTCCGCCCTCGTTCACCAACGGGCATATATCGCGGATCTAGAACAGGTGCATGAAGTGATGGCGCAAGCTAGACGCCCCGGGAGCTGGATGGTGAACGCTACGCAGGACACATTCTATGGTGGACATACCGGATTCCGGTCGGCATCTCGGACCTGTTGAGGTCTGTCACATGGGTATGCCGACGGCTCTTGAACAGCCAATCCACTGAACTAAATCTTAAATCGCCGGCCGCTCATTTCGGGGTCGGAAAGCCGAGCCGATGCAACAGCGTCCAACGGCAGAACAACTTGTATCCATGTTGCTTCACAAGGAGGATGTGGCTATGAGAACCACTTTCGACTTTACTCCCCTGTTCCGGTCGAGCATCGGCTTCGACCGAATATTGAGCGCGCTCGAAGCTGCGAGCCGCGTCGAGACCATCGACAACTGGCCTCCTTATGACATAGCCAAGACCGGCGAGGACGACTACCGCATCACCATGGCGGTGGCCGGTTTCGCGCAGGACGAACTGACCATCACCCAGGAGCAGAACATGCTCGTGGTGTCCGGTCAGAAGGCTGGCGAGGATAACAGCCAGTATCTGCATCGCGGAATTGCCGCCCGCACATTCCAGCGCCGCTTTGAACTGGCCGACCACGTGAAGGTCGTGGGCGCCAGCCTGGTCAATGGTCTGCTGACGATTGATCTCAAGCGCGAGGTTCCCGAAGAGATGAAGCCGCGCAAGATCCAGATTGCGGCCGGCGAGGCGCTGCCCAAGGTTGGGACCAGGCAGATCGAGGCCGACAAGCAGGCCGCCTGAGGTAGCTCTCCCAGCGTAATTTGCGCAAGGCGCCGGGCACTTCCCGGCGCCGACGGGAAAGCATTGTCAGTCGAACGAACAGAAAGGAGAAGAATAATGAGTGTCCGTGATCTGATCCCCTGGGGCCGCAGCAACGGCAATCAGGTTCCCAGTATCTTGCGCGAGGGCGAACGTGATCCGTTTCTCTCGTTGCATCGCGAGGTGAACAGGCTGTTCGACGACGTCTTCCGCGGCTTCGGGCCGAACCTACCCTCTCTCGTTAGCGCGTCCGCCTTCAGCGGCGGTTGGCCGAGCGTGGAGATCTCCGACGGCGAGAAGGAGATCAAAGTGACCGCCGAAGTGCCCGGCTTGGAAGAGAAGGACATCGAAGTCCTGCTCCACGATGGCGTGCTGACGTTGAAGGGCGAGAAGCGCTCCGAAACGGAGGACAAAGACAGGCATTTCACCGAGCGTTTCTATGGCCGCTTCGAGCGTCGTATCCCGCTCGGCTACGAGGTCAAGGACGACCAAGTCGACGCGCGGTTCAAAAACGGCGTGCTGACCGTGACCTTGCCCAAGAGCGAAGAGGCGCAGTCGCAGGTCAAGCGCATCGCCATCAAGAGTTGACGCATGGCAGGCGCCGGCGGCGGGCCATCTGGCCGCCGTCGGCTGCATCGCCAGAGAGGGAGGGATGAACAATGGAGATGACGAGACAGATCAGCAGATCAACTGGAAATTCAATTTCGCAAGCGTGGCCGTCGAACGACAACCGGCACAAGCCCCTTTCGATGGGGCGCTCAGTATTCCCGGATGACGCGGTTGCGCGCATCTACAAGCCGTCCCGCGCGGTGACGACCTCCGGCAAGGCCCGCACGAAGGGCTGGCGGCTGATCTTCGAGCGGCGCACAGCGCCCTTCATTGAACCGCTGATGGGCTATACCGGCGGCGACGATACGCTGACCCAGGTCGAGCTAGCCTTCCCGACACCGGAATCGGCCATCCGCTACGCCGAGCGGCAGGGGCTTACTTATATTGTCCAAAGGCCGACCGGGCAAATCGGCAACGCCAGCAGTCGCCGCGTCAATGAAAAGCCTCCGCGAGTGGAGAGGTCGAAGCACTCGTTCTCAGACGCGACGCTGGATCGACTAGGGCTGGCTGCCCTTCAGGAAAGATACGGGCACGTCCTCGACGACGCAGCGAATCGAAACGACCGGTCCGGTCCGGAGAGTTGGCCATCGCCATGGGCGTGGTCGGCGATCCTACGCTAACGGTGGAAGCCAAACGGTCGATCCTGATGAACTGGGCTTGGACCGAATACCTGATCGACCAGGCAACCAATGAAGGGATGCCTGAGAACAACCGGCCGTCGCGCCTCGACGAGGTCGAGCAGGCGCTGCTGGCGCTCGAACGCGAGCTTGCGGCCGACCGGGGTAATTCAGGCACGCGAAAGGCGGCATGAGGTGCAGCGATTGACCCACGTGTCGTTTTCGATTGCCAGAAGGTTCTGCCGGGCCGGTTCGCGCTGACGCTTGCCGTCCCCGCAGAAATGGCACCATCTGGCCACTCTCTTGATTTGTCCAACGACGCGAGAGCCGTTCCGCTCTCGGCCAGCCAATCACGGCGTCCGCCGCGTCCTGGCCATCAAAGGAGCGGCGAGCCCAACGTACACTCTCCTCCCAAGCCATATCGCCGGAGACGGGACAGAAAGACGGATATGAATCGGGGCATCCAACGCTCAACAGGTTATCGTCTCTTACATGCAAGTCTTTAGGTCGCAGCTTGTGGGCCAATGGCAGCTAAAGCGGTTGCTGCCCGTCATCGGCGCCGGCCTGGGTTTATCGTTGAGAGCGTCCGCGTATAAAATTTGACTATATAGCCTGAAGGTTATCCCTCTCGAATTCCTATGCAGTGACACCCTAGAAATGGCTGCGCACTGGAGCGCCGAGAGAGCGCTCATCGGAAATGGCTGGGAATGATTGGGGCAGGAAGAATCAGAACGAGGCGCCGCGCCCTCAGAACGAGCCAGGTGGGGGTGGGCTTGGCTTGTTGCTTGTCCTTGCAATTACGGCGATCGGCGTCGGGTATGTTGGCTACCGGCTGACTCTCGTCTTCGGCCTGATCTAAATAACGATCCTAGCGTGTTATGCGGTTAGACGAGCAGTCGCGAGAGCACGTTGGACGCTATTGCATCAAGCTGGTCGTCGCTGCGGCAATCGCTTACATTCTGAAGAGCGAAAATTTCCTTGCAACCTTTGCGTTGTGGACCGGCATATACGGCGTAATGGCCGTCGCTTACGCAGTTCATCGCGGCGAACGACTCGGCAAGACCAGCTTCACCTATTGGGATGAAGCTCTATGGTTGGCGGCGACGGCGTTAGGTCTCTACATTTTCAGTGGTCATCAACTGGCCGTTTGATCGGCTAAATCTGTTGGCTCAAAGAAAGCTTGCGGCTGCGTCGCCTACGCCTGACAACTCAACCTTCAGTTCCTGACCAGGAAGGATTTGCAGCAGCATCGGGATGATCGATCCGGTTGCTACGATATCGCCGGCACTGAGATAATTGCTTCTAGCGATCAGGTCATTCACGAGCCAGAGCGCAGAGTTGATCGGATCAACCAGCCCCTCTCCCGATGCCGACTGAAACACCGGAACGTTGTTGATCGACGCTCGCATGTCGATCCTGTCCATGGCGTCCAGGCCTGTTGGCTCATGATATCTGTCGACGATCGTCGAAACATGGAACGCATAGTCCGCGATGGCGGCCAGGTGTGGTTGCCCAGTCAGGTGACCACGTCGCCCGACAAGACCGATAGCCGGTTGGTAGCTCAGGATCGCCTTGCAAAATTGATCGCGAGTGATGGGCCAATGGTCCGCCCCCAAGGGACCTCCTATCGTAAAGACGATTTCGCATTGTGCCCCGATGAAACCTTGGGGAAGCCGGAACGGCCCGTGGGAGTCTTGAAGCACTGTTCCCACAGGAATCGGGCAGTAGATCGGACTAGCAAGGCCAAGCGAGCCGCGAATGGCCGGGCAAGTCCCTATGAGGGCGTAGCCTACCGCGTCATTGGCGAAGGCTGAGATTGCTGCTGACTGCACCGCCCAAGCATCGTCTTCGCTTCGAAGCAGATCGAAAGGGATGTCTGAGGTTAGTCCCTGCCGACGGTTTCGGCAAAGCAAGTTAGCGAGATAATCGAGATTCTGGTCAATCATAGAAGCACACTCCCGCGCGAGAGAGGGCGCAAAGTCGTGCTCAGTCAAATAAAAATCCGGCTATATGAGTGCGTATATTTTTGTCGGAGCTTTTCTTATGAAAATACTATCGCAGCGCGGCTGAGCTCCCGTCGAAATAATATGCGGCTCTATCTAGCTTGATGATCCCGCCAAACCGGAAGGATCTGAAGGCATGAAGCCGCTTAAACCGTCCCTCCCGCCCGCCTTCCCAGGAGCCTGGGAGGGCGCTCGTTCACCGAGATCGGGTTCAGGACACCGGCGGGTGCTTTCCCGGAGCGCGGTCGGCGCGGTCGCGATCATGGCCGGTTCGATGATGGGTCTTGGCCAAGCAGCGGCGGAACCCCTGAGCGCGCCGAGTTTTGGTGGTCCTCTGCGCCCTAACCCCCATCCGATGAGTACGGATGCAGGCATGTTTGGTCGTCTTCATATCACCGGCCAGCTCACAGGCATCGGCAATGCGCAGACGAACGGCATTCCGGGCGTCGATCCCCAGACGAGGGATCCCCTCGTCGATGTCGGCAATGCCCAAATACAGGTGCAGACGACCGGGGCGCCTTTGACGTTCTTCGTCCAGGGCGGCGTCTACTCACTGCCCGCGTTGGGCTCGGCCTACACCCGCGCAACCGACGTGACCGACCAGTTATACGGGCCCGTGCCGGTTGCTTATGGCAAGCTCGAGCTGTCGCCGAACTTCTCGATTCAGGCCGGTTTGCTGCCGACGTTGATCGGTGCGGAATCGACCTTCACGTTCCAGAATATGAATATCGCGCGCGGACTGCTCTGGAACCAGGAGCCGGCCATTAGCCGCGGTGTTCAGGTGAACTATAGCAATGGACCGCTGAACGCCTCCGTGTCGGTCAACGATGGTTTCTACTCAGGGAATTACAACTGGGTATCCGGTCTGTTGTCTTATGCGGCGACGCCGTCGAGCACGATCACGCTGGTCGCCGCAGGCAGTTTTGCAGAGTCCGGCAAGACCGGCGCGGCGACGCCTTTGGCGCAGAACAACAGCAGCATCTTCAATGTGATCTACACCTATGTCAACGGCCCGCTGACGCTCCAGCCCTACCTGCAATACACAACGGTCCGCTCGAACAGGGACATCGGGATTGATCGCTCGGCCGAAACATTCGGCGGCGCGCTGTTGGCTCGATATGCCATCGATGAGAATTTCTCGATCGCTGGACGCGCCGAGTACATCGCTTCAAGCGGAGGAGATTGCGGCGTCGCCGCAGACTGCGCCCCCACTAATCTGTTCTACGGGCCGAAAAGCAGGGCGTGGTCGCTGACGGTGACGCCGACCTACCAGCGCGGGATCTTCTTCGCGCGCACCGAGCTCTCGTACACCCGCATTGACCGGGTCACCGAAGGCTACGGCTTTGGGTCCAATTTCGACAAGCGCGACCAGGTTCGCGGGATGTTTGAAGCTGGGGTGCTTTTCTAGGACGGGCGCGGGCGGAAATGCGGAGCCGCCGGCTCCGCAGATGCTCTGCGGACTTAGGTGAAACATGGGTTTAGAACGGATCATATCGAAATTGGAGGCTCCTCAGGCCACAGCGACTGTGTATCCGGTCCTGCCCGTTCTCTGGGTCTATCGGAACTATGATGATCACTGGACTGTGCATCTTGAAGGTGAAGACTCCGAGTGGTGCCACCCCACGCGCAATGATGCGGTCGGTGCCGCGAGGCTGATAGGCGAGAGTTACGGCTGCTATCGTCTCTTTCTGCAACTGTCAGACGGCCGCTTCTGCCTGGAGATGATGAACCTTAGTCGACGGCGCGAACCGCGCCAGGTTGACCCAAGTGAGGGCGAAAATTGAGCCAGGCTGTACCAAGCAAGCGCCAAGTCTCCCGACACCTCATCCGCTGCGGCGTGGAGATCATCGTTCTGGTGGTGATCGCCGGTTGCGCTGTTCTTGCTGCCGCAGGCCCCAGCATCTATCTGGTGCTCAGCAATGGCGGTTGAATGCAGAGTTGCAGGCCGTCCTGCTCACCCCCGGTTGCCGCGGTCGAAACCGAAGTTCACTAAACGCGAGCGACGCCGTAGATCGGAATACCTGCTCCTGATGTTTGCGGCGAGCTGTGCCGCTGTGCAAGTCGTCGCCATAGTTTTTCTGAGAGCGGTATGACAAGCCCTGCTGCTCCCGCCCTCCAACTCGACGACCGAAGGCGCGCTATCGGTGAAAGCCGTCTGGCTGAGTTGCCAAGCCTGAGGACGCAGTTGGAAATGGCCAGGGTCATCAAGGAGTACCACATCTGGCTGGCGGTGAGGATTATCGAGGAGCGCGAAGACCAGCCGCAGTTTCGACGGCACCGCCGGCTCCGGGATCTGCTCGAAGCGAATGCCTTGCTTGAAGCGGTGATCGAACTCGGAGCTCATCTGCAGCCAACACGGCAGCCTTGGTCGATGGAGCGGTCAGGAGATCGTTGGCGTTGTCGCGTGGCGTGGAACGATCGCGGTAATTTGCGCAGGTGCGCAGGCCGACACGATGACTTGGCGGCTGCCCTGATGATCGCGTTGCTAAGCTCCCTCGGTCGTCGCCGAGAGCGGCCAAAAGAACTCTCGAAAGATGGAGAACAGGCAGCATGACGCCCAGAGGCGACTCTCCGTTATTCGGCGGTCTGATGACCGCACTTGTCACTCCGTTTAGGGGTGAGGCTATCGATTTCGACGCCTTGGCGGAGCTCGCCAACTGGCAGATCGACCAGGGCGTACGGGGGCTTGTCGCCTGCGGCACCACGGGCGAGGCGCCGACCCTGTCTCATCCGGAATGGGCGGCGGTGGTCCGGTTGTGCGTCGAGGTTTCCAATGGCCGTGTGCCGGTGATCGCCGGCTCGGGGACAAACGACACCCAGCGCACCGTTGAACTAACCTGCGAGGCGGCTCGGCTTGGCGCGGATGGAGCTCTGGTCGTCACGCCTTATTATAGTCGGCCGAGCCAGTAGGGCCTGTTCCGGCATTTCGAGAGTGTCGCGCAAGCTGCGGAGCTGCCGATCATCATCTACAATGTGCCTTCGCGGACGGCCGTCGATATCAGAGTCGAAACGCTGGACCGCCTTGCGCGCCTGCCCGGCCTTGTCGGCATCAAGGACGCAAGCGGAGATCCGACGCGGGTAAGCGCGATGGCTTTCCGCTTTGGCGATCGCTTCACCCAGCTTTCCGGACAAGACCGTTCGATGCTCGCCTTCATGACGACAGGAGGAGATGGTGCGATCTCGGTCGTCTCCAACGTCGCCCCGATGTTGACCGCGGCGATGGTCGGCGCAGTACGCAAAAGCGCCTATCTGGAAGCACGGCGCATCAACGCCCATCTTTTCCCCCTGATCGAAGCGCTGGAGCTTGAAAGCAATCCATGCCCGATCAAGTGCGCGTTGCATTGCGCGCGCGGATACTCGCCCGCCGTCCGCCTCCCGCTGGTCGAGGTCACTGAAGCCACCCTGGCAAGAGTTCGCGCGGCCGTTGCGGAGATCGACACTTTGGCGATCGACACGTGCCTGCTCGCCGAGCGGTCTCTCGTCCCCCTCTCGGTCTGATCGGGCCGCCTTTATAACAGCAGCATCGTGCTGCTGTGTTCTCTAATGAAAATACTATGAAATGCGTTCTTCCGAGAAATGGAGAACAAATCCCGAAATCCTTAGATTCAAGGTATCGGCAAAAAGCATCATCTTACTCGACGAGTAGAAGCTCCTGCCGATATCGAGAAAGGATGTCGACGATGTACCCTCGTGGTTACTATTTCTATGCGATGCATCAGCAGAACAAAGCCAATGTCGGGCGCACGGATGGCGAGGTCAAGGTTGCCGTGGGCTCGGATGAGCCGATGGCCGACGTTGGAATGTTCCTGCGGCTCGGAGTCGTGATAGCCCTCGTAATCGCGGCTGTCGCCATGGTGACGTCGCTGGCCGGCTAGCGCCCATCGACGTCCACAGCTCAGTCTTCAACGAACAATCAGGATTATCCACCATGGCAAGCGCCATTCCGCCGAAAGAGCCTCCTCAACCTCTGAACCATTTCTTTGTCGGCCAGGACAACCGAGGATGCTGGACCGTCCGCGATGAGCGTAACCTCGTCGGCGGCTGCTTCGTGAGCAAGGATGCGGCGATTCACTTCGCCCGTCAGGAAACCAACAATGCGCCGGGCGCCGTGATCTGTATGGGCGAAAACCAGCGTCTGACCCTGGACCCGCTGTTTGGACATTGGGAAGCCGCGTAGCCGGTCGCCGTCGATCCGGAAGCCCCGCCTTTGCACTCGCTGCCCTTCTCGCGACGTTGGAAATGGGGAAGAAAATCTTCGGCTTGAGATAAGCAAAGCCCGCCGACTCTACCGAGTCGGCGGGCTTTTTAGTTACCACCGCGCTTCCAGCGAGAGATTCCTATGAAATTTTTATGAGTGAGGCCAAAAAAACTATTAGATTCCTATTTTTTGAGGCCTCGTCCTCTCTCGAACCTATATGCGGTTCGCGTCCATATTTCCGCCAAATTCCTCCTCCGGCACCCGTGTGTACGCAAGGGCGCGCTGGAAGAGTTCAAACTGTGGCTGGTCAGGACAATCCATCTTTGGCGGGCCATTTGTACCAACAGCGGTGCCGGAGGCGAAAGCAATGGATGTTCTTGTACTAGCGATAGGGTTCGGATTTTTCGCTTTGATGTTTGGCTACATCAAGCTTTGCGAAAACCTCTGACCCAGGAGGCGGCAACATGACCTTAGAATATTTCCTTGGGGCGGCAATCGCGGTGTTTATCACCGCCTACCTGCTTTACGCCCTCGCTCGTCCCGAGCGGTTCTGATCAAGGCAACAGCTCGGAAAGAAACGACCAATGACAATAAACGGATGGATACAGATCCTGGTCTTTCTCGGGATCGTTATCGCGCTGGTGAAGCCGCTCGGCGGCTATATCACGCGTGTCATGAACGGCGAGAGAACCTTCCTTTCGCCGGTTCTCGGGCCGGTGGAACGTGGCCTCTATGGCATGGCCGGAACCAGTGAAAAGGAAGAGCAGCACTGGACGACCTATCTGGGCGCCATGCTGCTGTTCAACCTGGCCGGTTTTGCGTTGCTCTATTTGCTGCAGCGCGTTCAGGGCGGATTGCCCTTCAACCCGGCCGGGATGGGAGCGGTGAGCGCGGACTCTTCGTTCAACACGGCGGTCAGCTTCATGACCAACACCAACTGGCAGGGCTACGGTGGCGAAACCACCATGAGCTACCTGACACAGATGGCCGGCATCACGGTGCAGAACTTTGTGTCGGCGGCTGTGGGCGTGGCCGGCGCGATGGCGATCATCCGCGGCTTCTCGCGCGCTTCCGCCAAGACCGTCGGCAATTTCTGGGTCGATCTGACGCGGGCCACGCTCTATATTCTGATGCCTATCTGCATCGTCGGCAGCCTCGTCCTGGTGTGGCAAGGCGTCCCCCAGAACCTGAACCCCTACACAGTCGCCACGACGGTTGAAGGCGCGCAGCAGACGATCGCGCAAGGCCCTGTCGCTTCGCAGATGATCATCAAGCATCTGGGAACGAATGGCGGCGGCTTCTTCAATGCCAACTCCTCTCATCCGTTCGAGAACCCGACGGCGCTGACGAATCTCATTCACATCCTGGCGATCTACTCGATCTCCTTTGCGATGCTTAATGTGTTCGGCCGCATGACAGGCAACCAGAAGCAGGGTTGGGCGCTGCTTGCCGCCGTCCTCACCATCGTCATCGCCGGCATCGGCGTCATCTACTGGGCGGAATCGGCAGGCAACCCGCTGCTCCATGCGCTCGGCCTCGAGGGCGGCAACATGGAAGGCAAGGAGACGCGGTTCGGTATCGCGCTGTCTTCGCTCTTCGCTGTGGTGACGACGTCGGCTTCGACGGGCGCCGTCAACACTATGCATGACAGCCTGATGCCGCTGGGCGGCCTTGTGCCCTTGTTCAACATGCAGATCCCGCCGCTCGGCGGCATCGGCGCCGGTGTCTACGGCACCTTGATCTTCGCGATCCTGGCCGTCTTCATCGCCGGTCTGATGGTCGGTCGCACGCCGGAATATATCGGCAAGAAGATCGAGGCGAAGGAAGTGAAGATGAGCATCCTTGCGATGCTTGGACCGTCGCTCGCCATTCTGGCTCTGACCGCGATCGCCGTCGTTCTTCCTGTCGGCTTGTCTAGCATCCAGGACGCTGGGCCGCATGGACTGAGCGAGGTGCTGTACGCCTATACCTCCGGCGCCAACAACAACGGCAGCGCGTTTGCCGGTCTCAACGCGAACACGCCCTTCTTTAATATCACCGTCGGACTCGCGATGTTGATGGGGCGCTTCCTGCTCATCGTGCCGGTCCTGGCGATCGCGGGGTCGCTTGCAGCCAAGAAGAGCGTGCCGGCATCGACGGGAACGCTGCCGACCACGGGCCCACTGTTCATCGGCCTTGTCGTTGGAGTGACGCTCATCGTCGGCGGGTTGACGTTCTTCCCGGTCCTAGCGCTGGGTCCGATCGTCGAACACTTCGCCATGTTGGCGGGTCAGGTGTTCTGAGGAGCGCGATGACAGCCAAATGGCTGAGATCGATCCGATTTGTCGTGAACCCTCGCTCCTGGTTTCAGGAGCGAGGGGCGGCCAGACCGCCCAGGGCATCGACGATCATTCTCGGCATGACACTGGCTTTGGGGGGCGTAGTGCTCCTCGCCAAACTTATCGCTGAATTGCTCGCGGCGGCGTGACCGAGTGGTTGGCCCCCAAGAACAAACTCGCTGGAGTTTCTTATGAACCAGTCCAAATCCGCGAGCATGCTGGACGCTCGCATACTCGTACCGGCCATTGGCGATGCTTTCAGGAAACTGAATCCGAAGAGCCTCGCCAAGAACCCCGTTATGTTCGTAGTCGCCGTGGTGTCAGTCCTCACGACGGCGCTGCTCTTGAAAGACATCATGACCGGGGCCGAAAATGTCGGCTTCTCGCTGCAGATCGTGTTGTGGCTGTGGTTCACGGTTCTCTTCGCCAACTTTGCCGAAGCCGTCGCCGAAGGGCGCGGCAAGGCGCAGGCGGAATCGCTTCGGCGCACCCGCAGCGAGACCCAGGCCAAGCTGCTCTCGAACGGCGGTTCCGACTACAAAATGGTGCCTGGCGCAACGCTGAAGGTCGGTGACGTTGTTCTGGTGGAACCCGGCGACATCATCCCCTCTGATGGCGAAGTCATCGAGGGTGTCTCCTCGGTGAACGAAGCCGCGATCACCGGCGAATCGGCCCCGGTGATCCGCGAATCTGGCGGCGACCGCTCTGCTGTCACGGGCGGCACGCAGGTGCTTTCCGACTGGATCAAGGTCCGGATCACGGCCGCGGCGGGTTCGACCTTCATCGACAAGATGATCGCTCTCGTCGAAGGCGCCGAGCGCCAGAAGACGCCGAACGAAATCGCGCTCAATATCCTGCTCGCGGGCATGACGTTGATCTTCGTGCTGGCGGTCGTGACCATTCCGAGCTTTGCTGCCTATTCCGGCGGCGTGGTTCCGGTGATCGTGCTCGTTGCCCTGTTCGTCACCCTCATCCCCACGACCATCGGCGCGCTGCTGTCTGCTATCGGCATCGCGGGTATGGACCGGCTGGTGCGCTTCAATGTCCTGGCCATGTCCGGCCGTGCTGTGGAAGCCGCCGGCGACGTCGACACGTTGCTGCTCGATAAGACCGGCACCATCACGCTCGGCAACCGCCAGGCAAGCGAGTTCCGGCCGGTCCGCGGCGTCACCGAGAAGGAGCTGGCCGACGCGGCGCAGCTAGCCTCGCTGGCTGACGAGACGCCGGAAGGCCGATCGATCGTCGTGCTCGCCAAGGAAAAATACGGCATCCGCGCACGCGACATGGCGAGCCTCAAAGCGACTTTCGTTCCGTTCACGGCGCAGACCCGTATGAGCGGCGTCGACCTGGACGGTTCGACCATCCGCAAGGGCGCGGTCGATGCGGTTCTGAAGCACGTGGAACTCGCCACGGTCGCAACCGGCACCCCGCGTGCGTCCACTGAAAGCGTTCGTGAGCTTCAGGGCATCGCCGACCAGATCGCCAAGGCAGGCGGCACGCCGCTCGCTGTGGTGAAGGATGGCCGCCTGCTCGGGGTCATCTATCTCAAGGACATCGTCAAGGGCGGCATCAAGGAGCGGTTCGCCGAGCTGCGCCGCATGGGCATTCGCACGGTGATGATCACCGGCGACAACCCGATGACCGCGGCGGCTATCGCTGCCGAAGCCGGTGTCGACGACTTCCTGGCGCAAGCGACGCCCGAGAACAAGCTGGCGCTAATCCGCGAGGAACAGGCCAAGGGCAAGCTGGTCGCCATGTGCGGCGACGGCACCAATGACGCCCCGGCGCTCGCCCAGGCGGATGTCGGCGTCGCCATGAACACCGGCACGGTCGCCGCCCGCGAGGCTGGCAACATGGTGGATCTCGACAGCGATCCGACCAAGCTGATCGAAATCGTGGAAATCGGTAAGCAGTTGCTGATGACGCGCGGCGCGCTGACGACGTTCTCGATCGCCAACGATATTGCGAAGTATTTCGCGATCATCCCGGCGATGTTCCTCGTCTTCTATCCGCAGCTCGGTGCGCTTAACATCATGGGCCTCGCTTCGCCCCAGAGCGCGATCCTGTCGGCGATCATTTTCAACGCTCTCATCATCGTGGCGCTGATCCCGCTGTCGTTGAAAGGCGTCAAGTATCGCGCCATCGGAGCGGGTTCGCTGTTGTCCCGAAACCTCCTGATTTACGGCCTGGGCGGCATCCTTGTCCCCTTCGCCGGCATCAAACTCATCGACATGGCGATCACCGCCGTCGGTCTCGCCTAAGGCGAGACCGACGACCACGAAATCATTCCGCGTTCTTGCTGGTGTCCAGCGGCGGATCATTCGGGACAAACAAAGATGCTCAAGCAAATCCGACCTGCGATTTTCATGATCGTAGCCTTCACCATCATCACCGGGCTTCTCTATCCGCTCGGCATCACCGGGATCGCGCAAGCGATCCTGCCCTTCCAGGCCAACGGCAGCCTGATCGAGCGCAACGGCACGCTCGTCGGCTCCGAGCTCATCGGCCAGCGGTTCACCGGCGAGCGCTACTTCCATCCGCGCCCGTCGGCGGCCGGCTCGGACGGCTATGACGCGGGCGCTTCGAGTGGCTCCAACCTTGGCCCCACCAGCCAGGAGCTTCGCGATCGCGTCGCCGCCGATACAGAAGCTCTGCGCGCGGCGAACGGTGGTGATGCGACCGTTCCGATGAACCTCGTGACCGCCTCGGGCAGCGGACTTGACCCGCACATCACGCCCGAAGCCGCCTACTTCCAAGTAGGTCGCGTCGCTAAAGCGCGCGGTATCGACGAGGCCGTCGTGCGCGCATTGGTCGATCAGCATGTCGAGCCGCGCATGCTCGGCTTCATGGGCGAGCCCGTGGTCAACGTTCTCAAGCTGAACTTGGCGCTCGACGACGCTAATCGAGGCTGAATGAAGGTGCCAGACGGCTATAATAGCCGTCCTGACCGTTGATCCGGAGCGATTAAGTGTCTGACGATCCGATAAGAGAGCACAGCCGGCCATCGCCCGACGCGTTACTGGAAAGCGCGCAGCGGGAGACGCGGGGCCACCTCAAGATCTTTCTTGGGGCGGCTCCGGGTGTAGGCAAGACGTATGAGATGCTCATGTCGGGCCGGGCTCAGCGGGCGGATGGCGTCGACGTGGTCATCGGGGTGGTCGAGACCCACGGGCGGGCCGAGACCGAGGCTCTGGTCGACGGGTTCGAGATCGTTCCGCGTCGCACAGTGCCCTATCGAGGGCATGTGCTCGATGAAATGGACATCGACGCGATTCTGGCGCGCAAGCCGGCGCTCGTTCTGGTGGATGAACTCGCCCATACCAACGCCCCTGGCAGTCGCCACCCCAAGCGCTATCTCGATGTCGAGGAACTGCTCGCCAACGGCATAGACGTCTACAGCACGCTCAACATCCAGCACGTCGAGAGCCTCAACGACGTCGTGGCCCAAATCACGCGCATCCGGGTGCGAGAAACCGTTCCGGATTCGATCATCGATCGTGCCGACGACATCGAGATCATCGACATCACGCCGGGCGACCTGATCAAGCGCTTGAACGAGGGCAAGGTTTACCTGCCCAAGACCGCAAAGCGCGCAACGCAGAACTATTTCTCGCCAAGCAATCTGACGGCCCTTCGTGAGTTGGCTCTGCGGCGCACGGCGCAGCGGGTCGATGACCAGTTAGTCACCCATATGCAGGCGCACGCCATCACCGGCCCGTGGTCGGCCGGCGAGCGTGTCCTGGTATGTATCAACGAACGGCCCGGGGCGACGGCGCTCGTGCGCTATGGCCGCCGTCAGGCCGACCGGCTTCGTGCGCCTTGGGCTGCGGTTCATGTCGAAACGAGCAAGGATGCCCGGCTTTCCGAGCACCAAAAGGACAAGATCGCCAGTGCATTGCGACTTGCCGAGCAACTCGGCGCTGAGGCCGTTACCCTGCCCGGCGAGAACGTTGCGCAAGAAATTCTGACCTACGCATCGACCAACAACTATACGCATGTCATCGTCGGCATGCCGACCTCGCCCAGGTGGCGGGAGCTTTTCGCGGGCTCCGTTTCGCATGATCTGATCCGCGCCAAGACGGATGTGAGCGTGCACGTCATCTCGCCGGGCAATGGCGAGGATACGCGACGTCCGGCGACCGTGAGCGCACGATCTAAGAAGCGCCCAGACGTCGGTCACTATCTGTGGAGCACGCTTTACGTTGCCGTGGCATTGGGCCTCGGGACGGCGCTCTCCCGCTTTCTGGATGTGCGCAATATCGCGCTTGTCTTCCTGATGGCGGTTCTCGCCTCGGCGATGGGCGGCGGTTTGTGGCCGGCATTGTTTGCGTCTGTGCTAAGCGCGCTTGCCTTCAATTTTTTCTTTCTCGACCCTCTTTACACTCTTGTCATCGGCGATCCTGAAAGCGTGGTGGCCTTTGCCTTTTTCTTGGTGGTTGCGGTTATCGCAAGCAACCTTGCCAGCCGCGTTCAGCGGCAGGCCGTGACTGCGCGTGAGCGCGCGAAGACAACTGAAGGTCTCTATCAGTTCAGCAAGAAGCTCGCCGGCGCTGGGACGTTGGGAGACGTTCTGTGGGCGACGGTCTATCAGATCGCTTCCATGCTGCACGTTAGGGTGGTTGCGCTTCTGCCAGAGAATGGCCGCATCGCGGTCCAAGCAGGATATCCGCCGGACGATACGCTTGACGATGCGGATATCGCCGCTGCGCATTGGGCCTGGGAGCATGACAAGCCCGCGGGCCGTGGGGCGGATACACTACCGGGAGCGAAGCGCCTCTACTTGCCTTTGAAGACGGGGCGAACACAGGTCGGTGTGATCGGGCTGGACAATGACAAGCAGGGGCCAGTCCTGACACCTGCCGAGCAACGGCTTTTCGACTCCCTGGCGGATCAGGCCGCTCTGGCGATCGAGCGCATCCAACTGGTCGCCGATGTCGACAATGCGCGCCTCGCGGCCGAGGCGGACAAGCTGCGCTCCGCGCTTCTCACATCGCTCTCGCATGATCTCAAGACGCCTTTGGCGTCGATCCTCGGGTCTGCAGGAGCGTTGAGAGACTATTCGACCTCTCTGACGGACTCCGGCCGGGTCGAACTGCTGACGACAATTGTCGAAGAGGCCGAGAGGCTGAACCGGTTCATCGCGAACCTTCTCGACATGACCCGATTGGAATCGGGCGCGGCGGCGGTATCGCTGACGCCGCTGTTCATCGGCGACAGCGTCGGCAGCGCCCTGCGTCGCGCTGAGAAGATACTGGCTTGCCATAGGGTCGATCTCGCGGTGCCGCCCGATCTGCCGATGGTCCGCCTCGATCCGGTCCTGTTCGAGCAGGTGCTGTTCAATCTCCTCGACAACGCGCGCAAATATGCGCCTGCGGGCTCGCTGATCTTGATCAGGGCCTGGGCGGAAGAGGACCATGTTGTTTTGCAGATCGTCGATGAAGGGCCCGGCATTCCCTCTGACGACCTGACGAGAATTTTCGACAGTTTCCACCGCGTCCGGAAGAAGGACCACGTCCAGGCTGGGACGGGGCTTGGTCTGTCTATCTGCAAGGGATTTGTCGAGGCGATGGGCGGGACGATTTTCGCAACTAATCGGGCTGACAGACCCGGCGCCATTTTCACGCTGCGGTTTTCGATCGGACCGGAGCCATCGCCTATGGAAGGAAGGATATGAATACGTCAGTAGTCAAGATTCTCGTCGTAGATGACGAGCCGCCGATCAGGAAACTCCTGCGCGTTGGGCTGACGGCCGAGGGCTACGCTATGGTCGAGGCTGTAAACGGCGAGGAAGCCGCCGCGCTCATCACAGAGGAGAAGCCCGATCTGATCCTGCTCGATCTTGGGCTGCCAGATATCTCAGGACATGACCTTCTTGAGAGGTGGCGTGCCGAACTTGTCGAGCTGCCGATAGTCGTCCTCTCCAGCCGGACCGATGAAACGGGCATCGTAAAGGCGCTGGAACTGGGCGCCGACGATTATCTCACCAAACCATTCGGGATGCGCGAGCTGGCGGCGCGCATTCGGGTGGCGCTGAGGCACAAGCTTCAGCAACAGGGCGAACGCCCGATATTCCAGGTCGGCGACCTCTCGGTCGACCTGGTGAAGCGGATTGTCAAGGTCGCAGACAAGGAGGTGAAGCTCTCACCCAAGGAATACGAAATCTTGCGCGTCCTCGTGCAGCACGCGGGCAAGGTCATCACGCACCAGCATATCCTCAAGCATGTGTGGGGCGGCTCGACCGATGTCCAATATCTGCGGGTCTATGTCCGCCAGTTGCGGCAGAAGATAGAGGCCACGCCCGATCAGCCGCAATACATCCTGACTGAAACAGGTGTCGGTTACCGCCTCCGTGAACCGGAGCAGTGACCGCGCACGCTCGCCTGGAAGCGGGCGACTTTAACGCGAGTACTCTTATGAACCTGTCATCTGCCATCGCACCAGAGGACGTGATCCTTGATCTATCCATCTCCACGAAAGCCGTCCTGATCAAAAAGCTGGCGGCGCATGCCGCCGCTCGCACAGGGTTGACCGAGGAAGCGATCCATACAGCCTTGCTGGGACGCGAGCGTCTGGGCTCAACCGGCATCGGCCATGGCGTCGCCATGCCTCATGCGCCTGTACCCGGACTCCGAACATCATTCGCCGCGCTGATGGTGTTGAAGAAACCGATCGATTTCGAGGCGGTGGACGACCTTCCGGTCGACGTTGTCTTTCTGCTTCTGTCGGCCCCCGAAGGCAGCAACGAGTATCTGAAGATTCTCGCGGCAGTCGCCCGTAAGATGCGCGATGAGCGGGTCATGAAAGTGCTGCGCGGCGCCAAGTCGGAGCATGCCGCTTATTCTATTCTAGTTGAGCAGCCAGTATGAGGGCCTCCTATGAGAACTATTTTTGGCTTTTCGCCCCTGTTCCGGTCGAGCATCGGCTACGACCGAATGTTGAATGCGCTCAAAGCTGCGAGCGCGCCGGGAGTATCGACAACTGGCCTCCTTATGTTATCGCCGGGCTTGGCGAGGACGACTACCGCATCACCATCGCGGTGGCCGGCGTCTCACAGGACAAGCTGACGATCCCGCAGGAGCAGAACATGCTCATGGTGTCGGGTCAGAAGCCGGGCGAGGACAACAGCCTATATTTGCATCTCGGCGTTGCCGGGCGTCGCTTTGAGTTGGCCGCCCAAGTCAAGGTCGCACGCGCCCGCCTCGTCGGTGAAAAACATCCGCGAGCGGAAAGGTCGGGCTCCCATCAAGCGGAAACGGCGGCACCTCAAATGCAGCGCAATCAACCAGCGAATGATCTTATGCCGAATTAGGAACTTGCTTAGGCGCTGAGACGCAAAAGAGCAGTCACCGGGGGTAAGTAGATATGCAGCGGCGCTCCCAATTAGGCCTTTGGCAATCGCTGTCGAGCCGAGTCGTGCGAGTTTGCTTGGTAACTCACTGTATTGGGCAGCAGGTGCCAACGGCCCAAAACAGGGAACGGGCGGGTGTGTAACGATGGCTGCGGAAAGAACGCGTACCATAGAGCTTCGGCATCTTCGTTATTTCGTGTCGGCCGCGGAGCATGGCAGCTTCCGCAAAGCCAGCGCCGATACTAGGATTCAACACTCCGCGATTAGTCGCCGCATCCGTGATCTCGAACATCGGCTGGGTACGACATTGTTTCTTCGCCATAGCGGAGGCGTGTGTTTGACCTTCGCGGGGCAGCGTTTTCTTCGCCGTGCACGTCAGATTTTGCGGAACTTTGAAGATGGCGCCGAGGAAATCGCCTCGATCAAGCGCTCGGACTTTGGTCGGATCAAAATCGGCATCTACTCGTCAATCGCGTCGGGTTTCCTCGCGGAGCTGCTCGGTCTCTATGCCGATTGCCATCCGAAGGTTCAGATCGACCTGATTGAAGACAACCCTGCGGATCAAGCCTCAGCAATTCGTCGAATGCAGCTGGACGCCGCGTTCCTGACAGGAGAGCGGAATTGGCGCGACTGCGAAACACTTCCGCTATGGTCGGAGCGCGTATTCGCTGTGCTTCCTGTCGATCACCTCTTGGCGGGTCGCGACGAGTTGGAGTGGCAGCACCTGGCAGATGAGAACTTCATCATCAATGAGGCAGGTCCGGGCCAGGAGATCCATGACTATCTGGTACAGCGCCTCGCCGCGTTCGGCTATCATCCTCAGATTAGCGTGCACCAGATCGGCAGGGAAAACCTTCTGCCGCTCGTGGCCTTGAAGCGTGGTTTGACGGTCGTCAGTGAGGCAATGACGGCCGCACACTTTCCGGGTCTCGCCTATCGGCCGATTGTCGGCGAGGTTCTACCCTTTAGTGCCGTTTGGTCTCCGAAGAACGACAATCCGGCCCTAGGACAGCTTCTTGATCTCGCCCGCTCAATGTCCGGCCTGCGTGAAGCAGACGCTGTCACGCCTCCGGCGATGCCGATTGATGTGAACGCCGTGCCTTCGCAAAGCCCCGATCGGTTGCAATGAAGCGTTCGAGCATCGGTACAATCAGCTTCGTCGGTTCGGTGATTGGCTGGCCCGTTTCACGGGCCAGAGCATCGGCATAGGCGACCAGATCGCGGTGCAGCGTCGCCGGCAGCTCCACAGTTGTCTTTACCGGCTTCTCGTCGACGATCGGACCTAGCTTCAACTTACTCACATCAGCCTCCATAAGGTTCGAGAACGAGATCGCGGGTGACGATGACACGCACCGGGAATCCCGGCCTGATCGTCAAAGTCGGCGTCACTTGGAGTTGTCGACGGACGATCTGCTGGCCGGCTTCGTGGATGGTGTCTTGGCCGCCATCGCGAATTGCGCGCATGAGGCGGTTTTCGTCGCTGACCGCAAGTTCCGCGCCAACGGCCAGCAAGGTCGAGAGGCCGGCGGCCTTGGCGAGATCCCACCAGTGATAGTCCACGCCGTCCTGCAGGCCGGCATGGCCCTGCGGATCAGCTCCGGGCTGGCGTTCGAGCACGATGGATCGTCCATTGGGGAAGATCAGGCGGCTCCAGACGAGCAGGACGCGCTTCTGGCCGAATTGAACACTGTTGTCATACTGGCCGACGAGTCGTGTGCCTTGCGGCACGATAAGGATGCGACCCGTCGGGCTATCGTAGATATTCTCGGTCACTTGGGCCGTGATCTGCCCAGGGAGGTCGGACCGGATGCCTGTAATGAGCGCGGCCGAGATAACCGAGCCAGCTTGAAGGACATAGGGTGATGCCGGCGCCATGACCCGGTCGCCTGCCACCGTGCGCCGGTCAACGGGCGCGTTGAGGAAGGCCAGTTGACGATCCTGGGCCGTGGCGACGCCCGGCTGCACTCCGGCGCCGAGGCCCGGCAGACCCGGTGTGCCGAGGCCTGCGGGGGCGGTAGCCGCGGTAGGACCATTCTGGAAGAAGACACGGCTGGTGCGAGCCGCCTCGATCTCCGCGAGACGACGCTGCTCTTCCGGATCGACCTGCGGCGCGGACATCGTGGGAGGAACGACCGGCTGGCCGCGATTCTGCGCGTCGAGGATTGAGCGTCCGAGGTCGCCAGGCAGCGCCGGCCCGAGAACAGGGCCGGTATAGTCGCGGGGCAGCCCGGCCAGACCATCGGCCGTCGAACGGTTCTCAGTCGAATAGAGTTCCTCGTTGTTGCCGCCGCCATCCCTGGTTTGAAGGGCGTAGATGAGCGCGCCGCCAATGCCGATGCTGACGACGACGCTCGCGGTCGCCAGGACCTTGCGGGACAGGCGTGTGACGCGGGGCGGCTCGGCACGCAAGCGCATAGGCGCGACGGACTCGGCCGGCGTCGCCGAGAGATTCTCCGGCTGTTGGTTGTTGGTGTCGTTGTCGATCATGATGCGGGCCTCCCGTCAGTACGGACGATCCTGACGGTCTGCTGACGATCGCCGCCTCCGAGACGCAGTTCGGCTGCACCAAAGATGCGATCGACGATCAGGATGTTCTGGTAGATGCGGCTGTTGACGATTTGCGGCTCGCCGTCGGAGCCGATGACGAAGATCGGCGGCATCTCGCCCTGGACGATGCCGCGCGGGAATTCGACGTAGACGCGCCGCCCATCGTCATAGACCGAGACCGGACGCCATGGGGGCGTATCGCCCATCAGGCCATAGCGATAGTTGCGCGCAGTCGCGGCAGGAACGACGGGCCTCGCCGGGACGTTGGCGCGTTGGCTGGCTGGGGGCTCGGGATAGGCCCATGCCACGGCGGGCATATAGGGGTTCGTGCCCGCGCGCAGTTCGATCATGTAGACGCGCCGATCGGTCGTGATGACGAGATTGGTCGTGATGTCGGTCCTGGTCGGCTTCACGAGCACATGGACGCGGCGGGTCACGCCCGAGCCGCTTTCGGTGTCGCCGATAATCCACCTGGCCGTGTCACCGGCGGCGATCGGACCTGCTCCGGTCAGGTTTTCGCCCGGCTCAAGCGCGATATTCGTGATCTGCCCGGGCGCGGCATAGACCTGATAGAGGGCCCCTTCACTCCAGGGATAGATCTGGATGGAGTTGTAATAGCCGTCTCGCCGCGGCTCGACACGCGCGGCGGCGTTGGCGTTCTCGACGCGCGCGGTCGGCGTGCTCGCGGAATTGCCGCCCCGGGCCGGGATCCAGGCCGGAGGCGTATGCAGCGGACGTGGCCGCTGATCCGTGATGACTGCCGGGACCGACGGAAGTGGTGGAACAGTGCTATCGTAGCTGATCTGCGGCGGTTTCGGCGCGGTGGCGCAACCGGCGAGGACGGTTGCGGACAGCAGGGCAGCCGCAAAGGCGGATTTACGGAAAACAGGAAACGCGGACCTGCGGAAAGACGGGTTCATGGCGTCATCTCCCGCGACCAGGAAATTGCATTGACGTAAATCCCCAGCGGATTGGCGCGCAGACGGTCCGCGTCGCGCGGCGTCTGGATCACAATGGTCAGGATCGCGGTCCAGCGTTCGGTCACGGCAAGCTGGCCATTCTCGTAGTGTCTTTCCGTCCAAGCGACGCGGAACGAGTCCGGAGAGGCGCGGATGACGCTGGAGACCTCGACGGCGACCTGGCGGCGGCCGACTTTGGTGAAGGGGTCGTTGGCGCGAGCGTAGTCGTTGAGAGCCGCCGCGCCGCGATCGGTCGTCCATTCATAGGCTCGCAGCCAATTCTGCCGGACGATGATCGCGTCGGCCGGAATGGAGCGGACCTGTTCGATGAAGCGACCAAGATGCCAGGCGATCTGGGGATCGGAAGGGCGATAGTCGGCAGTCGCGGGAGCGACGGATTGGGCCTGGCCCAGGCGGTCGACCTGAACAACCCAAGGCACGACCGTTCCGCGTGCGGACTGCCAAACCAATGCGGCGGCAAAGCCGGCCGAGAGGATCAATGACCCGAAGGCCATATAGCGCCAGTTCTTGGCCTGGACACGGGCCGAGCCGATGCGCTCGTCCCAGACTTGCGCGGCCTTCTGATAGGGCGTGACGGGTTCGGGTGTCTTGCCATAGTGGGCGGCGGGTCGCTTGAAAACGCTCATGAGCGGTCACTTTCAGAAAGATTGATGGAGGAGCCCCCGCCGTGGCTGTCGCCTGAGCGAACGGCATGTGCTGCGAGGGTGGCGCCGTGTCCGAGAGAACGATGGCGCTGCATGCGCTTGGCCCAATCAGGCGGGCCGTCTCGAGACGCCGAGGCGGGAGAGGAACCGGACGCATCGGCGGAGCCGCCGATGGTGCCCATCGTCGATGTGCCGCCGGTGGCGCCGAAGCCTGCCTTCGCGCCGTCCGAGAAGCTGGACTTCATGCTTTCGGCCGCACGCAAGGTCGCACGCTTCAACGGCGAGACCGTTGCAGCGCCAGCGGCGCGGGCGACACCGCCGAGGCCCGAGGCGACTCCTGCGGCGCCAGACTGACCGAGCGAGCCGAGGCTGTAGGCGGCGGCGGCGCCACCGGCGGCCGATGCGCCGCCACGCATCGCGGCGGCCCCGCCCGACATGGCGGCTGCGCCTCCCTTCACGGCAAGACCAGCGGCGCCTCCGGCGGCGAGCGCCGCGCCGCCGACGGCAAGGCCTGTTCCAACGGCAGCGCCGGCGCCGAGCTGAGGTCCTCCGCTGACGAGGCCAGCCGCGATCCCTGGGCCGAAGATGCCAAGGCCGAGAAGGGACAGGGCCGCGAGGACGACGGCCATGGCGTCATCGATGGTCGGCGTCGCGCCGCCGAAACCTGCGGTAAAGCGGCTGAACAGAGTCGATCCAATGCCGACGATGACGGCCAGAACGAGAACCTTGATGCCGCTCGATACGACGTTGCCGAGAACGCGTTCAGCCATGAATGCGGTCTTGCCAAAGAGACCAAAGGGAATGAGGACGAAACCAGCGAGCGTCGTCAGCTTGAATTCGATCAGGGTGACGAAGAGCTGGATGGCGAGGATGAAGAAGGCGAGAATGACCAGCGCCCAGGCGAAGAGCAGGCAAGCGATCTGGATGAAGTTCTCGAAGAAGCTGATCCAACCCATCAGGTCGGAGATGGATTCCAGGAGCGGCCGCGCCGCATCGAGACCAGTCTGCGCGACCTTGCCGGGCCGCATGAGATCCTGCGCGGTGAAGCCGGTGCCGGAGGCTTTGAGGCCGAGCCCGGCGAAGGAGTCGAAGATGATCTTGGCGAGATTGTTCCAGTTGCCGATGAGGTAAGCGAAGATCCCGACGAACAGCGTCTTCTTGACCAGTCGCGCGATGATGTCGTCGTCGGCGCTCCAGCTCCAGAACAGCGCCGCGAGCGTGACATCAATGACGATCAGGGTGGTGGCGATAAACGCCACTTCGCCGCCGAGCAGTCCGAAGCCGCTGTTGATGTAGGAGGTGAAGACCTCGAGGAAATTGTCGATGACGCCTGCGCCGCCCATGGTTCAGCGTCCTTCTGCTGGCGGAGAGGCAGGAGTTGCCGGTCGGCCGAGGAAACGATCGCGGGTTTCGGCCCAGACGCGCATGCAGTCGGGATCGCTGGCCGCGGCCTGACCGAGCTGCTGGCATCGACGTTGGCCGTCGCGAAGGGGATCACGCACAGGTTCGAGGAGGCGCACCGGAACGGGCTCCGGCGCGCGCTCCTTCCTGGTCATCTCGATCGCCATCGCCGTGATGGCGACGGCGATGAAGACGACGGCGCCCAACCGGGCCAGCATCTTGCCGTCCATCGGGGAGTCCTCAGTTGCGGTTGCCGAACATCTGGGCGTTGCCCGGCTGGTAGCCGGAGCCAGGCGTCAGGAATCGCCGACGCTGCTCGCGGCCCTGCTCTGCCGCTGCGGCGCGTTCGGCCTCGGTGAGCGCCTGGGCGCGGCCGTTGGCGGCGCCGACCGCGGTGAGATCGGCGAGCTGCTGGGCGAGGAGCGCGAGAAGCTGGTTGCCTGCTTGCGTCGCCTGCAGCGCGCCGGTCGCGCCTTGGCTCTGATCGACCAACGCCGACATCTGCGCGCGGTTGGTGTCGATATTGGCAACCACGCCTGCCTGCACGCGCATGGCGTCCTGAAGTCCACCCACCGTATTCTGCCAACGTGAGCGCGCGCCATTGACGAGTTCGGTGTCGGACGCGGTGAGCGAGGCCTTCCCGTATTGCTGCTGAAACATCTGGTCGATGTTCTGGACGTCGTAGGCGATGTTCTGTGCCTGCCGCAGGAGCTGCTGCGTGCGCTGGACGTTTTGCTGGAGTTGCTGGAGCGACGAATACGGCAGGCTGGTGAGATTGCGCGCCTGGTTGATGAGGCCCTGCGCTTCGTTCTGGAGCGAACGAATCTGATTGTTGATCTGCTCGAGCGAACGCGCTGCCGTCAGGACATTTTGGGCGTAGTTGGTGGGGTCATAGACCACCCACTGCGCGGCAGCCGGAGTCGAGAGTATTGGCGAGACCGCGAGCGGCGTCGCCAGCATGGTCGCCGCGAGCATGAGCGCGCGCCGGGGGGAACGATAGGTCTTCATAGTCAAGCCTCCTTCTCGGGCTGCTGGGGGATGAGGTTGGTGAGATCGGGGATGAGGTCTGCAGCCCATTCGGCGCCGCGCAGGCGCAGCCAGGCGGCAAGGAAGCCGTCGTGGCCGTGCTCGGCGACGGTGCGGGCGATCAGCGCCTGATCGGTCTTGGAAGAAGCGGCCGCGAGCGCGAGGCCGACTTCGGAAAGGCCCAGCTCGAAGAGGCGGTTTCCCCTGCGGCTCTGGCAGTAGTAGTCGCGTTTGGGCGTCGCCCTGGCCAAGATCTCAATCTGTCTGTCATTCAAGCCAAAGCGGCGGTAGATCGCCGTGATCTGCGGTTCGATCGCGCGCTCGTTCGGTAACAGCAGCCGTGTCGGACAGCTCTCGATGATCGCTGGCGCGATACCGCTGTTGTCGATGTCCGACAGCGACTGCGTGGCGAAGATGACGCTGGCGTTCTTCTTGCGCAGCGTCTTCAGCCATTCGCGGAGCTGGCCAGCGAAGGCGTCGTCATCAAGCGCCAGCCAGCCCTCGTCGATGATGAGCATGGTCGGCGAGCCGTCGAGGCGGTCTCCGATACGATGGAAGAGATAGGACAGGACGGCCGGTGCCGCCCCAGTCCCGACCAAGCCCTCGATCTCGAAGGCCTGCACCGAGGCCGAGCCGAGCTGCTCGAATTCGGCGTCCAGCAATCGGCCGTAGGGACCGCCGACGCAGTAAGGTCGCAGCGCCTGCTTCAGGTCGTTGGACTGCAACAGGACCGTGAGGCCGGTGATCGTCCGTTCCTCAACAGGAGCCGACGCGAGCGAGGTCAGCGCCGACCAGATGTGCTCCTTGACGTCGGGTGTGATCGGCACACCCTCGCGGGTCAGGATGGAGACAAGCCAGTCGGCAGCCCAGGCGCGTTCGGGAGTGTCGTGAACGCGGGAAAGCGGCTGCAGCGAGACCGAGGAGTCGAGGCCTTCGGACAGGTTGCCGCCCAGATCGTGCCAGTCACCGCCCATCGCGAGGGCGGCGCTCCGGATGGAGCCGCCGAAGTCGAAGGCGAAGACCTGGGAGCCGGCGTAGCGGCGGAACTGCAAGGCCATGATGGCCAGCAGGACGGACTTGCCGGCGCCGGTGGGGCCGACGACAAGGGTGTGGCCGACATCGCCGACATGAAGGGCAAGCCGGAACGGGGTCGAGCCTTCGGTCTTGCCGAAGAGCAGTGGGGGCCCTGCAAAATGCTCGTCCCGTTCCGGTCCCGCCCACACCGCCGAGAGCGGAATGATGTGAGCGAGATTGAGCGTCGATATCGGAGGCTGACGCACATTGGCGTAGACATGGCCTGGCAGTGTACCGAGCCAGGCATCGACGGCGTTGATGGTTTCGGTCATGCAGGTGAAGTCGCGGCCCTGGATGACCTTCTCCACGAGCCGCAGCTTTTCGCTGGCGAGGCGCGGATCGTCGTCCCAGACGGTGATGGTCGCGGTCACATAGGTCTGACCGGCGAAGTCGGCGCCCAGCTCCTGCAGGGCCAGATCGGCGTCCGCCGCCTTGTTGGCGGCATCGGTATCAACGAGCGCGGAGGCTTCGTTGGTCATGACCTCCTTGAGGATCGCCGCGATCGACTTGCGCTTGGCGAACCATTGGCGGCGGATCTTCGTCAGCAGCTTGGTGGCGTCGGTCTTGTCGAGCAGGATCGCGCGGGTCGACCAGCGATAAGGAAAGGCGAGACGATTGAGATCATCGAGAATGCCGGGTGTGGTCGCGGTCGGAAATCCGACAATGGTCAGGACGCGCAGGTGAGACGCCCCGAGGCGTGGTTCGAGCCCACCGGTCAGTGGCTGATCGGCGAGCAGCGCGTCGAGATAGATTGGCGTTTCAGGGACGCGGACGCGGTGGCGTTTCGTCGACACCGTTGAATGCAGATAGGTCAGCGTCTCGAAGCTATCGAGCCATGCGCATTCGGGCATGAAGCCGTCAAGCAGCCCCACGACGCGATCGGTGCGGTCCATGAACGTCTTGAGGACCTCATGCGGATCAACGCCGCTATGCTCGCGCCCTTCGTAGAGCCAAGCTTCAGTGCGTGCTGCGTCCTCGGCCGGTGGCAGGTAGGTGATGGTGAGGAAATAGCTCGATACGAAATGGCTGCCCGCTTCTTCGAAATCAGCCTTGCGTTCGGCGTCGAGGAGCGCGGACGCGGCATCAGGAAAGAGATCGGACGGATAGTGCGAAGCCTCGTAGCGTTGCGCTTCCACAAAGATCGCCCAGCCAGAACCAAGGCGACGAAAGGCGTTGTTGAGGCGGCCGGCGACGGCCACCAGCTCGGCGGCGACAGCAGAATCGAGGTCCGGTCCGCGGAATCGTGCGGTGCGTTGGAACGAACCGTCCTTGTTGAGGACGATGCCCTCTTCGACGAGCGCCACCCAGGGCAGATAGTCGGCAAGGCATGTGCCGGTGCGGCGGTATTCGGCGAGGTTCATCATGGCGATGACTCCGTCAGACGGACAGATGACCGGGGATGCGCAGGTGCCTGCGTCCCACCTCGACGAAGAGCGGGTCGCGCTTGGCCGCCCAGACCGCCGCGAAGTGGCCGATCGCCCAGATAGCGAGGCCGACGAGCCAGAGGCGCAAGCCGAGGCCGACCGCGCCGGCCAGCGTGCCATTCATGATCGCGATCGAACGCGGAGCGCCGCCGAGCATGATGTGCTCAGTCAGCGCCCTGTGGACCGGAACCGTGAAGCCCGGCACCTCAGCGAGCTGTTCGAGGCCAGCGGTCATCAGATCACCGCCCCGCCGCCGAACGAGAAGAAGGACAGGAAGAAGCTCGACGCCGCGAACGCGATCGACAGGCCGAAGACGATCTGGATCAGGCGGCGGAATCCGCCTGAGGTGTCGCCGAATGCCAGCGTCAGACCGGTGACGATGATGATGATCACGGCGATGATCTTCGCCACCGGCCCCTCGATCGATTGGAGGATGGATTGCAGCGGCGCTTCCCACGGCATCGAGGAGCCGGAGGCGTGAGCGGCCTGGGTGAAAAGCACGCTGATGGAAACAGCGGCAGCGGCGGTCGCCATGGTGTGGCAGCCGCGCGCGAAGGTGCGGATCATGTGTTGTCTCCTGTGGTTGAGGTGGCAGGGGTGATGCGGTAGTCGCCGTCGGGGCCGAGGCCTTCGACGCGGGCGAGTTCTGCGAGCCGGCGCGCGGAACCGCGGCCGGAGAGGACGGCGACAAGGTCGATCGTCTCGGCGATCAGGGCGCGTGGGACGGTGACGACGGCTTCCTGGATGAGCTGCTCGAGGCGGCGCAGCGCGCCGATGCCCGTGCCGGCATGGATGGTGCCGATGCCCCCGGGGTGGCCGGTGCCCCAGGCCTTGAGGAGATCGAGGGCTTCGGACCCGCGCACCTCGCCGATCGGGATGCGGTCGGGGCGCAGGCGCAGGCTGGATCGGACCAGATCGGAAAGCGTGGCGACGCCATCCTTCGTCCGCATCGCGACAAGGTTGGGCGCGGCGCATTGCAGCTCGCGCGTGTCCTCGATGATGACGACGCGATCCGCGCCCTTGGCCACCTCGGCGAGCAGCGCGTTGGTCAGCGTGGTCTTGCCAGTGCTGGTGCCGCCCGCGACGAGGATGTTGGCGCGGGATATGACGGCCTCGCGCAGCGTCACAGCCTGGGTGGCGGTCATGATGCCGGCGGCCACGTAGTCTTCGAGGGCGAACACCGCGACGGCCGGCTTGCGGATGGCGAAGGCCGGCGCAGCCACGACGGGGGGCAACAGGCCCTCGAACCGCTCACCTGTTTCCGGCAGCTCGGCCGAGACGCGCGGAGCGCGGGGATGGACTTCGACGCCGACATGGTGCGCGACGAGGCGGACGATACGTTCGCCATCGGCTGGAGAGAGCGTTTCGCCGGTGTCGGCAAGACCTTCGGAGAGGCGATCAACCCAGACGCGGCCGTCCGGATTTAGCATCACTTCGATGATGGATGGGTCATCCAGGAACCGCGTGATGGCGGCGCCGAGGGCTGTACGCAGCATGCGCGAACTGCGTGTGCGCCCTTCTGTATTGTCATGTATCGCCGCCATCTTGTCCCCGCTCTGGCTGGGAACAATTCAGACGGTCCCCGGACGGGGATGATTAAAAGGGCCCGAAATCGGGCTCCTTCAACAATATTCGGGCGTAGTAGTAGCGCAGCGTGCAAATACAGGAGAACGGCGGTGCGCCTGCAAGAATGCTCGCTAGAATGCTTGCGACGAAAGCGGAGACTACGAAGAACGACTCGGCCGAATTCGCGTCGACGGTCTCCTTGCGCCTTGCGCCGCTCGATGATGGTAACGCGTCGCGCCGATGATATCGGATATGAGGCGCTTCCAACATTACTTACTCAGACGCTGGTACGTCGTCCGAGACTTCCTGCCTGAGCTTTGGTCCGCTCGCCAGCCGTCGACCCAGTGCGATGATGAACGCCTCGTAGCGCTCTCCAGCCTTGGCGCGCGCCGCTTGGGCGGCGGGCTCGGGAAGCGCCGGTGTTGTCGCCAACCAGAACTTGATGAACACAGCCAAAGTTTCCATCGAGATTCCGACGTCGCGCTCCATGCGCGTCAGTCGGCGGTCGAGCTGATCGAGGCGCTTCGCAACGACGGCCTCACGCCGCTCGGCATCATCCGGTGACAGAAAGGACGCGATCGCGGCCTCGGCGATCATCGACTGCGACTGGTCCCGGCGCGCGGCATAATCGCCGAGCATCGTCATGACATCGGGGTCGAGGTAGACCGAGATCTTCACCTTCTTCGTTCGTCCGGCCATGGGCCTACAGCTCCATGCCGTCATTGGGGTCGAGGGAGACCTGACGGGCGACACCTTGCATCAGGCGGGTCATGCGGCGGTTCTGCATCGCTTCTTCATCAGGCTCCTCCGGAAGATCGAACTCGAATTCGTTCTCGATCGGAGCCTTCTTCTCCTGGGGAGCCGTGCGATTGAGCTCGGGCTGATGGCGGCGCTCGGATTCGGTCGGGTCTTCATCGGACGATGTGGAAGCCGCCGTCGCGTCGATCCCCTCGGGGCGCGTCGGAACCGGCAGGCTGCTCCAGTCGTCCGCGCGCCCCTGTGCCGGTTTGGCCAGCACCGGCGGCGCAAGAATGCGCTCCTTGAAGCGGCTGTCCTCATAGTAACGGGCCTTCTTCGCGCGGATCGGCGGCGTCCCTGCGACCATGACGATTTCGTCGGTGGGCGGGAGTTGCATGATTTCTCCAGGGGTCATCAACTGGCGGGCGGTTTCCGAACGCGACACCATCAGATGGCCAAGCCATGGCGAGAGCCGGTGCCCTGCATAGTTCTTCATGGCCTTCATTTCGGTGGCGGTCCCCAGAGCGTCGGAGACGCGCTTGGCGGTGCGCTCGTCGTTCGTGGCGAAGCTGACGCGCACATGGCAGTTATCGAGGATTGAATTGTTCGGGCCGTAGGCCTTCTCGATCTGGTTGAGCGATTGGGCGATGAGGAAGCTTTTGAGACCGTACCCCGCCATGAAGGCCAGCGCCGACTCGAAGAAGTCGAGGCGGCCCAGAGCCGGAAACTCATCGAGCATCAGCAACAGCCGGTGCCGCCCGGCCTTGGCCTGCAGATCCTCGGTCAGGCGCCGGCCGACCTGATTGAGGATCAGCCGGATCAGGGGCTTGGTCCGGTTTATGTCGGAGGGCGGCACGACGAGGTAAAGGGTGGTCGGCCGCTTGCCCTCCACCATGTCGGTGATGCGCCAGTCACAGCGCCGCGTCACCTCGGCCACGACCGGATCACGATAGAGGCCGAGAAAGGACATGGCGGTGGACAGCACGCCGGAGCGCTCGTTGTCCGACTTGTTCAGCAGCTCGCGCGCCGCGCTGGCGATCACGGGATGGGGTCCCGCCTCGCCGAGATGAGCGGTCTTCATCATGGCGGCGAGAGTCGATTCGATCGGCCGACGCGGATCGGAGAGGAAGGCGGCGACGCCGGCGAGCGTTTTGTCATCCTCGGCGTAGAGGACATGCAGGATGGCGCCGACCAGCAGCGCGTGGCTGGTCTTCTCCCAGTGGTTCCGCTTCTCCAGCGAGCCTTCCGGATCGACCAGGATGTCGGCGATATTTTGCACGTCGCGGACCTCCCACTCGCCGCGGCGCACCTCGAGCAAGGGATTGTAGGCCGACGACTTCGGATTGGTCGGATCGAACAGCAATACGCGGCCGTGCCTAGCACGGAAGCCACCGGTGAGCTGCCAATTTTCTCCCTTGATGTCATGGACGATCGCTGATCCCGGCCAGGTCAGAAGCGAGGGCACGACAAGGCCGACGCCCTTGCCGGATCGCGTCGGCGCAAAGCACAGCACATGCTCGGGTCCATCGTGCCGCAGATACTCGTGATCGTAGCGGCCGAGCACGACGCCGTCCGGTGCAAGCAATCCGGCGGCCTTTACCTCGGCTTTCTCGGCCCAACGGGCGGAACCGTAGGTCGCGACATTCTTCGCCTCGCGGGCCCGGCGGACGGACATGGCGATGGCGACAGCGATGGCGATGAAACCGCCCGATGCGGCGATGATCCCGCCTGTGGCGAACACCTCCGGCGCATAGGCGTCGTAGAAGTACCACCACCAAAAGAGCGAGGGCGGGTAGTAGATCGGCCAGCCCGCCAGCTCGAACCAGGGTTCGCCGAGTTGCCCCTGAAAGCCGAGGCGCCAGGCCGTCCATTGCGTCGCCGTCCAGGTCGTCACCACGATGATGGTGAAGACGACAGCAATCTGACCCCAAAGGACCTGGCCTCCACGCACGCTGGCTCCAATCGACGAATGAGATGGAGCCATTCAGAGAGTAGCCGGACGCGGGACAAGCAACAGGAAAGATGTAGGCGAAGTACAGCCGAAAACTGTGGCGCGCACATAGGACGGTTTCGCCCGACGGTCTTTCTCCTCGATCCGGCTAGAGGCCGAGCCCCCGCTTGCGGCCGAAGCTCCAATCGACGCCGCCATCATTGCGGGCGACCCCCGAGACATGACGGCCAAGCTGCTTCTCGAGCGAAGGGCTCCAGGGCACGAGGTGGAAGCCGAGGCCGTCGTCGATCATGGCGAAGCGGCCGGAGGCGAGCGTGAGGCGCTGGCGATAAGCGCCGGCGATGAACTCGCCATTCGAGGCCGGCTTGTGCGGCAATCCCGTCTCGGCCGCGAGCTTGGTAGCGACCGTGTCGAGTTCGCGGCGGCGCAGGGTTTCGATCAGGTTCCGGGCGAAGACGATCCGCCTGCCCTGGCGTTCAGCCAGCCCTTGCCCGACCAGATGATCGGCGCGCCGGTCGAGCGCGTCGCGGACCTCAGCGCCGAAGCCGCCATCGGAAAGCGAGGCCGGCTCGCGAGCGATGGCCTGCCGGTCCAGCCAGGTGCTGCCGGACGCCGTGACCTGGGAGGTGAGGTCGAGATCGGAACGCACGGCGATCGCGACGCGGCGTTCGCCCTGCGCGTCCTCGAATTTGCGCAACTCGACGATCGAACCCGGAGCGCTGTCGCCGGCGGCGTCGAGATGGGGCAGCTTGATGTGGTGAGTTCGCCCGTCGACCCCGTCGACCACGGCATAGGCCGTACCCTTCAGCTCATCATCCAGCCCGCGCTCAACCAGGCGACCGATGATAGGCACGTCGAGGCTTTCAGCGGCGATGATATAGTCGGCCGAGCCGCGCTCGATGCCGCGCTCGGTCAGGGCGCGGTGCATGCGCTTGATGATGTCGCCACGCTCGCCGAGTTCGCGCAGGACCGACTCGGCCTCGGGCTTGATGAACCATTGCGAATGGCCGACCTGTCCCGCGACGCCGAGGACTTCGAGAGTGCGCAGCCGACCGACCTTCAGCGCGTGGAATTCGTCTGGCGTCTGATCAGCACGTGGCGCGAGATCGGTGATGCCGGTCTTGCCCGCGTCGCGGACAAGCTGCCGGTCGAGCTGCGTCCAGCGCTCGGTCTCGATCTGCCGTTCGAGCGTGCGGCGGATATCCAGATCGGTGCGCGGCCCCAGCTCCTGGGTGATGAGTTCGCGCGCCCGGTCGCGCATGCCCTCCTTGATGTAGTCGCGGGAGATGACGAGGTCCTGGCCGTCGTCACGGACGCCGCGCACGATCAGGTGGACGTGAGGATGCTCGGTATTCCAGTGGTCGACGGCGACCCAGTCGAGCCGCGTGCCGAGATCCTTTTCCATCTGGCCGACTAGGTCGCTGGTGAAGGATCGAAGATCCGACAT
This sequence comes from Afipia carboxidovorans OM5, assembly GCF_000218565.1. NCBI lineage: Bacteria > Pseudomonadati > Pseudomonadota > Alphaproteobacteria > Hyphomicrobiales > Nitrobacteraceae > Afipia > Afipia carboxidovorans. Next base: position 325,854 of record NC_015684.1, on the reverse strand, counting down.
CTCCAGCGCGTCGTCCGGCGAGACGATGAAACGGAAATGATGCCGGTCGTCCTCGCAACGCTCGGCGAAGGCGCGGCCGTCCGCCTCGCCATCACCCGGCCCGAAAAGCCGCGCCTTCTCTCCGTCACGGGTCACGCCGTCGCGGCGCAGATAGTCGAGGTGGGTGCCAAGCGGCGCCGATCGCGCTGAGTGCCGCACGACGCGGGCCTTGATGACGGCGCCGCGCGTGCGGGCGGTGATGAGCCTGTTGGCCTGGATAGAGGCGCGCTGGCCGCGTCCGAACCGCGAGCGGTTGCCGGAGACGACGCGGCCTGAACGCGACACGCCGCCGCCGGCCTTCTTCGCGGCCGCGAGCGCCTGGGCGATGAAGGGGCGAACCGACTGCGCGCGGGTCGAGCGAATGCGGCCAGGCCGGACACGGAATTCGTTTTCATCGGCCATGGCGCAGCCCCGCACGGTGCGAAAATTCGCGCAAGCCCAATGGATTGCGGGTTCGGCGCACGGTGCGCGTAACCCCGGCACGGCGCGCAACGCGTCTAAAAATGCAGCAAAAACAACCAACCGACCGAAGCGCACGGTGCGCCGTTTTATCCTGCCATCGTGCGGTTGTTGTGCCTGTCTCCCTCCTTCGCGCCCTCCATGACACGCTGGAGCCCGATCCGGTGCGAATGCGAAGCCGCGCCATCATTGCGGGTCTCCGGTATCATCGCGGGCAAGAACGATGGGCGTTGCCTGCGGTCCTCCGTCGCCATCCGGTGCAGCCGGAAGGGACGAGCGGCTGTCGAGTGAGCGGCCGCCGAATGGTGTCCCGACGGCAGAACGAGCGTCGGCGGATCGCGTGACGAACAGTGGGGCCTCGCGCCAATCGGGCGGCGGAGGTGCGGCAGCGGGCGCGCCTCTCGACAGCGCTGCGGAGCCGAGCTGAGGGGCGAGAAGAGCGACATAGGCGCGGGTTTCGGCGGGTAGCGCACGCCCTGTCGCGAGGTGCTCGTCGTAGCGGCCGGGTCCTGCATTGTAGGCCGCGAGCATGGCGGGGATCGTGCCATAGCGATCGTACATCTCGCGCAGATAGGCCGTCCCCGCGAGGATGTTGTCGCGTGGGTCGTAAGGATTGCGACCGAGCCGATAGCGCACGCGAAGCCCTGCCCATGTGTCGGGCATCACCTGCATCAGGCCCATGGCACCGGCCGAAGAGATCGCGCGCACGTCGCCGGCGCTTTCGGCGCGCTTGACGGCGATGATCCACGCTTCGGGAATGCCGAAGCGCTGCGAGGCTTCGGCGACGTAACCGGCGTGCGGATCGACGGATGCCGTGCGCGCCGGTGTCGAGGTCTGCGCGCGAACGGGCAACGCCGCGTTCGCTGTCAGGACCAGGCCGGAAAGGAGAAGAAGGACGGCGCGCTGCATGGCGTCAGTCCTTTGCGTCGCGCTTGGACGGACGGCTCCAATGCAGGGACCAAGCCGAACCGGCGTCGTCGTCACGGAAGAGATTGGCGCGGATCGGATGCGGAAAAGCGGGATCGTCTATGACTAGCGCGACGTACTCGCCGGCGCGTTCGCCGGCGCGCATCCAGCCCGCGCCGACTTCTGGACCTTCGTCACTGCCCTGGTGAACGCGGTAGTCCGGCGCGTTCTCCGTCTCGGAGGGTTCGGCCGGGATGATGGCGAGATCGCAGGCGAGCGTCAGCGTGTGAATCTGCCCGGTGAAGCCGTTTGCTTCGCGAGTGAACATACCGATTTGCATGGGAAGTCTCCTTGGTTGCGGGTGGAAAAATGGAAGCAATCAGCGCGTCGGTGCGCGCCAGACGAAGCGGCCGTCGCCGTCTTCGTCGGTCCAGACGGGCGTCGCGCGGCCGATCACAGCGGTGTCGGCAAGCGGACCGAAGTAGCGCCCGTCGAGGCTGTCAGCCGCGTCCGGATTCATGAGGAAGACTTCACCGGCGACGAGCCGTCGGCAGCCTTGCCAGATCGGCAGTTCGCGACCGATGCGGTCGCGATCGCGGGCATCGCCGAGCGGCACGTTATCGACGGTGATCGCCATGCCGGTGCGACAGACGCGCTGTCCCGGCAGCGCCATCACGCGCTTCAGCAGCGGCACATCGGGACCGATATAGCCGCGCCGGACCATGAAACCGGCCAGCGGTTCGGGTGGCAGGACGGCGACCAGATCGGTGACTTCGAGCCGATGGGAAGGCGCGATGCTGTAGAGTCCGATCGGGACGCTGGGCGTGACGTTCCAGACCAGCTTGGTGGATGTCGGCACGGCGATGGCGAGCGCCACGCCGAGCGTGGCGATAGCCGTGGCTTTGACATAGCCGGAACGGGTCATCCTTGGATTTCCCGCCGCTTGAGCCACGCCAGATGGCGCTCGGCCGTGTATGGACGCGGTGCGTGACCGGCCTGTGCCCGATGAGCGACGTGACGCCAATGGTCCGGCGCGACGTCGCAGGCATCGACGCCGAGCGCTTCGATGGCGTCGATGTGCCGAAGCACGTCCTCGACTTTCGGCCAGCCCTCAACCTTCAGCAGGATTTCGCCGCCGGGGCGCACGAAGGGAACCGTCTGATAGGACTGACCCGGCACGATCGCGCGCAGAATGTCGATGCGCGAAATGATGGTGCCGTAGTCGTTGGCGGCCCAGCGGACGAAGGCGAAGACGGCGTTCGGCTGGAAGCCGACGACACGCCGACGGCGGTCGAGAATCTGTTCGTGGGCTTGGCGACCGAACCTGATCCAGTATTCGATCTTCTTCTCCACCCACGTCAGTTCGACATGGGTCATGTCTTCGTGGGGCTGTGCAGGCGGCATCGGACCGCCGCGCACGCGGGGGGCCGCAGTGCCGGTCATGAGGGGGCTCCATCGGTTGGAGGAAATTCGCGCTCGAGCAGCGCGCGCAGCATGTCGGCGACGGTGACACCGCGCTGGAAGGCGATGATCTTGATGCGGCCGCGCAGATCCGGCGTGATGTCGATGGTCAGCCGCGCGGTGAAGCTGGAAGCGGCGGCATCGCGTGGCGGCGTGTCAGCCGCCTTGATCCATTGCTCAGCGTCGGCGGGGCGCTTGGCGAAGCCGCGTCGCGATGGGCGCTCGCTCATGTGCCCGCCCTCCCTGCGCGAAGGCGGCTGATTTCGTTCACGAGCGCCGCGACCTCGCGGGCCGCCGTCGCCGCCTCGTCCAGCTCGCAGACGAGGCGGCCGGTCTGCGCGGCCGAAGCGAAGGCGATGCGCTGTCCGATGGTTGTGGCGAGCACGGGCGGGTCGTGATCGGCCAGCATCTCGGCGGTCTCACGCGCCAGGACTGTGCGGGCGCCGCAGCGGTTGAGAACGAAGCGCGCCAGAAGATCAGGCCGGTAGATGCGAGCTTCCGCGAGGAGCGCGAGCATTTCGGCCGACGCCCATCCGTCGAGCGGCGACGGCTGCACCGGGATCAGGACGAGATCGGCGGCGAGCAAAGCCGAGCGCATCAGCGCGGCGACGCGGGGCGGACCGTCGATCACCACATGATCGACATCGCGCGCCAGCTCGGGCGCCTCCCGGTGCAGCGTGTCGCGCGCCAGGCCGACGACGCCGAAGAGGCGCGGAAGGCCTTCGCGACTACGTTGCTGCGACCAGTCGAGCGCTGACCCCTGCGGGTCAGCGTCGATAACCGTGACGCGCTTTCCGCGGCTGGCCAGTTCACCAGCGAGGTTGAGGGCGAGCGTCGTCTTCCCGACGCCGCCCTTCTGATTGAGGAACGCGACGATCATCGCACCCCTCCCGAGCGGTCTCGGAAAGGACGCTGACCGGCTTGGGATCGATCGTCGAACAGCTTCGTCTGCGCGCTTTTCGGGTCAGCGGCTCTGCGACCGGAAGAAGCCGCGCTGAGGTTGCGCGCCGTCGCACGGATGAGGTTTTCCACATCGCACGTGCGCTCTTCAGAGTTAGATTCTTGGTTAGACTCTAAGTTAAGGGGCCGCTTTCGGCTTTGCTTTCTGTGCGTTAGACCCTGTTTGGGTTCCTGATAGCACGAGCCAAGGGTTCCCGATGGCACGATAGTGCGGGTTCCCGATAGCACGAGCCCGTCCACAGGTTTTCCACAAGGTGGGTGCGGCTCGAAGGCGAGCAGAACGCGGCCGCCAATCTCCACCTCCAGAAAGAGGGCGTAGCCGGGGAGCGGCTGGCGGCGGACGATATCGCGCAGTTCGAAGGCGAAGCGCTTGAACGGCGAGAGGCTGCCCGACTTCTGGTGAAGATGACGCAGATCGAAACGCCACCCCGCCCGCTGGCGGCCGCCGTGCTTGCGCACCAGGCGATAGAGCCAACGGTCGAGGCCGCCGGTCAGATCGAAATAGGTGCGGTCGATGGTCAGGACGAGCGCGTCATCGAGCACGGCCTTGTAGAACCAGTCGGGGACGATCAGTTCGATCCCGTCGGGGCGGCCGTTACCGTCGGTGCGCTCCTGCCACTCATTGATCCATGAGAAGCGATGGCGGCGTCCTTCGGCCGGTTGTCGGATCGAGGTGGAAACGGTGGTCGACTGCAGGCGGTCGAGCGCGGCCTTGAGCCGTTGGTAGTCGCGCAAGCTGGTGCCGCGACCGACATAGGTGAGAATCTCGTAGGGAGTGGCGGCCATCAGGCGCGATGTGCGCAGCCCGGCGTCACGCGCCTCGACGATCTGGCTCGCCGCCCAGATCAGGATGTCGGCGTCCCAAATGGTCGCCATGCCATGATCGGGCACCGCTTCCACGCGGATCGCGACGTCGCCGGCGGCGAAGTCGATCGGCGCGGTGCGATGGGATTTGGAAAGAGAGAAGAAGGGATAGGTCATGAGATCCTGCGCGTCTCTTGGCGCGAAGTCGCCAGGGAGCGCCCGAAACAGGTCGAGCTGTCCGCGCTCCGATGGGTGACGACGCCGCACCGCCATGAACGGACCGGGCGCGATCAGCGTGCGAAGCGACCGACGGGCTGGCCCGTCGATGGCGTCTGGCGTTTGGCAGGAAGGACCGAACCGCGCGGGTCGGAGGTCGAGGTGACGGCGCCACGGTCGGCCCAGGTTTCAAGGTCGTCGACGGAATAGACGACGCGGCCGCCGAGCTTTCGATAGGCCGGGCCCGTCCCGTAGGTGCGGTGCTTCTCCAGCGTGCGGGCTGAAAGGCTGAGGAATTCTGCGGCTTCCTTGGTCCGCAGGAAGCGTGGCGGTAGAACGGCGGTATCGGGTCGCATGGATCGGGCCTCCGTGGTGTTGCGGGAAGCCGCTGCGGTTCAGCGGCGAACAACGACCACGGTGGCGAAGGAAGGGCGACGGGAGGGATGAGGAACTTGCGGAGCTAAATTCCTCACCCCTCAGGGCGATCACGAGCGACGGCGGTGACGAAGCATATTGAGATACCCGCCGTTGATGGCGTCGAGGCCGCCTTTGACCAGGCCGATCACCGAGGCGCGTAGAGGCGAGGTCTTCCACGACTCGGCCGAAATGCGCGGCTCGCCGTAAATCGCTATGGCGATTTCGCGATAGCTCGCGCCGTTCATGTGACCGTCGGCCGCCTGAATCATTCGGCGAAGACGACGGCGCTGCTGCTGGGTCATCCGCGTATCGGGCGGCGGTCTTTGGCCGCGAAGGCTGCGCCAGAGTCGCGTTAGCGTCTCGATCCGGCCGAGCATATCGGCATCGAACGGGATCATTGCGACGACGGGTTTTGTCGGGTCGCTGCCGGGCATCATGAGAGTCTGAAGGGGAGAATCGCCGCCATAGAAAGCGAGTTCTCCTTCAGGGCTGTCGCGGGTGATATCGAGCGGGCTAAGCGGAGGCGCTTCACCGAGCGACAGATGTTCTGGAGCCGGCGCCAGCGTGAGAACGGAGGGGACGACGGCAGGCGACCAGAGGACGGATTGTGTCAGAGCGGACAAACCCGGCCGTGCGGGGAAATCGCAAACCCCACTGTTGCTGTGCTTCCAATGGCAGCGGCTCGGCCACGTCCGTCTCTTCCAGGATCTGGCGATAGGTTCGTTGGTAGGGTTCGTGTCGCCGCAGGCACTCCCACGCCAGCCCCTCGATCGCAAGCTGATCGAAGTAGTCGTAAGTGGGTGTCTCTCTCCAACGAGAAGTATCGGGCCTCATATTCAACCCCGCCTTGGATTGCGCAAGTCGAGCGAGAATTGATTCCCTCGCATGGAGGTTGTGGGAAGCCAGAGAGCCGGCACCGCGCGGTGCCGCGGCGGCACCGCGATGACGAAGCGCCCGTTTATGCCAGTCAGTTGCAGCCTTCGCGCAGAAGCAGCCGATATCCGATCTGCGTCATCCAGCGTGCGCGCTCCAGATGGCCGTCGTGGACGCGACGCGCGCGCTCGGGGTCGCGGTGCGGGTCGATGCCGAACAAGATTTCGACGGCTTCCCGCCAATCCGCGCCGTCGGCAGTGGCATCAAGCAGGCGCATATAGAGCTTGATGTGCGACCTGTCGTAGTCGGTCAGCTCCTGGCCGGAGGGCGGATCATCGTCAAAGGGAACAACCATGGCGTAGCTCGCTCAACTTGAGCCCATTTTCTCGCTGGATTTCATGCGGGATGGAGGTCTCTCGAGAAACGACGGATACTGACTCGGCGAAAGCTCTTTGCTGCAACCAGTCACGTCTTTCGATTTCCGCGATCGTCAACGAGCAGCACTCCATGTCCTCGGTCAGTTGACAGGAGAACGATGCCTGCTGCTTCAAGCGCCCTGCGAACTTGATCGCGCGTGGTCTCGTACACCTCGAGTCCGCTTTCGGATTCGAGGCGCTTGAGCGCGGTCAGCGATACCTGGGCCTTGTCAGCGAGCGTCTCCTGTGTCCAACCCAGCAACGCGCGCGCGGCCCGTGATTGTCGGGCGGTGATCATGCATGATCACCTCCCATCAGGGCCAATACGCACTCCAGAACTACGACTAAAATAGTCGCTCTTGATCGCGACGTCACCAGAAATGAGCATCGGCGACGCCGGTGCGCGACTCGGACTATCGTTTGATGACGCGGGTGATTCGGTCGAGATGCGGTGGCGGCCCCGGCCTTTCGGCCGGGGCCTTGTCCGCCTCAGTCGGTGCGGCGGCCGTTGGGCCGGGACCAGATGAGGGAGAAGGTGTCGCCGTCCTCGTCGTCGAAGAGGTTGGCGTAGATCGGGGCGTTGAAGCTCGGATCGTCAAGCTTGAGGCCCAGATACTCGCGGCCCTCGTTGGAGCGCTTGGACCAGGCGGCGCCGATTTCGGCGCGGCCGACCAGGACCCGGTGGCTGGGGGCGTTCTCGCCGCTGGCGCGCAGGTCGGGGACGATGCGGACGTTCTTGGCCTGGACGCTGAGGGTGACGATGTCGCCGGTGTATTCGTTCGAGGCGGTCTTCTTGAAGGTGCCGATGGTGGCCATTGTAGGTCTCCGTATCCATTTTCGAGCCCGCACCATTGCGGCCTCGATGGCGATCGGCAGGCCGGAGGCGGGCGACGACACATCGCTTGCGACCGGAGCACCGCGGAGGATGGCGCAGGCGCGACTTTGTTGTTTCGCGAGGAATGACGGCGCAGCCGGCAGGGGAAGAAAGTCGCGACGCGCCATTGTGGCATAGGCGCTCGAGGCGCAGCCGTCCTTCGGCCAGATCAGGCCATTGAAGAGGCCGTATGGAGCGGTCGCTGAATGGACAGAACGCGGAGACCCAGGCCACACGCTGCCGCCAAAGACTCGCCGGACGTCACCGACTCCATCGCCTCATTCCGGGCCATCGCACGCAACCTCTGTCCCAGACGCCAACAGCAAGATCGCACCGCTCGCCGGAGATGGTCGGCTTGCCGTTACAAACGCTGCTCCCCCATCCGCTCAATACGCGGCCGCCTGCCCGGGACTCGCCTTGGCATTCCGTGCGCTCGCCTGCTCTGTGCCATCCGAAAGGACACGAACGTGATATCTCTCTTAGCCGGGGCCGTTCACGGCTTTCCGCATCAGACGCGAGACAGTTGGCCCGCCGAAGGGTCGGAGGCCGCCATGCCGATGATCCGCGCGAAGGCGGTCACGCCGACAGCGACAGCTCCGATGATCGAGAACACGATCTGCCAGGTCTCGGACGGCATGGTGTGTTTCACGACGCCATGGGTGGCGTGGAAACCCGCGATCACCGCAGGCGCGACAAAGGCGATGGCGATCAGGAGGCGCGCCCAGATCGGGCGGACGGTGGCGAGCAGGAACTGGCCGACGCCGAAGGTGAGACCAGCCCCGACGAAGCCGACGATGATCGCGCCGAGCCATCCGGCGCCCGTGCCATACGCCCACATGCCGAGGCTCACGCCTACGAAGAACGGGAGCGCATAGACGGCAAGCGTTAAGAGCAGCCAGCAGAGGAAGCCAATGGCGGCGAAACTGAGAAGAATGCCAAGGAAGATCATGGTGGTTTCTCCGTGAGAATGGTCTGACGGTCGCGCCTCCACCACCACCACGGCGCTGCTCTATTCTAGCAGGGAATAGCGCCGTCGGGAACGGAAACCTATCGGTATCCGCTTTGGCCGGACGGCCGTCGCCCCGTCATGGGGCGAACGGATCGATCTCACTGACGATCTCGGTTTCATCGCCGTCGAACTCGTTGGCGGTTGTGACCGAGAGAGTGCCGTCGCCGGCTCGGAAGATGACGATGACGGCCATCAAGGTGGTGGCGAGGCTGAAGGCGTAGGCGTGGGCGTCGGGGAAGGACATTGCTCCGGCTTTGAGCGGAGGACCATCCCCCGCTGACAGGCGCCCGAAGTGTCCGGCCGTGGGCCGCAATCACCGCGCAGGCGCAGCCGGAGCGGCGGCACGCGTCTCGCGTAGTCCGACCCTTTACGGGTTGATGGCGTCAGGCCCGCGGCCGGACCAAGGATCAGCGCAATGGGGTGTGGTCGTTTTCGCTTCAGGAGCCGTGGGCGTCCTGACGTGCATGATCAAAGACCGTTTGAGCGAGTTCACGCACAATGTCGCAGGCATCATCCGCAAATCCCGCCGGCCAGGCTCGCGGACCGCCGCGCTGAAATCCGCCGCGCTGAAAATACGGATGAAGCTGATCGACAACGAGCGCGAGTCGGGATGGCAGGTTCAGACCGGCGCGTTCGGCGTATCGGGCTGCCCGATCGAGATTGTGACCGATCTGCGCACGGTTCCAGGCGTCGGTGCTTGCGGTGCGGAGCAGATGAGATTTGAGCAACAACTCGGTGGCGATGGCGATCGAGTGAAGGGCTAGGCTATCGATGGATTTCTTGGCCGCCCAGACGGCGCAGTCGAGTTGAGACATGGCGTTTCGCCGGAACGTCTCGGAGAGATGAAGGTCCGGCGCGAAGTCATCTGGGAATGGTAGAAGGTCCGGCATCGCGCCAAGATGCCAAGATATCAGAAATATCCAACCCGGTTGCTGCGCCTGATTTGCATTGATTTACACGAGGCATGGCGGAGTTCCGACCTTCGGGCACGTCGACGTCGGTTGGAGGCAACAGCCGAGGGCGGCGCTTACGCGCCGCCCGATCCGAACCGATAGACCGGAATACCCAGCTTGCGGGCCTTGTCGGCGAGATTGTCCTGAATGCCCGTTCCGGGGAAGATCACGACGCCGATCGGCATGACGGTCAGCATCTGATCGTTGCGCTTGAAGGGCGCGGCCTTGCCGTGCTTCGTCCAGTCGGGCTTGAAGGCGATCTGCGGCACTTTGCGGCTGTCGGCCCAGCGGGCGGCGATCTTCTCGGCGCCTTTGGGCGTACCGCCGTGCATCAGCACCATGTCGGGGTGCTTGGCGTGGATCTGGTCGAGCTTGGTCCAGATGGCCTGGTGGTCGGTGGTGTCGCCGCCGGAGAAGGCGATCTTCGGCCCGGCCGGAACCAGCAGCTCGGTTTCCGCGCGTCGCTTGGCGGCGAGGAAGTCGCGGCTGTCGATCATCGCGGCGGTGAGATGGCGATGGTTGACCCGTGATCCGGTCCGGGGCGACCACGGCGAGCCGGTGACGCGAAGGTAATGCTCGGCGGCGCTTTCGCGGAAGACTTCCAGGCTGTCGCGGCGTTCGATCAGGCTCTTGCCCATGTCGATCAGGTTCTCGAGCTGCAGCGACTTGACCTCGGATCCGTCCTGTTCGCGCTGGAGGCGCTTCTGGCCCTGTTCGTTGTCGTCGAGCGTATCTTCGACGCGGCTGACGGCGCGGTGGAACATATTGACGGTCGACCAGAGCAGTTCGTTGAGGTCGTGATCGAGGCTGGTGTCGGCCAGGGTGGCGATGAGGGCGTCGAAGATGTCTGCGACGGCTCCTTCGATGACGCGGTCTTCCGGAACCGGGCGGGGATCGGGTTCGTCCTCGGAGGGGCGGTAGCCGTAGAGCTGGAGTTCCTGCAGCATGTCGTTGGTGGGAGACGAGTCGTGGTGCGGTTCGAAGTCGTCGTGCTCGTTCATGGGATGCTCCGTCGGTTGGACCGCGACCGTCGCGGCCTTCATGGCGACGAAGCCGTCGGGCGGGTCGGACCTGCACCCGGAGCAAGGCGCAGGGCCGAAGCGTCAGCGGAGGATCGCGTAGGCCGCCGATTTTGTTTCGCGATGGAAAGGCGCGGGTTCGGGGTCCCCGCGCGGCCTGCCGCGTGGGGTGGACATGCGCCGCCGGAAAATCGTCGGCCGCAGCCATTGCCGATCCGGCCCGGCTGACGGCCGATCGCCCTCTCGAAGGCCGAGGCGTGATCCCTCTGACGGGTCCAGCAGCCAGGGAGCAAGGCGGCGCCGGGCCGCCTCGCTTTCAGATACCGGCTATGCTGCGATCGCCATGAAGCGAGCGACGTCCTGGGGGGCGAGCTGCACGCGGATTCCCGACCGGAGCGCATCGAGTCCAAGCAGGCGCAGATCTTCGTTGCAGTCCCCGAGCACCGGCGAAAGCACGATCGCTTCGATCCCCGCCGCATTGGCGCGTTCGATCAGATTGTCCCGCGCGCCGTCTCCTGCCGGATCGTTGTCGCGGACGATGTAGAGCCTGCGAAGCGTCAACGGGAACAGGATGGCGGCAAGGTGCGCCGCCGAGAGCGCGGGCGCGATCGCCATGTCGGGCATGACCTGACGCAACGACAGCATGGTTTCGATGCCTTCGCCGGCCGCCATCACATCGCCGGGCACGCCGATGCGGACGGCATGACCGAGCAGATCGCCCATTGCCTTGCGCTGCGTGTCGATCGGCGCCTTGTCGGAGCCGTCGGGCGAGAGCCAGGTACGATGGGCTCCGGTGATCGTGCCGCCCAGATCGGTGACCGCGGCGATCATCGCCGGCCAGGTTTCGGTCGGGCCGTCATCCTCGGGCCGGTAATAGCATCTCGGATGAAAGCGCAGGCTGCCGGTTCCGTGCAAAGCCGTAATCCCGCGTTTACGGAGATACGTTTCCACGATGGTGCCCGCGATCGGCTGCGACATGGCGAAGAGGCGGCGCGCCGCCTCAGACGATCCCGATGGGGCTGGCGCTCTGCCCTGTCGTGATGGCGCCGGTCGTGGTTCGGGTTGCGGCATGCTGAGGAAGCTGCGCGCTTCTTCGACGACATCGGTGAAGTCGATGAGGCCGAGCGATTCCCGGATCACGTCGAGCAGGTCGCCATGCTCGTCCGTGGCCGCATCGTTCCATTTGCCCGCTGGGCCCTTCGGCGTATCGCGGAGCCGCACGAACATCGAGCGGCCCTTGGCGTTGCGAACGTCGCCAACCTGCCAATAGCCGCCCTGACGGCGACCGTTGGAAAGGTAGTGGCGGCAGACCGCCTCGGCCTGCCGGCCGAGACGGTGCGCCAGATCGGAGGCGTCGATCCGTGCCATCATGCCGCCTCCCGCTCGGAGATGCGCGACAGCGGATAGGTGTCGAGCAGCTTTCCGAGGATGGTCGGGCCGGTAGCGTCGACGGGCACGAAGAAGCGCAGCTTCCACGAGATGATCTCGCTATACAGCCCGTAGCTCCGCAGCCGGTCGCGCATCGCGTCCGTGAATCCGGAGAGTTCGATGCGGTTCGCGCCCATGACACGGGCACGGCGAAGCTGAAGGCCTTCGGCAAGGTCGAGAATGGTGCGGCCGTCGATCAGGGCCGCATAGGCGTCCTCCACGCCGAGGTTGGTCGCGCCGGTCGAGGCAGCGTTGGCGGCCCAGGCCGGTGAGACGCGTCGGCCGATGATGCGCTCGCCGTCATCGGTCTGAAGGCGATAGACGCGCGTCGACTCGTTGGGCAGGCGCTTCCAGACGGGCAGCAACAGGCCGCTGACCATATGGATCGTGCTCTCGGCGAAAGTCGGGACCTCCGACACCTCGCGCTGCCAGATGGCGGCGAAGGCCTCGCGATCGACCTCCCGCCAGTGGCTGTCGGCCATCATTTTCAGCGAGGCGTGATGCTGCTCCATCGGCCGGATCAGCCGCACGCGGCTTTCAATCTCGCCATCATCGAGCATGAGCGACGGCGCCGGAATCTGTACGGCGGCTCGGCCAGAGCGCTCATTCACGAGCAGCCGGGCATGCGGATCGTCCAGCCAAGCCAGCGCGCTCTCCGTCGACGTCGGCCGATTGCGGCGGCGCTCGACAAGGCTGAGAAGACGCGCTTCCGCCCCCGTCGCGGGATGGGTGTAGATGGTGGTCCGCTTGGTGACGACGAAGCTCTCCGCCGTCAGCGTCTCCAGTCCGATGTCATAGACACCACTGGCGATCGCGCCCGCCACCTTCGCCTCGAGCAGAAGTTCGAAGGCGGTGAACAGGATGCCTTGCAGCTCGATGGTGAGGGCGAGCAGCCGGTTGAGGAAGGTCGTAATCGGCGGCAACTCATCCTTGATGCCGTTGGCATCCATCAGTTTCAGGCCGGTGGCGTCCTCGAAACGCTGGAGCGAGCAGCCCTCGACCTTGCCCCGCACGATCTGGAGATAGAGCTGGCGAAGGGCATCGCGCGCGTAGGTCGATTCCAGATTGTCCTCGGGCCGGAACAGGCCCTGTCCGCCGGTCTGGCGCTGGCCGCGCGTGATCGCGCCCAGCGTGTCGAGGCGGCGGGCGATAGTGGAGAGGAAGCGCTTCTCCGCTTGCACATCCGTGGCGATCGGTCGGAACAGCGGTGGCTGCGCCTGGTTGGTGCGGTTGGTGCGACCGAGGCCCTGAATGGCGGCGTCCGCCTTCCAGCCCGGTTCCAATAGATAGTGAACGCGCAGGCGCTGATTCCGCGCGGAGAGTGCGGCGTGATAGCTACGCCCGGTGCCGCCCGCGTCCGAGAAGACGAGGATGCGCTTCTGATCGTCCATGAAGGCGCTGGTCTCGGCGAGGTTCGCCGATGGCGCGCGGTTCTCGACGACGAGGCGATGGCCCTTGCGCACGATGCGCCGCGATCGGCCCGTCACCTCCGCGACCGTCTCCGTTCCGAAACGCTGCACGATCTGGTCGAGCGCGCCAGGGACTGGCGGGAGCGATGCGAGCCGTTCGATCAGATCGTTGCGACGGGCGACGGCTTCCCTGCTCTCGACAGGCTGGCCATCCCGATAGACGGGACGCGACGACAGATTGCCCTCCGAGTCGGTGAAGGGCTCGTAGAGCTGCACCGGGAAGGAATGGGCGAGATAGTCCAGGACGTATTCCCGCGGCGTGATGTCCACGCGCACGTCGTTCCATTCATCGGTCGGAATCTCCGCCAGCCGACGTTCCATCAAGGCTTCGCCGGTCGAGACGATCTGAATCACGGCAGCATGGCCCGCATCGAGATCGCCTTCGATCGAACGGATCAGCGTCGGCGTCTTCATCGACGTGAGCAGATGGCCGAAGAAGCGCTGCTTGGCGGACTCGAATGCCGAGCGAGCGGCGGACTTGGCCTGCTTGTTCAGCGTGCCGTCGCTGCCGGTGATGTTGGCGGCCTGCATCGCCGCATCGAGATTGTTATGGATGACCGCGAAGGCTCCGGCGTAGGCGTCGTAGATGCCGCGCTGTTCGCCGGTGAGCTGGTGTTCGATCAGCTCGTATTCGACGCCGTCATAGGAGAGCGACCGGGCGGTGTAGAGCCCGAGCGAACGCAGATCGCGCGCGAGCACCTCCATGGCCGCCACGCCGCCGTCCTCGATGGCTTCGACGAATTCGGCGCGGGTGGCGAAGGGGAAGTCCTCGCCGCCCCAGAGGCCGAGGCGCTGCGCATAGGCGAGGTTGTGGACCGTGGTGGCGCCGGTGGCGGAGACATAGGTCACGCGCGCGTTCGGCAAGGCGTGCTGGAGGCGCAAGCCTGCGCGGCCCTGCTGCGAGGCGGCGACATCGCCGCGTTCTCCCTTGCCGCCAGCGGCGTTCTGCATGGCGTGCGCCTCGTCGAAGATGATGGCTCCATCGAAATCGGAGCCCAACCAATCGACGATCTGCCGGACGCGCGAAACCTTCTCGCCGCGGTCGTCGGAGCGTAGCGTGGCGTAGGTCGTAAATAGGATGCCTTCCGACAGGGTGATGGGCTTGCCCTGCGGGAAGCGCGAGAGGGGCGTGACCAGCAGCCGTTCCATGCCGAGCGCTGACCAGTCGCGCTGCGCGTCCTCGATCAGCTTGTCGGATTTCGAGACCCAGACCGCCTTGCGGCGGCCGCGCAGCCAGTTGTCGAGGATGATGCCCGCTGATTGGCGGCCCTTACCGGCGCCGGTCCCGTCGCCGAGCATGTAGCCGCGCCGGAAGCGCAAGGCGTTTTCGGCGTCGGGGGGAGCAGCCTTCACCAGATCGAAGGTCTCATCGACCGTCCATGATCCGGCGAGGAAGTCGGAATGGGCTTCGCCGGCGAAGATGACGGTTTCGAGCTGGGCGTCGGACAGGAGATCGCAGATGTTCGCCGGCAGCATCGGCCGGTAGCTCGGCTTGGGCGGCGCGATGCTGGCCATGGCCGCCGACTGCACGAGCTTGGTCGGATGCGCCTGTGCGCCGGGGATGCGGATCGACTGCAACCCGTATTCTTCGTAGATCGCCTCGGTGAGACGCGCGCCCTCGGGCGGCGTCCAGTCGACGGTCTCATAGGCGAGTTCGGCCCCCTCCGGCTCAATGGCGAGCGACGCGGCTGGGCGAGCCGCCGAGGCGCGCGCGAGATAGCCGCGCACAATGCGCGGTGGAGCGGCCGGACCGGCAGGCGGGGCTGACGGCGTAGCGGCAGCGAGGCGTGAGGGGACCTGAGCCTCGACCCAGCCGAGCAGAGTCGCGACATCGGGCGCAACGCCCGCAGAGGCCGGGAAGACGGCCGGATCGTCAGCCGGGAGCTTGTCGATGACGGTCAGCCGGGTCTCGATCGTCGTGCCGTGCCGAGCGTAGACCGAGCCGTCGATCGCTGCGGTGAAGACGACGCGGCCACACTTCTGGAGCCGCCTGAAAGCGTCGGTCCAGGCCGGGATTTCGGGCCCGAAGTTCGCGCCGGTGATGGCGACCAGCCGGCCGCCGTCGGCGAGACGCGCCAGGGCCGAGGCGACATGCCGATAGGCGGCATCACTCATGCGGCCGGAGACATGGGCCATGGCCGAGAACGGCGGGTTCATGATGACGACGGCGGGCGCGTGGGTCGGCGGGAGATGATCGTCGATCTGGGCCGCGTCGAAACGCGAGACGGCGATGGCTGGGAAGAGAGCGGCGAGCAGATTGGCGCGGGCGTCGGACAGCTCGTTGAGGAGAAGTTCGCCGCCGCTGATCTGGGCGAGGATTGCGAGCAGCCCGGTGCCGGCCGACGGCTCAAGCACGAGGTCGCCCGGCGCAATGGCGGCCGCGGTCACGGCGGCGAGCCCAAGCGGCGTCGGCGTCGAAAATTGCTGCAATGCCTGACTTTCCTCGGAGCGGCGCGTGTGCGTCGGCAGGAGGCCGGTGATTTTCGTGATGGCGGAAAGCCGTGCAGCCGGAGAAGCGGCTTTGCGGAAAAGCGCCTTGCCGTATTTCTGAAGGAAGAGGACGGTCGCAGCCTCGCAGGCGTCATAGGCCGTCTTCCAGATCCAGGCGCCGGTCGTGTCCGACGCGCCGAACGCTGCTTCCATCGCGCTGCGTAGCGCAGCGGCGTCGATGCGCTCGCCTCGCTCGAGGTGGGTCAGAAGACGCAGGGCCGCGCCGAACGCGGCGACCTCTGCTGCAGGAACGGGAACGACAGGAGGGGATGCGGCGGCGTCGGCCGCCGCTGATGTCAAAGCCAGGGTCATGGGAAATGCCTCGGGAGAGCGGATACGGGAAGCCCGCGCGGCGCTCTCTCTCAACCGCCCGGACTCGCCCCGTTCCGGCCGCCCTCTTCCTCTCAAGGGACTCGCAATGGCTGACATGAAAAAAGCGCCCAACCGCGAAGGCTGGGCGCTTTGGGTATCAACCGAACCGGCGACCGGCCTCGGTGAAGGTGTAGTCGTTGGCGGCGATGGATTCGTCGATCGCCTCGTCGGAGGTCAGATGCTCATACTCGCGTTCGAGCTGGCGATAGAGCCACCGGGCGAGATCGCGCAGCGCCTCGGTGACGGCGTCTTCCGCGCCGTCGGTCAGGGGCTGCCAGGTCGGACTGTCGCGCTCCACGGAAACCGACATGCAGTATTCATGGTAGTAGCGCCCGTGATGCGTGGTTTCGGCGCGGAGCTGGAAGAAATTGCGCTGTTGCACGGCTTGCAGCGCGTCGGCGATGCGATGCAGGGTCTCGTCCTGAGGGGCGTAATCGCACAGCGCCTTCGGCGCGCCCTTGCGATAGCGATAATAGGCCTCGAAACAGGCGCCGTCGCCCTGGCTCCAGAAACCGGAAAACCAGATGCGAGGCTCCTGACGGTTGCCGCCACCATAGAGCCGGACCGGCCGGGTCTTGAAGGACAGGCCGAGCAGCTCCCCGATGCGGACGAAATCGTCATAGACGCACTCGAACCAATCGTGCTCGACGCCGTTCTCGCGATACCATGATCGCGCTGTCTCCTTGGCCGGTTCGGAGAGTTCGCCGAGCCGATAGACGGTGGTTTCGATGACCTCAGGCATCGGGATCGCCTCCGTCGAGCACGTCGGCGAGCCAGCCGCTGGTGTAGGTCCAGGCCACCGTCTCGCCGGTGGCGAGGTCGAGCACATGCGCGCCACCGCCGAAGGCGTCGACGCGCGGTCTTGAGCAGGTGTTGGCGTATTGGAAGCCCCAGCGCCCGGTCAGTGTGAACT
Organism: Afipia carboxidovorans OM5; assembly: GCF_000218565.1. NCBI lineage: Bacteria > Pseudomonadati > Pseudomonadota > Alphaproteobacteria > Hyphomicrobiales > Nitrobacteraceae > Afipia > Afipia carboxidovorans. The sequence continues at coordinate 308,776 of NC_015684.1, read as the reverse complement.
CGGCGGCGCAGCGCTTCACGAACTGGATCAGGCGTTCGGGATCGCCGGTGACGTCGTCGCGCATCCAGAGCTTGCTCCCGCCATGCTCGGGCTGGATCGAGAGCAGGAAGCCATCGGACGGGGGCTCCTCCGACGCGCCCTCTTCGGAGAGCGTGTTGTAGAGGTCGAGTGCCCGCGCGGCATTGTCGGGGGTGCCGACGTCGAGCATGCAGGAAAAATGTGTGAAAAAGTCGGCCATGGCAGGCTCCTGAAACGACAAAGCCCGGCGCGAGGCCGGGCTGATTGAAGGAATGGGGCGGGGTCAGGCCGCCTGCGGCAGCCGGAGAAGATCGGTGGCGATTTCGCGCCACAGCGGATCGACCAGACGCGCTTCAAGGCGGGAGGCTTGGTAGCGAAGGTCGCGCGCCGATCCGTGATCGCCGCGTCCGGAGGCGGCGAAGGCCAGGCCCCGAATCCGGCTCGCTTCGGCGACGATGCGGCAGGCTTCGCGGTCGCTGGCGACGGGGTGCTGCCAGAGGATGACGCCGGCGCGGATGTCACCGGCGAGGACCAGGCCCAGCGCGTTATCCTGCACGACGATCAACCGTGGCCGGAAATGAAGCGTGTCATCCGGGCCGATAAGGATGTCGTTGCGCGCGACGCGCATGGCGGCAAAGGTCATGGCGTCTTCAGGGGACGCCGCGTCGCCGAGCGGAATGGTCCGGTCACGGCAGTCGGCGTCGGTGGCCCCGGCATAGCTGATCGTGCCGAGGCAGGAGACGCGTAGCGGGAGTTTCTGCGCGCGGTGAAGTGGCGGCAGCACCTTCTCCGCGAGGATCTGACCGATCGAGACAAAGGGGGCAGTACTGGCATGGGTCATCGGGAATACTCCGCGACGGGCGACGGAGGCCTCTCCTCCACCTGCTATCCCGTCACGGCAGACCGGCCCAAACTCTCCCTCTCATCGCCGGTGCTGAAGCCGATCCCGTCAGTAGCCGAAGGACCAGGAGGGCCACGCCTGACCGTCGTCGGAGGCAATGACCGCCGCGGCCAGATAGGTCGCGTCCCCTTCGACGACGGCGGGATCGCGCACCGGGGTTTCGTCGATCACGGTGACGCGGGTGACAAGGCCGTCCTCCACCTCGACATGGACGGGGACGAGATACTGGAACACGACGCGGCGCGTCGTCAGCGCGTTGATAACGGGCATGATGATCTCCTTGAAGAAATACGGGGAGCGGCCGAGACCGCTCCCCGTTGTCGTGTTCACTCGGCTGCGACCAGGCCGGCTTCCTCGTCCTCGGCATCGGCGCCATCGTCCTCCTCGCCATCCTCGGCGAGGAAGTCCGGCAGCGCCGTGTCATCGCCGCCGTCCGTCTGCTCCCCGGCATCGTTGGCCTGTTCGCCGTCGAGCGAGGCGAGCCGCAACGGCTCGGGCAACCAGCCGGTGTCGGCCAGCAGGCGCTCGGCTTCCTTGGCCATGTCGCCCTTCTTCAGGTGGTCGATGAGCTGCGCGGCCCTCTCGCCGGCGCCTTCGCGAACGGCTTCGAGGATACGCGGCTTGGTGACACGGCCGAGATAGTTGCCCACGGTCGGCCGCCAGCCCGCCGCGACCATGTCGAGGCCGGTTTCGCGAGCGAGCCGGTCCGCCTGCGCCATTCGCACGTCGAGGCCATGGCGGCTCACGCCCGAACCTGAATGCGGATTCGGCCGCTCGAAGAGCGCGTTGACGCCGTAGCTGACACACAGGGCCAGCAGGTCCATACGTGATCCATCGTCGAGATGGGTCAGCCAGGCCCACAGCGCCTCGTCGTCGGCCGGGACGTGATCGCCCCAGCGTTCATGCCGCTCGTTGACCGCGCGGGCGGAGTCGCTCTCCTTCAACTCGTCGGATTGAGCCGGAAAGAAGATGTGCCGGACACTGGCCTCGAGGCAGCCCGTTGGCGCGGTGTGGCGGAAGGTGTCGCTGACCAGCTTGTGCAGCAACATGGTCATGGCGACCTGCGGATTTTCCGCCACCGCATTGCGCAGCGCCACCGTGCGATGGGCCGTCAGCTCGATCACGAGGCGTTCGGGCAAGGGTTTGAGGCTGTCGTCGTCGTCCTCCTCGGGCTCGGCGGGCTGGCCTCCGATGGTGATGACCGCGCGCTGGACAGCGGGCGCATTGCTGCCATCGGCGTCGGTCTGATCGTCATCGCCGTCGGACTCGACCGGCGCCTCGTCCTCAGGCCGCACATAGCCGCGCTCGACCAGCAGCGAGCCGTCGCTGTCGAGACTGACGAAAACGCCGGCGATGCGGATATCGGCCGGATCGTAGGTGACGGGCCGCCGTTCGAAGGCTTCCAGTGCCTGCTCGATCTCGCCAAGGCGCTGATCGATGTCGTCGGGCAGCTCGTCGGCCTCGGAATATTCCTCCTCGATCCGATCATACTCGGCTCGCAAGGCTTCGCGGGTTGCGCGCTCCTCTTCGGTCAGATCGACGATCGTGCCAGAAAGTTCGCGAAGGCCATGATCGTGGCCGTAGGGAAAGCTCATGGCCACATCGACCCATTTCCAGCCCTCAGCGGCGATCTCGTCGGCGCAGGTCTTGAGCTTCTCGGCGACGAGTCGATCGAGCAGAACGGGGTCCTGCAGCCAGCCGCCGTCGTCGTCCTGGAACAGGTCGCGCAGGATGCAGCCGCCTGCGGCCTGGTAGGCGTCGATACTGACGAAGACCGCGCGCTTGTCGGAGGCGCGGACCGTGGTCTCGGTCAGCATGCGGCGGATCTGATAGGGTTCCTTCGACCAGCTATGGCTGATCGCTTCCCACACCTGCTCCTGACGCGCGTGGTCTTCCGAGATCGAGAAGGCCATGAGCTGTTCGAGGGTCATGCCGTCTTCGGCATAGACGTCGAGGAGCGCGGGCGAGACGGTGACGAGCCGCAGGCGCTGCTTCACCACCTGGAGCGGGACGAAGAAGGCGGCCGCGATGGCCTCGTCGGTCATGCCCTTGTCGCGCATGGCTTGGAAGGCGCGGAACTGATCGAGCGGATGCAACGGCGCACGCTCGATATTCTCGGCCAACGACACCTCGTCGATCAACACATCGGCCTTGGAGTCAGAGACGACGCAGGGGACCGGTGCGGTTTTGGCGAGGCGCTTCTGCTTCACGAGCAATTCGAGGGCGCGGTAGCGGCGGCCGCCGGCGGGGACTTCGAACATGCCGGTCTCCGCACCTTCGGCGTTCACCACGGGACGGACATGGATGCTCTGGATGAGGCCGCGGCGGACGATGGACTCCGCCAGTTCGTCGATGGAGACGCCGGCTTTCACGCGCCGGACGTTGGACTGACTCAGCACCAGCTTGTTGAAGGGGATGTCGCGTGAGGACGACAAGGTGATCTTCTGAACGGCAGTAGCCATCGGGATGTACTCCGCGACGGGCGGCCGAAAGCCTCTCTCTCGGCCTCCAACCCGTCACGAAAATCCCCTTCCCCCTCTTACTCTCTCACCCCGAACCGCGAACGCTTCAGGAAAGCCTATCGCCGCGTGGAAGCGCAAAGCCTCAAAGCCGACTTCACGCCTTCACGTATTTGCGCGTCAATGGCCGCCGTGCCGTGACCGAGCGGCCTGATAGAGAATGCGCTCTGCCGCCCGGATGCTGCCGGCCTGCCGCGCGGCTTCCACCCAAACGGAGAGCGGGAAATCCCCCGTGAAGAGGATGTCCCGTTCGATCCCCATGCCGAACGGCAGGCGGAGCGACGACATCTCCTGCAGCGAGAAGGAGCCAAGCTCAGGGTTACCGAGATCGGCCAGCCCGAAGAACGTGTCGCCATCCTCGTCCAGTTCGGTGGCGAGCCAGACGCCTTCACCCAGCGGGTTGAAGAATTTTACGAGCGGCACATGGTCGGTATCGCGCCGGCGGCCATTGGCGAGTAGCGGCTTACGCAGTTCGTCGGTCAGGAGGATCATGCCGCCCTCCTGTCGCAATCGGGAATGCTCGCCTCGAGGCGATCTCCGGCGTCCGCTTCGGGAAGGTGTGCGAGCAGCCAGTCGGCGGCCTTGCTCGCCTGACTTGCGGCGCGCACGATGGCGCGATTGTCCTCGCGCAGAACCTCGAGCCAGGAGCCTATATAATCGGCGTGGCGGACGGTCGGGACGATGCCGAGTGAGGCGCAGCAAAAGGCGGCGTTCATCTCGGCCACCAATTCCTCGAACGCGTACTTTTTCGTTCCGAACGCGCCGGAGAAATCACGTCCGAGGCGGGAAGCATGGCCTGTGGCGTGGCCGAGTTCATGCAGCGCGGTCCGGTGCCAATTGATCGGCTCGAAATAGGCCTGGGGCGGCGGCACCTGCACATAGTTGTGGGCGGGAACGTAGAAGGCACGGCTCCCGCCGATGCGGAAGTCGATTCCCGTTGCCCGGATCAGCGCCTCGACCCTTGGCTCGATCATGCCCGACGCCGGGGGCGGCGCTTCGACGGCAAGATTCTCGGGCAGCCCCTCGCACTGCGCCGCATTGAAGACCGTGAACCGCTTCAGAAATGGAATGGCGGTCGCCTCTTCGCCGGCCTCGCGCGCGCGGCGCTTTTCATCGTCAGGCACAAAGCGGTCGGCGTAGACGACGGTCGTGCCATGCTCGCCCTTCCGGACGTTCCCGCCGAGCGAGAGCGCCTGGCGAAAGGTGAGCCACTGCTGGGAAGGAAAACCGTGCTGGATGACGGCGCCCCAGAGGATCAGGACGTTGATGCCGGAATACTGGCGCGAGGTCGCCGCGTTCCTCGGCATGGCGAGCGGCGCCTTGGCCGCGGCCGTGCCCCAAGGCTGGACCCAGGGAAGCCGACCATCCTCCAGCTCGGCGATGATCTTGTTGGTGATGTCGTCATAGAAATTGGTGCGGTCGCCGGTACGACGCGCGGCGCGATCCATTCTGGCCATCGGGATAAACTCCACGACGGGCGCCGGGAGCCTCTCTCCCAGCCCTCAACCCGTCACGGAAGATCCGTCCGCACTCTCACTCTCGGGGCGTTGCGGGGTGTCCCCGCAGAAGGGGTCGGCCGAGACCGTGGCTCGGCCGCAGGGGAAGGCTTTCCCCCTTCAATCGATCCCTCGTGGCGACCGGAGCTACGAAGGACGGTTGGGTTGAGTTTGAAAGCTTTGTGGCCGTTGAAAAATGTCAGAAACTCGCATATATTTCTGACAGGAGAATGATGGTGCAACGTCTGACCGAACAGATCCTGGCGCTCGCCGAGACGCTGCCGGAAGGAACGCCGCTGGCGGCAAAGAGCCTTCTCCACCTCGGCAGCCGCGCTGGGGTGGACCAGGCTTTGTCGCGTCTTGCAGAACGAGGGCATCTGATCCGTGCCGGGCGCGGCGTGTATCTGCGTCCGATCAAGAGCCGGTTTGGAGCACGCGCGCCTTCGGTGGAACAGGCCATCGAGGCGCTGGCGGTGCAGCGCGGGGAAGTCATCGTGCCGAACGGCGCGGCTGCCGCAAATGCGCTGGGGCTGACGACGCAGGTGCCGGTTCGCTCTGTTTATCTGACGTCGGGCCGGAGCCGCACTATGACCTTGGGCAAGCAGCTCGTGGAATTGCGCCATGCGCCACGCTGGCAGCTTGCGCTCGCCGATCGCCCCTCAGGCCAAGCGGTTCGCGCTCTAGCCTGGCTTGGGCCGGAGAAAGCGGAATCGGCGCTGAAGGCTCTGAAACGAAAGCTCCCACCGTCGGCGTTCGGCGAACTGGTGGCCGCCGCGCCGCAGTTTCCGACCTGGCTTGCCCGAAGCGTCGGCAAGGCGGCCCATGGCTGATCCCTTTCTGTCCCTGTCGGCGGCGGACCGTCGTGACGCGCTGGGCGTGGCCGCCGATCGTTCAGGGCGGCCCGCCCATCTGCTCGAGAAGGACGTTTGGGTCGTCTGGGCCCTTCAAACCGTTTTCGGCTCCGCGCTCGGCGACCATCTCGTTTTCAAGGGCGGGACATCGCTTTCAAAAGCCTACGGCGTCATTCAGCGCTTCTCGGAAGATGTCGATCTGACCTACGACATCCGAGCGATCGCGCCCGATCTGGTGGGCGACAATGGCGAGGCCCTGCCGGCAACGCGCAGCGAAGAGAAGCGCTGGTCGAAAGCGGTGCGCCACCGCCTGCCGGAGTGGATTTCGGGCACGGTGCAGCCCCTGCTCATCGACGCCATTGGAGCGCAGGGCGTGTCGGCCGCGACCCGGGTCGACGGCGAGAAACTCTTCATCGACTATGAAGCGACCTCTACCGGCTCCGGTTATGTCGCGCCAAGCGTCATGCTGGAATTCGGCGCCCGCTCGACCGGCGAACCGGCCAGCGTGCGTGATGTGGTCTGCGATGCGACGGGCCTGGTCGAGGGCGTGACGTTCCCCGCGGCGTCGCCGCGCGTGATGCACGCCGAGCGGACCTTTTGGGAAAAGGCAACCGCGATCCACGTCTTCTGCTTGCAGGAACGGCTTCGCGGGGAGCGGTTCGCTCGCCATTGGCATGACGTGGTCCGCCTGGATGACGCCGGGATTGCCGACGCGGCCGCGGCTGATCGAGATCTCGCCCTGGCGGTAGCACGGCACAAAAGCATGTTCTTCGCGGAGAAGGCGGCGGACGGCGCGCCCGTCGACTATGAGGCCGCCGTCAACGGATTGTTGCGGCTCGTGCCGAGCGGCGAGGCGCGCACGGCGCTGGCCTCGGATTACGAACATATGGTGGAAGACGGGCTGCTACTTAAGGACGCCGAGCCCTTTGAGAGGCTGATCGAGCGATGCGCAGACATCGCCGACCGGGTAAATCGCGCAGCAAAATAAAGAAGTGGGGGGAAGCATGGGGCTGTATGAGCGGTGGTGCGAATCCACCAAGGAAAAAGACAAGCGCAAACACTACTGGACCTATGTCGAGAAGGATGGCGGCCGCGACGAGATCAGCGGCGACCTCGCCGAGACCATTCGTTCCCACTATGATCGTCTCGAGCGTATCGCCGAGGATGTCGAGCGCCTCGGCTACACGGTTGCCGCCAAGATTCTGAGCGAGGCGATGCCTCAGACGGCCAAGGGCCGCTCCGGAGACCTGGGGGAGATTCTCGCGACCGAGCTGGTGGAGGAAGATATCGGCCTGCGCGTCCCCGTGCGCCGGCTTCGCTACAAGGACGGCCGCAACATGGCCATGCGCGGCGATGATTTCATCGGCGCCGGCTATGGCGGCAAGGACGAGAAATTGTGGCTTCTGAAGGGGGAAGCCAAGAGCAACAAGAAGCTCGGGAAATCCACGGTGAACAGCGCCCGCAAGGTGCTCGACCGCGACAGTGGCCGCTGCACGCCGGACTCGCTGCTGTTCGTCGCCAACCGCCTGCTCGAGAGCAATGATCCCGCCGAAAACGCGTTGGGCCGTGATCTTCGCGACGAGGTGGGCGTGAAGTCGCTGCGCGCCGATCGCATCGACCACATGCTTTTCACCGTGTCGGGCAACGGCCCCCATGCCTCGCTGAGGGAAGACCTCGACGCTGCCGGGACCAATCGGGACCACTACGTCGTGAACATCCACGTCGAAGACCACCAGGACTTCATCGCGGCCATGTACCAGGGGGCGGAAGACCTTGGAGACGCCTGACGAGCTAACGGCTTTTCTCGCAACCGCGACCGTCGACGGCATTCTCGGCCGGCTGCTCTATCGTGGCGCGGCCTGGTCGCTGATGCGGGAAGCCGGCGTGTTGCCGCAGAACGCGCCGCCGTTGGGCGCGACTATTGAAACCGACCTTGCCGAACATGGTTTCGCGCTGCTTCGGGGCGCCATGGCGCTGCGCGCCCAGACCGGTGCATCGGACCTGACGGACAAGGCGTTCGAGCGGGCCGCCAACGCCTTTGAAGCCTTGGTGCGCAACGGCGATCCCGAGGCGCCGGAGCGCGGCTTTCGCCGCACCATAGCTGCCGCAGCCTATCACCTCGCGGGTTATTCGGCTGTCGCCTATTCGCTGTTCAACGAGCTGGCCGAAGATCTCAACGCCGCGCCTGGCGAAACGGCGATCCGTCACCTCATCCTGCGCGATCTCGATCAGTTGCGCGGCTTTGTTCGCGACTGGCTTGGCAATGAGGCCCACAGCGATGAGCAGATGGCCGAAACGCTGGGCGGCGACGAGCCCGATATCGACGATGTGCTGTCGACCATCCTGAATACGACGATCTGCCGAGCCTTGGCCTTTTTCGATTTCGCCCTGGAGACGGGCGAGGATGAGCCGATTGACACTGCGCGGGATCTGCTTGCCACCGCCGTCAGCCTGGCCGACAATGCCGAGAACGTCCCGCTGTGGTGGATCTCGAATCTCTGCCGCCACCTGATCGACGATCTCTGGCAGCACGCGCTGCACCAGAACCTACCGACCGAGCCGCCTGCGGGAACGGAGGAGCGATACCCCGACCTCCGGCGGCTGTTCATCGGTTCGCTGTACGCGCGCAAAACCTCCGAAGTGGAGCTATGGCCTTCTCAGCGCGAGGCCGCGCAGCGGTCGACCGATGTCACCGACGACCTGGTCGTGGCGCTCCCCACGAGCGCAGGGAAGACGCGCGTTGCGGAAATCGCCGCATTGATGACCCTGTCTTCGGCTCGCCGGGTGCTGATCGTCACCCCGCTTCGCGCCTTGTCGGCTCAGACCGAACGGTCCTTCCGCAAGACCTTCGCCCCGCTCGGATTCAGCGTTTCCTCGCTGTATGGCGCCAGCGGGCTATCGGTGGGCGACGAGGACGCGCTGCGCACCCGCGAGATCATTATTGCCACGCCGGAAAAGCTCGACTTCGCGCTGCGAAGTGATCCGTCGCTGATCGATGACGTCGGCCTGATCGTTCTCGATGAAGGTCACATGATCGGGCCAAGCGAGCGCGAGATTCGTTACGAGACACTCGTGCAACGCCTGCTGCGACGCGCGGACGCGGCCGAACGCCGGATCGTCTGTCTTTCGGCTATCCTGCCGAGCGGCGACGAACTCAACGATCTTACCGCGTGGATTCGCTCTGATGAACCCGGCGAGCCCGTGCGCTCCGACTGGCGCCCCACGCGCCAGCGTTTCGGCGCACTGACCTGGCGCGGCAAGGATGCGCTGCTTCGGCTCGACCTCGATGACGACGGTCCATTCCTCGACAAGTTTGTCGAGGAGAAGCCCGCGCGCGGCCGGGAGAAGAACCCCTATCCGCGCAAGAATTCGCATCTCGCCCTCTTCGCGGCCTGGGAATTCGCCGGCCAGGGCAAGCGCACCCTGATCTTCTCGACCCAGGCCAACTGGGTCGAAAGCTACGGCAAGCAGGTCGTTGACCTCTGCAGGCGCGGCTATCTCGATTCTTTGCTGGAGGATGAGGCGCCGATCGCGCGCGCGTTGGAGGTCGGCAAGGAATGGCTGGGTGAAGACCATCCGGCCGTCGCCAGCCTGAAGGCCGGCGTCGCCATCCATCATGGCCGCCTGCCGAGTCCGTTCCTGCGCGAGCTGGAAGTCCTTCTGTCCGAGGGCGTGCTGAAAGTCATCGTCGCTTCGCCGACGCTTTCCCAAGGGCTTAATCTCAACGCTGCGGTCCTGCTCGTACCCGCGCTCTACCGCGCTGGTGAGAAGATCAAGGGTGAGGAATTCGCCAATGTCGCGGGGCGCGCCGGGCGCGCTTTCGTCGACGTCGAAGGCCTGATCGTCCATGTCATGTTCGACAAGACCGACTGGCGAAAGAAGGAATGGAGGAAGCTGGTCGCCTCCGCCAAGGCCCGAACCCTAAAGAGCGGCCTTATCCAGATCGTCGCCGAGATCCTTGAGCGCCTGTCGCGCGAGGGCGTGCTCGACCGTGACGATGCGTGGGAATATCTAGCAAATGCCCGGGAGGCCTGGAGATCGCCGACCGAAGAGGCCGAGGTAGCCGAACGTCTGGCCGCCGCTGGCGAGTACGACTCCGTTCCCGACGCGGATGAGGATGACGAAACCGACGAGGGCGACGAAGAGGAGACCATCGACGAAGAGCCGTTGTCGCAGCTCGTCGAGCGCCTCGATGCGACCGTGTTCGGCCTGATCGAAGCGCTGGACGCCGATCGTGCCGACCTTCCAAAGTTGCTGGACGAAGCTCTCAAGGGGTCGCTCTGGGCCCGGCAAATCGCCCACGAAGAAGAGGAGGTCGCGCCCCTGCACAAGAAGGTGTTCGAGGCCCGCGCCGCGCTGATCTGGAAGTCGACCACGCCGCAGGCGCGGCGCGGACATTTCGCAATGGGGGTTGGACTTGAAGCCGGCCTTTCTATCGACACCATGGCTGATGAACTGGCCCAGCTGCTCGATCGCGCCGACGATGCGGCGCTGAGCGGCGACGTCGACGAGCTCGCCGACGCCCTTGGTGGCCTGGGAGAACGGTTGCTGTTCATGCGGCCCTTCATCCCCGACAAGAAGAACGCGCTGCCGGCCAATTGGAAAGTCATCCTGCGCGCCTGGATCTCAGGCGACGCGGTCGAGAAGATCGGACCGCAGAACATGCGGGCGGTCGAAGAGGCTTTCACCTATCGCTTGGTCTGGGCGCTGGAAGCCGTCCGCACCCGCCGCATGTCGCTCGGCTGGTCACCGGAGACGGTGGCGGGCGGCGCAGCGGCGGCGGTCGAAACCGGCGTCCCGCAGTTCATGATGGCGATGTTGATCCGGGCGGGGCTTCCGTCCCGGCGCGCGGCCATCGCGGCCATTCAGGACGCCGAGCCGATCTTCGTGACGCCCGCGGAGATGCGGGCCTGGCTCGAATCCGACGAGATTACGGCCTACACTGATGCCGGCGACTGGCCCACGCCCGACACTGCAGCGCTTTGGGCGCGCTTTCGCACCGAAGCTCTCAGCGGCGGAATCCAGAAATGGTCGGTCGAACGCTATAAGCGTCTGCTCGACATCGCGGCGGCCCCGCCCGCGGGCCTTTATCGAATCGTCACGGACGAGGGGGACGGACGAACTTGGCTCGAAACGCCTGACTACCGGCGGGTCGCGCCCTTCAAGAAGCCGGCGGTGGACCCAAAGCCCAGCCTCTTCTCAGGAAGGCTGCCGGGCAACACCAGGCTGGTCGAAGCCTTGCGCGTTGGTCGCGGAAAACTGCGGTGGCCGCCCGCTGACGCTAGAGGGGAAAATTAGACATGCTCTATGCTTGCGTCGGTGATCAGAAGCGTGCGCCGCTCGCCAAGGGCGAGCGCACCACCTGCCGTGACTGCGGCGGTCTGCTGACCGCGGTGATGCCCGTCGAAAACACGCCCCACTGGCGGCACAAGGCCGGAGACTGCGATCCGTGGAGCGAGCCTGAAGGGCCTTGGCACCTCGGCTGGAAAGAACTTTTCGATATGTCGTGCCGCGAGATCGCCCTGCGCGATCCGATGACCGGCGAACTGCATCGCGCCGATGTGCTGGTCGGCAGCGGCACCTCTCGCGCGACCGTGCTCGAGTTGCAGCATTCCTCGATCAGTGAGGACGAACGCAACGCGCGCGAGGCCTTCTATCGGCAAGGGCATCGGATGTTTTGGCTGGTCCACATCCACAGCGAAAGCTCCTTTCTCGGAACCTACTTCAGCATGTCGCTCGATTTCGGCTCGCGCGTCGTAAACCTCGACGGCAAGGAATTCGCGGTCATGCGCTGGATGGGACCGAGCAAACAGTTCATCGAGAAGTGGAAGCGCGCAAGCGCCCACGTCTTCTTCAATGCAGGTCCCTACATCTTTTACCTCGCCGGTCAGGGCGTCGCCTCTCGGTTGGGCGGCCCTTTCCGGCGTGGTGAGTTTGCTCTCTGTGCATTGTCGCGTGACGAGTTTCTGCGGGCCGTTCGGTGGGAGGACAGCGCGACGCCTCAGTGAAGGTCACGCGACTTGACCCCGAGATCATCGATGTGACCGTAGGGATAAAAGAAGTCTCGCGCGCGTAACCCCTTGGGCGCCAGCTCGCGCGCATCGGAGCCCGAACATGGCGCGCGTGACCGAAACCCCCTCACATCACGGAGTCAAGCGCAGCTCCGCCCCCTGCTGCGAGCAATACGACAACCCATGGTGGGGCTTTCCAGGCCATCAGTGCCACAAAGCAAACCAGAGCCAGCGCGAAGTCCGGCATGCCGCCGATCGCGCTGGTGAAGACAGGCGAATACAACGCCGCGCCGAGGATGCCGACGACAGCGGCATTGGCGCCTTGCATGGCCGACTGCGCCCATGTCGTGCGGCGCAACCGATCCCAGAAGGGGAGCGCCCCGATCAGGATGAGGAAGCCCGGCAGGAAGAGTGAGACAAGAGCGATCGCCGCACCGGCAACGCCGTTCGGCGCCGGTCCCATGACCGCCCCGAGCCAGGCGGCGAAGGTGAAGAGCGGTCCCGGCACGGCCTGCGCCGCGCCATAGCCCGCAAGGAAGGCGTCGTCGGACACCCATCCCGGCGTGACGGTTTCGGCCTGCAAGAGCGGCAGCACGACATGCCCACCACCGAAGACCAGAGAGCCAGCACGATAGAAGCTGTCGGCCAGCGCCCATCCTTGCGCCTGTGCGGCCAAGAGCGGCAGGCCAATCAGTAAGACGGCAAACAGCGCAAAGGCCGTCAGTCCGGCTTTCCGCGAAACCGGGACCGGCAGATGCGCGCCGGTCGTGACCTGTCCCTTGCTGAGGACCAACCCGGCGATTGCGCCGAGGAGAATGGCGCCCATCATTCCGATGGCACCCGGTGCCCACGCGAGCAGAAGCACAGCCGCGACCGCGATCGTGGCGCGCTCCTTGTCGGGGCAGAGATTTCTTGCCATGCCCCACACCGCCTGCGCCACGATGGCGACGGCGACGATCTTGAGACCATGCAGGACGCCAAGGGCAAGCGGGCTTTCCAGCCGCGTTGCCGTCATGGCGAGCGCGAGAAGGATCAGAGCCGATGGTAAGGTGAAGGCGAGGAAGGCCGCAAATGCCCCGAGCCATCCCGCGCGCGTCAAACCAAGCGCAAAGCCGACCTGGCTGGAGGCCGGGCCGGGCAGGAACTGACATAGCGCGACCAGATCGGCATAAGCGCTTTCGCTCAGCCATTTTCGACGCGTCACCAGCTCGTCCCGGAAATAACCCAGATGCGCGATCGGACCGCCGAAGGAGGTGAGCCCCAGCTTCAGGAAGACGCGGAAAACTTCGGCGGCGCTGGCCTTTGGCTGCTGGGGGCTTTGATCCATTCAGGCGGTCTCGTTGATTGGTCACTCTCGCCAACGATGAGATACGATTGGCGTTGTTCCGAATACTCAGGTCGCTGCCGTCAGATTGACCCGCCGCATCAGAGCCTCACCGCTCTCCTTGCGCTCGGAATAGCGGTCGGTCAGGTAGGAAGAGACATCGCGTGTCAGCAGCGTGAACTTCACCAGTTCCTCCATCACGTCGACCACCCGATCATAATAGGATGACGGTTTCATCCGACCTGCTTCGTCGAACTCCTGAAAGGCTTTGGCGACGGAGGACTGGTTGGGGATCGTCACCATGCGCATCCAGCGGCCCAGCACCCGCATCTGATTGACGGCATTAAAGCTTTGCGAGCCTCCGGACACCTGCATGACGGCGAGCGTGCGCCCTTGGGTCGGCCGCACTGCACCGACCGAGAGCGGAATCCAATCGATCTGCGCCTTCATCACCCCGCTCATCGCGCCGTGCCGTTCCGGACTCGTCCAGACCTGACCTTCTGACCAGAGCGAGAGTTCCCGCAATTCCTTGACCTTCGGATGGTTGACGTCGGCGCCGTCCGGCAACGGCAGGCCATGCGGGTCGAAGATGCGCGTTTCCGCGCCGAAGTGTTTCAGCAGGCGCTCTGCCTCCAGGGTGAGAAACCGGCTGTAGGAGCGCTCGCGCAGCGAGCCGTAGAGCAGGAGGATGCGCGGCGGATGGGTCGAGGGCGCTGCCCGAAGACGGTCGATTGTCGGCACGTCCAGGCATGCACCATCGACGTTGGAAAGATCGCGCAGCATCAGCGCTTCGCCTCAGCCACGCCCCGGGGCTTTTCGCCGCGCTCGTACCAGCCTTTCGAGCGGTTCACGATCCAGACGACGGAGAGCATCACGGGCACCTCGATCAGCACGCCGACCACGGTGGCGAGCGCCGCACCGGACTGAAAGCCGAATAGACTGATGGCGGCGGCGACGGCGAGCTCGAAGAAGTTAGATGCCCCGATCAGCGCCGACGGCCCGGCGACGCAATGCTGCTCGCCAGTCAGCCGGTTGAGGAGATAGGCAAGGCCGGAGTTGAAATAGACCTGGATCAGGATCGGCACGGCGAGCAGCGCGATCACCAGCGGCTGGGCGAGGATCTGTTCGCCCTGGAAGCCGAAGAGCAGGACGAGCGTGGCGAGCAGCGCCACCAGCGACAGTGGCTGAAGGCGGTCAAGAAAGCGCTTCAGCGCCGGCTCGCCGCCAGTGGCGAGTAGCCGGCGTCGCAGTATCTGCGCGGCGATCACCGGCACGACGATATACAGCGCGACGGACAGGACCAGCGTGTCCCATGGCACGGTGATGGCCGACAGGCCGAGCAGCAAGCCGACGACGGGCGCGAAGGCGAACACCATGATGGTGTCGTTGAGCGCGACTTGCGACAGCGTGAAATGCGGCTCGCCTTTGGTGAGGTTCGACCAGACGAAGACCATGGCCGTGCAAGGCGCGGCGGCGAGGATGATGAGGCCGGCGATATAGGAGTCGATCTGGTCCGCCGGCAGGTAGGGCCGGAACAGATAGCCGATGAATAGCCACCCGAGCGCCGCCATCGAGAAGGGCTTGACCGCCCAGTTGACGAACAGCGTGACGCCAATGCCGCGCCAGTGTTCCTTGACCTGGCCGAGAGCGGCGAAGTCGATCTTGACCAGCATCGGCACGATCATAAGCCAGATCAGCGCCGCGACCGGCAGATTGACCTTGGCGATCTCGGCCGCGCCGATGGCATGGAAGACGCTCGGCATCAGATGGCCGAGGCCAATGCCCACGACGATGCACAGGGCGACCCAGAGGGTGAGATAGCGTTCAAAGGTGGACATGGACTTTCCTCAGGCCGTCGCGACGCGGCGGCCGTGTTCGTCGATCACCCGCTCGCCGTCTTCCTTGACGAATGCCCCGCGCTGCGGCGGCAGCAGGTCCAGCACGTCCTCGGACGGCCGGCACAGCCTCACCCCTTCCGGCGTGACTACGATCGGACGATTGATGAGAATGGGATGCGCCATCATGGCGTCGAGAACTTGCGCGTCGCTCAGCGCCGGGTCGTCCAGGCCAAGCTCGGCATAAGGCGTGCCCTTCTCGCGCAGCAGCGCGCGAACGGAGATTTCCATGCGCGCGATGAGCTGCTCAAGCATCGTGCGGCTCGGCGGCGTCTTGAGATATTCGATGACATGCGGCTCGACGCCGGAATTGCGGATCAGACCCAGCGTATTGCGCGACGTGCCGCACTCGGGGTTGTGGTAGATGATGACGTCCATGATCGGCCTCACGCAACGTCAGGGCGCGGCGAGGTTGCGCCTTCGCTGCGGCCGATCTCGCGCAGCTTGGTGCCAAGCGCAGCCTTGTCGAGGCTGGCCACCGGCAGAGCCGTCAAGACGGAAATCCGGTTTCGCATGTAGCGGAAGGCGGCGACGAACGCCTTTTCCTTTTCGATGTCCCGTCCGACGACGGCAGCGGGATCTTCGATGCCCCAATGCGCGGTCATCGGCTGGCCGGGCCAGACCGGGCAGGCTTCGCCGGCGGCGTTGTCGCAGACGGTGAAGACGAAATCCATGACAGGTGCGCCGGGTTGGGCGAACTCCTCCCAGCTCTTCGAGCGGAAGCCTTCGGTCGGATAGTCGAAGCTTCCGAGCACCTTCAGGGCGAACGGGTTGACCGCGCCCTTGGGCATGCTCCCGGCCGAGAAGGCATGGAAGCGACCAGCGCCGTCCTTGGCCAGAATGCTCTCGGCCAGGATCGAGCGGGCCGAATTCCCCGTGCAGAGGAACAGGACATTGTAGATGCGGTCAGTCATGGGCGGCCTCCTTGTCGGCGAGGATTTGCGGTGGGCAGCAGGGGGACAGATCGGCGATCAGCGGCGCGCAGATCTGGGGGCGGCCGCCGCAGCAGTCCTTGACGAGGAAGCTGGTGAGCGCATGCACAGCCTCGAGCCTTGCCCGATAGATGATCGAGCGGCTGTGCCGCTCGGCCTCGATCAGGCCGGCGCGCGTCAGCGTCGCAAGATGCGTCGACATGGTGTTGTGCGGGACGTCCAACCGGCGGGCGATGTCGCCTGCAGCTAATCCGTCCGGTTCGTGCTCCGCCAGCAGGCGGAACACGTCGAGGCGGGTCGGTTGCGCGAGCGCGGCGAACGCAAGGATGGCGGCATCTGATTCCATATGTCGAGACTAATCGACATATGGTGGTGAGTCCAGAGGCACGAGTTGTCCTTATGGAGAATGGCAGGTTATGCCGGGCCTATGCCTAGCCGCGACAGAAAGCGGGAAGCGAGCCCGACGGAGAGTCCAGCTCGCTATCCCATCAACTCGTCAAATCGCCTAAGCGGCCAAGGGCAAATCTTGTCTGTCCCCGCTGGGGTCTTCCACCGCCTTCTTGAGGAAGTGAGAAAGTGCGGCCTTTCGGGAATTCCGATCTAGAGCGTAGGCGGTCTGCTTGAACTTGACCCCATCGAGCAGCCCCTGAACGTAGCCGGAGATAGTGTCGGCGGCCATGATGAGGGCGGTGTCGAGCGAATGGATGTATTTGCTCGTGACGGTCCCCTTTGAGTGACCGACCAGCGCGGCGATGGTGACCTCGGTGAAGCCGAGATCGTTTGCGATGCTGGCGAAGCTGTGACGCAGGACGTGCGGCGTTACATCTGCCAGCGGCGAGTCCCGGAAAATCTGCCGCCAGTGATTGGGGAATCCGCCAAAGGCGTTGTCCTCGCCCTGGCCGGGGAAGACATAGCTGCCCGTCGCGGTCTTGCGGCGTTCCTCTAGATACTCGACCACGGCGAGGCCGATAGGACGGATGGAGGCGCCTTCCTTACTATCCTCCAGACGCATGCAGCTCGCGTCAGTGTCCGCCTCGGTCCACTTGAGACCGATCATCTCGCTTCGGCGGCAGCCGGTGAGCGCGATCTGTCGGATGATCTCGACCGTTATCCCATATTTCGGGGTTTCGGCCGCTTCGCGCAGAATCTCGCCGAGCGTGCGGTACTCCGCCTCGGTGAGACGACGGTCGCGGACATTGTCCTTGGGCTTGCGGATGCCGTGCACGGGATTGGCCGTGATGATCCCTGCCTCCATGGCGTAGGTGAAAATGCCGCCGACGAGTCCGAGCGTCCGCGTGGCCGTACCGGCGCCGCCTGTCACGACGGACTTGCCGCGCAGCTTCTTGGTCTTCACCGACACTGCCGTCTTGCCCGCCATGATGTCCTTCAACACCTTGGTCATGTCGGCTTTGACGAGATCCTTTACCCGGCGCGTGCCGATCAGCGGAATGATGTGTCGATGAATGCGACCGGTATCGCTGACGATGGTCGTTGCCTTTTTCGGTCGGCCTCCCTTTCCGAGAATGAGACCGGCTTCGAGGTCCTTGAGATACATCGCGCACAGTTCTTTGACGGTGATCGCCTGATGATCCAGCAGGCGTTCCTCGGAGGGGTTATCACCCTGTGCGACGCGACCGAGTTGCACCTTAGCTTCCTGCCGGGCTGTCTCCGCCGTCCACACGCCATGAAGGCCGATTGTGAAGCGGCGGGTTCGACCTGCGGCGCGGTATTGGATAAGGTAGCTGCGTTTACCGGACGCGAAGATGCGAAGGCCGAAGCCGGGAAGTTCGTCGTCCCAGATGAAGTAGTCCTTCTCGCGGGCTACGGCAGCATCCACGACTCGTTTCGTGAGCTTGGCCATTACGCGATTTCCCCCTGGAGAGCGGGCTGTTTCCGCGGAAGCACCACGGAAGCAGCCGGATGAAAGTCGGAGCGAAGTGTCGGATATGGATTTCGGCGGGAAAAACCGGATTGTCCATACGTTTCAAAGCGTTGTAGTATCATGGCGTGTCCTAGCGTGCATTTCGGATAGCCAGGACAAATTGCTCCGAAGGCAAAGGTCGCACGTTCGAATCGTGCCGGGTGCGCCAGCAAAATCAGATAGTTAGAAAGAAGCCCCAAACTTAGATAGGCAACGAATCGCCACCGAGTCGCCACGGTAAGGAAGACTCGCTAAAAGCGACCGATGCGAAGCCTCGATTTCAGTTCTTGGCACAACCTGATTTTCACACTCATCGGTTTGGCGCTGTTTGCGCTCATCGGCGTTGGCATCCGCTTGCTTGCGATGTTCACCATTCAGCAGCGGCGCGAACGGATGAACAGACAGATTAACGAGCGCCTGCGAACGCTAATTGCGGCTTACAAAGTGTTGGGCGGCTCGTTTACGGGCGACCTCATGGTCGACCCAACGCATCTCCGAAATCTTCGTCGCGCCGATTCCGAGCAGCCAGTCACTGAGGCAGCTGAAGAAGGTAGTAGCTCGGATCGCAAGCGGCGCATCCGCGACGCAGTCGAAGCGGCCCTATCCGACATTATTCTGCTCGGGACCGAAGAGCAGGTGCGGCTCGCTGAACGTGCAGCGCGTGATTTGGCCTCTGGGCAACCCGTCCATACACATGAACTGGTCGCCTCGCTTCGCAACTTCATTCGCGAGGCGCTGGATCTCGACCCCGTACCGGCCGACCTCGCCATTCCGATGCAGGGCCCCGCCCGACCATCGAATTCAAATCGTGGTAAGGGCGACCGTGAAGGCGCGAAAGTTGGAGGCCGTGGCGGCGGAATGGGTATGGGCGCCGGAGGCGGCCTGGTGAGCGACGACATTACCGATCAACACAAAGGAATTTGACAAACAGCAGCGAGACTGTCGCGCGGGCAGATCGCCGCCTCCGCACGCCGTGTCGAGACGCTGGCGGCACCGATCTGATCGTTGTAGCGTCGCAAATGGCTCTGGCGCCGCATGCCATATGATTTAGCATAGGCTTTGTTCGACCAACTCCCGTGCGAGGCCACATGAGCGTAAAGATTACCGACCGTCTGACTGTCGCCGGCCAGCCCGACACCGGCGCCATCGCCGATCTCGCAGAGAATTACACAACCCTGATCAATCTGCGCCCTGACGGTGAGGAGTCGGGCCAGCCTGGCAATGCCGCTGAGCACGCGGCTGCAGCGGCCGCGGGGATCGATTACGCCTTCGTGCCGGTGACCGGATCAACGATCACCGAGGCCGATATTCGTGCATTTCAGAAGGCGATGACGCAATCCGATGGCCCCGTCTATGCCCATTGCAGGGGCGGGACTCGGGCGTTGACGCTGCACGTTCTCGGCGAGGTGCTCGATGGCCGGATGCGGCAGGAGGATGTCGAGGCCTTTGGCAGAGAACGCGGCTTCGATCTCGCGCGCGCAATGCGCTGGCTCGCGCGCCACACGACGCAGAAGCCTGCTGTGAAAGGCTTTTACGACGAACGCACTGGCAGCATCCAATATGTCGTGTCCGACCCTGCAACCAGGCGCTGCGCCATTATCGACCCGGTTTACGATTTTGACGAAAAGTCAGGCACCACCGGCACGACGCATGCCGACGCTTTGCTCGCCTATATCGAGAGCGAAGGGCTTTCAATCGAGTGGATTCTCGATACCCATCCGCACGCCGACCACTTCACCGCCGCGCATTACCTCAAGGGAAAAACCGGCGCACCGATCGCAATCGGCGCAGGCGTGAAGGATGTGCAGAAACTCTGGAAGGCGATCTACAACTGGCCGGATCTGCAAACCGACGGGTCGCAATGGGACCGGCTGTTCGAGGACGGCGATACATTTCAAGTCGGCTCGATTGAAGGGCGCATCCTGTTCTCACCCGGCCACACCCTCGCCTCGATCACCTATGTGATCGGCGATGCCGCCTTCGTTCACGACACGATCTTCATGCCGGATTCCGGCACCGCGCGCGCCGACTTCCCCGGCGGCAATGCGAAAATGCTGTGGGGTTCGATCGAGCGTATTCTCGCGCTGCCCGACGACACCCGCTTGTTCACCGGCCATGATTATCGACCGCATGGGCGCCACGCGCGATGGGAAAGCACGGTCGGCGAGCAAAAGCGCGCAAACCCGCACATTGCCGGCATCGATGAGGCCGTTTTCGTCAAGCTGCGCGAGGCGCGCGACAAGACCCTGCCGATGCCGAAGCTCATTCTGCACGCGCTGCAGGTCAACATTCGCGGCGGGCGTTTGCCGGAGCCGGAATTGAATGGCAAACGCTATCTCAAGTTTCCGCTCGATGCGCTCAAGGGAGCCGCATGGTGAGCGCGTAACCCCGCTCAATCCAGGAACTCGCCTCGGCGCCGCCCGTTGCCATTATATGACAACGTCAATAATGAGGCAGGCAATGGCGGAGCGATTTACAGTCCCGGCCGATTTCACTCCCGCACAGACGCAGATAGCGATGGCGGCCTTTTATTTCTGCCTGGAGCACATGCTCGGGCACGTTCTGGAAGCCGAAGGCGCGCCGTCGGCTCAGGCGCTCAAGCGCGAACTGGTAACGGCGCTGAAGAACGGCGACATCGACATGTCGATTCTCGACGACGCAAGCACGTTCGATTTTGTCGTGCCGATGATTGAACGGCTGGTAGCGGTGAAAGCCGCTGCTTAGGTGGTGCCCTCTCTCACCACGCCAGCTTTCGCGTCGACCGATGAAGGAAAACATCGAACCGGCGCGCCGCTGCGGGATCGCTTATCCGTAGCGCGACATAAGCCTGACCTGCGAGACGGCAAGCCTGCTCAACCTCTCCGGCCTCGGCAAGCGCTATAATGCTCGCCAGCAGGATTTCAGGCAGACGCTCAGGCCCGGGCGGGATAGCCGGCTTCGTCTCAAGAGATGGAGCGGGTTCACTCATCATCAGCCTCAGCTGCCGATGCCCAGATGCGCCTTTGCCTCGGGCGTCATCATGTCCGGCGACCAGCGCGGTTCATAGGTCAGTTTGACGTCGACGAACTCGACACCGTCGACCGAGCTTGCCGCTTCGCCTGCACCCGCTTTCAGATAGTTCGTCGCCGGGCATCCGGGCGTGGTCGTCGTCATCGTCACGATCGTCACGCCGCCCGATGCGACCGTGACATCGTAGATGAGACCGAGGTCGACGATATTATAGCCGAGCTCCGGATCGATCACTTTGCGCAGTGCTTCGCGGATGCGGCCAGTTGCATCCGTCTCGCCGCCATCCGATTCTGCTGTGCGCTCAGGCGCAGCGGGTGGTGCCCGCAGCACCGGCGCGCCGGACATGAAGTGCTCCATGATGACGCCGAGGATCGCGGGCTTGAGATGCTGCCAGTCGGAATCCGATCGCGTGACGACGATCGAATCCTTGTTGAGCAACACGCCGGCGACGCCGGGAATCGCGAAAAGCTGTTCGGCAAGCGGCGACGAGCCAGCATGCTCTCTGCTCTTCAGATTAAGCGTGCCCTCGGGTAATACCTCGCGGCCGGGAAGAAATTTCATCCGCTCCGGGTCCGGCGTTTCTTCTGTTTGAATGAACATCGCTCACCTCCTGTGTGAGGCCGCCCAGCTACGCAGTCGCCATAGCATCAGGCTGCCGCCTTGCTGCCAGCGCCGATCCGCACCAGGATCCTGTAGGTCGTGCCATCAGGATCGAACCCGCCACGCCAGGCATGGCCGCGCTTCGCAAGCTCCGGAAGCAGGAAGATGGGCTCGCGGCACAGCAAGGCAGAGAGCACCTCGCCTTTCTTCAACTCCTCGGTCGCGGCAAGGATGCGTACCATCGGCTCCGGCGGATCGAGCTCGCGGTTATCGAGATGCTGCGCGGGCTCGGGCCAGCTCAACGCATCCTCGGCAGCGGCAGGTGCAGGCTGCTCCGATCCCGATACGCCGGTCGGGCTGAAGAGAACCTCCCAATCGCCGCCGTCGAGTTCGCGCGCCTCGTGGCTGAAACCTTTCGAGCCGAGCACACTGAAAAGCGGTGTCGGCTTGAAGGTCGCAAACAGCTTCAGCCCCTGCCCCGGCTGCAGCTTCGTTATCGCGGCCATGATTTCTCCGAACGGCTCTCCGCCACTGCGAAGAATCGGGCGGACGTCCAGTTCCAGGAATGACGTTGTCATCGCATTCTCTCCTTTTTCAAATCAGGTCTGACACGCAAGCAGAAGGTGCGGGCGCTGGGCGCCCTGCGGCAGGCGGCTCTCGGCTTTCACATCGACAAGGCGACGCGTGCGCACGAGCTGCACGACAATGCCCGACGTTCCGACCAGCATCACGCATGCCGCGAACCGGAACACAACCGAGGCATCGAAAAGAAGTGCGAGCGTGCCGAGGCCAACCGCCGCGAAATAAAGGGCGAACCATTTGACCGCGCGGCTCTCGACCACGAGGTCCTGCACGCGGGGCGTCACAGCTTTGCCGAGCACCGGCCCATAGCACTCAAGCCAGGTAAGAAACGCCACGATCTTGTAGAGCTGGGCGAGGCCGAGCCCGGTGAGCCAGCCGAACGCCACAAGGAACACGACGGCACCGATCTGATCGCCCAGCTGCCCCAGCGCGAGCAGAAGCGCGATGAGCACAACCGACGCGCCGAGAAAGCCAAGAGCAACCCCGCTCATGCGGCTGTTGAGTTCGATCACGCGGCGCTTCCGCTCGCGATACAGATAGACGATGTCGGAGCCGTACAGCGCGAGTGCGGGCAGCGCGACACCAAGCGCCGCGAGCAGCGGCAACGACAGATTGCCTTCGACAAGAATGACGCCGACGCCACCCACGATGACGATCGCAAGTGCCGCGACACCGAGATAGAACGCGCCGTGCACGCTCGCCCGATCAAGCTCGGGCGCCAGCATGAACATTGCCAGCAGCCGGTAACTGACGCCGACCGCGGTGAAGGTGAGCCAGCCGCCAAGACCGGCAATCATATGAATCGGAAGCCCGGCGCTGGTCAGCGCCAGTAGCGGCCCGGATTCGACCACGCCGCCCAGCACGAGCGAGAAGGTCGCCCCCAGAGCTGCCGTTGCAAGGATGCTGGCGAGACCGGCCGCGACGAACCATGCCGGCAGCGGCACGGTCTTTGCGGCAATCATCGTGCGCACGAGATTCCACACTACCAATATGAAGCCGAGGCTCAGAAGGACGGCAGCAGCCGTAAAGAACGGCGCGCCGAGATCGATGCGGCCTTCGAGCTGGAGAAACGCGAGGATCAGCGCGGCAAGCCCTGCGACGAGAGCCACAAGCGCCGGCACCGCGAGCGTATTGCTGTGAAGCGGCTGCGCCACCAGAACCGGCAGGAATTGTAAAAGCGCGCCGCACATCAGGAAGCTGAGCCAGCCAATGGCAACGACGTGAACGAGGATCAGCGTATCGGGCGCAGGGATGGCAGCAGCCGGAAATCCGAAGCCAATGGCCATCATGACTTCCGCTGCAAGCAGCGCGACAAGCGCCGCCGCGAAGTAGGACATCGTCCAGCGCGAAAGTGAAACGCCGATCATGCGGACCTCCTTTCAAGGCCCGCACCGGTGCATGAAGCCGGCGCGAGCCTCGCGGGAGCGGCTTAAGCGGCTTTCGCGAGCTTGCCGATCTCGACTTTCCAGACCTCCGGGCCGCGCTCAATGTAGGTCCATGAGAACTGATGCGGATATTCGGCTTCGAGTTGATAGTAGAGCGGCTTCGGATCGTGGTCGTTGACCAGAACGAAGCTGCCGCCGGGCGTCAGATTGTTCACGAGCTCAAAGATCTTTGCGTGTCGCTGCGCCGGCACGAGAGTGCGCACATCAACAGTATCGACGTTCGATTTGGTGGCATCGGTCATGTTCAGACTCCTTCCATGAGATTGGTCTCACCCGGCCGGCGGCAACGCCGCACGTCGTCCGCAAACGAGCGGAGCACGTTTCCCGAAGACCGTTCGCACACCGATATTTCGGCCTGCCGTCTTCAGATGGCGGGAAGCTTTCCTCTTAAAAGATGTATTGTCAATACATCTTTTAAACGAAATGCCGCGACGGGTTGCAGCCATGCGCGCGCAGCGACGCGGCGTTGCGTTATGCGTGTGCCAGAGATTTGATGAGTTCAGGCAATCGGATCGAGCGGGATCCGGACATGCGCCCGAGCGCCACCGAGATCGGAGCGCACCAGTGCAAGCGAGCCGCGACGGGCTTCGGCAAGATCACGCGTGATCGCGAGGCCAAGACCCGTTCCAGGCTGGGTCTCGTCCCAACGCTGCCCGCGGCCGATCTGCGAGGCCTGTTCGGCCGACAGCCCCGACCCGTCATCATCGACGCAGAGATCGAGAACTTCTTCAGAGACATTGGCCGTGAGGCGGATTTCACTCCGCGCCCACTTGCACGCATTGTCGAGAAGGTTGCCGAGAATTTCCGTCAACTCATCCTCCGCGCCGGGAAACCGCGCGTCGGGAGCAACATTAACGACCCAGCGCAGCATCTTGTCTTCAGCAAGCCTCTCGAAAGCGCGAACGACTTTCGCAGCAACCGGCTTCACCGCAACCGTCTTGCCTCCGAGCGTGGGCCCCGCATTGGCACGGGCACGCGCGAGTACGCGATCGACCTGCCGCCGCATCTGATGCACCTCGCCGTCGATCGATTGTGCGATATCATCGCGACCATCTTCCGAAGCCTGTCGCGCAAGCGCGCCGAGCACCGTCAGCGGCGTCTTCAAGCCATGCGCGAGATCGCCGGCCTGCCGTCTGGCACGCTCGACCGCCGTGCGCTGAAACTGAATCAGCCGATTGAGATCATCGACGACGGGCTGGACCTCGTCGGGAAACGTGCCTGCGAGAGCATGGCTTTCACCGGCACGGATCGCCTTGAGGCCGTGCCCGAGATGATCGAACGGACGCAACGCGAGACGGAGGAAGATCGCCATTGCACCCATCAACAGAAGGCCGAGCGCGATCAGCGAGAGCGCAAGCAGGCGAAGGAACGTATGGCGCGCAGCAGCGAGATCTGCGCGATCGATCGCGGCGACAACTTGCAGCGGCACGTCCTTGCCGTCCGGCGCGGCAACGGTGATCGCCTGCACCACCGCGAGCAATGGCGCACCCGTCGGGCCCTGCAGGTCGGTGACATGGCGGCGGCCATCCGGCATATCTTTCGGATCAGGCAGCGTCGTGTCCCAGAGCGAGCGCGAGCGCGCACGCTGGCCGTCGCGCGTGCTCACCTGCCAGTAGAGGCCGCCATAGGGCGTCTCGAAACGCTGGTCGGCCGGCGCACCATCGACCACCGGCAAGCCGTCAGCCTCGATCCGCACCTGCGCCGCGACGAACTTCACGATCTGGTCGAGCTCGTTGGTGGCGCGCCGTTCGATCTCCTGATTGAAGATCAGCCACAGCCCGAAGCCCGCCAAGGCCAGCGCCAGTGCAATCAGGATTGCGGCGGCCGAGCCGAGACGAAACAGCAGCGAATGCGTCCTCATGGGGACTCGGCGGGAATGCAGTAGCCGCGGCCACGATGCGTTTCGATCAGCGGGAAGCCGAGCTTCTTGCGCAAGCGGGCAATCAGCGCCTCGATCGCATTGCCGTCGCGCTCGGTATCGCCGTCATGAAGATGCTCGAGCAATTCACCCTGCGACAGCGTCCGCCCGCGATGCATCAGGAGATAGGCAAGCAGGCGATATTCCATCGCCGACAACGCAAGCTGATGACCGCTCAGCATCGCGGTGCGGGCACGCGTATCGACTTCAAGCTCTCCCGCCTTGATGATCGCAGAGGCGTGGCCCGCCGCACGGCGCGTGATCGCGCCAAGCCGCGCGAGCAGCTCCTCCATCTGGAAAGGTTTGGTGAGGTAATCATCGGCACCGGCATTGATGCCTTCGACCTTCTCGCGCCAGCCGTCACGTGCAGTGAGGATCACGATCGGCGTCGTGACACCGGCCTCGCGCAGGCGTCTCAAGACCGAGAGGCCATCGAGACGCGGCAGGCCGAGGTCGAGCACGATCGCGTCGTAATCCTCTGTCTCGCCGAGAAACCAAGCCTTCTCGCCATCATGCGCAACATCGACGGCATAGAGCGTCCGCTCGAGGGCTTTCTTGAGATCGGCGGCGATCCGCGGTTCATCCTCGACAACCAGAACGCGCACGGTCAATCCACTTTGATAATCGCCAAGGTACTGGCGTTGATTTCCACCTTCCGGCGCTTTCCGGAGGGCGTGAGAATCTTGACTTCGTAGACCCAGGCGCCGTCCTCGCGATCGAGCTCCACCTTGACCACCTCGCCGGGCATTTTCTCGCGCGCGACGGCAAGCACCTCGGGCAGCGGCTTGATTTCACCGCCCTTGAAGGCATCGAGCGCGCAATCCTGGCTGCGCTTGCAATCGGCCGCGGACACGAACTGGCCCGCACCAACGGTCGCCGCCGTCATCAGCGCCGCCAACAGCGCGAGGGATTTCAAGTTCGGACGAGGCATCATGATTATTCCGATCGAGCCTGTTCGATCATCCGGCAGCGACGGCGGACTGCGTGCAGCATCCTATCAAACCCGCGACAAATCCGGCAACCGATCCGCGGTCTGGGGCCGTGCCGTAGCCTGCGCGCGCAACGCCTCGTCGCGCACCATCGCCTGATGCCGCTGCCGCAAGCGCGCCGCCGTATCCGACCCGCCCTTTTGCGACGAACCGGCAAGCCCTGCGACGACGCAGAACAGCAGAGCGAGCGCAATGAACCCCTCGAATTCGAGCACCGACGCCGCGAGAAACGGCACCACGATGAACAAAAGACCCAGGACCGCTGGCATGGTTCTCTCCCGAGGGGTTCGACCTTGGGACCGACCCTACCCGAGGGCCCCTGACAGCTCCCTGACAGCACCCATCAGGGAAATCGCAGCCGCCGTCAGGCATAAACGACCGTGTCACCCGATCTGATTACGGAGAATCCCATGAAACCGATCCTCGCTTCCCTGACCCTGGCTTTCCTCGCGGCGGCGGCCACCCAGCCCGCGCACGCCGACAGAATGCGCTGCGCTCCTGTTCCGGCAGGCCAGTGGATGGCCATCGAAAAGGTGATCGCGAAAGCCGAAGCGCTCGGCTACACCGTGCGCGAAACGAAGAAGGACGACGGCTGCTGGAAGGTGAAAGGCTTCGACCGTAACGGCGCGAAAGTCTCGATCTATCTCGATCCGGCCTCCGGCGAGATCGTGCGATAAGCCGATCGATTACGACAGGGGCGGCCTCTCATCGGGGCCGCCCTTCGAACGTCTTTACGCCGCGTGCCGCTCATGCGGCAGCTTTGACGATTGCGGTTTCGGAGGTGGAAGCCTAAGCAGACCGCATGACCCAGGCTCCCGAACTTGCCATCTCGCAATGGTTCAATACCGATACCCCGCTGACGCTGGCACAGCTCCGCGGCCGCGTCGTCGTGCTGCACGCCTTTCAGATGCTGTGCCCGGGCTGCGTACAGGGAGGCATTCCGCAGGCCCAACGCATCGCGAACCTGTTCTCGCCGGACAAGGTGGCCGTGATCGGCCTTCACACCGTGTTCGAGCACCACGACGCGATGACGCCGGTGGCACTCAAAGCCTTCCTTCATGAATATCGCATTACGTTTCCGGTCGGGGTGGACGTGCCGGGCGAGTGCACGCCGATCCCACAGACCATGGCCGCCTATGGCATGCAGGGAACACCGACCTTGATCCTGATTGACCGGGCCGGCCGCATCCGCAAGCATGGCTTTGGCGCCGAGGACGATTTGCGGGTCGGGGCAGACATCGCCCTCCTGACCGCGGAACCGGCGTCAGCTTGATTTCAAACCAAAGATGTATATAGAACGCATCATTCGGCCGAAGGTGGAACCATGTCCAATTATGCCCCGTCAACGCCCGAGCGTCGCGCCGCGCTGACCGAAGCGATTCGCGCCGAAACCGGCATCGACGAGACGCTGATCGCCAACGTCGTTGACGAGTTCTACACCCGCGTCCGCGCGGACGAACTGATCGGCCCGATCTTCAACACCCGTATTGCCGACTGGGGCCCGCATCTTGCCCAGATGCGCGCGTTCTGGGGCTCGGTCGCACTGATGACAGGCGAATACCACGGCCAGCCAATGCGCAAGCACCTGCCCCTGCCGGTCGATGCCGAGCATTTCGACCGTTGGCTGAAGCTGTTTGAAGAGACCGTGAACGATCTCTGCAATCCGAAGGCAGCCGAGCACTTCATGGAGCGGGCGCGGCGCATCGCCGAAAGCCTCGAGCTCGGCATCGCGGGCGCCAACGGCGTGATGCTGGGACGCGGCGAACGCTTCCGGCAGTTCGCTTCCTGAGGTTTATTCCACTCAGTTCGTGACCTCGATCCGCCCTTTCATGTTCGGATGAAAGCGGCAGTAGTAATCGATCGTTTCCGCCTTCTTGACCACGAAGTTGCCTGACTGCTTGGGCGGGATCATCACCTCCCAGCCACCCTTCACTGTCGCCGTATGGGCAAGAATGTCGTGATTGACCCATTCGATGGTGTCGCCGACTTTGGCTTTCACCGTCGCCGGCGCATACACCAGTTTTTCGATCGTCACACGAATGGTTTCGGCATGGGCCGGGGCGGACGCGACCGCCACTGCAACAGCCAAAGGCGCAAGCCAATTTTGCATCAGGCGCATCGCGCAGCCCCTTTCCTCATGCCTCGATGGAGTTACTTCAGACCCGCCAGCGCATGCTCGGCGTGCTGCAGATGGCCCTCGAAAATCTTCAGACCGGTTTCGAGCAGGCCCTTCAATTCGGCATTGCTCGCCGAAGGAATGAGTTGCTTGGCCAGCGCATCATCCACCACTTTGTGGAAGGCGACCTCGTTTGCGACATAGGCCTTGTCGTAAGCCGGTCCGCTCAGCTTGGCGAGTTCGGCCTGCTTGTCCGCCGCCTGCTTGGTGAGCGCGCGGCTGGTGTCGTTATCTTCCGGTGTGACCTTCAGCTTCTTGACCAGATCGAGTGCCTGCTTGTTGACGGCCTCGTGATCGCGCACCATGTCGTCGGCGAACGCACGCACTTCCTTGTTTTGCGATTTGGTCAGCGCCTGCCTGGCGGCGGTGACGTCGATCACGCCGGCGGTATAGGCGATATGAGCGATCTGCGGATCGGTCAGCTTCGCGCCCTGCGCGAAAGCCGGCATGGTCAACAGGCAAACGGCTGCGACAGCCGTACTGAATTTGGCGAACATCATCATGCTCCTGTGGCCCGCCGTGGAATAACGGCAGGCGACGACAGCGAACGTCGTCTGATCATTGGATGATGGCGCGCGGCAAAGGTTACGCGGATTTCAAATAATTTAATCAGAGCATGATCCCGAAAAGTGGATACCGGTTTTCGGAAAAGATCATGCTCAAATAAAAAGGTAAGCGATGAGTCTGATTCAACGCAGTTGGATCAGACTCCAGCACTTTTGCTCCTTCAGTTCACACCGGCGCGAGGCCGCGCTCCATCGCAGCCGCTGCCTTCAGGCTGTCGGCATCGCGGAAGATCGAAGCGATGGCGAGCGTCTTGCCGCCGAGCTTGTATTCGAGCAGGCAGTCGCGCGCCGCGATCTCGCCATGCACGACGATCTCGTCCCATTCCTCGGCGTGGCCGACATAATTGATCGGAATATCGTAGTGCTGGCTCCAGAAGAACGGCACCGCATCGAATACCTCGTTCGCGCCCAGCATGTTGCGCGCGGCCACCTGCCCCTGACGCTCGGCCACCACCCAATGCTCGACACGAATGTTGCGGCCCGAATGCGGATCAGGCCAACGAACAATATCGCCGGCGGCATAAATTCCCGGCACGCTCGTCTGCAGATGGCGATCGACGACAACACCACGATCGATCGCAAGTCCGACCTTCTCCGCAAGATCAAGCCGCGGCTTCACGCCAACACCCACGACGACAAGATCGGCGGCGATCTCCTGCCCACTCTTGAGCTGAACGGCCTTGTCGCTGATCGCGCTGACGCCTTCGCCAAGATGGAAAATCACGCCATGCTCCTCATGGAGCGCGCGAACGAACCGGCCCATGTCCTCGCCCAGCACGCGGGCCATCGGCACCGTCTCGGGTGCGACGATATGCACCTCGATCTCACGCGCGCGAAGCGCTGCGGCAGCTTCCAGCCCGATGAAACTCGCGCCGATCACAACCACTTTGCGCGCATCTTTCGCCTGCGCAATGATCGCGTTGCTGTCGGTCAGTGTGCGCAGCACATGCACATGCGGCAGGTCGCCGCCAGGAATGGGGAGGCGGTTCGGCTCCGCACCGGTCGCAAGCAACAGCCGGTCGTAGGGCAGCCTCTCACCGCCCTTCAGCGTCACGGCTTGCTGGGCGCCGTCGATCGACACGACTTCCGTGCCGACACGCAGGTCGATCTTTGAATCGCGATAGAAATCCGCTCCCCGCAGCGGAATCCAGTCGGGCTCCGCACTGCCCGCAAGATAATCCTTGGAAAGATTGGGGCGATCGACCGGCCCATCCGTGTCCTGGGAAAGCATCACGATATCGCCGTCATACTGCTCCCGGCGCAGCATCTCCGCCGCTGCGAATCCTGCCGCGCCGCCGCCGACGATGACGATCCGCTGCGGCTTCGCTTTCAGGGTGCATCGTCTTGCAGGCGCTGTCGCCTTCTCACGGACGATGATTTTGTCGCCCGCCTGCTCGACGCGGTAGCAATCGATCGGATCGAATGCCGGCGCGCGCACGGCCTCGCCGGTGCGCAGATCGAAACAGGCATGATGCCACGGGCAGCGAATGCCGCCATCCACGACCACGCCGTCTGCAAGCGGCCCGTGGTAGTGCGTGCAGTGTGCACCGACCGCGAAAATCTCGTCTCCGCTGCGGACCAGAAGCACCTCCGCCTCGCCGACATGGCCAAGCAGCTTGTCGCCCGCGAATTGCGACAGCGTCACACCCTGCGTGAGATCGGGGGTCTGCGGTTCTTGATCCTGCGACATGACAGCTCTCTTGGCGATTTCTTCTGGTTATTCGGGGTCGGTCGTCATGCTCAAAAATTCCTGCCGCGTCGTGGCATTGTCGCGGAAGCAGCCGAGCATGCGGCTGGTGACGAGATCGGTGCCGGGCTTGTGGATGCCGCGCGTCGTCATGCAATGATGCTGCGCCTTGATCAGCACGGCGACACCCTGCGGCTTCAACACCTCGTTGATGGTGTTGGCGATCTGTGCCGTCATCTTTTCCTGGATCTGCAGCCGCTTGGCATAGACCTCGACCACCCGCGCGAGCTTGCTGATGCCGACCACGCGTCCGTTCGGAATGTAGGCCACCCAGGCCTTGCCGACGATCGGCGCCATGTGGTGCTCGCAATGGCTTTCGAAGCGCACGGCACGCAACGTGATCATCTCGTCATAGCCGTCGATTTCCTCGAAGGTCTTCTGCAGGATGGTCGTCGGATTCTGGCTGTAGCCGATGAAAAACTCCTCGAAAGCGCGCGCAACGCGGCTCGGCGTCTCAATGAGGCCATCACGCTTCGGATCATCGCCCGCCCAGCGGATGATGGTGCGGACCGCAGCCTCCACCTCGGCGCGATCCGGCCGCGCGGACTCCTCTTCCGCCTTGCGATCGCGCTCGAGCACCTGAACATTCGATAGATTTGACATGAGGGGCATTATCTCCACTCGGCGCAGTGCGCGCCGTTATTCCTTTGCGGTATCTGCGAAACCGTTATCCGGCTGGATCAGGCAAGAAGCCGAGGCGGCGCATCACGTTGTCAGTCATGCGCTCGCAGCGTTTTCCGGCGAACGGAAAGGCGTCGAGCATCACCGGGCCGATTTCCCGGTCGAGGTGCTCGCGCACGAGCTTGCGTGCGCGATGCAGCCGCGTCTTCACGGTTTCGGGCTGGATGCCGAGAAGCTCGGCGGTATCTTCCACACTCATGCCCTCGATCACGCGAGTGACGAAGACGGTGCGGTAGATATCGGGCAGTTCGTCGGTCGCCCGCTCGACGAGCCGCAGAAGCTCGCGCTGGGCGATGGTGCGCTCGGGATCGGCGCGAACAGCGTTCGGGAACTGAATGATCCTGCCCTCCCCTTCAGGCGTGACAATCTCGTCGATATCGAGCATCGGGCGACGGGCCCGCAGGCGGCCGAGCGCCTCGTTCATGACAATGCGCGACAGCCAGGTGGACAGGCTCGAGTCGCCGCGGAAGGACTCCAGATGGGTGAGGGCATTGATATAGGCCTCCTGCACCGCATCCTCCGCCTCGGTGTCGTTCCGCAGGATTCCCCGCGCGATCCGATAGAGGCGGCGATTGTATTTCGTCAGAATCGCGCGAAAGGCACGGGCGTCGCGCGCGCGCGCCGCATGAACCAGCACCTCGTCGCTCGAGGTTTCATCCAGCCTGGACAGCGGTGAAGCACCGCGAGTTTCAACCATGGCTTATCTCCCTGCTGCCCATTGGATGAAGCAGCACGGAAAAGGTTTCAGCAAAAAGGCCTTTTCACGCAAGAATCCCGGACATCGAGACGTTTTCTCCGAGAAACAGCCCTTGCCAGCTGAAGGTTAACGGGCGCGAGCGCGGCTTAAGCCTTCTCGCGGGCCGCGTTGATCGCCGCCGCAAGCTTCTTGCGCAGGTCCCGGTTCTCCTCGAATTTCTTGGTTACGTCGCGCATGATCGCGGCCGTGCCGACCGGCTTGCCATTCGAATCAAGCTGAATCACCATGGTAAATTCCACGGAGATGCGCGTACCCGCCTTGGTCAGGGCTGGAACGGCGAGCAGATCGCCGTGGGAATACCGGCTCTGGCCGGTCTCCATGACCTCGTTGTAGCCATCCCAGTGCCTCTTCCGCAGATTTTCCGGAATGATGATGTCGAGCGACTGCCCGAGCGCCTCGGCCTCGGTGAAACCGAAAATGCGCGTCGCGCCCGGATTCCAGAAAGTGATGACCCCCGGCTTGTCGGTTGCAACGATGGCATCCGACTCCGACGCGAGAATGGCCTCGCCCAGCGCTGTTCGATAATCCACGACTGATCCTCCCGATCCGACATTTCCTGGCAAAGGCGTCGACCTGCCAGGCAATCCTTGTCTCCGGTCACGGCGTCTCAGCCAGCCTGTTGTCGCAAACCGCTTCCATGCGCGCAAGGAATTAAGACCATCGCGCGTGCACGACTGCATGCAAAACGGCTGGTCGCGCGGCGCAATGTCGGACAATCGCGCTTCAACAGCGTCAGAACACTACGATCCTATCGCGCAGCGATGCAAAATGTCGCAGTCAGATCGAAAATTGATCGGACGCATTGCGTGGGACATCCATAGGCCCCGTGTCGGTTTACGGCGTTTCCGAAACCGGTGAACACAAGGTGTCGGCCTGCGACCTTTGGCAGCAGCCCGCAACTGCCGCAAGGCTGAGCGATCTCATCTGCTCTTTGCGAATGGCGCAGACAGCGGGATTTTTTGAAGGATCGTATACTCACACACCACGAACAATCGCTTGCTCATCCGCCTCGAAATTCTGGAAAATTCTCGCAGACGATAGATTCTGTGTGCTAAATAACTGCAACCAAACCGGATTTACGAAGGCACAAGCTGCCTTTCCGGCGACGCCTCACGCAGCTCTGCCTCCGCGACGCGCCGCCCGATATGATGCGGCCTCTTTGACCTCCGACCGCACGGCAATGATTGTGAGCCATCAAGGCGCGCAGGATGCCGCAGGGGCATTCGTAAAGAGGATTGAAATTGAGGAAGGCACGCGCTATGGGCTTCCCTTGAGATTATGCTCGATATATCGGGGCACGATAGAACTTAAACGGGGAGCAGAATGGCGAAAGCGGCGAAACCTGCCAGAAAGGCACAACCACACACGGTGGCAATCAAGGACAAGGACTACTTTGTTCTGGCGTCATTCCGCCGCTCGCTCCGGAATTTCCTCAACTTCAGCGAACAGGCCGCCCAGAAGCGTGGCCTCACGCCAAAGCAGCATCAGGCCATTCTGGCGATCCGCGGCTTTGCCAAGGAAGACGGTGTCGCGATCGGCGATCTCGCCGACCACCTTCACCTCAAGCATCACACCACGGTCGAGCTGGTGGATCGCCTGGTCCGCGGCAAGCTTGTCGTGCGCAAGACCGACCGCACCGACCGCCGCCGTGTGCTCCTGCAGCTCACGCCGAAGGCCAACACTGCACTCAAGACGCTGTCCGGCATCCACATGGCGGAAATCCGCCGCAACGCGCCGGGCATGATCAAGCTGCTGAAGCAGCTCAGCTAACGGCTTGCTCAGCGCGGCGAGGTATCGCCGCGCTCGCTGTCGGAGGCTTCGGCGGTTGCTTCCGCAATCTGATAGCGTTTGACCAGCGGCATCTGCGTCATCGCGAATACCGCGGTGAGCGGGATGACGCCGAACGCCTTGAAGGCCACCCAGAAATCCGTGCTCTGGGTGCGCCAGATCACCTCGTTCAGCACTGCCATGAACAGGAAGAAGCGCGCCCAGCGGATCGTCAGGAATCGCCAGCCTTCCGGCGTCAGGTTGAAAACCTGATCGAACAGGATGGCGATGAAGGACCGCCCGAGCATCAATCCGACATAGAGCGTCACCGCGAACAGCGCGTAGATGATGGTCGGCTTGATCTTGATGAACGTCTCGTCGTGCAGCACGAGCGTGAGCCCGCCGAACACCAGCACGATGACCGCCGTCACCAGCGCCATCAGCGGCACATGCCGCATCACCACATAAGAGACAATCACCGCCGCAACGATCGCGACCATGAAGGCACCGGTCGCCACGAACAGGTTGAATTTGGCGTTGGCGGCAAAAAAGATCAGGAGCGGGCCGAGCTCGGTCGCGAGCTTGAACAACGGATGGGGCACACGCTTGTCCATAATTTCCGCACCTGTCGATTGACGATCGATCCTCGCCCGCATCTACGCGGCGAAGACAGATCCTGTTAATCCTGCCCGACACCCTTGCCCGCGATCGCATGCGCAAAATCGCGCGCGGTGAACGGGGCCAGATCGTCGACGCCTTCGCCGACGCCGATGAAATGCACCGGCAGTTTGTAGATTTCCGAGATCGCGACCAGAATGCCGCCACGCGCGGTGCCGTCCAGCTTGGTCATCACGAGCCCGGTCACGCCCGCGGTCTTGCGGAATGCCTCGACCTGCGACAGCGCGTTCTGACCGACGGTCGCATCGAGCACCAGCAGCACTGCATGCGGCGCGCTGGTATCGACCTTGCGGATCACCCGCGCGACTTTTTCGAGCTCGACCATCAGCTCGGCCTTGTTCTGCAGCCGCCCCGCGGTGTCGATCAGCAGCACGTCGCGGTTGTCCGCCTTTGCCGCACTCGCGGCATCAAAAGCCAGACTTGCGGCGTCGGAGCCGTGGTCGCGCGCGATCACCGGTGCACCGGTGCGCTCGCCCCAGATCTTCAACTGCTCGATGGCAGCGGCGCGGAATGTATCGCCCGCCGCCAGCATGACGCGACGGCCCTCGGCCGCGAACTTCGCCGCAAGCTTGCCAATGGTCGTGGTCTTGCCAGAACCATTGACGCCGACAACGAGAATGATGAACGGCTTCTGGCTCTCATCGATCACCAGCGGCATCGCGACCGGCGCGAGCACCTTCTCCACCTCGGCAGCGACGATGGCCTGCACGTCCTGCGCCGACACGTCCTTGTCGTAACGGCCCTCGCCCACCTTGGCCGCGATCCGCGCCGCAACCTCGGTTCCAAGGTCCGCGCGCAGCAGCACATCCTCGATATCCTCGAGCATGGCGCGGTCGAGCTTGCGCTTGACGACGAGGTCGGCAACCGCGGCGCCAATCGAGCCGGACGTGCGCTTGAGGCCGGCGGAAAGCCGCTGCCACCAGCTCTGTTTGGATTTGTCCTGCGGCGTGTCTGTCATCTGCGGATTGTCAACATTTCGAGCGGTGTGTTACCCGGTTCAGCCACGAAACGAAAGTCAGTCGTCGCCCATGAATACGCCGTAATGGATACGCCGCAGCCAACCGCCCAAGAGATGCAGGCGCGCGTTCTTCATCGCGACGGCCTGATGCTGGTGATCGACAAGCCGGCCGGCATTGCCGTGCATCGCGGACCCAAGGGTGGGCCCAATCTCGAAGCCTCGTTCGACGCGCTGCGCTACGGTTTGCCGCGGCCGCCGGTGCTTGCGCATCGGCTCGATCGCGACACCTCGGGTTGCCTGGTGCTCGGCCGCCATCGCAAGGCGACCGCCTCGCTCGGGCTTCTGTTCAAGCATGGCAAGATCGGCAAGACCTATTGGGCCGTGGTCGAAGGCGGCCCTGCAGAAGACGAAGGCGAAATCGACATTCCGCTTGGCCGGCTCAATGCGGAACGCGGCTGGTGGCAGAAGCCCGATCCGAACGGCCTGCCGTCCAAGTCACGATGGAGCGTGCTCGGGCGAAACAACGGCTTGAGCTGGCTCGCGCTCGAACCGCTTACCGGCCGCACCCATCAATTGCGCGTGCATTGCGCGGCGATGGGCTTTCCGATCGTCGGCGACAATATCTACGGCAACGGTCCGCGTTTCGGCGAGCCGAGCCTGCATCTGCATGCGCGCGAGATCGTCGTGCCGCTGTCGCGGAACAAGCCGCCGGTGCGCGTGATCGCGCCAGTGCCGGCGCATCTGCAGGAACGGCTGCAAGCGTGCGGGTGGAACGGCGAAGACGTAGTTATGCCTGAGATGGCCAGCTCCGAGCCGTAGCAGCGCAGGGATTAAGCAAAGCATCCTCTCTTCTTCCCCTCTCTCCTTGTGGGAGAGGGTGCCCGAACGAAGTGAGGGCGGGTGAGGGGTACGTTTCTCATCACGGGCTTCACCCCTCACCCCGCTCAGTTTCGCTGCGCGCAACTTCGCCACCCTCTCCCACAAGGGGAGAGGGGAAGAGAGACGTCCCACATCAGATGAATCCTTTCGCCGCCGCTTAGCACGCCTTGGCAACAAGCCGCATGCCATCATAGCCTGAAATGATCATGGCCTGCACATCGCCTGCAATGCCGTTCTCGATCGCCACCGGCAGAAAATGTTCGGTGCGCCCCTGTATCGCGCTTTCGATCAGAACCTCGCGAGTCTTTCCGATCTCGCTTGCAAGCCGCCGCTTCAATGCCGCGTCGCCCGCTTCACGCAGCAGCCGCGCGCGTTCCTTGATGGCGCGCCCTTCGACCTGCGGCATCTTCGCCGCCGGCGTGCCCGGACGCTTCGAATACGGAAACACATGCAGGAAGGTGAGGTCGCAATCCTCGACGAGTGCGAGCGAGCGCTCGAACATCACCTCAGTCTCGGTCGGGAAACCCGCGATGAGATCGGCGCCGAACGCGACGTCCGGCCGCAACCGTCGCACCTGCTCGCAGAACGCCACCGCATCGGCCCGTGCATGCCGCCGCTTCATCCGCTTGAGGATCAGATCGTCGCCCGCCTGCAGCGACAGATGCAGATGCGGCATCAGCCGCTCGTTATCGGCAATGACATCGAGAAGGTCGTGATCCGCCTCGACCGAGTCGATCGAGGACAACCGCAGCCGCTTCAACTCAGGCACATGCTTGAGGATCTGCTTCACCAGCGTGCCCAGCTT
The DNA here is from genome assembly GCF_000218565.1 of Afipia carboxidovorans OM5. Classification (NCBI taxonomy): domain Bacteria; kingdom Pseudomonadati; phylum Pseudomonadota; class Alphaproteobacteria; order Hyphomicrobiales; family Nitrobacteraceae; genus Afipia; species Afipia carboxidovorans. The sequence continues at coordinate 271,351 of NC_015684.1, read as the reverse complement.
CGGCGCGCCGGGCAGGTCGGCGCCATAGCTCGTGATGTCGACGCCGGTCAGCACGATCTCGGGACAGCCGCCCTCGACAAGCTTGCGCACCTGATCGACCGCAGCACCCATCGCCACCGAACGTGAATTGCCGCGTCCATACGGGATGATGCAGAAGGTGCAGCGATGATCGCAGCCGTTTTGCACCTGCACGAAAGCGCGCGGCTGGCCGTTGTGAAATCCATCGACAAGATGCGGCGCCATCTCGCGCACCGCCATGATGTCGGCAACCGCGACCTTCTCGCCGTCATCGACATCGAACGCGCGCCGCGTCGCCTGCCACGCCTCGGCGTGCATCTTGTCGTCGTTGCCGAGCACGCGGTCGACTTCCGGCATCGCCGCGAACATCTCGGCATTGGTCTGCGCGGCGCAGCCGGTGACGATGATCCTGCGGCGAGGCGCTTCACGACGCAGGCGACGGATGGTCTGGCGCGCCTGCGCCACCGCCTCGTTCGTCACCGCGCAGGTGTTGACGATCACCGCATCGTCGAGCCCGGCGCGGCCCGCCTCGGCGCGCATCGTCTCGGATTCGGCCAGGTTGAGGCGGCAGCCGAAGGTGACGAGTTCGACCGCCATGTCAGGCGAGCGCCGCGAACAGGTCCGGGTCGAACAGCCCTTCATATTCCAGCACCGCGGCGCCGGTCATCAGCACATGATCGTCGCTCTCACGCCATTCGATGGTGAGATCGCCGCCCGGCAGACTCATCTCCACGGTGCGATCGGTGCGCTTCAGTCGCGCCGCGGCGACCGCGGTGGCGCACGCGGCCGAGCCGCACGCGAGGGTCAAGCCCGCGCCGCGCTCCCACGTCCGCATCCGGATGTGATTGCGATCCACGACATGGGCAAGCGTGATGTTGGCGCGCTCCGGAAAGATCGGGTGATTTTCCAGAAGCGGCCCGAGCCGTTCGAGATCGTAGGCCTCGATGTCATCGACCCAGAAGATCGCGTGCGGATTGCCCATGCTGACGACCGAAGGCGAATGCAGCACCGGCGCATCGATCGGCCCGATCTGCAATTCGATGTAGCGGGTGTCGCGGAATTCTTCGGCAAGCGGAATATCCTGCCAGCCGAACTTCGGCGTGCCCATGTCGACCGTGTAAAGATCAGGTGACGGACCCTGCCAGCAGTTCAACAGTCCCGCGCGCGTCTCGAAGGTCGCGGCCTGCGCGCCGCTTTCGCCGAACACGCGCTTTGCAACACAACGCATGCCGTTGCCGCAGGCGCCCGCCTCGGAGCCATCATTATTGTAGATGCGCACGAAGGCCGTGGTGCCGGGCATCCGCGGCTTCTGCAGCACCATCAATTGGTCGTAGGGCACGCCGCCTGGAGCCGCGATGGCGCGGGCTTCTGCCGCACTGAGTTGTGAATCGGTGTTACGCAGATCGACAATCACGATCTCGTTTCCGATTCCGTTCATCTTGGCGAAGCTATGATTGGCAAGCACGGTCATGGTCAAAATCCAGGCGCTTTATATGGCGAGGATGGCAGTGATGGCCAGCCCGCCGCTTCGTTTTCCGGCCCCGGAAGACGCCCTCTTTGCACCATGATACGCTTCTATTTCGCATTCCCCGACATGGAGATTTCCGGATGACGCCCCGCCTGCCCCGACTGCTCCTCATGGTGCCGATCGCCCTTGCGGCAGTCTCGATAGCGGCCCTTCCGGTATCGGCGCAAACGGCGCCTCCGTCTCCTGCGACGCCCGCACCGTCGTCACCCGCCCCTTCCGCCACACCCCCGGCGAGTGCACCGGCGACGACTGAGAAACCGGCAGCAACGGCACCGGCTGCGCCATCCGCGACGCCTGCACCTGCCGCAACGCCCGCTCCGGCGCCTGCGGCCGAATCTACGACACCGCCAACGCCGGCAACACCCGCTTCACCGCCCGCGGCTGGCACGCCTGCGTCACCCGCACCTGCAAACGAGGCCGCACCACCAGCCAAGGTGCAGCCTGCCGACCCGTTCGGTGAAGAAGTCACATTCACCGCCAAGAAGGTTTTGATCGTGAAGGGCAAGGCCGCATGGGATTCGGCCTTCGAGGCGCTCACCGAGTCGATCAAGTCGCTGAACACGCTGCTCGCCAAGCAGAAGATCGAGCCTGCCGGGCCGGTGCTGATCGTCTACACCTCGACCGACGATGCGGGCTTCACCTTCCAGACCGAGATGCCGGTCAATCAGGAGCCGAAGAATCTCCCCAAGGACATGAGCATCGGACAGTCGCCCGAAGGCAAGCTGCTGAAGTTCGTCCATCGCGGTTCGTACGACAACATGGACAACACCTACGAGGCCATCACCAACTATCTCGACGAGAAGAAGCTGGAGGCAAAGGATTCCTTCATCGAGGAATACGTCACCGACCCGCTCAAGACCGAAGAAGACAAGCTCATCATCAATGTCTTCGTCCCCCTGAGGTAAGGAGTCCCCCATGCGTTGTCTGATTGCCGCCGCGTGCATCGTGCTTGCCTCACCGGCGTTTGCCGAGACCGAGCCGCCGACGATTTCGGTCAGCGGACAGGCCAGCGTCTCCGCTGCGCCCGACATGGCGGAGATCGAAGCCGGCGTGACTTCGGAGGCCAAGACCGCGCGCGCAGCGAGCGAAGCCAACGCCAAGGCGATGAACGCGGTTCTCACCGCGCTGAAGGCGAGCGGCATCGCGGAGAAGGATTTCCAGACCTCGCAGGCCTCGCTGCACCCCGAGATGACCAGCCGCACGCCAACGACACGGGCGCAGATCACCGGCTATCGCGCTACCAACCGCGTCAGCGTCAAGCTGCGCGACATCGCCAAGATCGGCAGCACCATCGATGCGCTGGTTGAGGCCGGCGCCAACGACATCGGCGGCATCAATTTTTCCGTGTCGCAATCCTCGAAGTTGCTCGACGAAGCCCGTGCCAAGGCGATCGAGGATGCCCACCGCAAGGCTTCGATCTATGCCAAGGCTGCCGGCGTGACCCTGGGTGCGCCGATCGCCATCTCGGAGGAAGGCGCCCCGCCGCCGATCGCCTACCGCAGGGTGCAGCGGGCGGCCCTCGACGCGGCGCCGACACCGATCGCTCCCGGCGAGCAGACGCTGCGGGTGTCGGTCCATGTCTCCTACGAGATCAAGCCGGCGGCGCAGTAAGCCTGGCCGATTTGGGAGGTGGCCCGGCCGGGCATCCATGGGCTCGGCCGGACCACCTTGGTCAGGAAAGTGATACGGTCTTCGATTTAGGTATTTAAGCACCTTTAAAAGCCGAAGATTTGGCCAAGCTTAGTCCCTTTGGGAACGGCTTTTCCGGCTCTTTTCTTGACTTTTCGCCCTTCAGGGTCTTTAACCGCCCGACTTCTCGAAAAGGCTTTCTTTTCGATCCGCCGACCGGTGCGAGACGCCGGAGGCCAACGCCCGACAGCGCTGTGCGCCCTCGGGCGTAAACGTGTTTGGTTTCTTCTCCCTCGCCCCGCTTTTGCGGGGAGAGGGTCGGGGTGAGGGGCAAGTTTCCAGCCTGCCTCACAGCCCCTCACCGGGATCGCAAGAGCGATCCAACCTCTCCCCGTAAACGGGGAGAGGTGAAACAGGATAACGAGGCGCGATGTTCGACAATCTGTCGGAAAAGCTCGGAGGCATTCTCGACAAGCTGACGCGGCGCGGCGCGCTGTCGGAGGCCGATGTCGACGCCGCGATGCGCGAAGTGCGCCGCGCGTTGCTCGAGGCCGACGTCGCACTCGATGTCGTGCGCCAGTTCACCGACAAGGTCCGCGAGCAGGCGGTCGGCGCCACCGTCGTCAAATCGGTCACGCCCGGCCAGATGGTCGTCAAGATCGTCCACGACGAACTGGTGGCGACGCTCGGCTCCGATGGTCAGCTCATCGACCTCAATGCGCCCGCGCCGATCGCGATCATGATGGTCGGCCTGCAGGGCTCCGGCAAAACCACAACCACCGCGAAGCTCGCGCGCCGCCTCACACAACGCGACAAGAAAAAAATTCTGATGGCCTCGCTCGACGTCTACCGTCCGGCGGCGCAGGAACAGCTCGCGGTGCTCGGCCGCGATCTCTCCGTTGAGACGCTGCCCGTCGTTGCCGGCCAGATGCCGCAGCAGATCGCGCAGCGCGCGCTGCAGGCAGGCAAGCTCGGCGGCTATGACGTCGTGCTGCTCGACACCGCCGGCCGCACCACGCTCGACGAAGAGATGATGCGCGAAGCAGCCGCGGTGAAAACCGCCGCCAATCCGCATGAAGTGCTGCTCGTCGCCGACGCGTTGACCGGTCAGGACGCCGTCAATCTCGCACGTGCCTTCGATGAGCGTGTCGGCCTCACCGGCATCGTGCTGACGCGCGTTGACGGCGACGGCCGCGGCGGCGCGGCGCTGTCGATGCGCGCCGTCACCGGCAAGCCGATCAAGCTGATCGGCACCGGCGAAAAGACCGACGCGCTGGAAGACTTCCATCCATCGCGTATCGCAAGCCGCATCCTCGGCATGGGTGACATCGTCTCCCTCGTCGAGAAGGCCGCCGCCAATATCGACGCGGAGAAGGCGGCGCGCGCGGCCGAGAAGATGCGCAAGGGCAAGTTCGATCTTGCCGATCTGCGCGAGCAGTTGGCCCAGATGCAGAACATGGGCGGACTCGGCGGCCTGATGGGCCTGATGCCGGGCGTTGCCAAGATGAAGAACCAGCTCGCCGCCGCCAATCTCGATGACAAGGTTATCAAGCGGCAGATGGCGGTGATCGATTCCATGACGCGCGCCGAGCGCAAGAGCCCCGATCTACTCAAGGCAAGCCGCAAGAAGCGCATCGCCGCGGGCGCGGGCGTCAGGGTCGAGGACGTCAACAAGCTTCTGAAAATGCATCGTGGCATGGCCGACATGATGAAGGCCATGGGTCAAGGCAAACGCGGACCGATGGCCGGCCTTGCCAACATGATGGGCTTTGGCGGGGGCATGCCCTCGCCCGAACAGATTCAGCAATTGAAGGACCAGATGCCGAACGGGCTGCCGCAAGGCCCCGGCGGAATGCCGTCATTGCCGAAAGACTTTCCGGGTCTGCCCTCGGGATTGGGCGCGCTCGGAAAACCGATATTGCCGGGATTAGGGAAGCCTCCGTTCGGCGGATTTCCCGGGCTCGGCAAGAAGAAATGAAGTCGTCATTCCGGGGCGCGAGCCATGCGAGCGAACCCGGAATCTCGATTGAGCAACACCGCCATTCCGGGTCTGCGTGCTTCGCACGTATCCCGGAATGGCGGATCAAAATCGAACTATTAAACGGAGACCACCATGTCAGTCGTCATTCGCCTCGCCCGCGCCGGCACCAAGAAGCGCCCGGTCTATCACGTCGTCGTCGCCGACTCGCGCTTCCCTCGCGACGGCCGCTTCATCGAACGCCTCGGCTATTTCAATCCGCTGCTGCCGAAGGACAACGAAGCCCGCCTCAAGCTCGATATGGACAAGGTCAAGGCCTGGCTCGCCAAGGGTGCACAGCCGTCCGATCGCGTGATGCGCTTCCTCGACGCCGCGGGCGTTGCCAAGCGTGCACCGCGCAACAACCCCGAGAAGGCCGTCCCGCGCAAGGAGCGCAAGGCCGCTGCCGAAGCCGCCGCCAAGGCTTAAAGCCTGAATGAGCCGGGCAGCGCGCATCTGCGTTGCAAAAATTGGCGCCGCGCACGGTGTGCGCGGCGAGGTGAGGCTGTGGCCGTTCACCGAAGACCCGCTCGCGGTGCTGCATTATGGCCCGCTCTCGACCAGGGACGGCGCGAAGCAGTTCACCGTGCTGCGCGCCCGCGCGGCGAAGGATCATCTCGTCGCCACGCTCGACGGTGTCGCCAATCGCGACGATGCCGAGCGCCTCAATGGCATCGAGCTTTACGTGTCGCGTGACGCGCTTCCCGACACCGACGAGGGCGAGTACTATCACGCCGACCTGATCGGCCTTGCCGCCGTCGATCCGCAAGGCAAGAGCATCGGCACCATCATCGCCATCCATAATTTCGGCGCAGGCGATATTATCGAGATCGCGCCGAATAACGGCCCGACGCTGCTGCTGCCGTTCACCAACGCGGTCGTGCCCACCATCGATCTTGCGGCAGGACATGTCGTGATCGAATTGCCAGGCGAGATCGAGGGCGAGGACGAGCCGTCATGACTAAATTCGTCATTGCGAGCGAAGCGAAGCAATCGAGAATGGCCAGCGTTAACTGGATTGCTTCGTCGCTTTGCTCCTCGCAATGACAGGCTAGTTATGGCTACTGACATTCGACCCATGTGGCGCGCCACCGTCCTCACGCTGTTCCCGGAAATGTTTCCGGGACCGCTCGGCGTCAGCCTTGCCGGGCGCGCGCTGGCATCCGGGATCTGGCAGCTCGAGGCCCGCGATATCCGCGCCTCCGCGACCGACCGTCACCGCAGCGTCGACGACACCCCCGCCGGCGGCGGACCGGGCATGGTGCTCCGCGCCGATGTCCTCGCGTCGGCCATTGACGCCGCCGGGTGCGACGCCGGAGCATTTTCAAGCCAGGTGGGAACCGATTCGCGTGAAGAAAACGCGGTAACTCAAGAATCCCGCCGCCCCCACCTGCTGATGAGCCCGCGCGGTCGGCCATTGACCCAGAAGCGGGTCAGGGAACTCGTCGAGGGGCCCGGGCCGCTGATCGTCTGCGGCCGGTTCGAGGGTGTGGACCAGCGGGTGATCGATGCGCGGGGCCTCGAAGAGGTTTCCATCGGTGATTATGTGCTTTCGGGCGGCGAGCTGGCGGCCATGGTGCTGATCGACGCCTGCGTGCGGCTCCTGCCTGGCGTCATGGGCAAGCTCGATTCGGGAACCGAGGAAAGTTTCTCCGACGGACTCCTGGAGTACCCGCAATACACCCGGCCCCAGAGCTTTGAAGGCCATGGAATTCCTGAGGTTCTGACCTCCGGCGACCATGCCCGGGTCGAGGCCTGGCGGCGGGCACAGGCCGAGGCGCTGACGAAGGCCCGCCGTCCCGACCTTTGGGCCGCCCGGCAGGCCCCGGGAGCACCAAAAAACACGACGGACGGGTGACAAGGGTTGCGGTTTGGCGTATAGGAGCGCCCAATCCGTGCATGTGCTGGATAAAGAATTTCGCGCAGTCCCTTTCGGGCGCGCCGCCCGATGGAGTTTTGCTATGAATCTCATTCAAGAGCTCGAGAAAGAGCAGCTCGACAAGCTCGCCACCGGGAAGACCATTCCCGATTTCGGCCCGGGCGACACCGTGACCGTCAACGTCAAGGTGAAGGAAGGCGACCGCACCCGCGTGCAGGCCTATGAAGGCGTCTGCATCGGCCGCAACGGCGGTGGCATCAACGAGAGCTTCACCGTGCGCAAGATTTCCTATGGCGAAGGCGTCGAGCGCGTCTTCCCGATCTATTCGCCGATGATCGACTCGATCAAGCTCGTGCGTCGCGGCAAGGTGCGTCGCGCCAAGCTGTATTACCTGCGCGGCCGTCGCGGCAAATCCGCCCGCATCGTCGAGAAGCAGGATCAGCGCCAGACGACGACGGCTGCTGCCGCTGCCGAGTAAATCGCGCAGCTTCGTGAGTTAAAAAAGCCCCGGTTTGCCGGGGCTTTTTTATACCTGTGACGACAACGATTATGTCGTGAGCGGCCCGTTCATGATCCAGCGATGGCCGAACGGATCGCGCACGATCGCGGTGCGCGTACCCCAGAATGAATTGGTCGGCGTAACCTCGCCGGTTGCGCCGAGTTTCGTGGCGCGGGCAAACACTTCGTCGACCTCCTCGGAGGTTGCGAATTCGAGGCTCACCGAAGCCGTCACTGGCTCGCCCGGCAACGGCGAGCGGGCCTTGCCGAATTCGGGGAACGCGTCGGAGAGGAACAGCGTGCCGCCGTTGATTTCCAGTTCGCAATGCATGATGCGCAGGCCGTCGAGGGCCGGCATCAGGGCTTTCTGCTTGGCGTCAAAAGCCGCGCCGTAAAAGGCGATGGCCCCCGCCGCAGGTGTGACCGTGAGATAGGGTGCGACCGGCGGCCGTGCAGACATTGAGGAACCCCATGCAGTTCTTATATGACGAGGATACTTTCCCGCTGCCGGTTATGCGAGTAAAAAGCCAGCAGCAACAGGCGTCTATGGGACGCCATCCGACCCCCGGAAAAGCGGAAACCGAGTAAAGCGAAAACCGACATGGCCAAACCGACCACGCTGTACGACAAGATCTGGAACGATCATCTGGTTGATGAGCAGCCCGACGGCACCTGCCTCCTCTACATCGACCGGCATCTCGTTCATGAAGTGACGTCGCCGCAGGCGTTCGAGGGTCTTCGCGTGGCCGGCCGCAAGGTTCATGCGCCGGAGAAGACGCTGGCCGTGGTCGATCACAACGTGCCGACGACCGATCGCTCGAAGCCGAATCCCGATCCGGAAAGCGCCGAGCAGATCGCAGCGCTCGCCACCAACGCACGCGATTTCGGCGTGCAGTATTTCAACGAGTTCGACAAGCGTCAGGGCATCGTTCACGTCATCGGTCCCGAGCAGGGCTTCACGCTGCCTGGCACCACAATCGTGTGCGGCGACAGCCACACCTCGACGCACGGCGCATTCGGCGCACTTGCGCATGGCATCGGCACCTCCGAAGTCGAGCACGTACTCGCGACCCAGACGCTGATCCAGAAGAAGGCGAAGAACATGCGCGCCGTCGTCGACGGCAAGCTGCCGGACGGCGTCACCGCCAAGGACATCATCCTCGCCATCATCGGCGAGATCGGCACCGCGGGCGGCACAGGCTATGTGCTCGAGTACGCCGGCGAGGCGATCCGTGCGCTGACGATGGAAGGTCGCATGACGATCTGCAACATGTCGATCGAGGGCGGTGCCCGCGCTGGTCTCGTCGCGCCCGACGAGAAGGCCTATGAATTCCTGAAGGGCCGTCCGCTGACGCCGAAGGGGGCGAACTGGGAGCAGGCCGTACGCTACTGGGACACGCTGCGCAGCGACGACAACGCCCATTTCGATCACGAGATTCGGCTCGACGCTGCAAACCTGCCGCCGATCGTCACCTGGGGCACTTCGCCCGAGGACGTCGTCTCGGTCGCGGGCTTCGTGCCCGATCCGGCGAAGATCGAGGACGAAGCGAAGCGTCTCTCGAAGGAGCGCGCGCTCGCCTATATGGGCTTGAACGCCGGCACCAAGATCACCGACATCAAGCTCGACCGTGTCTTCATCGGCTCGTGCACCAACGGCCGCATCGAGGATCTGCGCGCGGCTGCGAAGGTGATCAACGGCCACACCGTCAACGGCCACGTCAACGCGATGGTGGTGCCGGGCTCGGGTCTCGTGAAGGAGCAGGCTGAGGCCGAGGGTCTCGACAAGATCTTCATCAAGGCCGGCTTTGAGTGGCGCGAACCGGGCTGCTCGATGTGTCTTGCGATGAACCCCGACAAGCTCGCGCCGGAAGAGCGTTGCGCCTCGACCTCGAACCGCAACTTCGAGGGCCGTCAGGGCTTCAAGGGCCGCACGCATCTTGTTTCGCCCGCAATGGCGGCGGCGGCGGCGATCGCCGGCCACTTCGTCGACATCCGCGACTGGAAGGCGGCGTAACCGCCTCTCGCAGAACATATCGCTTCAAACGAAAACGGGCGCCCTGCGGCGCCCGTTTGCTTTGTGAAGTCTGCTCTCTCAGCTTTTAGAAGCCGAAGCTGAAGCCAAGGCCGCGGCCGTAATACGGGCCGTATCCGTAATAGCCGTAGGGGCGATAATACGGACGATAGTAGGGCGCGTAATAAGGTCGGTAGTACGGACGATAGTAGCCGTAAGGCCGGTAGTAGTGCGGCCGATAGTAACGGCGGTGATAACGACGGTAGCGGCGCTGCGCGCTGACATCTGTCATCGTCTGCGCTGCAGGGACCGCCTGCTCAGCGGCCGGTGACGGAGAGGTCGCCGCCGCCTGCGCCGACGGCGCGATCATCGCCGCGCCGAGGACCATCGCTGCTGCGGCGAGCAGCGGCCGGAGATTCAACGTCATCAAATCCTCCTTCGGTTTGTCTCGAAAGCACAACCCGCCAATGGGCCTGTCGGTTGCACCCGGACTGTTCCAATCGTTTCAAAAACAGGCCGGATAAAGGCCTGCCGGTTGATTGTCGCGCCCCTTGTGAGGGAAACGCGGATACCCTCCGCAAAGGTCACGCAGCCTTTGCAAGGCTGCCCGGCCCAGCCGGAGTTCCTGGCCAGCCTGGAAGGAAAACCGTGAACTTACCCTGAATGAATAGCGGCCATAGCGTGGCATCGGCGGTGCCGTGAGGACCGCAGCCACCGTACGTACGAGACTTTTGAGTACTTAACCCTGCCAGTAACAATTCTCGCGCGGCACGATCACGGTGCCGCTCGGGCGATGCTCGTACTCATAGTGCGAATGGCAGATTCGTACCGAGTTCGGCCCCGGCCCGCGAGGCGTATAGACGTGAACCCGGGCCGGCCTGCGGGCGCGCTGTCTCCGCGCCTCGGCAGGCTCCACGGCCTCTCCACCCCGGCGAGAGGCGACCTGTGCCACCACCCAGGAGGGTTCCTGAAGCGCCGGCTCCGCAGCTGCGGAGCCAACAGAGAGAAGGGTGACGGAAAACAGGCCTGCGGAAAAGATGGCGGCCAGTACCGCACCCGCCATGCCCCCTGCCATGCTCGCCCAAGAATGCCGCATTTCCGTCCGCCCCGTTTCGAGAGGCGGAAAAGTCTCCCATTGGCTCCCCTGCGTCAATAACCCTCGCTTGCCGCGCAAGCTGCCATGCGCGCAACAGGCCTTTGCCAAAGCCGCTATTCACGATAAGAACCGTTCCAAATTTGGCCCATCTCCGCGGCCCTAACGGATTTTGACGATGGAAAAATTCACCGTTGTAAACAGCGTCGCTGCGCCCCTGAAGATCATCAATGTCGACACCGACATGATCATCCCGAAGCAGTATCTGAAGACGATCAAGCGCACCGGCCTCGGCAAGGGGCTGTTCTCCGAGCAGCGCTACAAGGAAGACGGCAGCGAGAACCCCGACTTCGTGCTGAACAAGCCGGCCTATCGCAACGCCCAGATCCTCGTCGCCGGCGACAATTTCGGTTGTGGTTCGAGCCGCGAGCACGCGCCGTGGGCGCTCGCCGATTTCGGCATCCGCTGCGTGATCTCGACCTCGTTCGGCGACATTTTCTACAACAACTCGTTCAAGAACGGGCTGCTGCCGATCCGCGTCACTCACGAGCAGTTGGACAAGCTGTTCGAGGATGCCGAGCGCGGCGCCAATGCGACGCTGACGATCGACCTCGAGAAGCAGGAAATCCGCGGCCCCGATGGCGGCGTGATCAATTTCGAGATCGACCCGTTCCGCAAGCATTGCCTGCTGAACGGCCTCGACGATATCGGCCTCACGATGCAGAAGAAGCCGTCGATCGACTCCTTCGAAGCGCGCGAGAAGGTCGCGCGGCCGTGGCTGTAAGCCACTCACCAAGCCAAATCTGTAAAAGATCGCATCGCGACAGAGCCTGAACGGAAACGTCAGGCTCTTGTCGTATCTTGCTCCAGCTTCGCGATCGCGTCCGCCATCGCCAATGTCCGGCGCGCCATCTCGGCGTGCAGACGCTCGACCATTCGCCCCTCGTGGCGGATTGCGCCCTTGCCTGCCGCTTCGGGCTGCGCGAAGGCGGCGATGATGCCGCGTGCCTCAGCTAGCTCATCATCCGTCGGCTTGAAGATGCGGTTCGCCGCCTCGATCTGCGCCGGATGAATGAGCGTCTTGCCATCGAAGCCGAGATCGCGCGCCTGCGCGCACTCCGCGGCAAAACCCCCGGCATCGCTGAAATCGCTGTAGGGCCCGTCGAGAATCTCGATGCCGTAGCTGCGCGCCGCGATAACGCAATTGAGAAACAGCGACACCATCTCCGCGCGTCCCGGTTTCATGCGGATGCGGGTGTCGAGCGAGATATCGTTCGGCCCGATCACGAACGCCGCAAGCCGCGCATCCTTTTCACCGGCACAGGCCGCGATCTCGGCGATGCTGAGCACCGCGAGCGGCGTCTCGATCATCACCCACAGCTTGATCGACGAATCCGCGCCAAGCGCATCGAGCCGCGCACCGATCGCCGCGATATCCTGCGGACCCGTCACCTTGGGAACCAGATACGCATCGGGGCGCGCCTGCGCCACCAGCGCGCTATCGTCCTGCCAAAAGGCAGACGCGACGGCATTGGTGCGGATGATGCGCTCACGCCCACCGAAACCGCCTTGCGCCATCGCCTGCGCGATCTGCGCCCGCGCCGCAGGCTTTGCATCCGGCGCCACCGAGTCTTCGAGGTCGAAGATCACGCCATCGGCCGGCAGGCTGCGCGCCTTCTCAAGCGCGCGGGCATTCGATCCCGGCATGAACAGCACGCTGCGACGCGGACGGATCATTGGCATTCTCCAGACACATAGCTGCGGGAGCCGTATCACCGGCAGGACAGTGAGGAAAGCCTTGCCCGATGCAGTGGATCGTGGTTAGCCAATAAAAATAACCCGAGAGTGACCATGCCCGAGAGATTTCCGAAACAGCTGATTTCCGGATACCGCACCTTTGCGGCCCATCGTCTGCCGACAGAACAGTCGCGCTATAACGAACTTGCTGACAGCGGCCAGTCGCCGGAAGTCATGGTGATCGGCTGTTGCGACTCGCGCGTCTCGCCGGAAGTGATCTTCGACGCAGGTCCGGGCGAGTTGTTCGTCGTCCGCAACGTCGCGAACCTGGTTCCGCCCTATGCGCCGGACGGTGAGGCGCACGGCGTCTCCTCCGCACTGGAGTTCGCGGTGCAGGTGTTGCGCATCAAGCACATCGTCGTGCTCGGCCATGCCCAGTGCGGCGGCATTAAAGCGTTGGTGCAGCAGCCCGCGCCGCTGTCGCCGAGCGACTTCATCGGCAAGTGGATGTCGCTGCTATCACCGGTCGTCACCGGCGAGCCGCGCAGGAACGGCGAGTCCGAACAGGACTACATCATCCGCATCGAGAAGAAGGCGGTCGCGACCAGTCTCGACAATCTGATGACCTTCCCCTGCGTCAGCATTCAGGTCGAGCGCGGCAAGATGCAGCTTCACGGCGCTTATTTCGGCGTCAGCCACGGCTCGCTGTCGATCCTCGATCGCTCGACCGGCGAATTCCAGACCGTGACGCAGACGCTGCCGGTCGGCTACGAGAGCGCGCTGCCGCACTCGCTGCACGGCCGCTCGAACTGAGCGCGCACATTCGCGCGCGAGCTTGAGAGCCGCGCGCATCACGCTTCCAAAAAACAAGCCGCCCCGAGGGCGGCTTGTTCAGCACAACAATTCAGAAAGCGATCAGGCTGCCCGCTTCTTCGGCTGCAGCAGCTTGCGGTTGACCAGCACTTCCGCAATCTGGACGGCGTTGAGTGCCGCGCCCTTGCGCAGGTTGTCCGACACGCACCAGAACGCGAGCCCGTTCTCCACCGTCGCGTCCTCGCGGATGCGGCTGATATAGGTCGCATCCTCACCCGCCGCCTCGTAAGGCGTGGCGTAGCCACCCGGCTCATGCTTGTCGATAACGAGGCAGCCCGGCGCCTTGCGCAGAATCTCGCGTGCCTCTTCGACCGTGATCGGCTTCTCGAATTCGACGTTCACGGCCTCGGAATGGCCGATGAACACCGGCACGCGCACACAGGTCGCGGTGAGATGGATCTTCGGGTCGAGAATCTTCTTGGTCTCGGCCAGCATCTTCCACTCTTCCTTGGTGTAGCCGTCCTCCATGAAGACATCGATATGCGGGATGACGTTGAACGCAATCCGCTTCGGAAACTTCTTCGAGACCAGATCGTCGTTGGTGTAGACGGACTTCGTCTGCGAAAACAATTCGTCCATGCCGTCCTTGCCCGCGCCCGACACCGACTGATAGGTCGAGACCACGACGCGCTTGATCGTCGCCGCCTCATGCAGCGGCTTCAGCGCCACGACGAGCTGCGCCGTCGAGCAGTTCGGGTTGGCGATGATGTTGCGCTTGGTAAAGCCTGCGGCCGCATCGGCGTTCACTTCCGGCACGATCAACGGCACGTCGGCGTCGTAGCGCCAGGCGGAGGAGTTATCGATCACCACCGCGCCCTGCGCCGCGATCTTCGGCGACCATTCCTTCGACACCGAACCGCCCGCCGACATCAGGCAGATATCGACGTCGCTGAAATCGTAATTCTCCAGCGCTTTGACTTTCAGGGTGCGGTCGCCGAACGACACTTCCGTGCCCTGGCTGCGGCGCGACGCCAGCGCCACGACCTCGTCAGCCGGAAAAGCGCGTTCGTCCAGGATGTTGAGCATTTCCCGGCCCACATTGCCGGTGGCTCCCACGCAGGCGACCTTGAAACCCATTTCACTCTCCAAAACAGTGCTTCCGCGCCCGAGGCGCGACAGAAGGAAGACGCCGCGCTTCTAGGCGAAAAATACCATCAAGACAACGCCAAGCGCCCTTTGGGCCTTTCCCGGCCCCGCAGAACGCCCGGCCGGGCCCGGCCCACCCGATATAGGTATCCGGCGGCCAACCGCCCGCCCCTGAAACATTTTCCGAGGCGGGGCCGTTATTACTCCGACTGTGGCCCAATTCACCTTGTGGCGGCGACCCCGGAACAGGTAAATTGTCCTCCAAATCTGGAATCACGAGGGCACGATGGTTTTGAAAATGTTGCGCACCAACGCCATGGCGGTCGCGCTGGCGGCGGCAACCGCAGCCGCACTGAGCTTCAGCGTGGTCGCGGCCGAGGCCGCGCCGAAGAAGCGGAGCGACACCGTGTACCGTGATGGCCGTGGCGCCAATTATTCCTACCAGGCCGGCCCGCGCACCCGCGTTTACATCAGCCGCCGCTCCTGGCTCGATGGCGGCACCGAAGTGCTGCCCGGCGACCGCAAGTTCAACGACTACGCGCTGGCGCCCGGCTACCATTTCGGCCGCTCGATCGACCGGACCAATGTCGGCCGCAACCCGCTCTCCGACAATTACGATCTCGGCGGCTATCCGATGCCGTTCCCGCTCTACTGATTTTGCGGCGGCCTGCGGCCGCCCCGAACAGTCTTATTCAGCAAAAATGCCCGGCTCGCGCCGGGCATTTTTTGTTTTGACGGAAATAGACTGCCCGTCATGGCCGGGCTTGTCCCGGCCATCCACGTCTTTCTTCTCTGAAATCGAAATCTCTAAGACGTGGATGCCCGGCATAAAGCCGGGCATGACGAGTGGATGATTCCATCTAAACCAAAACTCTCACTCTAACAGCGCGTCCGGCGATCAGCCGTGCAGCGCCTGCACTTCCTTGAGCACCGCCTCGCCCATCTGCGAGGTCGAGACGCTCTTGGTGCCGGCAGGTGCGATGTCGCCGGTGCGGACGCCTTTGTCGAGGACGTTGGCGATCGCCTTCTCGATGGTGTCGGCGAGCTTGCCCATGTCGAACGAGTAGCGCAGCGCCATCGCGAACGAGGCGAGCATCGCCACCGGGTTGGCGAGGCCCTTGCCGGCGATATCCGGCGCGGAGCCATGCACGGGCTCGTAGAGTGCCTTGCGCTTGCCGGTCTTGGCATCCGCCGCACCGAGCGAAGCGGACGGCAGCATGCCGAGCGAGCCGGTCAGCATCGCGGCGATATCGGACAGCACGTCGCCGAACAGGTTATCGGTGACGATGACGTCGAACTGCTTGGGGTTGCGCACGAGCTGCATGCCGCCGGAATCGGCGAGCTGGTGCTCGAGCTTCACGTCCTTGTATTCGTTGGCGTGAACACGGGTGACGACCTCGTTCCAAAGCACGCCGCTCTTCATGACGTTGCGCTTCTCCATCGAGGTCACCTTGTTGCCGCGCTTGCGGGCCAACTCGAAGGCGACACGGGCGATGCGCTCGATCTCATAGGTCTCGTAGACCTGGGTATCGACGGCGCGCTTCTGGCCGTTGCCAAGATCGGTGATTTCCTTCGGCTCGCCGAAATAAACGCCGCCGGTGAGCTCGCGCACGATGACGATATCGAGGCCCTCGATGATCTCCCGCTTCAGGCTCGAGGCCTCGGCCAACGCCGGATAGCAGATCGCCGGGCGCAGATTGGCGAACAGTTCAAGATCCTTGCGCAGACGCAGCAGGCCCGCCTCAGGGCGCACGTCGAACGGCACCGGGTCCCATTTCGGGCCGCCGACCGCACCGAGCAGGATCGCATCGGCAGCCTTCGCCTTCGCGACCGTGGCATCGGTGATCGCAACCTTGTCGGCATCGTAGGCACAACCGCCGACGAGACCGGTCTCGGTCTCGAACTGCGTCAGCCCCTGCGCGTTCAGCCAGTCGATCAGGCGCTGGACCTCTCCCATCACCTCGGGGCCGATGCCGTCGCCGGGGAGAAGCAATAATTTCTGCGGTGTCATAGTAGAATTGTCCTGTCGCTGGTTGGCGGTCTATGTGAGGCGTGCGGCCTTGCTAAAATCCCTGCCCGCCTTTTGCAAGCCGCATCGCCCGAACGCCCGTATTCGCAGGGCTCCCTGAACGGTTTACATGCCCCAATCCGCCCCCACCATCGCCGACCGGCGGCCCGCTTTTGCCATTCTGACGCTCGCCATCGGCCCCGCGGTCGGGCTCGGAATCTGCCGTTTCGCCTACTCGCTGGTTCTGCCTGATATGCGCGACTCGCTTGACTGGTCGTACGCCACGGCTGGCGCGATGAACACCATCAACGCCGCCGGCTATCTCGCGGGCGCGCTGCTCGCGGCCCCACTCGCAAAGCGGATCGGGCTGCTGCGGGCCGTCCATCTCGGTCTGGCGATGTGCCTCGCCTCGCTGGTCCTGAGTTCGATCTCGGGCGCGCCGATTCCGTTCGGGTTCGCGCGGGTGCTGTCGGGCGTCGGCGGCGCATTCGCGCTGGTCTGCGGCAGCGCGCTCGCCGCCTCGATCGCGCAGATGCATCCGATGCGCGCCGCGCTGCTAATCGGGCTGTTCTACAACGGCCCGGCGATGGGGCTCATCATCTCCGGTTCGATCTCGCCATTCATCCTGCAGGGGCTAGGCCAAGGCTCGTGGTGGATCGTGTGGCTGGTGCTGACAGCGATCTCCACGGTGCTCGCGGTGCCGCTCGTGCGCATCAAGCTGCATCCGGTCAGCGTCGGCACAAGCGGGCAGGAATCCTCGGTGTGGCCGATCGTGCCCTATCTCGCCGGCTACTTCCTCTACGGCGCAGGCTACATCGCCTATCTCACCTTCATGATCGCCTATATCCGCGACGATGGCGGCGGTGCGGCAGCGCAAAGCGCGTTCTGGTGCCTGATCGGCCTTGGCGGCATCAGCGCGCCATGGATCTGGCGCGGATTGATGGCGCGCGGACGCAGCGGTGTCGCCATGGCGCTGATGATCGGCCTCACCGCGATCGGCGCGGCGCTGCCGCTCGCAGGCTCCTCGCCAATCATCTATGCGCTGTCAGCGCTCGTATTCGGCAACGGCTTTCTTGCCACCACGATTGCGACCACCGCCTTTGCACGCTTCAATTATCCCGAGCCGGCGTGGCCGCGGGTGATTGCGATCATCACCATCATCTTCAGCATCGGGCAGATTCTCGGCCCGATCATCACCGGCGCGATCACGGACTTGACCGGCACGCTGTCCGCAGCGCTTGCGGTCTCGGCCGGTGCGCTCGCCCTCGGTGCGCTGGTGAGCCTGTTCCAGCGCGCGCTTCCCTTCAGCCGCAGCCACTCTGCTCCCGGAAAGCACCCATGATGCCTGAATAGCCGCCGCCGCGCTGCCTCCGCCTTCGTATGAATTGCATTGTGCGGCGCGGCTTTGGTAAAGCCAAAACACCTTTGATGCTGGATCAGCCCATGACAACGCCCGCCAAGCCAACGCCCGCCAACGCCAATCTCTACGCCCGCCTGTTCAACGATATGAAGGAGCCGCTCAAGACGGCGATCGAGCCCGATGGCGGCACGCCGATCAGCTATCGCGAACTCGACGCGCAGGCGGCGCGCTATGCGAATTATCTCACGGCCTGCGGCGTCAAGACCGGCGATCGTGTCGCGGTACAGGTGGAGAAATCAACCGCCGCGGTGATGCTCTATCTCGCGACCGTGCGCGCGGGCGCGATCTTCCTCCCGCTCAACACCGCCTACACGCTCAACGAGCTCGACTACTTTTTCGGCGACGCCGAACCGGCGCTGATCGTCTGCGACCCGTCCAAGGCGGAAGGCATCGCCAAGATCGCGCAGCCGATCGGTGCGCGCGTCGAGACGCTCGACAGCGAAGGCCGCGGTTCGCTCGCAGACGGCGCCACCAAAAGCGCCGACAGTTTCACAACCGTCCAGCGCGAGGGCTCGGATCTCGCCGCGATCCTCTATACCTCGGGCACCACCGGTCGCTCGAAGGGCGCGATGCTGACCCACGACAACCTCGCGTCCAACTCGCTGTCGCTGGTCGAGATCTGGCACTTCACCGACAAGGATGTGCTGATCCACGCGCTGCCGATCTATCACACCCACGGGCTGTTCGTGGCGATCAACGTCTGCCTGTTCTCCGGCGCCACGATGATCTTCCTGAAGAAGCTCGACACCGACCGCATCATCGATCTGATGCCGCGTTCGACCGTGCTGATGGGCGTGCCGACTTTCTACGTCCGGCTGCTGCAGAACCCGCGACTGACGAAAGAAGCGGCCTCGCACATGCGGCTGTTCATTTCCGGCTCCGCGCCGCTTCTCGCCGAGACGCATCGTGAGTGGTCGGCCCGTACCGGCCACGCCGTGCTCGAGCGTTACGGCATGACCGAAACCAACATGAGCACGTCGAACCCCTACGATGGCGATCGCGTGCCCGGCGCGGTCGGCTTCCCGTTGCCCGGTGTCACCATGCGCGTGACCGACCCCGAGACCGGACGCGAACTCGCCCGCGACGAGATCGGCATGCTGGAAGTCAAAGGCCCGAACGTGTTCAAGGGCTACTGGCGGATGCCGGAGAAAACCAAGACCGAATTCCGCGAGGATGGCTTCTTCATCACCGGCGACCTCGGCAAGATCGATCCGCGCGGCTACGTTCACATCATCGGCCGCGGCAAGGACCTCGTCATTTCGGGCGGCTTCAACGTCTATCCGAAAGAGATCGAGAGCGAGATCGACGCCATTCCCGGCGTTGTCGAAAGCGCGGTGATCGGCGTGCCGCATGCCGATTTCGGCGAAGGCGTGACCGCCGTCGTGGTGCCGGACAAGACGGCGAAGCTCGACGAAGCCGCCATCCTGCACGCGCTCGACGGGCGGCTTGCGAAGTTCAAGCTGCCGAAGCGCGTGCTGTTCATCAATGAACTGCCGCGCAACACCATGGGCAAGGTGCAGAAGAACATTCTGCGCGACACCTACGCCACGCTCTACACCGGCGCGAAATAGCCTCGCTCACCGGCCGCCGTTACGCAGTGGCGTTCACGCATAGACGAGGGCGACCACGAAGCGGGCACCCATCGTCAGCAGATAGATTGCGAACGAGATTTCCAGCGCACGCTTCGACATCGCATGCGCAACACGCACGCCGAACGGCGCCACCAGAAGGCTTGCCGGTATCACCAACAGCGCGCCGATTACTGATACATAGCCGAGCGCGAACGGCATTTGCAGCGCGAGCACATCCGGAAAGCGCTCATGCACCGGCCAGCCGGCATAGACGTAGCCGATCGCGCCGGGCAGCGAGATCAACACGGCAAGCCCCGCCGAAGTCGCAATCGATTGATGGATCGGCCGGCCGTAGAACGTCATCAGAAGATTCGAGAACACCCCGCCGCCGATTCCCATCAGCGTCGAGAGCAGCCCGACAATGAAGCCGTAGATCGCCATCAGCGGATTCTTCGGCAGGTCATTGCCGAATCGCCAGGTGTCCTTGCCGAACAGCAGGCGTGCCGCAGCCGACCAGGCGACGACGACGAACACATACTTGAACACGCGCTCGGGGGCGTAGCGCGCAATCAGCGAGCCACCGATCACGCCCACAAGAATGGGAATCGCCCATCGCCGCAGCACCTCACGATCGACGCTGCCGCGCGCCAGATGTGAGCGATAGGATCGGATCGCGGTCGGAATGATGATCGCAAGCGATGTGCCGATGCAGAGCGGCATGCGCGCCTCGAGCGGCACGCCGGCGACACGAAAGCATTCGTACAGCACCGGCACCAGAACGGCACCGCCGCCGATGCCGAACAAGCCGGCAAAGAATCCCGCGATCGCGCCGACGAGCAAAAGGAGCGCCACGAGCTCAATGAGCTCGCCCATATTCAACGCCGCCATATTCTCGTCCCCCGATCTCCGACTCGCGATTCGCGCCGAGTCTGATCGGACACGCTTACGCTAAAATGCCACGCCTGCCTTCCGGGCCGCAGCGAATTCGCGCGGACCTTGTTGGCAGGGCAGCTCTGCGCTCGCCGCGCAGCAATATGCTTTGGGTTGTAGAAAGCGCAGGTGCATCTCACCAATCACCTTCCCTTGTGCGGGATGTTTTCCCGGAAGCGACTCATCGTGCAGCCGGAAATGCCGCCTCACCGACCTAAAACACCGTATTTCGCGCTGGCGAAGTACAAACCGAACGGCGTCCGCTATGATATGAATCAAATATCATTTCTAACGCCTGAAAATCGACGCTGGCATATGAAATACATAGAAAATAGGCACTCTTAAGTTCTGAATTAGAATTTCACATTATACTAGTTTCGCGTTGCGCTCATTCTTTGCTCTTCGTAAATAGAAATTCTCTAACCCCGGACGCGAAGAACATCCTTCGCTGCAAGTGTCGAAAAATTGCCGATGGCTCCACAGACTGACCGTCCGCTTTCGCCCTTCCTGACCTATCGGTGGACGCTGACGATGGCGATGTCGCTCATCCACCGCGCCACGGGGATCGCGCTCTATGGCGGCACGCTGCTGATGGCATGGGGGCTGATCGCCACCGCCTCGAGCCCGGCGGCCTATGCCTGCTTCGAGGCCTTCGCGACGAGCTGGATCGGCCGCATCGCTATCTTCGGGTTCACCTGGTCACTGATGCATCATGCGCTGAGCGGGCTTCGCTATCTCGTCTGGGACACCGGCCACGGCTATGCGCCCGGCCCGCGTGAGGGCATGACCCGCGGCGCTCTCATCGGCGGCGTGCTCGCCACCATCGCCGTATGGGCGATCGCCTGTTACTTCGGAGCCGGCCGATGAGTTCCCGCACCGACAAAAACGTTTCGATGCGCACGCCGCTCGCCAATGTGCGCCGCCTCGGCGCGGCTCATGGCGGCACCTCCGATTTCTTCCGCCAGCGCCTCACCGCGGTTGCGATGGCGCTGCTGATGATCCCGGTCGCGGTGATCGTCATCATGCTGGTCGGGCGCGATCAGGCCTCGGCGCAGGCGCTTCTCGGCTCACCTGTCGTCGCCATCCTCCTCACGCTCTTCATCATCGCCGGCTGCGTGCACATGAAGATCGGCGTGCAGGTCGTGATCGAGGATTACGTGCACAGCGAAGCGGCCAAGATCTCCGCGATCCTCGCCAATAATTTCTTCTCGTTCGCTGTCGGGCTCGCCTCGATCTACGCGATCTTCAAGCTGTCGGTCGGGAGTTAAGCGATGGCATCCAACGGCAAGGCTGCGGCAGGGCCCGCCTATCCGATCGAGGACCACACCTACGATGTCGTCGTGGTCGGCGCGGGCGGTGCGGGCTTGCGCGCCGTGGTCGGCTGCTCGGAAGCGGGTTTGCGCACGGCCTGCATCACAAAGGTGTTTCCGACCCGCTCGCACACTGTCGCGGCGCAGGGCGGCATCTCCGCTTCGCTCGGCAACATGCATCCGGATGACTGGCGCTGGCACATGTACGACACCGTGAAGGGGTCGGACTGGCTCGGCGATCAGGACTGCATCGAATACATGGTGCGCAACGCACCCGAAGCCGTCTACGAACTCGAGCATTGGGGCGTGCCGTTCTCCCGCACCGAAGACGGCAAGATCTTCCAGCGCCCGTTCGGCGGCATGACCCGCGACTACGGCAAGGGCCAGGCGCAACGCACCTGCGCCGCTGCCGACCGCACCGGCCACGCCATGCTGCATACGATGTATGGCCAGGCGGTGCGCCACTCGGCGGAGTTCTTCATCGAGTTCTTCGCCATCGATCTCATCATGGACGATCAGGGCGTCTGCCGCGGCGCGATCGCGCTCAAGCTCGACGACGGCACGCTGCATCGTTTCCGCGCCCAGACCACCATTCTCGCAACTGGCGGCTATGGCCGCGCCTATCTCTCCTGCACCTCGGCACACACCTGCACCGGCGACGGCGGCGGCATGGTGCTACGCGCGGGTCTGCCGCTGCAGGACATGGAGTTCGTGCAATTCCATCCGACCGGCATCTTTCCCGCAGGCTGCCTCATCACCGAAGGCGCACGCGGCGAAGGCGGCTATCTCGTCAATGCCGAGGGCGAACGCTTCATGGAGCGCTATGCGCCCTCCGCCAAGGACCTCGCCTCGCGCGACGTCGTCTCGCGTGCGATGACCATCGAGATTCGCGAAGGCCGCGGTGTCGGCAAGCGCAAGGACCATATGTTCCTGCACCTCGATCATCTCGATCCGGCAGTGCTGCACGACCGGTTGCCGGGCATCTCGGAATCGGCGCGCATTTTCGCAGGCGTCGACGTCACCCGCGAACCGATCCCGGTGCTGCCGACGGTGCACTACAACATGGGCGGCATCCCGACCAACTTCCACGGCGAAGTGGTTGTGAAGAAGCGCGGCGACGACGACGCCGTGGTGCCCGGCCTGATGGCGGTCGGCGAAGCCGCCTGCGTCTCCGTGCATGGCGCGAACCGCCTCGGCTCGAACTCGCTGATCGATCTCGTCGTGTTCGGCCGCTCGGCGGCGCTGCGCTGCGCCGAGAAGCTCACGCCGAACGGCAAGCAGCCGGAGTTGCCCGCCGATTCCGCCGAGAAGGCCCTCGCCCGTCTCGACCACTTCCGTTACGCCTCCGGCGGCACGCCGACCGCAAAGCTGCGCGATTCCATGCAGCGCGTGATGCAGAACAACTGCGCGGTGTTCCGCACCGGCGAAGTGCTGCACGAGGGCAAGGACCTGATCCACAAGGTCCACAGCGGACTCACCGACATCAGCGTCACCGACCGCTCGCTGATCTGGAACACCGATCTCGTCGAGACTCTCGAATTCGACAACCTCATCATTCAGGCGGTGGTGACGATGGAATCCGCTGTCAACCGCACCGAGAGCCGCGGCGCGCATGCGCGCGAGGATTTCCCGGAGCGCGACGACAAGAACTGGATGAAGCACACGCTGGCGTGGATCGACCCCAAGGCCAACACCACGATCGATTACCGCCCGGTGCACAGCTACACGATGACCAACGACATTCAGTACATCCCGCCGAAGGCGCGCGTGTACTGACAAGCTAAATCGTCATGCGCGGCCCTCCGCGCATCCATCCCGCGATGGGCGGCCGGAGCGATCCGGCAGCGACATACAGGAGACAGAAGGCTTTCCGTCATGGTTGAATTCGCGCTGCCGAAAAACTCCACCATCTCGAGCGGCAAGACATGGCCGAAGCCCGAAGGCGCCACCGAGACGCGCGAATATCACATCTATCGCTGGTCGCCCGACGACAACCAGAACCCGCGCATCGACACCTATTACGTCAACACCGCCGATTGCGGCCCGATGATCCTCGATGGACTGATCTGGATCAAGAATCACATCGATCCGACGCTGACCTTCCGCCGCTCCTGCCGCGAAGGCGTCTGCGGCTCCTGCGCGATGAACATCGACGGCCAGAACACGCTTGCCTGCACCTGCGCAGCAAGTGACGTCGCGAGCGGGCCGATCACGATCCGGCCACTGCCGCATCAGCCGGTGGTGAAGGATCTCGTCCCCGACCTCACCAACTTCTATGCGCAGTACGCTTCGATCGAGCCGTGGCTGCACACCACGACTGCGACGCCGCAGAAGGAATGGCGGCAGTCGATCGAGGAGCGCCGCGAACTCGACGGCCTCTACGAATGCATCCTGTGCGCCTGCTGCTCGACCTCATGCCCGAGCTACTGGTGGAATAGCGATCGCTTCCTGGGCCCGGCCGCGCTGCTTGCCGCCGATCGCTGGGTGAAGGATTCGCGCGACGAAGCAACCGGCGAGCGGCTCGACAATCTCGAGGACCCGTTCCGGCTTTATCGCTGCCACACCATCATGAACTGCACCAAGGCGTGCCCGAAGGGATTGAATCCCTCCAAGGCGATTGCCGATCTCAAGCGCAAGCTGGTCGAGCGGCAGGTCTGACGCGCCTCGTCACTCAGCCGAACGCCGGCAGCACGAAGATCGCGATGTTGGCGAGCAGCGCAAGACCGTAGACGATCGAGCGCGCGGTCGAAAGATTCCCGACATACAGAATGCCGTGCACCACGCGCAGTGCGAGGTAGGCGGCCGCGAGCGTGTTGATCGTCGCAAGCGGCACGCCTTGCGTCACCGCGATGATCACGGCGGCGGCGAAGAACGGAAAATTCTCGTAAGCATTGGTGTGTGCAGCATAGGCACGCCGATATTGCGGCGGCAGGCTGTCGATCGATTCACGCGGGCAGTGATTGTCCACGCGGCCGCCCGCCTTCGCGTAACCGGCCCAGAAAATCGGCAGCAGCGCGGCCACCAGCACGCACCAGTAAGCAAGCGGCATTGAATCTCCCCCGCGATTGAACGTGATGCATGGTCTCACAGCACCAACGCGTGCAGACGATAGCACCGTTTCACGCCCGTCTGCGGAACACACTACGGTCACATTAGTTGTTCGAGCAGATTCAAGGGAGATTCGAATGGCGACAGAGCCGCGCGCGCCGCAACGCGACCCACCGGAAGTGCCGCCACCGACGCCCGGAACGCCGACCACGCCGCCGCGCGAGGACCCGCCCGGGAATCCGCGACCGGATATACCACCGCCGATGAAGGAGCCGGGAAATCCACCGACACCGCAAGAACTACCGGGCTCGACGCCTGACGAACTTCCCGATCGCGGACCGCCCGGACCTTCCTCACCACCCCCATTGCATGACCAAACGCCATGACATCGTTGTGTCTGCAACCGATGCGATACAGCGTGCGCTCACGCGAGCGATGAATGAATATTCACGCTCGCGATTCGTTTTTCGCGGCAAAATAATTCGCTTCTCAAGGAGCGCTGCCACACTCCCGCCTCACCATTATCAGTCCATTGTTCCATGACGTAGCATTCTCCTGCGTTACAGAATCACCCGATGGCTCAACCACCAGGAAACGACATGAAGAAACTGAGATTGATATTGCTCGCGACCGCTGCATTTTCCTTTTCGCAATTTGCCAACGCCGAGCCCGCTTCATTCCTGATGGCGCAAGCCACACCCGATCAGCAGAAGGCGCAGCAGGACAAGGCCCGTCCGAAAGCGCCGCCGCCAATGGCGCCGAAAGCTGCTCCTCCGCCGATGGCCCCGAAGGCTGCTCCGCCGCCGATGGCACCCAAGGCGGCTCCTCCAGCGCCTCCGAAAGCGGCACCGCCTGCAGCACCGAAGGCCGCTCCTCCGCAGCCTCCTGCGGCACGCCCTGCGCCGCCGGCCGGTGCACCCCACGGCGCAACACCGCCGCGCCCTGGCACACCGCCGCAGGCTCAGCCGCCCGGCGCGCCTGCCCGGCCGACTCCCCCTGCCGGCGCTCCAAAGGGTGCCGAGCCTCCGGCCGCTCCTCAGCGTTCGCCGAGCGCCCAGCCGATTGCACCGGGTGCGCGTGATGTGACGCCGCAACGTGCACCGGCAACACCGCCCGGCACCAAGGCCCCGGCACCAACGCCTCCGGCCGCCGCCCCGAACGCTCCGGCGCCGAATGCACGGCCCGGTGGCGCTCCACCGCCCACCACCCAGACGCCCCCGAATGGCGCGCCCGCGGCTGCACCGAAGGCTGCGCCGGGCGCCACACCTCCCGCTCCTAATGCAGCACCGGGTGCGGCACCAAACGCTGCTCCCAACGCAGCACCGACCGCACCTGCAGCCCCCGGCGCCACCAGCCCGCGCACCGAGCGGCGCGGCCCACCGCCCGGCATGCCCGCCGGTACGCCGGCTGCCCCGGCACAGGCGCCCGTCGCCGCACCCTTGCCGCCGCCGCCTGCACCGACTGCAACCACGCCATTGCCGGCCCGGGACGCGACCTCGCACCGTGGGAAGATCGACGACTTCCGCGGCAAGCGTCAGGAGCGCACTGAAGGCGGACGCACCATCATCACCGAGCCGGGCCGCGTGATCGTGCGCGATCCGAACGGTCAGTCGTTCATCCGGCACAACGATGTGGATCGCTTCCGCTATGGCGCGCGTGACGTGCGCGTCGACAAGCACGGCAACGAAACGCGCACCGTCGTGGTGCGGCCCGACGGTTCGCAGATCATCACCATCAACGACGAGCGCGGCGGCCTGCTGCGGCGCAGCCGCCGTGGCCCGGACGGACGCGAGGTGATCATCATCGACAACAGGCGGCACGGCGGACCGGGCTTCGGCGCGGGCGTTGCTGCCGGTGTGGTCGCGGGTGCGATCGGCGGCTACTTCGTCTCGCTGCCGCCTCCGACACTGCGCATTCCGCAGAACCGCTACATCGTCGAGGCCGACGGCGCGCCGCCGGATCTGATCTACGATACATTGATCGCCCCGCCGGTGGATCGCCTCGAGCGGCCTTATTCGCTCGATGAAATCCGCTACAGCCCCTCGGTGCGCCAGCGCATGCCGAGCATCGATCTCGACACCATCAACTTCGAGACCGGTTCGTGGGACATTCCGCCGGATCAGGCTGCGAAGCTGCAGGTGATCGCCGACGGCATGAACCGCGCGATCCAGCGCAACCCGCAGACGGTGTTCCTGATCGAGGGCCACACCGATGCGGTGGGCTCCGACGTCGACAATCTGTCGCTGTCGGACCGTCGCGCGGAATCGGCAGCGGAATTGCTCACCCAGCAGTTCGGCGTGCCGCCGGAGAACCTGACCTCGCAAGGCTATGGCGAGCAGTACCTCAAGGTTGCAACCGACGGAGCGGAGCGCCGCAACCGCCGCGTCACGGTGCGTAACATTACGCCACTGCTCAATGGCGGCGAGGCCAACGCCGCCCCGCGCTGAGGCCACACGCATTTAAAATGAAAACGGCCGGGACAATGTCCCGGCCGTTTTTGTTTGCGCATCACAGCGTAAGGCGAGATCGCGGGTGATCTCTCAGCAATTACGATTGTCATCACCGGGCTTAACCCGGTGATCCATCACTAAAAACGATTTCTTGAAGATGGATGCGCGGGTCAAGCTCGCGCATGACGATCCTTGGTAGGCCGCTTAAGCCTTAGCCTCCGCTTGAGTTGGCCTGATGCATCTCAGCTCTTGTCGTTATCGAGCCGGGGAATGTGAGAGCCCTGCTCGGCCGACAGCAGGCCCGTCTGCGTGTAGAGATTGAGCTTGCGGCGCGTATCGGAAATATCGAGGTTGCGCATGGTCAACTGGCCGATGCGATCGCCCGGCGTGAACGCTGCATCCTCAACCTTCTCCATGCTGAGCCGCTCCGGCGCATAAGTCAGATTCGGGCTCTCGGTGTTGAGGATCGAGTAGTCATTGCCGCGGCGCAGCTCTAACGTCACCTCGCCGGTGATCGCGCGCGCCACCCAACGCTGCGCCGTTTCGCGCAGCATCAAGGCTTGGGAATCGAACCAGCGCCCCTGATAGAGCAAACGGCCGAGACGCATGCCGCTGATCCGGTATTGCTCGATGGTGTCTTCGTTGTGGATGCCGGTGACGAGACGTTCATAGGCGATGTGAAGCAGCGCCATGGCCGGCGCCTCATAGATGCCGCGGCTCTTCGCCTCGATGATGCGGTTCTCGATCTGGTCGCTCATGCCAAGGCCGTGCCGGCCGCCGATGGTATTGGCCTCGAGGAACAGCGCGACCGGATCGGTGAAGGTCTGGCCGTTCAGCGCAACGGGCTGACCTTCCTCGAAACGCACCGAAACCTTTTCGGCCTTCACGGCGCAATCGTCGCGCCAGAACGGCACACCCATGATCGGGTTGACGATCTTGATGCCGCTGTCGAGGTGTTCGAGATCCTTGGCCTCATGCGTGGCGCCGAGGATATTGCTGTCGGTCGAATACGCCTTCTCGGCGCTCATCTTGTAAGCAAAACCGTGGGCGGTCATGAACGCCGACATTTCCGCGCGGCCGCCCAGTTCGTCGATGAACTGCTGGTCAAGCCAGGGCTTGTAGATCCGCAGCTCCGGATTGGTCAGCAGCCCGTAGCGATAGAACCGCTCGATGTCGTTGCCTTTGTAGGTCGAGCCGTCGCCCCAGATGTTGACGCCGTCTTCCTTCATCGCCGAGACCAGCATCGTGCCAGTCACGGCACGGCCGAGCGGCGTGGTGTTGAAGTAGGCGATGCCGCCGGTCGAGACGTGGAAGGCACCCGATTGAATCGCGGCGATGCCTTCGTGAACCAGTTGCGTGCGGCAATCCACGAGGCGCGCCTTCTCGGCGCCGAATTCGAGCGCTTTACGTGGAATCTCGTCGTAGTCGGCTTCGTCGGGTTGGCCGAGATTGGCGGTATAGGCGAAGACGCGCGCGCCCTTCTGCTTCATCCACAGCAGTGCCGCGCTGGTATCAAGCCCGCCCGAGAAAGCGATGCCGACATTTTCTCCTTTGGGAAGGCTCTTCAGAATCGTACTCATCGAACGTCCATTCAGGCAATTTCGTTTGGCGGGTTGGATGCGCGACGACAAATCGCGCAGCGGACGGAACGCGTTGATTGGCGACTGACGGATTGGATCACGCCGCCGCCGGGATCAGATCAGTTGTCTATAGAAAGATTGCGGGATGATGGGAAGGCCGCCGACAACGGCTTTTCTGGTCGCCCCGGCGCAAATAGCGGCTCAGGATGACGACGTCTGGCTTCCGGTTTTCTCTCCCGGCCTGATATGCGGCGAGGGCCCGACCTCAAGGCCCCACAGCTTCTTCTGCCGCCATCGATAGCCCGGCCAGGCCAGGCGCGTCAGCCAGGCATCGACATCCTCGTCCGTCAGCTTCGTCCGCGGCCAGCGATAGATCAAAGCATAGACGAGCCAGACCACCAGAAACGACACGAGACCCGAGACGATCACATCGCTCGCGAAATGCCCGCCGAAAGCCATCCGCAGGCCGCCGGTGGCGAGGCCGAACGCGGTGGCGCCGACGTAGGCAAGCGGACGCCATTGCGGAGGTGCGAGCGCCGCCGGAGCGTAGGTCCAGAACGCGGTCGCTCCCTCACCGGAGAAGAACGAGCAGTTCTTCGGACAGGTGCCGCGCCAATCCCACCACGGCACGAACTGATCCTTGCCGTTGAACTCCACCACATGCACCGGCCGCGGCCGGCCCCAATGGCTCTTGAACGCCACGTTCGACAGAAACACCGCCGAGAGTAGGATGGTCGAGAGCAGAAACAGCGCCGTGCGGCCGCGGATCATCAGCGGATTGATCGGGCGAAACAGCTTCACCACCACCGCAATGATGGACGGCAGCACGAACGCCCATGCCACCCACATCGCGCCGCGGCGCGCGATCGTCGCCCACGTCACCTCCGACATCGGAAAATGCCGGGTGCCCGCATCGTAGAAATACGCTGCGATCCTCATGTCGAGGTCAGGGCAGACAACAAACGCGCCCACGAAAACGAGCGTCAACCCGAGTGCAATGAGAAGGCCGGTGCGGTTCATGGCGGCTGTGTAGCCGAAGCGCCCAATTCTGCAAAGCCGCCCCGTCAGGGTCGCGGCGGTTCGCTCCGCCACCCACCAGCGCCGCGCCCCGCGATCAGCCAGTACACCACACCGCCAAGAATACCGGCGCCGACCATGACTTCGAGATGCCGGCGCACGATGCCCTCAAACGTCATCGTCACGGTATCGAACGGGACGAAGGCGAGGTAGCAGCCAAGCCCCGCGAGACCGCCGAACACGGCATAGGCAAGGATATGCCGGATCGAGAAGGCTTCCGTCAGCAGGATCGCGATCAGCGCCGGCAGCAGCGCAAAACCGCTGAGCAGCACGAAGCCGATGCCGATCACCACCTCAAGCACGCTGCTGTCGATCTCCAGCGTCTCGAGCTGCATTTCGGGAAACACCAGCGCGAACGCCACCACTGC
The DNA here is from genome assembly GCF_000218565.1 of Afipia carboxidovorans OM5. Classification (NCBI taxonomy): domain Bacteria; kingdom Pseudomonadati; phylum Pseudomonadota; class Alphaproteobacteria; order Hyphomicrobiales; family Nitrobacteraceae; genus Afipia; species Afipia carboxidovorans. The sequence goes on along the minus strand of NC_015684.1, from coordinate 241,220 downwards.
ACCGGCGACGAAGCAGGCCGCCAGGAAGCCGAAAAAAGTCGCGAACAACCGTCCGATCAGGGGCATATGACAACTACTCTAAAAAATACTCTGTCATTGCGACATTCTTTCACCTCTCCCCGTTGGGGAGAGGTCGACGCGCAAAGCGCGGCGGGTGAGGGGGCCTAGATATCAATCGAGACACTTAAAGCTCCTCACCCCTACCCTCTCCCGCTCGTCTTCGACGAGCTATGGGGGAGAGGGAATCTATCGTGCTCGCCGAACGGATCGCCGATGATCAAACGTCCGCCGTTCAATCCGTCATCGCCATCGCGCGCAGCGCGTCGCGCTCGCGCACCGACAATTTCTCGGTTTCCGATTTCAACTGTCCGCACGCCGCAAGAATGTCGCGGCCGCGCGGCGTGCGCACCGGCGAGGAATAGCCTGCGTTGAAGACGTATTCGGAGAACTGTTCGATCTGCTCCCAGTCCGAGCATTCGTAGACCGAGCCCGGCCACGGATTGAACGGAATGAGATTGATCTTGGCGGGAATACCCTTGAGCAGCTTCACCAGCAGTTTCGCATCGTCGAGCGAATCGTTGACGCCCTTCAGCATCACATACTCGAACGTGATGCGGCGCGCGTTCGATGCGCCGGGATAATTGCGGCACGCATCAAGAAGCTGCGCGATGGGATATTTGCGATTGAGCGGCACCAGTTCGTTGCGCAACTCGTCGCGCACCGCATGCAGCGAGATCGCGAGCATCACGCCGGTCTCTTCCCCGATCCGCGCGATGTTCGGCACCACGCCAGAGGTCGACAACGTGATCCGCCGTCGCGACAGGCCGATGCCCTCGCCATCCGACATGATCTTCAGCGCATCGCGCACCGCATCGAAATTGTAGAGCGGCTCGCCCATGCCCATCATCACCACGTTGGTGACGAGACGATTGCCGTTTGGCGTTTCGCGATCGACCCAATCGTTCAGCCGGTCACGTGCCACCATCACCTGGCCGACGATCTCGCCCGCGGTGAGATTGCGCACGAGGCGCTGCGTGCCGGTGTGGCAGAACGAACAGTTGAGTGTGCAGCCGACCTGAGAGGACACGCACAGCGTGCCGCGATCGGTTTCAGGAATGTAGACGCACTCGACCTCATGCGCGCGGCCGACGCCGTCACCCGGCATCCGCAGCAGCCATTTGCGCGTGCCGTCGTTCGAGACCTGCTCGGCGACAACCTCGGGGCGATCCACAGTGAAATGCGCCGCGAGTTGCGCGCGCATATCCTTCGAGACGTTCGACATCTCCTCGAAGGAGCGCGCACCGCGCACATACATCCAGTGCCAGAGTTGCTGGGCGCGCATCTTGCGCTGCTTGTCGGCGACGCCAAGCTCGCCCAGCCGCGCCATCAGCTCATCGCGCGACAGGCCGATCAGCGAGGGCTTCTCGGGCGCGACATAGACCTCTTGCGCGATCTTCTCGAGGGGCGCTTCGGTGCGCGCCTCCGCTGGCGTCATCGTGGGGTTCATGGCGCTTCAAATAGGCTTTTCACACCGCCGTGGAAAGGCGCAGATTCCGTGAATCGAGCCCAAAACCTAGGATTTTCGTCATTGCGAGCGATAGCGACGCAATCCAGACCGCCCCTCACCCGACAGGATTGCCTCGAAGCTCACGCTCCTCACAATGACGCCCTAGGCTAGCGCTTGCACTCCTGCGCGACCTTATCGAGCGCCTGGGACAGCCCCTTCAGCGAGAACACGTCGGTGGTCTCGGTGCCTTTTGACGAGGTGGCCTTGACGGTCGCGTCCGCGCCCTTGCGCATCGCATCGATCAGGCGATCCTCCTCGGCGGCATTCTTGATCCAGAGCCCGTCGCCTTGGGCATACATCGCATAATTCGCGCTGCCGATCGCGAACGAGCCATCCGCGCCGGACTTGAGCGGGTAGCCCATCATGACCGATACCTCGTTCGTCACCTTCTCGGCGGGCCGGGTCGAGACGAACACATAGGCGGGATCGCGCGGGCGGTTCGGTGGATTGGTTTTGGACGACGAGGGCTTGGCGAGGGCGAAGCACACCTTCTTGCCGCCCGGAGCCGCGACATAGGCGCCCCAGTTCGCGTACTGGCCGACAAGAGTGGGTTCCGCACCACCCGCCGCCAGCTTCGGCGACGCGGGCTTGGCATTCGACTTCGCGGCCGGCGCAGCCTTGCCGGATTTTGCCGGGGCCGCCTTTGGGGCCGCCTTGGCCTTGGGAGACTGGGTTTGCGCCGAGACAGGCATGGTCATCCATCCGATGAGCGCCATTGCGATCACAGGTGCCCGCATCCGCAAGATCATGAAGAACCTCTTTGATCGGCCATAACGGGCGGGGTGCCCGCGCCGGCCTTACCGAAAAACAGGAATCGACGAAGATTGGCAGGAGTTTGCACTGATTCCGCCGATCAGCCAAACCGCAGCAATGTGCCGCTTTTGGGGCTGGCGGATTTACGCCTCATCCTCCGCGATTCCGCGATGAAGCGCGGCATGCGCAGCCTGGCGGTGATCGGAGGTGATGTGGCTCGAAACGAGCCGGATCGCGGTCGCAAGCACCGCGGCATCGTCAGTGAAGCCAAGCACCGGCAGGACGTCCGGCATGAAATCGAGCGGCAGCACGAAATAGGCGATGGCGCCGAGAAGCGCCACCTGGACATGGCGCGGCGTCTCGCGGTCGAACGCGCAGTAATAGGCCGCCAGCAGATCCTCCGCGAACGGCACTTTCGCGGCGACCCGCTTCAGCTTGATCCAGAAGCTCTCACGCAGGCGCTCGGGATCGTTCACCAGCGCCTTGGTGTCGAGATCGATGCTGTGTTCGGTCTGCGTCATGGCTCTGTTGCGCCACTCCCGTTCTGGTTCCGCTTGCCAGAATTACATGGGAAAGCAGTCCGCCTCCCACAAGCAGCAAATCCGCCGCAGAACTCCACCACACTAGATGCCGAACCGGGCCGCGATCTCGTTCATTTTTTTGGCGAGCGCGACGTCGCGCGCGGTGATACCACCTGCGTCATGGGTCGAAAGGTTCACCTCGACGGTCTTGTAGACATTGCGCCAGTCCGGATGGTGATCGTTCTTTTCCGCCACAAGCGCCGCGCGGGTCATGAAACCGAAGGCTTCGTTGAAGTTGCGGAAGGTGAACGTCCGGGTGAACGCCTTGCCGCCATCGGCCTCGCGCCAGCCTGGAAGCTCCACCAACGCTGCACGTCGTGCCTCGTCTGAAAGCAGATCGCCCATCGTCCTCTCCTCCCAAAGTTCCTTTGCGTATCTGAACGCACCGAACCGGCCTGCGGGCCCGCTAACCAACATCCCGGTTCCGGCGGCATTCCGCCGCAATGTCTGGTACGATAATCTTCGCAATCCGTGCTGCCCAGTCCGGGCAGCGGGCGGCGGCCCTGCGGTGGAGTATGGCAAGAAACGATCTTTCGACGCAGCCAGCCTCACAATCCCACGGGATATCGTCGGCGCGGACGCGCCGGCGTGAGCGCGCGCTTCTGATGGTGATCGCTGCGATCCTTGCGCTGTTCGCCGTTGCCGGCGGCATCACCTATTACATGCTGCGGCCGGTGACGCTGCACATCGCCGTCGGGCCGCCGAACAGCGATGACGTCAAGGTCGTTCAAGCCCTGAGCCAGGCCTTTTCGCGCGACCGCGCGGCGATCCGCCTGCGCCCGGTGATCACCGAGGGCGCGGCCGAGAGTGCCGCCGACCTCGCGCAGGGCAAGATCGATCTCGCGATCGTGCGCGGCGACGTCGACCTGCCGAAGAATGCGGGCATGGTCGCCTATCTGCGCAAAAACTTCGTCGTGATCTGGGTGCCGAACGACGCCGGCAAGAAGCCGAAGATCACCAGCATCAAACAGCTTGCCGGCAAGACCATCGGCGTGGTCGGCCGCACAAAGGCGAACGTCAATCTGCTGCACGTCATCCTAGATCAATCGGGCGTCGCGCCTGACAGCGTGACCGTCTCCCAGTTCCCGACAGCGGGCATCTCGGAGGCGCTGCGTGCGACCAAGCTCGACGCCTATATGGCGGTCGGCCCGCTCAACAGCCGCATCACCGCAGAAGCGATTGCGGCCACCTCACGCCCGGGCATTGAGCCGCGCTTCCTCTCGCTCGAGACTGCGGAAGCGATTGCGCAGAAATACGCGCCCTACGATTCCGGCGAGATTCCCGCGGGCACCTTCAACACCTCGCCGCCGCGGCCGAACGCGACCCTCTCCACGATTACTGTCGGCCATTACTTCGCGGCGAGACGCTCGCTCTCCGATACAAAGGTCGCGACCTTTGCCCGGCAATTGTTCGGCGCGCGGCAGGCGATCCTCAATGAGTTCCCGCAATCGGCCAAGATCGAGACGCCCGACACCGACAAGGATGCGGCCATCCCCGCCCACCCCGGCGCGGCAGCCTTCGTGGACGGCGAGGAACGCAGCTTCCTCGACAAATACAGCGATTACATCTGGGGCATCATCATGCTGCTGTCGGTGGCAGGCTCGCTCGGCGCCTGGTTCTCCGGCCACATTCACCGGGACGAGCGCGTCACCAATTCGGGGCTGCGCGAGCGGCTTCTTGAAATGCTCACCGCCGCGCGCACCAGCGATTCCATCGAGGAACTCGACGCCATGCAGGCGGAGGCCGATGTCATCATGCGTGACACCCTGCACTGCTTCGAGGATGGCATCATCGAGGAAGGCTCGCTGACGGCGTTCAGCATCGCCCTGGAACAGTTCCATAACGCAGTCGCCGACCGGAAGATGTTCCTCATCAACCTGCCGGAGAAGACATGGACCGGGCGGCCGCCAAGCCCCGCCCAGGTGGCTTAGGTTTCGGGGCCATGGCGTCCGGCCGGGCCCCGGGCACGTTAAGGTTTTTTCGCAGCAGGGGCCGATCTCCTCGAATTATTCGTTGTTTTTGAGGCATCCGTGACTATATTGCGCCGCAGCGCGTGCCCGGTTCGATCAAGAGCCGGGCACCTCTTTTTCGGGCCGCGATCTGGCCGCCCGCTTGAACGCCGCCACGGCGGCCCAGGATACATTTATGAACCTGCGTAATATCGCGATCATCGCGCACGTCGACCATGGCAAAACCACGCTGGTGGACAAGTTGCTCCAGCAGGCAGGCACCTACCGCGAGAACCAGCGCATCACCGAGCGCGTGATGGACTCGAACGACATCGAAAAAGAGCGCGGCATCACCATTCTTGCCAAGTGCACCTCGGTGCACTGGGGCGACACCCAGATCAACATCGTCGACACGCCCGGCCACGCCGATTTCGGTGGCGAGGTCGAGCGCATCCTCTCGATGGTCGACGGCGTGATCGTGCTGGTCGACGCCGCCGAAGGCCCGATGCCGCAAACCAAGTTCGTGGTCGGCAAGGCACTCAAGCTTGGCCTCAAGCCGATCGTCGCCATCAACAAGGTCGACCGCCCCGACGCGCGCGTCACCGAAGTTCTCAACGAAGTGTTCGACCTGTTCGCCGCGCTCGATGCAACCGACGAGCAGCTCGATTTCCCGATCCTCTACGGCTCCGGCAAGAACGGCTGGATGGGCACGAGCGAGGACGACAACACCAATGGCATGAAGCCGCTGTTCGAGCTTGTGCTGAAGCACGTCGCGCAGCCCGTCGTCGAGGCAGGCCCGTTCCGTCTGCTCGGCACCATTCTCGAAGCCAACCCCTATCTCGGCCGCATCATCACCGGCCGCATCGCCTCGGGCTCGGTGAAGCCGAACCAGTCGGTGAAGGTACTCTCCCGCGACGGCAAAGTCGTCGAGACCGGACGCATCTCGAAGATCCTCGCGTTCCGCGGCATCGAGCGGCAACCGATCGAGCTCGCGGAAGCTGGCGATATCGTCGCCATCGCCGGTCTCACCAAGGGCACCGTTGCCGACACCTTCTGCGATCCTGCTGTCGATCTTCCGCTGCAGGCGCAGCCGATAGACCCGCCGACCGTGTCGATGACCTTCATGGTCAACAATTCGCCGATCGCCGGTACCGAAGGCGATAAGGTGACGAGCCGTCTGATCCGCGACCGTCTGTTGCGCGAGGCCGAGGGCAATGTCGCGCTGCGCGTGGTGGAAGCCGCCGACAAGGACTCGATGGAAGTCTCCGGCCGCGGTGAATTGCAGCTCGCGATCCTGATCGAGAACATGCGCCGCGAAGGCTTTGAGCTTGCCGTGTCGCGCCCGCGCGTGGTGCTGACCAAGAGCGAGAACGGCCAGCCTCAGGAGCCGATCGAGGAAGTCGTGATCGACGTCGATGAGGAATTCTCCGGCATCGTCGTGCAGAAGATGAGCGAGCGCAGAGCCGAGATGATCGAGATGAAGCCGTCCGGCGGCAATCGCCTGCGGCTCGTGTTCTACGCGCCGACCCGCGGCCTGATCGGCTACCAGAGCGAACTGCTCACCGACACCCGCGGCACCGCGATCATGAACCGCCTGTTCCACGGCTATGCCGCCTACAAGGGCGAGATTGCCGGCCGCCGCAACGGTGTGTTGATCTCGAACGATCAGGGCGAAGCCGTTGCCTATGCGATGTGGAAGCTGGAAGACCGCGGCCCGATGATGATCGAGCCCGGCTGGCGCGTCTATCGCGGCATGATCGTCGGCGAGCATACCCGCGAGAACGATCTTGAGATCAACGTGCTCAAGGGCAAGCAGCTCACCAACATCCGCACCACCTCGAAGGACGAGGCTGTGCGTCTCACGCCGCCAATCAAGATGACGCTGGAAAAGGCGCTGTCCTATATCGAGGACGACGAGCTGGTGGAAATTACGCCGAAGTCGATCCGGCTGCGCAAGCGCCACCTTGACCCGAACGAGCGCAAGCGCGCCGAGAAGGCCAAGGAAGCGCTCGCGAGCTGATCGCCTGCATCCCTCAAACAATTTCCAAATGCCCGGCCTTTGTGCCGGGTATTTTTGTTTTGAGTGTGCTTCACACTTTCGTCATTGCGAGCGAAGCGAATCAATCAAGAGCAGTAACAGCCTGGACTGGATCGCTTCGTCGCTGTGGCTCCGCGCAATGACGGCCTATATAATTCCAGCCTGTAATCATCCTTGATGGCTCGTATGTCCCTCCCCTCTCACATCGATGTCGCGATCATCGGCGCGGGAGCGGCAGGTCTTGGCGCGGCTCACGCCTTGCGTGACCATGGGTTGTCGGTTCTCGTGCTCGAAGCACGCGACCGCCTTGGCGGCCGCGCTTTCACGCGAACGCTCGCCAATGGCGTGATCTTCGACGTCGGCTGCGGCTGGCTGCACTCGGCCAATAAAAACTCCTTCGTGCCGATCGCACGCGAGCTCGGCTTCGTGATCAACACCGAACGCCCGCCGTGGCGGCAGCAGACGTTCGACATCGCCTTTCCGCAAACCGAGCGCGACGAATTCTTCACAGCGCTTGACGATTTTTTCGACCGCGCACTCGCCGCGACCGATGAGCCCGACCGCGCCGCGAGCGATTTCCTCGAGCCAGGCAATCGCTGGAATGCGCAGATCGATGCGGTCTCGACCTACATCAACGGCTGCGAACTCGATCAAGCCTCGGTGCATGACATGGCGGCCTATGAAGACACCGAGATCAACTGGCGCGTGGCGAAAGGCTATGGCGCGCTTGTCACGGCTTACGGCACGACCTGCGATGTCGCATTCAACACCCGCGTGACGTTGATCGATCATTCCGGCCCGCGGCTGCGACTTGAAACGTCGCGCGGCACGCTCACCGCGGACAAGACGATCGTCACGATTCCCACCGACCTCATCGCGAGCGAAACGATCGGCTTTACGCCTGCACTTCCCGACAAAGTGAACGCCGCTGCGGGTCTGCCGCACGGCCTTGCCGACAAGGTGATGCTCGCACTGGAGCGACCGGATGATCTGCCACCCGACGGCAATCTGCGCGGGCGCAGCCACACGGTGAAGACCGGCGCTTATCATCTGCGGCCGCAGGGCATGGCGTGCATCGAAGGCTACTTTGCAGGCACGTACGCGCGCGAACTGGAAGACGCGGGTGAAGGCGCGCTGGCGCAAGCGGCAATCGAGGAAATCGCGGGCCTGCTCGGCAATGATTTTCGAAAACGCCTCACGCCGCTATCATCATCGCGCTGGGCGCACGACACTTTCGCGCGCGGCTCCTACTCGCATGCACTGCCGGGACACGCCGGCGATCGCGCCATTCTCGCAGCACCCGTCGACGGGCGGCTGTTCTTTGCCGGCGAAGCGACGTCGTCGCACTTCTTCTCGACCGCCCATGGTGCGCGCGACAGCGGGGCACGTGCGGCTCGCGAAGTGCTCGGCAAATAGCGTGCGGCGTTCGCGCGGGATGCGGCAAACGCTCGCGCTCTTATCCGGGTGCGCCATTTTGCAACCCTTTGATCGCGCGACTTCAAAAGATGTCCCGTTTCAGGACGGCGGCGGGAGGCGTGATGCAAAAACCCCACATTTTAACCGATAATTAACGATAGACCTTGTCGAGCGCCCGGCGAGTTGCTTTGATTGTGTCATGAGCACGATCCTAATCGAAGTCCGACCGGCCCGGACAGCCGACGCCTCCGAGATTGCTGCCACCCATGACGAGGCGTGGCGCTCGGCCTATCAGGGTATTATTCCGGGCCCGGAGCTGGAAAAGCTCATCAACCGCCGCGGCGCGCAGTGGTGGAACGGCGCCATCCGCAAGGGCAGCCGCATCAGCGTGCTCTCGTTCGGCGACCGGATCGCAGGCTATGCCAATTACGGCCGCAACCGCGCCCGCAGCCTGCATTTCGACGGCGAAATCTACGAACTGTATCTGCGCCCGGAGTTCCAGGGCCTCGGCTTCGGCCGCCGGCTGTTCGCAGCCGCACGGCGTGACCTGATGCAGAGCGGGCTGAAGAGCATGGTGATCTGGGCGCTGTCGGACAACGATCCGGCGGTCGGCTTCTACCAGAGCCTTGGCGGCCGCATGGTGGCGCGTTCCTCCGAGCAGTTCGGACCGAAGGCGCTCGACAAGGTGGCTTTCGCCTGGGGCGCCTGACGGCTGCGACAGCCTGACAGGACTTGCGCAACCGGCCTCATCAAATAGTGCCGGATTGAGCGGCTTGTGATTCCACCGGCATTCCCCTCGCTGGTAAAAGCGATTAAACAGCGCGCATCAGGTGCCGCAGTTGCGGCCTTTATTCCTAAAACTTCCGCCAAAATCCAAACTTCAAGGCTATCCATGAATATCGACGCCATCTCGGTCGGGGCGAACCCGCCGTACGAAGTCAATGTTATCATCGAAGTCCCGATCGGGGGCGAGCCGATCAAGTACGAGCTCGACAAGACCGCAGGCACGCTGGTGGTCGACCGCTTCCTGCATACGGCAATGCGCTACCCCGGCAATTACGGTTTCATCCCGCATACGCTGTCGCAGGACGGTGATCCGTGCGACGTCGTCATCACCAACACCCGTGCGATCGTGCCGGGCGCCGTGATGGCCGTGCGGCCGGTCGGCGTCCTTCTGATGGAAGACGAGGCGGGCGGCGATGAGAAGATCGTCGCGGTGCCGGTGCGCCGGCTGACCAAGCGCTACAACCGCATCCAGACCTACAGCGACCTGCCGGAAATCACGCTCGAGCAGATCCAGCACTTCTTCGAGCACTACAAGGATCTCGAGCCCGGCAAGTGGGTCAAGGTGCTGCGCTGGGGCGGCGCGGAAGAGGCGCAGAGCCTCATCCTCGAAGGTATCGAGCGCGCCAAGGGAAAATAAGGAACGGCTGTAACGCCTCCGTCATTGCAAGCGAAGCAATCCAGTCCTCTGGATTGCTTCGTCGCAAACGCTCCTCGCAATGACGAAGGTCTTAGACTTCAATCCAAGAGCTACACGCTCGGCGCGGAGAGACCTTTGATCGCGCATGCCGCGCGCACCGTGTTGACGAGCAGGCAGGCAACCGTCATCTGCCCGACGCCACCCGGCACCGGCGTCACCGCGCCCGCAACCTCCATTGCCTCGGCATAGGCGACATCACCAACAAGACGACTCTTGCCGCCCTCGCCCGGCAGGCGATTGATACCGACATCGATCACCGTCGCGCCCGGCTTGATCCAGTCGCCCTTCACCATCTCCGGCCGTCCGACCGCGGCAAACACCAGATCTGCCTGACGGCACAGCGCGGGCAGATTGCGCGTGCGCGAATGCGCGATCGTCACGGTCGCGTTCTCGTTGAGCAGCAACTGCACCAGCGGACGGCCGACCAGATTCGAGCGCCCGAGCACGATGGCATTCATGCCCTCAAGCGAGGCGTGCACGGTCTTGGCGAGAATGATGCAGCCGAGCGGCGTGCAAGGCGTCAGCGCCGGCAGACCGCTCGCCAGCCGCCCGGCGTTGACCGGATGCAGCCCATCGACATCCTTGGCCGGATCGATGGCGTTGACGATGATGGTCGCATCGAGCCCCTTTGGGAGCGGCAATTGCACCAGAATGCCATGCACGGCGGGATCGCGGTTCAACCGCGCGATCAAGGCCAGCACCTGGGCCTGCGGCGTGTCGGCGGCAAGCTTGTGCTCGAAGGACGCCATGCCCGCAGCCACCGTCTGCTTGGTCTTGCTGCCGACATAGACTTCGCTCGCCGGATCGTTGCCGATCAGCACCACGGCAAGGCCGGGCGTCAGATCGTGATCGCGCTTCAATCGCGCCACTTCCGCCGCCACATCCTCGCGCAGCTTCGCCGCAATAGCCTTTCCGTCGATCCTCGTAGCCGGCATTGAAATCCTTTCAGCTCTCAATTGATGTGGCGGCCTTCAAGGCCTCGCCAAGTTGTTTGGGGTCGCCCTCGATCGCGATCTGCTTGATGCGCGAGGTCACGCCGGACGCCACCTTCACTTTGCTTTTCGGAACGCGCAGCAGGCCCGCGAACAATTCGGTTACCGCGCGATTGGCTTCACCACCTTCTGCAGCGACCCGCACGCGTACCTTGACGACGGATTTTCCATTGGCGAGCATCTCGATGCCATCCACCGCATCGCGCCCGCCGCGCGGCGTGACCCGCACCGCGACCATCACGCCATGCGTCGCGTAGCGCCAAGGGTCCGTCACCGATCAAGGCTCCATCGCAGGCGTCCCGCGCGAGGGATCAGATCACGTTCGGATAGATGTAATAGGTGATGACCCGCTGGAGAAACATGATGATGAGGATGACGATGATCGGCGAGATATCGAGGCCGCCGAAATTCGGCATCAGATTGCGGATCGGCCGCAGCACCGGCTCGGTGATCTTGTAGAGAAATTCAGCGACGGCGCCGACGAACTGGTTTCGCGTGTTCACGACGTTGAATGCGATCAGCCAGGACAGGATGGCGGCGGCGATCAACAGCCAGACGTAAAGATCGAGAATGATGAGGATGATATCGAGAACAGCGCGCATGGGCGGGTTTTCCAGTTGAGGTCCCTCAATATCGCCTCCGGAGGAACCAAACAAGAGAACCAAAACGCCGATTTCGCCGCCACACGACGGCTCAAACAGGCTTTTTGTGGGCGATCTGCGGGTAGCGCAATCCGTGGCCGGAGTTCTTGACTTGGGCTTGGTGCGGACTGTAAATGGCGCCCGTTGCCGGGTTCAACCCACCGGCCGACGGGGCCATAGCTCAGCTGGGAGAGCGCGTCGTTCGCAATGACGAGGTCGGCGGTTCGATCCCGCCTGGCTCCACCAACTTCCCCTCAAAATTCATTCTGACGGACCGATAGCGAGACGACCCGTGGCTTTGCCGCGCGTGCTCGCATGGGCGGTGTTTGTCTGGCATCCTGCGGAACATCATCGCTGACCGATCCGACGGAGGCCGCCTTGCCGATCGAGCATTTCCAGTTTCCCGGCGCAGACGGCCAGCTTCTATCCGCCGCGCTTGAGCGTCCCGAAGAACCACCACGCGCCTTCGCGCTGTTCGCGCACTGCTTCACCTGCAGCAAGGACAACCTCGCCGCGAGCCGCATTGCCGACGGCCTGGTCCGGCGCGGCTTCGCGGTACTGCGTTTCGACTTCACCGGGCTCGGCAACAGCGAGGGCGAGTTCGCCAACACCAACTTCTCCTCGAACATCGCCGATCTCGTGCGCGCGGCCGACCATCTACGCGCGACGCATCAGGCGCCTGCGCTCCTGATCGGCCACAGCCTGGGCGGCGCGGCGGTGCTTGCGGCGGCAGAGCAGATTCCCGAAGCGAAGGCAGTCGCCACTATCGCGGCGCCCGCCGATCCGAATCATGTGACGGGTCTGTTCCGCGATCAGGTCGAGACGATTCGCAGCGCAGGCGAGGCGGAGGTCGCGCTGGCGGGCCGCCCGTTCAGGATCAAGCGCGCATTTCTCGACGACGTTGCGGCCTATCGGCTAGCCGGCCACATCGCGAACCTGCGCCGCGCGCTGCTCATTTTCCATGCGCCGACCGACGACACCGTCGGCATCGACAACGCGACGCAAATCTTTGTCGCGGCCAAGCATCCGAAAAGCTTCATCTCGCTCGCGGGTGCCGATCATCTCCTGACCCGGCGCAAGGATGCGCTCTATGTCGCCGACATGATCGCGGTATGGGCCGCGCGTTATCTCGATGCGGCGGCCGCGCCGCCGGCCGAAGCCGATGCAGAGACGGACGGCGTCACCGTGCAGGAAACGGGCGCGGGACGATACCAGCAACGCGTCACGACAGGGCGTCATATGTTCATTGCCGACGAGCCGGTCGCGGTCGGTGGCCTCGACAGCGGCCCCGGCCCGTATGATCTCCTGCTCGCGGGTTTGGGCGCCTGCACCTCGATGACGATGCGGATGTATGCCGAGCGCAAAGCGCTGCCGCTCGACCGCGTCAGCGTGCAGTTGAAGCACACGCGCGTTCACGCCAAGGACTGCGCCGAGTGCGAAACCAGGGACGGCATGATCAGCCGGATCGAGCGCGTCATTACCATTGAGGGCGCGCTCAATGACGAACAGCGCGGCAGACTGATGGAGATCGCCGACAAATGCCCGGTGCATCGCACGCTGACATCGGAGATCGATATCGTCACCCGCGCGGCGGATTAGAAAGCGAACGCTTAACTGCGGCGCTGCTGCACCTTCGCGACGGCGGCGAGCACAAGTGCGCGGGGAATGAAGCGCAACAGCACGGGGATGGCGCGCACCGCAAACCCCGGCAGTACTACTTGGCGGTTTACCATCAATCCCTCGTAGCCGGCACGCGCAACATCGGCCGCCGCGACCGTCAGCACCTTTGAATCCATCCCGGGCACGAAACCCGCCCGCGCCTGAAAGCCGGTCGGCACCGGGCCCGGGCAAAGCGCCGTCACCCGCACGCCGGCCTTGCGCAATTCCGCGCGCTGCGCCTCGGTGAAGGACAGCACGAAAGCCTTCGTCGCATAATAGACCGCCATCCCCGGCCCCGGCAGGAAGGCCGCAACCGAGGCGACGTTGAGAATGCCGCCGCGGTGGCGGACGACACTGTCGGAGAAGCGCAGAGTAAGATCGGTCAGTGTGCGGATATTGAGATCGATCATCGCAAGCTGCTGTTCGCGGTCGAGTGAGCGCGCCACACCAGCAAGGCCGAAGCCTGCATTGTTGACGAGAATATCCACCTCAAGATCGCGCGCGACAATTTCGTCCGCGAGTTTCGCGACAGCGCCTGCCGCCGCGAGATCGCAAGGAATGATCACCGGCTCCGGTCCACCGGCCGCGACGATCGTATCCGCAAGCTCGGCGAGCAATTCTGCGCGGCGCGCTACCAGTACGCAGGTGTGGCCGTGGGCGGCGAACACTTTCGCAAGCTCGAGGCCGATGCCGGAGGAAGCTCCGGTAATCAGGGTGACGCGCGCAGCCATCCGGGCCCTCTGTTTCGGAAAGGTCTGGAACGGCGATACGTGATCACGCGCATGCGATCAATTCACAGTGCCGGAATCGAGCGAGCCGTCGGCCACCTGCTGACGCAGGTTGACACGCTCGCGGGCGGATATGCCGAGGAGATCGGCCGCGCGCCAGATCACGTTATCCTCGAACTCGCTGACATGGCCGTCGGCATAGACGAGCTCCCACATCATCTCGATGATCCGCAGCCGCCCCTCCTCGTTCACCGAGCGCATGATGACGCTGGTGAAACGGTAAAGGTCGACCGCCTCGCCCTCAGCCCGCATGGCGTCCGCAATCAGCGCGTCCACACGGGCGGGATCAAGGTCGAAACGATAGGTCAGCAAGGCATGGAGCTTGCGCTTCTCGGCCGCCGTGGGCTCCCCATCGAGCGAGATCACATGGATAAGCAGAGCCGCCGCGGCGAGGCGATAATCATCCTCCGCGAAAACATGCTGATCGGCCCCGGCAGGAGCGACGACGTCGGTGATGAACTGGCGTAATCTATCGAGCATCCGGGACAACCCCTGAACGGAAAGCGGCGTTCATACCCTATTTCCGGGGACCTTGTCATTTCATGGCGGGAACATGAAAGTCCGGCAAGGAAGCGGTTCCCCCGCACCGGCCTTTCGCTTCCCGGCCTTTCCATTAGGATGGCCGCTTTCGCTGCCCTTGGCCCCGCGTCCAGCATGCTGCAGACATTCCAGAATCTGACCTGGCGAGAATTGGTCTTTTCGCTGAAGAGCTTCGCCGCTGCAGTGTTGGCGCTCTACATCTCGCTGCGGCTCGATTTCTCCCAACCGATGTGGTCGGTGACGACCGTTTATATCGTCGCCCAGCCGCTCGCCGGCATGGTGCTGTCGAAATCCGTCTATCGTGTACTCGGCACGGTGATCGGCGCGGCCGCTTCACTCGCCTTCGTTGCGCTGTTCTCCAACAGCCCGGAATTGTTCTGCCTCGTACTGGCGCTCTGGATCGGCCTCGGAACCACAATCACCATCTACCTGCGCGATGCGCCACAGGCCTATGTCGGCATGCTGTCGGGTTATTCGGCGGCGATCATCGGATTGCCGGCCGCGCTCGCGCCTGAAGTGGCATTTGAGTATGCGACGTCACGTTGCCTCGAGATCATGGTCGGTATCGGCTGCGCGACGCTGATGCATCATTTGATCTTTCCGCAGCGCGCCGGTGACGCCTTGCGCAAGGCGCTCGATGCAACATTGCCGAGCATGGCGCGCTGGGCGCAGGACGCGCTGCAAGGCAAGCAGAGCGAGGTCACCGGGCTTCTCGACCGGCGCCGCATTCTCAACGCCGTGGTGTCGCTTGATCTGTTGCGCATATTCGCGACTTTCGACACCCCTGCGATCCGAGTCGTCGATCCGGCGATCCGGCAGTTCGAGGGCACACTGCTCTCACTCCTCGCTATGCTGATGTCGGTCTACGACCGCTTCGCAGCGCTCGTGCAGGAGCGTCCCGCCACCGCCGACGCGCTCCGGCCGCTGCTCGCACAGGTGGCCGACCACATGGCGAAATCCGCGGAAACCAAAGCGACCGCAAACACAGAAGCCGAGCAATTCGACGAGGCGGCGTTGCGCCGGGATCTCAATGCGCATCTGCCCGACATCGCGACACTGCGCGTGGATACGCGCTCGTTCCTTGTGCGCAGCATGCTGCTGCGGCTCGGCGACGTCCTCGACCTGTGGCGCGACGTGGTGTGGCTGCGCACGCATATCGCGCGCGGCCAACGCCTTCCGCCGGATACGCCCACACCCTCGCGGCGGCCCCATCGCGATTTCGCCACCGCCTTGCTCGGGGGCGGAATTGCGGCGCTTGCGGTGCTGCTGACAAGCGCGTTCTGGATTCTCTCGGCGTGGCCGAACGGATGGACCGCCGTCATCTTCGCAGGCATCATTTGCGCGATCATGGGCGGCCGCGACAACCCTGCCGCCGCATCCACGATCTTTCTATGGATGAGCCTCGCAGGCATTCCTATTGCCGCGTTCTATCTGTTCGTCATCCTTCCCCCACTGTCAGGTTTTGCAGCACTCGCGATCGCATTCGCGCCATTCTATCTCGTCACCGGCGCGCTGCTCGCCGTTCCAAGAGCCATTCCCTTTACCCTGCCGCTGATCCTCACGGCAGGCGGCCTGATGCCGATCGTCAACACCATGACCTACGATTTCGCTGCTTTCCTGAACAGCGCGATCGGCTTCATCGGCGGCACCGGCATCGGCGTTCTCACGCTCGCTCTGTTCTGGCCGCTGCGAACCGATTGGGCGGTGCAGCGCCTGATGTGCGCCACCTTCGCCGATCTCGCCGCCATCGGCCACGGCAACATCGATCGCCCCGCTTTCGAAAGCCGCATGTTCGACCGCAGCAACGCCTTGTTTGCGCGGCTCGACCCGATGAAAGCCGACGAGCGCGCGATCATGCAGGGCAGCCTCGGCAGCCTTCGCCTCGGCCTGAACATGATTACGCTGCATCGCCTGCGCTATAGCCTGCCGACCGCCGCGGTGCGCACCATCACAAACGCTCTCGCCGATATTGCGGAATATTTCACCCGCGCCTCGCACAACGCTCTCGGCGCCACGCCGCTGCCCGCGCTCAGCAGGGCAAGCGCCGAACTTCTTCACAGCGATGACAGCCCGCTCGTGCTGCGCGCGGCCGAATCGCTTTATAACATCGACATGCTGATGAAGCGCCACGCGATATTTTTCGGACAGCCGACGGCGGACGCCACCTTCCAACCCCAGCCGGTGACCGCATGATCAAGGAGATCAACATCGCAGGCGTGCTGCTGCCACCCTTGATGGGATACGCCTTCGCCGCAATGATCATCTGGCTTGTGCTGCGGTTTACGCTGGCACGCACGAACCTTTACCGATTCATCTGGCATCCGCCTTTGTTCAACACCGCGCTTTACGTCATCCTGCTCAGCATCATCGTCGTCACGACGCTTTGACCGGACCGCTCCGAATGCCCGAACGTCTGCCAATTCTGCGCTTCTCCGTGACGCTCATTGCCCTCGCCGCCGCGCTTGTGGCGGGCTGGCTGCTGTGGCGGACCTATGAATACAGCCCCTGGACCCGTGACGCGCGGGTGCGCGCCAATGTGGTTCAGGTCACGCCCGATGTCTCCGGTGTGGTGATCGACGTGCGCGTCAAGGACAACCAGCAGGTCAAGGTCGGCGACGTGCTGTTCGTTGTCGATCAGGCGCGCTTTCAACTTGCGCTCGCCAGCGCCGAGGCCGCGCTTGCCGGAGCGGAGACGCTGCGCGACCAGCGGATCGACGAATATGAACGGAGGAAAAAGCTAAGCTCGGTTTCGATCTCCGACGAGGCGCTCGCGCAGGCCCGCAGCGCAGCCCTTGCCGCCGAAGCAAACTACAATCAAGCGCTCGCCGCACTCAACGTAGCGAAGTTAAACCTCGCACGCACCCAGGTGCGCTCGCCGGTCAACGGCCACGTCACCAACCTCCTGCTCGACAAGGGCGACTACGCGACCGCAGGGCGCGCGATGCTGGCTGTCGTCGACAGCGATTCCTATTACGTCGCGGGTTATTTCGAGGAGACGAAGCTGCAGGCGATCCATATCGGAGATCGCGTCGCCATCCGGCTGCTCGGCTTTAAACCCGAATTGCGCGGGCATGTCGCAAGCATCGCACGCGCCATCACCGATCGCGACAACGCACCGGCGAGCGACCTCGTCGCCAACGTCAACCCAACCTTCAACTGGGTGCGCCTTGCACAGCGCATCCCGGTGCGCATCAGCATCGACCGCGTGCCGGAGGGCATCACGCTCAGCGCCGGCATGACGGCAACCGTGGTGGTGACAGGGCCGGACGAGACGATGCGCGCGTCTGCCAAGAGCCCATAACCGGCATATTCAGGCTGGCCAGAACGGCTCAGGTTGGCTCGGAATTGTCATGCGGGCGTGGCCATTCGAAGAACGGCATCGCTTCCACTCTTGCTGCTGCATCGAAAGACGATGAAACGGCAATTTCGCCGGTTAACGTCCCACAGGTCAAAAGCATCGCGCTGGATCGGGTCGCTTAACTTATCGTTTGAGCAATGACTTTACGTAGCCAGATGCAGGCTGGATCGGCATCCGTTCGTTGATGCCAGACGAGTGAGTAAGTGTAATCCTCTATCCTGATCGGAAGGTCGAACGATTTCAGGCCGTAGCTTTCGGCGATCGATGAAAGGCGTGAGGGTAACGTTGCGATAAGATTGGTTCCGCTAAGGGCCGTGATATTACCGATAAAGCTCGATGACGCCAAACCGATCGTTCGCTTGCGCCCGACTGCGGCGAGCGCAACATCGACGGGGCTTGGATTTGAATCTCGAAATTTTGCAATGACGTGAGGGTAGCCCACATAGTCGTCGAGTGTGAGCCTGCCTCGGTTGGCTGGTTTGGCAAGAGGATGGCGACGATCCAAGAAGCCTTTCGAGCTTTCTCGGAAAAGCGGCATTGTGACATAGGGAGCGCCCGGAGGCTTGAGCGCCCAGAAAGTGCAGTCGAGATCGTTCGATTCCAGTTGTGCAATAGTTTGTGAGCCGACAGAAAAAACTTCAAGTTTTGCGCGAGGCGACGCGCGGTGCAATGTCCGTACCAGCGTCGGCATGATCGTAAGCATCGTGTAATCGCTCGCTGCTATACGAAAGGTGCGCTCGTTTTCGGCAGGATCAAACGGAGCATTTGCGAGAACAACTCCCACCGCGTTGAGGATATCCCGGACTTGAAGAACCATCCCCTCAGCACGCGGCGTCAGAACAAACCGGCCACGGCCCCGCACGAACAGGGGATCGCCGATCAGTCGCCGCAATCGGCTAAGTGCGTGGCTGACCGCCGGCTGGCTTAATGAAAGTTGTGTTGCGGCTAGAGTGGTGGAGCGAGCGCTTGCAATCGCGTCGAAGACCACCAAAAGATTGAGGTCGAGGCGCGCCAAGTTTTTTTGGTGCATCAGGCTAGTATTCTTTTCATGCATAGAAAGTAATCAATCTATTCATTTTTCATGTCGAGCCTAGTCCGGTAGTCTTCTTTGTCAAAGACGATTCTCGTCGAAGCTGGGCACTTTTCGCGGATGCGGGCCGAGAACAATTGCCTCCCGCATGTTTGAGAAACGCCCTTCATCGATAATTCTCGTCCAGGGATTTGCTTCTGTGCCGGTGCGGACGACAGCCTCGACAAAGTAGGCGCTCAATCGGTGATGCGTCAGTGCTTCAAGACACCAGCAGACCTCAAAGTATCGTGCACAAAACGCGCAGAGAACTCCTCAACAATATCTCCTCCTTCTTGCTCCATCATAGTTTGGAAGTGACGCCGACCAATCTGGTCCTGGTGCATGGCGCATTGTCGGGCGAAAATCGTGGATTGGCGCGGGCTATCGTCGCAAGGGTCGACGCCGGTGGGGCCGTTACGCAAGAATGGCTTGAAGAAGTTGCGCTCCTTGGTCCCGAGCCGACAACAAAACACGGTCAGCATGGTGTCGGCGCACTGATAGAAAAGCTCGAGGCAGCGCTGGAAGCGTTCGCTAGTTTGACGAGCAATATGAGACACGCCACATCACGTTACGGCGAGACTCTTGAACAGCAAGTTTCCGAGATGTCGAGGATCGAGGAGGCGGAATATCTCGTTGCAAGCCTCTCCGCCCTGACCAGAGCTATGATCGGCCGGACTCGCAAGGCCGAGGAGGAGATGGGCAAGTATGAAGACGAGGCCGAGACCCTGCGCAGGCGGCTGGAGAACGCGACGCGAGATGCCGAGATCGACTACCTGACCGGACTTCCAAACCGCCGTGCCTTCGAAGTGCTTCTGGATCGGCACTACGGGGAGGCTCGTGCGGCCGCCGAATCTCTAATCCTTGCTTTCTGCGATATCGATCACTTCAAGCGGGTCAATGACATTCACGGACACGAGGCTGGAGATCGGGTGTTGAAAGCGATAGCTGCGGCGCTTTCGAAAACGACGGACAACAACTGTCATGTTGCGCGATATGGCGGTGAGGAATTCGTGATGTTGTTCCGAAATATCTCAACCAATGAGGCAAGGAAACGATTCGATGATGTTCGCAAGGAGTTGGCGGAGCAACGGTTCATCAATCGCGCGACGGACAGGCCGGTTGGTCAGATAACGCTTTCAGGAGGGATGGCTAACGTGTTTGCCTATTCCGATCCCCGTGAAGCATTAAAAGCTGCCGACGATGCCCTCTTTCTAGCAAAAGAACGTGGCCGCAATCAGATCGTCGTCGCCGAAAACTATTGAGAGCTCGTGCACACGCGGGGCGCAATACAACGGCTTTGGCGCGATGGCCTGGGAGCAACGTAAATCAACTAGTGGTGTGCGTTTGTACGAATTAACGGCGGCGAAATCGGGGTACGATTTCTGCGGTCAAAGACCGATCACAAAGATCGGAACCCCTTCGCTAAGCCGTAACCAGATAGACCAGCGGCGAACAGCCGACAATGGAGCCATGGTGCCGCAAGAGGGACTCGAACCCCCGACCCCGTCATTACGAATGACGTGCTCTACCAACTGAGCTATTGCGGCGAACCGTAGGCGCGGACCGAAGCCGGCCCGGACAGGCGCGTGTTTATCGGTCGCAGCCCGGTTTTGCAAGAATCCCGGGCGAGTTTCAGCCGCCGAGCCGCGCCACGAAACCCCGCCAGCCGCCGGGCTGGCGGTCGTGCCCACCCTCGGGATCGTCCGAAAAATCGTCCTCGGGAACACCCGGATCATCGGGGGCGCGTACCAGCGGAATGACGGTCGGCGGCTGCGAGCGCGTCTCGCCGGCCGGGCGCGGCCGGAATACCGGCGGTGGGGCAACCATCTCGGGGCGAATCGGCGTGGGGGGTGGCGGCGCCGGAACTTCGTCGTCCAATTCTTCCGCAGCGGCGGGCAGCCCCTCGGCGATGGGCGATGCAGCGGCCTCGTCCGGAGCTGTATCGACTTTTACATCCGCCTCGAGATTTGTCTCGGGATTTGCGTCCGCCTTCTCCTCCGGTTTCGATTCGATCGCGATCGGCGGCATCGGCAGTGTCGGCGTCTCCGCCTCGATGGTCGCGCGTTCGGGCGCAAGCGCCGCCACCGGCGTGACCCATTGGAAAGCATCGAGCCGCCCCGTCACCGGAGACACCGGCCGCCAGCGATCCGAGACATAGCCGTCTGCCGTCCACGCCGGATCGGGTGCGGCCCGCACCGCGCGCGCGGTCCATTCGCGCGCCCGGCCCTCATCGTGATTGGCACGCTCGAGCTCAGCCATCAGCAACGCCACGCGCTGGGTCGGTGCATCGATCAGTGGCGCGAGCGCTTCGCGCGCCCGTTCAAACTCGCCGGCATCGATTGCAGCGCGCGCCACCGCGAGGCGGCCCTCACGATGATCCGGCGTTTTCTGCGCCAGCATCTCGACGCGCGACAGCCGCTCGCGCGCGGAATCGCCGAGACGCACATGCGCGTAGGCATCGGCGAGATCGGGGTGCGGGTTCGCCACCCACGCCGCCTCGACCACCCGCATCGCACGGCGAACCTGATTGTCCTCGCTATAGAACTTCGCGGCCAGCACCGCTGCCGGTACAAGCTGCGGCGCGAGCTTGACCGCTTCCATCGCACTCTTGCGCGACGCATCGCGATCGCGTTCCTCAAGCGCAAGCGCGCGGGCGGTGAGTAGAACGCCGCGCTCACGACGATACACAGCGGGCTCAACCAGCCCTGCGGCCTTGTTGGTGTCGAGCAGCGCCAACGCGCCGTCCCAATCGCTCCCTGCGCAACGGAAGCCAAGCACGGCCTGCGACGCCCATGGCGAAGCCGGTGCAATCTTCAGGGCCTCTTCGGCCATTGCCACGGCCGTATAGGCGTCGTCGCTGCGCTGCGCCTCGATGAAAAGCCCGCGCAGGCCGAGCAGGCGCATATCCTTGCGCTCGGCCATCGCACGGAAGGCGCGCTGCGCGCCCGCGCGATCACCTTCGAGTTGCGCGGTCTGTGCCTGCAGCATCAGCGCCAGCGGATCGTGCGCGGCGAGCCGCGTCGCCATACCGGCATGGCGTTGCGCGGCAAACGAATCACCGGTGCCGACGGCAATGAGGCCCTGCGTGATGGCGCGACGCGCTTTCGCCGCGCGCTTTTCCCGCCGCCGCCGACGCAGCCCCTCCGGCGCTTTCCAGAATGTGCGCACGACCGACCACACGACGAGCGCGACCGCGAGCAGGATGACACCGAGAAGTGCGGCAACCGGCAGCGACGTCTCGATGCGCCAGCCGCTCCACGACAGCACGAGACCTCCGCCCTGATCGGCGACCCACGCCGCGCCGAGCGCGGCAAGCGCGAGAAGGATCAGGAAGAAGAAGATGCGGGCCATCAAGTGTTTCCGATCGCAAACTTCAAAGTATCAATGCGGTGACGGCGGCAACGCCGCCGTTGCGGTTTCAGCGAAAGCGCGAGAGGCGGCCAGCGCCGTGCCGCGCGCCTGCACCTTGCCGATCCAGCCCTGCAGCGCGGAGCGATCCGGCTCCGGCAATTGCGTGACGATCTCACTGGCCTGTTTCAAATCGTTGCGGTTCGCAGCCGTCGTCGCCCGCGACAGCAATGCCGCGCGATCGGTGCCGTTGTCATCGACCCGCGTCACCTTCACAAGGCGCGACGCACTGTCACCGAGACGCTCGACCCAGCCACTCGCGGCGGGTGCGCTCTTCGGCGCGGCCGCAAGGCGCGGCAATTGCGTGAGGAGTTCACGGCACAGCGCCTCGGCGGTCGGCACGCCGGTTGCCGCAAATGGCTCGAGCGGCGCAAGCACCGAAGCTTCACCACCAAGGCGCGTGGCGGCGGCGAGCATCGCCGCATAGGGAAGACCCTGCCGCACGGTCTGATCGAGCGCGGTGGCCGCGAGCGCAAGGCGCAGCGCGGTATCATCCGGCGGCGGAGGCGGCGGCGCAGCGGCAAGCTTCGTGGCAGCCTCCGCGCTTGCTGCAACGGCTTGCTGTTCGAGTTTTGCCAGTCGCTCCTCCAGGCCGGAGATATCCGGCGCAGGCGCGGCCTTTGCTTCATCCTTCGCTTCAGCCGCGGATTCGGCCTTGGGCTCAGCTTTGGGCTCGGCTTTGGCTTCAACAGCCTCGGCAGTTTTCGCCGCCAGGGCCTGCATCTGCTCGCGGAGTGCGGTCATATCGGTTCGGATATCGGCGACGGCCTGATCGAGTGCATCGAGGCGCTTCGTCAGCGCGCTCGTGTCCACAGTCACCGGTACAGGCGTGGGTTTCGATTCAAGCTGCGCGACGCGCGTGCTCAGGCCTTCGATGGTCGACGTCTGCGCCGGCGGAATGTCGGGGTCGGAATTGTTCGGCCACAGCGCATTCCACAGCCCGCTGACCAGCAGCGCGACGACCGCGGCGCTCAAGGCTGCGGGCAGCACGACTCGCCACGACGGCGCGGCCCCGGCTGGCGATGGCTCTGACGAAGCGCTCTGCGCACTTTCTCCGGATGTCGTATCTGAATGCCCACCGCCAACCTGCGCATGGTCTGCATGCACATCTTCCGACGTCCGTTCAGCCTCAGACTCAGCGTTCACCTCACCCTTGGGCGTGGTGTCGGTGACATCGGAAGGATCGAGATCGATCGTTGGCGCGGCGCGCTTGCGGGCAGCTCCTTCGGTCTCACGCTGGTCGTCGTCTGTGGCCATGGTCCGCCCGGGTTTCCTACAGCTTACCAGATTTCGTTTTGGGCCGCGATGGCCGCTTCGGCGCGATCGCACGCTGCAATGCCTCGAACATCGCAGGCTCATCGGGCGCCGCCGCGACCCGCACCCGCGCGGCGCCGGCCTCCTGCAACACCGTGCCGACCACGTTCGAGATGCAGAACTGCGGCAGCGCCAGCGCGGAAATCTCAAGGCCTGCCGCCTGCACCGCGGCGACGAATGCCCGCGCGCTGCGCCGCGAATAATGCAGCACTGCCTCGACCTCTCCGGCCGCAAACGCCGCCTCAACCGCTTCGGAAAAATGTGGAAGCGGAATCATGCGGTAAGTCGTGAGCGTGGTCACGCTGTAGCCTTGTGCGCCGAGATCGGCACCGAGGTCGCGGCTCACATCGGCCCCCGCGAGATAGCAGATCCGGCCCTTGCCACGCATCCGCGCCTCGACCAGCGCGATCAGCGCTACCGCATCGCCCGCTGCGCTCTCGACATCGCGAAAGCCCGCGTTCCGCGCGATTTGCGCCGTCGCATCGCCGACAGCGAACAGCTTTGTCTCGCACAGTCGCTCCAGGATTGGTTTTCCCTCGATGCCGCGTAGCGCATTGGCGCTGGTCGCAAGAATCGCATCGTAGGGAAGTGCGTCAGGCTCTTCGCGCAGCGGCACCGGCTCAAACCGCAGCGCCGGCGACAGCAACACACTATATCCCTCATCCCGCAATGCGGCCGCGGTCGCCTCGTTGTCAGGAAAAGGCCGCATCACCAGGATCGACATTCATGCCTCATTCTGCGGAACTCCCTTTTACCGGACGTCCGCTAATGCTACCCGAGAACCAAGCAGAACGCCGCTTCGGCGGCAAACGCAAGTGCCCGACCGACCTATTCAATCTCGGACATGATTTAAAGGCTAACTTTGGCGCAAGGCCCCGCGATGCTCGTTCTGGGAATAGAGACCACCTGTGACGAAACCGCCGCCGCCGTGATCGAGCGGCAGGCAGACGGATCGGGCCGCATTCTCTCCAACATCGTGCGCTCGCAGATCGCCGAGCACGCGCCGTTCGGCGGCGTGGTGCCGGAAATCGCCGCGCGCGCCCATGTCGAGATGCTCGACGTGCTTGTGGATAGAGCAATGCGCGAGGCGGGCGTTGATTTCGCTCAACTCGACGGTATCGCAGCCGCCGCAGGCCCCGGCCTGATCGGCGGCGTTATCGTCGGCCTCACCACCGCAAAAGCGATCGCGCTCGTGCACGATACGCCGCTGATCGCAGTCAACCATCTCGAAGCGCATGCGCTGACGCCGCGCCTCACGGTGCCGCTCGCGTTTCCCTATTGCCTGTTTCTTGCTTCCGGCGGGCACACCCAGATCGTCGCCGTGCTCGGCGTCGGCGAATATGTGCGGATCGGCACCACGGTCGACGATGCGCTGGGTGAAGCGTTCGACAAGGTCGCAAAAATGCTGGACCTGCCTTATCCGGGCGGCCCGCAAGTCGAGCGTGCCGCGCGCGAGGGCGATCCGACACGTTTCGATTTTCCACGGCCGATGCTCGGGCGGAAGGATGCGAACTTCTCGCTGTCCGGCCTCAAGACCGCCGTGCGAAATGAAGCCTCGCGGTTGATGCCGCTCGAACTGCAAGACATCGCCGATCTGTGCGCGAGCTTTCAGGCTGCTGTGCTGGATTCGATCGCCGACCGTATCCGCTCTGGGCTTCGGCTTTTCCGCGAGCAGTTCGGCACGCCTCGCGCGCTGGTCGCGGCCGGCGGCGTCGCCGCCAATGTCGCGATCCGCAACGCGTTGCAGGAAATCGCAGCCGACGATGAAATCACCATGATCGTGCCGCCGCCGCAGCTTTGTACCGACAATGGCGCAATGATTGCCTGGGCCGGCGCGGAGCGTCTCGCGCTCGGCCTCACCGACACAATGGAGGCTGCGCCGCGTGCGCGCTGGAAGCTCGACGCAACCACCGAGACGCCGACGAAATTCATCAACACGCGCGCGCGTCATTGACGCACGGGCGCAGACCTTCTTCAATCACCCACGACATAACTGCCAAACAGACTCATGACCACTTTCAACACCATCTCCGTCATCGGCGCCGGCGCGTGGGGTACGGCGCTTGCCAATGCCTGCGCGCGCGCAGGCCGGCAGGTGACGCTTTATGGCCGCAGCACCGATGTGCTCGCTGCGATCGCCGCGCGCGGCGAAAACCCGCGCCTGCCCGGCATCACGCTTGAGAAAAGCATTCGCGTCACGCATGATCTTGCCGAGAGCGCGAAAGCCGACGCTCTTCTGCTGGTGACACCGACGCAAAGCCTGCGCGAGGCGATGATCGCGCTTGCGCCTCATGTTGCCGATGCAACTCCGCTTGTAATCTGTGCAAAAGGCATCGAGCGCGGCACCCGCAAATTCGTCACCGAGATCGCAACCGAAGTGCTGCCGCAAACGCGGCCCGCGATTCTCTCCGGCCCCAGCTTTGCCGCCGACGTGGCACGCGGCCTGCCGACGGCAGTCACGCTTGCGGCAGCGGAAGAGCCGCTCGCAGTGGCGCTGACGCATGCGCTGGGCTCATCGTCGCTGCGACCGTACCACACCACCGACGTGCGCGGCGTCGAGATCGGCGGCGCGGTGAAGAACGTACTTGCGATCGCGGCTGGTATCGCGGCAGGTAAGGCACTCGGCGCATCCGCGCTGGCGGCCCTCACCACCCGCAGCTTTGCCGAACTGATGCGTTTCGGACTTGCCTGCGGCGCGCATCGCGAAACCATCGCCGGGCTGTCCGGCCTCGGCGATCTGATCCTCACCTGTTCGAGCGCGCAGTCGCGCAACTTTACCTTCGGCATGGCGCTCGGCCGCGGCGAGGCGCCTCCTGGCTCGCTCAGCGAAGGGCAATCGACCGCGCCGGTGCTGATCGAGATCGCGCGCGCGCAAGCCATCGAAATGCCGGTCGCCGAGGCCGTCGCCAACGTGCTAGCCGGCGCGATTACCGTCAACGAAGGGATCGAGATGCTGCTGGCGCGGCCGTTCCGGGCGGAAGGATAAGGATCAAAATGAACTACTGGCTCGTCAAATCCGAACCATCGGTGTGGTCGTGGGACCAGCAGGTCGCCAACGGCAAGAAGGGCGAGCCCTGGACCGGCGTGCGCAATCACTCCGCCAAGCTCAACATGATGAAGATGAAGAAGGGCGACCGCGCCTTCTTCTATCATTCCAACGAAGGCAAGGAAATCGTCGGTATTGTCGAGATCGTGCGCGAGCACTACCCCGATCCGACCGATGCCACCGGCAAGTTCGTCTGCGTCGACATCATCGCGGGGAAACCGCTGAAAAAGCCGGTGACTCTCACTGCCGTGAAAGGCGAAGCGGCGCTTGCCGATATGGAGTTGCTGCGCCTGTCACGCCTGTCGGTGCAGAGCGTGACGCCCGCGCAATGGAAGCATGTCTGCAAAATGGGCGGGCTTTGAGAGGTTTTTGCGCGTATCGCGTGAAATTTCCTCTCACCTGCGGCGTTTTCTCCCATCCGCACGCATGCGTGCACTCAACTTATTGAAGAAATTCAATCGCGTCTCGACAAAAGTCCTAAATCTTCCAACTTGTCCCCCCTGCCCCCGGAAGCGCATAATTCCCATTGAATTCAACAAGATTACCCGCGTGTGAGGCGGGGTGTTCCGGGAGAAGCAAATGTCCGACGCAATTTACAAAGTGACGCCCGAATGGGCGAAGCGCGCCTATGTCGATGAAGCCAAATACAACGACATGTACGCGCGCTCGATCAAGGACCCGACCGGGTTCTGGAAAGAGGCCGCCAGCCGGGTGGACTGGATCAAGCCGTTCACCAAGGTCGACAATGCCTGCTTCGATCTCGGCAAGGTTTCCATCAAGTGGTTCGAGGACGGCGTCCTCAACGCCGCCTACAACTGCATCGACCGCCATCTCGAGAAGCGCGGCGACCAGACCGCGATCATCTGGGAAGGCGACGATCCGTCAGAGTCCCGCCACATCACCTATCGCGAACTGCACGCCGAAGTCTGCAAGATGGCGAACGTGCTGCGGGCACGCAACGTCAAGAAGGGCGATCGCGTCACCATCTACATGCCGATGATCCCGGAAGCGGCTTACGCGATCCTCGCCTGCGCGCGCATCGGCGCGATCCATTCCGT
Source organism: Afipia carboxidovorans OM5 (assembly GCF_000218565.1). Taxonomy (NCBI): domain Bacteria; kingdom Pseudomonadati; phylum Pseudomonadota; class Alphaproteobacteria; order Hyphomicrobiales; family Nitrobacteraceae; genus Afipia; species Afipia carboxidovorans. The sequence goes on along the minus strand of NC_015684.1, from coordinate 213,560 downwards.
GGTATTCGGCGGCTTCTCGCCTGATTCCATCGCCGGCCGTCTGCGCGATTGCAAATCGCGCGTCGTCATCACCTCGGATGAAGGCCTGCGCGGCGGCCGCGTCATTGCGATGAAGGCGAACGTCGATGCGGCGGTCGAGAAGGTGAACGGCGAAGTCGACACCGTGATCGTGGTGAAGCGCACCGGCGGCAACATCACGATGAACCCGAAGCGCGACATCTGGTATCACGACGCTGCGGCGAACGCCGGCACCGACTGCCCCTGCGAGCCGATGAACGCCGAAGATCCGCTGTTCATCCTCTACACTTCAGGCTCGACCGGTCAGCCCAAGGGCGTGCTGCACACCACCGCGGGCTATCTCATCTTCGTGGCGATGACGCATCAATACGTCTTCGACTACCACGACGGCGACATCTACTGGTGCACCGCCGACGTGGGCTGGGTCACCGGCCACAGCTACATTCTGTACGGGCCGCTTTGCAACGGCGCGACCACGATGATGTTCGAAGGCGTGCCGAACTATCCCGACAATTCGCGGTTCTGGAACGTCATCGACAAGCACAAGGTCAACATCTTCTATACTGCGCCGACCGCGATCCGCGCGCTGATGCAGGCGGGCGACCAGCCGGTGAAGAAGACCTCGCGTGCCTCGCTGCGCCTGCTCGGCTCGGTCGGCGAGCCGATCAACCCGGAGGCATGGGAGTGGTATCACCGCGTCGTCGGCGATGGCCGTTGCCCGGTGGTCGACACCTGGTGGCAGACCGAGACCGGCGGCATCATGATCTCCGCGCTGCCCGGCGCGATCGCGCAGAAGCCCGGCTCGGCAACGCGACCATTCTTCGGCATCGTGCCGGAGATCGTCGACGGCGAGGGCAACGTGCTCGAGGGCGAATGCAGCGGCAACCTCTGCATCGCGCGCTCGTGGCCCGGCCAGGTCCGCACCGTTTACGGCGATCATGATCGCTTCGAGAAAACCTACTTCTCGACTTACAAGGGCCGGTACTTCTCCGGCGATGGATGCCGCCGCGATGCCGACGGCTATTACTGGATCACCGGACGCGTCGACGACGTCATCAACGTCTCCGGCCACCGCCTCGGCACCGCCGAAGTCGAGAGCTCGCTGGTCGCGCATGAAAGCGTGTCGGAAGCCGCCGTGGTCGGCTACCCGCACGACATCAAGGGCCAGGGCATCTACGCCTATGTCACTTTGATGGACGGCGTCGAGCCGAGCGAGACGCTCCGCAAGGACCTGATCGCCTGGGTGCGCAAGGACATCGGCCCGATCGCCCAGCCCGATCTGATCCAGTTCGCGCCGGGCCTGCCCAAGACCCGTTCGGGCAAGATCATGCGCCGCATCCTGCGCAAAATCGCCGAGGACGAGCCGACCAAGCTCGGCGACACGACGACGCTCGCTGATCCCGGCGTCGTCACCGACCTCGTCAACAACCGCCAGAACAAGCGGGCGGTTCACGCCTGATCGCCTGCTCCAAGCAGGCCGCCATCCGCCTCTCCCCCGCCATCGCGGGGGAGAGGTTTTTTGTGGCTCAGCGTCAAGGCCGCACCTTCACGGCATTGTTAAGTGCGCAGGCTCTGCGCGCGGCGCTTTCATCACGACTGTTGTTTTGCGGACATTTACAGCGCCGCCGATTTTTCCTTTATGGACGCCGCCGCGCCGGACGATTTCTCCCTGCGCGAGAGCGTCAATTGCGCGCAGGCCATTCTGCCGCGCCGACAAAAGGATTGCGGAGACCAATTGCCATGCGCCCGTTTGCTTCGACCATTGCCATCGCGTTCGCAGCCCTGGTGGTTGCGTTTGCCGCAAGCACTTCGGAGGCATCGGCACGGCCTGATCTCGTCAACGCACCGGCCGGCTATTCGCCGGGCACCATCGTGGTGAAGACCAACGAGCGCCGCCTCTATCTCATTCTCGATGAGCAGCATGCGATCCGTTATCCGGTCGGCGTCGGCAAGCGCGGCAAGGAATGGAGCGGCACGACGCGCATCAGCGGCAAGTACCGCAATCCGGCCTGGGCACCGCCGGCCGACGTGAAGCGCGACCATCCGCATCTGCCCGACGTCATCGAAGGCGGATCGCCGCGCAATCCGATGGGCGTTGCCGCCATGACGCTCGCCGGCGGCGAGTATGCGATCCACGGCACCAACGTGCCGAAGTCGGTCGGCGGCTTCGTCTCCTATGGCTGCGTGCGGATGTACAATCCCGACATCACCGACCTGTTCGAACGCGTCTCGGTCGGCACACCGGTTGTCGTCGTCTCGCGCTAAAGCGGATTATTTTCAGTCCATCATCCACGCGCGGCGTTAACACCAGCCCGCGCGATGGCCGCCGCCATAAGGCCGGCCATGACCGGCGGCAATCAGCGCGGCCGAGACATTCGGTGTGCGGCGGGTCGCAGCATCCGCCACGACGCGGCCGTTATATTTATCCGGCCCGACATTGAAGATGGTGACGCCGCCTTCGGCGAGCAGATCGGTAAGCGCCCGCTTTGACGCGCGCGCCATCCGCTCTTCCTCATAGCAGTTCGCTTTCAGCTCCGGCGCATCGATGCCGCGCAGGCGAACCCGCGTCGTGATCTGCAGTCCCTGCCACAAATGCACGCGCGCCTCGAACGTATCGCCGTCGATGACGTACAGCACGTCCGCAGGCTGGCGGACGGCCCCGTCCTGCGCCCGCGAGGCCTCAACGAGGAGATCCTGCTCCGCCCGTCCCTTGTCGTCCGCCCAAAAACTGAAGCTTCCGCGCGGCAGCCACGCCCCGGCGACTAGCCCGACGCTGAAAATCACCGCAAGCAGCGTGCCCGCCCACAGGCGATCGCGGCGTCGTACGGCCCGGATTGTCCTTCGATTCGCGTCATCTAGGAACATATCCCTAAATATCCCGCCTGCGAAAATCTGGCAAGCGGCTGCGGGGTTCTACGTAACACCGCAAAACCTCAGAAATCCGAGGCGATCCCTTTATTTTCCCAATCGCCATAGCGGGTGGGCTCGGGACCCTTCGGGCCGTTGACCTCTTTGGGGGCAGTTACGGCCTGAGCCTGCGCCGCCGTCCTGCGGGCTTCAGCCTCGGCGAGCGCGCGCTGGGCTGCCGGCGGTAAAGGGCGGCGCGCGGCGGCGTCTGCCTTGTCCGGTTTCGTCTCGTCGGTCATGGGCTCGCCTTTCCTGATTGCGCAATCCGTGAGGGTGCAGCCAAGCACGCCGCCGGATCGAGGCCGGCATCTCTCATATAAAGCGCATCGCGATTCTTACATTTGGCATATTCGCATGTCATCCCTGCCCCTTCGTCGTCTCACCTCCCGTTGTTCTCTTTCCTGCAAGCGCCCTTTTCATGAAGCCTTCGCGATTCGTTCCGCCGACAGAGGTGCCTGGCCTCGCCGCGCGCCGCATAGCCGCCGACATCATCGACGGCGTTCTCCACAAGCGGCGGACACTCGACGATCAGCTTGAAGGTGCGGCTCAGCATCCCGCGCTGAAATCGTTGTCCGATCGCGACCGCGCCTTGATGCGCCGTCTCGTCGCCACCGTGCTGCGTCGGCGCGGCACGCTTGCCTATCTGCTGTCGCGCCTGCTCGACCGCGGCGTGCCCAGCGATGCGCCGCGCGCGCAAAGCGCACTGATGATCGGCGCCGCGCAGATTCTGTGGATGGACGTGCCCGATCACGCGGCCGTCGATCTTTCCGTCCGTCTCGTGCAGGCCGACCGCCGTGCTGCAAAATATGCGGGCCTCGTCAACGCCGTGCTGCGCCGCTGCGCGCGTGAAGGTATTCCGCTGATCGACGAATCGACCGACGAGATGATCGATCTGCCACCATGGCTCGCAACACGATGGATCAAGGCCTATGGCGAAGACACCGCGCGCGCGATGGCGCGCGCCATCGGCCATGAGCCGCCGCTCGATCTCACCGTGAAATCCGATTCGGAGAACTGGGCCACGCGCCTGCATGGCGAGACACTGCCGACCGGAACCGTACGCACGCTGCTGCACGGATCGGTCACGATGCTGCCGGGTTTCTCCGAAGGCGCGTGGTGGGTACAGGACGCAGCCGCTGCACTCCCGGCGCGGCTGTTCGGCGACATCGCCGGAAAGCCCGTTGCCGATCTCTGCGCAGCACCGGGCGGGAAGACCGCACAACTCGCGCAAGCCGGCGCGAAGGTCACGGCGGTCGATCGCTCCGCCGGACGGCTTGCGCGGCTGAAAGAAAATTTTGCGCGCCTCGGGCTCGAAGCCACCTATGTCGCCGCCGATGCCACCGAATGGGAGGCCGGGCCGTTCGACGCCATTCTTCTCGATGCGCCCTGCATGGCGACCGGCACCATCCGCCGCCATCCCGATGTGGCCTGGCTCAAGAACGAAGCCGATCTCGACGCGCTCAGCGCGCTGCAGGCCCGGCTTCTGCGGAAAAGCGTGACGCTGCTCAAACCCGGCGGCACACTCGTTTACTGCACCTGTTCGCTGGAGCCTGAAGAGGGCGAGCAAGCCATTGCAGCCCTTCTCGAGGCGGAGCCGCAGATGAAGCGGCGCCCGGTCGAGGCTTCCGAACTTGCCGGGCTGTCCGAGCTCATCAGCCCCATGGGCGACGTGCGCACGCTGCCCTGCCACTTGCAGCATGACGACCCGAAGCTCTCCGGGCTCGACGGCTTCTACGCCGCAAGGCTCGTCAAGACTTAAGCTTTTTCTTTCGGTTCCATCCGGCGCCGTGCGGCTTTGTCCCCATCCAAAGGTGCCTTGGCGGAAATTCCAGACTAAAAAGGACGCACGGAGATTCCCTCCGTTGCGGGGACAATGTCAGTTACGGGGCAAAGACGGGTTTCGGGGCTGCTGCTCGGGCGCGCCGGGCGGAAGGTGATGGCGCGCGCCAGCAGCGCGTCGGTCGCCATCTCGCGCGTATGGCCCGGCCGGGCCGACCGGCTCCTGATCGCTCCGCACGATTTGCGCACCACGGATGCCACCCGCGCGGCCGAAATCTATTCTGGCCGTTTTGTGTTCGCGGGGAAAATCGTCACCTGTCACGGCCGCTCGGTGTTCGAGCTCGATCCGCCCTCCGAAGAGTGGGAAGTGACGCTCCTGGGTTTCAGTTGGTTGCGCCATCTGCGCGCCGCCGATTCGGCGATCACCCGCGCCAATGCCCGCGCGCTGCTTGACGACTGGCTGACCCATCCGCGCAAGAGCACTGTCGCACGCCGCGCCGACGTGGTCGGGCGGCGGATCATCTCGCTGTTGTCGCAGGCGCCGCTCGTGCTGCACGATGCGGATGCGCGGTTCTACCGCCGCCTCATCAAAAGCCTCACCCGCGAAATCCGCGCGCTGCGCTACACCAAGGCCGACATTCCCGATGGCATCAGCCGCCTGCAGGTGCTGATCGCGCTCTGCTATGCCTCGCTGTGCCTCGCCAATCAGGCAAAGCACATCCGCGGTGCTGCAAAAAAGCTCTCCGAGGAATTGCAGCGCCAGATCCTGCCGGATGGCGGGCATATCTCGCGCAATCCGGAAGCGCTGGTCGAACTGCTGCTCGATCTGCTGCCGCTGCGCCAGACTTTTGCCGCGCGCAACATCCCGCCGCCGCCCGCGCTTCTCAATGCGATCGACCGGATGATGCCGATGCTACGCTTCTTCCGTCACGGCGACGGCTCATTCGCGCTGTTCAACGGCATGAACACCGCTGCCCCCGGCGTGCTCGCCACATTGCTCGCCTATGACGACACCCACGGCACGCCGATGCCACATATGCCGCATACCGGCTTCCAGCGGCTCGACGCCGGCACACTGACGATCATCGCCGACACCGGCCCGCCGCCGCCCCCCGCGCTCAGCCGCGATGCGCATGCCGGTTGCCTGTCGTTCGAGATGTCGAGCGGCACCAACCGCATCGTCGTCAATTGCGGGATGCCGCCGACCGGGCGCGACAACTGGCGCAGCTTCGCGCGCTCCACCGCGGCGCATTCGACGCTGACCTATCGCGATACCTCGTCCTGCCAGTTCGTCGAACGCAAGACGGTGAAGCGCCTGCTGCAGGGTTCGCCGATCGTCGCGGGGCCGGCGGTCGTGGAATCCTATCGCGAGGTCGATGCCGAGGGCACGATCCTGACGATGTCGCATGACGGCTACCGCAAGGCCTTCGGCTTCGTGCATCGTCGGGTACTGAGCGTCGCCGCCGACGGCAGCCGCGTCGACGGCGAGGATACGCTTGCGAAAGAGCCGGGCTCGGCATTTCGCGGCGCGGACGATTACGCCATCCGCTTCCACCTCCACCCCTCCGTGAAGGTGAACCGGCTGCGCGACGGCCGCGGCGCCATGCTGGTGCTGCCGAACCGCGACGTCTGGACGTTCGAGGCGCCCGACCAGAAGGTCGAGCTCGAGGACAGCGTCTTTCTCGCGGGCTCGGACGGGCCGCGCCGCACCACCCAGATCGTGATCCGCCAGCGCGCGCAGCAGACCGCAACGGTGCGCTGGTGCTTTGCCAGATCCGCCAATTCGGCATCGGCGACCGCCCGGCGCGACCCGCAGCGCGAGCCGGAATTACCGCTCTAGATTCCCGCTTTACCGGGTTTTCCGCGTCTGAAAACGCCTGACCGCCCAAAGCAAGGTTTTGCCGACACGCAATCTATGTTAGCGCGATGTCGCGGCCCCGGCCGGCTTCCTTGCCGGAAGACCGCCCCGGCCATCCTCCCTGCTTCGGACCATGACATGACAGACCATCCGCGCCGCGTGACTCGCGCACTGCTTTCCGTTTCCGACAAAACCGGACTGATCGATTTCGCCAAGGCCCTCGCCAGCCACGGCATCGATCTGGTCTCCACCGGCGGGACCGCAAAGGCGATCGCGGACGCGGGGCTGAAGGTCACCGACGTCTCCGACCTCACCGGTTTTCCGGAGATGATGGATGGCCGCGTCAAGACGCTGCACCCGAAAGTACATGGCGGCCTGCTCGCAATCCGCGACAACACCGACCACGCCAAGGCGATGAAGGATCACGACATCCCGCCGATCGATCTCTTGGTCGTCAATCTCTACCCGTTCGAGGCGACGGTCGCGAAGGGTGCGAGCGAGGACGACTGCATCGAGAATATCGACATCGGTGGCCCGGCGATGATCCGTGCCGCTGCCAAAAATCATGGCGATGTCGCGGTCGTGGTCGAGCCGTCCGATTATCAGGCCGTGCTCGACGAGCTTGCCGCGCACAAGGGCGCGACGACCCTTTCACTGCGCAAGCGCCTTGCCGCCAAAGCCTATGCGCGGACGGCAGCCTATGACGCCGCGATCTCAAACTGGTTTGCGGCAACGCTGAAAATCGACGCGCCGGATTTCCGCGCCATCGGCGGCCGGCTTGCCGAAGCGCTGCGCTATGGCGAGAACCCGCACCAGAAGGCGGCGTTCTATGTCAGCGCCGAGCCGCGCGCCGGCGTCGCCACCGCACGGCAGGTGCAGGGCAAACAGCTCTCCTACAACAACATCAACGATACCGACGCCGCTTACGAATGCGTCGCCGAGTTCGATCCGGCGAAGAGCGCGGCCTGCGTCATCGTCAAGCACGCGAACCCCTGCGGCGTCGCGGAAGCCAGTGATCTCGCCACCGCCTACAAGAAGGCGCTGGCCTGCGATTCGACCTCGGCCTTCGGTGGCATTGTCGCGGTGAACCGCCCGCTGGATGCGGAAGCCGCGCGTGCCATCACCGGCATCTTCACCGAAGTCATCATCGCGCCCGATGCGAGCGAGGAGGCGATCAAGATCATCGCCGCCAAGAAGAACCTGCGGCTGTTGCTCGCCGGGCAATTACCGGACCCGCGTGGAAAAGGTTTCATCGCCAAGACCGTCGCGGGCGGCCTCTTGGTGCAGTCGCGCGACAATGCGGTAGTCGACGACATGACGCTCACCACGGTCACCAAGCGCGCGCCGACCAACACTGAGCTCACCGACCTGCGCTTCGCCTTTCGCATCGCCAAGCATGTGAAGTCGAACACGATCGTTTACGCGAAGGATCTCGCCACCGTCGGCATCGGCGCCGGGCAGATGAGCCGGGTCGATTCCGCGCGTATCGCCGCGCGCAAGGCACAGGATGCCGCGAAGGAGCTTGGTCTCGCCGCGCCGCTGACCAAGGGCTCGGTGGTCGCCTCCGATGCGTTCTTCCCGTTCGCGGACGGCTTGCTGGTTGCGATCGAAGCCGGTGCCACCGCAGTGATCCAGCCGGGCGGCTCGGTGCGCGATCCGGAAGTGATCGCCGCCGCGGATGAGCACGGCATTGCCATGGTGTTCACCGGCACGCGGCATTTCAAGCATTGACGTTCATGCCCCGGACGCGGTGCGGCACAACGTGCCGCTCAGAAGAGCCGGGGCCATTCCAGAAACGGGAGTGGTACGGTCCCGGATCAGCGGTGCACCGCTCCGCACTGCACACGCATCTGGGACAGGTGCAATGTTTACGCTCGTCTCCGCGCGGGCTCCTTCACCCGCGCGAGCAATAACAAGCCTGCCGTGAAGAACACGATCAGCACCGCCATGCCGGCTTTCTGGCTGGCAGTGAGCGCGGTGACGACGCCGACCGCGAGCGGCGCGAAGAACGACGTCACCTTGCCCGACAGCGCGAACAGCCCGAAGAACTGCGTGATGCGCTCCCGCGGCGCGAGGCGAATCAGCAGCGTGCGCGAGGCGGCCTGCAACGGCCCCGCCGCAAGGCCGATGAACAACCCAAGTCCGAGATAGACCTGCTCGGCAGCGGCTGCGAACAAGCCGCCGCCCGGCGCCGGTGGCGCGACTTTCACCACCAGGAACAGCGTATCCCGATCGATGGTGAGAATCGCGAGGATTGCCATCAGCAGGATCGTCATCGATCCCATGATCACTCTCTTCGGCCCAAGCAGATCGTCGAGCTTGCCACCGATCCATGCGCCCAGCGTGCCGCTCACCGCAAGCAGAATGCCGAAGGTGCCGATCTGGATGGTCTGCCAGCCGAACGTACCCGCCGCATAGATGCCGCCGAACGCGAACAGCGCGACCAGCGCATCGGTGTAGACCATGTTGGCGATGAGGAACGTCGCGATATTGGGCTGCGACGGCAGCGCGCGCAGCGTTCCGCGCAGTTCACGCAATCCCTCGCGCACCGCACCCGACGCAGGCTTCTTCGCCGCATGATCGGGCGTCAGCAAAAACATCGGCAGCACGAACACGACAAACCACAACGCCGTGAGCGGCCCCGAGATGCGGTCGCCCTCATGCATCGAAGGGTCGAGCCCGAACAGTGGCGTGAGGCCGAACAGCGTGCGGCCGGTCGCCTCGTTCGCCGCAAGAAAGCCCAGCACCAGCACGAGGCTGACGATGCCGCCGATATAGCCGGTCGCCCAGCCGGTGCCGGAGAGGCGGCCGATTTTCTCGGGCGGCACCAGATAAGGCATCATCGCATTGTTGAAGACGGTCGCGAACTCCGCGCCCACGGTCGCCACCGCATAGGCAATCAGCACCGGCACGATGACGGTGGGATCGCCGGGGCGGCCGATCCACATTGCCGCCGAGCCAATCACCAGCAACGCACCGAACGCCGCGATCCACGGCTTGCGTCGCCCGCCCGCATCCGCAATCGCGCCGAGCACGGGCGAGAGAAACGCGATCAGGAACCCGGCAATCGAAGTGGCAAAACCCCACAGCGACTGGCCGGTCGCAGGATCGGGCGCAACGCGCGTTGCGAAATAAGGCGCGAAGACGAACGTGGTGATCAGTGTGAAGTAAGGCTGCGCCGCCCAATCGAAGAAAATCCAGCCGATCACCGCCGAGCGTTGCGGATAGGTACGCATCGGCTCGGATGCAAGGGCGGGCGCAACGGACGTCATCATCACCTTCATGTTCGTTGGCGGATCGGGGCCGGGCGGCTAGTGTCCCGAACCAGGCTGCCCGCGCACCTTATAGAGCAATTCACACTGATTCTCGCCGTGCCGTTGCACGCGAAATCCGGAAAGCATCGCTTGAAACATTTTCTTCTCGCCCTGCTCCTGATGTTCTCGCCCGCGGTGACGTTGGCGCAGGATGCCCGCGTCGCATCGAAGGCGACCACGGCACCCGCGAAGCCGGTGTTTGCACGCCACGGCATGGTGGTGGCGCAGGAACGGCTTGCCGCCAAGATCGGCGCGGATGTGTTGAAACGCGGCGGCAATGCGGTCGATGCCGCGGTCGCGACCGGCTTTGCGATGGCGGTGACCTATCCGCGCGCGGGCAATATCGGCGGCGGTGGATTTATGGTGATCCACCTCGCAAACGAGAAGCAAGATATCGCGCTCGATTATCGCGAGACTGCGCCGGCCGCCGCAACGGCGCAAATGTTCATTGGGCCGGACGGCAAGCCAGATTCCGCAAAATCACGCGACAGCGCGCTCGGCATCGGCGTGCCGGGCACGGTCGCGGGATTGATTGCGGCGCTGGAACGTTACGGCTCGGGCAAACTCTCGTTGCGCGATCTGCTCACCCCCGCGATCAAGCTCGCGCGCGAGGGATTCGTCGTCACTGGTGACATCGCCGACACGCTGACGCGCGCCTATCCGCGGCTGTCGCGCTGGCCGACCGGCGCAAAGATGTTCGTGCGTGCCGACGGCACGCCGCTGCGCGATGGTGACCGCCTCAAACAGACCGATCTTGCCGACACGCTGCAGGCGATTGCCGATCATGGTGCTAACGGCTTCTATCAGGGGCCGGTCGCGAACAAGCTTGCCGCCGCCATTCAGGCGGCGGGTGGCATCATCACCCGCGACGATCTGGAAGCCTATCGCCCAGTATGGCGCGAGCCGGTGCGCGGCACCTATCGCGGCTACGATATTATTTCGATGCCGCTGCCATCCTCCGGCGGCACCGTGCTGATCGAGACGCTCAACATTCTGGAGGGATACGATCTGCGCAAATTGGGCGCGCAGACGCCGGCCTCGCTGCATGTTCTGATCGAGGCGATGAAACGCGCCTACGCCGACCGCGCGCGCTATCTCGGCGATCCCGCATTCGTCAACGTGCCGCTCACGCGGCTCATGTCCAAAAATTATGCCGCGCAATTGCGCCGCGACATCGATCCCGGCAAGGCGACGGCGGTGACGGCGGCTGTTGGCGCGCAGCCGCATGAGGGCACCAACACCACGCATTTCTCGGTGGTGGACGCGCAAGGCAATGCGGTCAGCAACACCTACACGCTGAACTTCAGCTATGGCGTGGGTCTCGTTGCGGAGGGCACCGGTGTTCTTCTCAACAACGAGCTCGACGATTTCACCGCGGCGCCGGGTGCTGCGAATGCCTACGGACTGGTCGGCTATGACGCGAACCTGCCGGGGCCCGGCAAGCGGCCGCTGTCCTCGATGACGCCGACCATCGTGCTGAAGGACGGCGAGGTTGTGCTCGTCACCGGCTCGCCGGGTGGCAGCCGCATCATCTCGACCACGCTGCAGGTGATCGTCAACACGCTCGACCACCGCATGAATATCGCACAGGCCGTCAGCCGCCCACGGCTGCATCATCAATGGCGGCCGGACGAGGTACGGATCGAGCGCGGCTTCCCGCAGGCGACGCTCGATGGGCTGCGCGCCAAGGGCCACGACCTTGTCGCGCCGATGGGGCAGACCTCGGCGAATTCGATTGCTGCAACCAAGGGCGGCTGGCTCGGCGCCGCCGATCCGCGCACCCGTGGCGCGATGGCGGCGGGTTATTGAGAGCGTTTCGTGTTACTCGGAATCGTCATGCGCGGGCTCGACCCGCGCATCCATCAAAACGAAGAGTCGTTTCAAGAAGATGGATTGCCGGGTCAAGCCCGGCAATGACAGATTTAATTTCCATCAAAAGCGGAAGCAGGCATGAGCACACTCAAGGGCAAGACGCTTTTCATCACCGGCGGCAGCCGCGGCATCGGCCTTGCGATTGCCAAACGCGCGGCACGCGACGGTGCCAACATCGCGACCGCCGCGAAAACCACGACGCCGCAACCGAAACTCGAAGGCACGATCTTCACCGCGGCGGAAGAGATCGAGGCGGCAGGTGGACGCGCGCTGCCGCTTGCCTGCGATATCCGCGATGAGGATCAGGTGCTCGCCGCCGTCGCCGCCACCGTGAAGGAATTTGGCGGCATCGACATCTGCATCAACAATGCGAGCGCGATCAGCCTGACGCCGGTGCAGGCGACCGAGATGAAGCGCTTCGACCTGATGATGGCAATCAACACCCGCGGCACATTTCTGGTTTCGAAGTCCTGCATCCCGCATCTCAAGAAGGCGTCCAACCCGCACATCCTGATGCTGTCGCCGCCGCTCGACATGCGGACCAAATGGTTTGCGCCGTCGACCGCCTACACCATCGCGAAATACGGCATGAGCATGTGCGTGCTCGGCCTCGCGGGCGAATTGAAAGCCGACGCCATCGCGGTGAACGCGCTGTGGCCGCGCACGACGATTGCCACTGCCGCGGTCGGCAATCTGCTCGGGGGCGAGGCGATGATCCGCGCCAGCCGCAAGCCGGAGATCGTCGCCGATGCCGCGCACGCGATCCTCGCCAGGCCGGCGCGGGAGTTCACCGGACAATTCTGCATCGACGACAGCGTGCTTGCAGCCGAGGGCGTGACCGATTTCGAGCCCTATCGGGTCGACCCGTCTGTGCCTCTGATGCCGGATATTTTTCTGCCGGAGGACGACGTCCCGCCGCCCGGCGTGGTGCTCGGCGAGCGGCCGGCGCTGGACCGACCGCCTAAATAATATCCGGGTAATATTGACGAGTTAATTTTATCCGGGTATATTTAGGGGAAATCGCTCTCTCATCCCGGATTTCCCATGCCTTCCAGTCAGGTTATTGCCTTCGAGGACGACCGCTGCATTGCCCAGGGCGACCTTGTCGACGTCGCCGTGCGGATGAAGCAGGCGCTGTCCGCTCACCCGCACAGCCGGGTGCTGCTGTTCGACATCGAGACCTGTCACCCGGTGGAGGTCGACCTTCGCGGCTCGATTGCCGACATCACCACCCGGATCAGGGCGGCCCGGACAGAGGCGACACCGCATCGCGGCCCCGGGCGACCGAAGCTCGGCGTCGTCGCCCGCGAGGTGACGCTGCTGCCGCGGCACTGGGAGTGGCTCGCCGCCCAGCCCGGCGGCGCATCCGTCACGCTGCGCAAGCTGATCGAGGAGGCGCGGCGCCAGACCTCCGCCGAAGGCGAGACTCGCGACCGGCGCGAGGCCGCGCATCGCTTCATGTCCGCGATCGCCGGCAACAAGCCGCATTACGAGGAAGCGCTGCGCGCGCTCTATGCCGACGATGGCGCACGCTTTCATGCACTGATCGCCGACTGGCCGATCGACGTGCGCCGCCATGTCGAGCGGCTCACCACGGAGCTGTTTCAGGAGAAGGCCGCGAGTGCCTGATTTCAGGCGGCTGTGCTGCCGATGAATTGGAGCACGATCTCGCGCCGGTGCGGCCGCGCGCGATGCTCGATCAGGTAGATGCCCTGCCACGTGCCGAGCATCATCGCGCCCTTCTCCACCGGCACCTGAAGGCTGCACGATGTCAGCATCGTCTTGATGTGCGCGGGCATATCATCCGGACCCTCGACCGTATGAATCCAGCCGCCGTCTTCCGGCGCGAGACGGTCGAGCGCATCGGTGAGATCCGTCAGCACATCCGGATCGGCATTTTCCTGAATGGTGAGCGAGGCCGAGGTGTGGCGGATGAACAGCATCAGCGCGCCATCGCCCGCTTTTGCGTCACGCAGAAACGCCTGCGCCTGTGCGGTGATATCGAAGAACCCGCGGCGCGGCGTCTCGACGCTCAAGGTCGCGGTTGCGATCCGTTCGGGCGTGATGGTCACAACAGGCGAACAGTGGCCGTTCAGCTTCATGCCTCTCCGATCCTTTGCAGCGTTGCTTCGTCGAGGCGCCCGTCGAAATATTTTTCGATCGCGGCCGCGAACAGGCTACGGCCTTTCGCAACCCGCGCAAACAACGTCATCGACGAATGAAATTTCAGATCGTCCGGCGAGCCGAAAATCTCGTACACCGACTTTCCATCGATGGCGTTTACAAGCGCGGTGCATTCCTCGAGCCGGCCGCAGAGCAACGGACAAGCGAGATAGGCGGCGGCCTCTTCGCGCGAGGCGATAGCGTATTTCAGCGCCATGGCGCTCGAGCCGAGTCCTTCGATCTGCGGAAACACGAACCACATCCAGTGCGTGCGCTTCTGCCCGGCACGCAGTTCGGCCAGCACCCGATCATAGAGCGGCCATTGCGCGTCGATGAAGCGTTGCAGGTCGGCCATCCCCTTCCCCTTGTTGCGATCCATCATGAGGGCAACGCGGGGAAGCTGCAAAGGTTGTCCGGAGGGAAAGGCTCGAAAGCGAGCCGCGAAAATAAGCCGCGGCCAGCAACGACCAAGCTCGGAAGCGACGAGGTCCGAAAACGACGAAGCCGCCTTGCGGCGGCTTTTCGTGGTTGCCAATCTCTTCTTGCGCAAAGCCCGAAGAGTTCTGGAGCGGGCGAAGGGATTCGAACCCTCGACCCCGACCTTGGCAAGGTCGTGCTCTACCCCTGAGCTACACCCGCATCACAGACAGGGCGGCGCAGCGCGCCGCCGGGCGCAACCTATGCCAAACCCGGCTCGGCAATGCAACAGAGAAAGGCGGCCTTTTTCGCCTTGCGATATCCCGGCGCCTCGTGTTCGGGAACGATTTCAAGCGCTTCCGCAATTGAAATCGTCACTTTCACCGCCATTTTAGGACGGGGCATGGTAAATGAGCCCAAAGCAACCGCCAGGTGGGATGGAACGACGTGACGCTACTCGACCACAATGACGATGCCTCGGGGTCCGACCTCATCAAGGACACCACGACGCAAACCTTCGTGCGCGACGTGATCGAGGAATCTAGGCATCAGCCGGTGCTGATCGATTTCTGGGCGCCCTGGTGCGGCCCGTGCAAGCAGCTCACCCCGATCATCGAGAAGGCGGTGCGCGCGGCCAAGGGCAAGGTCAAACTCGTCAAGATGAACATCGACGAGCACCCGGCCATTCCCGGCCAGATGGGCATTCAGTCGATCCCGGCCGTGATCGCCTTCGTCAACGGCCAGCCGGCCGACGGCTTCATGGGCGCACAGCCGGAAGGCCAGATCAACGCCTTCATCGAGAAGCTGACCCAGGGCATGCCGTCGGGCGACGCCGACATTCTGGCGGAAGCCGACGCCCTGCTCGCGGAAGGCGACGCCGCCTCCGCCGCCTCGCTCTACGCCGAGGCACTCGCGCAGGACAGCGCCAGCGTTCCGGCGCTCGCCGGCCTTGCCCGCTGTTACGTAGTCACCGGCTCGCTCGATCAGGCCAAGCAGACGCTGGCGATGGTGCCCGAAGCGAAGCGGGCAGACCCCGCGGTCGCCGCCGTGCAGTCGATGCTCGACCTTGTGGAACAGGCACAGGCAGTCGGCCCGGTCGCCGAGCTCGAGCAGAAGGTTGCCGCAAACCCGCTCGACCATCAGGCCCGCTACGACCTTGCCACCGCGCTCAACGCCAAGGGGCAGCGCAGTGACGCCGCGACGCACCTCCTTGAGATCGTCAAGCGCGACCGCAAATGGAATGATGACGCCGCGCGCAAGCAGCTCCTGCAGTTCTTCGAAGCCTGGGGCGGCGATGACGACGCCACGGTGGATGCGCGCAAGCGGCTCTCCACGATCCTGTTTGCGTGACGTCCGCCAATCGGGGACCTAAATCGAATGGCCATCAATTCCGAATATCGCGGGCCGGGCGATCTTCCCGAAATCATTCCGGTGTTTCCGCTCCCCGGCGCACTGCTGCTGCCGCGCGGGCAGATGCCGCTCAACATCTTCGAGCCGCGCTATCTCGAAATGGTCGACGATGCACTGCGCGACGGTCACCGCATGATCGGCATCATCCAGCCGGATATCGCCAATTCGGAGAGCGAGGAACACCCGCGGCTGTTCCGGATCGGCTGCGTCGGACGCATCACGCAGTTCGGCGAGACCGGGGATGGCCGCTACATTCTCGAACTCACCGGCGTCGCACGCTTTCAGGTGGTCGAGGAGCTCACCGTGCTCACGCCCTACCGGCAGTGCCGGGTCGATTTCTTTCCGTTCATCGATGACTTCACCGCCCGCAAGGGCGAGGAGGATGTCGACCGCGACGCGCTGCTCGACACACTCACCAAGTTTCTCAAGGCCAATGCGCTGAAGGTGGATTGGGACGGCATTCGCAGCGCACCGAACGAGGCGCTCGTCAACGCGCTCGCGATGATGTCGCCTTACGGGCCGGCCGAGAAGCAAGCGCTTCTGGAGGCGCCCGACCTCAAGACCCGCGCCGAGATTCTGATCGCAGTGACGCAGATGGACCTCGCCAAGAAAACCACGACCGGCGATCCGCCGTTGCAATAATCTTTGCTTTGATTGTTTGACCCGATGCGATGGTTCCGATGACGACGAACATTCCGCCCGCGAGCGACTCCGACCCGGTCGACTCCAAATTGCTGGAGATTCTGGTGTGCCCGGTGACCAAGGGCGTGCTGGAATACAATGCCGAACGGCAGGAGCTGATTTCACGCAGCGCCAAGCTTGCTTATCCGATCCGCGACGGCATTCCGATCATGCTGCCGGAAGAAGCGCGGAAGCTGGATTAGTTTCGTCATTGCGATGAGTACTTGCGACAATCCCTGTCGTCATGCCGGGCATCCACGTCTTAAAAATTTCAGCCGAAAGAAGGACGTGGATGGCCGGGTCAAGCCCGGCCATGACGGAGGATAGAATGTCATCGCACCTGCTCTTCGCAATGACAACCGAAGCTACAACGCCTCTCCGCGCAGCAGCCGCGGCACGTCGCCGGTGAGGCCCGCTGCCTGGCGGATGAACGCGCCCTTCAGCGGCGGCAGGCGATCGACCAGACCGAGCCCGATATCGCGGACCGCGCGCAGCGGTGTGAAGTCGTTCGAGAACAGCCCGTTCAGCACGTTGGTCGCAACACCCATTGCCATGGTGTCGAACCGTCGCCAGCGCTGATAGCGCTCAAGCACATCGGCCGCGCCGAAGTCGGTACCGAGCCGCGCGGCCTCGACCACGACTTCCGCCAACGCCGCGACATCCTTGAGACCGAGGTTCAGCCCCTGCCCCGCGATCGGGTGAATGACGTGCGCGGCATCGCCGACAAGCGCCACGCGATCCGCGATGAAGGAGCGCGCCACGAAATAGCGAAGCGGGAACGTCCGTGGCTTGTCGAGAACTTCCAGTTCGCCGAGATGCAAACCGAAGCGTGTTTCGAGCTCGGTCTTGAACGCCTCGCTCTCGAGCGCGATGAGGCGCGCGGCTTCCTCCGGCCGCTCGGTCCACACCAGCGAGGAGCGCCGTCCGGTGAGCGGCAGGATCGCGAACGGACCCGCGGGAAGAAAATGTTCGTCGGCGCGGCCTTCGTGATCGCGCTCATGACCGACCGTGACCACGATCGCTGATTGATTGTAATCCCAGCCATGGGTTGCGATGCCTGCGCGCTCGCGAATTTTCGAGCGCGCGCCATCGGCCGCCGCGAGCAATTGCGCGGCGATCACATCGCCACCGCCGAGCGCCACGTCAATGCCGCCGTCGCGCGCCTCGTAGGCCGTGACCGCATCGTTGCGCAACTCGATGCCGTTTGCTTTGGCGTGGCTCGTCAGCGCATCGATCAGATGATGGTTCTCCACCATGTGCGCGAACGGCTCGCCGGCCGCGACCTCGCCCGCGAAGGTGAGAAAGGCGGGACGCGTCGCGTCCTGCAATTTCGAATCAGTGATGACCATGTCGAGGATCGGCTGCGCGCGCGGCGCGACATCGGCCCACACGCCAAGCGCCTCGAACAGTCTGCGGCAGGCCGCAACGATGGCGGAGGCGCGCTGATCGCGGCTCGGCCCCTTGTCGAATGCGGGATCTGCGACGATCACCGGAACGTCCGCGCCGAGCCCCTGACGCAGCGCCAGCGCGAGCGCGAGCCCCGCCATGCCGCCGCCGCCGATCACGATGCCTTGTGATTTCGCCATCGCCCCTGCACACTCCAACCAATTGCCGTCACGACAACGCGCGAGATCGCTTGCGGAGCCCGGCCTCGCGCGTTTTATAACGTCCCGCGCTGCTTAACGGAACCACCCTTGCGGACCGGCCGCCGCGACGGGCTGCGGAAAGGGACGATATGACGCCTTCTTTCTCCAACCTTCTGTCCATTCTCGATATCGAATCGCTGGGTGACGACATCTTCCGCGGCCTGAGCCCGGCGAGCGGCTGGACCCGGGTGTTCGGTGGGCAGGTGGTCGGGCAGGCGCTGGTTGCTGCATGCCGTACGGTCGAGAATCGCCTGCCGCATTCGCTGCACGCTTATTTCATCCTGCCGGGCGACCCGAGCATTCCGATTATCTACGAAGTGGTACGGCTGCGCGACGGCGGCAGCTTCACGACGCGGCGCGTCAGCGCGATGCAGAAAGGCGCTGCGATCTTTTCAATGATCGCCTCGTTTCACGTTCAGGAAGACAGCATCTTCGACCATCAGGCCACGATGCCCGACGTGCCGCCACCCGACAAAGTGAAGCGACTCGATCTCGCCGAGACCATAGGCGAGAAGATGCGCAGCGAAATGCCGAACTTCATCCGCCGTTTCTTCGAGGCCGATATGCCGTTCGAGATGCGGCCCACGGATCTGTCGCGCTATGTCGGCAAGAAAGTCACCGACGGGCGCGTGCACATCTGGCTCAAGGCCGCGCGGGCGCTGCCAGACGATCCGGCGCTGCATCAATGCGCGCTCGCCTTCGCCTCCGACTTCTCGCTGCTCGATGCCGCGCTCGCACGCTACGGCCGCACGGTGTTCGAGAACAGCATCAGCGCCGCGAGCCTCGACCACGCGCTGTGGTTTCACCGCCCGTTCCGCGCCGACGAGTGGCTGCTCTACACCCAGGACAGCCCGAACACCCATGACGGCCTCGGCTTCTCCCGCGGCTTGATCTTCCGCGCCGACGGCACGCTGGTGGCCTCGGTCGCTCAGGAAGGCTCGATCCGGGTCCGTCGGACGAAGCCGTCAGCGGTCTGAGCGCGCGATCCCGCAAACCACTCTGCGCATCTTTCCAGCAAGTTTTATGACTGCCTAATTTATAGGCGGCCCTGTCGCCGCTTTGAGCGGCAGCGTCTGGCCAGTTACCTGCCTGCCTCTGGGTACGCCTGAATCATATTTCCTATCAAATAGATAGCAGCCGCGCTCCCACTGGCACGGCTTTTGATTTGTCTGTTCCGGCGGGTGCCCGCGGCGTGTCCTTCTCCGCATGGCGATCCCGAAACGGCCAAGCCCGGCATCCGGGCCAAGCGGGGAACAGACGCATGAAGATCGTGATGGCTGTCATCAAGCCGTTCAAACTGGAGGAGGTTCGTGACGCGCTGACCGCGGTCGGCGTGCACGGCCTCACGGTAACTGAGGTCAAGGGCTATGGCCGCCAGAAGGGTCATACCGAGATCTATCGCGGCGCCGAATATGCCGTGAGCTTCCTGCCCAAAATCAAACTCGAGATCGCGGTCGCCGACGCCGACGTCACGCGCGCGATCGAGGCGATCTGCACCGCGGCCAGAACCGGCCAGATCGGCGACGGCAAGATTTTCGTCAGCGACATCGAGCACGCCGTGCGCATCCGCACCGGCGAGACCGACGACGCGGCCATCTGATGCAGCAACCCCATTCCCTTTTTCACTCAGGAGTTCAAACCATGACGTTCTCGTCTGCCTCTCGCGCGGGATGGCTCGCTTTCGCGGCCATCGTGCTTTCAAGCGGCGCGGCGCTCGCCCAGGCCGCAGGCACGCCCCCCGTTGCCGACAAGGGCGACACCGCCTGGATGATGGTCTCGACGGTTCTCGTGCTGTTGATGATCGTGCCCGGCCTTGCACTGTTCTATGGCGGCCTGATCCGCACCAAGAACATGCTCTCCGTGCTTACGCAGGTTCTCGCCGTCGCCTGCATCTCGATGCTGCTGTGGGTGATCTATGGCTATAGCCTCACCTTCACCGGCGGCTCTGCGGTGCTTGGCGATTTCTCCAAGGCATTTCTTCTCGGCGTCACAAAGGACACCGTGAATGACGGCGGCACGATTCCCGAGTACGTATTCTTCGCCTTCCAGATGACATTCGCGGCAATCACGCCAACGCTTGCGATTGGCGCATTTGTCGAGCGCGTGAAGTTCTCCGCAGTGCTTCTGTTCGCGCTGTTGTGGATCACGCTTGTCTATTATCCGCTGGCGCACATGGTGTGGCAGTCCGACGGCTATCTATTCAAGCTCGGCGCGCTTGATTTCGCGGGCGGTACGGTGGTGCACATCAATGCCGGTATCGCAGGCCTTGTCGGTGCGCTGATCGCAGGCAAGCGCGTTGGCTATGGCCGCGAGATCATGGCGCCGCATGCGTTGACGCTGACCTTCACCGGCGCGGCGCTGCTGTGGGTCGGCTGGTTCGGCTTCAACGCAGGCTCGGCACTTGCCGCAAACGGCGTCGCGGCACTGGCGCTCGTCAACACCTTGCTGGCCACCGCCGCTGCGGCGCTCGGCTGGATGCTGGTCGAGTGGGCGGTGAAGGGCAAGCCGTCACTGCTCGGCACCGTCTCCGGCGTCATCGCCGGCCTTGTCGCGATCACACCGGCGGCCGGGCTTGTTGGCCCGATCGGCGGCATCGTGCTCGGCGTCGTCGGCGGCGTTGTGTCGTTCTTCTTCTGCACCACGGTGAAGAATGCGCTCGGCTACGACGACAGCGCCGACGTGTTCGGTGTCCATGGCGTAGCCGGCATCGTCGGGTCGATCGGCACCGGCATCTTCGTCAGCACCTCGCTCGGCGGCGTTGGTGTCGAGAACTACGACATGGCCGCCCAGCTCTGGACCCAGTGCGTCGCGGTTGCGATTGCGGTGGTGTGGTGCGGCGTGATCTCGGCCTGCATCTTCAAGGTGCTCGACCTGACGATCGGATTGCGGGTCGCGGTCGATGCCGAGCGCGAAGGCCTCGACATCACCGACCACGGCGAACGCGCCTACAACATGTGAACGCGGACGGAACCTCCGGTCGGGGCGCGTTCCCGGCACGCCCCGGCCACGAAAGGGCTCCGGCACATGCCGGAGCCCTTTTTCGTGAGCGACGAGGTCTTTGGCGACAAGCGCCACAGGGTGCGCACCGCACCCGGCCGCCTTGGCGAAAATCGATGGCAGGTCCGATGGTTAATCGCGTCTTAACCTCGCCACCGCTATGGTGGAGCAATCTTTTCCGCATCTGCCGGTGATGACCGACCCGATTGAAAGTGCTGGGCTTTTTGTAATGGTTGCCTCCGATCCGTCCCGCCCGGAGACCGCTGCCGCGCCCGCGGCCAGCGAACGCTCTCCGTTTGCGCGGCTGACGGAGTTGCTCGCGCCCTTTGAGCCGGGGCAAAAGCTCATCAATCTCTCGCTCGGCGAGCCGCAGCATCCGATGCCGCCCTTCCTCGGCGAGGTGCTTGCAAAAAATCTCGGCGATTTTAACCGCTATCCGCCCTCGAACGGCATTCCGGCGTTGCGTGCCGCGGTCTCCGTCTGGCTGTCGCGGCGCTACACCCTGCCGCGCGCGCTCGATCCGGAAAGCGAAGTGCTGGTGCTGAACGGCAGTCGCGAGGGACTGTTTCACGCCGCGATTGCAGCGGCCGCCTTCGTCGGCCCGCGCCGCGGCGCGCCCGCGATCCTGATGCCGAACCCGTTCTATCCGGCCTATGCCGCGGCGGCGCGCGGGGCAAACTGCGAGGCCGTGTTCCTGCCCGCGACCCGCGAAACAGGTTTCCTGCCCGATCTCGACGCGCTCGACGAGGCGCTGCTGGCGCGCACGGTCGCGATTTATATCGCCTCGCCCGCGAACCCGCAGGGCTCGGTCGCAACACCCGCTTATTTCGCGCGGCTCAGCGAACTCGCGACCCGCTACGGCTTCATGGTGCTGAGCGACGAGTGCTATTCCGAAATCTACACACAAACGCCGCCCGGCAGCATTCTGGAAAACTCAGGCCCCGACTTCAAAAATGTCGTGGCCTTCCAGTCGCTCTCCAAACGCTCGAACCTGCCCGGTCTGCGCGTCGGTTTCGTTGCCGGCGATCGCGCCTTCATTCGCCGCTTCCATGAGTGGCGCAACGTCGCCGCGCCGCAAGTGCCGATGCCGCTGCAGCATGTCGGCGCCGCCGCCTATCAGGACGAAGCGCATGTCGAGGTGAGCCGCGACCTCTACCGGCAGAAATTCGATGCCGCCGACATCGTGCTCGGCAACCGCTTCAATTATCGCCGCCCGGCCGGCGGCTTCTGCGTGTGGCTCGACGTCTCCGCCTATGGCGGCGACGAAGCCGCGACCATCAAGCTTTTCCGGGAGGGGGGCGTGCGGGTGTTGCCCGGCAGCTACCTCGCCCGTACCGGCTCCGACGGCCTAAATCCCGGCGCGGGTTACATCCGCGTCGCATTGGTGCAGGCCGCCGACACCACCACGGAAGCGCTCCGGCGCATGGTGGACGTCCTCAACGATCACGAAGCGCGGGGTTGAGACGCAGCATGTCGATTGAACGCGTCGTTCCTCTGGTCGGACAGCTCTCCGACCCTATCCGCGAGATGCTGATGCGGCGTCTGCGCGAATTGATCGGTCTTGCGATCATCATCTTCGCCGGCGCTGCCGCTGCTGCGCTGATGACATGGTCGGTGCAGGACCCGAGCTTGAGTCACGCGACCTCCGGTCCGATCCGCAATCTGCTCGGCTGGCCGGGTGCGATCGGCTCCGATCTTCTGATGCAGATCCTCGGCCTCGGCACCATCATGCTGATCCTGCCCGTCGCGGTGTGGGGCTGGCGGCTGCTCACCCACCGGCCGTTCGACCGCGAGGCGATGCGGCTCGGTTGCTGGATTTTGTGCGCGGTGCTGGCGTCCGGTTTCGCAAGCTGCTGGCCGCACAGCCTGGCGTGGCCACTGCCAACTGGGCTCGGCGGCGTGGTCGGTGATGCCATCGTGCGCGTGCCGGCCGTGGTGTTCGGCCCGCCCGGCCTGTTGTATCGCCTCGGGCTCGGACTTCTCCTCGGCATCGGCGTTGTCGTGACTTGTGCATTCGCCGGCGGCTACGGCGCACGCGAGGCCGATCCGGATGACGAGATCGCCGCGATCGATGACGACGAGGAAGCATTCGAGGAAGACACCTCGCCGGGTCTGCTCTCACTGGGCTTCCTGATGCACGCCGCGATCAGCACCAAGGCGCGGATCGGCCGGGCATTGCGCGCGCTGTTCGCGCTCGCGGTCGGCCGCAACGAGTCACGCCGCGCAGCCTTCGAGCGTACCGAGCCCACGCTGCATGGCCGCAGCCCCTCGCTGGTGCCGCAGGACGAAGACGAAGAGCTCTACGACGAGGAGAGTGAGGAAGAGGAAGACGAGGACGAGGAGGAAGACGAAGAGGAAGAGCGCGCGCCCGCGCGTCGCAAGCGCGCCGCCAAGCCATCCTCGCGCAAATCCACCACCTTCGTCATGCCGCCGATCTCGGTGCTTGCCACGCCGAAAGCTTCCGACCGTCACACGCTCAGCAAGGACGAGCTCGAGGAGAATTCCCGCTCGCTGGAAGGCGTACTGCAGGACTTCGGCGTGCGCGGCGAGATCGTGAAGGCGAACCCCGGTCCGGTGGTGACGCTCTACGAACTCGAGCCCGCGCCCGGCATCAAATCCTCACGCGTGATTGGTCTCTCCGACGACATCGCCCGTTCGATGAGCGCGATCTCCGCGCGCGTCGCGGTGGTTGCCGGGCGCAACGCCATCGGCATCGAACTGCCGAACGCCAAGCGCGAGAAGGTTTATCTGCGCGAGTTGCTGACCGCGAAGGAAGCCACCGAGAGCAATGCCAAGCTGCCGCTCTGCCTCGGCAAAACCATCGGCGGCGATCCGGTCATCATCGACCTCGCACGCACGCCGCATATGCTGATTGCGGGCACCACCGGCTCGGGCAAGTCGGTCGCGATCAACACCATGATCCTGTCGCTGCTGTATCGGCTGCGGCCCGATCAATGCCGCCTCATCATGGTCGATCCGAAGATGCTCGAACTTTCCGTCTATGACGGCATTCCGCATCTGCTGACGCCGGTCGTGACCGATCCGAAGAAGGCCGTGGTCGCGCTGAAGTGGGCGGTGCGCGAGATGGAGCAGCGCTACAAGAACATGGCGAAGCTCGGCGTGCGCAACATCGACGGTTACAACGCGCGGGTTGCCGAAGCGAAAGCAAAGGGCGAGGAGCTCACGCGTACGGTCCACACCGGTTTCGACAAGGAAACCGGCAAGGCGATCTACGAGGAAGAGAAACTCGAACTCGAGCCGCTGCCCTACATCGTCATCATCGTCGACGAGATGGCCGACCTGATGATGGTCGCAGGCAAGGACATTGAAGGCGCGGTGCAGCGTCTCGCGCAGATGGCGCGCGCCGCCGGCCTGCACGTGATCCTCGCGACGCAGCGTCCGTCGGTTGACGTCATCACCGGCACCATCAAGGCGAACTTCCCGACCCGCATCTCCTTCCAGGTGACCTCGAAGATCGACAGCCGCACCATTCTCGGCGAGATGGGCGCCGAACAACTGCTCGGCCAGGGCGATATGCTCTACATGGCGGGCGGCGGTCGCATCAGCCGCGTGCACGGCCCGTTCGTGTCCGACGAGGAAGTGGAAAAGATCGTGCGTCACCTGAAGACGCAAGGCTCGCCGGAATATCTCGAAGCGGTCACCGCGGAAGAGGAAACCGACGAGGACGGCAACGCCGTGTTCGACAACACGAGCATGGGCGGCGGCGAGGGCGACCTGCTCGCGCAGGCGATCGCGATCGTCAAACGTGATCGCAAGGCCTCGACGAGCTACATCCAGCGCCGGCTGCAGATCGGCTACAACAAGGCCGCGACGCTGATGGAGCGCATGGAAGAAGCGGGCATCGTCGGGCAGGCAAACCACGCCGGAAAACGCGAAATTCTGGTCCCGGAGGAGGAGGGCTTTTGAGCACGCCGTCTCCAAAGATCACGCAGCGGATCGGACAACGAGCCACAAAATGGGTCGCGAAAACGCCATCACTGGCCGCTAGACTCGTCTCATCGTCTTTCAACGCCCGGCAGGACCTTCCTTGAACCGTCGAAACCGCCCCATGTCTCTCGCCCGCAAAACCCTGCCGCGTCTTGCCCTTGCCGCCGTCATCGCGGCAGCGGCGTTTGCCGAGGCGGAAGCCGTGCCGCTGCCGCGCCCGGCACCGAAGGCGCGCGACATGCAGGTCGCGACCTCCGAGCCTGCCCCCGCCCCCGCGCCGGCTGCACCCTCCGCCAGCAGCACACCGCGGCAGCGGGTTGCCGAACCTGCTCCGAATCCGATTCTGCCGGCACTGAAAAAGCTGTTCGGCAACGACAGTGCCGCGCCGCGCGTGCAGGCGTTCGATGCAAACCAGCGCGCGCTCGCCGCCAAGGTCAGCGCCTATCTATCGTCGGTGCAGAATCTCTCGGGAAATTTCGTGCAGGTCGGCCCCGATGGCAGCCGCACCACCGGCACCTTCTACATGCTCAAGCCCGGCAAGATCCGCTTCGAGTATGACGATCCTTCGCCGATCGCGCTCGTTGCCGACGGCACCAGCGTAATCGTGCGCGACCGTCGCCTGGCGACGCAGGACGTCTATCCGCTGTCGCAGACGCCGCTGCGCTATCTGCTCGCCTCACACATCGATCTATTGAAGGACACCAACGTCACCGGCATCAGCGCCGACGATCTCTACATCAGCATCACCATCGAGGAGAAGCAGGCGGTCACCGGCACCAGCCGGCTGACGCTGATGGTGGGCGCGAAAGACGACAAGCTGAAGCAGTGGACCGTCACCGACCCGCAGGGCTATGACACCACGGTTGCGGTCTACAACCTCGACGCGTCGAAGAAGCCAGATCCGAGCCTGTTCAAGATCGACTACACCACCTATCAGGGCGGTTCGAACTGAGGTTATCCACGCAACCGGCGCGCGCTTTAGACATCGCCGCCGTCCTGTGCGATAAGGCGCGCGCACAAACCTCCGCGTCTCATGCCCTTCACCATCGCCACCTGGAATATCAATTCCGTTCGCCTGCGCATCGATCTCGTCGCCAAGTTTTTGAAAAACCGGCGGCCCGACGTGCTGTGCCTGCAGGAGACGAAATGCATCGACGACGTTTTTCCGCTGAAGCGCTTTCAGCGGCTCGGCTATGAGCACATCGCGCTGAACGGTCAGAAGGGCTATCACGGCGTCGCCATCGTCTCGAAGCGG
This sequence comes from Afipia carboxidovorans OM5, assembly GCF_000218565.1. Classification (NCBI taxonomy): domain Bacteria; kingdom Pseudomonadati; phylum Pseudomonadota; class Alphaproteobacteria; order Hyphomicrobiales; family Nitrobacteraceae; genus Afipia; species Afipia carboxidovorans. The sequence continues at coordinate 187,295 of NC_015684.1, read as the reverse complement.
CCGTTCCTTTCAAAAGACATCCGCATGTTCTGCGGCAAGGTCGATTCACGCCACATCTCGGTTGCGTTCGGCGAAAGTGCAGGCCTTGCTGCACCGCTGGTGCTGCACAATTTCTACGTCCCCGCCGGCGGCGACATTCCCGATCCGGCGCTCAATCCGAAGTTCGAGCACAAGCTCTCCTTCCTCGACGAGATGCGCGACTGCACGCCGCTACATGCGGAGGATGGCGCGAACCATATTCTGGTTGGTGACCTCAATGTCGCGCCGCACGAGCACGACGTGTGGTCGCATCGCCAGCTTCTTAATGTCGTTTCACACACGCCGGTCGAATGCGAGAAACTGCTCGCCGTGCAGGCGCAAGGCGGCTGGATCGACGTCGCGCGCCAGCGCATTCCGATGGACGAGAAAGTCTATACCTGGTGGAGCTATCGCGCCGCCGACTGGACCGTGGGCAATCGCGGCCGCCGGCTCGATCACATCTGGGTTTCACCCGCGCTTGGCGACAAGGTGCGTGACTTCCGGATTTTGCGTGACGCGCGAAGCTGGGAGCGGCCCTCCGACCATGTGCCGGTGACGGCGGTGCTGGATATCTGAAAGCCACTTTAATTTAGACGAACCAACTACTCGTCATGCCCGGCTTTATGCCGGGCATCCACGTCTTGGGAATTTCAGTACAGAAAAAAGACGTAGATAGCCGGGACATCAGGGCGTTCACGCCCGTCTTCGACGGGCTATGCCCGGCCATGACGGATCAGATAATTCGGCGCGGCCGTCGAAACCAATCACACCAGCTTCGACGTCAGCCGCGCAATCGCGCTTGTCGTTGCATTGGTGCGTGCGGCGAGATCGTCGCGAATACGACGCGCGGCTTCGGGGTGGCTTTCCAGCACGCGCTGATAGAGCGTGCGCGACACCCGCACCACGGTCGAATGCTCAAGCGCAGTCGCGGTTGCGGGGCGGCGCATGTCGAGGATCAACGCAAGCTCGCCGATCAGCTCGCCCGCACCCGCCACCATTTCAGGCCCGCCCTCGGCGGCGATGCGGAACGAGCCGCGCTGGACCACATAGCCGGCATCGGCAATATCGTTCTGGTGGAACAAGACATCGCCATGGCCGTAATCGCGCTGCTCCGCGCCGATCGCAAGCACCTGCAGCGCGGCCATGCCGAGCAGGTTCAGCGCCGGCACGCGGGCTAGCAGAGCGATATCGTCTTCAATCGACATAAGAACCTGAGCTGGGAACGCGACGCGGGACCATGAGATGAGTCTCGCATCATGCTATGCCACAGATCAGGGGACAAGTTTGTAGCCGCCCGACTCTGTCACCAGAATTTCGGGATTGGCGGCGTCTTCCTCGATCTTCTGGCGAAGCCGGTAGATATGGGTTTCCAGCGTGTGCGTGGTGACGCCGGAATTGTAACCCCACACTTCCTGCAGCAGCGTTTCGCGCGTCACCGCCTGCTGGCCCGCACGATAGAGGAAGCGCAGGATCGCAGTTTCCTTTTCGGTGAGCCGCACCTTCTTGCTGTTCGCGCCGGTGAGCATCTTCGAGCCGGGGCGGAAGCTGTAAGGCCCGACCGAGAACACCGCATCCTCGCTCGCCTCGTACTGACGCAGCTGCGCGCGGATTCGCGCGAGCAGCACGGCGAAGCGGAACGGCTTTGCGACATAATCGTTCGCACCCGACTCCAACCCGAGGATGGTGTCGGATTCACCATCGTGCCCGGTAAGCATAATGATCGGCGCCTTGAAGCCGCTCTTGCGCAGGCCGCGCACCACCTCGCGGCCGTCGGTGTCGGGCAGGCCGACATCCATCAACACGAGGTCGGGCGAGTCGGTTTTCGCGGCAAGCGCACCCTTGGCGCCGGTGTCGGCGGCGCTCGGCTCGAACTCTTCATGCAGGGCGAGTTGCTCCATCAGCGCCTCGCGCAGATCGCTATCATCATCCACGATCAGAATCTTGCGAGCGGTGGGCATGCATCGAATCCTTTGAGGGTCATGAAAATAAGAAACTCGACCAAAGACGCTGAACCGGGGCAAAACAATGTCCGGATAGCACCTTGCTTTGCCGGCGCAAGATAGGAGTTCGGCGTATTCCATGAGAAGCCGAGCTAATACATATACTTACCGTCCCCGCCCGGGAAACGCGCCGGTGCGGCTCATTATCATACGGCCAGCAGCGGGCAATCGCCGGCGCGGCTGGCTCATGCTGGAGGGGATTGCGATTCCCGTGGCCCTCGGCCGCGGGGGTATTTTAGCCGACAAGCGCGAGGGCGACGGCGGCACCCCGCGCGGCACCTTTCACCCGATGCGGTTGTGGTGGCGGGGCGACCGCCACGTGCGGCCACGGACGGCGCTGCCGACCCGCCGCATCACCGCTACGGACGCCTGGTCGGAAGACCCCACCGATCGCCGCTACAACCAGCCGACCCGCATTGCCGATGGCGAACCCGGTGACCGGCTGATGCGGCAGGATCACCTCTACGATTTCATTATCGAGATCGACCACAACGCCCGCCCGCGCATTGCCGGTCGCGGCAGCGCCGTGTTCCTGCATCTAGCACGCGATAATTTCGGGCCGACCGCAGGCTGCGTCAGCATGACGAAACACGCAATGCTGCGGTTGCTGGCGCGGATCGGACCGCAGACAAGAATCGTGATTGGTTGAGCTGTCATTCCGGACAGTGCGCCACTTCAGGCGCGCTAATCCAGAATCTCGAGATGAAGCGCGAGATTCCGGGTTCGCTCGCGCCCCGGAATGACGCTCAGCGCTTTCCGAAAATCGCCGAGCCGACGCGGATATGCGTCGCACCGAACTGGATCGCGACCGCGAAGTCCGCACTCATGCCCATCGACAACAGCTTCAGGCCGTTGCGTTCGGCGATCTTCGCGGTCAACGCGAAATGCGGCGCGGGCGCTTCCTCCGCCGGCGGAATGCACATCAGCCCGGAAATCGTCAGGCCATAGCGCTCGCGGCAGGCCGCAAGAAATGCATCGGCATCCTGCGGCGCGACGCCCGCCTTCTGCGGCTCCTCGCCGGTGTTGATCTGCGCGAACAGCAACGGGTGCCGGTCGCGGGATTTAATTTCCTTGCTTAACGCTTCGCAAAGGCTCGCGCGGTCCACCGAATGGATGGCGTCGAACAGCATCACAGCCTCGCGCGCCTTGTTGGACTGCAGCGGGCCGATCAGATGCAATTTAATATCCAGCGTCGCTTCTTTCAGCGGCGGCCACTTCGCTTTCGCTTCCTGCACGCGGTTTTCGCCGAATACGCGCTGGCCCGCGGCGATGACGGGTGAAATCGCATCCGCATCGAAGGTTTTCGACACCGCGATCAGTTCCACCGAGCCACGGTCGCGACCTGCGTCCGCGCAGGCGCGCGCGATCTCGCGCTCGACCTCCCGAAATCCTTCCACACAATCCGGCCCGTTTGCCGATGCGTTACTGTCGGTCATTGCTTCCCATCATCGGACGTCACAGCCCGCAAACCCTGCGATCGCGACAAATTACATCAAACTTTATCGGGTTGGAGAAACTCTTCTTGATTCCTTTCCCCTAGGGTCCGGTGCCAGGGGCGGGAAATACCAATGTCGATTACCAGTTTCGTCGGCGATACGTCAAAGTTAAAGGCGCTTGTCGGCATTCGTGCGCGCCTGATCCTGCTCGGACTCATTCTTGTCGTGCCGATGATGCTCGACCGCGTGCGCCTGCTTGAGGAAAGCCGCAAGCAGCAGGTTATCGTTGCCGACAACGAGCTGACCGAACTCGCGCGGCACACCGCCGCGACACAGCGCGAAACCATTCTCACCGTGCAGGCGGTGTTGAAATCCTCCGCCCTTCTGTATGGCTCGGCCAGCACAGCCGCGCAGGGCTGCACCGCGATGCGCGCCGGCATGCGTTACGACCTGCCGTGGATTCGCAGCATCTCGGTGGTGAATAACGCAGGAACGGTTACCTGCTCGACAGCGGAAAGCATTGCAGGCCTCGACCTCAGCGACCGCAGCTATATCTCCCGCGCAAAGAACGCGCGCGCCTTCGTCATCAGCGATTACGTCTTCAGCCGCGCCGCCAACCTTCCCACCCTGATGGCTGCGCTTCCCGCCGTCAGCACCGCAACGGGCGAACGTTCGGTGTTGATTGCCGCAATCGACCTGAAATGGATGTCCGAGCTGATGCGCCGCCGCAGCCAGCGGCCGGGGCTCTCGGCTCTGATGGTCGACGCCGATGGCGTGGTGCTTGCCACCTCGCGGCAACAGGACATGTCGCTGATCGGGCATCCGCTCAAGGAGCCGCGTTTGCTTGCCACGGTGAGCAATCATGAAATCGACACCGAGAAGGACTCCGGCTCGCTGCTGTTTCATTCCGAAGAAGGCCGCCGCCTCGATGTGACGTTCGCCCGCGTCGGCGGCACCTCCGCACGAATGATCGTGACGATCGACGAAGCGGAGATGCTGGGTGACATCGACCACAGCATCCGCACTGCTTATGCGCAACTCGGCTTGCTCGTGCTGTTTGCGCTGCTCGGCGGCTGGCTCGTCGGCGAGCGCCTCATCATACGTCCGATCAGCATCATCACCGATGTCGCCGAGCGCTTCGGCCATGGCGATCTGTCTGCGCCCGACTCCGATCTGCGGCTGCCGCCCGAATTCCAGCCGCTCGCGACCGCATTCGGCCGGATGGCGACGCAATTGCGCGAGCGTGAGCGCGAACTCGTCGCCACCAACGAACGCCTGCGGGTGATCGCCTCGGTCGACATGATCTCCGGCCTCGCCAACCGCCGCGGGCTGCAGAACCGCCTCGAATTCGAATGGCGCAAGGCCGAGCAGACCGGCGGGCCGGTGTCGCTCATCATGATCGACATCGATCACTTCAAGCTGTTCAACGATACCTATGGCCATCTCGAGGGCGACAGATGTCTGCGCCAGGTCGGCGAGGCGCTGGCCCGGATTGCGGGAGAGGTCTCGGGCTTCGCCGCGCGGTTTGGCGGTGAGGAGTTCTGCCTGCTGCTGCCCAAAACCGACGGCATTGCTGCGATGGAGATCGGCGAGCAGGTCCGCGCCGCGGTCGAGAGCCTCGAGATTCCGCACAGCATGAGCGCCTTCCAGGTCGTCACCATCAGCGCCGGCATGGCGGCGGTGGCGCCGGGCGAGGCCAGCTCGGTGCAGGAACTGATCGAGGCCGCCGATGCCGCGCTTTACGCAGCGAAGCACCGCGGCCGCAACACTGTGGCCGCCCATGCGCTGGTGCGCCGGGAGGGTTCAGGTTTTTCGCTCGCGAGCTGACGCCCGAAGGCCCGCCGGCACGCCAAAACCCGCCGCCCGAGGCGGTTTCCTCTACCGCCGAAACCCTCTATGAGATGGTCTGCTGATCCTTCCCGATGCAGGCTGCCTTATCCTTATGAGTACCGAACGCTACAACGCCCGCGAGGTCGAACCCCGCTGGCAGCAGATCTGGGACGAAAAAGGCGTTTTCGCCTCCCGCAACGACGATTCCCGGCCCAAATACTACGTCCTTGAGATGTTCCCCTATCCGTCCGGGCGCATCCACATGGGCCATGTCCGCAACTACACCATGGGCGACGTGGTCGCGCGCTACCGCCGCGCCAAGGGCCATAACGTGCTGCATCCGATGGGCTGGGATGCGTTTGGCATGCCGGCGGAAAACGCCGCGATGCAGAACAAGACCCATCCGGCGAAATGGACCTACGCCAACATCGCCGCGATGAAGAAGCAGCTCAAATCGATGGGGCTGTCGCTCGATTGGGCGCGCGAGATCGCGACCTGCGACCCAAGCTACTACAAGCATCAGCAACGGATGTTCCTCGACTTCCTGAAGGCAGGCCTCGTCGAGCGCAAGCAATCGAAAGTGAACTGGGACCCGGTCGATCAGACCGTGCTCGCCAACGAGCAGGTGATCGACGGCCGTGGCTGGCGCTCGGGCGCACTCGTCGAGCAGCGCGAACTGACGCAATGGTTCTTCAAGATCAGCGACTATTCCGAGGAGTTGCTCACGGCGCTCGATACGCTCGATCGCTGGCCGGAAAAAGTCCGGCTGATGCAGAAGAACTGGATCGGCCGCTCGGAAGGCCTTCTGGTGCGCTTCGCGCTCGATGCCGCAACCGCGCCCGCCGGCGAAAGCGAAGTCGAGGTTTTCACCACGCGTCCCGATACGCTGTTCGGCGCGAAGTTCGTGGCGCTGTCGCCCGACCATCCGCTCGCGGCAGAAGTCGCGAAAGCAAATCCCAAGCTTGAGGCTTTCATTGCCGAGTGCCACCGCCACGGCACCGCGCAGGCGGAGATCGACACCGCCGAAAAACTCGGCTTCGACACCGGGCTGCGTGCGCGGCATCCGTTCGATCCCGACTGGCTGCTGCCGGTCTACGTCGCGAATTTCGTGCTGATGGATTACGGCACCGGCGCGATCTTCGGGTGCCCCGCGCACGACCAGCGCGATCTCGACTTCGTCAACAAATACGGCCTCGGCAACACGCCCGTAGTCTGCCCCGAAGGACAGGACCCGAAAAGCTTCGTCATCACCGACACCGCCTATGACGGTGACGGCCGCATGATCAACTCGCGCTTCCTCGACGGCATGACCATCGCCGACGCAAAAGAAGACGTTGCGAAACGGCTGGAAACAGCAACGCTGCCGCGCGCGAATGGCGGGGGCAACGCACCTGTCGCCAAGCGTCAGGTGAACTATCGCCTGCGCGACTGGGGTATCTCGCGCCAGCGCTATTGGGGCTGCCCGATCCCGATCATCCATTGCGAAAGCTGCGGCATCGTGCCGGTACCGGTGAAGGATCTGCCGGTGAAGCTGCCGGACGATATCGAATTCGATCGCCCCGGCAATCCGCTCGACCGCCATCCGACATGGAAGCATGTCGCCTGCCCGCAATGCGGCGGCAAGGCGCGGCGCGAGACCGACACGATGGACACGTTCGTCGACTCGTCGTGGTACTTCGCGCGCTTCACCGACCCGTGGAACGAGAACGCGCCGACCACGCGCAAGGTGGTCGACGCGATGATGCCGGTCGATCAGTATATCGGCGGTATCGAGCACGCGATTTTGCATCTGTTGTATTCGCGCTTCTTCACCCGCGCCATGAAAGCGACCGGTCATGTCGGCTTCGACGAACCGTTCGCCGGCCTGTTCACGCAAGGCATGGTGGTCCACGAGACCTACAAAAACGCCGACGGAAGCTGGGCGGCGCCGAGCGAAATCAAGATCGAAGGTACGGGCGACGCCCGCCACGCCACCCTGATCGACACCGGCGCGCCGGTCGAGATCGGCTCGATCGAGAAGATGTCAAAGTCGAAGCGCAACACCATCGACCCCGACGACATCATCGGCACCTATGGTGCCGACACCGCGCGCTGGTTCATGCTCTCCGACTCGCCGCCCGACCGCGACGTGATCTGGAGCGAGGAAGGCGTGCAGGGCGCGAACCGTTTCGTGCAGCGCGTGTGGCGTCTCGTCAATCTCGCGGCCCCGCATCTGCCGAAAGACAGCGCCGCAGCGGGCACGAGCGCCGATACCAAACCGCTGCGCAGCACCGCCCACCGCACGCTCGCGGACGTGTCGCAGGCGATCGAGCGGCTGCGCTTCAATACCGCCATCGCCAAGCTTTATGCCTTCGTCGGCCCGCTCAACGAGGCGATCGACGATCCCCGGCTGAAGGCCGACCCCGCCTGGGCGGCCTCGGTGCGCGAGGCACTCGACATGCTGGTGCGGATGATCGCCCCGATGATGCCGCACCTCGCCGAACAGTGCTGGGAAGCGCTTGGCGGGCAGGGCCTCGTTTCCGAGGCGGCATGGCCGGAGGTCGACCCTGTCCTCCTTGTCGAGGACACCATCACGCTGCCGGTCCAGATCAACGGTAAGAAACGCGCCGATGTCACGGTCGGCCGAAATGCGCCGAATCCAGAAATTGAGGCTGCCGTTTTGGCGCTCGATGCGGTAAAAACCGCCCTTGCCGGGGCGACCCCCCGCAAGATCATCGTGGTTCCGCAAAGGATCGTGAATGTCGTGGTTTAACGCCCGCATCGCCGCGCGTCTGGCGGCCATCGGCGTCCTCGGGGCGCTGACCGCCGGCTGCTTCCAGCCGATGTATGCGGAGCACACCCCGAACGGCGGCCCCGGCCTGCGCCAGAAGCTGCAGCAGGTCGAGTTCGTCCCGCTCAACGTCAGTAACGGCTCGCGCGAGGCCCGGCTCGGGGTTGCGATCCGCAACGCCATGATGTTCGACGCCTATGGCAGCGCGGTCGGCCTGCCGCCGCTCTACAAGCTGACGCTGCGGCTCTCGACCCAGCGGCTCTCGATCATCGTCGACCCGACCACCGCGCGCCCCGATATCGAGAACTACGGCATCGACGCCTATTACGAGCTGCGCGAGATCGGCACCAACAAGCCGCTGGTGAACGGCACCGCGACTGCGCGCGTCTCCTTCGACAATCCCGGCCAGGAGCAACGCTTCGCGCGTGACCGCGGATTGCGCGACGCCGAGGACCGCGCCGCCAAGGAAATCGCCGACAAGATTTCCACCCGCCTCGCGTCCTTCTTCTTCTCCAATATGTAGCCCGCGACAGCGCCTGTTGTGACGGCACTCCGCGGCAAAGAGATCGACACCTTCCTCGCCCGGCCCGACCCCGCGCGCCCGGTGATCCTGCTCTACGGGCCTGATACGGGCCTCGTGCGTGAACGCGCCGACGCGCTGCTTTCTTCCGCCGTCGCGGACCCAAACGATCCGTTTTCGATGGTGAAGATGGATGGCGACGAGCTTGCCGGCGATCCGGCGCGCCTTGTCGACGAGGCGATGACGGTGCCGCTGTTCGGCGGCCGGCGGGCGATCCGCATCCGCGCCGGTTCGCGCAATTTCGCGAGCGCCATCGATACGCTTGCCGGGATGGCGCCGAAAGACTGCATGATCGTGATCGAGGCGGGGGAATTGCGTCCCGACGCGCCGTTGCGCAAGGCGTGCGAGCGCTCACGCAGCGCAGTCGCCATCGCCTGCTACACCGATACCGAGCGCGATCTGGCGCGCCTGATCGACGAGGAGTTGCGTGCGAACGGCACCACCATCGCCGCTGACGCGCGCGCCGCGCTGACCGGCCTTCTCGGTGGCGACCGCCAGGCCTCGCGCAACGAGATCCGCAAGCTCGCGCTCTACACCCATGGCGCAAAGGAAGTGACGCTGGCCGACGTCGCGGCCGTCGTCACCGATGCCTCGGCGCTCGCGCTCGATCCAATCATCGACGGCGCGTTCGCCGGGCGCGCGGCGGCGGTTGAGACGGCCTACGCCAAGGCGCTCGCGGCCGGCACCTATCCCGGCCAAATCATCGCCTCGGCCCAGCGCCATGCCGCACAACTCCACAAGGCCCGCCTCGCACTGGAAGAGGGCCGCAGCGAAATGGACGCGCTGGAAAGCGGCTTTCCGCGGCTGCACTTCTCCCGCCGCACCCATGTCGAGACCGCGCTCCGGGGCCTGTCCTCCGAGCGGCTGTTACGGATCATCTCCCTGCTGGCGGAGGCAGCGTTCGACATGCGCCGGCAGGCCGACCTCGCCGGCACCATCGGCGGCCGCGCGTTGATGTCGATCGCGGTCAACGCCCGGGCGCGCCGTTAACTTCCGCTGCTGCGCCGCGGAATCGAAAACCAATTGTCAGGTTCCCGGCGGCGTGATTGGCTGTCGCGCCGATTTTCAGTGCCGCCGGGGATTTCCTTGCCAGCCTGTGTGTGCCGATGACTCGTCCCGGGGGGGACGGGTCGCAGAGTGATGGTGCGTTATTGCGGCGGGCCAACCCGCCGAACGCCTCTGCATTTTTCCGGAGATTTTCCGAGCGCCTGCGCCGTGCGGACGGCTTCGACCTTGCGACGCTTGCCGTGTTTGCGGCACTGCTGGTTGTCATAGCGCTGACGTTTCGTGTTTACGCCGTCTCGAACGACGAATGGGTGCAGCACCATTACGGCGAACTGATCCTCAATTACTACAAAAGCGGCTTCACCGACCGCGCGCTGTTTCAGTTCGACAACCTCTACCTCTATGGCGGGCTGTTCGACATCACCGCGGTGGCGCTCAGTTCTATCGTGCCGCTCGAGGTCTATGACCTGCGCCATCTGATGACCGCGCTATGCGGTCTCGGCGGCATTGCCGCGGCGGCAGCGCTCGCGCGCCGGATCGCCGGGCCGCGCGCGGGATTTCTCGCAGCTCTTCTGCTTGCGACCTGTGCCGCGTGGTACGGCACCATGTTCAACCACACCAAGGATATCCCGCTCGCGGCAGCCATGACCGCGGCGAGCTATTTCCTGATCTGCGCCGCGCGCGGGCTGCCGCGCCCGCAATGGCGTCACATCTTCGGCTTCGGCCTGTTCACCGGACTCGCGCTCGGCATCAAGGTGCTCGGGCTTCTGCTTCCGGTCTATGCCGGTGTGGCCGTGGTGATGAGCCTGCCGCGGCCGCTCACGATCCGCGGCAGCGTGCGCCATATCACCACCGCCGCACTGCGATTCATGCCGGCGTTCGTGCTCGCCTATCTCATCATGATCGCCGCATGGCCATGGGCAGCGCTGGCGCCGCTCAACCCGCTGCGCGGCCTGTTTCAGTTCGCCGAGTTTCACTATCACATCACGACATGGCTTCATGGCCAGTCCTACGAGATGGCGAACGCGCCGCGGCTCTACGTGCCGATCTATCTCGCGATCCGCCTGCCGCTCCTGCTGCTCGGCGCCGCGATCTTCACTCTCGTTCTCATGATGCTGCCGCGTGCGATGGTCCGTGTGCTTCCCGCACACGCGCGGCAGGAGACCGCGCTGGTGATTTTGATGGTGCTGTTTCCGCTCGCCTGTCAGGTGATCGGGCACGGGCCGGCTTTCACCGGCATGCGGCACTTTTTGTTCGTGGTGCCGCCGATCGCCGCCCTTGCCGCGATCGGCCTCGACGCCGTGCTGGCCGCACTGGCGCGCGGGCACATCGCTCTCGCAGCAACCGCCTTCGCGCTGGTGCTCGGCAATGCGGGCTGGAACGCGCATCGCATGGTCGAACTGCACCCTTACGAATATCTCTACTACAATCAGCTCGTCGGCGGTTTGCACGGAGCGGACCGGCGCTACGTCATGGACTACTGGGTCGGCGTGATGCCCGCGTCGGTCGCCCAACTCGGACAATTTCTTGAGCGGACCGAGGGTGGCAAAAAAGTGGTGCCGCCGGTCTACAGTGTCGGCGTCTGCGGTGAGCGCAAATCCTTTGCGCGCGAACTGAAGGTGCAGGGTCTCATCCACCGTCTGCGCTGGACCGCCGACTGGAATCGCGCCGATTTCTTCATCGCACCGACGCACGGCAATTGCGACCGCGTGCTTGAAGGCCGGACCATCGCGGCCATTACGCGCGACGATACATTGATCGGTGTGGTGAAGGATCGTCGCCGTACCACGCGACCCGCGATCGTGGACGCAACGCCATAACGTCTAAAAGGCCCGCGAACCGGGCCTTTTATCTCACAGCATGTCGCGCGTTTTGCTTGTGTCAGCGACCGCTTTCGAGGCGGCGCAAAATCTCGTCGAGCTGGTCGAGATCGCGATAGGCGATCTGCACCGTGCCGCCAGGATCGCGGTGATCGACGCTGACCTTGAGGCCGAGCGCATCGCTGATGCGCTTCTCCAGCGCGAGCGTATCGGCATCCTTCTTGTCCGCACCGGAGGCTTTGCCGCGCGCCTTCGGCGTGCCGCGCGCAGGCACGCCCGCCTCATGCGACAATGCTTCGACCTGACGCACCGACAGCCCCTGCTCGACCGCCTGCTTCGCGGCAGCGGCCGGGTCCTTCGCATTGATCAGCGCACGGGCGTGACCGGCCGAGAGCTTGCCCTCGGCAATCAGCACCTGCACGCTCTCGGGCAATTTGGTGAGCCGCATGGTGTTGGCGACATGGCTGCGGCTCTTGCCGACGAGCTTGGCAATGTCATCGGCGCTGTGATTGTAGGAGGTTGCGAGTGCGTGATAGCCCTGCGCTTCTTCCATCGCGTTGAGGTCGGCGCGCTGCACGTTTTCGATGATCGCAATTTCGAGCGCGGCACTGTCCGTCACCTCGAGAGTGACGATCGGCACCTCATGCAGGCCTGCACGCTGCGAGGCGCGCCAGCGCCGCTCGCCGGCGATGATCTCGAAACGATCCGCGGCACCTTTCACCGCACGCACCACGATCGGCTGGATCACGCCGTGCTGCTTGATTGAGGCCGACAACTCGTCGAGCTCGGTATCGGCAAAGGTGCGGCGCGGATTGCGCGGGTTGGCTTTGAGGAATTCGATCGGCACCTTACGCGGCGTGCGGGCAGGGCGCTCGACATGCGCCGCCTCGCCACCGACATCGCCGATCAGGCTTGCCAGACCGCGACCCAATCGCGAACGCTCCTCGGCCATCGCAGCCTCCCTCGGACTCATTTGACTACTCCCCGTGTCGTCATCCGGACGATCCGCCCTTCGCGGATCGATCCGGAATCTCATGACGGCATCAACACACGTCCAGAACTTCAATTCGAGATTCCGGGTTCGCTCGCTCTGCTCGCACCCCGGAATGACGGTCTCATCGGCGGCGCAAGTAACGCCGCCTTTCTTCAATGCATCCGCAGCGCGCGCTCGCGCTGGATCACTTCGGTCGCAAGCCGCAGATACGCATCGCTGCCGACGCATTTGAGATCGTAGACCAGCACCGGCTTACCGTAGGACGGCGCTTCCGAAATACGCACGTTGCGCGGGATCATGGTGTCGTAGACCTTGTCGCCCATGAACTCGCGGACGTCGGCAACGACCTGGTTCGATAGGTTGTTGCGCGAGTCGAACATGGTGAGCACGATGCCGTGGATCGACAACGTCGGGTTCAGAGTCGAACGCACCTGTTCGACCGTCTGCAGCAATTGCGACAGACCCTCGAGCGCGAAGAATTCACACTGCAGCGGCACCAGAATCGCGTGCGAGGCCGCCATCGCGTTGACGGTGATGAGGTTGAGCGACGGCGGGCAATCCACCAGCACATAAGTGTAGTCGGCACCTTCCGGCGCATCGGTGTTGAGATCGGCAATCGCATCGCGCAGGCGGAAGGCGCGGTCGCGCGCGGTGCCGAGTTCGAGCTCGAGGCCGGAGAGATCCATGGTTGAGGCGGCGATGTGCAACCGCGGCACCGCGGTCGGCACGATGGCCTCGCGCAGCTTGGCCTCGCCGATCAGCACGTCATAGGTCGAGCAGTTGCGGTTGCGACGATCGATGCCGAGGCCGGTCGAGGCGTTACCCTGCGGATCAAGATCGACAATCAGCACGCGCTCGCCGATCGCAGCCAGCGCCGTGCCGAGATTGATCGCGGTCGTGGTCTTGCCGACGCCGCCCTTCTGGTTGGCCAACGCGATGATGCGCGGCTGCCCGGTCGCCCGTTCGGACGGGTGATCCTCAAAGATGCCGTCGATCCCGTTCATGCCCCATTCCCTCCAGCGGGCATCGCCATGCTGCACCGCACAATTTCTGTCACCTCGACCACGCAGCCGTCACCGCCGGTGCGGCTAGGGTGCAAGGCACGCTTAATTTTCCAATATTTAGTGGCTTCCGTCAATTCTCTCTCTACATCTTGGCCCTTGAGAAACACAGCCTTGGCGCCATTCCGTACCAACGGTTCCGCGAAGCCGAGCAATTGATGTAGCGGGGCCAGCGCCCGCGCGGTGACGCAATCGACCGGCGCGGCGCGACTATTCACGTAATCCCCGATATCCCTGTGATGAACCTCGCCCGCGCCGCCAGTGATTCGCAACGCCTCGCGCAGGAAGGCTGCCTTCTTGGCGTTGCGCTCGACCAGATCGACATGGGCGCCGGGACGATCGGCAAGCGCGCACGCAAGCACGATCCCCGGAAAGCCGCCGCCGCTGCCGAGATCGGCAAAGGTTTTCGCGCGAGATGCGAGATCGAGAAGTTGCAACGAATCAGCGACGTGCCGGGTCCACAACGTCGGCAATGTCGACGGCGCGACGAGATTCGTCACCGCCTGCCATTGCAGCAGCAGATCGACATAGGCCTCAAGCCGCCCGAGTGTTTCACGTGAAACAGGCGCGAGCGCTAATGCCGCGGCCTTATCAGCGGAAGACGGCTCTGGAAGCCTGGCCTTACTCACGTTCGTCTGCCTTGAGGAATCGGTCGCGCCCGATGCGCGCCATGCCGAAAACTAGCCGCCCTTCCCGATCCGGGCAATTGTCTGGGCGGTTTTGCGAGGAGTTTCGGCGCGTTGCACCGCTCCCCGCCGTTTCTCCTGACACTTACGTAGTTTAGCCCGCTTTGGCGTCAGACCGATGACGGGATCGCCGCCGCAGATATGCGGTGAGGATGCCGAGCGCGGCCGGGGTCATCGCCTCGATCCGTGCCGCCTGCCCGATGGTCCGCGGCTGCGCCTTTTGCAGCTTCTGCCGCGCCTCGTTGGAAAGTCCGGGCACATCGGCATAATCGACACCGCTCAGCACCAGCGCCTCGTCGCGGCGGAAAGCGCTGACGTCGGCGGCCTGACGCGCCAGGTAGACGTCATATTTCGCATCGATTTCAACATGTTCGGCGATATCCGGCGTAACCTCGGCAAGCTGCGGCCAGATCCGCGCTACATCCGCCCAGCCGATCTCCGGATAGGCCAGAAGCTCGAAAGCGCTGCGGCGTTGGCCATCGCGGTTGAGCGCCAAACCATGGCGAATGCCTTCGGTAGGCGTCAGCGACAGCGATTTCGCCGCCTCCTTGGCCGCATCCAGCGCCCGCATCTTCGCATCAAACTGCGCCTGCCGGGCAAAACCGACGACGCCGAGCGCGAGGCCGCGCCAGGTCAACCGCTGGTCGGCATTATCCGCCCGCAGCGTCAGGCGATATTCGGCCCGCGAGGTGAACATCCGATAGGGCTCGGTGACGCCACGCGAAGTGAGATCGTCGATCATCACCCCGAGATAGCCGTCGGCGCGGTCGAAGATCACGCCCTCTTTCCCGCCGGCCGTCCGCGCAGCGTTCAGCCCGGCAACGAGGCCCTGCGCCGCCGCCTCTTCATAGCCCGTGGTGCCATTGATCTGGCCCGCCAGAAACAATCCCGGCACCCGCCTGGTCTCCAGCGTCGGCTCAAGCTCGCGCGGATCAACATGGTCGTATTCGATGGCGTAGCCCGGGCGGATCATCCGCGTCCGTTCAAGCCCCGGAATTGTCGTCAGAATTGCCTTCTGAACCTCTTCCGGCAGCGAGGTCGAGATTCCGTTGGGATAGACCGTGGTGTCCTTAAGCCCCTCTGGCTCAAGGAAAATCTGGTGGCTGTCGCGGTCGCCGAAACGGACGATCTTGTCCTCGATCGAGGGGCAATAGCGCGGGCCGATGCTCTGGATCTGGCCGGAATAAAGCGGCGAGCGGTGCACATTCTCGCGGATCACGGCATGGGTCGCAGTCGTGGTGCGGGTGATGCCGCATTCGACCTGCGGGGTCGTGATTTCCTCTGTGAGGGTCGAAAACGGCTCGGCCGGATCGTCCCCGGGCTGCCGTTCGACCGCTGCCCAATCGATCGTGGTGCCGTCGAGCCGCGCCGGCGTACCGGTTTTCAGCCGCCCGAGCGTAAAACCGATCTGCTCGAACGACTTCGACAGACCCATGGCGGGCGCTTCGTTGATGCGGCCGGCCGGCCAGCTGGTCTCACCGAGATGGATGATTCCACGCAGAAACGTGCCGGTGGTGATAACCACCGCGCGACAGGAGAATTCCCGGCCATCGGCAAGCTTCAGGCCGGCGATCCGGTCATCCTTCAGCACCAGCGCATCGGCTTCCCCTTCGATGACGGACAGATGCGGGGTGGCACGAATTTCAGCTTGCATCGCAGCCGCATAGAGCGCGCGGTCGATCTGGGCGCGGGGCCCGCGAACAGCGGGACCCTTGCGGCGATTGAGAACCCGAAACTGAATACCGCCGGTGTCTGCCATCCGGCCCATCAAGCCGTCCAGCGCGTCGATTTCCCGGACCAGATGGCCCTTGCCGAGCCCGCCGATGGCCGGATTACACGACATCGCCCCGACGGTGGCGAAACGATGGGTCAGAAGCGCGGTTTCGGCGCCGAGGCGGGCGGAAGCCGCCGCCGCCTCACAGCCGGCATGACCGCCTCCGACCACAATAACATCGAATGTTTTACGCATGGGCGGCCTTTTATCGCGCTGATGCTGCGACGGAAAGACGTTTCGTCAGAAGCAATCGCCCAAACTGTTTCACGTGAAACAGAGATTTGCGGTTATCAGGCGGGAAGCTGCCCCCTGCCCCAAGGCGACTGTTTCACGTGAAACAACCGTTCATTTACCAATACAGAACTCTCGAAAGATCGAATCCAGAATCTCTTCAACGTCGACCCGCCCAAGGAGCCTTCCAACAGCATGAATCGCGATTCGAAGCTCCTCAGCGACGATTTCATCGCCCTGCCCGGCCCGATCCTCGGCCCGCTTCAACGCCGCAACGGTCTCGGTCAGCAACACGCGATGCCGGGCGCGGCTGACCAGTGCCGCCTCCCCGCCCCCGAAATAGTCCGACGCAAATCCGACAAGAGCCGCCACCAACTGGTCGACGCCCTCCCCGGTCACGGCCGAGATCGCAAATGCCGGATCGCTTCCGCCCGTTGACGCACCAACCTTCCCGGCAAGGTCGATCTTGTTGCGTACGCGCCAGAGCGGCACTTCGCCAGCGAGCGGCGTCGCGTTGCTTTCCGCCTCATCCAGCCACAGCACGAGATCCGCGGCCTCCGCCCGCGCCCGTGCCCGGCGCACGCCTTCCTGCTCGACCGGATCGCTCGCATCACGCAGCCCGGCAGTGTCGATCAGCGTCACCGGATAGCCATCGAGATCGAGATGCACTTCGATGATGTCGCGCGTGGTGCCGGCATGCGGCGAGACGATCGCAGCCTCACGTCGCGCAAGACGATTGAGGAGTGTCGACTTGCCTGCATTCGGTGGCCCTGCGATCGCAACCTGCAGGCCCTCGCGCAGGCGTTCACTTTGTGCCGATGCCGCAAGGGTTTCTTCGATTTCCGTTCTGAGAGAAGCAACGCGCGCAAGCGCCGGCGCCATCAACTCCGTCGAGACATCGCCCTCGTCGGAAAAATCGATACCCGCTTCAATCAGCGCCATCGCCTCGATGATCTGCGCGCGCCAACTCTCGGCGCGATGACCAAGCAGCCCCTGCAGATGACGCAGCGCCTGGCGCCGCTGGCGATCGGTGTCGGCATGAATGAGGTCATCGAGACCTTCGGCTTCCGTGAGGTCGAGCTTGCCGTTCTCGAATGCGCGGCGGGTGAATTCGCCGGGCTCGGCCGGGCGCAGGCCATCGATTTTTTCCAGAGCGGCGAACAGTGCCGCGATCACCGCGCGGCCGCCATGAAGCTGGAATTCGGCGACGTCTTCGCCGGTCGCGCTATGGGGCGCGGGAAACCACAACGCGACGGCTTGGTCGATCGGTCCGGTGCCCGGCGAGGTCAGCGTCACGAGCGTCGCAGTTCGGGGCTGGGGCAGGCGGCCGCACAACCGCTCCAGCACCTGAGGCACCTGCGGCCCGGAGACGCGCACAATCGCGATCGCCGCGGGCGGCCGGCCGGAGGCGAGTGCGTAAATGGTTGGTGGTTGCAACGGCATGGCTTATTTGTTCGACAGAGCAGGGCGGAGCAACCGAAAACCGCAAAATTCCCGGTTTCGTCGCTATGTTGCGACGCAACATATTGCAGAAGGAGCTGCGGCATGGACGATGCTGCACCGCACACAAATCGCCTGGCGGGCGAAACCAGCCCCTATCTTCTGCAACATCAGCACAATCCGGTCGACTGGTGGCCCTGGGGGACGGAGGCTCTGGCCGAAGCGCAAAAGACCGGCAAGCCGATCCTGCTGTCGGTCGGCTATGCCGCCTGCCACTGGTGCCATGTCATGGCGCACGAAAGTTTCGAGGACGCCGCCACCGCAGAGGTGATGAACGAGCTGTTCGTCTGCATCAAGGTGGATCGCGAGGAGCGGCCGGATATCGACCAGATCTATATGCGAGCGCTGCATCTGCTGGGTCAGCAGGGCGGCTGGCCGATGACGATGTTTCTGTCGCCCGACGGCGCGCCGATCTGGGGCGGCACTTATTTTCCCAACACACCGCAATATGGCCGCCCGTCCTTCGTCGGCATCATGCGCGAGTTCATCCGAATCTATCGTGACGAGCCCGACAAGATCGCCGCCAACAAAACAGCGATCGAGCGCAGCCTCGCCGAGCGAAGCCCGACCGACACCGCCTCGATCGGCCTCAACGAACTCGACAATGTCGCGGGCTCGATCGCGCGTTCAACCGATCCGGACAATGGCGGGCTGCGCGGCGCGCCGAAATTCCCGCAATGCTCGATGCTTGAATTTCTCTGGCGCGCGGGCGCCCGCACCGGAGACGATCGTTTCTTCATCACCACCAACCTCGCGCTGACGCGCATGAGCCAGGGGGGCATCTACGATCATCTCGGCGGCGGCTACGCGCGCTATACGGTCGATGATAAATGGCTGGTGCCGCATTTCGAGAAGATGCTCTACGACAATGCGCAGATCCTCGATCTGCTCGCGCTCGAACATGCGCGCGCACCGAACGCGCTCTATCATCAGCGCGCCGAGGAAACAGTCGGCTGGCTCAAGCGCGAAATGCTGACGAGGGAAGGCGGCTTCGCGTCATCGCTCGATGCCGACAGCGAAGGCGAGGAGGGGCGTTTCTACATCTGGTCGCAAAGCGAGATCGAGGAGCTGCTCGGTAAGGACGATGCGACGTTCTTCGCGGCGAAATATGGCGTCACCGCAGACGGCAATTTCGAGGGGCGCAACATCCTCAATCGCCTCGGTGATGATAGCGACACTGCAACGGAAGCCGAGCAGCTTGCGGCGATGCGCGCGATTTTGTTTCGCGCGCGGGAGAAGCGGGTGCGCCCCGGTCTCGACGACAAGGTGCTTGCTGACTGGAACGGCTTGACCATTGCTGCGCTGGTACACGCGGCCCAGGCCTTCGCTCGGCCGGACTGGCTGACGCTTGCCGCGACCGCGTTCGGATTCATCACGACCACGATGAGCCGCCATGGCCGGCTCGGTCATTCCTGGCGCGCGGGCAAGCTGCTGCAGCCCGCGCTCGCCTCCGACAATGCCGCGATGATCCGCGCGGCGCTCGCACTGCACGAGGCAACCGGCGACCATCTCTTCCTCGATCAGGCCGTGCTCTGGCAGGCCGACCTCGATACGCATTACGGCGATCCGCGCCATGGCGGATACTTCCTCACCTCCGATGATGCCGAGGGCCTGATCCTGCGCCCGCATTCGAGCGTCGACGACGCGACGCCGAACCACATTGGCCTCACCGCGCAAAACCTCGCGCGCCTTGCCGTGCTGACCGGCGATGATCGCTGGCGCAAGCAACTCGACACGCTGTTTTCACGCATGCTTGCCGTCGCTGGCGAAAACGTCTTCGGGCACCTTTCGCTTCTCAACGCACTCGACCTTTATCTCGCCGGCGCCGAGATCGTGGTGACGGGAGAGGGCGAGGAGGCCGAAGCACTGTTGAAGGCGGCGCGCGCGCTGCCGCACGCCACCACCATCGTTCTGCACGTACCCGATCCGGCAAAACTGCCGGCGCATCATCCCGCCAACGACAAGGTTGTGCCGGGCGGCGGCGCGGTCGCTTTCGTCTGCCGCGGCCAGACCTGTTCGCTGCCGGTCTCCGAGACGGATGCGTTGGCAGCCCTCGTTCGTCATGAGGACCCGGTGGCCTCAACCAACCGTCTGCAATAAACGCAACACGCGCTCACCCACAAAAAAAGCGGCGATGGTGAAAACCATCGCCGCATTATTTCAGGGTCGAGATTAAAGTTTCAGCGCTGCATACCCCAGCGCTCTACCGTGCGCATCTCGATTGCGCGGAAGACCAGATTT
This sequence comes from Afipia carboxidovorans OM5, assembly GCF_000218565.1. NCBI lineage: Bacteria > Pseudomonadati > Pseudomonadota > Alphaproteobacteria > Hyphomicrobiales > Nitrobacteraceae > Afipia > Afipia carboxidovorans. Next base: position 167,349 of record NC_015684.1, on the reverse strand, counting down.
TCGACCAGAAGTCCAAGGCCGATCACCGCGAGCAGGCCCGCGAACACCGCCGGGATTTCGAGGTTGTTCTTGTTCTCGAAAATGAACCAGCCGAGGCCGCCGTCACCCGAACTCGCGCCGAACACGAGCTCCGCCGCGATCTCCGTACGCCAGCCGAATGCCCAGCCGATCTTGAGACCGGACAGGATGCTCGGAAACGCCGCGGGGATCAGGATTCGCGCGACATAGGGCAGGCCGCGCAACCCGTAATTCGCACCCACCATCCGCAGCGTCGTACTGACCGAGCGGAAGCCGCCGTGCATGTTGAGCGCAACCGGCCACAGCACCGAGTGGATCAACACGAACAGCAGGCTGCCAACGCCGAGCCCGAACCACAGCATCGCAAGCGGCAGCAGTGCGATAGCGGGCAACGGACTGAAGGCGGCGTTGAGCGTCTCCAGAATATCGGTGCCAATCCGGGTCGACACCGCCAGCACCGTCGTCGCAGTCGCGATGGCAACGCCCGCCGCGTAGCCCATCAGGAGAATGCGCAACGAATTCAGGAATTGCTCGACCAGCGTACCACGCGTCACCGAATCGACGAACGCGGATACCGTTGCCGTGAAGGTCGGGAATTGCAGGTCGTTGTCGGTCCACTTCCCGTAAAGCTGCCAACCGATAATCAGCAGCACGACCACAAAAATCTTGCGGACCACATTGCTGTCCACCACCCGTAACTGGAGCGGCAGCGGTTTCGAGACGAATTGCGACGGGTCGTTGGTTTGCGGGATATCGACCAGACGGTCGCCCCGTTCGTCGAAGCTCACAGTCTGACTCATCAATGCCCTCCCGTCGTTTCGGTGCCAGGAAACAGCAACTGGTGAATCCGCTCGACGAGCGGTCCGCCATCCGCATGAAAATCCTTCACGCCACGCAGCTCGGCACGTACCTGGCCCGGATGTGGCGACAGCACCAGAATCCGGTTGCCGAGAATAACGGCTTCCTGAATCGAGTGAGTCACGAACATCAGCGTGAAGTTGGTGCCGCCCCAGAGCTGCAGCAGCTCTTCCTGCATGCGACGACGCGTGAGCGCGTCGAGGGCCGCGAACGGCTCGTCCATCAGCAGGATGTCCGGCTCCATCGCCATGCCGCGCGCAATCGCGACGCGCTGCTTCATGCCACCCGACAACGTGTGCGGGTAGGCATTGGCGAACTCCTTGAGCCCGACCTTGACGATGTAGGCCATCGCGCGGTCTTTCGCCTCGGACGCTCGCAGCTTGCGCTTCACGATCATCGGGAACATGACGTTCTGCAGAACCGTCTTCCACGGCAGGAGTTGATCGAACTCCTGAAACACCATCATCCGGTCGGGGTTCGGCCGGCGGATGACTTCGCCGTGCAGGCGGATCTCGCCTTCGGTGGGCGCGAGATAGCCGCCGACGGCTTTGAGCAGGGTGGATTTCCCGCAGCCGGAGGGGCCGAGCAGAATGAACCGGTCCCCTCGGCGCACTTCGAAGCTCACGCGGTAGGTGGCACGCACCACGACACTGCGCGTTCCGTATTGCAGGGTCACCCCATCGACTGTCAGGAGTGACGCCTGCGGCGCCGGCGCCCCTACGGGCACCGGCGCAACCTCGGCCATCGACATATCAACTGCCCGCTTGGTCGTGGACGTTGGCGAACGCAAGCTCCTTCCAGGAGTTGGCCTTGACCTTGATGGTGCCGACCGAATGCATGAAGTCCACAAACGGCAGCAGCTTCTGCGGATTGATGCCGAAGGAGAACTGCGGATCGTTGAGCTGGCGCATCACCGATTCCATGCTCTCCTTGGTTCGCGTCTTGGCGATGTAGAGCGCCGCCGCCTCCTGACGGTGGGCATTGATCCAGGCAGTCGATTGCTCGAGCGCCTTGGCGACCGCGGCAAACGCTTCCGGATTCTTCTCGGCATAGCGCGTCGATGTCGTGAAGAAGCTCGATGACACCGGGCCGCCGAGAATGGAGAAGTTGTCCAGCACCTTGTGCATCTCGGGCTTGTCGAGCTCCTGATACTGGAACGGCGGACTGCCGAAATGCGCCGTGATCTGCGACTGGCCCGACAGCAGCGCGATCATCGCATCGGGATGCGTCATCGACACTGTGAGGCGGTCGAGCTTGGAGAAATTCTCCGGCCCATATTCCTTGACGCAGGCCATCTGCAGACAAACCGCCTGCAGCGACGACTTGATGCTCGGCAACGCGATGCGATCGGATTCGGTGAAGTCGTTGATGGTCTTCACGGCCGGATTGCGGGTGATGAGCATGTAGGGCATCGCGCTCAACGCGCCGAGCGTCTTGAACCCGAGCCCGTTGATGGTGCGGGCCCACAACTGCGCCGTGCCGGGAGGGCCGACGGTGCCGAACTGGGCGGAGTTCGACAACAGCGCGTCCGTCACCTGGGCGGGGCCTGTCAGCACCGCGAAGTCGACCTGAACCGCTTTGCCCTTGACGTTGTTTTCGACGTACTTCTGTTCCTGCATCACCATCATCGGCAGGTATTGCAGCCCGTACTGATAGGCGATGGTGATTTTTTCATCAGCACGCGCTCGGCCAGAGGCAAGCGCAAGACCAACCGCACCGATCCCGGTGACAACCTGCCGTCGTGACGGCAGGGCTTTTTTTCGGCGAGAAGATAGATTGAACGCAGATCGATCTGTCGTAACTTCATCCTCCCTTGAGATTTTATGGTTTGGTCGATCGGCCCCTATTCGTTGGAGCTTCGTATCGCTTCGCAGACAGCGTCGGTGACCTTGGCGGTTGAAGCGTTGCCACCAAGATCGGGGGTATGGTTGGCCGGATCACGGGTGATCAATTCCACCGCGGTCATCAGCCGTTTCGCAGCCGCATGCTCGCCGAGATGGTCGAGCATCATCGCGCCGGTCCAGAACGTCGCGACCGGGTTGGCGATGCCTTTGCCGGTGATATCGAAGGCGGAGCCGTGGATCGGCTCGAACATCGAGGGGAAGCGGCCTTCCGGATCAATATTGCCGGTCGGGCCGACACCAAGGCTGCCGGCGAGCGCCGCTGCGAGATCCGAAAGAATGTCGGCGTGCAAATTCGTGGCGACGATGGTGTCGAGGCTTGCCGGATTGAGCACCATCCGCTGCGTCATCGCATCGACCAGCATCTTGTCGACGGTGACGTCGGGAAATTCGCGCCCGACTTCGGCGGCGATCTCGTCCCACATCACCATGCCGTGACGCTGGGCATTCGACTTGGTGACGATCGTCAGCAGCTTGCGAGGCCGCGAGGCCGCGAGCTTATGGGCGAAGCGCATGATCCGCGTCACGCCGGTGCGGGTGAACACCGCCGTCTCGGTGCCGACCTCTTCGGGAAAGCCACGATGGGCGCGGCCGCCATGGCCCGCATATTCGCCTTCGCTGTTTTCGCGAACGATCACCCAATCGAGCTCGGGGCCGTTCACATGACGCAGCGGGCTCGTCAGCCCCGGCAGCACGCGGGTGGGGCGGACGTTGGCGTATTGATCGAATCCCTGGCAGATCGGAAGGCGCAGGCCCCACAGTGTGATGCTGTCCGGAATGACCGGATCACCGACGGCGCCGAAATAGATCGCATCGAATTTTTTCAGGCGCTCGAGACCATCGGCGTCCATCATGCGTCCATGCGCACGATAATAATCCGAGCCCCAGGGAAAATGCTCGAATGTCATCGCGAAATCCCCGCAGCGGGCCTGCAGGGCTTCCATGGCTTTCAATCCGGCCGCGATAACCTCTTTGCCAATACCGTCGGCTGGAATGACAGCAATCTTATGTGTGCGCACGAACGAGTCCTTTCTGAAACGTCGTTGACATCATGACATAGTGTGTCCTATACACAATCGTCGTGTCAAACAGATTTATCAGGAGCCTCCGATGGATCAAAAAACGCCAGGCAAACTTGACCAGGCTGAACCACAGGCCGGCAGCATTCTTGCCTACAAGGACTTTATCGAGAGTGCAAAGCGCCCGCTTCTGAAGCCCGCGGTATGGAAATTCGACAGAAGCCTCGAAGCACTCCATGCGAGCGATCGCGACTTCAAGCGCCGCATCATCGCGCTCGCGCACCCCGATCTCGCTGAAGAAAGCTCGGCCGCACAGGACCTCGCGATCGTGATGCAGTTGATGAAGCCCGGCGAGCGCAGCCAGCTTCACCGCCACTCGCCGTGGGCGCTGCACTTCGCGCTGGCCGGTCAGGGCTACACCACCATCGAAGGTGTGCGTTACGACTGGAGCGTCGGCGACATCGTGTTCACACCGGCATGGGCCTACCACGAGCACGTCAACACCTCGGATACCGAGGACGCGATCCTCTACTCGCTGCAGAACATGCCGATGCTTGCGCACCTCAACTCGTTGTTCCGCGAGGAGCCGGCGGGCGAGCCGATGAAACACGTTCTCCGTCATCGTCCGGGCGATCCCGGCTCCTACACACCGCCGCCGCGCGAGGCAGAAGAGCAGGGCAAGTCAAGCTGGCGCGCATGACCGAGAAACCTGAAATTTTCGCACGGGGTCGCTTTCCCGACCCGACCGAAGAATTGCTTGAACAGCACTTCAACGTGCACTGGGAGCGCCGGGCGGACGATCGCGCCCGGATGCTTGCCGACATCGGTCCGCGGATTCGGGCAATCGCCACCACAAGCGCGCAGCGCACCGGTGGCGATCTGCTCGACTATTTTCCCAATCTCGAAATCCTGTCGACGTTCTCGGTCGGTTACGAGCACGTCGATATTCCGGCCGCACGCTCGCGCAAGATCCTCGTCACCAACACGCCCGACGTGTTGAACGAATGCGTGGCGGACTTCGCAATCGGGCAGACCATCATGCTGCTGCGGCGCATGGGGGAGGGCGAGCGCTATCTCCGTGCGGGACAGTGGCCGAAAGGCGCATTCCCGCTCGGCGCCCATCTCGGCGGCCGCACGCTCGGTCTCTACGGGCTGGGCGGAATCGGCAGCCGGATCGCCACCCGCGCCACCGCGTTCGGCATGAAGATCGCCTATCACGGCCGCCGGCGGCGTCCCGAATATCCCGACTATGCCTATCACGACACGCTGGTCGGGCTCGCAAAGGCCTGCGACGTGCTGATCGCGGTGCTGCACCCCAGTCCCGAGACCATCGGCTCGATCAACGCCGAAGTGTTGGAAGCGCTGGGCCCGAAAGGCTACCTCATCAATGTCGCGCGCGCTTCGATCGTCGACCGCGATGCGCTGCTGCACGCCTTGCAGAACAAGACCATCGCCGGTGCCGCCATCGACGTGTTCTGGAACGAGCCGAACGCCGATACCGCGTTCTTCGATCTCGAACGCGTGGTGCTCACCCCGCATCAGGGCGGCGCATCGGTCGAAACCCGGGCCGCGATGGGCCGTCTCATGGTCGACAACCTGCTCGGCCATTTCTCAGGACAAGGTGTGCTGACGCCGGTGTCCTGAGATCCCCGATTGTCCGATCATCCCAAGGAGGCCGGCCCATGCGCCTGCACTGCACGATCACCTCGGCCTATGCCCGCAAAGTCTGGGTCGTGGCTCATGAAACCGGCCTCCTCGACAAGATCGAGCGGCTGCCGACCAACCCACATTTCGACGAATATCTGCGGGACGACAATCCGCTGTGCCGGGTGCCGACGCTGCTTCTCGATAATGGCGAGGCGCTGTTCGACAGCCCGGTGATCTGCGAATACCTCGACAGCCTGCATAACGGCCGCAAGCTGTTCCCGGCCGAGCCCGAGAAGCGCTGGCCGGCGCTGCGGCTGCAGGCCTTGGGCGACGGCATGCTGGACGCCAACGTCTCCCGGCGCTGTGAAATCATTCGTCCGGCCAACGAGCAGTCGCCGATGTGGATCGCCCGGCAGATCAAGGGCGTCGAGGCGTCCTGCGCCTGGCTGGAGGCTCGCCTGGACCAGCTCTCCGGACCCGTTACCATCGGCCATATTGCTATCGGCTGCGCGCTTGGCTATTTTGATATTCGTTTCCCTGATGATCCGTGGCGTGCTCAGTTCCCTGGTCTTGCCGCATGGCATGCCTCATTTGAGGAGCGCCCTTCGATGCAGGCCACACGGTACTCCGTGTTGAAGGCGACACTGCCTGCACACCTGATCAAAGAGGGCCCGAATCACCACTGATGCGATTCGCTCGGTCGCTTTGCTACGGCTGTTTTGATGAAGATTACGCTTCCACCGGCTAACGGAGTTCCCACCGCCCTGACTGCTGTAAGCTCTAGCCTCGGCGAACGGATTCGCTTTGCCCGCCAGCAGCGCGGCATGAGCCTTGAACAGCTCGCCACGGCGACAGGTCTCACCAAAAGCTATCTTTCCAAGGTCGAGCGCCAGCTCGCGGTGCCCTCGATCACGACGGCGCTAAAAGTCTCGCGCGTGTTCGGCCAGACCGTCGGCCAATTGCTGGGCGAAAGCCTCGATGAGTCCTCGCTCTGCATCGTGCGCAAGAACGAACGCCACCGGTTCCTGAAGAACGATACCCACAACGGCTATAACATCGAGGCCATCGCCTCGAGCCTGCCGCACAAGCGGATGGAACCGTTCGTAATGCGGCCGCCGCACAAGTTTCACAGTGACCGGCGTTTCACCCATGCCGGCGAAGAACTGATCTTCGTTCTCTCGGGACAGATCGAGATCGAGTTCATCGATCGCACGGTCCTGCTCGAAGCAGGCGACGCGCTCTACTTCAATTCTCACAACCCGCACCGCTCTCGCTCGATCGGCGAGACACGGGCCGAAGCGCTGGTGGTGGTACTAAACCAGCCCTGAACTTGCGACAATCTTTCAAACAAAAAGCCCGGCTGTTTCGCCGGGCTTTTTTCTTGGTGCAAGAATTTGGGCTGCTTACGTGTTCATCGAATCGAAGAACTCGGCGTTGTTCTTGGTCGATCGCAGCTTGTCGAGCAGGAATTCGATGGCGTCCATGGTGCCCATCGGATTGAGAATACGCCGCAGCACGTACATCTTCTTAAGCGTCTGCGGATCGGTGATGAGTTCTTCCTTGCGCGTGCCGGAGCGGGCGATATCAATCGCAGGGAAGATGCGCTTGTCAGAGACCTTGCGGTCGAGAATGAGTTCGGAGTTGCCGGTGCCCTTGAACTCTTCGAAAATCACTTCGTCCATGCGGCTGCCGGTATCGACCAGCGCAGTCGCAATGATCGTCAGCGAACCGCCTTCCTCGATGTTACGCGCGGCACCAAAGAAGCGCTTCGGCCGCTGCAGCGCGTTGGCATCGACACCACCGGTCAGCACCTTGCCGGATGACGGCACCACCGTGTTGTAGGCACGGCCAAGACGGGTGATGGAATCGAGCAGGATCACCACGTCGCGGCCATGTTCGACAAGGCGCTTGGCCTTTTCGATCACCATTTCCGCAACCTGAACGTGACGCACGGCAGGCTCATCGAACGTTGACGACACCACCTCGCCCTTCACCGAGCGCTGCATGTCGGTGACTTCCTCCGGGCGCTCGTCGATCAGCAGAACGATCAGATAGCATTCCGGGTGATTGGTGGTGATGGCGTGGGCGATGTTTTGCATCAGCACGGTCTTGCCGGTGCGCGGCGGTGCGACGATCAGCGCACGCTGGCCCTTGCCGATTGGCGCGACAATATCGATCACCCGCGGCGACAAATCCTTGCGGGTCGGATCGTTGAGCTCGAGCTTGAAGCGCTCGTCCGGAAACAGCGGCGTCAGATTGTCGAAATTGACCTTGTGCTTCGACTTTTCCGGGTCCTCGAAATTCAGCGTATTGACCTTGAGCAGCGCGAAATAGCGCTCGCCTTCCTTCGGGCTGCGAATCTGGCCCTCGATGGTGTCGCCGGTGCGCAGGCCGAAGCGGCGGATCTGCGAAGGCGAGACGTAGATGTCGTCAGGGCCGGGCAGGTAGTTCGCATCGGATGAGCGCAGGAAGCCGAAGCCATCCGGCAGGATTTCAACGACGCCTTCACCGATAATGTCGGTTTCCTGGCTCGCGAGCAGCTTGAGGATCGCAAACATCAACTCCTGCTTGCGCATGGTGCTCGCGTTTTCGACCCCAAGTTCTTCCGCGAACGAGACAAGCTCGGCCGGCGTCTTGGCCTTGAGGTCCTGAAGTTTCATTTCCCGCATGGGAGTATCCTGAGAGGTGAGAAAAAGAGGGATTTCGCCTGCGATGCGAAAAGGGGTCTGGGTTGGCGCAGAGCCTGAGTGTCTCGGCGAGGGTCTTGGCTGAGATTAAGGTGCCGGGCGGCCTCGAGCTCGATATGACGACCGGCGAAAACCGGGACGCTCACATCCGCCTGCGTTCGGAAGGATGAGGGGAATATAGAAAATCACCCTTTGTCGCGCAAGATCATCCTTCAGCGACCTTCAGGGCAAGATGACGGCGAAAGCGCGGAAAAACCATTAAAACGGCTTCACCACCACGAGAATGACGATGCCGATCATCAGGACGGCGGGAGCTTCATTCAAAATCCGGTAGTATTTCTCGCTGCGCGTGTTCCGATCCTGGCGGAATTCCTTGACGCGGCGCACCAGCATGCCGTGGATCGCCGACATCACGATCACCAGGGCAAACTTGGCGTGAAACCAGCCCGACAGATACCAACCGCCGTCCCAGACCAGCCATCCTCCGGCAAGCCACGTCACGATCATCGCAGGATTGATGATGATCTTCAGAAGCCGCCATTCCATGATCTTGAAGGTCTCGGACTGCTTCGAGCCGGGCTCCGCCACGCAGTGGTAAACCATCAGCCGCGGCAGATAGAGCATCCCCGCCATCCAGGAAATCACAGCAAGGATGTGCAGGGCCTTGATCCACTCGTACATCGGCACGGCTTTCGTCAGGAAGGGTGGCCCCTGATATCGTCAAACCCGCAGCCTCTGCAACCAGCCTTCGGTAAGGAAGGAACGGTCCTCCTGCCAGGCCGTTAAGGGATTGTCCGTCTCGACGTGGCTTGTCCGTATCCCGACCTTCCCTTTTCCAATCTTTTAGATTCTTAAGGTTTGAGTCTGCGTAACAGTGGATAGTGGCGGCCCAACACAATCCTGAACCTGCCCGGCGCTTTTCAACATCGCGCGGGATTGTCCCCACTCCCAGCGACAATCTGTTCTCACCAAAAACAGCTTGAACACCAGTATCTTACCGTTGGCTCCCGGCTCCATTGTGCGAGACAAATCCACATAACCCCGCTACACTTTCAGCAGGCCGATCGGTTGCATCCCGCAAACAGCGATGTGAACAATTGATCGGGTTTTACGCTCGCCTTCCGGCCGAGGCGCTGACAGCGCTTTCTGCCCACATGGACTCACAGTAATGCACAGACCGGGACTCGTGACGGCACCGGGTCCGGTGAGGACCTGATCACAATGGCCGGAACGAACAAAAGCTACTTCCACCTGCACATGATCTCGGACTCGACAGGAGAGACGCTGATCATGGTCGCACGCGCGGTCGCAGCCCAGTATGCGAACGTGACGCCGGTGGAGCATGTCTATCCGCTGGTACGCAGCCAGAAGCAGCTCGACCGCGTGCTGGCCGAAATCGAGGAAGCACCGGGCATCGTCCTGTTCACGCTTCTCGAGAAGGATCTCGTCGAGCGGGTCGAGGCGACTTGCAAGGACATGAACATCCCGAGCCTGTCGATCATCGGCCCGGTAATGGAATTGTTCCGCGCCTATCTCGGCCGAGAGACCTCGCCGCGGGTCGGCGCCCAGCACACGCTCAACGCTGAATATTTCAACCGCATCGACGCGCTGAACTACACAATGATGCATGACGACGGCCAGCATGTCGAAGGGCTGGAAGAAGCCGACGTCGTGCTGGTCGGCGTGTCGCGCACCTCGAAGACACCAACCTCGATCTATCTCGCCAACCGCGGCATCCGCACCGCCAACGTGCCGCTGGTGCCGGGCATTCCGATCCCCCCGCAACTTGAGACGTTGAAAAAGCCGCTGGTGGTCAGCCTTCACGCGACGCCGGAACGGCTGGTGCAGGTGCGGCAGAATAGGCTCCTCGGTATCGGCGCCGGTGCACCACTGCCCGGTCGGGGCGAGGATTCCTACATCGACAGCCGCTCGGTCGCGGAAGAAGTGGCGTTTGCCCGCAAGCTCAGCGCCAAATATGACTGGCCGCTTCTCGATGTCACCCGCCGTTCCATCGAAGAAACCGCGGCCGCCGTGATGAAGCTCTATGCCGACCGCCAGCGGCAGCACGGATAGCCGGCCGATGGCAACACGCGCCGCTGCCCGGCTCATTCTCGCTTCGCAAAGCGCCTCCCGTCAGATGCTGCTGCGTCGCGCGGGCGTGACGTTTGAGGCGCTGCCTGCCGATCTCGATGAGCGTGCGATCGAGCAATCTTCATCCCTTGTCGAGGCGTCGCAGATTGCCGCGCTGCTTGCGCGCGAGAAAGCCAAGCATGTCGGCCGCGCGCACCCCGAGGCCTATGTGATTGGCGCCGACCAAACGCTCGGTCTCGGCTCCAAGATTTTTGCCAAGGCAGAAAGCCGCGCCGAGGCGCGGTCGCAGTTGAAATCCATGTGCGGGCAGACGCATGAACTGCATTCCGCCGTCGCGGTGGTGAGGGGCGAGAGCATTCTGTTCGAGACGCTTTCCAGCGCACGCATGACGGTGCGCCCTCTGACGGAGGCCCAGATCGACGCCTATCTCGATCTCGTTGGCGATGCGGTGATGGCGAGCGTCGGCGGCTATCAGTTGGAAGGCGCGGGCGTACATCTCTTCGAGAAGATCGAGGGCGATTACTTCACCATCCTCGGCCTGCCGTTGCTGCCGCTCCTCGGCTTCCTGCGCGGGCACGGCCTCGCGCCGCTGGCCTGAGAGGCTTGGCGATGTTCGTTCTCGGATTGACCGGATCGATAGGGATGGGAAAATCCACCACGGCACAGCTTTTCGCCGAGTGCGGCGTGCCGGTCTACGATGCGGACGCAACGGTGCATCGCCTCTATGCATCTGAGGCGGTTGAGGCGATCGAGCAGGCGTTTCCCGGATCGACGGGCGAGCAGGGTGTCGATCGCACCAAACTCTCGGCACAAGTCGTCGGTAATAGGCAAGCGATGCGGCAGCTCGAATCCATCGTGCACCCGATGCTGCGCGCGCATGAGACGGAGTTTCTGAACGCAGCCGAGAAAAGCGGCGCGCCTGTTGCCGTGCTCGATATCCCGCTTCTGTTCGAGACCGGCGCAGACAGCCGTGTCGATGCCGTTGTCGTGGTGAGCGCACCGCATAGCGTGCAGCGCGAACGAATTCTCGCGCGGCCCGGCATGACGGCTGACAAGCTGGAAGCGATCATCGCGCGGCAGATGCCGGATGCCGATAAACGGGCGCGTGCGGATTTTGTGGTGGATACGTCGGCGGGGCTCGATTCGGCCCGCGAACAAATCCGCCATGTGCTTGCGAAAGTGGCTACGATGCCGCGTCGCCGCTCTTGATTCCGGGGAACTTCACCGATGCGCGAAATTGTTCTCGACACCGAAACCACCGGCCTCGATGCGCTGCGTGGCGATCGTCTGGTCGAGATCGGCTGCGTCGAGATGTTCAATCACATGCCGACCGGGCAGACCTATCACGTCTACATCAACCCGGAACGCGACATGCCGCAGGAAGCCTTTGCGGTGCACGGCCTGTCGACTGAATTTCTCGCCGATAAGCCGCTGTTCGCCGCGGTGGCCGACGAGTTCCTCGAGTTTATCGGCGACGCGCCGCTCATCATTCACAACGCCTCGTTCGATATCGGCTTCATCAACATGGAGCTCGACCGTCTGAAGCGTGCAGCGATTCCGTGCGAACGCCTTGTCGATACGCTGTTGCTCGCACGCCGCAAGCATCCGGGCGTCTCCAACCGGCTTGATGATCTGTGCTCGCGTTATGCGATCGACAATTCGCGGCGCACCAAGCACGGCGCATTGCTCGACGCCGAGCTGCTGGCCGAGGTCTATATCGATCTGATCGGCGCACGGCAGTCCTCGCTCATCCTGGCGGAGACGGAGCGCACGCAGATTCACGTTGTCGAGGTGACGCGCCGCGTGCGCGAAGTGCCGCTGGCGTCGCGCATCACCGTGGAGGAGCGCGAGGCGCATCGCGCGTTTGTCGCAACGCTCGGCGACCATCCGCTCTGGGCGGAATTCAAGGACGCGGACTAAAGACGGCAAAAGAGCGGCAACACCGGCGTGCTGCCGCTCGATATATTCTCGTAACAGGTTCGATGATCTTGCGCGGTCAGCCGATCGCTTAGTTCGGCTTGGACTGCTGCTGCTGTTCGGCCTGCCGCGCCATGTTCTGGCGATAGAGGCCGACGAAGTCGACCGGGTCGAGCATCAGAGGCGGGAAGCCGCCGTTGCGGGTCGCGGAAGCGACAATTTCACGCGCGAACGGGAACAAAAGCCGGGGGCATTCGATCATCACAAATGGATGCAGGCTGTCCTGCGGGACATTCTCGATGCGGAACACGCCGGCATAGGCAAGCTCGAGCGCGAACAGCACCTTGTCTTCGGCCATCGCCTTGCCTTCGATGGCGAGCATGACTTCAAAGTCGGTGCCGCCGAGATTGGTGGCGCCGACATTGATCTGGATCGTGATGTCGGGCTGCTTGCCTTGCTGCGACAATGAGGCGGGGGCGTTGGGATTCTCGAAGGAGAGATCCTTGATATATTGGGTCAGGATGCCGAGCTGCGGAGGAGCGGCGGCCTCGGCCGACGCGGCGGTGGTGTCAGTCATCAATCTCTCCTGCAATCTCGTTCCGGGAAACCCGTACGGGCGCAGTGGCTATCATAGGGCTGGCGCACTCGACAAGGACGGCGCCCGGAAATTGCGGCCAAAAGCTTGGCCGGCTAGCAGGGATTGGGCTAAAATCGCAAGAATTGACGCAAATTGGAGTCCCGGCGCCACCACGTTAAGGGTTTGAGAGGCGTTGGCGCGGCTAGTTTTGTGCTTACATGATATCTGTCAGGTCACTCCCCGGCGCAGCCTGACGGAACACGCCAGATCGGAAAGTGAAGCGACGTGGACATTTACACCATCATATTTTTGGCCCTGGCCGTCTTTATTTTCCTGCGGCTGCGTAACGTGCTCGGCCAGCGTACGGGTAGCGAGCGCCCGCCGTTCGACCGCATCACGCGCGACATGGCGCGCAGCGGCAACGACAACAACGTGGTGAAAATGCCGGGCACGACGATTGACCAGACGCCGCTCGCGCCGGCCGCTGATCCGATCCCCGCGCAGGATCGCTGGAAGGGCATCGCCGAGCCCGACACGCCACTTGCCACCGGCCTCGACGAGGTCGCCGCGGCCGATCCGAGCTTCAACGCGCAGCACTTCGTCTCCGGCGCCAAGAGCGCCTACGAGATGATCGTGCAGGCGTTTGCAAGCGGCGACCGCCGCATGCTGAAGGATCTGTTGTCCGCCGAGGTCTATGACGGGTTCGAAGCCGTCATCAAGGGACGCGAGCAGCGCGGCGAGAAGGTCGAGACGCGGTTCGCCTCGATCGACAAGGCCGCGCTTGTCAGCGCCGGCGTTCGCGACAGGATCGCTCACCTGACTGTTCGTTTCGTCTCGCAGATGATTACCGTGACGCGTGACAAGGACGGTGCGGTCATCGATGGCAACCCCGAAAAGCTCACCGATGTGACCGATGTCTGGACCTTCTCCCGTGATGTTTCCTCCCGCGATCCGAATTGGAAGCTGGTTGGAACGGAAAGCGGACGCTGAGGGGCGCTTTCGCTACGGGAGTGCCGCCGCGCTCGTGTTCGCGGCGGCCGTTCTCACATCCAGTGCGGTGGCCGACGCGCGCAGCCGCCATCAGCCGGCAGCCGCGGAAACGCATCATCCGATAAGGCCGCGGCCTGAAAACATTCACTGGCCGCTCGCCATTCCCGGCGTTCAATATAATCCCGTCGCCTGGAACGACTTGCCGGGCTGGACGACCGACGATCAGTTTGCCGCCTTCAAGACTTTCCGCGTGAGCTGCGCGCCGATCCTCGCACGCAAGCCGAGCAAGCTCAGCGATACGTCCAACAAATCCTCCGACAAATTCCTGGGCGATAGTCTGCGCGGGCCGTGCCACGTCGCGCGGGAGGCGAAGGTCAAGGACGCAGCGACTGCGCGCGCATTCTTCGAGAAGGAATTTGCGCCGGTCATGATCTCGCGCCTCGGTGAGGATGCGGGATTCGTCACCGGCTATTACGAGCCGATCGTCGAGGGCTCGCGCACCAAAACCGATGTCTACACCATCCCGGTCTATCGCCGCCCGTCGAACCTGTTCGTGCGCGGCTACAGTCAGGCCTCGCCGAGCCTGCCCAACAAGGGCGACGTGTTTCGCAAGATCGGCCGCCGTAAGCTGGTGCCGTATTACGATCGCGGGCAGATCGAGGATGGCGCTATTGCCGGCCGCGGTCTCGAAATCGTCTGGCTGAAGAACCAGACCGATCTATTGTTCATCCAGATTCAGGGCTCGGCACGTATCAAGCTGGCGGACGGGTCGATGGTGCGGATCAATTACGATTCGCATAATGGTTTTCCCTACACACCGATCGGCCGGGTTTTGATCGAGCGCAACATCATCCCCAGAGACCAGATGTCGATGCAGCGCATCCGCGAATACATGGAGCAGAATCCGGGCGCGGCCGATGAGTTGCGGCGGCAGAATCGCTCCTACATCTTCTTCCGCGAAGTGCCGCTCAAGGCCGATGACGAGGCGGTCGGCGCGCAAGGCGTGCCGCTCACCGCAGGCCGCTCGATCGCGGTCGACAAGGCGCTGCATGTCTACGGCACGCCGTTTTATATCGATGGCGATCTGCCGATCGAGAAGGATACGTCCAACACGCCGTTCCGCCGCCTGATGGTGGCGCAGGATACAGGTTCGGCCATCGTCGGCCCGGCGCGCGCCGACCTTTACTTCGGCGCGGGCGTCGAGGCCGGGAAGATCGCGGGACGCATCAAGGACGCTGCGCGCTTCACCATGCTGCTGCCGAAGGCGCTCGATCCGGTCGCGCATGGCAAGACCGTGCCGCTGCCCGAGGCGCGCCCGGTCCAGAAGAAGCCGAAGCCGAAACGCCGTGGCCGCCGCCACGCGGAGGCGACATGAAGCGCGGCCGTCCGCCAGATCTGTCGCCGCCACCCGCACGCCGCCGTCGCGCACTCGATGCCGAAGAGCGTGCGCTGTGGGAGACGGTGACGAAGCAGATCAAGCCGCTGCGCCGGCGAAAACCAAAAGAGCTGGAGGTTGCAGCCGAGGCGGGCGAGGAGGTGGCTGCGCCTCAAGGCGCACGGGCGCGCTCGTCACGCGCGTCTGAGGCATCAAAGCCAACAGTGACAGCACCTCGGCCGAAAGCGCCGCCACCGCTCGTCACATTGGGCCGGCGGGAGCGAACGCATCTCGCCCGCGGCCGCAAGGAGATCGAGGCGCGGCTCGATCTGCATGGCATGACGCAGGCCCGCGCGCATCGCGCGCTGATCGGCTTCGTCACCTCGTCGAGCGAGAACGGATTGACGTTCGTGCTGGTCATCACCGGCAAGGGCCGCAGCGGCGCGCTGGATGCCGAGCGCGGCGTGCTGCGCCGTCAGGTGCCGGAGTGGCTCGGCCTGCCGGAGCTTCGTCGCTTCGTCGTCGGCTTCGAGGAAGCATCGATCGGCCATGGCGGTGCCGGCGCGCTTTATGTGCGGCTGCGGCGGGCGAGGTAGATGATCGAGGTCATTCCGGACATCTCGCGAAAGCGGGATGATCAGGAGTCTCTCAATCGACCATCGAAAGATTCCGGGTTCGCGGGTTTCACCCGCGCCCCGGAATGACGTGCCTCACAAAATAAACCGGCTCAGATCGGTGTTTTTCGCCAGATCACCGATGTGCTTCTGCACATAGGCAGCATCGATCGTAATGGTCTGCCCGTTCATGTCAGGCGCATGGAACGAGACTTCGTCGAGCACTCGCTCCATCACCGTCTGCAATCGACGCGCGCCGATGTTTTCGACGGAAGAATTGACCGACACCGCGACGTCGGCGAGCGCGTCGATCGCCTCATCGGTGATCTCCAGCGTGACGCCTTCGGTTTTCATCAGCGCGATATATTGCTTGATGAGCGAGCCTTCCGGCTCGGTCAGAATGCGGCGCAGATCATCGCGGGTCAGCGCCTGCAGTTCGACGCGGATCGGCAGGCGGCCCTGCAACTCCGGCAATAGGTCGGACGGCTTTGCGATATGAAACGCGCCGGACGCGATGAACAGGATATGGTCGGTCTTCACCGGTCCGTGCTTGGTCGAGACGGTGGTGCCCTCGATCAAGGGCAGCAGGTCGCGCTGCACGCCCTCGCGCGAAACGTCGCCGGTGCGTGCGCCATCGCGGACGCAGATCTTGTCGACCTCGTCGAGGAATACGATGCCGTTGTTCTCGACCACATGGATCGCATCGCGGGTCAGCGCCTCGTCGTCGAGCAGCTTGTCGGATTCCTCGTTGACCAGTACCTCGTGAGAATCCTCAACCGTAAGCCGCCGCGTCTTGGTGCGGCCGCCCATCTTGCCGAAAATATCGCCGAGCGAGATCGCGCCCATCTGCGCGCCGGGCATCCCTGGAATTTCGAACATCGACGGTCCGCCGCCCGCCTGGGTCTCGACCTCGATTTCCTTGTCGTTGAGTTCACCGTCACGCAGCCGGCGGCGGAATGACTCGCGCGTGCCACTGGAGGCATTGGCGCCAACCAGCGCGTCGAGCACGCGCTCTTCCGCGGCAAGCTGGGCGCGGGCGCGCACGTCCTTGCGCTTCTTCTCGCGGGTCTGGGCGATGGCGACGTCGACAAGGTCGCGCACGATCTGTTCGACGTCGCGGCCGACATAACCCACTTCCGTGAACTTCGTCGCCTCCACCTTGAGGAATGGCGCACCGGCAAGCTTGGCGAGCCGCCGCGCGATCTCGGTCTTGCCGACGCCGGTCGGCCCGATCATCAGAATATTTTTCGGCAACACTTCCTCGCGCAGCCCGCCTTCGAGCTGCAGCCGCCGCCAGCGGTTGCGCAGCGCGATTGCGACCGCGCGCTTGGCGTCGTTCTGGCCGACAATGAAGCGGTCGAGTTCGGAGACGATTTCGCGGGGAGAAAAGTCGGTCATGGGTTTCATCTTCTTGCCCTCTCCCCTTGTGGGAGAGGGTGGCGCGAGCCGGGTGAGGGGTTTGCCGGGTGAGGTTACGCTCCTCACCAAGTCGCGCGTGAACGCGCTTATGCCGTCAGCGCCTCGATGGTGACGTTGCGGTTGGTATAGACGCAGATATCGGCAGCGATTTCGAGCGAACGACGCACGATGGTTTCGGCGTCGTGCTCGGAATCGGACAGCGCGCGGGCGGCGGCCAGCGCATAATTGCCGCCGGAGCCGATCGCCATCACGCCGTCTTCGGGCTCCAGCACGTCGCCGGTGCCGGTCAGTACCAGCGACACCTCCTTGTCGGCGACGATCATCATTGCCTCAAGGCGGCGCAGGTAGCGATCGGTTCGCCAGTCCTTGGCGAGTTCGACGCAGGCGCGGGTCAACTGCCCCGGATATTGTTCGAGCTTGGCCTCCAGCCGCTCGAACAGCGTGAAGGCGTCGGCGGTGGCGCCGGCGAAGCCGCCGATCACATCGCCCTTGCCGAGCTTGCGGACCTTCCGGGCATTGGACTTGATCACGGTCTGGCCGATCGAAACCTGGCCGTCGCCGCCGATGACCACCCGTCCGCCCTTGCGGACGGTGAGGATCGTGGTGCCGTGCCAGCTCTCGGCTTGCGAATTTTGCATATGGTCTATCCCCTGACTGGCTCCCATTTAGGAAGCTCGCGCGGCGGATGCAAACTTATGGCTGGGAGGCCCGGAATCCGCAAAATCCGGTCACCATAGCCGCGAATGGGAGGCTCCCCGGCGACTGTTGCAGTAGCGAAGGCGTCATCCGCCTGTTAAAAGGCGCTCAAAATTGGGTTCTGGAGCGAATTTTCATGCGCACGGCCACGATCAAGCGCAAGACCAAGGAGACTGACATCGCCGTCAGCGTCAATCTCGACGGCACTGGCGCCTCCGACGTCGCGACCGGCATTGGGTTTTTCGACCACATGCTGGACCTTCTGGCGCGCCACTCGGGCATCGACATCACGGTGAAGGCGAATGGCGACCTGCATGTCGACCATCACCACACCACGGAGGATGTCGGCATCGCGCTCGGTCAGGCGGTGAAGCAGGCGCTGGGCGACATGGCGGGCATCACCCGCTATGCGGGCGTGCATCTGCCGATGGACGAGACGCTGTCGCGCGTCGTGATCGACATTTCCGGCCGTCCGGTGCTGGTGTTCAAGGTGGAATTCCCGCGCGACAAGATCGGCGAGTTCGACACCGAGCTGGTGCGCGAGTGGTTTCAGGCGTTCGCAATGAATGCCGGCATCACGCTGCATGTCGAGACCTTGTATGGCGAGAACAGCCATCACATCTCGGAATCCTGCTTCAAGGGGCTCGCGCGCGCGCTGCGCGCCGCGGTCGCGATTGATCCGCGTGCGAATGGTGCGGTGCCCTCGACCAAGGGTCAGTTGGGCGGCTAGCGCGAAAGCGCTCCGCCGGAGACGAGAGATGCCGGTTTACACCGTCCACGCCCCGAAAAGCCTCGGTGATAACGTGCGCGCCGCGCCGGAAAAGGTCGTGTTCGTGCGCGACGGCTTTTACGTGTGGGCGTTCCTGCTCGGCTTCCTCTGGATCATCCGTCATCGGCTGTGGCTGGTGCTGCTCGGTTATATCGTGGTGCAGATCGCGGCCGAGGTAGCGTTGCAGATGAGCCGCGCGCCGGCCATTGCGCATTTCGTGGTGATGGGCGTAATCGCGCTGTTTCTCGGCGCCGAAGCGGGCTCGTTGCGGCGCTGGACGTTGTCGCGCCGCAAGTGGCGGCAGATCGGCCTTGTTGCGGCCGAGAATGAAGAGGCTGCGGCACAGCGCTTCTTCGAGCGGCTTTCCGCTGCCGGTATTGCAGCTGCGACGAGGCCCGTAACTGCCGCGAAAATGCCGATGCCGCATTCCTCCATCGCCATGCCCGACGCGGCAGGTTTCTTTCCGATGCCGGGTGGCTCGCGGTGAGCGTTGCGCTGATCGATTACGGCTCCGGCAATCTGCACTCGGCGGCGAAAGCTTTCGAGCGTGCTGCGCGCGCGCTGGAACTGCCGGAAAAGATCATCGTCACCCGCGACCCCGAGATCGTCTATCGCGCCGATCGTATCGTGCTGCCGGGCGTCGGCGCGTTTGCCGATTGCCGCAAGGGCCTCGATGCGCTTGACGGCATGGTCGATGCCATGACGCAAGCCGTGCACGACAAGGCGCGTCCGTTCTTCGGCATCTGTGTCGGCATGCAGTTGCTGGCGACGCAGGGCAAGGAGCATGTCACGACGCCGGGGCTCGACTGGATTGCGGGCGACGTTGAAAAGATCGCGCCGCGCGACGAGAGCCTGAAGATTCCGCATATGGGCTGGAACACGCTCGATCTCGTCCGTGAGCATCCGGTGCTGGAAAAATTGCCGCTCGGCGACAAGGGCCGTCACGCCTATTTCGTGCACTCCTATCACCTTAACGCTGCGAGCGAGAGCGATATTGTCGCGCGCGCCGATTACGGCGGGCCGCTGACCGCGATCGTTGCCAAGGACACGATCTTCGGCACGCAGTTTCATCCCGAGAAGAGCCAGCGCTTCGGCCTCGTTCTGATCGCCAATTTTCTGAAGTGGAAGCCGTGATCCTCTTTCCTGCCATCGATCTGAAGAACGGTCAGTGCGTGCGTCTCGAGCAGGGCGACATGGCGCGCGCGACCGTGTTTAACCTCGATCCGGCCGCGCAGGCGCGCAGCTTTCAGGATCAGGGATTCGAATATCTGCATGTCGTCGATCTCGATGGCGCGTTCGCGGGCAAGCCGCAAAA
This sequence comes from Afipia carboxidovorans OM5, assembly GCF_000218565.1. Classification (NCBI taxonomy): domain Bacteria; kingdom Pseudomonadati; phylum Pseudomonadota; class Alphaproteobacteria; order Hyphomicrobiales; family Nitrobacteraceae; genus Afipia; species Afipia carboxidovorans. Next base: position 147,456 of record NC_015684.1, on the reverse strand, counting down.
TGCGCAAGCCGTCGAGGCGATGCTGAAGACCGTGACGATGCCGGTGCAGCTTGGCGGCGGCATTCGCGACATGGCGACGCTTCAAGCATGGCTCGACAAGGGCATTGCGCGCGTCATCATCGGCACCGCCGCGGTGCGCGATCCGGCCTTTGTGAAAGAAGCCGCGAAGAAACATCCCGGCCGTGTCGCGGTGGGTCTCGATGCGCGCGACGGTAAGGTCGCGGTGGAAGGCTGGGCGGAAACGTCGACCGTCACCGCGCTCGAGATCGCGCAGCGCTTCGAGGATGCCGGCGTTGCCGCGATCATCTTTACCGACATCGCGCGCGATGGCCTGCTCAAGGGCCTCAATCTCGATGCGACCATTGCGCTTGCGGATGCGATCTCGATTCCGGTGATCGCCTCCGGCGGCCTCGCCTCGATCGACGATGTGAAGGCGCTGCTCACGCCGCGCGCCAAAAAACTCGAAGGCGCGATCTCCGGCCGCGCGCTCTATGACGGCCGCATCGATCCGGCCGAGGCGCTGGCGCTGATCAAAGCGGCGAGGGCGGCCTGATGTTCAAGGTTCGCGTCATTCCCTGTCTCGACGTCAAGGACGGCCGCGTCGTCAAGGGCGTGAATTTCGTCGGCCTGCGTGATGCCGGCGATCCGGTGGAAGCTGCGATTGCCTATGGCGCGGCGGGTGCGGACGAGCTTTGCTTTCTCGATATCACTGCGACGCATGAGAACCGCGGTACCATTCTCGACGTGGTCAAGCGCACGGCGGAAGCCTGCTTCATGCCGGTCACGGTCGGTGGCGGCGTGCGCACGGTAGATGATATCCGAACGCTGCTCAACCACGGCGCCGACAAGGTCTCGATCAATTCGGCCGCGGTCAGCCGCCGCGAATTCGTGAAGGAAGCGGCGGAGAAATTCGGCAACCAGTGCATCGTGGTTGCGATCGACGCCAAGCGCGTCGCGCGCTCGGGCAGCGACCGCTGGGAAATCTTCACCCATGGCGGGCGCAAGGAAACCGGCATCGATGCGATCGAATATGCGCAGGAAGTGGTCGCGCTCGGCGCCGGCGAAATTCTCCTGACCTCGATGGATCGTGACGGTACCAAGCAGGGCTTCGACATTCCGCTGACGCGCGCTATTGCCGACAGCATCACCGTGCCGGTGATCGCCTCGGGCGGCGTCGGCAATCTCGATCATCTGGTCGCGGGCATTCGCGAGGGTCACGCCACGGCGGTGCTCGCGGCCTCGATTTTCCATTTTGGCGAATTCACGGTCCGGCAGGCCAAGGAGCATATGGCCCGCGCAGGCCTGCCGATGCGGCTTGACCCGTGAGCACCAACCGGTTTTTTGATAGGGCGGCGGCCCGGTAGCCCCACCGCCCTGAATGCAATCTTAAGGGTAAGGGACACCCAATGAGCGGCTTCACTATTCATGACCTCGCCGGCGTCATTGACGCCCGCGCCGCCTCGAGCGGCGAGGTGTCCTATACGCGCAAGCTGCTCGACAAGGGCGTGGAGCATTGTGCGAAGAAGCTCGGCGAGGAAGCGATCGAGGTGGTGATCGCAGCCGTCGAGCAGAACAGCATGCGCGAGCGGGTCATTGCCGAGAGTGGGGATTTGCTTTTTCACCTTCTGGTTCTGCTGAAGGCGCGGGGCGTTTCGCTGGCCGAAGTCGAGGCTGAACTCGAACGCCGGACAAAAATGTCGGGTCTCGAGGAAAAAGCCTCGCGCAAGGGCGATTGAGCAGGCAAAATTTTTGCATCTCCGGGAAGGCGTCCGCCGGGCCGGCATCCAAACGAAAAGAGACTGGCTCATGACGACCGGAGCCGAACTGCAAAAGTACGATCCCTACCGCACCTTCACGCGCGAGCAGTGGGCGAAGCTGCGCGACGATACGCCGATGACGTTGCGGGCGGAGGAGATCGAGCGGATGCACTCGATGCTTGACCGCCTGGATATCAAGGAGGTCGAGGAGATCTATCTGCCGCTGTCGCGGCTGCTGTCGTTTTACGTCTCCGCGGCGCGGCGGTTGTTCGAATCCGAGCGGCGCTTCCTGCGCATCCGCGATCGCAAGATGCCCTACATCATCGGCGTGGCGGGCTCGGTCGCGGTCGGCAAGTCCACCACTGCGCGCGTGCTGCAGGCGCTGCTGGCACGCTGGTCGCCGAAGCCGAAGGTCGATCTCATCACCACCGACGGTTTCCTGCATTCCAACGCCTATCTCGAGCGCGCGGGCTTGATGGACAAGAAGGGTTTTCCGGAGAGCTACAATCTCGGCGCGCTGCTGACGTTTCTAAGCGACATCAAGGCGGGACGCCGTGACGTGCGCGCGCCGGTCTATTCGCATCTCACCTATGACATCGTGCCGAACGAGACCATCGAGATCGATCAGCCCGATATCCTGATCGTCGAAGGCCTGAACGTGCTGCAGACCGGGCGGTTGCCGGCCGACGGCAAGGCCGTGCCGTTCATCTCCGACTTCTTCGATTTCTCGGTCTATATCGATGCCGATGAAAGCACGCTACAGGAATGGTACGCCGCGCGCTTTCTCAAGCTGCGCGACACCGCGTTCAGTGATCCGCGATCCTACTTTCATCGCTATGCCGGGCTCTCCGACGAGGCCGCGCGCGAGAAAGCGCTGTCGATCTGGAACAAGATCAACCGCGTCAATCTGCGTGAGAACGTGCTGCCGACGCGCCCGCGCGCGACGCTGATCCTGAAAAAAGGCAGCGACCATGTGGTGGAGCGGGTGTCGCTGCGGCGGCTTTAAAAGCCAGGGCCTACCTTGTCATGCGTGGGCTTGACCCGCGCATTCATCTTGAATTTTCAGGTTACATGCCCCGGATGCATTGCAACGCGAAGCGGTGCACGGCTGATCCGGGGTCGCTAAGCATGGGATCTGAACGGTCCCGGCTCTGCGAAGCGACGTTGCACGTCGCATCGCGTTCGGACAACAGAGCTACGCCGCGTGGCGGCTCGCGTCGGCGCCGAAATGGCCGATATAGCGCGAGGCGATCGCGGCGACCGGCATCACTACTAATACGTCGGTGGTGCCGAACTGGTGGTCGATCACCGCGCCGTCGCCGATGAAGGCACCGAGCCGCAGATAGCCCTTGATGAGCGGCGGCAGTTCGCGCAGTGCCGCCTTGGGGTCGATCGTTTCCTTCGCCATGCGGTTCATCGCGATATAGCGGGACGCCTGCGCGCGGGTGCGCCACTCGGCGGGTGCAGCGGCATAGTGGTGTAGGAATGACAGCGGTAGCGCGAGACGGTCGGGATCGGTGCCGGCAAGGCTCGCGCACCCGATCATCACGTCGATGCCGTGGCGGCGAACGTAGGTCCAGATGCCATGCCACAGAAGTTCGACGGTGCGTTTGGTGCGGTAGGACGGTAGCACGCAGGAGCGGCCGAGCTCGAGAAAGCGCAGATTGCCGTGACGCTCGACAAGAGCCGAGATGTCGAACTCATCGTCGGAATAGAAGCCGCCGTGGTGCTCCGCCACGTCCTGGCGCAGCAGGCGATAGGTGCCCACCACGCGCTGCTTGCCGCTGAGCGTCGGCTTCGCGGCATGATCGATGACAAGGATGTGGTCGCAGAATTTGTCGAACACGTCCTTGTCGCGCCGGGCCAGCAGCGTCGGTGCATCCGCGATCGCATGGCCGTCCCGATAGAAAACCTTGTAACGCAGCTTCTGCGCGCGTTTCACGTCATCGCGCGTGGTGGCAAGCCGCACTTCGAGCTCGCCGAGGCGGCCGAGCGTATCGATGCGTGGAGTTACCGCCTCGAACCGAAGGAAATCGCCGCGGCGCGCGGGCTTCAGCCAGGTGGCGGCGGTCGTGGCTGCGGTGCGTGCAAGGTCGGGCTTGAGCCAGGTTTGCATCGCGCCGGGCTTGAAGCCGGCATCCGTGTCGCCACGCATCGTGATCCCCGCGGCGCTTCGTCGAATCGGTCAGAAGCGCTTCCGCGGGTGATAAAGCACGGCTAGCCCAATGGTTTTATGACAGTGCCGCGCGTGCTGCGTGCGACAGAACAATGACGGCTCATGCGGCGAGATGCGCCGGTGTCACGTCGCGCAATGCCTGCACGAGGTTGTCGCGGTCGAGCGGCTTGACGAGAAAGCCGTCCATGCCCGCCTCGAAGCAGGCGTAGCGATCCTCAACCAATGCGTTGGCAGTCAGCGCAAGGATCTTTGTGCGCGGAAGGCCACGCTCCGCCTCACGCGCGCGAATGGCACGCACGGTCTCGATGCCGCTCAGGTGCGGCATCTGCACATCCATCAGCACCGCGTCATAACGCGTGCCGGCCGTTTCCGCCGCGATCCAGGATTCCAGCGCCGCGCGGCCGTCGGTGCAGAGAACGGCTTCATGGCCGAGCTTGGTGAGCAGCGAGCGGATCAGCAGTGCATTGATCTCATTGTCTTCGGCAACAAGGATCGAAAGCTGTTTCGGTGTCTGTGGGCGCGGAAGCGGAGCTTCATCCGGCAAGTCCGGCGCGGTAGTGGAGGCGTCAGTGGTGAGGCGTGCTGCAAGCGAGGCTGCGCGCACCGGTTTGACGAGATAACCGGTGAACGCTGTCATCTCGGCCGGCTGCACATCGTGGCGCTCCGCCGGCGTGAACATCGCGATGCAATGAGCGGCAACCGCGGCCGCGCGGCGCCCGAACGCCTGCACGGCATCCGCGCCCAGCGCGTGATCGATCAGCACGGCATGCCAGGCGCGCTCCGGCAGCAGCGCCTCGGCAATGGCGAGGTCAGTGGTTTCGCACACTTGCGCGCCCCAGCGTGCGAGCCGCCGCGCCAGCAGCGACGAGGCAATTGCGTGCGGTGTCACCACCATCACAGCTTTGCCAGCAAGATCCGGCATGGGTGCTGCCGGGGCGGAAGTGTCGGCCGCTTCCAGAGGAATCGAGACCTCGAATGTGGTACCGCGGCCGATAGCGCTTTCCAGCGCGATGCGCCCACCCATCCGCCGCACTATGCGTTCGCTGATGGCAAGGCCAAGCCCGGTGCCGCCATATTCGCGCGCGATTTCTTCGCCCGCCTGTTCGAACTCGCGGAAGATGCGCTGCTGCGCATCGGGCGCGATGCCGATGCCGGTATCGCGAATGAGGAAGCTGATTTCGTTCGGCCAGATGCCGGGTTCGGCGATCAGCGCAACGCCGCCCTCGGCGGTAAATTTCACCGCGTTGCTTGCGAGGTTGAGCAGCACCTGCCGCAGCCGCGCGGCATCACCGATCACCTCGCGCGGCAACCGCTCGTCGACATAGGATGCGATCTCGATCTGACGGGCCTGCGCGCGCGGCGCGAGCAGTTCGGTGATCTCCTCGATCATTGCGCCGAGATGGAAAGGTCGGTGCTCGAGGTCGATCTTGCCGGCCTCGATCTTGGAGAAGTCGAGCAACTCTTCGACCAGCGACACCAGCGCCTCGCCGGAATCCTTCACCGCTTTTGCGTAAGCAGCCTGCTCGGGATTGAGCTGGGTGTCGAGCAGGAGGTTGCTCATGCCGAGGATGCCGTTCAGCGGGGTGCGGATTTCGTGCGACGCGACGGCGAGGAATTTCGATTTGGCGCGATTGGCGGAGACGGCGTGGTCGCGCGCGAGCCCGAGGGCATGCTCGCTCTCGGCGCGGTCGGTCACATCGCGGCCGACGCATTGCAGCTCGGCGCCCTGGTTGGCGTTGGGGCGCACCAGCGTCTCGCGCCATGCGATCCAGCGCGGGCCGAACGCGGTTTGAATCTTCTGGTCGTGCACGCGGGTGCCGCCGGGTTCGGTCGCGTCGTCACCCTGCTCGATCACCGGCAGAGTGCGGGTGCTGCCGAGCAGGTCGCTGCGCGGTTTGCCGGCGTAATGGCAGAACGTGTCGTTGACAAAGGTGAGGCGTCCGCGTGCATCGCGCAGCGCGATCAGGTCGCTTTGCGATTCGAACAGGCTTCGCGCGCGCTCCTCGGCTTCCTTCAATTCCCAATTGCGGTCGATCAGCGCTTCGTTATGCAGCGCGAGCTTGCGCATATTTTTCTTCAGCCAGCGCATCCGCATGCTGAGGGTGGCGAGTGCGAGGCAGGCGAGCGCGAACAGAAAACTGATGCCGAGCGCAAAGGCCTGCGGGTCATAGCCCGCGGTCTCCGACACACTGCCGCGGATGAAGCCGTAGGCCGCGCCGAAGGTTGCGGTGAAGATCAGGAGATAGCGGATCGTGCTGACGATCCGGCGATTGCGGCGGGTAAGCCTGCGCAGCGTCAGTCGCAACTGCTTGATCCCGTCCATGAACCGCCCCCGCTGCCTGTCGCCTCGACCGCTTGTCCGCGAGAGTGCCGCCGCAGCGTTGCGAATGGCTTGAGGCTTGAGGCCTTCGCGGGGCGCGATGCAAAGATGGCTAACAGAGTCTTAAAGCTGCGAGAGCACCAGCTGGCCCGGCTGGGGCGCGGCGCCGATCAGAAGCGCAGCGGCATCGCGAACCGACACCTTGGTCGAATTCACATAGAGGCGATAATCGCCGGGCTGTTCGGAGAGGTAGATGATCGGCTCGGAGGCCTTCTGGTGCTCGGCGATCGCAACGTAATGCATCGCCGCAGTTACCGGGCAGCCCTGCCGGGTCGGCGCAGCGTCGGGCGAGGCATCCACGTCGTCCACGACGGTAAAGTCGGCCATCTCGGGGCTGTCGACAAGCTGCACGCGCACCGTTGCGCGGCTCGCGTCATCGGTGAAGGAGACATGTTGCTGCGGCTGCCACGGCGCGGTGGCAATCTGCACCGAGGTATGCCCCACCGCGATGCAGGGTTGCGAGGCGGTGGTGAACTGCCCGCCCGCCAGAATGCCGACGGCGAGAAGGGGAATGGATGAGGCGAGCATCCGGAAATGCAACATGGCGAGACTCAACGCTTACACAACAAATGGCCACGGCGTGCCATGGTTTGGAAAGTGTAAAGAGCGATCGTTACTGTGCGGTTATCAGGCCGCGCGTTGCACGTCTTCGGCGAGCACGCGGTAGGACAACGCCTCCGCGAGGTGGATGCGGCCGATCGTGTCCGCGCCGTCGAGGTCGGCGAGCGTGCGTGCCACCCGCAGCACGCGGTGATAGCCGCGTGCGGACAGCCGCATGCTGTCGGCCGCCTCGCGCAGCAGCGTGCCGCCCGCGGTATCGAACGCCGCAACCTCGTCGAGCACCGCGGCCGGCGCTTCGGCATTGGTGCGGATATGCGGCAGGCCGAGTGCCGCATAACGGGCAAGCTGAATGTCGCGCGCCGCTGCGACACGCGCGGCAACCTCGCGCGAGCCTTCCGCCGGCGGTGGCAGCAAAAGATCGGAGGCACTGACCGCAGGCACTTCGATGCGCAGATCGATGCGATCGAGCAGCGGCCCGGAAAGCCGCGCCTGATAGTCGGCGCTGCAACGGTCGGGCCGTCCGCGCTTGCAGGAAAAGCCCGGTTCATAGGCCTGCCCGCAGCGGCATGGGTTCATCGCAGCGACCAGCATGACGCGCGCCGGATAGGTGATGCGGTGGTTGGCGCGGGCAACCGAGACCTCGCCGTTCTCAAGCGGCTGGCGCAGCGAATCGAGCACGCGCGCATCGAATTCCGGCAGTTCGTCGAGAAACAGCACGCCGTGATGGGCGAGCGAAATCTCCCCCGGCCGTGCCCGCAGGCCGCCGCCGGTCAGCGCCGCCATGCTCGCGGAATGATGCGGGGCGCGGAACGGCCGCTTCGAGGTTAGTGCGCCGCCGTTGAGCTCGCCGGCCACGGAGGCAATCATCGAAATCTCGAGCAACTCCGCAGGCGAGAGCGGCGGCAGGATCGAGGGCAGCCGTGCGGCGAGCATCGATTTGCCCGAGCCGGGAGCACCCACCATCAGGAGATGATGACCTCCGGCGGCTGCGATCTCGAGCGCGCGCTTGGCGCTTTCCTGGCCCTTGATGTCGCGCAGGTCGAGCGTCTCGGCGCCTGCTTCCGCGATCTTCGGCGTCGGCCGCGACAGCACCTGCGTGCCCTTGAAGTGATTGGCGATCTGGATCAGCGAAGCGGCGGCAATGATGGCAAGCTCCGGGCTTGCCCAGGCTGCCTCCGCACCGCAGGCGGCGGGGCAGATCAGACCGTGATCGTGTGCATTGGCGCCGATCGCGGCCGGCAGCACACCTGCGACCGGAGCAATCGAACCATCGAGGCCGAGTTCGCCGAGCACCGTGAAGCCCGCGAGCGCATCGGGCGGGATTGCGCCGATGGCTGCCATCAGGCCGAGCGCGATCGGCAGATCGTAATGGCTGCCTTCCTTCGGCAGATCGGCGGGCGCGAGATTGACGGTGATGCGTCGCGCCGGCAGCGCGAGTCCCGAGGCAATCAACGCCGCCCGGACCCGTTCGCGCGCTTCCGACACGGCCTTGTCCGGCAGACCGACAATGGTGAAGGCAGGCAGGCCCGGCGCGACCTGAACCTGGACATCGACGGCGCGCGCCTCGATGCCCTCAAAGGCCATGGTGGAGACGTGCTGAACCATCTGTGAGTCCACCTCGCGCCAACGGGCTGGTGGAACTTTACCCCTTTAACGGGTCAATGCAAGAACATTAAAAGAACAAAATAGGATAGCGTTGCAGAAACGCATCAGGCGAGGCTGGGCACCAGAGCGACATTGTCGGAAATGCGCTGCGGCAGGCGGGGCCGCAATTTCAGTCCGAAGACATGGGGAAAGCGCATCAGCTCGATATCGAAATTGGCCGATGGCACCGGAATCAATCCGCTGGAGACGTTCGGCCCATAAAGCCGGCCCCAGACGTCGACCCCCGCAAACTGCGGGATTTCCGAGAGCCGCAGATTGCCGATGCTGCGGGTAAACCCCAGCATGTCGCGGGCCCGGTCGTTCATCATGATGACCCAGCCGTCCTTGGTGTGGCCGACATCGTTGGCGATCGGGCAGGCCACAACCATGGCGTCGGGCGCGGTCCGGAAAAGCTGGTCGTAGACTTCCTTGTGGTGGTCGATCAGCTCGGAATAGACCACGAGGCAGACGGCGGTGTCGGCAATCGGCACCGGCAGAATCAGCCGCTGCCAGATCTTGCCGTTCTGCGTGGTCGGCAGCGTATAGCGCAGGCAGGCCGGAATGAGGTCGTCGGCGACCTTGCGATAGACCCGCGCATATTCCCCGCGCATCGGATTGCCGCTGGTCGAGAGCAGCGAGCCCGCACGGTCGCGACCGATGGCTCTTTGAATCTCCGCGCCGACATAGGTGTAGACGAAGTCGTCGCCCGCGGTCATCAGGAAGACGAGACGGTCGCGCAGCGGGTAGTTCGATTCCTCGGTCAGCCGCTGCAGCGTCAGGTCGCCGGTGGCGTAGAGGGTTTTCCACTTCGCCCAGAGGTATTCCATCGCGGCCGTCGTGAGCTCGCGCGGAATCGATGTGCCGCTGAAGACTTCGAGGGACATGAAAGGGCGATCTGCAATTGATGCGGATACGACTTAATAAAATCAAACTAAGAGAAAGCGGGATTAATCTGCCAAATCTTTGTCAGTAATTGATTAAGGCGATCATTCGTATTTGGTGCGCTTAAAAATTTCTTAACGGCGCTTTCGCTCGATCGCATCCCAGATGTCGGCGGCGACGTTGCGCCCGCTGAGATTTGCAATGGCGCGGATGCCGGTCGGCGAGGTGACATTGATCTCGGTGAGATGGCCGTCGATCACATCGAGCCCGACAAACAGCAGGCCCATCTCCTTCAGGCGCGGCCCGACCCGCTCGCAGATCTCGCGCTCGCGCGGCGTGAGGTCCGTTGCCTTCGCGGCGCCGCCCCGCACCATGTTGGAGCGCAGATCGTCGGCCGCCGGTACGCGGTTGACCGCGCCTGCAAATACGCCGTCGACCAGGATGATGCGCTTGTCACCCGCGCGCACGCCCGGCAGGAAGGCCTGCACCACCCACGGCTCGCGGAAGGTAGTCGAGAACAGATCGTACAGCGATCCAAAATTCATGTCCTGCGCGGCGATCCGGAACACCGCGGCACCGCCATGGCCGTAAAGCGGCTTGAACACCACGTCGCCATGCGCCTTGCGGAACAGCTCGATCTCCTCCTTGTCGCGCGAGATCAGCGTCGGCGCCATCAGGTCGGAGAATTCCATCACGAAGATTTTTTCCGGCGCGTCGCGCACGCTGGTCGGATCGTTCACCACAAGCGTCTTGGGGTGGATGCGCTCCAGAAGATGCGTGGTCGTGACATAGGCCAGGTCGAACGGCGGGTCCTGCCGCAACAGCACCACGTCGAAGGATTCGAGGTTGGCGCGTGTCGCGTCGCCCAGCGTGAAGTGATTGCCGATCTCGTCGCGGACACTCAACGGTTGCACCGGCGCGATCACCTCGCGGCCCAACAGCGAGAGCCGTTCGGGCGTGTAGTAGAACAGTTCGTGCCCGCGCTGCTGCGCCTCCAGAAGCATCGCGAAGGTCGAATCGCCGCGCACGTTGATGCGCGCGATCGGGTCCATCTGAACGGCAACTTTCAAGGTCATGGCGGGTCCGGCTGTGAAATGAAACGAGGATCAGAACGAAGTGGTGTCGAAGGCCGCTTCCAGATGGCGCGGAAATCGCTTCGGCGCAATCAGTATCACGTCGAAGCGGCAATCCAGATTCGCATGGTCGGGATGCGCGGCAAGCCAGACGGAAGCCGCCGTTGCGATGCGTTGCTGCTGGCGCGCGGTGACGCTCGCGGCCGCCTCATCGAGCGAATTGCGCGCCTTCACTTCGGCGAACACCAGCGTCGCGCGCCGTCGCGCCACGATGTCGATCTCGCCATGCGGGGTGCGGTAGCGCCGTGCCAGCAGACGGTAGCCTTTGGCGGCGAGGTAAAGACATGCGCGACGCTCGGCCGAGAGCCCGAGATGAAACGCCGCGAGATGCGCGGGATCGGCGGCCGGTTGCTCGCCGGGCGCTGTCATTCGTCTTTGCCTTCGTTTTTACCTTCCTGCGCGAGCGCAAGAGCGCGCGCATAAACCTCGCGGCGCGGATAGCCTGACAGTTCGACTGCGGCGGCAACGGCATCCTTGACGCTGCCGTGCGCAAGCTGTGCGCGCAGCAGATCGTCGAGCTCGGTCTCGCTCATCCGCGAGGCGTCGGCCGACGGCGGGCCGATCACCAGCACGAATTCACCGCGTGTTTCAAGCTCGTCGGCGCGTGCTGCGGCCTCGGCCAGCGGCATGCGGCGGATGTCTTCGTGCAGTTTGGTCATCTCGCGGCAGATCGCGATGTCACGACGGCCCAGAATCTCCGCGAGATCGCGCAGCGAGGCCGCCAGGCGCGCACCGGATTCGAACAGCACCAGCGTGACGTCGATCCGTGCCAGTTCCGCGATGCGGTTGCGCCGCGCGCCATCTTTCGCCGGCAGAAAGCCCTCGAAGTAGAAGCGGTCGGTCGGCAAGGCCGCAACCGTGAGGGCTGCGAGCACGGACGAAGGCCCCGGCAGCGCGTGAACGGCAAAGCCCGCGGCAGTGGCCTCGCGCACCAGCTTGAAGCCAGGGTCGGAGACCAGGGGCGTACCGGCATCGGAGACCAGCGTCACCGCATCGCCCTGCGCAAGGCGAGCAAGAATCTTCGGCCGCGCGGCAACGGCGTTGTGCTCGTGATAGGGCGACAGCGGCACCGTAATGCCGTAGCGCTCGAGCAGCTTGTGGGTGACGCGGGTGTCCTCGCAGCAGATCACATCACTGCCCGCAAGCGTTTCCAGCGCGCGCAGCGTGATGTCACCGAGATTGCCAATCGGCGTTGCGGCGAGATGCAGGCCAGGCGCTGCCTTGGGAACCATGATGCGGTGTCCAGCCACCAGTATTTCACGGAGAGGCGGGGCGTCGATGGTGCGGGGAGAGGAACGGGGTGACATTAAGTGAGTGTAGCCTCTCGCCATGCGATCGTCTTGTGGTGCGTGAAAAAGATCACGCGGCGGGCGCGAAACGGCTTTTGGGGGAATTCGCGGGTCACAAATCCTTCGTTTTCCCGTATGGTTACCGCCAAGAAGCTAAAATCCGCCGCGTTATCGGTCTGCCAATTCCCCGGCCGGTTCCGCGAACGGGTCTGAAAGAGGATCGATGACGTCTCCGACCACTCCCTCGAAATTGAACCTGTTGACCACCCGTCGTAGTGCCGTCGGGCTCGTCCTGAGTGCACCGCTGTTGGCCGGATGCGCAGGGATGTCCGGGCTCACCGGAGGGGGTGACCAGCCGCCCGGGCCTTCGGGTCCGCCGCAGGAAGGCACCGCCATCGGCAAGGGGCAGGTCAAGGTCGGGCTGATCCTGCCGCTGTCCGGCGCGGGCAATGCCGGCATCGTCGGCCAGTCGATGAAGAACGCCGCCGAGATGGCGCTGGCGGAATTCCAGAACCCGGACCTGCAGCTTCTCGTCAAGGACGACACCGGCACGCCGCAAGGCGCGCAGATGGCCGCGCAGCAGGCGGTCGGCGAGGGTGCCGAAATTATTCTCGGCCCCTTGTTCGCGCTCTCGGTCTCGGGCGTCGCGCAGCAGGCCCGCGCGCGCAACATTCCGGTGATCGCGTTTTCGACCGACGCCAGCGTTGCGGGGCAGGGTGTCTATCTGTTGAGTTTTCTGCCCGAGTCCGATGTCAACCGCGTCATCGATTATGCCTCCGGCACCGGCAAGCGTTCGTTCGCGGCTCTGTTGCCGGAAAACGCGTATGGCAATGTGGTCGAGGCGACATTCAAGCAGGCGGTATCGCGCCGTGGCGCGCGGATGGCGGCGTTTGAGAAATACTCGACCGATCCCGCGCAGATGCAGAACGCCGTGCGCAACATCGCGCAGGCGCTAGGCAGTGCCGATGCGCTGCTGCTTGCCGATGACGGCGATGTGCTGGTGCAACTCTCCAACCAGCTTGCGAGCGCAGGCGCCGATCTGAAGCGCGTGCAGCTTCTCGGCACCGGACTGTGGGACAATCCGAAGGTGTTTGCCGATCCGCGTCTACAGGGCGGTTATTACGCCGCGCCCGATCCGTCGGGATATCGTGCGTTCGCCAAGCGCTATCGCGGCAAATACGGGCAGGACCCGGTGCGCACCGCAACGCTTGCCTACGACGCGGTGGCGCTCGTTGCCGCGCTGTCGCGTGTTTCCTCCGGCGGGCCACGCTTCTCCGCCGATGTGCTGACGAATGCGTCGGGCTTCACCGGCATCGACGGGCTGTTTCGGTTTCGCAGCAACGGCACCAACGAGCGCGGCCTTGCGGTGCTGCGCGCGGCGCCGGGCGGTGGGCAGATCGCCTCCGCCTCGCCGAAGAGCTTTGGGGCGTAGGCAGCTCCCTGTTCTCTGTCATGGCCGGGCTTGTCCCGGCCATCCACGCCTTAAGTGAGTATGAAGAAGACGTGGATGCCCGGCACGAGGCCGGACATGACGAATAGAGAGCATCGTTACGCCGCGAGGTCGGCGACCACGGCGTCGAGCAGCGGGAAGCCTGCCTGCGTCACCCGCAGCCGGCCATTGATATCCATCACGATCGCGCCGTCGTTCTTCAATGCAGCAATGCGATGCGGATCGAGCGGGCGTCCGGCGAGCGTTTCATAGCGCTGCGGGTCGATACCCTCGGCGAGCCGCAGGCCCATTAGCAGAAACTCGTCGGCGCGCTGCTCGCTATCGAGCAGGTCATCGGTGATGAGGCCGTGGCCTTCTTCTTCGACGCGCGACAGCCAAACCTCCGGCCGCTTCTCGGTCGCGATCGCATGGCGAATGCCGTCGATGTCGAGCCGCCCGTGCGCGCCGGGCCCGATACCGGCATATTCCTGCCCGCGCCAGTAGACGAGGTTGTGGCGGCATTCCGCGCCCGGCCGGGCGTGATTGGAAATCTCGTAAGCGGGAAGATTGTTCGCCGCGCAGATTTCCTGCGTGACGTCATAGAGCGCGCGCGCAAGGTCTTCGTTCGGCGTCTTCAACTTGCCGGCGCGGTGCAGGCCGAAGAACGGCGTGCCTTCCTCGATGGTGAGCTGATAGAGCGACAGATGCTCGGCTGCTTCCGCGATGGCGCGATGAAGCTCGCCCGCCCATGCCTGCACGCCCTGGTCCGGGCGTGCGTAGATGAGGTCGAACGAATAGCGCTTGAACGCGCGGCGTGCGATCGCCACCGCATCAAGGGCTTCACGCGCGGTGTGCAAGCGTCCCAGCGCTTTCAGCGATTGATCGTCGAGCGCCTGCACGCCGAGCGAGACGCGGTTGACGCCCGCTGCGCGATAGCCGGCAAAGCGCGTCGCCTCGACGCTCGTCGGGTTGGCCTCGAGCGTGACCTCAACGCTCTTATCGACGCTCCAGTGCTGCGCGATGGCGTCGAGGATCGTGGCGACCGTCTGCGGCTTCATCAAGGACGGCGTGCCGCCGCCGAGAAAGATCGAGGTGACGGTGCGGTCCGGCGCGCGAGCCGCAGTGGTTGCGATCTCGCGCACAAAGGCGCGGGCAAACCGTTCTTCATCAATCGCGGCGTGGCGGACGTGGCTGTTGAAGTCGCAATACGGGCACTTAGACAGGCAGAAGGGCCAGTGCACATAAACGCCGAAAGCATTGTGGGCGTCAGCGCGCAAGGCAGATCTCCGCGAGCTTCACGAAAGCCTTCGCGCGATGCGACAGGCCCATGCCGTGCGGCGGCAGGCCGTGCTTCTCGATACTTGTCATTTCACCGAAGGTACGCCCGTGCCCATCGGGGAGGAAAGCGGGATCGTAGCCAAAGCCAGCCGTGCCGCGCGGCGGCCACACCATCTGGCCGTCGACGCGCTCTTCCACTTCCTCCACATGCCCGTCGGGCCATGCGACGCACAGCGCGGAGACGAAATGCGCCTTGCGCTGCGCGGGCTCGGTCGCGTCGCGCTCCTGCAGCAGCCGCTCGATCTGCGTCATCGCCGCCATGAAATCCTTCGACGGCCCGGCCCATCGTGCCGAATAGATTCCCGGCTGACCTTCGAGCGCATCGACGCACAGGCCGGAATCGTCGGCGAAGGCCGGCAGGCCCGTTGCGTTTGCTGCGGCCGTGGCCTTGATGCGTGCGTTGGCGGCAAACGTCGTGCCGGTTTCCTCGGGCTCATCGAGATTGAGTTCAGCCGCCGACACCGCCTCGATGCCGTAAGGCGCCAGCAGCTCACGCATCTCGGCGAGCTTGCCGGGATTGTGAGTCGCGATTACGAGGCGACCGGTGATGTGGCGGTGGTTGGACATTGAAAGAACCTTGTCATGGCCGGGCTCGTCCCGGCCATCCACGTCTTAAATTTGTTGAGATCATCGAAGACGTGGATGCCCGGCACAAGGCCGGGCATAACGTCCTATTGTGGGTGGTTACGCCATCGCGATCTTTTGCAATTCGACCAGACGGCCGATGCCGTTTTGCGCGAGTGCCATCAGCTGCAGAAATTCCTCCTGCGAGAACGGCGTGCGCTCGGCGGTGCCCTGCACCTCGACGAGGCGGCCGTCGCCGGTCATGACGAAGTTCGCATCGGTCTCGGCTTCTGAATCCTCGGCGTAATCGAGATCGAGTACCGGCGTGCCGTTATAGATGCCGCAGGATATGGCGGCGACATTGTCGCGCAGCACGTTGTCGTTTTTCAGCATGTTGCGTGCCTTCATCCATTGCAGGCAGTCGGCGAGCGCAACCCATGCGCCGGTGATCGACGCTGTGCGGGTGCCGCCATCAGCCTGGATCACGTCGCAGTCGATGGTGATCTGGCGTTCGCCGAGGGCCACGAGATCGACGGTGGTGCGCAGCGAGCGGCCGATCAGGCGCTGGATTTCCACGGTGCGGCCGCTCTGCTTGCCGGCGGAGGCCTCGCGGCGGACGCGTTCATGGGTGGCGCGGGGCAGCATGCCGTATTCGGCAGTGACCCAGCCGCGGCCCTGACCCTTGAGCCACGGCGGCAGCCGCTCCTCCAGCGTCGCGGTGACGAGCACGCGGGTGTCGCCGAATTTCACCATGCAGGAACCTTCGGCGTATTTCACCACGCCGCGTTCGAGCGAGACGGGGCGCAGTTCGTTGGGCGCGCGGCCGCTGGGACGCATATTTTTCTCCGAAAAGCAGGAAAGAACGTGGGCTGCTTTTAGGGGGGCGGGCTTCGCCCGGCAAGGCCGATATCCGTCGCCAAGGCGCTTGTCAGGCGCGGATCGCGGGAACACATTAAGGCGGATTCGATCACGACTTCCTCAGGAGCAATGGTTGTCGCACCACGACCCGAAAGAGGCGCTGATTACGCCCGGCGCCGCGCTGTCGCAGCTCAATGAGCGCTCCCGCGACATTTTTAGGCAAATCGTCGAGAACTATCTCGCAACCGGCGAGCCGGTCGGCTCGCGCAATATCTCGCGGATGATTTCGGTGCCACTGTCGCCGGCGTCCGTGCGTAACGTGATGGCCGATCTCGAACAGCTTGGCCTGATCTATGCGCCACATACCTCGGCCGGCCGGTTGCCGACCGAACTCGGTTTGCGCTTTTTCGTCGATGCGCTGATGCAGGTCGGCGATCTGACGGAAGACGAGCGGCAGTCGATCCAGGCGCAGCTCGCCGCGATCGGCAAGCAGCAGTCGATCGAGGCGACGCTCAGCGATGCGATGATGCGGCTCTCGGGCCTCACGCGCGCCGCCGCAGTGGTGCTGACGGGAAAATCCAATCCACGGCTCAAGCATATCGAATTCGTGCGGCTCGAGCCCGAGCAGGCGCTCGTCGTGCTCGTGTCCGAAGACGGGCAGATCGAGAACCGCGTCCTCGCATTGCCGCCTGGCGTTCCGTCGTCGGCGCTCATCGAGGCCTCGAACTTCCTCAATTCGCGGATTCGCGGCCGCACCTTGAGCGAGGTGCGCGGCGAGCTTGAAGCTGCACTGGCGCAACGCCGCAGTGAACTCGATCAGTTGACGCAGAAGATCATCGCGGCCGGTGTCGCCTCCTGGTCCGGCGGGTCGAGTGACGAACGGCGATTGATTGTGCGCGGCCACGCAAATCTCTTGGAGGACCTTCACGCGATGGAGGATCTGGAGCGCGTGCGGCTTCTGTTCGACGATCTCGAAACAAAGAAGGGCGTCGCCGATCTGCTGGGTCTGGCCGAGCAGGGCGAGGGCGTGCGGATTTTCATCGGCTCGGAGAACAAGCTGTTCTCACTGTCGGGTTCCTCAACCATCACCGCGCCCTATCGCGACAGCTCGGGCCGCATCGTCGGCGTGCTCGGCGTGATCGGGCCGACGCGGCTCAATTATGCGCGCGTGATCCCGATGGTGGACTACGCCGCGCGGATCGTGAGCCAGATGCTCGGCAAGTAAAGCGTGCGGATCGGTATTTGTGGCCCTTCATGAGGGGTCGCCCGCGCTTGATTTTTGCCCGGCAAACGACGATATGGCGAGCAAGAACCTCTTCAATCAGACAGTGGAAGCGTGATGACCGACAACGACGGCCAGAAGGATTTTTCTGAAGCGGCGGCAGAAAATGCGGGCAGCAAGCCCGGTGAGCCGCGCGTGTCGAAGCCCTACATCATGCCCGACGACCCGGAGGAGACCCCCTCCGAAGCGCTCGTCAAGGAAGCGGCGGAAGCCAAGGACCGCATGCTGCGCACGCTGGCGGAGATGGAAAATCTGCGCAAGCGCACCCAGCGCGAGGTGGCTGATGCACGTGCTTATGGCATTGCGGGCTTTGCGCGCGACGTTCTGGAAATCGCCGACAATCTGCAGCGCGCGCTCGATGCCGTGCCTGCGGAGGCGCGGGCCGCGGCCGACCCCGGTCTCACCGCGTTGATTGAGGGTGTTGAGCTCACCGAGCGTTCACTGCATCGCGCGCTTGAGAAGAATGGCGTGAAGAAGCTCGATGCCGCGGGCGAGAAGTTCGATCCGAACATCCATCAGGCGATGTTCGAGGTGCCTGACAATTCGGTGCCGCCCGGCACCGTCGTGCAGGTGATCCAGACCGGCTACATGATCGGAGATCGCGTGCTGCGCCCGGCGCTTGTCGGCGTATCCAAGGCGGAACCGAAGCCCGCCGCCTGACCTGAGACCAAAGCTGTTTTAATTAAACGCTCGGCTGCTATTTGGCGCTGATGCTGTCGCGCACCGTGCGGAAGCGCGTGAAGGCGGTGCCCCACTCGCTTTGCGGTGCACTCGCGACGATGCGCAGCGTCGCCTGTCCTGATCCGAACCGCAGCCACTGCACCACGCGCACCGGAGTATTGTCCGTGCCGGTGACGCCGTCGAGACGCGTCTCGTAGCCGGGTGATCCGTCGATGCGCAATGGCTCGTTGTTCGTCATCTTGACGTCGCGCAGGCCGACGATGTTCGAGGCAAGGTCGCGCGCGAAGCGGCCGCGATCGTCGGGCTGAGCCGGGCCGCCCTGCATGATGCCGACCATGATGTAGGCGGAGCTGTCGAGCTTTGCGTCATCGTCGCCATCGCTGAGCAACACTGCCGAGCGCGGCGCGATGGTGCGCACGTGCTTGAAGCCTGCAAGATCGCCGATCTTGAATCCGAGCTGGGCGAGTTGTTCGTCGACCGGCACTTCGGGGCGTGTGACCGCGGTTGCGAGCATCTTGCGGATGTTGGCTTCGGAATAAGTCTCGCCCGCCTCGCCGCGAACCTGAACGATGGCATAGCCGGTGAACTTGTTGCCGGGCAGAAGCAGCGTGTAGTTCGCGACCTCGGTGTCGCCTTCCTTGCCGGATTCGGTGATGAGATAGCCCTTGCGCGTGGTGGTCTCGAAGACCTGCGGCTTCGGCGCGCCGACCGGCATGTTCTCCTGCTTGGCGGCGGTTTCGGCTGCTGTGTAAGCGGCCTCCGGAATCTCCGACAGTCCGATCCGCACGCGCTGATCGCCGCTGATGAAGCCGGAAAACTCCTTGGATGGTGTGAGCCCGTCGAGCGGCACGAGGCCGATGCGCACACCTGCCGGGAAAACCGCATCCGCGGCAAGCGCGGGGACGGCCGGGGCGAGAGCGGCGGTGAGCGTCATCAAGGCCGCGGCTGCGGCCCGGCGGAGTGTCTTCCTGGAGATCATCATCATCGCAGGCTCCCTGACGCCCGATTGAGGCGGTTCGATGAAACGCGGGTTCGATAGCAGCTTCCGGCGCGTGCCGACAGGGCGCAGGCGAGGGGTCGGCAGGGGGTCGCGGACAGGGCTTCCCGGATATTAACCGGGCGGCATAAATGCCTCCGAATAACGGCTTTCGTGGTACCCGGTCCTTGCGGCCCCCTGCGCCTCTCCTATATGAGGCGGAGCGTCGCAGGCTTGCGCGCTTGGATTTTCAGGGGGTTGGGTGCGGTGCGCCGACAGGGCCCGACCAATCCGCCGCAAAAAGAAGGATAGAGGGACGATGGGAAAGGTCATTGGGATCGATCTCGGCACCACCAATTCGTGCGTGGCCGTGATGGACGGCAAATCGCCGCGAGTTATTGAGAATGCTGAGGGCATGCGCACGACGCCTTCCATCGTTGCGCTCACCGACGACGACGAACGCCTCGTCGGCCAACCTGCCAAGCGGCAGGCGGTCACCAATCCGGAAAAGACCATTTTCGCCGTGAAGCGCCTGATCGGCCGCCGCTACGACGATCCGACCGTTGCGAAGGACAAGGACCTCGTCCCCTACAAGATCGTCAAGGCGTCGAATGGCGATGCCTGGGTCGAGGCCGACGGCAAAATCTATTCGCCCTCGCAGATCTCCGCCTTCATCCTGCAGAAGATGAAGGAGACCGCGGAAGCTCACCTCGGCCAGAAGGTCGACCAAGCCGTCATCACCGTTCCCGCTTATTTCAACGACGCCCAGCGCCAGGCCACCAAAGACGCCGGCAAGATTGCCGGCCTTGAAGTGCTGCGCATCATCAACGAGCCGACGGCGGCTGCGCTCGCTTATGGTCTCGACAAGGCCAAACAGGGCACCATCGCGGTCTACGACCTTGGCGGAGGCACCTTCGACGTCTCGGTTCTCGAGATCGGCGACGGCGTGTTCGAGGTGAAGTCGACGAACGGCGACACCTTCCTCGGCGGCGAAGACTTCGATATGCGCCTCGTCGGCTACCTCGCCGATGAATTCCAGAAGGAGCAGGGCATCAACCTGCGCAACGACAAGCTCGCGCTGCAGCGTCTCAAGGAAGCTGCGGAGAAGGCGAAGATCGAGCTGTCGTCAACGACCCAGACCGAAATCAACCTGCCGTTCATCACCGCCGATGCCTCGGGTCCGAAGCATCTGACGATGAAGCTCACCCGCGCCAAGTTCGAGGCGCTGGTCGATGACCTCGTGCAGAAGACCATCGAGCCGTGCCGCAAGGCGCTGAAGGATGCGGGCCTCTCGGCCGGTGAAATCAGCGAAGTGGTGCTGGTCGGCGGCATGACCCGCATGCCGAAGATTCAGGAAGTGGTGAAGCAGTTCTTTGGCAAGGAGCCGCACAAGGGCGTCAACCCCGACGAGGTGGTGGCGATCGGCGCTGCGATTCAGGCCGGCGTGCTGCAGGGCGACGTCAAGGACGTGCTGCTGCTCGACGTGACGCCGCTCTCGCTTGGCATCGAGACGCTGGGCGGCGTGTTCACCCGCATCATCGAGCGTAACACCACGATCCCGACCAAGAAGAGCCAGGTGTTCTCGACCGCGGAAGACAATCAGAACGCGGTGACGATCCGCGTCTTCCAGGGCGAGCGCGAGATGGCGGCCGACAACAAGGCGCTCGGCCAGTTCGACCTGATGGGCATTCCGCCGGCACCGCGCGGCATGCCGCAGATCGAAGTCACCTTCGACATCGACGCGAACGGCATCGTCAACGTCTCGGCGAAGGACAAGGCGACCGGCAAGGAACAGCAGATCCGCATCCAGGCCTCCGGCGGTCTCTCCGAATCCGAGATCGAGAAGATGGTCAAGGAAGCGGAGGCGAATGCCGCCGAGGACAAGAAGCGCCGCGAGGCGGTCGACGCCAAGAACCACGCCGATGCGCTGGTGCACTCCACCGAGAAGGCGCTTGCCGAGCACGGCTCAAAGGTCGGCGAGGGCGAGCGCAAGGCGATCGAGGACGCGCTGGCCGATCTGAAGGAAGCCCTGAAGGGCGACGATTCGGAGGCCATCAAGGCGAAGTCCAACACGCTGGCGCAGGCTTCGATGAAGCTCGGCGAGGCGATGTATCAGCAGCAGGCCGAGGGCGATGCAGCCCGCGACGCTGCGCAGGACGCCGCCAAGGACGATGTCGTCGATGCGGAATTCACCGAGGTCGACGACGACAAGAACGACAAGAAGTCGGCGTAAGGGTTCAAGATCATGGCCCCTCATCCTTGAGAAGCGCACAGCGTTTCAACGAGGATGAGGGGCTTCATGCTTTGACCATGCGCCGGAGCTCCTGAAAGCGCGGCCTTCGAGGCACGCGTGGAGATCCGGAAGACGATGGGGCAGACGTAAAGGATGGCAACCAAAACCTGCTACTACGAGACCCTCGAAGTCTCGCGCGAAGTCGACGAGGCCGGTCTCAAATCCGCTTTTCGCAAGCTCGCGATGAAATGGCACCCGGACAAGAATCCGGGCAATCCGGCCTGCGAGCACAAGTTCAAGGAAATCTCCGAGGCCTACGAGGTCTTGAAGGACAGCCAGAAGCGCGCGGCCTATGACCGCTTCGGCCACGCGGCCTTCGAGCAGGGCGGCATGGGTGGCGGTCCGGGTTTCGGCGCCGACTTCGGCTCGGCGTTCTCCGACATTTTCGAAGGCATTTTCGGCATGGCCGGCCGCGGGCGCGGCGGCGGTCGCGAGCGCGGCGCGGACCTGCGCTACAACATGGAAATCACGCTCGAGGAAGCCTTCCACGGCAAGACCGCGCAGATCAACATTCCGGTCGCGGTGGCCTGCGAGGCCTGTTCGGGCACAGGCGCCAAGCCCGGCACCAAACCGAAAGTCTGCGCGACCTGCGGCGGCGCCGGTCGCGTGCGCCAGGCTCAGGGCTTCTTCACGCTGGAGCGCACCTGTCCGAGCTGCCATGGCCGCGGCCAGAGCATCGACACGCCGTGCCCGGCCTGTTCGGGTCAGGGCCGGGTGCAGAAGGAACGTTCGCTGTCGGTTAACATTCCGGCCGGCGTCGAGGACGGCACCCGCATCCGCCTCGGCGGCGAGGGCGAGGCCGGCGTCCAGGGCGGCCCCTCCGGCGACCTCTATATTTTCCTGTCCGTGGGCTCCCACCCGCTGTTCCAGCGCGACGGCGCCGACCTGCACTGCCGGGTGCCGATCTCGATGGTGACGGCGGCGATCGGCGGCGAGTTTGAGGTGCCGGTGATCGACGGTGGCAAGTCGCGGGTCAAGGTACCGAGCGGAACCCAGTCCGGCCGCCGCTTCCGCATTGCCGGCAAGGGTATGCCGGTGCTGCGCTCGCGCCAGACAGGCGATATGTATGTGCAGGTTGTGGTCGAAACCCCACAGAACCTCACGAAAAAGCAGAAGGAACTGCTGGCGGAGTTCGAAAAATTGTCCTCCGGTGAAACCCAGCCGGAGGCGGCGGGTTTCTTCAAGGCGGTCAAGGATTTCTTCGGCGCAGGCGCGGGAACCGCCTGAGCCGGAACTTGACCGCGTCAGTTTGCCTCTGTACGTCTCTGTGAAGAAAAAATTGAAAGGGCCCGGGTTCGCCGGGCCGTCGCTGGTACCCCCGCCATGACCTTCGAGTCCGCGCGCGTCCTCAAGAAACCTCTTCGGCTTGACGACGAGGTTCGCTTTCTCCGCTCGTGGATCGAAAAGCCGCTGCACATGGGCGCGGTGATGCCGTCCGGCCGGATGCTCGCCCGCACGATGGCGAGCTACGTCGACACCGAGACAGAGGCCCCTGTCATCGAACTTGGTCCCGGCACCGGGGCGATCACCGACGCGCTGGTGGCCCATGGTGTCGATCAGAAGCGCCTGATCCTCGTCGAGTTCAATCCCGGTTTCTGCGCGCTGCTGCGCGAACGCTATCCGCAGGCGACCGTTGTGCAAGGCGATGCCTATCACCTCGACAAGACGCTTGCCGAAATTGCCCAGCCCGCCGCGGCGGTCGTCTCGGGCCTGCCGCTCGTCACCAAGCCGATGCTCACCCGGCTGCGGCTGATGCGCGAAGCCTTTATGAAGTTGATCCCCGGCGCGCCCTTTGTGCAGTTCACCTATTCGGTCGTGCCGCCGATTCCGAAATCGCTGCCCGGCATTCTGACCGAAGCCTCCGAGCGCATCTGGATGAACGTGCCACCGGCCCGCGTCTGGGTCTATCGCAAGGCATGACGCCGCCGCGCCGGCGCACGAACGGCGCCTCTGACGCAGCATCGCGGTGCGCGCATCGCAGGCACCTTCCCCCGTTTCCGAAACCGCTTTCAGGCTTTTGCGCATGGCGGCCGTGAAAATCCTCGTCATCCCGGGTTCTGCGCGCGAGAGCGCTGCCGATGTGCGGCTGGCTGCGGCGCTGGTGAAAGAGATCGCGCTTGCCGACCATGAGGCGACGCGGATTTCGCTGACGGATTTTCCGCTGCCGCTTCACGATGACAGTGAGAGCAAAACACCGCCTGCCGCGATCGATCTCAAGCGCATGATCGGCGCGCATCATGCGGTGCTGCTGGTGACGATGGAGCGGCTTGCGCTGCCGTCGCCGCTTCTTCTCAACGCGCTCAACTGGCTCGCTGTGACGCGTGAGCGAAGCGAAGAGCCGCTGCAGGTGTTTCGCGGCAAGCCGCTGGCGGTTGCATCTGTCTCGGAGCGCGCGGATGGCATCTATGCCGCGCTTTCGCTGCGGCAGATGCTGACCGCTGGTTTCAATGCGAATGTGATCGCGCCGCAACTCGTGGTCGCCCGCGGGCACGAGGCCTTCGATCGGATGGATCGCCTGCAGGATGATAATGAACTCGCCGCGATGCAGGCGATGGTGCGTGCATTGATCGATGCCGCGCAACGAACGATGTGAGGAGATGACGTGACGCAGACCCCGACCAATCCGCGCGAGCGGCTCATCGTGGCGCTTGACGTGCCGGACGTTGCGCAGGCCTCAAAACTTGTCGCCACGCTCGACGACAGCGTTCTCTTCTACAAGATCGGTTATCAGCTCGCTTACGCCGGCGGGCTTTCGATGGCGCAGGATCTGATCGGTGCCGGCAAGAAGGTGTTCATCGACCTCAAGCTGCACGACATCGGCAACACCGTCGCGAGCGGCGTGGCCAGCATTGCAAAGCTCGGCGCCACCTTCCTTACCGTGCATGCCTATCCGCAGACGATGAAAGCGGCGGTGGAAGCGAGCCGCGGCACGGGCCTGAAAATTCTCGCGGTCACGGTGCTGACCTCCTACGACGAGGCCGATCTCAAGGAAGCGGGCTACAGCCTCGGCGTCGCCGATCTCGTTGCGCAGCGCGCGCGGCAGGCACAGGCGATCGGCATTGACGGTCTCGTTTGCTCGGCCGAGGAGGCGGCGAATCTGCGCGCGATTGTCGGCGAGGGCCTCTCGCTGGTAACGCCCGGCATTCGCCCCGCAGGCAGCGCCGTTGGCGACCAGAAGCGGGTGATGACGCCCGCGCGTGCCATCGCCGCGGGCGCCGATTATCTCGTGGTCGGGCGGCCGATCGTTGCCGCTACGGATCCGAAGTCGGCGGCCAACGCGATCGTCGCGGAAATTGCGGTGGCTCACTGACTTCTCATCAGAAACCCATCATCAACCTCTTGATCAACCCCTTGGCGGGAAGGCGCATTGCCGGGGCAAGGCGCGCCCGCTATACCCCGAAAGCAATGTGAGGGCTCAGGATGTCCGATATGCGTTTGATCGTTGCGGGGGCTGGCGGCCGAATGGGCCGGACGCTCATTCACGCGCTGCACGAGGCGGACGGCGCGGCGCTGGTCGGCGCATTGGAGGCTCCGGGTTCGGAGCTGCTCGGTCAGGATTCCGGCCTTCTCGCAGGCCTCGGCCCGAATGGTATTCCGGTGTCGGCCGATCTGTGGAGCCTCTCGAAGGACGCCGACGGCATCATCGATTTCACCGTGCCCGCGGCGACCATCGCCAATGTCGCAATCGCGGCCGAACGTGGCATCGTCCATGTCATCGGCACCACGGGCCTGTCGGCCTCCGACAACGCCGTCATCAAGAGCGTGACCTCGCGCGCAATCGTGGTGCAGTCCGGCAATATGAGCCTCGGCGTCAATCTGCTCGCCGCGCTTGTGAAGCAGGTTGCAAAATCGCTCGACGAGGATTTCGATATCGAGATTCTCGAGATGCATCATCGCGCCAAGATCGACGCACCTTCCGGCACGGCCTATCTGCTTGGTCAGGCAGCGGCGGACGGGCGCGGCGTACCGCTCGAGGAGAAGTCGGTGCGTTCGCGCGATGGTTTCACCGGCGCGCGCGGCCGCGGCGATATCGGCTTTGCGACGCTGCGCGGCGGCACCGTCACCGGCGAGCACAGCGTGATTTTTGCAGGCCCTTATGAGCGCATCGAACTCACCCATCGTGCCGAGGATCGCATGATCTTCGCCCGCGGTGCGGTCAAGGCGGCGTGCTGGGCGCGCGGCCGCAAGCCCGGACTTTATTCGATGGCCGATGTGCTGGGGCTCGGCAGCCAATCCTGACGACCAAGGACCCAAAGCGAAATGAGCGATCGTCTTCTCGTGCTCGTGCGTCATGGCCAGAGCGAATGGAATCTGAAAAACCTGTTCACCGGCTGGAAGGACCCCGACATCACCGCGCAGGGTGTCGATGAAGCCAAGCGCGCGGGCAAGCTTCTCAAGGCGGAAGGCTTTGTCTTCGATGCCGCCTTCGTCTCGGAGCTGACGCGCGCCAAGCACACGCTGTCGCTCATCCTCGAAGAACTCGGGCAGACCTCGCTGCCGGTAAAGAGCGATATCGCACTGAACGAGCGCGACTATGGCGATCTCTCCGGCCTTAACAAGGATGATGCGCGCAAGAAATGGGGCGAGGAGCAGGTGCATATCTGGCGCCGCTCCTACGATGTCGCCCCGCCCGGCGGCGAAAGCCTGAAGGATACGTTGGCGCGGACGCTGCCTTATTACGTGCAAGAAATTCTGCCGGGCGTGCTGCGTGGCGAGCGCACCATCGTCACGGCGCACGGCAATTCGCTGCGTGCACTGATCATGGTGCTGGAGAGGCTTTCGCCCGAGGCGATCCTGAAGCGCGAACTCGCAACCGGAGTGCCGATTATCTACCGGCTCCGCGCCGATGCGACCGTGGAATCGAAGACCGATCTCGCGGGCTGATCTGCAACCTCCGGCTTGACCGCAGGCGAGGCCTTTTGTCATTGCGAGGATCAAAGCGACGAAGCAATCCAGTACGAATATGACTGAATTGCTTCGCGGAGCCTGTCATCGGGCCGGCGAAGCCGGGCCGTTGGCCCGCAATGACGATGTTACTACTCCATCGTCTCGGTCTGCGCCGTTTCCCAGCCGAGCATCGCGCGCTTGCGCGTCAGGCCCCAGTGATAGCCGGTGATGGCGCCGCCCTTGCCGAGCACGCGATGGCACGGCACCACGAAGGAGATCGGGTTGCGCCCGACCGCGCCGCCGACCGCGCGCGAGGCTTTTGGCGCATTGATCGTGAGGGCGACGTCGGAATAGGTCGTAGCCTTGCCCATCGGAATTTTCAGCAACGTCTCCCACACCCGGATCTCGAAGTCGGTGCCGATCAGCACCACGCGCAGCGGATGCTCAGAGCGCCACTGCGTGGAATCGAAAATGCGTCGCGTTACGGTGGCCGTGCCGGCGCTGTCCTCGACATAGGTCGCAAGCGGCCAGCGCGTCTGCATGTCGCGCAGCGCCTCGATCTCGCCGCCTGTGTCGGCGAAGGCGAGCCCAGCCAACCCGCGCTCGGTGACGATCACCACGGCGACGCCGAACGGCGAGGGATGGAAGCCGTAGCGCAGCGTCAGTCCCGCGCCGCCCTTCTTCCATTCGCCTGGCGACATCGCCTCGTGCGTCACGAACAGATCGTGCAGACGGCTCGGGCCGGAGAGGCCGGAATCGTAGGCGACATCGAGCAGGCTCGCGGAGCCGCGCAGCAGCCGCTTGGCGTTGTCGAGCGTCACCGCCTGCATGAAAGCCTTTGGCGACAACCCGGCCCAGCGGCGGAACAGATGATGCAGCTCGCCCGGCGTCACGCTGACGGCTTCCGCCATCTCCTCGATGGTCGGCTGCCCACGCCAGTGCTCGGAGATGAAGGCGATGGCGCGATGGACGATCTCATAATCGCGCAACGCGTCGCGGCCGGCGGCGCTCTCGGC
Organism: Afipia carboxidovorans OM5; assembly: GCF_000218565.1. Lineage (NCBI taxonomy): Bacteria > Pseudomonadati > Pseudomonadota > Alphaproteobacteria > Hyphomicrobiales > Nitrobacteraceae > Afipia > Afipia carboxidovorans. Next base: position 120,310 of record NC_015684.1, on the reverse strand, counting down.
AATCTGGCTGCGCAGCGGCGTCGCCGATGTCGGTTCAAACATGGTCATGGGGGTTTGTATCATCATCCCGACAAGCTAGGCACGCGCGTTGCCGTTGCCCACCCGATTTCGGACGAGCCGGAGGACGCTATCGAGATCGCTTCAGTTCAGCGGATTGTAGGTCGGACCGCGTCTGGCATCCTGCAGAGCAAGCCGCAATGCCTTGGCGAAGCTTGCCTTTTCATTGGGCGAGAGGAACTTGCCGACCGCGACGCGCTGGGCGCGTGCGGAGAGGTAGATGCCCTCGACACCGAACTCGTGGTGTTCCTCGACATCGAGCCGCACCCAGTGCGGGTTGAAGGTCCACTCCATGGCGTGGCCGCGATGGCTGACACGGCGTAGCCGCAGTTCATAAGGCGTGAGCACCAGTTGTTCGAAGGCGCGGGCGCGCGCGTAGTTCACGCGGAACGCCCAGTAGATCAGCACCACGTCGAGCACGAAGAAGCCGAACACCGGCCAGGCGCCCATGCGCACGAACAGGATGCCGGAGATGAAGCTCGCCGCCACCAGGACACTCATCAGGATGATGAAGCCGGTGCGGCTGAGCGAGCGGTGCGGCGTCAACTCCGCGGTGAAGATCGGCCGGTCAAAATCCTGAAAATCGTTGCCGCTGGTCATGGCCCTTCAGTATATCCTTGCGCATGTCAAGAAAAGCACCGCCCGCCTCACGACCGCGTCAAGCCGGAACACTGAAGAAGGTCGCTGCCAAAACAGTGATCAAGACAGCGGCGAAGCCGGCTACCAAGGCTCGCGTTCGCAAGACGGCTGCGAAGGCTGTTCCGGCCAAGAAACGAGCGTCCGCCACGCGACCCAAACGCTGGAGCGAGGCGGAAGTTCATGAAGCCTTCTCACGGTTTCGCGCCGCGAATCCCGAGCCCAAGGGTGAGCTTGAGCATCTCAACAATTTCACGCTGCTGGTTGCGGTGGTGCTGTCGGCGCAGGCAACGGATGCCGGCGTCAACAAGGCAACGCGCAGCCTGTTTCCGGTCGCCGACACGCCGGAGAAAATGCTGGCGCTCGGCGAGGATGGGCTTCGCGAGCACATCAAGACCATCGGACTTTATCGCGCCAAGGCGAAGAACGTCATCGCACTGTCCGAACAGTTGATCGCCAATCATGATGGCGAGGTGCCGCGCACGCGCGAGGAGCTGGAAGCGTTGCCGGGCGTCGGCCGCAAGACGGCGAATGTCGTGCTGAACATCGCGTTCGGTGAGAAGACGATTGCGGTCGACACGCATCTCTTCCGCGTCGGCAACCGCACCTATCTCGCGCCCGGCGACACGCCGCTCGCGGTCGAGATGGAGCTGCTGCGCGTGGTGCCGGACGAGTTCATGCGCCACGCCCATCACTGGCTGATTCTGCACGGGCGCTACACCTGTATCGCGCGCAAGCCGCGCTGCGAGGTGTGCATCATCAACGATCTGTGCCGCTGGCCGGAGAAGACGGTTTTTATGAATCCGTAAATTCTTCACCTCGCCCCGCTTGCGGGGAGAGGTCGACCGCGCAGCGGCCGGGTGAGGGGGCGGTTGCGAGTTCGAGCTATGGCCCCTCACCTGTTTGAGCCATGGCCCCTCACCCCAGCCCTCTCCCCGTAAGAACGGGAAGAGGGGGAATGCTCACACACTCGGCACGCTTGCTCGGCGTTCCGGCTCCAGCAGCTCGGGCCGCGGGCCGGACAGGCGCTTGTGGATGTGCACCATGAACGCCATGCCGAACAGCGGCGTCGCGAGGTTGACGATCGGGATCGACACGAAGGCCGCGATGAACAGCCCCGCGATGAACACCTGCATCGCGTGATGCTTTCGCATCGCCTTTGCTTCCGCAGGCGTGCGGAAGCGCATTGCGGCGAGCTCGAAATATTCGCGGCCCAGCAGCCAGGCGGTCGCGAGAAAGAACACGACAAAGCCGATGCCCGCGAACAAGAGGAACGGCAGCGCCGCGAGATAGACGAGAATGGTCAGGCCAGCGGTCTTGCCGCCCTCGACCAGCGCACGCACGACCGGCAGCGCGTGGCCCGGCATCTCGGCCGGGTAATCCTTGCGCTCGACATGATCGGCGACGTCATCGACGAACACGCTGGCGACGAGCGACGTCACCGCCGGCATCAGGAACACCGCGCCGAGCACGATGCCGAGCCCGGCTGCGATCGAGAGAATCCACGAGAGCGTTTCGATCACCGCATGAAAGCTTGCGCCCGCGGCTTGCTCGGTCCAGACCGCGCCCGCGCCGGCGAGCCAGTTCAGCACCCGCTGCAGCGTGATGGCGACCACGGTGATCAGCACCAGCGCAAGGCCGACCGACTTCCACAGGATCGCGCGCATCGGCCTCGAGAAAATCTCGGCAAGCGCACGGATGGCGGCCTCAAACATCGCTCTGTCTCCCTCTTCTCACGGAAGGGAAATGGCCATGCGGAGGCAGAACAACAAGTGTTTGCGCGAGAAGTTCGCCGATAGGATGAGGCGTGGAGGCGAGCGCTATTCCGCGGCCTCGGAGACCGGCGCGCGGCCGTCCTCATTGGCAGGCGCGAGCGGTGCGTCGACGTCCGCTATCTCTCCATCGCCGGAGAGTGCGCTTCGGGCGCCCGCGAAGACTCCCTCTGGAAAGGGATCGCTCTCGTCCGCCACCTCCCGGGGCGGCTTCGGCGTATCGGCCCAGTGCAGCTTGGTGTAGTCGAAGCCGCATTCGATGGTCGGCTTGATGATCTCGAAATAGGGCGAGATGTCGAAGTCGCGGGGCGTGTAGAGCGAGGAATCGCGGATGTACAGAATCTCCCGGCGAGCCTGGCGGCTGCCGGCACGGGTGATGCGCGGCAGGATCGGATAGCGCACCGCGCCGAACGCCTGCGCGATCAGCGCCGAGCAGATGATCTTGGTGGGATCGCCGGAGCCGAGCGAAAGCATGCGCCGCCGCCAGCGTTGCGGCACCGGCAGCGGCACCAGATAGCGGATCAGGTCGACGATGTTTTTTGTGTCGTAACCGAAGCCGACGCGGTTGATGGCGTAGCGGCACACGGTGTTGCGGTCCTCGAACGACAGTCCGACCGGCCGGCAGATCCGGGTGTGATAGGTGAAATATTTCGACAGCGGCGCAGTGATGACGCCGGCGCCGACGTAGGCCTCGATCAGCACGTGCGGCTCGCCGTCGGGTTCGGATGCGCCGTCGATCGGCCCGACATAAAGTGCGGAGTGCGACCATGTCGATTGCGTGAGGTATTTGATGATGCCGGCGATGCGGTTGTTGCCCTCGACGAGCAACACGTCGCCCTCGCGCAGCAGATGGCTCAGCCGTTCCGGCTCGCTTGGCGTGAATGGCTCGTAACCAGGCACCTCGCGCTGGAGGTAGCCCGCAAGCATCTTGCCGATGGTATCGAGCACGAAGCCCATCATGGCCTCCCGGGACATGACGGACCGCCATGCCTGCTGCGTTCTGCTCCTAAGTCTTGCGTAAAGCGATTGCAACTTCGTTGATATCCTTTCCGATGCAGTTCACCAGCGATTCACCATGCCCGTTGCGAAAGCCGCGTCATTGCGGCAAGTTGTCTCTCCATCCCCCGCGCGATTGAAGTTTCGGAAACCATGACATGAATTTGACGCGCCGCGAGTTGATGGCTGCCGCAGCCGTGCTTGCCATGCCGGGTGTGCGTGGCGCGGCTCGCGCGGCAGGCCTGCCGCGTGAGGTCGATGTTGCGATCATCGGCGCGGGTGCCGCCGGAATCGCCGCCGCACGCAAGATTTCCGCAGCCGGAAAATCGGTGCTGATGCTGGAGGCCTCGCCGCGGCTTGGCGGCCGTTGCGTCACCGATGTGGAGACATTTGACGTGCCGTTCGATCGCGGCGCGCGTTCGCTTTATGCGAGCGCGTCGAATCCGCTAACCGAACTGGCACGCAGCCAACAGGTCGATGTCGTGCCGGCGGCGCGCGGCCAGCGCATCCGCATCGGGCGGCGCAATGCGCGCGCGGGCGAGACGGAGGATTTTCTCGCGCTGATGGTGCGGGTCAATCGCTCGATGGCCGAGGCCGTGCGCGGCCGTGCCGATGTCGCGGTCGCAAAAGCGCTGCCGCAGGATCTGCGCGAGTGGCGCAACACGGTGGAATTCCAGCTCGGTCCGCTGAGCAATGGCGATGATCTCGATCGCTTCTCGACAGCTGATCTCTTGAGCTTCGCACAGCGCGATCCTGCCGCGTCCTGCCGTCAGGGTGTCGGCACGCTGATTACGCGCCTCGCAGGCTCGCTGCCGGTTGCGCTCAATACGCCGGTGACGGGCGTGCGCTGGAGCGGCCGCGACGTGCAGCTCGAGACACGCGCGGGAAATTTGAGCGCGCGGGCAGTGATCGTCACCGCCTCGGTCAACGTGCTCAATACGGGTGTCATCAAGTTCACACCCGATCTGCCGAAGCGGCAGGCGGAGGCGCTGTCGCATCTTTCGCTCGGCACCCGCGAACGCATCGCGCTCGATCTTCCGGGCAATCCGCTCGGGCTTGGTCGCGACGAGGTGCTGATCGAGCAAAGCCACAGTGCGCGCACCGGGCTTCTGCTCGCGAACACCGGTGGCTCCTCGCTGTGCCAGGTGGATGTCGGCGGTGCGTTCGGCCGCGAATTGTCGGCGGAAGGCGAGGCGGCAATGATCGAGTTCGCGCAGGACTGGCTGCGCAATCTGTTCGGCGGCGATATTGCCAAAGTGACAACGCGCGCGAGCGTCACGCGCTGGGGCGCCGAGCCTTATGTGCTGGGCGCGATGTCGGTTGCGGCACCGGGCGGCCAGCCGTCGCGGCGGGTTCTCGCCGAGCCGCTCGGAGCCTTGTTCTTCGCGGGCGAAGCGTTGCACGAGGCGCTCGGCGGCACGGTCGCGGGCGCATGGATCTCCGGCGAACGCGCGGCCGATGCGGCGCTCCACAAGATTGCAGGCGCCAAGGCGGAGCGCCCCGCGGCGGCAAAGCCCGCCAAGAAGCGCCGCGCGCCCGCACCCAAGGCGCGCCATCCCGAGCCGCTGCCGCGCAGCGGACTGCGCTGGCCGAACGCCGGACGCTGATGCGGGCTTAGCTTCTCTCGACCGTCGCGAGGAATTCGCGCACCGCGCGATTGAACGCTTCGGGCGCCTCGAGATAGGCGGCGTGTCCGACATCCGGCAGGCTCACCGTGCGCGCGGAGGGCAGATACTCCATCATCGCTTCGGAGCGTTGCGGCGTCACCACGGGATCGCGGCTGCCGGTGAGGATCAGCACGGGCAGCCTCAGCGTGGAGAGGAACGGCCGGTTGTCGGTCTTCTCGACCATCTGCCCGCCGTTGAACAGACCTTCGCGCTTCATTTCCGAAGCAACGCCCGCGAGTTCATCGAGCACGTCGGGCGATGGCGACGGCGAGGACGGCACCATCTTGCCGGCCCGCACCTTGCCGTATTCCTCCGCCGACATTTCCTCGAGCTCCCGCAGCCGCCGCGCGTATTTGGCGGCGAGCGGCGTGCCTTCGGGCACGGCGTTGCCCCAATGCGTGCCGGAGAGCACGAGCGACGCCGCGCGATCGAGATGGCGCGCGCAGAACCGCTCGGCGATCACGCCGCCCATGGAGTGGCCGATGACATGTGCCTTCTCGACATTGAGATGGTCCAGAAGATGCGCGGCCTGCGCCGCATAGGCATCAGCTTCCGGCAGCACGGGATCGGACTGGCCGTAGCCCGGCGCGTCCCATGCGATGACACGATAGGAATCCGAGAACGCCGCAAGTTGTTGCGTCCAGCTTCGCGAATTGCCGTTCATGCCGTGCAGCAGAAACAGCGCCGGTCCCTGGCCCGCCTCGCGATAGCTGATGGTGCCGCCCGGCGTGGCGGCGATCTGGCGTTCCGGCAATGGCGGCTTGCGAACGTCCACGGTCACTTGGGTCATGTAAGTCCTCGAAATTAACGCAACAGATGAATGGGGTCGGGGGCGCGCGCACCGGCATCGGCGCGGGCTTGCAAAGCGGGTATTTCGACTTTCAGGACGGAGCCGAGCAGCGTGCGCGTGTAAGGATCGCGCGGCGCGGAAAGCACCTCGTCCTTGGTGCCAAGCTCGACGATCCGGCCGCGATGCATCACCGCGATCCGCGTCGCGACGCAATCGACGACTGCAAGATCATGCGTAATGAGCAGATAGGACAGCCCGAGTTCGTCGCGCAGGTCGAGCAGCAGATTGAGAATCTGCGCCTGCACGGATACGTCGAGCGCCGACGTCGGCTCGTCGCAGATCAGAAGTTTTGGCTTGAGAATGATCGCGCGTGCGATGGCGACGCGCTGGCGCTGCCCGCCGGAAAGCTGCGAGGGATAATTGTTGAACAGTCGTTTCGGCAGGCCGACGAGCTCCATCGTCTCCTCGACGATCTTGCGCCGTTCGGTTGCCGAAGCGGTGCCGTGCAATTCGAGCGGACGGCCGATGCTCTGGCCGATGGTCTTGCGCGGGTTGAGCGATGAATACGGGTCCTGAAACACTGGCTGCACCAGCTTGGCGCGCTCGAACGGCGGCACGGATTGCACCGGCGTGCCCGCGATCAGCACCTCGCCTTGGTCGGGCTGCTGCAGGCCCAGCAGAATCCGCGCGAACGTGCTCTTGCCGCTTCCGGATTCGCCGACCAGCGCGACGATCTCACCTTCCGCGATATCAAGCGAGACGTTGTCGACTGCGGTGAGGCTTTTGCCGCGCGCAAGCAGCCCGCTGCGGATCGTGAACGTGCAGCTCACGCCGCGTGCGGAGAGAAGCGCATTGGAAGACGCGGGAGCCGCGCTCATCTGCACGGCCTGCGGCCTGCGCAACGCCGTGTGGCTGCGGCCCGGTGTCAGGATGCAGCGATAGTGATGATCCGCACCGCGCGCCTGCGTCGGCGGCCGGGTGGTGCGGCACTCCGGTTGCACCTGCGGACAGCGTGAAGCGAACACGCAGCCCGCAGGCTGCGCGAACAGCGCCGGTACCGAGCCGGGAATGCTCGGCAGCCGCTCGCCGGAATGACGTGCCGCCGGGATCGAGGCGAGAAGCCCCTGCGTGTAAGGGTGCTGCGGCGCGCCGAGCACATCGGCAACGGGTCCGGTCTCGACCAGTTCGCCCGCGTACATCACCGCGATCTTGTCCATGCTCTGCGACACGACGCCGAGGTCGTGGCTCACCAGAATGAGCGCCATGCCGAGTTCTTTGCGCAGCTCCATCAGCAGCTTCAGGATGCTGGCCTGCACCGTGACGTCGAGCGCGGTGGTCGGCTCGTCGGCGATCAACAGGTCCGGCTTGTTCATCAGCATCATCGCGATCATCACGCGCTGGCGCAGGCCGCCGGACAGTTCATGCGGGTATTGCTTCAGCCGGCCCGCCGCGTCGGGGATGCCGATCCGCTCCAGCAGATAGACGGCGCGGTCGCGGATGTCCTTTGCACTCTGCGTTGCATCCGGCACGATCATTTCCATGATCTGCTGGCCGATGGTGTAGACCGGGTTGAGCGAGGTCATCGGCTCCTGAAAGATCATCGCCATCCGCTTGCCGGCCAGCGTGCGCGAGAACTCCTGGCCGTCCATGGCAAGGAGATCGTGCTCGCCGAGCCGCAGCATGTCTGCTTGGCGGATCGCGTTGCGCGGCAGCAGGTTCATCAGCGCCAATGACGTCATCGACTTGCCGCTGCCGGATTCGCCGACCACGCCAAGCGCCTCTCCGCGCTCCAGCGTGAAGTTCACATCGCGCACGGCATAGAGCTTGCCCGAACCGACTGGCAAAGTGACGGAGAGGTTGCGGACTTCAAGCAGCGGCCGACCGGGTGTCATCGTCATCGCCGGCTCTCCGCGCTCATCAGGTCGCGCAACCCGTCGCCCACGAGGTTTGCCGCCAGCACCAGCAGGAAGATGAAGATGCCGGGCAGGATCACGAGCCATGGCCGCAGGAACACCGAAACCTTGCCCTCGGCGATCATCAGGCCCCACGAGGCCGTCGGCGGCTGGATGCCGACGCCGAGAAACGACAATGCGGCTTCGGCCAGCACCGCAACGCCGACTTCGAGCGAGAAGATCACGATGATCTCGCTGAACAGGTTCGGCAGAATTTCCGTGGTCATGATCTGCAGCCGGCTCGAACCGATCACGCGTGCCGCCGTGATGTATTCGAGATCGCGAATCTTCTGCGTCGCCGCGCGCGTCACCACGAGATAATAGCTCCAGTGCAGGAAGCCGATCACGCAGATCACCACGCCGACCGATGGGCCGATCAGGAACACCAGCGCCATCGCGAGCAGCAGGCCCGGCAGCGCGAGCTGGCAGGTGAGGATGAAGGAGACGATGCGGTCGATCAGCCCGCCGAAATATCCGGCGCAAACGCCGAGCGTCACACCGATGACGCAGCCGATGCTGGCCGCGCCGAAGCCGATCAATAGCGATACCCGCGCGCCATAGAGCAGGCGGCTCAGATAATCACGGCCGAGATGGTCGGTGCCGAGAAGATGCGCGGTGCTTCCGCCATCGACCCAGAACGGCGGCAACAGGCGCTGCGGTAAACTCTGGTCGTAGGGATCGTAAGGCGACACCCATGGTGCGAACACCGCAAGCAGCACGAGGCTTGCGAGCACCACGAGCCCGATCACAAGGCCGGGGTGGTGCATGATGTTGCGCCAGAGCTTCGGTCTGGCCGGCGCGGCGTCGAGCAACTCTCCGGCTGGTTCGGAGGCGGCCGCGGCCTTGAAGGAGAGGTCCATCTCGCTCATGGGCGCCTCACGCGAGCCGGATGCGCGGATCGAGCCACGCATTGAGAAGGTCGGCGAGCAGCGTCAGTCCGATGAAGGTCATCGCGAACAGCACGACCAGCATCTGCACGGTCGGGATGTCGCCGCCGACGATGGATTGCAGCGCGAAGCGGCCGAGCCCGTTCATCGCGAACACGGTCTCGGTCACGACAGAGCCGCCGAGTTTGTAGCCGAGCTGCACCGACAGAACGCTGACGACCGGCAACAGTGCGTTGCGCATCACTTGCCGCCACAGCAGCCGGTAGCCGTAGAAGCCCTTCGCGCGCGCAGTGCGGATGTAGTCCGACGCCATCACGTCCATCACGCCGACGCGCGTCAGCCGCATCACCGCCGGCACCGAATGCGCGCCGAGCACGATCGCGGGCAGCACGTAATTCAGCGCGGTGGCGTCGCCCGAGATCGGGAAGATCGGCAGCATCACGCCTAGCAGGATGATGAGGATCAGCGCGAGCCAGAACGAGGGCATCGCCTGCGCGGCGACGGCAAGGCCGAGCGCGAGGCGGTCGATCAGCGAATTCGGATAAAGTGCCGCGATGGTGCCGAGCGGGATCGCGACGATCAGCGTGACGAATATCGCGGACAGCGCCAGCGTCAGCGTCACCGGCAGATGCTGCACGATCAGCGTGCCGACCGGCTGGTGCCAGTAATAGCTCGTGCCGAAATCGCCGCGGAAGACCGACAGCAGCCAGCTTCCATACTGCACAAGCAGTGGACGATTAAGCCCGAGCTGTTCGCGGATGTGTTCGATCACTTCGGGCTCCGCACCTTCGCCTGCGATGGCGGCGGCGGGATCGGTCGCGACGCTCAGCAGCAGGAACGCCGCGAACGAAACCGCGAGCGCCACGAGGATGGCGAGGACGACGCGCTTGGATGCGTAGCGAAGCATCGGGTGTTCCTTCCAATCCCTTACGAGGCTTTGGCCGCGCGCCAGTGCGCACGGAACAGCCGCGGCAGCCCGTCTTTTGGCACCGGGTAAGCGAGATCTTTCGAGACGAGGTAATCCTGCGAATAGGTGTAGAGCGGAATCCAGTAGGCTTCCTCGGCGATCCGGCGCAGCGCTTCGCTGTAGAGGCGCTGGCGTTCCGCGCGGTCGATGGTCTTGGCGGCGGCTTCCATGCGCTGCGCGACGAAGACATCCTGCGCGAGATTGCGATCCGACTTCATCGACCAGTGCGTCTCCGCAATCGTTGCGGTGTCGGCGGTGCTGCCGGATTCCCAGCTTGCAAAGAAGGCCGGGACGCGATGCTTCTTGCGCGCCTGGTTGAGCGTCGTCAGCGTGACGAAACGCAGCCGCGCGCGGATGCCGACTTTGGCGAGATCGGCGGCGATGGCCTCCGCCACCTGACGCTCGCGATAGGCCCAGAACTCGAACTCGAAGCCATCGGGATAGCCTGCCTTGGCAAGCAGGCGGCGTGCCTCCGCCGGATCGTAGGCGTATTTGTGCACGTCCTGCTCGCATCCGAACTGTAGCGGGTGACAGGCGGAATTGATCACCTCGGCGTCGCCCTGCACGAGATACTTGACGATATCCGGCCGGTTGATGGCGTGGATCATGGCGCGGCGGACGTCGCGCTTGGTCAGCGGATTATCAGCGCCGGTGAGCCCCGCCGCATCGAGCGGAATGAAGTTGATGCGCAGCGTCGGGCCGGTGAGATGCACCGCATAGCCGGTCGCGCCGATGTTGGCGGCGACATCGGCCGGCACGTTGTACATCCAGTCCACCTTGCCGCTGACAAGCTCGGCCTGCTGCGTGGACAGGTCCGGGATGGTGCGGAAGATGATGGTCTTGATCGCCGGGCGGCCCTTCGGGCTCGCGGCGTAGTAATCCTCGAACCGCGTCAGCGTCACGCTTTTGCCGGGCTGGAAATTCGTCACCTTGTAGGGGCCGACGCCGTTGAGCGTCAGCGCCTGCGCGGTCGGATCAGGCTTGCCCTCAGTGCCCTGATAGGCGCCTGCCTTGCGCAACTGCACGCTGAACGCCATGTCGCGGATCGCAAGTGGGTAGGGATGCTTCAAGTGAAAGCGCACGGACATCGGCCCAAGGCGCTCGACACGGTCGAGCCAGTTCGCGATCAGGCGACCGCGATTGGTGTTGGTCGCGGGATCGATCACCCAGTTGAAAGTGTAGACGACGTCGTCAGCGGTGAGCGTCGATCCGTCGTGAAAGCGCACGCCCGGGCGAATGGTGACATCGATCGTGGTGTCGTCGATCTGTGTGTAGGACTCTGCTGCGAGCGGCACATAGGCGAGCGTGTCGGGATCGACATAGAACAACCCGTCGTCGGTCAGCTCGGAGACGACGATGGTGTCGCGCGCGGTGGTGTAGAGATGGTCGAGGGTCGGGATTTCGCCCTCGATCGCGATCACGAGGGTGTCGTCCGCGCGGCCAGCAAGGGTCGGCGTGATGCCAACCAGCGTCAGGCACGCAGCAACAATCGCGGCGCGCACGCGCCCTCTGGGTCCGCCTCTCCACATGGTGTCCGCTCTTGTTGTCGGGCTTTCGTCATGTTAGCGGGCTCGAACAGAAACAAAATGTGAAATAACGAATGAACGTTTTCGTATTTATGATGATTCATTAGCTTACTGATTGATATCAGGGACTTAAGGGTATCGAGGCGGCATGAACATCAAGTCCCTCAAGGCCTTCCGGCTGATTGTGGTGAACGGCTCGCTCGCGGCCGCCGCCCAATCGATGCATCTCAGCCAGCCTGCGGTGAGCCGCCTCATTTCGCTCCTCGAGCATGAGGCCAAGCTGCAATTGTTCTATCGCACGCGGCGGCGGCTGACGCTGACGCCGGAGGGCGAGGCGTTCTATCGTCAGGCCGAGCATCTGCTCGCGGGCTTCGACGAAATCCCGCGCATTATCGAGGACATCAAGGCGAAGACCGGCGGCAATTTCCGCCTCGTCACCGCGCCGCGCATCGGTCAGGGGCTGGTTTCGCCCGCGCTCGCGCTGATGCAGAAGGAAGCGCCCGGCGTGCGCTGCATCGTCGATATCCAGTCGCGCTTCGATCTCGAAAACCGCATCGGCACCCGGCGCTACGATCTCGGCATCGTCTCGCTGCCGGTGTCGCATTCACTGGTCGAGATCGACAACAAGCCGTTGATGCGCGTGCGCGCGGAAGTGCTGCTGCCGCAGGATCATCCGCTGGCGGCGAAGGAGCAACTCACCGCGTCCGATCTCGCGCCCTATCCGATGCTGGGCTTGTGGCCGAGCCAGATCTGGCGGCAGCAGATGGATGATTTCTTCCGCTCCGGCGGCGCGGTGCCGAGCTACACGGTGGAGACGCGCTCCTCGCTGATGGCCTGCCAGATGGTGCGTGATGGCGCGGGCATCGCGATTCTCGATCGCGTCTGCGCGCAGGCGGTCGATCTTCGTGGGCTGACGCTGCGGCCGATCGAGCCCGCACGCTGGATTTCGTTCGGCTACATCCACCAGCGCGGCGCGACGCTGTCGCAGCACGCCCTGCATTTTCTCGATTGCCTCAACCGTATCGTCGGCGAGTTGCGTGCGCGCGGGCCCGACTACGCCAATTCGATCGTGCCGCTCAACTGACCCCCTTCGGGCGTTGATGGGCACGCCGAGCTCGCCAAGCTGGCGCTGTTGACCTCTTGGTAATATTTCAGAGAAGATATATCTATCTGATTTAGATAGATATTTTTGCAACCATTCCGCTTTGTGCGAAATTTGTTGCTTTATTTAAAATTTTCTTTTGAAAACCCGTCACGGAAGATGACCCCCAACAAAGAACGCTTCGGGGGAAGCGACGCGCCGCTCAAGCAAGCGGTCTGGGGTGGGAGTCAGGGGGCATGCGTACACAGGCTAAGTCCGCACAATCTCGGGCGAATTATCGATACGGGATTGCCGCCAGCAGTCTTGCGGCAGCGCTCGGCCTGCTCGGCTCAGTGAGCCTTGCGTGCGCGGATGATGGTGCCGCGCCATCCTGGTTTGCCGCGCCGGTTCTGAACTACAAGGCGCCCGCAGGCGCTGCCTATGTCGCGCCAAAACCGTTCTGGGCCGAAGACCCCGCGACGCGGCTGCGCGTCGAATATCTGATGCTCTACCGCAAGGGGCCCGGGGCGACGGCGCTCACCGTCGCGAACGGTCCTTCGCGCTACGTGCCGGTGTTCTCGTCCGAACTCGACACCAAGGACAGGACCGCGGCCGGATTCCGGGCGACGATCGATGCCCAGCTCTTCGATACGCCGGTCGAATTCTCCGCATTCTATTCCACGCCGTTCCAGACCGAGCGGCTCCTGAGCGGGCTCAGCACCGGCAGCGGCACGGGTGCGATCCGCACCAACACAACCTATGCGGACCCGACGCTCAATCCCAATTGCGGGTGCAGCCCGAACGGGACGCCGCTCAACTACACCAACTCGCAGACCATCGATAAGCTCTACCTCAATCACAGCAGCCAGTTGTTCGGCGCCGAGGCGAACGCGAAATCGGTGTTCGGCATTCCCGGACTGATGCTCGGCGTGCGCTCGTTCTATTTCGGTGAAGACCTCAACTCGGTCACCACGAAGTTCAATTCCACCACGGCGATCGATGCCGTCTCGATCCAGACCCGCAACTACCTGCTCGGGCCGCAGATCGGCTTCGAGGGCATGTTCGACATTGCCCCCGGCATAAAAATTGGCGGCAGCGCCAAGGCCGGCCTCTACGCCAACTTCATCGAGCGCGAGCGGTCCTACATCTCGCGTAACCAGACCCAGGCGCGCGCGCTGCAGAACTACACCAATGGCACCGGCTTCGCGCAGGCCTACGAGCTCAATCCGCGCATCGAAGTCGCGGTGATGCCGGGTGTTGCGCTCACCGCGGGCGGCACGTTCCTCTGGCTCAACAATGTCAGCACTGTGTTTCCGCAGTACGCGACCGTGACCGATACCGGCGATCGCAACATGCGCGCCAAGGACAAGGTGTTCTATTACGGCCTGCAGGCCGGCCTGAAGATCGATCTCGATACGCTCGGGAAATATTCGCCGCCGCCGATGCGCAAGCGCTATCTCGAAGCGAGGATACTGGAGAGCCAGGGTGCGACGCCGCTCCCGTTCATGGTCTATGGCGACATCAACCGCATGGCCCTGTCGTGGAATGACGGCGTGCAGAGAGACACCCGCGTCGTCGACAACTATTCCGCGCCTTCGATCTTCGGCGCCCGTGGTGCCATCGAGATCGCGCGCGGTTGGACCACCGGTTTCCATGCCGAGGTCGGCCTGTTGCAGGCGCGCTCCATCGCCGTCAGTCAGGATCTGCCGGGTGGCGAGAAGGACTGGGCGCTCGATCTGCGCTATCTCGACTGGTTCATCCGTAGCAACCGCTACGGCAAGATCACCGTCGGTCACACCTCGACCGCAACCGACGGTGCCGTGCTGAACGATTTCAGCGGCACCAATGCGGCCGCGTCGGCGAACATCGCGATGATCGGCGGCGACCTGATGCTGCGCTCCGCCGATGCGCTGGATACCGGTTCGGGCAGTCTCATCACCCGCACCTCGATTGGTGATTTCGTCGGCGGCGCGACCATCGACACGCTTCGCCGCAACGTCGTGCATTACGAGACGCCGACCTACAAAGGCTTCGACTTCGGTGTCGCCGCCCGCGAAAAATTCTGGGACGTTGCCCTGAACTATCGCGCCAATCTCGCCAACTGGCGCTTCCGCGCGAGCGTCGGCTATCTGCGTGACACCGAAGGATCGCGTGAAGATCTCGGGTTCAAGAAAGATCGCCGCGAATGGAAGGGCAGTGCCAGCGTCATTCACGATCCGACCGGCCTGTTTGTGACGACGGCGTTCGTCAATCGCCAGTTCCGCGGCTTTGATTCCTCGAACCAGGCGACGTTCGGCGAAAACATGGTCGACCAGCTCGGCAATGTCATTCCCGGCACCCATCGCCCCGACCTGCGCTTCGGCTATCTCAAGACTGGCCTGCGCAAGCAGTTCACGCCGCTTGGCGACACCAAGTTTTATGCCGAGACGGCGATCGCCAAGAATGGCCTCACAGGATTGCGCGAAGGCGGCCCCAAGGTCGTCACCGCGAGCACGCTCAACATGATCGGCGCGGGCGTGATGCAGGATATCGATGCCTACAACATGCAGGTCTATCTCGGTTTCCGTCACTACGCGTTCAACATCGAGGGCTTGCGCGACAGCAACAGCCAGCCCGGTGGCGTGATCGCCTCGCCGGCGCCGATCAAGGACATCAATCTTGTGTTCTCCGGCGTCCGGTTCAGGTTCTAACCGGATAGAGTTTGGACGCAGCGGCACCGTTTCAGTCAGGGCAGCCACATGATCAGGACAAAGAAGTTGGTTTCCGCCGCTTGCGCCGCGATGCTGGCGACGTGGGTTTCCGGAACGGTGCTCGTTCAGCACGCGGCGGCGCAGACGAGCGAAGACTCTGCAGCGAAAACGCTTCCCGTGGGCGAAGGCGAATTTCGATTGCTGGTGAAGCGCGGGCCGGTGAACGTCTTCACCTATCGTCCGCGCTCGTTCACGCCGGACAGTCCGGTCTGGGTCATCATCCACGGCCAGAAGCGCAACGTCGCTGAGCACAGCGCATTCGACTATTACGATGTCTGGCAGCCGCTTGCGGAGAAGGCCGGCGCGCTGCTGCTGGTGCCGGAATTCGTCGAGCAGTCATGGCCGACCTCATGGCAATTCCAGTTCGGCAACGTCATGACGAAATCGCTGAAACCGATCCCGTGGGAGGACAGCGGCTTTGCGGTTGTGGAAATGGCGTTCCGCCGCGCGGTCGCGATGACCGGCAGCCATCGCCAGCGCTTCTTCCTCTATGGCCATGGTGGCGGCGCGCAATGGGTGCAGCGCTATGTATTGCACAGTGGCGGCCGCATGATCGATCGCGCGGTGGCCGCCAACCCCGGCTGGTACATGCTGCCGGATGATGAGTTCAAGTATCCCTATGGCTTGAAGGGGGCGCCGATTGCACCGGCGACGCTACGCGGCGCCTTCGCTTCCGATTTCGTATTACTGCTCGGCCAGGACGATGTCAGCACCGGCGGCGTGATGCGCAACAATGAGGAAACCAACGAGCAGGGCGAGACGCGTTTCCAGCGCGGTCACTTCTACTTCGATCGCGCCGCCAAGGATGCGCGCAAGATCGGTGCGCGGTTCGCGTGGCACCTGCGTGAAGTGCCGGGTGCGGGGCATGAGAACGAAGACATGGCGCCCGTTGCCGCCAAGGCATTCATGGAGCGCCGCTGAGCGGAGCCGCTTGCAGCCGGGACATTCTATCCGGTCATTCCCGCGAACGCGGGATTTGAAGGCTGGATCCCCGCCTGCGCGGGGACGACGTGCGGACGCTTTTACTCCCGCAGCGTGCTGCCGGTCCGCTTCGTCACGTCCGCGACGATCTTGCCCGCCACCGCCTCGATGTCCTGATCGGTGAGCGTCTTCTCGCGCGGCTGCAGCGTCACGGCGATCGCGACTGACTTCTTGCCCTCGGGAATACCCTTGCCGTCATAGACGTCGAACAGCGTGACATCGGTGATGAGCTTCTTGTCGGCATTCTGCGCGGCGCGCAGGATGTCGGCGGCCTTCACCGCGTGATCGGCAAGGAACGCGAAGTCGCGCGACACCGGCTGGAACGCGGCCAACTCCACCGGCGGCTTGGCGCGGGTCGCGCGCGCCTTCGGCTCGGGCAGACGATCGAGCAGAACTTCGAACGCGACCAGCGGACCGTCGGCCTTCATCGCATCGAGCGTGCGCGGATGCAGTTCGCCGAAATAACCGAGCACGTTCTGCGGTCCGATCTGAATCGTCGCGGCGCGGCCCGGGTGCAGCCATTGCGGCGCGTTCTTCGCCTCACTGAGCGGCACGATCTGCAGCGCCTGCATCGGCGCACCGCAGGCGGCGAGCACGGCCAGCGCATCGGCCTTGGCATCGAACGCATCGACGGTCCATGAACCGGACCATGCGCGGCCAAAGCCTTTCGAGGATGCCATCGCACGGCGCACGCCGGTCGCGGCAGTGAGCTGCTGGTCGGGCTGGTCGCCGAGGAACACCTGTCCGACTTCGAACAGTGCGACATCACCGAAGCCGCGATCGGCATTGGCCTGTGCGGCGGCAATCAGTCCCGGCACCAGCGAGGGCCGCATGTCGGAGAGATCCGATGCGATCGGGTTGGCGAGCGCCAACTCTGGCTTGCCGCCGCCGAATAGCTCCGCCTGCGTCCTGGAGAGGAACGACCACGTCACCGCTTCCGTCAGGCCGCGCGCGGCGAGCGCGCGCTTGGCGCGGCGGGTGCGGGCTTGCAACGGCGTGAGCACTGGTTTGCGCGGCGCCTCGCCGCGATCGAACGGCGTCAGCGGCACGCGATCGACGCCGACAATGCGCACGATCTCCTCGACGATGTCGGCCTTGCCGGCAACGTCGGCGCGCCATGAGGGCACGGCGATCTTCACCACCGGCCCCTGGCCCGCGACCATGAAGCCGAGATGCGTGAGAAGCCGTTTGATCTCGGGCAGGCCGACATCGATACCGGCGAGGCGCTTCACCTCGTCGATCGGGAATTCGATCATGCGGTCGTCGCCGTAAGGCTTGCCGGCCAGCGCGATCTCGGAAGGCTCGCCTCCGCAGATATCAAGCACGAGCTTGGTGGCAAGCTCGAGCCCCGGCACCATGAAGGCCGGATCGACACCGCGCTCGAAACGATAACGCGCATCCGAATTGATGCCGAGCTTGCGGCCGGTCTGGGCGATGTTGATCTCGTTCCACAGCGCGGATTCGATCAGCACGTCGGTTGTCGTCTCGCCGCAGCCGGAAGCTTCGCCACCCATGATGCCCGCGAGCGACTCGACGCCGTTGTCGTCGGCGATTACGCACATCGTCTCGTCGAGCGTGTAGGTCTTGCCGTCGAGCGCGGTGAGGGTTTCGCCTGTCCTCGCACGACGCACGACGAGATTGCCCTTCACTTTGGCGGCGTCGAACACATGCAACGGCCGGCCGCGGTCGAAGGTCATGAAGTTAGTGATGTCGACCAGCGCATTGATCGGGCGCAGCCCGATCGACGTCAGCCGCCGCTGCAGCCATTCCGGCGAAGGGCCGTTTTTCACACCGCGCACGAGACGCAGCGCGAAGCCCGGGCATAGTGCCGCGTCTTCGATCCTGGCGGCGGCGGGAGCTGCGAATGCACCCTTGATCGGTTTTGGCGTGGTGGCTTTGAACTTGCCCATGTCGGCGGCGGCAAGATCGCGCGCGATGCCGTGCACACCGGTTGCGTCGGCGCGGTTCGGCGTCAGGTTGATCTCGATCACCGGATCGCCGAGGCCCGCCCATTCTGCGTAAGGCTTGCCGATGGGTGCATCGGCCGGCAGCTCGATGATGCCGTCGTGGTCTTCGGAAATCTCAAGCTCGGCGGCCGAGCACAGCATGCCGTGGCTTTCGACGCCGCGAATGGTGCCCACTCCTAACGTGATGCCCTTGCCCGGAATGTAGGTGCCGGGCGGTGCGAACACGCTGACCAGCCCGTCGCGCGCATTCGGCGCGCCGCAGACGACCTGAATCGGCGTGCTGCCGTTGCCGGTGTCGACCATGCACACGCGCAAACGATCCGCATTCGGATGCTGCACGGCGGTGATGACCTTGGCGATCGTGTAAGGCGCAAGCGTCTTTGCCTTGTCCTCGAGATGTTCGACCTCGAGGCCGATCATCGTCAGCGTCTCGGCGATCTTCTCGACCGGCTCGTCAGTGTCGAGATGCTCTTTCAGCCAGGAGAGAGTGAATTTCACGACGACAGCCCTCCCGCGAGCGTGGGCACATCAAGCGGCTTGAAGCCATAGTGATTGAGCCAGCGCACATCGCCCTCGAACATCTGGCGGAGATCGCTGATGCCGTATTTCAGCATCGCGATGCGATCGATACCCATGCCCCAGGCAAAGCCCTGATAGACGTCGGGGTCGATGCCGCAATTCTTCAGCACGTTCGGGTGCACCATGCCGCAGCCGAGAATCTCCAGCCAGTCGTCGCCCTCGCCGAAACGGATATCGTTCTTGCCGCGGCGGCACTGGATATCGACCTCCATCGACGGTTCGGTGAAGGGGAAGAACGACGGACGGAAGCGCATGTTGACGTTATCGACCTCGAAGAACGCCTTGCAGAACTCCGACAGAATCCATTTCAGGTGGCCGAGATGGGAGCCCTTGTCGATGACAAGGCCCTCGACCTGATGGAACATCGGCGTATGCGTCTGGTCGCTGTCGCAGCGATAGGTGCGGCCGGGGCAGATCACGCGGATCGGCGGTTGTTGCGACAGCATCGTGCGCACCTGCACCGGCGAGGTGTGCGTGCGCAGTAGCGGCCGCGAGCCATCTTCCTTGCGGTTGAAGAAGAAGGTGTCGTGCATCTCCCGCGCCGGATGGCCCTCGGGGAAATTCAGCTTGGTGAAGTTGTAATCGTCGGTCTCGATGTCCGGCCCTTCGGCGATCGAGAAGCCCATATCGGCGAAGATCGCGGTGAGTTCGTCCATCACCTGCGAGATCGGATGGATGCGGCCTTGCTCGGCGGGCGTCTCGCGCGTCGGCAGCGTGACGTCGATGGTCTCGGAGGCGAGCCGTGCATCGAGCGCTGCGTTCTTCAGCACCTCGCGGCGTGCGGTCAGTGCTGCCGTCACCTTGTCCTTGGCGGCGTTGATCGCGGCGCCTTCGGTCTTGCGCTCTTCCGGCGACATCTTGCCGAGCGTCGACAACAGCGCGGAGATCGAGCCCTTCTTGCCGAGCGCGCCGACGCGCACGGCTTCGAGCGCGGCCTCATCGGGTGCGGCTGCGACAGCGGAGAGGATTTCAGATTCGAGTTTGGCGAGATCGGACATGGGCGGGCCCCAGCGGACGGGTTATCGGAAAACCGCCCGGCAGGGTGCAATCGGCCCAGCCGAACGGAGCGGGACGCCTTCAGGGCGTCCCGGTCGTATCGGCCTCGTGCAAGAGGGGCAAGCCTTCAGGCCGACCTTGGCCGCGCACGGCCGAGGCCACCTTACGCCGCGAGAGCGGCCTTGGCCTTTTCGGCGATCGCCTGGAATGCGGCCGGCTCGTGAATGGCGAGATCCGACAGCACCTTGCGATCAATCACGACACCCGACTTGGCGAGGCCGTTGATAAATCGGCTGTAGGTCAGGCCGAACGGACGCACCGCGGCGTTGATACGCTGAATCCACAGCGCGCGGAAATTGCGCTTCTTCAGCTTGCGGCCGACATAGGCGTACTGTTGGGCCTTGTCGACGGCGGCCTTGGCGGCGCGGATGGTGTTCTTGCGGCGGCCGCGAAAACCCTCGGCGGCCTTGTAGACTTTCTTGTGCTTGGCGTGAGCCGTCACACCGCGTTTGACGCGTGCCATGACTGATCTCCTAAATCTGAATGTGAATGGTGACAGACCGCCGCGCGGACGCGGCGTAAGTGGATCAGGCGTTTGGCAGGAAGTACTGCTTGATGTTGTCGCCGTCGGTCTTGAACAGGGTGCGCGTGCCGCGCAGCTGGCGGATCTGCTTCTTGGTCCGCTTGATCATGCCGTGGCGCTTGCCCGCATGGGCTGACACCACCTTGCCTGTTCCGGTCACTTTGAAGCGCTTTTTGGCGCCCGACTTGGTCTTCAACTTGGGCATTTGGCTCTCCTTGACGCCGCAATCCACGCGCCGAAACCGGCGCGGTGGGCGGCTAAATGCTCGCTAGAGCGTTGAATTGCTTGAAGCTTTGCCCGTGTGGCAAAGCCAGCAAAAACATCGCCACGGCAGCCCTTATTCAGCCGGGCGATGAGGACTGGGCTTATGGCAGAGGATGGCGCAATTGGCAACGGTTAACGGCCCTCGAGCGGCCCTGCGACCGGCCCGCCCGGTTGCGCCTCCGCACAGTCCCACGGGGAACAAAAAAGGCGCCGTCTGGCGCCTTTTTCGTATCTTCCGTGTGAGGCAGCGGCAGTCCGCTTGCCATCCTGGTCGCTGGCGGCTCAGCGCGGTGCGAGCACCATCACGACCTGACGGCCCTCGAACTTCGCGTCCTGCTCGACCTTGGCGACGTCGGCCACAGCCGCCTTCACCTTCTCGAGAAGCTTGGTGCCGAGGTCCTGGTGCGCCATCTCGCGGCCACGATAGCGCAGGGTGATCTTCACCTTGTCGCCTTCCTCGAAGAAGCGGAGCATCGCGCGCATCTTCACGTCGTAGTCGTGATCGTCGATCATCGGGCGGAGCTTGATCTCCTTGATCTCGACGATCTTCTGCTTCTTGCGCGCTTCGGCGGCTTTCTTCTGGGCCTGAAACTTGTACTTCCCGTAGTCCATGATCTTGCAGACCGGCGGGGAGTTGTTCGGCGAAATCTCCACGAGATCCATGCCAAGGTCCGCGGCCGATTTCACGGCAGTCGACGTCTCGACGACGCCGACGTTGACGCCATTCTGATCGATCAACTGGATTTCGAGATTGCGGATCTCATCATTGATACGGGGCCCGTCTTTGACGACTGTGGGCGGAGCTCTGTTAGGACGGCGAATGGGAAGGTCTCCACGATTGTTGAAAGAAGCAGCGATTTTGAAGGATTTTCCGGTCGCTCGCAAGGCAGCCGGTGGCAGCTTGGGTCGAAAAGGCTGTCCGCCGCGGCAATCCGGTCACGGCGTCCGTGCGGACGCCAGTTCCATGTAGAGCCGCAGCGTCTGTTCGGCAACCGTCGCAGAATCCCGGAGGTCCGAAACCCACGCCCGTCCGCGTGCGCCGATCGCCCGCCGCTCGGCCGGGCTGAGTTGCAGGAGCCGCGTCAGCGCTGCCGCCATCGCCTCGATATCGCCGGAGGGAAAACGCAGGCCCGTCATGCGATCGTCACCAAAGGCAGGCGGCGCCAGCATCATGCCGGAGCCTGCCGCGAGATCGGAGGCGACGACCGGCACGCCCATCGCCTGTGCGGCGAGAATGGTGCGCGGCGTTCCCTCCGACTGGGTCGAGGCGAACACCGCAACAGCAGCCACGGCAAGTGCCGCCGGCAGATCGTCGCTGAGCCCCGCGAAGCGGATCACGTCGGTGGTGTCGGTCGCGAGCACGAGGTCCCACAGTTCCGCAGTGAAATGGGTGTGGCCCTGGTCCTCGCCGGTGAAGGCGATCAGGAAATCGGTGATGCCGGCGGCCTTGAGCAGCGCCGCCGCCTTGACGATCAGGGCGTGGCCCTTGCGGCGGACCATGCGGCCGGGCGCGAGAATGACGCGGGTTTCCGGCCCCGCGCCGAAGGCATGGCGAATGCGCGCGATGCGTTCCGCCGTGACGTGATCGGGGTTGAACGCGGCGGCGTCGAAAGCGATCGGCAGCGTGGCGATGCGGTTGCGCGCCGCCGGGTAGCGGTCGCGGATCAGTTCGGCGAGGTCTTCGCTGGTTGCGATCACCCGCGCGCCGCGCACCATCACGCTGTTGTAGAGGCGCTTGAGATAGTTCTGCTCGCGAAAGCCCTTGAACCAGGTGGTAACGAACGGGCGGCGCTGTGCTCGCGCGGCGAAATAGGCGCTCCAGCCCGGTGCGCGGCCGAGCGCGTGCACGACATCGCAGTTCCGCTCCGCGATCAGCCGCGACAGCCGCTTCATGCAGCCGAACATCCGGTAGGGGTTGCGGCTTGCTACTTCCATCTCGACGACTTCGCCGCCCGCAGCGCGGATCTGCGGCACGAGACGGCCGCCTTGCGACACCACGATCGGGCGATGGCCGTGGCGCGCGAGGCAGGTCGTGAGCGCGAGCGCGTTGAGGTCGGCCGCGCCCGATTCCAGCATCGGCACGGCAATCAGCACGGTCAGGCGCCGTCCGCCCTCGGGGTCGGGCGGCGGTGCCGGAACGTCAGACGACGTCTCTGAAAAGCGATGCGTGGCCGTGGAGGAATCCGGCATTTCGAGGCAGTTGTCCTTCAGGCCAAAGCGGGCGGCACGGCGCGGGCGGACTTGCGCGCGGAGGCCAGTTCGCGGACGTTCAAGGGGAAAGCGATCAGGGCGTTGACGAACATGATCTCACCATCAATAACACGGCTCGGCGTCGCGACGCGATACGACCGATCCGCAATTTTCTCATGACTGTTGTCCAATGACCGCTGCCACCGAGCTGCCGCCCTCCTTCATTGATGTTGCGACCGCGCATGGCGCGCGCCGCATTGCCATGCGCCGCCGCGACGGGCAGGGGCCGGGTCTGGTCTGGCTCGGCGGCTTCAAGTCCGACATGCGCGGCACCAAGGCCGACGCGCTCGACGCCTATGCGGCAAGTCATAACCGCGCCTATGTGCGTTACGATTATTCCGGCCACGGTGAGTCGGACGGCGATTTCAAGGATGGCACCATCGGTGCCTGGCTCGAGGAAAGCCTCGCCGTGATCGAGGCCTGCTGCAAGGGGCCGCAGATTCTCATCGGCTCCTCGATGGGCGGATGGATGGCGCTACTCGCCGCGCGCGCATTGCGGCAGGCGCAAGCGAACGGCAGCGCGAAGGCATCGCTCGCCGGGCTTGTGCTGATCGCGCCTGCGCCGGACTTCACCGAAGAGCTGATGTGGAAGCGGTTCTCGCCGGAGATCCGCGATGTGATCATGCGCACCGGTGCGTGGTCGTATCAGTCCGACTATGGTGAGCCCTATCCGATCACCAAGCGGCTGATCGAGGAGGGACGCAATCACCTTCTGCTCGATGCGCCGCTCGAACTCGGCTGCCCAATCCGCATTCTGCAGGGCGTGCAGGATGCCGACGTGCCGTGGCAGCACGCCTTCAAGCTCACGCACATTCTCCCGAGTGACGACGTGGTGCTGACGCTGGTGCAGGATGGCGATCATCGCCTCTCGCGTCCGCAGGATATCGCGCGCATCCTCGCGACGGTGACGGAGTTGGCGGAGGGGTAAGAGCCCGGCTGTCATTCCGGGGCGCAGGTGGCCCTCGGCCGCATGCGACCCCGGAATCTTTTTCCTCATGTCTGGATTCCGGATCGGCTCGCATTCGCTCGCCGTCCGGAATGACGTTCTTAAAAATCCAGATCGATGTAATGCGCCGGGGCGGGCAGGCCCGCGAGCCATTCGTTGAGCAGCGGGCGGAACGAGGGCCGCGATTTGATCCGCACATACCAGGCCTTTGCGGCTTCGTCCTCATTCCACGGCACGTCGCCGAGATAGTCGATCGCCGACAGATGTGCGGCGGCGGCGAGGTCGGCATAGGTCAGGCGATCGCCCGCGAGGAAATTCCGCGTGCGCGCGAGCCAGCCGATATAGGCGAGGTGATAGCGCAGGTTGGCGCGGGCTGCGCGCATCACGTCAGTCGAGGGCGCGCCGCCACCCTGTTCGGCGCTCATGAAGCGTTTGTAGACGCGTTCGGTGACGAGCGGGCCGCTCACCTCATTATAGAACTTGTCGTTGAACCATGACACGAGGCGACGCACTTCGGCGCGCTCGGTGGCGGTCGCGGGCATCAGGCGGCGCGATGTCCGCTCCAGCCCATGGGTCTCGTCGAGATATTCGGCAATGACGTCGGCGCCCGGAATCGGCGGCTCGCCGTCCAGCATCATCACCGGCGTGGTGCCCGCCGGATTGAGCGCGAGAAACTCTTCGTCGCGCTCCCACACCCGCTCCTCCATGAGCTCGCATTCGAGGCCGTATTCGCCGAGCGCGAGACGGATATACCGGGAATGGGGGCAGAAGGCGTGGTGAAGGAGGGTGATCATGGGCACCGTGTTATAGCGTTTTCGAGCGAGGACTGCCGCTTCGCATGACGACACCACGTCAGAACAGGAAGCTGGAGCGTCGCTGCTGATTCCGCCAGGAGCGATCCTGTTTAGCCTCAAGACTCTTAAAGAGAGGCTTAAAAAAGGCTTTCCACCGTCGCCGGTGGACAATTGCGTGAGTCGAAGCCCCTCACCGGCGTGTGGCGGGAGCAAGGCATCCGTGCATGTTTTCCGCATTGCGGGAGAGAGACGAATAAGCGACAAAACGCGCCACTCCCCGCCGGCACGATGGAAGTTCCGATGCTGTTCGATCTCTTCAAGGCGCTGGTCCTCGGCATCGTCGAGGGCGTCACCGAATTTCTGCCGGTGTCCTCGACCGGCCATATCCTTCTGGCGGAGCGGATCTTCGATCTCGACCAGGACAATTTCTGGAAGACGTTTGCCGTCCTGATCCAGCTCGGCGCGATCCTTGCGATCCTTGCGATCTATTTCCAGCGGCTATGGCGGGTCGCGACCCATATGTTCACCGATCCCGCCGCGCGGCGTTTCGTCATCGGCGTTCTGGTCGCGTTTCTGCCCGCGGTCATTCTGGGGCTGATCTTCGGCACCTTTATCAAGGAGGTGCTGTTCAACCCGTGGGTGGTGTGCTTCTCGCTGATCGCAGGCGGTGCGGTGCTGCTCTGGGTCGACCAGCAGGACGTCAACCCGCGCCATCACGATGCCATGGCGTTTCCGCTGCCGATGTATCTCGGCATCGGCATCGCGCAATGCGCGGCGATGGTGCCCGGCGTGTCGCGCTCCGGCGCCTCGATCGTCGCGGCGATGCTGTTCGGTGCCGACAAGCGCGCGGCGGCGGAGTTCTCGTTCTTCCTTGCGATCCCGACCATGCTCGGCGCGTTCGTCTACGACGTCTACAAGAGCCGCGGCGACATGACGATGGACCACGCCTTCATCATCATCGTCGGGTTCGTGGTGTCGTTCATCACCGCGATCGTGGTGGTGAAGACGTTCCTCGATTTCGTTACGAAGAACGGCTTCACCTTCTTCGCCTGGTGGCGGGTGATCGTCGGCACGCTCGGGCTGATCGCCCTCGCGCTCGGGGCGTGAGGCTGGGCGCGGCTTGCGATGCTCGACCTGCTCCCTCTCCCGTTGGGGAGAGGGTTGGGGTGAGGGGGCCTAGATGTGTGAGGGATATCGAACTATCGAAAGATCGTACGCCCTCACCCGCTCGCTTCGCGAGCGACCTCTCCCCACGGGAGAGGTAGGCGCGCCATCGGCCCCATGACGACTTGGCAGTTACGCGAGCGTGCGGGCGAACTGGCCGGCCTTGCGGAAGCGCCAGAGATAGGACGGCAGCACCGCCACCATCGATTCCGGCGCGATGCCGAGGCCTTCCAGCGTGCGCCCTTCGCGCTTGGCCGCTTCGGAGACGACATTATCGCTCTTCAGCATCTCGACCTGATCCGGCGTGAGCTTGAAGTCGCCCGGCGCGAACTGCAGGAATGCCGCGTTCAGTTTCGCAAGGCCGAACGGCAGCGAGATCAGCGCGGGATTGCGCCCGGCGATCCGCAAAATGGTCTCGACCGCCTGCCGCATGGTCACGACCTCCGGCCCGCCGATCTCGTAAGCCGTGCCGGGCTGGGTCTTGCCGTCAACCGCGTCCGCGATGGCGGCGGCGACGTCGCCGACGAACACCGGCTGCAGCTTGGTGTCGGCGCCGACGAGCGGCAGCACCGGCGACAGGCACGCCAGCGCCGCGAAGCGGTTGGCGAAATGATCCTCCGGCCCGAACACGATCGAGGGGCGGATGATGGTGGCGTCGGGCGAGGCGTCGAGCACGGCCCGTTCGCCGAGCGTCTTGGAGGCGAGGTAACGCGAGGTCGATTCGGTTCCGACGCCGAGCGCCGAGACATGGACGACACGCGCGCCCTGCCGCGCCGCCGCCTGGGCGATCACCTGCGCGCCGCGGGCATGCACCCGGTTGAAGCGCTGGGCGCCGCCTTCCGAAAGAATGCCGACGAGATTGACCACGACATGGGCGCCGCGCATCGCCGCCTCGACGGAAGCGGGGTAGCGCACGTTCGCCTGCACCGGGTTGATCTGGCCGACCTTGCCGAGCGGCTGCAGGTGGCCGGCAAGCTCCGGCCGGCGCACGCCGACGCGCAGCCGGTAGTCGCGCTGCGCCAGCGCCCGCACCACATGGCGACCGAGAAAACCCGATCCGCCGAACACAGTGACGAGGGTATCGATAGGGGCTGGCATCGACAAAATTCCTGCTTTGGCCGGGCAAAACCCGCGAAAATCTGCGGATTTTCCGATACGCCATCGGCTCCGGGCTGTACAGGGCCCATGGTGCCACCGGCCGAAGCAATTTGACAAGCGCGTGGCCTGTCCGTACTAACCGCCCCACGCCCAGGTGGTGGAATTGGTAGACACGCAGGTTTCAGGTACCTGTGCTGCAAGGCGTGAAGGTTCGAGTCCTTTCCTGGGCACCATTGTTTCCCTGACCGCTTGATGCGCTGCAGGGCACCCCGCAAGATCAGACACTTGAGGCGCAACCGGCGAAGGCTGGGATGTCCGATGTCTCATCCGGGGAAACATTCCGACAGCGCTGTATCTTGATGTCAGAGCGGCCGGCCACCGGTCGCTTCTGAGCGATGTCTCTAACCATCTGGTTACTGCTTGCGTGCGACGAATGCCTCTCGCGACAGAGTCTGTCCGGAGGGCCACTTGCACGGGATCGGGAGCGACAGCGAGGAGAGCGTGCCGGGCGCGCCGGAATCCACGCTCTATTCCTTCCTCGGCCGTCTCAGTGCCGCTCTCGCCGGCTCCTTCAATGCGCGCGCCGTTTGGCAATTGCGCCGGCAGATCGAATATCAATCCCACCTGATCCGGCGCGCCGAGGCCGTGCTCGCCAACACCGAGATTTTCGAACGCGCTTCGGTCGCGGCGCATATGGGCGTCTGGCAATGCGAGTTGCCGAGCGAACGGCTGGTCTGGAGCAACGGCACCTACGATCTGTTCGGCCTTGAGCGCCGCAGCGGGATCGTGCGCAGCGACATCCTGCGAAGCTATTCCGACGAATCGCTCGCGCGTCTGGAGAAGGTCCGGGCCGAGGCCCTGGAGGCAGGTACAGGCTTCGGGCTTGATGCCGAGATCCACGATCCCGCCGGGGGCACGCGGTGGATCCGAATATCCGCCACGGTGGAGCGCGAGAACGGCGAGCCGGTCCGGCTTTTCGGCGTCAAGCAGGACATCACCGAGGAAAAACAACTGTTCGAGCGGATGCGATATCTCGCAG
The DNA here is from genome assembly GCF_000218565.1 of Afipia carboxidovorans OM5. NCBI lineage: Bacteria > Pseudomonadati > Pseudomonadota > Alphaproteobacteria > Hyphomicrobiales > Nitrobacteraceae > Afipia > Afipia carboxidovorans. The sequence continues at coordinate 92,568 of NC_015684.1, read as the reverse complement.
GCCATGATGTGATGACCGGCCTTGCCAACCGCACGCGGTTTCAGGCTCGCTTTGCAGAACTTTGCGAGCCGGGCGGGCCGGGCGGCGTCCTGATGCTGATCGACCTCGATGATTTCAAGGAGGTCAACGATACGTTCGGGCATGCGCTTGGCGATGAGTGTCTTGTCGAGTTCGCCCGCCGGTTGTCGGCGCTGTGCCAGTCGGCCGAACTTGTGGCGCGTATCGGTGGCGATGAGTTCGCCGTGCTGTTTGGCCCGGCTGTCGGTCCGCAAAGGATAGAAGCCGTCGCGCAGCGCATCATTGCGGCCGCCGAAGCGCCGATGAACTGCTCCGGCCGCGTGTTCCGGATCGGCGCGTCGATTGGCTATGCCTTCACGAACGGAGGCGCGCCCGCCGCCGTCTTCACGAAAGCCGACGAGGCGCTCTACGCTGCAAAAGCCGCGGGCCGCTGCGCTATCTCCAGCTGTGATACAACACGCCGCCGGATGACCGCAGGGGACCGATGAGCGGCAGACAAGCCATACGAGCGGGCGGGGCGTGAATGAGGGGCGATGTGGCCGAAATCTTTTCGGCCTTTTTGAAATTGGGCCTCACCTCGTTCGGCGGCCCGGTCGCGCATCTCGGCTATTTCCGGCTCGAGTTCGTCGAGCGGCGGAAATGGCTGAGCGAGGCGAGCTACGCCGACCTCGTCGCGCTCTGCCAGTTTCTGCCCGGTCCCGCATCGAGCCAGGTCGGCATTGCGATCGGCCTGCTGCGCGGCGGTTATGCCGGCGCCCTCGCGGCATGGACCGCATTCACGCTGCCGTCGGCCATCGCGCTCGTGCTGTTTGCCTATGGCGTTGCCGCGCTCGACAGCAGCCTCGATGGCGGCTGGCTGCATGGCCTCAAGGTGGCGGCCGTCGCCGTTGTCGCGCTCGCCATTCTCGGCATGGCGCGGACGCTGACGCCGGATCGCATTCGCGCCTCGCTTGCGGTCGCTGCGATGGCGGTGGCGCTGGTGCTGCCATCGGCATGGGGACAGATCGCGGGGATTCTGCTTGGCGGCATCGTCGGCTGGTTTTGCATCAAGGGCACGCCCGCGGTCGATCAATCCGTTCTGCCGCTGCCGGTCAACCGCGCGACCGGCGTGACGATGCTGTTCATCTTCGCGGCTTTGCTGATCGGCCTGCCGCTTGCTGTTGCGATGACGGGCAATGCAGCATTGGGATTGTTTGATACATTCTATCGTGTCGGCTCGCTGGTGTTCGGCGGCGGCCATGTCGTTCTGCCACTGCTCAAGGCGGAAGTGGTGCCGTCGCTCGTCAACGGCGATGCGTTTCTCGCGGGTTATGGCGCGGCGCAGGCGGTGCCCGGTCCTCTGTTCACTTTCGCCGCCTATCTCGGCGCGGTGATCGGCGGATGGACCGTCGCCGCCATGTGCCTCGTCGCGATTTTCCTGCCGTCCTTCCTCTTGGTAAGCGGCGTGCTGCCGTTCTGGGATGCGCTGCGGCGAACGCCGATGGCGCAGGCGATGCTCTCCGGCGTCAACGCCGCGGTGGTCGGTCTGTTGCTTGCCGCGTTCTACGATCCGGTTTGGACCGCGGGCATCACCAACGGCTACGACTATGCGCTGGCGCTCGGTGCATTCGTATTACTGTTCGTGGGGAAGTTGCCGCCGTGGCTTGTCGTTGTGCTCTGCGCCATCGTGGGGCAATTCGTCCTGCCTTAGCGGAGAAGCTGCCGGAGTCTTGCGGCGAATCTGTCGGGCGGGTACACAAGCGGCCTTGTCGTAGTCGGTCGCTTCGTTTTTCCATGCGCCGGTTTCGGCAAGCACGTTCTGTAAGAGAACCTTCCAGAGGTGGCTTTGAGATACGCGCTTCTTGTCCTCGCCGCGGTGCCTGCGCTGGCAGCCGCTCCGGCCCACGCCGTCGATGCCCGGTTTTACGCGAGCCTGAAGCGGCTCGATCCGGCGACGCGGCTCGAACAGGTCTGCGACGTCGAGGCGATGAAGCAGATCACCCGCGACGACAATCCCTATCGTCCCGACCGGGCCAAGAGCTATGTGGTCTCTCCGCCGCGCCATATCGGCGACACGGTGAAGGGCACCGGCGGCGCATTCCGCAGCGGCGGCAAGTGGTACACCTATTCCTTCACCTGCAAGGGCTCGCCCGACCACTTCAAGGTGCTGTCGTTCACCTACAAGATTGGCCAGCCGATCCCCGAAAAGAAGTGGGCGTCTTACGGGCTGTGGCGTTGAGCGGTTGCTTTTGACGGAAACAGACTGATCCGTCGTGGCCGGGCATAGCTCGGCGAAGACGGGCGTAACGCCCTTTCGTTCCGGCCACCTACGTCTTCTCTGCCCTGATATTGAAGTTCTAAGACGTGGATGCCCGGCATAAAGCCGGGCATGACGAGTTGGGGATTCCGTCTACTAAATCCGCTCACATTTGGCGTCGCGCCACTTACCTCACACGCCCCAGATGTCGCTTGCGTAATCGCGGATCGTGCGGTCGGCGGAGAACCAGCCCATCCGTGCGGTGTTGAGGATCGCCGAGGTCTCCCACGCGGCCGTGCCCCAGCGCTCGTCGACCTGCGCCTGGGCGTGGTGATAGGCATCGAAATCCGCCGACACCATGTAGTGGTCGAGATAGCGCAGGCTGTGCGCGATCGGCGCAAAGCGCGCGGGATCGTCCGGCGAGAAGGTGCCGCGGTCGAGCGCTTCGATCACGCGCGCAAGCATCGGTGACGCCGCGATTGCATCGGAGGCATCGAGCCCTGCGCGCCGGCGCTCCACCACTTCGTCGGCGGTCATGCCGAAGATGAAGATGTTGTCGGCACCGACCGCATCGCGAATTTCGATGTTGGCGCCGTCGAGCGTGCCGATGGTGAGTGCGCCGTTGAGCGCCAGCTTCATGTTGCCGGTGCCCGAGGCTTCCATGCCGGCGGTCGAAATCTGCTCGGAGAGATCGCACGCCGGCACCATCACCTCCGCCGCGCTGACATTATAGTTCGGCACGAACGCCACCTTGAGGAGGCCGCGGATCGACGCATCGCGATTGATCGTATCGGCAATGTCGTTGATCAGTTTGATGATGAGCTTCGCCTGCCGGTAGCTCGGCGCCGCCTTGCCGGCGAAAATTTTTACCCGCGGCACCCAGTCGGCGTTTGGGTTGTCGCGGATCGCGAGATAGCGCGCAATGGTGTCGAGCGCGTTGAGAAGCTGGCGCTTGTATTCGTGGATGCGCTTGATCTGGATGTCGAACAGCGCTGCCGGGTCGACCGCAAGCGACAGCGTGCGCAGGAGGTCGCCCGCAAGCCGGGCCTTGTTGTCCTGCTTGACGGTACGGAAGCGCGCCTGAAACGCGCTGTCGTTGGCAAACGGCTCGAGTTCTTTGAGCACCGTCGGATCGTCGAGCACGCGTTCGCCGCAGACTTCACGCAGCAGCGCGGTCAGGCCCGGATTGCACTGATGCAGCCAGCGGCGGAAAGTGATGCCGTTGGTCTTGTTGGTGATGCGGTTCGGGTAGAGCGCGTTGAGATCGGCGAACACCGTGTGCTTCATCAGCTCCGAATGCATCGCGGAGACGCCGTTGATGCGATGCGAGCCGATGAAGGCGAGGTGGCCCATCCGCACGCGTCGCCCGCCGGTCTCGTCGATCAGCGAGGTCGCCGCCCGAAAACGAATGTCGCCCGGCCGCTGCCGTTCCGCGGCGGCGAGGTTGTCGGTGTTGAGGCGATAGATGATGTCGAGATGGCGCGGCAGCAGCCGTTCGAACAGTTCGACCGGCCAGGTCTCCAGCGCTTCCGGCAGCAGCGTGTGGTTGGTGTAGGCGATGGTCTCTTCCGCGATCCGCCGCGCCTGCGGCCACGGCAGATCGTAGCGGTCGACCAGAAGCCGCAGCAGCTCCGGCACTGCGAGACTCGGATGGGTGTCGTTGAGCTGGATCGCGGCGCGCGCCGGCAGCGCACGGATGTCGCCATGCTCGCGCATGTGGCGGGCGAGAATGTCCTGCAGCGAGGCGGAGACGAAAAAATACTCCTGCCGCAGCCGCAGCTCACGGCCCGCCGCGGTCTCGTCGCTCGGGTAGAGGAACTTCGAGATCGCTTCCGCGCGTGCGATCTGCGCCGAAGCGCCGGCATAGTCGCCATGGTTGAAGGCATCGAGCGCGAGTGGCGCGACCGGCCGTGCCGACCACAGCCGCAGCGCGTTGACGTGCGCGCCACGCCAGCCGACGATCGGCGTGTCGAATGCGGCTGCGCGCACCGTCTCGCCGGGAATCCAGGCGACGCTGTCGCTGTGCGGCGAGGTGCGATGCTCGATCCGCCCGCCGAAATGAATGTCGTAGCCGATATCGAAGCGCTCGAACTCCCACGGGTTGCCGCCTTCGAGCCAGCGCTCGGGAAATTCCTGCTGCCAGCCTTGCGCGATCGCCTGACGGAACAGGCCGTGCTCGTAGCGGATGCCGTAGCCGACCGCGGGAATCGCAAGGCTCGCCATGCTTTCCATGAAGCAGGCGGCGAGGCGGCCAAGCCCGCCATTGCCGAGCGCGGCGTCGGGCTCGACGTCCTTCACCTCGCGGAAATCGACGCCAAGCTCGCGCAACGCGCGGGCATAGGTCTCCATCAGTTGCAGATTGCTGAGCGCGTCGGTGAACAGGCGCCCGATCAGAAATTCCAGCGACAAATAGTAGACGCGCTTGCGGCCGGTGACGCGCGCGCTGCGGCCATCGGCCAGCCAGCGGGTGGCGATGCGCTCGCGCAGGGAGAGCGCGGCGGCGAGATACCAGTCGTGCAGGCTCGCCCGCTCCGTCTCCTGGCCAAGCACGCGCGTGATCTTGGCGCGAATGTCGTCGCGAACCGCGGCGATCTCCGCCGGGTCCGGCCCGTCCGCTGCAGGAGACGCGGGAGCGCGTTGGCCCACGGTCCGGTCTGCCGTTTTGGCAATGTTCAAGCCGCCCTCATTTCTCGTGCTGGTCAAAATCTCATCCCGCGCAACAAACCGTGCTGGCGGCGAGGGTTCCAGATGACCCAAAGATTAAGGCGTGAGCCCGACATCAGGCTATGCGCGGCGCAGAAAATTGTGGGCGAAAATTCATGTTAAGATATTGATATGTAATATCTAAATCAAATTCTTGCACGCGATTAGCGAAAATTTGCTTTCTTGCGCCAGTTGGGATTTTTCAGCTTCAGGATTTTTCAGGGTCGGCAGGGTAGCTTGCCCGCCTCTCGATTCGGAACATGCACATGACCATTCGGCTGCATCGCGGCGACCTGCCAGACCTTTCGCGCTACACCCATTCGGTTGCGATCGATACCGAGACGCTCGGTCTCAATCCGCATCGCGACCGGCTATGCGTGGTGCAGCTCTCGAATGGCGACGGCACCGCCGATGTCGTGCAGATTCCGGCCGGTCACACCGATGCGCCGAATTTGAAGAAGCTGCTTGCCGACCCCATGGTCACCAAGCTGTTTCATTTCGCCCGGTTCGATATCGCGGTGCTGGAGCATGCTTTCGGCGTGATGACGCAGCCGATCTACTGTACCAAGATTGCTTCGAAGCTGGTGCGCACCTACACCGACCGCCACGGGCTGAAGGATCTGGTGCGCGAGCTTCTGGGCGTCGAGATTTCCAAGCAGCAGCAGTCGAGCGACTGGGGTGCAGAAAAGCTGTCGGAAGCCCAGCTCACCTATGCCGCCTCCGATGTGCTGCATCTGCATGCGCTGCGCGAGAAGCTCGACACCATGCTGGCGCGCGAGAACCGCATGGACCTCGCCAAATCCTGCTTCGAGTTCCTGCCGACCCGGGCGCGGCTCGACCTGCAGGGCTGGGACGAGACCGACATCTTTGCGCATTCGTAAGGTGCGCGGAGCGCCGTGACAGTGTATCGGACGCCTCGCGGCGGCCCTGATATTGTCGTGAAACCGCGTAGACTTTGAAGTTCCGAGACTTTGACGTTCCGAGATTTGGGACCCTGACCGGGAGCCATGGTGGTTGCGACCCCGACATATCAGGCCGAGGCGGACGGGCGCTTTGTCCGCGCCGCGCGCCATAGCCGCCGCGTGCGGTGGCTGCGCCGCGCCGTGCCGGCGATTGTGGTCGTCGCGCTGGCGCTGATCATCGGCGCCTCGGTGTTCAATCCGTTCCGCTTCCTCAACAAGCTGCCGATCGATCTCAGCAAACTCTCGGTGTCGGGCACCAAGATCACGATGGATGCGCCGCATCTCGCGGGCTTCCTGCCGGACCAACGTCCTTACGAAGTCTGGGCCAAGGCCGCGACGCAGGATGTCACCGATCCGACCAAGGTGGATATGCTCAACATCCGCGCACAGGTGCAGCTCGAGGATAAGTCGACGGTGCGGCTCGATGCGCAGAACGGGCACTTCAACACCAAGACGCAGCTTCTCGATCTTACCAACGATATTCTGCTGCAGACCACGAGCGGCTATGAAGCGCGGCTGTCGCAGGCGCGTGTCGACATGGGCAGCGGCGTCATCAGCTCCGATCAGCCGGTGGCGGTGAAGCTCACCAATGGCACGCTGAATTCGCAGAACCTGCGCATCACCGAGCATGGTGCATCGGCCGTGTTCGGCGGCGGCGTCACGATGATGCTCGAACCGCCGGCGGAGAAACCCGCAACGGGCGCGGACGCAGGCTCGGCGGCTGCGCCGGATTCGCAGTGAGGCGAGCCGTGAAATCAGTTATGGATGGGCGATGAGAGCAACGTTGCGGAGAGGGTCTGGCAATTTGCGCGCGCGCATCGTGCGCGGCGGCCTCGTGGCGTGCGCTGCGCTCGGTCTCGCGCTGTCTGTGCCGTGCCACGTTGTGCCTCCTGCGCGGGCGCAGACCAGCACGGTCTCCGGTGTGCCGAACGCGGTGCAGGGCTTCTCGAAGAATCGCGGCCAGCCGATCCAGATCGATGCGCTCTCGCTCGAAGTGCGCGACAAGGATAAGGTCGCGACCTTCTCCGGCAATGTGAAGGTCGTGCAGGGCGACACGACGATGCGCTCGAAGACGCTGGTGGTGTTCTACGAGCAGCAGGGCAAATCGGGCGCAAACAAGTCGGGCAGCAAGGCCGGCATGACCACCGCGCAGCCGGGGCCGGGCGGCAGCTCCAGCGTCAAGCGGCTGGAAGCGCGCGGTGGTGTCGTCGTCACCCAGAACGATCAGACCGTGACCGGCGAGACCGGCATCTTCGATATGAAAACCAACACCGTGACGCTGACCGGCGGCGTGGTGCTGACCAAGGACAAGAACGTGCTCAAGGGCGACCGCCTGGTGGTCGATATGACGACCGGCGTCTCGCGGGTGGAATCGAGCGGCGGTCGCGGCGTCTCGGGCCTGTTCAATTCCAGCGCGCCCGGCAAGGATGGCGGCTCGCTCAATCTGATGCCCGGCAGCAAGGCAGGCGGCACAACCGCGCCGCGGGCTCCCGGAAAGCCGATGAAACTCAATGGCTTGCCGCAGCCCTCCACGCCGCGCGGTTGAACCTTGGCGGGGAAGGCGATATCAGGGGGCGGGGACGGATTCTGACAGGCGGGCGTGCCGGCGAGTGCCAGCGCGCCTCTCCCGCCGCGGGGTCGCAAGCTGGCAAGCCAGCCTTTGAAAGGCCGATTGAGCGGATGGTGGATCTCCTTGGCATGTTTCGCCGGCGTCCTGCCTCGCGGGGACGGCAGGGCTTTGGCCGCGCGACGCCCGACATCACCTCGCTCAGCACACGCATGGGCGACATCTTCAAGACGGTGAAAGGCGAGACGTCTGCGTCGGCAAAGCCGCAAGCGCCGGCTCCCGTGCCATCGCAGATGCAACCGCAGGCGCAGCCGCCGAAATCTTTCCGGCTGGACGAATTGCAGAGCGAATGGGCCGCCTATAGCGAAACCTCCTTCGTGCTCAGCGAAGAACAGGTGACGACGTTTGAGCACCCGCTTGCGCGCGCGCCGCGTGAGGAGCGCCGCGTGCCACCGGGACAAGCGCAGGGTCAACCACGGCAGACGCAGCAGTGGCAGGCACCGCAGCGCGCACAGCCGCGCACGGGCTATCTCGCCGTGCACGGCATCGAGAAAAGTTTCGGCACCCGCAAGGTGGTGCGCGGCATCAACATCTATGTGCGGCGGGGTGAGGCGGTCGGTCTGCTCGGCCCGAACGGCGCGGGCAAGACCACGGCTTTCTACATGATCACCGGCCTCATCAAGGCCGACAAGGGCCGCATCGAGCTCGATGGCCACGACGTCACCAATCTTCCGATGTATCAGCGTGCGCGGCTCGGTATCGGTTATCTGCCGCAGGAAGCCTCGATCTTTCGCGGTCTTTCTGTTGAAGACAACATCCGCGCGGTGCTGGAAGTCGCCGAGCCCGACCGGCGCAAGCGCGAATACGAACTCGATTCGCTGCTTGAAGAGTTCAACATCGTGCGGTTGCGCAAATCGCCGTCGATCGCGCTGTCAGGCGGCGAGCGCCGCCGCGTCGAGATCGCGCGCGCACTGGCAACCAAGCCGAACTACATGCTGCTCGATGAGCCGTTCGCCGGCATCGATCCGATTGCGGTCGGCGACATTCAGCAGCTCGTGCGCCATCTCACCAATCGCGGCATCGGCGTGCTCATCACCGATCACAATGTGCGCGAGACGCTCGGCCTCACCGACCGCGCCTACATCGTCTATGCCGGTGAGGTGCTGACCGAAGGCCAGCCCGAGGAGATCGTCAACGATCCCGACGTGCGCCGCCTCTATCTCGGCGAAGAATTCCGGCTGTAATCGGCTCTGCTGCGGCAGCCGGTAGCGCGCCGTCAAGCCGTGTACTTCGGCGTTCAAACAAGCTAAGCAAGAATTGGACCAACGGGGCGATTCTTCGAGCTGGATGCCATTATGGCGCTGACGCAACGTCTGGAATTTCGCCAATCGCAAGCTCTGGTGATGACGCCGCAGCTAATGCAGGCGATCAAGCTGTTGCAGCTGTCCAATCTCGATCTGGTGGCGTTTGTCGAAGGCGAGCTTGAGCGCAATCCGTTGCTCGAGCGCGCGAGCGAGGATGACGCGCCGCGCACCGATGCGCCCGCAACCGAGACGGAATTCTCGGCATCGGAAGGTGGTGCGGACGAAAGTTCCGGCGACAGCACTGAAAGCATAAGCGATGCCGGGCGCAGCGCCGATCCGTCCGAGGACTGGATCGCGCGCGATCTCGGCAGCCGCAGCGAGATGGAGCAGACGTTCGACGCCAGCATGGAGAACGTCTTCACCGAGGAGCCCTCGGAGGCGGCCTCGCGCGCGGCGCAGGATGCCGTGCCGTCTGCCTATACCGAGTGGGGCGGCGGTTCGTCCAGCGACGAGGATTACAACCTGGAGGCGTTCGTTGCGGCGGAGGCCTCGCTGCAGGATCATCTGGCCGAACAGCTTGCGGTGGCCTTCACCGATCCGTCGGCGCGGATGATCGGGCAATATCTGATCGATCTCGTCGATGAAGCGGGCTATCTGCCTGCCGATCTCGGCGACGTGGCCGACAAGCTCGGGGCATCCGCCGAGAACGTGGCGGATGTGCTCGCGGTGCTGCAGACGTTTGATCCGCCCGGCATCTGCGCGCGCAATTTGAGCGAGTGTCTCGCCATTCAGTTGCGCGAGCGCGACCGGTTCGATCCGGCGATGCGCGCGCTTGTCGAGAATCTCGATCTGCTCGCGAAGCGAGACATTACGGGCCTGAAGAAAATCTGCGGCGTCGATGACGACGACATCGCCGACATGATCGGCGAAATCCGTCATCTCGATCCGAAACCCGGATTGAAATTCGCGGTGACGCGCACGCAGACCGTGGTGCCCGATGTCTATGTGCGGCCGGGGCCGGATGGTGGCTGGCTGGTCGAACTCAACAGCGACACGCTGCCGAAGGTGCTCGTCAATCAGTCCTATTACGCGCGGCTTGCGAAGACGCTGCGCAAGGACGAGGATAAATCCTATTTCGCCGATTGCCTGCAGAACGCGACCTGGCTGGTGCGGGCGCTCGACCAGCGCGCGCGCACGATCTTGAAAGTCGCAACAGAAATCGTCCGTCAGCAGGACGGATTCTTCACGCGCGGCGTTGCGCATTTGCGCCCGCTCAACCTCAAGACGGTCGCCGAAGCGATCGAGATGCACGAATCAACCGTGTCGCGCGTTACCGCCAACAAATATATGGCGACCAATCGCGGCATTTTTGAATTGAAATATTTCTTCACGGCCTCAATTGCGTCCGCCGATGGCGGCGAAGCGCATTCGGCCGAATCGGTGCGCCACCGCATTCGTCAAATGATCGACGCGGAGGAACCGGGCGCAATTCTGTCAGATGATACGCTGGTGGAACGTCTTCGCGCAGAAGGTGTTGATATTGCCCGGCGCACCGTCGCGAAATACCGGGAAGCGATGCGGATTCCATCTTCCGTGCAGCGCCGGCGCGACAAACGCTATGCGCTTGGTCAAGCATCCGGCCATTCCGCAGGCGCAGCCCCTTCCTCCACCGACCGTTCGCGCGACATAGCTTCCGCTTGACGCCTTGTGGGGCTTTGGCATTCTGGAGGTGTTGAAACAAGAGGGCGAGGTTGTCCATGACGCTTCGAGTTTCCGGCAAGCGCATCAATATCGGTGAAGCCATTCGCGGGCGTGTCGAGGGTCGAACGGAAGAGGTGCTGAGAAAATATTTCGACGGAAATTATTCGGGGCATTTCACTTTCAGCAAGGACGGTTTCGGCTTCAAGGCGGACTGCGCGTTGCATCTCGATTCCGGTGTGACGCTTGAAGCCGATGCGATGGCGGCCGATGCGTATGCAAGCGCCGATCAGGCATTGGTGCAGATCGAGAAGCGGCTGCGTCGCTACAAGAGCAGATTGAAGGATCGTTCCGCGCGCAAGACACATGCGGAGACGGCGGCGCTTGCAGCAATGGATGGCGGCGGCATCGATGCATCGAGCTACGTGCTCGAAGGTCCTACATACGCCGAAGATGAAGAGGAGGAAGTCACCGCCTTCAATCCGGTGGTGATTGCCGAATCGACGCAGGCGCTGCGCCGCTTCTCGGTGAGCGAGGCGGTGATGGAGCTCGACATGACAGGCGCGCCCGTCATCGTGTTTCAGCATGGCTCAAGCGGCCGCGTGAACATCATCTACCGCCGGTCCGACGGCAATGTGGGCTGGATCGACCCGCCCACGGTGAAATGATCTTGGCCTGGAATTGCTCAAGGAAGACCTTGACGCCTCGCCGGGCTCTCCCTATGGTCCGCCGCCTTAGCCGACCGGCGGCGGAAACGCCCGGCGTGCACACCTTATCGGCCTTGTGGCCCCCACCGGAATTCGGTTTCACCCTTCACTCTCGGACAGCTCCATGACGATTACGGATCTGGTTGCGCCAGAGGCGATTCTTCCGGCGTTGAAGGTCAACAGCAAGAAGCAGGCGCTGCAGGAACTGGCTGCGCGCGCGGCCGAACTCACCGGACAGAATGAGCGCGCCATCTTCGAAGTGCTGCTTCAGCGCGAGAAGCTCGGCACCACGGCGGTCGGCTATGGCATCGCCATTCCGCACGGCAAGCTGCCGAATCTCGACAAGCTGTTCGGCATGTTCGCGCGGCTCGAGCGCCCGATCGACTTCGAGGCGATGGACGGTGCGCCGGTTGACCTTCTGTTTCTCCTGCTTGCGCCGGAAGGCGCGGGTGCCGATCACCTGAAGGCGCTTGCGCGGGTCGCGCGGCTGCTGCGCGATCAGGAAGTCGCCAAGAAGCTGCGCGCCTCGAGCGATGCGCAGGCGCTCTATTCGGTGCTGGCGCTGCCGCCTGCCACCGCGGCGTAAAGCCAGATAGTCAGTACAGATTGGTTTTCGTCATGCCCGGGCTTGTCCCGGGCATCCACGCCTATCTTCCGATGTCGCTGCCAAGACGTGGATGGCCGGAATAAATCCGGCCATGACCGTGTGGTGAAGCATGTCGTCAATTATCAACGCTGAGTGAGATCGCGGCGATTATAGGGTCTTAATCCCGCACCATGCGCACGGCACCGAGCGCGGCGCTGGTGGTGAGCGCGGCGTAGGCCTTGAGCGCGGTGGTGACGCGGCGCTTGCGCGGCGCGGGCTTCCACGCCGCATTGCCGCGCGCCTCCATCGCGGTGCGACGGCGCGTCAGTTCGGCCTCATCGACCGCAAGACGAATGACGCGGTTCGGAATATCGAGCTCGATGGTGTCGCCTTCCTCGACCAGGCCGATCAATCCGCCTTCCGCCGCTTCCGGCGAGATATGACCGATCGACAGGCCCGACGAGCCGCCGGAGAAGCGGCCGTCGGTGATCAGCGCGCAGGCTTTGCCGAGTCCCTTCGATTTCAGATAGCTCGTTGGGTAGAGCATCTCCTGCATGCCGGGGCCGCCGCGCGGGCCCTCGTAACGGATCACGACGACATCGCCCGGCACCACCTTGCCGCCGAGAATGGCATCGACCGCGGCGTCCTGACTTTCGAACAGCCGCGCCGGTCCGGTGAAGCTGAGAATGCTCTCGTCGACGCCTGCGGTCTTCACGATGCAGCCATCGCGCGCGAGATTGCCGAACAGCACCGCAAGCCCGCCGTCCTTCGAGAACGCATGCTCCATGTCGCGGATCACGCCTTTCTTACGGTCGGTGTCGGTGTCGTCGTAACGGCGATCCTGGCTGAAGGCGACCTGCGTCGGCACGCCGCCCGGTGCGGCACGATAGAATGTGCGCACGCTGTCGCTCTTGGTGCGCATCACGTCCCAGCGCTCCAGCGCATCCTTCAAGCTCTTGCTGTGAATGTTCGGCAGGTCGGTGGTGAGCAGACCTGCGCGGTCGAGTTCGCCGAGGATCGCCATCACGCCGCCGGCGCGATGCACGTCTTCGACATGCACGTCGGGTACCGACGGTGCGACCTTGCACAGCACCGGCACGCGGCGCGACAGCCGGTCGATGTCCTTCATGGTGAACGGCACTTCGCCTTCGTAAGCCGCGGCAAGCAGATGCAGCACGGTGTTGGTTGAGCCGCCCATCGCGATGTCGAGTGTCATCGCGTTCTCGAACGCCTTGAAGTTCGCGATCTTGCGCGGCAGCACGCTCTCGTCGTTCTGCTCGTAGTAGCGCCGGGCGAGATCGACGATCAGGTGACCGGCCTCGACGAACAGGCCGCGGCGGTCGGCGTGGGTGGCGAGCATCGAGCCGTTGCCGGGCAGCGCCAGGCCCAGAGCCTCGGTGAGGCAGTTCATCGAGTTCGCGGTGAACATGCCCGAGCACGAGCCGCAGGTCGGGCAGGCGGAACGCTCGATCGTCTCCACTTCGGCGTCGCTCACGCTGTCGTCGGCGGCGGCGACCATGGCGTCGATCAGATCGACCGCCTTGACGGTGTCGTTCCACTTGACCTTGCCAGCTTCCATCGGTCCGCCCGAGACGAACACGGTCGGGATGTTGAGGCGTAGCGAAGCCATCAGCATGCCGGGCGTGATCTTGTCGCAGTTCGAGATGCAGACCATGGCGTCGGCGCAATGCGCGTTGACCATGTATTCGACCGAGTCGGCGATGATCTCGCGTGAGGGCAGGCTGTAGAGCATGCCGTCATGGCCCATGGCGATGCCGTCATCGACCGCGATGGTGTTGAACTCCTTGGCGACGCCGCCGGCCTTCTCGATCTCGCGCGCAACAAGCTGGCCGAGATCCTTGAGGTGGACATGGCCCGGCACGAACTGCGTGAACGAATTCACCACCGCGATAATCGGCTTGCCGAAATCCTCGCTCTTCATGCCCGTGGCGCGCCACAGGCCGCGGGCGCCGGCCATGTTGCGGCCGTGGGTGGAGGTGCGGGAGCGATAGGCGGGCATGAGCGGTCCTCGAATGGTTTGGCCGCGCGAAAAACGCGGGCAGCGGGCAGGCATGATATGGGCCGCGCGTAAGGACAGTCACGCTTGCAAAAAAAGCGGACGAAAGCCGGCGCGGCGGCGGAGGAACCATACAGGGGAGGCCGGGCCGGATCAAAGCGGACGCATGCATGGGTGGCGTGAGAATCCGGGACGCCGTCGCTCGCAATTGTGCAAGTTCGCTCATTCGACGATCGAGCCGGTGGCAGTGTTCCCTTCACCTCGCCCCGCTTGCGGGGAGAGGTCGGCCACGAAGTGGCCGGGTGAGGGGCATGCTTCTCTCGAAAACTGGAGCTCTCACGAAAATCCAGAGCCCCTCACCCCAGCCCTCTCCCCGTAAGGACGGGGAGGGGAAGCAAGGTCCAAAAAAAGCGCCCGCGCGGAAGGCGCGGACGCTCTCGGCAAAGCGATGTGAAGCCTCAGTGCAGACTGACGGTCTGCAGCTCGTTGCTCCAGGCATTGGCGACCGCGGCCTCGCGGCTGTCGGTCAGCATGATCGGCGTGCCGTCGGCGGCATGCAGCGCGAACAGCGTCACGCCCGGCGCGATCTCGGGCGCCTGCGGGAACAGGCTCGCCACGTCCTCGGAGCGGATCTGCTTGATGTAGGCGAGGTGCCCCTCGCCCAGCGCGGCGAGCGCCTCCAGCGAAACTCTCGGCTCTTGATGCAAGATTGCTTCAGCCATGTCCTCGACTCCTCTTAACTAGACAGCGGTCGAGTCCGCTATTTCCATTATTCGTGTTCATTGATGGCTATCGTCTTAACGATCCGCTCAGGCTCAGGCCTTGCGAGATCGACGGACAACAGCCCGTTCCTCAAGTCCGCGCCAAGCACATGCATCCCCTCCGCCAGCACGAAGGTGCGCTGGAAGTGGCGCGCGGCGATGCCGCGATGGATGTATTGCCTCGCCTTGTCGTCCTGTTGGCGGCCGCGGATGACGAGCTGATTTTCCTCAATGGTTACATCGAGTTGGTCGCGGGTGAAGCCCGCCACCGCAAGCGTGATGCGCAGCTTTTCGGGCTGCCCGTTTTCACGTTCGCATCGCTCGATGTTGTAGGGAGGATAGCCGTCGGCGCCCTTGACGACGCGGTCGAGCGCACGCTCGATCTCGTCGAAGCCCAGTAGAAACGGACTGGATAACGAAGGAACACGCGACATTCCAAAGTCCTCTCGAAGCGACTTTGTCCGGCCTCCGGCCCGGTATGGGCCTTTTGCCAAGGGCCCTTGCGGCACCCTTGCCGGAGAGGCGGTTGACCTGCCCGGCTCTCCAAATATGGCAATCGCCGCACGCGGTTCAAGACCGCAGACGGGTCGTGGATACCGCGCTGCACCGGGAAATTCCGGGCACCAGACGCCATCGATTCAGGAACAGAGAGCTTCAGGAACAGAGGATGTTCGGGCGGTTGGTGGAGCCAGGCGGGATCGAACCGCCGACCTCTTGCATGCCATGCAAGCGCTCTCCCAGCTGAGCTATGGCCCCGTAATCAACGCACGCGTTCGGATGGGTCCGACGCAGTCCGCGGGGAGGTTAGCCGTTCGGCCCGCGTCCCCGCGTCAGGAGTGACCTGAAACCACGTTTCAGGTTCTATCTCAAGTCTCTTGTTGTCAGGATTCCTCGTCGCCGGAGACGTCGCCGATGATGTCGGTCACGTCCTCGTCCTCTTCGTCTTCTTCGGCGATGAAGGTGGAATCGTCGTCATCGTCATCGTCGATCGAGTCGTCGATTTCGATGTCGTCTTCGGATTCCGGCACGTTGGTCTTGACCTTGCCGGTCTTCTCCTCGGCATCGGCTTCCTCAAGGGAGACCAACTCCTCCTCGCCCTCGGCCGTCTCGGTATCCTGCGAGGTATCGGCCGCCTGCGCGCGGGCTGCGGTGTCGCCGCGCGGGCGGGTCGGCGCAACCGGCGCGATCGGCACGATTTCGCCGGTGTAGGGCGAAATCACCGGAGTCTTGTTGAGGTCATAGAACTTCTTGCCCGTTACCGGGCAGATACGTTTGGTTCCGAGATCGGCTTTGGCCACGGGCGAGATCCTGGGAATTTCGAAAAAGCGGTGCTTCACTTGGGCGGTTGCGACGCTGGTGTCAATAGTGCTCTCGCCGCCTTCTGTGAGGCGGGTGACGGATTTCGGTGGCCATGGTAGGAGCCCTTCAAATTGTAGAGGAATTTTGCCGTGAGCCACGCCAGCCGACCGACCCCATTGGAGGCACGAGGAAGCACCCCGCTGACCGGGCGGGTCCGCGTGCCGGGCGACAAGTCGATCTCTCACCGCGCGCTCATTCTGGGTGCGCTTGCGGTCGGTGAAACGAAGATCACCGGGCTTCTCGAGGGCGAAGACGTTCTCAACACCGCCAAGGCGATGGCGGCGCTCGGCGCGAAGGTCGAACGCGTGGGCGAGGGCGCATGGCGCGTGCACGGCGTCGGTGTCGGCGGTTTCCGCGCGCCCGATGCGCCGCTTGATTTCGGCAACAGCGGCACCGGCTGCCGTCTTGCGATGGGCGCGGTGGCGGGTTCGCCGATTGCGGCGACGTTCGACGGCGACGCGTCACTGCGCTCGCGCCCGATGCGCCGCATTCTCGATCCGCTGGAGCTGATGGGTGCGAAAGTCTCCGGCGGCGACGGCGCACGGCTGCCGCTGACGCTCGAAGGCGCGCGTGATCCGATCCCGATGGTCTACCGCACGCCGGTTGCTTCGGCGCAGATCAAGTCGGCGGTGCTGCTCGCGGGCCTCTCCGCGCCGGGCGAGACCACCGTAATCGAGGCGGAAGCAAGCCGCGACCACACCGAGCGGATGCTGGCGCAATTCGGCGCCGACATCGTCACCGAGCCGGAAGGCACGCATGGTCGCCGCATCACGCTGACCGGCCAGCCCGAGCTGCACGGCGCCGATGTCGTGGTGCCGGCCGATCCGTCCTCGGCGGCGTTTCCGATCGTCGCCGCGCTGATTGTGCCGGGCTCCGATCTTACCCTCACCGACGTGATGACAAATCCGCTGCGCACCGGGCTTTTCACCACGCTGCGGGAGATGGGCGCCTCGATCGAGGAGAGCGACGTGCGCGACGCCGGCGAGCCGATGGCGAATTTGCGGGTGCGTGCCTCAAAGCTGCGCGGCGTCACCGTGCCGCCCGAGCGCGCGCCGGCGATGATCGACGAATATCTCGTACTCGCGGTCGCCGCCGCCTTCGCGGAAGGCACCACGCGGATGCTGGGTTTGAAGGAGCTGCGCGTGAAGGAATCCGATCGGCTGGAGGCGACCGCTGACATGCTGCGCGTCAACGGCGTCAAGGTCGAGATCGTGGGCGACGATCTCATCGTCCATGGCGAGGGCCGCGTGCCGGGCGGCGGGACGGTTGCGACCCACATGGATCATCGCATCGCGATGTCGGCGCTGGTGATGGGCTGTGCATCGGATACGCCGGTCAAGGTCGACGACACTGCTTTCATCGCCACCAGCTTCCCCGACTTCATCCCAATGATGCGCGGCCTCGGCGCGGATTTCGTTTAACGTGGCGGAATGTCGGAAAAGGCCCTATATTCCTGTGTGAGTTGAATGCGCGGGACTGTCGTTTGAGAGGCTCCATGGCCAAGGTCGTCGTCAAGAAATTCGGGCGCGCGGGCGCCAAGAAACCGGCGGGATCGGTGAAGTCGAAGATCGTGGTCGGCCCCGATGGCCGCCGCACCAAGGTGCTTGCGATCGACGCCAACAGCACGACGTTCAGCGAGGACCTGCATCTCCTGTTCGTCAAGAACGTCGAGAAAGCGCGGCGTGAAAACGTGAAGGCCTTCGGCTCGGCGGATCGTGTCCGCGTTCGTTGAGCGGCCAAAGCTCTGGATTGTCGCCGGGCCGAACGGGTCCGGCAAAAGCTCTCTCTACACCGGATCAGGCATCGAGGATTTTGGCCGCTCGGTCTGGATCATCAATCCGGACGTGCTCTCCCTGCAGATCAGCGAAGCCGAGAAATGCGACCCCGACGCCGCCAACCTCGCGGCGGTGAAGCGTATCTATACCTGGCTCGAAGCCTCGATTGCCGCCTACCGCACGGTCGGCGTCGAGACCGTGCTCTCGACAGAAAAATATCGCGAGATGATCACGGATGCGAAGGCGCGCGGCTTCGAGATCCGGCTGATCTATGTGCTTTTGAAAACCGCGCAGATGAACATCGAGCGTGTCCGGGTGCGGGTCGCCAAGGGCGGCCATGCCGTGCCCGAGGACAAGATCGTGTCGCGCCGCGACAAATCGCTGGCGCAACTGCCGTGGTTTCTCAAGGCCGCCGACGGGGCCTGGATTTTTGACAATTCCGGCAAAGCGCCGCAATTAATCGCCTCCAAGGCGGACGGGGTCATCACCATGGACCCCGCCGCGCTTCCTGAAATCAAGGCGGCGGTGAAACGTGCAACGGGCGCTGCCTCCAACCGACGGCTCGTGAAGACATGATTATCGCCATCGACGGACCGGCCGCGTCCGGCAAGGGAACGCTCGGCAAGCGGCTTGCCGCGCATTACGGCTTTCGCCATCTCGACACCGGCGTGATCTATCGCGCGGTCGCAAAAGCGATGCTCGATCTCGGCGCGGATCTGCAGGACGAGGCGCGGGCGGTCGCGGTGGCGCGCGCGCTCGATCCGGAAAAATTCGGCGATCCGGTTTTGAAGACCCAGGCGATCGGCGATGCCGCGTCCGTCGTCTCCGCGATTCCGGCGGTGCGCGAGGCGCTCATCAATTTCCAGCGCCAGTTCGCGGCCGACCCACCCGGCGCGGTGCTCGACGGACGCGACATCGGCACGGTGATCTGTCCCGATGCCGACGTGAAGATTTTCGTGGTTGCCGATCCGAAAGTGCGTGCGCATCGCCGCACGCTGGAGGCGCGGGGCCGCGGCGAGGCGGCCGACGAGGCGCTGGTGCTGGCGGATATTTTAAAGCGCGACGAGCGCGACAAGAACCGCGCGGCTGCGCCGCTGAAATGCGCGGCCGACGCCCATGTGCTGGATAATTCCAACCTCGACATCGAGGGCGGCGTGCGCGCGGCGATCGCGATCATCGAGCAGGCCCGCGCCACGCGGTGAGATTGCTCTGGTTGGTACGGAATTACGTGCGGGAGCTATCTAGAGGCCCAATATCCGTCATGCCCGGCCTTGTGCCGGGCATCCACGTCTTGACCTGTTTCCACGGAGGAGACGTGGATGCCGGGTCAAGCCCGGCCATGACGAAGTCATGTGGGTGGGTCGGAGGCAAAAACACCCCATTTCCGTCGCGAAAAGCCCTGCGGCAGGCCGGTTTGCGGCCCTCCGCGGCGATTCCGGCCTTGCCCGAAACCCTGTGGAAGGCTATATCGCGCGGGTCCGGGCTGCCCTCGACAGGATCGAGGCCGTCCGAGCGGGCCGGCTTGGGTCAATCCCAGCCGTCATTGGAGGACAAGCCCGCTTGGAGGTCTTTGAGGTCGAGTTGTTTGACTGAACAGACCGGCACTGAAATCACCGCATCGTCCGTCGAAGGCCTGGCCGGCCCGCGCTCGCAAACCATGATGGGTTTCAACCATGATGGGTTTTGAGGCGGTCGCCAAAGGTTGCGGACCTTTGGCCCTTCCCGCGCGATGCGTCCCATCAACCCGACACCGGCCGACCGCATCTGGAGAACCAATGGCTTCGACTGAATCCTCCTATCATCCGACCCGCGACGATTTCGCGGCGATGCTCGATGAATCCTTCTCGGGCGGCAACCTGCAGGAAAGCTCCGTCGTCAAGGGCAAGGTTGTGGCGATCGAGAAGGACATGGCCGTCATTGACGTCGGCCTCAAGACCGAAGGTCGCGTGGCGCTGCGCGAGTTCAACGGCCCCGGCCGCGAGAACACGCTGAAGGTCGGCGACGAAGTCGAAGTCTTTCTGGACCGGATCGAAAACGCGCTCGGTGAAGCCGTTCTCTCGCGCGACAAGGCGCGCCGCGAAGAGAGCTGGGGCAAGCTCGAGAAGGCGTTCAACGCCAACGAGAAGGTTTCCGGCATCATCTTCAACCAGGTCAAGGGCGGCTTCACGGTCGACCTCGACGGCGCCGTGGCGTTCCTGCCGCGCAGCCAGGTCGACATTCGCCCGATCCGCGATGTCGCGCCGCTGATGAACAATCCGCAGCCGTTCCAGATCCTCAAGATGGATCGCCGCCGCGGCAACATCGTCGTGTCCCGCCGCACCGTTCTCGAAGAGACCCGCGCCGAACAGCGTCAGGAGCTCGTGCAGAACCTCGAAGAGGGTCAGGTGATCGACGGCGTCGTCAAGAACATCACCGATTACGGTGCGTTCGTTGACCTCGGTGGCATCGACGGCCTCCTGCACGTCACCGATATCGCGTGGCGCCGCGTCAACCATCCGACCGAGGTGCTCACCATCGGCCAGACGGTGAAGGTCAAGATCATCAAGATCAACCACGAGACCCACCGCATCTCGCTCGGTATGAAGCAGCTCTTGGACGATCCGTGGCAGGGCATCGAGGCGAAGTATCCGCTCAACGCCCGCGTCACCGGCCGCGTCACCAACATCACCGACTACGGTGCGTTCGTCGAGCTCGAGCCGGGCATCGAAGGCCTGATCCACGTCTCCGAGATGTCGTGGACCAAGAAGAACATGCATCCCGGCAAGATCGTCTCCACCTCGCAGGAAGTCGAAGTGCAGGTGCTGGAAGTCGATTCCGCCAAGCGCCGCATCTCGCTCGGTCTCAAGCAGACCATGCGCAATCCGTGGGAAGTGTTCGTCGAGAAGTTCCCGGTCGGCTCGACCGTGGAAGGCGAGGTCAAGAACAAGACCGAGTTCGGTCTGTTCCTGGGTCTCGAAGGCGACGTCGACGGCATGGTGCATCTGTCCGACCTCGATTGGAAACAGCCGGGCGAGCAGGTGATCGACAACTTCAAGAAGGGCGACATGGTCAAGGCCGTGGTGCTCGATGTCGATGTCGAGAAGGAGCGCATCTCGCTCGGCGTCAAGCAGCTCGAGGGCGATCCCTTCGCAGAGCCGGGCGACGTCAAGAAGGGCGCGGTCGTGACCTGCGAGATTCTCGACGTCAAGGACGCCGGCATCGACGTGCAGATCGCCGGTACCGACTTCACCACCTTCATCAAGCGTTCGGAGCTTGCGCGTGATCGCAACGATCAGCGTGCCGAGCGCTTCGCGGTTGGTGAGAAGGTCGACGCCCGCGTCATCCAGTTCGACAAGAAGGCCCGCAAGGTCCAGGTGTCGATCAAGGCGCTGGAAGTCGCCGAGGAGAAGGAAGCCATCGCGCAGTACGGCTCGTCCGACTCCGGCGCGACGCTTGGCGACATTCTCGGCAACGCACTGAAGAAGCGCGACAAGTAAGCTTCTCTCAGGCGTTTCTTTCGCTACACGAATTGAAGAGGGCTCCGGTTTTCGGAGCCCTTTTTGTTTGGGTGATTGGCCTTTGTCTGCGTGATTTTATTTCTGCGTCGTCCCCGCGAAGGTGGGGACCCAGCCTTCAATAAATTTTCCAAGTGATCGCCAGTGCGGAAGCCTGCGCGATAATTCGTTCATTTGTTAAACCTCGGACAGTGTGGGTCCCCGCCTTCGCGGGGACGACACTATGGGTGGGGCGAGATAATGACGGGTAGCGGCTTATCGCCGACCCGTTGGCTCAGAATGACGAGGCAACCCGCCCTTTAGGCCCAATTGCCTCGTCTTCAAATTACCTTGCAATTGATGTATCGAAGTCATGCAATCTCAAGCTTTGCGCGGGGATAACGCGCGCGGGCGGAGGACGCCGCACCGGAGAGCCGCATGTCGTTTGAATCCGACTTCCTCGTCGACCGCCGCCGCATTCGCCGCAAGCTCACCTTCTGGCGGGCGATCAGCGCGCTTGTCGTCATCGCGGCGGTGATCGGCCTCACGGCGGCGCTGGCGCCGTCGGCGCGGCAGGCGATCACCGGCAGCGAGGCGATCGCGCGGGTGAAGATCGAAGGCCTGATCCGCAGCAACGATGAGCGCGTCGCGGCACTCGAGCGGCTCGGCAAGTCGAAGGCCGCCGCCGTCATCGTTCATATCAATTCGCCGGGCGGCACCACCGCGGGCGCCGAGCAATTGTTCGATGCGCTGACGCGGCTCAAGGCGAAGAAGCCGCTCGTCGTCGTGGTCGAGGGGTTGGCCGCCTCCGGCGGCTATATCGCGGCGCTGGCGTCCGATCACATCATCGCGCAGCAGACCTCGCTCGTTGGCTCGATCGGTGTGCTGTTTCAGTTTCCGAATTTCAGCGAGCTGCTGAAGACCGTCGGCGTCAAGGTCGAGGAAGTGAAATCCGCGCCGCTCAAGGCCGCTCCGAACGGTTACGAGCCGACCTCGCCGGAAGCGCGCGCGGCGCTCGATGCGCTGGTGAAGGACTCGTTCGCCTGGTTCAAGGGTCTGGTGAAAACGCGGCGGCAGATGGATGAGGCCGCGCTGCAGGTCGTCTCCGACGGGCGCGTGTTCACCGGCCGTCAGGCGGTTGGATTGAAGCTCATCGACGAACTCGGCGACGAGAAGACCGCGGTGAAGTGGCTGCAGGCGCAGAACAAGATCAAGGGCGAACTGCCGGTGCGCGACTACAAGCTCTCGCCGCGCTTCTCCGACATGACTTTCCTGCGCACGGCGACGGAAGCGACGTTGCGCGCGCTCGGTCTTGAGACATTCGCGCGCATTGTTGGCGGAAGCGGCGTCGGCGGTGTCGCGGAGCGGCTCGAACTCGAAGGCATGCTTGCTTTGTGGCAGCCTGCGGGCTCCAATTGAATTGATGAATCACCTTTCATTCGCCCCGCACGCTGTTCGCAGGCGGGAGAGTCTTCAATTGTCACGTAAAATCGCTCTCATCTTGGGCGTTAAGCGACTTGACAGTTCAAGGCTTTTTCAAGGAAATGTCACCCGCAACGACCGCGAGCCCCCGTCCCGATGATCAAATCAGAACTCGTTCAGCGCATTGCCGAGCATAATCCGCACCTCTACCAGAGGGACGTGGAGAACATCGTCAATGCGATCCTCGAGGAAATCGTCTCGGCACTGGCGCGCGGCGATCGGGTCGAACTGCGCGGGTTTGGCGCGTTTTCGGTGAAGCATCGCCCGGCGCGTGCGGGCCGCAATCCGCGCACCGGCGAGCATGTCCCCGTCGAGCAGAAGAGCGTGCCGTTCTTCAAGACCGGCAAGGAAATGCGCGAGCGGCTGAACCGCGACGGCCTCGATGGGGCCACGCCGCCGTCACCGCCGGCGGCCTGATCGGGCTTGCGCGGCGCATTCCGCGCGTGCAGCGTATGCAGGGATTGCGCCGGGATTGGCCTATGATGCGGGCGTAGCGGGAAGAGCGGCATGCGCAAGTTCGTCAACACCGTGGTGATCGTTCCGCTGGCGCTGTTGCTGCTTGCCTTCGCACTCGCCAACCGCCGCCTCGTGATGGTGTCGTTCAATCCCTTCGACCCCTCGGATGCCTCGCTCGCGCTGACGCTGCCGTTGTTCATCGTCATCATCGGCGCGGTGATGACCGGCGTGCTCGCCGGTGGGCTTGCGGTCTGGTTCGGGCAGCACCGCTATCGCAAGGCCGCGCGGCGCTACGAGGATGAGGCGGCGCAGGCCCGCAACGAGCTTGCGGAACTGCGGCGGGTGGCCTTTTCCGCCGCCCCAAGCCCTGCCGCGCCTCCGGCGCTGCCGCCGCTCGCCGTGACCCAGGAACGCCATTTCTGAGCGCTAGGCTAGGCGCCGGCACGAGGGCGCGAACCCGGGCGCGATGATACAAGACAAGCAGCACGCGACGTTGTAGAACGCGCCTTTCCTGCTTGGATCGCTCGAAACCCAGATCAAACCCATATGTCCCTGATCGTGAAAATCTGTGGCCTGTCCGAACCGGAGACGCTCGAAGCGGCTCTGGAGGCGGGTGCCGATATGGTCGGGCTGGTGTTCTTTCCGCCCTCGCCGCGCAATGTCGATCTGGCGCGCGCAGCCGAGCTTGCGGCGCGGGCGCGCGGGCGCGCCGAGATCGCGGCGCTGACCGTCGATGCCGATGCACGGCTGCTCGATGCCATCGCGCGCGAGGTGCGTCCCGACTGGCTGCAGTTGCACGGCAACGAGCCGCCCGAAGCGGTCGCGGCGTTGCGCGAGACCTACGATGCGCGGGTGATGAAGGCGGTGGCGCTCGCCACGCGCGCGGATCTCGCAAAGGTTGCGCCTTATGTGTCCGTGGCCGACCGCATCCTGTTCGATGCGCGCGCGCCGAAGGATGCGACGCGCCCCGGCGGGCTCGGCGTGCCGTTCGACTGGCGCATTCTCGAAGGCGCCGATCCGGGTCTGCCGTTCGTGCTCTCGGGCGGGCTTCACGCCGACAATCTGTCCGAGGCGCTTGCGCTGGTGCGCCCGCACGGCGTCGATGTCTCCTCCGGTGTTGAGCGCACCATCGGCGTCAAGGATGCCGACATGATCCGCGCTTTCATCCGCGCTGCGCGCGCGGCGTCGTCTTCACCTCGCCCCGTTGACGGGGAGAGTCCGGCTTTCCAGCGAAGCGAGAAAGCCGGGTGAGAGGCGATGGCTGCGTAGAGAAATTTTCGTCCCTCACCTCGCTCGCAAGGAGAGGGAGCAGATGCCACATTGTGCGCGTCTGCAAACATCAAGACGTGGATGGCCGGAATAAATCCGGCCATGACGAAGGTTAGGTATGAGTCTTCCAAAACCCAATTCCTTCCGCGCAGGCCCTGATGAGCGTGGTCACTTCGGCACCTTCGGCGGCCGCTTCGTCGCCGAAACACTGATGCCGTTGATCCTCGATCTCGAGAAGGCCTATGCCGCGGCGAAGGCCGATCCGTCATTTCAGAAGGAAATGAACGGCTATCTCAAGGATTATGTCGGCCGTCCGTCGCCCCTGTATTTCGCCGAACGCCTCACCGAGCATCTCGGCGGTGCGAAGATTTATCTCAAGCGCGAAGAGCTGAACCACACCGGCTCGCACAAGGTGAACAACGTGCTCGGCCAGATCATGGTCGCGCGCCGCATGGGCAAGAAGCGCATCATCGCAGAGACCGGCGCGGGGCAGCATGGCGTTGCCACCGCGACGCTGTGCGCGCGCTTCGGGCTCGAATGTATCGTGTACATGGGTGCGGTCGATGTTGCGCGGCAAGAGCCGAACGTCATCCGTATGGAGATGCTGGGCGCCAAGGTGGTGCCGGTGCAGTCCGGCACGCGCACGCTGAAAGATGCGATGAACGATGCGCTGCGCGATTGGGTGACGAACGTGGCGACCACGTTCTATTGCATCGGCACGGTGGCGGGCCCGCATCCCTATCCTGCGATGGTGCGCGACTTCCAGTCGGTGATCGGCCATGAGACGCGCGAGCAGATGATGGCGGCGGAAGGCCGCCTGCCGGATTCGCTGGTCGCCTGCATCGGCGGCGGCTCCAATGCGATGGGGCTGTTTCATCCGTTCCTCGATGAGCCTGCCGTCGAGATTTTCGGCGTCGAGGCCGCGGGCCATGGGCTGACGAATTTGCACGCTGCCTCGCTCGCGGGCGGTCGCCCCGGCGTGCTGCACGGCAATCGCACGTATCTCCTGATGAACGAGGACGGCCAGATTCAGGACGCGCATTCGATTTCGGCGGGCCTCGATTATCCCGGCATCGGACCGGAGCATGCCTGGCTGCACGAGACCGGCCGCGTGACGTATCTGTCCGCGACCGACGAGGAAGCGCTCGCCGCGTTCCAGTTGCTGTCGCGGCTCGAAGGCATCATTCCGGCATTGGAGTCGGCGCATGCGATCGCGAAGCTGTCGCAGCTCGCGCCGAAGCGGCCGCGCGATCACCTGATGGTCGTCAATCTCTCCGGCCGTGGCGACAAGGACGTGCCGCAGGTCGGCGATATTCTGCGGGGGCGCAAGTCATGACCACGCGCCTCGATACCCGCTTCGCCGATCTCAAGAAGGAAGGCCGCGCCGCGCTCGTCACCTTCCTGATGTGCGGCGATCCCGATCTTGAAACCTCGCTCGCGATCATGAAGGCGCTGCCGAAGGCGGGCGCCGATGTGATCGAGATCGGCATGCCGTTCACCGACCCGATGGCGGATGGGCCTGCGATTCAGGCGGCAGGGCTGCGCGCGCTGAAGGCCGGCACCACGCTGAAGAAGACGCTCGATGTCGTGCGCAACTTCCGCAAGGGTGAAGCGGCAACGCCCGTCGTGCTGATGGGCTACTACAATCCGATCTTCATCTACGGTGTCGATCGCTTCCTCGTCGATGCGAAGGAGGCGGGCGTCGATGGGCTCATTGTCGTGGACTTGCCGCCGGAGGAAGACGAGGAGCTGTGCCTGCCCGCGCTCAAGGCCGGTGTGAACTTCATCCGGCTTGCGACGCCGACGACCGACGACAAGCGGCTGCCGGCCGTGCTCGCCAACACGTCGGGCTTTGTCTATTACGTCTCGATCACCGGCATCACCGGCGCCGCCGCAGCCGACGACAAGCAGGTCGGCGAAGCGGTGGCGCGGATCAAGCGTCACACCCAATTGCCGGTCTGCGTCGGCTTCGGCATTCGCACGCCCGAGGCGGCGGCCCGCATCGCACGCCATTGCGAGGGCGCCGTCGTCGGCTCTGCGCTTGTCGATGCGCTGCGCGGAACGCTCGACGCCGAGGGCAAGGCCGGGCCGAACACGGTATCCGCCGTCACCGACCTGGTCGCTGCGCTGGCACAGGGCGTCCATGGCGTCAAACCAGTGTCGGCGTAATCGTTCTTGTTTCCCCTCTCCCCTTGTGGGAGAGGGTGCTGAGCCACTATGTGGCGAAGCGGGTGAGGGGTCGCGTCGGCGTCTCATCCGCAGTAAAATACCCCTCACCCGGCTCGCACCTTGCTTCGCGCGGTGCTTGCTACCTTTTCCTGTAAGGGGAGAAGATTTGGCGATCGCGCCGGTCAAGGGATGTATGGAGACCAACGCATGAACTGGCTGAACAATGTGGTCCGACCGAAGATCCGCAGCATTCTCAAGCGCGAGACGCCGGAGAATTTGTGGATCAAGTGCCCGGATTCCGGCCAGCTCGTGTTCTACAAGGATGTCGAGGCGAACCAGTTCGTCATTCCCGGCTCCAACTATCATATGCGCATGGGCGCGACCGCGCGGCTCAAGTCGATCTTCGACAACGAGACCTGGTTCGATGTCGCGCTGCCGGACGTTGCCGCCGATCCGCTGAAGTTTCGCGACGAGCGCAGATACGCCGACCGCATCAAGGATGCCCGCGCCAAGACCGGCATGAACGATGCGGTGAAGGTCGGCTACGGCCGCATCGAGAGCACGCCCGCGGTGGTCGCGGTGCAGGATTTCGATTTCATGGGCGGCTCGCTCGGCATGGCGGCGGGTGAGGCAATCGTCACCGGTCTGCAGCTCGCGGTCGAAAAACACGCGCCGTTCATCATGTTCGCGGCGTCGGGCGGCGCGCGGATGCAGGAAGGCATCCTGTCGCTGATGCAGATGCCGCGCACCACGGTCGCGATCCAGTTGCTGCGCGAGGCGGGGCTTCCCTACATCGTGGTGCTGACCAATCCGACGACCGGCGGCGTCACCGCGTCCTACGCGATGCTGGGTGACGTGCAGTTGGCCGAGCCCGGCGCGCTGATCGGCTTTGCCGGTGCGCGCGTGATCGAGCAGACCATTCGCGAGAAGCTGCCGGAAGGTTTCCAGCGCGCCGAATATCTCAAAGAGCACGGCATGGTCGACATGGTGGTGCATCGCCATGAGATGCGCCCGACGCTGGCGCGGCTGTGCCGTCTTCTGATGAAGGTGCCTGCGCCGCATGCGGATGAGGTCGCCGCACCGCCGCCGCCCGATGTCGAAGGTCCGCCGCCGGCTGCGGAGCCGGTTGCGCTGCCGCCGGCGTGAGCGCGGCCCAACCCGCACCGCGTAAGCTCGACGATCTTCTGGCGCGGCTCGCGGCGCTGCATCCCAAGCGCATCGATCTCGATCTGTCGCGGATGCATCGCATCCTCGAAGCGCTCGACCACCCCGAACGCCGCCTGCCGCCGGTGATCCATGTCGCCGGCACCAACGGCAAGGGCTCGACGGTCGCGTTCCTGCGCGCGATCTGCGAGGCGGCGGGCCTGCGCGTTCACGTCTATACCTCGCCGCATCTCGTGCGTCTCAACGAGCGTTTTCGTATCGCGGGCGAGCTGGCGAGCGATGCCCAGCTTGAAGACGCGTTCGCGCGGTGCGAGCGCGCCAACGGCGGTGCGCCGATTACGCTGTTCGAGATCGAGACCGCGGCCGCGTTCCTGTTGTTCTCGCAGCATATCGCCGATGTGCTGCTGCTCGAAGTCGGCCTCGGCGGACGCTTGGATGCCACCAACGTGGTGGAGACGCCGCTTGCGAGCGTCATCACCCCGGTTGGGCTCGATCATTTCGAATTTCTCGGTGACACGCTGATCAAGATCGCCACCGAGAAGGCCGGCATCATCAAGCGCAACGTGCCGGTGATCGTTGCCGAGCAGCAGGCCGAAGCGCAGGCGGTGATCGAGCAGACCGCGCGGAAGATGCGCGCGCCGCTGTTCTGCGCCACGCAGGAATGGCATGTCGGCGTCGAGCATGGCCGGCTCGTCTATCATGACGAGCGCGGGCTTCTCGATGTCACCGCGCCGCGGTTGTTCGGCCGTCATCAGTTCGACAATGCCGGTCTTGCGATCGCAACATTGCGCGCGATCCCTTCGCTCGCGATCGAGCCAGCCGCGTTCGAGCAGGGCGTTGTCTCCGCCCAATGGCCGGCGCGGATGCAGCGTCTGCCTGCTGGCACGTTGGCTACGCTCGCGCCGCAGGGTTGCGAGCTTTGGCTCGACGGCGGCCACAATGCCGATGGCGGGCGCGTCGCCGCCGCGGCGCTGGCCGATCTCGGCGAGCGCGTCGAGCGTCCGGTGGTGCTGATCGTCGGCATGATGGGCAACAAGGACGCGCGCGCGTTTCTTGCGAATTTTTCCGGCCTCACTCGCCACGTTCTCGCGGTGCCGATCCTGGACAACGACAACGCGATGGAGCCCGAGGCGTTGGCTGCCGTTGCACGCTCGCTTGATCTGCGCGCCGACGTGATGCCGGGCGTGACGGAAGCGCTGGCGCGCCTCGCCTCGCTTGCCTACGAGACGCCACCACGCATTCTCATCACCGGCTCACTCTACCTCGCGGGTCATGTGCTGGCGGAAAACGGCACCCCGCCGGGGTAGGTGTCATTGCGAGGGCCAAGATCTTTCTTTCACCTCTCCCCGCGAGCGGGGAGAGAGCCTGCCCTCGGGCTTGACCCGAGGGTCGGCGCGTAGCGCCGGGTGAGGGGGAGTTGCAACAATCGCGAATGTTCGCCCCTCACCCCGACCCTCTCCCCGTAAGAAAACGGGGCGAGGGAGGAGAAGCCCAAAACAAAACGGCCGGTGAAATCTCACCGGCCGTCGTTCAAATCCGAATATGCGGGCAGCTTACACCGCGGCGGTGATCCACTGCTGCAGCTTCTGCTTCGGCGCGGCGCCGACCTGGCGCGAGGCCATCTCGCCGCCCTTGAAGATCATCAGGGTCGGGATCGACATCACGCCGTACTTCGATGCGGTCTTCGGGCTCTCGTCGACGTTGAGCTTGACGATCTTGACCTTGTCGCCCATCGCACCGGCGATCTCGTCGAGCGCGGGCGCGATCATGCGGCAGGGGCCGCACCACTCCGCCCAGAAGTCCACGACCACCGGACCTTCCGCCTTGAGGACTTCAGCCTCGAAATCGGCGTCCGAAACTTTGCCTACGCTCATGATATTCCTCGTTGATGACGGCCCGATCGATCTCGGAGCCCGATGACGTGGCGCAAACGTAAGAATGCGGCCGTGGCCGGTCAAGGCTGGCAAAGTGTCCGCCTTGCTGTTATACCGAATCGCAGGGCTCGAAATTCTCCAGTTAAATCAACGACTAGAAGGCTCGCCTGGCGAGCGATGCCAGCTCTGCGTCCAATGTTGAAGGCGGCACTTCGACGATCTGCGGGCCCTGTGTCCACAGGAGCGCACAGCGCACCGGCCGCCCCGGCGAGAGTTTCGCAAGCACCGCACGATAGAGCGCAAGCTGGCGCACATAATGCGGCGGCATCGCGCCTTGGGGCACCGCGCCGGTCTTGTAATCGACGATCATCACCTCATCCGGCGTCATCACCAGGCGATCGATCTGCCCGGAGACGCGCACGCTGGTGCCGTTCAGCGTGAGGCGGCCCGCGATGGAAACCTCGGCGCGGCTGCCGGGGCCGAACAGCGCCGCAAATCGCGGATCGTCGATCAGCGCGAGCACCTGACGGATGAGTGTGGTGCGCTCTTCCTCGGACGCATCCTGCACATGGCGGGCGAGGAAGCGCAGCGCCGCCGCTTCGCGTGCCTCCTGTGCAAGATCGGGCAGCGATTGCAGCAGGCGATGTACCCACTGGCCGGTCAGCCGTGCACGTTGAAGGATGGTTTGCTCTGCCGAGAGTGGCGCAGCGGTGTCACCTCCGGCGCTGGAGGGCGCCAGCGTGATTTCCTTCGCGCGGACCTGCGGGGCATCAGCATACAGCCAGTCCGGCAACGACTTTAGCTCGGCGGGGGCGGACGCGGCGTCATCACGCGCAATGTCCAGTGCGGCCTCGTCCTTGCGGGCATAGCGTTTCGCCGGCCCGAACGGTGTCTCGACTTCGGTGAGAACCAGAGGCGACGCGGCAAGACCTTTCTCGATCAGGTCGTACCACGATAGCTCGCGCACATTGTTGCGGTTGCCGGGCTTGCAGCCGCCCACGATCAATCGCTCGGCGGCGCGCGTCATCGCGACATAGAGAAGGCGGCGATATTCGTCCTCGATCTCGCCGCGCATGGTGTCGCGCGCGCGGGCGACATCCTCGGTGTCGTCGTCCTTGGCGCCCGCCCACAGCACCACTTCGCCGGGCCCGGCATTGCCATGCGGCATGTGGATCAACCTCAGCCGTTGCGTGTCCGACGGCGAGGTCGTGGTATCGACCAGAAACACCACGGAGGCCTCGAGGCCTTTCGCGCCGTGCACGGTCATCACCCGCACTTCGTCGCGCAGGATTTCCATGTCGCGCTTCACGTCGGTGTCGGCGGCGCGCAGCCAGGCGATGAAGCCCTGCAATGAGGCGGGCGCCTTGCGCTCATAGGTGAGCGCAAGTTCGAGGAATTCGTCGAGCGCGTCGTTCGCCTCATGGCCGAGCCGCTTGAGAATGCGTGCGCGCCCGCCATGGCCGCCGCTGTCGCCGCCCAAGAGCCATGCGAAGAAGGCGAACGGCGTCATCCGCGCGGCGCGCATGGCACAAGTTTCGAGAAACTCGCTCGCGATGCGCAGCCGCTCGGAGCTTGCCGCATGCGCCGCCAGCGCCTCGCGCAGCGAGCCGGTGCGCGTCGGCGCGATCGTCAGCAGGTCGTCATCGGTGAGGCCGAACAGCGGGCTCTTCAGCGCGACCGCGAGGGCGAGGTCGTCCTGCGGCAATAATAGCGCATCGGCGAGATGCATCAGGTCGATCACCGCGATGTGCGCGGTCAGCTTCAGCCGGTCCGCGCCCGCGACCGGAATGCCCGCATGCTTCAGCGCCTGAATCACGGCATCGAACGCCGCGCCGCGCCGCCGCACCAGAATCATCACGTCGCCATAGCGCAGCCTGCGGCGTCGGCCGAGCGGGCCGGTCATGGTGCCGGCCGCAATCAGCGCCTTGATCTCGCTTTCGACGCGGCGTGCGAGCTTCACTTCCGGGCTTGCGGGCGAGACGGTGTCGAACGGCGCCTGCCAGCCCTCGATCTCCTCGCGGGTGTCCGGCTCCTCGACCGGCCACAGCTCGACCGTCGCGGGCGCGGCGTCGGGCAATGCATCGTGCACCGGATAGGCATCGTCGATGTGGATCGAACGATAGATCGTCTGCTCGCGAAACACGTAATCGACCGAATCGAGAATCGCCGCGCCGGAGCGGAACGAATGCTTGAACGAGACCGACTCGAACGACAGATTTGCGTGCGCATGCCGCGTCGCCATCGCGCGTCGCCGCAGGTCGAACTCGCGCGGTGCCGCACCCTGAAACGAGAAGATCGACTGCTTCTCGTCGCCGACCGCGAATACCGTGCGGTGGATCTCGCCGCGCGCGCCGGCACCGGCGGTGAATTCGGAAACGAAGCTCTCGATGATGTCCCACTGCCGCGGACTCGTGTCCTGCGCCTCGTCGATCAGCACATGATCGATGCCGCGGTCGAGCTTGAAATGCACCCAGGAAGCATAGCCGCCGGTCAGCATCGCGTGGGTCTTGTCGATCAGGTCGTCATAGTCCAGGAGCCCGCGCGCCTGCTTCTCCCGCCGGTAATGCGCGGCGACGGCGCTCGCGATCACGAGTAGCGCATGCGTGCGGTCGCGCTGGATGATGGCGCGGCGGCGATCGGCCAGCGCGCGCAGACGCGGCTGCTCCTGCGACAGCGCGGCGGCAAGCGCGCCGTGCATCGCGGTGAGCGATTTCGTCATCAGCGATTTGCGTTCGCTGCCCTCGCCGGTGAAGAACACGCCGAGATAGGCCTCGAGCTGCGCTTCGCCGGTCAGCGCCGCGGCGGCGCGCAGGCGGGCGCCTTGCGTCGCATCGGTCTTGCCGCCGTCCTCGAAGGCGTTCGCAGCCTCAATCCAGCGGCTGCGCGGCAGATGCGGACCCTCCACCATCTCGCGCTCGACCGCGTCGCATTGCGCATCCATCGCGACGCCGAGCGCGCGGCAGACCTGCGCCATCGCCGCCTCGATGCTGCCGGCACCATCCGCCCACGCCATGAAATGCTCGCGGCTGAGGCAGGCCTCGTGCACCACCTCCTTGAAGGTGACGTCGGCGGCCTGCGTCATCGCAAAGGCGAGCGCACGGCCAAGCGCACTGTCAGGCGCGCGCGCGGCCTCCAGCAGCACCGCGAGGTTGGCGCGCTCCATCATTTCGGTCTGGTCACGCTCGTCGAGCACCGCGAAATGCGCGGGCACGTTGGCCTCGAACGGAAACTGCTGCAACAGCCGCGTGCACAGCGCGTGAATGGTCTGCACCTTCAGTCCGCCCGGCGTTTCCAGCGCGCAGGCGAACAGCTTGCGCGCCCGCACACGCATCTCGCGCGTTGCCGGCGCGCCGACATGGCGGATCGCGGCATCGAGCGCGTCGTCGTCGAGCGCGACCCAGCGCCCAAGCGTCTCGAACACGCGTTGCGCCATGTTGGCGGCGGCGGCCTTGGTGAAAGTGATGCAGAGAATCTTTTCCGGCGCGACATCGGCGAGCAAGAGGCGGATCACCCGGGTGACCAGCACGTGGGTCTTGCCGGAGCCCGCGTTGGCCGCGACGAAGGCAGACGCCTCCGGGTTCGAGGCGCGCGCCTGCGCGTCACGCACCGCATCGGGAATGTTGGCGCGGGGCGTGCTCATGCGTCGCCTCCGCCGAGATGCGTCGCGACCGACCATTCCTTGATGCGCGCGAGATCGTCATAGACGCCGTAGCGATCCGACCACATCGCCAGCGCAAGCGAATTGTAGGCTTGCTTCGGATCGTCGAACTTCCTGATGAGCGCAGTGAGCTTGGCGAGCGCGGCGTCAGCAGCGTCATCGGGCAACTGCACATCGCCGCCCTTTGGTGTCAGATTGACGATCTGCTCCTTGCCCGCTGGGTTATTGCCGCTCAGGCGGACGTAAACGAGTTCGCTCACTGATGGATTCGCAGGGAGCGATGCAAAGGCGTGACGGAATCCGCCACCGCGCAGGATCGCCGCTTCCAATGTGAGCTGCGGCGACAGCCCAAGCTGCACCTGCTTGTTGCTCGGCGGCTGGCCGGTCTTGTAATCAATGATTGCAAAGGTGCGATCGGCGCGCAGCTCGATGCGGTCGGCGCGCGCGCTCAGCCTGAACTCGCGCCCGTCACCGAGCGGAATCGCAATCTCGCCGCGCTGCTCGGCGGCGATCTCGACAGTCTCGGCGCGGCGCCTGAGTTCCCAGCCGGCGAACCAGTCGGCGATGCGCAGAAAGCGTGGCCACCACAGTGCCCGCGCCTCGGGATGTGCCATCAGCGCCGCGAAGTGCTCCTCGCCGCAAAAACGTAATTCTGCCACAATATCTTCCGGCAGAGTTTTGCTGTGTTTTTGAGTGAAATCCCCGAGCGCGTTGTGGATCGCGGAGCCCCGATCGGCGGCCGTCAACGGCAGGTCCACCGGATCGAGCAGTGTCAGCTTCAGAATGCGCTTGGCAAATATCGTATAGGGATCGCGCAGCCAGTCCTCGATCTCGGTCACCGACATCTGCAGCGGCCGCAGCGCCACCGGCGGCGTCGGTGCAGGTTGTGCGACGGGTGTAATGCTGTCCGGTGCATCGAGTGCTTCGGCATAGCGGACGTAATCCGCGCCGCGTTTCTCGGCTTCCGTCCACGCCTTCGTGCCGGCGATTGCTTTCATGCGATGCAAGAAGCGCGAGGCCACCGCCGGCGCGCCGCCAACCTTGGTTGCATGCGTGATGATGACTTCTTTGGCGCCGAGCAGTTGCGCGAAGTCGTGCGCGGTGAGGCCGATGCGCCGTTCCGGCAGGTCGAGACCGAGCTCGTGCCGCATCGGCCGCGAGAGCCATGGATCGATCCGCGGCGCAGGCGGCCACACGCCTTCGACCAAGCCGCCGAGAATGACGCGGTCGCATTGCGTGAGCCTCGCTTCGAGAAGGCCGTAGATCCGCAGCGCTGCATCGGAATTTTCCGGGCGCCGCACGACACGATTTGCAAACGCGGTCGCGAACAGGTCGGGATAGTCGGCAGCCTCAAGCGCGATATGAGTCGGCGCCGGTACATCGTTCTCGTTCGGCGGCGCTAGTTCATTGAACGCAGATGCAAGCTGCTGACCGTCCGTGCCTGCGAATGCAGCGATCAGGCCATCGTTGTCGCGCGACAGATGCGTGATCGTCTCGTAATGACGCTGCGCCAGCGTTGCGAAATCATGCGTGCCACGAACGACGCTTTCGAGCGGGGCGAGTGCGGAAACCAGCGCATCGAGCGCGCGTGTGGCAGATTCGATGTCGTCCGGCGTCAATCTCGCGCGCGGCTCGGACGGATGCAGCGTCGAGAGTTCTTTGCGCTGTGTCTTGCTCCATTCCTCGACGAATGCAGCAAATGCAGCCTGCAATCCCTTGCAGCCGGGTGCAGGCCGCGTTCCGCGCAACACCGCGAGCTCGAGATTGGCGGTCGCTTTTGTCCAGCCACCCGCAGGCGCACCGAGCCGCAGCAAAGGATGCTTGAGAAGCGCGAGCAATGTTGGTGGCGCGAGCTCGCTCGTCACAGTCTCCGCCGCGAGCCGCGCAAAAATGCCGGCCGGCGTATCCATCAGCGAGTCGCCGCCGGAATCATCGTATGGCAATTGCCAGCGGCCAAGTGCGGCCATCACGCGGCGCGCCAGCGCACGGTCCGGCGTCACAAGCGCCGTGGTCTTGCCGAACTGCCGCGCCTCGCGCATCGCAGTTGCGATTGCAAGCGCCTCCATCTCCGGATTGGCGGCCTCGACGATGGCGAGATTGTCAAACCCCGCTTCGATGCGCGTTGTGACATCCGGATCGGCGAGGCGGTGATGCCACTGCGCGGTTTCGCGCGCGGGGCGCATCGCCTCGGACGCAATCAATTCGCGACCATGAGCGGACGGCTCTGCCAGCGCACGCACCGCCTTGCGATCGACGCCGAACACATCGAGAAGCCCGTGTAACGCATATTGCGGGTGGCTGGAGAGCGGATGTTCGGCAAAGCGCCCGGTGGAATCGCGCACACCACCGATCGCGCGCCATGCCTCATCGTCGAGATCGGTGTCGAGACCCGGCAGCACCACCGCACCTTGCGGATGTTGCGCGACGGCGTGCAGAAATTTCGCAGTCGACGGCATCGAACCGGTCGAGCCCGCTGCGATGAACGGGCCGGGCGCTGCCGCCATCCGCGCTGCCTCTGCTGCAATCAAAAGGTCGCGCCGCGCGACAGGTTCGATCAATTCGGATTCCCGCAGATGCGCGGGCCATGCCTCGCTTGCGATCTTGAGAAAGTCGAGCGTGATCTTCCAGTATTGATCGAGATCGTCCGGCACCAGCGTATTGAGCGCATGCCAATCGACGCCGCGCGTCGTCATGTCGTCGATCAGGCGTGCGAGGTCGTCGGCAAGCGCAAGCGTCGATGCGGGTCCGCCGGCGACG
This sequence comes from Afipia carboxidovorans OM5, assembly GCF_000218565.1. NCBI lineage: Bacteria > Pseudomonadati > Pseudomonadota > Alphaproteobacteria > Hyphomicrobiales > Nitrobacteraceae > Afipia > Afipia carboxidovorans. The sequence goes on along the minus strand of NC_015684.1, from coordinate 56,573 downwards.
AGCGGCGCGGAGGCCAGTTCGCGCGAGCCGAGCCGCTTCGCCCATGCGCTGACCAGCCGCATCAGCACCAGCCGGCGCGGCAGGCCGTCGAGCGCATCCGGCACGTTGAGTGAAGGAAACTCTGTCGCTTCGTCCTGCGCGAAGGCGAGTTCGTCCTCGTCGACATGACCGAGCGCGACGATCCGCGGCAGCAGCACGGCGTCCTGCTCCATCACGTCGAGAAATACCTCGCGCGCCATGCGGCAAGCACGCTGCGTCGGCAGGTAGAGCGTCGCTTCTGCCAGGCGTTCGGGATTTTTGCGTGCCTCGAATCCTTCGATCAGGCGGCCGTCCGCGAGCGCCGTCAAAAGTGTGCGCAGGAACGGAGCGGAGGAGGGAATGTTGAAAAGGCGCATGGCGGATTCTGACGCCGAGCGGACCATGAGAGAAGGGCTTTGTCGAGACAAATGACGGCGTCAGGCCGCGCTGGCAAGGATCGCTTTCTCCGCTGCGGCGATCGCTTCCGGCGTGCCGACATGCATCCAGATGCCTTCGAGCCGCAGCCCGAACAACCGTCCGTGCGTGGCAGCCTCGTCAAACAATTTTGTCAAAGAGAATGCACCCTGCGGCGCGTCCTTGAAGATCGCGGGCGACAGGATCGCCGCGCCCGCATAAACGAACGGCACGACATGCTGCTCGGTGCGCCGCTGCAAACGGCCATCGGTTAGCATGGTGAAATCGCCGGCGCCGTCATAGCCGATGCTGCCTGCGGTCGGCGCCATCAGAAGCAGGATGTCCATTTGCATTGGATCGAACGCATCGGCGAGCCGTTGCAGGTTCGGTGCAACGCTGTCGATCCACAGCGTGTCGGCATTGAGATGGAAGAACGGCGCGTCGCCGAGCAGCGGCAGCGCCTTCGTTACGCCGCCGCCGGTGTCGAGCACTTCGTTGCGCTCGTCGGAGATGATGACGTTCGGCGCCTTGCGCGAAGCTGTGTGCGCGATGATCTGCTCGCCGAGGTAATGCACGTTGACGACGGCGGTGCGCACGCCCACTTCATCGAGCCTGTCGAGTACATGATCGATCAGCGGCTTGCCCGCGACTTCGACAAGCGGTTTCGGGGTGTGGTCGGTCAAGGGCCGCATCCGCGTGCCGAAACCGGCCGCGAGAACCATGGCGCTATGAGGTTGAACAGGCATCGTCGTCCTTCAGGCGAATCGCCGGATATGGACACGAAGCCTAAAGCATCGCAACGCCGGCTGCTATTGCGGCCATGCTTGCAGGAAGTTGACGTCGCACGCCTGTCACGACGGAGTGCTACAAGTTCGCGCAGATCAGATTTCGATCATCTGGTCGTTCTGGTTCTTGCGGGCGGACGCGCCGCGGCGCTTCGGATCCTGCTTGAGGAACTGGACGCCGATCTGTTCGCCGTTCACCCAGCACAATTCGCAGCGGCGATAGGCGAGACCGGTCGAGGAGAGAAGCAGGAAGAACTCCTTCAGGGCGAGGCCTTCGACCGAGCCCTGAACCGTGAGCTTCGCTCCGTATTCGGAAATGTCCTCGACGAGGCAGCCGCGGCGCCAAGTGCCGTCGATGCCCATCATGTGTGCCGCGAACCCGCGTTCGAAAACGACTCGTTCGCCTCTACGCCGCTCAGTCGCCATTCGGGTCTCCCACCCGTTGAGGATAACCGCTGAGTGAAATTGCAGCGGTTGGAGGTGTGCGAAAATACCGCTGGCGCGCTAACGGGGCGTAAATTTTCGTTTCAAATGCGAGCGGTCGGCTTAGGCACGTTCGCGGTAAACCAATCCTTAAGGCTCTCAAGCGTGGGGTGGGCGAAGGCGCGCTGCAGGTAATCCCAGATTCGCGGCTGATGCTTGAGGTATTGCGGCTTGCCGTCGCGACGGTTGAGTCGCGCGAAGGTGCCGAGCAGGCGCGTGTTCCGCTGCGCGGACATGATGGCGTAGGTTTCGGCGAAAGTCGCTGCGTCGAATGCCGGATCAGCCTCGCGCCGCGCCGCGACGTAGCGGCCGAGCAACGACAGTTCGATCGCATCGGGCACGTCGATGCGCGCGTCCTGCAGCAGCGAGACGAGGTCGTAAGCCTCCGGCCCCATCACCGCATCCTGAAAATCGAGCAGCCCGACCCGGCTGATACCCTCCCGTCCGCCGAGCCAGATCAGGTTCGGCGAATGGAAGTCGCGCAGCACCCAGGTTTTTCGCGCGGTCTCGATCCGGCCGAGCAGGTCTTTCCAGATCACGAGGAAGTCGGCATGCATCATGCCGCTCAGCGTCACGTCGTGATCGGGCAGATACCAGTCGAGCATCAGCCCGACCTCGGTCATCATCGCATCGAAATCGAATTCGGGAATGGTGTAGGTAATCTTCGGCGCGAGCGACAGCGTATCGGGCAGGTCGATGCCATGCAGCGCGGCAAGCATCGCGGTCGCAACCTGATAGCGCTCGATGATTGGCTCAGGCGGCGAGCCCTGCACGAAGCTTGCGCCACCAAGATCTTCGAGCAGCAGGAAGCCCGCTTCGAGATCGGCGTGATACACCGCCGGTGCGGAGAAGCCGTATTGGCGCAGGCCGTTGGCAAGCGCAACGAAGGGGCGGACGTCTTCGGCAAGATGTACCGCGGCGCTGTAGGACTTGCCGTTGTGGATCGCGGGACCATCGGGCCGCGGCGGCGAGTTCATCAGAACGCGCGAGCCGTTGTCGCCCATCAGCCGCGCGTAGGAGCGCGTCGAGGCATCGCCCGCCATGCGCTTGCGTACAGCATTGCCTTCGCCGGAGAGATTGAGAAACCGGCGCAGCGCGGCAAGGCGCTCGACCTTGGCGGCGGCCTTGCCGTAGCCGGTGATCTCGGCGGCGCGCGCAGAGGAGCCGAGCGAGGGCCTGTGGCTGAAGGCAATGTCGATGCGCTCCTCCGGCATCGCCTCGGGTGCGCGCTCGGGCCACTCGATCAGCGACAGCGTGCCTTCGGGCAGCGGCGACAGCCCGATTTCTTCAAGTTCGCTCGCATCCGCGATACGATAGAGATCGGCATGCAGCACCGGAAACGGCGGCAGATCGTAGGTCTGCGTCAGCGTGAATGTCGGACTTGGCACTTCGTAATCGTCGTCGCCCGCGAGGTAGCGGATCATGGCGCGCGCGGCGGTGGTTTTGCCCGCGCCGAGATCGCCCGACAGCGTGATGGTGTCGCCGGGGCCGGCCAGCAGCGCGAGATCGGCCATCAGCTCGGCCGTCGCAGTCTCATTGGGAAGGGCAACCGAGAAGGAAAAGGGCTCGTTCATTCGGCGGCGCTGCGGTGGAAGGTCTGGTCGGCGGGAAATTCGCAGGTCACCGTAGTGCCCTGATCCACCGCCGAGTCAACCCTCACGGTGCCGCCGTGCAGTTCGACAAAGGAACGCACCAGCGACAGGCCGAGGCCCGCCCCGCGGTGGCGCGAGCCGTTGGCGCGGCTCTCGAACCAGTCGAACATCCGGTCGCGCATCTCCGGCGGAATGCCGGGCCCGGCGTCGGACACGGCGCAGCACACCGCGCCGTTCTCGCGCCACGCGCTGAAGCGGATGGTGCCGTTCGGCGGCGAGAAGCCGATCGCGTTGGCGAGCAGGTTGTAGAAAATCTGTACCATGCGCCGTTCGTCGGCGACGAAGCCGGTCACGGATGGATCGATCTCGACCGCGAGCCGGATGTTGTCGTGCACGAGGCGATCCTGCAGCCCGGCGGTCGCTTCCTCGACCGTCTTGCGCAGATCGACCGGCCCGAGATCGAGCGTCATCGCACCGGCGTTGATGGTGGCAAGATCGAGGATGTTGTTGATGATCGCGAGCAGCGCGTTGGTCGAGGTGGTGATGTAGCCGAGATATTCGCTCTGCTTCACCGTCATCGGTCCGGTCGCAGGGTCGCTCAGGAAATGGGCGAAGCCGATGATGGTGGTGAGCGGCGAGCGCAGCTCGTAGGAGACGTGGTGGACGAAGTCGACCTTCATCTGGTCGGCAGCTTCCAGCGCGTCGTTACGCTCGCGCAGTGCGCGCTCGACGTTGACGGTGTCGGTGACGTCCTGGAACGTCAGCATGGTGGCGCCGTCCGGCAACGGCATTGTCGTGCAGTCGAGCACGCTGCCGTCTTTGCGCTCGAGCCGCAGTTGCAACGGTTCGCGATTATCGATGCCGGTGATTGCCGCGCGCATCGCCTGCCAGGTCGCGGCTTCCTCGAACAGCGGCCTGCACCATTGCTCGATGGTTTCGATATGCGGCTGCTGCTCCAGCGCCTCGGGCGAGAGTTTCCACATCCGCGCGAACGGCGGATTGAACAGTCGCGCGCGGCCGTTGCCGCCGAACACCGCAACCGCTTCGGCCAGATTGTCGAGGGTCTCGCGCTGGACGCGCAACAGGCCGTCATGCTGGCGCTGCAGCTTGAGGCCTTCGGTAACGTCGTCGAACAGGTAAGTTACGCCGCCTTCGGGGTTCGGCGTGGTGACGATGCTGATGGCGCGGCCATCCGGCAGATACCAGGTGTCCTTCGCCGGTTCGACCGCGCGATAGGCCTCGTGCAGCTTGGCTTTCCAGGCGCGGAAGTCCGGCTGCTCGGGAATCTTGCGCATGGCGCGCAGCTTTTCCAGCACGCTCGAATCGTCGGGGCTGGAATCCAGGAACGCGCTGTCGAGGTCCCACAGACGGCGATAGGAATCGTTGTAGAACGCAAGGCGCCGGTCGGCATCGAACACCGCGACGCCGGACGACAACTGGTCGAGCATGCGGCGGTGCGCGCTCGCCATATGCGTCAGCGCGTCCTTGAAGGCGACCGTTTCGCTCGCATCGACCGCCATGCCGACGCTGCCGTCACCGATGTTGAAGGCGAACACGTCGAAGGTGCGCCGTTCGCCGCCGATCGCAACCGGCAGTCGTGCGCGATAGGCCTTGCCGTCCGCGAGCGCGTCGCGCATCGCGGTGCGGTCTTCGCTATCGAGCAACTCCACGCTGCGGGCGATGGCGTCGGCGGGATTTTCCGCTTCGGCGGCCTGCGCATAGGCGGCGTTTGCATAACGGAGTGTGCCATCGGTGCGCAACGCCCAGAGCGGCAGCGGAATTGCGGCGGCGAAGGCACGCAGCGCATCGGTTTCTTCGAGAAGGTCGCGATGGCGCTGCGTGGTTTCGGCAAGCTCGAGCCGGACGCCGCTCAATTCGCGAATCCGCACGATGGCCTGTCCGCCGACCGCGCGGCCCATCGCCTCGATGGCGCGGCCGTTGGAAGTCGCCATCGTCAGCAGGAAGCTTTCGCCGCGCTCGCGCAGACCATCGACGGCATGATCCATTGCCAGTGCCTGCTCGGGATGCAGCCAGGTGCCGAAGGCGAGAATGCGCTGGGCGGGTGCCGTCTGTCCCTGCGGCATCAGCAGTGCGGTGTCGCCGGTAATGTCAGGCCGCTCGTCGCCGGCCGACCAAGCGATCAGCACCTGAGGCTCGGCAAACAGTAGCGCGCGCAGGCGATCGGTTTCGCTTTGCAGCGCCTGATTGTCGGCGTGCAACTTTGCCTCGGTCGCGGCTGCGGAGAGCCGCGTGCGCAACAGCGCGATGGTTGCGACCACCGAGAAGCATGTCACCGCAACGAAAAGCGCGAGAGCGGGCATCTCAGGGCGCTGCAGGCCGCTGAGAATCATCGTGGTGGTGTCGAGAACGACATTGTCCGCGGCATGAGCGGGAACCGTTCCTGCGAGGATGGCGAAGCCGCCCTGCACGAGCCTCGTGCATGACAAAAATCTTCGACGTATCGCCCGAAGGACGTCCGACATTCCCGACCTAACCGCCGCCCACGAATCAAATCACAATACCCTCCCCGGGACTCGAGGGGTAAGAGTCCAGACCGTGAACGTGTCGGATCAGCGCCAATTCGTTGGCGCAGTGTGATGATGAAGACGGTGTCAGCGGCCCGTTGAGCCGAAGCCGCCGGCGCCGCGCGCGCTCATTGGCAGTTCCGCGACCGGTTCAAACGCAATCTGCACCACAGGCGCGACCACCATCTGCGCGATACGCTCGCCGCGCCGGATGATGAAGGTCTCACGGCCATGGTTGATGAGCGGCACGCCGATCTCGCCGCGATAGTCGGCATCGATCGTGCCCGGCGCGTTCAGTACGGTGACGCCGTGCTTGACGGCGAGGCCCGAGCGCGGACGCACCTGCGCCTCGTAGCCCGCAGGCAGTGCGATCGCGAGCCCGGTCGGAACCAGCGCGCGCTCGCCCGGCGCGATTGCAAGTGGCTTGTCCTCCGGCACCGCAGCGAGCAGGTCGAGCCCGGCGGCGTGCTCGGTCTGGTAGGCGGGCAGCGGCAGGCCCTGGCCATGCGGCAGTTGGGTGACGGCAATCCGCAGCGGTTCGGTCATGAGGCGGGGGTACTTTCTGTCGAAGATGAAAACGTATCGGCGATGCGCGCGACAAGGCGTGCCGCGACGTCGGTCTTGCTCATGGCGGGCCAGGCTTCCGGCGCCTCTTGGTCTTTGATGAAGATCTGCACCGCGTTGCTGTCGCCGCCCATGATTCCGGTCGCGGGCGATACATCGTTGGCGACGATCCAGTCGCAGCCTTTACGGGCGAGCTTGGCGCGAGCGTTCTCGGCGACATGCTCGGTCTCGGCGGCAAAGCCGATGACGAGCGGCGGCCGGCCGGTCGCGCGCTTTGCAATGGTCGCGAGAATGTCGGGGTTCTCGACGAGTTCCAGCGCGGGCGCACCGTCTTTGCCTTTCTTGATCTTCTGCGCGCCGGCCTGCGCAACGCGCCAGTCCGCAACCGCTGCGGCGAAGATCGCGACCTCAGTTGGCAGCGCGGCTTCGACCGCGGCGAGCATCTCCTGGGCAGATTCGACCCGGATTGTTTTGACGCCCTTCGGGTCCGGCAGATTGACCGGCCCCGAGATCAGCACGACGTCGGCGCCGGCGGCTGCCGCCGCCACGGCAATGGCGTAGCCCTGCTTGCCGGAGGAGCGGTTGGCGATATAGCGCACCGGGTCGATTGGCTCATGCGTCGGCCCCGCGGTGATCAGTACGCGACGGCCTTTCAGGATTTGTGTTTGCGCGGGCTGCAGCAGCGTCAGCGCGCCCGCGGCGATCTCGAGCGGCTCGGCCATCCGGCCGATGCCTGCCTCGTTCGCTTCCGCCATTTCGCCGCGGTTGGGGCCGACAAAGGTGCGGCCGTCGCGGGCAAGCTGGGCAACATTGCGTTTGGTGGCGGCGTTATTCCACATTGCCGGGTTCATCGCGGGCGCAAGCAGCACCGGCTTGTCGGTGGCAAGCAGGATCGCGCTCGCCAAATCATCAGCGAGGCCCTGCGCCATCTTCGCCATCAGGTCGGCGGTGGCGGGCGCGACCACCACGAGGTCGCAATGCCGCGCGAGGCGGATGTGCCCGGCATCGAACTCGCTCGTGGGGTCGAACAGATCCGTGTGGCAGGGGCTTCCCGCCAGCGCGCTGGCGCTGAGCGCCGTGACGAAGCGTTCGGCCGCGCGCGTCAGCACGCAACGCACCTCGCAGCCGCATTCCTTGAGGCGGCGGATCAGGTCGAGGGCCTTATAGGCAGCGATGCCGCCGCCGATGATGAGGGTGACGCGGTAGCGCCCCTCGGGTGCCTGCAGGGGCGGCGAGGGCGTCTCCGGAGCGGCAGCGGGCGGCAAGGGCGCGCTATCCTCGAAAGCGGCCTGCCGCAGGATCACCCGCAGTTCATCCTCGACCGAGCGGCCGCTTTGGGCCGCACGCAGCTTGAGCGCGGTCTTGATGGCGTCGTCAAGTTTGCGGACGGTGAGGCTGGCCATGCGTAAATCTAGCATTTGATTGCATTGCAATCAAATCATTGCAGATATGATTGCAATGCCTACGCCCGGATGGATATCCAGAGCAGCCCCAGGAGGCTCAGTGCAATCACCCAGAGCGCCAGCGTGGTCCAGCGCCGGGTGCGGGCCTGCTGGCGGCCGAGCGCCGCCACGGTTTCCGGCGAGAGCACGAGCCCCCCGCGGGTCATGCTCTCGAAATGCTCCAGCGCGGCGACCGAGCGGGTAGCGATGGCCGGCAGGCCGGAGATGATCCGGCCGAGATCGCCCGCCCCGGAGGCGGCCTGCTGGATGCGGCCGATCGGGCCGAGATTGCGCTCGATCCATTCGCGCACCACGGGCTCGGCCGTCTTCCAGATGTCGAGCTTGGAATCGTAGGCGCGCGCGACGCCCTCCACCACCACCATGGTTTTCTGCAGCAGGATCAATTCGGGCCGCGTGCGCATATCGAACAGTCCGGTGACTTCGAGCAGCAGCGTCAGCAATTTCGCCATCGAGATTTCGTCGGCGGCGCGATTGTGGATCGGCTCGCCGATGGCGCGAATGGCCTGCGCGAAATTCTCGACCGAATGGTGCGCGGGCACATAGCCCGCCTCGAAATGCACTTCGGCAACGCGGCGATAATTGCGGGTGATGAAGCCGTAGAGAATCTCCGCGAGGAACTGCCGCTCTTTCAGTCCGAGCCGGCCCATGATGCCGAAATCGACCGCGACGAGCCGTCCGCTTTGATCGACGAACAGATTGCCGGGATGCATGTCGGCATGGAAGAAGCCGTCGCGCAGCGCGTGCCGCAGAAAATTCTGGATCACCTTGCGGCCGAGCGCAGGCAGATCGATGCCGGCAGCTTCCAGTCGTGCGCGATCGTTGAGCGCGATGCCCTCGATCCATTCCATCGTCAGCACATGATGGCTGGTGCGATCCCAATCGACGGTGGGCACGCGGAAGTCGGCATCCTCGCGCGTGTTCTCCGCCATCTCGGAGAGGGCGGCTGCCTCGAGCCGCAGGTCCATCTCCATGGCAACAGAGCGGGCAAGCGTTTCGACGATCTCGGTGAAGCGCAGCCGCTGCGCCTCCGACGACACGCCTTCCGCTTTGCGCGCGGCATAGCGAAACGCACTAAGATCGTTATGAAAGCGCGCATCGACATGCGGGCGCAGAATTTTCACCGCGACGGTGCGCGTGCCGTTTGCGTCGGACACTTCCGCGCGATGCACCTGCGCGATCGAAGCTGCGGCAACCGATGGGCCGAATGATGCGAACAGCGATGAAATGGGCTTTTCCAGCGCGCCCTCGACCACCGCGATGGCCTCGCTTTGCGGGAACGGCGGTAGACGGTCCTGCAGGTTTTCGAGATCGCGCGCCATGACGACGCCGACAACATCGGGGCGGGTTGCAAGGAACTGGCCGAGCTTGACGTAGGTCGGGCCAAGTCGCGTCAGCGCCCGCGACAGCCGCGCGCCGGAGCCTGCATTGCGCCGCTCGATCAGGCGCGCAAGACGGATCGCGAATTGCGCGGGCGGCGGCAGTGGCGAGGGATCGACAATGCCAAACACGCCTTCGCGTGCGAACACGAAGGCAGCATGGGCAAGCCGCGAAATATGCACGAGCGATGAGATCACAAGCGCCAGCCCGAATGCAGCGCGACGATGCCGCCCGAAAACAGTTCGTATTTGACGCGGGCGAATCCGGCGTCGCGGATCATGTCCGCAAACGTATCCGGCTTCGGAAACTGCCGGATCGATTCGACGAGGTAGCGATAGGATTCGGCGTCGCCCGTTACGGCCTTGCCGATCTGCGGGATGACGTTGAACGAGAACAGATCGTAGATCGTATCGAGGCCGGGCACATTGACGGAGGAGAATTCGAGACAGAGAAACCGCGAGCCGGGCTTGAGCACCCGATGGGCCTCGCGCAACGCCAATGGAATTTGCGGCACGTTGCGGATGCCGAAGGCGATGGTGTAGGCGTCGAAGCTTCGGTCGGCAAAGGCCAACGCCTCGGCGTTGCCCTCGACGAAATCGACGCGGGCCTCAAGCCCCTGCGCCAGCGCGCGCTCGCGGCCGACGGCCAGCATGTCGGTGTTGATGTCGCAGACGGTGGAATGGAAATTCGGACCGGCCACCTTCGCCGCCCGGAAGGAGATGTCGCCGGTGCCACCCGCCACGTCGAGCATCCGGAAGGAGGCATCCCCGCGCGGCGGGTTCAGCGTCTCCACCATCAGGTTTTTCCAGACCCGGTGCAGCCCGCCCGACATCAGGTCGTTCATCAGGTCGTAGCGCCGCGCGACGTTATGAAAGACCTCGTTGACGAGGCCCTGCTTCTGGTCGGGGGAGACCTCCCGATAGCCGAAATGTGTCGAGTTGTCTGGCGCCTGGCTCATATTCATTCTCCGGCCGCCACCATAGCGTGGCGGGCGCAATGGCGCTATCACCTCGGACGTTCAAGGTGAATCCGAAATGCCCGAATTGCCTGAAGTTGAAACGGTCCGCCGCGGCCTTATTCCAGCCATGGAAGGTGTGCGTATCGCCCGCGTCACTGCCCATCGCAACGATCTGCGTTTTCCGTTGCAGACGGATTTCGTCGCACGGCTCGGTGGTCGCGTCGTCACCGGGCTTGGCCGCCGGGCCAAGTATCTGCTGGCCGACCTCGATTCCGGCGACGTGCTGCTGATGCATCTCGGCATGTCCGGCTCCTTCCGCGTTGCCATGGACGGCGGGCAGGAGGCGACGCCCGGCATTTTCCATCATCCGCGCAGCGAGAGCCGCACCCACGATCATGTCGTGTTCGAGATGGACAACGGCGCGGTAATCTCGTTCAACGATCCGCGTCGGTTCGGCTACATGAAGATCGTGGCCCGCGCCGACCTCGAGGCCGAACCGTTCCTGAAGGCGCTCGGACCGGAGCCGCTGGGCAATGAATTCAATGCCGCGATGCTGGCGCAGGCCTGCGCAGGCAAGGCGACCTCGCTGAAAGCAGCGCTGCTTGACCAGCGCGTCGTGGCAGGTCTCGGCAACATCTATGTCTGTGAAGCTCTCTATCGCGCTCATCTGTCGCCGAAACGCCGTGCCTCGACGCTGGCGTCGCGAACCGGCGCCCCGAGCGGGCATGCGGAGCGGCTCGTGCCGGCGATCCGTACCGTCCTCAATGCCGCGATCGAGGCCGGTGGCTCGTCGCTGCGCGATCATCGCCAGACCACAGGTGAACTCGGCTATTTTCAGCATTCGTTTCAGGTCTACGACCGCGAAGGCGAGCCCTGCCGCACGCGTGGTTGCAAGGGCACCGTCAAACGCTTTACTCAGAACGGCCGCTCGACCTTCTGGTGTCCGAGCTGTCAGAAGTAGGTTCTCGATATCATGCTGACGTCCGAAGAGCTTGAACGCTACGCCCGCCACATCGTCCTGCACGAGGTCGGCGGTCAGGGGCAGGCTGCGCTCAAGGCGGCGAAGGTGCTGGTGATCGGCGCGGGCGGGCTCGGTGCACCGGCTCTGATGTATCTTGCCGCAGCCGGCGTCGGCACGCTTGGCGTCATCGACGACGACGTGGTGACGCTCTCGAACCTGCAGCGGCAGATCATTCACACCACCGCCGATGTCGGCAAGGCCAAGACGGATAGCGCAGCGGAAAGCGTCGCGGCGCTCAATCCGCATGTGCGCTTCATCACGCATCAGACGCGGCTGCAGGCCACCAACGCGCTGGAGATTGTCGGCGGCTACGATCTCGTCGTCGACGGCTCGGACAATTTCACTACACGTTACCTCGTCTCGGACGCCTGTTTCCTTGCACGCAAGACATTGGTTGCCGGTGCGCTCGGCATTTTCGATGCGTCGCTGACGACGATCCGCGCGCATGAGAAGAATGCGGACGGCGAATTCAATCCGACCTATCGCTGCCTGTTTCCGGAAGCGCCGCCGCCCGGCACGATCCCGACCTGCGAGGAAGCAGGTCTAGTTGGCGCGTTCGCGGGCGTGCTCGGCTCGATGATGGCGCTGGAAGCGATCCGCGAGATCATCGGCTTCGGGGAAGGGCTGGTCGGGCGGCTGCTGATGATCGATGCGCGCGCGATGCGCTTCGAGACGCTGCGCTATGCGCGCGATCCCGCCAATCCGCTCAACGGCGACCATCCCACCATCACGGATCTGTCAGGCCACCGCTAGAGCGTTATCGCTCCTGAAGGCTTACACCATGCTCGGCAGCACGCGGTCCGGCGGCTTGTGGCCGTCGAGGAAGGTGCGGATGTTGATGATGACCTTCTCGCCCATGTCGACGCGGCTCTCGATCGTTGCCGAGCCCATGTGCGGCAGCAGCACCACCTTGTAGGCCTTGGCGAGGCGGATCAGCTTCGGATGCACCACAGCTCCGTGCTCGTAGACGTCGAGCGCGGCGCCGGCGATGTCGCCATCCTCGAGAAGCTTCACCAGCGCTGCTTCGTCGATCACCTCGCCGCGCGCGGTGTTGACGATGTAGGCGTCCTTGCGGATCAGCTTCAGGCGGCGTGCCGAGAGCAGGTGATAGGTGGCCGGCGTATGCGGGCAGTTCACCGAGATGAAATCCATCCGCGCCAGCATCTGGTCGAGGCTTTCCCAGTAGGTCGCGCCGAGTTCTTCCTCGATCGCGGGGCTGACGGGGCGGCGGTTGTGGTAGTGGATCTGCATGCCGAAGGCATGGGCGCGGCGCGCCAGGGCCTGGCCGATGCGGCCCATGCCGATGATGCCGAGCCGCTTGCCGCCGAGGCGATGGCCGAGCATCCAGGTCGGCGACCAGCCGGTCCACTTGCCACCTTCGGTGAGGATGGAGGCGCCCTCGATCAGTCGCCGCGGCACGGCGAGAATCAGCGCCATGGTCATATCGGCGGTATCTTCGGTCAGCACCTTGGGGGTGTTGGTGACGGTAATGCCGCGCGCGACCGCTGCGGCGACGTCGAGATTGTCGACGCCGTTGCCGAAATGGGCGATCAGCCGCAGCTTGCCGTTGGCATGGGAGAGGATGTCGGCGGTGATCTCGTCGGTGACGGTCGGAACCAGCACATCGGCGTTCTGAACCGCATCGATCAGTTGCGCCTTGGTCATCGGAGCGTCGTCGACGTTGAGGCGGGTATCGAACAGTTCGCGCATGCGCGTTTCGGTGCTGTCAGGCAGTTTGCGCGTGACGACGACCAGCGGCTTTTTCTTACCCGACATCGTTCATCCTCAAGATCAGACTGAGCGGTGTTCAGTCCGCATTAACCGACGTGTTCGAATGTACACCCGGACGCCGGCCCGCGAAGGCTTCCCGTTCTATGCCCAAGGTATCCCGTGTTGAAGACTTCGGTCCTCTCTATCAGAAGGCCGGATCAAGACAAGAACCTGAATAGCTGGGGAAAGGCGGTTGTGGCGGTGTCGGCCTTGCGTCTCGTCCGAATGTCTAAGATGCGGCGCAGCGGAAGTAACGGAATGCGGATGATGGAATTACGGTCTTCGATCTGGGCGATGCTGCTGGCGCTTGCAACATGGGGAATGACGGGCGGAACCGGGCAGGCCGCCAAGGACGTGCAGACGACGAGTGGTCTGCCGGTGCCGCGTTACGTCAGCCTGAAGTCCGATCACGTCAATGTCCGGGGCGGCCCGACCAAGGATCAGGACGTGAGCTGGATCTACACCCGCGCGGGGCTGCCGGTCGAAGTGACGGCAGAGTTCGAGAACTGGCGACGCGTGCGCGATTCGGAAGGCTCGGAGGGCTGGGTCTATCACTCGCTGCTATCTGGCCGCCGCACCGCCGTGGTGATCATGAAGAACAAGGACGAGCTCGCGGTGCTGCGTGACCGTCCCGATGAAGAAAGTGCGGTGGCCGCGCGGCTGCAGGCTGGCGTGATCGCGCAGGTGAAGCGCTGCACCGGTACATGGTGCCGCATCGCGGGCGACGGCTTCGACGGCTGGATTCGTCAGCAGCGGCTGTGGGGCGTCTACGCCGACGAGAAGCTCAACTAGAGCGCGTTGAAGTCTCGCGCCGCTCCCGCAAAATGCTACGGCCGGGAACGATCCCGGCCGAAAAGCAAATCAGTGAAATAACTGTCGGGCTTTAGTGCGCTGCTCAGCGCTTCTTGCGCAACCGCACGACCATGTCGACGCGGCTGATCTCGTAGCCTTCCGGCACTTCCGGCATCTGCTGCAGCATCAGGTTCTGGTCGGGGATATCGACCAGCTCGTGATTCGACTCGAGATAGAAATGGTGATGCGAGGAGACGTTGGTGTCGAAATAGGTCTTGGTACCGTCGACGCTGACCTGGCGCAGAAGGCCTGCATCGGTGAGCTGGTTCAGCGTGTTGTAAACGGTCGCGAGCGACACCGGCACTTTGGCGAGGGTCGCTTCTTCGTAGAGCATTTCTGCGGTGAGATGGCGATCGCCCTTGCCGAACAGAAGCCAGCCGAGCGCCATGCGCTGGCGGGTCGGACGCAGGCCGACGGACTGCAACATTTCGTTGACGTCATGCCACGGGCAGCCGGTGAGCTTCGGCGCGGGGGTGTGAATGTGCGCAGCGTCATCCAGATGGCCGGAGCGAGGCAGGGCCTCTTCGGCGGTGTGACGGAGCTCGGTGCTGTCCATGTCGCTCACTTCGGTAGTTCCTTTAGAAACGCAGATACCCTTGAAAAACAGAAGCCTCTCAAAGCTATCGTACAGAAAGGCATGTGCACATGCAAGTTTTTCGCAACTGGGCCGGGATTTGGCAAACCGCCCGGCCACTCGCGGCTTTGCTGGTTTAAATGCCTATGTTAGGACCGGTTCGCAACGGCACTGTGCCGAAACGGGAGTTTTTATGCGCGAGCGGCAAAACAGCTATGAATACGAGGACTTGCTGGCTTGCGGCCGGGGCGAATTGTTCGGCCCCGGGAATGCCCAGTTACCGTTGCCGCCGATGCTGATGTTCGACCGGATCGTCGAAATTACCGAGACCGGAGGCGAATTCGGCAAGGGAGTTATCCGGGCCGAACTCGATGTTAAGCCGGACCTGTGGTTTTTCGGTTGCCACTTCAAGGGCGACCCCGTGATGCCGGGCTGCCTCGGCCTCGACGCGCTCTGGCAGATGGTCGGCTTCTTCCTCGGCTGGACCGGTGGTTCGGGGCGCGGGCGCGCGCTCGGCCTCGGCGATCTGAAGTTCTCGGGGCAGGTGTTGCCCCATGTGATGCGGGTTCAGTACCACATCGATATGAAGCGCATCATGCGCTCGCGGCTGGTGCTCGGTGTCGCGGATGGCTGGCTTTCGACGGATGGCGAGATTATTTATCGCGCAACCGATCTGAAGGTTGGACTTTTTCAACAGGACGCGGCGGCGCAAGCCGGAAAGTGATTCAGTGCGGGAGTGCCTGGAATAAGCTTCCAGGCCCGAAGAAACGGCCGGACACAAGGCCAGAACAGCGGATCGAGCAAGGCGAGGCAAGTATGCGGCGAGTTGTCGTCACGGGGATGGGGATTGTCTCATCCATCGGAAACAACACTCAGGAAGTTCTGGCGAGCCTTCACGAGGCGAAGCCGGGTATCACGCGTGCCGAGGAATATGCCAAGCTCGGTTTCCGCTCACAGGTGCAAGGCGCGCCGACGCTAAATCCTGCGGAGTTCGTCGATCGCCGGGCCATGCGTTTTCTCGCGGAAGGCGCTGCCTGGAATCACGTCGCGATGGATCAGGCGATCCGCGATTCCGGTCTCGAGGAGACTGATGTCTCCAACGAGCGCACCGGCATCATCATGGGATCGGGCGGGCCTTCGGCGCGCACCATCGTCGAGGCCGCCGACACCACGCGCACCAAGGGGCCGAAGCGCGTGGGCCCGTTTGCGGTGCCCAAGGCGATGTCCTCGACTGCCTCTGCAACGCTTGCGACATGGTTCAAGATCAAGGGCGTGAACTATTCGATCTCGTCGGCGTGTGCGACCTCCAATCATTGCATCGGCAATGCCTATGAGATGATTCAGTACGGCAAGCAGGACGTGATGTTCGCGGGCGGCTGCGAAGAACTCGACTGGTCGCTGTCGGTGCTGTTCGACGCGATGGGTGCGATGTCGTCGAAGTACAACGACACGCCGTCCACGGCCTCGCGCGCTTACGACGTCAACCGCGACGGTTTCGTTATCGCGGGCGGTGCCGGCGTTGTGGTGCTGGAAGAACTGGAGCACGCCAAGGCGCGCGGCGCGAAGATTTACGGCGAGATCGTCGGCTACGGCGCGACCTCCGATGGCTACGACATGGTGGCGCCGTCGGGCGAAGGTGCCGAGCGCTGCATGCGCATGGCGCTCTCCACGGTGAAGGCGTCGATCGATTACATCAACCCGCACGCGACTTCGACGCCGGCGGGCGATCCGCCCGAGATCAATGCGATCCGTCACGTGTTCGGCGTGGGCGACAAGTGCCCGCCGATCTCCGCCACCAAGTCGCTCACCGGCCATTCGCTCGGTGCAACCGGCGTGCAGGAGGCGATCTATTCGCTGCTGATGATGAACAACGGTTTCATCTGTGAGAGCGCCAACATTCAGGAACTCGATCCGGTCTTTGCCGACATGCCGATCGTGCGCAAGCGCATCGACGACGCCAAAATCGGAGCCGTGCTGTCGAACTCCTTCGGGTTCGGCGGCACCAACGCCACACTGGTGTTCAAGCGGCTTGATGCCTGATGGTTTTTCACCTCTCCCCGCTTGCGGGGAGAAGTCGCCGCGCTTCGCGGTGGGTGAGGGGCTTTTCCCCGCGCCCTTTTGCCCCTCACCCCGACCCTCTCCCCGCGAGCGGGGAGAGGGGGTATCAAGCGCCGGGGTGGGATAACTTCGAGATGCAATCACTGATGCAAGGCAAGCGCGGGCTCGTCATGGGCGTCGCCAACGATCACTCGATTGCCTGGGGCATCGCGAAGGCGCTCGCCGCGCATGGTGCTGAGCTCGCCTTCACCTATCAGGGCGAAGCACTCGGCAAGCGGGTGAAGCCGCTCGCCGAAACGCTTGGTGCGAAGCATGTCCTGCCCTGTGATGTCGAGGATATCGATAGCGTCGATGCAACATTCGCCGCGCTGAAGGATGCGTGGGGTAAGATGGATTTTCTTGTCCATGCCATCGGCTTCTCCGACAAGAACGAGTTGAAGGGTCGCTATGCCGACACCACGCGTGCGAATTTCTCGCGCACCATGGTGATTTCCTGTTTCTCCTTCACCGAGGTGACGAAGCGTGCCGCGGAGCTGATGCCGGATGGCGGCTCCGTCGTGACGCTCACTTTTGGCGGCTCTACCCGCGTGATGCCGAACTACAATGTGATGGGTGTTGCGAAGGCCGCGCTTGAGGCGTCGGTCCGCTATCTCGCCGCCGATTATGGCCGTGACGGCATTCGCGTGAACGCGATCTCGGCAGGCCCGGTGCGCACGCTTGCCGGTGCGGGCATCGGGGACTCGCGCGCGATGTTTGCTTTCCAGCAGAAGCATTCGCCGCTCGGCCGCGGCGTCACGCTCGACGAGCTTGGTGGCACCGCGCTGTATCTGTTGTCCGAGCTTTCCGGTGGCGTTACCGGTGAAACGCATTTTGTCGATGCGGGCTACAACATCATCTCGATGCCGCATCCCGATGCGCTGCGGGCCGATCCCGGCATTCCCGGCAACGGCCAGTAAGCTTTTCTCGGCCGGATCATTGTCGCTCAGCTACTTAAGTCTTCTGCAAAGAAAACCCCCGGCGAGCAGAACTCGCCGGGGGTTTGTTTGTCGGTGATCGCAACAGGCGCTTAGCGCTCGCCCATGCCTTCTGCCGGTTGCGGCGCTGCCTTCGCGTGCACCTTGTCCTCGATGCGCTTGCCGACCTTGGCGTCGATCTTCTTCCAATAGTCGAGCGCACGGGCGAGGACTTCGCCCTTGACGCCGCCGAGCAGGCTGCCGCTCACCTGATTGACGAGACGGTCGCGCTGGGCGTCGTCCATCACGTTGCGGACGAGCGCGCCCGGCTGGCTGAAGTCGTCGTCATCGGCATGCAGCGTGTAGGCCGCACGCACCATCTCGCCATCGGCCTCCCAGCCGTTGTCGACCGGACCGGTTTCGTCGGACCAGGCGCGGCCGCCGCTGTTCGGTGCATAGACCGGCTTGTTGCCGCTGTGCTCGAAGGCCATGTGGCCATCGAACATGAAGGTGTTCACCGGCACCTTCGGGCGGTTCACGGGCAACTGGTGGAAGTTCGCACCGATGCGGTTGCGCTGTGCGTCGTTGTAGGCGAAGGCGCGGCCGAGCAGCATCTTGTCGGGCGACAGGCCGATGCCAGGCACGGTGTTGCCGGGCGAGAACGCCGCCTGTTCGATCTGGGCGAAGAAGTTCTCCGGGTTACGGTTCAGCCGCATCGTGCCGACCTTCACCAGCGGATAATCCTCGTGCGACCAGATTTTGGTCAGATCGAACGGGTTGAAGCGATACGACTTCGCCTCGTCGTAAGGCATGATCTGTACCGACAGCGTCCAGCTCGGATGCTTGCCGGCGGCGATTGCCTCGAACAGGTCGCGGCGGTGGAAGTCCGCATCGCTGCCCGCCATCGCGGCGGCTTCTTCGTTGGTGAAGAACTTCATGCCCTGGTTGGTGTGGAAGTGATACTTCACCCAGAACTTCTCGCCGCCCTTGTTCACCCACATGTAGGTGTGCGAGCCGTAGCCGTTCATGTTGCGCCAGCTACGCGGCAGGCCGCGGTCGCCCATGACGTAGGTCACCTGGTGCGCGCTCTCGGGATTGAGAGTCCAGAAGTCCCACTGCATGTGGTTGTCGCGCAGACCGGAATCGGGAAGCCGCTTCTGGCTGCGGATGAAGTGCGGAAACTTCATCGGGTCGCGCAGGAAAAACACCGGCGTGTTGTTGCCGACGAGGTCGTAGTTGCCTTCGCTGGTATAGAACTTGAGCGAGAAGCCGCGCACGTCGCGCCATGTGTCGGGGCTGCCCATCTCGCCGGCGACGGTCGAGAAGCGCGCCAGCATCTCGGTGGCGGCACCCTTCTGGAACATCGCCGCCTTGGTGAAGGCCGAGACGTCCTCGGTGGTCTCGAACACGCCGAACGCGCCAGAACCCTTGGCGTGCGGCTGGCGCTCCGGCACCTTCTCGCGGTTGAAGTGCGCCATCTGCTCCAGGAAGTGGACGTCGTGCAGCAGGATCGGGCCGTTCGGGCCGATGCTGAGCGAGTTGCGGTCACTGACGGCGGGCGCGCCCGCGCCAGTGGTTGAAGGCGGATTGCTCGATTTCGGGGCCATAGGAGATCCTTTCATGGAAGAGCGCATATCGGATGTGCTGTTCTTATTATGGTCTCTACTTTTGATAAGGTCTAATCGTATTGATTAGCTGCGACGATAACTAGATCTTATGGGTATGATTACACTGAAGCAGTTGCGGTATCTTAGTGCCCTTGCGGAACACCGACACTTCGGCCGCGCAGCCGATTCGTGCGCGGTGACGCAGCCGGCGCTGTCGATGCAGATACGCGAGCTGGAGCGCGAACTCGGTGCCGATCTCGTGGAGCGGCGGCCGGGCGAGGCGGTGCTCACCGCGACCGGCCTCGAGGTTCTTTCACGCGCCGATCGCATTCTGATCGCGGTCAACGATCTCGTGGACGCTGCGCATCATCGCGGCCGTCCGCTGACCGGGTTCTTTCGCCTCGGCGTGATCCCGACGGTTGCACCCTATCTGCTGCCGCCTCTGCTGCCGGCGCTGCAGGCGCGCTATCCGGAATTGAAGCTCGAAATTCGCGAGACGCAGACCGACGTGCTGCTGCGTGAATTGCGCCGCGGGCAACTCGATGCCGTGCTGGTCGCGTTGCCGCTCGAAGGCCCTGATCTCGAAACCTCGACGCTTTTCAAGGACGATTTCTATTTCGCGATGCCGGCGGCCGACCCCTTGGCGCAGAACGCCGAGGTGAGCGTGGAAGATGTCACTCATCGCAAACTGATTCTGCTCGAAGAGGGCCATTGCCTGCGCGATCAGGCGTTGAGTTTCTGCGCGACGCCATCGGACCTTTCGGCAGGACTCGGTGCAACCTCGCTTGCAACCGTGATGCAGATGGTGGCGAGCGGCTACGGCGTTACGCTGGTGCCGGAAATTGCACTTTCGGTCGAAGCGCGGGACTCGCGTATTCGGGTGCGGCCATTCTGTGCGCCGACGCCCGCGCGAAGTCTTGGGCTGGTGTGGCGGCGGGTGTCGCCGCGGCGTGCCGATTTCGAGGCGCTGGCGGAGATCGTCAAAGAGACAGTGCAAGCATCCGGCAAGACGAAGTAACAGCCGCCCGTGCCAAATAGAAAAGGGCGGCTGTGTGCCGCCCTTTGCATTGCTCTTTGTGATGTGTCGTATCAGATCGTCAGCGTGCCAGCCTTGGCGGCGGCATAGCGCTCGCCGATCTTCTGCCAGTTCACCACGTTCCACCACGCCTTGAGATAGTCGGCGCGGCGGTTCTGGTAGTTCAGATAATAGGCGTGCTCCCACACGTCGTTGCCGAGCAGGACGCGCTTGCCATACATCAGCGGCGTATCCTGGTTGGGCAGCGCCTCGATGCTGAGCTTGCCTTCCTTGGTGACGGTGACGAACACCCAGCCGGAGCCGAACTGGCCGGCGCCTGCGGTGTTGAAGGCCGTCTTCATCTTGTCGAGATCGCCGAAGTCGCGATTGATCGCGGCAAGCACCTCGCCCTCCGGTGCGCCGCCGTTCGGGCCCATGATCTCCCAGAACATCGTGTGGTTGGCGTGGCCGCCGAGATTGTTGCGGACGCCGACACGGATGCTGTCGGGCAGGTTGACGAGGTTGGCAAGAATATTCTCGATCGGCGTCTGGCCGAGCTGCGATGCGGTCTTGGCGAAATTGTTCATGTTGGCGACGTAGGCGCCGTGATGCTTGTCATGGTGGATTTCCATGGTCTTCGCATCGATGTGCGGCTCGAGCACATTGGTCGCATAAGGTAACGGCGGCAGCTTGAAGGGGCCTTCGGGGGCGGCCGTCTGGGCAAGTGAAATGCGGGGCAATGCGCTGGCCGCGATAATGCCGGCAGCTCCGGTCAGCAGATGGCGGCGGGAAAGGCTGATCATACGAACGTCTCCCTGATTTATCGTGCGCGAGCATCGTCGCGCAATCCGCAAGGCTACGCCAGCGCTGCTGCAGGCGTTTGCTCTATCCCAACAAAAAAGAGGCGGCAAAATGCCGCCTCTTCCCAAACTTTTGATTGCCAGAGCGTTTGCCTTACTCGGCGGCAGGGGCGTTCTCGGCCTTCTGCTTGGCCTCTAGGTCCTCGCCGGTGGTCTGATCGACCGCCTTCATCGACAACCGCACCTTGCCGCGATCGTCGAGGCCGAGCAGCTTGACCTTGACCTTGTCGCCTTCCTTGACGACGTCGGAGGTCTTCTGCACGCGGCTCGCCGCAAGCTGGCTGATGTGAACAAGGCCGTCCTTCGGGCCGAAGAAGTTCACGAACGCGCCGAACTCCATCACCTTGACCACGGTGCCGTCGTAGATCTGGCCGACTTCCGGTTCCGAGGTGATCGACTTGATCCACTTGATCGCGGCGCGGATCGATTCACCGTTGGCGGAGGCAACCTTCACGGTGCCGTCGTCCTCGATGTTGATCTTGGCGCCGGTCTTCTCGACGATCTCGCGGATCACCTTGCCGCCGGTGCCGATCACGTCGCGGATCTTGTCGGTCGGGATCTGCAGCACCTCGATGCGCGGCGCATGCTCGCCGAGCTCCGCACGCGCGGCGGTGAGAGCCTTCGCCATCTCGCCGAGAATGTGCATGCGGCCGTCCTTGGCCTGCGTCAGCGCCACCTTCATGATCTCTTCGGTGATGCCGGCGATCTTGATGTCCATCTGCAGCGAGGTGACACCCTTCTCGGTGCCAGCCACCTTGAAGTCCATGTCGCCGAGATGATCCTCGTCGCCGAGAATGTCGGAGAGCACCGCAAAGCGGTCGCCCTCGAGGATCAGGCCCATCGCGATGCCCGCGGTCGGCCGCTTCAGCGGCACGCCGGCATCCATCAACGCGAGCGAGGAGCCGCACACGGTCGCCATCGACGAGGAGCCGTTCGACTCGGTGATCTCCGAGACGACGCGCAGCGTGTACGGAAACTCGTGATGCGCCGGCAGGACCGGATGGATTGCGCGCCAGGCGAGCTTGCCGTGGCCGATTTCGCGGCGGCCCGGCGAACCGATGCGGCCCGTCTCACCGACGGAGAAGGGCGGGAAGTTATAGTGCAGCAGGAACGTCTCTTTGTAGGTGCCTGCGAGCGAGTCGATGTACTGTTCATCCTCGCCGGTGCCGAGCGTGGTGACGACCAGCGCCTGGGTCTCGCCGCGGGTGAACAGCGCCGAGCCGTGGGCGCGCGGCAGCACGCCGACTTCCGCCACGATTGGGCGCACGGTCTTGAGGTCGCGGCCGTCGATGCGGCGGCCGGTATCGAGGATGTTCCAGCGAACGATCTTGGCTTCGAGGTCCTTGAACACGTCGAGGACGCGGAGCTTCTCGTAGCGCGGCTCGATGCCTTCGGGGAAGAAGTGCTCGAGCACCTTGTCCTTCGCGGCGCCGACAGCGGCGTAGCGATCCTGCTTCACCGGAATGCTGTAGGCCTTGCGCAGGTCCTGCTCGACGATGCCGAGGATTTCCTTCTCGAGATCGGCGTTGACGGTGGCGACGACGTCGCGCGGCTCCTTGGCGGCCTGCTCGGCCAGTTCGATGATCGCCTTGAGCACCGGCTGGAAGTGCTTGTGGCCGAACATCACGGCGCCGAGCATGATTTCTTCCGGCAATTCCTTGGCTTCCGATTCCACCATCAGAACTGCGGTCGCGGTGCCGGCAACGACGAGGTCGAGCTGGGTGTCGACCATCTCATCGAGCGTC
The DNA here is from genome assembly GCF_000218565.1 of Afipia carboxidovorans OM5. Taxonomy (NCBI): domain Bacteria; kingdom Pseudomonadati; phylum Pseudomonadota; class Alphaproteobacteria; order Hyphomicrobiales; family Nitrobacteraceae; genus Afipia; species Afipia carboxidovorans. Next base: position 33,939 of record NC_015684.1, on the reverse strand, counting down.
GGATTGAGGATGAACTCGTTGTTGACGAAGGCGACGCGAGCGGCGCCGACCGGGCCCATGAACGGCACGCCGGAGAGCGTCAGCGCAGCCGAGGCGGCAACCATCGCCACGATATCGGGATCATTCTCCATATCGTGCGACAGCGTGGTGACGATCACCTGGGTGTCGCAGCGATAACCGTCAGCAAACAGCGGACGGATCGGACGGTCGATCAGGCGGGAGACCAGCGTTTCCTTCTCAGAGGGACGGCCTTCGCGCTTGAAGTAACCGCCGGGGATGCGGCCCGCGGCGTAGGTCTTTTCCTGGTAGTTGACGGTAAGCGGCAGGAAGTCGATGCCTTCCTTCGGGGTCTTGGCGGAGACGACAGTCGCCATCACCACGGTCTCGCCGTAGGTCGCGATCACGGCGCCGTCGGCCTGACGCGCGACTTTGCCGGTTTCGAGCTTGAGCGGGCGTCCGCCCCAGTCGAGTTCGACGGAATGGGTGTTGAACATTCGGTTTTCTTTCATCGGTGTTCGAAAATCAGGCGAGCCGGAAAGACAAAAGCCATGCGCAAGATTGCGAGACGTTGAGCGCGGGTGCGTCAGCGTCCGGCGATCCTGCCATGGCTTCTGAATTTCGTGATGGCTGCCATCCTTCCGATGGTACGGGCCTTATGCCCATGCCCAGCCGCCGGATTGCTGCTGGGTTGCACGCAGGCTTGCCAAGCGTTGCGTGTTCGTACGGTCCCGGCCGCCGGCTGCGAAACTGTGTTTGCAGGGAAGGCGGCCGGAAAGCGCAGCCTTAGCGGCGGATGTTGTGCTTCTCAAGCAGCGCCCGGTAGCGCGCCTCGTCCTTCTTCTTGACGTAGTCGAGAAGCGAACGGCGCGTGGAGACGAGCTTCAGGAGGCCACGGCGGGAATGGTTGTCCTTGCTGTGGGTCTTGAAGTGCTCGGTGAGGTTGGCGATGCGCTCGGAGAGGATCGCAACCTGGACTTCCGGCGAACCTGTGTCGCCGGCCTTCTTGGCATTGGTCTTGATGACTTCCGCTTTACGTTCTGCGGTAATCGACATCGTCATGATCCCTTAATTGCGGTCCGGACTCGCAACGAGCCCGGTGAGGTTGAACACGCGCTTGGGGATGAGTTCGCCATTGCCAAGCTCGGCGAGGGCCAGAAGCCGTCCTCCGACAGTGACATAGACTGTGCCGTTGAGAATTGGCGCATCCCGTCCGCGCAACAAAACCGCTTGGCCTCTTGCAAGCCTTGCGGCATCCGCCCGTGTGACGGCCAGTGCCGGGATGTCGTCCAGCGCGGTCTCAACGGGCAATAGCGCGTCGGCGAGGCTGCCCTCGCCAGACGCGGCTCTATCGCACAAAGCCTCCAATTCCGCCAGCGGAATCATGTCAGCCTCGTCGAACGGGCCGCACTGGGTCCGCCGCAGAGCCACGATGTGGCCGTAGCAGCCGAGGAGGCGGCCCATGTCGCGGGCGAGCGCCCGGACATAGGTTCCCTTGCCGCATTCGGCCTCGAACACGGAGTGGCCGCTATCCGGCTGATCGACAAGGATTAATTCGTGAATTTCGACCTCACGGGGCTGCAAGGCAACGGTTTCGCCGTCGCGGGCGAGGTCATAGGCGCGCTCGCCCTGGATCTTGATCGCCGAGAACTGCGGCGGGGTCTGCAGGATGGTCCCGCTGAACTGCGGCAGCACGGCCTGGATCGCCTCGGGGGTCGGGCGGGCGTCGCTGGTCTGGGTCGGGCGGCCTTCGCTGTCGTCGGTGTCGCGCTCCTCGCCCCACTGCACTGTGAAGCGGTAGCGCTTGCGGCCATCCATCACGAAGGGGACGGTCTTGGTCGCTTCCCCAAGAGCAATCGGCAGACCGCCGGAGGCGAGCGGATCGAGCGTGCCGGCATGGCCGACACGCTTGGCGTTGAACAGACGCTTCAGCACCGCCACCGCCTGGGTCGAGGTCATTCCAACCGGCTTGTCGAGCACGACCCAGCCATGGACGTCGCGGCGTTCGCGCTTCTGCTGGCGCTGGCCGCGTTGTCCCTTGCCGTGCGGATGTCCGCCGTTGGGAGGCGTGGAAAAATTATTTTGATCGGCGGCGATGGACTCGCCGGTTTGCGGCGCGTTTGCGGGATTCTGGCCTGTCGGGCTCATGCATTGTCGTCCGAATCGGAGTTGAGGTCGCGTTGAACCGCAGGTGTTCGCAATAATTTCTCGATCCGTTCTGCTTCGTCGAATCGCTCGTCGACGCGGAAGCGCAATTCAGGTGCGAATTTCAGGTTAACGCGGTGGGCGACTTCGCCCCGCAGAAACTTCTTGTTGTGTGCAAGCGCAGCCAATACCGCCTCGGTGTCGTGTCCGCCGAGCGGCATCACATAAACGGTCGCAAGCTTGAGGTCGGGCGACATTCGTACTTCCGGCACGGTGATGATGTGGCCGGCGAGGGTGTCGTCATGCACGCCGCCCTGGGCGAGGATATCGGCCATCGCATGGCGGATCAGTTCGCCAACGCGCAGTTGCCGTTGCGAAGCGCCGGATGCGGATGATGAGGATTTGCCGCGTGAATGACGGGGCATATTTCGAATCCTGAAAGTTTGTTGGCGTCATGGCCGGACCTGTTCCGGCCATCCACGTCTTGTGTATTGAGTTTCAAGACGTGGATGCCCGCGACAAGCGCGGGCATGACGACGTCCTGTGTTGCTTCAGCGCGCCCGTAAGACTTGGACTTACAGGGAGCGCTGAATGGTCTCCACGCGATAGCATTCGATGACGTCGCCGACGCGCATGTCCTGATAGCTCTCGAACGACATGCCGCATTCCTGACCGGCGGTGACTTCCTTGGCGTCATCCTTGAAGCGCTTGAGCTGCGAGAGCTTGCCTTCGTGAATAACGACGTCGTCGCGGATCAGACGGACATTGGCGCCACGCTCGACCGTGCCGTCGGTGACGCGGCAACCGGCGATCTTGCCGACCTTCGAGATGTGGAAGACTTCGAGCACCTGCGCGTTGCCGAGCATGGTCTCGCGCAGCGTCGGCGCGAGCAGACCGGACATCGCCTTCTTCACGTCATCCACGAGGTCGTAGATGATGTTGTAATAGCGGATCTCGATGCCGTCGCGCTTGGCGAGCGCCGCCGCCTCCTTGTTGGCGCGGACGGAGAAACCGATGATCGCCGCGCCGAAGCCTTCGGCAAGCGTCACGTCGGATTCGGAGATGCCGCCGACACCGGCATGCAGGATGCGGGCGGCGACTTCCTCGGTGCCGAGCTTGTCCAGCGAACCGATGATCGCTTCAAGCGAGCCCTGCACGTCGGCCTTCACCACCAACGGGAATTCCTTGCGGCCCGCGGTCTTGAGCTGGCTCATCATCTGTTCCAGCGAGCCGCGCATGCCGGCCGACAGCGCCGCCGACTTCTCGCGCTTCTTGTGGGCGCGATATTCGGTGACCTGACGGGCACGCGCTTCGTTCTCGACAACCGCGAGGCGGTCGCCGGCTTCCGGCGGGCCGTTGAAGCCCAGCACCTCGACCGGCATCGAGGGCCCGGCTTCGGTGATGGTCTGGCCTTGATCGTTGATGAGCGCGCGTACGCGGCCCATTTCCGCGCCTGCAACGATGATGTCGCCGACACGCAGCGTGCCGCGCTGAATGAGCACGCTCGCGACCGGGCCGCGGCCGCGGTCGAGCTTCGCTTCGATCACGGTGCCCTCGGCCGGGCGATCCGGGTTGGTCTTGAGTTCGAGAAGCTCGGCCTGCAGCGCGATCATTTCGAGCAGCCGGTCGAGATTGACGTTGTTCTTCGCAGAAACCTCGACATCGACCACGTCGCCGCCGAAGGATTCGACCTGAACCTCGTGCTGCAGCAGTTCGGTGCGCACGCGCTCGGGCTTGGCTTCCGGCTTGTCGATCTTGTTGATCGCAACGATCATCGGCACCTTCGCCGCCTTGGCGTGGTTGATGGCCTCGATCGTCTGCGGCATCACGCCGTCGTCGGCGGCGACGACCAGCACGACAATGTCGGTGACCTTGGCGCCGCGGGCGCGCATCGCGGTGAACGCGGCGTGGCCGGGCGTGTCGATGAAGGTGATTTTCTTGCCGCTCTCGGGCGAAGTAACCTGATAGGCGCCGATGTGCTGGGTAATGCCGCCGGCTTCGCCGCTCACCACATTGGCGTGGCGCAGCGCGTCGAGCAGCGACGTCTTGCCGTGGTCGACGTGGCCCATCACGGTGACGACCGGTGCACGTGGCGTGGTGTCGGAGGCGCGATCCTCGGCAACGTCGAACAGGCCTTCCTCAACGTCAGACGCGGCGACGCGCTTGACGGTGTGGCCCATTTCCTCGGCGATGAGCTGCGCGGTGTCGGCGTCGATCGTATCGGTGATCTTGACGAGCTGGCCCTGCTTCATCAGCAGCTTGACGAGATCGACCGAGCGCTCCGCCATGCGGTTTGCGAGTTCCTGAATGGTGATCGCCTCAGGAATCGTGACCTCGCGGGAGATCTTCTCCTTCGGCTCGTTCGACTGGTGGCCGCGGGCCAGACGCTGGGTACGGCGGCGGAAGGAGGCGATCGAGCGCTCGCGCACATCGTCGGCGTTGAGGGCGGTTGCAATCGTGAGACGGCCGCGCTGCTTGGCAGGGCCGGGTTTTTGCGTCGTCTTGGGGGGCGTGACGGCACGGATGGCGCCGCCGGGGCCGCGGCGCACGCGCGGCGCTTCATCCTCATCGGCTTCGGTTGCCGCCGTTGCGGGGCGCGGAGAGGCCGGAGTCCGGGTGGCTGGAGTCGCCGCCGCGGGGGCCTTGGCTTTCGCTTCGGTCTCGCCAAAACGTTTCTTGGCTTCGCGCTCGGCTTTCGCCTTGGCTTCGGCCTCGGTAACGCGGCGCTCTTCTTCCGCCTTGCGGCGGGCTTCAGCGGCCTCGCGCTCCTGTTGTTCCTTGAATTCCTTCGAGTTGCGGCGTGCGGCCTCGGCTTCGGCGGCGCGGCGCTCTTCTTCTTCGCGCAGGCGCGCATCGGCGAGCGCATGAGCGCGCGCGCTCTGCTCGTCTTCGGTCAGCGTTCGCAGCACCATGCCGGAGGGGCGAGCCGGTGCCTTTGGCGCAGGTGCGCGCGGCGCGGCAGTCGGTGCTGCTGCGGGCTTGGCCGGTTCGGCTGCAGGTGCCGGCGCGGTGTCGGTTGCGAGGCGACGCTTCGTCTTCTTCTCGACCACCACCGATTTGCTGCGGCCGTGGCTGAAGCTCTGGCGCACGACGCCGGTCTCCGTGCGCGGTTTCAGCGACAGAGTTTTCGAACCGACGCTCAGCGGCTTGTCGCCAGGATTTTTCGTATCAGCCATTCAACAGTCCAATCTCGTTCGGTGCGCCGTGACGCGGCCGGTTAGTTGCGTTCCGCTGTGTTGCCCATCTCGCCGTTGCGGAAGCGGTCGAGGGTTTTGCAGCGGGACAGCACGGTTCTCGTCGCAGGCCCTGAAAGCAGGGCTGCATGTACCACATTTGACCGCCCAAGGGCCAAATCCAATTCATCGGCGCTGAAGGCCTGAATCCTTGGTGAATTCTCCATTTCGGGCCGATTTGCCGCCGCGGCGGTCCATTTGGCCTCGAGCTTGCGGATTCCGTCGGGGGCGCCGTCGCGGGCATGGATCAGGGCCATCGCCTCGCCGGCGGCAATTGCAGCCTCGACCTTGGTGAAACCGCAGACCACCGCGCCGGCCTTGCCGGCGATCGCGAGCGCATCGAGCGCGCTTTGTAACAGAAGGGCCTCGGTTTGTACGGCAAGGTCGGGCGGTAGCGTCACCGCCCGCTTGAAGGCCTTGGCAAATATGCCGCGTTTGACCGCATCAGCGACAGTCGCTTTCGACAATGAGACCCAGAGACCGCGGCCGGGCAGCTTGCGCCGCACGTCGGGCGTGACCTCGCCCGAGGGCGAGAGCACGAAGCGGATCAGCTCATCGATGCCCTTTACCTGCCGCGAGACGGCGCACATCCGCGTCGTCCCAGGCTTTGCCCGGGGACCGCGGTCGAGGTCCGTCGTCTCGAGGGTGGCAAGCATCGATGGGCATCTCCTTATCAGGCCGGATGGGCTTCGGAAGCGGCGTCGTCGCCGTCCGCAGCTTCTTCGTCGTCCGACGGCTTGGCGAGGTCGGCCTCGGTGATCCAGCCAGCCGCAAGGCGCGCCTGCATGATCAAGGCTTCCGCCTCGTCGCGCGAGGTTTCGCTCGCATCGAGGAAGCCGTCATGCTTGACGGTCTCGCCATCCTTGCGCTCGGTCCAGCCGACGAGATCGTCGGTGGCGCAGCCGGCGAGATCCTCAACCGTCTTGACGTCGTTTTCGCCGAGTTTCACCAGAATCTTGCCGGTGATGCCCGGAACGTCCTTCATGGCGTCCTCGACGCCGAGTTCCTTGCGCTTCGCCTCGAGCTCGGCTTCGAGATGCTCGAGATATTCGCGGGCGCGGCTCTGCAATTCGTTCGCGGTTTCCTCGTCGAAACCCTCAATGCCGGCGAGCTCGCGCACGTCGACCAGAACGAGTTCCTCAACGGAGGAAAAGCCTTCCGAAGCCAGCAACTGGCCGACGACTTCGTCGACGTTGAGCGCTTCCATGAAGACACGCGTGGAATTCTCGAAATCTGCCTGACGGCGTTCCGATTCTTCCTGCTCGGTCAGGATGTCGATGTCCCAGCCCGTGAGCTGCGAGGCAAGCCGCACGTTCTGACCGCGGCGGCCGATCGCAAGAGACAATTGGGTATCGGGCACAACAACTTCAATGCGCTCGCGGTCTTCGTCGATGACGACCTTGGCGACTTCCGCCGGCGCCAGCGCGTTGACGACGAAGGTCGCGATGTCGGGCGACCACGGAATGATGTCGATCTTCTCGCCCTGCAGTTCGTTCACCACGGCCTGCACGCGCGAGCCGCGCATACCGACGCAGGCGCCGACCGGATCGACCGAGGAATCGCGCGAGATCACGCCGATCTTGGCGCGCGAGCCGGGATCGCGGGCAACAGCCTTGATCTCGACGATGCCGTCATAGATTTCCGGCACTTCCTGCGCGAACAGTTTCGCCATGAACTGCGGGTGGGTACGCGACAGAAAGATCTGCGGTCCGCGGGTTTCCCGGCGTACATCGAAGATGTAGGCGCGGATGCGGTCGCCGTTGCGCAGCGCCTCGCGCGGCAGCATTTCGTCGCGACGCACGATGGCTTCACCACGTCCGAGATCGACGATGACGCTGCCGTATTCGACGCGCTTGACGATGCCGTTGACGATCTCGCCGATGCGATCCTTGAATTCCTGATACTGCCGGTCGCGCTCGGCCTCGCGCACCTTCTGCACGATCACCTGCTTTGCCGACTGTGCGGCGATGCGGCCGTATTCCAGGGGCGGCAGCGTGTCGGCGATGGTGTCGCCGATCTGCGCGGTCGGGTTGGCGCGCTTGGCGTCTTCGAGCGAAATCTGGTTTGCGGGATTCTCGACAGTCTCGACCACCAGCATGTGCCGCGACAGGCGAAGCTCGCCCTTCTTGGAATCGATCTCCGCGTGAACGTCGGTTTCCGAGCCGTAACGGGCCCGCGCTGCTTTCGCGATAGCGTCTTCCATCGCGGCGATCACGATCGAACGATCGATCGATTTTTCGCGCGCGACGGCGTCGGCGATTTGCAGCAGTTCGAGCTTGTTGGCGCTGACAGCGGCCATGGCTTACTCTCCTTGGTGGGGATCGGATGTGGTCTGCCGTCGCTTGGCGTCGGCGGCAAGCCTGTGGGCTTTGGTGTTCTTCGGCAGCGGTTTCTTTGCCGTTTTTTCCTTGCGGGGGCCTGCCTTGTCGCGCATTTCGCGCGCCTTTTTGGCATGCGGCGGCGGAGGCGGCAGCACGCCTGCATTCTCGAGTTGCTCGCGTTCGGCATCGCGGCCGCGGCGCATCGATTCCGCGATCAACTGATCGGTGAGGACAAGGTGGGCGCTGGCGATATCCGCGAGCGGCAACCGCGCGTCGGCGGGCTGCGCACCTTCGTGGCTCTTGGCGTCGTCGCGGGTGATACGGACGAGATTGTCCTCGATCCCCTGCAGCGTGCCGCGAAAGCGCTTGCGGCCCTCATGCGGCGCTGCCATTTCGATCTTCACGAGATGGCCGGTGTAGCGTTCGAAATCGGATTGACGCACCAGCGGGCGGTCGATGCCGGGCGAGGAAATCTCGAGCCGGTAGGCGCGCTGGATCGGGTCGGCGACGTCCATCACCGGTGAGAGCGCCTTGGAGACGGCCTCGCAGTCGTCGATCAGCATGGTGCCGTCCGGCCGTTCGGCCATGATCTGCACCGTACAGCCGGCCTCGCCGGAAATTTTGATCCGCACCAGCCGGTAGCCGAGCCCTTCGAGCACCGGTTCAGCGATCGCCGCCACCCGCGCCGCGACACCCGGTTCGACGACCAGGCGGGGCTCGGCCGTGGAAGTGGCCGTTTCGGGAAAAAATGCGGGTTCGGTCATGTCGATGTCGGCGGTTCCGTCGGTTTATGCGCTAGAAATGTGCGTGGCGCTGCCGGGGCAGAGCCGGATTTGGTCCAGCAGGAGAGCCCGAATCCGGGGCTCTTCGGCGATTTCAGGGGCTTTTCGAGGACCTTAAGTGCTGGCCTCGCCCTCTCCTGATCTCGTGCGGCCGCGTTTGGTAACAAAAAAGAGCGGGTCCGGACGGGCCCACTCTCCTACGCGATCGTATGAGATGATGTGGCGGGAATATAGCCCGCTTCCGGCAGCCCGGCAAGGGCTAGGGAGGGCTTCCGGATCCGTTAACGGAAATTGAACGGGCGGCTAAACCGTTCATTCATCAGCATTCCCTTAAAATCAGGGCAGGCGTTCGACCGGCGCGGACTGATTGCGAACTGATTCATGGCGGCAATCCCCTTGATTCCTGGACTCGACGAGATCGTGAAGCACGGCTCCGCGAAGAAGCGCGCGGCGACGATCACGAAGCTGTCCGAGCTTTTCGTGCAGGGTGCCCCGATTTTCGGGCCGCAGCACGTCGAATTGTTCGACGGCATTCTAATCGGCCTCGTGCCGTCGGCCGAACTCTCCGCCCGCGCGGGCGTGGCCGCACGCTTTGCGAGCCTGTCGAATGCGCCGCCCAGCGTCGTCGATTATCTCGCCCGCGAAGACGAAATTCAGGTCGCGGGACCCATCCTCAGCCGTTCGCCGCTCGTGACCGAAACTGCGCTGATCGAAATCGCGCGTGCCAAGGGGCAGGCGCATCTCGCCGCCATCTCTGAGCGTGACACGATTGCTGCGCCGGTGACGGATGTGATCCTGCGCCGCGCCGACCGCGAGGTGGTGCGAGTGCTCGCCAAAAATTCCGGCGCGAATTTCTCGCAGGCGGGCTATTCGGGATTGATCAATCGCGCTGCCGAGGACGGCGTGCTCGCGCTCTCGCTCGGCCAGCGCGAGGACATCTCGCCCGAGGGTCTGAAGGAATTGCTATCGCGGTCGGTCGATGTCGTGCGCCGCCGGATGTTCGAGACGGCAAAGCCGAAGCAGCGGATCGCGATCAACCAGGCGATGCTTGAGATTTCGTCGGCGCCACGCGCGCGCCTCGTGAAACGCGACTTCGCACCGGCGCAGCGGTTCATCCTCGCACTGCATCGCTCCGGCGGGCTGAACGAGGCGGCGCTGCTCAATTTCGCCAAGGAACACAAATACGAGGAAGCGGTCGCTGCGGTGTCGGCGATGTCCGGTGTGCCGATCCTGACCGTCGATCAATTGATCCTCGGCGATCGTTACGATCCGATATTGTTGATCGCGCGTGGCATCGGCCTCGAATGGGCGACGGCGCGTGCATTGATCGTGCTGCGGCTCGGCCCGGGCAAGATGCCCTCACCGCCGGATATCGAAGAGGCGCGGCTCAACTACGAGCGGTTGTCGAGTTCGACCGCACAGCGCGTGCTGGTGTTTTGGCGCGCGCGTGGCAAATAGCGCCACACAACGAGACAATCAGATCCGTTGAAAGCGTAAGTAAGAGGCCTTGCGCCCCTCGCGCGTCGCCTTCGCGCCGTAGCGCGTCATGGTGTAGCCGGACCATGGTTTGCGCCAGTCGTCCGCACGCTCGGCGAGCCAGATGAAATCAGCCGCGTGCTGCATGTGCCACAGCGTCCACGCCGTATAGTCGTCGATATCGCAGACGAAGCGAAACTCGCCGTGCGGCACGAGTGCGCGCGCCATTGCGGCTATGGTCGCATCCTGCACGAAGCGGCGCTTCCAGTGCCGCCGCTTCGGCCATGGGTCGGGATGAATGAGGTCGATCCGTGCAAGCGAGCGCGGTGGCATCCAGGCAAGAAGCTCGGCGGCATCGCCCGCGAACAGCCGGATGTTGATGAGGCCGCGTGCCTCGATCTGCGCGAGGATTTTTGCCATGCCGTTGACGTAAGGCTCGCAGCCGATGAAGCCGGTGTCCGGAAATGCTTCCGCTTCGGCGAGAAGATGTTCACCGCCGCCAAAGCCGATTTCCAGGCGGACAGTGCGCGTGCCTGCGGGAAACAGTGCGGTCAGATTTTCCGGTGGAGGCGATGTAATGTCGAGCGCAAGGCGCGGCAGCAGCTCCTCGATCAGTTCCGCATGGTGCGGGCGCAGCTTGTGCCCCTTGCGGCGGCCGAAAAACGCGCCGGCGGGTCGCGCCGCTGCGTCGTCGGAAGGGAACATGTGGCGATTGTCCGGCATAAGAGTTCACGTCTCGCAAACAGTGCGGCGCGAGATGACCCCGCGCCGACGCTCCCGCAATAACGGGCTCTTTGCGAAAAAGGAAATCGAAAATGCGGAGGCGCCCTGCGATCAGGACGGGTTCTGCGTGTTCGCAATCTGCTCGACGAGGTCGACAATACTGCGACGAAGCTTTGCGTCGGTGATCCGCGTGAAAGCACGCGTCAACGCAAGGCCTTCCGAGGTTGCAAGGAAGTCAGAAACGTAAGCCGGCGAGGGCGCCTCGCCGAGCCCGTCGAGTATGACGTTGCTGCTCGGGCCGCCCTCGAACAGGAATGACACCGGCACCTGCAGGATATCGGCGATCTGATGCAGACGGCTCGCACCGATGCGATTGGTGCCTTTCTCGTATTTCTGAATTTGCTGGAAGGTGAGGCCGAGCGCGTCGCCAAGCTTCTCCTGGCTCAGTCCGAGCATGATGCGGCGCATCCGCACGCGGCTGCCGACATACTTGTCGACCGGGTTTGGCGTTTTTGCCGACATCACCGAGCACCCCCAAGAGTCCGCCGATAAGTTCAATCTGTTGAACAGATCGTGTGTTGTTCAGGATACGATCTACTTCGAGTAAGATACTTTTCGGGCCGCCGTCAAATTTCCACTCTGATCCATTTGGTCGCAACATGTACACAAGACAAGGACCGGATGGGTTCGAGCATCGATAATATCGGCTGATTTCCATGGTCGAGGCCGATCTGGTATGGCCTCATCCGATAGTTTTCTCCAAATTGACCAGATAGACAACTAGCTGCGTTGTCGTCGGACGAATACGACGAGCGCTGCGATCACGATCATGATGGCGAGTGGCGCATGTTGCCAGCGCGAAAAGATCGTGGGCGGTAGCGCAGTTGGCAATGCGGAATCGAGCACGGCTTCCTGCCCGAGTGCGAGATGGCCGACATCGCGCCCGAGCGGATCGATCACCGCGGAAATTCCGGTATTGGCGTTGCGCACGATCGGCAGGCCTTCCTCGATCGCACGCAGACGCGCCTGCTGAAGATGCTGATAGGGGCCGGTGCTGATGCCGAACCAGCCGTCATTGGTGAGATTGACGATCCAGCCGGGTCGCGCGCCGTCGGGTACGATCTGTCCCGAAAAGGCAACCTCGTAGCAGATCAGCGGCAGCATCGGCGGTGCGCCGGGAATCGTCATCAGCGATCGGCGTGAGCCTGCGATGAAGCCGCCTTGCATCTTGGTGAGTTGCTGGAAGCCGAGCTTCTCGAGCATCGTCTGGAACGGCAGGTATTCACCGAACGGCACGAGATGCAGCTTGTCGTAGACGGAAAGAATATCGCCGTCATGGTTGATGGCGTAGATCGAATTATAGGCGCGCGTCGGCCGCACCGCAGGCGAGAGATTCGGCGCGCGCACCGCGCCTGCGAGGAGCGTGGTGTGCGAAGGTAGGAATTCCGCGATCTTCACAAGCTCGGCCGGCTCGCGGGTGAGAAAGAATGGAAACGCCGATTCTGGCCAGATCAGAATTGTGGCGTCGCGTACGCCGCTCGTCTGCGGGCCGGTGGCGCGGTCCGATAGTGTGAGGTATTTGGCAACGACCGCGTCTTTCGCGGCATAGTTGAATTTCATGTCCTGCTGCAGGTTCGGCTGCATCAGGCGCAGTTTCACGCCATCGACGAACTCTGTTGGATTGCGGTCGAGCCGCAGCGCGCCGTAGGCCGCGTTTGCCGCAAGAAGCGCGAGCGAGAGAGCGAGCGGCAGCCATGGCCGCTGCGTGCGGTTACGATCATCGATCAGGATCGCGGGGCTTGCGAAGACCGCAATCGTGGCGAACGTCATGCCCCAGATGCCGATGACGGAGGCGATCTGCGCCATCGCGAGCGGTTCGGCGAGCGCATAGCCGAACAGATTCCAAGGAAAGCCGGACAGGATGTGTCCGCGCAGCCATTCGCTCGCGGTCAGCGCAAGCGCAAGTGCGAGTACTCGCGACCAGTCCGTAGTCCAGATCAAGCGTGCAAGCGCGCAGCCGAACGCTATGAACAAGGCAAGCAGTGCCGGAAGTCCGATCACCGCAAGCGGCATGAGCGGCGCGAATGTCTCGGGGTCGACGAGAAAGGCGTTGCCGATCCAGTAAAGTCCGGCGACGAAATAGCCGAAGCCGAACCACCAGCCGGCGATCGCGGCAGTAATGATACCGCGGCGGCCATGGCCGGCGCCATCGATCAGCCACACCAGCACCGAGAAGGTGAGAAACAGCACCGGCCAAGCGTTGAACGGCGCCATTGCGAGGGCGGAGAGTGCGCCCGCGCCGCAGGCAATGGCCGCGCGGCGCCAGCCCCAGCTCAGGATGGTGGTGCGCGCGGTCGAGTGCAGGGCGTCGGCAGCCACGCTCATGGGGAGCCCGTGTCTTCGCCGGTGGATGGTGCCGGTTTGCTGGAGGAGTCGGAAGCATCACGCCGTCGCGCGTCGCGCGGCTGGCGCGGGCTCGCCTCATCCTTGCGAATGGCGATGCGCACGCGCTTGATCCTGCGCGGATCAGCGTCGAGCACCTCGACCTCGAAATTGCCGGGGCCGGGAATGATCTCGCCGCGGACCGGAAAGCGACCAATCTGGTTCACGAGATAGCCGCCGAGGGTGTCGACCTCCTCGCCAGCCTCGCCGGTGTTGAACGCGTCGCCGACGGCGGCCTTGACGTCGTCAAGGCTGGCGCGGCCATCGGCGATAAAGGAGCCGTCCGGCTGGCGCACCACGGAGGGTGCCTCGTCGCTGTCGTGCTCGTCGTCGATCTCGCCCACGATCTGTTCGACGATGTCCTCGATCGAGACGAGGCCATCGGTGCCGCCATATTCGTCGACCACCAGCGCGAGATGAATGCGCGTCGCCTGCATCTGCGCCAGCAGATCGATCGCCGGCATTGATGGCGGCACGTAGAGCAGCTCGCGCATGATCAGCGTCTCGGAGAGCGGGATCGCGAGATTGACGGATTTGAGATCGAGACCTGCGGGAAACGGCTTCTTGCGCTTGGCGTTGACCTCGGGATCGACCTTGGCCTTCGAGGCGATGAAGGCGACGAGGTCGCGGATATGGACGATGCCCTCGGGTTCGTCGAGCGTGTCGTTGTAAACGACAAGCCGCGAATGGCCCGCGCTCTCGAACAGCGAGGTAAGCTCGCCGAGCGAAATATCGCGCCGTACGGCAACGATGTCTGCGCGCGGCACCATGACGTCGACAATGCGGCGGTCATGCAGCGCGAGAATATTGCGCAGCATGGTGCGCTCGGCCGCGGTGAAGCTCGTCTCGTCGGGCGCGCTGGCGTCGAGCACAACCTGAATGTCGGCGCGCGCGGAGCCTGCCTTCCAGCCGAACAGCGAACGGATCGCGCGCAGCAGCCATGAGTCGGCCGTCGGGCGCAGCACTTCCCCATGCTGGACCGGCACCGGCAGCGTGGTGTTCGAGGAAGGCGTTGCAGCCGGAGGCTCTTGGTCCGTCGTCACTTACGTCACCTGATCGTTGGCGAGATAGGGGTCGGCAATGCCGAGCTTCGCCAGAATGCGCCGCTCGAGCTCTTCCATCACCTCGGCCTCACTATCTTCAATATGGTCGTAGCCGAGGAGGTGGAGAAAGCCGTGAACGGCAAGATGGCTGAGATGGTGCGGAAAAGGTTTTGCGTCAGTCTCGGCCTCGCGGCGCGTTGTCTCATAGGCGATCGCGATATCGCCGAGCATCAAGGGCACGCCGTCCTGAGTCGTATTGCCGGGCAACGGCGCGGCAGGGAACGATAGCACATTGGTCGGTTTATCCTGGCCGCGCCATTCGCGATTGAGATCACGTATGCTCGCGTCGTCGGTCAGCATCACCGCAAGTTCGGTCGCCTCGGCTGGCAGTGTGACGAAGGTCGCCGCGGTCGCGATGGCGTTCTGCACGATGGATTCGGCCTCAGCCTCGGCCTTCCAGCAATCGGCCGCGATCAGAACATCGGCGGTAGGAGGAAGCGGCATGGCGTCAGACTGTCATCTTCGTAAATGTCACGGCTTGGCCTGCGACGTACTGCGCGGCGCACCGCCTTCATAGGCCGCGACGATGCGCGCGACGAGCTCATGGCGGATCACGTCTTCAGCGGCGAACGTGACCTGCGCGATGCCTTCCACACCGGCCAGTAGGCGCGAGGCTTCCGCAAGGCCGGACTGCTGGCCGTTCGGCAGGTCGACCTGGCTCGGATCGCCGGTGATAATCATGCGGCTGTTTTCGCCAAGGCGCGTCAGGAACATCTTCATCTGCATCGAGGTGGTGTTCTGCGCCTCATCGAGAATGATCGCGGCGTTGGTCAGCGTGCGCCCGCGCATGAAGGCGAGCGGCGCAATCTCGATCTCGCCGCTCTGCAGCGCGCGCTCGACGATGCGCGCATCCATCAGATCGTAGAGCGCATCATAGATCGGCCGCAGATAAGGATCGACCTTCTCACGCATGTCGCCTGGCAGGAAACCAAGTCGCTCGCCTGCTTCCACTGCGGGACGTGAGAGAATTATGCGATCGACTTCCTTGCGCTCGAACAACTGACATGCCCGCGCAACCGCAAGCCAGGTCTTGCCGGTGCCGGCGGGGCCGATGCCGAACACGAGTTCATTGCGCTTGAGCGCGCGGATGTAGGCATCCTGTGCAGCAGTGCGGGCGCGCACCGGTCGCTTGCGCAAATTAAGCTCCTCGAACGCCGTCTTGCCGACGCGCGGATCGAAATCGAACAGCGAGCCCTGCGCGAGAATGGCGCGGATAGCGCCCTCGACATCGCCCTGGCTGACGTCGGTGGAGGTGAGCGCCTGTTTGTAGAGCGCCTCAAGCACGCGCCGCGCGGCATCGCAGCCGTCGCGCGAGCCTGCGATGGTGACGTGGTTGCCGCGCGAATCTGCGACCACGCCGAGGCGGCGTTCGATCAGCGCGAGATGCTGGCCATAAGGCCCGACCAGCGCGGAGGCGGCGCGATTGTCGTCGAAGGCGACGACGATCTGTGTTTCCGGAGGTTGTGGAAGGTCGCGATCGGGTTTGCGGCCGGGAGCGAGTGAGGGTGAATCCGCTGCGCTTTTAGGCAAAGGTTTCAGACTCCCGTTGCGTGGATCGGAGAGAGGCAACCGCAGTTTCCTCAGAGGCAAGCCGGCCCTTGAGACTGTAACGCTCGAGGCTGTCGATCGTGACCGGCAAAACTTTGCCGATGATGTCAGGAGAGGCCATGACATGTGCCGGCTGCAGATAAGCGGTGCGCCCGACGATCTGGCCGGGTTCGCGCGCGGCTCGCTCGAACAGCACCTCGACGGTGCGGCCGATCGCGGCCCTGTTGAAGCTTGCCTGCTGGGCGTCGATCAAGGCCTGGAGCTGAGCCAGGCGTTCGTCCATCACCGCTGCTGGAACCGCCAAAGCCGTGTCCGTCTCCTGCATGTCGGCCGCCGGTGTACCCGGACGGGGCGAATACTTGAACGAATAGGCGCCAGCGTAGCCGATTTGCGTGACAAGTGCGAGGGTGTCGGCAAAGTCCTGCTCGCTTTCGCCGGGAAAACCCACGATGAAATCCGACGAGAACGCGATCTCCGGGCGCACTTTACGGAACCGCTCGATGGTGCGGATGTAATCGGCCGCAGTGTGCTTGCGGTTCATCGCCGCGAGAATCCGGTCCGAGCCGGACTGCACCGGCAGATGTACGAACGGCATCACCGCGGGGATGTCGCGATGGGCCTCGATCAGGCTGTCGTCGACGTCGCGCGGGTGGCTTGTCGAATAACGCAGCCGCGCGATGCCGGGAAGCATCGCAAGACGATGCAACAGGCGGCCGAGCGAAGAGGTGCGGCCGTTCTCATCGTCGCCATGGTAGGCATTGACGTTCTGGCCGATCAGCGTGAGTTCGCGCACGCCGTTCTCGGCAAGCCGCTTCGCATCGGCCACGATGTCGGCAACCGGTCGCGAGACTTCCATGCCGCGGGTGTAGGGTACGACGCAGAAGGTGCAGAATTTGTCGCAACCTTCCTGCACGGTGACAAAGGCCGAGACACCGCGAGCGCGGATCGCTGCAGGTTTCGGCGCAGGCAACGCGGAAAACTTATCCTCGATCGGGAATTCGGTTTCGATGGCGGGCGCGCCGTCGCGAGCTTTCGCCAGAAGCTTCGGCAGATTGTGATAGCTCTGCGGGCCAACCACGACATCGACGGTCGAGGCGCGGCGGGTGATTTCCGCGCCTTCGGCCTGCGCCACGCATCCGGCGACCGCAATTTTCATCTCGCGCCCGGTGCGCGCTGCCTCTTCCTTAATCACGCGCAGGCGGCCGAGCTCGGAAAACACCTTCTCCGATGCCTTCTCGCGGATGTGGCAGGTGTTGAGAATGACGAGATCCGCCTCAGCGGGATCGGCCGTCTCGACGAATCCCTCAGGCGCCAGCGTGTCCACCATGCGTTGCGCATCGTAGACGTTCATCTGGCAGCCGTAGGACTTGATGTGCAGCTTGCGCGGCGGCGTCATGATCACCGGTTCGAGTTTTCAGCGGGCAAAAGGCAGCGCCTTTCGCGCGCAGGCCTCAAATATAGCGGATCAAGGCTCGAATCCAGCTATGGCCGAGGTCAAAATCCGCCGGAAAGCTCGGAAATGTCAGGTTTTATCGTCGTCGAGCGGGACGCAGTACAGTTCCAGCCGGTGATCCACCAGTCGATAGCCGAGGCTTCGGGCGATCTCGGTCTGCAATTTCTCGATCTGTTCGGAGGTGAATTCGATCACCTTGCCGTCGCGCAGGTTGATGAGGTGATCGTGATGATTGTCGGGCACCTGCTCGTAACGCGCGCGACCCTCGCGGAAGTCGTGGCGTTCGATGATGCCCGCATCCTCGAACAGCTTGACGGTGCGGTACACCGTCGAAATCGAAATCTTGTCGTCGAGCGCGGCGCAACGGCGATAGAGCTCTTCCACGTCCGGATGGTCGGTGGAATCGGCAAGCACGCGGGCGATGACGCGTCGCTGCTCGGTCATGCGCATGCCGGTGGCAGCGCAGCGCGCTTCAATATCCGTCGAAGAGGACACGGGGGAAGGTTTCACGACTACCATGGGTGCTATTTTGCCATTCTGGAGCGGTCACGACAAGTCGCGGCGCATCACAATGGCATTGAGCTGAACGCCGCTGTCATCCTTGTAATAGCGCTCGCGCCGGCCGACGATTTGGAAACCTGCTCGTGCGTAGAGCGCGCGCGCAGGTGCGTTGTTTTCCTCAACTTCGAGAAAAACCGTACGGATGCCGAGGCCTGCGAGATAGCCAAGATGTGTGTGGAGAAGGCCGCGCGACAGACCGCGGCCGCGTTGATCTGGCGCAATCGCAACCGACAGAATCTCGGCTTCATCGGCCGCCATGCGCGAAAGGATGAAACCGACGACCGTGCGCCCCTGGCGCAGGCGGTGTGCGAGCACGCTGCGGTCGGCAAGCAATTGCTCGAACTCGCCGCTATCCCAGCCGCGATGAAAAGATGCCTTGTGCAGCCGCGCGAAGGCCGGTGCGTCACGTAAATTCGCTGGTTCGGTCGCCGCATCGCCGCGTGACGAAAACAGCGAGCGGAATTTTGCGACGAGGCCGGTCATTGGCGTTGCGCCAGCTCGGCCTTGGTCTTGGCGTCGGGCGCGCGCAGATAATAGGGCCGGGGCGGGGCTTCCGCAGGGTCGGCGTTGGCGCCGAGCCACGCCACCCATGCGATGTCGGGTGCCGCTTGCTGATGCACGGCGGCCGGCGGCTCGAATTGCTCCGGCCATCGCTCCGCGAGCAGGGATGCAGCATTGCCCACGATGTGCGGCGGGCCAAATCGTGCAGCGCGAACGGCGTCCGCAACCGGCATGATGGCGGGTTTGATGAGAGTTTCGCCCTCCGCCGAAAACGCCTGCGCGTAGACGTGATCATGGCGGGCATCGATGGCGGCGAGCACCGGGCTTTCGTGTTGGGAGTCGATCACGGGTGCTGCGAAGGCAGCGAGTGTGGTGACGCCGACGACGGGACGTCCCGCCGCGAGGCCAAGCCCGCGCGCGGCCGAAATGCCGACCCGCAGACCGGTGAAGCTGCCGGGGCCGACGGTTGCCGCGATGCGGTCGAGCGCGGCGTAACCGATGCCGGCCTTCTTCATCACCTCGGCGATCAGCGGCATCAGCGCTTCGGCATGGCCGCGCTTCATCAGCAGACTCTCGCGGGCGAGAAACTCCTGCGTCTCGGTGTCGAGCACCGCAGCGGCACAGGCTTCCAGCGCGGTGTCGATGGTGAGAACGAGCATGATCGGAGATCGACCGAAAGTTCTGATGAAGCGGCGGGCCGGACAACCTTGGCAAAAAGCCCTGACGACGCCCTGGCGAGGCCGCAAGCATTCAGAAAAATAGATGGCCGGGTCAAGCCCGGCCATCCTGAAATCTCTATATTCTGCCTCAGGCGAAAGGCTACATCGGCCGCACTTCGACGACGTCCGGCACGAAATGCTTGAGCAGGTTCTGAATGCCGTGCTTCAGCGTGGCGGTCGAGGACGGGCAGCCCGAGCACGAGCCCTTCATGTCGAGGAAGACGATGCCGTCCTTGAAGCCGCGGAAGGTGATGTCGCCGCCGTCGCTGGCAACCGCCGGGCGGACGCGGGTCTCGATGATGTCCTTGATGATGGTCACCGTCTCGGCGTCAGCCTCGTTGAAGAATTCTTCGGCGTGAGGACCGGCGTCCGGCTTCGCACCGTCCGCGAGAATCGGCGCACCGGACATGTAGTGTTCCATGATGGTGCCGAGGATCGCGGGCTTGAGGTGCTGCCAGTCGCCCTCGCCCTTGGTGACGGTGATGAAATCGGAGCTGTAGAACACGCCGGTGACGCCGGGAATGTCGAACAACTTGGCGGCAAGTGGCGAGCGCGCGGTGCTGTCGCGGTCCGTGAACTCCATCGTGCCGCTCTCGATCACGAGGCGGCCGGGCAGGAACTTCAGGGTGGCAGGATTGGGGGTGGCTTCCGTCTGAATGAACATGGGTGTCTCCAACGCATCGCCGGTTCAAGGCCGGCGCGATCGGTTGCGATATCTTCTCCTAACAGATGGCGCCGGAGAAATCACGGTCAAGGTCGGGTTGCGATAGGCGACCCCGAAATAAGGTTACGGATAAGGCGCTTGGGACGCCGGTGCGGCTATTTGGCCTGCACGAAACCGACGATATTCTTGACCGCCTTCATGGTCTCGGAGGCGATGGCGCGGGCGCGCCCGGCCCCCTTTACCAGCACCGCATCGACATGGGCGGGGTCCTGCATCAGCCGCTTCATCTCGTTGCCGATCGGCCCGAGCTTGTCGACCGAGAGATCGACCAGCGTCGATTTGAAGGTCGAGAACTGCCCGCCGCCGAACTCGCGCAGCACGTCCGCCTTGGTGCGGCCTGCGAGCGCCGCATAGATGCCGACGAGGTTGTCGGCTTCGGGGCGCGCCTTGAGGCCGTCTTCCTCGGAGGGCAGCGGTTCGGGATCGGTCTTGGCCTTGCGGACCTTCTGGGCAATGGCGTCGGCATCGTCGGTCAGATTGATGCGCGAATAATCCGAAGGATCGGATTTCGACATTTTCTTCGAGCCGTCGCGCAGGCTCATCACGCGCGTCGCGGGGCCGGTGATCAGCGGCTCCGGCTGCGGAAAGAACTTTGCGTCATAGCCTTTGGCGGCAATCGATTCCGAGAAGTCGTTGTTGAACTTCTGTGCGATGTCGCGCGCAAGCTCGAGATGCTGCTTCTGGTCCTCGCCGACCGGAACATGGGTCGCGCGATAGACCAGAATGTCGGCCGCCATCAGGTTCGGATAGGCGTAAAGCCCGACGGAGGCGTTCTCGCGATCCTTGCCGGCCTTCTCCTTGAACTGGGTCATGCGGTTCAGCCAGCCGAGGCGGGCGACACAGTTCAGCACCCAGGCGAGCTCGGCGTGCTCGGCCACCTGGCTCTGGTTGAACACGATATGCTTGTCGGGATCGATGCCGCTCGCAAGGAACGCCGCGGTCACTTCGCGGATGTTGTGAGTGAGCTCATCCGGGTTCTGCCACACTGTGATGGCGTGCAGGTCGACAACGCAGTAGATGCAGTTGTGCGTCTCTTGCAGCTTCACGAAATTGGCGATGGCGCCGAGATAATTGCCGAGGTGCAGATTACCGGTCGGCTGGACGCCTGAAAAAACCCGCTGGATTGCTGTCATGATGTCGTTCCCGTGGAAGCGCCATGTGGTGGGAGCCGCTTCCGCCGCTCACTTGCCACGCGTCCCGTTCTCGCGCAAGTCGCCGAACGCCTCGCCCCAGCTCACCACGTTGAAGAGGTCGAGCAGTAGCCCGTAGAACGAAATGCCGGCTGCCACCATGCCGCCGAGAATGGTGAGGCGGGTGAAGAACGGCGCGGTTTCCATCACCGGCGCGACGAAATACTGCGAGGTGAAAAGCGTGGCTCCCATGATCGCCGCGCAGAGCGCGATGCGCGGCAGCCGCCTGCGCGCGGCGGCGTCGATCGAGAAGCCGAACGACGTGGCGCCGCGCCACAGCAGGAGCGCCGCGCAGCCCCATGCGCCGAGCGAGATGCTCGCGGCAATGCCGGCAACGCCGAATGTGTGGCTGACGAGAAGGCCAACGGAGACCGCGAGTGCAATGCCGGCCAGCGTTGCAAGCAGCGGAGTTCTGGTATCCTCCCGGGCGAAGAACGCAGGCGCCAGCACCTTCACCAGCACATAGGCGGGAAGGCCGAGCGCCAGCACCGACAGTGCTTCCGCGGTTGCGGCCGTGTCCGTGGCGGTGAACGCGCCGTGCTGAAACAGGATGCCGACGATCGGCTGGCTCAATAGCATGAGGCCGAGCGTTGCCGGCAGCACGAGGCCCAATGCGAGTTCGACGCCGCGCGATTGCGCGTGGGTCAGCGCTGCGCGGTCGTCGTTCTGAATCGCGTGCGTGAACTCCGGCATCAACACGGTGCCCATCGCGACGCCGACCATGCCGAGCGGCAGCTCGATCAGGCGGTTCGCGAAATAGAGCCACGACACCGCGGCCGGTGCGCCGGAGGCGATGATGGCGCCCGCGACGATCAGAAACTGCGGCCCGGAATTGGCGATCATGCCGGGCACCGCCTTGCGGAAGAAGGCGCGGATTCGCGGGCTGAAGGAGATGCGTAACGGCGTAGCGAGGCCGGCGCGCCATGGCCGGCGCTGGATCAGCACTGCCATCTGGAAGCACCCGGCAACGCCGACTGCACCTGCAATGATGGTGGCGGAGGCCTGCGGATCATGCCGCCAGACCAGCAGCGTCAGGATCACCGCGATCATCATCAGGTTGAACAGAACCGGGGAGAACGCGGTGAGCAGAAAGCGCCGCTCGGCATTGAGCACGCCCATCATCACCGTAGTCGGGCCCACGAAAGCAAAGTAGGGCATCATCAGCCGCGCATCGGTGACGGCAAGCTGCATGGTGTCGTGGCCGACAAAACCCGGCGCCATCACCGCGATCACGAGCGGCATCACACCGGTGAACACCACGGCAATGCCGATCAGGATCAGGCAGAGGCTGCCCATCACCTCGCCGGCAAACGCAGTGGCGGCGATCACGCCTTCATTGTCGCGCAGCCGCAGATAGCCCGGCACCAGCGCGGCGTTGAGCGAGCCCTCCGAGAGTGCGCGGCGGGCGACATTGATGAACTGCAGCGCGACCAGAAACGCATCCGCCACAGGCCCCGCGCCCAGCAGCGCCGCGATCAGCGTGTCGCGCAGAAAGCCGAGGACCCGAGAGATCAGCGTGCCGGCGGAAACCGTGAGAATGTGGCGGATCATCGGAGTCTTGAAATCAGTGTCTTTGAAGGTGTCTTGGAATGGGTCGAAAGTTCGGCTGCTTGCTGGCGAGGGCGTTGTCGTGATAGGTCGCGCTGGCGCGAAGTCCATCGCGAACCCCGCCTTTTATCAGCTTTAGCCGGTTTCGGCCGCAGCCCGCAGGATTAATATTAATGAGCAGCGCCAAATACGATGTCCTTGGCATCGGTAACGCCCTTTTCGACATTCTGGTGCGGGTGGATGACAGCTTCCTCACCGGCCATGGTATGACCAAAGGCGCGATGGCGCTGATCGACGAGGCGCAGGCGGCGGCGATCTACAAGGACATGGGCCCGGCGATCGAGGTCTCCGGCGGCTCGGCCGCGAACACCATCGTCGGTGTGGCGCAACTCGGTGCGCGCGCCGCCTATGTCGGCAAGATCAAGAACGATCAGATCGGCGAGCTTTACGCCCACGATATCCGCAGCGCCAATGTCGCTTTCGGCACCAAGGCTGCAAACGATGGGCCGGCGACCGGCTGCTCCTACATTCTGGTCACGCCCGATGGTGAGCGCACCATGAACACCTATCTCGGCGCAGCGCAGATGCTCTCCGCTTCCGACATCGAGGAAGACGAGATCGCAGCCGCGTCCATCGTCTATCTCGAAGGCTATCTGTGGGACCCGAAGGACGCGAAGGAGGCCTTCGTCAAAGCCTCGCAGATCGCGCACACAAACGGCCGCAAGGTCGCGCTGACGTTGTCGGATGCCTTTTGCGTCGGCCGCTATCGCGACGAGTTTCTAGGCCTGATGCGTAACAACACCGTCGATCTTATCTTCGCCAACGAAGCGGAGTTGCAGTCGCTCTACGATACAAAGGATTTCGATGCGGCGCTGGCGCGGCTGCGTAGCGATGTTACGCTCGGCGTCGTCACCCGCAGCGAGAAGGGCTGCGTCGTCGTCGCCAGGGAGGGCGTTACCGCGGTGCCGGCGTCTCCGGTGAAGAGCGTGGTCGATACCACCGGCGCGGGCGATCTGTTCGCCGCGGGTTTTCTTTTCGGTCTCGTGCGCAACGTCGGTTACGAGCAGGCGGGGCGTCTCGGTGCGCTCGCTGCCGCAGAAGTGATCCAGCACATTGGCGCGCGGCCGCAGACTTCATTGAAAGAGCTTGCCCAGCAGCACGGATTGCCGGTTTAAGAGCGGTTTTCGACACCCTCCGGAAGTCGAAGACGCCCTTGCAGGGGGCGCGGCCAATCGCCATATCCGGAACCAAATGAATGCGATGGCGTTGAACCGCGCATTCACAGGTGGATTGCAGCGTTTTGAATTAACCGGTCCGAGGACACGATGATTACGACATGGGGCGAATGGAAGCGCTACCCGACGGCCGCGCGCGGCGATCGGCTTGAAGCGCCGATCGGCCCCGGTATTTACGAGGTGCGTATGGTCGCGACCGGTGCGCTGTTTGCGTTCGGTGCGGTCGACAACATTGCCGAGGCGCTGGCGCGCGTAACGGCGCCTTCGCGTACGCTGAAGTCGTTTTTCATCCGACGCGATGCAATCGTGCTGCCCGATCTCGAATATCGCTTTTGCGCGACCGGCACTCGGGAAGCGGCGAAGATCGCTGCCGAGCGCATGATCGGCCGCCGCGAGGCCTATCTCTCTGGCGCGGCCTGAGCGATCTCTATAAGCGCGCTATAACTACGCAGCGCCCGCCACGCGGGTGCGCAGTGCTTTGCGCACAGCCGTCGATGCCGCGATGATACCCTTCTCGACGAACGCTTCGTGATTGCTCTCGATGTCGTCGAGGTCGTAGCAGTAATTCACCATCAGCCCGTACGACTGCTTCAGGCCCTTGCCTGAGGTGTCGCCGAGATAGTCGAGCTTCTCCAGCCGCGCGCCGTTGCCGAGATGGAAGCGCGCGACCGGATCAGCGACGCGGCCTCGCTTGTCCTTCGCCTCCAGAAAATAGAACGCGGCTGCCGCAAGCATGATTGGCTTGATCTTGTCGACTGTTGCAGGGTCGTCGGTCCAGCCCGGCTGATCGAGCACGCTGAGAACATCCTTGTCGGCAGGATCGAGTACGGGCGAGGCCTCGTCGGCGCGTTGGCGCGCGAGCCATGCGGCAAAGCCCGGCACCGGCGAGAGTGTGACGAAAGTGGTGAGGTTCGGCAGTTCGCGCTTCAGATCCTCGACCACCTGCTTGATGAGGAAGTTGCCGAACGAGATGCCGTTCAGTCCGCGCTGTGTGTTCGAGATCGAATAGAACACCGCGGTCGTCGCCTGCTGCGGATCGATCGGCACGCGGTCGGGATCGAGCAGCGGCGCGATGGCGGCGGGAATCTCCTTGGTCAGCGCGACTTCGACGAAGATCAGCGGCTCATCGACGAGGCGCGGATGGAAGAAGCCGTAACAGCGCCGGTCGGGTGGAGCGAGACGGCTGCGCAGGTCGTCCCAGTTCTGGATCGCATGCACCGCTTCGTAGCGAATGATCTTTTCCAGAATGTTAGCGGGCGTGGTCCAGTCGATCCGCTGCAGCACCAGAAAGCCGCGGTTGAACCACGAGACGAACAGGTGGACGAAATCATTGTCGACCGCCCGCAGCAGCGGATGCTCGCTGACATGGCCGAGCAATTCCTCGCGCATCCGCACCAGCGCGGCAGTGCCGCCCGGCGCGAGATTGAGGCGGCGGATCAACTCCTGGCGGCGGGGCTCGGCCGCATCATGCAGCGCGCTGACGGCGGCAGGTGTCATGCCGTCGGCACGGATGGTCTCGATGGCGCGCTCGATCGCCTCGCTCTCGGGCCCGAACATCTCGGCCAGCGCTTCGAGAAACGCGAGCCGCTGTTCGGGCGTCGCCACCTCGTAGCCCGCGAGCAGAGCCTGCGCGAGTGCAACGCCGGTTGCTTCGCCGCGTCGCGACAGCAAGGTTTGGCCGAGCTCGGCGAGTTCGCCATCGGCGATGCGCGGGGCGGCACTTTGCGTCAGCCCGCGGAGCAGGTCGCGCCCGCGATCGGTCAAGGTGCTGAGGAGATTGGTGAGAAAGGCGCGGTCGAATGTCAGGCTTGGCATCGGTCGGACGTCTCCGCTGGATGATGGGTTTGCAGCAGGCTATTCCGGCAGTGGGATGAACTCCGTTTCGTCGGGCACGTGGGCGAAGCGGCCGGTTTTCCAGTCCTGCTTCGCCTGCTCGATGCGTTCGCGGCTCGAGGAGACGAAATTCCACCAGATGTAACGCGGCCCTTCAAGCGCGGTGCCGCCGAGAAACATCATTTTTGTCGGCGTTATTGCGTTGATGGTGATGCGATCGCCGGGGCGGAAGATCAGAAGCCGTGGCGCCTCATAGCGTTCATGCGCGATCTCCACTTCGCCTTCGACGAGGTAGACCGCGCGCTCCTCATGATCGGCATCGAGCGGCGCCTGCGCGCCCGCATCGAGGCTGACTTCGACGTAAAACCATTCAGAGGTTTGCGTAACAGGCGAGGTTGCACCGAAGGCGCTGCCCGCGATGACTCGCGCCGAGAGACCGGTGTCGCGCACGAGCGGCAGGCTGTCGGCGCTGTAGTGCTGGAAGGAAGGTGCAATCTCCTCGCGATCCTGCGGCAGCGCGATCCAGCTTTGCAGGCCGAGCATGCGCTGACCGTTGGCGCGCGGCACGTCGGGCGTGCGCTCGGAATGGGCGATGCCGCGGCCCGCGGTCATGAGATTCATTGCGCCGGGCTTGATCTCCTGAATGTGGCCCTCGCTGTCGCGATGCATGATGCTGCCGTCGAACAAATAGGTCACGGTGGCGAGACCGATATGCGGATGCGGGCGCACGTCCATGCCCTGGCCTGCGATGAACTGCACCGGCCCAAAATGATCGAAGAAGATGAAGGGGCCGACCATCTGTCGCTTGCCGTGCGGCAGTGCGCGGCGAACGGCGAATCCGTCGCCGAGGTCGCGGGTGCGCGGCACGATGACAAGTTCGAGCGCGTCGCAGGTGTGCGGGTCGCCGAGGATCGGATCGTTCGAAGGCATCCAGCTCATCGCGCGGCTCCTCTGGTAGGACGCGTGATTATACATCGATCGCCGGACTGCGCGAGAAGGGCAGATTTAGACTAAAGCCCGTGCGGAAACGCCGCGATTCTGCGCGTTTCGTTGTCATGGCAGAATTGTGTCACGCGCAATTCGCGCGAGATAATGTGGCGACGGCGTGATGACGCCGCCGCCCATGGCGCGATGCGGCGAATCAGACGTCGACGTTGGCGTCGAGCGAGTTGTCCTGGATGAATTCGCGGCGCGGCTCGACGATGTCGCCCATCAGCTTGGTGAAGATGTCGTCGGCGGCATCGACCTCGCGGATTTTCACCTGCAGCAGCGAACGGGCGTTGGTGTCGAGCGTGGTCTCCCACAACTGCTCGGGGTTCATCTCGCCGAGACCTTTGTAGCGCTGGTAGGCGACACCCTTGCGGCCGGCTTCGGTTACTGCCTCGAACAGGCTGACCGGCCCGTGAATCGCCGTCTCGGTGTCCTTGCGTCGCAATATCGCGCTACGCGGGAAGGTTTCCTGCAGCGCGGCAGCGAAATCGTCGAGCCTGCGGGCTTCGGCCGAGGACAGCAGCGCGTCGTCGATGGTGGCGACTTCCTTGACGCCGCGCACGGTGCGCTCGAACAGGAAGCCCTGGCCTTCGGTGAAGGTGCCGCTCCAGCCGCGCTCGACTTCGTCGGCAAGCGCATCGAGGCGCTTGGCGATGTAATCGGCGGCGTCCCGTGCCGTCTCCGGATTTCCGGTGACGCGCGCGTTGAGAACGCCGGCAATCGCCGCCTGCTCGACCACGCTGCGGTTGTAACGCGAGTGAATGTTGGCGAGCAGCCCGCGGATGGTGCGGGCATCCTCCACCAGCGCCTGCAGGTCGCGGCCCTTGCGTTCCTCGCCGGTCGCGAGCCGCAGCACGCAATCGTCGAGGCCGGTCTCGATCAGATAATCCTCGAGCGCGCGCTCGTCCTTGAGATACTGCTCGGACTTGCCGCGCGTTACTTTGTAGAGCGGCGGCTGGGCGATGTAGAGATGGCCCGCCTCGATCAGTTGCGGCATCTGCCGGAAGAAGAACGTCAGCAGCAGCGTGCGGATGTGAGCGCCGTCGACGTCGGCGTCCGTCATCACGATGATCTTGTGATAGCGCAGCTTGGACAGATCGAAGTCGTCGCGGCCGATGCCGGTGCCGAGCGCGGTGATCAGCGTGCCGATTTGCTCCGACGACAGCATCTTGTCGAAGCGCGCGCGCTCGACGTTGAGAATCTTGCCGCGCAGCGGCAGCACCGCCTGGAATTCGCGATTGCGGCCCTGCTTGGCGGAGCCGCCCGCGGAATCGCCCTCGACGATGAAGAGTTCGGACTTCGCCGGATCGCGCTCCTGACAGTCGGCAAGCTTGCCGGGGAGTGAGGCGATATCGAGCGCACCCTTGCGGCGGGTGAGATCGCGGGCCTTGCGCGCAGCCTCGCGCGCGGCCGCGGCCTCGATCACCTTGCCGACAATGGTTCTGGCCTCGGTGGGATGCTCTTCCAGCCACGCCGAAAGCGCGGTGTTGATGATGCTCTCGACCACCGGGCGAACCTCGGAGGACACGAGCTTGTCCTTGGTCTGCGAGGAAAATTTCGGGTCCGGCACCTTCACCGACAGAACGGCAGTGAGGCCTTCGCGGCAATCGTCGCCGGTGAGTGCGATCTTTTCCTTCTTCGCCATGCCCTCGGCATAGCCGGTGATCTGGCGCGTCAGCGCACCGCGGAAGCCCGCGAGATGCGTGCCGCCGTCGCGCTGGGGAATGTTGTTGGTGAAGCACAGCACGTTCTCGTGGTAGCTGTCGTTCCACCACATCGCGACCTCGACGGTGATGCCATGCTGTTCGGCGCGCATCACGATCGGTTTGTCGACCACCGCCTTCTTGTTGCGGTCGAGAAATTTCACGAACGCCTCGACGCCGCCCTCGTAATGCAGCTCTTCGCGCCGCTCGACCGCGTGGCGCATGTCGGAGAGCAGGATGTTGACGCCGGAATTGAGGAACGCGAGCTCGCGCAGGCGATGCTCCAGCGTATCGAAATCATATTCGATATGGGTGAAGGTCTCGGGCGAGGCATGGAAGGTGACTTCGGTGCCGCGCTTGCCGCCGGCATCGCCGACCACGGCGAGCGGCGCCACCGCGTCGCCGTGCTGGAATTCGATGTAGTGTTCCTTGCCGCCGCGCCAG
Source organism: Afipia carboxidovorans OM5 (assembly GCF_000218565.1). Classification (NCBI taxonomy): domain Bacteria; kingdom Pseudomonadati; phylum Pseudomonadota; class Alphaproteobacteria; order Hyphomicrobiales; family Nitrobacteraceae; genus Afipia; species Afipia carboxidovorans. The sequence continues at coordinate 5,268 of NC_015684.1, read as the reverse complement.
ATCCGCAGCGCGAGCTTGCTCGACAGCGCGTTGACGACCGAGACGCCGACGCCGTGCAGGCCGCCGGAGACCTTGTAGGAATTCTGGTCGAACTTTCCGCCGGCGTGGAGCTGGGTCATGATGACCTCGGCCGCGGAGATGCCTTCGCCCTTGTGGATGTCGGTCGGAATGCCGCGTCCGTCGTCGCGCACCGTCACCGAGCCGTCCGGATTGAGGATCACTTCGACGCGCGTGGCATAGCCCGCGAGCGCTTCGTCGATCGCGTTGTCGACGACCTCGTAGACCATGTGATGCAAACCGGAGCCGTCATCGGTGTCGCCGATGTACATGCCGGGGCGCTTGCGCACGGCATCGAGGCCCTTCAGCACCCGGATCGATTCGGCGCCATATTCAGCAGCCGCGACCGTGAGGTCGGGGGTCGGCAGACGGGCGGGTTCGCTCATGAAAAACCTTTGCGGATCGCAGATGCGCGCGCCTCGCCGGAGGGAGAGCGCGAAACGTCATTTTGTGCCACGAAACAGGGCCTGCGCCTAGGACAAAGTGGGTGCCATCAAGTTATTGATAAACTAGTATTTTTTGGCCCTGTTTCAAGGCCTGAAAGGCGCCTTTCGGAGGGACGTAAAAAGCCTGATTCGCAGCTATGCGGCAGGGCGTTTTTGCCCCCTCTCCCCGCCTGCGGGGAGAGGGTCGGGGTGAGGGGTTGCGGAGCGCGCTGAGGCATCTGCAAAAGGCCCCTCACCCGACGCTTCGCGTCGACCTCTCCCCGCAAGCGGGGCGAGGTTCAAATCACCCGCGCGGCGTGATCGCCCCATCCTCGACGTCAAACCGCTCGGCGCGGCTGCCTGCCTCGGCAAACGCGGCCGGGTCCGCACCCGTCATCCAGACCTGTCCGCCGAGCGTCGCAAGTTCGTCGAACAGCGCGGCGCGGCGGCGCGGATCGAGATGCGCGACCACTTCGTCGAGGAGAAGCAGCGGCACGATGCCGGTCATCTCCGCCACAAGACTCGCATGGGCGAGGATGAGACCGATCAGGAGCGCCTTCTGCTCCCCGGTCGAGGCTTCCTTCGCGGGCATGTTCTTCGGCGCATAGATCACATGCAGGTCGGTCAAGTGCGGGCCGTTCAGCGTGCGGCCCGCGGCGGCGTCGAGCAGGCGGCTCTTGCGCAGGATATCGCGGTAGCGATCTTCCACGGCGGTCGCAGGCTCGCTCATCAGCGCGTTTTCCATCCAGCCGTCGAGCGTGATGCGCGCGGAGGGAAATACGGAGGTCGCGCCGCGCGCGGCGAGCATGCCGGCGAGGCGTCGCAGCGTGTGGCCGCGCTGGGCGGCAACCGCAACGGCAAGCTCGGCGGTTTCGCGCTCGATCGCCTCGCACCAGTGCGGATCGAAATTGCGATCCTCCAGCAGGCGATTGCGCGAGCGCAATGAGCGCTCCAGCGCCGAGACGCGCGAGGAATGATCCTTGTCGATGGCGAGCACGAGGCGGTCGAAGAAGCGCCGCCGCTCGGAGGCTGGGCCGGTGAACAGCCCATCCATCGCGGGCGTGAGCCACACCATGCGTAAGTGCTCACCGAAAGCGCTGGCAGAGGAGACCGCCTCGCGGTCGATCCGCGCGCGGCGCTTGGCGTTGCCGCCCTCGGCTGACGGCGCGTCAATGCCGGTGCCGAGCGTGGCGAGCCCGAGCGCGCCTTCGACTTCCGCCGACACCGCCCAAGAGCCGTCGCCGTCGTCGCCCGCGCGGTTGGCGATGTCCTCGAACCGGGCGCGGCGCAGGCCCCGTCCCGGCGCGAGCAGCGAGATCGCCTCGAGGCAATTGGTCTTGCCCGCACCGTTCGGCCCGACCAGCACCACGAGGTCGCTCTGCGGCCGCACGCTCGCCGCGTGATAGCTGCGGAATTCCGTGAGGCTGAGGCGCAGGATGCGGGAGGGGATCATGGAATGCGGAGGTCTTCTTCCCTCTCCCCTTGTGGGAGAGGGTGGCGAGGGTCGAAAGACCCGAGCCGGGTGAGGGGTTATTCGTTTTTGCCAGCAAGTTTGGCGATTATATCCTCAAGAACGGAGGATGAATTCTGCAACACGTCGTTATTCCAATAACGCACCGTTCGGAACCCTTGAGCGGCTAACGCGGCGTCCCGTCTTTCGTCATTGATGCACGTGCTGTGCTGGCCACCGTCCACCTCGATCACCAGCCTTCTTTCGAAGCAGACGAAATCGAGAATGTAGTTCTGGAAGGGCACCTGCCTGCGAAATTTGAAGCGGGTCAATTGTCGATGGCGCAAGAGCTGCCACATGGCGGCTTCGGCATCGGTCGGTGTGTGCCGCATATGTTTCGCAAAATTGCGAATCGGTTTTGCGATCGGGCGGTGATGCGGCTCCTGTGTCATCGAACCCCTCACCCGCCCTTGCTTCGCAAGGGCACCCTCTCCCACAAGGGGAGAGGGGAAGATGCCTCACACCCGCATCGGCATCAGCACGTAGAGCGCGTCGCGGTTGGCCTTGTCCTGCACCAGCGTCGGCGAGCCGGGGTCGGCGAGCTTCAGCACCGCGGCCTCGCCCTGGATCTGGGCGGCGATGTCGAGCAGGTAGCGCGAGTTGAAGCCGATATCGAGCGGATCGGAGGCGTATTCGACCTCGAGCTCTTCGGTGGCGCTGCCGGAATCCGGATTGACCACCGAGAGCACGAGCTTGCCCGCGGACAATGCGAGCTTCACCGCGCGGCCGCGCTCGCTCGAAATCGTCGAGACGCGATCGACCGCCGCCTCGAAGTCGCGCTTGTCGACGACGAGCTCTTTCTCGTTGTTCTGCGGAATGACGCGGCCGTAATCGGGGAAGGTGCCGTCGATCAGCTTCGAGGTCAGCACCACATTGGCGAGCGTGAAGCGGATTTTCGCCTGCGACAGTTCGATGGCAATCTCGGCCTCGGTGTCCTCGATCAGGCGCTGCACCTCGCCGACCGTCTTGCGCGGCACGATGACGCCCGGCATGCCGGCCGCGCTCTTGGGCAGCGGCAGGTCGAATTGCGCCAAGCGATGGCCGTCGGTCGCAACCGCGCGCAGCGTCTGCTCCGCGGCCGAGCCTGCGGCATGCAGATAGATGCCGTTGAGGTAGTAGCGGGTCTCCTCAGTGGAGATCGCGAACTGCGTGCGGTCGATCAGGCGTTTGACGTCGGCGGCCGTGAGCGTGAACGAATGCGTCATCTCGCCGGCGGCGAGATCGGGGAAATCGCTTTCCGGCAGCGTCTGCAGCGTGAAGCGCGAACGCCCGGCGCGGATCGCGAGAACGGCGCGCTCGCCGTCGCTTTCCAGCACGATCTGCGAGCCGTCGGGCAGCTTGCGCACGATGTCGTAGAACATATGCGCGGGCACGGTGGTGGAGCCGCCGGTCGCGATCTCCGCCGGCAGCGTCTCGGTGACTTCGAGGTCGAGGTCGGTGGCCTTCAGGCTCAGCTTGGCGTTCTCGGCGCGGATCAGCACGTTGCCGAGGATCGGAATGGTGTTGCGGCGCTCCACCACGCGATGGACGTGGCCGAGAGACTTCAACAGTTGCGCGCGTTCGACCGTAACTTTCATGACACTCCGCCTGCGAGCGATCGTTTGGAGAACCGGGCAGCCGGAACGGCGCCGGTTGAAGCCGGACGCGACCGGACCCGAAGGTCCGGCCCCGCCGCGGGGGCGGTTAAGGTGCCGTGATTGGCGGCGCGACGCAAGAGAGGGACACCCGTCTTGCGACGGGTTTTCCTATCATTCCTGCAACTGGCGCTTCAGCAATTCGACCTCGTCGGAGAGCGCGATGTCCTTGGCGACCAGCGCCTCGATCTTGCGCACCGCATGCAGCACCGTGGTGTGGTCGCGCCCGCCGAAGCGGCGGCCGATCTCGGGCAGCGAGCGCAGCGTCAGCGTCTTGGCGAGGTACATCGCCACCTGACGCGGGCGCACCACGTTGGCGGTGCGGCGCGATGACAGCAGGTCGGAGCGGCTGACATTGTACTGCCGCGCGACGACGCGCTGGATGTCCTCGATCTTGACCCGGCGCGGCTCCTGCGGGCGGATCAGGTCGCGCACCTCGCGCTCGGCCATCTCCAGCGTCACCGAGGTGGCGTTGAGCTTGGAATGGGCGAGCAGGCGGTTGATCGCGCCTTCGAGATCGCGGCCGTTATGGGTGATGGCCTTGGCGAGATATTCGAGCACCGGCTCGGGGACTTCGAAGCTCGCATGGTGGGCGCGTGCCGCGGTGACGCGCGATTTGAGGATTTCGAGGCGCAATTCTTCGCCAAGGGCGCCCATCTCGACCACGAGACCGCCGGCGAGACGCGAGCGGACACGGTCGTCGAGGCTTTCCAGGTCGGACGGCGGCCGGTCGGCTGCGATCACCACCTGACGGCCGGCATCGATCAGCGCGTTCAGCGTGTGGCAGAACTCGGCCTGGGTCGATTTGCCCTGCAGGAATTGCAGATCGTCGATCACGAGGACGTCGATGCCGCGCAGCGCTTCCTTGAAGGCAAGCGCGGTTTGGGTCTTCAGCGCGGCGACGAAGCCGTACATGAATTTTTCCGCGGTGAGGTAGAGCACCTTGCGCTCGGAGGTATTGCCGGCCCATGTCACCGCCTGCAGCAGATGCGTTTTGCCGAGGCCGACGCCTGCATGGATGTAGAGCGGGTTGAACATCACGTTGTCGCCGCGGCGGCCTTCGGCGACCTGACGTGCGGCGGCAAGTGCCAGCGTGTTGGAGCGGCCGCCGACGAAGGTCGCGAAGGTGAGGCGCGGGTCGAGCGGCGAGCCGCCGAGCGCGTCATGGCTTGTCGAGACCGGCACGGTTGCGACCGCGCGCAACTCGTGATGAGCGCGATGGTCGTGCTCGGTCAGGCGCTCCTCGATGGTCGCCTTGGCGTCTTTGACGGCGGCGGGTACGCGGACCGGCGTGCGCACGGTCAGATCGATGCGGTGGATGTCCGGCATCTCCGCCTGCCAGCAGCTCAGCACGCGGTCGGCGTAATGGGCCTGAATCCAGCTCTTGAGAAAACGGGTCGGCACCGACAGATGCACGCTCTCGCCGCCGATCCGTTCGAGATCCATGCGTGCGAACCAGCTCGAATACACATCCTCTCCGACACTTGAGCGCAGGCGCCCCTTCACCCTGCTCCAACGATCCTGTTCGGTGCCCTCTGCCATTCCCATTGCGATTTACTTTTCCAGTTTGACGTTTCTGATTGATTGGTTGGTTGCGGTCCCAAGATGCGGTCCTGAGACGACCCCGCCATTCTTCGGAAGA